>NZ_CP168571.1:0-487500 GCF_047325115.1 Rhizobium sp. Rhizsp82 | reverse complement strand
GCCGGCAGCAGGAACAGCGTCTCGAGCCGCTTGTCGCGGATCAGCGCCTGCGGCAGCTTGGCATCACCCTGGATGACGTTGACCAGATCGTAGACGACCCGGCGCTCGGCGCCCATGACCAGATCGAGATTGCGCAGACCGACGTCGAAATCGACGACGACAACCTTCTCGTTGCGCTGCGCGAGTGCTGCGCCGAGTGCCGCGGTGGAGGTCGTCTTGCCAACGCCACCCTTACCCGAGGTAACAACTATGACCTTACCCATATCCCCTCTCCTGCTCCTGAACCAATTCGTCTGTTAAATGAGCCGCGATGCCATGATCGCGTCGTTTTCGAGCCAAAGCTGCGCGGAGTGGCCGCGCAGGTCCGCGGGCAGATCGTCCGCGGTCTTGTAAATGCCGTCGATCGCCAGAAGCTCGGCTTCGAGCTTGCGGCAGAATATGCGCGCCGATGCATTGCCGACGGAACCCGCAAGCGCCCGGCCGCGCAGCGCGCCGTAAATATGAATGGAACCGCCGGCGATCACTTCGGCGCCCGAGGCGACCGAACCGATGATCGTCACATCGCCTTCCGGGAAGATGATCGACTGGCCGGAGCGCACCGGCTCGTGCAGTACTATCGAGGAGAGCGGTGCGCGGGTGATCACCTGCGGTGCCACGACCTGCACCGGCTCTTCAGCCTTCGGTGCGGAACCCTTTGCAGGCGCAGGCGCCGTTTCCGTCACCTCGACATCCGGCGCCGGGCGGCCGCCCGTCATGCCCGGAGGCATCGTCGCGTCAAGCTGCGAGGGACGCGCGCCTTCGATCCCCATGATCCGCACATTGCGCTCGGCGAGAGCCGCAATCATCGATTTCAGCAGCGCCCGGTCCGCCTGCAGGTCCGAAACGTCGAGAACCACGGGACGCCCCAGGAAGAATCCTGCCGAGCGCGAGGCCAGATCGTCGAGCCGGACCAGCCACTCCTCGAAGGGCAGATCGGGCGTCAAAACGACCGCCAGGAACGAACGGCCTTTGATACGGATGGAGCGTGCGTCGGTTAACACATTAGCAATCTTGGTTAATTTTTGATTGCTTCGGTGTAGCTGCTTCGTGGTTAACAAATAGTTAACGCGGGGCTCCCGGCCGCTACATTCGGTTAACGGCCGGGGGGCTTTGCAAAGGGCCGTGGCAGACGCGCCACAGGCTACTTTATCTCGACGGCGAGGTCCTCGACCTTGGGCGCCGTCTTGACCAGTCCCATCTGCTGCATGAAGGCGCCGAAGCGCTCGTAGCGGCCGGTATCGAGAGCGGCGGGGCGCTTGGCGAAGCGCGGCAGCGTGTCGAAGAAGGCCTTGCGGTTCAGCTCGTCATTGAGATCAGGATAGGCCTTGATGAACATCTGCCAGGCATCATCGGGGTGGTTGGTGATGAAGACGGAGGCCTGTTCGATCGCACCGAGGAAGCGCGGCAGCCGCGAATCGGCGGCCGAATCGCGATGGGCGATGAAGATCAGTTCGTCATAGGGCGGCACGCCGTTTTCTTCCGGGTAGAAGGCCATGCCCTCATGACCCTCGAGCTTCATCTGTGTCAGCTCGAAATTGCGGAAACCGCCGACGGTCGCATCGACCTTGCCCGCGATCAGCGACGGCGAGAGCGAGAAGTTGACGTTGACGAGCTCGACATCGTCCTTCTTGAGACCGGCATTTTCGAGCATCCGCTTCAGCATCGCATCCTCGAAGCCGGTGACGGAGAAGCCGACCTTCTTGCCCTTCAGATCGGCGAGGCTCTTGATCGGCCCGTCGGCCAGCACGGTCACCGTATTCAGCGGCGTTTCGACCAGCGTGCCGATGCGGACGATCGGCAATCCGGCTTCATGATCGAGATAGAGATTGGGCTGGTAGTGGATGCCGATATCGGCCTGCTTGGCAGCGACGAGACGCGGCACCGCGGAGGGATCGGCAGGCGGAATGAGGGTGACGTCGAGACCAGCCGCGGCGAACAGGCCCTTCTCTTGAGCGATCACCATCGGCGCGTGGTCCGGATTGACGAACCATTCGAGCATGACCGTCAGCTTGTCGTTGGCGAAGGAGGGCGACGCGAGGGTCGCGATCGCAAGGAGAGTGGCGGATATCAGACGCAGCATGTTTGCTCCATGATTATGCGGGAAGAAGAAGTCAGTTCGTGGTTGCCCATGGGGTCCAGCCGGAGGTGAGCCTGTCGACGGCGACGCGGCAGATGACGGTCATGGCGGCGAGCACGGCCATGGCGGCAAAGACCATGTCCGTCTGCATGCGGGCATTGGCCTGGACCATGACGAAGCCGAGGCCGGAGGACGCGCCGACCCATTCGCCGATCACGGCGCCGAGTGGCGCGAGGGGTGCAGCGATCCTGAGGCCGGAGACGAGGGACGGCAGGGCGAGCGGCAGGCGGATCCGCATCAGCGTCTGCCAATGGCTGGCCTCGGTCAGCGACACGGCATCGAGAATATCCCGCTCGGTGCGGCGCAGCCCGTCGGCAAAGGCGGAGGCGACGGGAAAGAAGATGATGATCGTCGCCATGGCGATCTTCGAGGCGATGCCGAAACCGAGCCAGATAACCAGGATCGGCGCCAGCACGAAGACAGGGAAAGCCTGCAGGATCAGTACCATCGGCCAGACGAGCGTGGCGGCAGCCGGAAAGGCGGCGAGCGCGAAGGCGACGGCAGCGCCCGATATGGCGCCGCAGAGCAGGCCGAGGACGATTTCGAGCGCCGTCGTCAGGCTCTGCTCAAGCAGGAAGAGCGGCTGCCTGCCGAAGACGGCGACGACGTCGGCAGGCGACGGCAGAATGAAATGCGCGGGCGCGAAGACCCAGATGACCGCCTGCCAGAGAGCGATAAGCAGGGCCACGCCGCCGAGGGCGTTGAGCGGACGCATCGCTAGGCCTTCGCGCGGGCCGGATGCGGGAACGGAAAGACAGACATGACGAAGCGATCTCCAGACAGAATTGGAGATCCAGGCAAAGCGAAGAAGAAGGGGAGATACCGCCGGTATCTTGTTCCGTTCCTACGCCGGCATGACCCGGATCAGGTTCAAGGGTCCGGCTCACCGCCATCTCAGCATCGTCAGATGCTCCCCTCGGAATGGGCGGAACCTGTCGTTTTCCCGGCCTGAAGTCAATGGCGCATCTGTCGCAGGCCGGTCGCCAGTCTTGTATTCCGGGGTCTCAGCTACAAAATTAATTAGAGACTTTTGGATCAGGCACCCTACTTGACCCTTAAGCATTAGGGAGACCGAATATGAAATTCGTTATTCTCACCGCGCTGGCTGCCTCACTTGCCGGCATTTCCGCTCAGGCCGCGGACCTGACGCCGCCGCCCGCCCCTGTCGAGCCCGAAGCGATAACACCTGTCTTCACCTGGTCCGGCCCCTATATCGGCGCCGAGGGTGGCTATAGCTGGAACACCTTCGATCCTTCCGGGGCATCGGATGTCGATGCCAATGGCGGCATTCTCGGCGTCTTCGGCGGCTATAACTATCAGTTCGACAACAACTGGGTTGTCGGTGTCGAAGGTGACGTCCTGCACAACTGGAACAAAGAGGATGTAGCCTTTGGCTCGGTCGAGACGACCTGGCAGGGCTCGGTTCGCGCCCGCGTCGGCTATGCCTTCGACAATGCGCTGATCTACGGCACCGCCGGCTGGGCGATCGCCCGGGCCGAGGCCAATCCGGATGTCGGGCCCGACGAATCGGATACGCTGAACGGCTGGACGATCGGGGCCGGCATCGATTACGCCTTCACCCAGAATATCTTTGCCCGCGGCGAATATCGCTACACCGATTACGGCAGCGGCAATTTCGGCGCGGCTGGCGGCGATTTCGACCTGAACCAGAACACCATCATGATCGGCGTCGGCGTCAAGTTCTAGGCGCCACTCGTTCTCTCCAATGTAAGGGCACGCCTTCATTCAGCGTGCCCTTTTCTATGATCGCCGGTACGCTTTCCAACATCTCGTGGAAAACCGGAACACCGTGTTGCACTAATTTAGGACTTCGACAAAAGTCATTCCCATCATGAGGAATGCTCACATGCTGTCGGGTCTCGGAACAATCACCATCACGGACGAGAACTATAGTGAGCATGTCGCCTTCGAGCTCGGAGAGCGCGATGGCCTGCTTTTCGGCGGCGAGGAAGTGCTGCGCAGAGCGCAGCGGGCCAAGAAGGTCTTCCTGTTTCTGCTGACCTCGCGGCGCGAATTGCGTATCCGCATTGCCAATGTCGAGCATAGCTGCGCCAATTTTGTCGTCATCAGCGAGCCCCTGCCCGCCGCCTGACATGCGAATGGCCACGATGGCCTGAGCGCATCGTGGCCGCCCTGACGCCGCCTGTGAGGGCAGGCCGCGCCTTAGTTCAGGTGTTCGAAATCCGCCATGTTCTTCTGGGTGACGAGCTGGAAGGGGATCCAGACCTCGCGGTCGAGCTTCTCGCCCTTGATCGCCTTCATCGCGGCATCGATCGATCCCTTGCCCTGGCCCTTGGCATCCTGAAACACGGTGACCTTGAGATCGCCTGTCTTCATCGCCTGCAGCGCCTCGGGCGTCGCGTCGATGCCTGAGACGATGATCTTGTCGGTCGAGGCGCCGGCGGCCTTCAGCGCCGAAATCGCGCCAAGCGCCATCTCGTCATTATTGGCGATGATGGCATCGAATTCGACGCCCGATGTCAGCCAGTTGGAAACCAGATCGGCGCCGTTGACGCGGCTCCAGTTGCCGACCTGCTCCTGGGCGACGTTGATGCCGCTGCATTCCGGCGTCTTGACGACATCGTGGACGTCCTGCGTGCGCTGGCGTGCCGCCTGGCTGGTGAGATCGCCGATCATGATGACGACATTGCCCTTGCCACCGAGCATGCGACACACCTCCTTGGTCTGCAGCGTACCGGATTCGGTTTCGTTGGAGCCGACGAAGGCCTGCTGCTTGCCGAGCGTGTTGAGGTCGGTCGGTTGAACGTTGACATAGATGAGCGGGATGCCGGCATCTTCGGCAACCTTGCTGAGAGCGGGCGTGCCATCTGAATCGACGGGGTCAACGATGATGGCGGAGACGCCGCCGGCGGCAAAATTCTTCACCTGATCGAGCTGCTTGTTGACGTCGGTCGTCGCATCTTCGATCTGCAGCTCCACGCCGATCGACTTGGCGTAGTCTTCCATGCCGTTGACGATCAGCGTCTGAAAGTTATTCGACAGCGTGCCCATCGAAACACCGATACGGTCGGCGGCGTGCGCCTGCGACGCAAGCACCAGCGCAACGGCGCTGGTGGTCAGCAATTTCAGCATGTTCTCTCCTCCCAGAGATAAGGCGGCGCCAGGCGGCCGCAGGAAAACGTTAGCCGGGGAAGGCCGTGCGGTCCGCCGATAATTTGATGAAAACGCCTCATTTGCAGGGCATCCGCATAGCAAAAAAGGCCCGGCTCTGAAGCCGGGCCTTTCTCGGTCGCTCGCTTGGGAAATCAGTCAGCTCGCCTGCTGCTCGCCGCGCGCCTTCTTTTCGGCGCGGCGCCTTGCCTGCTCCATGAAGCGCTTGTCCATGCGCTCCTGGGCTTCGGGCGAGCCGTCGTGAAAAGTGCCGAACCACTTGTCGAGCGGGATGACGCCATCGGCATAATTGCACTCGAAATACTTGTGATGGAGATAGTGGTCGTAGCTGTGGGTATCGATGGCGCTCTCCTCGCCGACGACGATCTTGTCGAAGCCCGCGTGGCCGGGTGCCGGGGCAAGGCCCGCATGTGCCAGGTGGAAGATCGCGTGCACTGGGTTGGACGGGACGATCCAGTGGATCAGCACACCGGAGAAATAGAGAAGGTGCTCGATCGGGTGCATGGCGAGACCGGACCAGGGGCCGGGATTGACGTTGTTATGATGCAGCTTGTGGACGGCATGATAGAGCGGCGGCCAGTGGATGAGGCGGTGCACCAGATAGAAGTGCAGGTCGCGGAAAGTCGGAATAAAGAACATCACGACGGCGCAATAGACCGGGTGCTCGGCGAAGGACACATAGGGAATGATGCCGTTGGCAAAAGCCCAGAGCGTCAGCACCTCGAAGGCGGTCCAGATCGGAACGGCACTGGCAAAGGTCCAAATGACGTTGTCGACCGTCTGGTTGCCGAACAGGAAAGCATCGTTGCCGACAGAGGGCCATTTTGCGTTGAACTTGAAGCTCGTGCCCTGCTTCTTCTGCATGTAGAGGCGCAGATGGAAGGCGCCGAAGAAGACCAGCACGATCGCCGCATTGCGGATGAGCAGATAGGCGATCCAGCCGATCGAGAAGGTCTTTGCCGTCTCCAGCGACGGCGTGGCGTAGAGCCAGAGCAGGGTGCCGATCACCGCGTAAAGGACGTTCCAGGGCATCAGATAGCCCGGATAGCCAAACAGCCATTTCAGGAAACGCAGCGGCTGGACCGGCCAGATGAACACAGGCGGATACTGGATGAGCTTGAACGGCGCCCAGTCGCCGCGTTTGTTGCGTTTGCCGTATAGTGTGTCGTCCATCTGAAATCCTCCAACTCGTGAGGCAAAAATTACCGCAGCCGCAGGGCCAATTCCCATCGCTGTTTTGATGTGTTTTGATCAATTGCGGTATTTCGCCCGAGAGGCTGGAATGCTTGACTGTCCAGGCGAGTTTGGGGGAGGTTTTGATGAAAAAGACGACGCTGCAGGATGTCGCCCGGGAGGCACGACTGGGGATCGCCACCGTCGAGCGGGTCATCAACGGCCGCGGCGGCGTCACCGAAAAGACCGCCGAGAAGGTCATCCGCGCCGCCAAGAAGCTCGGCTATGGCGAGCGTTCGACCGAGACCCATCGTGGCGCAATCCGCATCGAGGTCATTCTTGTCAGGCCAGAGACGTCGTTCTTTGCCCGGCTGAACCAGGCTTTCGAGCGCATCTCCGCTTCGCTCGACCGCGCCGTGATCCTGCACCGCACCTTCATCAAGGAAAGCGATCCGATCGGCATGGCGCACCACATCGCCAATCCGAGCTTTCGTCGCTCGGGGCTAATCATCTGTTCGCAGGATCATCCGAAGGTGATCGAGGCGCTACGCCAGGTGCGTGCCTCAGGCGTCGAGGTCGCCCAGGTCGTGACCCGGTGCGACGACGCGGAAGTCCCCTATCTCGGCATCGACAATTATGCGGCTGGCCGCAGTGCCGCCTATTATATGTCGGGCATGCTGGCCGCACGTCCCGGTCATTTCGCTGCCATCTGCCATAGCGGCTCCTACTCGAACCACCGCCAGCGCATCCAGGGATTTTCCGACTATATGGCCGAGCGCGGCTCCGAAGGCCACGCGCTCTCGCTGGTGATGATGGGCCGCGACGACGATCTGCAATGCGCCGAGCTGCTGGGAGAAGCGCTCAGGCGCGACCCCGAGATCATCGGCGTCTATTCGGCCGGCGGCGGTGACGAGGGCGTTGCGATCGTCCTGCAGCAATGGGCGAAGCAGCGGGATATCTTCTGGGTCGGCCACGAGCTGACCGAAAAGAAGAAGCGCTATCTCGAAAACGGCCTTCTCGACATCTGTCTCGACCAGGCGCCCGAAGTGCAGGCGCGCCGCTCGGTCGATCTCATCCTGCGCAAGCTCGACATCATCCGCACCGAGGTCATCACCGATCCCGTGCGGTTCATGACCGTCAGCGCGCAGAATCTTTGAACACCATACCCGGGAGGTAGGCCATGCAGACCCTCAACGTCTTCCAGTCGCTCTGGGCGATGGAGCTTCGAAGCGCGAGAGAACCGGAGCGATCGCTGGAGGAAAATATCCGCCTGATCGCGGAGGCGGGCTTCGATGGTGTCAGCGCCCACTGGTACGATCGCGACTATGTGCAGAACCTCGCCAGCCTGTTGAAAGAGCATAGCCTGAAGGCGGAGGGTCAGTGCTTTCCGAAGACGATCGACGACTTGAAGCCGGCGCTGGAGAATGCGGCGGAGTTCGGTGTTGCCCATCTCTGCCTGCAGCCGGATGTCCGGTTGCGCCGGATCGAGGATTGCCTGCCGCTGCTCGAAGGCTGGCATCGTCTGGCCGAAGAGGCGCGCATCCCTGTCTTCATCGAGACGCATCGCGACCGGATGACGACGGATCTCTTCTTCACCCTCGACCTGATGGACCGCCTGCCGGATCTGAAGCTTCTCGGTGACCTCTCGCATTTCCTGGTCGGCCGCGAATTCGCCTGGCCGGTTTCCGATGAGAACCACGCGCTGATCAACCGCATTCTCGACAGTTCCTGGGCCTTCCACGGCCGCGTCGCCTCCCGCGAGCAGGTGCAGATCGAGATCTCCTTCCCGCATCACAAGCCCTGGCTCGATCTCTTCATGACCTGGTGGGAGTATGGCTTCCTCAGCTGGAGGGGACGTGCCGGACCGGATGAGGTGCTCGCCTTCACCTGCGAGCTCGGCCCGAAACCCTATGCGATCACCGGGCGCGATGGCGAAGACAGCACCGATCGCTGGCATGAAGCCCTGTTCCTGAAAGACGAGATCAGAGCGCTCTGGTCGCGGCTCTGAAGGATCAGCAGATCAAACGCGGTAGAGCGCGGGTTTTTCGTGCTGAGCCACGGCAACCCGCTCCCCCGATTTCCAGGCTTGCAGGCAGGCCTTGGTGACCTGCATCGCCATGAAGCCATCAAAGGCGCTAGCCCCGGTCGGCGTTCCGCTCAGGATACCCGCCGTCCATGCCTCCAACTGCGCGCGATAGGCCTGGCGGAAACGCGGGCGCCAGTCGGCGGGCGTGCGGAAGCCATCGTTGCCTTTCACGCGCAGAGACGTATGGGGCGACGGATCGAGCGCCACCGTCCCGTCCTCGCAGACGAGCTCGGCGCGGACATCATAGCCATATTGCGCGTCGGTAAAGATCTCGATGTCGACGACGACGCCCGAAGCGGTTTGCAGCAGGATGAATTGCGGCTGGCGGTTCGGCGCATTGCGCGTCGCCGGAGGGCTTGCGACGTAGGCCGAGACGATTTCCTCGTCGAGCAGGAAGCGGGCGATGTCGAATTCGTGGCCGGCGGAATTTGCGATGACGAGATCCGAGGTCAGGTAATCTGGCGCAACCGCATTGCGGTGAATGCAATGGAGAAACAGGGCGCGGCCGAACTCGCCCGTGTTCAGCGCCTGCTTCATCTCGCGATAACCAGGGTCGAAGCGGCGCATGAAGCCGACCTGCACCAGGCGGCGGCCGGCTTTCTCCTCGGCGCGGATGATCTCTTCGGCTTCCGGAAGGCTTGAGGCGAGCGGCTTTTCGACGAGAACCGGCTTGCCGGCGGCAATTGCTTTCAATGCCAGCGCCGCATGCGTCTCATCGGGCGAGCAGACCATGACGGCGTCGATCTCGGGATCGGCGATCAGCGCATCGGCTTCTGCGATCACCCGCACGCCAAGCTGCCCGGCGACGGAAATCGCCCGCTCGCGGCTGAAATCCTGCACGGCGACGAGCCTTGCATTGGCGACACCCTCGGCAAGGATTGCGGCATGGTCGCTGCCCATCACGCCTGTGCCGATAATGCCGATCCTGATCTCTGCCATTGAATTTCCTCCCAGAATTTCGCAGATCCAACCCTAGCCGCGTGGCAGCAGGGATTTCAAGTTCACTGCAGGCGAAGTCAGTTCGCTTGCGTCGGGTGTCGCATGTTTGGCGATCAGCATCTCGGCGAGCCGGATGTCCTTGGCGATCCTGTTGCCCGGACCCCAGCCGCTCGCCGAGACGAGACGGCCGTTTTCGGCAAGATGGAAGAGAATGAAGGCGTCCTCGCCGATATTGCGGCGCACTGCTGACACTGCCTTATCCGCAAGCCCCGCGATCTGCAGCGTGTAATCGAACTGATCCGACCAGAACCATGGCACGGCTTCATAGGGCCCGGCGTCGCCGAGCATGCTTGCCGCCGCATGGGCGCCCTGATCCTGCGCATTGCGCCAGGCTTCGAGCCGGATCCGCCGCCCGTCATAGGGGAAGGAGCAGCAGTCGCCGGCAGCGAAGATGGCAGGATCAGACGTCTGTAGTGTCTGATCGACGGCAATGCCGTTTTCGATCGTAAGCCCTGCCTGCGCCGCGAGCTCGACGCGCGGCTGGGCGCCGATACCGACGACGAGCATATCGGCGTTCACCACAGTCCCGTCAGCCAATGTCAGGCTGACGCCGTCGCTACTGCCTGTGAGGCGCTCGATCCCGAATCCGCGAAGAATGCTGATACCGTTTGCCTCATGCAGCGCCTGGACTTTCTCGGCAATCGCCTCCGGCACGGCCCGCATCAGGATGCGCGGCAGCGCCTCGATGACGGTCACCTCAAGGCCGCGCTTTCGTGCCGAAGCGGCAAGTTCGAGACCAATGAAACCGGCGCCGATAATGGCAAGATGGCTGCCTAGCGACAGTCGCCCGGAAAGACGCGCCGCTTCGTCATGGGTGCGGAGATAGAAGACATGTTCCAGACCTTCGGCAGCCGGCAGCCGCCGGGGTGAGGCACCGGTTGCGAGCAGCAATTTGTCATATTGGAGCGTGCGGCCGCTCGCCAAACGGACCGTCCTGCTGTCGCGATCGATCCGGACCGCCGCGTCATCGGTGACAACTGCTATCCCCCGCTCGGCAAAGGCAGCGCCTTCGGCAATGAAGGGTGGCAATGCGCCCTCTGACACCAGCATATGCTGCTTGGAAAGCCGCGGGCGCTCGTAGGGCAGATGCGGCTCTTCGCCGACAAGCGTGATGCTTCCATCAAAGCCTTGCTCGCGCAGCGCCATGGCGGCCCGCGCCCCACACTGCCCGGCCCCTATGATGACGAAATCGGCCATCGGCATCACTCCAGACCGAGATAGACCGCGCCATCCTCGACCTTCACGGGGTAGGTCCTGAGGTTGACGCAGACGGGGGCGCCACGGGCCTCGCCGGTGCGATAGTCGAAGCGGCCGTTATGCTTCGGACATTCGACGATGTTGTCCATGACCAGCCCGTCAGCCAGATGCACCTTCTCATGCGTGCACATGCCGTCGGTCGCAAAGAACTTGTCATCGGGGCTGCGATAGACCGCGAATGTCCTGCCGGCGTGATCAAAACGGATCACATCCTCATTCTCGACATCGTCGATCTCGCAGGCCTTGATCCAGTTGCTCATCCCATCCTCCCGAAGTTCATGGCGTTTGATCGGAAACTAGGCGAGAGCGCCTGACTTGGCGGGATAATTCTTGATCAAATTCCATCAATCGCATCGGCGCCTGACAGCGCAGGACCAAGCTTGGGCGACCGTCAACATTATTTCTGAAAACCGTTTGACTAAATAAAAACTCGGTGCGAAGCTGATCGTGTTCTTGGGGGCAGTGACATGACGTTGCGCGGTACCAATCAGGAATCAGGCCGTCCGTACAACCGGCGTATCGTCCTCGAGGCGATCCGGCTGAACGGCCCGGTCACACGCGCCGAGATCGCCAAGCGCGTCGGCCTGACGGTGCAGACCGTTTCCACCATCGTCCGCGAGCTCGAAGAACAGGGCTACATCCTCTCCGTCCGTGAAGAGCCGAAAGGGCGCGGCATTCCCCCGTCGGTGCTCAGGATCAACCCTGAAGGCGGTTATGTCGCCGGCATCCATCTGACGCCGCTCGGCATCGATGCCGCACTCGTCGATCTCAGCGGCAATATCGTCCAGAGCGCCCATCGCACCGCCCCGAACGTCGCCCCCGACCTCGCCTTCCGGCTGATCGGCGAACTCGTTGCCGAACTGCGCGGTACCGGCGAGACGAAACGGATCCTGAGCGCCGGCATGGCGCTGCCCGGTCCTTTCGGCGTCGAATCCATGAGCTTCATCGGCCCGACGACGATGACGGGCTGGAAGGATGTGCCGCTCAAGGAGCGGCTCGGCGAGGCTTCCGGCCTGCCCGCCTTCATCGATACCGACATGGCCTGTGCCGCCCTTGGCGAACAGCTCTACGGCCTGGGCGCTGAGCTCTCGAATTACTACTACCTCTATTTCGGCGTCGGCCTTGGCGGTGCCATGGTTCATGACGGCGCGGTGATGCGCGGCGGCTGGGGCAATGCCGGTGAAATCGGCCATATCCCAGCTGTTCCCGATGGCGAGCCCTGCCCCTGTGGCAACCACGGCTGCCTCGAGCGCTATCTCTCGCTCGACGCCTTCAATCGCCGTGGCCTGTCGCAGCAGATGTGGGCCGAGGAAATCCGCCCGATCTTCCACAATGCCATCCGCACCATCGAGAACCTGCTCGATCCGCAGACGATCGTGCTTGGCGGGCTAGCCCCGCCGGAACTCATCGAAAAGCTGGTCGCTTCAGTGGGCCTGCCGAACTCGGTTGCCGTGCGCGAGGGCCGCAGCCACCCGCGGCTTGTGATGGCGAGCGACTGCCAGAACTCGGTGCTGCGCGGTGCGGCTGCCCTTGCAGTCTCCAGCCTGCTCTCGCCGCGTTTCGGCCAGATGTTTTCCACCCCTGACGAGAAAGGGATCGCCGCATGAGCGAACCGCTGCTGGTGCTCGACAATATCCGCAAGAATTTCGGCGCCATCGAAGCGCTGAAGGGCGTCAGCTTCTCGATCGGCAAGGGCGAGGTCGTGGCGCTGCTCGGCGATAACGGCGCGGGCAAGTCGACGCTGGTGAAGATCATTTCCGGCGGGCTGGAGCCGAGCTCGGGACGGATGATCTTCGAAGGCCGTGACTACGTGGCGAAAACTCCGGCCGAGGCAAAGGCGGCGGGTGTCGAGACCGTCTATCAGGACCTGTCGCTTGCAACCAATGTCGATGTCGTCGCCAATTTCTTCATGGGCCGCGAGATCACCCGCAAGGTGCTCGGCATCCCCTTCCTCGACGAGCGCGCCATGGAAAAGGTGGTCGGCGATGCGCTTGCCAATGCCGGCACCCGCATTCCCTCGCTGCGTACCAAGGTCGAGCATCTCTCGGGCGGCCAGCGTCAGGCGATCGAGCTCAACCGCTTCGTCCATTGGGGCGGCAAGCTGGTGCTGCTCGACGAACCCTTTGCCGCGCTCGGCGTCGAGCAGACGCGGCGCGGCCTGGAGATGATCCGCCACGTCGCCAACCAGGGCATCGGCGTCGTCATCATCACCCACATCATGCAGCAGGCCTTCCAGGTGGCCGACCGCATCGTGGTGATCCGCCAGGGCGTCGTCGCGGGCGATGTCGAGACATCGAAGACAAATGCAGACGCGGTGATCGGCATGATCACCGGACAAAACCTCGCCGGTGCCGGACCGGTGGGGTCATAAAAACTGAGGGTCCGGCGCAAAAGGAGAGAACGACATGAAGCGAATAGTCTTAGCCGCGCTGACCGTTCTGGCGCTCGGCCTGTCATTGATGACGACTGCCTTCGCGCAGTCGAAAGGCACCGTCTATTACCTCGTCCCGACGCTGCTTGACGAATTCCAGACCGGCTCGGTCAGCGCGCTCGAGATGTTTCTCAAGCAGACCGGCTATGAAATGAAGACGCTGAACGCCGACAACAAGACGGATGCGCAGCAATCGCAGATGAACGACGTCATCGCGCTGAAACCCGCGGCGATCATCCTTGCCGCCGTCGATTTCAACGCGCTGAAACCCTCGATCGAGGCCGCCCGTGCAGCCGGTATCCCGGTCGTCGAATTCGATCGCCAGATCACCTCGACGCCATCCGATTTCACCTCCGTCGCCGGAACGATCGAGATCGGTTACGTCGCCGCCGAACAGGCGGAAAAGCTCCTGAAGGCGAAGAATGGCGATGTGAAGGGCAAGGTTCTCCAGGTTCTCGGCGACCCCGGCGATCCCTACACGCTCGACATCCAGAAGGGCTTCGAAGAGAAGATGAAGGCCTTCCCCGATGTGAAGATCATCTCGGTGCCCGCCATGCAGTGGGAAGCCAGCAATGCCGGAACGATCGTTTCCGACCAGATGCTCGCCAATCCTGATATCGACCTGATCTTCAGCCATGCCGCGCATCTCTCGGTCGCCGCCGTCGCTTCGCTTGAAGCGGCCGGCAAGAAGCCCGGCAACGTCATGCTGATGAGCTCGAACGGTGCTCCTGTCGGTCTCGACCTGATCCGCAAGGGCTGGCTGAATGTCGAAGTCGAGCAGCCGCTTTATGCCCAGGCCGCAGCCGTTGCCATGTTCATGGACAAGATCGCCAAGAAGGAAGAGATCAAGCCCGGCGAATATGACGTGCTCGGCCTGAAGGGCGTCGTCACCAAGGAGGCATGGGGTCCGAACATCAAGATCCCCGGTGCCGCGATCACCAAGGAGAATGTCGACGACCCGGCCTTCTGGGGCAACCAGAAAGCGCCGACCGCTCAGGTGAAATCCGTCGAATGAGCGACATTCCAGCGCCCGGGCTTCAAGGCCCGGGCTCCCTCAAAGACAACCGGAGCGGCCGTATGACACCTCGCACGCGTCAATTCTTTGAGCTCGTCCTCGACAATCTCGTCTGGTTCATGCTCATCTTCGTGCTCGCCGTCTTTTCGGCGCTCGTCCCGAACTATTTCCAGCTCGGCATCTTCGCCAATATCATCGAGGCTTCCAGCGTTCTCGGCGTCATGTCGATCGGCCTGGCGCTGGTCATCATCGCCGGTCACATGGACCTCTCGGTGGAATCGGTCGCCGCCCTTTCGGCAATGGCCGTCGGCATCCTGTTCTGCTCGGCCGGTATCGGCATGGGCTTCACGCTCAGCCCCGAATGGCTGATGGTGCCTGTCTCGCTGCTGATCGCGCTGGCCGTCGGCGGGCTGATCGGACTGCTCAACGGCTTCCTGATCGTCAAGGTGAAGATGAATGCCTTCATCATCACGCTTGCCTCCTACATCTGGGTACGCGGCATCGTGCTCGCCGTCTCCGGCGGCCGCTCGGCCCAGGATCTGGCGCCCGCCATCCGTTGGTTCGGCATCCAGCGCCTCATCGGCCTGCCGCTGACGGCCTGGATCGCAATCGCCTGCTTCATCGTGTTTTCGGTGATGATGGCGAAAACCCCGTTCGGCCGGCATCTGACGATGATCGGCGGCAACGAGACGGCAACCTTCCGCGCTGGCATTCCGGTGCAACGCAACCTGATCATCGCCTTCGTGATGGCCGGTGCGATCGCCGGGCTCGCCGGCTGGCTGCTGGCCATCCGCACCTCGGGCGCCACTGCCAATCTCGGCGTCGGCCTGCTCTTCAACGCCTTCGCGGCCGTCGTCATCGGCGGCGTCAGCCTGAAGGGCGGCGTTGGTGCGCTTCCCGGCGTCTATGCCGGCGTACTTCTCCTGTCGTCGATCAATACGGCGATCAATCTCATGGGCCTGCCTGCCAATTTCACCCAGGTGATCCACGGCTTCCTGGTGCTGGCGGCGGTCCTTCTCGATACCTTCAAGCAAAAACTGCGTCAGAGGCTCGCATGACCGGAAGACTGGACGGAAAAATCGCAATCGTCATCGGCGCTGCCCGCGGCATCGGCAAAGCAACCGCCAAGCGCTTTCAGGAAGAAGGCGCGACGATCGTTCTCGCCGACTACGAAGAGGAAGGCGGCCGCGCCGCCGCCGCAGACCTCGGCGTCGCCTTCTTCAAGACCGACATTTCCAAGATGGAAGATGCGAAGGCCGTCGTCGCATTCGCGGTCGAGACCTATGGCAGGCTCGATATCATCGTCCAGAATGCCGGGGTCTATCCCTGGCAACTGATCGAGGACACCAGCCCCGAAGATTGGGACAATGTGATCGCGGTCAACCTGCGCGGCTCCTTCAATGCGGCACGCGCAGCCCTCGATCCGATGAAGAAGCAGGGCTATGGCCGTATCCTCTTCACCTCGTCGATCACCGGCCCGCATGTGACGAGCCCGGGCCATGGGCATTACTCGGCGACCAAGGCGGGGATCAACGGTTTCATCCGCGCAGCGGCCCTCGAGTTCTCCTCCTATGGCATCACCGTCAATGGCGTGGAGCCGGGCAATATCATGACCGAGGCCATGCAGCTTCACCGCGGCCCGGCCTTCATCAAGAACATGGAGGATGCGATCCCGCTCGGCCGGCTCGGCAGCCCGCGCGATGTGGCCAATGCCTTCCTGTTCCTCGCATCCGACGATGCGAGCTACATCACCGGCACGACCATCGTTGTCGATGGCGGGCAGCTGTTGCCCGAGGGAAGCGATTTTAAACTGCAGCCGTCGTGAGGCGGCTCATCACGCCCTCGTTACCAAACTCTTAACCAGCGCTATTGACCTTCCAGCCCCCATCTCTAATTCCGCTCGCAGGGGCAGCAGTTGGAAGTGATATGAAAGTACTGATAGTTGAGGACGAGGGCATCATCGCTTGGGATCTCGAAAGCATGGTGCTCGACAACGGCTTTGAAGTCGCAGGGCTCGCAAGAACGGAAATCGAAGCCATAGCACTGGCACGGCGGGCCGATATCGCCCTCGTCGATGTCCAGCTCGCCGACGGGCCGACCGGCCCGCAGATCGCCCGCACGCTGATCGATCAATACGGCATCGAAGTCGTCTTCATGACCGGCAATCCGGAACTGGTCGCCGACTTCGAGGGCGCAGTCAACGTCGTGACCAAGCCGCATCATCTCGACAAGGTGAAGGCAGCGCTGATGGACGCGCTGGCAGCGCGAACCCGAAAACAGGACGCGCGCTCCAACGGCGGCCTGACGCCGCCCCGGACAGTGCTCAGCGCCTGACGCGCCAGTACCGCTCCCTGTAGCCGGAGCCGTCACCCATATATTTCAGGAGTTCTTCCCGCGCATCGAGGCCGGGGAAGATTTCGGCGATCTGGGATTCATATTTCAGGATCGCCGCAAACTTCCGCTCGAAATCGACGGCGATATCGACAGGCCCGTCGATCGTCCACTTCGTCCGCTCCAATGCGGCAGGCACATTGTCCGGATAATTCGGCGGGAAGAAACCGGCCGAATAGGGAATATCCTCGTAGAAATAGACTTCCGCATCCGACGCGTCGTGAATGCCGCGGAACGTCTCCGTCGTCACCACATGATCGAGGTGCCGCCCGACCGCCATCGGGCAGAGAACGATGGTCGGCCTTATCCCCGCAAGCCATTGCCCAAGAAGCGCCCGCACCTCGTCCCATGCGGGATCATCGGCGACGGGAGGCGAAAAGACCGCCTGGCGCGTAGCATAGAGGGACGCACCATCCGGGCCGCGGCGATAGATCGAATCCGACAGGCCACCATGGATGTGATCCGCGCCGAGATAACCGATCGAGGCGATATCCTCCCTGCGGCGCACCTCGTATGGATTGGCGCCCAGACCCCACCACTCGTGGAGTTCACGAACCAGCGGCGACGGCTCACCGCCGATATCGGTATCGGCGGTGAAGATCGTCGCTGCGACGACGGTGATGCCATCCCTCACCGCTGTGTCCATGAGACCACCGCAGCTGAGCACCGCATCATCGAGATGCGGCGAAAGGATCAGGATGCGATCGTCCTTGGTGAGCTTTGTGAGCATTGCGGGCGTCCGTGGATGCAGGTTTCATCGTCTGCTCCCATGGATATACGACCCTGCCAAAGATACCAGCGCCGCTTTAGCCAACTCTCCGCAGCAGCCGAAAGATCGGGACGATGGCGGCAATGCAGAGCACGGCAGCGCCACCAAACAGGCTCTCATAGCCGAGACGCTCGGCAAGCCATCCCGCACCGAGGCCTCCTACAATGCTGACGATCCCATCCATGCACTGGAAGACCGTGAAATCGACGCCGGCCTGGCGCGGATCCGACCAGTCCATGAACTGGGCATAGAGGGCAACAAAGCCAATCGACATGATGCCTGAGGAGCTGGCAATGGCGATGGCAAGCGTCGCGGATCGCGGCATCCCGCCGCCGAGACCGGCATAGAGCAGACCGGCAAGCAGGAGCGCCTGGACGGCGAGCGATCCCGCAAGTACCGCCCGCGTCCCGAACATGCGCACCAGCGCTCCGCCCGCAAGCGCGCCAGCAAGGCCGACAAACATGCTTCCCGCGCCATTGAGCAGGCCGATGGTGGCGAGATCGAAGCCCTGGTCGATCAGGAACGGCCCGAGCATCGAGAGCCCCCATTTCTGGGCAGCAACGAAGAGCGCCGTCGCAATCATTCCGCGGCGGATCTCGGGCCGCCTGATGGTTGCGGCAAGTGAGGGCGTATGGCTGCGCTGCCGCTCGCCTTCGTTTGCCGCAGGGCCAAGCGAAAACGGCAGGCTGAGCGCCAGGATCGCACCGGCCATGATGAAGCAGGCATATTGCCAGCCGATCTTGTCCACCAGCACCAGGAACAGCCCGCCGCCGATCGCCGAGCCGAGGTAGGAGCCGCCAACCTGTGCCGCATTGCCCCAGCCGTGATGCCGCTTGGCGAGGTTTTCGACAGCATAGCCATCACAGGCGATGTCGACCGTCGAAGCCACCAGCGCGACGAAGGCGAGCGTCAGGATCACCGGCAGCAGCACCGCGGGCTGCAGGATGCCGACCGCGACGATACCGGCAACGCAAAGGAGATTGCCGCTCATGACGATGACGTTCGAACGGTTGCGGCCAATGGCCGGCAGGCGGAACCGCTCGATATGCGGCGACCACAGGAATTTCACCGCCCAGGGAAGCACGGTCAGATAAAGGAGGCCGATCTGGTCGAGCGGCAATCCCTGTTGTCTCAGCACGGCGGGAAGGCCGAGCATGGTCAGCCCGCCGATGACGCTTTGGGCCACGTAGACGCCGCCGATAGCGACGAAGATGGCGACCGGCGACGGGAACGCTGCGGGTGAGGCTTCGCTGGCGGACATCAGAACCGGTACCTCACGCTACCGACGATCTTGCGGCCTTCGTCGTAGTAGCAAAAGCCCGTGGTGCAGACCTGATCCACCTGATCGAGAAGGTTGGTCGCGTTGACCTGCAGCTTGACGCCTTCCATCGACGGGTTGAGCTTGCCGAGATCATAACGAAGTGCTGCATCGACGAAGGTGCGGGCACCGTTGTTCAAGACCGGCGTATGCTTGTTGTCGCCGAAGCTCGAGCCGACATAGCGAACGCCGGCGCCGACACCCAGCCCCTCGAGAGGACCGCTCTGAACCTCGTAATCCGCCCAGAGCGAGGCCATGTGATAGGGCGAGGAATTGAGCTGATTGCCGACCGTCTCGGGCGTCAGCTTGGTGATCTCGACGTCGTTATAGGAGTAGCCGCCGGTGAAGCTGAGGCCGTTATCCAGCGACGCCGTGACTTCGAGCTCGAAGCCGCGCGAGCGCAGGTCGAGCTGGCGCAGGAGATTGACGCCCGACGAGGTCTCGTAGACCGAGGCGTTCTTCTGGTCGATGTTGAAATAGGCCGCAGAGATCAGCACGTTCTGATCCGGTATCTGGTACTTCAGCCCGATTTCATATTGCTCGCCGAGCGTCGGATTTGCCTGGTGGCCGACACCGCCGCTGGTCAGCACGACGCCCGGATTTGCGACATAGGAGGTGCCGTAGCTGATGTAAGGCATGACGTTCCAGGGCGTCACATAGCCGATCGATGCGCGCCCTGTCGTCTCGCTGTCGTTGCGCACGTAGTCGACGCCGCCGGGCGTGTATTCGCTCCGGTGCCAGTCGTGGCGAAGTCCCGCCGCGATCCGCCAACTGCCGATCTCGATCTGATCCTGCAGGTAGATGCCGATCGAGTTCTGCTTCTGCTTTTCGAAATAGGTCAGCGCCGGCACATAGGTGTAGGTATCCGTGAAGAGATCAGGCCCGGAGCCCTGGCGGGCATCATATGTCATGAAGCTGTAGTCGACACCGGCGATCAGCTTGTGCTGGGCAGCGCCGGTGCTGAAATCGCCTTCGAGATAGGTGTCCGCCGCGAGACCGTGATTGTCCTCGTACCCGATCCCGGGATAGTCGGCGAAAACCCATTCCTGACGGGCGGAGAGATCGGAATAGCGCAGCTTGTGATGCAGCGTCAGGCCTTCGGTCAGCTCGTGCTCGAATTCGTAGCCGACGCGCCACTGCTTTTGCGTGAAATCGTTGAACCGCTCATCACCGCCGTAAACAGGCGTTGCCCCGATCGACGACCCTGAACTGTCGTAGTTGTTGATGTAGCCCCAGGTGCCGCCGGTGGTGGAATCCATATATTCGCCAAGAATGGTCAGCTTGGTTCCTTCGTCCGGCTGCCAGGTGAAGGCAGGCGCGATCATCAGCCTGTCGTCCTTGATGGCCTCGATCTCGTTGCGGGCATCGCGGGCGACGCCGGTCAGCCGGTAGAGGAAGACACCGTCATCGGTCACCGGTCCGGAAAGATCGAAAGCGGCCTGAACGCGGCCGTAGGAACCATATTGCAGTTCGATTTCCCGCAACTGCTCCTCCGTCGGGCGCTTCGAGATGATATCGACGATACCGCCGGAGCTGCTGGCGCCGTAGATGGATGCAGCCGGTCCACGCAGGACCGTCAATGCCTCGACGCCATAAGGCTCGATGCGGAAGAGCCCGTTCGGGCTGCTGATCTGGCGCAGGCCATCGCGGAAGATGCCGGTATAGGTGAGGTCTATGCCGCGGATCTTGAAGGCGTCGTAACGTGGCTCGGCGCCATACTGGCCGGCGCGGACACCGGGCGTATAGCTTACGGCCTCGCCAACATTCTGCGGAAGGCGGTCGTCGAGCTGCTTGCGGCTGATGACCGAGACGGACTGGGCAGTCTCGGCAACTGGCGTATCGGTCTTCATCGCCGTGCGTCCGGATTTCGGCACGTAGCCATCTGTCTCGACGATCTTTGCAACGCCCTGATCGCGCCCTTCGACAACGATCGGCGCTAGGTTCGTCGCGCCATCACCGGAGGCCGGTTTCTCCTGCTCTGCAGATTGTCCCCAGGCGGTATCGGCAGCCGCGACCGCAAGCAATGCAGCAGCCGAAAGCAGCTGCAGTTTTTTAAGTTTCAATGACATCTCTACGCCCCCACACTCATCGCCGGAAAAGGATTCAAAAACATGAGTCTTAGAATCAACTTTATGCGTAGCTAGCAAAAGCCAAAGGCGAGGCGCAAGGTCTCAAGGGCAAAAACTGCAACCGTGGTGTGCTATTGATCTGAATTTAAAAGGATATCAGTTCGCCTGGACGAGGCTGAAGCGATGCGCTGAGCCCACTCCAGCCTCTCAGCGACGCATCATTTTGGCTGCTACCAGCACTTGAAACCGGCGCCGCGATCCCCAAATGAGCGCGTGACCCGCTGGTCCGGGCCCCTCTGGCGAAAGCTTCGGCACTTTCGCGATGTCGGACCATTTCCGACATTCGCGCCGACGCCAAGGGAGCACCACCTTGATCTCCGAAATCGCCGCCTGGCTTTTTGCCCTGTTCGTCGTCGATCCGCTGCACGCTGAAATCCGCGAGCGCGTCGATGCCGCCAATCTTCCGGTTCAGGCTCTGCAGCAATCGCAGCAATGCGTTGCGACCCACGGCCCGCGCCTGCTGCAGCGCGCCGGCGAAGAGCCTGTATGGGCAACCGGCACGGCAATCGGCATCGCCACCGGCTGGACCTCGCCGACAACACTCTTCGACACCAGCGATCCCAATTGCGCGGCCCTGACGCAGATCTTCCAGGGTGAACGCGGCGACGCCGAGGCCTGATGCATGGCGGATGCGCAGCGATCAGAGGGCGTGGCCTCGCGCACGCTCGCCAGCCTTGCCGCCACCGCCCGCGAGCGGGACGGCCTCAGCATCGGCGAAGTCATCGATGAAATGGGACCGTCGGGCTTCGGGTTTGTTATCCTGCTGCTCGCCATCCCGCCGCTGATCCCGATCCCCGGGCCATTCGGCGCGGTATTCGGCACGGCGCTGGCGATCATCTCCCTGCAATTCGTCTTCGGCGCCCGCAGCCCCTGGCTGCCCGGGATCCTCCGCAACCGCCGCCTCTCCGGCAAGGTCTTCGAGAGCATGGAGCGTCACGCCGGACCGATGGTGCGGCAGGTCGAGAAGCTGATCCGGCCACAGCGCATGAAGGCCCTCGCCGGCCGCTTCCTCCCATGCCTGCTCGGCGTCCCGGTCTTCGCACTCGCGATCGTCATCGCCCTGCCGATCCCCTTCGGCAATATCGCACCCGCCGTCGCCATCTGCGTCATGGCCGTCGGCCTCATCGAGCGCGATGGCCTGGTCATTTTGGGCGGGCTCGCGCTGACTGCGGTCGCCGCTGTCGCGACGGTCTTCCTGTTTCGCGGTGCGGCTACGTTGATTGCTGCTGCATAAAGCGATGATGGCCGATCGCGGAAAGCCGCGACCGGCCATCGCTTTCTATCAGCCTTCCAGCCACTTCACCTGTTCCGGCGTCAGCTTGATGTCGAGCGCCGAGAGGCTGTCTTCCAGTTCGGCGATCGTTCGCGGGCCGATCAGCGGGATGACCGGGAACGGCTGGGCGACGACATAGGCGAGCGCGATGTGGATCGGGCTGCGGCCGAGCTTGTTGGCGAGTTCGATTGCCCGGTCGCGGCGTTCGAAGTTGCGATCCGAATACCAGCAACGGACAATCTCCTCGTCGTCCTGCTTGTCGCGCCCGGCGCGGTCGGTGAAGAAGCCGCGGCCCTGGCTCGACCAGGCGAAGTTCGGGATCTGCTTCTTGTTCAGCCACGCCTTCCACTCGTCGTCCGAAGCCGCGACGCAACCGGCCCAGATCGGATCCAGCATCTCGGCCAGCGAGAAGTTGTTGGAAAGGGCGGCCGGCGCCGTCTTGTGGTTCTTGTCGGCATAGGCGATCGCCTCTTCCATGCGCGCCCGCGTCCAGTTCGAGCCGCCGAAGATGCCGCGGATGCGGCCGCGCTTGACCTCCGCATCCATCGCATCGACGAATTCGCCGACCGGCACGGCTGTATTGTCGCGGTGCATGAAATAGATATCGACATAATCGGTCTTCAGCCGGTCGAGCGACTGGTCGAGTTGCTTGGCGATCATGTCAGGGTAGCAAAGCGGCGAATGGGCGCCCTTGCCGATCAGCACGATCTCATCACGCGGAACCTTGCGGCTCGTGTGCCAGTCGCCGAAGATAGCCTCGGTCTTGCCGCCGCCATAGACATAGGCCGTGTCGAAGGCATTGCCGCCTGCCTCGTAGAAGGCATCGAGCGTCAACGATGCGGCGGCAAAATTCGGGAAGAATTCGAAGCCGAGTGTGACGACAGAGGCGGGCTTCAGGATGCCCGGAATTTCACGCTTCGGAATGCTGTTGCCGAGCTTGACCGGTGCGCCTGCGAGATTGAGCGTCCGCTTCGTTGCCTTCTCGACCCCGTATTCCAGGCCGACGGAAGCGCGCCACTGGTCGAGAACCCTGAGGTTTCCGACAGAATCGGCCCAGCTCATGCCCGGCGACGTGAACTCATGCTTTCCAGCGCGGATCGCATCGCCAGCGGCATCGACCTCGAAGGAATAGAGCCAGCGGTCTTCCTTGATCTCGACCGTCTCCTGCTCGTTGCCCTTGATGATCTCGATCTTGCCGGTGCCGCCCTTGTGGCCGGATGCGAACCAGAAATCCTTGACCTCGATGCGGCCGTCCGAGCCGATGATGCGCAGCGTGTTGTCCTGGTTCGCCATGATCGAGCACGAGACTTCGGCGATGATCGAGTTCGGGAATTTCAGGACAGCCGAGGCCCATTCATCGACACCGGACTGGCCGAGATGGGCAACGCCCGAGACCTTTTCCGGCTCCAGGAAAGGCTTGCCTTCGGCAGCACCTGCGATCAGCCGCGCCATCGAGACCGGATAGCCGCCGACATCGAGGATACCGCCGCCCGCGGTGTCGTTGGAAAACAGCCGGTGCTCGGGGCGGAAAGTGCCCATGTTGAAACCGAAGCTCGAGCGGATGATCCTGACGGTGCCGATGACGCCGCTCTTCACCAGCTCGACGATCTTCGCCGTCTGCGGATGGACGCGGTACATGAAGGCTTCGCCGGCAAAGACGCCGGCCTTCCTGGCCTCGTGATAGATGGCGTCCGCATCGTAAGCGGAAAGCGCGATCGGCTTTTCGACGAGCACATGCTTGCCTGCGCGGATTGCCTTGATCGCCCATTCGGCATGGCCGGTATGCGGCGTGGCGATATAGATCGCGTCGATTTCAGGGTCGGTAAGCAGCGCGTCATAACCCTTGACGATGCGGGCGCCCGGGAAACCGTCGCCGAGGCCGGGCTTGTCGGGATTGCGCGTCGCGATGGCCGAAAGCTTGCCGGTCCGCGAATGCGCGATGCCATCCGCAAAGGTGCGGGCGATGGTGCCGGGACCGATGATGCCCCAGCGGATCGGTTGTTCTGAGCTCATATCTATTCCTCTTTCATAAAATGCGTCTTGGGATTGCGGATGGTCAGCGCAGGCGTTGGCCCGCGCTGTCGAACAGGAAACTGCGTTTGGCGGAGAGCGAGACGGTCAGGCTGTCGCGATTGCCGGTGGCGCGCGATTCCGGCCGCTCGATAATGAGCTGCTCGCCGCCGAGCGTTGCGTAGATGTAGCTGGTATTGCCGAGATGCTCGGCGACATCGACGCTGACGGTCAAGTCGGCATCGCCCTTGCCGGCATCGCCGAAATGTTCAGGGCGAACGCCGAGCGTCACTTCGGTGCCCTCGGCGAGCGCAGCCGAAAGCGGCAATGTCAGCCGGACATTCTTGTCGGCGGTGAGCGCGATCGTCAGTCCCGCAGCATCCTTGCCTGTGACAACAGCCTTGATGAAATTCATCTTCGGCGAGCCGACGAAGCCGGCGACGAACTGGTTTGCCGGATCGTCGTAGAGATCGAGCGGCGCGCCGACCTGCTCGATATTGCCGGCGCGCAGCACGACGATCTTGTCGGCAAGCGTCATCGCCTCCGTCTGGTCGTGAGTCACATAGATCATCGTCGTGCCGAGCTGCTTGTGCAGGCGGGAGATTTCGACGCGCATTTGCACGCGCAATTCGGCATCGAGGTTCGACAGCGGTTCGTCGAACAGAAAGACCTCGGGCTCGCGCACGATGGCGCGGCCGATCGCGACGCGCTGGCGCTGGCCGCCGGAAAGCTGCTTCGGGCGGCGCTGCATCAGCTCGTTGATCTGCAGGATCCCGGCGGCGTGCTGGACGCGCTTTTCGGTATCTTCCTTGGGATTGCCGTTCATCCGCAGGCCGAAGGAGAGGTTTTCGGCCACCGTCATATGCGGATAGAGCGCGTAGGACTGGAAGACCATGGCGATGCCGCGGTCGGCGGGCTCGACATCGTTGACCACCTTGCCCCCGATATTGATTTCGCCGCCGGAAACATCCTCCAGCCCGGCGATCATGCGCAGGAGCGTGGACTTGCCGCAGCCGGACGGGCCGACGAAGACGACGAACTCGCCGTCCTTGACCTTCAGATTGGCGCCATGGATGATTTCGAGAGCGCCGTAGCGCTTGATGACGTTCGTGAGTGAAAGCTCTGCCATGCGGCTCCCCGATTATTTGATTGCGCCGGCAGCGATGCCGGCGATGAAGTGGCGCTGCAGGAGCACGAAGATGATGAGGATCGGCGCGGTCAGCATTGTGGCACCCGCCATGATGCCGCCCCAGGACACCTTGGTGAGGCCGATCAGCGTTCCCAATGCGACCGGTGCCGTCATCATCGCCGGGCGCGAGTTGATCAGCAGCGGCCAGAGATAGTTGTTCCACGACACCAGGAAGAGAATGATGGCGAGCGCCGCCATGGTCGGCCGCGCCAAGGGCAGCGCGATCCTGAGGAAAATCTGCCATTCCTTGACGCCCTCGACGCGCGCCGCATCGAACAGCTCGTTCGGCATCATCGAGAAAGACTGGCGCATGAAGAGCACGCCGAGCGAATTGAAGAGCGGCGGAACGATGAGCGCCACCCAGGTATTCGCCAGCTTGAACTCGCGCGCCACCATGATGAACTGCGGGATGACGACCACGGCAAAGGGCAGCGTAATGGTGCCGAGGATGATGGCGACGACGACGGAGCGCCCGGCGAAGCGATAGCGAGCCAGCGCCCAGCCGGCCATCGAGGTCAAGAGCACCGAAAGAACGGTGTAGATGACGGCGACCGAGATCGATGTGAACATCGCTCGGGTGAAGCCGGTCTGCGCTTCCAGATCCTGGAAGTTCGTGACGAAATTCGTTGACGGCAGCAGCACGATCTCCGGGCTGAAGATGCCGTAATCGGGCATGGTCGAGAAGATGAACATCATCCAGAGCGGAAAGAGCCAGACGATCGCCAGCGGTGTCAGCACCGCATGCAGCGCGATCTTTCTGAGGAGAAGCGATTGCGATTTGGATTTCATTTCGGCTCCCTCCCGACCCACAGATTGAGCAGCGAGATTGCAACGGCGAGCGCTGCCATTGTGTAAGCGACGGCTGACGCATAACCGAAGTTCAGCGACAGGAACCCCTGGCGGTAGAGCAGCAGGCCAAGCGTCTCCGTGCCACCACCCGGACCGCCGCGATTGGTGATCAGAAACGGTTCGGTGAAGAGCTGCATCGTGCCGATAACCGAGAGCACCACGCAGAAGAGGATGATCGGCTTCAGCAGCGGCAGGGTGATGTGGAAGAATTGCTGCGTCTTGCTAACGCGATCGAGCGTCGCGGCTTCATAGACATCGTCAGGAATGGACTGCAGGCCGGCCAGAATGATGATGGCGTTATAGCCCGCCCAGCGCCAGGTCACCGCGATGATGACGAGCGCCATGGCGGCGTTGGCATTGTCGAACCAGGAAACGGCGGGCAGACCGACAGAGGTGATGAGCTTGTTGACGATGCCGAAATCGATGCTGAACATCAGCCGGAAGACGGCCGCATAGGCGACCTCGCCGACGACGACAGGCGCGAAAAAGGCAAAGCGGAAGAGCGGCCGCAGCTTCAGGAGCGGCGAATTCAGGAGCACCGCCATGACAGTGGCGATCGCGATCATCACCGGAACCTGGATCACCAGGATGATCAGCGTGTTGTAGAGCGCGTTGTAGAAAGCCGGGTCGCCGAACAGGCGCCCCCAATTGGCCGAGAGGCTGAACTTCCACGGATTGACGCGCGTATTCTGAAACGAAATCAGAAACGAGCTGATGATCGGCCACACCCAGAAGGTGGCGAAAACAATAAGATAGGGCGCGAGGAACGCGTAGGCGCTCCGGTTGCGGATCGGCATATTTTCCTCCTCACAGACGCAACGAGCCATCCCGGGGGATGGAGCGCCGGGCGCGCGGGGCGCCCGGCTTCGTCACTTATTCTGCGACCGGAAGACCCGTCGCGGTGGCGATCTGCTTGGCAGCGTCGTCAAGCGCTGCCTTGGCATCCGGATAGCCACCGGCGAAATACTTGGTCTGCGATGCCTTGTAGATGGCGTCCGCATCCGTCTGGAACTGCGTGCCGCGGCTCGGCACGATCTTCGGCAGGGTCGAGAGAATGTCGGCCCAGACCTTCTGGCCGCCCCAATAGGGCTGCGGCTCGTTGACGAACGGGTCCTGGACGGCAGAGAGCAGCGAGGGAACAAGGCCGAAGGACTTCAGCATCGTCACCTGGCCTTCATTGGTGGCCAGCGCGTAGTTGATGTAGTTCCAGGCCGCTTCCTTGTTTTCGGAATTGGCAGCGATCGCCAGCGACGAACCGCCGAGGTTGGCGGCATGCGGGCCATCAGCCGTCAGGCTCGGCATCATATAGACGCCCCACTTGCCGGAAAGATCGGGCGAGCCGGAGCGGATCGTGCCTTCATACCAGCCGCCATACATCTGGCTGGCGACCTTGCCTGCGGTGTTTGCCTGGATCTTTTCGTCCCAGATGGCGGCCGTCAGCGTGCCGGCATCCTTCATCTGCTTGACCTTTTCGAGGGTCGCGACGCAGGCGGGCTTGTTGATGGTGATCGACTGGCCATCCTCGGAGAAATAGCCGCAGCCCTGCTCGTTGGAGATCATGCGGAACCATTCGCTGTCGCCGTTGAAATCGGCCTGGGCCATGACGACGCCGGGATTGGCTTCGGAAATTTTCTTGCCGGCAGCGATGAAATCGTCCCAGGTCTTGATGCTTGCCGGATCGACACCGGCCTTTTCATAGAAATCGCGGCGGTAGAAGACGGCGACCGGGCCGGAATCCCACGGCATGGCGTAGGCGACATCGCCGACTTCCAGCTCGGTGCGCTTGAAGTCGGGGAATTTCGCCTGGATATCGGCGTTGTAGCCGAGGTCCTTCAGGTTGGTGAAGCAATCCGGGAAGCGGTTCCAGAAGATTTCCGCTTCGAAGTTTTCGACGGTGACGATGTCAGGCAGGCCGTCTCCTCCGGCGGCGCAGGCGGCCAGCATCTTGTCGAAGACCTGCTGGTTGCCGAGATCCTGAACGTCGACTTTGACGTCGGGGTATTTCTTGTTGAAGCCTTCCACAGTGGATTTCAGCGCCGATGCGGCGACGTTCCAGCTCCAGATGGTGAGCGTGCCCTGCTCTGCATAAGCGGAGCCGGAAGCAAGAAGCGCGACAGCAGCCGTCGCGCCGATAAGATTGAAGCGCATTGAAAATCCTCCCTTTTCAATTGCCGTCCCTTAGCGAACGTGCCTACACTAGCTTGCAGGCACCGGCTGTCTCCTAAAAAGGGAATATGGATTTGGCGGAAAGTAAGGTCGCGGGAAGAGCCATCTATCAACCGGGTGCGAGCAGCATCGAGGGCCTACCCACCGCTTTGCAGATGTTCCACGCCCATCCGCCCGTCATGGTCATGCCCCACTGGCACGCGCAGGTCGAGGTCAACTATGTGATGCGCGGCACCGTGCATTACCGCATGAGCGACCACCAATTTTCGCTGAAGGCCGGCGAGATGTGTCTGTTCTGGGGCGGCCAGCCGCATCAGATGGACGAATCATCGGACGATTCGATTTATGCGGGCGCCCATCTGCCGCTCGTCTATTTCTTCCGCATGCGCCTGCCCGTTGCCATCTCCAGCCAGCTGATGCGCGGCGCGACCATGCTGACCTCGGCGACCGATGCCGCCGACAACGAGAATTTCGCCCGCTGGCACCGCTACGCGACCTCCGGCGACCCGGCAAAGTCGCAGCATGCCGTCGACGAGCTGCTCCTGCGCATCGAGCGTATTCTGCTCGAACCCTATTCGATGATCGGCCTTGGCGCCGAGCTTGCCGAGAACGATCCGCCCTACGCCCAGTCGTCGCGCAACGTGGCGCGCATGTGCGATTTCATCGCCGCCAACTTCATGGAGGATATCGACACGATCGATATCGCCCGCGCCGCCGATCTTCATCCGAAATACGCGATGAACCTGTTCAAGAAATCGACCGGCATGACGCTCAGCAAATATGTGAACCTGCTGCGGCTCTCGCGCGCCCAGGCGATGCTGATGAGCGAGGAGGCCAACGTGCTGCAGGTCGCCATGGACAGCGGCTTCGGTTCGATCAGCGCCTTCAACAAATCCTTCCGGCACATCGCCGGCATGTCGCCCTCCGATTTCCGTCGCGACCTGCGCTCTTCGGGAATTTCGACGGCAAACTGAACCCATTCACATCAAACACGGAGACGTCCCCATGGCCGGAAGACTGGCAGGCAAGATTGCGATCATTTCCGGCGGCGCGACGGGCATGGGTGGGGCGGCATCGAAGCTCTTTGCAGCCGAGGGAGCAAAGGTGGCGATCATCGACCGCAACGAGGCAGCGTCCGCCGAGACCGTGAAGGCGATCCGGGATGCCGGTGGTACCGCCGAATACTGGGTCGCCGATGTCTCCGACGAGAAGGCCGTCAATGATGCGGTGAAAGGCGTCGAGGAGAAGTTCGGCGCGGTCACGGTGCTCTTCAACCACGCCGGCACGATCGTCATCAAGCCGTTCCTCGAAACGACCCTCGAGGAGTGGGAGTGGCTGCACGGCGTCAACGTCCGCTCGATGTTCCTGATGACCAAGGCCGTGCTGCCGAAGATGATTGCATCAGGTGGCGGCTCTATCGTCTGCACCTCGTCTATCTCGGCCGTTGCGGCAACGCCGATGGAAGTGCTCTACGACACGACAAAGGGCGCCGTGCATATGTTTGCCCGCGCCATCGCCGTCGAGTTCCGCGACCGCAATATCCGTTGCAATGCCGTCTGCCCCGGCTTCATCCGCACGCCGCATGGCCTGCGCGAGGTCGCCGAACTGCAGAAGCTCGGCGTCGATGTCTCCGACGCGGCGATCGCCGCCCAGCAGGGCCGGATCGGCGAGCCCGAGGATGTGGCGCGAGCCGCGCTTTACCTTGCCAGCGACGACTCGAATTTCGTCAACGGCGTCCATCTCTTCGTCGACAACGGCTTCACGGCGATCTGAAAGGTTTTGGTAACCACGACTGGCCAAATCGCCGCAGTGGATAAAATAGATAGCGAATAATTTGAATCCTATCGAATTTGGTGCTATATACGCCGCATGACCTCCTACAACAGCCTTCAGCGCGTCTTTACCGCCAACCTGCTTTCGACCGGCCGCCAATGGCGCCGTGCGGTCGATCTCGCTCTCAGCAGCCACGGAATTTCCGAGGCCTGTGCTGCCCCCCTGCTCTGGATCGGCCGCCTCGGCGGCGGTGTCCGGCAAGTGGTGCTCGCAAGCAATGTCGGCATCGAGGGCCCGTCGCTGGTGCGTCTTCTCGACCAGCTCGAGACGCTCGGTCTTGTCGTGCGCAAGGACGACCCGGCCGACCGCCGGGCCAAGGGTCTCTACCTGACCGAAGAAGGCAGCGCGCTCGCGGCGCGCATGGAAGCCGTGCTCGACGAGCTGCGCGGACGCATCATGCAGGACGTCAGCAAGGCTGACCTCGAAGCCGCCGTGCGTGTGCTTCAGGCCTTCGACAATATCGACGTGACGCAGACAGGCGCCATCGAAAAGGAAATCGAGGCAGCGTCGTGACACCTGGATGGCGTGACTGGTTGTTTTCGGGCAAGGCGTTCCTTGCGTCGATGCTGGCGCTTTTCGTGGCGCTTTCGCTCGGTCTGCCGCGACCCTATTGGGCGATGGCGGCCGTCTATGTCGTGGCCAATCCACTGGCAGGCGCCACGAGCTCCAAGGGGCTCTATCGCGCGCTCGGCACGCTGCTCGGCGCGTCGGCGGCCGTGTTCTTCGTTCCCCTCTTCGTCAACGCTCCTGAACTGCTGTCGATCGTGGTCGCGCTGTGGACGGGCACGCTGCTTTTCATCTCGATGCTTGATCGCAGTGCCAGAAGCTATGTCTTCATGCTTGCCGGCTATTCGCTGCCAATGATCGCCCTGCCCTCCGTCGGCTCGCCGGAAACGGTCTTCGATACGGCGCTTGCCCGTTCGGAAGAGATCATCATCGGCATCGTCTGCGCCAGCCTAGTCAGCGCGGTCGTCTTCCCGGCCAGCGTCAGCTCGCTGCTTGGCCAGCGCATCACCACCTGGCTCGACGATGCCGGAAGCTGGGCCGACGAGATCCTGCGCGGCGAAGGCGCCTCGCCCGCGACCCCGCTGAAGCGGCAGAAGCTCGCCTCCGACGTCACCGGCCTCGATCTCGTCATCAGCCAGCTCGGCCATGATGCCAACGGCCGCGATATCGTGCGCCATTCGCGCGAACTGCGCGGCAGATTGCTGATGCTGCTACCGCTGTTTTCCTCCCTCGCCGACCGCCTCCATGCCCTGAAATCATCAGGACAGGAGCTGCCGCCGGCACTTTCCGTTCTGCTCAACGACGCCGCATCCTGGCTGCAGCAGGGCGGCGCCGGAAAGCCGGATGGAACAGGCGCCAAGCTGCGCCGCCGCATCGATGACGTGCAGACATCCGAAAGCAACGAGACCGGCTGGAATGCGCTACTCTATCGCAGCGCGCTCGCCCGCCTCGGCGAGATCGTCGATCTCTGGCACGATTGCCTGACGTTGCGCGACGAGATCGCCAGCGGCCGTCATGCGGGCCCGTGGCATCCGGTTTTTCGTCATCGCCAGGTGGTTGGTCGCGTCCGGCACTATGATTTTGCGCTGATTGCCTTTGCTGCCGGTTCGGTCGTGGCGGGCATTGCCGTGGCCTGCTTCTTCTGGATCTTCACCGGCTGGCAGAATGGCGCGGGCTTCGTGACCATGGCGGCCGTCGCCTGCTCGTTCTTTGCGGCGATGGATCGCCCAGCACCCTTCATCCGCTCGATGTTCATCTGGTCGGCGGTGAGCCTTGTGATCTCCTTCACCTACATCTTTGCCATCCTGCCAGCGGTCAATTCCTATGAGCTCCTGGTGGTGGCCTTCGCCCCGCCATTCCTGCTGCTCGGTCTTCTGATCACCCGCCCGCAGTTCAACATGCTGGCGATGCTGCTCTCGGTGAACAGCGCCTCCTTCATTGCCCTGCAGGATCGCTATACGTCCGACTTCACGACCTTCACCAACGAGGCGATCGCAGCCCTTGCCGGCATCGGCTTTGCCCTCGTCTGGACGCTGATCGCACGACCCTTCGGCGCCGAACTTGCCGCCTGGCGGCTGGTGCGCGCCGGGTGGAAGGATCTGGCGGAAACGGCGGCCGGCGAGCGCCGCACCGATCATGAACGGCTCTCCGGCCGCATCCTCGACCGCCTCGGCCAGCTCGTTCCGCGCCTGGCCGCGGTCGAAGACCGGGAGCTCAAGAAGGTGGACGGCTTTGCCGATGTCCGTCTCGGCTTCAACGTTTTGATGCTACAGACGAAGCGGAAGGAACTGAGCGGCGCGAGCGCCCTCTCCATCGGCCGCGTCCTTGCAGGCGTTTCCGAATTCTACCGGTCGCGGCTCGATGCCGGCCAGGCGATCGATCCGCCCGACACGTTGCGGGCAGCAATCGACGACAGCCTGGGAACGATCGCCCATGAACAGGCGGAGACCCGCGATAACATAGACGCGCTGGTTGGCCTCCGCCGCGCACTCTTCCCCGAGGCGCCGCCACCCGAACATTGGCCCGCGCCCGAGACCATCCCCACCCCTCTTCAGATTGCAGCCGAGTAAACTGTCATGCCTGCCGAATTCGATCTTTACGGCGTCTATGTGCCGCGCCTTCTCGTTCTCATGGTGCTCTCTCTTCTTCTCGTGATGATCGTCCGCCGCGGACTGAGCTGGCTCGGCGCCTATTCGCTCGTCTGGCACCGCGGCCTCTTCGATCTCTCCCTCTATGTGCTGCTCCTTGGAGCGGTCTCCTCTCTGACACGCTGGTACTTCGCATGAATACGCTGAAATCAATCTCCCGCCTGCTCGTCACCCTCGCCTTCGTTGCCGCTGCCGCCTATGCCGGCCATGGCCTCTGGGTGCATTACATGGATGAACCCTGGACGCGCGACGCGCGCCTGCGCGCCGATGTCGTCGGCATCGCGCCCGATGTGTCCGGCCTCGTCAGCGACGTCGCGGTCAAGGACAACCAGTCGGTCAAGAAGGGCGACGTCCTCTTCCGCGTCGATGGCGAACGGTTCAAGATTGCGCTCGCTCAGACCGAAGCGGCCCTCGAAGGCGCCAAGGCGGCCCTCGAACAGGCCCGCCGCGAAACCGAGCGCCAGGAGCGCCTCGGCGACGCTGCCTCGATGCAGCAGAAGGAACAGGCGCGCACCGCCGCCGACCAGGCCGAAGCCACCTACCTCCAGGCCGTCGCCAACCGCGATCTGGCCCAGCTCAATCTCGACCGCTCCGCCGTCAAGGCCACCGTCAACGGCACGGTCTCGAACCTCAGCCTGCGCCCGGGCGACTACGTGACGGCGGGAACGGCGAAGATTGCGCTCGTTGATACGGATTCGCTGCGCGTCGAAGGCTATTTCGAGGAAACCAAGCTGCCGCGCATCCATGTCGGCGACAGCGTCACCATCCATCTGATGGGCCATCGCCAGACGCTGGAAGGCCATGTCGACAGCATCGCCACCGGCATCGAGGATCGCGAGCGCACCTCGGGTACGGGGCTGCTTGCCAATATCAACCCGACCTTCAGCTGGGTGCGCCTGGCGCAGCGCGTTCCCGTCCGCATCAATCTCGACAAGGTGCCTGATGACATCAAGCTGATCGCCGGCCTGACGGCAACGGTCGAGGTCGGCGGCCACAGCGGCGACCTCGCATCGCTGAACTGAGGCTTCTCAGAAGTCCCAATCCTCGTCTTCGGTAGCCACCGCTTTACCGATGACGTAGGACGAGCCGGAGCCCGAGAAGAAGTCGTGGTTCTCGTCGGCATTCGGCGAGAGCGCCGACAGGATCGCCGGATTGACCTTGCAGGCTTCCGGCGGAAACAGCGCTTCGTAGCCGAGGTTCATCAGCGCCTTGTTGGCGTTGTAATGCAGGAACTTCTTAACGTCTTCGGTCAGCCCGACGCCGTCATAGAGCGCCTCGGTATATTTTGCCTCGTTGTCGTAGAGCTCCAGCAGCAGATCGAAGGCGAAGTCCTTGATCTCTTGGCGGCTCGCCTCCGGCAGGCGCTCGACGGCGCGCTGGAACTTGTAGCCGATATAATAGCCATGCACCGCCTCGTCGCGGATGATCAGGCGGATCATGTCGGCCGTATTGGTGAGCTTGGCGCGGCTCGACCAGTACATCGGCAGATAGAAGCCGGAATAGAACAGGAAGCTTTCGAGGAAGACGCTCGCAACCTTCTTCTTCAAGGGATCGCCCGAGGCATATTGCTCCATGATCAGCGCCGACTTCCGTTGCAGGAACTCGTTCTCCTCCGACCAGCGATAGGCGTCGTCGACATCCGGCGTCAGGCAGAGCGTCGAGAAGATCGACGAATAGGAGCGTGCGTGCACGGCCTCCATGAAGGAGATGTTGGAGAGCACTGCCTCCTCATGCTGGGTCGCGGCATCCGCCATCAGCTTCACCGAGCCGACGCCGTTCTGGATCGTGTCGAGCAGCGTCAGCCCGGTGAAGACGCGGATCGTCAGCTGCTGTTCTTCGGGCTTCAGCGTCGCCCAGGAGGGGATGTCGTTCGATAGCGGCACCTTTTCAGGGAGCCAGAAATTGCCGGTTAGGCGGTTCCAAACTTCGAGGTCCTTGTCGTCCTCGATGCGGTTCCAGTTGATGGCGCGGATGCGCGATGCGGGTTTGGCATGCATGTTCATGGGAAATCTTTTCCTCAATCAATTCTGTCGGAGAGCGCGGCCCCCTCATCCGCCTGCCGGCACCTTCTCCCCGCTGGGGAGAAGGGACTTGTGGCAGCATCTCTTCAGACCTCGTCCCCTCTCCCCAGCGGGGAGAGGGTTAGGGTGAGGGGGCTCCGGTCTCAAACCTCTCGGTAGGACATCGAAATCAAAGCGTGCACGAAACACACCCTTCCACCTGCGTCCCCTCCAGCGCCATCTGGCGAAGGCGGATGTAGTAGATGGTCTTGATGCCCTTCTTCCAGGCGTAGATCTGCGCCTTGTTGATGTCGCGGGTCGTCGCGGTGTCGCGAAAGAACAGCGTCAGCGACAGGCCCTGGTCGACATGCTGGGTCGCCGCCGCATAGGTGTCGATGATCTTCTCCGGCCCGATCTCGTAGGCATCCTGGTAATAGTCGAGGTTGTCGTTGGTCATGAAGGCGGCCGGGTAATAGACGCGGCCGATCTTGCCTTCCTTGCGGATCTCGATCTTCGAGACGATCGGGTGGATCGAGGAGGTCGAGTGGTTGATGTAGGAGATCGATCCGGTCGGCGGCACTGCCTGCAGGTTCTGGTTATAGAGACCGCCCGACATGACCGCTTGCCTCAGCGCCATCCAGTCTTCCTGCGTGGGAATTTCGATACCGGCATTGGTGAACAGGTCAGCAACCGTCTGCGTGGCTGGTTTCCATTCCTGCTCGGTGTATTTGTCGAAATATTCGCCGGACGCGTATTTCGAGTTCTCGAAACCCTTGAAGCTCTGGCCACGCTCGACTGCCAGCCGGTTCGACGCACGGATGGCATGGTAGGTCACCGTGTAGAAATACATGTTGGTGAAATCGACGCCCGCTTCGGAGCCGTAATGGATCCGCTCGCGGGCGAGATAGCCATGCAGGTTCATCTGTCCGAGACCGATGGCGTGGCTTTCGTCATTGCCCTTCTCGATCGACGGGACCGAGGAGATATGGCTCATGTCGGAAACCGCCGTCAGCGCCCGGATCGAGGTCTCGATCGTCTTGCCGAAATTGGCCGAATCCATTGCTGCGGCGATGTTCAGCGAGCCGAGATTGCAGGAGATGTCCTTGCCCATGTGCTTGTAGGACAGGTCGTCGTTATATTCGCTGGCCTCGCTGACCTGCAGGATTTCCGAGCAGAGATTGCTCATGGTGATGCGCCCGGCGATCGGGTTCGCCTTGTTCACCGTGTCCTCGAACATGATGTAGGGATAGCCGCTCTCGAACTGGATTTCGGCAATCACCTGGAAGAAGTCGCGCGCCTTGATCTTCTTTTTGCGGATGCGGCTGTCGGCCACCATCTCGCGATACTTTACGCTGACCGAGATCTCGGTGAATGGTACGCCATAGACGCGTTCCACGTCGTAGGGCGAGAACAGGTACATATCCTCGTTGTTCTTGGCGAGCTCGAAGGTGATGTCGGGGATGACGACGCCGAGCGACAGCGTCTTGATGCGGATCTTTTCGTCGGCATTTTCGCGCTTGGTGTCGAGGAAGCGCATGATATCAGGGTGATGCGCATTCAGGTAGACCGCACCGGCCCCTTGCCGCGCGCCGAGCTGGTTCGCGTAGGAGAATGCGTCTTCCAGGAGCTTCATCACCGGAATGATGCCCGACGACTGGTTCTCGATATGCTTGATCGGCGCACCGGCCTCGCGGATGTTGGTCAGCGACAACGCCACGCCGCCGCCGCGCTTGGAAAGCTGCAGCGCCGAATTGATCGAGCGGCCGATCGATTCCATATTGTCCTCGACCCGCATCAGGAAGCAGGAGACGAGCTCGCCGCGCTGCTTCTTGCCGGCGTTGAGAAAGGTCGGCGTCGCCGGCTGGAAGCGGCCGGAAATGATCTCGTCGACCATGTCGCGTGCGAGCGCCTCGTTGCCGCGCGCCAGCGCCAGCGCCACCATGCAGATACGGTCTTCGTAGCGCTCCAGATAGCGCTTCCCGTCGAAGGTCTTCAGTGTGTAGCTGGTGTAATATTTGAAGGCGCCGAGAAAGGTCGGGAACCGGAATTTCTTCTCATAGGCATGATCGAAGAGATCGCGGACGAAATTGAACGAATACTGGTCAAGCACCTCCTGCTCGTAATAGCCCTCGGTCACCAGATAATCGAGCTTCTCCCGGAGGTTATGGAAGAAGACGGTGTTCTGGTTGACGTGCTGCAGGAAATACTGCTTGGCCGCCTGCCGGTCCTTGTCCAGCTGGATCTTCCCCTCGCCGTCATAGAGGTTCAGCATCGCGTTCAGCGCGTGATAATCCAGCGCGGCATCAGCGGCCTGCGCCTTCAAGGGGCGCTCGAGAACTGCCGTGTCCAAAATCGTTCCAATCCGTGTTTGACATTGGCGACGTCGTCAGCCGTGCCGAGGAGCTCGAACCTGTAGAGGTACGGCACCTGGCATTTGCGCGAGATGATGTCGCCGGCGAGCCCGTAGGTCTCTCCGAAGTTGCTGTTGCCCGCAGCGATCACGCCGCGAAGGTTCGAACGGTTTGCCGCATCGTTCAAGAAACGGATCACCTGTTTGGGAACGGCCCCCTTGCCGCCCTCGCCGCTATAGGTCGGGACGACAAGCACATAGGGCGACCCTGCCTGCAGGGTCTCGCCGGTAATGGGGATGCGCCGGGCGGGAAGGCCGAGCTTCTCGACGAAACGATGGGTGTTCTCCGACCGGCTGGAAAAATAGACGATCTCGCCCATCGCGGCAGCCGATCAGGCGAGCGCGCTGATCATGTCGGGGCGGAAGCCGGCCCAATGCTGCTCGCCGGCGATGACGACGGGAACCTGGCGGTAGCCGAGGCCCTGCACCAGCTCATAGGCAGCGCTATCGGTGGAAACATCGATGATCGTGTAGTCGATGCCCTGGCGGTCGAGGGCGCGGGTGGTCGCGGTGCACTGGACGCAGGCGGGCTTGCTGTAGACGGTGATGCTCATTGGAAAACCTCGTGACTGGAAGGCATGGGATATCGCTCGGACATCCGCCGATGTCCGCGCTTGGGAAGATCGAAATGGAAGGCAGCCGTTGCCGATTGCCGGGCGTCAGCAGCCCGTCATTCGCGCCGGTATGATCTGAAACTCAAAGACATAAGACTTCACCCCGAAGTGGCTCAAGCAGGACACACCGGAGGAAGCGAAGAGCCGCATCATGCGCGCACCTCATCGCTCGCCAGCCGGACACCCCGCCCGTGGACGTTTTCGCTCAAGGCAGGTCTCCTGGCTTGCGGATCATCACATTCATCCCGGCCTTCCCGGGTCCTCATGACCCAGTGACCCGAAATGGGACAGATGCTCGCCGCTTACAGTTGCGGGGGCAGCTCCGGCATTGTCCCGCATTGCAGCGGGCCTCACCGAATTCCCGTCTTAGCCCACGACCCCGACGAATCGTGAGAACCTCGAACACTAGATATAGTACGCGAGTCAAAATCAGCGTCAATAATTTGTTTGCCAACAGCACTGAGGAAAGTGGGGAAATCCGATGAACATGGTGAATGGGGAGTAAACGCAGCCGGTGTATCAAGGCCGCCCGCTCCCCTCCCGCGATCAATCCGCAGCCGAAAATCGATACGCAGTGCCCTGCCGCTCGGCATAGCCGACGCCGGGATAGGCCCAGTGGTAGCCGAGCAGCTTGAGCTTTTCGCCGGCGGCACGGTCGAGCATCGTCTTGCGGTTTGCGAGCGCGATCTCCGGCTCGGTGTCAAAGCCGAAGTGCCAGTCCGGGTGCTCGAAGAAGACGACATTGCTGGTTGCCGCATCGCCGGTGATCAGCAGATTGTCGCGGCCGCGAAGTTCGAGCGAGATATGGCCGGGCGTATGCCCGCGCGTGCTGACCGCCTGCATGCCGGAAACGATGTCGTCGCCGGGCTTTACCAGCGTCAGGCGATCCCTGACGGCGTTGAGATCGCGCTGGGCGCCACGGGCAAAGCCGTGAAGCGCTTCGGGCATGTGGATCTCGAAATCCTTGTCCGTCCAGAAGGCCCATTCCGCTTCGCTGACATAGTAGTCGGCATTCGGATAGAGCAGCGTTCCGTCGGGATTGACTGTGGCGCCGGAGTGATCGGGATGGACATGGGTAAAGATCACCTTGGTGATCGCTTCAGGATCGATGCCGGCGGCCTTCAGATTTCCTGCGAGGCGGCCCGCGGTATCCTGAAAGCGCGTGCCCGATCCGTTGTCGACGAGGATCAAATCCTTGCCTACCCGGATCAGCGGAATGTTGACCTGGAAAGGAGCGACCGTCGCATCGCCGCCGATACGGCCGAGGATGGCGGGGCGATCCTCCGCCGGCGTATCCGGCAGAATGATCTGGTCCGGCAGCATGATGAAACCATCGCTGAAGACGGTTATGTCGAATGCACCATGTTCGAAGCTATAGGGCTTGGTTTCGGTTATGCGGGTCATCTGGACACCCTCCGGTTTCGGTGAAAGGCAGGGCGGCGCCGGGATCGGTGGCACCGCCCGCGACAGGGGTTATGAACGGGCGAACTCGAGGAGATCGGCGTTCAGCTGATCCTTGTGGGTATCCGTCAGGCCATGCGGCGCACCGGGATAGACCTTGAGGATCGCGTGCGGGATGAGCGTCTTGGAAGCGCGGCCGGCGGCATCGATCGGCACGATCTGGTCGTCGTCTCCATGCACGATCAGCGTCGGCACGTCGAACTTCTTCAGATCCTCGGTAAAATCGGTCTGCGAGAAGGCGACGACGCTGTCGTAGGTGTTCTTGTGGCCGCCCATCATGCCCTGCATCCAGAAGCTGTCGATCATGCCCTGCGAAGCCTTGGCGCCCGGACGGTTGAAGCCGAAGAACGGGCCGCCGGCGATATCCTTGTAGAGCTGCGAGCGATCCTTCAGGCTCGCCGCCTGGATGCCGTCGAAGACCTCCTTCGGCAGGCCGCCCGGGTTCTTGTCGGTCTTGACCATCAGCGGCGGCACGGCGGAGATAAGGCCGGCCTTGGCGACGCGGCCCGTGCCGTGGCGGCCGATATAGCGGCTGATTTCGCCGCCGCCGGTCGAAAAGCCGATCAGGATGATATCCTTGAGATCGAGCTGCTCGATGAGATCGGAGAGGTCATCGGCATAGTGGTCCATGTCGTTGCCGTCCCACGGCTGGCTGGACCGTCCATGGCCGCGGCGGTCATGGGTGATGACGCGGAAGCCGTTATTGGCGAGATGGAAGGCCTGCGCTTCCCAGCTGTCGGCCGAAAGCGGCCAGCCGTGGCTGAGGATGACCGTCTGGCCCTTGCCCCAGTCCTTGTAATAGATTTCGACGCCGTCGCGGGTGATGATCCTGCTGCCCATGGTCCGTGCTCCTTCGTTGCTCTGGTTGGCCTTCGTTTCGGCCTTGGCTGGGGTTGCGATGGCGGAAAGTGCGGTTGCCGTCGCTGCTGCGCCGAATGCGCCGGCCAGCATGTTTCTGCGGGAAATCGTTGCGGTTGCTGCTTCTGCTTGTGCCATTGTCCTGTCCTCCGGTTGGTCTCTCAGATCTCGTCGCGTCCTGTCCGGTGCGCTGGTTGATTTGATAGACCCGCGGGCCTAGGCTCTCGACGGGCGAAGCTGACAACGATGGGGGCGGAATTGACAAAAGCGGCTTTGGACGCGCCGGTGGATATCGGCATCGTCATTTATCCGGGTGCCCTGATGTCGGCGATCTATGGTCTGACCGATATGTTCCAGGTGGCCGGCATGCAGGCAGCCGAGCACAGCGAGACCGCGCCGCAGGTGCGCGTCAGCCACTGGCACCTGCAAGAGGACGGTTCCGTCCGCAAGATGTTCGAAAGCCAGCCCGGCACCGGCGAGAAGCTGATGGCGCTGATCCTACCGCCGACGCTGAACGATCTGCCGGTCGGCCGCCGCATGGGCAGCCTTCCCGGCTGGATCCGCGCCCGCCACGCCGAGGGAACGACGATCTGCTCGGTCTGCGGTGGCGCCTATCTCTTGGCAGAAACCGGCCTCGCCTCCGGCCGCACGATCACCACACACTGGTCGCATCAGGAGCTGATCGCCAGTCGCTACGGCGATGTCGGGGTCAACACCGACAAGCTGATCATCGACGAGGGCGATATCATGACTGCCGGCGGCATGATGGCCTGGATCAATCTCGGGCTGAAACTCGTCGATCGGTTGATGGGCTCGAGCGTCATGCTGGCGACCGCGCGATTCATGCTGGTTGATCCCGGCGCCCGCGAGCAGAGCTACTACGCCACCTTCTCGCCGAAGCTCGATCATGGCGACACCGTGATCCTGAAGATCCAGCACTGGCTACATGGGACGAACGTGAAAGGATTGACGCTGCTTGCCATGGCCGAGCGCGCCGGGCTTGGCGAGCGCACCTTCCTGCGCCGCTTCCAGAAGGCGACGGGCATCAATCCGACCGAATACTGCCAGCGCCTGCGGATCGCCAAGTCCCGTGAGCTGCTCGAGCGGTCGCATATGACGATCGAGCAAGTGGCCTGGCAGAGCGGCTACGAGGATCCGAAGACATACCGCAAGGTTTTCAGGAAGATTCTCGGCCTCACACCGGCCGAATACCGCATCCGCTTCTCGCTCGGCCGCGGGCAGCCGGCAGCATTGCCGGCCTAGTTTCGCAGCCTAGGAGAGAAGCATCGAGGACGGAGCGCTGGTCTCGACCGGCGCCTGCAGCTTCTGGGCCGCAAGCACGACTTCGACGCGGTTGCGGGCGTCGAGTTTCTGCATCAGGAGCGTCATGTAGTGCTTGACCGTCTTCTCGCTGATATCGAGCATGCTGGCGATTTCGCGGTTGGTCTTGCCCTGCAGCAGGTAGTTGACGATCTGCTCCTCGCGGGCGCTGAGCCGCTTTTGCATCTGCGCCTTGCGGCGGATTTCCGCCGTCTTCATCGACAGGATGACCTTGGTGGCAAAGCCCGGCGTGATGAAAGTGCTGCCGTCATGGACGGTCTTGATCGCCTCGTAGAGATCGCGCGCCGTGCTGCCCTTGAGCACATAGCCGCAGACGCCGAGATTGAGAACCTGGATCGCCGTGTCGATATTGGCAGTCGCCGTGAAGACCACGACCTTGGTGCCTTCGTAATTCTTCTGGATCAGCTCAAGCGCCGCCAGCGTGTCGCCCGGCATGCTGAGATCGGTGACGAGGACATCGGGACGATGCTCCTCGACGATCTTCAGGGCGTCGATGGCATTCTCACCGCGCGCCGTGACCCGGAGGTCATCCTTAGCGGAGTAAAGATTAACCAGTCCATCCAGTAATATTGGATGATCATCTACGAACGCGACCGAGATAGACATGATGACGAATAACCCCCTCGTCTTTCTATCCAACAGCTCTAATGTAATCAGAGCAAAACATAAAGCTGGATTTTAATGCTTGGTTAACTTCATCGTATTTGTGTCTATTCCACATCTATGCTTATAGCTACCTATCAATTCGGCTAGTTCCGGCTCAATGGGCGGCGGCATCCGCCTGCTGCAGTTCCAGCGTCATCGCCAGCACCATGCCGCCATCCGGGCGCTTGCCGATGGTCAGCGACCCGCCGAAGCTTTCGATGCGCTGGCGAAGGCCGTAAAGGCCCATTCCGCCTTCGCGCGCCGCAAGCGGCAGCGTCCCCGCAGGCAGACCGTCATCCTCGACCGAAATCGAGACGACCGGCATGTCGATCCGACATCGGACACGCTGGCCGTTGGCGCCGGCATGTCGGTAGGCATTGTTGAGCCCCTCCTGCACGAAGCGGTAGATGCAGGTCTTCAGCGCCGGGGGCAGATCGGCATTCGTACCGCTTGAGGTGAAGGCGACCTTGGTTCGCGTGCGCGCCTCGTGCTGCTTGATCGCCTCGGCCACCACATCCTTGGCCCAGAGATGCAGGATCTCCGGCAGGAGCAGCGACTTCGTCACCGTGCGCGTTTCGATGAGCGCTTCCCCCAGCGCCTTGTTCGTCGCGTCGAGAGCCCTGTCGCGCTCGTCCTTGCGGGTCAGGTCCCGCAGCTCGTCGAGCTGCAGGATGGCGAGCGTCATCAGCTGAACGGGACCATCATGCAGATCGGCGCCGATGCGGCGGATGAAGGTCTCGTTCATGTTGGCGAGCTCCATCGAGGCGCGCCGCGCCGTATCGCGCAGCTCCATCAGCTCCTTGGAAGCCAGCTCCGCCTCCTCGGCGCGATGGCTCAGCGCATGGCGCTGGGTCTCGATCGTCCGGCTGCCGCGCCTGACGATCAGGAACAGGCCGAGCATGACGACGAATGAAAACAGAGCGACGGTCGCCCAGGTGACGATCCGCAGGCGCGCGACTTCGCCGGCGAAGCCACTCGGATCCTCGTGTATCTCGGCGACACCGATAATTCTCCCCGAGGCTTGGTCGTGCAGCGGGCTGTATATCTCAAGATACTGGGTGTCGATGTTGCGGAATGTATGCTCATCGGCATGAAGGTCCGCATAGACGGCAACGATATCACCTTTAAGGGCGCGCTTGAGGCCCTCCGGAAAACTGAACCGATGGCCGATCATCTGCTTAGTCCGCGAGTAGGCGACGGTACCGTCGGGTGCCCATATCTCGATATGCGGAAACCGCGCCTTGAAATCCGGATCGTCGAACAGCGAATCCAGAAGCTCGATGCTGGCCGCCGGAAGAACCTTCGAGAGCGCCAGCGCCTGGACCTCCGCCTCCGTCAGGCTCTGCACCAGAAGCGCTGTCGTCCCTGCCTTGCTGTTCAGCGCCTTGTCGGACACCAGCCGCGTCGTCAGATAGCCGGCCGAGAGCGTGGCGATCAGAATGACGAGGCCGCTCGCAATCAGAAACTGCGTCGAAAGCGTCCGGTGCGCCACCCAGGCGATCACATGCGTGAACAGCCGCGAGCGCTGCTGCGCTGGCTCCTTCACCTCTTCATGCACGTTAATATCCCCACCCTAAAGTATTCACTCGGCAAAACGTCCCCCAATGCCGATCAGGCTTCTATCGTCGCAGTATTGCGGCGCGAAAGAAAGGACCATTTTTATACTATAGACGCAGGCCGATTCTATCAGACCAAAGGCCAATTCATCATAGGACTTTGCTCCCGGAGTAATAAGGACCGAAGACCTGCTCCGCCGGTGGACGAACATCGAAAACATCGTCCGACCATGCGCCGTCAAAACCCCGGCAATTTTCCGCAAGATCGCATCATCCCAAGCCAGCCGTACAAGGCGGGCTTCTTGAAACATCAGGGGCAATTCAACCCCGCCGGCTTCGCAGCGCGATCCGGCGGACAGGACAAGTTTGCGAAAAACCAGGCGCCGGGACAGCGCGCCGACGGAGGGGAAAATGGTAACGCTTGTAAGACACGACCTCGAATTCATCCTGAAGCAGATCGCCATCGCCGAACAGCATGCGGCCGGCGGCGACCTCGCAGCACTCGTCGCCGAAGCCGGCGAAGCCGCCGGCGCGACCGGCACCGGTGCGCCGCAGGCACATCTCCTGCCTTACGGTCTCAGGACAGTCGACGGCAGCTACGATAATCTGCTCGACGGCAAGGAAACCTGGGGCGCAGCCGACCAGCCGTTCACGCCGCTGGTGCAGCCGAACTACCTCAACGAGAACGATGACACGCTGGCATTCGGCCCGGGAACGGTTCTCACCAACGGCAACTATACGCCGGGCACGCCCAGTGCCGTCGGCCCGGGCACCGTCGTTGATGCCGATCCGCGTATCATCTCCAACCTGATCGTCGATCAGACCAGCAACAACCCCGCAGCGATCATGGTCTATGACGCCCTGCTCGCCGAGGGTAAGGCGGCGACCCGCTCGCCGATGCAGGACGCCAACGGCGCCGCCGTCGTCCATGCGAATGACGTGATCGGTCCCGACGGCACCGTTCTCGCCGCGGCCGGTACGCCCGTCTACGTCTACACGTTCGAAAACGTCTCGCCCGATATCGGCGATTCCGCACCTTACAACTCGATGTTCACGCTGTTCGGCCAGTTCTTCGACCACGGCCTCGACCTCGTCGCCAAGGGCGGCGCCGGTACGGTCTATATCCCGCTGTCGCCGGATGACCCGCTCTACAATCCTGCATCGCCGCATACCAATTTCATGGTCCTGACCCGCGCCAGCCGCACCCCGGACGGCGAAGTCGCCGCCAACACCACGACCCCCTGGGTCGACCAGAACCAGACCTACACCTCGCATGCCTCGCATCAGGTCTTCCTGCGCGAATATGTCATGCACGACGGCAAGCCGGTCGCGACCGGCAACCTGCTGGACGGCGCCCGCGGCCTGCCGACCTGGGCCGACATCAAGGAACAGGCCCGCGAGATGCTCGGCATCGAGCTGACGGATGCCGATGTCACCAACATCCCGCTGCTGCGCACCGATCCCTACGGCCGCTTCATTCCCGATGCCAACGGCTATGCGCAGGTCATCACCGGCATTGGCGCCGACGGCATCCCGAACACGGCTGACGACATCGTCGTCTCCGGCACGCCGGGCGCCCCGGTCAGCACAGCCGGGGCCGTTCGCATCGGCCATGCCTTCCTCGACGATATCGCCCATGCCGCCGTTCCCGTACTCGTCGGTGGCGTGCTTGTAGCCGATGCCGATGACATCGCCGGCAATCCGGTCGCGACGAACACACGCGGCCAGAATGTCGAGTATGACAACGAACTGCTCGACGCCCACTACATCACCGGCGACGGCCGCGGTAACGAAAACATCGGCCTCACCTCGATCCACCACATCTTCCATTCGGAGCACAACAGCGTCGTCGAACAGACGAAGCAGGTCGTCCTCGACAGCGCCGATCTGGTCTTCATCAACCAGTGGCTCCTCGAGCCGATCACCACATTGCCGACGAGCGAAGCCGAGCTCGAAGGCCTTGTCTGGAACGGCGAGCGCCTCTTCCAGGCCGGCCGCTTCACGACCGAAATGCAGTATCAGCATCTGGTCTTCGAAGAATTCGGCCGCAAGATGCAGCCGGATATCGACGCCTTCCTCTTCGAGCCGTCGACGGATATCAATCCGGCGATCTTTGCCGAATTCGCCCACGCGGTTTACCGCTTCGGCCACTCGATGCTGAACCAGGATATCGACCGTCTCGTCGAAAATCCCGATGGAACCTTCAGCTTCGACAACATCACCCTCTTCGACGGCTTCCTGAACCCGCTCGAACTCGGCGAGGTCGATGCCAACGGCGATGTGCTGATCGATCACGACCAGGCAGCCGGCGCGATCATCCGCGGCATGACCCGCCAGGGCGGCAACGAGATCGACGAGTTCGTCACCGACGTGCTGCGCAACCAGCTGGTCGGCATTCCGCTCGACCTTGCTGCGCTCAACATCGCCCGCGGCCGCGACGTCGGCCTGCCGACGCTCAACGAGGCGCGTGCACAGTTCTATCAGGCAGCCGGCCAGGACACGCAGCTGAAGCCCTATGTCAGCTGGACGGACTTCGCGCTGAACCTGCAGAACACCGCCTCGATCGTCAATTTCATCGCCGCCTACGGCACGCATTCGTCGATCACCGGCGCAACGTCGCTCGACGCCAAGCGCGCCGCAGCCGCATCCATCGTGCTCAACACGGCGGGCGCACCGGCCGACCGCCTCGACTTCCTGAATTCGACCGGCACCTGGGCGAATGCCGAGACCGGCCTGAACGACATCGACCTCTGGATCGGCGGCCTTGCCGAGAAGAAGATGGATTTCGGCGGCATGCTGGGCTCCACCTTCTCCTTCGTCTTCGAACTGCAGATGGAAAACCTGCAGGAATCCGACCGCTTCTACTATCTCTCGCGTGTCCAGGGCCTGAACCTTCTCAACGAGCTGGAAAACAACTCGCTGAGCAAGATCATCATGCGCAATACCGATCTCGGCGCCGGCACGACGTCTCTGCCGGGCGACATCTTCTCGACACCCGACCATACGCTTGAGATGGACATCTCCAAGCAGGTCGGCCTGGACCCGGTCTTCACCGACGCGATCCTGCAGGCTCTGACGCCGCTGGTCGTGCGCCGCGACACCGATGGTGACGGCGATCTCGACTACATGGCCTATCACGGCGGCGATCATGTCGTCATGGGCGGCACGGATGAAGACGACACGATCATTGCCGGCGAAGGCGACGACACGATCTGGGGCTATGGCGGCAACGACACGCTCGAAGCCGGCTACGGCGTCGACCATGTCCACGGCGGCGACGGCGACGACATCATCACCAATGCCGGCACCGATATCGGCGCGGCCGACTTCCTGCATGGCGAAGGCGGCAACGACGTCATCCACGGCGGCAGCGGCCTGGCGCTGATCTTCGGCAATGACGGCAAGGACTTCATCATTGCCGGTCCTGACGGCAAGCACGTGCTCGGCGGCCTCGGCGATGACTTCATCCGCGGCGGTGATGGCGGCGACTTCCTGATGGGCAACGAAGGAAACGACTGGATCGAAGGCGGCGGGCGTTTCGACACGCTCTCGGGTGAAAACTCCGAACTGTTCTTCAACTCCTCGATCATCGGCCACGACGTCCTGAACGGCGACGGCAGCGACACCGACTACGACGCCGAATCCGGCGACGACATCATGTTCCAGGGCGATGGCATCCAGCGCAGCAACGGCATGGCCGGTTTCGACTGGGCGATCCACAAGGGCGACGACACGGCGGCCAATTCCGATCTCGGCATCCCGCTCTTCGCCACCCAGGAAGCCTTCATCCTGCGCGACCGATTCGACCTCGTCGAAGGTCTGTCCGGCTGGATCCACGACGACGTGCTCACCGGCCGCGTCGCGCCCACCAATGCCCGGGCGGAACTGCAGAACACCGCAGCGATCCCCGGCACCGGCAGCCCGCTCGAAAGCTACTCGAACGCGCTGCTTGAAAAGAACCTCAGCCTGATCAACGGCCTCTCGGCGCTCGTCGCCCATCGTGCCCGCACCACCGTCACCGTCAACGGCGTCACCGAGACGATCGTGATGGATACGGCCGATGCCTCCGACATCCTGCTCGGCGGCGGCGGTGACGACGTCATCACCGGCCTGGCCGGCGACGACATCATCGACGGCGACCGCTGGCTGAACGTCCGCATCCGCATCAACGACCTCAACGGCAACGAAATCGGCTCGTCCGACGGCCTCTCCAAGGGCGTTTTCGACGACGACGGTAACGCGATGTTCGGTGGACGGTCGCTGAGCGACCTGATGTTCGACCGCACGCTTAACCCAAGTCAGCTTGAGATCGTCCGCGAGATCATTGACGGCGAAGAGGAAGGCGACATCGACACGGCTGTCTATACCGACGTCCGCGCCAATTACACGATCACCCAGAATGCGGATGGCAGCATCACCGTCGCCCATACCGGCTTCGACGCTGACGGCGGCCCGGATGGCGAGGAGGAAACCGTCGGCAACCCGGTTTCCGACGGCACCGACCGCCTCTTCAATATCGAGAAGCTGCGCTTTGCCGACGGCGAATACTCGCTCAGCCCTCCGCAGCTCCAGCTCTATACGCTCGATCGTGGCCAGTATTTGGACGACTTCAGCCCGTCCAGCTACACGGGCTCCGATGGCACGACGCCCTGGACCACACCGTGGACCGAGAGCAGCGATAGCGGTGGCGCAACAGGTGGAGATGTACTCGTCACTGGTGGCGAACTCGTCTTCGACGAAAATGGCAACGGTGCCACGGTCCAGCGTGTCGCCAACCTTGCCGGAGCAACATCGGCTCGCCTGACCTACGATGTCGACGAAAGCGGCCTCGATCAGGGCGACAGCGTCACGGTCTGGTTTGCCGCCAATGGCGTCAATTTCATCCAGGTCGATCTCATCAACTCCAGCACCAACAGCGACCAGCGCAGCATCGACCTCAACGGCCCTTTTACGGCAGGCGCGATCATCCGCTTCACGTCAACCGCACTCGGCAATAACGACATCGTCAATATCGACAATGTCGCGATCGAGTTCACCCGCCCGGCAGCCGCACCCTCGACGAACTACGCGGCGACCTTTGTGGAGAATGGCGACCCGATCGCCATCGCCTCCGGCCCTACCATCACCGACGAAGACGGCCAGATTGTCTCCGCACGGATCGTGCTGACCAACGCCCAGAACGGCGACCTGCTGACCGCAGGCACGCTTCCGGCTGGGATCACGGCCCAGACCGACACGTCTGTCGCCGGCCAGATCGCGATAACGCTGACGGGGACCGCCACCCTTGCTGCCTACCAGGCGGCGATCCAGGCGATCTCCTTCGGCAATAACTCCGATCAGCCGGGAACCGTGCCACGCGTCATCACCGTCGTCGTCAATGACGGCCTGATGAACAGCAATCCATCGACAGCAACGATCTCGGTCACCGCGGTCAATGATGCACCCGTTGCGGGCAATGACAACATCATCACCAACGTCGAAACCGGCAGCTTCACGGTTCCGGAATGGGCGCTGCTCGCCAACGACACCGACGTCGATAGCGTTCTCAACATTACCGGCGCGACGGAAAACCAGACGAGCTTTGCCGTCTCGGTCAATGCGGCCGGCGATGTCAGCGTCACCCATTCGACGACGCAGCAGCGCACTTTCACCTACACTGTGAGCGATGGCGCCGCGACGGACACGGCCAGCGTCACGGTCACACGCGACACCGGCAGCGTCAACGGCACCGGTGGTGACAACATCCTCATCGGCGACAACGACGGCGACACCTTCGACGGCGGCACCGGCAACGACATCATCCTCGCCGGTGGCGGCAACGACACCATCGTCTGGAACGCCAACAACAACAACGCCGCAACAGACGGACGCGACATCGTCGATGGCGGCGCCGGTACCGATACGTTCGACCTCAACGGCCGCACCGGCCAGGGCGGCAACGAGACCTTCCGCATCTATACGCGGCAGGCCGCCGAACTTGCCGGCATCACCGGGCTGATGGCGACGACCGAAATCGTCATCACCCGCAACGGTACCGACAACGCTTCCATCATCGCAGAGCTCGACAATATCGAGGAGATCACCGTCGGCAACATCACGCTCGACGACGGCACGCCGACAGGCGGTGTGACCGGCGGCGACACGATCACCGTCATCGGCGACTTCTCGCAGACCAGCCTGGCGCTGAACACCATCACCATCGATGGCACCGATGGCGACGATGTCATCGACATCTCGGCGCTGCAGTCCGCCCACCGTATCGTCTTCCGCTCGAGCGGCGGTCACGACACGATCGTCGGCACGCTGCGTCCGCAGGATGTCATCGAACTGCCTGAGGGCCTCACCGCCGCCGACTTCGAAACGACTGTCGATGACGAAGGGCGCACGGTGATGACCCGTGACGGCAGCTCGATCACCTTCGTCGGTCCTGAAGGGTCAGTACCGCCGGTTGATCCCGGTGACGACGACCACGAAGAGGAAGAAGAAGAGCAGGAAGGTAGCGATGACGGTGATGACGACGACAACGGCGAGCAGCCGTCCGGTGGCGAAGGCCCGGCTCCGGCCACGCCTCGCACGCTGATCGGAACAGGTGCAGGCGAGGCCCTGCTCGGTGCGGCAGCCGCCGACATCATCCTCGCCGGCGACGGTAACGACATCCTCGTCGGCGAAGCCGGCGGCGACATCCTCCGCGGTGAAGGCGGCAACGACCTGATCACCGGCGGCGCGGGTGCCGATGTCACCTCGGGCGGCGACGGCGACGACGAGATCCATGGCGGCGCCGATGCCGACCATATCTTCGGCGACGCGGGTGCCGACCGGCTCTACGGCGACGATGGCGACGACGTCATCGAAGGCGGCGCAGGCGACGACCAGGTATGGGCGGGTGCCGGCAACGACCTCATCCTCGCCAAGCTCAACGACGGCTCCGACACTTACTGGGGTGGAGACGGCAACGACACGCTCGACTATGCCGCGGCCACGACCAACCTCACGGTCGATCTCGGCAACGGCTTCATGGGCAGAGGCAGCGTCGCGGGATCGAGCACCGGAAACGACACCGTCTACGGCTTCGAAAACTTCATCGGCGGTTCCGGCCACGACACGATCACCGCGTCGCTCGCCGTCAACATCATCGATGGCGGCGCTGGCGAAGATGTCTTCCGCTTCACCTCGGCGGCAGCGGCCAACGGCGACAAGATCTACGGCTTCCAGCCGGGCGACAAGATCGACTTCTCGGCCATCGACGCCAACACGTCGGTTGCCGGTGTCCAGGGCTTTGCCCTGAAGGCAGGCTCGATCACCGCCGCAGGCCAGATCGCCGTCAGCCACGAGACCATCGATGGCGAGGCCTTCACGGTGCTGCGCGGCAACGTCAACGCCGATCCGGAAGAAGACTTCGAACTGATGATCGCGGGCACCCATAACCTGAAGGCATCGGACTTCAACGGGGTCTCCTGATCGATGGCTCTGCCCCATGGCCGCTGACGGCCATGGGGCGCGCCGAATGAATTGCCGGAGGGGAAAATCATGGCAACGAAGAAGAAAGAGCCGCAGTACAAGATCGACAAGGCACGCGGCATCCTGACCTATCTGTTCGGCCTGTCCGGGCTTATCAACATCCTGGCGCTCACCGGCGCCTTCTACATGCTGCAGATCTACGACCGGGCGCTCGCCAGCGGCAGCATCTCCACCCTGATCGCACTCTCGGTCCTGGCGATCGGCCTCTATCTCTTCCAGGGTGTCTTCGACATCCTGCGCTCGCAGATCCTCGTGCGCCTCGGCGCCCGGATGGATACGACGCTGGCGCCGCTGACGCACCAGGTCGTCGTCGAGATGCCGCGCTACGGCTATTCGACCGCCGAAGCCGCCGAGCGCGGCCGCGATGTCGATACGCTGCGCAGCTTCCTCGGCGGCCAGGGGCCGATCGCTCTCTTCGACCTGCCGTGGATCCCGATCTACCTCGTCTTCGTCTGGCTTCTGCATCCGGTGCTCGGCATGCTGACGCTTGGCGGTGCCGCGGTTCTCGCCGGTCTGACGATCCTTGCCGAAGTTCTCACACGCCGCCATGCGCAGACGATGATCAAGGCGGCCGTCACCCGCAATGCCGTTCTCGACTCCAATACCCGCAACAGCGAAGTCCTGCATGCCATGGGCATGACACAGCGTGCGGTCGACCGTTTCGAGCGCGCCAACCGCTACCACCTCGAACACCAGACCAAGACCTCCGATATCGGCGGCACGCTGTCAGGCCTCTCCAAGGTGCTGCGCATGATGCTGCAATCGGCGATCCTCGGTCTCGGCGCTTATCTGGCGATCGGCGGCGAACTCTCGGCCGGCGCCATCGTTGCCGCCTCGATCGTCACCAGCCGCGCGCTTGCCCCCGTCGATCTCGCGATCGCCCAATGGAAGAGCGTCGTCTCGGCCCGCCGCAGCTATCACCGCATCCAGGAAACGCTCGCCGTGCTGAACGGCAAGGACGAGTTCATCCCGCTTCCCGAACCGAAGGAAAGCCTGAAGATCGAGGGCTTGACGACGGTTGCTCCGAGCACCGGCGCCGTACTGCTCAGCGAAGTCAGCTTCGAGCTGAAGGCCGGCCAGGCGCTCGGCCTCATCGGCCCGAGCGGCGGCGGCAAGACGACGCTGGTCAAGAGCCTGCTTGGCATCTGGCCGGCGCTGCGCGGCTCCGTACGCGTCGATGGCGCCGATCTCGGCCAGTGGAACACCGATTTCTTCCGCGATCACGTCGGCTACCTGCCGCAGGACGTGGCGCTGATGGACGGCACGATCTCGGACAATATCTGCCGCTTTGCAGAAGAGCCCGATCCGCGCAAGATCATCCTTGCCGCCAAGGCCGCCGGCATCCACGACATGATCGTCCACTTGCGCGACGGCTACCAGACCGAACTCGGCCCGCATGGCACCGCGCTTTCCGCCGGTCAGCGCCAGCGCGTGGCGCTTGCCCGCGCGCTCTACGGCGAGCCCTTCCTGGTGGTGCTCGACGAGCCGAATTCCAATCTCGACGCCGAAGGCGAAGAGGCGCTGACGACGGCCATTCTCTCGGTCCGGCGCCGCGGCGGCATCGTCGTCATCATCGCCCACCGCCCGAGTGCGCTGCAGGCGGTCGACATGGTCGGCCTGCTGCAGAACGGCAAGCTCGTCTCCTTCGGCCCGAAGGAAACGCTGCTGCAACCGAAGGCGCGGCCGATCGCGGTCGAGAAGTCGTTCGCCGAACGGCCGGCGCGCACCACCGCGGCAGAATAGGGAGGGCGTCATGGAGGAGAAGCTCACCCTTGGCCTGCCGGATGCGCAGGCAGCGATCGCCCCGATCAACAAGTATCGGGAAAAGGAAGAGGAGAAGCGCAGCGCGCGCAAATTCTTCGTGCCGCTGACCGCCTTCTCCGCCCTCGCCATGATGTTCGGCAAGGCCGAGCCGGAGGCGAAGAACCAGCAGACGGAAAGCCGCGAGAAGGAAGAAGGCCCGGCAGCGCGCGACGATTACGAAGTCATCGAGGATGTCACGGCCTTCCTGCAGCAGCTCGCCAGCGAGGAATACCCTGTCGAGACCGAGCAGCAGCCCGCGGTGCGCCTGAGCTTCCGCACCACGCTCTTCTACGTTTCCGAACTGCCGGAGCGCGTCCAGCGCGGCGTCGTCACCATCACCGCCAACGACAACCGCCGCAGCATCATCGATACCGGCGAGGGTTTCGAGTTCCCCTCGCCGCGCTCGCCGCTCAGCCTCGATTTCCAGCCACGCCCATCCCGCGGCACTCCCGGGCATGGCGGCGGCGGCCAATCTTCAGAAGACGATCCCAACCGGGCGCCGATGAGTTTCGGACGGCCGATCTTCTCGAGCGGCTTCGTCAACCTGTCGGCGCTGGTGCTGCTCGACGATCTGCTCGCCCATATCTACGATCCCGATGGCGACACGCTGAGCATCAACGATATCAGGGTCACCTCCGGCCAGATCCGCTCCTATGGCGCCGATGTCTGGCTCTATACGCCGCAGCGCGGCTTCGTCGGCGACGTCACCTTCACTTACGACGTTTCGGATGGCGCAGCCGAGATCCGCACCGCCGCGATCTTCCGACTGCAGAAGGCGCCGCCGCATGAATTGCAAGGCACTGAAGGCGACGACACGCTGACCGGCACGCCGGGCGAAGACCTGATCGCCGGCCTCGGCGGCAACGACACGATCTACGGCCGCGAGAGCGACGACGTCATCAATGGTGGCGCGGGCGACGACCTGATCCTCGGCGGCGACGGCAACGACACGCTCTATGGCGGCGCCGGTCACGACACGCTGTTCGGCGGCCATGGCAACGACGTGCTCTTCGGCGAAGACGGCAACGACCGCCTGTTCGGCGAGGCTGGCAACGATATCCTGATCGCAGGGCGCGGCGACGACCAGCTGAGCGGCGGTACCGGCGCCGACCGCATGTTCGGCGAAGAAGGCAATGACGACCTGCTCGGCGAAGCCGGCGACGACTATCTCGACGGCGGCGACGGCGCGGACACGCTGACCGGCGGCAGTGGCAATGACGTGGTGATTGCCGGCAAGGGCGACGATGTCATCAAGGCCGGACTCGCCGGCGAAGAAGCGCGCGCTTCGACCGCGCCCTCCAGCGACGGCAACGACACCTATTCCGGCGGTGAAGGCCATGACGTCTATGATGTCAGGAGCGCCCGCAAGGCGATCACCGCCGATCTGTCGCAGGGCACTGCGACAGGCGAGGAGATCGGTAGCGACCGCCTCACCGAGATCGAAGGCGTGCTCGCGGGCTCGGGCAACGACACGCTGACCGGCAATGACGAAGCCAATCTGCTTTCCGGCGGCGAGGGCAACGACGTCCTCTGCGGCCTCGATGGCGACGACAGCATTTCCGGCGGCAAGGGCGACGATGTCGTCGTCGTGCGCGGCCGCACCGGCGATGATGATGAAGACGACGACGATGGCGACGACGACTATTGCGGCGATGACGGCTTCGACACACTCGATCTCGCCGCGCTCGTGCAGGAAGTCATCGCCGATCTCGAAGCACAGCTCGCCGAAGGCCAGGAGATCGGCCGCGATACGATCATCGGCTTCGAGGCCGTCATCGGCGGCGCCGGTCATGACCGTCTCTCCGGCAACTCCGCCGACAACATCCTCGTTGGCGGTGACGGCAACGACCGCCTCTCCGGGCGCGACGGCGACGACGTGCTGACCGGTGGCGATGGCAACGACACCGTTTCCGGCGATGACGGCGACGATATCGTGCTGGCCGCCGTTCATGCCGCCGACGAAGACCGCGATGGCCGCAGCGATGGCGACGACAGCTACAAAGGTGGCGACGGCTTCGACACCTACAGCGCCGCAGGCGCCGTCCATGCCGTCATCATCGACCTCGACCGTGGAACCGCGACCGGCGTCGATATCGGCGCCGACACGCTCGACGGATTCGAAGCCGCGATCGGCGGCAGTGGCGCCGATATGCTGATCGCCGGCAACGGCTTGAATTTCCTGGCGGGCGGCGATGGCGCCGATGTCTTCGTGTTCCGCAGCCTCGCGGCGCTCGAAAACGATGGCGATGGCCGCGACGAGATCCGTGATTTCACTGTCGGCGACAGGATCGACTTCTCGGAAATCGCTGCCGGCATCGGCGGTCTGGTCTTCGGTGGCGATGATAGCGGCGGCCCGCAGGCGGCGCCAAACCGCATCGTCCTCTATCACGAGAATTTCGAGGGCGGCGACCGGACGATCGTCAAGGCGATCATCGATTTCGACCGGGACGAGGATTTTGAGATCCTTCTCTACGGCCGCCACGAACTGACCGAACAGGATTTCATTCTCGCAGCACGCGAGCCCAGCCAGGACGGCGTCACGCCGCATCAGAGCTGATCAAGAACAAGGACAATGAGGGGAAAGCACATGCAACCGGCAAAGAAAGAAACCCAGAAGCAGTTCGGCATATCCGGGCGCATCTATCTGTCCGCGTTCCTGGCAGGCGCGCTGGTCTTCGGCATCGGCGGCTGGGCGGCGCAGGCCAAGCTCTCGGGTGCCGTCATCGCGCAGGGGCAGGTCGCCGTCTCGCAACAAGTCAAGGTGATCCAGCACCGCGATGGCGGCATCGTCTCCGAGATCCTCGTGCGCAACGGCGATGCGGTGCGCAAGGGCTCGGTGCTCTTCCGCCTCGACGAGACGCAGACGCGCGTCGAGCTGACCATCGTCCAGGGCCAGCTGCAGCAGATGCTGGCGATGATGACCCGCCTCACGGCCGAGCGCGATGGCGCCAAGTCCCTTGACTTCAAGGGCCTTGCCATCCCCGCCCCGCTCCTCGAAAGCGAGACCAAGCTGTTCAGCGAAAATCTCGGCATGCTGACCAACCAGAAGGAGCAACTGCGCCTGCAGATCATCCAGCTGGAGCAGCAGGTGGCCGCCTATCGCGCCCAGGCCCAGTCGAACGAGGCGGAGCAGGAAATCATCGACAAGGAGCTGCAGAAGGCCAACAACCTTCTTGCCAAGGGCTTGATCCAGGTGGCCCAGCAGCGCGATCTCGCCCGGCAGAAGGCCCGCAACGAAGGCGCCAAGGGCGAGCTGATGGCGCGCATGGCCGAGACCGAAAACGAGATCAGCGAGGTTCGCATCAAGCTGCTGTCGCTCGACCAGAACCACCGCAAGGAAGCACAGACCGAGATCGTCGCGCTCGAAGCCAAGGTGGCGGAGCTCAGGGAACGCGAAGTCGCCGCCCGCGACCGGCTGACCCGCATGGAGGTCCGCGCCCCGGTCGACGGCCTGATCTATGACATGCAGATCCACACGATCGGAGGCATTGTCGGCGCCGGCGCGACCGTGATGTCCGTCGTCCCCGATAGCGAAGAGATGAGCGTCGAAATCCAGGTGCCACCGGCCGATATCGACCGTATCGCCCCGGGCCAGCCCGCCCGCATGCGCTTCACCGCCTTCAACCAGCGCACCACGCCGGAATTCCACGGCACCGTCGATGTGGTCGCTGCGGCGACCGCAACCGACCGCGCAACCGGCCGGCCCTACTATCTCGCGACCATCACGCCAGCCGATCTTCTGGCGCTCGGATCGCGCAAATTGATGCCCGGCATGCCTGTCGAGGTCTATGTCCAGACGGAGGAGCGCAGCGCCCTCTCCTACCTCGCCAAACCCTTTACGGATCAGATGATGCGGGCGTTTCGCGAGGAGTGATTGGCTTCCGCGAAACGTATCGGCAGCCGCGGCCCGGAGCGTACCGCCATCGCTCCGGGCCGCGCGCCGTTAACCCTTCGTTAACTATATTGGACCAGCCTTGCCGCTATCGAGGCCTCCCCGGAGGCGCGCTTCCAAGCTAAGTTGAGGTGGTAAGATGCGGCTCGTTACACTGCCCGGAAAGATACTCGCCAAGACAAACCATACGCTGATCATCATGGGCGACGGCGCGGCGCGACAGGCCGTCTGTGTGCTTGATGAAGCCCTGAAGGCTGCCAATCGTGTTGATGCGGTGCGCCAGCATCTCGGGCTGATCGAGCGCATCGCCAGCGGCAAGACCGACCGCGGCGAGGTCGCCTTCGACGGCCGCGTCTGGATTACCTCCGCCGATTTGGCCAGCGATCACGGCGGGCGCCTGCACTAGCGGTCGAAGAATTCCTGCCACTGCTTTTCGCCGGCCATGCAATCGCTCTTCGGCGCCGTGGCAGCCTTCTGGATTTCCGGCCAGGGCGTCACCCCGCTGACTTCGAGGACCAGCTTGCGGCGCACAGCAACGCCGAAATCCTCGATCTTGTAGACCGGCAGCACGAAAGCGCCGGGACCGCCGATGACGCAATCGGCATAATAGTTGTCGAGACCGCCGGGAGCGCCCGAGGGCCGCAGCATCAAGGCCAGTCCGTTGATGATCAAGCCCGCCTCCACGGCCTTGTCGCGCGTCGGGGCAACCGGGCTTCCGGCATTGTTGGTACCGTCGCCTGAGACGTCGATCACCTGCCGCATGGCGGAATAAGGACTGGTGACGATCATCGTCGCCCCCTGCGTGATCGCCGTCGAAATCGAGGTGCGGCGCTGGGTATTCAGCGGCCGCTCCTCCAGCCTGTTGGCAAAGGCGAGCGCATCGTCCTCGTTCTCGATGACATGCCAGTCGATCACCGAACCGGGCACGACATAGCCCGCCCACTCGAAATAGCTGATGGCGATCCGGCCGGTCAGCCCGCCCTTGACCGCATCGATGAATTCCCTGTGCTTGAGCGCCTCGACATAGCCTTCGCGTTGGATGCGGACCTCCTCGAAATCCATCGACCGGGATGTATCGACAGCAAGTACGAGCTTGACATCGACCTCGTTCGACCCGGCTTGCGCCAGGACAGGCGCGCTTCCCGAAAGACTCATGAGTATCGCGAGCGTCTCAAACATCGGCAATCCAATCACCGGCTATGGAGTCCGGAAAGGATATAGTCCGCCCCTTTCATCTGCCAATGAGGCAGGGAAAGTTTGCGCCTGTGCCAAAGATATGCGTCCGCGCGACGCACGTTTTCCTTGCGTTAAGCACAGATCGAGATCGAATGGCACAATCTCTGATGTACGCCGTTTTCGCTGCATGTCAGGCTTTCTGCACCATATGCGGCAGCTGAACAGCGACCGCAACGGCAACTTCGCGATGATGACCGCGATCGTCTTGCCTGTGCTCATCGGCGGCGCGGGACTTGCGATCGATCTCGGCAACATCATGCTGTCCCAGCGGCAGCTTCAGGAGGCAACCGATTCCGCGGCTCTTGCAGTCGCCACGGCCCTCGCCGACGGCAAGGTCGACGACACCGGTGGAAAGGCGCTCGCCAAGGACTTTGTCAGCGGCCAGATGGCGAACACGGTGAGCGCAGCGGCAGCCTCCGCCATCAAGAGTGCGACGAACACGACGATAACGACAACGACCAACGGCACTGCCAAATCGTTCACGGTCGCCGTCAGTTCATCGGCAAACATCACCTTGACACCGCTGATGGGGCTCCTGGCCGGCAATACGCGGACGATCACCGCGTCGAGCAATAGCGCCAGCGGATCGGGCAGCACCAAGAACGGGCTCTCGATGGAGGTGCTTGTCGATGAGTCCGGATCGATGGCGCAGAATACGACAACGGTGAAAAACACACCCTGCCTCATCCCGCTCTTGAACGGCTGCCTGCTTTACGGCCCGCCCGTTTACGTCACCAAGATCGAAGCCCTCAAACAGGCCGCCACCGCACTCTTCGACGCACTGGACAAGTCTGACCCCACCCCCCGATATGTCCGGACAGGGGTGATCTCCTATACGAATGGCATCAAAGGCAAATCGGCAATGGCCTGGGGAACGAGCGACTCCCGGCGCTACGTCACCAACATGACGCTAGCGCCGACGGGTGGCACCGATGCGACAACATCTGTCAACACCGCGACCACGGCGATCAAGAAGAACGGCTATGGGACCGACACCGAGAGTGTCGAGCAAATGAAGAAAAACAATGCCAATTCCGATCGGGTCATCATCCTGATGACAGATGGGGAAATGACCGGGAATTCCGACCAGTGGAGCAAGACCCTCGACCAGTCGGTGCGAGACGAATGCGCGGCCGCCAAGAGCGCAGGCATTGTCATTTATACTGTAGCCTTCATGGCGCCCGAGAACGGCAAGAGCCTGCTCAGATACTGTGCCTCGTCACCGGCCAATTACTACGAACCGAACACGATGGACGGGCTGGTTGCCGCCTTCGCCTCGATCGCCGAGACTGCGACCAAATCTGTCAGCCGCCTGACCAACTAGCCCTACGCACGCCGCCGATCTGTCGAGGACCGCTCGACCCAATCGGCCACCGCCCTGTTGCGTCCTTTCGCCTTGGCGCTCAACAGTGCCGCATCGGCGCGCAGGAGCACATCCGCCGAAGGGGTGTCCGCCGTCGATGATGCCGCGCCGAGGGAGATCGTCACCGCACCCAGCAGGCGGCCGTGATAGGTGACCGGCGTTGCCGCAATCAGCGTGCGCAGTTTCTCGGCGAGATCGAGCGCGCTGCCTTCGGCACCACCTTCGAGCAGGATCGCGAACTCCTCGCCACCGAAGCGATAGACCGTGCCCGCCTCGCCCACCGTCTCCGACAGGATCGCGGAGACGCGGCGCATCACCTCGTCGCCGGCGTCATGGCCGAATTCGTCGTTGAAGCGCTTGAAGTGATCGATATCCACCATCATGGCGATCACCTCGCCCTGTTCGTCTCTGGCGATCCGGTTCAGCGCATCATCCAGCGACCGGCGGTTCAGGAGGCCTGTGAGCCCGTCGCGGATCGCGAGGCTCATCAGCCGGTCGCGCAGCTGCAGATTGGCAACGCCGAGGCCGATATTCTCGGCGATCAGCTCGAAATAAAGACGCGCCGAGGCAATTGCATGACTGTCCGAAGCGCCTTCGAAATAGAGCAAGCCGACCGTATCGCCCTGCGCTGAGAGCGGGACGCAAATGCCCATCTCGTCTGCATGTTCCAGATGCTGGCAAGGAATATCGCCGGCAGCGGCATCGCTGACATGCGGACGGCCGCGCCGCAGCGCCCAGCATTCAGCCGACGTCAGCACGGGGCCGGCGCGGCGCGGTTCGCGCCAGCTGCCGATTGAGCTCAGCGCCGTGCGGCTGTCGTTCATGACATAGAGATGGCCGGCGAAGTCGGGGAAAATCTGCGGCGCGAAGAGCGAGACCACCTCGGCGAGCTCCTCCTGCCGCTGGCAGGCCTGCAGGCGGTGCATCATCTGCAGGATGAGATCCTTGGTGCGCTGGTCCGCCCGGCGCTCGGCATCCAGCCGCTCGCGCTCCAGGCCATTATCGCGAAAAATCTGGATGGCGTCGTTCATCTCGCCGATCTCGTCGCGCCGGTTATCGGTCAAGACCTCGACGGCATAATCCTGTCGCGCCAGCCGGTTGACGATCCCGGTCATGCGCATCAGCGGCATGGCCACACGCCGCCGCAGCACGAAATAGAGCACCCCGAGGAAAACCGCCGCCGTCAGGCCGAGGAGGCTTTTGGCCACCGCACCCCAGAAGTCGCTCCATTGCTTGGCGTCAGTGAGAGCATCATTGGTGCGGGTGGCGATGAGGTCAGTCAGCTGGCGAACGCTCGTCAGCAGATCGCTCTGCACCCGCTCGTGTTCGGCGCCGTAAAGCATCTGGCGCGCGCCTTCCTGATCGCCATTCGCATAGGCGGTTACCGCGCGCTCTTCGATCGCATCGAGCGCTTCGCCATCCTGCTCGATCTCCTGGATCAGAGCCATTTCCTGCTGCAGCAGAGCGGCGGCCTTGAAGGATTTCAGCGCCTGCTCGCGATCACGCTCGCCATTCTCGTCGCCACGGAAGGCCTGGAGATGGCGGTCTTCGCCGCGCATCACAAAGAGACGCGCATCCTCGCTGGTCTGCTCGGCCGCCATGGTCAGGCGCTCGGAAAGCTCGTCCAGCGCCTGGCTTTCGACGACCGTCTGCCGCTCGTGATCGGCGCTGCGCGCCGACAGGATGAAGGCACCGCCTGACAGCAGCGTCAGACCGACCGTGACGCCGTAAGCCCAGTTGGTGATCGTGCTAATCCGCATGTCGAAATCTCGCCTGCACGAAAGTCTGTGTCCTAAATCGTACGTCGATATGTGGACCTTAACGATCGAGCGTTAAATGAGTATTTAATAATAAGCGTGAAGGTTGAGCCACCAAAACGGGAACCGGGCATGGCGATACCACAGCTGCTTCAAGCGCAACAACGCGAAAATGTGGAGCTGGCGCAGCAGAGCGCGGCGCTGACGACGATCGACCGGGCGCTGAAGACCTTGCGCCGGCACCTGAAGATGGATGTCGCCTTCGTCTCGCGCTTCATGCCCGACCACCGTCTCTTCCGGAATGTCGATAGCGCCGCCTATCCTTCGCCGCTTCAGGCAGGCGACCTTCTGCCGCTCCATGACGGCTATTGCTACAAGGTGGTGACCGGCCAGCTGCCACGGCTCATTCCCGATACGTCGCTCTGCCCGGAAGCGATGGAGATCCCAGCGACGCATCAGATGCCAATCGGCGCCCATGTCAGCGTGCCGCTGGTGCTTCATGACGGGCGCATCTACGGGACGCTCTGCTGCTTTTCGAGACATGCCGATCCGACGCTGAACGAGCGCGACCTCGAGATCATGAATGCCTTTGCCGAGCTCATCGCCAGCCAGATCAGCGATGAGATCCGCCACAATCTCGATTTCTCGGAGCGACTGCTGCGTATCACCGAAGCGCTGGCGTTGCGCGAGCCGGCGATCGTCTTCCAGCCGATCTTCGCCATGGCCGACCGCCAGATCGTCGGGCTCGAGGCGCTGGCGCGCTTCGGCGGCGAACCGAAACGCTCGCCGGATATCTGGATCTCGGAAGCAGCCGATGTCGGCATGCGCTCGCGCGTCGAGCGCCAGGCGATCGAGAATGCCATCGACGAGTTCACGACCATCGGCGATGATACGATCTCGCTGTCGCTGAACGTCTCGGCGGCGACCATCGTCGACAGTTCGCTCGATATCGTGCTGCGCCATCTGCCGCTGGACCGGGTCATTCTCGAAGTCACCGAACACGAGAAAATCTACGATTACCAGCAACTCGCCGCCGCCCTCCATCCCCTGCGCGAGCGCGGGGTCCGCATTGCCATCGACGATGCCGGATCGGGCTATGCCAGCATGCGCCACGTCCTGAACATCCGGCCTGACATCATCAAGTTCGACATCAGCCTGACCAAGGATATCGAGACCGACAGCGTCAAGCGGGCGCTTGCCCATGCGCTGGTGACCTTCGCCCATCATACCGGCAGCCTTGTCGTCGGTGAGGGTGTCGAGACGGCATCGGAGTTGCGCACGCTCGGCGATCTCGGCGTCGATCTCGTCCAGGGCTATCATCTCGGCCGTCCCGTCGCCGCCGATCTTGTGCGCCAGCATCTGATGGCGAACTGACGATCTCTCGTCAGCCCCGCACGGCACTAGCAAATTTCGGATTGCGGATCGCCCAGCTGACGAGATCGACCTCGATATCGTCGAACCATGCCTCCAGCACCTGCCAACGATAGCTCATCTCATCGAGCAAGGGATGCTGGAGCTCGTGATAGGCATTGGTCAGTTCGGCGATCGCCGCGGTGTCGATCGGTTCTTCCCGGGACTTTTGCTGGAGGGTTTCGAGATATTCGGCCTGGTTCTGATCATGCGCGCGCTTGACCTGCATGTATGTGCGCAGCGTCACGAGAACTTGGTCTTTGTTGGCCATGAGTCGAATCCCGTTTGGAATCCGAATACCGCGAACCGCATATTCGCGCCAACGAAAAAGCCGGATCGCTAATATTTGTGATCACGCAAAAAGGGCGACCGCCGGCCGCCCTTTGCATGCTTAAACTCTTGCCGGATCAGGCGGCGCTGCGCTTCGGCAGCTTCCAGCCCGGGCGGATGAAATGGCAGGTATAGCCATTCGGGATCCGCTCCAGATAATCCTGGTGCTCCGGTTCAGCTTCCCAGAAGTCGCTGACCGCAGTCACTTCCGTCACCACCTTGCCCGGCCACAGGCCGGAGGCATCGACATCGGCGATCGTGTCTTCGGCAACGCGCTTCTGCTCGTCGCTCGTGTAGAAGATCGCCGAGCGGTAGCTCGGGCCGCGGTCGTTGCCCTGGCGGTCCTTCGTCGACGGATCGTGGATCTGGAAGAAGAATTCCAGAAGCTCGCGATAGCTGATCTTGGCCGGATCGAAGATGATTTCGATCGCTTCGGCGTGGTTGCCGTGATTGCGATAGGTCGCATTGGCCACCTCGCCGCCGCTATAGCCGACGCGGGTTGAGATGACGCCGTTATAGCGGCGAATGAGGTCCTGCATGCCCCAGAAGCAGCCGCCTGCGAGAACTGCGCGTTCCGTCGTCATTGAACTTCCTCCACCTGGTCGAGATAGGCACCGTATCCTTCCGCTTCCATGCTGTCGCGATGGACGAAGCGGAGCGATGCCGAGTTGATGCAATAGCGCAGGCCGCCGCGATCGCGCGGGCCGTCAGGGAAAACGTGGCCGAGATGGCTGTCACCGTGGCTGGAGCGCACCTCGGTGCGAACCATGCCGTGCGAGACGTCGGTGAGTTCCGCGACATTGGCGGGCTCGACCGGCTTGGTAAAGCTCGGCCAGCCGCAGCCGGATTCGTACTTGTCGGACGAGGCAAAGAGCGGCTCGCCGGACACGATGTCGACGTAGATGCCGGGCTCCTTGTTGTCGAGATATTCGCCCGTTCCGGGCCGTTCGGTCCCGGACTGCTGGGTCACACGGTACTGCTCCGGCGTCAGCTTGGCGATGGCGTCGGCACTCTTGGTGTAGTGCTGCATGTTTCTTCTCCTAGCGATCGATCGCCTGCACCAGCGTCCGGAAACGTGGGATCGGAACTGGACGAGGGTGGCGGATCGTTAAGCGCTATATAGGCATCCGCCTCGTAGTTTGTCAGGTCATACCAAGGCTAAACTTTGTATCACAACGTATCTGCGGGGCTCAGTTCCGGAAGACGAGGCAGGTGCCGTTGTTCTTGCGGATCTCGGCGCAGAGCTGGTCCGCCTCGGCGCGGGTCTGGCGGGCAATGCGCGTTACATAGCGCGGGCGGAAGCCGAAACTGCGGTCGCGCTGGCGCATGACCAGCGGCTGTTCGGCATTGAGCGGCGCCGGCAGCCGCTCGACGGCCGCCATGAACAGGCGGCGCGCCGCATCGGGATTGGCATGGGCGGCCAGCTGTACGCCCCAGGGCATCCATGTACCCTCGTTCTGCCAGACGGGCTCGCGCAGCTTCCGGCTTTCGGCAAGGGCAACACAGCTATCGAGGAAGGTCTTGGTCTTGTCGAGCGCAGGGGCCGCGATCTCCGGCGCCTCGCCCTTCCAGTCCTCGACACTGTGCGAGGTGATGCCGATGACATAGGCGCGGGTCTCCGACGGCAGGCCACCGCCGCCGAGATAGCTCGCAAGTCTGTTCTCGCCCGCATTATAGGCGGCCGCGGCCAGGCCGAGATTGCCGAAGCGGTCACGCAACTCGTCGAGATATTCCGCTGATTTCTGCAGCGCCTCCAGAACATCGTAGCTGTTTTGCAGACCGCGCAGCTTCGCCGTACCCGGCATGAACTGGGCGATGCCCTCGGCGCCCTTGTAGCTCAGGGCATCGGCGCGAAACCGGCTCTCGCGCCAGATCAGCCGCGCGAAATAGTCCGGCGGCAGCTCGAAATCGGCGGCGGAGCGCTCTATGGCACTGCAGAGATCGCGGTTGAAGCTGTCCTTGCGGATGCAAAGCGTCTCGCCCGTTCCAGACGCCGAGCGGGTATAGAGACATCCGGCAGGCGCCGGTCCTTCCGGCTCGCCTGCCGCGAAAGCGGAAGGGGCCGGCGACCATGCAGCGAGAACCGCTGCGAAGAGCGCCAACCAACGCGGTGATGACTGCCTCACTGCCTTCATCTGGTTCCGGCACCGCCAAGCAGCGCCGCCATCACATGGCTAATGTAGCCATACGAGATGCTTTGACGCCTCCCGTCAAGAGCAGGACCGGCGCCGACATCTGCCAGCGCCGGTCATTCGATCAGGCGGCGCGGACCTTGCGACCGCCGCGTGCCCATTCCGGCAACCAGTCGCCATGGGCGACGAGGAGATCGTCGACCAGCGACCAGATCTGGTCGAGATCGAGCTCGGCCGCCGTATGCGGGTCCATCATCGCCGCATGGTAGATATGCTCGCGATTTTCCGTCATCAGCGCCTGGACCGTCAGTTCCTGAACGTTGATATTCGTGCGCATCAGCGCCGTCAGCTGCGGCGGCAGGGCGCCGATATAGGTCGGCTGGATGCCGGAGGCATCGACGAGGCAGGGCACTTCGGCGGCGCAATTTTCCGGCAGCGAGGTGATGCAGCCGTTGTTGCGGACATTGCCGTAGATGACCGAAGGCTCGCCGGTCCAGACCGAGTTGATGATCGAGGAGGCATACTCCTTCGACTGCTTGACCTCGATCGTGTTGGCAGAGCGGTAGGTCTCCGCCTGGCCCTTCCAGCGCTCGATCTGCTCGATGCAGCGCTTCGGATATTCGTCGAGCGGGATGCCGAATTTCTCGATCAGGTCCTCGCGGCCTTCCTTGATGAAATAAGGCGTGTATTCGGCGAAATGCTCTGAGCTTTCGGTGACGAAATAGCCGAGGCGGGTGAGCATCTCGTAGCGCACCTTGTTCGGGCAGCGCGGGTTCCAGCCGGGTTTCGGCGCACGGCCCTCGCGGTAGCCGCGCACCAGATCCGGATAGAGATCGCGGTAGGAGCCGTCGGGCTGGCGATGCTCGAATTTCAGGTAGAAGGCCATGTGGTTGATGCCGGCCGAACGGTAGCGGATTTCCTCGTAGGGGATATCGAGGTCGTGGGCCAGTTCCATCGCCGTGCCCTGCACCGAGTGGCAGAGGCCGACCTGCTTGATCGTCGGGTACTTCTCCGAGATCGCCCAGGTGTTGATCGCCATCGGGTTGACGTATTGCAGCATGATCGCCTCGGGGCAGACCGCGAGCATGTCCTCGCAGATCTTCCAGAGATGCGGCACGGTGCGCAGACCGCGCATGATGCCGCCGACGCCGAGCGTATCGGCGATCGTCTGGCGCAGGCCGTATTTCTTCGGCACTTCGAAATCGGTTACCGTGCAGGGCTCGTAGCCACCGATCTGGAAGGCGACGACGACGAAATTGGCGCCGGCCAGCGCCTTGCGCTGATCCGAATAGGTTTCCGCCTTGGCGCTGACGCCCAGCGTCGAGATCAGCTTGTTGACGACGATGGCACTCTCTTCGAGACGCTGCGGATTGATGTCCATCAGCGCGATCGTGGCGCCCGACAGCGCCGGGCGCTGCAGGATGTCGCCGACGATGTTCTTCATGAAAACGGTGGAGCCAGCTCCGATGAACGTAATTCTGGGATTTGCCATGTAAACCTCCGGCAGATGCAAATCAGGCTACCTCGAAAGCGGCTTTGACGAGCCGTTCGGTGTAAGCGGTCTTGGGATTGGTGAGAACTTCGTTGACTGGACCCTCTTCCATGATCTTGCCATGCTGCATGACGATCACGCGGTGGCAGAGGGCGCGCACGACCTTGAGATCATGCGAAATGAACAGGTAGCTGAGGCCGCGCTCGTCCTGCAGCTTGCGCAGCAGCTCGATGATCTGCGCCTGGACGGAAAGATCGAGCGCCGAGGTCGGCTCGTCGAGCAGGATGAACTCCGGTTCGAGGGCAATGGCGCGGGCAATGGCGATACGCTGGCGCTGGCCACCCGAGAACTCGTGCGGGAAGCGCGACAGGATATTGCCCGGCATGCCTGCCGCCGAAAGCGCGTCGCGCACGCGGTCGAGACGCTCCGCCTTGGTGGCGCCGAGCCGGTTGACGACGAGCCCCTCCTCGATGATCTGGCCGATCGTCATGCGCGGATTGAGCGACGAGAAAGGATCCTGGAAAACGATCTGCATGCGCGCGCGCAGCGGCCGCATTTCGGATCGCGACTTACCGTGGATCGGCTGCCGGTCGAAATAGATCTCGCCGGTATCGGGGTCGTTAAGGCGCACCAGCGCCTGCCCGAAGGTCGTCTTTCCCGAACCGGACTCGCCGACGAGGCCCAGCGTCTCGTGCCGGCGCAGCGTCAGATTGAGGCTGTCGACGGCGACCAGTTCCTTCAGCTCAGGCTTGAAGAAGCCGCCATGGCGCATCATGAAGGAAACGCGGACGCCGCGCGCATCGAGAATGATATCCGATCCCTCAGGCAGCGGATTGGCCTGGCCGCGCGGCTCCGATGCCAGAAGATGCTTGGTATAGGGATGCTGCGGGTTGGCAAAGAGCTGCTCGGTCGTGTTGTGCTCGCGCATTTCGCCGTGCTGCATCACATAGACGTAGTCGGAAAACTGGCGAACGACCGTCAGGTCGTGGGTGATGAGGATCACCGCCATCCGCAACTCTTTCTGGAGGTTGCGAATGAGGTTGAGGATCTGCGCCTGGACGGTGACGTCGAGCGCCGTCGTCGGCTCGTCGGCGATCAGCACATCGGGGTTGTTCGACAGCGCCATGGCGATCATCACGCGCTGGCGCTGGCCGCCGGAGAGCTGGTGCGGATACTGCTTCAGCCGCGCTTCCGGATCAGGAATCTGCACCTGCTTCAGGAGCTCCAGCGCCCTCGCCTCGGCCTGCTTGCGGCTGACCTTGTTGTGGACGCGGATCGCTTCGACGATCTGGCTGCCGATCGTATAGATCGGGTTCAGCGAGCTCATCGGCTCCTGGAAGATCATCGAGATCCGGTTGCCGCGCAGCTTGCGGCGCGCCGGCTCGGAAAATTTCAGGATATTCTTGCCTTCATACTCGACGGTCGATTTCGGCGAGGTCATGGCACGCTTCGACAAGAGCCCCATGACGGTACGCGCCGTCACCGACTTGCCGGAGCCGGATTCGCCGACGATGGCGATCGTCTCGCCGCGATAGAGCTGGAAGGAAATATCCTTCACCGCTTCGACGAGACCGTGCTCGACCTTGAAGTTCACGCCGATATTGCGGGCGTCGATGATCGGGCTTTCCTTGCGGCCGTCATGATCGTGACGGACGGGCGGAGCAAAGGAACTGACAAGAGCAAGAGCCATCTTCATCACCTCAGTAAGGATCGACCGCATCGCGCAGACCGTCGCCCAGCGCATTGAAGGCGAAGACGGTGACGAGCACGAAGCCGACGGGGGCGAGAATCCACGGATAGGTCCCGATGACGGAGTAGTTCGCCGTATCCTGCAGCATCAGCCCCCAGGAGATCAGCGGCGGCTTCACGGCAAAGCCGAGGAAGCCAAGGAAGGATTCGAGCAGCACGACGCTCGGGATATGCAGCGTCACCGCCACGATCACATGGCTCATCACATTCGGCAGGATGTGCTGGAAGATGATGCGCCGGTCGGTCGCTCCGACAGCCATTGCGGCGCGCACATAGTCGATGCGCGCGAGCGCCAGCGTCTTGCCGCGCACCTCGCGTGACATCTGTGCCCAGCCGAGCGCTGACATGACGAAGATCACGAAGGCGAGGAAGATATTGGTCGGCGCGGTGATCGGGATCAGCGAGGTCAGCGCTAGGTAAAGCGGCAGTTGCGGGAAGGCGAGCACCAGTTCGACGAAGCGCTGCACCCAGACGTCGAACGCGCCGCCGAAATAGCCGGAGACCATGCCGACCGTCGTGCCGACGATGGTGACGATGAAGACGACGGTGAGCGCGATCATCAGCGAGATGCGCGAGCCGACGATGGCGCGGGAGAGCACGTCACGGCCGAACTTGTCGGTGCCGAGGAAATGCACCGGCTGGCCATCGACCGAGCCGAAGAAGTGGCGGTCGGCGGGGATCAGGCCGAGCAGCCTGTATTCCGCACCCTTGACGAAGAAGCCGAGCACCCGCGGATTGTCATAGTCTGGCCCGACGATCGGCTGGAAGGTGACGGGGTCGAGCTCCTCGGAATCGGCAAGCGCATAGACCCGCGGCCAGACGAGATTACCATCCTTGTCATGGATGCTCATGACCTGCGGCGGCGCAAAGCCGACATCGGTCGCCTTCGGATCGAGCGGCGCGAAGAAATCGGCAAAGATCGCCATGATCAGCAGCAGCCCGACGAGGATCAGCCCCATCATGCCGGTCCAGGAGCGGCGAAGGCGGCGCCAGACGAGAGCGAGATAGCTCTCGTTGCCATGAGCGGTCGCCTTGACGTTTTCTTCGTGCGGAGGCGGCGGAGAGGAATCGAATGCCAGCATCTCAGGCACCTCCATATTGGCGGACGCGCGGGTCGAGCATGGCAAGCAGCATGTCGGCGATGATGTTGCCGACGATCAGTGTGGCCGAGAGCACCAGCATGAAAGTGGCGGTGACATAGACGTCGCCGATCGCCATCGAGCCGACGATGGCCGGACCGACGGTCGGCAGGGCGAAGATGATCGCCGTCTCGATTTCGCCGGTCAGCATGTAGGGCAAGACGACGCCCTGATACATGACGAGTGGATGCAGCGCATTCGGAACCGCATGGCGCATGACGACGGCACTGCCCGAGAGACCCTTGGCACGGGCCGTCTCGACATATTGGGCATTCAGCGTATCCAGCAGATTGCCGCGCATGACGCGCATGTTGTAGGCGAGCCCGCCGAAGGTGGCGATCGCGACCACCGGCCAGACATGGCTGACGAGATCGACGAATTTCGCCCAGGACCACGGCGCCCCGCCATATTGCGGCGAGAAGAAGCTGCCGATTTCGCTGACATTGAACTGGAAGACCAGGAGATAGACGATGATCAGCGCCATGAGGAAGCGCGGCACCGTCATGCCGAGGAACGAGATGCCCGAGAGCAGGCTGTCGATCCAGGTGTACTGGCGCGTTGCCGCCCAGATGCCGAAGGTTATGCCGAGGATCGATGCAAAGATATGGCAGACCAGCGCCAGGGCCAGCGTGCGCGGCAGGCGCTCGCCGACGACATCGGCAACCGGCTTGTTGTAGAACATGCTGTAGCCGAAATCGCCTTCGGTGATGATGCCCTTCATCCAGTTGAAATACTGGACGACCATCGGCTTATCGAGGCCATGCTCGACGCGGTAGGCCTGCGCCTGTTCCTCGGCCTGCGCGAAGGACGCGCCACTCTGATTGATCAGCTGCGAGCGGATGTAATCGGCATAGTCGCCGGGTGGCGCCTGGATGATCGCGAAAGTCACCACGCTCAGAATGAAGAGGACGGGGATCGCCGAGGCGATGCGCATGAGCAGGAATCGTAGCATCGGACGGTTCGCTTCTCCTTGCCGCCAGTCGCTCGTCTAGCGCGGCCGGCTTGTTGATTATGCCCGGCCGCGCGCAGCACGCGCGGCCGGAAGCTCATTCGGTTGGGAGGGAGCTCTTAGTTGATCGGACCCTTGTCTCCGGGCTTGCCGGGCAGCTGTTCGGGGAACAGCTCGTACTTGCCCTGCTTGTCGGCAGCGACCCACAGACGCTCGCGGATGACGGAATCTTCAGCCCAGTTGAACATGAAGATCGGCGTACCCTGCGGGACGTTCGAGAAGCGCTTGTTGACGATCAGCGCACCCGGATATTCCGTGAGGCCGACGGTATCGACATGCTCGGTCGCGGTCTTCTGATACTGCTTCATCAGGTTGACGCGCTCGTCATTATCCTGCGTCGTGCGGAACTTGTTGACGATATCGGCAAGCTCCTTTTCGTAGGGCAGGAGATCGAGCTGATCATCCTTACCGGCGCGGTGGTGCCAGCTGGTGCGCGGACCGACGGCGGCAAGCTGTTCGGTATTCTGCACCACGGATGCGAGTTCCGTCGCATTGCGCTGGATCAGCCAGTCGAACTGGCCGGCATAGTGGGCATTGTCGCGCTTGGGACCATCGAGCGCATTGATGATGACCTTGATGCCGAGCTTTTCCATCTGCCCGACGACGCCTTCCGCAAGGCTCTTGTCGGTGGCGTAGCCGTTGTTGACGAGCAGCACGACCTCGACATCCTTGCCGCCGGCAGTCCCCGCCGGGAAGTTCACGAAGCCATCACCGTCGGTATCCTTGAGGCCGACCTTGGCGAGCAGCGCCTTGGCGCCTGCCAGGTCGAAGGGATAGTAGACTGTGGAGTTGCGATCGTAGAAGCTCGTGCCCGAAGACAGGCCGCCCGGATAGATCGCAGTGAACGGACCCTTGACGAGCGAGTCGCCGATCGCCTTGCGGTCGACCGCCATGGTGACGGCCTTGCGGAAGTCCTCGTTGCGGTTGAGGTTGCGGATCGCCTCGCCGCGCTCGTCCGGGTCACCCCAGCCGTTGGCGGACAGGTTCATGCGCATGTTGTAGCCGATCAGGCGCGGGCCGAAGGCGAGACGCGCCGGAGCGGTCTTTTCGGCAGCGCGCTTCAGCGACGCCACGAAGTTTTCCGGCTGCTCGAGGTTCGAGAAGTCACCGGAGCCGGCAACAGCCTGAACGTCGCGGTCTGCCCAGGTCGAGAGCTTGTAGTGCAGCTCGTTGAGGTAAGGCAGCTGATTGCCCTTCTCGTCGACCTTCCAGTAGTAGGGGTTGCGACGCATGACGATGATATCGTCAGGACGATATTCGACCGGCACCCAGGCGCCCATGACCGGCATGTTCATGAATTCCGGCGGGAAGGCGTTCTTGAACTGGTCGTAGGTGTTCTTCGAATATTTCGGATGCTGCGGCTTCAGGATATGCGACGGACCCGGGCAGAAGTTCGGGTAGGCCATCGTATAGAGATACTGCTTCGGGAAGGCATCCTTGAAGGTCCACTCGACCGTGTAGTCGTCGATCTTCTTGAGCGTCGTTCCCTCGCCGAAGGCCTCAGGCGATGCGCCGCCGCCAAGCGGTGAAACGTTCGGGTCGATGACCTCGTCTTCCCAGTAGAACATGATGTCGTCGGCGTTGAACGGCGCGCCGTCCGACCATTTCGCACCTTCGATCAGATGCATGGTCAGCTTGTGACCGTCGGCAGACCATTCCCAGCCCTTGGCTAGGTTCGGAAGCGGCTCGGTGTCCTTGGCTTCGACCTGGAAGAGCGGCGCGGTGCGCGTCAGGCATTCGGAGAGGCCGATATCGATGCCGCCCCAGCCCTGCGTCTGGCCGGCGCCATAGTTCCAGCCTTCCGGACGGCCGCCGATAACATGGCGCATCGTGTCGCCATAGACGCCGATACCGTCAGGCATGTTGCCGGTCTTGAAAACCAGCGGCTCCTTGGGAAGGCGATCCTTGACCGGCGGCAGTTTGCCGGTGTCGACGAAATTCTTCTTCACCCAATCGGGCTCGTTATACGAAGGAAGCGCCTTGAACTCCTCAATGGAGTCGCGCGACACATATTTGATCTTGCCTTCCGCCGGGAACTGCGGCGGCGCAGGCGGCGTTGTCGGTTCGGAAGCGTAGGCATTCAAGGCAGCAACTGAAACGCCGAGCGCCAGCCCTGCCAGGATGCCGATCTTGCGGAAATTCGTCATCGTCTCTCCCTCTTGTTCCGGAGCGCTTGCACGCGTCTCCGCTTCTCCTCAAAGAATGATGAAGCAAGCCTTGGCGCGGCGGCCTTCCTCCCGAAGAACCGCCGCGGCTTGCCTCACCGGAAAATCAGACCGCCTGCTTCAGCGCCGCCTTTTCGGCGCGAAGCTCTTCGATCGAGCGGACGTTGCGGCGGGCTGCACCGGCCCATTCCTTCGTCTTGACCTTGGAATTCGCCAGGCGCTCCTTGGCGGCCGGTACGGCGTCGGCATATTGCGGCAGCCAGCGTGCCTGGGCGACGACCATTTCATCCACCATCTGCCAGACTTCTTCCGGCGTCGAGACCGCACCGACGAGCGGGTCGTGCAGCACGGCGAGCTTCAGCAGATCGATATCGCCGGAGATTGCCGCGTGAACCGACATGCGCTGGACGTTGATCGACGCCATGCAGGTTGCGGCGCAGGCTTCCGGAATGGTGATGCCGGAGACCATGTTGATGCCGAAGCGGTCGACGAAGCCGGGCGATTCGATGATCGCATCCGACGGCAGGTTGGTGATCACGCCGTTGTTCTTGACGTTGAAGTGACCGCGATAGACCCGGCCGGTTTCCAGCGCTTCCAGAATATGGCTCGCATGCTCGTTGGAGCGCTTGGCCGGATCGATCGGCTTTTCGGCCGATGCGAGGAATTGCGGGAACTCGGTTTCGAACCAGTTGCGGGTTTCGGTCGAGTGGCGGAGGTAGCCGCCGGTCTCGCCGTGTATCCAGTCCGACATGTCGATCCATTTGGTGATTTCGTCAGGACGCTTGCGGTACCAGGGCAGGTATTCCGAGAGGTGACCGTTGCTTTCCGTCGAATAGACACCGAAGCGCTTCAGGACGTCGATGCGCAGCTTTTCCTGCTGCGAGAAGACAGGATGCGCCTCGAAGGCGGCAACCAGCTCCTCCTTGCCGATCTTGCGGCCGTTGAGCTTCAGATCGATGAACCAGGTCTGGTGGTTGATGCCCGAGCAGATGTAGTCGAGCTCGCTCTGCGACTTGGCGCCGAGCACTTCGGCGATCTGTTCGGCCCCATGCTGGACGCCGTGGCAGAGGCCGACCGTATCGACCTTGCCGTACTCGATCGCAGCCCAGGTGTTCATCGCCATCGGGTTTGCGTAGTTGAGGAATTTCGCGCCCGGCTCAGCCAGCTCGCGGATATCCTTGCAGAAGTCGAGAATGACGGGGATGTTGCGCTGGCCGTAAAGAATGCCGCCAGCGCAGATCGTATCGCCGACGCACTGGTCGATACCGTATTTCAGCGGGATCCTGATGTCGTCGGCATAGGCTTCGAGGCCGCCGACGCGCACGCAGCTGATGATGTAGCGCGCACCGGCGATCGCCTCGCGGCGGTTGGTCGTCGCCGTCACCTTGGTCGGCAGCTTGTTGGATTCGACGATCTTGTCGAGGATCGCCTTGATCATCTGCAGGTTATGCTCGCTGAGATCGGTCAGCGCGAATTCGATGTCCTTGAATTCCGGAACGCACAGGATGTCCGTGAACAGCTTCTTGGTGAAGCCGACGCTGCCTGCCCCGATGATAGCGATTTTGAAACTCATGTCCTTCACCTCGGTCCGATCGAATGTTACGTAGAAAGAAGACAAAAGGGTACCAGGCCGCCCGCTGGCGCAGGCGATCGAAAATCACTGGAAATGAAACCTGTATTCCTCCCAGCCGTTCGTCCAGCCGCGATCTCTTCCTCTTATGCGAGGGGATTATGCGTATATTCGATGAGGCGGCCAGAGAAGGATTATGCTTTCGAGGGTAATTTTGTGCTGCAGGATTTGATCGCCAACGGACAGGCCATGAGGACCGTTTCGCTGCCCCGCGGACGCCAGCGGCTGCACGCCATGCCGACCAGCGCCGGCTATGAGGTGCGCGAGAACGAGACCTATGATTGGGACGGGCGCAAGCGCGGCCAGACGCCGTTTACGGTGCTGCAGCACACGATCAGCGGCAGCGGCCATCTGCGCTACCAGAACCGCAACTACAAGCTCCAGGGCGGCGACACGATGATGGTGCTGGTGCCGCACAATCACCGCTACTGGCTCGAAAAGGGCGAGCGCTGGGAGTATTTCTGGATCTCGATGAACGGTGACGAGACGCTGCGCATCCACAAGATGGTGATGGCGCTGTCCGGCCCGGTCCTCAAACTGCAGCCATCGACCATCGATCACCTCGCCGATTGCAGCCTGCGTCTCGTCAAGGGCGCCACGACCCCGGGCTCAGCCTCGGCGATCGCCTACGAGGCGGCGATGGCGCTTTACGACGACGTCTTCGGCTCTCCATCCTTCATGGCCGAGCAGAGCCTGATGCAGCCGGTCATCGACCACATCAACACCAATCTGGAAAAACCGCTCCCGGTCAGCGAGCTTGCTGCCATCGTCGGCCTGAGCCGTGCCCACTTCTCGCGCAGCTTCGCCGACAGCGAAGGCGTGCCGCCCGCCGAATACGTGCTGCAGCAGCGCTTGCAGCGCGCAGCCAAGCTGCTGACCAAGGCAGATTTCCTGCCGGTCAAGGAAGTGTCGATCATGTGCGGCTTCGAAGACGCCAACTACTTCGCCAAGGTCTTCCGCCGCGTCTACGGCATCACGCCGACCGAATTCCGCACCACGGGCATGTATGCCAGCATCGGCCGCAGCCGGTAGGCGTCGGGACGGCCACGGCCGCCCCTCGCCCGATCATCAGATCGACCAGAGCGCGCCGCCGTCGCAGGCAACGGCCTGGCCGGTGATGTAGCCGGCCTTGTCGGAGGCGAGGAAGGTCGCGAGTGCCGCGAATTCCTCCGGGCGGCCGATGCGGCCCATCGGGATCATCTTGCTGACCTTGTCGAGGTCGAGCTTGGCTTCGGCCAACCGCTCGGTCATCGTGTAGCCGGGCATCAGCGCGTTGACGGTGATGCCGCTTGCGGCAAATTCGCGGCTTAGCGTCTTGGTCAGGCCGTGAAGCCCGGCGCGCAAGGCGTTGGAGATCGTGAAATTATTGATCGGCTCCTTTGCGGCGATCGAGGTGACCAGCAGGACGCGGCCCCAGTTGCGCTCGCGCATGCCCGGCAGTGCCGCGCCGATCGCGTCGGTGGCGCTGACGAACAGGCCCTCGAAGGCATTGCGCCAGTCGTCGCTGGCGATGTTCTCGAAGGGCATGGTCGGCGGACCGCCGGTGTTGACGACGAGAATATCGACCTTGCCGAGCGCCGCCACCGCCTGATCGACGACAGCGCGTCCGGCCGAGGGCTGGCGCAGGTCGGCCACGAACGGCGTCGCTCCGAGCCGCCCGGCGGCATCCTTCAGCCGCTCTTCGTCGCGGGCGCAGATCGCGACCTTGACGCCTTCCGCCGAAAGCTCCTTGGCGATCGCAAAGCCAAGCCCTTTCGAAGCGCCCATCACGAGCGCCGTTTTACCGTTCAAGCCAAGATCCATGGCAACCTCTTCTTCAAATCGTTCTTCGTCTCAAAAATCAGGAACCGCTGACCTCGACGCTGCCGATGCCGGAGACATCGAAGCGGTAGGTGAAAGGCCCGGTCGGAAAGCGCGTGGTGACGATGCTGCCGGTCATGACGATGTCGCCCTTGCGCAGCATCCGCCCGGATGCCGCCAGATGGTTCGCAAGCCAGGCAAGCGGCACGTAGGGATGACCGAGAACATCGGCGCCCAGCCCGCGGGCAAATTCGGTGCCGTCGAGATAGGCAACACCCGTCGCCTCCTCCATCTTCGCCGGCGGCGGCGTGAAGGCGCCGAGCACGACGCCGGCATTCCAGGAATTGTCGGCGATCAGCGTGCCGCAATGGAGAACGCTGTAATCGGCATGCCGGTCGTCGACGATCTCGATCGCTGCTGCGACCGCATCGACGGCGGCCCCCGCCGTTTCCGGCGTGAACGGCACGTCTGACGGCAAGAGGTCCTGGCCGAGCCGGACGCAGATCTCGAATTCGAGGCCGAGGCGGTGATAGTCGGCATGCGCCAGATGCGCGCCGGTGAAGGCGACGCGGCGCTTGAAGATCGTGCCGTGGATCGGCTGGTCGATGCCGCACATGTCCTGCATGCGCTTCGAGGTCAGGCCGATCTTGTAGCCGGCAGTCTCGTCGCCGTCGCGGATCGCGGCGATATACTTTTCCTGCACATTATAGGCGTCGGCGAGGTCGTTGATGCCCTCAAGCCGGTGAAAATTCGTGCCGCTGCGATGCTCGGCAACCAGCGTGCCGGCGAGTTCGGCGCTCTTGTCGGTCAAATCTCATCCTCCCGTTTTTCTCCTCCCATAGATGTTTCGCAGCGCGCTGAACAGCCACCTTGATCCGAACAGCCACCGTGAAATGTCTTCCAGGATGCCCGGGCGGAGCGAAGCATCCTGGAAGACGACCGGCCCGGTGTCCGGTTGCCGGGCCGATGGCTTTAATCGGAGAGATCGACCGTATCGAACTGGAAGGCGCCGAGCGGACTCTGGACGAAACCGACCACATTCTTGCGCATCGGCACGACCGCGAGCGAATGGTCCAGCGTGTCCCAGGGCGCTTCGCGCTTGAAGAGGGCTTGCGCCTCCTCATAGAGCTTGGTGCGGGCGGCGGTGTCGGTGGTTTCCTTCGCCTTGATCACCAGCGCGTCGAAGTCCTTGTTGCACCACTGCGCCCAGTTGTTGCCGCCGACGGCATCGCAGCTCAGCATCGCACCCAAGAAATTGTCGGGGTCGCCATTGTCGCCGGTCCAGCCGAGGATGACCGCGCCGTCGCGATCCTTCGCCTTGACCCGCTTAAGATATTCGGCCCATTCGTAGGTGACGATCTCCGTCTTGACGCCGATGGCGGCAAGATCGGCCTGCATCAGCTCGGCTGCGCGCCGCGCGTTCAGCATGTAGGGCCGCGAGACCGGCATCGCCCAGATCTTCATCGACAGATCCTTGACACCGGCAGCCTCGAGCGCCGCCTTTGCCGCCTTGGGATCATAGGGATCGTCCTTGATGGCATTGTTATAGGACCACATGCCCGGCGGGATCGGGTTCTTGGCGACCGTCGCCGCCCCCTGGAACACCGCATCGACGATCGCCTGCTTGTTGATCGCCATGTTGAGCGCCCGGCGGACCTCCGGCTTGTCGAACGGCGCCTGCATCGTGTTGTAGGCGAGGAAGGAGACATTCAAGCCGGCGAGCTCGGAGACCTTGAGATCGGGATTGGCCTTCATCGCCGCGACATCGACCGAGTTCGGATAGGACATCAGATTACATTCGCCTGCGGTCAGCCGCTGGTAGCGCTGCGTGGCATCGGGCGTGATGGCAAAGACCAGATCGTCGATCTTCGGCTTGCCTGCCCAATATCCGGCATTGGCCTTGTAGCGGATGACGGCATCCTGCTGGTAGCTGACGAGGCCGAAGGGGCCGGTGCCGACGGGCAGCTGGTTCATCTGCGCCATCTTGCCATCGGCCTGCAGCTTGTCGGCATATTCCTTCGACAGGATCGAGGCGAAAGGCGTGGCGATATTGGCGATGAACGGCGCCTCCTTGCGCTTCAGGACAAAGCGCACCGTCATGTCGTCGACCTTGTCGATCGACTGGATCAGATCGCCCATCCCCAGCGCGTCGAAATATTCCCAGGTGGCGGCGCCGGTATATTGATGCCAGGGATTGTCGGACTTCCACTGGCGCACGAAGGAGAAGATCACGTCGTCGGCATTCATGTCGCGTGTCGGCGTGAAATAGTCAGTCGTCTGGAATTTCACGTTCGGGCGCAGCTTGAACGTATATTGCAGCCCGTCGTCCGACACCTGATAGCTCTCGGCGAGAGCCGGAATGACCTCGGTCGTTCCCTTCTTGAACTCGACGAGCCTGTCAAAGATCGTTTGCCCGACGGCGTCGTAGGTGGTGCCGCTGGTGCTCAGCGCCGGATCGAAGCCGGAGGGCGAGGCCTCCGAACAGTAGACGAAGGTTTTTGCGCTCGCACTCGTGGCCCAAGCCGGCGCGAGCACAATCGCTGCGGCCAAGGCTATTTTCTGAAACATCGAAGTCTCCCAGTCGTCAGTGAGTTGGGTTTTATTATCCACTGCCTGCTTCCGGCATGATCCAGGCCCGGCTTTGCCTGGTCACGCCGGCTTCCCGCTTTATGCTTGTTGCCGGACAGGCTCCGCCCCCGGAGCCTGCAGTCTCTCAGAGGTCGTCGACGACGGCCGCGAGCGCTTCCAGAGAAGCCGCCCCGAAAAGCCGCGAACGGCGCGGCGACCAGCCGTTCCGCTCGTCGGGATGGAAGATGTCGTCGAGGAAGGGCAGCTCGATGATGAAGGAGACGCAGCCGAATGTTTCCGCCGTCCAGGAGATCGCCATGGCGAGCGGATCGGTGCCGGGCGCATGGTCGTAGTTTGGCTTCGGCAGGTCGGGCGTGTAGTTCGGCGAGGCGACGAGCAAGGCATCCTCGAAACGCTTCAAGAGGGTCGCCTGCTTGTTCGACCATGACGGCACACCGACTGGCCGTACCGGCCAGGGATGATGATTGCTTTCATCGCCATGGATGTCGTAGCAGAAATGCACGCCGGTCTGGCGCATCCGCTCGCGCACGAACCAGGTCTCCGGGCTTTCCTCGACTGTCGTCGTGCTCCAGGAACGGTTGAGATCGACATAGCCGGCATTGTAGCGATGGAAGCCCTTGATGCTGCCGTCCGGGTTCATGTTCGGAACCACGTAGAAGACGGCGCGCTCGAGCAGCGACTGCGACAAGGGGTCGGCGGTATCGATCAGCCGGTCGAGAAGCGCCTCGGCGGCAAACTCGGTCATCGACTCGCCGGGATGCTGGCGCGCCAGCACCCAGCAGGATTTCTTGCCCGGGCCGGGCTTGCCGACGGTGACGAGATCGATGCTGCGCCCCTCGAGCGTCTTGCCGAGGCTCTCGACCTTTGCCAGCGGGCTCGCTGCGCAGCGTTCGATCAACGAGAAGCGTTCCGTCTCGGTATAGGGCGCATGATAGGCGTAGGAGACGCGATCCTGCTCCGGCCGGTGGCTCCATTTCAATGAGGAGCCGTCGAATGTCGCGGGAATACGGAACCAGTCCTTGCGGTCATAGGAGGCGACGATCCGGTAGTCCTTGAAGCCGCGCGACCAGCGGCTCTTGCCGGCATCCTCGAGCGTATAGTGACAGTCCCTGCCCTTTGCGCCGGTGGCGGCGAAATAGAAGCCCATGAACTCGTCGGATCCTTCGCGGTCGGGAAGGATCGCCAGCCGCATCGCCGCCCAATCGCTTTCGTCGATGACCTTGATGCGCCCGGAATCGAAATTACTGCTGATTTTACTCATCGCTCAACACTACTCCGCAGTTGCCGTGACTTGCCGGCCGACCTGTTCTGCGAAGCGGGCGACCGGATGCTGGTGTTAGCCCATCATGTCTTCGACCGGTTCCTCTCGCGCGGCGCCGGTCTGATCGAGGTGATCCCGGCCTCGCTTGTCAGGGCCTCGTAGCGGGCCGAGATGACGGAGGTCAGTGTCTGGAGGTGGCGTTCGAAATAGGCCTCCTCCTTGTGGAACAGCCGCTCCAGGCTGAGGCCGCGGATGGCGATGAGCGTGAACTCCAGGAGTTCGAAGATCTCCCTCTTGTTCTTGCCCATGTCGACATGCTCTTCGAGCCAGCGGTAGCGGACTTCGCGGATCGCTTCCATGCGGTCCGAAACGGTGCTTGGCCGCACCTCGGCCTCGGCGCGCGTGCCGATCAGGATCTCCCAGATTGCCCAATATTCCGGATCGCCGTAGACGCCCCAGAAATAGCGCACCAGCTTGCCGACATTCAGCCGCCCGTGGGTTGCGAGGTTCTTCTGCTTGGTGAAGTCGTCGAGCACCCGTTCGGCCAGGTGATCATAGACAGTGAACAGCAATTCGAACTTGGTCGGGAAATGGTGGTGCAGCGCACCGGTCGTCAGCCCCGCCTCCTTGGCGACGTTGGCGGTCGTCAATCCCGAGAAGCCGATCTTGTGCAGCAGCGTCGTTGCGGCGCGGATCAGCTGGACCCGCGTCTCCGCGCTGCGGTCTGCCTGTGTACGTCTGACTTGGCGGGGCTGATCGGTCATGAGGCGATATAAATACATATCAGTCGGAATGTAAATACATACTAGTCGGAATGTAAGTTGAACTTTCAAGACCGCCGGGACAACCGGAAACCACCGGGTCAGCCGACCGAAGCGGGCGCCCGCCCGCTGCCGCGCGTCCCTTCGATCGAGAGCCTTAATGAGGATGGGGCGGGAGAGGCCACGGCTCCGCCAGGCCGGGCCTAGCGGCAGCCTCCGAGCCGGCATGTGCGAACGCCCAGGCTCAGAAATAGATCGACATCAGCAGGTCCTGGTCGAAATCGCCGAAACCCTTGCCGAAGATATTCATGCCGCCGGGATTGTCGGCCTTCTCGTCGATGCCGATGCGGAAGCGGATCGAGTGGTGGTCGGCGATGCCGAGCGAGGCGATGGTCTGGGTCGAGACCATGGCGCCGTCGATCCAGGTGCCGGTTTCGTCGATCGTCCAGGTTTTCAGCTTGCCGTATTGCGAACCCGAAAGCTTCCACCAGGCAGGCGAATACATGCCGCGGCGGTCGCCGAAATCGCCCGGCGAGGTCCAGTGGCCGGCCTTGATTCCGTTTATCCAGATCGAGATGTCGGATGGCCAGTTGGCATTGGTCGCGGGCGTTTCCGAGCTGAGTTCGGCGGAGAATTCGACCTTGCGGATCTTCTTGCCGGACACCTTGGCATTGTTCGGGAACTTGTATTCGACATAGCCGCGGGTGAACCACAGCAATGCCGCCTGCATGCGCTGCGGGTCGAGGAAGACCTCCTGCACATCGAGCATGCCGATGACATTGTTGACGGAACAGAGGCCGCAGGGCGCACCCACCTCGAACTCGGTAAAGAGGCCGATCGGCATGCTGACGGTGACGACGTCTTCGCTCGCCTTGGTGCCGCTGCTGTCGAAGCGGATCAGGATCTCGTCATAGATGCTGGAGCAGACCTTCTGGTTGCCCTTCGTCGCCTTCATCGTCTGGGTCTGGATCAGGCCCGCCTGCTCGAGCGACTTCAAATTCGTCGCCGTCGTCGACTGCGGCAAGCCCATCTGTGCCGCGATGTCGTTGACATTCAGCGGCCCCTTCTGGCGCAGCAGGTTGAGGATTTCGATGCGCGTCGGAGAACCGAGTGCCTGGACGACATCGGCGTCCCTCATCGGATCGACGGTTAGAAGCTTCGTCTCCATATTATAATACTGGTTCTCCAGTCTTTCTTGTTGGTTTCAGCTGATATCATGGGCGCATGCACTGTGTCGCTGCTCAAATTTTACTAGGGGCCGGTCCGCGCCTCGGGAGAACTCTCGCGGACCGGCAGGGGCCTTCTCACCTCGGCCCGAAAGCAAAGTCTCATGCACGTCACCCCTTGATGCCGGACGACAGCATCAGCGCCTGCGTCACCCGCTTCTGAAACAGCAGATAGGCAACCGCCACCGGCATCGCAGCCAGAATGGCGACCGCCATGTCGCGCGCATATTTGACGCCGAAGGCATCGCGGGTCTGTGTGATGCCGACCGTGATCGTCATCATGTCGTCCGAGTTGGTGACGAGGAACGGCCAGAGGAAGGCATTCCAGGCCATGATGTAGGTGATGATCGCCAGCGCCGTGGTGATCCCCCAGTTCAGGGGCAGATAGAGCTTGAAGAGGATCTGGAACTCGCCGCAGCCATCGAGCTTGGCCGCTTCGCGCAGCTCCTTCGGCACGGAATCGAAGAACTGCTTGTAGACGATGACAACGACGGGGACGATCAGCTGCGGCAGGATGATGCCGCCCCAGGTGTTGATCAGGTTCAGCTTGTGCATCAGCACGAACTGCGAAATCACCAGCGCCTGCGACGGCACCATGAAGCTTGCCAGGATGATGCCGTAAAGCAGCTTGCGGCCGGGAAAGACGATCTGCGACAGCGCATAGGCGCACATGACGCTGATCAGGATGACGACGATGGTCACCGTGACCGAGGTCACGATCGAATTCAGGTACCAGGTCGAGAGCTTGGTCTCGAACAGCGCATAGTAATAGCCCGAGAAGTTCAGGACGTCGGGGATGAAGGTCGTCTTTGCCACGACCTCCTGCTCCGGCTTGATCGAGGTGATGACCGCCCAGTAGATCGGGAAGGCCCACATGCAGGCGATCAGGAGCGTCAGGACGAGAAGCAGCGCATTGCCGATTGTCTTGCCGGGCATCTCAGCGCTCCCTTACACGCAGCAACTGGTACTGCAGCACCGACACGACGACGATGATCATGAACAGGATCACCGCGACGGCCGAGCCCGTGCCGCCATGGTTCGAACGGAAGGCTTCGCGATAGACGAGTTGCAGGAGCACGTAGGTCGAATTGAACGGCCCGCCCTCGGTCAGCAGATAGACCTGGTCGAAGATCTTCAGCTGCAGGATCAGCTGCAGCGTCAGCACCAGCGCCGTGACCGGCCAGATCAGCGGCCAGGTGATGCGCTTGAAGCACTGCCAGCGCGTCGCGCCATCCAGCATCGCCGCCTCATAGTAATCGTTCGGAATGTTGCGGAGGCCAGCGATGAAAAGCAGCAGGTTGAAGCTGTTGGTCCACCAGACGGTGACCAGCGCCACCATCGGCATGGCCCAGATTGGATCGCGAAAGACGCTGACGCGCTTGCCGGTCGCTGCCTCGATAACGAATTGCGCGACGCCGAACTGCTGGTCGAGAACCCACTTCCAGATCTGCGTGACGACGGAAACGGGAAGGATATAGGGGATGAAGAAGAGCACCAGCACCAGGCTCTGCACCCAGCCCTTGAGACGCACGACCATCAGCGCCAGGCCGAGGCCGATCAGTGTGTTCGGGATGACCGTCAGCACGACGAAATAGCCGGTATTCCAGGCAGACGTATAGAAGAGCTTCTGGTGGAAGAGCTTCACGTAATTGTCGAAGCCCACCCACTGGCCCTCGCCGACCAGCGGCGCGTCCGTGAAGCTCAGCTCAAACATCTTGTAGACTGGATAGGCAAAGACGGTCGCATAGGCGATCAGGAACGGGGCGATCATGGCGATCGCCGTCAGCGTCTTGCGTCTCTTCTCGGTATTGACCACAGATCATCTCCCACAGCGGAAGTGCTGGCCGGGGAAGCCCCCCGGCCAGCCGCTCGTTACTTCTGGCTTTCCAGCTCTTCGCGCATCTGGTCGATCGCATCGGCCGGATCAAGCTGGCCGTTGAGCGCGGGAACCACGAAGTTCTGGGTTGCCTCGTAGATCGGGCCGGCAACGCCTGCGAGCTTGGAAACCGGGTCGAAGACGGCGGTATCGGCGAGTTTCGCATAGGTGGCGTTCGGCTGCATGCCCTTGAACTCCTGGCTGTCGGTCACCGGCTTGTAGGCAGGGATGTGACCGGCGCTGGCCCAGGAAATGCTGTGCTCGTTCATCCAGGCGATGATCTGCAGCACGGCCTTCAGCTTCTCGGGCGAGATCGGCTTGCTCTCGCTGTTCGGCACGGCGAAGGAGTGGGAGTCAGCCCAGGTGGCCTGCGTGCCCATCAGGTTCGGGATTTCGATCGCGCCCCATTCGAAGCCGAGTTCGCCCTTCTTGGCGAGGTCAGTCATGGTCGGCACTTCCCAGACCCCGTTGACGTGCATCGCAGCCTTGCCGGAGGTGAAGAGCGCGATCGAGGCTTCGTAGGAGATCAGCTTCGGCGAATAGCCTGTTGAAACCCAGTTCGCCATGGTCTGCAGCGCCTTGACGCCGGCATCGCCCGGAAGGATCTGGTCGCCGTCCATGAACTTGGCGCCCTGCTGGGCGATCAGGGTGTAGAAGACGCGCCACATCGAGCCGCCTTCGTCGGTATGCAGAGACAGCGGATATTCGACCTTGCCGGTTGCCTTGATCTTCTCGAGCGCGGCATTGAAATTGTCGAGGCCATCAAGGCCCTTCGGCAGGCCATCGTCACCCAGCAGGCCGGCTTCCTTCAGGATGTTCTTGTTGTAATAGAGAACGATCGAGTGGACGTCGAAGGGGATGCCGTAGACCTTGTTGTCGAAGGTCGCCTGCTTCCAGGCCGCATCGACATAATTCTCCTTCTTGATGCCGGCTGATGCCAGTTCCTCATCGCTGAAGGGGCGCAGGATGCCGGTCGGAACGGCCAGTGGATAGCGCGACATGTGATAGGTCATGATATCGGGCTGCTGGCCGACGGCAGCTGCCGTCTGCACCTTGGTATAGAAGGGCACGCCCCATTCCAGCGTCGTGGCGTTGATCTTGATGTCAGGATGGGTGTCGTTGAATTCCTTGATCAGCGCCTTCATGCGCACGCCGTCGCCGCCGCTCAGGAAGTCCCACCAGGTCACATCTGTCTGCGCGAATGCGGCCGCCGAGGGCAGCAATGCAATGGCCGCCGAAACGGCGAGTTTCACAAGCTTTCTCACGTTTGTTCCTCCTCTTAAACATGGGTTACGGGTCACCCCGGGTCGCGGGATGGCGCTTTCCGCGCGCCTCCTCCAAGGATTGCGGATCACATTTCTGCAGTCATGCTCCGGCCGCCGATCCCCTCGGCGGCCATCCATCAGCTGAGCCTTCTGCCTTCGGCATCGAAAGCCAGCATTTCAGACACTCTCAGCGAGAGGCTGATCTTCTCCTTCGGCTGAGGCCTGCTCTCGCGGCACTCGACCGTCATTTCCGCACCGGTTGCCGTCAGCACATGCAGATAGCCGGTGCCACCGAGCTCCTCGGTGAATTCAGCCGTCACCGGCAGCGTCACGCCCTCCCCGGCGCCAAGGCCGATATGTTCAGGGCGAACGCCGACATGAACGGGCGCGCCGGTGTCGACGGGCGCCCGCGTCGGCAGGTCGAAGGCCTGGCCGGCTGCATCGTCAAGTTCGATACGGGCCGAGCCCTGCCCTGCCGCGACAACCTTGCCCTTCAGGAAATTCATGCCCGGCGAGCCGATGAAGCCGGCGACAAACATATTCGCGGGATCGCGGTAGAGATCGAGCGGAGCGCCGACCTGCTGAACGACGCCGTCTTTCAGCACAACGATTTTGTCGGCCAGCGTCATCGCCTCAACCTGGTCATGGGTGACGTAGACCATGGTGGCGCCGATCTGTCGGTGCAGGCGGGCAATCTCCATGCGCATTTTCACGCGCAGTTCCGCGTCCAGATTGGAGAGCGGCTCGTCGAACAGGAAGACGCGCGGCTCACGCACGATGGCACGGCCGATGGCGACGCGCTGGCGCTGGCCGCCGGAGAGCTGGCTCGGCTTGTGCTGCAGATAGTCGGTCAACCGCAGGATATCGGCCGCCGCCTTCACCTTCTGCTGGATCTCCGCTTTCGGCCGCTTTGCGATCGACAGGCTGAAGGCCATGTTCTCGAAGACCGAGAGATGCGGGTAGAGCGCGTAGGACTGGAAGACCATCGCCACGCCGCGCTTCGACGCCTCGCGATGCGTCACGTCCTCGTTCTCAATGCTGATTTGGCCGCCGCTCGTTTCCTCGAGCCCGGCGATCATTCTCAGCAGTGTCGACTTTCCGCAGCCGGACGGGCCGACGAAGACGGCGAACTCGCCCTGCTCGATCTCGATATCGACGCCGTGGATGACCTTGAAGGCTCCGAACGACTTGCTGACCTCGGTCAGTTTGATCCCAGACATATGTCCTCCCGGTTGGAACTCCCATCGGGGCAGCCTCCTCCGCTGCCCCGGTGGCAATCAGTTCACGCCGAAGCGACAGAGAGCAGGATGAAATGGTAGGACTTCGCCGGCAGCGAGCCGGTGAGCTTGCCCTCATCGGTGATCTGCAGCCCGGAACCCGCCTTGGGAACGATGCGGTTCTGGTCCTCGACCGAGTTGCGCGCCTTCAGATCATCGCCGACCATCGTGTGATGCTGGAGGATCTTCGCGCCCTTGAAGCCCTGAAGATCGACATCGAGGTCCATCGCCTCGTCGAGGCTGCGGTTGATCGCAAAGACGGCGATCGTCTTGCCGTCTTCCTGCTGAACCGCCGAGAGATCGAGATAGGGAACGTCCTGCGCCACGTCGCAATCGTAAGTCGGGCCTGACGCAGAGACCGAGAGCGCGGTGCCACGGCCATATTTCGAGGCAAATTGCAGCGGGTAGTAGATCGACTGGCGCCATGCCGGGCCGCCGGCCTTGGTCAGGATCGGCGCGATGACGTTGACGAGCTGCGCCATGCAGGCGATCTTGACACGGTCGGAGCGGCGGATGAAGACGTTGATCAGCGATGCCACGAAGATCGCGTCCTCGAGATTGTAGAGTTCTTCGAGCAGTGGCGGGGCTTCCGGCCAATCCCAGTTCTTGTAGCGCTGGTCGTCTTCCTTGCGGTCGTGATACCAGACGTTCCATTCGTCGAAGCAGATCTTCACGTCGCGCTTCGAGCGCTTCTTGGCCTTGATGTAATCGATAACGCCGCCGATGGTGACGATGTAGCGGTCGAGCTCGATCGCCTTGGCGTAGTAGTTCAGCGTATCGTTTTCCTCGTTGCCGAAATACTTGTGCAGCGAGATGTAGTCGACGCTGTCATAGCTCGCATCGAGAACGGTCGCTTCCCATTCGGGATAGGACTTCATCTTGTCGTTGGACGAGCCGCAGACCACGGTTTCGAGCGTCTTGTCGAAATACTTGAAGGCCTTGGACACTTCGTTGGCGAGATGGCCATATTCGGCCGCCGTCTTGTGGCCAACCTGCCAGGGACCGTCGATCTCGTTGCCGAGGCACCAGATGCGGACATTGTGCGGATCCTTGTAGCCGTGCTTGGCGCGAAGGTCGCTCCAGTAGGTGCCGCCGGGATGATTGCAATATTCAAGGAAGTTGCGGGCGTCGTTGAGGCCGCGCGAACCGAGGTTCATCGCCAGCATCATCTCGGTCTTGGCAAGCTTCGACCAGTCGGCGAATTCGTTGACGCCCATCTGGTTAGTTTCGCGGGTGCGCCAGGCCAGATCGAGGCGGGTCGGGCGCTGGTCGCGCGGCCCGATACCGTCTTCCCAGTGATAGGCCGAAACGAAATTGCCGCCCGGATAACGCACGATCGGCATATCGAGATCGCGCACCATATCAAGAACATCGGTACGGAAACCGTCCTTATCAGCCTTTTCGTGACCCGGCTCATAAATACCGGTGTAGACGGCACGGCCCATATGCTCGAGAAATGAGCCATAGACGCGCTTGTCGACGTTCGAAATCGTGAATTCCCGGTTCAGGGTGGCTTTAGCCCGCATGCTTGGTGTTCCTCATTTATTGAATTTGATTTTTTGCCACGCTATTCTGGGAGATTTTTTAAATCAAGCTTTTTGTTTTATATCAAAAAATCAGTTTTAGTTAGCGTCCCAAAGCGATCTGCGGCTCCATTTCGGCCGGTCAACTGCCGCACGAAATCGGTTGCATAGCAACGTCTTCGGTATCGCTTAAATTGAGACTTTCGTTACCAAGCTTTATCCATTTCGAATGGCGCATATTGCTGCGCGCCAAGGGCTATGCGAGGTTTCCCGCCTGACACCGTTCCCAATCAATGGCAGGACCAGATCCAGATGCGTCACCTCAACTGTTTGCGCCTCATCGCAGCAGTCGCCCTCGGCACCATCGCGGTATCGAGCACTCCAGTCCTTGCCGAACAGCCGTCCCACCCGTGGCCGCAGACGCAGAGCGACATTCCCGCAGACCCGGATGTGCGCTTCGGAGTTCTGCCGAACGGCATGCGCTATGCGATCATGCACAACGCCACCCCGCCCGGGCAGGCGGCGATTCGCTTCCGCATCGGCTCGGGTTCGCTCGACGAGAACGACGACCAGCAGGGACTGGCGCATTTTCTCGAGCATATGGCTTTCAAGGGCTCGGCCCATGTTCCCGAAGGCGAGATGATTCGCATCCTGCAGCGCAAGGGACTGGCCTTCGGCCCCGATACCAACGCCAATACCGCCTATGACGAAACGGTCTACTCGCTCGATCTGCCGGAGGTCGACAGCGACACGCTCTCGACCGGCCTGATGCTGATGCGGGAAACCGCCAGCGAACTGACGCTCGATGCCGGCGCCTTCGATCGCGAGCGCGGCGTGATCCTGTCGGAAGAAAGGTTACGCGACACGCCGCAATATCGGGCAGCAATCGGCATCACCAACATCCTGCTTGAAGGACAGCGCGCCGCTTCGCGCTCGCCGATCGGCAAGGTCGATATCATCAAGACGGCTCCGGTCGATCGCGTCCGCGACTACTACAATGCCAATTACCGTCCGGACCGGGCGGCCTTGATGGTCGTCGGCGACGTCGATCCGGCCGCGCTGGAGGCCGATATCCGCAAGCGGTTCGGCGACTGGCAGGCTCATGGTGCGCCAGCACCTGCACCTGATCTCGGCGCCCTGAAGCCGAAGACGGAAAGCGTCGATCTCCTGACCATCCCGAGTGGCATGACGAGCGCCCAGATCGTCTGGACGCGTCCTTTCGATGCCGCCCCGGACACCTACGCCAAACGGCGCCAGCAGATGGTGGAAGATCTTGGTCTTTCAGTGCTGCGGCGGCGCTTCTCGACGATCGCCAGCAAGCCCAACGCGCCCTTTACCGGCGCCAATGCCGGCTCGCAGGACATTCTGGAATCTGCCCACGCGGTGATGATCACCGCGAACAGCGATCCGGAAAAGTGGCAGGTTGCCCTAAGCAGCATCGAACAGGAGCAGCGCCGTCTCCTGCAATTCGGCGTATCGCAGCAGGAGCTCGACCGCGAGGTCACCGAATATCGCGCCTACCTGCAATCAGCGGCCTCGGGTGCGGCGACGCGCACGAGCACCGATCTCGCCTCTTCGCTCGCCTACACTGTCGATAGCGACCAGGTCTTTACTTCTCCGGCCGACGATCTCGCGCTCTTCGAAAAGATGACGAAGGATATCAGCGCCAAGGAAGTCAACGACGCCCTGCCCACCACCTTTTCCGGCAACGGCCCACAGGTCGTGCTGATGACGGCGGAGCCGCCGAAGGGCGGTACCGATGAGATCAAGAAAGCCTACGAGGCCTCCCGTGCGGTGACGGTCGCCGCCCCCGAAACCGCTGCAAACCTCGTCTGGCCCTATACCGATTTCGGCACGCCCGGCACGGTCGCCGAGCGCCGTGAGGTCAGCGATCTCGGCCTGACGATGGTGCGCTTTGCCAATGGCGTGCGCCTGACCGTCAAGCCCACCAAGCTGAGAGCCGACGAGGTTCTGGTGCGCGAGGATATCGGCTATGGCCGCAACAGCCTGCCGAAGGATCAGACATCCGTGCTCTGGGCGTCGCCCGCCGTCGTTCTCTCGGGCGTGAAAGCCATGGATTACCCCGATATTCAACGGGTGCTGGCAGCCAACATGTTCAACATCGACTTCTCGGTGGAGGACGGTGCGTTCCGGTTCAACGGTCAGACGCGGACCAGGGATCTCCTGATCCAGTTGCAGCTGATGACCGCCTATACGTCGGACCCGGCATACCGCCCGGAGGTCTTCGACCGCGTCAAGCAGGCCTATCTGAACGGGCTCAACCAATATGCCGCAACGCCCGGCGGCGTCATCAGCCGCGACTTTGCCGGATTGGTGCATGGCGGCGATCCACGCTGGACCTTCCCGGAACGAGCCGAGCTGGCCTCCTCGCAGCCGAGCGAATTCGAAAAACTCTTCAACGACAGGGCCGATCAGCCTGACCGTGGTCGGCGACATCACGGCCGACGAAGCGATCGCGCTGACGGCGCGGACATTCGGCGCCCTGCCCGCCCGCCCCGACAGCGCTCCGCATGGCGAGACGGCGAGCTTCCCGGCGGCCCAGGCGGCGCCTGCGATCGGCACACATACGGGACGGCCGGATAATGCCGCGGCGATCGTCGCCGCACCTGTCGGCGACATGCTCTCCGATCTGCCGCGGTCCTTCACGGCAAATCTGACCTCGCAGGTCATCCAGAACCGGCTGATCGACCAGTTCCGCATCGCCGAGGGCGCGAGCTACAGCGTCCAGGCGGATGTCGACCTCTCCAAGGACATTCCGGGCTACGGCTATGCCTATATCTATGTCGACACCACGCCGGCGAAGCTGCCCCGCTTCTTCGAGCTCGTCGACCAGGTCTCGGCCGACCTGAAGGCAAAGGACATTTCGGATGACGAGCTCGCCCGGGCCCGGGCGCCGATCATCGAAACCCTGAAACACCGCCAGCAGAGCAACGAATACTGGATCGAATATCTGCAGAACGCGCAGACGGATCCGCGTGGTCTCGATCGCGTGCGCGCCAATCTTACCGGCTACGACACGATCACTGCCAAGGACGTCCGCGCCTTCGCCAACGACTATCTCAAGCCGGAGAAATTCTGGAAGTTCGAGGTGCTGCCAGCGGCCGGCCAATAGCCGGCCGGACCGGCGGGGTCACAGCTTCAGCTCGGGATCCTGCCAGATCCGGAAGCCGCCCTTGAAGGCGTTTTCGTTGTCGCCGCGGCGGCAGTCTTCCGGCAGGTCCTTGATCTTGTCGACATTGCCGCCGCCGATGACGATGTAGTCGGGCTGCAGCGCCGCCTTCAGCCGCGCGGCTACATCGGCAACAGATTTGCGCCACTTCGTCTTGCCATGTGCCTCCAGCCCGCGCAGGCCGACATAGTCCTCGAAGGTCTGCTTCTTCTTGTAAGGCAGATGCGCTAGCTCCATCGGCAGGCAGACCTTGTCGACGACCATCGCCGCGCCGAGGCCGGTGCCGAGACCGAGAAACAGCATGCGCCCGCCCTCATAGCTGCCGATCGCCTGCATCAGCGCGTCGTTGACGAGCTTCAGCGGCTTGCCGAAGGCCTTTTCGAAATCATAGTCCTTCCAGCCGGGTGCCAGATTGTGCGGATCGAGCGACGGCCGGTTGTTTTCGATCGGGCCGGGATAGCCCATGCCGATCACGTCGAATTCCAGCCCCTTCGCCATTTCCTTGACCGCCTTGACCATCTTGTCCGGCGACATGTCCGGACCCGAGACCATCGCCCGCTTTTCGCCGCCGGTGCTGAGGAGCACTTTGACATGCGAACCACCGAGATCGATGGCGAGGACCGTCTTCTGCGTGGTGGAGCTATCGGCGGGGGCGTCCATGGGGAAATCCTGCTTTGAAATGTCGCGTTGATAGGCCGGGGAGGGAAGAACTAGGTCGTGACCGCGATCTGGAAATCCCGGCCCTCCCAGTCGTTTCGGCCGGTCCAGAAGATCGTGAAGGAAATGACCGAGCCGACAGCGATACCATCCGTCGGGAGGTCGGCGATCCAGGTGCCCATCGACGTGTCCCGCGCCGTCACATCATGTACCGTGTTCCAGCCATCCGCCGACCAGTGGACATAGGCGGGCTCGAACAGCTCGAAGCGCAGCAGGCGCCCGGCCGAAATGGTGTCGTAGGTCGAGTTGGTGCGCCAGATCCACGGCGCTGGAGCGGGCTGGCCCTTGACGTAGCGCGCCAATGTCTGAGGCGGCATGTCGAAGACGGCGCCGTCCTTCAGCGAGCGCAACAGCTTGATATGCTCGGCATGCGCCCAGACGAGCGGCATGGCACTGCCCGAGCGGCGGCCGAGGAAAAGCTCCTTGTCGGCGATATCGGCCTCGTCCCAGATCTGCTCCGGCAGCAGGCCGCCGGGGCTTGCAGATGCCTCCAGCGTCGCCAGCAGCCTGGTGGCCTCTTCGGTCCGTCCGGCCGCGATCTCGAAATGCGCCCGCTCGCCGGTCAGAAGCGGCCAGAGGCGGCCTATACCGGCCCCATCGAAGGGCGAGCCGTCCTCCTTCTCGCCGTAGCCATCCTCGTTGTAGCGATACCAGTACGGGCCGGCCGGAAGGTCGCGTTTCAGCAGCGCGTCGATCGCCTTCACCGTATTGACGATCCGCGGATCATCAGCCGCCCGCAAGCCGAAACGGACGAGCGCCAGTGCATCCGGGCTGACGAGCAGACCGGATTCCAGCGTCATGTCCGCATTGGTGCGGTTCTTGATCGGCACCAGCGCCGGGGAGCGCTTGTGCCCTTCGCCGGTGAAGCTGCCGATCCGCATGTAGTAGCCGTGGATGCCGAGGCTTTTCGACAGCTCCGTCCCGGTCGCGTAGGTCCAGCTTTCGATCTGCTCGTTCCAGCTATCGGCGACTTCACGCAGGTAGCGCCCCACATCCGCCTTGCCGGAAGCATCCATGGCATCGGCGGCCGCAAGCAGCCCGGCGATCTCGACGGCAAGCGTAAAGGGCGAATAGCCGCCGTCCTCTTCCCACCGGTCCTGCTGGGTGCAGGGACCGTTCCGGACGATATAGCGGGCGGCAGCCCGGATCATCGCCGTGTAGCGGCCGGCATCGGCAGCGCCGATCACCTTTGCCCGCAGCAGCATGTCGTAAAGCAGGATCGGAAAGGCGGTTTCGTCCATCTGGATGCCTTTCCAGTAGGGGCGCCCGTCCAGCCAGGAATTCTGCACCCAGTGGCCGTCGGCCTCCTGCGTCGCCACAAGATAATCGAGGACGGCAAGCGCATCCTTTTTGGCACCGGCCGCCAGCAGCCCGCCCGCGGTCTCCACGAGATCTCGCGTCCAGACCAGATGGTAGCCACCGAGATCATCGTCACCCTTCGCCGAACCCCAGGGGATCGAAAGGCTGGCTATGATCGCGCCAGAGGCATCGTCGCGATGGGTGGCGAGAACGCTGGTGCTAACACGGTAACGGTTGAGCTCGCGCGGATCATGCGGCTCGTCGAGCGGCAGAAGCTTGCCCTGCCATTCGCGCCAGCCTGACTTGAATGTCTTCAGCGCCGGTTCGATGCCCTGCTGCAGGCTGAGCAGCACACGGAAGGCAGCCTCCTCGGGCTGCGTTCCGAAGCCGAGCGCAAGCAGGGCACGCCCGCCCGTCTGCGACAGGTCGATCGTACCGCCAAGTGCGACATTGCCGTCCTCGGCGCGCTGATAGTCCTCGCGCAGACCTTGGCCTCGCGACAAAGTCTGCCACGCATCGGAAAAGCCGACGAAGCCAACCGAGCGCGCAAGCCACGGCACCGACGAGGCGACCGCCAGCGAGCGGCCTGTACCGTAAGCAAAGAGCATCGGATGCCCCTTGAAATCGTCGTACCAGCCTGTGTTGTTGGCGCCGCCATTGACGAGATGCGGCGAGACGATCGCGTGCAGCTGATAATCCTGGAGATCACCGACCAGCGCTTCGAAATGGATGTCCTGCAGCACGACTTCACGATCGGGATCGGCGAGGATCACCTTGGTGATCCGGTAACGGCCGTCTCTGGATGTGTTGGTCAGGCGAAAGGCGGGAACGCCGTCTTCAAGCGTTTCGACGAGATGATCGGCATCGCGCTTCTCTTCGGAGAAATAGTCCTTGGCTGTCACCACGAAGCCGAAATCGCGGATGCTCGCCTGGTCAAGACGCGGCGCGTAGACCTCGTTGAGGATGCCGTGGCTGGCGGTGAACCAGAGATTGCCCGCCTCCCCGGCAGCGCGCCCGACGGCGGTCTTGTCGCTTGAGGTCCAGCGCGGCTCGATGCCCGGCGCGCCCGGAGGGGTGGATGGCTGCGACACTGACCTGATCCTCCGTCTTGGGCTTCGGCGCAGTGAAGATAGTGCGCGCGAGGCATCAGGAAAGCACCTGACGCGGAAGCTGTCGAGGAGAGAGTGATCGGGGATGCGGCTAGGGCGTCAAGGTGACGCGGCCGGCATCATCCGGCCGGTGCAAAATGGCTCATCGCGCCGGTGAAGGGCTTCGCCAGCGGCGAGGCGTAGGAGCCGCGCTTGCTCGTCGAAAGACCGAGCGAGACCAGCGCTTCCGCCTGCTTGACGGCGGCCGCAACGCCATCGACGACGGGCACACCGTAATGCGCCTGGAGTTCCCGGGCGAGATCGGTCATGCCGGCGCAGCCGAGCACGATCGCCTCGGCGCCATCTTCGGCAAGCGCCCGCTCGATCTCGGCGCGCAGCGTGCCGATCGCGCCCGAGGCTTCGTTCTCCAGCTCAAGAACCGGGATATCCGAGGCGCGAACCTTGGCCCGGTCGCCCATGCCGTAGCGCCGGACCAGGTTGTCGATCAGCACGCGCGAGCGCTCCAGCGTCGTCACCACCGTGAAGCGCTGCGCCAGAAATCCGGCGGTCGCCACGGCGGATTCGCAGAGGCCGAGCACGGGCACGTCGCAGAAGCTGCGGGCGGCCTCCAGCCCGGTATCGTCGAAACAGGCGATGATGGCCGCATCGTAGCCGTCCGTCTGCCGCTCCTTCAACTCTGCCAGCAGACCGGGGATAGCTAGCGCGCCGTCATAGTGCCCCTCGATCGATACCGGCCCCATCCGCGAGGTCGCGGCGATGATTTCGGTGCCGGATGCGGCGACCACGCGGGCGGCAACCGCAGCCTTTTCGGTCATCGAGGCCGTAGTATTCGGATTGACCAGCAATATGCGCATCTTATTTGATCTTTGCCTGACGGCGGCCGAGCATTGTCATGATGCCGAGCGTGCCGAGGATGATGGTGAAGGAGAAGACCGTCGTGACCGTGCCAAGTGCATAGAGCACCGGCGTCGTGACGTTTGTGGTCATGCCGTAAATTTCGAGCGGCAGCGTGTTGTAGCTGCCTGAAGTCATCAGTGTGCGGGCGAATTCGTCGTAGGAAAGCGTGAAGCCGAACAGGCCGACGCCGATCAGGCTTGGCAGGATCATCGGCAGAACCACATGGCGGAAGGTCTGCCAGGAGCTGGCGCCAAGATCGCGCGCCGCCTCTTCGTAAGCCGGCGAAAAGCGGTTAAAGACGGCAAACATGATCAACACGCCGAAGGGCAGCGTCCAGGTGAGATGGGCGCCGAAAGCCGAAGAATACCAGGCGGGCTTCAGGCCGCTCTGCTGGAAGACGACGCCGATGCCGAGCGAGATGATGATCGAGGGCACGACGAGGCTCGCAACCGTTGCATAGAAGAGCGCGGTGGATCCCCGGAACTTCCGGCGGAAGGCGAGACCGGCGAGCAGCGAGACCACGACCGTCACCACCATGACCATCAGGCCGAGCGTGAACGAGCGGGTGAAGGAGGCGCCGAAATCGCCGACCGCCTGCTTCTCGAAGAGATTGAAGAACCAGTGTACCGAGACGCCATTCAGCGGGAAGGTCAGGCCGCCATCCGGCCCCTGGAAGGACAGGATCAGGATCGCCGAGAGCGGGCCATAGAGAAACAGCACGAAGACGATGAAGAACAGGGCGAGCACATAGAATTCGAGGCTGCGCGTTTCGCGGTTCATCTCAGAGCTCCTTGCGGATATCGACGACGCGCAGGATGGCGGCGACCATCAGGAGCACGACGGCGAGAAGGACGACGGCATTGGCGGCCGCCGCCGGATATTGCAGCAGCGACATCTGGTTCTTCATCATTAGCGCCACCGAGGCGCTCTGCCCGCCGGACATGACCTGGACGGTAGAAAAGTCGGCCATGACGAGGGTAACGACGAAGATCGAACCGATCGCCATGCCGGGCTTTGCGAGCGGCAGCACGACATTCCACAGCACCTGCCAACCGCTGGCGCCGGCATCGCGCGCCGCCTCGAACAGCGAGCGGTCGATGCGCATCAGCGTGTTGAAGATCGGCGTCACCATGAATAGCGTGTAGAGGTGGACCATGGCGAGCACGACGGCAAAATCGGAATAGAGCAGCCACTCGACCGGCTGCGGCACGATGCCTGCGGAGACCAGCGCCTGATTGACGAGGCCGTTGCGGCCGAGAACCGGGATCCAGGAAATCATGCGGATGATGTTCGAGGTCATGAAGGGGACGGTGCAGACGAGGAACAGGATCATCTGCGTCGAGGTCTTGCGGATATGGAAGGCCAGGAAGTAGGCGACCCAGAAGCCGATGAAGAGCGTCAGCGCCCAGACGATTACGGTGAATTTCAGCGTGTTGAGATAGGTCTTCCAGGTGACCCAGGAACCGAGCGTATCGGTGTAGTTCATGGTCAGGAAGGCCGGATAGAGACCGGCAAAATCGTAGTCCCAGAAGCTGACGACGGCGATCATGGCAATCGGCAGCAGGAAGAAGGCTCCGAGAATGACGAAGAGCGGCAGCGCCTGCAGATAGGAGATCGCCACCGACGGTAGACGGGCGCTGCGGCGTCGGACGCGGTCGAGTTTTTCAGCCGGCTGTGCGGAAGCGATCGTTGCCATCTGCCATCCTCTCGGACTTTTGAAACGGAGAGCGAGAGGGATCCAAAGACCCCTCCCCAGCCCTCCCCACAAGGGGGAGGGAGAAGTTCTGTCGCGGCCTCTGCTAACTCCCTCCGCTTTCTGGGGAGGGGAAACCGCAACCGCCTTAAGCGGCGATGAACTCGTTCCAGCGGCGGACCATGTAGCGGTCCTCGTCCATGACGGAGTTCCAGCAGGCGACATGGCCCATGCGCTCTTCGAAGGAGCCGCCGTCGCGGACTGCACCGGCCTTTTCCATGACCTTGCCTTCCGGAGACAGAATATCGCCCTGCGCCGCCTTGCCTTCGATCCAGTAGCCCCACTCGTCGGCCGTCATGAAGTTCTTGGCCGTGTCCATGCAGGCCGAGTAGTAGCCCTGGCGGTTGAGGTAGCCGCCGACCCAGCCGGACGTGTACCAGTTGATGTATTCATAGGCCGCATCGAGCTCGGCGCCCTTGAGGTGCGAGGCGAGGCCGAGGCCGCCGCCCCACGAGCGGTAGCCTTCCTTGAGCGGCTGATATTTGCAGGCGATGCCCTTGGAGCGGACGGCGGCGACGGCCGGCGACCACATGGACTGGATGATGACTTCGCCGGAGGCCATAAGGTTGACGGACTCGTCGAAGCTCTTCCAGAAGGCGCGGAACTGGCCGTCGCCCTTGGCCTTGATCAGGAATTCGATCGTCTTGTCGATCTCTTCCTTGGTCATGTTGCCCTTGTCGGCATATTTGATGTTGCCGAGCGATTCCATGATCATCGCGGCATCCATGATGCCGATCGACGGGATGTTGAGGATCGAGGTCTTGCCCTTGAACTTCGGATCCATGATATCGGCCCAGCTGGTGATATCGCGGCCGACGAGATCGGGACGGATGCCGAGCGTATCGGCATTGTAGATGGTCGGCATCATGGTGAAGAGTTCGGTCTCGCTCTTGGCGAAGGTCTTGGCATCGGCGCTCTCGACATAGCCGACGGTGTGCGGCGCGGTGCCCTGGGCGATGACGCTGTCCGGCTTCAGCTTGCCGTTCTTAAAGAGCGGAACGACCTTGTCGTAATATTTCAGCTTCTTGACGTCCATCGGCTGGATGACGCCGGTCGGATAGACCTTCTTCAGGATCCAGTATTCGATGTCGGCAATATCGTAGCTGTCAGGCTGGGTAACGGCGCGCTGGGCAGCCGCGTCGGAATCGGTCGCCGTCATTTCGAGCGTAATGCCGAGATCCTTCTTGCACTGTTCGGCGATCGCATTGATGTTCGAAACGCCGGTGCCGAACTGGCGCAGCGTGATGTTGGACTGCGCCCAGATCGTCGGGAAGCCAGTGATCAGGCCGGAGCCGGCAGCAGCGCCGATTGCGGCAGCGCCGGTCTTGAGAAGCGAGCGGCGGGAGATACCCGTCTGCGGCTTTGTCGTCTTTTCAGTCGTCATGTCAGTTCCCCTTCTTATGGTGGTGAGGTTCATGCACGGCCGAGGAGGACGGCGTCCTCCAGAGCCCAACTCAGAGACACCGCATCGCCGACCGATACGGGTTTGGCGAAATAATCGCCGTCGCTCGCGATGACCGTGAAGTCGTCACTGCCCGCGCCGATGACGGTGATCTTCACCGTCGCGCCGCGATATTCGATGTTGGAGACGATGCCGCCGAAGCCGAGCGTCTTGTCGTTCGCCGCCTCGAGGCGGACGCGGTCGGTGCGCACGCCGATATCGACCGGCTCACCGGCCAGCTTGCCGTTGCCGCGCACCGAAAAGGTCTGCCCCTCCGGCGCTTCCAGCACGAGCATGTCGTCCTTGACCGAAACGACGCGGCCGGAGAGCACGTTGTGATCGCCCATGAAGCGGGCGACGAAGGCGGTTGCCGGCTGCTCGAAGACCTGGCGCGGCGAAGCCGCCTGCTCGATCTTGCCGTCGTTCATGATAACGATCACGTCGGCGAGCGCCATCGCCTCTTCCTGGCTGTGCGTCACATGCACGAAAGTGATGCCGAGGGTCTTCTGCAGCTTCTTGAGCTCGGCGCGCATGCGGATCTTCAGGAACGGATCGAGCGCCGACAGCGGCTCGTCGAGCAGCAGCGCTTCCGGATCGGTGATCAACGCGCGCGCCAGCGCCACGCGTTGCTGCTGACCGCCGGAAAGCTGCGCCGGACGGCGGGATGCATAGACGTCCATTTGCATCAGCTTCAGCATCTCGAGCGCCTTGGCGCGGCGCTCTTCCTTCTCGACGCCCTTCATCTTCAGCGAGAAGGCGACATTGTCGACGAGGTCGAGATGCGGGAAGAGCGCATAGGACTGGAACATCATCGCCGTGCCGCGCTTGGCCGGCGGAAAGTCGGTTACGACAGTGTTGCCGAGACGCACGTCGCCCGATGAAATGGTCTCGTGGCCTGCGATCATCCGCAGTGTCGAGGTCTTGCCGCAGCCCGACGGGCCAAGGAAGCAGCAGTATGACCCTGCCGGGATCTTGAGGCTGATGGCATGCACCGCTGTCGTGGAGCCATAGACCTTGGAAACGGATGCAATATCGATCTCTGCCGCTTTCGACATCATGTCTTCCCCTGTTCGAGTAAGACAATGCATCTGCCGTGCCAGTTTCTATTGCACTGCGTCAAAGCCCTAGAATTCAATGGGAATCGGCGCCAGACCGGCGAAAGCCCAATTTAGAGGCGGTGAAAATTCTGCACAGGAAATAGGCTTTCGTCTGCAATTTACGCAAAGGATCGTATACAATTTGAGCGCCATTTTGCGCGCAAAATTCGTTTAACTTTTGACCCGAAGCTGGCTATCATTGCGGTTGCAAGAGGTGCCTTTTCCAATGACCCCATCAGCCAACGCGCTACCGCAGGGCGACGATTCAGCCGATAGCAGCACGCAGCAGATCCGCGACGCCATCCGCGAAGCGATCGTCGAGCGGCGGCTTTCGCCCGGAACCAAGCTGTCGGAAGCGGACGTCGGAAACCTCTTCAACGTCAGCCGCACTCTGGCACGCGCCGCCCTCCAGGCACTCTCCTATGAAGGGCTGGTCAGCGTCGAGAAAAACCGCGGCGCCTTCGTCGCCTACCCCTCGCCCGAGGAAGCGCGGCAGATCTTTGCGGCCCGCCGGCTCGTCGAGCCCGGCATCCTGCGCGAGGCGGCTGCCCGCATCACGCCGTCGCAAATCCAGTACCTGAGGCAGTTGCTGCAGGAAGAGGGCCGGCTGATTGGCGAACGCGGCCAGACGGCCCGGCGCGCCGAGATCAAGGCCTCTGGTGACTTTCATCTGACGCTGGCAACGATCTCCGGCAATGCCATCATGCAGCGCTTCATGGAGGAGCTGGTCGCCCGCTCCTCGTTGGTCATTGCCCTCTACGGCCAGTCCGCCGTTTCGAGCTGCGGCCATTCCGAACATGGCGATATTGTCACCGCCATCGAGACCAACGATCTCGACCGCGCCTGCCATCTGATGGTGCATCACATCTCCCATATCGAAGCCGATCTCGACCTTCGCGAGCGCAAGGGCTTCGGCCTCAAGGAAGCCTTCTCGATCTGAGACGCGGCACGCCTGACGGGCAAATCTCTGCTTTTCTTCCAGAATTCCCGCTCTAGTTCCAAAAAAGGGAGCCTGAGCGGCTGACATTCAAGGAGGAGTTCATGAGCGGTGTGCCGTTGGAAACCTTGCCGGAGCAGCCGGAGCTGAAGCGGGTGATGGGGCCGGGACTGCTGCTCCTCTTCATCGTCGGCGACATCCTCGGCACCGGCATCTACGCGCTGACCGGACAGGTCGCGGCCGAAGTCGGCGGCGTCGTCTGGCTTCCTTTCCTGATCGCCTTCGTCGTCGCGCTGCTGACGGCGCTCAGCTATCTCGAGCTGGTCACCAAGTATCCGCGCGCGGCCGGTGCGGCGCTTTATACCCACAAGGCCTTCGGCATCCACTTCCTGACTTTCCTGATCGCCTTTGCCGTCATGTCCTCGGGCATCACCTCGGCCTCGACGGCATCGCGCGCCTTCGCCGCCAATTTCTCGGAAGCCTTCGGTTTCGATTTCGGCGATTTCGGCGTCACCTTCGTCGCCGTTGCCTTCATCGCCTTGGTCGCCGCCGTCAATTTCCGCGGGGTGGGCGAGAGCGTGAAGCTTAACGTGCTCCTGACCGTCGTCGAACTGACGGGCTTGCTGATCATCATCGGCATCGGCTTCTGGGCGATCGCGGGCGGCGAAGGCGATGTGTCGCGCGCCTGGACCTTCCAGCCGAGCAGCGAGCACGGCGTCTTCTGGTCCGTCATCGCGGCGACGACGCTCGCCTTCTTCGCCATGGTCGGCTTCGAGGATTCGGTCAACATGGCCGAGGAGTGCAAGCAGCCGAGCCGGATTTTCCCGAAGGTGCTGCTCGGCGGTCTCTTCATCACCGGCGTCATCTATGTGCTGGTCGCCATTTCGGCGATCACGCTGGTGCCGGCCGCCGAACTTGGCGAAGGCGAGACGCCGCTCCTGAAGGTCGTGCAGGCGGGAGCGCCGAATTTCCCGATCGGCGTCTTCGGCATCATCACCATGTTTGCGGTCGCCAATTCGGCGCTGATCAATATGATGATGGCAAGCCGGCTGATCTACGGCATGAGCCGCGAGCAGGTGCTGCCCGAAGTGCTCGGCAAGGTGCATGCCGGCCGCAAGACGCCCTACATAGCGATCGGCTTCACCTCGCTGCTTGCCGTCGGGCTGATCCTGTTTGCCGGTGGCGTACCCGCGCTTGGCGGCACGACGGCGCTGCTCCTGCTCGGCGTTTTCGCCGTCGTCAACATCGCCGTCCTCGTGCTGCGCAAGGACAAGGTCGATCACCCGCATTTCCGCACCCCGACCATCGTACCGATCCTCGGTGCCGCGACCTGCCTTTTCCTGGTCGGCCCATGGACCGGGCGCGATCCCGTTCAGTACGCCATCGCTGCGGTCCTGATCGGCATTGGCGTCGTCCTCTGGTTCGCGACGATCGGCTTCATGCGAAGCGCGAACCAGAGTGCTTAGTGCGAAGACTGCTGCTTGGCGCGGGCAACGATCTGCGTCGGGTTGACGAACTGCAGCGCGATGATGAGCCAGAAGAGCGTCGTGATCATGTAGATCACCGCCATCGCATCGATCGACTGCGCGGCGCGCACGCCCGAGGCGAAGACCGCGTAATAGAGCGACACGACAAGCGTCTGCGTCGTCGGCCCGGCGATCAGGAAGGTCAGCTCGAACATGGCGATGGTGCGCACCAGCACCAAGAGCAGCGCGGCCAGCATGCCGGGCAGAAGCAGCGGCAGCAGAATGCGGATAAAGAGGCTCGTCGTTCCCGCCCCGAAGACGCGGGCCGCCGCCTCGATACGCGGATCGATCTGCTCGATGAACGGAATCATGACCAGCACGACGAAGGGGAAGGACGGCACGAGATTGATCAGCACCACGCCCCAGAACGTACCGCCGAGACCAAGCTGATAGAGCACGGTGGCAAGCGGAATGCCGTAAGTCAGTGGCGGAATGAGGAGCGGCAGCAGGAAAAGCAGCACGATCAGCTTCTTGCCCGCAAAATCCCGCCGCGCCAGCGCGTAAGCAGTCATCACGCCGAGGATCCCCGAGATCAGCGTCACGGTGAACACGATCTCGAAGGTGACGAGCACAACGCTCGACAGCTGGAACTCCTTCCAGGCGCTGAAATACCAGCGCGTCGTCCAGCCGGCCGGCAGCCAGGTGCCGAGCCAGCGCGTCGAGAAGGAATTGATGATGACGACGGCGATGACGGCAAGCAGGTTGAGGATGAAGAGCGCGGCAACGGCCCAGACGGCAAAGCGCCAGATTTTCGATGTCAGTCCCTGATCACGGATCATGGCTCAGCCTTTCGTGCCGCCGGCAGGGCCGCGATAGAAGAAGGAACGGCAGCCGAGGATCGCCACCACGACGACGAGTTCGACGGCTCCCATGATGAGCGCGATCGCCGAACCCAGCGAATGATCATACTGCTCGAAGGCCGCCTGATAGGCCGCGATCGAGATGACGCGCGTCGGCCCGGCCGGGGCACCGAGCAGCACGGCGGAGGGGAAGACCGCGAAGGCCTGCACGAAGGCGAGGCAGAAGGTGACGGCCAGCCCCGGCACCAGAAGCGGCAGGAAGACCCGGAAGAAGCGCTGGCGCGGGCTGGCGCCGAGCGTCGCCGCTGCCTGTTCGATCGCCGGGTCGATGCCGGTGACGTAGGAGAGCGTGAGCAGGAAGGCGAAGGGAAAGCCGGTGATCAGCAGCGAGGCGAAGACGCCCCAGTAATTGTTGGTGAGCTTGACGGGATCGCTGAAGATGCCGAGCGCCAGCAGCGTGTGATTGAACCAGCCGCGCGGACCGAGGAACGTCAGGAGACCATCAGCGACGAAGACGGTACCGAGCGTGATCGGCAGCACAAGGATGGTCGTCAGCAACCGCTGGCGCCGCATGAGGCGGACGCGAAACGCAATCGGCACGGCGAGCGTTAGGTTGACGATGGTGACAGGCAGCGCCAGCCACATGGTCGCGCCGATGGTGTTGTACTGAAAGGGATCGCTGAAGAACTTGACGTAATTCGCATACCACGCCCCACCATCCTTCGGCGTCAGCGAATCGACGACGCCGTAGATGAACGGATAGACGAACAGCGCGATCATGAAGATCAGGCCGGGCAGGACCAGCAAGGTCGTGCCGTCGAGGCCGCGGGCGGCAAGCCGGGTGCGGAGCGACGGCCCGCTCATGCGGGAGTTCCCTTGAAGAGCAGCGCCCGTCCGGCGACGGGCTGCAACCGCGTCTCGGCGCCGCGCGCCAGCGGGTCATCGGCGCGGAAATAGAGGTCCGACCCATCCTTGGCCTTGGCCATGCCGAAGAAGGCGCGGCCGCGATATTCCATGCTGGCAACCGTCGCCGGGATGCCATCCGCGGCGCCCGTCGCGACAAGATCTTCCGGGCGAACGGAGAGGACGGCGCTTTCGCCGGCCTGCAGCGGCGTGCGCATCGTGCCCGTCAACCGCGCACCGGCAGCCTCGATCGTGGCTTCGTCACCGGAAACCGAAACGACCTTGCCGGGAATGCGGGTTCGGAAGCCCATGAAGTCTGCGACATTCAGATTGACCGGCCGCTGATAGAGATCCTGCGGCGTACCGATCTGTTCGATATGGCCCTGGCTCATGACGACGATGCGGTCGGCAAGCGACAGCGCCTCGTCCTGGTCGTGGGTAACGTAAATCGTGGTCGAGCCGATCTGGTCGTGGATGCCGCGGATTTCGGCGCGCATCTCGAGACGCAGCTTGGCATCGAGGTTCGACAGCGGCTCGTCCATGAGGACAATCGGCGGGCGGATGACGACGGCACGCGCAATCGCCACGCGCTGCTGCTGGCCACCGGAGAGCTGACCGGGCAGTTTTTCCGCCTGGCTTTCCAGCCGCACCAGCGCCAGCGCATCATTGATCCGCTTGTCAGCCTCCGGTCCCTTGATGCCCTGCATGGCAAGGCCGAAGCCGACATTCTTGCGCACGCTCATATGCGGGAAGAGGGCGTAGCTCTGAAACACCATGCCGAAGCCGCGCTTTTCAGGCTCCAGCTGATCGATGCGGTTGCCGCCGAGACGGATTTCGCCGCCGGAAAGGCCGAGCAGTCCGGCAATACAGTTCAGTGCCGTCGACTTGCCGCAGCCGGACGGGCCGAGCAGCGCGATGAACTCACCGGGCTCGATAGCGAGATCGATACCGTCGAGCGCGTTATAGGCGCCGAACGAGCGGCGGATGCCGTCGAGTTCGAGGCGGGCATTGTTGCGCGAAGACGGCGCAGCGTTCTGGACTGGCGCGTTCAATCCAAGCTCCATATGTCAAAAGCAATGAGGGGCGCCGGCTCAACCGGCCGGCGCCGTTTTTGAGATCAGCCCTTCTTGGCGCCGATCTTTTCGTCCCAGATACGGAAGGCTTCGACGAGCTGCTTCGGCTCGAGCGGCGTTTCCAGCGGGTTGTTGGCAATCCAGTCGGCATATTCAGGACGGCCGAATTCCTTGATCACGTCCTGACTTTCCTGCGGCGCCATGTCGATCGTCACGTCCTTGACGGCCGGACCCGGATAGAAATAGCCGGCGTCATAGGCGATCGCCTGCTGCTTAGGCTGCAGGATGTAGTTCAGGACATCCATCAGCACCGCGACTTTCTCGTCGGAAACGCCCTTCGGAATGACGGCGTAGTGGGCATCGGTGACCCAGTGGAAGCCATCAAGCTTCTGTACCTTGGCTTCGGCCGGAACGATGCCGAGCGCACGCGGGTTGATATCCCAGCCTGTGGTCGTGGCGACGATGTCGCGCGTGCCTTCGCCGAGTTCCTTGAAGACGACGGCGGTGCCGGTCGGGTAATATTCGATATTCTCGCCGAGAGCGGCCAGATATTCCCAGGTCTTCGACCAGCCCTTTGCCGGATCGCGCGGATCGCTGTCGCCGAGCAGATAGGGAAGGCCCATGAGCAGCGTGCGGCCGGGGCCGGAATTGGCCGGACGGGCATAGAGGAACTTGTTCTTGTTCTGCTTGGTCCAGTCGAGCAGTTCCTGCGCCGTCTTCGGCGGGGTCGCGACCTTGTCGGGCATATATTCGATCAGCGGGCCCGACGGATAATAGGTGACGACGACGCCCTGATCCTTGGCGAGGCCCTGCATCTTGAAGGCCTGCGGCTGCAGGATGCTTTCGAGGTTCGGCAGTTCGGATTTGTGGGCGCCGAGATCGATCCAGAGGCCCTGGTCGACACCGGCCGACAGCGCGTCGGTGCCGGTCAGCACCAGATCGATATCGACCTTGCCTGCGGCCTGCTGCGCCTTGATCTTGCCCGGCAGTTCCGGTGCCGGTGCCTTGGTGAAGGCAAAGCTCGATACCCAATCGGCCTTCTCGGCAGCATAGGCTTCGAACATGCCCTGGGTCAGCGCCAGGTTACCCGCGACGTCTGCGATGGTGATGGTGACAGGGCTGGCAGGCTTCTTTGCCTGCGCGAAAAGCCGGTTCGGCAGCATGCCGGCGACCGCAACGCCCGCCGCGGTGCTGACGAATGTTCTGCGTGTGATGTTCATGACGGTCTCTCCTCCTCTTGTGCTGTTGTCGGCGAATGAACCCGGACAACCAGCTCTCCCGTGATCTGCCAGGCGAGATCAAAGCGCCGGCTCAACCACCGAAAAGCGGTTGAAAGCCTTGCAAAGCGACCGCTCCTCTTCGGCAAGCCTTGGCAATGGATGAGGATTGATATACTAGTATGCACAACAGAGTCAACGTGCAGGAAATAGCATGCGGCAGGCATCCGGTTCCGAAGCGATCGACTTTCCGCCTATGACGGAAAGACCGGCGAAGCTGCGCCGCGTGACGACTGCCGATGCCATTTTCAACCAGCTCTATGCGGATATCGTCTCGCTGCGCATGCCGCCGGGAATGCCGCTGCAGGAGAAGAAGATCGCCGAGGAATTCGGCGTCAGCCGCACCCCGGTGCGTGAAGCCCTGCTACGACTTGCCGAAGGCGGCCTCGTCGATATCTACCCGCAATCGGCGACCGTCGTTTCCCGTGTTCCGGTTTCCGCCATTCCCGAAGCCGTTGTCGTTCGCAAGGCGCTGGAGACGACGACAGTCGAAGCTGCGACTCGCGGCGCGACACCGGCTGATATCCAGCGGCTCGACATGATCATCAGCCGGCAGAAATCGCTGGCCTCGCTCGGCGACACCTCGGGTTTCCACGAGGAAGACGAGGCCTTCCATGAGGCGATCACCCGCATTGCCGGTTACCCCGGCATCTGGACGATCCTGAAGACGGTAAAGGTGCAGATCGACCGCGCCCGCCGCCTGACGCTGCCGGCGCTCGGGCGCATGGACAATGTGGTACGCGAGCATATCGTCATCCGCGACGCGATTGCCGGTCATGACGTGGAGGCCGCCCGCGAGGCGATGTTGCATCACCTCAGCGCCGTCATCCCTGACGTGGCGGAGCTGCGCACCCGCTATCCCGATTATTTCTGCTGATCCCGGCAGGGCAACGAAACAAGAAACAGAAGACAGACGAGGAGGAAACCGATGCGGCAAGGATGGAGATGGTTTGGGCCTGAAGCCCCGGTGACACTGGACGAGGTGCGCCAGACCGGCGCGACGAACATCGTCTCCTCGCTGCATCAGGTGCCGATCGGCCGCGCCTGGACCGAAAGGGAAGTCGCCGAGCGCAAGTCGATGATCGAGACGACGCCCGCCGGGCGCTCGCCGCTCGTCTGGTCGGTTGTCGAAAGCATCCCGATCCCCGATGCGGTCAAGCGCAAGGGCGGCAAGGCGAAGGCCGAGATCGAAGCCTGGATCGCCAGCATGGAAGCAGTCGCAGCCTGCGATATCCCGATCATCTGCTACAATTTCATGCCCGTCGTCGACTGGACCCGCACCGAGCTCGACTACATCACGCCGACAGGCGCGACCGCCATGCGCTTCGATCACGAGCGCTTCGCCGCCTTCGATCTCTTCGTGCTGCAGCGCCAGAGCGCCGGCGATGACTATTCGGCCGAGGACCAGAGGCGCGCGCGCGAGGTCTATGACGAGATGAGTGAGGAGGAGATTTCGGAAATCACCCGCATCATCACCTCGGCCTTGCCTGGATCGACCACCGAGCCGCTGACGATCCCCGGTTTCCGCGAGGTCCTGTCTGCCTATGCCGGCATCGATGCGGCGAAGCTGCGCCAGCACCTGATCGAGTTCCTGCAGGCCGTCACCCCGGCCGCCGAAGCCCGCGGCGTCAAGCTGACGCTGCATCCCGATGATCCGCCGCGCTCGCTCTTCGGCCTGCCGCGCATCGCCTCAAGCGCCGAGGACTACGCCGCCCTCTTCGACGCCGTGCCATCGCCGGCCAACGGCATGTGCTACTGCACCGGCAGCCTCGGCGTGCGCGCCGAAAACGACATGCCTGAAATCGCCCGCCGCTTCGCCTCCCGCATCTATTTCGCGCATCTGCGTGCCACCAAGCGCGAAGGCGACGGCCGCTCGTTCCACGAGAGCGCCCACCTTGAGGGCGACGTCAATATGGTCGCTGTGCTCAAGGAACTCGTCGCCGAGGACAACAAGCGCGGCGCCAGCGACCAGATCGTCTTCCGCTCCGACCACGGCCACCGCATGCTCGACGACCTCAACAAGACGGTCACGCCGGGCTATCCGGCAATCGGCCGCATGCGCGGTCTCGCAGAGCTCAGGGGCATTCTCTACGCCCTGGGCTCGATCCCGTCGTAAAACAGAAAAGGCGGCATCCCGGATGCCGCCTTTTTTCATGAGCGCCCGAGCGGCGGCGCTCACTCTTCTCAAGCGGCAGACTTATCCGCAGCCGTTGCCAGCACCTCTTCGGCCCACTGGTTCAGGCTCTTGCCCGCCAGCTCCGCCGCCCGTGCCGCACGGGCGTGGACATCAGGGTCGACACGGAACATCATCTTGCCGGAATAGGTTTTCTGCGGCTCCTTGCCGAGCTTCCGGCAGGTTTCGATATAATCGTCGACCGCTTCGTGAAAGGCCGTCTTCAGGCCTTCGACCGTATCCGCATGAAAGCCGATGACATCGGAAATGGCGGCGATATTGCCGAAAAAGATCTCGTCTTCAGCGTCGAACTCAATGCGCGCTGCATATCCGTTGTAATTCATGACATTCATGGCTCAACTCCCAATAACTGCAGGAAGCGCCGGGCATCCTTGACCTGGTAGCGCTTGGCTTCCTTCTGCGGATGCGGCCGATGAAAAAAGGCCAGTTTGCCGTCCTTCTCGAACCTCACGCGCGAGCCGCTTCCTTCGATGATGGTGCAGCCGACGGCGACGAGCAGGCTTTCAATGTCGTCCCAGATGATCGAGCCGGAGACCGGATCGTGGAAGACTGCCTGCAGTGTCCGTCGATGCCGCCCGTTCATCAGCAATAAAGGTAAGCGATGCTAGCATTTTTTGCAAGCATCACCGTTTCGGCACCGCCTTCAGATAGGCTGCGATTGCCTCGATATCGCTCTTCGGCAGGTGGGCGATGTTTTGCTGGACTTCGGTCATCGAGCCGCCGGCCGAGTCGAAATCCGGGGTGAAGCCGGTTTCGAGGTAGTTGGCGATGTCGGCTTCGCTCCAGTTGCCGACGTCCTGGCCGCCGGGGGTGATGTTGGGGATACGTCCCTCGCCTTCCGGGTTCGGCGCGCCTGCCAGCCACATGTCGGGCTTGAAGCCGCCCAACGCATCGCGCGGGGTATGGCATTCGCCGCAATGGCCGGGACCTTCGACCAGATACTGGCCGCGCTTCAGCTTGTCGTCGGCGTTCGCCAGCACGACGCGCGGCTGGTCGTTGAAATAGAGGAGCTTCCAGCCGCCAAGCGCCAGTCGGATATTATAGGGGAACGGCAGTTCGTGCGGCGGGGCGACATTGGTGCTCTTCGGCAGCGTCTTGATGTAGCCGAAGAGGTCGTTGACGTCCTTGTCACTGAGGCGCGCATAGGAGCCGTAGGGGAAGGACGGGTAGAGATGCTGGCCCTGCGGGCCGACGCCGCGCTTCATGGCATTGCCGAATTGCGCCAGCGTCCAGGTGCCGATGCCGGCCGTCTCGTCGGGCGAGATATTCGGGACATGGAAGGTGCCGAAGGGGCTCTTCAGCGCCAGACCGCCCGACAGCGTCAGCTTGGCATCGCCTTCAGAACCGGGCGCCGCATGGCAACTGACGCAGCCGCCCGCCCAGAACACCGTCTCGCCGTTCTTCACATCGGGCGCGCCGAGATCGGCCCAGTGGCTTTCAGGCAGCGGATTGGGCGCGGTGATGAAATAGAAGGCCGCGCCGCCGATGATGACGACGCCGATCAGACAGAGCACGAAGCGGATGAACCTGCGGACCATCGGCCGCTACCCCCATGTTTTTTACCAGATATCCCGGCTGAACATAAACCGGTCCGCACCCGCGGCAAGGCAGGGGCGGACCGAAAGCTTTAAGGATGGGGAAGACCTACCGCTATTCCTTGATGCGGTAGGCCTGATGACAGCCGCCGCAATTGGCGCCGAGCGTCTTCAGCGCGCCGCCGACACCGGCCTGATCTGCCGGAAGCTGGGCAAGAATGGTGTCCGCGTCAGCGCTCAGCTTGTCTGCCCGCGCCTTGAAGTCCGCCATGTTTTCCCAGATCTTTGGGCTGGCTTCCTTGTCGCCCTGCTCGGTACCCGGCTTGAACTGGTCCGGGAAGGCCTTGGCGGTTTCCGAAATAGTGGTGAGCGCGGCCTTGACGGCCTCGGCATCGTAGGGCTTTTCGCCCTTGGCGATCGCCGTCATGGCCCCGACCGAACCGCCGATCTTCTTCATCATGGCTTCACGCGCTTCATGCGTGCCGTCCTGTGCGAAGACCGCCGTGGCCGCCATTCCGGCAACCATGACAGCTGCCGCTATCGCTTTGAACTTCATAGTGTCGACTCCTCTTGGATACCGAGGGCTTAGAATCCCGGCGCCTCTTATTCGCGGCCGCATGATGGCAAATTTATGCGGGCCGCGAAGTAACAAGTGGGTGATATGACAGGGATTTCAAATTGGTAGGGTGCTAGCGAGAATGGCGCCGTCGCGCCCGGAGCCTCCTCACCCCGCTGACGCCACCTTCTCCCCGAGGGGAGAAGTGTCCCGAAAGTTTCAGGCGCAACTTGCTGCGGCGGGGATGAGGGGGCCACAGGCGCAAGGTTCTGCTATGCCGCCCGGAACTCGATCGCCCCGTTGTTCACGAAGCAGGTCTTGTCGAACAGGCCAAGGTCCAGCGGGTTCGGCAGCCTGACGTCGCCGATATCCGGGCAAGGCTTCAGCGCCGGGTCGTAGGACCGGTCGATCTGCGAGATGAAGACGATGACGATGCCCCTTTCCCGCGCGAAAGCTTTCAGAGCGCGGACCTGGGTCATCAGATCAGGATTGTCGCGCTTCTGGTCGAGGATCTGCAGATAATCGATCACGGCGAGCGTGCCGCGCGGCGCGGATGCAAGGCGGGCGGCGATATAATCGGCGCTGATCGCGTCGGACGTGTCGAACTCGAACAGGTCCCGGAAGCGCTCGAAATCCGCGCCGATCGCGGCGAAGCGATCGAGAACGTCCCGGCCGGTATATTCGAGCGTGAAGAAGGCGCTGCGATTGCCGGATTTCATCGCCTCGACGGCGAGCTCCAGGCTCATCAGCGTCTTGCCGTGGCCCGGACGTGCGCAGAGCAGCACGAGATCGCCGGGTTCAAGACGGGCGAAAAGCGCGCTGCCGGGCAGGACTTCGGTCATCCTGGCGGAGAGCAGGCTCCAGCCGCCGAAGCCTTCACCGGCGGCGATCCGGTCGAGCGCTTCGTGAAGGGGGATCTTCTCTTGGCGGGAAAGCAGTCTTGCCTTGCGTTTCAGGCGATAGACAGGTGCAGACAGTTTCATCAAAACCTCCTGATGCGAGCAAATGCTGCACTCCCTCCTTATGCGTCATGCCCGAACAGTGGGTTCGATAGTCAAATGCCCTGCATGATCGATACTTTCCCGATGGAGGGGGGAGGCACGGGCGGTGCCAGAATCAGATGATAGCTCAATTGCCGCCCGCCGAGAATGACACTTCCGTCTGCCATCCATGCCAGGCCGTCAGCACCGCAACGACGATCAGCAGCGCACCGGCGACACGGCCGATCAGGATCGTGGCGGCGGGGTTGGCGATCAGCAGCGTGCGGCTGCGGTCGGCGGTGAAGGCGACGGCGCCGTAGATGGCGAACTGGGTGGCGAGCGTCATGGCCCCCATGATGACGCCCTGCATCCAGATCGGGCCATAGGCGGGCTTCAGGAATTGCGGATAGACCGCGAGCATGAAGAGATAGGCCTTGGGATTGATCAGGCAGGTGATGGCGCCCTGGCGGAAGGCGCGCCAGTCGGTGCGCACGGCGCCGTCGCCGACGGTTTCCACCCGGATCGAAGAACGGATCAGCGTGAAGCCGATCCAGACCATGTAAGCGGCGCCGATGAAGAGCAGCGGCGCAAAGAGCGAGGGCAGCAGGCTGGCGAGAATGCCGACACCGATCGCGCCATAGAGCGAATGAACCGCCCCGCCCGCCATGATGCCCGCCGTTGCCGCCATGCCGCGGCCCCTGCCCCCGGTCAGCGCATTGGCGAGAACGAAGAGCATATCCATGCCGGGAACGATGATGATGCCGAAGAGAAGGGTGAAGTAGAGCCAGAGGTTTTCGCTGTAGGTCATGTCAGTTGCCCATTCGATATCAGGCGGCGCATTCCTGTTCTCCACCTGTGATTTCAATCCGATAGGCAGGTGCTATACGCGTGGGCAACTGACAGTGTATTGTCAGGAGCGTTTCAACGGGCGGGCAAAATGCGCAAGGCATCGCGGCTTTTCGAGATCATCCAGATTCTCCGGCTTTCGAAGAAGCCGATGACGGCGCAGGCGATGGCCGACCGTCTGGAAGTGACGGTGCGCTCGATCTACCGCGATATCGCCGCGCTACAGGCGATGCGCGTGCCAATCGAGGGCGGGCGCGGCATCGGCTATATCATGCGGCCCGGCTTCGACCTGCCGCCGCTGATGTTCTCGATCGAGGAGACCGAGGCGATCGTGCTGTCGCTGGCGCTGCTCGAGCGGACCGGCGACGAGGAGCTGAAGCAGGCGGCACGGCGCGTGAACCAGAAGATCGCCGGCGCGGTCCCGGCGCCGCTGCGCCAGGCGATGGAAAGCAAGGCGCTCTACGCCTGGGGCACGGTGGCGCCGCCGCCCGCAAGCTTCGATCTCGGGCTGGCGCGCCGGGCGATCCGCGACGAGCAGAAACTGGTGCTCGACTATCGCGACGAGCTTGGCCGCGCCACCGAGCGCGTCATCCGGCCGATCGCGCTGATCTACTATTCGCACTATGCCAATCTGGTCGGCTGGTGCGAGCTGCGCCAGGCGATCCGCAATTTCCGCAGCGACCGCATCGCCCATTGCGAGGCCGGCGACGCCTTCTTCCGCGGCGATGGCGACAGGCTGCGCGCCGACTGGATGAGCGGCTGGGCCAATCCTCCGGCCTGACATCAGGCAATCTTCGCCCTATGTTGCGGTTATCCCCGAGGAATCAGCATGGGAGTGGAGGAATGCGCAAGGCAATCGTCGTCTGGGGCGGATGGAAGGGCCACGAGCCGGAGGAATGCGCCGCAATTGTCGGCGACATGTTGCGCCGGGAGGGCTTTTCGACCGAAGTGACCGGCGATCTCGGTATCTTCGGCTCGCCTGACGTTGCCAGAGCCGACCTGCTGGTGCCGATCATCACCGGCGAGAAGCTGGAAAAGGCACATGCCGATGCGCTGGTCGAGGCGGTGCGCGGCGGGCTGGGGCTCGGCGGCCCGCATGGGGCGCTGGCGACCTCCTTCAAGGAAAGCGCGCCGTTCCGCTACGTCTCCGGCGTCACCTGGGTCTCGCATCCCGGCAACATCATCGACTTCCGCGTCAACATCACCAGGCAGAGCGATCCGCTTGTCTCCGGAATTCCGGATTTCGATTACCGCTCGGAGCAATATTACCTGCATTACGACCCGACCGTCGAAGTGCTGGCGACGACGACCTTTTCCGGCGAACACGACGAGGCGGCCCGCAATGTCGTGATGCCAGTCGTCTTCAAGCGCCATTTCGGCAGCGGCAGGGTGTTCTACTCCGCACTCGGCCATGTGGCGGCCGAATACGAGCATCCGCATATGCGTGAAATCCTGCGCCGCGGCCTCTTGTGGGCAGCGCGCGACTGAGCTGCCGCGCGCCTTCCGTTTCAGAGATTGGCGCCGCCGGAGACTTCGATGCGCTGGCCGTTGACCCAGCGGTTTTCGGCGGAGAGCAGCGAGGCGATCATCGGGCCGAGGTCTTCGGCGAGACCCGGGCGGCCGAGCGCCGTCTGGTCGGAGACCATCTTGTTGTAGACGGGGTTGTCGCGCACGATGCCGCCGCTGAAATCGGTCTGGACGGCGCCGGGGGCGACCGTATTGGCGGTGATGCCGCGCGGGCCGAGCTCCTTGGCGAGATAGCGGGTGAAGACTTCGATCGCGCCTTTCACCGAGGCATAGGCAGAGATGCCGGGAACGGTAAAGCGGGCAAGGCCGCTGGAGATATTGATGATGCGGCCGCCGTCGTTGATGAGGGGCAGCAGCTTCTGCGTCAGGAAATAAACGCCCTTGAAGTGGACGTTGACGAGCTCGTCGAAGGCCTCTTCCGTCGTCTCTGATATCGGCGCGTGATAGCTGTTGCCGGCATTGTTGACGAGGTACTCGAAGCGATTGGCGCCAAGCGCCCGCAGCGCCTCTTTCGCCTTGCCGACGAAGGCGTCGAAATCGGCGACGCGACCGGTATCGAGCTGGATGGCGACGGCCCTTGCGCCATGCGCCTCGATGGCAGCAACGGCGGCTTCGGCTTCTGCTTGATTTGCGCGGTAAGTGAAGATCACGTCGACGCCGCGGTTTGCCAGCGCCTCGACCGTGTTGCGGCCGATGCCTCGGCTGCCGCCGGTGACAATCGCGATCTTATGCTTTGAATTCACTTGGTTTTCACTGGACATCCTGGCATTCCCTTGTTGGAGTGGATGCCTAGACGGTAGGCCCGAGGCCGCCTTTTGTTGATGCCGGAACTCTCGAATTTCTTGCCTATTCCTCCAGCCTCCTTGCGGGATGGCGCACAGCGGCGCATAGCTTGGGGCAAGGAGTTCCAGACCATGCTGACACCATTGAGACACGCCATCCTCGACTATATCGACAGGCTCGCCGGCGATGCCGAAGGGCGTTTCGAGACGCCCGTGAAGGCGCTGTCGGTCTCGCGCGTCAGCCAGCCGGTCATGCCCCGCCACATGATCTACCGGCCGACGATCTGCATCGTGGTGCAGGGCGCCAAGCAGATCATGGTCGGCGACCGGGTGTTCGATTATCGCGAGATGCAGTCGCTGGTCGTTACCTTCGAGGTGCCGGCGCTCGGGCAGATCACCGAGGCCAGCAGGGAGGCGCCCTATATCGGCCTCAACATCGATTTCGATGTGGCGATCCTGCGCGAGGTGATGGAGGCGATGGAAGAGCCGCCGCGCCCGGCAGGCGAAGGGGCGGCCGGCGTCTTCGTGCAGGATTTCGACGGGGTGCTGGCCGATTGCGTGCTGCGGCTGGTGAAGCTGACGGAGACGCCGAAGGCGATCCCGGTTCTCTATCCCGCGATCATGCGCGAGATCTGCTACTGGCTACTGACCGGACCGAACGGCCGCGAAGTCTGCAAGCTGGCGCTGCCAGGCAGCCATGCGAGGCGGATGACCGACGCGATCAACCTGCTGCGCGACAATTTCACCGCACCCATGCGCATCGAGCAGCTGGCAGCGGCAGCGCGCATGAGCCCCTCCTCCTTCCACCAGCATTTCAAGGACATGACGGCGATGACGCCGCTGCAATATCAGAAGAACCTGCGGCTGCTGGAGGCACGACGCCTGATGGTGGCGGATGGCGCGAGCGTCGCAAGCGCCGCCTATCAGGTGGGCTATGAAAGCGCTTCACAGTTCAGCCGCGAATATTCCCGTACCTTCGGCACGCCGCCGAAACGCGATGTGACGGAAATCAAGGCAATGCCGTTCCAGGCTGTGGCTTAAACGCGGAGTTGATCCTATCGATCCGATGGAAATCGAAATTCGCTAAACTGCAACCCAAGATAATGGTACTTTGTTTTAATTCACGTTGCACAGTTCTAGCCAGAAGGCGTGACTAACGATGGGTGTGAACAAGCGATGAGCGGGCTGATTTTCGTTGCCTTTGTGGTCACATTCCTGCTGATCGTCGGATTATTTGCTTATTTGCCGACAGTGCTCTTCTGCATACTCATTCCAACAATAGCGTACTGCGTGCGGGCGTGGCACCCACTGGCCATCGCCGTGCTCTTTTCTGTCTATGCTGGCATCCCGTATTTTCTATGGCATCAGGCCGGAATCGCAACGGAGAGAGCAGAGAACGCCTATCAGGCGAATATCAATGCACTGCCGAGGCTACAATTACCAGCTGATCTACCGGATACAGTGCTAGTTAAAACGCAGCACGATGTTACGGTACAGGACTTTCACAACCTGAGCTGCGGCATGAAAGTTCATCCGGGAGAGAACGACTCTCGGGAACTCACGCTAAGTCCAACAACACCGGCTCGCTACCTGCTCTTGGATCTCTCGCCGGATAACCCCTTGCCCGAGCCTGGCCGAAGGCCGCAGGGTAGAGATGGTCCATTTGCCCTGTTTCTTGTTGAGGCGGAGAGACGCACCCTGATCAGATATCATCTTAAGGTGCATTTTGGCCGGCCGACTTTCCCGCCAATTCTCTCCATGTGGGGGTGGGCGCGGGAGAGAAATATCATTCGCGACCACGATCCGCTCGTGGACAACGCAGTGATCTTCATGCGCGATACTCTGGGCCGCTGTGCCGATTTTGCGCTCTACAAAATGTAGTTTGTATTTGTCGCAGCGTTCGCCCACCAGGCTGCTCTAAGCCGGGCCCGCGAAGCGGGCGGATGCCTCATACCCGAAGCACCCGCCCGTTCCGCTTATTCGGCAGCCTTCAGCGAGGAAATGATGCCCTGCAGCTCGGCTCCGTGGGCTTCCTGCGTGCCCTGCGAGCCCCAATAGGTGATGACCAGCAGCTTGCCGGCCTTCGGCGAGAGCAGCGAGAGGCCGACATTGACATCGCCGTCGTCGTCCTTGCCGGTCCAGTCGAAATTGGTCATGTCCATGCCGTTGATCTGCTCGTCGGACTTCTTCTGCGTCGAGCCGTCGATCTTCACGCCGTTCTTCTGGAGGAAGGCGATGGCATCGTCGATGACCTTGTCGGTGGTCTTCTCGTCGGCAACATCGATCGACAGATAGATGGCGGAATCTTCAGAGGTCGCCTGGATCCCGGTATCGGTTTCCTCAGGGTTCCAGCTGTCGGGAATGGCGATTTCGGCGATCGGCGCGTCGCCCGGGAATTGCAGCGTCTTGGCCTGAGCGATACCGGGCAGCAGCGCGGCGATAACGGCGCCTGCAAGCAAGAATTTCATAGTATGGTGTCCTCTATGGGAGTTGGGGGGCAACAAGCCATAGCGCAGCTCAGTTAATGGAAATCAGGATGTTTCGCATCGCGATGCCGGTTTCGCGCCATCTGCCCAAAAATGGTCCAGCGGCGCCTCTCAATCCAGGTCCTCCGGAATGAAACCGCCGGTCTGGCGGCGCCAGAGACGGGCGAAGAGACCGTCGCGTTCGGCGAGTTCAACGGGCGCGCCCTCCTCGATGATCCGGCCCTGATCGAGCACCACGATCCGGTCCATGCTGGCAATGGTCGAGAGGCGGTGGGCAATGGCGATCACCGTCTTGCCCTGCATCACCAGATTGAGCCGCTCCTGGATCGCCGCCTCGGATTCGCTGTCGAGTGCCGAGGTCGCCTCGTCGAGCACAAGGATCGGCGCATTCTTCAGGAGCACGCGGGCGATCGCGACGCGCTGGCGCTGTCCCCCGGACAGCCTGATGCCGCGGTCGCCGACAAAGGCCTCGTAGCCCTTGCGGCCGTCGCTATCGGCAAGGTCGGCGATAAAGGCATCGGCCTTGGCCATACGCGCCGCTTCCTCGATCTCGGCCTGCTCTGCCTCCGGGCGGCCATAGCGGATATTGTCGCCGACAGAGCGATGCAGCAGCGCGACATCCTGAGCGATGACGCCGATATTGCGGCGCAGACTCATCTGCGTCACCGCGCTTATATCCTGACCGTCGATCAGGATCCTGCCATCGGGAATATCGTAGAAGCGCAGCAGCAGGTTTGCGAGTGTCGTCTTGCCGGCACCCGACAGACCGACAAGACCAAGCTTCTCCCCGGGCCGAACCGTCAGCGAGAGCCCATCGATCACTGAAGGTCCCGATTTGTAGGCGAAGCTGACATTCTCGATACGGATTTCGCCGCGCCCGACCTTCAGCTCCCCGGCATCCGGCCGGTCGATGATATCAGGCGGCGTCGTCATGACGGGCATGGCATCCTTGATCGTGCCGACCGCCCGGAAGATCTGCTCGCCCATCTGCAGGAAGGTGTAGGTGTGGCCGGAGAGCCGCTGCAGGATATAGACGGCGGCGGCAAACTGGCCGATGCTGATGAAGCCCCTGACGAGACCGGAAAAGCCGATCGCCAACACCGTCAGCCAGAGCGCCATGTTGAGCGCGACGACGATCAGCTCCGAGGTGCGGTAGATCCGCTGTTCCTCGTGCTGGATGCGCACCGAATTGCCGATGATGCGGCGGATGGCGCCGGCCTCGCTGTCTTCGGCGGCAAACTGCTTGATCATCTGCATGTTGGTATAGAGATCGGTGATGGCGCCGGCGACGATGCTGCGCTGTTTGGCGGAGCGGCGCGAGCGCTCGGCAAAGACCGGCGCCATGCGGATGGCGAGCAGCACGTTGAGCGCGATCCAGATGACGACGGGCAGCGCCATCTGCCAGGAGAGCGTCAACAGGAGAATGACGGAACCGGCCAGCTGCAGCAGGAAGCGCGGGACTGTCTGGAAGGCGGCGATGATCTGCTGCTGCACGGCGGAGGCGACCTGCGACAGGCGCGACGCCACCTGCCCGGCATAGAGATCGTGAACGAAGGCCAGATCCTGCCGCTCCACCGCCTTGTGCCCCTGCCACTGGATGGCAGCGGGCATGCCGATGCCGAGTGTGTGCGACGTGAAAGTATTGACCAGGAACGAGGCGACCGGCATCGCCGGAAAGATCAGCAGGCCGAGGAAAGTCAAGAGCAGCCACTCGTCTTCCAGAAAGGCCACGGCACCCTTCTGCGTGACGCCATCGACGATGACGGACAGCCCCCAGACGACCGACAGGTTGATCGCCTCCATGGCCATCGAGGCGGCGGCCAGCGAAAACAGCACGCCGCGGAACATTGCGATGAAATGCAGCAGAACCGTCGCCGGCCCCTTGGCGGGCAGCGGCCTGTAGGGAATGTCGAGCGGCCTTATAAGGCGCTCGAAGGGACGGTAGATCGTATCTGAAATCGACATGGCTCGCTCGTGTGAGGGATCGAGATAGGACGAGAACTCAGTTACGCGGGGGCGCATAGGAACATCGATCGGCTGCAATCTCAATTAGAAAATACACGGCGGAGAGGGCGATATGGCCTGAAAGCTGCACCTGAAGACAGCTTTTGATTGTCTTTTCAGACCCTCCGTCACCGCGGCCAATACGATTGTCCGATTTTTCGTACAGCCCGTGCGGATTGTCGCCGCTTATGCCGGGAACCAAACCGGCCTATTTCTCGTCTATCCCGAAACGGAGGCAGACCATGTCCAATCTCGCAAAAGCAGGAACATTTACGCTCGGTAGCCGCACGGTGAACCGGCTCGGCTACGGCGCCATGCAGCTCGCAGGCAAGGGTGTCTTCGGCCCGCCGAAGGACCGCGCCGAGGCAGTCGCGGTTCTGCGTGAAGCCGTCGAAAGCGGCGTCAACCATATCGACACCAGCGACTTTTACGGGCCGCACGTCACCAATCAGATCATCAAGGAAGCGCTGCATCCCTACAGAGACGATCTGGTGATCGTCACCAAGATCGGCGCCAAGCGCGGGCCGGATGCCTCGTGGAACCCAGCCTTTTCGAAGGCAGAGCTAACCCTGGCGGTGCATGACAACCTGCGCAATCTCGGCCTCGATGCGATCGAGGTGGTCAACCTGCGCGCCATGTTCGATGTGCACGGACCGGCCGAGGGATCGCTGGAGGAGCCGCTGACGGTACTGGCCGATCTTCAGCGCCAGGGGCTGATCAAGCATATCGGCCTCTCCAACGTCACCGCAAAGCAGGTGGCTGATGGGCGCAAGATCACCGAGATCGTCTGCGTCCAGAACCAGTACAACCTCGCCCATCGCGGCGATGACGCGCTGGTCGATGCGCTGGCGGCGGCCGGCACCGCCTATGTGCCGTTCTTCCCGCTCGGCGGCTTCTCGCCGCTGCAGTCGACAACGCTTTCCGACGTCGCCGCGCGCCTTGGCGCCACGCCGCTGCAGGTGGCGCTCGCCTGGCTGTTGCAGAGAGCGCCGAATATCCTGCTGATCCCCGGTACATCGTCGCGGGCGCATCTGCGCGAAAATCTCGCGGTGGCGGATATCGCCCTGCCCCCGGAGGCGCTGACCGCGCTCGAGGCAATCTGAAAGCAAGATGCCCGGGCTCGCCCGGGCATCTTACACTAGCCCATCAGGTCGGTCATGATGGCCGTGACAGCGTCCAGTGCCGGACCGGCCCCGGAGACGCCCTTGCTGATCTGGTCCTTCGCCCAGGCGGACTGGACTTCCCGATATCGCGTAGCGTCGCTCCAGCGGGAGACTTCGCCGGGCTCAAGAATACGCACGGTCGCACCCGCCTTGCGGAGATCATCGAGTTGCGCCTCCAGGCTTGACGCCATTGCGGCACCGAGCGTCGGGTAGGAGCTGCGAGCCGCGCGGCGGATAGCATCCCGGTCCTCCGCCGCGAGGCTATCCCAGACGGTCTTGTTGATCGCCAGCAAATAGACGTGACCGAGCCACAGGTCATCGGACACCAGAACATGCGGTGCCGCCTCGTGAACCCCAAGCATGAAGCCGCTATCGACATTGACCATCAAGCCATCGAGCGTCTTCTGCTTCATTGCCTCGTAGATCTCCGGCCCCCAATGCATGGTGACGGGCGTCGCACCGGCATTGCGCAGGAAATCGAGATGCCAGAAGCTCGCCGAGCGCCATTTACCGCCCTTCAGACCATCAAGACCGACCATCGGCGCCGTGCTGAAGAAGGCGACTGGATAGCCAGTCCCGAAGAAGACCGGCACGACGTTGTTGTGCTCCAGCTCCGCCGCAAAAGCCGGAACATCGTCATAGACACGGCTGAAGAAATCGATCTGCCGGCCACCAGCCGGACCCACGGGAAAGCTCTTGAAGATCTGGTGCAGCGGCAATTCCTTGGCCGTATATTCCGGCACGACGGTCGCCATATCTGCACCGGACTTGCTGACCGCGCTGAGCGCGTCATAGGCGGCAGCGATCTCTCCATTCCAGTGATCTTCGATCTTCAGGCGTCCATGCGATTCCCGCTCGATCGCCGGAAACACGACATCGCGCAGAAAGCGCGTGCGCATGCCGCCAAGCGGTTCGTGATCGCTGAACTTGAGGACGCGCGGCTGCGCGGCCGCTTCTGACGGCAGCGCTGCGCAAGCGGCGGCTCCGGCGGCGGAAGCGAGAAAGAGCCTGCGGCTTATGCCGGTATTTGCGGTCATGCTGTCTGCCTCGCTCATCGTCTCACCTCTCATATCGATACCTCGCCGTCCCTTGCTTGACCGGGATGCTGCTCAAAAATATACCTGAACAATCCTTCAGTTCGGTATTCGCATTTGAATGACCCCGTTCCGCAGAGCCTGAAACCCCGCAAAAGCCCGATCCAGGCGCGCTCGGGCGCGACCGTCGAAGCCGTTCACGAAGCCGCGATTCAGGTTTTGCTGGCGGATGGACTGGCGAAATTCACGACGACCCGGGTGGCGGACCGCGCCGGGGTCTCGGTCGGCACGCTCTACCAGTATTTCCCCAACAAGCAGGCGCTGCTGTTTGCCATCCTCAGCCGCCACTTCGAGGAGATCGCCGCAGCGCTGGAAGGCATTCCGCTGACCCGCGACCGGCAACCGCTCAGCACCATCGCCCACGCGATTGCCGACGCCTATGTCTCGGTGAAGACCGCCCGCCCTGAAGCAACGACCGCACTCTACCGCGTCGCCGGCGCCATCGACCAGTTCCGCCTCTCCACCGACATCTTCAAAAGGCTGGAAACGGCAGTGACACGCGCACTCGCCAACGCCCGCGACGCCTCGTTCCGCGACCCCGCCCGTGCATCCTTCACCCTCCTCTCAGCCCTCGCCGGCCTCTCGCGCGGCAGCTTCGCCGGCCTGGTGGCGGGTCCCGAGGTTCTGGAGAGGTTTAGCGACGAGGCGCGACTATTGGCTGCAGCCTATCTGCGAGCAGCGGCGGAAGGTTAAGGCTCAGACGAAAAAGACCCGCCTATCGCAAGGCGGGTCTTTGACTGTGACAGATCCGGATAGCGGCGGGAGCGCCGAAGATCAGTTCGTCTTGCTGGAGAGGGTCGTCGAAAGGTTGGAGAACGTATTGTTCAGCGTGCCGCCAAGGCTGGTTGCGCCGGTGATGAGGGCGACCGAAATCAGGGCTGCGATCAGGCCGTATTCAATTGCGGTTGCGCCGGATTGGTCCTTGAGCAGACGAAGCATAAGGGTCTTCATGGGGGCTGTCCTTCGTATGAGATTGTAAAAAAGCAGATTCAATGCAGAGAAATATTCGGATATTTTATTTTAGCTCTCGTAAAATTGCTTGGTTAACGATTCATAAAAGGCATCATTATGCGCGTCGCTTTGATAGCCGCGGCGTGCCTATACTAATTTTCACGTATTTTAAGCCAGAAGATCCGTGTCGTTACTGCAATAACAACAAATACCCGACGCTGAAAAACGCCGGGTATCCTTCTCAAGACCAGGAAATTGCTTCAATCAGAACTTAACGTTCCAACCTGAGCGCAACCATACATTGGGATCATCACCCTCCGTGGTAACATTGAGGCCGAGCGAGGCGGTGCCGCCTGCGACGTCGAACTCGGTACCGACGGCACCGCGCAGCCAAAGCTGCTTGACGTCTTCACCCGCGAAGTCGAAGGCCGAGAGGCCGACGATTTCGCCGCTGATGCCAGCCGTGTTCTTCTCGAAGCGGTAATCGACTTCGGTACGGGCCGTTAGGCGGACAGTGTCCGTCAGCTCGTGGAGGAAGTCGACGCCGATACGGGCGACGGTCGAGTGGTCGTTGACGGAATCGAAGGCCGATGGGAACGAACCGCCCTCTTCCGTGTAGCCGTCCATATGCGAGTGCGCATAGGTCAAGCTGGCATAGGGCGTCAGCTTGGTGCCCGCGATCGTCGCAGCATTCAGCCAGTCGAAGCGGATCTTGGCGCCATAGGTGTCGACGTCGGTTTCGCCATGCGAATAATCCATGGCGGCGCCGTTCATATAGCCGCGGTGAACGTTCATCCGGCCGGTCGAGTAGTAGCCGCCGATCGTGGCATAGACGTTGCTGCTCCCGAGCGCGATGGTGGCTTCAGGCGCCATGTAGAAAGCCGCCTGATGGAAGTCGCCGCCGGTTTCGATGTCCTGCTTGGTGTAGAGACCACCGCCGGCAAAGCGGGCAGTGACACCTTCGGCAAGGCCGTAGCCGAAGGTCACGTCGCCGATGCCGACGCCGCCGTTGGAAACACGGCTGTCGTCATAGCCGATGTCGGCTGTGAAGGCGACAGAGCGTTGGCCGAGGCCAAGAAGGTCGCGCATAGGCTCGCCATGGGCGCCCTGGAGAACCGTATTGGCGTAGCCGAGACCGACCTGTGCCGAGGGCTTGGCGGCGATGGTGGTGTTGTACTGGTCGACGTCGATGATGCCGGAGCCGCCGCGAGCGATAAAGACGCCTCCATTATCCAAGTCACCGACTATGACGGTGCCGTCGGCGGAGATGCCGGTTGCCGTCTTCGTCACGTCGTCGCCGATGTCCTCACCTTGCCGGCTCAGCCAGTCCTCGACGGTCTCCATGCCAAAGGCTTCCGTCCAGCGGAATGCATGGGAGGCGTTGAGAAGACCCACTTGACCGACCACGACCGATCCATCGCCGCTGACGGCATTGGCGACAGAGAAATCGCTGTCCAACCCGTTGATGTCTTTCATCCCACTGGCCGTCCAGCGGAAAGCATGATTGGCACTGCCAACGCCAGCGTTGCCAATAATGACGGAGCCGTCCTCACTGGCGGCCTTTGCGCTTGACCACTGTCCACCCTCAAGGTGGCCGAGATCCTCGATATCCTGACCGTCGTTCGTCCAGCGGACTGCACGGCTTATACCGGCATTTGCGCCATCGGCCGCGACGCCGACGATGACCTTTCCATCGCCGCTGACGCCGAATGCCTGCGAGAATCCGTCGCCGTTCAGCCCGTCGAGACCTTGGATCTGGTTATTCTTCCAGCGGAAAGCCTGCCGGCTTGCAGAGTTGACCGTGCTGCTGAAGTTCGAATAGCCGACAACGACCGAACCGTCTCCGCTGACGCCAGTCGCGTAGGATCCGGTTGCATCATCCAGCCCGCCGAGGTCGTTGATGTCTCCATTCGTCCAGCTCACGGCATGCATACCATCCCAGCTTTGTGACGTACCGACGATAACCGAACCATCTTCGTTGACCGCCAAAGCTTCCGTCAAGCTGCTCACGGAGCTGCTCGTAGCCATCAACGAATAGATGGGAAGCGCATGAAGGGCGATCCATTCGCGGTCGACGGTGCTCCAGTAGAAGGCGCGCTCTTCATCTATGGTGCCAACGATAACCTTGCCGTTGCCACTGATCCCTGAGCTGGCAATCCCGTCAGATCCGGGAATAGGGTCCCACAACTCACTATTTCCCGCTTCACCCGCCCGCGCGACGCCCATGCCAGCTGCAAGCAATCCCGCCGAGAAAACCAGCGTCAGCGCCGAGGTTTCCAGAAGACGCCGCCCAAATCCGGCGGCCGTCCGATCTTTAATTTTCTTCATCATTGTCAAAAAGCTCACCCTGCTTTTTCAATAGCTTAAAAAGGAAATAAACTACGCATCCCCAACTTGCGGCCACACACAAACGGGCGGCCAGGCTGCTTTCGAGCAAGGCGAAAAGGGCATGTCAACATGGTTGCAATTCAGTATGAATTACACAAAAGGTTGCTGTATTAGCGCAATTTATGCGCTAATATTTGCCGCAACCTGCGCCGCCGCAGCCTCGGCAAGAACGTGCTCAAGAGCTTGATTAGTTTCAAAGCGGCACAGGACCGAGGTCAAAACCTCTGGCCAAATGCCAAAAAAGGTCCGGCCCGATGGCATCAAGGCACAATCTTGCCAGGTTTTTCAATGGGCTGAGCGGCGGCGAATCATCCCCGCCCCGGCAATAAAAAACGGCGCCGGTTCTCCGGGCGCCGTTTGCTCTCATTCCATCCAGCCTGCGCCCCGCCGCATATGGCGAGGCTGTTGCCGGTCTACTTCTTCTTGGTGTCGCTTTCGCTCGATTTCACCTGCGAGCCAAGAGTGGGGGCAGCCTTTGGCGCCGCCTTGTCCTTCTTCGGCTTGCGTGCCTCCTTGTTGCTGCGAACCTGCCCCTTAGCCATGATCGTCTCCTCCGGTTGAAGGCCTAGCTAGCATCCCATTCGACGAAAATAGCAAGAGCGTGAACCCTCTCCTGACGCAAAATCGCTGCCCGTGCTAATCTGGGCCCATCAGCCGATGGAGGGCATGGCGATGCGGAAAGGCGACGACGTCTTTGCGGGCTCGATTCCCGAGAATTACGACCGCCATATGGTACCGCTGATCTTCGCGCCCTTCGCGGCGGATCTGGCGCGGCGAGCGGTGGCGCTTTCGCCGCAAGCGGTGCTGGAAACGGCAGCGGGGACAGGGGTGGTGACGCGGGCCTTGGCGCCGGAGCTGCCCGCCGGGACGCGCTATGTCGCCAGCGATCTGAACCAGCCGATCCTCGACTATGCCGCTTCGCGGCAGCCCACCGGCAACCCTGTCGAATGGCGCCAGGCGGATGCGTTGGCGCTGCCCTTCGAGGATGCGAGCTTCGATCTCGTCTGCTGCCAGTTCGGGGCGATGTTCTTCCCCGACCGGCCGGCCGCCTATCGCGAGGCAAGGCGGGTGCTGAAGCCCGGCGGCCACTTCCTCTTCAGCGTCTGGGACCGGATCGAGGAAAACGTCTTCGCCAATGACGTCACCGAGGAGCTCGCCGATATCTTCCCGGACGACCCGCCGCGTTTTCTGGCCCGCACGCCGCACGGCTATCACGACAAGGCGCTGATCCGCCGCGACCTCGAAGCCGCCGGCTTCTCTTCCATCGCGATCGAGACGCGAGCCGAGGAAAGCCACGCCGCCTCGGTGCGCATCGTCGCGCTCGCCTATTGCCAGGGCACGCTGCTGCGAACCGAGATCGAGGCGAGAAAGCCGGGCGAGCTGCAGGCGGTGACCGATTACGTGGCGCTGGAGCTCGCGCGGAAGCATGGCGACAGCTCGGTGGCCGCGAAGATCCAGGCGCATGTGATTTTGGCGGCGGCGTAACGTCGCCCGTTAAGACGCCTCAATAAAGCGTCCGCTTATAATCCGCTTCCAGCTGGTCGTCGATGTCGCGCATCGCGCGTTCGTCGCTCGGCGCGCCGGTTGTTTCGTCAAGGATGATCTTCACCAGCGACGGCATTTCGCTGCGGTCCTGCCGGTAGTCCGGGTCCCAGAGATGGGAGCGGCGGAAGGCCTTGGCGCAATGCATGAAGACCTCGTCGACTTCGATGACGATGGCGAGCTTCGGCGCGCGACCGTTTACCGCCATGCTCTCCAGAAGCGCAGGTTCCGTCGTCAGTCTCGCGCGGCCATTGACGCGCAGCGTGTCGTCGAAGCCGGGGATGATGAAGAGCAGGCCGACGCTGGGATTGGCGAGTATGTTGACCAGCGTGTCGAGACGATTGTTTCCCGGCCGGTCGGGTATCGCCAGCGTCCGCTCGTCGAGAATCCGGACGAAACCAGCGGGATCGCCGCGCGGGCTGACATCCGCTTTTCCATCGATGTTCTGCGTGCCGATGCAGAGGAAAGGCGAACGGCGGATAAAATCCTGCGCGTGCGGGCCGAGCGTGTCGCGGCACTTCTGGATCGCCAGGGCATGCGTTGCTTCGAACAGACCGCGCAAAGCCTGTTCGTCCGCTATTGCAAATGCAGGATCGAGCTCGAACGCCTTCATCATAGCACCTCTCCTCCTCACGGCAACAAATCTGATGTACGTACCTCATTTACTGGATACACCAAACGCTGTTTGCGATCAAGCCGAGCTCCCTGTGTGCCGGAGGGCACCAGCCCAAACGAAAACACCCGGCGCTCTCGCACCGGGTGTCAGCAAATCCGTTCTGTCCGAACCGATTACTTCGTGGCTTCTTCGTAGCGCTCCAGGACGTAGTCCCAGTTGATCAGGCTGTCGACGAAGGCCTCGAGGTACTTCGGGCGGGCGTTGCGGTAGTCGATGTAATAGGAGTGTTCCCAGACGTCGACGCCGAGGATCGGGGTGGCGCCGTGGACGAGCGGGTTTTCGCCGTTCGGGGTCTTGGAGATTTCGAGTTTGCCGTTCTTGACGGAAACCCAGGCCCAGCCGGAGCCGAACTGCGTGGCGCCGGCATTGGCGAAATCGGCCTTGAACTTGTCATAGCCGCCGAGGTCGGAGTTGAAGGCAGCTTCGAGCTTGCCCGGCAGCTTGTTGCCGCCGCCGCCCTTCTTCATCCACTTCCAGAAGTGGACGTGGTTGTAGTGCTGGGCAGCATTGTTGAAGAGGCCGGCATTGGTGCCGAAGGACTTCTTGACGACTTCCTCGAGCGAAAGGTCGGCCATGCCTGCTTCAGCAGCCAGCTTGTTGCCGTTGTCGACATAAGCCTTGTGGTGCTTGTCGTGATGGAACTCCAGCGTTTCCTTCGACATGAAGGGCGAAAGCGCTTCGTAGTCGTACGGGAGTGCGGGCAATTCGAAAGCCATTGTAAGTCTCCTCTTGGCAATGGGTTGCGTGATCGGCAGGTGAGGCGGAACATAGGAGCCGAAGTTCGGCGTGGCAACGGCGGAACGATCAAAAAACGGAGCGTCAGAGGAAAAATTGCCTTGATTGCGGGCTTGGCTTTCTGCCCCCAAATCACCGATGATGCCGATGCAAAACCGGCAGGATCCGCAACAGCGAACTGAACGAGGCCATGATGCAGAGGAATAAAATCCGCTTTCTCCCCGCCCTCCTCCTGACTTTTGCCGCCGGCAGCGCCTCCGCCTCCTCGGACGACGCCTGGAAGGATTTTGCCGATGACGTGGCGGCGAAATGCAAGGAGGCGGCGACACCCTCGCTCGAATTTGCCAGAGCCGTCGTCGATCCGTTCGGCAGCGAGCATTACGGGCTGGCGCTGGTAACGGGCAAGCCGAAGGGCGGCAATGGCTTCGTCACCCATATCTGCGTCTACGACAAGCAGTCGAAGGCGGCCGAGATCGGCACCGAACTGAAGACCGACGAGCTCGACCTGCTGCCCGACGAATGAAGACTGGCAGCGGCGGTAACGAATCTTAAAAAACTGTTGATTTCATGGAACGATGCTTTGACAGGCGCCGGTTTTCGCGGCCTAGATGCGTCTACAAGTTATCCGGGCAAAGATCGTTAGGGCAACCTTTGATAGGATCAGCTTAATTAGCGTGAATTGATAGTTTCAGACTGCTTTTTGACATTCATTTTCTGGGGCGCGTGATGGTCATGAGTTTTTTCCGCCGGGGCGAAGAGCCGGGCAAGACGGATATTCGCAGCACTGGCCAGGCCTACCGGCCGGTCTCCATCACCGAGCAGCCGATGGCGCCGCAGCCGGCAGCCCCGCAACCCTACCAGATGCCGGAGATCGATGATTTCCAGGCTTTCGGTTCGGTGCTCGAAGAAAACCAGCGCAATTCCAAGGAACTCGTCGCCGGCCTTTCGGCCTTGCAGGATCGCGTCTCGGCACTGATCGGCGCCCATGACCAGTCCCTCAACGATACCGGCAGGCTGCAGGCCGAATGCGCCCGTATCAGCTCGCTGCTCGATTACGAAAGCAGCGCGCGGCGCAAGGCCGATGCGGACAATGCCCGGCTCGCCTCCGAGAACAAGGACATCCGCACCGCCAACGGCCAGTACCGCATAGAGATCGAAGCGGTGCGCGACGAGCTGACCAAGCTGCAGAACGTCCATGGCGTGACCTGCGAGGAATTCTCGATCATCGAAAGCCGGCTGATCGACGCGGAGCGCGAGCTTGCCGCCCGCGCCATGCAGTATGACGAGGCCTCGACGCTGTTGAAGCGCGCCCAGCAGGATCTGGACAGCCGCAGCCGCGAACTTTCCGCCACCCGCGACAAGCTGGACAGCGAGACCACCGCGCTGCAGCTGCTGACCGAAACCTCGCGGCGCGAAAGCGCCTCGCAGGCACGCGACATCGCCCGGCTGACGGAAGAGCGCGGTCACCTGAAGGCCGGCCTGATGGAACAGGAAGGCCTGGTTTCCAACCTGCAGACGGCGATCGCCAAGCTGAAGCAGGAATTGTCGCTGGTCGAGGAGCGCCACAAGCGCGCCGAGGTCGAGCTGCACACGATCACCACCTCCTCGGCGCTCGAGATCGCCCATCTGACGACGAAGAGCGACGCTGTCGGCTCCAAGGCGGAGCTTGTCGAAAAGCTGCTGATCACCGCCAACGGCCGCAACAAGATGACCGACGAGGAACTGCAGTCGGCGCGCGGCGAGATGAAGCGGCTGAAATCGGAACTGGCGGCAACCATTTCGCGCGCCGAGCGTGTCGAGGACGAGCTGCGCCGCACCCGCGTGACCGGCACCGAGAACGAGACCGCCCGTCGCGAACTCTCCGCCTATAACAACGAGCTGACCGCGAAGCTGCGCGAAGCCGAAACCCTGCGCACCCGCCGCGACCGCGAGGCGGACGCGATGAAGCGCGACCTCGATACCCGCATGGACAGCGACCGCCACGAGATCGGCCAGCTCAGAACCAGCCTGGAGATCGCCAAGTCGGAAATCCGCCAGCTGCGCGCCGAGCGTGCCATCCTCAACGGCCAGCTGGAAGTGGCTCGCGGCGACAGGCCTTCGGCGCCGGTCATGGAAGAAGCGGAAGAGCTGCGCATGCCAGCAGCCACCTACTCGCCGCTGATCGATATTTCCGAGAAGTCGCTGCCGATGGTTTTGCTGGCGAACGGGAAATGCCCGGCGAGCCGATGCGCGTACCGCCTGCGGAGTAAGCGGCACGCTCATTTTGAAGGCCTTGTTTTCGCCGGGATTTTAAGGGTTTCTTAAGAGGATACCGACCGGAGGAAAACCATGGCGCTTGGCGCATCTCACCGCCTGCACGACGGCATCGAAGCCGTCGAAACGATGACGCGCTTTGCGCTCGCGGTCCTCGCGCTCGCTTCCGGCGTCTATACCTATCTCGGCGTGCGCAGTCTTCTCGACGGCTCGCCGACCTCCACCTTCTTCGCGGCGCTGATCTATTCGGCGGCGGTCTCGGTGGCCATTTATGCCTTCTGGACCTATCTCGCCCGCTTCTATCCGCATGTGACGACGGTGGCGGCGCGCACCGCCCTGCTCGGCATCATGGCGCTCGGCTGCGCGATGATCATCGCCATGGCGAGCTGGCTGAATGCGGCGGCGCTTGCGGGTTCGGCAGCCCTCGAACAGCACCTTGCCGAAACGCTGGAAGACTATACCGGCGACCTCGATCGGGCGCACCAGAATGCGCTGGCGGCGCAGAGCCTTCTGCCGGATATCCAGCGCACGCAGGAACGCTTCCAGCGGCTCGCCGATCAGGAGCGCGAGACCGGCGCTCTGACCGGCACGACAGGCGCGGGCAGCGTCGTGCAGCTGCTCTCGCAGATGGCTTCGCAGCTGACGGAGCTGCAGAATAACATCAATGCCTCTCGCGAACGCGTCACCACCCTCTTCGACGATGGCCGCAAGCATCTGGAAACGATGCGGACGCTGGTTTCAGCGCCAGGCGCCATCGATCAGCGCGCCGATCAATTCGCCGCCGAGGTCGTTGCACTCACCGGCGTCATCACTTCGCTGGAACAGACCTCGATCGCCCCTTCGGTCAAACGCGCCGCCGAAGACCTGTCGCTCGGCTTCATCGCCCCTGTTGCCGATGGCCGCGAGGCGGAACTTGCCAACCGCCAGGATCAGGTGATGGAGACGATCCGCTCCTCGGTTGCGGCACAATCCAAGGTCCTGTCGCAGGCGGCCGACCAGATTCTGGCGCGCGAGCCCGTGGGCGAACGGCGCTTCGTGCCGCTGTCCTCGGCCGAAGCCGTGCTGCGCTATGCGTCTGATTTCATCCCCAGCTGGGCGGGTGCGATCTCGATCGACCTTCTGCCGGGCGTGCTGGTTCTGATGCTGTCGGTAGCGCATGGGGCGCTGCGGCGGCAGGAGCAGGCCATGCCATTCGCCGAGCGGATCACCGCCGCCGAACTTCTGGAGGCGATCGAGGTGCAGCGCGCGCTGCAGGCGCGCGGCATCGATATCGAGGCGGTCGTCGCGAGGGCGGAAGCCAAGGCCGATGCGAGGGCGGAGGGCCATGCGGAAGCGACGTCCGAAGCACATGCCGCCGATGCGCCTGAACCCGAGCCTTCCAACGTCACCAGCCTCGACCTGCCCGGCAAGCCGCCGCGCAAGGGACCACAGGCATGAAGATCGAGGCGGCGGGAGACCAGCTGAAACGCAAGCTGCTTTCGATCGACGATTCGACGCTGCCGCGGCTGGTGCTGCATGCGCTGATCGCCGCCGCCGTCGCCTTCCTCGTCATCGACTTCCGCAACCTGATGATCGCCAATGCCGAGCTGCCGGTCTTCGATCCGGCGGCCCCCGACAGCATGCCAGTGCTGCCACCCGTGCTAACCGATGGCGAGCCTGACAACGCGCCATCCGAAATCACCACCAGCGTCGAGCTGCTGAAACAGCCGATCACTTTCGAGCTCCAGCCCGGCGGCATCCTGCTTGCGCGCGGCGCGATCGACTATGGCGCAGCCGGACGTTTTCAGCAGGAGATCGAGGCCCGCGGCGAATATGTGAAGACGGTATCGCTGGATTCGCCCGGTGGCGCCGTCGGTGATGCGCTCGCCATGTCGAAGCTGATCCGCGAGAAGAAGATCGGCACGAAGGTCGTCAAAGGCGCGCTCTGCGCCTCCTCCTGCCCGATCGTGCTCGCCGGCGGCATCACCCGCAACGCCGAGGACGGCGCCGTCATCGGCGTCCATCAGGTCTTCAACGGCTCGAAGGAGAAGCTCTCGCCGGAGCGCGCCATGTCCGATGCGCAGCGGACCACCGCCGACGTCACCCGTCATCTCGACGAGATGGGCATCAAGCCCGGCCTCTGGATCCACGCGATGGAGACGCCGCCGGACCGGCTCTACTACCTGAGGCCCGAGGAGATGAAGGAATTCGCGCTGGTCACCACCGGGGAGAAGACGGCGGCAGCAGCGAAGGTGAAGTGATCAGGATTGGCTTTGCGGATGGGGCTGGCCTCCTGAGCGCAAACAAAAACCGGGGCGAATGCCCCGGTTTCCTTTTCAAGCCGTTCGGCTCAGTAGCGATCGTAGCCGCCCCAGCCGCGCTCGCGGTAATATGGGCGCGGGCGTTCCCAGCCGCCACCCCAGCCCCAGCGCGGCGGCGGAGGACGGTGCCAGTAGCGGACCGGCGGTGCGTAACGGCGATACTCGTTGCGGCGGCATTCGCCCCAGCGGGTCATGTGCCAGCCGCGGCCGCAGGCGTAGTCGACCTTGGTCACGTCGGGCGTGACAGTCGTGTTTGCAGTAAGCGGCGCAACCGGCATCGCTTCAGCGGATATCGCCGAAAGGCCTCCGATAACGAGCGCTGCTGCCAGCGTGATGATCTTCATTGCGAATCTCCAAAATTTCCAGCCAGGATGGAGCTTCTGCCGATCGCGCTGAACCGGTGATGAACCTGACGTTCATCTGAAATAAGGCAATTTACTGCTGATGCGTCTGCACCAGCCTGGAGGTCTTTTCCGGATGAATTTGCGGCCAGTTGCTGTTGGGCGCAGGTGCGCTGCCCATCGCCGAGATGGAGACAACGATTGCCGTTACGGCCGAGAAGAGCACGAGTGCATAGGTCATGAGCTTCGATCCTTCGGGGTTGGTTCCCAGCCACCCTGGCGCGCAAACTGCTCCGGGAGGATGAATCAAAGCCTAAGCAACATGGTTAAACCCACGTGTTTTTCCCGTTAAGGAACAAGGCGGGGGATGAAGTGGCACGATCCGGGTTCATCCGGAACTTTTCTCAGCCCCCGCGTGTTGTTTCCCGAACGTCGGTTTCGGGGGAATTTCATGACGCTCGATTTCCTGTTTTTCGTGTTGGTGGGCTTCTGTGCGCAGATCGTCGATGGGGCGCTCGGCATGGCTTTCGGGGTGCTGTCGACGACGAGCCTTCTGGCGCTCGGGGTACCGGCGGCCAATGCCAGTGCCATGACGCATGTGGCGGAGATGTTTACGACCGCTGCCTCCGGCGCGTCTCATGCCTATCAGCGCAATGTCGACTGGAAGCTCGTGGCGCGGCTGGCGCCGGCAGGGATGATCGGCGGCGCGGTCGGCGCCTATATTCTCGCCAATGTCGACGGCAAGGTGATCGAGCCCTTCGTCTCCGCCTATCTGATCGCCATCGGCCTCATCATTCTCTACAAGGCCTTCCGGCCGCGCTGGCCGCGCGATGTGCATGACTGGGCGGTGCCGCCGGTCGGTCTCTGCGGCGGTGTGCTCGATGCGATCGGCGGTGGCGGATGGGGGCCGATCGTGACAAGCACGCTGGTCGGGCGCGGCCATGATCCGAAGAAGGTAATCGGTTCGACCAATCTTACCGAATTTGCCGTGACGCTGGTGATCTCGCTGACTTTCGTGGTGACGCTCGGCTGGTCGGAACTGGATTCGGCGATCGGGCTGATCATCGGCGGCGTGATCGCCGCCCCCTTCGGCGCGCTGCTCGTCAAGCGGCTGCCGGTAAAGCCCTTGATGATCGCCGTCTCGATCATCATCATTGCGACATCGGCAATCCGCTTGTTCTAGGGAGGGCAACGCGATGCAGTATCACCAGGGACGACTGATCGATCATGTGCATCTGAGAGTGCGGGATCTGGAAAAGAGCCGGGTGTTCTACCAGGCGGTCCTCAGCGCGCTCGGACGGCGCTTCACGCATGAGGGCGAGAATTTCTTTTCCTCGGACGAGCTCTATGTCGATGCCGCCGAGAGCTATGTCAGCCACCTGCACCTCGCCTTCCAGGCCGCCGATCAGGACGCGGTCCAGCGATTCTACGAAGCGGGACTGGCGCATGGCGGGCGCGAGCACGGCGCGCCGGGCGAGCGGCATTATCATGCCGGCTACTATGCCTGCTTCCTGCTCGACCCCGACGGCAACAATATCGAGGCCGTCTATCATGGGCCGGCGACACGCTCGGCCCACGAAATCGTCATCGAGCGCTAGGCTTCGCGACCGAAATAGACGTCCACCGAAGCGACCTTGCCGCCCCTGAAGCGGAAGCTTTCCATGTTGCGGAAAGCGGTACCGTCATGCTTGACGGCGCGGTAGCGGACAGCCGCCTCGTCGCCTTCAATTGAGAGATATTCGATCTCGATGGCCCCGAAAGGCGGCTTCTCGGGCCAGCAGCGCTCGAAATAGGCATCACGGCCGATATGGTCGTCACGCGGGCTCGAAAAGGTGAAGTCATCCGCCAGCATCGGCCGCGCCAGATCCTTGCGGCCCTGGACATAGGCGGCGAACAGGCCTCGGATGATGGCTTCGTGCTCGTTGCTGCTGCTCATTGCAACCTCCGTTATCTGATTGCATTTCGCAATTGGTTTATAGCAAAAATCGACCTTTAGGGCAAACCAGCCGACGGTTCGGGGCCGAACCGTCCTTGGCAGGGCGCAAAGCCGGGCGTAACCTGGCCCTCCCCCAAGATTGCAATGCAAGAGCCCCTGATATGACCGACACCCCGATGGACGCAGCAGATGCCGCGGCCGGGTCCGTTTACTGGAAGCGCAACCTGACGATCTCGCTGATCGGCTCCTTCACCACGATCGTGGCGATGACGCTGCTGCTTCCCTTCCTGCCGCTCTATGTCGAGGAGCTCGGTGTCAGCGATCACCCCGCGATCGTGCAGTGGTCGGGCATCGCCTATGGGGCGACCTTCTTTGCCGCAGCCTTCGTGGCGCCGCTCTGGGGCAGGCTCGGCGATATCTACGGCCGCAAGCTGATGCTGGTGCGCGCCAGCCTGGGCATGACGATCGCCATCTCGCTGATGGGCATGGCGGGTGACGTCTGGCAGCTGGTGGCGCTGCGCCTCTTCGTTGGCCTGGCGGGTGGTTACTCCTCGGGCTCGATGGTGCTGGTCGCGACACAGACGCCGAAGGACCGTTCGGCCTGGGCGCTCGGCATGCTCTCTTCGGGCATCATGGCCGGCAATCTCGTCGGCCCCCTGATCGGCGGGGTTCTGCCGCCGATCATCGGCATTCGCGGCACGTTTCTGGCGGCCGGCGGCATCATCTTCCTCGCCTTCCTGGCGACGGCGTTCCTGATCAAGGAAGAGAAATCCCCTTCCCGCAAGCAGGCGGCGAAGGCGAGCGGCGGCTGGAGCTCCATCCCCGACAAGGGGCCGGTGATCGCCATGCTGTTGACCGGCATGCTGCTGATGCTCGCCAATATGTCGATCGAGCCGATCATCACCGTCTATGTGGCGCAGCTCGCCAAGGAGCAGTCGCAGGTGACGATGATATCAGGCGTCGTCATGTCGGCGGCGGCGCTCGGCAGCATCCTGTCGGCCTCGCGGCTCGGCAAGCTGGCCGACCGGATCGGCCATTGGCCGGTTATCGCCGGAGCGCTGGCTGTCGCAGCGGTGCTGCTGATCCCGCAGGCGTTCGTCACCAGTTCCTGGCAGCTGATCATCCTGCGCTTCCTGATGGGGATCGCGCTCGGCGGCTTGCTTCCGTGTATTTCCGCCGTCATTCGCCATAGCGTTCCAGACAGCGCGGCGGGCAGCATTCTCGGTCTCTCGGTCTCGTCGCAATATGTCGGCCAGGTCGCCGGTCCCGTGCTCGGCGGCTTCGTCGGCGGCCATATCGGCATGCCCTCGGTCTTCCTCGGAACCTGCGTGCTGCTGGCCGGCGGCGCGGTCTTCACGTGGATTGTGAAGCCAAAAGACGAAAACTGAGACTATCGTTTGCAACTCCTGCCGCTATGATTGCGTTTCAGAACGAAACCGCATGCAACGGGGGAAACGGAGTTTGCAGCAGATATTCGTCACCGATCGTCTCATTTTGCGCCCGCGCACGCTGGCTGATCTCGATGACTGTATGGCGATGGACCGCGACCCCGAGGTGACACGCTACATCCCCGGCCCCTGGGCCGATCCAGAAGCGCATCGCCGTTTCGTCATCAACCGCATGGAAAGCGATTTCGGCGAAGGTCTCGGCTACTGGTCGATCTTTTCCAAAACGGCGCCGAAGCAGTTTCTCGGCTGGATCATGCTGATCCCCTACGACACGATCGGCCCGGATATCGAAATCGGCTGGCGCCTGAACCGCCACGCCTGGGGTCAGGGCTACGCGACGGAAGCCGCCCGCCCGGTACTCGACCACGGCTTCGACACGCTCAACTTGCCGCGGATCGTCGCGAATATCTTCGCCGGCAACGATGCATCGATCAAGGTGGCGGAGAAGCTCGGGATGAAGTTCCTGAGCGACGAGGTCTCGGATGGCCTGCCCTGCAAGGATTACGGGATCACGCAGGATGAGCGTGCGCGGATGCTGGCAGTGTGAGGGCGCAGCTGGTGCTTTCGCCCTGAGGAATTGACGGCAGTGGGTGAGCCCCCTCACCCTGCCCTCTCCCCGAGGGGAGAGGGGATGTAGGCGCGCGACGCGAAACGGTATTCCCTTCTCCCCGCGGGGAGAAGGTGGCCCATAGGGCCGGATGAGGGGGCCGCGGGCGCTGGCTTGGCGATTGCGGCCTTACCTACGGCTCATTCGCCGCTCGCCGTCCGCCCATAAGCCCAGTTCATGTAAAGCTCGAGCGCCTTGCGGGTGACCGGGCCTTCCTGGAAGTCGCGGCCATCGAGACGGTTCACGCCGACGACCTTGGAGTAGTTGCCGGAGGTGAAGATCTCGTCGGCACCCATGAAGTCTTCGACGGAGAGCGTTGCCTCGCGCACGTCGAAACCGGCCTGGCGCAACAGGCCCATGACGCGGGCGCGGGTGATGCCTGCGAGGAAGGTGCGGTTGGCGACGGGGGTGAAGACCACGCCGTCCTTGACCATGAAGACATTCGAGGATGCCGTTTCGACGACGTTGCCGTTGGTGTCGCGCATCAGCGCGTTGTCGAAGCCGCGCGAGCGGGCCTCGGCGATGGCGCGGCCGGAATTCGGGTAGAGCGAGCCGGCCTTGGCGTCGGTCATCGCCGTCTCGGGCGTCGGGCGGCGGAAGGGCGAAACGGTCAGCGACGAGCCGCCATGGCCGCCCATCGGCGCTTCGAAAAGGCAGAGGACGAAACGGGTCGATTCCGGATCGGCGGTGACGACGCTAAAGGGGGCGCCGTGTTCTGCCCAGTACATCGGCTTGATGTAGATCGGTGTCTTGCCGTCGAACTTCTTGATGCCTTCCCACGCGAGAGCCTCGATTTCCTCGGGCGTCTTGGTCGGCTTCAGGCCCATGTTGAGCGCCGAGCGGTTGATGCGCTGGCAGTGCTGGTCGAGATCCGGGGCGATGCCATCGAACCAGCGGGCGCCGTCGAAGACGGTGGAGGCGAGCCACATCGCATGCGAGGTCGGGCCGATCAGCGGCGGATTGCCGGAAAGCCACTCACCATCGACATAGGTCCATGTGGTCGAGCGGGGCGCTGTGTTGACGGCCATTTTTCTTCTCCTCAAACAAGTTGCAGCAGCAAAATCCTTCCCCGTTGGCGGGGTCAAGGAGAAACTCGTGCGCCAAAACCGGACGCAAGAAAATGGCGCGGGCGCATCGCAAGCCGCAACAATCCATCGTCGCGCTTCACGCGGATGCGATGGGTCTATCAGCAAAAATGATGGAATCCTGTGGCGTCCGCGTGCGATGATATGGACGGAATCGCAGACGAAGGAGAGCCCGATGAAAGCCATGTATTACGACGCCTTCGGCAAGACGCCGGAGATCCGCACCGTGGCCGATCCCTCGCCTTCGGAAGACGGCGTCGTCATCGCCGTCGGCGCCACCGGGCTCTGCCGCAGCGACTGGCACGGCTGGATGGGCCACGACCCCGACATCCGCCTGCCGCATGTGCCGGGCCACGAGCTTGCCGGCAAGGTGGTGGCAACGGGCAAGGGCGTGATGCGCTTCAAGGTCGGCGACCGCGTCACCGTACCCTTCGTTTCCGGCTGCGGCCATTGCGGCGAGTGCCATTCGGGCAACCAGCAGGTCTGCCCCAACCAGTTCCAGCCTGGCTTCACCCATTGGGGTTCGTTCGCCGAATATGTGGCGATCGATTATGCCGAGACCAATCTCGTGCATCTGCCCGAGGAGATCGACGATGCGACCGCCGCGAGCCTCGGCTGCCGCTTCGCCACCTCGTTCCGCGCCGTGGCGGACCAGGCGCGCACCGGCCCCGGCGAATGGATCGCCATCCACGGCTGCGGCGGCGTCGGCCTCTCGGCGATCATGATTGCCGCGGCGCTCGGCGCCAATCCTGTTGCCATCGACATCTCCGACGAGAAGCTCGCGTTTGCCCGCGAATGCGGCGCGGTGGCGACGATCAATGCGGCGACCGTCGGCGACGTCCCGGAAGCGGTACGCGAGATCACAAAGGGTGGTGCGCATGTCTCGATCGACGCGCTCGGCCATCCCGTCACCTGCTTCAACTCGATCAAGAACCTGCGCCGCCGCGGGCGCCATGTGCAGATTGGCCTGATGCTCGGCGATCACTCGACGCCGCAGATCCCGATGGCGCAGGTGATCGGCCACGAGCTGGAGATCTATGGCAGCCACGGCATGCAGGCCTGGCGCTACGACGCGATGCTCTCCATGCTTTCGGCCGGCAAGATCGCGCCTCAGAAGCTGATCGGCAAGCGCATCAGCCTCGAGGAGGGAGTTCCGGCGCTGGTGGCAATGGAGCGCTCCGAAGGGCTCGGCATCAGCGTCATCACCCAATTCTGATTGGCCTCTTGGAATGTTCGGGATCGGGACAGTCGAGGCGCAATCGTTAACTATTTATTGGTGTATTTAGTCGAATTGCAATTTATAATACATGAGGCATAATCCCGCTCGCCCGGAATGACTCCGGCGTGGAGGGGACCATGACAGTTCGATTCATCCTGTCGATCGATGGCGGCGGCATTCGCGGCCTCATTCCAGCAATCATCATCGAGGAGCTCGCCAGGCGCCTGAAGGGGCCGGCGATGCACGAGGTTTTTGACCTGATCGGCGGCACCTCGACCGGCGGCATCATCGCGGCAGGGCTCACCTGCCCGAACCCGAAGAACAAGAAGACCGCCGCCTGCACGCCCGGTGATCTCGTCAAGCTCTATGCGGACGAAGGCAAGGATATCTTCTACTCGAAACTGATCTCGCGGATCATCAATATCGGCGGCTGGCAGGAAGAACGCTACAGCGCGGCGACGCTGGAAGAAAAGCTGCAGGCGCGGCTCGGCGCCAACACACTGATCGCCGACGGGCTGACGAAGGTGCTGATCACCGCCTACGACATCCACCAGCGCGAAGCGGTGTTCATGACCAATTGCGATATGGAGAATGCCAAGTTCCGCTTCTGGGAAGCAGCGCGCGGCTCCTCCGCGGCACCCACCTATTTCGAGCCGGCGCTGGTCGAGAACCTGGCAAAACCCGCCGGCGACGAGCAGCGGAAGATCCCGCTGATCGATGGCGGCGTCTTCGCCAACGATCCGGTTCTGGCCGCCTATGTCGAGGCCCGCAAGCTCTGGCAGGCGGCGAGCGACAGTTTCGTCGTGCTCTCGCTCGGCACCGGGCGGCAGAACCGCAAGATCCCCTATCAGCAGGCCAAGGACTGGGGCGCCTTCGGCTGGATCAACCCGCAGAACGGCACGCCGCTGATCTCCGTGCTGATGCAGGGACAGGCGAGCACGGCAGCCTATCAGGCCAACAAGCTGCTGAACCCGAAGGGTGCCAAGCTGAACGCCGAGGGCTCCACCGACATGAGCTTTGCCAAGCCCGAAACACTCGCCTATTTCCGCATCGACGGGAGGCTGCAGGGCGCCAATGACGATCTCGACGATGCCAGCGCCACGAATATCGAGCAGTTGAGGACCGTGGCCGAACGGTTCATCGCCGACAACGGCGCCGTGCTCGACGCGGTGGTAGGCCGCATCAAGACGGAGAAGAAGATCTAGAGGGTCGCCATACCCGCGAACAGCGCCGAGAGACGTTCCCAGATGGCGCTGACCCTCGGCACGTCCCTGAGGCCGGGCGGCGCCAGCATCCAGAGTTCGCGGTCAGGCATAACGGCACCGAAATCGATCTCGACGAGCGAGGGATATTGCCGTGCCTGGAACCGCTGGAGCATCGCGACACCCATGCCGCCCGCGGCGGCGACGGCCTGGGTGATGGCGCTGCCGGAGCGCACCGAATAGGGATGGCGCGCATGGTGGGTCTCCAGCCAGCGGGCTTCGGCGATCAGCAGGTCGCTGTCGAGGTCGAATCCGATCAACGGCACGGCTTCGCCACTCCTCCAGCGGGCAGCCACCGCCTCGCTGGCATAGAAGCCGTGGGTAATCGTTGCGACACGCTTGCCGGTGAGATCGCTATCCGCAGGGCGGCCGAGCCGCAGCGCGATATCGGCTTCGCGATGCGCAAGACTATGGACGCGGACATCGGTCAGAATCTCAAGCTCGATGCCTGGAAGCCCATCGAGGATTTTGCCGAGATGCGGCGCCAGAAGCAGATCGGCAACCGAGCGGATGGTCGTCAACCGCACGCGCCCGCTCGGCCCCTCCGGCGACACGAGCCGATCGCGGATGACGGAGGCCGCGGTCGCCATCGACGTCGTCTCCGCCGATATCGACTGCCCCTGCACGGTCAGGACATATCCATCCGGGCGGCGCTCGAAGAGCTGGACGCCGAGCGTCATTTCCAGCGCCGATATGCGGCGGGCGACGGTGGCGTGATTGACCTTGAGCGCGCGGGCCGCCGCCGACAGGCTGCCATGGCGAGCGAGCGCCGCAAAGAAGCGCAGGTCTTCCCAGTCGATATCTGTGCGTTTCTGCTCAGTCATTGCGCTTAAATAGCGAATATTCGCTCATGACGGAAGCCGCTATTCCTGCGCTGCCAACCGAAACAGGAGATAGATCCATGGCTCCCCTCACCCTTCTTCAGCGCAGCGGCGCCACCGCCGAAGCCGCCGACTGGCAGAAAGCCGTCATCGTGGTGATCGACGCGCAGAACGACTATGTCGACGGAAGCCTGCCGCTCACCGGCGTGGAAGCGGCCGTCGCCGAAATCCGCCACCTGCTCGATCTGGCGCGCGAAAACGGCGTTCCCGTCGTTCATGTCATCCATAAGTCGGGAGCGGGAAGCTGGCTCTTTGACCCCAGCTCGCACGGCGCCGAAATCATTGCGGCGCTGGCGCCCGTCAACGGCGAACGCGTGGTCGAAAAGACGCTGCCGAATGCCTTTGCCGGAACGGACCTCCATGCCGTCCTGACCGGCATAGCCAGGGAAACCGGCAGGAGCGAACTTGTGCTCACCGGCTTCATGACCCACATGTGCGTCGGCGCCACGGCGCGCGCGGCACTCGATCTCGGCTTGAAGTCGACGGTCATCGCCTCGGCCACAGCAACACGCGACCTGCCGGACCCGCTGGGCGGCGTGATCCCGGCCGAGACGGTCCAGAGAACGGCGCTTGCCGAGATCGCCGATCGCTTCGCGACCGTAGCACGCGACATCTCAGCCGTTGCCAAACGCGCCGCGAAGGTCTAACGGGCGTGCCGTAAGAAAAAGAATGAAAGGGACGTTAATGTCCAACTCCAGTGTTAAGACTTTGGCGCAGACGGGCGCGAAGGTCTATTTCGTGGCCGGCGACCGCATCGAGCGGCAAGTCCGGCTGCAAGGCTCCTGGCTGAGCATCGTCGACGTCACCGTTCCGGCCGGCGGCAGCGCCACGCCCGAGGTGATCGACAGCCCGCAGGTGCTGCGCGTCATCGCGGGACGCCTGTCGATCTGGCGGATGGCCGATGGACGGCGCGAAGAGATCGCCGCACTCGCCGGCGATATCGTTTCGATCGCCGCGCATCAGGCCTATGGCTATGCCAATCCCGATAACGTCGAGATGATGTTTTCCGCCACCATCGACAGCGCCAGCGGCGAGGCTCTGGTCACCGCAGGCGAGACACCCGCATTGCCCGGCCCGATCCAACGGATCGGGCCTGCCGCAAACAGCGACGGCACAACCATCCGTGCCGCATAAACCCTTGAAAAGGCGCCTCATTGCAGGCGCCTTTTTCGTTCCAGTTCACCTGGATGTCATCAGGCAGCGCATATAAGCCCCGGTGAATTGCTGATAGAGAAGAGCCGCGGCGCGCCAGCCGGCGATCCGCAGAAAGAAAGCCAAGCAGGAGGTTCCCCATGGCATGGTCTGCCAGCCAATACGTCAAATTCGAGGATGAACGGACGCGCCCGGCGCGCGATCTTCTGGCGCAGGTGCCGCTGGCATCCGTCAGGAACGCCATCGACCTCGGCTGCGGACCCGGCAATTCGACGGAGCTGATCATCGACCGCTACGGCGTCGAGAATGTTTCCGGTCTCGACAGCGACGACAACATGCTGGAAGCCGCCCGCAAGCGCCTGCCGCAGACGCGCTTCGACAAGGCCGATCTCTCGGCCTGGCGGCCCTCCGGCCAGCCCGACCTGCTGTTTGCCAACGCCGTCTTCCAGTGGCTGCCAAATCACCTCGACGTCTTCGAGCGCCTGATCGATGGCTTGGCGCCGGGCGGTGTTCTCGCCGTGCAGATGCCCGATAACCTCGCGGAGCCGACGCATCTCGCGATGGAAGAGACCGCCCATGCCGGGCCGTGGAAAGCCAATTTCGAGAAGAAGAGCGTGCGCCGCAACCCGCTGCCGCCGGCATCGACCTATTACAGCCGCCTCTCCCCCAAGGCTGCGCGTGTGGATATCTGGCACACGATCTACAATCATCCGATGGCCGATGCTGCCGCGATCGTCGAATGGCTGAAAGGCACCGGACTGATGCCCTATCTCGCGCAGGCGGGTGAAGAGCACCGCGAGGCCTTCCTTGCGGATTACCTCTCGCGTATCGAAAAGGCCCATCCGAAAATGGCCGATGGCCGCGTGCTGCTGCGCTTCCCGCGGATTTTCATGGTGGCGGTGAAGGCTTAGGGGGCCGCCGGGGCGTCCCCGTCGTCATCAAGGACGACGTTCCTGCCGTGATGGAATACTCGCAGGATCGTCACTTTGCCCGCTCCGACGAGGAAGGCGATCGTCGCCTTCTTCTTGAAGCCTACCGTTCGCAAGCCCGGCCGCAGATGATCATGGCTGCGGCCGCGTTCGGGGAAGGTTTCGAATTCCTCGCAATAGTCGATGATGTGATCAACGTACGTCCGGGCGCTGATGACCCGCCACATCGGCCAGATACAGATAAATTTGCTGCAAGTCCGCTTCGGCCAGAGGATCGAAGGCGACAGCGTATTTCATTTCCGTTCGGACTTGCCGGCGTGTTGGCCGTCCATGAAGGATTGAAGGCGCTTTCGCGTCTCGGCGATCGGTATCGCCCGGCCGGGATCGGCATCCTGCGCATCGGCAGCAGGAAGAACCTCTTCCAGCAACCACTTGTCGATGGCCGCACTCTGCGCGCTCAACGCACGCAAACCGGCGCGGATGACCTCGCTTTCGCTGGCATACTCACCCGACGAAACCTTGTCCTTGACCATCTGCGCCATCTCGACCGGCAACGTGATGCTGAGTGCTTGTGTGGTGCGCATTGCGATATCCTCGATACGATTAAATCATATCAAGCTTCGCCGCATTCTACAAACCAGATGCACCCTACCCCCGCCGCGCCGCCTCGATCTTGGCGATGTCGATCTTCTGCATCGTCATCATCGCATCGAAGGCGCGCTTGGCTTCCGCGGGATTTGCCTTCAGCGCTTCGCTCAGCACCCGCGGGGTGATCTGCCACGACAGGCCCCATTTATCCTTGCACCAGCCGCAATCGCTTTCCTTGCCGCCATTGCCGACGATAGCGTTCCAGTAGCGGTCGGTTTCTTCCTGATCCTCGGTGGCAATCTGGAAGGAGAAGGCCTCGCTGTGCTTGAAGGCCGGGCCGCCGTTGAGGCCGATGCAGTCAATGCCGGCGACAGTAAACTCGACGACCAGGACATCGCCCTCCTTGCCATCCGGATAATTGCCCGGCGCGCGGACCACAGCGGTCACGGCGCTGTCGGGAAAGGTCGCCGCGTAGAAGCCGGCAGCCTCCTCGGCATCTCCGTTATACCAGAGGCAGATGGTGTTCTTGGCCATGATGCGTTTTCTCCCATTCGCTTTCCATTGCCTGGAGACATAAGGGCCGCCTTGAATTTCTCCAGTCCGGATGCGGCTTCAGGCGGCGATGGCGATATGGCGCTCGCACGGCTTCGGTGATAGGCCGGTGGCCTCGCCCGCCCGCAGCATCCCGCCTGCAGCCCAAGGAGTTCGACATGCCCAGCCCCACCGCCGATCATCTGGAAAGCTTTCTCGGCAACCGCCGTCTCAGCCAGCAGATTGCCTTCATCCTCGAAGTCGAGAAGCTGAAGACCGTGCTGCGCCGGACGCTGCTTCTCGATCGCTCGCGGGTCGAGAACGATGCCGAGCACACCTGGCAGCTGGCGCTGATGGCGATGGTGCTTTCGGAGCATTCGCGCGAGAAGGTCGAGCTCGTCCGCGTTCTGAAGATGCTGCTGATCCACGACATCGTCGAGATCGATGCCGGCGATACCTTCGCCTATGACACCGTGCTTGCCGCCAGCCAGGCGGAACGCGAACTGAAGGCCGCCGAGCGGATCTTCGCGCTGCTGCCGGAAGATCAGGCTAAAGAATTCCGGGCGCTCTGGGATGAGTTCGAAGCGAAGGCTTCGGCCGAATCCCGCTTCGCCAATGCCATGGACCGGTTGCAGCCGCTGCTGCACAATTTCTTCACCGAAGGCGGCACCTGGAGCTCGGGCGGGATAACGGCGGCAAATGTCGAGCGCCGCATGCAGCCGATCAGCATGGCTTCCGACACGCTCGGCGATCTCAGCGCCCAGTTGATCGCGCTCGCCGTCGAGCAGGGCATTCTGGCGCCGGCGCCGCAGGAGGCCTGAGCCGATCGGCGGGTGGCGGCGTCTGCGTCACGCCGCCCGCTTGCCCGCGCCGCGCCGCCGCTTATATTCGCCTGACCAGCCAAGGAGCGAGACGCCATGACCGATGCCGTGCCCACCCCGCCCGCAACGCTTGTCATCTTCGGCGCCACGGGCGACCTGACGCGACGCCTGCTCATTCCTGCGATCATCAACCTGACGCGAAGCGGCCTCGTCGGCGACGATCTCAATATTCTCGGCATCGGCATCGACCAGGGCGACGACGAGATGCTGCGCGGCAAGCTCGACGACTTTCTCTCCGGCCTCGGCGGCGACCAGCCGCTTTCGAAGGACGAGGCATGGCTGAAGCTGCGCAAGCGCATCTCCTATCTCGCCGGCGATTTCACCAAGGACGAAATCTATGGCGAGATCGGCAAGCGGCTGAATGGCAACGCCGCCTTCTATCTCGCCGTGCCGCCGCGCTTCTTCGGCGAGATCGTCGAGCGTCTGGCGGCCAACAAGCTGACCGGCGAAGGCGAGAATTGCTTCCGCCGCATTGCCATCGAAAAACCCTTCGGCACCGATCTCGCCTCAGCCAAGGCGCTCAACGCGCAGATCCTCTCCCAGGTTGCGGAGAGCCAAGTTTACCGGCTCGACCATTTCCTCGGCAAGGAAACGGTGCAGAACCTAATGACGGCGCGCTTTGCCAACATGATGATCGAGGCGCTGTGGAACAACCGCTATATCGACAACGTGCAGATCACCGCCGCCGAGATCGTCGATGTCGGCTCGCGCGGCGCCTTCTACGACGCGACCGGCGCGCTGCGCGACATGGTGCCGAACCACCTCTTCCAGCTTCTGGCGATGATCGCCATGGAGCCGCCGAACAGCTTTGATGCCGAGGCGATCCGCAACGAGAAGAGCAAGGTGCTGAAGGCGCTGCGCGTCTATACGCCCGAGGAGGCGAAGACCCATGGCGTGCGCGGCGTCTATACCGCGGGCAAGCTCAACGGCGCCGATATCACCGCCTATCACGATACGCCGCAAGTGGCGCCCGGCAGCAAGACCGAGACCTTCGTGGCCCTGAAGCTCTATGCCGATACCTGGCGCTGGGCGGGCGTGCCCTTCTATCTCCGCACCGGCAAGGCGATGACGGCGCGCGATACCGAGATCGTCGTCACCTTCCAGCCGGTGCCCTTCGCGCAGTTCCGCGAGACCGAGGTCAACCGCCGCCTGCCGCCGAACCGGCTGATCATCCAGGTGCAGCCGGATGAAGGCATGAGCATGGAAATCTCCATCAAGTCCCCCGGCCTTTCCGTCGATACCGTGCCGGTGTCGCTCGATTTCCGCTACGCCGACAAATTCGATATCGGCAAGATGACCGGCTACGAGTCGCTGATCTACGACCTGATGATCGGCGACCAGACGTTGTTCCAGCGCGCCGACGGCATCGAGGCCGGCTGGGCCGCCGTCCAGCCCTTCCTTGATCTCTGGGCCAGGGAAGGCGAGCCGGAAGCCTATGCGCCGGGCACGATGGGCCCGGCCTGCGCCGACGAGCTCATCGAGCGCGACAACCGCCACTGGCACGATATCGGCGCGATCGCCAAGAAGACGTAACCGCCCGGTTCAAGCCACGCGGCAGAAATGCTAGGTTTCCTCAGGACCAGTCGACAGTCCACGCATGGCTGAATGTCGATCGGTCCAAAACCAAAAAGGCCCGGAGCCCGGCTGACGCCCCCTTTGCCCGCCTCCGCATTGCGCGCACGCGCGTTAAAAAGGGAGGCATTCGCATGCAGACTTCAGTTCTGTTCTGGCGCCGCACCGATATCGAAGGGTTCGAGCGCCTGACGCTCAGCGTCGGCGCCGAAAGCGTGACGGCATCGTCGACCGTTCTCTGTCTCGAAGACGGCGGCTTCCGCCTCGACCATCACTGGCGGCTCGACGGCGGCTGGAGCGCGCAATCGGTCACCGTCGAGCGCTGGAACGGCCGCGACCATAGGAAGCTGACGCTGGAGCGCGTGCCCGGCGGCTGGGAAGTCGACGGCTTGCCCCGCCCCGATCTCGACGGCGCCGACGAACCCGACCTCTCCGTCACCCCTTTCTGCAACACCTTCCCGATCCGCCGCACACCGGAAACACCAGGCAGTACCCTCCCCCTCGACACCGCCTTCATCGACGGCCCGGCCATGACCGTGACCCGCTCGAAGCAGCGCTACGACCGGCAGGGGCCGGGGCGCGTGCGCTATATCGATCTCGGGTTATCGATTGGCTTCGAGGCCGATCTCAGGGTGGATGAGCGGGGGCTGGTGGTGTTTTATGAGCACTTGTTTGAAAGGGTGGCTCCTCCCGCCTGATGGCCAGATGTTGCTATTTCGTTCCTGCCTCGCTTCTATAGGCGGCAACGCGCCGATTCGGGAGATGGATTTGTGATCGGGATGACGAGTGGAGCACGCCAGACACCGGCAGGGCGGCCTGCATCGTGAAAGCCTACCTCGCCATTCTAGCCATGCCCGCAGCCCGCTGGTCCTATATCGCCGCCTTCGTCGCGCGGTTGCCGATCGCCATGGTGCCGCTCAGCCTGCTGATCTTCGTCGAGGCAGCGACAGGATCCTACGCGCATGGCGGTCTCGTCTCTGGCGCCTTTGCGCTCGGCAGCGCCTTGTCCGTGCCCTTCTGGGGACGGGCGCTTGATAGAGGCTCCCACCGGCGCGTCATAGCAGGAACCTCGCTCACCTCGGCCGCTTTCCTCGCCCTCGCGCTGATCGGCACCGCGCAGCACTGGAGCCTGCCCGCCATCGCGGGATTATCGCTCGGCGTCGGCCTGTTCTTTCCGCCGATCACCCCGGCGATGCGCGTCGCCTGGCGGCGTTTGGTCCCTGACGGTTCCGGCCTGTTGGCGCCAGCCTATGCACTCGACGCGGTAGCGGTTGAAACGCTGTTCGTCCTTGGACCGCTGGTGGTCGGCGGCCTCTATGGCGGCGGCCCCACCCTTCCCGTGATCGCCACCTCCATCCTGCTTGCGACGGGTGGCGTGGGTTATGCCGCCTCTCCGGCGGGGCGCGTCAGCGGCGAGGCGGACGGCCGATCGGCGGGCGACGCTCCCGGCGCCGTCCTTTTGCAGCCGGGCATCCTGCTTGTCGCAATCATTGCAGCCACCATGGCGGTCGGCTTCGGCCAGATGGACGTCGCGCTGACTTCCGCGGCGCAGGCGATCTCCACCCATGGCCTGATGCTCGGCCTGATGTTTGCCGCCGTCGCCATCGGCAGCATTGGCGGCGGCCTGTTCTTCGGCGCAAGGGAATGGCGCTTTTCCGCCTATCGCCTGCTTGCCGCATCGCTCGGCGGCTTCGGCCTCGGACTCGCCGGCGCCGGACTTGGCCTATGGCTGGCACTCCCGCCGCTTCTGCTGCTGCCCATTCTGACACTTACCGGGCTATTCATCTCCCCGGGCCTGCTCGTCATGCAGCAAATGATCGATCAGATACTGCCGCCCGGACGGACATCGGAGGGCCAGGCGCTGCTCAATGCAATGCTAACAGCAGGCGGAGCGGCAGGGATGGCGCTGGGCGGCTTGTGGGCTGATGCGGGGCCACCGATGCTGGTGTTTTTCGCGGCGGCGGGGACGCTTTTGGTTGGGGCGGGGATAGCGGGGTCGGCTGGTGAAAGACTGAGGGATGCCAAGACATAGTCTATGCGTGCTGGCAGTTCGACGATGGAGGAAACGATCGTCGAGAGAAGGAAAAAGTATACTGGTTGAGACCATTCAGAGCAGGGATCGACCCAGTCGGATTCATCGACCCGCAGGTAGCTCACCGCATAATCCGAGGCAGAGCATCTGACTACTTTAAAGCGATAGAGGACTCCCGTGAACAACACTCGCAATCAGCATTTCGTACCACGTGCTTACCTTCGTGGCTTTGCGAAGGGTTCGCCAGCCTATGCGGACAAGTTCCAGACTTTTGTCACTGACTTAGTTCGCCAGAAATCATTCACGACGGAAGTCCGCAATGTAGCCGCCTTGCGTGATTTTAACCGCGTCGAATTTGAGGGCGACGAGCATGATCCCAATATTCTAGAAGCGGCCTATGGCATTTTCGAAAGTTCGGCGGCATCGGCTATCCGAAGAATAGGGCGGAAGGGACAATTTGAGGGCGAGGACAAAATCACAGTTCTGAATCTTATTGCCCTGATGGCGACCAGAAATCCGCGGTTGCGGAAGAACTGGTCTGATTTTCAACAACGTCTCTATAAGACTATTGCCGCCATCACGGTTTCATCACGAGAGCGGTTCGAAAGCATAGCCAGACGAGCTGAGGCGGTCCGTCCGGCTGATGTGCGACGTGAAATCAAGCCAGAAGACTACGATAACGTGAAAGCCCTTGTGTCTTCAGATGAATACGACGTCATCACTCACCAAAACACACACATCAATCTCGAACTAAAAACTTTCGAGACGGTCCTGAGCACTCTAGTTGACCGGAAATGGATTCTTCAAATCGCGGCAAAGGCTGCTGGAGATTTCGTGACTTGCGATCATCCCGTTGTTCTCCGAAGCACCCGCGAATTGCCTGGCATTTTCGGACACCGTGCTGGTCATGGCATGCGAAATACGATGCTCTTGTTTCCGCTGACGCATCGCATGTCTCTTGTTGGTCTTTTTGAAGGCCAAGATGGCGTTATCCCCGTAGGAGCAAAATTAGTGGCACGCACGAATTCGATGATCATCGATAATGCCGACGCTCAAATCTATGCTTTTAACGATAGTTTTCAGTATTGGAAAAGTCACAGATTGCACCAGGGCAAGGAACTGTATCGGGATACGGACGCCGCACGGCGAACTGACGAACGCAATGACTAAGGCCGATCTATTGAGCCCCCCAATCCCACCGCATCTCCCAGCTATCGAGCACGTAGATCAAGTGGCTGCGACCTGCAGTTCGGTGAGATGGGCAAGCCCGCGCCTTCGCGCGGCGCGCAGGATGAGGTCGCCTTGATCGAGTACGGCGGCACCCAGGAGAGCTGGAGCCGTGTAAGCCAATGAAGCTTTCAGGAGCCTCGAAACCCCCAGCACTAAAAACCACCCAGTTTATTCAACTTATCCTTTACATATCGATGGTTACCTCATGCGGGATTGCCACGATTGTGTGAGGCCGCAGTTGTTTAAATTCGCCCGGGCAGGTGTTCTGTCAGCGATTTTGATCGGATCGCTCCTGTATTTGCCGCCGTTTAACGGCTACGTGCGCGATACCGTGGACTTCTTCGACAAGAGGCCGCGCGAGACCGCGCTGTTTATCGGCAACAGCCGGACGTTCTATCACAACATGCCCGACATGGTGCGCTCGATCGCCGACTCCGCCGGCTATCCCAACATGCTGCAGGTCGTCATGGACGCCGAGCCGGGCGTCAGCCTGGAAACGCATATGGGCGACCCGAATACGCAGGCTTTGCTGGCGCAGCGCTGGGACCATGTCGTCCTGCAGGTCCTGAGCAGCGACCAATACAGCGCCGAGCGCGCCGGCCGGACATGGGAGGTCGCCGCCGATCTGATCCGGGAAGCGCAGGCGAAAGGGTCCACGCCCGCGATGTTCGTGACCTGGCGCTACACCGATCAGTGCAAGGACAATCAAGGCATGCCGAAATCGGCAGCCGGCGTATCGCCTTCGGGCTATGCCAACATGCACCGCAACATCCAGGAGCAGCATGCGCGCCTGGCCGCATTGACCGGGGTCGATCTCGTCAATGTCGGCCTTGTCTGGGAAGACCTGCAGAGCCGTCCGCAGTCCTTCACCCTCTATGACGACTGCAACCATCCGTCGATCTACGGCAGCTATCTCTCGGCGCTGATGTTCTACGGCTATTTCTCGAAGCGTGAGGTGGCGGATGTCACTTTCAAGCCGCGTGAAATTTCACCTGAAGATGCCAGGATGCTGCGATCAGTCGTTTCCCGGTATTTCAAGGAAAAGGCAATCGCCACTCCTCCATCTGCCGATCTTGGTGGAGGAGATGGGACGTCCGGGCCGGGCTGAACACCGGCTCTATGCGGGTTTTCCGGCGGCAATAAAGATTGCCGTTCGCGATCAGCTAATGCAACCAGAGAAGAAAAATTAACGTCCGTTAAACAATCTTATGATTGTATTGCCTTGGTTGGGGCAAAACATCATGACGGACATCAAACTGAGCGGGCGGCGCCACGATCTCGATGCGTTGCGCGTTTTATGCTTCGGTACACTTATTATCTATCATACGAGCCTCGCATACGGCACGCGAACATGGCTGCTCAACGCAAGTGACGGTAGCCGCCTCATCGATCTGATTGCGGCGGGTTCCCATCCGTGGCGGATGAGCCTGCTTTTCTTCATCTCGGGCCTCGTCACGCAGTCGCTGCTGCGCAACAGGTCGATCAGCGAGGTTCGCACGGCGCGCACGCGGCAATTGCTCCTGCCGTTTGTGCTGGGCGTCCTGCTGATTGTCCCCCCGCAATTCTATCTATCGCAGCACAATCCTTTTCCGGGCCTGTCTTACTGGGAATTCTGGAAAGCGTACATCGTGTCCGGGCTGAGGTTCGAACATCTGTGGTTCCTGGCCTATCTCTGGATCTACATGTTCCTGTGGTCGCTGCTATGGCCATGCATCCAGCGACTTTGTCCGAATTTGCCGTCCGCCTTCGCAAATCAGCTCCGGGGCGCGAAGCTGCTGCTGATCCCGATCATCTTCCTTTCCGTCCTCAGGGTCTGGCTCTACCCGATCTTCGGCGAGACGCTGGTGATCAGCACCGACGTCTACGCGCATCTCGTCTATTTCCCGATGTTCCTGGCGGGCTCGCTACTGATGAACGAGCCGTCGTTCTGGCGCGAGGTGGACCGGCAACGATGGGTGAGCGGCGGCCTTGCCATCCTCTCCTTTCTCATCATCGCAACAGTCGTTCTTGCCGTTCCGCAGGACTATCGGCCGGATAGCCTCGTCATCCCGATGCGGATCGTCAGATCGATCTTCCAATGGTGCGCCATACTGGCGCTGCTGGGATTTGCGGCCAGGATCGCCAATCGCCCCAACCCGGTGATCGCCTTCCTGAACAGGTCGATGATGACCTATTATGTGGTCCACCAGACGATCATCATCATCGTTGCCTATTACATCGCGAAGTTGGGCATGCTGAATATCAGCTCTTTCATCCCCGTGATGCTGATCACCGCGATCGGCTGTGGCGTGATCGGCGAGGCGCAGAAACTGGCAATGAGATATCTTCCCGTTGTGATCTCAAGATTGGTCGCCTTGGTGAGAGTGCCCACCAAGCTATCGCCACCGGGCGCCGCGCTGGACTAGCCGCTGAGGCCACGGCGTTCACTCCGCCGTGTCCCCCTCAATCCCACCGCATCTCCCTCACCACCTCGATAAATGCCCTCAGCTTCGCCGGAATATGCCGCCTGCCGGGATAGTAGAGGCACAAGCCGGGATAGGGCGCCGTCCAGTCCTCGAGCACGCGGATCAGGCGGCCGGCCGCTAAATCTTCGCCGAGCTGCCATTCGCTGAGATAGGCGAGGCCCGCGCCTTCGCGGGCGGCGCGCAGGATGAGGTCGCTTTCGTCGAGGATGAGATTGCCGGGCACGTCCATGGTAAAGGCGTCGCCGCGCCTTTCGAATTCCCAGCGGTAGATGCTGCCGCTGGCCATGCGGGCGCGGATGCAGCGGTGGGTTTCGAGATCGGCCGGGGTTTTCGGCCGCGAGCGGGTGCTGAAATAGGCGGGCGAGCCGACGATGGCCGGGCGGATCAGGCGGTTGATCGGCACCGATATCATGTCAGGCGGCACGGCTTCGAGAATGCGGATGCCGGCGTCGAAGCCCTGGGCGTTGATATCGACCAGCGCCCCCTCGGTGACGATCTCCAACTGCATGCGGGGATAGCGCCGCAGATATTCCAGCGCCAGCGGCGCCAGCACCATGCGTGCGGCACCAACGGACGTGTTGATGCGCAGCATGCCCGAGGGTTCCGAGCGGTGCTCGTCGGTAAGATCGATGGCATTGCGGATGGCCGTCAGCGCCGGGGTGATCTCGGCGACGAACTGCTCGCCCGCCGATGAAAGCGTGACGCTGCGGGTCGTGCGGTTGAACAGGCGCACGCCGAGCCGGGCCTCGAGCGCGGCGATCTGCTGGCTGAGCGCCGAGGAGGATATCCCGAGCTCGCGGGCGGCGGCGCGGAAGCCGCCCTTTGCCGCCACCGTCACCACCGCTTCCAGCTCCGCCAGTGTGCCGCGCATCATTGTCCCGATTTTCTTATCAGCTCGTCCTTTATTCGACAGCTTATCAGAGCAATCGACCGATGCCAGATAGGGCGTATCGCAGACAGGAGAAAAGCGATGCGCAACATTACCGAGATCTATATCGACGGCGCCTTCGTGACGCCGCATGGCGAGGAGATCGCCGAACTCTTCAACCCCTCGACGGAGGAAAAGATCGGCACCGTCCGTCTTGGCGACCGCGAGGATGCGCGCGCCGCGATCGCCGCCGCCAAGCGCGCCTTCCCGGCGTCTTCGCGCACCAGCAAGGCCGAGCGGATCGACATGCTGCAGCGGCTGGCGGCGGCCGTTTCGGCCCGTGCCGGGGAGATGACGGCGGCGATGGCCGAAGAATACGGAGCGCCGCAATATTTCACCGGCTTCTCCGTCCCCTACGCCGCCTCCGCCTTCCTGAAGATGGCCGAAGTGCTTGAGACCTATGATTTCGCCCGCGTGATCGGCCGCGCCGAGGTGACCATGCAGCCGCTCGGCGTCGTCGCGGCAATCACGCCATGGAACAGCAATTACGGTTTCATCTGCGCCAAGCTCGCCACGGCACTCGCCGCCGGCTGCACCGTGGTCATCAAGCCGAGCGAGATGAGCGCCATCCAGACGCAGCTGATCACCGAATGCCTGCACGAAGCGGGACTGCCGAAGGGCGTGTTCAACATCGTCAACGGCCGCGGCGATGTCGTCGGCGCCGAGTTCAGCGCGCATCCTGATATCGCCAAGGTGAGCTTCACCGGCTCCACCGCCGTCGGCAAGCAGATCCTGCGATCCGGCGCCGAGACGCTGAAGCGGGTGACGCTGGAGCTCGGCGGCAAGGGGCCGAACATCATTCTCGACGATGCCGATCTCGACAGCGCGATCCCGACCGTGCTGATGATGGGGCTCGCCAATAGCGGCCAGGCCTGCATCGCCGGAACGCGCATTCTGGCACCCGAGAGCCGGATGGCCGAGATCCTGCCGCGGCTGAAGGCCGGGGCCGAAGCGATCAAGACAGGTGATCCCAGTGATCCGGAGGTCAAGATAGGGCCGATGGTGAGCCAGAAGCAATATGAGCGGGTGCAATCCTATATCCGCCTCGGCGAAGAGGAAGGAGCCGAGCTGCTAACCGGCGGTCCCGGCAGACCGGAGGGGCTGGAGCGCGGCTGGTTCGTACGCCCGACGATCTTCGCCAATGTCCATAACGGCATGCGCATCGCCCGCGAGGAAATCTTCGGACCGGTTCTCTCGGTGATCCCCTACAGGGACGAGGAGGACGCCATCCGGATCGCCAACGACACGAGCTACGGTCTGCAGGCCTATGTCCATTCCAGCGATCCGGCCCGCGCCAGGCGCGTGGCCGAACAGATGGAATCCGGCCGCGTCGTCATCAACGGCGCGCCGCATGAGCCCTTGGCACCCTTCGGCGGCTTCAAACAGTCAGGGATCGGGCGCGAGTTCGGGGTCTTCGGGCTGGAGGCGTTTCTGGAGCCGCGGGCGATCTTGGCTTGATGGTTAGGGCACCCGTGCGGCGATGGCGATACGGGTGCCATTACTGTTCGGGCACCTCACGCTCTTGCAGTCGGGTTTGTCCGATCTCTAAGGCTCTGAAGTTCACGCATCGCAGTGACTGTATCTTCAATGCCAACAAAAGCCAGTCTCAGCATGGTCTTGCCATCGGATGTGTCCTGAACCTCTTGGCGGAAGACGACGTTGCCCCATCCGAGAAGATTTTCGCGAAACTCGATGGCGTTGATTGCGTTTGGTCCAAAAGTCAGGACGCGCTTCCGGAAAAGCTTGGACACGATGAGAACGCGGCGATCTGTAATGGCATAGCCTGTCCACGGCGCCGCGATGGCTTCCATGATCGCCTTGCCGGCTATTCCAATCCCGACGAAAACGAAAAGAGAGGAGAAAAGGGCCAGAGGAATACTATCGGGCCGGCTGCCGTCCAGCAGAAACGGACCCAGCGGGGTACCCCCAACGATCGCAAAAACAATGCCGAAACCGATGTTCATGGCATTGCTCAAGAGCATCGCCAACGCAGTCGGCTGGCCGCTCCATCGCAGGACCTCGCCCGGCTGCAATTCGGAGAGCACGATATTTCTGGCATCCATCTGCTGAGACATGTTCGCGCCCTCCGCAACCGGACAATAGCATAACGCCGTCGGCCCACAATCGCGACCGAGCACCGCGGTCATCGGTTGGTCCTCCCGAAATTTCAGGAGTATAAAATGACCGTTAGCGTTGTATAAACAAGCATGCATATGCTGCCCGTAGCAACCGATCAGCGAATCGATCGCGCGAGACGGTTGGACCAAACGACGGGGACTGAATTGGCAGCCTGGTTTTACAAGCATCTTAACAGGGAAGTCGGCCCGGTCTCAGAAACCGAAATTCGTATTCTGCTCGAAAGCGGTCAACTGACGCCGGGGACAAAGGTGCGCACCGGGCCCGACAGTGACTGGCGCTCGATTGCGACAGCATTTGCGACGGATATGGCGACCTTGGCCGAGGCCGCAGAGACCCGGATTCCAGGAAGCGAAGGTTGGCTGACAGACGCACCCCGGGCGGATGAACGGCGTGAGCCTCAGCACTATTTCTATAATCGCGGCAAAGTTGCCAAGCCGCTTCTCATTGGCCTTGCCCTCGCCGTCGGCCTCGGCCTGGCAGGATTCCGATCCCATAGCGAAGCGGCTGCATTTGCCTACCTCGCCTATGCCTCCGCCGGGTTTTTCGCGCTGGCCGTCGTGATCTGGACGAGACGATTGCTGCAGCGTGAACCTGCTCTGACGATGGATCCCGAGGGCTTCAGGCTCGCCGAGTTTTCTGAAGACCGGGTTCCCTGGACGGCCGTGCGTGATGCCGTGAGGCACCGCTCAAGACACGCCGACAATCTCATTTTCGAGCTCGACCGCGACGTCGCCAAGACCCTCCGGCTCGCTGGCCTGAAAGGGCTGATGCAGCGGTGCCTCGGCAGGTCACGCAACAAGGCCACCGTCATGATCGCACATATGCGGGCAAAGCCGGATGTCATCGTGCGCGAAGCCAATGCCTATCTCGCAAGGGCGCAGGTGACCCGTCCACTGTCGCCGGTCGAGCAGGCGCAGGCGGCGGCGGAACAGGCGATGTCCGGAAGGCTGGAGCGCGATCGCCCGCTGATCACCTACCTTCTGATGGTGTTGCTGAGCGCGATCTACACCTGCGAGGTGGTGTTCGGCGTCGATGCCGGAGACCACGGGGCGCCCTCGATACGAACGCTTTTCGTCTTCGGCGGCACGATGCACGACAGCATCTTCATCGATCACAACTATTGGCGCCTATTTACCGCCCCGTTCCTGCATGCCGACTTTCTCCACATCCTGTTCAATCTGGTCGGCCTATGGCTGGCGGGGCGCCGGCTTGAGCCGCTCGTCGGGCGCCGCTGGTTTACCGCGCTGTTCCTGGTCAGCGCGCTGGGTGGCTCCGTGGCCTCCATTCTCTTCAACCCGCCGAACCTCGTCGGGATCGGCGCGTCCGGCGGCATTGTCGGCCTGTTCAGCGCGCTCATTGTCGCCAGCTTCCGATTTCCCGCAGGCGCGACGCGAACCGGATTGCAGATTTCGGCCGCCCGCGTTCTCATCCCCTCACTCCTGCCGCTCATCCATGCGGCCAGAGACGGAAACCAGATCGACTACGCCAGCCATACCGGCGGCGCGATTGCCGGCGCAATCGCGATGTTTGCCCTGCTCAGGATCTGGCCTCTGGAGGCAAATATCCCGCGGTTTCCGCGGGTCGCCTCCCTGCTGGGCGGCGCCTACTGTCTGGTCCTGTTGCTGGCGCTCTTCCCCATTCTCGTTGCCAGGCAGGATATTGTCGCAGATCCGTTCCTGAATTTCGTTGCCGGCCGCTACACGGAGGCGGCTTCGATATTCACGGAGAAATCGGAGAAGGGCGGAGAGCCTGCGCCCTATTACCTTCTCTGGCGATACCTCGCTCAGGTTCGCGGCGCAGATCCACAGGCGAGCAGCAATCTGCGAAATGCATTCGCGGCCGCACCCGACATCTGGCCGAAGCCGGTCTCGAAATTGCTGCTCGGCGAGGCAAGCGAAGAGGCCACCATAGCAGCAGCCGGAAACGACAACCAAAGATGCGAGGCGACGTTCTACGTGGGCGAGTGGTATCTCCTTCACGGCAAGCGCGACGTGGCCAGAGATCATTTTGCCAAGGCGCTGGCCTGGTGCCCGAAGACATACATGGAGTTTGATGGCGCCAGGGGCGAGTTGCAGCTGATGGCTGGAATAAAGCCCTGACACCGTCGCAACCTGGGAGAGGATGAAATGAAAATCGAAGTCGGCATTCTGGCGATCATCTTGACGGCATTATCCCATGGAACCTGCGACGCCGCCAAATTTCCTTCCTACTGGCAAAAGACGATGACCAACGATCCGGCAACGAATTACTTCGTTGCCCAGTCGATGAAGCCGCTTGGCAGCAGCGATGCGCAGACGCTGCGCGTCGTCCAGCTCGCCGGCGTTGCCGGTACGCAATGCCGCGGCGCCGCGCTCAACAGCAAGGCGATGCGAGCCTACAAGAAATCGACGGGCTATGAAGGAATAAAAGGCAAGGCCTATGACGACGCAGCATTTCTGGCCGACGACAGCTTCAAGTATTTCAATTTCGGCGCACTCGCGCATCTCTGTGCCGGCACCGACTATCTGTTCGGCCCTGAAGGGCATCTCGCTCCAGGATTGGTCAGAGCGGGCAAGGGCGTTCCGATCGCATCATACGATCCCCAGAACCCTTATGTGCGCCTGAAGCAACTCAAGCGGCCTCAACGATAAGCACACATACCCCCTGCCCGCCCGCAACACCGCGGGCGGCCGCTTGGGGCAGGTGAGCCCAGCCTAGTTGGCGCGGTCCGGGCAGGCCGCGTTGACGGTGCCGTCGTGGCGGCTGGTGCGGGTGTTCTCGCGCTCGCACGGCGCCGTCCAGCTCGACGGCCGGACGATAGTGATCGTGCCGGTTTCGATCGGGTCCAGCGGGATTTCCAGACCGCTCTGCTGGGCGTCATATTCCGGCGACGTGCCGGGAGGCGGGCTGCCGTCGAAACGGCCGTTGGTATCGACGCCCATGCTCGACTGAGCGAAGGCCGGAGCTGCAATGAGAAGCACTATGGATGTCACTGAAATGAGTTTACGCATGATCGTTATCCTTCCGGTGTGATCATCGCCTCTGAAACAGCAAATTGAGTGGTTTTGTTCCGCAGGTGCAGGCGGCAGGCGTCATCAAATTTCGGCGATTGGAAATGCCGGGTTAAGCGGGTTTGCGGCTGTCTCATTTCCGGGCTCGAAGCCGCAAGCAATGGACCCGCCAAGAAACGGATTCAACGACTTCGTGCCAGATACCATGAGTGGCTCGTATGCGTTTGAAAAAACAACTCTTTGCCAATCAGGCGTGCGGCGAAATATCTCATTGGTTGCCGGAGGAAGCGGAGCGTAGATCGTGAGATCTCGATGGAGGCTGATCTTGCCTGAAACCGCGCCAGTCCAATGTGCCGACGCCTGGAATTTCCGGCGGATCCTTCAAGCTGTCGTGCTTTCGGCGATTTGCGCCTTCTACTCACACACCCTCGATTTCTGGGCGGTCGGCACCGCCAGTGGGTTAAGAGGCATTTTCGACCTGTTGGGTGGCCTGCTGCTGATCCTGACGACGATCGGTTTTTTACTCGTTATGTTAATCAGCACCATCGTTTGCGTGTTTCGTCTCCGCTTCCGCAGACTTGCCAGCAACGTACTCGCGTTCCTTTGTATCCCCGTCTGTCTGACGACGCTGATGCTCGTACCGCTTTTCGACCCGTGGTTCTGGTATGTCGTCGTAAACCAGTCGGCCTTCGAAGCCGAGGCAGCCGCCAAAACGCCGAAAGAGGGTTCAAAAATTGTCATCATCACAGGGCGCGATATCTCGACCGGCCTCGCCGGAGCAGGCGACAATCATTTCGTCCAGATTGTCTATAGCGGTGCTGACCCGAATACATTGAAATCCTCGGATCCCCTCTTGTCGCATATCTACGGTAAATTCTACCGGCAGGACGAACACTGGTAATGCCTGCCGAGCAACCGAAGCGACACGACACAAAGCCCCGCGCAATGCGCGAGGCTTTCATCTTAAGAACGCAATTCAGTTCAGACGAACTGGCTCAGGCCCGGTACCGAGGCCACCACCTGGTCGACGATCTCGTCGCCGGCATATTGCTTGGCGACGGCGATGGTTTCCTTGGCGAGCGCGGTGATCTCGCTCATGCCGAGGCCTTCGCTCATCAGCTGCTGTCCGAGGCCCATGATACCACCGCCGCCACCGAGCGCGCTCATCAAGCCGCCGAGCAGGCCGCCGCCACCGGCGCCCTCACCGTTGAACTGGGCGACGAGATCGGCGCCGCCGGGAATCGCTTCGATCATCTTGGCCACCGGACCGTCATCGGCTTCGCGCTGCAGGAAACCGAGCATCATGCCGAGCGCCTTTTCGGCGAGGTCGGGCGCAATGCCCACGCGGTCGGCAATCTGGGTCACAACTTCATTCATCGTCAGCCTCCTGTTATTTGACGTTAACGTCAACGTTAATCGAACTTCTTCCGCAACTCAAGCGGCCTTCGACAGGACCGCGTATCGTCCAGAATTGCTTTTAATGCAAACAGTTGCTGCCATCACACTCCCTGCTTATAACAGGTACAAGATAGGAAAATGAATGCGGCTGATCTTCGCATTCCAGCTTTAGCGGCGGCCTTGGCCCAAGGGAGAATTGGCAATGCTTGAAGACGGCAAGATTTTCATCGGCGCCAGCCGCAATCCTGATGATAGCATCAACAAACCGGAATATCTGGACCTGAAATTCGGCAATCGCCACGGCCTCGTCACCGGGGCCACCGGCACCGGCAAGACGGTGACGCTGCAGGTGCTGGCAGAGGGTTTTTCGAAGGCCGGCGTGCCCGTCTTCTGCGGCGACATCAAGGGCGACCTTTCGGGCATCGCCGCCAAGGGCGAAGCCAAGGATTTCCTGACCAAGCGCGCCGAGCAGATCGGTTTCACCGATTACGAGTTCGACCAGTTTCCGGTCATCTTCTGGGATCTCTTCGGCGAGAAGGGCCATCGCGTGCGCACCACCATCGCCGAGATGGGACCGCTGCTGCTGGCGCGGTTGATGGATGCCTCGGAGCCGCAGGAAGGCGTCATCAACATCGCCTTCAAGATCGCCGACAAGGCCGGTTTGCCGCTGCTCGACCTCAAGGATTTCTCCTCGCTGCTGAACTACATGGCCGAGAATGCCAGCGAGCTTTCCAACCAGTTCGGCCTGATCTCCAAGGCCTCGGTCGGCTCGATCCAGCGCGCCATGCTGGTGCTCGAGCAGCAGGGTGCCGAGCATTTCTTCGGCGAACCGGCGCTGAAGATCTCCGACATCATGCGCACCGACAATCGCGGCTACGGCCAGATCTCGGTGCTGGCCGCCGACAAGCTGATGATGAACCCGCGGCTCTACGCCACCTTCCTGCTGTGGCTGCTCTCCGAACTCTTCGAGGAGCTGCCTGAAGTCGGCGACCCCGACAAGCCGAAGCTGGTGTTCTTCTTCGACGAGGCGCATCTGCTGTTCAACGACGCGCCGAAGGTTTTGACCGAGCGTGTCGAACAGGTCGTGCGCCTGATCCGCTCCAAGGGCGTCGGCGTCTATTTCGTGACGCAGAACCCGCTCGACGTGCCGGAAACCGTGCTCGCCCAGCTCGGCAACCGCGTGCAGCATGCGCTGCGCGCCTATTCGCCGCGCGAGCAGAAGGCGGTGAAGACCGCCGCCGATACCTTCCGCCCCAACCCGGCTTTCGATTGCGCCACCGTCATCACCACGCTTGGCACCGGCGAGGCGCTGGTGTCGACACTGGAGGCCAAGGGCGCGCCGTCGATCGTCGAGCGCACGCTGATCCGCCCGCCGTCCGGCCGCGTCGGCCCGCTTACCGATGCGGAGCGCCAGCAGGTGATGGACCACAGCCCTGTGCTCGGCGTTTATGACGAAGACGTCGACCGCGAATCCGCCTTCGAAATCCTCGCCGCCCGCGCCAAGAAGGCGGCCGATTCCGAAGCCGCCAAGCAGGCGCAGGAGGCTCAGCCGACGGAAGCCGGGACGACCTCCGGCTGGAGCCTGCCGGGCTTCGGCGGCGGTGACGACGACAAGCAGAGCAGTCAGGGCCGCGGACGTTCGTCGGGCTACCAGCGCGAGACGGTGGTGGAAGCGGCGATGAAGAGTGTTGCGCGAACGGTGGCGACGCAGGTCGGCCGGGCGCTGGTGCGTGGGATCTTGGGGAGTTTGAAGCGGTAGGCTTTTCGGGCGGGTTCACCCCCCTCTGCCCTGCCGGGCATCTCCCCCACAAGGGGGGAGATTGGCTAGGGGCGCTCGCTCGCGACACTTTACCGTTGGGTAGTACGACCCTACCGCACTCCCTGGCGCGGGAGACTTCTTAAGTAAGCATATGAGTCATTCACCGCGTACACACGCGGTGAATGACAAGCAGAGGAAAGAGGGCGGTTGAGGCGGCGCCTCCAGCCGATCTCCCCCCTTGTGGGGGAGATGCCCGGCAGGGCAGAGGGGGGTGCCCTGACCCATTACCGCTTCCGCACAAACTCCGTCCGCAATACCAGCCCCTTGATCGCATCATGGCGGCAGTCGATTTCTTCCGGATTATCCGTCAGCCGGATCGAGCGGATCACCGTGCCCTGCTTCAGCGTCTGGCCGGCGCCCTTGACCTTCAGGTCCTTGATCAGCGTGACGGAGTCCCCGTCCCGAAGCACGTTGCCAGAGGCGTCGCGGACTTCTGCGGCAGCGGCGGCGGCTGCCAGTTCGGATGCCGGGCGCCATTCGCCTGTTGCTTCGTCGTAAACGTAATCGTCGTCACCGGCTGCCATCGGCCGCTCTCCTTGAAATGAATGTCAGTATGAGACCGGCGCTTACAGGAGCGGGAGGGCGGCGGCAAGACCGGTGTGCCCGCAGCGTACAGTTGCGAAGCGGGCGGCGCGATGCTATTTCATTGCCATGCGCTCAAAGAGAAAGGAGGGTCACGTGCAGAATTTCTATTTCCGGTATTACCGGCAGCGTGGCCCCGTCAACGCCCTGCAGATGCGTTTGCAGGGCTGACCAGAGACCGTTTCTCGAGACACCTCTTCCTGGTCTGCCCCTCGTGGCATGCAGCGCCTGCCCCCCGTGGTTTGCGGCTGCAATCATCTATCCACCGCCGCTGACGCATTCATCGATGATGGCCTGATGCCCTCGATGAATCCGGCGCGCGGACCGACCAGAGAGTTTCTGACATGACCCTCATCAATATCCGCAATCTCGGCATCACCCTGTCGTCGCCGCTGTTTTCCAGGCTCAATCTCGCCGTCAACGCCGGCGACCGGATCGGGCTCGTGGCCGCCAACGGGCGGGGGAAATCAACCCTGTTCCGCTGCATGGCCGGCGCGCTTGAGGCAACCGAGGGCGAGATCACCCGCGCCCGCGGGGCGACCGTCGGCTATGTCGAGCAGAATGTGCCCGCCCCGCTCCTCCCCCTCTCCTTCTACGAGGCGGTGCTCGATGCCCTGCCCGCGGAACAGGCGGAGAGCGAAAGCTGGCGCGTCGATGTCGCGCTTGAAGGGCTGGAGGTGCCGGAGGAGTTCCGCAGCCGTGCGCTTTTGGCGCTGAGCGGCGGTTGGCAGCGGCTGGCGATGCTGGCGCGTGTCGCGGTGACCGAGCCCGATGTGCTGATGCTGGACGAGCCGACCAACCATCTCGATCTCGGCAAGATCGCCATGCTCGAGACCTGGCTCAATGCCCTTCCGCGCGACACGGCTGTCGTCATTGCCAGCCATGACCGCGCCTTTCTCGATGCCGTCAGCAACCGGACGCTGTTCCTGCGACCCGAGAATTCGCAGCTCTTTGCGCTGCCCTATTCGCAGGCGCGCGCAGCGCTCGACGAGACGGATGCCGCAGATGCCAAGCGCTACGAGCGCGACATGAAGGCGGCCGATCAGCTGCGCCGGCAGGCGGCCAAGCTTCACAATATCGGCGTCAACTCCGGCAGCGACCTGCTGGTGGTCAAGACCAAGCAGCTGAAGCAGCGGGCGGAGAAGCTGGAGGATGCGGCAAAGCCGGCGCATCTGGAGCGCTCGGCCGGCACGATCAAGCTCGGCAATCGCGGCACCCATGCCAAGGTGCTTGTTACCCTCGATGATGCCGAGGTGCGCACGCCGGATGGAACCGTGCTGTTCAAGACCGGCAAGCAGTTCATCTGCCAGGGCGATCGGATCGTGCTGCTTGGGGAGAACGGTGCGGGCAAGTCGCGCTTCATCGCCATGCTGCGCAAGGCGATCGGCAACCCCGAGGCCGCGCAGGACGGCATCAAGGCGACGCCCTCGCTGGTGCTCGGCTATGCCGATCAGGCGCTGGCCGATCTCAGGGATGCCGACACGCCGATGGAGACGATCATCCGCCGCTTCGATGTCGGCGACCAGCGGGCGCGCGCCTTGCTCGCCGGTGCGGGGATGACGATCGACATGCAGGCGAAGCCGCTCGGGCGCCTTTCCGGCGGGCAGAAGGCGCGCCTCGGCATGCTGGTTCTGCGGCTGACGGAGCCGAACTTCTACCTGCTGGACGAGCCGACCAACCATCTCGACATCGACGGACAGGAAGCGCTGGAGGGCGAGCTGATGGCGCATCAGGCAAGCTGCCTGCTCGTCTCCCACGACCGCAGCTTCGTGCGCGCCACCGGCAACCGCTTCTGGCAGATCGAGCGCAAGCGGCTGGTGGAGGTGGAGAGCCCGGAAGGGTTCTTTGCTGCGGCGGCGGCTGCGGGAGCGGACTAAGCTTAGAGGGCAGTCGCGGCCTCAGCGGCCGCGACTGGCTGATGGCTTCAGGGCAGCGCCTTGGCGCTTCGCCCGAAATAGGGCTGGCGTTGCGTTTCGTTGGCCTGCAGGGAGTGGCGAAGCCGCAGCAGATCCTTCCGGGCGACGAGGCCGGCGAGCTGGCCGCTCTCGGGATCGACGATCGGAATGCGGCCCGCATCCGTCGCCAGCATCAGGTCGGCGACATAGCCGACCGTGTCGTCGGGATGGGCGAGCGGCAGGGAAGCATCGGAGACGAGATCGGCGAGCGGCTGATCGAGCTCCGCCCTCTCCTGCTGCCAGCGCAAGACATCGCCACGCGAGACCAGCCCCTTGAGAATGCCGAGCTCGTCGACAACGGGATAGACGCGGTGCGTTTTCTCCTTAGTCGTGAAATGGCCGATCGCCTCGGCGACCGTCATGTCGGCCCGGAAGCTGTCGACGTCAGAGATCATGATGTCGCGGGCGCGGGAGAATTCGAAGGGATCGATGCCGTATTCGCGGGTGATGTGCTGGCCGCGGCGGGCGATCTTTTCGGTGAGGATCGAGCGGCGCAGCAGCAGCACGGTGACGGCATAGGCCGAAACCGTCGCCGCCAGCAGCGGCAGCAGAGCGGAGACGTCGCCGGTCAGCTCGACGGCGAAGAAGGTGCCGGTCAGCGGCGCGCGCATCGTGCCGCCCATCATCGCGGCCATGCCGAGCAGCGCCCAGAAGCCGGGATCGCCGGGCAATACCAGGCCGACCAGCCAGCCGAGCGCGCCGCCGAAGATCAGCAGCGGCGCCAAGACGCCGCCCGATGTGCCTGACGACAGCGCGACAAGCCAGATCGCCGCCTTGACGAGCAGGATCGTCAGCACCGCTTGCGGCAGCATCTTGCTGTTCAGGAGACCGTCGATGATATCGTAGCCGACGCCGAGGACGCGCGGCTCGATCAGGCCGCCGAGGCCGATGATCAGCCCGCCGAGCGCCGGGCACCACATCCAGTGAATCGGCAATGCCTCGAAGAGATCCTCGATCTTGTAGAGCAGTGTCGTCAGGATGCCCGATTGCAGGCCGGAGACGATGCCCATGCCGGCACAGAGCAGGATGCCCCACCAGGGCAGGTCCATGTGGAACTGCTTGGGAAAGAGAGCGCCAGCCTCGAAAAGGAAGGGGCGCCAGCAGATCGAGACACAGGCTCCAACGGCGACAGGAATGAAGCTGCGTGGCTTCCATTCGAACAGCAGAAGCTCGACGGCGAGCATGATAGCGGCGATCGGCGAGCCGAAGATCGCCGTCATGCCGGCTGCGGCGCCGGCGACGAGCAGCGTCTTGCGCTCGGCGGAACTCAGATGGAAGCACTGGGCAAAGAGCGAGCCGATGGCCCCACCCGTCATGATGATCGGGCCTTCCGCGCCGAAGGGGCCGCCGGTTCCGATCGAGATTGCCGAGGAGACCGGCTTCAGGATCGCGACCTTGGGCGACATCCGGCTGCCGCCGATCAGGATCGCCTCGATCGCTTCAGGAATGCCGTGGCCCCTGATCTTCTCGGAGCCGAAGCGGGCCATCAGGCCGATGACGAGGCCGCCGAGAACCGGGATGGCGACCATCCAGAGCGAACGCGGCGCCTCGGCCAGCGAAACCGCATGGATGCTGAAGCGGCCGAACCAGACGAGGTTGGTGACCAGCGAGATGAGGCTGACCAGCACCCAGGCGGCAAAGGCGCCGCCGGTGCCGACGATCACCGCCATGCCGATGAGGGCGATGACGCGCTTGTCCGTGGTGAAATCTCCGGCCTCGCGCCGGGAAAGGCCGCCCATGAAATCATGCGGCCGGTGTTTGCTGTGTGGGGACATCGGGGTTCCTGTTGACAGGCTGGCAATGCCGGGCCAGATATATCGTATTACGATATAAATCAAGTCATGGTTTGAGGATGAGTGAGATGCCCGGAGAAAGCCTGTCAGAGATGGAATATGAGGCGCTTGCCAATGTGAGATACCGGATCCGCAAGTTCCGTCAGTTCAGCGCCGAAGCCGCAGATCGCCTCGGGCTGTCGCCGCAGGAGCATCAGGCGCTGCTCGCGATCAAGGGGCTCGGCATTGGTGGCGCGATGAGCGTTTCCAGCCTCGCGGAAAAGCTCTTCCTCACACCGGCAGCCGCGGCAGAACTGGCGGCGACGCTGCAGGCGCGCGGCCATCTGACTGTGCACATCAAGCCCAAACGCCGCGCGCATGTGCGATTGACAGATCAGGCAGAAGAGCTATTGCGTCGGCTGACACCTGCTCACCTCCACGAAATCCGCGAGATGGCGCCGGAACTGATGCAGGCACTACGCGCGCTGCAGGATCACCGGCGGATGGAGATGGCGGCATGGATGCAGTGACGGCGGGGGATTGATGGCCAGGAAGCCGAAGGACGATCTGACGGATGCCGATTACGAGGCGCTTTCCAATCTGCGCTACACGCTGCGCCGCTTCATGGATTTCAGCGCCTCCGCGGCCCAGGAGGAAGGTCTGCCGGCGCAGCAGCATCAGGCGCTGCTGGCAATCAGGGGCCACCGCAGCGAGGAGGCGATGACCATCGGCCTGCTCGCCGAGCGGCTGCTGATCGCCCCGCATTCGGCAACCGAGCTCGTCGGCCGCCTGGTGACCGCCGGCTACGTGTCACGCAACGCCGACCCGAACGACAAGCGCCGCCAGACGCTGGCGCTAACTGCCAAGGCCGAAACCGTGCTCAAGCGGCTGACCGCCATTCACCTCACCGAAATCCGCGACCTGGCGCCACGGCTGATCGCCATCCTGCATGGCCTGCAGGATGGGGTAGAACTCCAGGACGATCCCTGGTCGGATTAGGCGTCAGCCTCCCCACCAATCTCCCTCGCCACCTCCGATATCAGCGAACGCAGCCAGCGGTGCGCGGGGTCGTGGCGGTAGCGAACGTGCCAGGCGATCTCGACGGGGAAGGTGCCGAGATCGGCGGGGGCGGGCAGGATCTTCAGGCGGGTGTCGCGGGCGAGCCGCCGGCAGATCTGGCGCGGCAGCGTGGTGCAATAGTCGGTGGCGGCGATCATTTCCGGCACGGCGAGGAAATGGGTGACGGATACGGCGACCTCACGGCGCAGGCCGCGCTGCTCCAGTGCCTGGAACAGGCCGGCGCGCAGACGCCCAGGCGGCAGCACGTTGACATGCTTCAGCCGCTCGTAATCTTCCTTCGAGATACTGTCGCCGATCTCGGGATGATCGGCGCGGACGACGCAGGCGAGCCCGTCATCCATCAGGTGCTGCACGACCATATTGTCCGGCGGATCGGTGATGCGGCCGAGCACCATCTCCGTCGTGCCCGAGACGGCACCGGTTTCGGAAAGATCGCTGCCGAAGGGGATGAGGCGGAGCTTGATGCCATCGGCGCGCTCCCGGAGGCGAGCGACGACTTCAGGCATCAGCACGAATTCGACATAGCTGTTCGGCGCGACGGTGAAGAGACGCGATGCCTTTTCCGGATCGAATTCCTGCTGGCCGAGGATCAGCTCGTCGAACTGCGCCAGCGCCGTGCGGATCACCGGGGCCATCTCTTCGGCAAGCTGTGTCGGGCGCATGCCGTAGCGCTCACGAATGAACAGCGGATCGCGCAGCGTGTCGCGCAGGCGGTTCAGCGCGTTCGACAGCGCCGGCTGGGTAATCCCCAGACGCTCGGCGGCGCGGGTGACGTTGCGCTCCTCCATGAGGGCGAGGAAGACGGGCATCAGGTTCAGGTCGTATCGCATCCAGTTATAATTCCATGCGAATATCTGGAATAGAACAAATAAATTTCCGAAATACGTTGAGAAACAGCATCATCCAGTTATCGAAACGAGGCCAGAGGGCCAAGGAGATGACAATGAGCAAGGGTAAAGTTCTCGTAATCGGTTCGAATGCAACGCGCATCGAAACCAAGGGCGGCCGCACCGGCGCAACCGGCCAGTATCTGAACGAAACCGTGGTTCCGGCGATGGCGGTGATCGCAGCCGGTTACGAGGTAGTGCTCGCCACCCCCAACGGCACCAAGCCGCATATCGACGAGGTCTCCGACAAAGCCGATCATTTCGGCGGCGACGAGGCGGCCTACCGCAAGGCCAAGGCCTTCTACGCCGAGGACCCCTCGATGAACAATGTGCGCACACTGGCGGCGGTGATTGCCGAAGGCCTGGATGACTATGCCGGCGTCTTCGTGCCCGGTGGCCAGGCACCGGTCGTCGACCTGATGCAGGATCCCGATCTCGGCGAAATCCTGCGCCACTTCCATGAGAAGGCCAAACCGACCGCGCTTCTCTGCCACGGCCCGATCGCCGTTGCCTCGGCCATGCCGCATGCCCGCGAATTCCGCGCCGCCCTTGTCGCCGGCGACCCGCTGAAGGCTGCGGAATGGGCCAGGGATTGGCAATATGCCGGCTATCAGATGACCGTCTTCTCCAACAGCGAAGAAAAGATCGTCGAGGACTACATTCTTCACGCCAAGCTCTATTTCAACGTCGTCGATGCGCTGCAGACGGCCGGGGGCAAGGTGGTGACGACAGCGGTCGATTTCGAACCGCACGTCATCGTCGATCGTGAACTGATCACCGGCCAGAACCCGCGTTCCGACCATCCGCTCGCCGCCAGGCTGGTCGAGGCTCTCGACCGCGCGACGGCAGCCTGAGACTGGGGGAAGACAGCCATGCCGCATCCCGTGAAGATCATGGCGATCCTCGCCGCCCGGCCTGGCAAGGCCGAGGAACTGGAAGCGCTCCTTTCCGGCATGGCACCCGCCTGCCGGGCGGAGCCGGGCAATCTGCGCTGGGACATCTGGCGCCATCAGGCCGATGCCACGCGCTTCGCGCTTGATGAACTCTACCAGGATAATGACGCGGTGGCCGCCCACCGCCAGACCCCGCATTTCAAGGCCTATCTCGCAAAGATCAACGATCTCGCCGAACGCACCGCGCTCGTGCTCGATCCCGCCGATATCGGCTGACCCTGACAACAAGGAGAGGACAGACCAATGGCACTCAAGGATATTCTACCGAGCAAGCTCGGTTTCGGCGCCGCGCCGCTCGGCAACATGTTCCGCGACATTCCGGAAGCGGAAGCACAGGCAACCGTCGATGCCGCCTGGAACGACGGCATCCGCTACTTCGACAACGCGCCCTTCTATGGCGCTGGTCTTGCGGAAATCCGCATGGGCGACGCGCTGGCCGGCAAGAAGCGCGACGATTACGTGATCAGCACCAAGGTCGGCCGCGTCATCCTCGACGAGATCGAGGATGTCAGCGCCCGCGATCTTGGCGAGAAGGGCGAGGTCTTCAAGTACGGCCGCCCGAACAAGATCGTCAACGACTACTCGGCGGACGCCACCCTGCGCTCGATCGAGGACAGCCTGAAGCGGCTGAAGACCGACCGGATCGATATCGCCTTCGTGCACGACGTCGCTCAGGACTTTTACGGCGACGAATGGCTCGATGTCTTCGAGACCGCCCGCAAGGGTGCCTTCAAGGCGCTCGACCGGCTGCGCGACGAGGGCGTGATCAAGGCCTGGGGTCTCGGCGTCAATCGCGTGGAGCCGATCGAACTGCTGCTCGGCCTGCAGGGGCCACGCCCCGACGGCTTCCTGCTTGCCGGCCGCTATACGCTGCTCGACCATGACCGCGCGCTGCAGCGGGTGATGCCGCTGGTTGCCGAACGCGGGCTCGGCATCGTCGCCGGCGGTCCCTACAGCTCCGGCGCGCTCGTCGGCGGGCCGAATTTCGAATATGCGCCGGCCACGCCTGCGATCCTCGACAAGGTGGCGCGCATCAAGGCGATCGCCGACCGCCACGGCGTCAGCATGAAGGCTGCGGGCCTGCAATTCTCGCTTGCCCATCCGGCCGTCGCCGCCGTCATCCCGGGCGCCAGCAAGCCCGACCGTATCTCCGAAGACAGCGCGGCGCTGAACGAGACGGTTCCTGCCGAATTCTGGCGGGACCTGCGCAAGGCCGGCGTCATCAACCCCGAGGCACCGCTGCCGCACGGGCAGTGAGCTCAGCTAGGGATATCGAGCGCGACCCAAGGCAAGGCGTTTTCATCGAAGACGCTCTGCCCTGGCGTCAGCGTTTCCGGCTCCTCGAAACAGCCGAGCGCAATGGCGATCAGCTGGTCGCGAAATTCCGGCAGCCAATAGACCGTCGAGCCGCAGGACGGGCAAAAGTGGAAAGTGATCGATTTGCCGCTCCGGCCCAGGCGGCTGTAGGTCTGCGAGACACCAGCGCATTCCACCCACCCCTTGTCGAAGAAGACGGCGACGCCGAAGGCGCTGCCGGTTCGCTGACGGCAGGCTGCGCAGTGACAAACGGATATCGTCAGCGGATCGCCTTCGGCAGTGGCCGAGAGCTTGCCGCAGGAACAGGATGCCAGGCGTTTCATGGCCATCTCCTTGGTTTGCAGACAGGGGCGGGCCCCAGAGCCGCCGCCGGGCAAACCGCGCGATGGCTTCAGAATGCCTTGGGGGCCGCGACGAACAGGTTGGGCTTGCCGCCCGTCAGCGTAAACAGGCTGAGCTTGCGCTCGACGCCGCCCGAAGCGTTCAGGCGGAAGAGGCCGGTAATGCCGCGGAAGCCGGTCTTGCTGGTCAGGTTCTCCGCGGTCAGCGCCTTGGCATCCTTGGTGCGGATGATGCCGGAGGCGATCGCCACCGCGTCGTAACCATAGGCGGCGTTGGCCGTCAGCGGGCGGCGGTAGTGGCGCTGGTAGCGCTCCGAGATCATCGAGGCGCCCTCGGGATCGACCATGGCGATCAGCGCGCCCTGCACCGACGGGCTCGTATAAGACTGCTGCGGCCAGCCGCTGGTGCCGACCAGCGTGATATTGTTGAAGCCCGCGGCCTTGATCGCGCCCGCAACCGTGGTGACGATAACCGACTTGCCGAGCACGACGACGGTATCGGCGCCCTGCATCTGCGCCTTGCTCTTGGCGACGGCATCCGCGGCAGAAGCATCCGAGAGCGCATAGCGCGCCGAGCCGAGATAGGTGCCGCCGCCGGCGCGAACGGCATTCGAAATCTCCGCCTCGCCCATAGCCGTCAACTCGGTCGTCGCGAAGACGAAAACCTTCTTGTGCCCGCCGGCAACAGCCGTGCGCGCGCCTTCGGCGGCGCTATCGGTCTCGTCGGAGACGAAATTATAGACATTGCCCGTCGCCGTCGGGACCGGGGCACCGAGATTTATCAGCGGCGGACGGTCAGCCGAGGGAATGGCTGCGACAGCGGCGGCCGTTGCCTGCGGCGCAAAGCTGACGAGCAGCGCCGAATTGCGCGCCTTGGCGGCCGAAACGGCGGACGCCACCGCAGCCGGGCCGCTTCCGACATCGATCACCTTGACGAAGACCTGGCCGTTGCCGACTTCGCCGGTGCCGAGCGCTGCGCCATCGCGGATATCGCGGGCCTCACCTTCATAGATGCCGCTTGCGCCCTTCGGAATCAGCAGGGTGATCTCGGCGCCGGTCTCGCCGAAGCTTTCCTCAACATCGCTGGACGGCGCCTTGATATCGGTGTTCTTGACCGTGTTGGAGAGACCATCGCCATCCGCCTGGCAACCGGCAAGAAAGCCGCCGGCCAAGAGCGCCAGAACCGGAACCATGCGGCGCATCGCACCAGACGTCTTGAGAGCCGCCTGGCGTAAACCATGCGCGCGCCCGGTGTTCACATTCAGATGCGGCGTCACTGTTTCCCCCGAGGATGCGATGTCGCGGCCTTTGGCGGCCTTTTTAGAATGGGCTTATTTCTGCACCGGGCGGGCGCGAAAATCAAACCATTCCCCCAAACTTGGTTGACGCAAACGCTAAACTTTTATGCGTCTTTGACCGGAATATTTATACTTGCATTTCCCAAGCTTCCACACCGCATATTTATAGCTCATCGGTACATTACTCTCAAACAGTGAGAGAAAAATCCGATGAAGCGCAGCACAAAATCAAAAATACTTGCAGCTTTTACTTTTGCATCTTTCGCATCTCTTCTTGGTTCGGCGCCTGCAAACGCTGGACCGTTGGTTTCCCCGCAGATTTCTGCAACGACCTATGCCAGCGTTGCTTCGGAAAATACCCTGGCTGCACTTGCAAGTGCCGCAAGTATATCCGGCCTCTACGGCATGGTTGAGACCGCTTACAGCGGTATCACGGCAAGCTTCCAGCGCATTGATCTTGCCGCCATTGCACGGCCGCAACAGGTGGACGAACCGCAGACGACCGCCTCGATCAAGCCCGACATGCCGGCCAAGCCCGCCGCCTCGAAGGATGCGGTGTTCGGCTCGGTCACCATTCCCTTCAAGCGGCTCGCCGCCGTGAAGCGCTTCGCGCCGTCGCTCGCCGAAATGGAAAGCGGCGCGGCGATCAACTGCAACGCCAAGGGCTGCACCAACGCCGCGCAGGTGATCAAGGCCGCCCTCGGCCAGGCATCGCAGGCCTCGATCCGCGATAAGCTGAACACCGTCAACGCCGCCGTCAACCACGCCATCCGCTACCGCAAGGATATCGAGACCTACAAGGTCGCCGATTACTGGGCGACGCCATCGGAAACGCTCGCCCGCCAGCAGGGCGACTGCGAAGATTTCGCGATCCTGAAGATGGCGGCGCTGAAGGCAGAGGGCGTCGACATGAAGGACATGTCGATCGTGGTTCTCTTCGACCAGAAGCGTCACTTCTACCACGCCGTGCTCTCGGTCGCCGTCAACGGCAACTACTTCATCCTCGACAACATGCGCGACCAGGTTCTGACCGACAATCGCCTGCCCGACTACCAGCCGCTCTACTCGATCACATCGGGCAAGGGCTATCTCCACGGCCTGCGCGCCGGCAACAAACAGGTGGCTTCCGCCATGCCGCTCGAAAAAGTCGCCCCTGGCGAAGGTGTCCCCTACTGAGCCTCAGGCGATATCGAGCGGAGTGCAAGAGCCGGCCTTTGAGGCCGGCTTTTTGTTTCCGAACATCCCCCCCCCCATCCCTGTGCTTGCAACACGAATGAGGGAAGGTGGTGGAACCTTGCACCCCACTTCTACCCCCGTATGATAGCGGCCATCCGAAACACCATGGCATCACATGCGCATCTTTCTCGTTCGACACGGCGAATCTCTCGGCAATCTCAGCGACAGCGCCTATCGCCAGTTCGGCGATCACAACGTCCCGCTGACGGAGTGGGGTTACCGCCAGGCGCTGGCGGCAGGAGAGAGCATCACGGCCTATCTCGGCGGTCTCACCGACGCCGCGCCAAAAGCCACGATCTGGCATTCGCCCTATCTGCGCACCCGCCAGACCAAGGATGCGATCCTGGAAGCCCTGCCTGCGGCCGCCGTCGGCGCGGTGCTTGAGGACTACCTGCTGCGCGAACAGGATTTCGGCCTGTTCACCGAGATCTACGACCGCGCCGAGCAGCGGCGGAAATTTCCGGAGGAATTCGAGAAATGGGCGCGACTGCGCAACAATAGCGGCAAATTCTATGCCCGCCCGCCGGATGGCGAGAGCCGGGCCGATGTGGCGCAGCGCGTGCGGCTCTTCCTGCTGACAGTCATGCACGATATCGGCCGCGGCAACGATACCGCCATCATCGTCGGCCACGGCGTCACCAACCGGGCCTTCGAGATGAACTTCCTGCATCACGGCATCGACTGGTTCGAACACTCCGACAACCCTGGCAATGCCGACGTGACGCTGATCGAGGGCACGCATGCCGAAGGTTACAGCTCAATGCTGCTGCACAAGGCCGATGACCGCACGCCGGAAGCCGCAACAGAACTGCGCGCAGCCCATGGCTCGGATCTGACGATCACACCGAAATCAAATAGTTAGATCAGTAGCGGGAGATATAGCCGACCAGCATCGGCTTTTCGTGCGTCGGCGCCAGTGCCAGGTTGATCTGGCCCTTCATCGCCTGCGAACCGGCGGCAATGCTGAAGCCGGTGTTCAGCGTCTTGCCCTTGTTCATCGCAAGCGTTGCCATCGCATCCTCGATCTGCGTATCGATCGAGAAACGCAGGCTCTTGGTCAGCTGCGCCGCATCGCCCATCGGCAGGCGGTGGCGCAGCATCGACAGGAAGGCATCGTTGAAGAGCTGGATCTTCTTGTCCAGCGTCAGCAGGATGGTGGGTGACGGCGAGGCCTGGATCAGCGCATTCAGATTGGCCATCGAGGAGACATCCTCGACCGTATCGAGACGCTTCAGCGCCCATTTGAAGCTGAGCACGCGCAGCAGCGAGGCGAGGTTGCCCGTCTCCGGCATCTGTGCCGCGGTGTGATGCACGAGATCGGCAGTCGTCATCTTCCCGGCCGACGACATGCGGCCGAGGCCGTCCCAATAGATCCGCTCAAGACGAATGCCACGGCGCTCCCCGCCGCGGCCGGCAACGGCGCGGAAACGCGGCTCGATCTCTTCGGCGTCGATCGCCGGCAGCTGCTCGTCGACGGGCTCGGCATTGGCGAGATCAGTTGCGGCGGCCTTGCTGATCAGCATCTACCGCTCCGTCAGCGCTTCAGAGCGCGCCTTGTTGATCGGCTTCAGGAGGTAGCTCAGAACGGTCTTATTGCCGGTCATGATTTCGACCGAGGCGACCATGCCCGGGATGATCGGATAGGCCTTGCCGTTGCGCGAGAGCTCGGACTTTTCAGTCTTCACCTGCACGAGATAATAGGTCTCGCCCTTTTCCTTCTCGACGAGGCTGTCCGCCGAGATATTCTCGACGACGCCTTCGAGGCCGCCGAAGATCGAGAAGTCGTAGGCGGTGATCTTGACGACGGCCGGCTGGCCGCGGCGGACGAAAGCGACATCGCGCGGCGAAATTTTCGCTTCGATCAGCAGCGTATCGGCGGTCGGCACGATGCCGGCGATGACGCGGCCCGGATCGACATAGGCACCGATCGTGTTGACCTCGAGCGTGTTGACGATGCCGTCGACAGGCGAGCGGATATCGGTGCGCTTGACGCGGTCCGAAGCGCCGCGGATCGTCTCGTCGACAACGGAGAGCTCGGCCAGCGTCGTCGCCTTTTCGGTAAGCGCCTGCTGACGCAGCTCCAGCGCCAGATCGCCAACCTGCAGCTTGGCTTCCTGAACGGCAGCTTCGAGGCGATCGATACTTTCCTGATAGACCTTGAGCTGGCCCTGCTGATCGGTGAGATCGCGCTCGACCTTGAGCATTTCGGTCTGGGCAACCAGCTTCTTGTCGCTCAGCGGCTTGATCAGGTCGTACTGGCGCTTGGCGCCGTCGATGTTGTCGGTCAGGCGGGCGATGTTGGCATGCGCCTCGTTGAGCTCGTTCTCGCGCTGCTTGACGCGCTCCTGGAGAACACCGAGCTTGTTCTCATAGCTCGCACGGTCGGCGGCAAAGAGGTTTTCTTCGTTGTCACAGACCGGTTTGGCAACGGAGAGAATCTCAGCAGGGCAGACGAATTTCGTGTCGTAGAGACCGGCTTCCTCGAGCTTCAGGCGGGCGACCTTGGCGCCGAGCGCGCGGGCCTTGGCAACGGATTCACCGAGCGTCGAGGCGGTCGTCGTATTGTCGAGCTGCACCAGCAGCTGGCCCTTGCGGACGACCTGGCCGAGCGTGACGGCGATCTGCTGGACGACGCCGGGTTCCGACGACTGGATGATCTGCGTCTTCGAGACCGGGATGACCTTACCCTCGCCGCGGGCGATTTCATCGATGCTGGCGAAGGCCGCCCAAGCAAGGAAGCTCGCGATCAGCAGAGCGCAGAGCGCCAGGATGGCACGGGCAAAGAGCGGCGGATTGTCGATCTGGGCGCGGTTCATCGGACAACTCCTGCGGCAGCCGGAGCTGCCGGGGCAGCGGCGGCCGGACGCGGCTGCTGCATCGCCTGGATGACGGCCTGCTTCGGGCCATCAGCGATGATCTTGCCCTTGTCGATGACGATCAGGCGATCGACCAGCTCCAGCATGCTGTGACGATGCGTGGCGATCAGCAGCGTCGTCTCGGGGCCGAAGGCATTCGACAAGCGCGAGATCAGGTGGCGTTCGGTCGCAAGGTCCATGGCGCCGGAGGGCTCGTCGAGGAAGACGATCTTGGGCTTGGTCAGCAACAGGCGGGCAATGGTCAGCGCCTGCTTCTGGCCGCTCGACAGGTTGGTGCCGCGCTCGCCGACCGGCATGTCGAAGCCGCGCGGATGATTGCCGACGAATTCGTCGACACCGGTGATGCGGGCGACCTGCAGCAGTTCCTCATCGGAGGCATCGGCGCGGCCGATCAGCAGGTTTTCCTTGACGGTGCCGGAGAAGAGATCCGAGGACTGGCCCGCGACGGCGACGGCCGAACGGACTTCCGCCATATGATACTGGCGGATATCGACGCCATCGATCAGCACGCGGCCGGCAGCCGGCGCAAAGAGGCCATCGAGCAGGCGTCCGAGTGTCGTCTTGCCGGAGCCGATGCGGCCGATAATGCCGATCTTTTCGCCGGGGCGGACATTGAAGGACAGGCCGTTGATGACAGGGTGATCCGAGCCCGGATACTGGAACGACACGTTCTGGAAGCTGAAGCCGCCATGGGCGATCTGGCGGTTGACGAAGCCGACCGTGGACGGCCGGTCGTCGGGCTGTTCCATGATCTTGTCGAGGATGCGCAGCGACATGGTGGCCTGGCGGAAACGCGCCAGCGTCATGGCGATCTGGCCGAGCGGCGCGCCGGCGCGGCTTGCCAGCATCACGGTGGCGACGATAGCGCCCATGGCGATGCGGCCCTCGGAGAATTCATAGGTACCGGCGATGACGATGAAGACGCTGACCATCTGCTGGATCAGCATCGTCGTGTTGATCGCATTGGTGGAGATATGCTTGATGTCTTCGCTGGTGCGGCTCGAATATTTCGTCAGTTCCTGCCAGCGGCGCAGCATGGTGGCTTCGGCGCGTAGGCTCTTCAGCGTTTCGATGGTCGAGATCGTCTCGACCAGCAGCGACTGTCGGCGCGAGGCCTCGTTTGCCGCCGTTGCCATGCGCTTGCCGATCGCCGCCTGCGCCCAGAGGCCGATGGCGACGGAGGCGACCAGAGCGACGGCGGGAATGACGACGAGCCAGCCGGAGATCAGATAGATCACGAACAGGAAGATGAACACGAAGAGGCTGTCGATGAGGACGCCGATCGTGTTCGAGGTGAAGAATTCGCGAACGAACTCATATTGCGTGACGCGGTTGGCATATTCGCCCGTCGACATCGGCCGCGAGGCGAGCGTCGAGTTCAGCACCTTGTCGAAGATCATCTGCGACAGGCGCAGATCCGCCTTGCGGCCGGCATAGTCGATCAGCGAGGAGCGCGCGGTCTTCAGCAGGAAATCGAAGAGATAGGCGAGCGAGATACCGGCCGAGAGAACCCAGAGCGTCGGCATCGCCTTGTTCGGTAGCACGCGGTCATAGACGTTCATCGTGAACAGCGGCGAGCCGAGCGCGATGAGGTTGATGAACAGCGCCGCGACCATGACGCGGACATAGGTGCGCCAGTAGGGCGCCAGCGTCGTTGCCAGCCAGTGGCGCCTCTCGATCTCGACGGCGTTGCCGACAAGCGCCTCTTCCGAAGCGTTCTGATAATAGAGCGTGAAGGCGAAAGCCGTATGTGGCTTCAGCGCCGCGAGCTCCTGCCGCGTGATACGGATTGGCGCACCCGGGATCGCCACGATATCGGTAACGTAGGAGCCGTCTTCGGCGATCTCGAGCAGCGGCAGCACGCCGCCATCTGCAAAGGCGACGATCGCAGGACAGTCGAAATTGCCGGTGCGGCAATCGCGCTCTTCGTGCTTGATGACCTGCAGGCCGATACGCTCGGCCATGCGCTCGACATCGTCGACCTCGAGCGATTCGGTGATCTCATCCGGCAGGCCGGAAAAGAGCACCGTATCCGAGGATGGACGGCCATAGAACGCAGCCACAGACTTGAAAGCGGCTTTGAATGTTTGCAGCGGCGTGCCGCTGGAAGTTTCGAGCGCTACGTTCAGCATTGTTCCATGGCCGTGTCGACTACTGCTGTCGAATTGGCGCTAGGAGGTCCAGGGGCATGCCAGCCTTCTGCGTGGACTGCAGCTCGACATAACCCGGATCAGCGACGCCCGCGGGGACAACAAACTCTTCCCGCGCATAAGCCTTGGCCTGCTCGACCGGACGCAGCTTCATGGTCTGAAGCAGGTTACCGGAGGCAGCCAGGATCTTGTATTCGGCAAACAGCGAGGCAACGCGCGCCGTGTCTGCCAGAACTCTGGTGTTGAAATTGGTGTTCTGCGCGTCCAGCACGTCGAGCAGCGAGCGCTGGCCGACACCGAACTGCTGACGGTAGGACGAAACGAGCTGGGCGTTGGTCTGCGCCTGCTTACCGAGGATACCGGCAAGGGTACCGCGGCTGGTGCGCTCATTCCAAGCGGAACGGACCGACTGCTCGACTTCGCGCTGCACCTGAGCCAGCGCGTAACGCTGCTCGCCGGCGCGGCGGATCTGCTCCTGCTCGCGGGCCGTATCGATACCGCCGCGATAGAGGTTCCAGCGGGCAACGACACGAACCTGGTAGTCGTTGGTGTTGCCTTCGTCGCCATCGATGTCATCGCCGACGCGGGCGGTGCCTTCGAGATCGACCTTCGGCAGGTAGTTGGCGCGCGACCCGCGAACGCCGGCATCGGCGGCATCGACATCGGCATTGGCCGAGTAGATGCGCGGGCTGTTCTTGGCAGCGACGAAGACCGCGTCATTCAATGTCTTCGGCAGGAACTTGCTGACCGACGGCGGGGTGGACGCATTGGTGATCGGCTCGCCGACGGCCTGGAGGAAGCGGATGCGGGTCGCTTCCAGCTCTTCCTTGGCTTCCTGGAGGCGGGCCTGAGCAGCCTGCTGACGCTCGACGCCCTGCAGGCGGTCGGCATCGGTGAGCGTACCGCCCTTGATGCTCTGCTCGATATTGCCGAGGATCTGGTTGTGGAAGCCGACGTTATCCTGCGCCGCCTTCACGATCTGGTTCTGGAGGATGTATTCCAGATAATCCTGCGTGACTTCGAGGGCGAGCGCTTCCGAGCGTTCGAGAACGCGGAACGAGGCGCCATCGACGCGGGCGGCCTGCTGCTCGACCTGCGAGCGGCGGCTGCCGCCGTCAAACAACGTCTGCGTAACGGTAAGACCAACTTCGCCCGGCTTCAGGTAATCATGGTCCGACGTCAGCGTACCTGTGCTGGAATTGGACAGCCTGCGGCGGCCGACACCAGCTTCAAGATCCACGGACGGCAAGTAAAGGCCGCGTGCCTGGCGCAGCTCAAATTCGACAGCTTCACGATCCTTGGCAGCCTGCAAGATCTGCGGGTTCGTCTTCATCGTCTTTTCGATCGCCTGCTGCAAGGTCATTGCATCGGCGTTAATCGAAAACGCGAAGCTGAAAGCAACGGTAGCGGACAGAGCCGCAAAAATTCTTTTGCCTTTAAACAAGACTGATGCCCCTCAACATCTCAGATTCACCGGGCGAAACCCATATAACCACCAAGATATAGCCGATTATGCTTCCACCCAAAAATGTTCAGGGACAGTTAACCTTGGGAAGGCCTTTTCGGGTCAGAACGCGAAAATTTGAATAAAATTAAGGAAGTAGCAAGGGGTTTGAGACCCCAAAACGGTTAACGGCGACCCCTGTTTTCAGGGGCCGCCGTTAACCTTGAGAGGTGTCGATTCGGGGCTTTCGGAGGTCGCCGGACGCCCCTTGTTGCGAGGTCAGCGCCTGGGTGCCACGAGGCAGAAATAGGCCCCCTGCGGATCGATGCCGTTGATCACCCAGCTGCCGCCCGGAACCTCCATCGGACCGAAGACGATCTTGCCGCCTCCCGATGTAACGCGCTCGATCGCACTGTCGATTTCGGGCACGTTGAAGTAATAGGCCCAGTAAGTCGCCGGCATGTCGGCCGGCTTGGTCATCATGCCGCCGGTCTGCTTTCCGTGTTCGGCGAAGATGCGATAAGTGCCCATCTCGCCCATGTCGAAGTCGTGATCCTTGGTCCAGCCGAAGATCTTCGCATAGAAATCGAATGCCTGCTGCCAGTCCCCGGACATCAGTTCGTGCCAACCGACATGGCCGGGCGTTGCCATGTCCGGCCGCCAGCCGTCGTCATTTTCCATCGGGAATGGCGTCATGATGCAGAGAACGGCGTCGCTCGGGTCAGCGACGACGGCGAAGCGGCCGATCGTCGGGATATCCTCGGGCGGGCGGCGGACGCTGCCGCCATTGGCGGCGAAATCCCGGGCGGACTGATCGACGTCATCGACCGCGACATAGCCCGTCCAGTTCGGCGGGATGCCCTGCCCTTCGAGCTCGGCCGGAAACTGCATCATGCCGGCGACGCCGCGGCCATTGGCCTCGAAGATCGTATAAACGCCCATCTCGCCCATCGGCATTTCCTTGGTCGCCCAGCCGACGACCGAGCCGTAGAATTTTGCAGCTGCCGCCGGATCAGGCGTCATCAGCTCGCACCATATGAACTTGCCATGCGTATCGGATGCCATGATCTTTCCCTTTCAGACTATCGGATGTCATTTCCATCGGGCGCCCTGGACGCGCCGGGGATTACGGCTTGCGTGCGTAGCGCGCTTGCATGAATTGCTTCCAGCTGCCGTCGGCCTGCTTGGCCGATGAGGTAAAGGTGCGGTTGTCATCGTCTATGAAGGCGATCTGTTCGCGGTAATCCTGCTCGGCGCCGGAAAACTCGAAATCAGGACCGCGGGTATAGAGGGTAAGAACCTTGCCATCGGGCGACATCTCCCCTTCATAGATCCACATATGGTCCATCATCGAGCCGATCCAGGTGCCGATATATTTGCCCCTGGAGGCGGAGTAGCCGAGGGTCAACACCGTGGTTCCGGCGCCACAACCCGGCACGTCGCCGTTTCCTTCGGCGACGAACCAGATGCCGTGAAGCGAGCGGACCACCTCGGTCCATTGCTCGTTTGGGCTCATGTCCTTGGACGTAACGCTCCAGGTGCCGACGAGCTTTTCGAGAAAGCGGTGCTCCTCGCGCACCTTTGCAGGTTCCATCATCCTTCATCCTCCCTTGAATGATGTTGGCTTGAACGATGCTGGCAGATGTCAGTGACAGCAGGATGGACCGTTCCTGGCGCTCTCGTATTCGTCATGGCGCTTGACGAAATCCATGGTCGAGGTCTCGTTGCGGCCCTTCGGGGCGCAGTCGAGCACCATCAGTGTGCCGAGCGCTTCCTCGCCGCCGCGGGCATAGTTGGAATAGGTGTGGAAGATCTCGCCCTTGTCGTTCTTGTAGAAGACGCTCATGCCGGGAAGTTCGTCATGGGCATCCTCGGACTTGATCTCGGTGAAATTGTAGAAAACCTTGCCCTTGGCCAGATCCTCGGGCGTGAAGGAGACGTGGTAGTCGAAGTTGAAATCGCTGTTCAGTGACGAGACCCAGGGGAATTTCCAGCCCATGCGCTTCTTGTAGGCTTCGATCCGCTCGACCGGGGCGCGGGCAACGGCAACCCAGGTGACATCGTGATTGTTGAGATGCGGCAGCATGCCGTCGACATGATCGGACAGAAACGAGCAGCCGGTGCAGCCTTCCTTCCATTCCGGCCCCATCATGAAATGATAGACCATCAGCTGGCTGCGGCCATCGAAGAGATCGGAGAGCGACTTCTGGCCCGACGGCGTATCGAAGCGATAGTCCTTGTCGACCTTGACCCAGGGCAGCGCCATACGCTCAGCGCGCAGCTTGTCGCGCTGGCGGGTCTCTTCCTTTTCCTTGAGCAACAGCGCGCGGCGGGCTTCGAGCCATTCTTCGCGGGAAACGACAGCATTCTGCATGATCGCACGCCCTCCTCCGGCGTGGCCGGCAAGGACCGGCATTTCGTTCTGCTTCGCTTGACTAAATAGATTGATATCAATAGAAATAGATCATGTCAAATTCGGCCGAGATTCCCTATTCCACAACGCTTCTGGTGCGAGACACCTGCCTCTGCCTGCATGTTCAGCGGGCCGCGCGGGCCCTCGCCCGGCTGTTCGACGATGCACTGCGTCCTGTCGGCCTCACCAACGGGCAATTCTCGCTGATGATGTCGCTCAACCGGCCGGAGCCGCCGCCGATGGGGCCGGTCGCCAATCTGCTGGCCATGGACCAGACGACGCTGACCGCCGCCCTGAAGCCGCTGCAGCGCCGTGGATGGGTAAATGTGACGCCGAGCCCGAAAGACAAGCGCTCGCGGCTCCTGAGCCTGACGGCCGAGGGCAAATCGGCGCTCGCCGCTGCCGTGCCGATCTGGCAGAGCACGCATGCGATGCTGGAAGACAAGCTGCCTGGCGCCAATGGCGACGGGTTGCGCGCGATGCTGCTGTCGCTCTGCTGATCAGGGCGCGATGCGCGGATCGGCGCCGAAATCGGCGCGCGAGAAACCGATCCTGACCTTCGGAAATTCGCAGATCGCCTGAACGCCCGTGGCCGACAGCCGGATGCGCCAGGTCTGCCGCTCGGTGGGTTCGCGGGCGCTGAAGACGCTGGCGGTCAGCAGCGCAATATTGCGGCCATGACGGGGATCGCGCACGGATTCATAGAGGATCGCTTCGCCACCGGCAGCGCGGGCGGCTTCGGCCAGCGCCTGGCATGGCTCGTAATTCTGCAGGTCCGTCCATGCGGCGCGGTCGCGGTCGAGCGGCGGGGCCGTCAAATCGAGCGCTGCCCTGGTCGAAACCGGTGCCGAAAAGGCGGTATATTCGGCGGCATTGGCGGGCAGCGGTGTATCAGGCGAATCCGCGAAGAACAGCAGGCGGTAGAAGGCCATTTCCGACAGCGCCGTCTCGACCTTTTCCGACGCGTAGAAGACCCCGAGCGTGCGCCCTGCCCGGCGGAAGCGCGAGCCGTGCGGATAGACGGCGCTGTAGCGGAAAGGCGTCGCCAGCAGATAATCCAGCCCCTGACATTCAGGCGGCAATGCCGGCTTGCTCTCTTCCAGCAGGTTTTCGAGCAGCGACTGCTCCTCCAGCGTATCGACGAGCTTCAGCGTCGAGATCTGATGCTGCGCCTCCACCAGCCGCCAGAAGTGGCCGGAGATGGCACGCAACTCAGACGACAGCGCGGCGGGCGTCCAGATAGGCAAGGACATCGGTGAGGCCTGATATGCTGACGATCTTGTCGAGGGGCGTGGCGCCGAGCGCCGTATTGGCATTGCGCAGCCACTGCCGCGCCACCGCCTCGTCGCCGCCGACGATCGCATCGAGCGAGCGGAACAGCCGCACCAGCAGGATGGCGAGCTCGAACGGCTTGCTGTTGCGCTCCAGCAGATGATCCTGCCGCTTCATGCGCGAAACGGTAGCTTCGGAAACGCCGAGCACGGCTGACAATGTGCGCGCGCTGATGCCAAGCCGATCGGCAGCGTTGACGGCGGCTTTGGTGATGACGGCGGCTTCGGCGATCGCGCGGGTTTGATCGGGGCTTGGTACAGGCATGCGGCTATCCTTTCCTTGGAAAGAATATAGCGATTTTACTTCATATGAAAAGAGGCTCGAGTTGGTCCTCGCGCTCGCCCACGCTCCCTCACTCCTGCGACAAGCAAAGCAATGAGGGAGCGTGTGGTTGGTGGCGCGACCTGGCTCCTCACCTCGCGGCAAGCGCAAGCGTCCGCGCCTCGCATCCCTTCTCCCCTCGGAGGTCCTAAGGACGGGTCGAGACCGTTGGCTCGACCCCGGTGGGTAGGGTGAGGGGGCTCCGCTCAGCCAACAGAATCCAAACCAAGCGCCAGCTGACGATCAAGCTGCTCGATCTCGGGCTTGGTCAGCACAATCCCCTCGGCAAGCGACTTCACGCGTGCCGTATACCGCCGCTGCGACGGAAGCCGAGCGCCCTGGCCGGCGATGGCTTCGAAGAGCAGTTCGGCGCGGGCGAAGGGATCACCGGCGCGGCCGGCCGCGAAGGCCTTCGGCGAGAAGGCAAGCACCAGTTCGCCGTGGCGTGGGGCGAGCGTCGTGGTGCCGAGATAATCGAGGACCTCGGGGCTGGTGAGGTCGCCGATCATGATGCCGGCGAGCAGTTCGACCATCGTGCTGATCGCCGAGCCCTTGTGGCCGCCGAAGGGCAGCATGGCGCCTGCAAGTGCAGCTTCCGGCTCGATGGTCGGCTCGCCGTTGGCGTCGATCGCCCAGCCCTCGGGCAGTTTCTTTCCGGCGCGGCGATGCAGCTCGATTTCGCCGCGAGCGGCGACCGAGGTGGCGAAGTCGTAGACGTAAGGCGTCTTGTCGGGGCGCGGCCAGCCGAAGGCGAGCGGGTTGGTGCCGAGCAGTGGTTTATTGCCGCCTGCCGGTGCGACGGTCGCATAGCTTGGGCACATGACGATGGCGGCGAGACCTTCGGCGGCGACCGCCTCGACCTCCGGCCAGAGCGCTGAGAAATGCGTGCAGTCGTTGATGACGAGGGCCGCAAGACCGGAGGTGCGGGCGCGCTCGGCAAGCAGCGGCAGGCCGAGTTCGAAAGCCGGATTGGCAAAGCCGCCTTTGGCATTGACCTTGACGATTGCCGACTGCTCCGGCTGCGGCTCGACTTCGGGCACTGCATCCGGCGTCACCTTGCCCGCCTTGATGGTGCGCAGCACACCTTCGATACGGTAGATGCCGTGCGATTTGCAGGCATCGCGCTCGCCCGCGGTGATCACCCGGGTGACGGCCGCTGCCTGGATGGCATTCATCCCGGCCTTGCGGAAAATCGCCACGACGCGGGCTTCGAGCTCGGCGAGCGTCAATGTGGAAGTGTCGGTCATCTCTGTGTCCTGTTTCTCGGCGGGCCGGATTATTTCGCTGTGGGCGCCAGCTGCTGCGCGACCAGCGCCAGCCAGTAATTGACGCCGTGAATGATCGCGTCATCGTTGAAATCATAGGCCGGGTTGTGCAGGTCGGCGCTGTCGCCGTTGCCGAGCCAGATGAAGGCGCCGGGCCGCTTCTCCAGCATGTACGAGAAATCTTCCGAACCCATGGTCGGCGGATAGTTGTCGTCGACGCGGCCGTCGCCGGCAACGCGGCGGGCGGCCGATACGGCGACCTTGGTCTTCTCGGCATCGTTGACGGTCACAGGGTAGCCCGGGCGCCAGTCGATCTCGGCCTCGGCGGCGAAGGCCTTGGCGGTCATGGTGACCACGTCGCGGAAGCGGGCCTCGACGGCTTTGCGGGTCTTCGGCTGCATGGTGCGGATCGTGCCGCCGATCTTGACGGCGGGCGGGATGACGTTCAGCGCCCGGTCGCTGCCGCCGTTGACATAGGTGATCGACACGACAACCGGATCGAAGGGATCGGTGAAGCGCGAGGCGATCGACTGCAGCGCGGAAATCATATGCGCCATGACGACCACGGGGTCGTGGCTGAGATGCGGAGAGGCGGCATGACCACCCTTGCCGTTGATGGTGATGACGAAGCGGTCGCCGCCGGCCATCAGCGGGCCGCTGCGGATCGCAAAGGAACCGACCGCGAGACCCGGCTCATTATGCATGCCATAGACTTCCTCGATGCCGAAGCGCTCGAGCACGCCTTCCTCGATCATCACCCGGCCGCCGCCGCCGCCTTCTTCAGCCGGCTGGAAGATCAGGACGGCCTTGCCGGCGAAATCGCGGTTGGCGGCGAGATGCTTGGCGGTCGCAAGCAGCATGGCGGTATGCCCGTCATGGCCGCAGGCATGCATCATGTTCTCGACCTTGGAGGCATAGGGCAGGTTCGTCTGCTCCGACATCGGCAGGGCGTCCATATCGCAGCGGAGCGCAATCGTCTTTCCCGCGCCGCGCGAACCGTTGATGACAGCAACGACGCCGGATGTGGCGAGCCCGGTCACCACTTCATCGCAGCCGAATTCCTTCAGCTTCTCGGTCACGAGCGCCGATGTCTTCGGCAGATCGAAAAGCAGCTCCGGGTGCTGGTGGATGGTGCGGCGCCATCCCTTGGCTTCTTCGGCAAGGGCGGCGAGGGTGGAATCGGGCGTCATGGGAGCCTCCGGAAACGCATTGGCCTTCAACTGGGTAACGGCATAGCCCGCCACCGGGCCGTTTTCCACAGTGCAGTCGTTCCAGCCCGGACTTTTTCACCGTTTCACCCAATTGGGGGCGGTAGAATCGCGACGAATATCCGATTATACTGCAATCAGTAGACGGGGAATTTGATGTATCGCGAAGAAACAATTCCTGCACTTGTCATAAAGCTTGTGTCGGTTGCCAATAAAGTCACTGATCTTTCCGATGTCGGGAAGCGAGACCTGGTGCAGGATACGGTCCTCAAGGTCGAGAACATCTGTGAATTGCTTGGCGGCGGCCATGACAATCTGCGCGTGATCGCGGATGAGTTGTGGGGTGCCGTCTTCGAACTTGGTGCCGGCAAAAGCACCGATGCACAGCTGAGAACCGCGCTTCTGGGGCTCGCCGCCGCCGCTGCCGATCTCCACAGCAGCGCCAAACCCGTTCCCGCGACGTCCCCCACGCCGCAGCGAACCATCCACTGATCCATCCCCAAACTCTCTTCGCGCGAATTAGCATCATCGAACGCTTGACATCGCTGCGGTTAAGGACGAAGCCGCATTCGGCGCCGATTGCGCCGGCATAGCGGGGCAATGCAGGAAAAATGAAACCGAGTTCAGCGACGGCGGCAGCCGGAAACGTCATCATGACAGGCATCGTCTTCATGCTGATCGGCGATATGCTTTTCGCGCTGAACGATGCGATGGGCAAATGGCTGGTGGCGAGCTTCGCGGTCGGCCAGGTGCTTGTCATTCGCTCCGTCGGCGCCTTCATCGTGCTTGGGCCGATGATTGCCCGCCAGGGGCCGGGCGCGCTGTTCCGGGTCGAGCGGAAACCGCTCCATCTGATGCGGGTGCTGATGACCACCTGCGATGTCGGCCTCTTTTATGCGGCGGTCGCCTATCTGCCGCTTGCCGATGTCATGACCTTCTATATGGCCGGGCCGATCTACGTTGCGGCGCTGTCGCATTTCTTCCTGGGCGAAAAGATCGGCTGGCGGCGCTGGCTCGCGGTGTTCGTCGGCTTTGTCGGCGTCATCATTGCGCTGCGTCCCTCCTCGGCGATGCTGTCGCTGCCGTCGCTCTTCGGCCTGGCCGGCAGTCTCTCCTTCGCGCTGACGCTCGTCATGAACCGCTATCTGCGCTCTACCAGCGACACGACGCTGGTGACCTGGCAGACACTTGCGGCGCTGGCGACCGGTATCGCCGTGGTGCTCCTGACCGGCGACTGGCGGCAGGCGAGCATGATCGACTGGGGCGGCATGCTGCTTCTCGGTGTCGTTGCCACCTGCGCGCATCTGCTGATTACCCGGGCGCTGAAACTCGCGCCCGCTTCGCTTCTCGCACCGCTGCAATATACGCTGCTGCTCTGGGCGATCGTGCTTGGCTATGTCTTCTTCAGCGACGTGCCGGATGCGCAGATCATCGTCGGCGCTGTCATCATCGTGTTTGCGGGCCTCTTCATCTTCCACCGCAAGAACCTGAAAGAGACAGTCCCCGAGGAAGCGGTCCCGGTCGACGGCCACTGAACTTTTAGTGGCCGCCGGGCGCAGCGCCGTGTTTCAGGTCGATGCGCCGCAGGATCAGCGCCAGCGGCACCATCAGCGCCGAGATCACCATCAGCACATGGAAGACGTCGATATAGGCGAGATAGCTCGCCTGCGTCTGCACCTGCGTGCCGATCCAGCCTGTCGCCTGCGCCTGCGCGTCGAGCAGGCTTGAGCCGCGGTCGGTGAAGAACTGGGTCGCCTGGTTGAAGGCATTGGTATAGCCGGGATCCGACGGGATCACGTGCTCCACGAGCCGGCTCTGATGCCATTGTTCGCGATGCGCCAGCACGTTCGAGGCGATCGACACGCCGATCGAGCCGCCGGTATTGCGCGCCGCATTGATCAGCGCCGAGGCCTGGTCGGTCTGGTCGGGGCGCAGGCCATCATAGGAGGCCGCGGTGATCGGGATGAAGATCAGCGGCAGGCCGAGGCCGAGATAGAGACGCGACCAGACGAAGAAGCCGAAGTTCAGGTCGGCGTTCAGCCGCGTCATGTCCCACATGGCAAGCGCGATGATGCCCATGCCGATGGCGATCAGATATTTCGGCTGGAACATGCCGGTCAGGCGGCCGGCCGCAAACATCATTGCCATCGTCACCAGCCCGCCCGGAGACAGCGCCAGACCGGCCCAGGTCGCGGTGTAGCCGTAGTTGGTCTGCAGCACCTGCGGCACGAACTGCGTGGTGGCGATCAGGATCGCGCCCGTCGCCAGCATGACGATGACGCAGGCGCCGAACTGGCGGCTTGCCAGCAGACGGACGTCGATCACCGGGTTCGATTTCGTCAGCAGCCAGGGAATGGCAAGCAGAAGCGCGAGCGCCGAAATCGCCGATACGACGATGATGAAATTGGAGCCGAACCAGTCCTCCGTCTGGCCACGGTCGAGAACCAGCTCCAGCGCGCCGAGGAAGGTGGCTACGAGCAGGAAGCCGGTGATGTCGAAACGCGTCCCCTTCCTGCGCATCTCGGCGCGTTCCTTCCTCAGCGTCTCAGGCTCCTTCACCAGCATGTAGACGAGGATGAAGGCGAAGACGCCGACTGGGCCGTTAATCAGGAAACACCAGTGCCAGGAGAAATTGTCGGAGAGATAGCCGCCAAGCGTCGGGCCAATGACAGGCGCGACGACGACGGCGACACCGAACATCGCAAAGGCCTGGCCGCGTTTGGCGGGTGGGAAGGAGTCGGCGAGGATGGACTGCGAGATCGGCACCATGCCGCCGCCGGCAAAGCCCTGGATCATCCGGAAGACCAGAAGGGATTGGAGGTTCCAGGCAAGGCCGCAGCAGATCGAGGCGACCGTGAATGTCGCGAGGCAGAGCAGATAGAAGCGCCGCCGCCCGTAGCGCTTGGCGATGAAACTTGAGGCAACCAGAATGATCGCGTTCGAGACGAGATAGGTGGTGACGACCCAGGAGGCCTCGTCGGCGCTGACGGCCAGTCCGCCGGAGATGTAGCGCAGCGCCACGTTGGCGATCGTCGTGTCGAGCACTTCCATGAAGGTCGCGAGCGACACGACCATCGCGATGAGCCATGGGTTCGAGGTGCCGGACGCAGCTTTTGGTGCGCCTCCGGCCGTGGTTGCTGCGCCGCTCATCTCAGTTCCTCGGCTGCACCGTCACCGTCGGGATCACCGACATGCCGGGGCCGATGGCGATATCCTTCGGCCAGTTGTCGACCACGATCTTGACCGGCACGCGCTGGGTGACCTTCACGTAGTTGCCCGTCGCGTTCTCGGCCGGAAGCAGCGAGAAGGCGGTGCCGGAGCCGGGCTGCACGGAATCGATCTTTCCCTTCAGCACATGGTCCGGATAGGCATCGATCGTCACATCGACCGGCTGTCCCGGACGCATGTCGGTCAGCTGGGTTTCCTTGAAATTGGCGGTCACCCAGATTTCGTCCGGCACGAACATCGAGATCGCCTGACCGGCCTGCACATATTGGCCCTTGGATCCGCTGAGCTTGACGACGCGGCCCGGCTGGGCGGCGGTGATCGTCGTATAGTCGAGGTTCTGCTGTGCGGCTTCGGCCTGCGCCTCGGCCTGATGCAGGCTGGCGATAGCGCTTGCCTTCTGCGCCTCGGCCGCGGCCTGGTTCTTGACGGCCGAGGTCACGCTTGCCTGCGACTGGGCATAGCTCGCCTGGCCCTGGCGGAGCGTCGATGCGGCCTGTTGGGCCGCCTGTTCGGAGCCCGCGCCGCTTTTCACCAGCTGCTGCTGGCGGTCGTTCTCGTCCTTGGCATATTGGAGGGCCGCAGCCGCCGATGTCTGCTGCGCCTTCGCCTCGTCGATCGCCGCACCCGCAGCCGCAATCTGCGCATCGGCGCTCGCGACTGCCGCCTTGGCAACGCCGATCTGCCCGTTCGCCTGATCCAGCGCGATCTGGTAGTCGCGCGGATCGATCTTGGCGATCACCGCACCAGCATCGACATGCTGGTTATCGGAGACCGGAACATCCGCCACATAACCGGAAATCTTGGCCGCAACCGAGAAACTGCGCGCATCGATAAAGGCGTCGTCGGTGCTTTCATAGGGATGGAAATAGATGAGCCAGACGAAATAGCCGATCACGGCAACGGCAATGATCGCGACGACGATCAGCAGCGTTGCCAGCGGATGGCGGCGGATGATCGACGGCTTCTTCTCTTCCGTCTCGTCCCGCTGCTCTGCTTCGGGACTTGCCGTCTGCGGGCTCGCGCCCTTCCCCGTCTCCACGCGTTCGTCTTCATCCAGTTGCGGTGTCTTGCGCTTGGTCTGGGTCACGGCGGCTCTCGTTCATGAGGGAGGAACAGCCGGGAGAACGCGTCAGATCTGCTTTCTGTTCCTCGCCAAAACGCCGCGGCCTTTGAGCTGGCTATTGCGTGTCGATGCGCAATCCCTGCTCGTCGAAAAGGTGCCAATGGCCGGCCCGTGGTGCGATCTTCAGTGTATCGCCGCGCTCGACCCGGCTCTGCCCCTGCTGGTGCACGAGGATCGGCTCTCCGTTCTGCAAGGTGCAATGCAGATAGCTGTTGGCGCCATGCTGTTCTGCGACGGTCAGGTTCGCCGGCCAGCCGGTGTCGCCGACGATGATGTCCTCCGGGCGGATGCCGAGCGTCGCCTTGGCGCCGACGGGAAGGTCGATCCCGAGCGGCAGCGTTAGCGGAGGAAGGCCATTGCCCTCGAAAGTGACGGAGCCGCTGCCTGAAGCGGTGATCTGGCCGTCGATCAAGTTCATGCGCGGCGAGCCGATAAAGCCGGCGACGAAGGTGTTGCGCGGCTTGTTGTAGAGCTCAAGCGGCGCGCCGACCTGTTCGACCACGCCCTTGCGCAGAACGACGATCTTGTCGGCCATGGTCATGGCCTCGATCTGATCGTGCGTCACATAGATCATCGTGTTGCCGAGGCGCTCGTGCAGCTTGGTGATCTCGACGCGCATCAGCACGCGCAGCTCGGCATCGAGGTTGGAAAGCGGCTCGTCGAAGAGGAAGATCTTCGGATCACGGGTGATCGCCCGGCCGATCGCGACGCGCTGGCGCTGGCCGCCGGAAAGCTGACGCGGCCGGCGCTCCAGCAGCGCATCGATCTGCAGCAGTCGCCCTGCGGCCTCGACGCGCTTGTTGATCTCCTCCTTCGGCATGTGGATGTTTTCAAGCCCGAAGCTCAGGTTCTGGCGCACCGTCATGTGCGGATAGAGCGCATAGGATTGAAACACCATGGCGACACCGCGGTCGGCCGCCGGCGTGTCGATAACGCTGCCGCCGTCGATGCGGATATCGCCCCCCGTCGTCTCCTCAAGGCCGGCGATCATCCGTAGCAAGGTCGACTTGCCGCAGCCCGACGGTCCGACGAAGACGACGAATTCGCCGTCCTTGATATCGAGGTTGATGCTCGGGATCACCTCCAGCGCACCAAAGGATTTCCTGACATTTTCGAGAACGAGATTGGCCATGGATAAAACTCACTTGATGCCTGTGGAAGCGATGCCCGTGGTGATGTAGCGCTGCAGGAAGATGAAGGCGCAGGCGAGCGGCAGCGCCGTCAGCGTCGTCATGGCGAGCAGCATGTCGTAGCGCACCTCGAATTCGCTCTGGAAGGAATTGAGAGCGAGCTGCAGCGTGTAGACCTCGCGCTTGTTGAGGACGACGAGCGGCAGCAGGAAGTCGTTCCAGCGCGACAGGATCGAGAAGATCGCGACAACGGCAAGCGCCGGCGACGACAGCGGCAGGACGATGCGCCAGAAAATCCGCCATTCGCTGGCGTGGTCCATGCGGGCGGCCTCGATCAGTTCGTCCGGGATCGTCAGCATATACTGGCGCAGCAGGAAAACCCCGGTCGGTGTCGCCACGGTCGGCAGGATCACGCCCCAGAGATTGCCGACGAGACCGAGCTCGGAGACGATCAGATAGGTCGGAACGAGCACGACAGTCGCCGGGATCATCAGCGTCGAGAGGATCGAGACGAGCGCAACGTTGCTGCCGGCGAAACGGTATTTCGACAGCGCGAAGGCCGCCATCGAGTTCATGATCAGCGTGATGATCGTCGCCACGACGGTGATGAACAGGCTGTTATAGACATAGAGGCCGATCGCCTGGCCGGAGCTCGCGACAAGGTTCGTATAATTCTCGGTTGCGAGGCGCAACTTTCGGACAGGCACAGCATCCGTCACCGCGATCGTGACCCGGCCGGCGGCCGGATTGTCGGGGTCGATCATCTGGGCGTTCTTACCGACACGGCGGATCTGCGCCAGACGATCCTTGCTGCCGTCCTTCATCGTCACGTCGAAGAGCGGCAGCGGCTGGTCGAAGCCTTCGACCGTGACCGTCTCGCTCGCATAGGGCAGGATGCTCGGCGGAAATTCCTGCAGGCTCGATTGCGTCTTGAATGACGACAGCACCATCCAGGCAACCGGCGTGAACATGATCAGCAGGCCAAGTACGAGGAAGCCGTAAGTCAGCCAGTCGCTGAAATCGAGCCGCTTGCGGCCGCGGCGTGCGAAAAGCAGGCTGCGGGCCGATGTTTCGGACTTGGACAGGGCAGCATCAGCCATTCTGCGAACCTTTCGACAAGCGGAGCTGGATGCCCGTGAAGATCAGGAGCACGACACCGAGCAGCAGCGATGCCGCGGCGGCCAGTCCGAAATTGCGCGGCTGCACCGCAAAGCCGACCTCGTAGATATATTGAACGATCAGCATGGTCGCCGATCCCGGGCCGCCGCCGGTCAGCACATAGAGCTCGTCGAAGGTCTGCACCGAGCGGATGACGCAGAGCACGAAGACGACGAGGAGAACGGGCTTGAGAAGCGGAAGGGTGATGCGGGTGAAGACGCGCCAGTTGGTAGCAGAGTCCATTTTGGCCGCCTCGTAGACGTCACGCGGGATCGATTGCAGTCCGGCCAGCAGGATGATCGTATAGAAGCCCATATGCGCCCAGACGGTGACGAAGACCGACCAGAAGAAGGCCGTGTTCGGAAAGACCAGCCAGTTGACCGGGGACAGCCCGGCCCAGATCAGGATGCCGTTCAGCGCGCCATTGCGCTGCAGGATCCATTGCCAGGTCAGCGCCACGACGACGGGTGACAGCATTACGGGAAAGAAGAAGACGGCACGGAAGAACCCGCGCCCGCGGATTTCCCGGTTGAGGCAGACGGCGGCGAGCAGCGCCACCCCGATCATGCAGATGACCTGGATCGGCACGAAGACCAGGCTGTTGCCGACCGCTCGCCAGAAGAGATCGGTCGTGCAGCTCGATGCATCGAGATAATTGCCGCAATCGAACAGCGTCTCGTAGTTGAAGCCGCCGATATAGGGGCGTTCGCTTGGATAGAGCCGGTCGCTGCCGGTGACGGAATAATAGACGTTGATGGCGACGGGCAGCAGCGAGAAGAGGGTCACCGCCAGGAGGTTCGGGATGAGGAAGACCCATGGCATCCGCTTGATACCGAGGAGCTTCTGCAGCCCGGTCATCACGGGCTCCACAATCCGTGCCGGCAGCATTGCGATGCCGCCGGTGGTGTTTGCGAATTGGGCCTTTATGCCCATGCTCGTCTCCTTCGGGTCTGGGCTTATTGACCAGCGGCCTTGATGGCTGTCTCGACATCCTGCTTGACGCGGGCAAGAGCCGTGTCGACGTCAAGTTCGCCGTTCAGCACCTGGCTGATGCGTGTCGTCATCGCGTTCATCATGGCGCGCTGATAGCGCCAGCCCTGGAAGCGGTAGGCGGCAGGCGCCATCTTCGGGATCTGGCCGATATAGGTCGCAAGCGATTCCTGCGTGCGCTTCGACGCACCCGGATATTGCACGCCGCCCTCGATCAGCGACTTCGCTGCGGGGATCTCGACCGCTGCCGAGACGATCTCGGCATTGTTCTTCGATTGCGCCAGATAGTCGATGAACTTGCCGACGGCTTCGGGGTTCTTGGTATGCTTGAAGCCGACAAGCGCGCCGCCGCCGGGCATCACGGTGCAGGACGACGGGCCGCAGGGGGCTGGCGCCACTTCCCAATCGAAGAGGTCGCCCACTTCCCGGTCCATCTGGCTGAGCGTCCAGGAGCCGCCGAAGTAGAGCACGGTCTTGGCGTTCAGGAAGTCGGAGAACAACTCGCGGTGCGTTGCGCCGCCGACGGCACCCCAGAGGTCCATCGGCATCGTGCCGTCCTTGTGCCAGGCAACGAATTGCTCGACGGCATCCTTCAGGCCCTTGTCGATGACCGGCTGACCCTTGTCGTCGACGAGTTCGGCGCCGTAGCTGATTGCCAGGCTGGCGAAGCGATGGCCGGAACGGTCCATTTCCATCGCGAATTCGGTATTGGTGGCCTTTGCGACCTTGCGGGTGGCATCCGCCCACTCGGCCCAGGTCGCTCCCTCCTTCGGCACGGGCACGCCTGCCTGTTCGAACAGCGTCAGGTTCACATAGGCGCCGTTCACCGTCAGCGTCGTCGGCATGCCGTTGATCGCCTTGCCGTTCGGATCGAGACCGCGCAGCCATTGAAGCGTCTGGTGATATTCCTTGTCGAAATTCGCGGCATCGACATAGGGCGTGAGATCGAGATAGTAGCGGCTGAGGCCGCCGAGATCGGTGATGATAGCGGCATCCGGTCCCTGGCCGGATTCCAGCTGCACCGGCAGGCTCTCGACCAGCGACTGGTAGGGCACGACCTCCAGTTTCACCTTGATGCCTGAATTTTCCTGCTCGAAGCGTTTGACGACCGGTTCCATGGTCGGGCAGCCGAAGCCGAGGTCGTCGCAGAAGACTGTGATTTCCTGCGCCCGGGCAATACCCGTCAGCGCCGTGGCTGCAAGCAGCGCAGACGCTGCCCACAGGCCAATGCGGGTGAGTTTCATATTCAAGCTCCTCCAGCGATCGCGGCTAAGGGCCTCCCGCCCAGTCAGGCGATCTGTCTAAAACATGTCTGGTCTTACCAGATTGTCAACCGCCTTTCGGAAAGAAATTTCTAAAAGCCTGATACACGCCGGTATGCGCCGCATTTGTCGCATATGGCGCGCAAAAACATTCTTGACAGCTGTGGGGTTTGAGTATCTGGTTTGACCAGATTGAGGAGAAGAGAGGCCGCGCTCCCACGGTCTTTGCAGGAGGAATATACCAAAATGTTGAGATTTGCCGTCGTCGGGATCGACCATGGGCATACGTTCGATCACGTGAAGGGATTGCTTGCGGCGGGTGGGGAGTTTGTCGGCTATTGCCCGAAAACTTCGGTCCCGGCGCTGCTCGATAATTTCAAGAAAACCTATCCGGATACGCCGCAGATTGATCGCGAGGCGCTGTTTGCCGATCCGTCCATCAATGTCATCTGCATCGCCGCGATCCCGCGCGATCGCGCCGGTCTGGCGATCCGCGCCATGAAGGCCGGCAAGGATGTGATGACCGACAAGCCTGGCGTCACCACTTTCGCACAGCTGGAAGAGGTTAAGAAGACCGTTGCCGAGACCGGCCGTATCTTCTCGATCTGCTTCTCGGAGCGCCATTGCGTGCGTTCCGCCGTCAAGGCGGGCAAGCTCGTCAAGGAAGGTGCGGTCGGAAGAGTCATCCAGACGATCGGCATGGGGCCGCACAAGCTGCAGCTGCCGACCCGGCCGGACTGGTTCTTCGATCCCGAAGCTTTCGGCGGCATCATCGTCGACATCGCGTCGCACCAAGTCGATCAGTTCCTGTTCTATACCGGCTCGACCACGGGCGAGGTCGTCGCGAGCTCCATCGGCAATTTCGGCATGCCGGAAAAGCCGAAGTTCGAGGATTTCGGCGAGGTGTTGCTGCGCTCGGATCGCGGTTCCGGTTATGTCCGCGTCGACTGGTTCACCCCCGAAGGTCTCGGCACTTGGGGTGACGGGCGCCTGACCATTCTCGGCACCGAAGGCTATATCGAGCTGCGCAAGTACATCGATATTTCCGGCCGTCCCGGCAAGGACCACCTGTTCTTGGTCAACGGCACGGAAAACAGGCACATCGATTGCAGCGACGAAAAGCTCGATTACTTCGACGCCTTCACCGCCGACGTTCGCGACCGCTCCGAAACGGCGATGACCCAGGCGCATGTCTATGAGGTCTGCCGCCTTTCGCTGGAAGCGCAGACCAAGGCCGTCCGGCTCGGCGGACGCTAGGAGGAGATATCATGACCAAGAAATTGCGCGTTGGCGTCATCGGCGCCGGTATCGCCGCCCGCCACATGATCGGCTACGACTGGAACAAGGATCTCTTCGAGGTTCCCGTTCTCTGCTCTCTCGATGAAGATCGCGGCCGCGAATTGTGCGCCAAGCACGGCATCCCCGAATATACGCAGAATGCCGACGAGCTCTTCGCCCGCGACGATCTCGACATCATCGACGTCTCGACCCCGCCGGATTCGCATTTCGAGCTCTGCAAGAAGGGTATCGAGTTAGGCAAGCATGTCATCTGCGAGAAGCCGCTTTTCGGCTCGATTGCCGATGTCGATGAGATGAGCCGCATTGTCGCCCGCTCGGGCAAGAAGCTGATGCCGATCTTCCAGTATCGCTATGGATCCGGCCTGCAGAAGCTGAAGCGGCTGATCGAACTCGGCCTGACCGGCCGCCCGTTCATGACGACGATCGAGACCCATTGGTGGCGCGGTCCCGCCTATTACGAAGTTCCGTGGCGCGGCAAGTGGAAGAGTGAACTCGGCGGCGGCCTTCTCGGACACGCGATCCACGCCCATGACATGCTGAACTACGTGCATGGCGCCTGCGCTGAAGTTTTCGCCTATGGCGCGACGCTGGTGAACAAGATCGAGGTCGAGGACACGATGGCGCTTGCCGTCAAGATGCAGAACGGCTCGCTGGCAACGCTGTCGATGACGCTCGGTTCCCGCAAGGAGATCTCGCGCCTGCGTTTCTGCTTCCACGATCTCGTTGCCGAAAGCATCCTTGAGCCCTACACGATGGGCCGCGATCCCTGGACCTTCATCGCCGGGACCGAAGAGCACCAGAAGCGGGTCGATGACGCGCTTGCCGGCTATGAGCCGACGGAAGACGGCTACACCCGCCAGTTCGAGCTCTTCCATCAGGCAATCATCGACGGCAAGGAGCCGCCGGTGACGCTGCAGGATGCGCGCAATTCGCTGGAACTCGTCAGCGCTGCCTATTATTCGCAGCGCACCGGCAAACCGACGCCGATGCCGATCACGGCGGAGCACCCGCTCTACCGGTCGTGGCTGCCCGAAGAAGAGCGCCGCATGGCCGCCAGCGCCTGAGGCTGGTTATCGAAACGGCGCCACCCGGCTTTAGAGGGTGGCGCGCAAGGAGAAGAAGATGGAAGCAGCCGCACCACCGCTGAGGGTCCAGGGGGAACAGCGGCTCTACCAGATCGTCGCGCGGCGGATCGCCCGGATGATCGAGGCGAATGTCAAGAATCCCGACTGGCGCATGCCTTCCGAGCGCGAGCTTGCGGAAGAGCTCGAGGTCAGCCGCCCCGTCGTGCGCGAGGCGGTGATCGCGCTCGAAATGCGCGGCCTCGTCGAAGTGAAGGGCCGGGCCGGTATCGTCGTGCTGCCGGTCCGCGGCAACCAGGTGAATTTCGACAAGATCAATGCCGATGCCGGGCCGGGACCGTTTGAGTTACTGGAAGCCCGGCTTGCGATCGAATCCAGCGCGGCGGCGATGGCCGCCGAGCGGGCGACGAATTACGATATCGCGGTGCTCGAAGAATGCATTGCGCAGATGGAACACGAGACCGATGTCACCCTGCTCAACGAAAAGGGCGACCGCGATTTCCACATGACCATCGCCCGGATGACCGGCAACGCGATCATCGTCTCGATCGTCGAGGCGCTCTGGGTGCAGCGCGACGAGTCGCTGATGTGGAAGAAGCTGCATGAGCACATTCACGCACCCAGCGTCCGGCCGCTGTGGATCGGCGATCACCATGCGGTTCTGACGGCGCTCAAACTGCGCAATCCCGACGCCGCCTACAAGGCGATGGCCCGCCATATCCGCAATGTCAGCAACGAGCTGATGGAAGCCGACGAACGCGGCCGCTTCGCGCCTGATGTGATGCAGGCCGATGAGGGCAAGACGCGGTAATCAAGCGAAGACGTAAGCCCAATAAAAAGCTCCCGTGGCGTAAGCCAGGGAGCTTTTTTTCAATGGAGCGATCCGCCTTTAGCCGCCGGCGCGCAGCGGCCCGAGATTGAGCGATGCGCTGTTGTAGGCCGGGCGCGGCGTTGGCAGGACGACGCGGGTGGGCGGGGTCAGCACATCGGCGGCGGGCTGCAGCTGTGGTGCCTGCAGGGTCTGGGGTGCCGGCTGCGCCTGGAATTGCATCTGCATCTGTGAGGCCTGCGGCAGCGAGCCTGTGGAGGCGGGCTGGAGGGCCAGGGCGGGTGCGGCTTCGCCGGGCATCGCAGCCGGGACCGGGCCGGTCTCCGGCAGCAGGATTTCGAACGGCGCCGGGCCATCCGGATCAGCGGCGGCGACCTGCGTATAGGCGACCTGTGTCGAAGGCGGCGGCGGAGCGCCGACGGCAGGCGTTGCCGGGGCCGGCTGCGGCGCAGCGCTATACTGCTCGACGCCGGCGAACTGGACGGCGCCCGAGCGCTGGTCGTTGGAAACGTAGTTCATCGCGACTTCATAGGAAGGCATCGGCGCCGGCGTCTGCAATTCGCCGTCCTTGCCGCGCTTCTCGTAGAAGACGTTGCCGCCGGCGGCGGTGACGTAGTGCATATTGCCATAGGGGAATCTCAGCCCCTCGGTATGGAAGAACATCGCTTCCTTGACGCCCGGATGGCGGGCGCCGCGCAGAATGTCGTCGGCGGCAGCATCGAGCTGCGGCTCGGCAACCGGCTCGACTGTGCGGGTCAGGACGCCAGGCGCAAACTGCTTCTTCTGGCCGACAACACCGCAGATGGAATCGGAATAGGCCTGCGAGGTCAGGCGGTTCATCACCACAGTACCGACGGCCATATAGCCATCACGATCCGAATGCTCGGATTCGAAATACATCGCGCGCTTCAGGCACTCGCGGTCCTTGGCGGTGTAATTATAGGTGACTTTGCCCGGAGCGGCGGCGACTGTCTTCTTCGCTGCGGGCGTTGCTTTGGCATCGAGTGCGTCCGGCTCGTTGGCCGTGCTGCAACCCGTGACGGCCAGTCCTGCGAACAAAATCGCGGAGATGGTTTTGCCCCTCAACGGCAGTGCCTCCCAAGTTTTATCGGTCCAGCCCCAAATCACTCGGCGAGACGTTGTACCTCACGTTCCCGATTATGCCAAACACATTTCGTGATCGGCTTTTTTAAGGCAGCTTGGCAAACAAGTCGTTAAGCAGCGGCTTTTTTCGCAATCGTGGTCGTGCATCCGGAGGCTTCGAGGGCGGCCGATGCCACCTCGATGAACAGTCTGCGGAACCAGACGGCCCGGCCGTCGGCCTGGTCGACGCGGCGGTAAAGCATGGAGACGGGATCGGCCGGAATGTCGAAGGGCAGCCTGGCGATCGCCAGGCCGTGCAGCTGTGCCATGCAACGGGCGATTGCTTCGGGCACCGTCGCGATCGCCGGCATTGCCTTCAGCGCCGTCGGCAGCGCCGAGAAGCGGGGCACGCTGGCGGCAACCGTCCGCTTCTGGCCGATGCGGGCAAGCGCGATGTCCAGCGTGGTCGCCGCCACGTCGCTGTCATAGGCGATGGTAATATGCGGGTTGGCGACGAAATCGGCGAGGCCGAGCGGTGCCTTCAGATGGAGCTGAGTGGGGTCGTAAATCGACATCGAGCATTGCTCGAACAGCGGCTCCCGTACGTGCCATGAGGCCGGTTCGTCATGGACGGCGACACTGAAGTCATAGGCGCCGTCATCGAGAAGCTTGGCCGCCTCTCGCTTTTCCGAGGCGACGCCGATCAGCTTCGCGCCGGGCGCCAGCCGCCGCAGGCGCGCCGCCAGCGGGCCGAAGAAGGCGGTCTCGAGATTGTCGCACATGCTGATGCGGAACTCGCCTTCATAGCTTGCGGGCTCGAAGGCGGCGGGTGGACGGATGGCTTTCTCGATGCAGGTGAGCGCCTCCTCGATGACCGGCGCGATCGACAGCGCCCGCGGCGTCGGCTGCAAGCCACGCCCGACGCGCACGAAAAGTTCGTCGTTCAGCGCCTCCCGCAATCGCTTCAGGGCGGCTGAAAGCCCGGGCTGCCCGAGCAGCAGCCGTTCGGCCGCGCGGCTGACATTGCGCTCCTGCATCAGCACCGAGAAGGCGAGAAGCAGGTTCAGGTCGATCTTTCTAAGGGTCGCATCGTTTATCATTATCAGTAATACCTGCCATGGGTACTATCAATTTGCAATAGGATTAGGAGATGGTCATTTTCTCGTTCCCTGCCGCTTCCTCCCAACCGCGGCAGCCGAAAGGAACGATTTCGATGACACTCTCCCAATCGCCAAGGGGCGCGGGGCTGGCATTGCTGCTGCTCTGCGCCGCCAATTTCCTTGATGCCATGGATGTTTCCACCATCGGCGTGGCGCTGCCCGCCATCCAGGCGGAACTTGGGATGCCGGCCACCTCGCTGCAATGGGCCGTCAGCGCCTATGTGCTGGGCTATGGCGGCTTCCTGCTGCTCGGCGGCCGCGTCGCCGATGTCTTCGGCCATCGCCGCGTCTTCCTCTGGTCGCTCGCTGTCTTCGCCGCCGCCAGCATCGCCGGCGGCTTCGTGGACAGCGGCCCGACACTGATCGCCGCCCGTCTGATCAAGGGCATCGCCGCCGCCTTTACCGCGCCTGCTGCACTCGCCCTGCTGCTCTCCGTCTTCGGGGAAGGCAATGCCCGCGCCAAGGCGCTCGGCGTCTTCGCCTCGACGGGGGCGACCGGCTTCGTGCTCGGCATGGTTCTCGGCGGTGCCGCCACCATCATCAGCTGGCGGGCGACGCTGGTCATGGGCGCCCCGGTGGCGATCCTTGCACTGATCGCCGCTCCCTATGTGCTGCCGCGCGACGTGGCGCTCGGCGGCAAGCGCCCCTCCTTCGACTGGGCCGGCGCGCTGACCATCACCCCCGGCCTGCTGCTCTTCGTCTTCGGCATCACCAATGCCGCTGCCGAGGGCTGGAATGCGGTCCCGACCTGGGGCTCGCTCGTTGCCGCCGCAGTGCTGATCGGCCTCTTCCTCGTTGTCGAATCCCGGCACAAGGATCCGATGGTGCCGCTCGGCATCTTCCGCAAGGCGAAGCTCAGCCATGCCAACCTGCTGGCAGCCCTTTTCCAGGGCGTCTATGTCGGCTTCCAGTTCATCGCCACGCTCTATTATCAGGATGAACTCGGCTGGTCGGCCTTTGCGACCGGGTTCTGCTTCGCCTTCGGCGGCGTCTGCGTCATGGTGCTGGCACCGCGCTTCGCCACGATCGCACAGAACCGCGGCACGACGGCGCTGATGACTGCAGGCGTCGCCCTGCAGGCCTCGAGCTATATCTTCTGGGTGCTGGCCGCCGGCCACGTCAATCCGGTGCTGCTCGTTGCGCTGTCGCAGATCCCACTCGGCGTCGGCTATGCGATGACCTATCCGTCGGTGCAGGTTGCGGCACTCTCTGATGTCGAGGAAGACAAGTCGGGCCTCGCCTCCGGTCTGCTCTTCGCCGCCTTCCAGATCGGCGGCGGCATCGTGCTCGCAGCAGCCTCCGCCGTCTTCAGTGCCGCCCCGTCGATGAGCTACGACGCCTATACCGCGGGCGTCAGCTTCGTCGCCATCCTCTCGGTGCTGGTGGTCCTCTTCGCCGCTCTCGGTCCGCGCGGCTCCCGCGCTGCAGTCCCGGCCGCCTATCAGGCCGCCGAATAACAAAACCGGCCCGCGCCATCGGCGCGGGTCTCTTCACTCCGCGCCGTTCAAATTCGACCGCAGGCCTTCCAGCAGCTTGCGGATCTCCGTCATTTCATCGAGCGTGCAGCCGATCGCGTCGCCGATCGAGCCCATGATCATATCGACCTCGCCGCGCATCGCGTCGCCCTTCGGCGTCAGCGAGACCAGCACCTGGCGCTCGTCACGGGAATCGCGGGTGCGCTTGATCAGGCCGTTCTGTTCCAGCCGCTTCAGGAGTGGCGAGAGCGTGCCGGAATCGAGGTCGAGCTTTTCGCCGATCGTCTTCACCGGCAATTCCGATTTTTCCCAGAGCACCAGCATGGCCAGATATTGCGGGTAGGTGAGGCCGACCTTGTCGAGGATCGGCTTGTAGGCGCGGGTGAAGGCGTGCGCCGTCGAATAGACCGCGAAACAGAGCTGGCGCTCCAGCTTCTTTTCCTCTGCCGGTATTTCCATCGTCCTTGCCGTCTGCGCTTTCATATCCGTGTGTCCTGTCTCTGCAATTGTCGTCTTTTCAGATTCCGAATGCAATTTGCAAAATTCACTTGCGTACAATTTAATTGCGCATTATATAAATCGCAACCCCAGCGCAAAGGAGACTGACATGCCTATCCTCTACACCACCCAAGCATCCGCCACCGGTGGCCGCGCCGGCCGCGCCGTAACCGATAACGGCGTTCTCGACGTCACGCTGACGGTTCCGAAGGAACTCGGCGGCGACGGCGCCACCGGCACCAACCCGGAACAACTCTTTGCCGCTGGCTACTCCGCCTGCTTCCTCGGCGCTCTGAAATTTGTCGCTGGCCAGCAGAAGGTCAAGATTCCGGAAGACGCGACGGTCTCCGCCAAGGTCGGCATCGGCCCGCGCGAAGACGGCACGGGCTTCGGCATCGAAGTGGCGCTGACGGTCCACATCCCGGGCCTCGATCGCGAAACGGCTGAAAAGCTTGCCGCCGCCGCCCACATCGTCTGCCCGTACAGCCACGCGATGCGCACCTCGACCGAAGTTCCGGTCACGGTTGCCTGATTGCGCTTCACCTTCTCCCCGCGGGGAGAGCGACTGTCTTTGGCGTCAAGCGTTTTGCCATGGTTTTGCGTCCCGGATGATAGCGTTGAGGATGGTGAGGAGCTTTCGCATGGTTGCGACGATGGCGACGATCTTCGGCTTGCCCGCGGCGACGAGCCGGTCGCGGAAGGCCTTGAGACCTGGGTTGTGACGGCTTGCGACGAGGGCGGCCATGAACAGAACGGCGCGCACCTTGCCTCTGCCGCCGCCGATGAAGCTCTTGCCCTTCCATTTGCCCGACTGCCGCGTCCAGGGCGCCAATCCTGCCAGTGAGGCGATCTGGCGCCGGTCGAGGCTGCCGAGCTCCGGCAGTTCGGCCAGCAGCGTGCGGGCCGTTGTCGACCCGACGCCTGGCACGGAGACCAGCAGGCTCTCGCGCACCCGCCATATCGGCGACTTGCGGATATGGTCGTCGAGATCGGCATCGAGGCTTTCGAGTTCGCGCCGCAAGGCCGCAAGCAAGCGCTTGATGCTTTTCTGCGCCTGTCTTGCCAACACCATACGCAGCCGGTTCTCCTCGGCAACGATCATCTGCACGATCTGGCGCCTGCGGGCGACGAGTTCCGAAAGAGCCTGCGTCTCGGCATCGCGCAGAGGCCGGATCTCGGGCTTGGTCGCCAGCACGAAGGCGGCAATGACGGCCGCATCGATCGGGTCGGTCTTGGCCTTGCGGCCAATGGCATTGGCATAGGCACGCACCTGCGCCGGATTGACGACGAGCACCGTCAGGCCTGCCGATGACAGTCCGGCCACAGCTTGCGTCTCGAACCCGCCAGTCGCCTCAAGCGCGATCGCATCGGCCCCGATCGCCTTCAGTCGGCCGGTCAGCTCGCCAATGCCGGCATCGTCGTTGTCCACCGCAAAAGCCTCGCCCTGCGGAAGCACCGCCACGTCGAGCCGGTCTTTCGAAACATCGATGCCTACTATCGTCTCCATCGGATCCCATCCTTGCCTAAGCGGGCTTTGCCTGCGCAAGCGGCCCTGGCGACTGTTCGGGTTCAATGGAACGGCGGACGGAGACCCAGGCTCTCCCACGGGCTTGGTGTCCCAAAGGTGCATCGGTCTTCCATCCGCCACCGCGATAGGCATTACAGCCTCGATAGCGGATAAAGGGAAGTTACAAAGGTGGCGGCAGCCGGATGAGGGGGCCGCGCACGCTCAGCCTCCCTCATCTCCGCACCCTAAGGGCTTCGCCACAGGATCTGACAGAGGTCCAGCCGGCCCCAACTCCTTGGGGTGACAAGCGACTCTTCTCGCTGCTCAGACGCGCGGCGGCTGGCTTCCCCTGACATCCCGTGGGCGCAACCCCAAGGGCATCGGAAAGAGAGAAGCCATAAGAAAAGCGGCTGGAGTTACCTCCAGCCGCCTCAAAACTCAGACCTCAAAGAAGCCCTCAGGCCTTGTACTTCGCAACCGCACCCGGGAGCTTGCTCCACTCGGCGTACCAGCTGTTGAACAGCTTGAACTGGCTCTCGACATAGCCGCGCTGGCTGTCGCTGAGCACGTCGCTTTCGTTGAAGTGCAGCGTGTATTCTTCGTCACCCTTCAGCACCATCATGTGCTTGAAGAACAGCACGAGATCCGGGCCTTCGTCGAAGGAAGAGAGAACGGCGAGTGCCTGTTCCAGTTCCTGGGCGCGCTGGCGGGCGTCGACGTCACCCTTGGCTGCAGCCTGGGAGAGATTGCAGAGCGTGATGACTTCCTTCGGCAGGACGTTGCCGATGCCGGTGATGGCGCCGGTTGCGCCGCAATTGACGAAGCCGTGGAAGACGGCCGTGTCGACGCCGATCATCAGCGAGACGCCGTCATCGCGGCTGGTGATGTTTTCAGCCGCATAGCGCATATCCGCCGGGCCACCGAATTCCTTGAAGCCGACAAGGTTGGAATGTTCGGCGCGCAGCGCGAAGAACAGGTCGGCGCGGGTGGCGAAGCCGTAATAGGGGCTGTTGTAGATGACAGCCGGAAGATCGGGAGCAGCAGAAAGGATCGCCTTGAAATGGGACTTCTGGGCAGCGATGACCGAACCGCGGGAGAGGACGCGCGGGATGACCATCAAGCCCTGGGCGCCGACCTTTTGGGCATGCGCCGCATGGGCGACGGCGGACGCCGTGTTAACTGCACCGGTGCCGACGATGACCGGAACGCCGGCCTTGACCAGGCGCTCGACGCCTTCCATGCGCTGCTCGTCGCTAAGGAGCGGCCAGTCACCCATAGAGCCGCAATAGACGACGGCCGACATACCGTCGGCGATCAGCTGCTTGCCCTTGCGCACCAGCTGATCGAAATCAGGAGTGCGGTCCTTCTTGCAGGGGGTCATGAGCGCCGGGATGACGCCGGAAAAGATCTTGGCCTTCATGTCAAACTCCTTCAGCGGATAGCGAATGATCGTAGCTACAAAGGCGCAAAATCAGCTGCGCTTCAAGCTCTGATATATCATCTAGCACTTTGTATTTTATTTGTCGACAAGAATTCGACGACGCCTCACAAATCGATATCGTGCCGCTGGTTTCGCGAAAACAGCGTCTGGATCTGGGCGACGATCTGCTCGGCATGCGCCTTCGCGAGCCGGTCGGCAGCGTCGACGTCGCGGGCCTCGATTGCGGCGATCATGTCCTCGTGCTCGTCGACGAATTGCTGCGGCAGCCGGTCGCCATAGGACTGGTAGTAGAGCCTGAGGATCCGGCGGCCCTCGTCGAGCAGCCGGTTGAACAGGCTGATGTAATAGGGATTGCGTCCGGCCTCGGCGATCGCCGCGTGCAGCGCAGCGTTGGTGGCGATCATCGCCAGCGCATCCTGCGCCTCGGCGGCAGCGGTAAAGCGCCCCTGCTCCGCCCGGATCGCCTTCAGATCCTCGGGGCGGTGATACTGCGCCGCAAGCCGCGTCGTCACCCGGTACATCAGCACCAGAGCATCGAAGAAGGTGTGCATGTTGAGGAAATCGATATTCGCCACCATCGTCGAGCGGTTCGGCAGCGTATCGATCAGTCCCTCGCCCGAAAGCCGCACCAGCGCCTCGCGGATCGGCGTGCGCGACATGCCGAACCGCTCGGCGAGCTGCACCTCGTCGATCGGGCTACCCGGCGGCAGCACAAGATCGAGGATCTCGTCGCGCAGCACTTCATAGACCATCTTCACCCCGGAGCCGCGTTTGCGCTCGGGAACGGAGGCCGGGTCGGTATCGGTCATCGGCAGAATCCTTGTCTCTGACCTATCGAGTAAGGGCGGGCGCCAGCCGGATCAATCTTTTTCGGCATGCCCGCCCGCGCAACGGTGGAACACCACAAACAGGTTTACAGTCGCATACTGACATGTTAGTCAACATGTCACTGACCTCAGGGAGATGAAACGGTGGCGGGATTTGGTTTGTCGGTCGCTCTGGCGACGCCTTTCAAGAGCAGCGGAGCGATCGCGGCGGATGTGATGCTTGCACAGGCGAAGCGTTGCCTGGCATCCGGATGCGAGAGCGTCACGCTGTTCGGGACGACCGGCGAAGGCGCCTCGGTCGGCACCCAGGAACGCGAGCGCATTATCGACGCCTTTCTGGCCGCAGGCATCAAGCCATCGCAGATCGTCGTTGGTGTGCTGGTCGATGCGGCCGAAGATGCTGCCCATCAGATGGGGCAGGCACTGGCAAAGGGTGTGCGCAACATCCTTCTTGCTCCACCGTCCTATTTCAAGAACGTCGCCGATGACGGTCTCTTCGCTTGGTACGCGGATGTTTTTGCGCAGGTCGGAGACAAAGCGCGCGACGTTCTCGTTTACAACATCCCCTCGGTCACCATGGTCGCGCTCAGCATTGAGCTGATCGGCCGGCTGCGCAGTGCCTTCCCGTCGATCGTCACAGGTGTGAAGGATTCCTCGGGCGACTGGCCCTACACCGAAGTGCTGCTGCGCCAGCATGGCGATCTCATCATCCTGATCGGTGACGAACGGCATCTCGCCAAGGGTGTCCGCCTCGGCGGCCAGGGCGCTATCTCCGGCATGGCGAATTTCGCGCCGCTCGAAGTGCGGGCCATGGCGGTCGACGGCAAGGACGATATCCGCGTCGAGCGCTTCGTTGCCGAGCTTCTCAAGCATCCGGTGACACCGGCGGTGAAAGTCATGGTAGCAACCATGACCGGTGACGAAACATGGCTTGCAGTCCGTCCGCCTTTGACGTCAATCTCCGCCGACGGCAGGCGTGAGCTTGCGGCCGCCTTCGACAGCCTTTTCCAGACGAAGGCGGCTTGAGCGGCAATGTACGAGGAGAAGCCCATGGATGGAGCCGACGAGCAGCCGACGCTGCGGGAGAAAGCTTACGAGAGCTTTACCCGGCATCTGCTGGCCCGCGACGTCCGCCCTGGGCAATTCGTCTCCCAGCGCCGTCTGGTGGAACTGACGGGACTGACGCTCGGCGCCATTCGCGAACTGATCCCGCGGCTGGAGGCCGAAGGGCTGATCAAGACCGTGCCGCAGCGTGGATTGCAGATTGCCCATATCGACCTCAACCTGATCCGCGAAGCCTTTCAGCTTCGCCTCTTTCTGGAGAAGGAGGCCGTTGCGCTTTTCACGCAGTCGGCGACCGACGACACGATTGCGGCGATGCTCGCGACCCATCGTGAGATCGTCGCGGCGATCGAAGGCGGCAATGCTTCGCACGAGCTCGAAGGCTATGCGCAGGCGGTCGACTGGGGCATGCACGACGCCTTCATCGATGCGCTCGGCAACACGATCATTTCGAACGCCTACCGTGTCAATTCGATCAAGATGCGCCTGATCAGCCAGGAGCGCTTCCGCATCGACGGCCGCGTCGGCCCGGTCATGGGCGAGCATCTGCGGGTGCTGGAAGCGATCGAACGGCGCAACACAAATGAAGCGGTCGAGGCGCTCGCCGCGCATATCAATCACGCACGGAGCCGCGCGCTGAGATTATAGACGAAACGCCCGCGGTGAGGAGATCGCAGGGCATAAGGAGGAGGAGGAGAGACTAGCATGGCATCTTCATTCATCAATCCCACACGTCGCGGGTTCCTCGCGGGATCGGCCGCGATCGGCGCCGCCGGTCTGCTCGGCGTCAAGCCGGCATCGGCAGCCGTCGATTGGAAGCGCTTCGCCGGCACGACGCTCGAGGTCAATCTCGTCAAGAGCCCGCGCAGCGAGACCATTCTCAAGTATCTCAGCGAATTCGAAGAGATGACCGGCATTAAGGTCAATGCCGAGGCAACGCCGGAACAGCAGCAGCGCCAGAAGACGACGATCGAGCTGTCTTCCGGCAAGCCGAGCTTCGATGTCGTGCATCTCAGCTATCACGTCCAGAAGCGCCAGTTCGAAAAGGGCGGCTGGCTCGCCGATATCAGCGAATTCGTCAAGGATCCGTCGCTCACCGACCCGTCGCTCGTCGAGAGCGATTTCGCTGAAGCCGGCCTGACCTTCGCCAAGGATTCCGACGGCAAGCTGCGTTCGCTTCCCTTCTCGGTCGACTACTGGATCGTCTACTGGAACAAGGAACTCTTCGAGAAGAAGGGCCTGTCCTACCCCTCGACCTTCGAGGAAATGGTCAAGGCTGCCGAAGCCCTGACCGACAAGAGCACCAATACCTACGGCTTCGTCGCCCGCGGCCTGAAAAACGCCAACGTTCCCGTCTGGACGACGCTAATGCTCGGTTACGGCGGGACGCCGCTCGGCCCCGACGGCAAGCTGCGCACGACCTCCGACGAAGCTGTCGCTGCAGCAAAGATGTATCAGGAACTGATGACCAAGGCCGCGCCCGTCGGCGTTTCCGGCTTCAACTGGGCGGAGGCGCAGTCGGCCTTCCTTCAGGGCAAGATCGGCATGTGGCTCGACGGCGTCGGCTTCGCGCCGCCGATCGAGAACCCGGAAAAGTCCCGTGTTGTCGGCAAGGTCGGCTATGGCGTGATGCCGAAGGGCCCGAAGGCTCAGGCCGCTGCCACGACCGGTGACGGCATCGGCGTGGTCGCTGCCAGCAAGAACAAGGAAGCCGCCTACCTGTTTTGTCAGTGGGTCATTTCCAAGGAGATGGGTGCCCGTCTGCTGCAGGCCGGTGCCGGCGTGCCGTTCCGCAATTCCGTTCTCGAGGATCCGAAGGTCCGCGAAGGCGTCAAGATGCCGAGCGCATGGGTCGATGCCGTTGCCGCTTCGGCAAAGGTCTCGCAGCTGGCTCTGCCGGTCATCATCCCGGTCACCGAGTTCCGCGACATCTATGGCGTCGGCCTCACCAACATGATCGGCGGCGCCGATCCGGCCGCCGAACTGAAGACCGCAACCGCGCAGTTCGAGCCGGTCCTGGCACGAAGCGAGGGATAATGGCAGCCGTGAGCATGGAAACCGCGCGGAGCGATAGCGCCGCCAAGAACGGGGGCAAGCTGCGGCTTGCTCCCAATTACTGGCCCTTCGTGATCCCGGCACTTGTCGTCATTGCCGCGGTCATCGTCTTTCCGTGGGTTTTCACGCTCTGGATGAGCGTGAACAGCTGGACGCTTGGCCAGCCCGTCGTCTTTGCGGGTCTGGACAATTACGTCAGGCTGTTTACCGATTTCCGCTTCTGGGAGTCCCTCTGGCACACAGCGCTCTATACGCTGCTTGCAGTCGTGGCGCCTCTCTTCTTCGGCACGCTCGCTGCCCTGATCTTTGACGCGCAGTTTCCGCTGCGCGGTTTCCTGCGCGGCATCTTCGTCATGCCGATGATGGCAACCCCTGTCGCCATCGCGCTGGTCTGGACGATGATGTTCCATCCGCAACTCGGCGTGCTCAACTATCTCCTGTCGCTTGTTGGCATCGGCCCGCAGGAATGGATCTACAACCAAACCAGCGTCATCCCGTCGCTCGTTCTCGTCGAGACCTGGCAGTGGACGCCGCTGATCATGCTGATCGTGCTCGGCGGGCTAGCCGCCGTGCCGCGCGAGCCGTTCGAGAGCGCGGAAATCGATGGCGCCAATGCCTGGCAGAAATTCCGCTATCTGACACTGCCGATGATCGCCCCTTTCCTGATGATCGGCGTCATCATCCGCTCGATCGATGCGGTAAAGAGCTTCGACATCATTTATGCGATGACCCAGGGTGGTCCCGGCACGGCGTCGGAGACGATCAATATCTACCTCTACAACACGGCCTTCTCCTACTACGACATCGGCTATGCATCGGCGATGGCCGTCATCTTTTTCGTCATCATCGTCGCCCTCTCCTTCGTGCTGATGATGGTTCGCCAGCGCGCCAACTGGACCGATGTGGAGACACGATGATGAAGCGCAAGACGATCGATCGCATCGGGCTGTTCTTCGTGGCACTGGTCATGGTGTCGCCCGTCATCCTGTTCTTCCTATGGATGATCTCGTTGTCGCTGAAATACGAGATCGACAACGGCGCCTATCCGCCGATCCTGATTCCGGAACGCTTCGCCTGGTCGAACTATCTGCAGGTCTTTCAGGAGAACAATTTCTTCCTGTATTTCTGGAACTCGATCCTGGTGACTGGCGGCGCAACCCTGCTCGCCCTGCTGATCGGCGTTCCGGCCGGCTACGGCATCGCGCGGCTGAAGGCCGAGCGCTCGGCGATGGTGATCATGATCGCCCGCATGACGCCCGGCCTCTCCTTCCTGATCCCGCTTTTCCTGCTGTTTCAGTGGCTGAACCTGCTTGGGACGCTCTGGCCGCAGATCATCATCCATCTCGTCGTCACGGTCCCGATCGTCGTGTGGATCATGATCGGCTATTTCGAGACGACCCCAATGGAGCTTGAGGAAGCCGCCAGCATCGATGGCGCCACGCCTTGGCAGGTCTTCCGGCTGGTGGCGCTGCCGATCGCCAAGCCCGGCATCGTCGTCGCCTTCATTCTCTCGGTGATCTTCTCCTGGAACAACTTCGTCTTCGGCATCGTGCTGGCAAGCCGCGAGACCCGCACGCTGCCGGTTGCCGTCTACAACATGCTGTCCTTCGAACAGGTCAGCTGGGGACCGCTTGCCGCAGCCGCATTGATCGTCACGCTGCCGGTGCTGGTGCTGACGATGTTCGCGCAGAGACAGATCGTTGCGGGCCTCACGGCCGGTGCAGTCAAGGGCGGCTGACAGGCCGCATACAGGGAACGATTACATGGCAACCGTCAATATCAGGAATGTCCAGAAGCGCTTCGGCGCCGTCAACGTCATCCATGGCATCAATGTCGATATCGCCGACGGCGAATTCGTGGTGCTTGTGGGGCCGTCGGGCTGCGGCAAGTCCACATTGCTCCGGATGATCGCCGGCCTCGAGGAGACCAGCGACGGCGAAATCCGCATCGGTGCCCGCGACGTCAGCAATCTGCCGGCCCGCGACCGCGATATCGCCATGGTGTTCCAGAACTACGCGCTCTATCCGCACATGAGCGTTGCCGACAACATGGGCTTTGCGCTGAAGCTGAAGAAGGCCGATGCGGCTGAGATCACTGGGCGCGTCAACAAGGCGGCGGCAATCCTCGGCCTTGAAAAGCTGCTCGACCGCTATCCTAAGCAGCTCTCCGGCGGCCAGCGCCAGCGTGTCGCCATGGGCCGGGCCCTGGTGCGTGATCCGCAGGTCTTCCTATTCGATGAACCGCTTTCCAATCTCGACGCCAAGCTGCGCGTGCAGATGCGCGCCGAGATCAAGTCCCTGCATCAGCGTATCAAGACGACGACTATCTATGTCACGCACGACCAGATCGAGGCCATGACAATGGCCGACAAGATCGTCGTCCTGCATGACGGCGTCATCGAGCAGGTCGGCGCACCGCTGGAGCTTTACGACCGCCCCGCCAACCTCTTCGTCGCGGGTTTCATCGGCTCGCCGTCGATGAACTTTCTGGACGGCCGTATCGAGGAAGGCGTGTTCCGCACGGACAAGGGTCTTGTCCTGCCGCTGCCGGAGAACCTCAAGCTGTCGCCTCCGGCGGGACCTCTGGTTTATGGCGTGCGCCCGGAACATATCCGCAGCACCGCGAGTGGCATTGCCGGAACGGTCGGGCTGGTCGAAGGCACGGGGTCGGAGATCTTCGCCAAGCTGGACTGCGGCGGCGAGGAAATCTCCTGCCTGTTTCGCGAGCGGCTGACGATCGGCTACGGCGACAAGCTGACGGTTTCGATCGATCCCGCCCATATCCACCTCTTCGATAAAGCCAGCGGACAGCGGATCTGACGGCTGCGATGAGCGCTCCGGCCAAACCCCGCCATGTGCTTTTCGTCGGCGCCGCCGTGCTCGACACGTTGTTTCGCGTGCGCTCGATCCCGGCGCGGCCCTGCAAGGTTTTGCCGGACGAAATGCTGCAGGTCGCCGAGGGCATGGCGTCGAGCGCCGCTTATGCTGCCGTCAGGCTCGGCGGCATGGCAAGCCTCTGGGCTGCCGTCGGGGATGATGCCGCCGGTCAGCAGATAACATCGGAGCTTGCGGATGCCGGCATCAATGTCGAGGGCGTGCTGCAGGCGGCCGGAGCGCGCTCGGCGGTGTCGACGATCCTGATCGACGATGACGGCGAGCGGCTGATCGTACCCTTTTACGACAAGCGCCTTCACCACGAGATCCGCGACGTCACGCCCGGCGACCTCGCCGGCTTCGATGCCGTCATGGTGGACGTCCGCTGGCCTGCGCTGGCTGTCAAGGTATTGCGCGCGGCCAGACAGGCCGGAATGCCCGCAATCCTCGACGGCGACGTCGCGCCCGCAGCCGCGCTCGATATGCTGGCAGCCGAGGGCGACCACCTGCTCTTCTCCGAGCCCGCCGCGCATCTGCTGTCGGACAGCCCCGACCCGGCCGAAGCCGCAGCGATCCTCAAGAGACGCTATCCGCATGCGCTGGTCGCGGTCACCGCAGGCGAACATGGGTGCTATTGGTGGAACGAGGCGGCGGGGGCAGTCGCGCATGTCGCGACTTTCCCCGTCAAAGCCGTCGATACGCTCGCGGCGGGCGATATCTTCCACGGCGCTTACGCGCTGCTGACTGCCGAAGGATTAGCAGCGCAGGAGGCGATCCGCATGGCATCGGCCGCGGCAGCGTTGAAATGCACCGTCTTCGGCGGACGTCTCGGTGCACCCGATAGGGCCGCCGTGCTCGCGCTGATGAGCGGCCACTAGCCCTCAGACCCGGCCCTTCATCGAGCGGATCAGATTACGGCTGCGTCTGAGCGCAGTGAATGCCGCACCGATGGCGACGATCCAGAGGGCGGCGCGGAGGATATCGTTGTGAAGCCCGGCGAACGGTTCGAAGATCGACAGCACGGCGGAGGCGGTGACCGTTGCCATGCGGTGCTGCTTGGCCATCGGGCCGGAGAAATCGGCGCCCTGACCGGAGGCGCGGCCGAGTTCGCGGACATAGGCGGTCAGCACCGCGAAGGCCGCCGCCGCCCAGCCGAGGCCGGGATAGCCGATGCCAAGACCGATGCCGGCGAAAACAAGGATATCGGCGGCGCGGTCCGGAAACTCGTTCCAGAATGGCCCGTCGGCCGCCGCCTTGCCGCCCTCGACGGCGACCATGCCGTCGAACAGGTTGCAGAGCAGACGGAGCTGGCAAGAGAGCGCTGCGAGAAGCAGGAAGACGATCCGGGCGGAGCCCAGCCCCTGTCCCGCGAGGTAGAAGAACAGACCGGCGACCGCCGCGGCAAGGATGCTCGCCTGCGAGATCTGGTTCGGGGTAACCGATTTTCCGGCGAGCCAGCGCGCGGTCGACTGCGCCCACCAGCTGTTGCGGCTCGTCAGCGGACGGCGGTCTCCGGTCTCGGTCACGTCAGCTCCTCCCTTTCGATATCGAATAATTATAGAGCGCAGCATAGCTCGTCGAAACGAGAAGCGGCACGGCAATGGTCTTCAGGATTTCAGGCGTGCCGCTCAGCATGTGGAAAGTGACGAGCAGCGTCCCCGAACCCAACAAGGCGATCACCGGCGGCGCGACGAGGCGAAGCGGGCCGGAAAATATTGCCGACAGCCTCTCGACCACCCGCTTCAGAAACAGCGTCAGGCAACCCGACAGCGCGCCCTGCACCAGACCTGCCAAGAACATGCGCGGCAGGGGATAGGCGCGGTTGGCAAACAGCGCCCAGCTCCCCATCGCCACGAAGGCAAAGGCGACATGAACAGCGCTGCTTCGGCCAAGCCGCGCGACGAGGCCGCTCATGTCAGCGACCACCAGTAGCGGACGAGGTGGAAGAAGATCGGCGCCGAGAAGACCACCGAATCCAGCCGGTCGATCAGCCCGCCATGGCCCTCGATGATATGGCCCCAGTCCTTGACGCCGCGGTCACGCTTGATGGCCGACATGACGAGGCCGCCGAAGAAGCCCATCAGCGTGATGATCAGCGCCAGAAGGCCGGCCTGAAACGGCGTAAACGGGGTAATCCACCAGAGTGCCGCACCGATCAGCGTGGCGCTGGCAATGCCGCCGACGAAGCCCTCGACCGTCTTCGACGGCGAGAGTTTCGGAGCGATCTTGGTGCGCCCGAAGAGCTTGCCCCAGACATATTGCAGCACGTCGGAAAGCTGCACGACGATGACCAGGAAGGCGATGAGGAGAACGTTGCGGCCCTCGTAGCCTGGGATGGTCAAGGTCAACAGTGCCGGTACATGCGAGGCGCAGAAGACGCAGATCATCAGCGCCCATTGCACTTCGGCAATGCGGATCAGGAAGCGCTCGGTATCGCCGCGCAGCACCGAGACGATCGGCATCAGCAGGAAGGCATAGACGGGCACGAAGATGGAATAGATGCCGTATTCCTCCGCCCAGAGTAGATAATACTGGATCGGCAGGACGACGAAGAAGGCCGAGGCCAGCGCCCAGTGATCGGCCCGCTTGGTATTGGTGAGCGTGATGAATTCGCGCAGCGCCGCAAACGAGCAGAAGGCGAAAAGGATGATGACGCCCGCCCGGCCCGCCAGGAAGGCGATGCCGATGAAGATCACCATGATCCACCAGGCCTTGATGCGGGCATTCAGGTTTTCGATGGCGCTGTTTGCGCCGTCGGGCGAGAATTTCTTCTGCAGCACATAGCCGACCGCCGAAGCGACGATCAGGATGCCAAAGATGCCGAGAACCAGGGTGATGAGATCGGATTGAGCCTCGTTCATTCCGCAGCCCCTGCATGCTTGGGAGACAGCGCCAGCAATGCCCCGCGCGTCCGTTCGATAAATGCCTCCTTGGCCTCGCCCGCCTCAAGCCGCATCGGACTGCCGAAGGTGACGGTGCAGATCAGCGGGATCGGCACGATCTCTCCCTTCGGCATGACGCGGTTGAGATTGTTGATCCAGACGGGCACGAAATCGAGCTCCGGCCGCGCCTCGGCGAGATGGAAGATGCCGCTCTTGAAGGGCAGCAGCGGCTCCTCGGTCTGGTTTCTCGTGCCTTCGGGGAAGACGATCAGCGACGAACCGCTGTCGATCGCCGCCGCCATCTGCTCGATCGGGTCCTCGGTCCGGTGCTCCCTGTCACGCTGGATCAACACCGAGTTGAAGACATCGCGGCCAATGAAGGTACTGAGCGATGACTTCAGCCAGTATTCGGCGCCGGCGACCGGCCGGGCGCGCCGCCGCATCCGGGGCGGCAGCACCGCCCAGACCAGGATGAAATCGCCATGGCTGGAATGATTGGCAAAATAGACGCAGCGGCGGGGCGGCAGCCCCTCCGCCGACCAGATGGCACGCACCGCGGTGATGGCGCGCGCAAAGAGCACGATCGCCACCGCTGCAGGCTTGGCTAAGAAACGTCGCAAGTCTTGCATCGAGGTTCCTGCATTCAGGGTTGCAGAAACCTAGCCGCGTTTTAGGCGGACGTGAAGCAGCGCAGTAAGCCGGGTAAGATTTCCACAGGCGGCCGGCGTCAGGCCGACCGCGCTTCGCTTTCCTCGACCTCTGCGGAAACGAGGATCTTGTCGACGCGGCGGCCGTCGAGATCGATGACCTCGAAGCGCCAGCCGTTCTTGACGAAGCTCTCGCCGAGTTCCGGCAGGTGCTTCAGTTCCTCGAGGATCAGGCCCGCAACCGTCTGGAACTCGATGTCGTCATCAAGCTTGAAGCTCATGAACTCGGCGAATTCGTCGATCGGCGTCCAGCCGGAAACGAGATAGGAACCATCCGTGCGGCGAACGATCGCCTGCTCTTCGGACGGACCTTCGAGCAACGCGCCCATGATCGCTTCCATGATGTCGCCGGACGAGATGATGCCTTCGAAATGGCCGTATTCGTCATAGACGAGCACCATATGCACCGGCGACTTGCGGATCGCCTGGATCGCGTGGGTGGCGGTCGACAGGTCCGAGATGACCGGGACTTCGTGGGCCAGCGCCTGGATATCGGCATGGCCGTTGCTGTTCATCGCGTCATAGTAATCCTTGACGAAGAGCACGCCGAAGACTTCGTCGGAACTGCCGCGGCGCACCGGAACGCGCGAACGGCGCGTCTCTTGCAGCTGCTTGCGGATTTCTTCCGGAGTGTCGTCGATATCGACGACCTCGACATCACGGCGCGGCGTCATCAGCGCGCGCGCCGTGCGGTCAGCCAGGCGCATGACGCCTGAAATCATTGCCGATTCTTCGCTCTCGATAACGCCGGCGCTCTGCGCCTCGGCAAGAACGGTCTTGATCTCTTCGTCGGTCACGCCATCGCTGACCTTGCCGGACTGGCCAAGCAGCCTCAGCACCAGCTTGCCCGATGCATCGAGCAGCCAGACGAGCGGCAGCGCGAATTTCGACAGCACGACCATGGCCGGCGCCACCTTGGCGGCAACCGCTTCCGGCTCCCGCAGCGCGATCTGCTTCGGCACGAGTTCGCCGACGATCAGCGACAGATAGGTGATAGCGACGACGACGGTACCGACGCCGAGCGCATCAGAGAGTGCGGGGCCAACGCCCTGCTCGGAGAGCCACTGTGTCAGGCGGCCGCCGAGGGTGGCGCCCGAAAAGGCACCCGAGAGAACGCCGACCAGCGTGATGCCAATCTGCACGGTGGACAGAAAGCGTCCGGGATTTTCAGCAAGTCTGATGGCTTGAGTGGCGCCCCGGCTTCCGTGATCGGCGAGAACTTTAAGACGGGCGGGACGGGAAGAAACGACAGCAAGTTCGGACATGGCGAGCACACCGTTCAGAACGGTGAGCAATACCACGATAATGATTTCGACTAACAAAAGAAGCCTATAACATCGACAAGGATGGCCCCAAGATAAGGGCAAAGCGCTGACAATGAAAGCAAACGATCCGCGGAATTGCGGATATTTTTCAGTTCTCTTCTGACATTTCCGGGAGGAAGGCGGTACCGGGACGCCTCCGAACCGCTACACGCTGGCCTTGCGGAAGAGCATTGCCGCCTCGTCGACGGTCACCAGAGCGGTCACCGCCTGACCATGCTCGATGCCCGAGGAGATCAGCGGCGAGGCGTCACCCTCGATGCCATCGGCGGTCACCGTCAGCCCCAATCCATGGCCGAGACCGGCAAGCGCCCGCATCATCCGCGCCGAGCGGTCGTCGTTCAGATTTTCCGTGAAGCGCCGGTCGATCTTCACCTTGTCGAGCTTGAATTCCTGGATGTGATAGAGATTGGAATAGCCGGTGCCGAAATGGTCGAGCGTCATCGTCACGCCGGTTTCGCGCAGTGGCGCCAGCGCCTGCTTGGCGGTCTCGAAATCGCGCACCAGCGTTGCCTCGGCGATTTCCACTTCCAGCCGGTGCGGATCGAAATTGCAGGTCTTCAGGATCGACAGGATGGTCTGGCCGAGATTGGCATCCCGCAGCTGACCGGGGAAGATATCGATCGACAGCCTCGTTTCGGGCGGCCAGTTGCGTGCTCCGGCGCAAGCGCGTTTGAGCACGCTTTCGAACAGCGCATGGATCATGCCGGTCTCTTCGGCGATTGCCAGGAAGCGCTCGACGGGCACTTCCGTCTCTTCCATTTCCCAATAAGGCACAGCCTCGAAAGCAGTTACTTCGCCGGTATTAAGATCGAAGGAGGGCCGGAAGCGCGGTTCGATGGCGCCGTCCGCCATCGCCTTGCGTAGCGCCACTTCCATGCGGCCCCTCTCCTTCAGGAGCAGATCCATTTCCTCTTCGAAGAAGCGGATCGCCGAGCGCTGCTCGCCCTTGGCGCGGTAGAGCGCGACATCCGCCTTTCGCACCAGTTCGCTCGGCTGTTCGCCATCCCGCGGATAGAGCGAGATGCCGATTCCGGTGCCGATCTGGTGGATGATCGAGCCGGTGGCGATCGGATCGGCAAAGGCCTGGACGATGCGCATCGCGAGCGTCGTCGCGGCTTCGGCGCCCAAGAGATGCGGCGCCAGAATGACGAATTCGTCGCCGCCGAGACGGGCGACGAGATCGCCGGGCCGCACTGCAGAAAGAAGGCGCTGGGCGACGATCAGCAGCACCTCGTCACCGGCGCCGTGGCCGTAGCTGTCATTGATCTTCTTGAAGCCGTTGAGATCGAGCAGGAAAATGCCGTGCTGCTGGCCGGCCGCCGGCGGCGAGGAAGCCGCGACGCGCAGCGCGTCGTCGAACTGGCGCCGGTTGGCGAGACCCGTCAACGGATCCTGAAAGGCCAGTTCGCGTGCCTTGCGCTCGGCCACGATGCGGCGCGTCGTCTCACGCTTCTGGTCGATATAGCGGCGCACGGCAAAGACCAGCATGCCGACGGCGAGCAGCCCGCCCAGCATCAGCGCCTCATCGAGCTCGATCGTCTCCTCGGCCGCGCTGACCGCGCCTTCGGTGACGAAAATATCGACCTCGAAGGCGACATAGGCGACGACGAGCATCGCCGCTATGAGAATGAGAAGATCGTGTATCGAAACCCGATGCCGCATGTAGAACTGCCTGATATCACTGCGCTTCACGTCTTGTCTCCAAGCGCCTAAATCTGCGCGATTATCGGGGCTGCGCGTTAACGCTTCCTGCACGTGCAGCCTCACCCCGGCACAACTCGACGCGTCATCCACAGGGAACTTTTGTCCGCCTCGCCGGTTCCTTCTCCTCAACGAGCCTGGGGAGAATTATCTCATGACACAGATCCGTGAAACCGAACGCCGCGGCCGCACCCTGCGTGGCCGTCCCTACAGTCTGAGCGAGTTTGCGGAAAAATATGGCCTGGAAGATGACCAGGCAGAAGACCTCTTCTCGCGCTTCGGCCCGTCCTCGATCGAACTCGATCTGCTGATGGCCGCCAAGCGCCGTCCTCCGATCCGGCTTGAACAGGTCCTGCTCTGAGACGGGCCTTCAGTTCGGCCGAACATGCCGGTTTGTGACGCAAAGGACGGGTGATGAACACCACGGCGACAGCGACAAAGAAAGGCAAGGCGAACCCGGCGCTGATGAAGGCGCGGGCCGTTCCGCAGCTGATCGATCCGGACGCCGAACCCTTTGTCGCCGATGCCGTGCGCGAACTCGTCGATTGCAAGATCCCGTTCCTGGTCGCCGGCACCTATGCGGTCTGCGCCTATACCGGCATTACCCGGCAGACGAAGGATTTCGACATCTTCTGCAAGGCAGGCGACTACGGCCGTATCCTTGGGCATTTCAAGGAGAAGGGCTATGTCGTCGAGGTCGAAGACGAGCGCTGGCTCGGCAAGGTTTTCAAGGGCAAGCATTTCTTCGACGTGATCTTCGCCTCGACCAACGGCACCATGCCGGTCGGCGACGACTGGTTTCAGGATGCCCGGCAGGTGGAGATGTGCGGCTCTCCTGTCTGGATCATCAGTCCGACCGAGCTTCTATGGTCGAAATTCTTCGTGCAGCTGCGCCACCGCTATGACGGCGCCGACATCGCCCATGTCATCCTGCGCGCCCACGACAAGATCGATTGGCGGAAGCTGCTCGGATACATGGAAGTGCACTGGGAAGTGCTGTTGATCGCCATTTTGAACTTCCGCTGGATCTACCCGACCGAGCGCGACAAGGTTCCGCAATGGCTGCTCGACGAACTCCTGGAGCGCCTGGCTGCCCAGCGCGAATTGCCCCTGCCGCAGATGCGCATCTGCCGCGGCCGCATGTATTCGCGCGTCGATTTCGAAATAGACGTCAAGGAATGGGGCTTTGCCGATGTCGGCGGAGAGGGCCAGCCCCGTGGCGAATGGGAAGATCGAGATGGCTGAGAAGAATAGAAAGGTCCGCGTCGCCGCCGTCGCCGACCTGCACGTGAAGGAAGACGGCGGCAAATCCTACAAGGAGCTGTTCGGCGAGATATCGAGCGTCGCCGATATTCTCGTCATGGCCGGCGACCTGACCGATCTCGGCAAGCCGAAGGAAGCGGAACTGCTCGCTGCCGACCTGCGCAGCTGCACCGTTCCCGTTGTCGCCGTGCTTGGCAATCACGACCATGAAAGCGGTTCGGTCGATGACGTGACTCAGATCCTGACGGATGCCGGCGTCAAGCTTCTCAACGGCCAGGCGGCCGAGATTTCAGGCGTTGGCTTCGTCGGCGTCAAGGGCTTCGCCGGCGGCTTCGGCCGCCACATGCTGGGCTCCTTCGGCGAAAGTGCTATCAAGGCGATGGTGGCCGAAAGCGTCGAGGAATCGATGCGGCTGGAAAACGCCATGCGCCAGGTGCGCGCCGAAAAATCCATGGTGATCCTGCATTATGCGCCGATCGCCGAGACGGTGGCCGGAGAGCCGCTGGAAATCTATCCGTTCCTCGGCTCCTCGCGCCTAGCCGAGACCATCGACCGTTTCAAGGTCGATGCCGTCGTCCACGGCCATGCCCATCGCGGCACCTATGAGGGCCGCACACCGGGCGGCGCCCCTGTTTTCAACGTTGCCGCCCATATCGAGAAACCGACGGGCAAGGCCTACGCACTTCTGGAGCTTTGAACTGTGAATACCCGGCAAGCGATCTTCCGGAATTTCATGATTTCGACGCTGCCAGCCGCCGATTTCGCCAAGCTGGAGCCGCTGCTGGAGCGCGTCTTACTGCCGCTCGGCGAAGAGGTGGAGAAGCCCAACCAGCCGCTGGAATTTGCCTATTTCATGGAAAGCGGCCTCGCCTCGACCATCGCCTCGATGTCGCGCGGCCGCGATATCGAAGTCGGCGTCATCGGCTGGGAAGGCTTCGTCGGCTCATCGGTTGTGCTCTGGGACGATCAGGGGCCGTTCAAAACCTATATCCAGATACCCGGCGAGGCCTATCGCATACGGTCCGGGGAACTCATGGAACTGATGGACGCCCGGCCGCAGATGCGCCGCCATTTCGGCCGTTTCACCCGGGCGCTGAACCTGCAGGTCGCCTCGACCGCCTGGACCAACGGCCATACCGTGCTGGAAAACCGGCTGGCCCGCTGGCTGCTGATGGTACATGATCGCATCGAAGGACAGAAACTGGCGCTGACCCATGAGTTCCTGTCGATCATGCTCGGCGTGCGCCGCCCCGGTGTCACCGTCGCGCTGCATATGCTTGAGGGAAAGGGGCTGATCCGCTCGCACCGCTCCGAGATCACCATCATCGACCGCGAGGGCCTGAAGCAGCAGGCCAATGGCAGCTATGGCCGCACGGAAGCCGAATATGAGCGCGTGCTAGGCTGGAAAATCCGTTGATCAGACCAGGCTGCCCCAAGCTTCGTTCCAGAGATCCGGATTGCCGGTCACGACCGCGACCTCGATGAATCCGTAGTGCACACGGACATCCTCGGCCCGCTCGATCGCCAGCGGCACATAGGTCGGGTAGAGATAGTTTCCCGCATCCGTCTCGGCATTTGCCGGCCATTCGACATCGGCAACGACACTATCCTCGATGACCCTCAGGATCAGGCGCACGGCTGTGTTGGGCACATCCTGTGATCGCGCATATCGATGGAACGTTCTCGCCGCCACGCCGGACACTCCGTTCTTTGGGTGTCGAACTTCAAAACCGGTGATGTTGTTCCATTCCGGCGATCGCTCATCTTTGTACGGTAAGAGACAGTCGGTTGTACTGCAATTTCAAGGCGGTAGGTTCCTTTTCAATCGAGTCGGCTTTACCCCGCCGGCCGTGGGGACGAGAATGCCAACTGAAGAGCGCCACTACCGCAATGAACTGCTGAAAAGCCTCGATGCCAGCGATCTGGCTCTTCTTTCCCCGCATCTCGAATTCGTGACGCTCGATATCCCCTACCAGATCGAAAAGGCGCATGTGCCCGTCGATTTCGTCATCTTCCTGGAATCAGGTCTCGCCTCGATCGTCGCCCGCCTCTCGGGCGGGCGGGACATCGAGGTCGGCATTGCCGGACGCGAAGGAATGACCGGGGCCGCGATCGTCCTCGGCGGCGAGCAATCCCCGAACATGACGTTCATGCAGGTCTCCGGTACGGGCTACCGAATCACCTCTGCGGCGCTGCAAACGGCAATCGACACGAGCGCCACATTGCGCGCCAAGCTGCTTGCCTATGTTCAGGCCTTTCTGGCGCAAATGTCGTCGACCGTGCTGGCAAACGGTCATGCGAAACTCGAAGAGCGACTCGCGCGCTGGCTGTTGATGGTCCATGACCGCATGGACGGCAATACCATCTCGCTGACCCACGAATTCCTCGCCGTCATGCTGGGTGTCCGCCGCCCCGGCATCACTGTCGCACTCCATATTCTCGAGGGAAAAGGCCTTGTTCGCGCCAATCGCGGCCAGATCACTATCCTCAGCCGCCGGGGCCTGATGGAAGAGGCGAACGGCTCCTATGGCGCGGCGGAAGAGGAGTACCGCAGGTTGCTCGGAGTGGCATTGTCGCGGCTGAATCAGTAGCTCATAATTCAATAGATATTGATATGCATATCCTTCGCAGTGTTATAAAAATAACACAAGAATTTATACTGCCCTTTTTTGGGGTAATCCAAGAAGTTAGACTTTTGGTGCCCCGGCACGTGCCAGCATTACGCGAAAATTAACCCATAATTAGGGCTTCCAACATATTTCTATTTTTGGCCGTGGGGGTCTCAGAAACCAAGGCTAGAGATGTGCGGCTTCCTGCCGGGCGTCTTCGGTTTAGGAACCGGCGTCTCAAATGCGAGGCGCCGTACGCATGATGCTTGTCCTAAGCGACTGCTCTCTCGAGCGATGTCTTCCGAAACATTTCGTCTAAGCCGATCGGCCTTGCAGTTGTGCACGGCACGAGCCCCCGTGTCTGCAGTTGGGGATCTGCCAACTTCTTGGGAACGACGCGCGGACGAATGACACTGTCACCGCTAACGCCAGTGCAAGGGCACCTTTCATGACCTCGATCGTTACTTCTCTCTCTGCAAATCAAATCAAAGCTCTTTCCGCTACAACCATCAAAGCCTTTACCAAGGACGACGTTGCAGAATTCTCCGTCGACCAGCTGAAGCTTCTCAACAAGACGCAGGTTGCTGCCTTCGAAGCCGAAGATGTGGGCGCTCTCGGTTCCGACCAGCTCGGCGCGATCTCCACAGCCGCGATCGGCGGCCTCAGCGCCGCCCAGATCGGTGCAATCGATGCCACCAAGTTCAAGGACCTGAGCAACGCCCAGGTCGCTGCCTTCAGCACCACCCAGATGGCCGCGCTTTCCGCCGATCAGGTCGAAAACCTGACCTCCGACCAGATCAAGGGCCTGAGCGCCGCGCAGATCGGTTCGCTCGGCGCAGACGACATCGCCAAGTTCTCGGCTGATGAAGTTGGCGCCATCAGCGCCAAGGCAATCGCAGGCCTGAGCAACGACGCCGTCGCCGGCCTGACCGACGACCAGATCGCCAAGCTCAGCACCGACCAGATCGCGGCGCTGACCACGAAGCAGATGACTGCGCTGACCTCGGCCCAGCTCGGCAAGTTCAGCGAAGCACAGATGGGCGCCCTGTCGGCCGTACAGGTCGGCGCTCTCAGCACCACCCAGGTTGGTGGCTTCAGCGGTGACCAGGTCGGCCAGCTCAGCCTCAAGGCTGTTGCCGGTCTCAAGGCAACCCAGATCACCGCCATGACGTCGTCTCAGGTTGAAGGCTTTACCGCCGACCAGGCAGGCGTTCTGAGTGCTGCGCAGGTCGCCGGCTTCACCGCCACCAACATCACGGGCCTCTCCGAAGATGCTGTTGCCAAGCTCGGCACCAAGGCAATCGTCAGCCTGAAGAATGAAGCAATCGCCGTCCTCACCGAAGACCAGGTTGGTGCACTCTCCGCCGGCCAGATCGGCGCGATGACCGCCAAGCAGATCACCGGCTTCACGTCGGCGCAGATCGGCAAGTTCAGCGATGAGCAGATGGGCGCCCTGACGGCGGTTCAGGTCAGCTCGCTGACCAATGACCAGATCAGCGGCCTCTCTGCCGACCAGATCGGCAAGCTGAGCGACAAGGCTGTCGTCGGCCTGAAGGCCACGCAGATCGCTGCCATGACCGACGAACAGGTTGGCGGCATGACCGACACCCAGGCTGGCCTGCTCACGGCAGCCCAGGTTGGCGGCTTTAGCGCAACCAACATCACCGGCCTCTCCGAAACCGGTGTCGCCAAGCTCAGCACCAAGGCAATCGCTGGCCTGAAGAACGAAGCAATCGCTGTCCTCAGCGACGATCAGGTTGGCGCTCTCTCCGCTGCTCAGGTCGGCGTGCTCAGCACCAAGCAGATCACCGGCTTCACCGCCGCTCAGCTCGGCAAGTTCAGCGATGAACAGATCGGCGCTCTCACTGCAGCTCAGGTCGGCTCGCTGACCAACGACCAGATCACCGGTCTCTCTGCCGCCCAGATCGGCAAGATCAGCGACAAGGCCGTCGCAGGCCTCAAGGCTACGCAGATCAGCGCGATGACAGACGTGCAGCTCGAAGGACTGAGCGTTGCTCAGGCCGGCGCTCTCTCGGCTGCCCAGGTTGGTGCTCTCTCGGCTGACGACATCAAGAAGTTCTCTGCCGACGAAATCGGTGCGATCAGCACCAAGGCGATCGGCGGCCTGAGCAACGATGCGATCGGCGTCCTGACCGAAGCACAGGTTGGCAAGCTCTCCGCTGGCCAGATCGGCGCGATGACTGCCAAGCAGATCACCGGCTTCTCCGCAGCGCAGCTCGGCAAGTTCAGCGATGAACAGATGGGCGCTCTGACGGCAGTCCAGGTCGGCTCGCTGACCAACGACCAGATCGGCGGCCTGACGGCAGATCAGATCGGCAAGCTCAGCGACAAGGCCGTCGTTGGCCTGAAGGCAACGCAGATCACTGCCATGACCGACGAACAGGTTGGCGGTATCACCGACACCCAGGCTGGCCTGCTGTCCGCAGCACAGGTTGCCGGCTTCACCGCTGACAACATCACCGGCCTCTCCGAGACCGGTGTCGCCAAGCTCAGCACGAAGTCAATCACCAGCCTCGCAAACGCAGCGATTGCTGTTCTCAGCGATGATCAGCTCGGCGCACTGTCCGCTGCACAGGTCGGCGTACTCAGCACCAAGCAGATCACCGCCTTCACGGCTGATCAGCTCGGCAAGTTCAGCGATGAACAGATGGGCGCCCTGACGTCAGCTCAGGTCGGCTCGCTGACCAACGATCAGATCGCAGGTCTCTCTGCCGCCCAGATCGGCAAGATCAGCGACAAGGCCGTCGCAGGCCTCAAGGCTACGCAGATCAGCGCGATGACAGACGTGCAGCTCGAAGGACTGAGCGTTGCTCAGGCCGGCGCTCTCTCGGCTGCCCAGGTTGGTGCTCTCTCGGCTGACGACATCAAGAAGTTCTCTGCCGACGAAATCGGTGCGATCAGCACCAAGGCGATCGGCGGCCTGAGCAACGATGCGATCGGCGTCCTGACCGAAGCACAGGTTGGCAAGCTCTCCGCTGGCCAGATCGGCGCGATGACTGCCAAGCAGATCACCGGCTTCTCCGCAGCGCAGCTCGGCAAGTTCAGCGATGAACAGATGGGCGCTCTGACGGCAGTCCAGGTCGGCTCGCTGACCAACGACCAGATCGGCGGCCTGACGGCAGATCAGATCGGCAAGCTCAGCGACAAGGCCGTCGTTGGCCTGAAGGCAACGCAGATCACTGCCATGACCGACGAACAGGTTGGCGGTATCACCGACACCCAGGCTGGCCTGCTGTCCGCAGCACAGGTTGCCGGCTTCACCGCTGACAACATCACCGGCCTCTCCGAGACCGGTGTCGCCAAGCTCAGCACGAAGTCAATCACCAGCCTCGCAAACGCAGCGATTGCTGTTCTCAGCGATGATCAGCTCGGCGCACTGTCCGCTGCACAGGTCGGCGTACTCAGCACCAAGCAGATCACCGCCTTCACGGCTGATCAGCTCGGCAAGTTCAGCGATGAACAGATGGGCGCCCTGACGTCAGCTCAGGTCGGCTCGCTGACCAACGATCAGATCGCAGGTCTCTCTGCCGCTCAGATCGGCAAGCTCAGCGACAAGGCGGTCGCGGGTCTGAAGGCAACGCAGATCGCTGCGATGACGGATACCCAGGTGGCAGGCATCTCCGACACTCAGGCCGGTCTCATGACCGCGGCTCAGGTCGGCGGCTTCACCGCTGCGAATGTCACCAAGCTGTCTGAGGATGCTGTTGCGAAGATCAGCACCAAGTCGATCAGCGGCATGAAGAACGAAGCCATCGCCGTTCTGACCGACGGTCAGGTTGCGAAGCTCTCGGCTGCACAGATCGGCGCGGTTACGACCACGCAGGTCACTGCCTTCACCGCAGGTCAGCTCGGCAAGTTCAGCGATGAACAGGTCGGCGCCCTGACGGCGGCTCAGGCTGGCGCTCTGACGACCACGCAGATCGGTGGCTTCACGGACGACCAGATCGGCAAGCTGAGCGACAAGGCTGTTTCCGGTCTCAAGGCAACGCAGATCACTGCCCTGACCGACGAACAGGTTGGCGGCATCACCGACACCCAGGCGGCCCTCCTGACGGCAGCCCAGGTTGGCGGCTTCAGCGCTACCAACATCACCGGCCTGTCTGAAGACGCAGTTGCCAAGATCGGTACCAAGGCCATCCCTGGCCTGAAGAACGAGGCAATCGCCGTCCTCAGCGATGACCAGCTTGGCGCTCTCTCTGCCGAACAGATCGGTGCAGTCACGACCACGCAGGTCGCCGGCTTCACCGCAGGTCAGCTCGGCAAGTTCAGCGATGAGCAGATCGGCGCCCTGACGGCCGCTCAGGTCGGCGCTCTGAGCGATACGCAGATCGCCGGCTTCTCGGCCGCCCAGATCGGCAAGCTCAGCAACGCCGCTGTCGGCGGACTGAAGGCAACCCAGATCTCCGGCATGTCCGACGTGCAGCTCGAAGGGCTCAGCGTCGCTCAGGCAGGTGCTCTCTCGGCTGCCCAGGTCGGCGCCCTGTCGGCTGATGACGTCAAGAAGTTCTCTGCCGATGAAATTGGCGCCATCAGCGCCAAGGCGATCAACGGCCTTAAGAACGACGCCATCGGTGTTCTGACCGAAGAACAGATCGGCAAGCTGAGCACGGATCAGATCTCCGGCCTGCTCTCGACCCAGATGGCTGGCTTCTCGGCTGCCCAGCTCGGCAAGTTCAGCAGCGCACAGATGGGTGCCCTCTCTGCAGTACAGGTCGGCGCTCTGACCACTGACCAGATCGCTGGCTTCTCCGCTGACCAGATCGGCCAGCTGAGCAACGCAGGCACCACCGGCCTCAAGGCAACGCAGATCACTGCGATGACCGACGAGCAGGTTGGTGGCCTGACGGCGACCCAGGCTGGTCTCCTGACCGCAGTTCAGACTGCTGGCCTCACGGCCGACAACATCACCGGCCTCTCCGAGGATGGTGTGGCTGCGATCACCAAGGCTGCAGTCGCAGGTCTGAGCAACACCGCCATCGGTGCACTGAGCGACGACCAGATCGGCAAGCTGTCGGTCGACCAGATCGGTGCGGTCTCCGCCAAGCAGATCACCGGCTTTACGGCTGGCCAGCTCGGCAAGTTCAGCGATGCCCAGCTCGGTGCCCTCTCGGCGGTCCAGGTTGGCGCGCTGACGGACGAGCAGATCGCTGGTCTCTCTGCTGCCCAGATTGGCAAGCTCAGCGTAACGGCCGTCACCGGTCTGAAGGCCTCCCAGATCACCGGGATGTCGGCAGAGCAGATCGGCGGCTTGACCTCCGACCAGACTGCAAAGCTGACCGCCACGCAGATCGCCGCCATGTCGCCTGAAGACCTCAAGGAGTTCTCCGAGGAAGACATCGCAGCCATCAACGTCAAGGCAATCTCCGGCATCGCTGCCGAAGATATCGCTGGCCTCGACGAGGATCCGCTGAAGGCCTTCACCTCGGACCAGATCCAGGCGATGAACGACACGCAGATCGGCGCAGTCGCAGCGGCAATCGCCGCCTACGGCGAAGCATAAGAACGTCCCCTAGGGACAACGGAAAGGCGCGGCCACAAGCCGCGCCTTTCTTGTTTTCCGGCCTTCGGCCGTCATTTCCGGCCGCCGGCCGATAAATCGCAGTACGCTTTCGTACCCAACGGCACACCCCCCGGAACGCAGCCCATCAAGCGGCATTACCCTTCCACCAGAAGGAAACCGCCATGACCCAGACTGCAGTTGCCTTGTCCGGCCACCAGGCCGAAATCGTCTCTCTTCTTCCCGCCCTCAAATCTTTCGCCCGGCGCTTCGAGCGCGGAGAGAACGATGCCGACGATCTTGTGCAGGAGACGCTGTCGCGGGCGCTCGGGCATATGGACCAGTTTCACGACGGTACCAGCCTGAAATCCTGGCTTTTCACCATCATGCGCAACACCTATTGCAGCGCCTACCGGCGTCGCCGGCGCGAGCCGGTCGGCTCCGTCGACGATCTCAGCGATTACCAGCTGCCGGTGAAATCGACGCAGGACTGGGCGATGCGGGCGCTCGATGTCCAGGCGGCGATCGCCAAACTTCGCAACACGCATCGCGTCGCCCTTCTCCTCGTCGTTTCGGGCGCTAGTTATGAAGAGGCGGCGGTCATCTGCAATTGTGAAATCGGCACGATCAAGAGCCGGGTCAATCGCGCCCGCTGCCATCTGCTGGAAATGCTCGGCGAGACCGAATTTTCGGAAGCGACATCCATTCATTAAATCATTGCTGGAGAACGTGATGGCCGATGCCAGAGACGAGTGGATCGCCAAGCGCGCCTATGCGCTTTGGGAACTTTCCGGCCACCTGAGCGGACATGATGCGGAACACTGGATACAGGCCGTCCGCGAACGCGACGAACTGGAGCGCACCCGCGCCTCGCTCGATGGCGCCGAGGTTCTGGTTCGCTTTCGCCTGAAGTCACCAACGGCCAAGCCTTCGGCCCGCGACCGCCATCGCAGCACGGGCCGCTGAGCTCTTTTTATCCCAAACCCGCCGCCTGACGCACCCGGCTGCGCGACAGCGGCAGATCGGTCAAACGCTTGCCCGTCGCGTTGCGGATGGCGTTGGCGACGGCTGCCGAGGTTGGCCCCTGCGCCGCCTCGCCGGTGCCCAGGAAGGGCTGGCCGGGGCGGTCGACCACATGCACCTCGATACTTTCAGGGACGCTGGCAAAGCGCAGGATCGGATAGCTCGACCAGTCTGTGCTGGTGATCCGCGTGCGGTCGAAGGTGACCTGCTCGTAGAGCGTCCAGCTGATCGATTGCAGGATCCCGCCTTCCGTCTGGTTGCGGATGCCGTCAGGATTGACCGCCTGGCCACTATCGATGGCGGCAACGGCACGGAGCACCTGCACGCGGCCGGTTTCGCGCTCGATGCGCGCTTCGAGCGCCAGCGCCAGATAGGCGGCGTGGTTCTTGTAGCGCGCAAAGGCGAAGCCGCGGCCATGGCCCTGCGGCACCTCCCCCTGACCCCAGCCGAATTTCTCCGCCGCCATTTTCACGACGTCGCTGGCGCGGCTGTCCTGAAGATGGCGCAGGCGGAACTCGACCGGATCGGCCTTGGCGGCGATCGCCAGTTCATCCATCGTGCTCTCGATCGAGAAGACATTGGCATAGGCGCCGAGCCCGCGGAGCGCCGAGACGCGGATCGGCATATCCGGCAGGAAATGCCACAGGATCTTCCGGTTCGGGATCGCATAGAGGGGATCGGCATTGCGGTCGCCATTGCCGTTCGGATTGATCGAAAGCTTCGGCAGTTTCAGCGGCACTGCATCCGCCTTGGTGCGCCCGGCAAGCAGCGATCCGGCATCGCCGGGACGAGTGCCATGCGAGTTGCTCCAGAGATCGTAGGTCCAGTTGTCGATCTTGCCGGAAGCGTCGAGCGATGCCCTGACCTTGGTCACCATACCCGGCCCATAAGGCTCCCAGCCATGCTCCTGCTCGCGCATCCACTGGACGCGGACCGGACGGCCGGGGACCTTCATGGCGATCAGCGCCGCATCCGCGGCCGCGTCATCGGCGCCGTTATGGCCATAGCAGCCGGAGCCCTCCATATGGATCACCCGCACCTTGTCCTCCGGCAGGCCGATCATCTGAGCGATCGCCGTGCGATCCGGAAAGACACCCTGCGTATGCGACCAGACGTCGATCATGCCGTCCTGCTTCAGATGTGCCACGCCGCAGGAGGGACCAATCGAACCATGCATATGGTAGGGCCGCGTGAAGGTCGCCTCGTAGGTTGCGCCGTTAGGAAAGGCGGGTGCACCCGATTCCGCAACGGTGCCGACCTCCTTCTCCATGCCGACAAGAACGGTGTAGAGATCGGCCTGGTCCGGCAGCGTTGCCGGCTCATCCCAGTGGGCTACTTTCTCCAACGCGCGCATCGCCTTGACCACATGCCATTCGCGGTCGGCGACGACGGCGAGGAAATTGCCGTCGCGGATGACCGAGACGACGCCGGGCATTGCTTCGATCGGCGTGGCGTCGAGTTCCTTCAGCGTCGCGCCATAGCTTGGCGGGCGGATGACGCGGGCATGCACCATGCCCTCCAGCTTCAGATCCTGAACATAGGCAACGCCGCCGGTGACCTTTCCGGGAATATCGACGCGCTGCACATCCCGGCCGATGACACGCAGCATATCCGGCGCCTTCAGCTTCGATTTCGGCTGCGCTTCGACATGCAGAAACTGACCGGCAACGAGTTCGCCGTAGGTCGCAGATTTTCCATCAGGACCGCTGACCGATTTCTTCTGCGCCTTCAGCTGTTCGGGCGGCAGCGAGAAGCGGCGCGCGGCTTCGGCGATCAACATCTCGCGCACCTGCGCCGCCGCATTGCGGATCGCCGTGCCGCTGTTCTGCATCGACTGGCTTCCGGCCGTGAAGCCTTCATCGGGCGTGCGGCCGGTATCGGCAGTGACCAGCGTGATGTCGCCGGGCTCAACCTCCAGCTCTTCCGCCGCCACCTGGATCAGCGGCGTGCGGATGCCCTGTCCGAGCTCCGCCTTGCCGGTGAACACGGTGATCCTGCCATCGGCATCGATCCTGATCCAGCTATCGAGATAACGGTCGTCATCAAGGCTGCCCGGCAGCTTGGGCTTGTCGGGTGCCGCAGCGGGCGCGTCCTGCGCAAAGGCCCGGACAACGGAGAAGCTGACGACGAGGGCGCCGGTTCCGGCAAGCAGGCCGCGGCGGGTGATTTCGTCCCTGGTGAGAATGTCCATCAGCCGGCACTCCTGTTTGCGGCCGGCAATTCGGCGGCCTCCATGAGCTCGCTCGCGCGCCGGACGGCGGCGAGAATGCGCATATGCGTGCCGCATCGACAGAGATTGGTGCGCAGCGCGTTGCGGATCTCGTCGTCGCTCGGCTTGGCGTTCTGCTTCAGCAGTGCCGCAGCGCTCATCATCATCCCGGCGATACAGTAGCCGCATTGCGCCGACTGCTTTTCGATGAAGGCGGCCTGCAGCGGTCCGGGCTTGTCGATCGTCCCGAGACCCTCGACGGTGACGATCTCCTTGCCCTCGACCGCGATCAGCGGCGTGACGCAGGAAAGCACCGCCTGTCCATCGACCATGACGGTGCAGGCGCCGCACTGGCCGAGACCGCAGCCGAACTTGGCGGCATTGAGCTCGAGATCGTTTCTGAGAACATAGAGCAGCGGCGTATCCGGCTCGCTGTCGATCTGATGGCTCTGTCCATTCACATTGAGTGTCGTCATTGCGCTGCCTTTGCGCCGACATTGGACGGCGCCCTTTCAATGCCTTCGGAAGGACGGACGGCGACGAAATAATCGCCGGATCGGGTGCGGCCCACCTGTTGCGGCAGATCGGCCCACGCCGGTTTGCCATCGGCGAAGCGCTGGCGGAGATAGCCGAGGAGATCGGCAACCTGCTGGTCGTTCAATGCGCCGCCGAAGGCGGGCATGACCGCGCTTGCCTGGCCATCGGCCGGCGGCAGGCCGAACAGGGTGACGTTGATGATGTTCTGCGGGTTCGGCGCGTTGACTGCGGTGCTGAGGTGGAAGTTCATGCCGCCGAAGGGCGGCTTCTTGCCCGCCTCGTGACAGCTGGCGCAGGTGGCCATGTAGATCTGCGCGCCGGGATGTGAAGCGAGATCGCCGGATGGTTTGGCATCGACGGCTGCCGTCACGATGCCGTCGGCCTCCGAACCGAACTGCTTCTTCAGCTCCTCGCCCTTGGCGGCGCGATCGGCGGACGGCTCGCCCATGCCGGAAGCGACATAGGTGGCGATCGCCTCGACATCGGCATCCGGAAGCGCTGCGAGATTGCCGGTGACCTCCGCCATCGGGCCGCGCGAGACGCCGTGCAATTCGTGATAGCCGTGGCGCAGATAGAAGGCGATCGCATCCTTGTCCCAGGGGATCGGCGCGCGGCTATCGGCATTGATCGCATAGGCCTGCCAGCCCTCCGCCTCGCCGCCGGCGAAATGCTTCGCCTTGTCTTCAGCGCCGAGCGAATTGCGCGGCGTGTGGCAGGCGCCGCAATGGCCGAGACCTTCGGCGAGATAGGCGCCGCGGTTCCATTCATCGCTCTGCTGCGGATCGGGCGCAAAGGCGCCGTCATCGAAGAACAGCAGCTTCCAGCCGGCAAGGATCGGGCGGACATCGAGCGGGAAAGGCAGCTCGTTCTTCGGCGCCGTCGCCTTCACCGGCGTGCGCGTCATCAGATAGGCATAGAGCGCCTTGTTGTCCTCGTCGGTGACCCGGGTGAAATGATCATAGGGGAAAGCCGGATAGAGGTGTTCCCCCTGCCGGTCGACACCATGACGCATGGCACGCTGGAAGGCCGCCTCGCTCCAGAGACCGATGCCGGTCTCTTCATCCGGGGTGATGTTCGTCGAATAGATCGTCCCGAAAGGCGTCGGCAGCTTCAGGCCCCCGGAAAACGCCTCCTTCCCGGGAACCGTATGACAGGCAATACAGTTTCCGACCGCCGCGAGGCTGGCGCCATGGGCGACCAAGGCGGGATCGAACGGCTGCCGGTCGGCGACTTTCTGCGGCGCTATCTCCGAATTCCAGGCAAGGAAGAAGAAAGCGAGGCCGAGAATGATGAAAAGCGTGATGATCGTAGAGAGAACGCGAATGGCTCGCATTGCGGATCAGGCCCTCCCAGCCGCGCAAACCGATCCGATTAAACGCGGAAGGAGAATTAAAGTTCCCGCAATATGAGAATTTTTATGCGCGCCTGATGGCCTTGCGCGCCGGCTTCTGTTCCGGCCGGACCACGCGCAGAGCATCGTTTTCGGCAGCGCGCATCAGCCGGCCGGTACGGCGCAGCATCTCGATCAGCTCATTTCCATCCGCCGAGGCGCGTGTTCTTTCCAACTGCTCGTATTCGGCGGCGGCCTGCTGCCAGTGAGCGCCGCCGCGATCATGCGGGCGGCCCTCTTCTTCCCAGATGGAATAGGCGCGCTGATTGATCCAATCGTCTTTGTTACGGCTCATGGTATCCAACTGAAATATGTAATTTAATCTACAGAGGAGACTGCCAGAGCAGACTTACGGAGTCGTTACTTGCGCATGTAAAATCCGAGCAAGAATTGTTTGTCGCGGGGCTTTAGTTTTTACGCTCGGCAAGCTCGATGATGATGCCGTCGGGATCGCGCACGAAGGCCACCTTGTGCAGCACTTCGGGGTTGTAGGTGAAGCGCGGCCGCTCCTTGAGATCGACGCCGGCCGCCTCGAGTTTGGCAAAGGTTTCATCGACGCTTGTGTAAAGGAAAGTCAGATGGCGGAGCCCGGCGGTATCGTCTGGCACATCGACGGCCCGCTTGGCGCCGTTCACCGGCGCGATGATCTCCAGCATGCCGCCGCCGGCATCGAGAAAGGCGAGATCCGAGCCGTCATCGGTCTTTTTCCTGAGATGCAGCGTCAGGCCGAGAAGATCGCAATAGAATGCAACGGCCTGGTCCATATTGCTGACGGTCATGCCGACATGTTCGAAGGATTTCAGCATTGCGGACGGGGCCTCCTCTCCCCGGGTACACGTTTGAAAGCCGGTCCCGACCCTAGACGCTGAGAGCTCTGCCGCAAGTCCGAAATCTAGCCTTTCAACCAAACGTGCAGTCTGTTTTTCCGGCAACCGGCCTTGCCGCCGCGGAGCGAATGTGATCGATTTCCGGCGCTGCTGGAGGGCGGCAATCAGATGATAAAATGAGCGATCGCTCATCAGCATTGGAGGGCTCATCATGTCTCAGCTTCTCGACGCCGCCGCCTCGGCCGGTCTCTTCGTCGGCCGCGTCTGGAACCCCAAGGTTTCAGGCCCGTCGATCGTCACCATCCGCGACGGACAGCTGATCGACATCACCTCCAGGGATGCACCGACGCTGAGCGCGCTTCTCGAGCGGGACGATCCGGCCGCCTTCGTGCGCGCCGCGAAGGGCGAGGCGATCGGCACGCTTGACGATGTTTCCAAGAACAGCAGCGGCAAGCCCGATGCATCGAAGCCCTATCTTCTGGCTCCCGCCGACCTGCAGGCGATCAAAGCCTGCGGCGTCACCTTCGCGCAGTCGATGATCGAGCGCGTCATCGAGGAAAAGGCGGCCGGCAATCCTGACCGCGCCGCCTCGATCCGTGACCGCGTCGGCGCGCTGATCGGCGGCAGCCTTGCCAATATCAAGGCCGGCTCGCCGGAAGCCGCCAAGGTCAAGCAGGCGCTGATCGAAGAGGGCATGTGGTCGCAATATCTGGAAGTCGGCATCGGCCCGGATGCCGAGGTCTTCACCAAGTCGCCGGTCCTGTCCTCGGTCGGCTGGGGTGCGGATGTCGGCCTGCACCCGATCTCCACCTGGAACAATCCGGAGCCGGAAATCGTGCTCGCGGTAAACAGCCGCGGCGAGATCAAGGGCGCGACGCTCGGCAACGACGTCAACCTGCGCGACGTCGAGGGCCGCTCGGCGCTGCTGCTCGGCAAGGCGAAGGATAACAACGCCTCCTGCTCGATCGGCCCGTTCATCCGCCTGTTCGACCAGAGCTTCACGCTGGATGACGTGCGCAAGGCCGAGCTCGACCTCAAGGTAACCGGCGAAGACGGCTTCGTCCTGCATGGCAAGAGCTCGATGTCGAAGATCAGCCGCGACCCGGCCGATCTCGTCAAGCAGACCTGCGGCGCCCATCACCAGTATCCTGACGGCTTCATGCTGTTCCTCGGCACGCTGTTTGCGCCGACGCAGGATCGCGATGCCAAGAATCAGGGCTTTACCCACAAGATCGGCGATATCGTCGAGATCTCCTCGGCGGGGCTTGGGACGCTTGCCAATACCGTGCGCCTCTCCACCGAATGCCCGCCCTGGACCTTCGGCATCTCGGCGCTGATGGGCAATCTCGCAAAGCGCAGTCTCCTCTGACCGCCGATTGCCCTGCGCCGGAAAATCGGGTTAGAACCGTGCCATGAACGACAACGTCATCAAATTCAAAAAGCCGAACAAGCCGAAGCCCCCGCGCCAGATCAACCCGGCGCTGCGCAAGCTGATCGTGGTGCTGACCATCGTGGCCCTTTTCGCTATCGCCTGGGCCTATTTCAACTATTTCGGCGGCCAGCCGGGCGTTTGAGATTCACAGGCGCGGCCAGGCCATCATCGCGACATCGATCATATGATGGAGCGCGCTGCTGTCTGCGCCGGCATTCGGGAAATTCAGCACTGCCTGCAGCACGCCGAGATAGTACCAGGCGAGCGCCTCCACGTCCGCATCCCGGCTGAGCTCGCCCGTGGCAATCGCCCGGCGCAGTAGCGCAGCGAAGATCTGCCGCTGATCGGCTGCCGCCTGCAGGGCCGCCGCCTGCCCTTCTGCGCTCAACTCACCCTTTTCCACGCAGCTTCGGGCAATCAGGCAGCCGGCCGGACGGCTTATCGGCTGTTCCGGCAAGAAGCCGCGCAGGATCGCCTCGACGGCGCCGCGTGCGGAGGGCGCCTCGGCGCCGTTCATGCGCGCAAGCACGCGCCGCGTATAGGCCGCCAGCGCCTCGCGAAACAGTCCGTCCTTGTCGCCGAAGCGTTGATAGATGCTTGAGCGTGAAAGGCCGGTCGCCTCCGTCAGGTCGCTGATCGAGGCCGCCGCATAGCCCTGGCGCCAGAAGACGATCAGGGCGGCATCGATAACGGCAGCCTCGTCGAATTGCGGTTTTCCGCTCATGCATCCTCGCTTGACATCTTGGAACGATCGGTTCAACTATAATGGAACAGTCGTTCCAAGATACATAGGTTGTGCCTCCATGCCAAACGAATCTTTGCAATCCGCTTCGACCAGCCGCATCGCAATCGCCGGTTCCACCGGCCGCGTCGGCGCCGAACTTACCCGGCTTCTGACCGCTGATCCCATGACCCCGGTGGCGCTGACCCGCCGGCCCGACGCCACCGGCATAGCCGAAGGCGCGGAGATCGCCGTCATCGATTTCGACCGGCCGGAGACTTTGGCGTCAGCGCTTTCGGGTGCGGACCGTCTGTTTCTCTCGCATGGCACCTCTGCGCGGCAGGTGACCAACGAGATCGCATTGATCGATGCCGCCGTTGGCGCCGGGGTGCGCCATATCGTCAAGCTCTCGGCACTCGGCCCGGCAACCCGGCTCAACCCCTTCGCCTGGCACATGGAGATCGAGGCGCATCTCGCGCGCCAGCCGGTCGCCTCCACCGTGCTGCGGCCATCCGCCTTTCCCGATATCCTGAAACGGTCGGCGGCCGAGATCGCTACCGGACAATGGGCGGGCGCGGCCGGAAACGGCCGGGTGAATTTCATCGACACCGCCGACATTGCAAGAGCGGCACGCGCCGCCCTGCTGGAAGAAGTCTGGCCGTGGTCGCAGCGCGCCTATCACCTGACGGGTTCGCGCGCCTGGACGATGGCGGAAGTCGCCGCCGAGCTTTCCGCCCAGCTCGGACGGCCAGTCACTTACGGACATCGCTCGCCGGAACAACAGCATGCGGCACTGTTGGCAGGCGGTCTGCCGCCCTTCGTCGCCGAACTGCTGCTCGGTCTCGACCAGGTCTTCCGCGAATCCGTTCTCGGCGAGACGACCTCGACCGTCGAGGCGCTGACCGGCACGCCGCCGAAGAGCCTGCCGCAATGGCTGAAGGAAAACCTCGCCGCCTTCCGCTGAGCTGCGCTCGACGAGGCTTAGGCCGGCTGCAGATCGCAGCCGGCTGCTGGTTACCAATTGAACGTCAGCTTGCCCATCACCGTGCGCCCGTCGCCATAGGTGCAGCCGAACGAGCTGCAGCTGGCGATATAGTCCTTGTCGGCAAGGTTGCGGAAATTGAGCGAGGCGGTGATGCCTTCCTTCTTGTAGGTCAGCGCCGCATCGAAGAGGGTGACGGCGTCGAGGTCGTAGATATGCAGCGCTGCAGGGCTGCCGTATGTGGCATATCCATAGCGCTCGCCGACATAGCGAACACCGGCACCGATGCCTACACCTTCGAGCGGAGAGCCTTCGGCAAAGCTGTAATCGACCCAGAGGCTGGCGGCGTGTTCGGGAACGTTGTCGAGCGGAAGGCCGTTCAGCAATGTCCCGGGCGCATCAGCCTTGGCATCCGTGTAGGTATAGGCTGCGCGAAGATTCAGGCCATCGGTCAGGCTCGTTACACCTTCGAGCTCAACACCTCTGACACGGACTTCGCCGATCTGATTGGTCACCGAAGTGCCGCCAATGCTCTGGGTGTTCGAAACATTCTTCTGGCGGAGATCGTAGACCGCTGCAGAGAAAAATCCGTCCCAACCATCAGGCTGATATTTCACGCCAATCTCGAGCTGCTTGCCTTCGGTCGGCACAGGGTTCGCCAAGCTGGTCGACGGCGCGACCGGTTCGAACGACGTGCTATAGTTGATGTAAGGGGCAATACCGTTATCGAAAACATAGCCCAGGCCCGCGCGGCCCGTCAGCTTGTGGTCGTTCTGATCCAGTGATCTGCTGACCGGCGTTGCCGGCAGGAAATTGGTCGTGTCGCCCTCAGTGCTCGCCCAATCCTGACGCAGCCCGAAGGTTGCCCGCCAATTATTGTAGGCCATCTCGTCCTGAATATAGATGCCAACCTGACTAAGATCGGTGTCCACTATCGTGTCAGTGGTTCGCGAGAGCAGACTGATCGGACCACCATAGACCGGGTTCAAGATATCGAGCGGCGTCGCCCGGAAGAATCGCGTGTGAACGTTGTTGCTGAAATATCGGTAGTCGAGCCCCACCAGGAGCTTATGCTCCAAATCACCTGTCTCAAACTCACCAAGCAGGTTGTTGTCGACGCTGAACGTATTGAGCAATTCGTCCTGAAAGGTCGCATTGCGAAGAATTGAATGGCCATCCGCTCCGACGCCCGGACCGTAGGCGGGATTTGCAACAGTCGAAGACATCCCCAGCGCCTGATAGTTCCAGTCGAAATTCGAGTAGCGAAGGTTCTGGCGGAAGGTCCAGGTGTCGTTGAGGCGGTGCTCGAATTCATAACCGAGATTGGTCAGCGTCCGGTTGGAATGATCGAAACTCTTGTCGCCGACATAGAAGTCGCGGCCGAGCGTATCGGCGAAGAGCGCCGGGACGCCGGACGGCGTGCTTGGATTGTCGTGCTGCACGCTCGTCAGGATCGTCAGCTTGGTGTCTTCGTCGGGCTGCCAGGTGAAAGCGGGGGCGATGAAATAGCGGTCGTTGTCGAGCTCATCGACCTGCGCGCTCGCGGTGCGGGCAAGGCCGGTGACGCGATAGGCGAAGTCCGAGCCGTCGGTGACCGGGCCACCGACGTCGAAATAGGTGCCGTAGGTATCGTAGCTGCCGAACTGCAGGCCGATCTCGCCGAAGCTGTCGAAGGTCGGGCGCTTGCTGATCAGGTTGATGATACCGCCCGGATTGCCCTGACCGAACATCACGGAGGCCGGGCCGCGCAGCACTTCGATGCGCTCCAGCTGGTAGGGATCGATCGCCGGCGCGCCGGCCGTGCGCATCAGTCTCAGACCATTCAAATATTGCGACTGGCGGCCATCGAACCCACGGATGCGCGGCGCGTCGAAGCGCGGATCCGAGCCGCCTGGCTGGCTGACGACGCCGGGGGTATAGTCGAGCGCCTGGCCGACGGTCTGGGCGTTCTGCGCCTTCAGCTGATCGGCCGTGATCACCGAGATCGACTGCTGCGTTTCGAGGATCGGCGTTCCCGTCTTCGTCGCCGTCGAGCTGGTCTTGGCGACAAAGCCCTTCACCGGCGCCTTCGGATCTTCCTTGGTCTGCCCCTGCACGGTGATCGGCGCAAGCTCGGTAGGCTCCTGTGCAAAGGCCGCGGCCGGAAGAAGCGCTGCTGCGCAAACGGTGGACAGCAGGACGAGCGAAACATTCTTCAGGCGCACGGCAACCTCATGGAGACCCGGACGGGGCGATCCGTCTCAAAACTTGATAATTTCAGTCACGTTACTAGACGGATTCATTTCGATGATCCAATAAGGTCGTCAGCGTTTTTCAGAAGCGCGGATTATGAAAAGAGGTGGCATTTGATCAGTAGCGCAGCTCTCGAGCTCAGGCATCTGAGATATTTCGTGGCCCTCGCCGAGGAGCAGAATTTCGAGCGTGCCGCGGCGCGGCTCGGGATTGCGCAGCCGGGTCTCAGCCAGCAGATCATCAAGCTCGAGGCGCTGTTAGGCGTATCGCTTCTGGATCGCAGCCGCCGCTCGCTGCGCCTGACCCGGCCGGGACTGGAGCTCGCAGAGCAGGGCCGGCGTGTTCTCGGACTTGCGGAAAGCGCCGTCGAGGCCGTCCACCGGGCGGCGAAGGGCGATCTGGAGCGCGTCGCCGTCGGCTATGTCGCCTCGGCGGCCTATTCCGGCGTGCTCGGCGATGCGTTGTCGAAGTTCAAGGCGTCGCGGCCCGGAGTCGAGTTTCAGCTGATCGAGATCGAAATGCGCCAGCAGCTGGAAAAGATCGCCGACAAGACGCTCGATCTCGGCTTCATCCGCCCGCCGATTGCGCTGCCAGCGGGGCTGGCGGCCGAGATCGCTATGCGCGAAGAATTCGTCGTGGCGCTGCCGGCGAACCACGCCCACGCAGCATCGCCGTCCGTCGCGCTGAAATCCTTGGCCGGCGAAGTCTTCATCACCCCGCGCCAGCCGCCCGATGTCGGCTTTCACCGCAATACGATCGCCGCCTGCCGGGAAGCAGGTTTCGTGCCGGATATCAACAGCTCCGGCCGCGACTTCATTACCATCGCGAGCATGGTCGTGCTCGGCACCGGCGTGGCGCTGGTGCCACGCTCGTTCCAATGCGTGCAGCTGCCGGGAATTGCCTATACCAGGCTGAAGGGCTCCTCGGTCACCTCGGACCTGGCGATCGCCTACCGGAAAGTCGAGCCCTCGCCGATCATCAAGAGCTTCATCGCCCATTTCAAGAAGAGCCTGTCGCGCGACGAGGACAGCTTCTGAGAGGGATCACGTATTGCGCCTGATCCCCTGCAGGAGGTCGAGCACCGAATTTGCGGCGTCGAGCACATTGGTGCCGGGGCCGAAGACGGCGGCAACGCCGTGGTCGGTGAGGAACTGGTAGTCCTGCCGCGGAATGACGCCGCCGCAGACGACGATGACATCGCCACCGCCCTTGGCCTTCAGCGCGTCGACCAGCTGCGGCAGCAGCGTCTTGTGGCCGGCAGCCAGCGACGAGACGCCGATGACATTGACCTTTTCGTTCAGCGCCATGCCGGCCGCCTCATCAGGCGTCTGGAAGAGCGGACCGGCCAGCACATCGAAGCCGACATCGCCGAAGGCCGAGGCGATCACCTTGGCACCGCGGTCGTGTCCGTCCTGGCCGAGCTTGGCGACCATGATCTTCGGCTTGCGGCCAAGGCTGGCGCTGATATCCGCCATGCGAGCCTTCAGGATTTCGAGTTCCGGCTGATCGCGATAGGCTTCGCCATAGACATCCCTGATCACCTCGGGCACCGCGGCGTGATCGCCGAAGGCCTGGCGCATCGCATCCGATATCTCGCCGACAGTGGCGCGTGCCCGCGCCGCCTCGACGGCAGCGGCAAGCAGATTGCCCTCTCCGCTGCGGGCGACCTCTGAGAGCGCTTCCAGCGTCTCACGCACCTTGCCGCTGTCACGGCGGCGGCGGGTATCCTCGATGCGCTTGACCTGCGCGGCGCGCACCGCGGCATTGTCGATCGCCAGGATTTCCAGCTCTTCCTCAGTTTCCAGCCGGTATTTATTGACGCCGACGATCACCTCGTCGCCCTTGTCGACCGCCGCCTGACGGCGCGTCGCGGCTTCCTCGATCAACCGTTTGGGCAAGCCTTCGTTGACGGCCTTCGTCATGCCGCCGAGCGCCTCGACCTCCTCGATCAGCGCCCAGGCCTTGTCGGCAAGTTCCTTCGTCAGGCTCTCGACATAATAGGAGCCTGCGAGGGGATCGACGACCTTGGTGACGCCGGTCTCGTGCTGCAGGATCAGCTGCGTGTTACGGGCGATGCGGGCCGAAAATTCCGTCGGCAGCGCGATCGCCTCGTCGAAGGAATTGGTGTGCAGCGACTGCGTGCCGCCGAGCACCGCCGACATCGCCTCGAAGGCGGTTCTGACGATATTGTTGTAGGGATCCTGCTCCTGCAGCGAGACGCCTGACGTCTGGCAGTGGGTGCGCAGCATCAGCGAGGAGGCCTTCTTCGGCTCGAATTCCTCCATGATCTTCGTCCAGAGCAGACGGGCGGCACGCAGCTTGGCGGCCTCCATGAAGAAGTTCATGCCGATCGCGAAGAAGAACGAGAGGCGGCCGGCGAAGTCGTCGACGTTCAGTCCCTTGGCGATCGCCGCCCGCACATATTCGCGCCCGTCGGCCAGCGTGAAGGCGAGCTCCTGCACCAGCGTCGCGCCCGCCTCCTGCATGTGATAGCCGGAGATCGAGATCGAGTTGAACTTCGGCATCTCCCTGGCCGTATATTCGATGATATCGGCCACGATCCGCATCGAGGGCTCGGGCGGATAGATGTAGGTGTTGCGGACCATGAACTCCTTGAGGATGTCGTTCTGGATGGTCCCCGAGAGATCGGCGCGCGACACGCCCTGCTCTTCGCCCGCAACGATGAAAGAGGCGAGGATCGGGATGACGGCACCGTTCATCGTCATCGACACCGAGATCTTTTCGAGCGGAATGCCGGCGAACAGGATCTTCATGTCCTCGACGCTGTCGATCGCCACGCCGGCCTTGCCGACATCGCCCTCGACCCGCGGATGGTCGCTGTCATAGCCGCGGTGGGTAGCGAGATCGAAGGCGACGGACACGCCCTGCTGACCGGCGGCGAGCGCCTTGCGATAGAAGGCGTTGGAGGCTTCGGCGGTCGAGAACCCGGCATACTGGCGGATCGTCCAGGGGCGCCCGGCATACATCGTGGCGCGCGGTCCGCGGGTGAAGGGCGCAAGGCCCGGCATGCTGTCCAGATGATCGGCAGAGGCGAGATCGTCGGCGGTATAGAGCGGCTTGACGTCGATGCCCTCGGGCGTCTTCCAGACGAGCGTCTCAGGCGAGGCTTTCAGTTCCTTCTCGGCCAAAGCCTGCCAATCGCCAACCGTCTTCTTCGTCATGTCATCCTCCGGCATGTCATTGCGCCGCACGCTATCACCTGGAACGCATGCGGCGCGATAGGGCCTTAGGATAATTTACGCGACGCGCTGCGTCACGCGCCCGGTCATGCGTGGGCGTGCTTCGGTATCTTCGGCAGGAAGATCGTCAGCAGGCCGAGCAGCGGCAGGTAGGAGCAGATGCGATAGACGAATTCGATGCCGTGGCTATCGGCAAAATCGCCGAGAAAGGCAGCGCCGAGACCGCCGGCGCCAAAGGCGAAGCCGAAGAACACACCGGCAATCAACCCGACACGGCCCGGCACCAGCTCCTGCGCGAAAACGACGATTGCCGAGAAGGCGGAGGCGAAGATCAGGCCGATGACCACACTGAGAACACCGGTCCAGAACAGGTTCGCATAAGGCAGCAGCAGTGCGAAGGGAATGACGCCGAGGATCGAGAACCAGATGACGAAGCGGGCACCGAGACGGTCGCCGATCGGGCCGCCGAGGAAGGTGCCGACGGCAACGGAACCGAGGAACAGGAAGAGCATCAGCTGCGCCTGCTGAACGCCGAGCTGGAAGCGGTCGATCACATAGAAGGTGAAATAGCTGGAGACGCTCGCCATGTAGACGTTCTTGGTCGCGGTCAGCAACACGAGGATGAGCAGGGCGACGACGACCTTGTTCTGCGGCAGCGGCAGCGTGCGGCTGACGGCGGGCTTGCCGGCATTCTGGCGGCGGTGGCTCATGTACCAGTTACCAACCCAGCCGAGCACGATCATGCCGACGAGCGCGATGCCCGACAGCCAGGAGACGCTGTGCTGGCCGAGCGGGAAGACGATGAAGGCGGCAATCAGCGGGCCGATCGCCTGGCCGGCATTGCCGCCGACCTGGAAGAAGGACTGCGCGAAGCCGTGGCGACCGCCGGAGGCCAGACGCGCAACGCGCGAGGATTCCGGATGGAAGACGGCCGAACCGAAGCCGATGAGGCTGGCGGCGACGAGCAGCAGCTCGAAGCTGCCGGCATTGCCGAGCAGGATCAGGCCGCAGAAGGTGCTCGCCATGCCGACCGGCAGCGAATAGGGCATCGGCCAGCGATCGGTGAAGATGCCGACGAAGGGCTGTAGCAGCGACGCCGTGACCTGGAAGGTCATCGTCAGCAGGCCGATCTGCACGAAGTCGAGGTTATAATTGGCCTTGAAGAGCGGATAGAGCGACGCAAGAAGCGACTGCATGATGTCGTTCAGCATGTGGCAGAAGCTGACTGCCATCAGGATCGACATTGTCGTCTTCTGGAAACGCGGCGCGGTTTCGCTCACTACGGCCATAGGTATTCCTCCTGCAGCAAAGGTTTGTGCTGCGGTCATGTGCTGAAGAAATGGAAGCGTTCGGGATCGGGGGCTGATGGGCTCGATGGCGTTCGCTGACAGAGCATGTATCGCAACTTCTCTTTGCGGCACAGCCCGCTTTCCGCGGGAGCGGTACGCCGATGCCTAAATTTTGCGCGGCTGCGCCATTTTTGCTTCGGCTGCTTCCCCGCGGCGCGGTTTGCATGTCACGGCCTTCCTGAAGTAAGGGGTATCGAAACGCAAATTCAGGGAACCGCATGCAGGCGCCGACGTCTTCACCCGCTCTCGAAGTCAGCACCATCAGCCGCAGCTTCGGCGCGCAGGCAGCCCTTGCCGGGCTGTCGCTGACGGTCAATCGCGGCGAGATCGTCACACTGGTCGGCCATTCCGGCTGCGGCAAGTCGACTTTGCTGCGCGTCATCGCCGGGATCGAACGGCCGGATGCCGGCTCCGTGCGGCTCGACGGCGAGGAAGTATCCGGGGCGCAGCGCTTCGTCGAGCCCGAGGCACGCAATATCGGCTTCGTATTTCAGGACTACGCGCTCTTTCCGCATCTGACGGCGATGGAGAACATTCTCTTCGGCCTGCGCAAGCGCCCGAAGGCCGAAGCAGCAGCGATGGCCGACGAGGTTGTCCGCATTGCCGGCATCGCGCATCTCATCGATCGCTATCCGCATATGCTCTCGGGCGGCGAGCAGCAGCGTGTCGCGCTGGCCCGGGCGCTCGCTCCGCGGCCGCGAATTCTCCTGATGGACGAGCCCTTCTCCAATCTCGACCAGGGCCTTCGCGATCAGGTGCGCGGCGAGACGATCGGGCTGATCCGTTCGCTCGGCACGACCGCGATCATCGTCACCCACGATCCGCAGGAAGCTTTGTCGGCCGGTGACCGTGTCGTGCTGATGCGCGCCGGTGAGATCGTTCAGCAGGGCTCCGGCTACGACCTGCATGACCGGCCGAACTGCGCCTATGCCGCGGATTTCTTCTCGCCCTCCAACAAGATCCCCGGGATCAACCGGAACGGGCGGATGGAAACGGCAATCGGCAGCTTCGCCCACGAGCTCGATCTCGGGGAGCAGGACGCGGCCACGGTCTTTATCCGGCTTCAGGACGTCGCGGTCTCGCTCGGCGACGGCGCCATCGCCGCCAGGATCGAGGGACGAGCCTTCCACGGCGAGGTCGAGGAACTGACGCTTGCGGTCGATGGCCTTGCCGCGCCGCTGAAAGCGCGGACCATGCGGCGCCTGCCGGAAACGGCGCGTGCGGTGACGATTTCGGTCGAGAACGCCCGCGTCTTCGCTTCCGTTTGAGAGCCGCCGACATATCACGTCTTCGTGATGCTTCGGCTTAAAACTTGACTATTACCCTCAAGAACTGCAGCTACGGGGCGCATTCATTTACGGGGGTAGATATGATGCAAGTTAAAATGTCCGCGGCATTCGCCGCTGTTTCTCTGTGCGCTCTTCCGGTTACTGTTTCGGCCGCCGAGCTCAATCTCTACACGACAAGAGAGCCGGCGCTGATCGCGCCGCTTCTGGAAGCCTACACGGCAAAGACCGGCACCAAGGTCAACACCGTGTTCCTGAAGGATGGTCTTGCCGAACGCGTGGCAAGCGAAGGCGAAGCCTCTCCGGCAGATATCCTGATGGCCGTCGACGCCGGCAATCTGGTCGATCTCGCCGAAAAGGGCGTCACCCAGCCGATCGAATCCGCAACGCTCAACGCCGCCATTCCGGAACAGCTTCGCGATGCGAAGGGCTACTGGTTCGGCCTGTCGATGCGCGCCCGCGTGCTCTACGCCGCCAAGGATGTCGATCTGACGGCCTTCAACTACGAAGACCTCGCCGATCCCAAGTGGAAGGGCAAGATCTGCATCCGTTCGGGCCAGCATCCGTACAACACGGCTCTGTTTGCCGACTACATTGCCCATTACGGCGAAGCCGAAACCGAGAAGTGGCTTTCCGGCGTCAAGGACAACCTCGCCCGCAAGGCGGCCGGTGGTGACCGCGACGGCGCCAAGGACATCCTCGGCGGCGTCTGCGATATCGCCATTGCCAATTCCTACTATGTCGGCCTCATGCGCTCCGGTAAGGGCGGCGAGGATCAGGTGAAGTGGGGCGAGGCGATCAAGGTTGTCCTGCCGACCTTCAAGAACGGCGGCACGCAGGTCAACATCAGCGGTGCGGCTGTTGCAAAGCACGCGCCGAACAAGGCCGAAGCCGTGAAGCTTCTCGAATATCTCGTCTCCGACGAGGCGCAGAAGATCTATGCTGAAGCCAACTACGAATATCCGGTCAAGGCTGGCGCCTCGGTCGATCCGATCATCGCCTCCTTCGGCGAGTTGAAGATCGACAGCAAGCCGCTTGCCGAGATCGTCGGCTACCGCAAGGAGGCGAGCGCGCTCGTCGACAAGGTCGGTTTCGACAACTAAGGCGATCGGGGCGCTGGTTACCCGGCGCCCCTTCCCTTCCCGGATGATCGCATGTCCCTGATATCAGCGGCAAACCGCCCGGCGAGGCGGCCCGTCAGCGCCTGGCTTTCCGGAGCCGGGCTTGTTGCGTTTCTCGTCCTGCTGCCCTTCGGCGGCCTTGCCTTCGAAGCCTTCAAGGGCTCGCCGTCGCTCTGGAGCCATCTGTTTTCGACCATTCTGCCGGTCGCACTCGCCGATACCGTGATCCTGCTTGGTGGCGTCGGGTTGATGACGGCAGCAATAGGCACGACAACAGCGTGGCTTGTAACCGCCTATGATTTTCCCGGCCGCCGCATTCTCGAATGGGCGCTGCTGCTGCCGCTCGCGGTGCCGACCTACATCGTCGCCTATGCCTATCTCGATATCCTGCACCCGATCGGCTCGGTGCAGGGCGCGATCCGCTGGATGCTCGGCTACGAGAGCCCGCGGCAGTTTCGCCTGCCGGATATCCGCTCGATGATCGGCTGCATCCTGCTGCTCGGCATGGTGCTCTATCCCTATGTCTATATCCCTGTCAGAGCGATGTTCCTGACGCAGTCGGCCAATCTCATCGAGGCCGGGCGGATGCTCGGCATCACCAGGCGCGGAGCCTTCTGGCACATCGCCCTGCCGCTCGCCCGCCCGGCCGTTGCTGTCGGCGTCAGCCTGGCGCTGATGGAGACGCTGAACGATGTGGGTGCCGCCGAATTCCTCGGCGTGCGAACGCTGACCGTCTCGATCTACACGACCTGGATCACCCGCACCGACTTGCCCGGCGCCTCGCAGATTGCGCTTGCATTGCTTTTCATCGTCGTGGCGCTGATCGCCATCGAGCGCTGGGCGCGGCGCAATCAGCGCTACGCCACCGACAGCCGCCGCAGCCGCGGCCTGCAGCCGCAAAAGGTGTCTAGACCCAAGGGCATCGTGCTCGCGGTTCTCGGCTTCCTGCCTGTTATCCTCGGCTTCGGCGCGCCGGCTATCTACCTGGCTTCCGAAGCCTGGAAGCGCTTCCGCTTCGCCGGCGTTTCCGCCAATTTCCTCAGCGAAGCGGTCAACACCGTCCTTTTCGCATCGATCGCCACTGCCGCCGCGATCCTTCTTGGCCTGATGCTCGCCTATGCGGCTCGCCTGCGGCCCGGTACCGGCTCGTCGTCACTGCTGCGCCTTGCCGCAACCGGCTATGCCGCGCCGGGCACTGTCGTTGCGATCGGCGTGCTGATCGTTCTCGGCGGTGCCGACCGGCTGATCTTTCATGCCGGTGCGCAATGGTTCGGCATCGCCACCGGACTGTTCTTCATGGGATCGGGAGCGGCGCTCGTCTATGCGCTGACGGTCCGCTTCCTGGCGATTTCGGCGGGTGGCATTGACGCCGGATTGGCGCGCATTCCCGTCTCGCTCGACCACGCATCGCGCACGCTGGGACAGACGCCATCGGGCACATTCCGCCTCGTGCACCTGCCACTGTCGAAAACGGCGATCGCCGCTGCCGCGCTTCTGGTCTTCGTCGATTGCGTCAAGGAATTGCCGGCGACGCTGCTGTTGCGCCCACTGAATGTCGAGACCTTCGCCACGCATCTCTACGGCGAGGCGGCCCGAGGTACCTATGAGGAGGCATCGATCGCCGCTCTCGCAATCGTGCTCGTCAGCCTGCTGCCGGTCATCCTGCTATCGCGGGTCGGCAGTATCAAACGCTGAAAGACGCCCGCGCGCTTTGCACGCGGGCGCCTCATCTTAGCCTTCGCGCTCGAAGAGGGCGTCGGTTTCCTGCCAGAGAACCTCGGGGATCGGCAGTTTCGCCCAGTCGAGATTCTGCGCGATGCGCTCCGGTCGGCTCATGCCGAGGACGGCCGCTGAGACCTGCGGATTGCGGAAGGCGAACTGGATCGCCGCCGCCTGAAGCGGAACGCCGTGACGCGTGCAGATCTCCTCGATCCTCTTTGCCCTTGCGACCACATGCTCAGGCGGCGCGCCGTAATCGAAGGTCGCTCCCGAGCTGGCGGCGCCGGTTGCGAGAATGCCGGAATTGAACACCCCGGCAACGACGATCTCGACGCCCTGACGCTGTGCTTCCGGCAAAAGGTCAGCCTCGGCCGCCCGGTCGAGCAATGTGTAGCGCCCGGCCATCATCACCGCATCGAGCGCGCAGGTCTTGATGAACCGCGTTGCGACGTCGCTCTCGTTGACACCGACGCCGATCGCCTTGATGTGACCGGCCTTCCTGAGATCGTCGAGCGCCCGGTAACAGCCCTCGACGGCTTCGTTGAAGCGCCGCTCATAGGCATCGCCATGGGTGAAGCGGTCGACATCGTGGATATAGACCAGATCGAAATCGGCAATACCCAGCCGGCTCGCCGACTGCTCCAGCGAGCGCATCGTTCCGGCATAGCTGTAGTCGAAGACCGGCTTGAGCCGCAGCGGCGAGGCCCAGAGGCCATAATCGACCGCCTCGCCATAGGGCGGCGCCATATAGCGCCCGGCCTTGGTCGAGACGGTGACGGTCTTGCGATCGATCGTCCGCAGGAAGGTGCCTAGACGCAATTCGCTCAGCCCGTGGCCATAGAGCGGCGCGGTATCGAAGTAGCGCATCCCGCCTCCATAGGCCGCAGCCAGCACCTCGGCCGCCTGCGCCTCGGTGACATCGCGATAGAGCGTGCCGATGCCGCTCGCGCCGAAGCCAAGACGCGAGGCAAAGCCGATCTTGCTCGGGGTCATAGTGTCACTCATACCCTGCGCTCCTGAAAGCCGGGGAGACGATAGGCCTCGATGGCGTTCAGCCCGAAGATCCGCTCCCGCTCGGCGCTGGAAAGATCCTTGAGGCATTGCTGCAGCGCCTCGATAACGCGGTCGTAGCTCGCCGCCACCAGGCAGACCGGCCAGTCGGTACCGAACATGCAGCGGTCGGTGCCGAAGACGTCGAGCACCTCATGGACATAGGGCTTGAGATCCTCCGGCGTCCAGCTCTGCCAGTTCGCTTCGGTGACCATGCCCGATAGCTTGCACCAGACGTGATCGCGCTGCCCCCTGAACTGACGGATCAGCACCGCCCATTCGTCGAAGCCGCGATTGCGGATCTCGGGCTTCGAAATGTGGTCGAGCACGAAGCGCATCTCCGGGAAGGCCTGCGTCGTGGTGATGCAGGAGGGCAGCTGCGGCAGGTTCGGCACCAGGTCATAGACCAGACCGGAAGCCTGAACCGCCAGAAGCCCGGCCTTCACATCGGCGCGCAACAGCCAGTTCGGATCGCGCTCCGTCTGGATCAGGTGACGCACGCCGACCAGCCATTTGCCTTCGGGCGAAGACTTGAGTTCGGCAAGCGTCTGGCCGAGCTTCGGGTCGGTCAGGTCCACCCAGCCGACGACGCCGGCGACGAAATCCGTGGCTTCGGCCGTGCGGATGAAGTCCCAGGTCTCGCCGAGATCGTTCCAGGTCTGGACGAGAACGGTGCCGGCGACGCCATTTTTCTGCAAAGCCGGGCGAAGATCATCAGGCTCGAAGACGCGGTTGATCGGCTCGAACGGGCCGCTCAGCCAGCCGTAGTCGCCGCCGCTGGCGGGATCCCAGAAGTGATGATGGGAATCGATGATAGGGCTCGTCATAGCTGAAATCCCCTACCAGCGCTGATGCACATACTGCTTGATGTAGGTGTCGTAGATCGACTTGATCTCCCGCATCGCACTGTCGGAAATGGCCGGAAGACCGGCAGCTTCGGCATTCGAGCTCGCCTGCGCCGGATTGCGCGCACCGGGGATCGCCACCGTCACGGCGTCGAACATTAGAATCCAGCGCAGCGCGAATTTCGCCATGGCCGTATCGCCTGAAACGAGCGGACGAACCTTTTCGACAGCTTCGAGACCGACTTCATAGGGCACGCCCGAGAAAGTCTCGCCGACATCGAACGCCTCGCCATTGCGGTTGAACAGGCGATGGTCATTAGCCTCGAACTTGGTGTCCTTCTTGAACTTCCCGGACAAGAGACCGCTTGCCAGCGGCACGCGGGCAATGATCGCCACCTTCTTTTCCAGGGCCTGCTTGAAGAAATGCTCGATCGGACGCTGGCGGAAGGCATTGAAGATGATCTGGACGCTGACGACGCCCGGATATTCGATCGCCTTCAGCGCTTCCTCGACGCGCTCGACGCTGACGCCGTAATTGCGGATCTTGCCCTTCTCGACCAGCTTGTCGAGGCGGCCGAAGACCTCAGGGTGGTAGTAGAGATCCGTCGGCGGGCAATGCAGCTGCACGAGATCGAGGCAATCGGTCTCCAGGTTCTTTAGGCTGCGATCGATCCAGCCGTCGAGGTTTTCGGCGCTGTAGCCCTCGACTGATTGTTGCGGCAGGCGACGCCCGGCCTTTGTGGCGATGAACGGACGCTCCCCGCCCCGCTCCTTCATCACCTTGGCAATCAGCCGCTCCGAATGGCCGTCACCATAGACGTCGGCCGTATCGATGAAGGTGACGCCGGTATCGAGAGCGGCGTGAAGGGCGGTGAGTGCCTCCTCGTCATTCACTTCCCCCCATGCTGCGCCGATCGCCCAGGCGCCAAATCCGATCTCGCTGACCTTCCGGCCGGTGCGGCCGAATTCCTTGGTTCGCATAACTCACTCCCTCGTTTTGCGGCGGCCGGCACGCCGGCGCCGCTTGGTTGGACTTGCTTGACATTCTCCGTCAACCCAATTATCAGAAAACAGGGTTGTACGACAACCCGGTAAGTACGCAAAATCTGCATCGGGAGGATGAGACCGTGCGATCACTTGTTTTGGGAGGCATTTCTCTAGCGCTGGGCCTCGGCGCGTCTATGCAAATGGCAGCCGCCGAAGACACGATCAAGATCGGCGTCGTCGCGGCGGAATCGGGCGCTTTCGTCTCGGCCGGTCACACCCTGCCGGCGGGCGTCGGCCTCGCGGTCAAGGAAATCAACGACGCGGGAGGCGTCAAGGTTGGTGACAAGACCTACAAGGTCGAGATGGTCAAGCGCGACGACCGCACCGATATCTCCACCGCAATCGCGGCAACGCAGGAGCTTGTCCGCGACGAAAAAGTCTCGGCGATCTTCGGTTCCGAAACCCATGACTTCACGCTGGCGATGACCAAAATCACCCAGCCCGCCAAGGTCATCCAGTTTGCCGGCAACAGCACGCTGGCCAAGATCCTGAACCCGCAGTCCGTCGCCCCCGGCGCTGAGGATCACTATCTCTTCCAGTCCGAGCCGCAGGAATTCCAGCGCTCCGGCTCGACCGCCCGCGGCGTTCTCAGCCTGCTGACGCCGCTTGTCGGCCATCCGCTGAAAAAATCCGTCGTCATCGTCGGCAACGACGCGACCGGTCAGTTCCTGACTTCCTACTACGTCAAGGCACTGAAGGCCGAGGGCCAGGAAGTGCCTGAAGTCATTTCCTATCCGCCTGATACCACCGACTTCTCGCCGTTCCTGACACGCGCCAAGAGCCTCAATCCTGACGTCGTGCACTTCTGGTACAATGGCGACTCGACGCTGACGGCGCTGCCGCAGGCGCTCGAACTCGGCGTTGCCCCGAGCTACTTCCTGTTCGGCGTCGATCCGGGCATCTGGAAGGAGCGTGGCCTCTCCGCCGACGTGCCGGTGGCCATGAGCTGCGTGCCGATCTGCTGGGGTGAATCCTCCAACGCCAACGCGAAGACCTATTTCAAGGCCTATTTCGCAGCCGGCGCCCCGAAGGGCGTGACCTCCTCGGTCTCGCTGCTCTACTACGATTATGTGCACATGCTCGCCGAAGCCTGGACCAAGGCCGGTTCGCTCGATCCGGACAAGACGGTCGCAGCGCTTGAATCGCTGCACCACAAGGGCGTCGTCTCCGACGATCTCTCCTTCAACAAGAGCCACCAGGTGACCCACGCAACCGAGGTCTGCGCCGCAGCTCCGGGTGGCGACATCTCCTGCGCGATGCAGCAGCCACCCGCCGAAGCCCCCGCGGAATAAACTGCCGATGCGCCTCCCGCCGGCCCCCTGCGCCGGCGGGACTTTCATTCAGAAAACCGACGGGCCGCCCGTGCGGTCCGCGCAACAGCGGAACAGGGCTGTGGACATTCTCATTCAGCAAATCCTCAACGGTCTGTCGATCGCAAGCGTCATCACGCTGATCGCCGTCGGGGTTACCTTGATCTTCGGACTGACCGGCATCATCAATTTCGCCCATGGCGAATTCCTGATGATCGGCAGCATCGTGACCTGGCTCGCCGTGCAGGCAGGCCTCAGCTTCTATCTGGCTCTTGTGCTCGCCATTCTCGCCGTCGGGGTCATGGGCTTCGTTCTCGAGCGCGCGCTCTTCCGCTTCACGCTCACGCGCCCGACCAACGGCTTCATCGTTTCGCTCGGCCTGATCGTCGTGCTGCAGCACATCGTCATCTTCTTCTATGACCCGAACCAGAAGAGCATTCCGCGGCCGCTGACCGGCATCTGGGATGTCGCGGGCGTGCGCATCGCCTCGGTTCGCGTCATGGTCATCCTCGTCACCATCGCCGTCGTGGCGCTCACTTTCGTCATGGTCACCCGCAGCCGCTATGGCCGCGCGCTCCGCGCCGCCGTCGACGATCGCGATACCGCGGCCCTGATGGGTATTCCGGTGCGCCGCTATATCACCGGCGTCTTCGTGCTCGGCAGCGCCCTTGCCGGTCTCGGCGGCGCGCTGCTGATCGCGCTCTTTCCGATCACGCCGTTCACCGGCGGCACGATGGTCATGAAGGGATTTGCGGTCGCGCTGATCGGCGGCCTCGGAAACCTGACGGGGGCCGTCGTCGCCGGCCTTATCCTCGGCATCGTCGAGGGCTTCAGCGCCGGTTACGGCTTCTCCGCCTGGACCGACGCCTATTCCTTCGCCCTGATGATCCTCGTTCTGCTCTTCCGCCCGAACGGCCTGTTCGGCGGCACCAGCGGCCCGAAGATGGCGTGACGCACGAAAGGCACATGCTATGAACACCCCTCTTTCGTCGCTCCGCTCGCTGGCCCCGGCTCTCGTCGTGCTGGCGATCCTAGCCTTCGTTCCGGCAATCGGCGCCAGCAACCGCATGCTGTCGCTCGCCATTTCGGCCGGTATCAACATCGTCGCCCTCTACGGCCTCTCGGTACTTTTCGGTCAGACCGGCATTCTCTCGATGGGACATGCGGCACTCGTCGGCGTCGGCGCCTATGCCGCCGCGCTCCTTGCCCGCGACACCGGCATCGGCTTCTGGCTGGCGCTGCCGATCGGCGGCATTGCGGCAGCGGCCTTTGCAGCAATCATCGGCGTGCCGTCGCTGCGCGTCAGCGGCCACCACTTCGTCATCATGACCTTCGCCTTCGGCCAGCTGCTGACCATCGTGCTGACCAATGGCGGTGACTTCACCGGGGCGGCAACCGGGCTCGACCTGCAGCTTCCCGTGAACTTCTTCGGCATGCGCGCCGACGATCTCGTGCCGTACTACTTCGTCGTCCTGGCCTTCGTGACGCTCAGCGCCATCGCCAGCTGGGCGATCATCAACTCACCCTATGGCCGCACGCTTCGCGCCATCCGCGAAAACGAGAAGCTGGCCGGCTCGCTCGGCATCAATGTCGGCCGCCACAAAATCGGCGCCTTCGTCGTCAGCGGCGTCTTTGCCGGCGTCTCCGGCGTGCTGCTCGCCTATTTCCTGCGCCACATCTCCCCAAGCCAGTTCGCCTCCTTCCCCAGCATCTACCTGGCACTGATGGTGATGATCGGCGGCGCGCGGTTGCTTCTCGGGCCGATTGCCGGCGGCATTCTCGTGTCCTTCCTGCCGGAGGTTCTGAACCTCGACCCGGTCCAGTCGCGCATTCTCTACGGCGTCTGCCTGATCGCGGTCATCCTGCTTCTGCCGAACGGCCTGATTGCCGGCCTCGCCGATGGATGGCAGCGGCTGTTCGGCGCCAGCCGCAAACAGGCGCCGTCCCCTGCCGCCGGACGCAACCACGCTTCGGAGGCCGGACGATGAACGCCATTCTCGAAATATCGGGCTTGAAGAAGCAGTTCGGCGGCGTCACCGCGCTCTCCGGCGTCGATCTCTCGATCGAAGAGGGCGAGATCCTCGGCATTGTCGGGCCGAACGGCTCGGGCAAGACGACGCTCTTCAATGTCATCACCGGCGTCTACAAGCCGACCGAGGGGCACGTCACCTGGCGCGGCCGCGATATCACCCGCCTTGCGGCCCACGAAGTCTCCGGCGCCGGCATCGGCTACACGTTCCAGCAGGCCATGGCATTTCCCGGGCTGTCCGTACTCGAAAACGTCCAGATCGCCTGCGAACACGCCCGCAAGACCAGCCGTCCCTATCCCTGGACGACGCCGACGGCATTGCTCGACTTCGTCGGCCTGACGGCGCTCGCCAATGAGCGCGCCGGTGTCCTGCCCTTCGGCAATCTTCGCCTTCTCGGCATCGCACTGGCGCTCGCAACCCACCCCTCGCTGATCCTGCTCGACGAACCGGCCGCCGGCCTCAATGACCGCGAGACGGCAACGCTTGTCGGCCTGGTGAAGCAGTTCCCCGGCCACGGCATCAGCGTCTGCGTCATCGATCACGACATGAAGCTGATGCAGATGCTCTGCAAGCGTCTGGTGGTTCTCGACTTCGGGTCGAAGATCGCCGACGGCCCGACACAGGCCGTGCTGTCCGATCCGAAAGTGCTGGAAGTCTATCTCGGAGGTGCGCTTTGATGCTGCTCAATGTTACAAACGTGACGACGGGCTATGGCGCGACGGTCGTCAATCGCGATGTTTCACTCACCCTGGAAGACGGCGAGATCATCACCATTCTCGGTCCGAACGGCGCAGGCAAATCGACGCTGCTGCGGACCATCGTCGGCCTCGTCAAACCGCGGTCGGGAAGCGTCAGCTTCGCCGGCGAGAACGTCACCGGCCGCACGCCCGACATCATGGCCAAGCGCGGCGTCGTCCTCGTTCCCGAGGGGCGGCGGATCTTTGCCGACATGTCGGTCGAGGAAAATCTCCGGCTTGGCGCCTATGCTCGGCGCGACACGGATGCCGTCGAGACCGACGTCAAGACCATGGAAAGCTTCTTTCCGATCCTTGCGACCAAACGCCAGCAGAAAGGCGGATCGCTGAGCGGCGGCCAGCAGCAGATGCTGGCGATTGCCCGCGGGCTGATGGCGCGCCCGCGCGTGCTCCTGCTCGACGAGCCCTCGCTGGGCCTCTCGCCGCTGCTGGTGAAAGAAATCCAGCAGATCATCCTGAATATCGGCAAGAGCTTCGGCGCCTCCGTTCTGCTGGTCGAGCAGAATGCCGGGCTGGCGCTCTCGGTCGCCAGCCGCGGCTACCTGATGCAGAACGGCCGGATCGCAACATCGGGGCCGATTGCCGAACTCAAGGACATGTCGCTGATGCGCGAGCTCTATCTCGGCGGCGTGGCGGAGCAGGCCTGACATGAACGAAATCGCCCTCTCCTATGGCCGCGGCCATCTCGACATCACCCTTCCACCGGGCGCCCGCCCGGCGGTGATCCGAAAGCAGGCACTTCCGAAGCTCGCCGACCCCAAGGCGGCCATTCGGGGCGCTCTCGACAATCCGATCGCCTCGGCACCGCTTGCCGAGCTTGCAAGGGGACGCAGAAGCGCCTGCATTCTGATCTGCGACATCACCCGGCCGGTGCCGAATCGGCTGTTCCTGCGCCCGATGATCGAGACGATGATTGCGTCCGGCATTGCTCGCGAAAAAATCTCGGTGCTGGTCGCAACCGGCCTTCACCGCCCCAATCTCGGCGATGAACTGGCCGAACTCGTCGGCGATCCCTGGGTTCTCGAGAATGTCAGGGTCGAGAACCACTACGCCCGCGATGAAGATGCCCATGTCGATTTCGGCTTCACGAAGACACGAAACACGCCGGTCAAGCTCGACCGGCTGTTTGCCGAGGCCGATCTCAAGATTGCCACCGGCCTCGTCGAGCCGCATTTCATGGCCGGCTGGTCCGGCGGGCGCAAGGTCATCGCACCGGGTGTCGCCCATCACGAGACGATCCGCACCTTCCACTCGGCCCGCTTCATGGAAGACCCGCTCGCGGTGCAGTGTAATCTGATCGGCAATCCCCTGCACGAGGAGCAGCTGGAGATCGTCCGCATGCTCGGCGAGGTCTTTGCGCTGAATACGGTGCTGGACGAGGAGCGCGACCTCGTCTGCGTCACCTTCGGCGAGATCATCGCCAGCCACCAGGCGGCCGTCGATTTCGTCAGCGGCGCGACGCAGGTGCCGATGGACCGCAAGTTTTCGACCGTCGTCACTTCGTCCGCCGGCTATCCGCTCGACAAGACCTATTACCAGACGATCAAGGGCATGGTGACGCCGCTCGATATCCTGAAGCCCGGCGGCACGCTGATCATCGCGTCGGAATGTTCCGAAGGCTTCGGTTCGCCCGAATTCCGCGAGGCGCAGGCGCGCCTTGTAGAACTCGGCCCTGAACGCTTCCTGGCGACGCTCACGGCCAAGAGCCTTGCCGAAATCGATGAATGGCAGACGGAAATGCAGCTGAAGCCGATGCGGCTCGGCCGGGTCGAACTCTATACGACCGGGCTTTCCGGCGGCGACCAGGAGCTGACCGGCGTCGGCGTGATCGACGACCTGACGGCCGCGATCGCCCGCAGCATTTCACGAAGCGGCGATCCCGATGTCGCGATCATTCCGGAGGGGCCCTATGTCGTGCCTCGCTATGCGGGCTGACCGGCTATCGATGAAGGCGGGCGTCGCGGAGCTCTTCGAAGCGCGCCGTGCTCTTCGACAGGTGAGCGCGCAGCGCCTTGCGCGCCGCCGCTTCATTGCCATCGCGGATCGCCTGGAAGATCGCGTGATGTTCCTTGCGCATGCGGGCTGCATGTCCCTCGCGCTCGAGCGCCGTCATGTTGTCGAGCCGCGCCCACTGGCGCGGCACCATGGCCGTTCCAAACGTGTCGAACAGCCGCCCGTAATAGGAATTCTGCGTTGCGACCAGGATCGAGCGATGGAAGGCGAAATCCTCTTCGGCCCCGTAGCCGCCCTGTTCGATCGCCTGATCGAGCGCATCCAGCCGCGCCTGCATGCGAGCGATATCCTCAGGCGTGCGCCGCAGGGCCGCAAGACCTGCGGCCTCATACTCGATGCCGATGCGCAGTTCGAGAACGCGCAGCACTTCGTCGATCGATTCCAGGTCGTTCGGGATGATGGAGAAGGAGCGCGGCGTCGGATCGTTGGAAACGAAAGCGCCGAGACCCTGGCGTGTGGTGATCAGCCCCTTGGCCCTGAGCGTCGCCAGCGCCTCGCGCACTATGGTGCGGCTCACGCCCGTCGCTTCCATGATCGCCTGCTCGGTCGGCAGGCGCTGGCCGGGCTTCAGGTCGCCGGATTCGATCTGCGCGATCAGGCTGTCGGCCAGTCCGCTGCGCAGATTGGGCGTCTGCGGGATGGTGTTGAAAACCGCGCTGTCCCTGTCCTTCATTCCGTTCCGAAGTCCAATCTCGCCGTCCGGCGCCGGGCTGCCAATACTGCCGTTGCTAAACCATACCACTAGAAAAAGCAAAAGCCCGCATACCGGGATACCGAAACCAACCGGGAGGAAAGCATGAAAGAGAAAATCGGGTTCATCGGTCTCGGCGCCATGGGCTCCGGCATGGCCGCCAACCTTCTGAGCAAGGGCTGGCCGCTGACCGTGATGGCGCATCGCAGACGCGAAGCCGTGGAGGCGCTGAAGGCGCAGGGCGCCAGCGAAGCGGCGACGCCCAGGGAATTGGCACAGGCATCCGACGTGGTGATCCTGTGCGTCACCGGATCGGAGGAGGTCCAGCAACTGCTGTCGGGTGCGGATGGCCTGCTTGCCTCCGGCAAGCGGATGCTGCTGATCGACTGCTCGACATCCAACCCGGCCGTGACGATCAGGCTTGCCGCCGAGCTTTCGGAGCAGGGCATCACGCTCGTCGATGCGCCGCTCGCCCGCACGCCGAAGGAAGCGGCGGAGGGCAAGCTGGATGTGATGGCGGGTGGATCTGCCGATGGTATTGCCCGCGCCCGACCGATCCTCGAAGCCTTCGCCGCCCGCATCATCGAGACCGGTCCCGCCGGAACGGGACATACGATGAAGCTTCTGAACAACTTCGTGTCGATGGGCTATTCGGCAATCTATTCCGAAGCGCTGATGATCGCCGCCAAGGCGGGGTTGACACCAGAGGTTTTCGACAGCGTGCTGCGCGGCAGCCGCATGGATTGCGGCTTCTACCAGGCCTTCTTCGAATTCGTTTTGAACCGCAACGAGAACGCCCAGCGTTTCGCGATGGCCAATGCACTGAAGGACATGTCCTACCTCGCCTCGCTCGCCCAGGCACTGCAGGCGGTCAACCCGGTCGGTGCAGCCGTGCGCAACAGCTTTGCAACCGCAGTCGCCGCCGGCCAGGGGCAATCCTTCGTACCGGCGCTCTCGGATGTCATCGCGGCGGCGAACGGCGTGTCGCTCACCGCCCACAGGACCGGAAAATAGGGACGGAAACGTGCTCGAAATTCACCTCGATCCGGTGGGCGGTATTGCAGGCGACATGTTCGTCGCCGCCCTTCTCGATTTTCGGCCAGACCTGCAGGAAGGCCTGCAGGCGACAATACTGCTTTGCCCGCTGATCGAGCGCGTCGATTGCGCGCTTGTTGCCCATGACGACGGCATCCTCACCGGCCGCCGCTTCATTGTGAGCCATCGCGATCATGGGCCTGACCACGCGCATGATCACGGCCACGGGCATCATCACCACCATCATGGCCATCATCACCATGAACATGAAGCCCACGATCACGGCACGGATCACCACACACGCGGCCACGTAGCCTGGCGGACGATCCGCGATGCTCTGGCACATTCGTCCCTCGATGCCGAAACCATACGCCATGCCACCGGCATCTTCGGAAAGCTCGCCGAGGCCGAGGGGCGGGTGCATGGGAAAGCGCCTGACGACGTGACGTTCCACGAAGTCGGCGCCTGGGATTCCATTGCCGATATCGTCGCCGCCGGATGGCTGATCGGCCAGGTCGGCGCGACCGGCTGGACCGTCGGCCCCATTCCGCTCGGCAGCGGCCGGGTGAAGACCGCGCACGGGCTTCTTCCTGTCCCGGCACCGGCGACCGTTCACCTGCTCCAGGGCTTCGATGTCATCGACGACGGCATTGCCGGCGAGCGGGTGACGCCGACCGGTGCGGCAATCCTCGCCTATCTCTGCGAGAAGCCGGCGGCTCCCGGGCGCAGGGCTTTGAAGGCTTCGAGCCACGGTTTCGGCAGCAAGCGGCTGGCGGGCGTCAGCAACTGCCTGCGGCTGCTCGCCTTCGAGCGGCGGGAAAACGCAGCTATCAGCGAGGAGACAATCGCAGTCCTCGAATGCGAGATCGACGACCAGACCGGCGAGGACATCGCCCAGGCGATCGACAGGTTGCGCAGCCAGGACGGCGTGCGCGATGTCATCCAGGCGCCAGTGTTCGGCAAGAAGGGCCGGATGATGACGCATCTGCGCGTGCTTGTCGACCCGGCCGCAAAGGAAGAGGTCGCCAATGCCATCCTCGACGAGACGACGACGATCGGCCTGCGGCTTTCGACGGCGGCGCGCATGACGCTGCGCCGCGAAAAAGAAACCGTCGAGCACGGCGGCCAGGTCTTTGCCTTCAAGTTGGTCGAGCGCCCGTCCGGGCGAAGTGCCAAGCTCGAAGCCGATACGCTGGCCTCGACGTCGGGTGCGGCCGCCCGTAACGGGTTGCGCCGATTGCTGGAAGGACTGCTGAAGCAGAAGAGGGGAGATCTGCTGTGAGAGACGCGCTCGACACGGTGCTCGACACGCTGGGCGACGTCTCGATCGCCGTCAGCGGCGGCATCGACTCGCTGACGCTGGCGACGATCGCCGTCCAGCGCCTGGGCGCCGGGCGTGCCGGCATCATGCACGCCGTTTCGCCGGCCGTGCCGCCGGAGGCGACGGAGCGGGTGCGGATGCTCGCCGACAAAGAAGGCTGGGAACTGCAGCTGATCGATGCCGGCGAATTCTCCGACCCCGATTACATCGCCAACCCCCTCAATCGCTGCTTCTTCTGCAAGGGCAATCTCTACGGCGCCATCACCGCACGGACCACCCGGCAGGTGCTGTCGGGCACCAATCTGGACGATCTCGGCGAATACCGGCCGGGCCTTGATGCCGCCCGCAATTTCTCTGTCAGGCATCCCTTCGTGGAGGCCGGGATCGGCAAGGCCGATGTGCGGCGTCTCGCGCGCGAGGCTGGTCTCGGAGACCTGTCGGAACTGCCGGCTTCGCCTTGCCTTTCCAGCCGGATCGAGACATCGATCGCCATCGACGCCGGAACGCTGGCGGCGGTGCATCGCATCGAGACTTTCCTCACCCAGGCGATCAGCCCGAAGACCGTCCGCTGCCGCATCCGCCGCAACGGCGTCGTCATCGAACTGGATCCCGGCAGCCTTCAGCGCACAGGGGACATGGGCGCCGTTATCAGCGAGATGCTGCCTGAAGCCTATCAGGATAGGCCGGTGACCTTCGAGCCCTACCGCAACGGCAGCGCCTTCATCGGTGCACGGCCATGAGCAGCACCGATACCGTCTTCGATTTCACCCGGGCCGAGCGCATCGGTCTCAGCGAAGCCGTCTTCTGCGCCGGGAAATCGCCGCAGCAGATCGCGGGCATTCTCGAAAGCGCAAGTGCGCGTGATGCGAGCCTGCTTCTGACCCGTCTCGATGCGGCAAAACACGATGCACTACCGGCGCATCTCAAGGCACAAACCGACTGGTGCGAGACGTCGAAGACGGCCTATTTCGGACAGCTGCCGCCGCTGTCGCTCACCGGAAAGGTTGCGATCGTTTCAGCGGGAACATCGGATGCCCCGGCAGCGCGCGAGGCCGAACGCACCCTTCGCCACGCCGGCGTCGAGTCCACCTTCATCATCGATGTCGGCGTCGCCGGTCTCTGGCGGCTGATGGACAGAGTCGAGGACATCAGCCGTTTTCCAATCGTCATCGCCGTTGCTGGAATGGATGCGGCGCTCGCAAGCGTCCTTGGCGGCCTCTATGGCGGCGCCCTCATCTGCGTCCCGACCTCTGTCGGCTATGGTGCCGCCGAAGAGGGCCGTACGGCGCTGAATGCGATGCTCGCCAGCTGTGCGCCCGGCCTTCTCGTCACCAATATCGACAATGGCTATGGCGCAGCCTGCGCAGCCCTTCGGCTGCTCAACACCATGCAGCTTCGGTAAGTGGGGAGCCGTAAAGGCGGCTCCCCATTGTCGTCAAGCAGCGTCAACAGTCAGCTGCGTCTGTTCGCCGAGACCCTCGATGCCGAGCTTGATCGTCTGGCCCGCCGTCAGGAAGACCGGCGGCTTCATGCCGAGGCCGACGCCCGGGGGCGTGCCGGTCGAGATGATGTCGCCCGGCTGCAGGCTCATGAATTGCGAGATGTAGTGGACGAGGAAGGAAACGCCGAAGATCATCGTCTTCGTCGAGCCGTTCTGGCGCATCACGCCATCGACGGAGAGCCACATCTTCAGATCCTGCGGATCGGCGACTTCGTCGCGCGTCACCATCCAGGGGCCGATCGGGCCGAAACTGTCGGCCGACTTGCCCTTGGTCCACTGGCCGCCGCGTTCCGCCTGGAATTCGCGCTCCGAGACGTCGTTGATCAGGCAATAGCCGGCGACATGCTTCATCGCATCGGCTTCCGAGACGTAGCGGGCTTCATCGCCGATGACGATGCCGAGCTCGACTTCCCAATCGGTCTTCTTCGACTTGAGGGGAATGATGACATTATCGTTGGGGCCGGTGATGGCGCTCGTCGCCTTCATGAACAGGATCGGCTCTGCGGGAATGGCAGCGCCCGTCTCGGCAGCATGGTCGGCATAGTTCAGGCCGACGCAGATGAACTTGCCGGTGCGCGAAACGCAGGGACCAAGCCGGCCTGGCTCGGCGACGACGGGCAGGCTTTCGATGTCGATGGCAGCGATCTTGGCGAGGCCCGCAGCCGTCAGATTGGCGCCGGCGACGTCATCGATCTGACCGCTCAGGTCTCTCACCTTGCCGTTCCTGTCGAGGATGCCGGGCTTTTCGGCGCCGCGCTGACCGTATCTCAGAAGCTTCATATCGATTATCCGTTCAAGGGGTTTGTCTTCAGGCGTTCGCCCAACCGCCATCGATGACGAGGGCATTGCCGGTCATGAAGGCCGATTCATTGCTGGCGAGGTAGACGACGAGATCGGCGACTTCTTCCGCGGTGCCAAGCCGTCCCATCGGCTGGCGGGCGATGAAGCCAGCCCGCGCCTGATCGTAGTCGCCGAGCGCACGCATACGATCCTGCAGCGACGGGCTTTCGACCGTGCCCGGGCAGATGGCGTTGGCGCGGATGCCCTTGCCGACATAATCGAGCGCCACCGATTTCGTCAGGCCGATGACGGCAGCCTTCGTGGTGCCATAGATGAAGCGGTTCGGTGCGGCGATGACGGTCGAGGCGACCGAGGCCATGTTGACGATCGAGCCGCCACCGCGCTCGATCATGCCCGGCAGGAAGGCCCGGATCATCCGGTACATGGCGCGGATGTTCAGGTTGACGGAAAAGTCGAAGGCGTCCTCGTCGCAATCGAGGATCGAACCGTGATGGACGAAGCCGGCGCAGTTGAAGAGGATATCGGGGGCACCGATCTCACCGGCAAAGGCGGTAATTTCGGCCGGGTTCAGCACATCGAGCTTGCGCGTCGTCACACCGGCATGTTCGTTCAGCGTTTCAAGCTTGGCAGCGTCGATATCGGTCGCCCAGACACGGGCGCCCTCACGCAGGAAGGCCAGCACCGTGGCACGCCCCATCCCCTGCCCGGCCGCCGTGACGACGGCCGTCTTTCCCTCAAGTCTTCCAGTCATGTCTGATCCTCAACAGATTACTCGGATTGTTCTCCGGCAAGACCGACGCGGCTTGCGGCGCCATGGAGATGGTCGCGCATCGCATCGCGGGCTTCGTCACCATCGCCTGCCTCGATCGCATCGAGGATACGCTGGTGTTCGCCGAGCGTGACGGCTGCCAGGTCTTCCGAGCGCTGCTGGTTGCCCGATGCGAGAATGGATTCGCGCACCCGCTCGGAAACGAACATCAGGAACTGCACCATGTAGACATTGCCGGTCGCCGCAGCGACGGTCTTGTGGAATTCGAGATCGGTCTTCAGCCACATGACGCTGCCATAAGGCGCATCGCGCATGGTCACCAGCGCCTCCTTCATGGCGCTGAGATCGTCGGCAGTCCGCCGCTTGGCGGCAAGGGCTGCGGCCTCGACTTCGAGGATGCCGCGAAGCTCGAAGAGCGACTGGAAGGCGTTCGCCTGCTGCAGCGCCTCGTAATCGATGGTCAGCACGGTGGCGTTCGGCTGATCGGCGACGAAGGCGCCGCGGCCCTGCTGAGACCAGATGCGCCCCTCGGAGCGCAAGCGCGCGATGGCCTCACGCACGACATTGCGGCTGACGCCGAATGTCTGCGCAAGCTGCTGTTCGGTCGGAAGCTGATCGCCCGGCCGCAGACGCCCTTGGGCGATCTCGCGCGAGATCGAGCTCGCGACCAGCGTCGACAGATGCGGCCCCCGATTGACCTTGTCGAGTTTCAACGTCATTCCCTACCCCTCTGCACTGCCTGCTGCACTTGCCAATATACGCCCCTCGCTCAACAGATGCTTCGGGTCGAATGCATCCTTGATCCGGCGCGAAAGTTCCAGCGTCAAGGGGTCGGCGCGCTTCAGGAAGGCGCTCTGCTTGACGCGGCCGATGCCGTGCTCGGCGCTGATCGAGCCGCCATGCTTGTCCGTCACGTCGAAGATCACCTCTTCCGTCGCGTGAAAGAGAGCATCGTACTGATCGGCAGGCATGCCGACGGGCGGCACGATGTTCAGATGAATATTGCCGTCGCCGACATGGCCGTAGGTCACCGCGATCGCTTCCGGGTACTTGCTCGACAACGCGTCCAGCGTGTCAGTCACGAATTCCGCGAGGCTCGAAATGGAAACGGACACATCCGTCCTGAGATATCGTCCGCCACGCCCTTGCGCCTCCACCATCATTTCACGCAGCAGCCAGAGGCGGTCGCCCTGTGCCTTGCTGCTTGCTATGACGCCGTCGAGGACGAGATCGGATGCATCGGCGAGGAAACCTTCGAGCAGAGCCCGGAGATCGACACGCCCGGCTGCCGACGCCTCGATCAGCACATAGACGGGATAGGGCTCGCTCAGCGGATCGGGCAGGTCGTCCCGGGAGTTGATGGCGATCTCCAGACCGCCGCGCAGGATCAGTTCGAACGCAGTCAGGAGATCGCTGCACTGGCGGCGCGCCCGCGCATAGAGCTGCATCGCGTCATCGACGGAGGAGAGGCCGACGAGCGCCGTCTCCACCTGTTCCGGCTTCGGAAACACTTTTAGCGCCACAGCAGTGACGATGCCGAGCGTGCCCTCGCTGCCGATGAAAAGCTGCTTCAGATCATAACCGCGATTGTCCTTGCGCAGCGTCCTGAGGCCATTCCAGATGCGGCCATCGGCGAGCACGACCTCAAGGCCGAGAACCAGATCGCGGGTCATGCCGTAGCGCAGCACGTTGAAACCACCGGCATTGGTCGAGACATTGCCGCCGATGCGGCAGGTCCCCTGTGCGCCAAAAGTGATCGGCAGGATACAGTCCTTCGCCTCGGCATGGCGCTTGGCATCTTCGAGAATGCAGCCGGCATCGACGATCATGGCGAAATCGATCGGATTGACCGAGCGCACCTTGTTCATCCGCTCCAGCGAGACGACCACTTCGCCGCCCGGGTAACTGGCAACCGCCGCGCCGACGAGACCGGTCAATCCGCCCTGGGGAACGACGTGGATTTTCTCTTGGTGACAGAAGGCCATCAGCTGGCTGAGCTCTTCGGCCGAACGAGGCCGCGCAACCGCCAGCGGGCGGCCGTAATGCTCGCCGGACCAGTCACGGCTATAGCGCTCGAGTGCCTCGCCATCCGTCAGCAACAGGTCTGCCGGCATGGCGGCAGCGAGGGCGGCGAGCGCTCTTTCCTGCAGGGGCGAATGGGCATTCATGCGGTTGCTCCGGTTCAGCGGGAAAACATCTGGACAATTGGGTCACTTACATGGTTATCATACAACACTGGTTTCGAACATCAAGTGCAGGGTTACTTTCCGCTGCTCGCCATTCGCTAAAAACCAGTGTAAAATCGATAACTTGCAGGAGGATCCGTATTATGACCGCAGCGTCCGGCCAATTTCGAAATATGCACACCATGATCCGCGTGTTCGACCTCGACAGGTCGATCAAGTTCTACACGGAACTGCTCGGGATGACGCTTCTGCGCAAGGATGACTATCCGGGCGGAAAGTTCACCAACGCCTTCGTCGGTTACGGTCCGGAGGAGACCGACACCGTCATCGAACTGACCTATAACTGGGGCCGCGAAGAGCCCTACGAACTCGGCACCGGCTTCGGCCACCTGGCGCTCGGCGTCAACGACATCTACGCCGTCTGCGCCGCGCTCGAAAAGCAGGGCGCCAAGATCCCGCGCCCGCCGGGCCCGATGATGCACGGCACGACCCATATCGCCTTCATCGAAGACCCCGATGGCTACAAGATCGAGCTGATCGGCCTCGACACGATGTAACGGCCGGTCTGTTTTCGGAGAGCCGCGCCCCTGGGCGCGGCTTTTTTTGTTGAGAGCCATCCTCATTTGATGATCGCAATCTTGCTGCGGTCGATGGTGATGGCGACAGCGAGGATCAGCACCGAACCGAAGACGACGTTTTCGGCAAAGATATTGATGCCGATGAAGGTCATGCCGATGCGCACGATCGAGATGATCAGCGCGCCGACCGCCGTTCGCGCCACACCGCCGAGGCCGCCGGTGATGGCGGTACCGCCAACGATGACGGCAGCGATCGCCGGCAGGAGCAGCTGGTTGGCGAGATTCGGCGAGCCGCTGGAAAGACGGGCGGCAAGGATGCAGCCGGCAATCGCCGCCAGCATGCCCGAGATCGCAAAAGCGACGATCTTGGTGCGCTCGACATTGATGCCCGCCGCAATCGCCGCAGGCTCACCGGCACCGATCGCCAGACTGTGGCGGCCGAAGCGGGTATAGCGCAGGCCGACAAAGGCCAGGATGCCAATGACGGCGGCAATCCAGATGACGGTCGGAAGACCGGCAAAATTGCCGTTGATCCAGGCCGTGTTTTCACGGCCACCCTCTTCGATGGTGATCGCCCGTCCAGCCGCGGCCCAGAGCGCGATACCGGCAACGACGCCACCAGTCGCCAAGGTAGCGACGAAGGATGGCACCTTCAGCCGAACATGGACGTAGCCGCTGAGCACGCCGAAGATGAGGCCCGACAGGATCGCGACCGGGAAGGCGAGCATACCGATCTGCGGCAAGAGCTGCGCCAGGATGACGCTCGAGAGCGATGCCACCGACTGGATCGACAGATCGATGCCACCGATCAGGATGACGAAGGTCACGCCCGCGGCGAGGATGAAAAGCACTGCCGTGTTCGACAGGAGCAGGATCAGCGTATCACCGGTGAGGAAGCCCGGCGCCGCCACCTCGATGACCAGCACCAGCACGACGAGCAGCGCCGGCGGAATGGCGCCCTGCATCCAGCCTGCCGTGAGAAGGGATTTGATGTCCTTGAACATGATTGCCTCCTCACACCATTGCCGCAACGAGATCGACCTGATCCGGTTTGGCACCCGGAGCCGCATCGAAATGAGCGGTCACCGCACCGTCGCGCATCACCAGCACGCGATGCGACAGGCCGATCGTTTCTTCCAGCGTGTCCGATATCAAAAGGATCGCGACGCCTTCCGAGGAAAGCTGCCGGACGAGCTCGTAGACCTCTTCCTTGGCGCCGACATCGAGGCCGCGGGTCGGATGATCGAGGATCAGGATCCGTGATCCTGCCGTCATCCAGCGCGCCAGCACCACCTTCTGCTGGTTGCCGCCCGAGAGCTTACGGCAGGCAATATCCGGTCCCGGCGCCTTGATGCGCAGCCGCTTGATCCAGTCGGCGGCGAGCTTGCGTTCACGCCGGTAATCGATCGCGCCGCCGCGCATGACGGAGGAGAGATCGGCAAGGCTGATATTTTCGGCGATCGACAGGAACATCACCAGCCCCTCGACGCGCCGTTCGCGGGGGATATAGCCGATGCTCTTGCGCACCGCCTGCTCCGGCGAACGGAAATGCACCGGCTCGCCATTGATCTTAAGCGTACCGGCCGTATGCGTCAGGAAGCCGCCGATCGCCCGCGTCACCTCTTCGCGGCCGGAGCCGACGACGCCGGCAATGCCGACGATCTCGCCAGCACGGATCTGCAGGTCGACATCGTGGAATGCGCCGTCGATCGACAGCCTGCTGGCATCGACGACGATCTCGCTTTTCGGCGGCAGCTGCTTGTCTTCCTTGTAATAGGTCGATTGCAGCCCGCGGCCGACCATGATCTCGTGAAGCTCGGGACCGGTAACATCGGCGGCCCGATGCTCGGCCACCACCTGGCCGTCCTTCATCGTGTAGACGCGGTCGGAGATGCGCAGCACTTCATCCAGGCGGTGCGAGACGAAGACGAAGCTTGCCCGCGATTTCAGAGAGCGCACCCGCTTGAAGAGCACGTCGATATCGCTACCGCTCAAGACCGATGTTGGCTCGTCGAGCAGGATGACGAGCGGGCGCGAGACAGTCTCTTCCAGCGTCAGCGCCTTGGCGAGCTCGACCATCTGGCGGGCCGCGAAGGTCAGTTCCGAGGTCCGCGCCGTGACATCGATATCGACGCCGATCTTTTCGAGCTGGCGGCGGGCGGCGGCGCGCATCGCCTTCCAGTCCATGATGCCGAAGCGGACGAACTGGTCTTCCTGGCCGAGATAGATGTTTTCGGCGACCGAGAGGTTGAGAAGCAGGGACTGTTCCTGAAACACCATGCCGATGCCGTGGGCCGCGCCATCGCGCGCATTGCGCAGCTTCAACGGCTGCCCGTCGAGCATGAGCGTGCCGCCATCGGGCTGGTGCGTTCCGGCGAGGATCCGCATCAGCGTCGATTTACCGGCACCATTTTCGCCGATGAGGCCAACGACCTCGTTCGGGCGGATTTCAAGCGAGACGTTCTTCAATGCGTGAACGCCGGCGAAGGATTTGCTGATTTCGTTGGCTGACAACATGGCGGTCACTTCACGATCTGGAGGCGCAGGCGGTCGAGCGACAGCGCAACGGCGGCGATGATCATCAGGCCCTGCACGGTCTGCTGCACATAGGGCGAGACGCCGAGCAGGATCATGCCGTTGCTGAGCACGGTGACGATCAGCACGCCGACCAGCGTGTTGATGACCCCGCCTTCACCGCCGGTCAGCGCCGTTCCGCCGACGACGACGGCGGTCACGGCGGCAAACAGGCGGCCATCGGCGATGACGGCATCCGAGCGGCCAAGCTGGGCGGCAGCCAGCACGCCGGCAACGCCGAAGAAGAAGCCGGCGAGCCCGAAGGCCATGATGCGGACACGGCGCAGATTGATGCCCGAAAGCTCGGCCACATCCTCACCGCCGCCGATCGCCATGATGTGGCGTCCAAGGCGGGTGTAATATTGAACCGTGCAGGCAATCAGGAAGGCGGCAAGCGCCACCCAGACTGCCACCGGCAATCCGAGAAAGCGCGCCAGCGCCAGATCGCGGATCGACGGATCCATCAGACGCACGGCCGAACCGCCGAGCATATAGACAGAGATCCCGAGCCCGATGAACCAGACGCCGAGCGTCGCCATGAAGGACGGGATCCTCAGGAACGTCTGGATGATGCCGGTCGTGAAGCCCATCAGCGTGCTGGCAGCGATGGCGGCGATCACGGCGAGCCAGCCATAGGCATTGGCATTCGCATCATTGGTGGCCAGCAGCACGGTGACCATTGCGGCCACCGACAGCGATCCCTCGACCGAAAGATCGATGCTGCCGAGCAGGATGATGAAGGTGAGCCCCATGGCAAGCGTCAGCGGCACCGCGGCGGAATTGGCGATGCGCACGAGATTGCGCGGCTCGATGAAGTTGGGATTGGCGATGGTGATCAGAATGCAGAGTGCGATCAGCACCAATGCCGGGGCATAGGCGCGCAAGCGCTTGCGATCGAGCCCGCCGAACAGGCGGCTTCCAACAGTCGGCATGTCACCTGCCTGTTCGCTTTTGGTCATAGTCTTGATGTTTTCGGCATTGATGGTCAACAGACTGCACCTCGCTGCGTCATCCGAAGTTGCTGGCAGGCGCGGAAAGCGCCCGCCAGCGAGGAGGCAACCGCGGAGGAGCCGCTGGCTGCGGGAGGAGACACACTGCCGCTTAGGCGCGGATCGCACCCGTGACGCGGCCCCACAGGTCGTTCCAGTCCAGTGTCGGATGGGAGTCGATGTTGGTCTTGTAGTATTCCTCGACATTCTCCTTCGCGATCAGCACGGCCTTGCCGTAGAATTCGCGATGGTCGGCCGGCTCCTTGGCCGGGTCGAACTTCTTCTGGAGCGCGGCGAGACCGATCGCCAGGCCCATGCCGCCCTGCCAGAACGGATCGGACGTCACGGTGCAGGCGAACTCGCCCTTGCGCACCGCATCGACCGCAGCCTTGATGCCGTCGACGCCGACGACCGGGACCTTGCCCGCGAGGTTTTCAGCGCGCAGCGCCTCGAGTGCGCCGGTGCCCATGTCGTCATTGGCGGCCCAGATGCCCTTCACGTCGTCGCCGAAGCGGGTCAGCAGGTTGCTCGTCAGGTCATAGGCTTCTGAAGACTTCCAGTTCGCCACCTGGAAATCCAGGAGCTTGATGTTGGTGTTAGCCGCCAGCGCGTCTTCCAGGCCCTTCTTGCGTTCGATCGCCGCGGTGTTGGAGATCTGGCCGCCGAGCGCGATGATGCCGCCGGAGCCGCCGATCGACTTGAAGAGGATTTCGGCGATCTGCTTGCCGCTGGAAATGCCGTCAAACTCGATATGCGAGACGTAGTTCGGGTTGAAGTCCTTCGGATGCAGGTCCGCCGGCTTGTTCCACTGGGTCACGACATAGGCGCCGGCCTTGGCGCAGGCCTCGACGATCGGGCGCGCATCCGGCGTATCGTTCGGGTCGGAATTCAGCACCATGTTGCCGCCGGTCTTGGCGAGCATGGCCTTGATGTCGGCAATGCCCTTTTCGCTGTTGCCTTCGGAAACCAGCGTGACGTGGTCGAGGCCGATGGCGGAGGCGAAGGCCTCGGCACCAGTCTTCCAGACCGCATGATACGGATTGGAAAGCGAGCGGATAGACGTGACAAGCGTCGGCTTGTCGGCGGCGAAGAGCTGCTTGGGCAGCGCTGCGACGGTTGCGCCCGCCGCGACGGTTGCCAGAAACGATCTGCGGTTCATGCTGCCGAAATGCGAATTTATCTTATCGATCATTCGAAAACCTCCCGTTGAATGACGAAGATGGCGATGCCGTCCTTCTTTCCCCGGCACCGCGATCTGAAGCAACGTCGTCATAGCATTTGTACGACAACCCTTCAAGACGATAACCGTACCCTTTCTCTTGACGAGGGGCAAGAGACTTGAGATTGTGATCGCGAATTGATGCCGCGGCAACGAGGAGCGCCCGGCATCACATGCATTTTACGGAGGAGAGAATGCCCGATTACATCATCGTCGGGGGCGGCTCGGCGGGATGCGTGCTTGCTGCGCGCCTGAGCGAAGACCCTGATGTTTCCGTGACCCTGCTGGAAGCCGGCCCGCGCGACAGCAATATGTATATCCATCTCCCCGTAGGCTTCTTCAAGATGACGGCCGGCCCGCTGATCTGGGGCTATGAGACGGTGGCAGGGCGCGAGATCGCCGGGCGCAAGATGGTCTATCCGCAAGCCCGCGTGCTCGGCGGCGGCAGCTCGATCAACGCACAGGTCTTCACCCGCGGCTGCCCCGAGGATTACGACGGCTGGCGCGACCTCGAGGGATGCGCTGGCTGGGGCTACGAGGATGTGCGCCCCTATTTCCGGAAATCAGAAGGCAATGACACCTTCGGCGGCGCTCACCACGGCACCGAAGGACCGCTCGGCGTCAGCTCGCAGAACCCGCATCCACTGACGCGCGTCTTCGTGCGCGCCGCGCAGGAAGCCGGTCTTCCCTTCAATCCCGATTTCAATGCCGGATCGCAGGCAGGCGCCGGTTTCTATCAGACAACGACGAAAAATGGGCGCCGTAGCAGCACCGCCGTCGGCTATCTGAAGCCCGCTGCACATCGCAGGAACCTGACGGTGCGCACCGATACCGCCGTCAACAGGATCGTCATCGAGAATGGCTGCGCTGTCGGCATCGAGATCATCGAGAACGGCCGGGCGGTGCTGTTAAGGGCCGAGCGCGAAGTCATCCTGACATCGGGCGCCATCGGTTCGCCGAAGATGCTGATGCTCTCGGGCCTCGGCCCCGCCGACGAGCTGCGGGCGCTCGATATCGACGTCGTCAGGGATCTGCCGCAGGTCGGCAAGAACCTGCAGGACCACATGGATGTCGACGTCCTCGCCGAACTCAGCGGCTCGCACGGCATCGACCGCTACAAGAAGCGTCACTGGCAGGTCGCGGCCGGGATCGAGTACGCCCTGTTCGGCAAGGGGCCGGCGGCCTCCAACATCGTCGAGGGCGGCGGCTTCTGGTGGGGCGACAAGGCCGAGAAGACCCCGGATCTGCAGTTCCACTTCCTGCCGGGCGCAGGCGTCGAGGAGGGAATCGGCGGCGTGCCCGGCGGCAATGGCTGCACGCTGAATTCCTATCACGTGCGGCCGCGCTCGCGCGGGACGGTAACTCTGCGCTCGAAGGATCCATCCGTCCCTCCGGCGATCGATCCGAACGCCTTCGCCGAACCCTACGATCTGGAACGCGCCGTCGACGGCATCAAGATCTGCCAGGAGATCCTCTCCCAGCCGGCCTTCCGGCCCTTCGTCAGACGGCTGCATCTGCCTGACGGCAATATCCGCACGCAGGAGGAATACCGGCAATTCGCCCGGCAATACGGCCGCTCGGCCTATCACCCCGTCGGCACATGCCGCATGGGCGGTGGCGAGGATGCTGTCGTCGATCCGGATCTCAAGGTGCGCGGCATCGATCGGCTCCGGGTCTGCGACAGTTCCGTCATGCCGCGGCTGATCTCGTCGAACACCAATGCCGCCACCATCATGATTGCCGAGAAAGCGGCCGATATTCTCAAAGGCGTCTTGCAGCGGCAGCCGCAGCACGATTACGCATAGTAATGACATCAAGCGCAGATCATTCCATGACCCATTCCATCTCCTCGCCGCGTGAATTCCTTGCTTCGCTTTTCCACGCCGCCGTCAAGGCCGCCGACCCGCTGACGGGGATCAGGGCGCATTTGCCGGAAAAGCCGAAGGGCAAAACGGTGGTGATCGGCGCAGGCAAGGGCGCAGCGCAGATGGCGCGGGCATTGGAGAGCCTCTGGGACGGCCCGCTCGAAGGCGTCGTCGTCACTCGCTACGGCTACGGGTGCGAGACAGAGCATGTCGAGATCATCGAGGCATCGCATCCGGTTCCCGATGCCGCCGGTCTCACCGCATCAAAGCGGCTGCTCGAAACGGTCCGGGACCTGACGGCCGATGACCTCGTTATCGCACTGGTCTGCGGCGGCGGTTCGGCGCTGCTGCCATCGCCGCCGGAGGGACTGACGCTCGACGACGAGATTGCGCTGAACGAGATGCTGTTGGCATCCGGCGCGCCGATCTCGGCGATGAATGTCGTGCGCAAGCATCTCTCGATGATCAAGGGTGGCCGTCTCGCCGCCGCGACCAAGGCCCGCATCGTCAGCCTCATCGTCTCGGACATTCCGGGCGACAACCCGGCCCATGTCGCGTCAGGCCCGACCGTCCCCGATCGCTCGACCCGGCACGAGGCGCTGGAGATTATCACGCAATACGGACTGAAGCTGCCGCAGGCGGCGCTCGACCATCTGAATTCGGAGAGGGCAGACGCGCCGCTGCCTGACGATCCGGCCTTTGCCCGCAACAGCCACCATATCATTGCTTCCGCAGGCGTTTCGCTGGAAGCCGCTGCCGCGCTCGCGCGCGAACAGGGTATCGAAGCCGCGATCCTGTCTGACGCGATCGAGGGAGAGTCCCGCGACGTTGCGCTCGTCCATGCAGCCATCGCCAAGGAAGTGCTCGGCCGCAACCGCCCGTTCGCCAAACCCGTCGTCATCCTCTCCGGCGGCGAGACGACGGTGACGCTGCGCGCCAAGGGCGGCAAGGGTGGCCGCAACGGCGAATTCGCGCTCGCCGCCGCCCTCGCGCTCGACGGCCACGACATCCACCTGCTCGCTGCCGACACCGACGGCATCGACGGATCGGAGAACAATGCCGGCGCCTTCGCCGATGGCGGCACTGTCAAGCGCCTGCGCGGCGCCGGTCTCGACCCGCGCCGCGTGCTCGACGGCAATGACAGCTATAGCGGCTTCAAGGCGATCGGCGACCTCTTCGAGACAGGCCCGACCGGGACCAATGTCAACGATTTCAGAGCCATCCTGATCCTGTAAGGCGACCCGCCATGAAACATCTGCTCTTCATCGGCACGCTCAACCAGCCGACCTCCTATTTCGAAGGCGCCAATGGCGATGGCCTCTCGGTCCATCTCTTCGATGACGAGACCCTGACCGCCGAGCGGCTGGCTTCCGCACCGCAGATCGTCAATCCGACCTTCCTCTCGCCGACGCCGGACGGTAGCCTCGTCTATGCCAATTCCGAGATCGAGGGCTGGTACGAGGGTTTGGTCACTGCCCTGTCCTTCGACAGGAAGACCGGACGCCTTGATCACCTCAACATGCAGCCTTCGCTTGGCGCAACGACGGCGCATAACGCGATTTCCCGGGATGGACGGCATCTCTTCGTCGTCAATTACGCGATGGGTGCGGGTGGCCCGGATCAGGCACTGGTCGCCTTCGAACGCCGGGCAGACGGCTCGTTGGCGCCCGGCCGCATCAGCGCCGCGCAATCCGGCACCGGCCCCAATGCCTCCCGACAGGAACGCAGCCATCCGCACAGCGTCACCGAGATTGCGCCCAATCTGCTGCTGGTCGCCGATCTCGGCACCGACAGGCTGACGGTCTACAGCCTGGAAAGCGGGCAACTCGAAAAGATCAGCGAGACCGCCACACGGCCAGGCGCCGGACCGCGCCATGCCGCGCTGCATCAGTCCGGGCGCTTCGTCTTCGTCATCAACGAACTCGACTCGACGGTGGCAAGCTACCGGATCGGCGCAGGCGGGAAGTCACTCAAAGAGATCGGCGTCTATCCGACCGTTCCCGATCAGGCCGCTGCCGCAAACCACGCCTCCGACCTGCAGATTTCGCCTGACGGACGGTTTCTCTACGGCGCCAATCGCGGCCATGACAGCATCGCAGTCTTCGCGGTCGATGCTGAAACCGGCAGGCTCTCGCCAATGGGTCAGGTCCCCTGCGGTGGCCGGACGCCGCGCAATCTCGCGATCGCCCCGCAAGGCGGCCACCTGCTTTGTGCCAATCAGGACAGCGACGTCGTCAGCATCTTTGCCCGCGATGCGGAAACCGGATCGCTGGTTGACAGCGGCAAGACCATTCGCATCGGCACGCCGATGTGCCTGCGTTTCGCCAGGGCCTGAGCGGTGGCCGCTCAGTGCTTGAGGATCTGGCTGAGGAACAGCTTGGTCCGCTCGTGCTGCGGATTGGTGAAGAAGTCGTTCGGCTTGCCTTCCTCGACGATCTGGCCTGAATTCATGAAGATCACCCGGTCGGCGACGGCGCGGGCGAAGCCCATTTCGTGCGTCACGCAGACCATCGTCATGCCGTCCTTGGCAAGCCCGGTCATCGTCTCCAGCACTTCAGAAACCATTTCCGGGTCGAGCGCCGAGGTCGGCTCGTCGAAGAGCATCACGGCCGGCTGCATGCAGAGCGAGCGGGCAATGGCGACGCGCTGCTGCTGACCGCCCGAAAGCTGGATCGGATATTTGTTGGCCTGTTCGGGAATACGCACGCGCTCTAAAAATTTCAGCGCCGTCTTCTTGGCTTCCGCCTCCGGCACGCCCTTGATCCACATTGGGCCGACCATGCAGTTCATCAGCACCGTCATATGCGGGAAGAGATTGAAGTGCTGGAACACCATCCCGACATTCTTGCGGACCTCGCCGACATTGCGCATCTTGTTGTGCAGCGTGATGCCGTTGACCGAAATCTCGCCTTCCTGATGCGCTTCCAGCCGGTTGAAGCAGCGGATCAGCGTCGACTTGCCGGAGCCCGAAGGGCCGCAGACGACGATGCGCTCGCCCTTGCTGACCGTCAGGTTGATATCCTTCAGCACCTGGAAGGCGCCGTACCACTTGGAAACGTTCTTCGCTTCGATGATCTTGTCGCCGTTCATCGGACTTTGCTCCTGGCGTAATGACGCTCGATGCGGGATTGGATGAGCTCCAGGCAGATCGACATGATCCAGTAGAGCATGGCGGCCGAGATCAGCATTTCCATGTGCTGAAAGGTCTTCTGGCCGAGCGTGCGGGCGAGGAACATCAGTTCCCAGACGCCGATCACCGAGACCAGCGAGCTGTCCTTCAGCATGGAGATGAACTGGTTGCCGGTCGGCGGGATGATGACCGGCAGCGCCTGCGGCAGGATGATCTTGCGCATGGTGATGCCGAAGCCGAAGCCGATCGAGCGCGAGGCCTCCCACTGGCCGCGGTCGATGCTCTGGATGCCCGAGCGGAAAATCTCCGTCATGTAGGCGCCGTAGCAGAGCGACAGGGCGAGAATACCGGCCGGAACCGCATCGATGACGAAGCCGAGCTGCGGCAGGCCGAGATAGATCAGGTAGACCTGCATGAGGAGCGGCAGGCCGCGGAAGAACGACGTGTAGAAGCTGGCGATCGCATAGGCGAAGCCATTGGTCGAAAGCTTGGCGACGGCGCCGAGAATGGCGATCGCCGAGGCGATGACGATCGAGATTGCCGAGACATAGATCGTCGTCACCAGGCCCTGGGTAATCATGAAGGGCAGTTTTTCGGCGATGAACGGCAGGCTCAGATGAAAGGTCGCGAAGAAGGCGAGGAACAGAAGCAACAGTTCCAGCCAGACAACGGCGATCTGCACCCTGAGCGGCGCAAAGCCGATCAGCACGACATTGAGCACGAACATGACGGCGATGACGAAGGCGATCGCGAAACGTCCATACAGCCCGCTGGCTGCGGGATCGCCGATCACGGGGCGCATCAATTCGCCCATCGCCGTGCCGGTCATGTTGAACATCAGGAAGAAAGCCAGCACGACCGCAAACATCGTCGCGATGAACCACGGCTTATGGACGAGCACTTCAGACTCGACGGTATCGGGATAAAGCATCTCTTGTCCCTTGCGGCAAATCGACGGTCCGGTTGCCCGGACCGTCCGCTTCTGGCGGTGGTTACTTTACGACCGTATAGTCTACGCCATACCACTTCACGGAGAGCTTGCTCAGTGTGCCATCGGCCTGCATGCCCTTCACGGCTTCAGCGATCTTGTCGTTGAATTCCTTGTCGCCATGCTCGATCGCAACAGCGAGCGGCTCGTAGAAGACCGGGTCGCCGATCTGCTTGATCGGGTAGCCGGCCTTCACCGCATCGAGAATGCTCGGCAGCGAGGAGACGACGGCATCGAGACGGGTGCCGTCACCGAGACGCAGGTCGTCGAAGGCGGTGGTCGAGTTGGCGTAGGACTTCACTTCCTTCGGCTTGAACTCGTATTTGAAGGGAGGCGCGCCGGCAGCATCAAGCGTCAGGTCGCCCTTGGCATAGGCTTCAAAGGTCGAGGTTGCCGTGGTGCCGACCACCTTGCCGTCGAGATCGGAAAGCTTCGTCGCCTTGCTGTCTTTGTGAACGGCAACGGCTGCCGGGGTGTAGTAGTAGACGGCCGGGAAATCGAAGATCTCGGCGCGCTTCTTGGTCGGCGTCATCGAGCCGACATGCATGTCCCAGCGGCCCGCCCAGTTGCCGGCAGTGATGATGTCCCAGCCCGGGGTCACGAACTCGACCTTCACGCCGAGACGCTTGCCGATATCCTTGGCGACATCGACGTCGAAGCCGTCGAGTTCGTTCTTCTCGTTCATGAAGGATTGCGGCGCCCAGTTGGCGTCGGTCGCAACCTTCAGGTCCTTGGCCGCCATGACGCGGTCGAGGACGGCACCGGCATTGGCCGGCAGCGCCGCGAAGGCGACGGCAAGCGATGCTGCCGCTGCGGAAATCTTGGTCAGTCTGTTCATGCGATGGTTCCCTTTATTGTCATTCTTGGTTTTTGGCCCGGGCTCATTCCCGTACCGTCATGCAATCTTGATGTCGAAGAGACCTTTTCGTCTTCCGGCGATTTGAAGCAGCCGCAGGCCGGTCGCTTCCTTGAATCGATGGAAGTCAGAGCTCTCCTTTCTGACGCATCTCGTCGCGAATGGAGCGGGCGACCCGGAAGGCCTCGACGCCGGCCGGAATGCCGCAATAAACCGCGATCTGTACGAGTGCTGCCCTCAGTTCGTCATCGGTCAGGCCATTGCGGATCGCGCCGCGAAAATGGATGCCGAATTCATGCATGCGGTTCAGCGCCGCCAGCATGCCGAGGTTGAGGAGGCTGCGCTGCTTGAGGTCGAGCCCTTCGTCGGTCCAGGCCGTGCCCCAGCAATATTCGTTGAGCACATCCTGAAACGGTGCCGAGAAGCTGTCGGCGCCGTTGATGGCGCGGTCGACATAGTCGTCACCCAGTACCTTGCGGCGAACGGCCTCGCCGCTTTTTCTGAGCGCCTCATCCATGGTTCGTCTCCTTGGCGGCCAGGAAGCCGCGCATCAGGTTCGCCACCGTTTCCGGCGCCTCGATGAGAATGGAATGGCGCAGGCCCGGCAGGATCGACAGCGTCGAGCCCGGAATGCGCTCGTGCATGTAGCGAGCCATGCGCGGATTGGATCCGGCATCGTCCTCGCCCGTCGCGATCAGCGTCGGGCAGCGGATCTGGTCGAGGAAGCCGCCGAAGTCGGTCTCGGCGAGCACGCGGTAGGCGGCCGCATAGCATTCCGGATCGTTCTCGGCATCGCGCCGGCGAAGCCTTGCGATGATCTCCGGGTTCGCGGCCTGGAATTCTTCGGTCAGCCAACGCGACAGCGAGGCATTGTGATGGTCGGCTGGCGTACCTGCCCGCAACGCCGCAAGGCGCTCCAGAACCCGCGTCCGCTCTTCCGGCGTGCGGCCGGCCACCGTGGAGAGCAGCACCAGCTTGCGCAGCCGGTCGAGATGGGTCAGCGCCAGGCGCTGGGCGATCAACCCGCCGAGCGAGAAGCCGGCGAGATTGAAACTCGAGAAGCCTGCCTTGTCGGCGAGCGCCAGCGCCTCGTTGACGAAATCGTCGATCTCGTAGCGGCCCTTCACCCGGCTCGATTGGCCGTGGCCGCGCAGGTCGAAGGTCAGGATGGTGAAACTGTCCTTCAGGCGCTCGACCACACCCGACCACGCCTCCAGATAGGAGCCGACGCCGTGGATGCAGACCAGCGGATCGCCGCTACCGTCGATCCGGTAGTTGAGCGTCACGTCTCCGACGGTATGGCGCTGTGCCTCTGCCATGTCAGCCTGCCGCCGCCTTGCGCTGCTTGTCCTTTTCGCGCGCCGCGAAGAAGGGCATGATTTCCTTGACGAACAGTTCGATCGTCCGCTTCTGCAGCTCGAAGGGCAGGTTGAAGGTCAGGCCGAGGCAGTATTGATCGACACCGGCTTCTTCATAGACCAGCAGCTTCTCGATCGCCTCGTCGGGTGTGCCGAACATCAGGTTCTTGCGGATATTGTCCGGATTGTAGTTGTCCTTGCCCTTGACCGCTTCATAGGGCACCGCTTCCGGGAAACCTTCGCGGACATTGCCGATATTCTGCATCAGGTTTTCGAAGGCGCGGCCGTAATCCATGCTGTGCTTGACGGCCAGTTCCCAGCCGTCGGCCTTGTCGTAAACGCAGGTGCGGCGCTGCATCATGAAGCGCGGGCGCGGTACCTCGGGATGATCGGCAACCGCCTTGTTGAACTTGTCGGCCAGAACCTGGATCTCGGCTGCCGGCTGCGAAAGCGGCGTGGAGAGGATGCTGGCGCCATTGGCGATCGCCCAGTCGAAGGAGCCCGGATCGCGGGCCGCGACCCAGATCGGCGGATGCGGCTGCTGCAGTGGCTTGGGCACCGACGTGGCGGTCGGGAATTTCCAGTAGTGCCCGTCATGGGCGTAGTCGCCGGCCCAGAGCTTCTTCACAGCCGGGACGATCTCCTTCATGTAGGCGACGCCTTCCTGCTGCGGCATGCCGCCAGCCATCCGGTCGAACTCATACTGGTAGGAGCCGCGGGCGATGCCGAATTCCAGGCGGCCGTTGGTGAGATGATCGCAGAGCGCGGATTCGCCGGCGAGGCGGATCGGGGTCCAGTATGGCGCAACGAGCGTCGAGGTACCCAGCCGGATCTGCTCAGTGTGCTGCGCCAGCCAGACCAGCGTCTGGAACGGATTGGGAGAGATCGTGCATTCGATCGTGTGGTGCTCGGCGGTCCAGAGCGCCTCGAAACCGCCTTCGTCGGCCATCCGTGCCAATTGCAGGAGATTGTTCTTGACCGTCGACATCGGGATGTCGGGCGAGAAGCGTTCCATAGTCAGCGATACTGCGAATTTCATCTGCTAGCCTCCCTTTCGGGTTCAATTTTGTGCGTGCCGTCACTTCAGACGGATGACGAAGGGGTCCTGCATGGCGCCGGAATAATCGATGATGACGTTCTTCAGCCGTGAGAACTCGTGCATCACCTCGAAGCCGCCGCGCCGGCCGTAACCGCTTTCCTTGAAGCCGCCATTGGCGGACATGAAGGAGGCAGAGCGATAGGTATTGACCCAGACGGTGCCGGCCTCGATCTGGTTGGCGAAGCGAAGCGCCCGATCGATGTCCTTGGTCCAGATGCCGGAGGCGAGGCCGTAATGGCTGTCATTGGCAAGCGTGATCATCTCCGCCTCGTCGCGGAACGGCATGACGCCGACCACGGGGCCGAAGATTTCGTCGCGCATGAAGCCCATGTCGTTCTGCGCATCGACCATGACGGTAGGCTCGTAGTACCAGCCGCCGCTCGAGAGACCTTCCTTCCGCGGACGGCGGCCACCGGCCGCGACCTTGGCACCTTCCTTGACGCCCGACGCAACATAACCCTCGACCTTGGAAAGCTGGTCGGCGAGCGCCAGCGGGCCGATATCGGTATCATCGACCGTCGGCAGGCCGACCCGGATGCGGGCAGTGCGGGCGATCAGCGCATCAATGAACTTGTCGTAGATGCTGGCTTCGACGAAGCAGCGCGAACCGGCAACGCAGGTCTGCCCGGCAGCGGCAAAAACGCCGGAGACGACGCCGTTGACGGCATGCTCGATCTCGACATCGCCGAAGACCACATGCGGCGACTTTCCGCCGAGTTCCATCGAGCAGGGCACGAGGTTCTGCGCGGCATTGCCGGCGATACGGCGGCCGGTCGCGGTGCTGCCGGTGAAGACATATTTGGCGACGCCCGGATGGCGGGTCAGCGCCTCGCCGGCGCTCTTGCCGGTGCCGGTGACGACGTTGACGACGCCGGCCGGGAAGCCGGCTTCATGGATCAGTTCGGCCAGCGCCAGCGTCGAGGCGGTCGCATGCTCCGACGGCTTGATGACCACGGTGTTGCCGATCGCCAGGCATGGCGCCAGCGTGCCGGTCAGCAGCATCAGCGGCGAATTCCAGGGCGTGATCATGCCGACGACGCCGAGCGGTTCGCGCAGGTTGATGTTCAGCGTATCGGCCCGGTTGATCGGAATGGTGTCGCCCTGCAGCTTGTCGGCCATGCCGGCGAAATAGTGATAGCTATCAGGCATCGACCGCATCTGCGCCCGGGTTTCCTTGAGCAGCTTGCCGTTGTCTCGCGTCTCGATCTCGGCGAGCGTATCGGCATTGGCGCGGACGAGTTCCGCGAGCTTGCGGACCAGCGCACCGCGGTCCGTCTGCGTCATGCGCCGCCAGGCCGGGTTGCGGAAGGCGGCATTCGCGGCAGCGACGGCCGCCGCTACGTCGTCGGCATCGGCTTCGGCCAGATCGTACCAGCGCTCGCCGGTGGTCGGGTCGTAGCTGGCGATGTAGTTGCCGTTCTTCGGCGCCACGAATTCGCCATTGATGAACAGGCCCTGTCGCGACCCTTCGATGGAGCTTACCGTCGTCTTCATGTCACTGTCCTTGGTCTTGGGAGGCTTGGATCCAGGCACGCGCTTCGCCGTCGATCATCGCGACGCGGCCGCCGTCGTCCGAATCCATGTAGATGCCGAACCGGCCCGCCTGCCGCTCGCGGACGTAGCGGCGCAGCATGGAGCGCAGTTCGTGGGTGGCGATCGCTTCGTAAGGCAGATCGTCGATGGCGAAGAAGCGCAGGTCCGCAGGCAGGTTGACGCCCGCCCCCTCGCCCGCCAACCGGGCACGATAGACGAGATAGCCGGGATCGCTGTCGGCTACGTCGAAGACGGAATAGAGGAAGGTCTCTTCCGGAACGAGGCTCAGCGCATCTCCGCCTTCGACCACCAACTGGCTGTCGGCCTTGCGGCGGCGCGCCGAGGGAAGCACCCAGCCACCCTTGCCATCCGAGCGCAACAGCAGGCCGTCGCCGGCTTCGATCAGATAGCCGATGATCATCCCATGCGAGGCGAGCCATCCCGATGGCAGCGGATCCTTGACGCTGGCATAGCGGCCGCGGCAGAAGCCGAGCGGCGCCGTCGGGCTGGTGCCGAAAGCCCGGACTTCGCCGATCAGCACCGCATGATCACCGGCATCGACGGTATTGTATGTCGTGCAGTCGAACCAGGTGAGGCTGTCGGTCAGGACAGGCGCGCCGGTATGGATATGGTCGTGGGTGACGGACTGGAACTTGTCCGGCGACTTGGAGGCAAAGGTCGCGGATACGCCGACCTGTCCTTCATGGAGGATATTGACCGCGAAGCAACCGGCGCCGGTGAAAGCCTGATAGCTGGATGCCGACTTGGCGATGCAGACCAGCAGCAGCGGCGGATCGAGCGAGACGGAGGTGAAGGAATTCGCCGTCATGCCACGCGGCGTTCCGTCCTCGTCACGGGTGGTGATGACGGTGACGCCGGTTACGAAGGTTCCGAAGGCTCGGCGCAGGGCGATCGGGTCGATCGGCGCATCCGCCTTTGCCGCTATCTCCACCATCTCTCAGCGCCTCCTCGTGCTTGATGAGGAGAGGCTATCGTTGCCGGTGCAGCCGTTCTTCCTTGGCTTCGACGGAGTGAGCGGAAAACTTCTGCTGCGATCCGTAGGAGACGAAAAGCGGCCAGCAGCAAGCGCTGTAAAACCACGGATACCGGTCGGCGGAGGTTACTTTTCGGCGCTGACCCGATTGTCGATGACACCGTGCAGGCGGATCGCCAGCTCGACGGCGAAGCGCTTCTCGGGCGTCTCTACATCGACGCCGAAAAGCTCCTGGATGCGAGACAACCGGTAGCGCAGCGTCGTCACATGCAGGCCCATCGTATCGGCGCAGGCCTGACTGCGGCAGCCTTCCTGCAGATAGGTGGAAAGCGTCTCGAGATAGGGCGTGCCGTTCTCACGGTCATGCTCGGCGATGGCGCCGACGCTTTCCTGCACGAAGCTGCGCACATCGCCTGCCTCGGATGCCGCCACCAGCATCGGCAGCGGCCCGAAATCCTGCGCCGAGACGGCACCGGTGAGCCCAAAGGACCGGCCGATGCGGATCATCCGGCTGCAGCGTTCCCAGGCGGCCGGATAATCGGACAGCGCCGCGCAACGATTGCCCGCAACGACGACAGGCGGCTCGTCGAAATAGCGGCCGAGCTCCTCGGCGATCCGACGCGTCAGCTTGACCGTGCGCTCCTGCCGCTTGCTCGCGTCGTGGGGCACGAGGCAGACGACGCCGCCATCAATGGCGATCAGATTTGCCTGCAGCGAGGCCTGTTGCATGATGCGGGCAAGCGTATGCTCGACATCGACGGAGGCACCGCCGAAGGCTTTCGTCTTGTCGGGGAAATCGATGACGATCATCTGCTGCGGCGTGGCGAAATTCAGCCCCAGGCGCTGGGCGCGCTGGGCGACATCGCCGGCATTGCGCCAGCGGGCCTCGACGACCTCGAAGAACAGCTCCGTCTGTGTTCTCGTTTCGAAGCGGAAGCGGATAAAGCTGCGCATCATCTGGACGCTGAGCGCGAACTTGGCGCTGTCGAGCATCAACAGATCGAGATCGCTGAATTCGCGCGAGGTCGGAAAGATGATCAATGCGCCGACCAGCTGATTATCGACCGTCAGCGGCTCGATGCGCGCCGAGATCTTGAAGCGCTGCGCGCCATCATCGAGAAACAGGCTGGCGGCATCGGTGGCGCCACGATCGATCGCCTCGCGCGCCGACTTCATCAAGGGACGGGCAAGCGTCGTCGCTGCCGCTTCCTGCCAGGAGGCCTCATCGTAGAGCGCATTCGGCGGGCGTCCTGCAATCACCTGATTGGCGGTGAAATCGACGACGACGGTCGGGTTCGGCAGCATCATGCCGACCATGGCCGAGAGCGGCGCGACGGCACCGTCGCTGAGCACATGTTCGAGCAGCGAGGTATGCGCCTGCAGCGCCCGCTCGAGCCGCTGTGCCGCACGCTTTTCGGCCTCCAGCCGGTGTTCGCGCTCGACGGCGATGGCGCCCATGTGGATGATGGCGCCGAGAAAGGCGAGGTCGTCCTCGGAGACGTCGGTGATCTGGCGCGAGATGACGCTCAGCACCATCGGCCGGCCCTCCGCGTCCTTGCAGTTCATCGGCATGACGACGACGGTGCGGTAATCGCGCTCGAAGGCTTCCTTGCGGTAGCCGGGAAACTCGACGGACTCGCGGGCGTCGCGGAGATAGACGGGCTCGTTGCGCTGCAGGGCAATCAGCGACGGGCTGGTCGCGAGCTCCCACTTCTCAGGCAGCTGCCGCTCGATCAGCGTCGGATCGTAGCGGACGATGACACAGGCATAACCATGCGCCGCATCGATGCCCATGATCGAGCCGAGCGACCAATGGGCATGGCGGCAGGCTGCCGCAATCAGATGCTGCAGCACGGTCTGCAGATCGCCGCCGCTGTTGATCTGGCTTGCGACGTCGCGGAGCGCCAATATCTGAGACTTCTGATCCAAACTGCCTCGCTCCCTCCAGCTGCCCGCATCATGCGCGCGCATTCGGCGGAAATCTACTCCGTTTCGATGGAAGCCGACGCAACGCCCTTCCGCCGATCGGAGGAAGACGTTCGCCGTTTAACCGCTAGGCTTTTGGGAGTTTCAACATTTCGTATCGGCGCAAGGCATGACACTCGGCATTAGAAAGATATCCACCTTCCTCGAAGAAACGCATGTCGAAGGCGGCAAGGCGGCAGCTCGGCCGGTGACCATGGTCGTCGTCGCGGCCGTCATCCAGAACCCCTGGGCCGGGCGCGGCTTCGTCGAGGATCTGCGGCCGGAGATCATCCGCATCGCCGGCGACCTCAGCCATGAGATGACGATGCGACTGCTGCGCCAGATGGATGCCGGCAAGATAGAGGCCTGCGGCAAGGCGGCAGCGGTCGGCATCAACGGCGAGATCGAGCACGCGTCGGCGATGATCCACACGCTGCGCTTCGGCAATCCGTTCCGCGAAGCGATCGGCGGCACCAACTACCTGGAATTCGCCAATACCCGCAACGGCCCGGGCGCGCTTCTGTCGCTGCCGATGATGCACAAGAGCGAGAGCGGCAAGCGCTCGCATTTTCTGACCGCCAATTTCCTGATTGCCGATGCACCCGGCCCGGACGAAATCGTCGTGGCGATCGGCGCCGCCGATGGCGGCAGGCCGCATGCCCGCATCGCCGACCGTTTCCAGGATATTGCGGAGATGGAAGCCGAGATGGCCGCCAAGGGTTAGTCAGCCCGCCGGGCGGGGCGGCGGCATCAGGCCGCCGTGCGCTTCCAGTTGGACTTGACCGACGAACCGTCGTCGCGCTGCACGGCGCGGCGGTTCAGCTTGAACAGGCTGACGAGCTGCGACAGCGCGTCGGCACCGAGCGCCAGCGTGCTCGAGATCGCCGTGGTGCGGGCGCTCATCGCCGCATTTTCCTGCGTCATCCGGTCGAGACGTCCAACCGCCTTGCTGATTTCGCCGAGACCCGTGGTCTGCTCGTCCGCGGCCTTGGCGATCTTGTCGACATTGCCGTCGATGCGCTTCACGAGGACGTCGATTTCCTTCAGCGCCTCGCCGGTCTCGCCGACGAGACGGACACCTTCGAGAACCTCGGCGCCCGAATTGTTGATCAGCACCTTGATTTCCTTGGCGGCATTGGCCGAACGCTGGGCGAGTTCGCGCACTTCCTGCGCCACGACCGCAAAGCCCTTGCCAGCTTCACCGGCACGCGCGGCCTCGACGCCGGCGTTCAGCGCCAGCAGATTGGTCTGGAAGGCGATCTCGTCGATGACGCCGATAATCTGGCTGATTTCGCGCGATGCCGCCTCGATGCGCTGCATGGCATCGACGGTCTGCTGCACGACCTCCGTCGAAGCGGCGGTCGAGACGCGGGCGCTCTGGACGAGCTGGCGCGTTTCCTTGGTATTTTCAGTGGACGAACGGACCGTCGCGGTGATCTCGCTCAGAGCCGCCGTCGTCTCGTCGAGGGCGGCTGCCTGTTCGCGGGAGCGCTCGGCCAGGTGCTCCGAGGCTTCGCGCACTTCCTGGCTGCTCTTGCTCAGGTCGCCGGTCTGGCCGAGAACGTTGACGAGGGTCTTCTGGAACTCGCCGATCGACTTGTTGAAGTCGCGGCGCAGGCGCTCGAATTCACCGACGAAGGGCTCGTCGAGGGTGATACGGATATTGCACTGTGAGAGCCGCTCCAGCGCCGAACCGAGCTCTTCGACGGCATGCATGCGATCGGTCACGTCGATCGCGAATTTCACAACCTTGAAGACTTCGCCATTGTGATCGAGGATCGGGTTGTAGGAGGCCTGGATGAAGATGCGCTTTTTATCCTTGCCGAGCCGCATGAACTGGCCGTTCGAGAACTTGCCGGTGCGCAGGTCGGCCCAGAAGTCGCGATATTCCTGAGACTGGGCATAGCCCGGCTCGCAGAACATCGAGTGGTGCTTGCCGACGATCTCGTCGGCCGAATATCCGAGCACCGAAAGGAAATTCTCGTTGGCGCCGAGAATGCGTCCGTCGGGCGTGAACTCGATGACTGCCTGAACGCGCGACAGCGCCGCGAGCTTGCCGGCATCCTCGGCGCTTTTGCGCTTGATCGCGGTGATGTCGGTGGCGATCTTGACGACCTTGTAGGGCTTGCCGCGGCGGAAGACCGGATTGTAGGAAGCCTCGATCCAGATTTCCTGGCCGCTCTTGGCGCGGCGGCGATACTGGCACTGGTCGTATTCGCCGCGCGCCAGCTTCGCCCAGAAGGCCCGGTATTCTTCGGATTTCGCCTCGTCGGGCAGCACGAACATGCTGTGGTGGCGGCCGACGATCTCGGATCGCTGGTAGCCGACCGCTTTGCAGAAATTCTCGTTCGCCGTCAGGATATTGCCCTTCAGATCGAACTCGATGATGGCCTGCGAGCGGCTCAGCGCATCGATAACAGCCGATGCATCCAGGCCGAGAATGGAAAAGCGAGACATGCAGTAAGAACCCCCGGTGACCACAGGCTTCTCCGCCGCACGCAAAGAGCAGCCAAAGACCTTTTGGTGAACAGTAGGGGGACAGCGTTAATTAGCGATTAAGCATGTCTAAAGCTTGGATATTTTCAATTACGCGTTTGCTGCGCGGCAGGACGGCCCGCCTCTCGGCGCGCCGTCTTGCGATGAAGGAAGATCAGTTGGTGATCTCCGGCTCGACCAGTTTTGCCAGGTTGCGCAGCGATTCCTGCCAGCCGAGATAGCAGGCTTCCGGCGGAATGAGATCCGGAACGCCGGCCTGGGTGATGTCGACCTCGGTGCCGACGGACACCTTCTTCAGGATCACCGTGACTTCCATTTCGCCGGGCAGGTTCGGATCGTCGAACTTGTCGGTGTAGCGCACGCGCTCGCCCGGGATCAGCTCCTTGAATTCGCCGCCGAAGGAATGGCTATCGCCGTTGGTAAAATTGCGGAACGACATCTTGAACGTGCCGCCGACCTTCGGCTCCATGTGGTGGACAGTGCAGGCAAAGCCGTTCGGCGGCAGCCACTTCGCCAGTGCATCGGCCTCGATGAAGGCGCGGTAGATCTTCTGAGGGCTGGTGGCCAGCACGCGGTGCAGACGGATGGTACTCGGCATGGTTCGGTTTCCTCCTTTGATTGCGTGGACATCCCAAGGACGTGCGTCGCCGCCGCAATCCGACAGCGCAGTTTCGATTTAGCCAAGAAATATGCCGCCCGGGCCGAAGGCAAGCCCGCACGCTGTGATCTCTGCCAGCAAAATCTATTCGTCCGGTTACATTGTTGTACGACAAATTCTGTGCCACTATGCCATTCGCAATGGCGCCGCGGCCCGTTCCGCTGGCGCACGGATGAACAGGATGGTCAAGGAAGAGAAATGCCCGATCTGGAGAAGAGAAGCGTAACCAAAGGCGGCCTTGCGGTCACCACCATGGGCTTGGGAGGAACGGGCCTTGGCAATATGTACCGGGCGACCGATCCGAAGGTGGCACACGAGACCGTGCATGCCGCCTTTGAAAACGGGCTGCGCTATTTCGATACCGCCCCGGTCTACGGCTTCGGCCTTGCCGAAACGCGGCTCGGGGAGGCGATCCGCACGCTACCGCGCAGTGAGATCGTGATTTCCTCCAAGGTCGGCTACGATCTGGTGCCGATCCCCCAGAGCGAGGTCAAACCCGTGCTCTGGGACGAGGCACCACCCTTCCGCGCCGATTTCGACTATTCGCGCGATGCCGTGCTGCGCTCGATCGAGGGATCGCTGAAACGGCTCGGCACCGACTATATCGACATGCTGGCAATCCACGATCCCGACGAGGCGATCCATTTTGCCAAGGGTGAGGATCCCTACGCCCGCAGCCGCTTCAAGGAAGCGATGGACGGCGCCTACCCCGCGCTCGACGAACTGCGGTCGCAAGGCGTGATCAAGGCGATCGGCGTCGGCATCAACCAGTGGCAGATGCTGTCGGATTTTGTCGAGGCCGGTCAGTTCGACTATTTCCTGCTCGCCGGACGCTACACGCTGCTCGAACAGGAGCCGCTCGCGACCCTTCTCCCCGCCTGCGAGCGCAAGGGCACCAAGCTGGTCATCGGCGGCCCCTATAATTCCGGGATTTTGGCGACCGGCGCGGTCAACGGCGCGACTTTCAATACCCGCAATGCACCGGCCGAAGTGCTCGATAAGGTGGCGAAGCTCGCAGCCGTCTGCGACAACTACAAGGTTCCGCTCGCCGCCGCTGCGCTGCAGTTTCCGCTGGCGCACAAGCTCGTCGTCAGCGTCATTCCCGGCGCCCGCTCGGTGGAGGAACTCGAGCAGAACCTCTCCTATCTCCATTGGCCGATCCCGGCAGCGCTCTGGTCGGATCTGCGGGCGCAGGGCCTGATCGATCCCGCCGCTCCGCTTCCGGCCGGTGGCTGATGCAGTTGCGGCCGGCCGCGGCGGTGATCGGCGAGTTCGAGACGCTTCTGTCCTCCCGGCGCGCCGATCTCATTGCAGCGGCCGGTCTGCCGGAACTCGAACTCTTCGGGCAGCGGACGCGGCTGCTGCTGGTTCGCGAACCTGCATCCCCTATCCCCAACTCGCCGGCCCTGAAGGCGCGGGCCCGGCGCACCGCTGAAACACTCGGAAAGATCGGCGTGACGCCGGTTCTCGTGACCGGCGATCCCGCCTCCTCCCTGGCAATTGCGCTCGGTGATGCCGGATGGGGTGTGTTTCGGGACGGTGTCGATCTCCGTCCGCGCGGCGAGCTCATGCTGGACGCAAAGCCGATCCCCGCTTCAAAAACCAAACTCTCGCTGCTCTGCGCCCTCTGGCATCTTCGCCATCGACCCTTCACGGCAGCGGAACTCGGCCGATCCGCCGGCATCTCGGCAACGTCGGCCCGCACCGCCATCGCTGAAGCAATACAGGCCGGGTGGGTCAGCCGGAATCGCGATGTCGGCGCTCATCTCTACCGCCTCGACCATCCCCAAGCGATCGTCGACAACCTGCCCCATGCGGCGTCGTCACGGCCGAACCGCTGGCAGCATTTCGCCCTGGCGCCGGATCATCTGGCAGCGCTGCCGCAGCGGCTCGACGGCTTCTGCCGCAGTCATCGGATCGGCTATGCCCTGACCGGCCGATATGCCGCCACCTATTTCCTCGGCCGCCGGCAGGACGTGCCGGAGCTGCAGGTCAGGCTCGCCCCGACCGCCGAATTTGCTGATCTGCTCTCTCATCTGCGCGCTGTGCCCGCGCCAGCGCCCGCGAATCTCGCAATCGTGATATCGGCCGATGCCGCGAGCTGGCTGCATGGAAGGCGGGTACACGGCCTCGACCTTGCGAACCCGCTCGTCGTCATGACCGACCTCTTGGAAACGAAGAGCTTGGAAACAAACGCATTTCAGGCTTGGCTGGAAGCAGAAGCGCAGCGCCCGGAAAATGTCCAAAACCACCCGTAAGTACTATATACACAAGCGCGCAGCGGCGAATGGTCCATCCCCAGAAGTAGTGATTGAATTTTTCACTTAGCTCATACACTATCTATTGGCCCCCCAAGTGATCGGTCTCCCGCAAGGACGCCCATCGAACCTCGCGGTAAACGGAAAAAACAAATGAACGCCAAGGCCCCGAATGCAATCGACGTCTATGTCGGCTCCCGAGTAAGAATGCGCCGGCTCCTTCTCGGCCTCAGCCAGGAAAGGTTGGCCGATCAGATCGGCGTGACGTTCCAGCAGGTCCAGAAGTATGAGAAGGGCATGAACCGCATCGGCGCCAGCCGCCTGCAGAAGATCGCCGAAGTGCTTTCGGCGCCGCCGAGCTATTTCTTCCAGCAGGAAGACTCTCAGCCGCTGACGCTCGAAGGCCTGGAAATGCCACAGAAGGCCGATCCGGTCTCCGAATTCCTGCGCTCCAAGGAAGGCCTCGCGCTCAACCGCGCCTTCCTGAAGATCAACGACCCGCAGATCCGCGAAAAGATCGTCTCGCTGGTCAAGGCCATGGCGCAGGCCGAAGGCCATCGCGACACCGCGGTCGGCGCTTCCGCTTCGGAAACCAGCCAGCCGCTGAACGGCTAAGCAGCCGTCAGTATCAAAGTTTCGAAGGCGCGGCCGAAAGGTTCGCGCCTTTGCCATATCCTGTAGCGGCGATGTCACGCCGATTGCGGAATTTGAAGTTGAATCTGCAAGTGTTTTCTGATGCCTGCAGGTGTGTCACGCTTGTGTCACGCGCGCCGCGCGAGAACTTCCCCTAACGTCACATTGCCGCCACGTCCCAAGGCGGCGATCTGACGAGGTTTGACAATGGAAGATGCGGTCATCGACGTCACCCATGCGAAGAGCGAAGAGCAGCTGAAGGAGCTGGCATCGCTGGCAAGACTGATTGCTTTCGCACGCGAAAATGCCAAGGAGCTGAGTGCCGAATTCCCGGCGCATTGCCTCGACCTGGCGCTCAATTCCCTGCTTCAGGACCTTCAGAACAGCGCAGCACCGGCTATCGCCGAAGAAGGTCAGCGTATCGAGGCAGCTTTCGCAGTACGCCACTGAACGAGACATTCTCTCACTCCGGAAAGCCGGAGTGAGACGATCTCTCGGATTTCGTTGCTCTATCTGATTAAACGTTACAGCAGATCATCCGGCTGCATTTAAGAGACGACATTCCTGATGAAGCGAACGGTCTCTCTGCCGTTGTTGAGATAGGAATAGATCTGCGCCGAGCTGTAGATCGCAAAGGTTCCGGCCGGATAATCGGTCTCGGTGCCGCTGAGCGACAGCGTCAGCACGCCCTCGATGATGAAGATCATTTCGTGCCAGCCCTGCGGATCAGGCTCGGCATCATAGCGTTCGCCGGCTTCGAGCGACCAGTGCCACATCTGCGTCTCATGCGCGGCGGGTGCCGTGCCAAGCAGCACGCCGGAGCTTGCTGGGCCGCGCCCGCGCCAAGTCACTTCGTTGATATCGGATGAGGACGTGCGGTTCGGATCGCGAACGAGATCGACGAAGCCGACCCCCATGGCTGCCGCCAGCTTGTCGAGACTGGAGAGGCTGATATTGGCATCGCCCGCCTCGACAGCGACGATCATTCGCCTGCTGATGCCCGAAGCTTCCGCCAGCGCTACCTGGCTCAGACCCGAGGCCTGCCTTAGTCTGCGAAGATTTCCAGAAACATGCGACAAGACATCGCCCCCGCCTTGACTGTGCAATATATTGCTCATAGGCTTCCTCTAATCACATTGGGCAGTCAGATCAATCGCGATCTCGCCGTGCGTCCTATCCGGCCGCGCGAACGGATAGCTGCGTTCCATCGGCTGTTCCGCATGTAAAGGCGAGGAAAGCATGACGCAACCGATCGTTCTCCACGAAGCCGATATCACGGCGCTTCTTCCGAAAGTCGATGTCCGCTCGGTGCTGGAGCGCATGTTCCGGGCGCTGGCCGACGGCGATGCCGTACAGCCGCCACAGACGCTCAGCCTCTTCCCGCGCGATGCCGGCGACTTCATCACCTATCTCGGCGTTCTTGCCGGCGAAAAAGTCTTCGGCGCCAAGCTCTCTCCCTACATCCCCGGCGACGGCAAGGCGCTGGTCACGGCCTGGACGCTGCTGATGTCGATGGAAACCGGCGAGCCGGTTCTCCTCTGCGACTCCAAGAAGCTGACGACCGAGCGCACCGCCGCGACCTCCGTCATCGCCGCCGATGTGCTAGCCGATGCCGGTGCCTCGGTACTGACCATCGTCGGCTCCGGCCCGGTGGCGCTGGCGCACCTGCGCTATGCCGAGGCGATCCGGCCGTGGAAAGAGATCCGCATCGCCTCGCCGAATATCGCCGGCCGCACCGGCATTCCCGAGAAGAGCGCTGCCGGCTGCAGCATCACCAAGTTTACCGACGTCAACCAGGCAGTGCGCGGCGCCGATGTCGTTCTGCTCTGCACCTCATCGGGCAAGCCGGTCATCGATACGGCCGCGCTCTCGAAGGCCGCCGTCGTCACCTCGATCAGCACCAATGTGGCCAATGCCCATGAAGTCGATCCGGCAGCGCTGTCGGGCTTCGACGTGTACTGCGACTACCGCGCCACGACGCCCGCTTCGGCCGGTGAAATGAAGCTTGCCGCCGCTTCCGGCGCCTGGAGCCCGGATGCGCTTTGCGGCGACCTTCCGGAACTGCTTGCCGGACGGGCAAGGGCCCCGAGCCGCGAACGCCCGGCCTTCTTCCGCTCGATCGGCCTCGGCCTCGAGGATGTCGCCGCTGCCGTCGCCCTGCTCGCCGCTGCACGCAGCCAATAATCGTAATACCGAGGAGAATGACATGAAGATCCGCAATTTCGGCGTCGAAATCTGGATGAACAAGTACGAGACGACGTGCGAGCTCAATCTGGCCGAGACCTGCGTCGAATCCCTGACCGTCGCCGAACTGCTCGACATGGCGGGCAAGACCGACATCGCCGCCGAACTGCTGCCGCTCAAGCTGACCTATGGCGAGATCGAAGGCAGCGTTCGCCTGCGCAATCTGGTGGCCGGTCTCTATGAAAACCAGAAGCTCGAAAACACCGTCATCACCCATGGCGCGATCGGCGCCAATGCGCTCGTTCACCTGACGCTCGTCGAGCGTGGCGACCGCGTCATCTCCGTGCTGCCGACCTATCAGCAGCACTATTCGATCCCCGAAAGCATCGGCGCCGATATCCAGATCCTGAAGCTCACCGAAAAGACCGGCTTCCTGCCCGATCTCGAAGAGCTGAAAAAGCTGGCAACGCCGGGCACCAAGCTGATCGCCATCAACAACCCGAACAATCCGACCGGTTCGCTGATGGACCGCGCCTATCTCGAAAAAATCGTCGAGATCGCCCGTGCATGCGGCGCCTGGATCCTCTGCGACGAAGTCTATCGCGGTACGGATCAGCAAGGCGAAGACGGCATGACCGCCTCGATCGCCGATCTCTACGAAAAGGGCATCAGCACCGGCAGCATGTCGAAGACCTATTCGCTGGCGGGGCTGCGCCTCGGCTGGATCGTCGCGCCGGAAGAGCTGATCCACGCGGTCTCCGTCCACCGCGACTACAACACGATCAGCGTCGGCCGTCTCGACGACCATTTCGCGGCGATCGCGCTGGAGAACAAGGACAAGATCCTGAAGCGCAGCCACGAGATCACCCGCTCGGCGCTGGCAATCCTCTCCGACTGGGTCGATGCCGAACCGCTGATTTCCTGGATCAAGCCGAAATCCGGCACGACCGCGCTTCTGAAATACGACCTGCCGATCACCTCCGAAGAATTCTGCCTGCGTCTGCTCGACCAGAAGGGCGTGATGCTGACGCCGGGCAGCGCCATGGACATGGAGGGCTATCTGCGCATCGGCTACACCAATGGCGAAGACGTGCTGAAGGAAGGCCTGAAGCGTATCTCGCAATTCCTGAAGGAAGCCGCCGCTTCGGCCGCCTGATCTCCACCCATCCCAAGAATTCCTGCCGCCCGTCCCGGGCGGCGGATTGAGTCCGTTTCCAAACAAAAGGGGAATTTCATGAAACGACTTTTGACCGTACTCGCTCTCTCGATGCTCGCCGGCGCCGCCTCGGCCGACGAACTGCGGATCGGCACCAGCGCCGACTACCCGCCGTGGGAATCCGTCGATGCCGGCGGCAACATCATCGGCTTCGACAAGGATGTCGGCGACGAGATTTGCAAGCGCATCGCGGCAACCTGCAACTGGCAGAACCAGGCCTATGACGGCCTGCTGCCGGGCCTGCAGGTCGGCAAGTTCGACCTCGTCATCTCCGGCGTCTCGATCAATGACGAGCGCTCGCAGAAGGTCGACTTCTCGGTTGCCTATGCTGATGCGCCGAACGCCATCGTCACCGCTCCGGGCAGCGATGCCGCTTCCGCCAAGTCCGCTGCCGATCTCGCCAAGGCGCTCGGCAAGGCTGCCATCGGCGTACAGTCCGGCTCGACCCACGAGCAGGTCATCCGCGCGCACTTCCCGGATGCCGACGTGCGCGTCTACGACCGTCCCGACCAGATCGCCGACGACCTCGTTGCCGGCCGCATCGACGCCGGCCTGATGGAACGCTCCGCCTGGGAGCCGCTCATCAAGGAACGCGGCGCCGACAAGCTCGCCTATGCCGGCCCGCTGCTGACCAGCGCCGACTTCCCGGAATTCGGCAAGGGCCAGGGCGTTGCCATGGGCAAGGGCAAGACCGAGCTGAAGACCAAGGTCGATGGCGCTGTCGATGCGATGCTGAAGGACGGCACGGTCAAGACCATCGCCGAAAAGTGGTTCGGCTACGACATCTCCAAGAAGTGATGGCAGGCGGGAGGCGGTATTCCCGCCTCCCGTTTTCAGGAGACACTATGCGCATTCCCGCCGACATTCTTGCCGCCGCCGTCAAAGACCTGTCCGATCTCGTCGCGATCCCGTCCGTCAGCGCCCGTGGCGAAGGCATGGAAGCCTGCGCCGACAGCATCGAACGGCTGCTGACCGAGGCGGGTTTTGCCACCGAACAACATGCCGGCGATGTCGGCCCCTTCGTGGTCGGCGAAACCGGCGACGGCCTCTTCACGCTGGTGATCTATAATCACTACGACGTGCAGCCGGAAGATCCGGTCGATCTCTGGACCGCGCCGCCCTTCACGCTCTCCGAACGCGACGGCCGCCTCTATGGCCGCGGTTCGGCAGACGACAAGGGTGAATTCGTCAGCCGCCTCGCCGGCTGGCGCGAATTCCGCAAGACCTATCCCGGCCCCCTGCCCTTCAAGCTGATCTGGATCGCCGAGGGCGAAGAGGAGATCGGCAGCCCGTCGCTCAACCGCTTCCTCGACAAGCGCTTCCCCGATACCAAGGCCGATCTCTGCTGGTGGGAATATGGCGAGGTCGACAAATCCGGCCGCCCGATCATCCTGATGGGCTTCAAGGGCATCCTCGCCGTCGAGCTCGAATGCCGCACGGCGCGCGCCGATCTTCATTCCAGCCTCGGCGCCATCTTCGACAACCCGCTCTGGCGTCTGGCTGCTGCGATCTCGTCGCTGCGCGATGCCTCCGGGCGTATCCTGATCGACGGCTTCTACGACAGCGTCATCGCGCCCGATCCGCGCAGCCGCGAGCTTGCCGCAAAGCCCCCCTTCCCGCTCGAAAGCCTGCAAGAGGAGACCGGCGGACGGCGGCTGCTCGAAGGCGTCGATGCCGCGACCTTCTATGAACATCTGAATTTCGAGCCCTGCCTCAACGTCAACGGCTTCCACGGCGGCTATGACGGCGAAGGCGCCAAGACCGTGCTGCCCTGCACCGGCATGGCGAAACTCGACTTCCGCCTGGCGCCGGGCCAGAACCCGGTTGAGATCGCCGAGCTGCTGCGCCGCCATCTCGACGCCAAAGGATTTGACGATATCGCGCTGAAGGTTCTCGATGCCGAAGTGCTGGGGGTCCGAAGCGATCCGTCGCATGCGGCTGTCGATCTCGGCGCCGAGCTGCTGGAGAAATGGTTCGGCCGCCCGGCGATCATCCAGCCAAGTTCGGCCGCATCCGGCCTTGCCCATCCCTTCATCCACAAATTCGGCGCCACCCTGTTCGGCGCCGGGCTGACGCATCATGGCGCCATGCTGCACTCGCCCGACGAAAACATCCTCGTCTCGCATTTCGAAAACATGATCGGCTTCTCGGCGGAATTCTTTGCCGCACTCGCCGGCCGCTTCGGATCGGCGCCGGAGGCAGAACCGCATGTTTGAGGCGCTCTACCAATATCAAGGACAACTGCTGCAGGGGCTGACGACGACGCTGATCGTCGCCTTCGGCAGCTTCGTCGTCGGCTTCCTGATCGCCGCCGTACTGGCACCCGCTGCCGTCTATGGCAATTCGCTGACCCGGCGGATCATCATGGGCTATGTCGGACTGATCCGCGGCCTTCCGGAACTGCTGGTAATCTTCCTGATCTTCTACGGCGGCACCGTACTGCTGACCAAGCTTGCCGGCCGCTATGTCGAGGTCGACGCGCTGACCGCCGGCATCGCCTCGCTCTCGGTCGTCTCCGCCGCTTATCTCACCGAGATCCTCCGCGGCGCGCTTCTGAGCGTCGCGCAAGGACAATGGGAGGCGGCACTCTCGCTCGGCTTCCGCCGCCCGCGCGCCTTCCTGCTCGTCGTCCTGCCGCAGATGATGGTGAAGGCGCTGCCGGGGCTCACCAACCAGTGGCTGGTCATCCTCAAGGAAAGCGCCCTCGTTTCGGTGATCGGCCTCGAGGAGCTGATGCGCAAATCGGTGGTGGCAGCAGGAGCGACCCACCAGCCGCTCGCCTTCTATCTCGCAGCCGCCGGCTTCTACGTCATCGTGACCGGGATCTCGACCTTGCTGCTCAAGGCCTACGAGACGCGGCTGACGCCGCATATGAGGTAAGCCATGCTGTCCTTCGATCTCTTCCTGCCCGCCTTCATGGCCGTCAAGAACGGCTTCCTTCTGACGATCCTGATCACCATCGCCAGCTTCGCGCTCGGCCAGCTGCTCGCCCTGCCGATCGCGCTGGCGCTGACCTCGGACCGGAAGGCGATCCGCGCGCCGTTATCGACCTATACATTCCTGGTGCGCGGCAGCCCGCTACTCGTCCAGCTCTTCATCATCTATTACGGCCTCGGGCAGATCGACGCCGTGCGCCACAGCATCTTCTGGCCGCTGCTGCGCAATCCCGTCTATTGCGCCATCCTGGCGATCGGCCTGAACTCGGCCGCCTATGCCGGCGAGCTGATTGCCGGCGCCATCCGCCAGCTACCGGCAGGCCAATGGGAAGCGGGCAAGGCGCTCGGCCTTCACCACCGCATCCTGCTGATCAAGGTGATCCTGCCACAGGCCTACCGCGCCATCCTCCCGGCACTCGGCAACGAGCTCATCCTGGTGATGAAAGGATCGACGCTCGCCAGCGCCGTCACCGTCATGGAAATGACCGGCGCCGCCCGCGTCTTCGTCGCCAAGACCTACGCCCCCTTCGAAACCTTCCTGATCGCCGGCACCTGCTACCTGCTGATGGGCGCAGTCTTCGGCCGTATCTTCCGGGCGATCGAGGCGAAGGTTGCGATTCCGGGAAGGTGATGGCGGTCATCACAACGGAGCCGCTTTCAGGCCGCTCCGGTATCGCTCGCAAGCCCTAGCGCTGTCGCCTGTAATAGCTGGCGCAGGCGCGGCGCGAAATCGAGCGCGACATGACCCCACCTCGGCTCCTGCGCATATAATCTCGCAAGCGTCGGTGTCGGGTGCGACACCTGCCAGAGACCTGAGGCCAACATTAGTGTCGTAGCGACAAGGCCCGCGATTTGCTCGCCGGTCATGCTTCCCGCCCCCTCCACCGCAGCGACGATATCATCATGCGCGGCGAAGGCGTTGGTCTTGTAACGACGAGCACGCTCGATATCGACGTCCCCCTCAAGGCTGAGCGTCACATGGGTCAGCAGGTCGCAAAAGACCGGCATGGACGTGATGGTGTCAACGAACAGTCCAGCAATCTCCGCCGGTCCCAAGCCAGCTCGGCCGCTAAGTGTGGCCACGATCGCATCCCGCCAGCGCCGCCAACCACGTTCGGCGAGTTCGAGCAGCAGTTCCTCTTTGCTCGCATAATATCGCAGCACGCCCGTACGGTGCAGCCCAACGCGCTCGGTCACGGCAGCGACGGTGATGAACCGGATGCCGCCGAGCTCAATAGCCAAAGCTTCGGCGGCATCAAGCAAAGCCTCCGAACGCTGCTGTTTGTCTTCGATCGACCGAGCTCTCTCTCTCATTCGTCTTCCCTACGCTATCCAAAACGAGAGAGCCACCCCTTGTAACACATCGCAATGTTCGTTAAATGCATTTAACGCATCATTAGGTGCGTTATTAATGATGGTCGAGTAAAAAGGAAATTTCCCGTGAAGGCTGTCCAAGCTACTGGCTTCGGTGATCCAAACGTTCTCAAGATGGTTGATCTTCCTGATCCCGCGCCCGATCCGGGCCAGGTGGCGATCGATGTCACCCACGCCGCTGTCGGCCTCATCGACTTGCTCTTCCGCCAAGGCCAGTTCAAGGATGTGCCCGGCATGGCGCAGCCGCCGTTTGTCCCCGGGCTCGAAGTGGCGGGAACGATACGGGCGCTTGGTGAAGGCGTGACGGGCTTTAACGTTGGGGAGAAGGTTGTCGCAATGTCCGGCACGGGCACGGGCGGCTACGCATCCGTCTATATCGCTCCGACGCACGTTGTCATTTCAACCGAAGGCTATGCGATCGATCCGGCCCTTGCCGTCTCCGTCATTCCCAACGCCGCAATGGCCCATGTTGCCCTTACTCGTGTCGCCCATCTCTCCGAGGGAGAGACGGTGCTCGTCCACGGCGCGCTCGGGGGATTTGCCGCGGCGTTCCCGGGAATTGCCAAGCGACTTGGCGCCTCGCGCGTTGTCGGCTCGGTGCGCGCGAGCAAGCTCGAAGCCGCCGCCAGAACGAAGCTGCCTTATGACCGGATCGTCGATTCAGCCGATCTGACCAGTGCCTTGGCGGACGAGAAGTTCGATGTCGTCGTCGACGCTGTCGGCGGAGCGGTCCGAAGCCAGAGCTTCGCATTGATGAGGCCGGGCAGCAGGCTCATCGTTGCCGGCAACGCCAGCGGCGACTGGAGCCACGAAGTGAAGACCAATGATCTTTGGCTCGGTTGCGTTTCGGTGACCGGTTTCAATGCCGGCGCCTATCTGCCGACACATCCGCACACCATTCGCCCCGCATTGGAAGCGGCGTTGAGGGTCGCAGCGGACGGCCTGGGCGAAATGGAAATCGACGTGCTGCCTTTCAGCAAAGCCGTCACCGCACATGAGCGCATGGAGAGTCGCGCACTCAACGGCCGGATCGTGCTCACGCCGGACGGCTGATCTGCGAAGTGCATGAGTTAGAGAGTGAGGAGCGTGCCACGACCATCACGGCACGCTTCTTGGATCGCTGCGCTCCGACACCACTGTCCGGCTCGCGCCGCGCGCCGATCTCGCTCGACCGGGTATCCCCCTCGCAAAGCTGTGGCTGGCGGGTGTTTCGCATTGCTCAAACAGCACAAATCCGGTGTAGAATGAGGCATCAGCTGGCGGATGTGATTCGATTCGCGGCTTTCGGGACCCAAAACGGCCAGATGCTAATGCGCTGATATGGTTAACCTTCATTCTCAAACGGAAATGAAGAGCCACATTTCTTCCGCTGCCCATGCTGCCTCCGGATTGACCGCTGAATCGCTGCCGATTCTTAGCCGGCGACGATTTTCACGGTGAAAAAAGCCTCGAAGAAAGCGGGTTAAGCCCCTGTTAACCCTAATTGCCTTGCAAGAAAATGAGAATCGGAGCTAAATGCGCTTTCAAAGCCCGTAAGGCGTTTAAATCGCATTTTCGAGATTTCCATGAATATGGCAACGACAATTGATAAGGCAATTTCTGACGTCGATCAGCTGATCATCGCTCAGGCCCAGGAACTGTCAGACAAGCTGAAGCAGCATCGTCTGGAAATGTTCCCGCCGCGGGCGATGAAGGATCTGCGCGAGTTTCAGCTCGCCGAGGCCGCGCGCTTTCTGGGCGTCACCAGCGGCTATTTGAGAAATCTGTCGCTGGAGGGCAAGGGCCCCCTCCCCCAGGTCACGTCATCGGGCCGCCGTTCCTATACGGCCGAGCAAATGGACGAAATGCGCCAGTTCCTGGATCAGAACGCCCGCGGCGGCACGCGCTATGTTCCCCACCGCAAGGGCAGCGAGCATCTACAGGTCGTCGCCGTCGTCAACTTCAAGGGCGGTAGCGGCAAAACCACCAGTGCCGCCCATCTCGCCCAGCACCTGGCGCTCACCGGCCACCGTGTTCTTGCCGTCGATCTCGACCCGCAGGCTTCGCTTTCGGCGATCCATGGCTTCCAGCCGGAGTTCGACGTCAACGAGAACGAGACGCTCTATGCGGCGATCCGTTATGACGACGAGCGGCGGCCGCTGAAGGAAATCATTCGCAAGACCAATTTCCCGAACCTTGATCTGGTGCCCGGCAATCTCGAGCTCATGGAGTTCGAGCATGATACGCCGCGCGTTCTAGCGCAGGGCAAGACCAGCGATTACGGCCGCATCTTCTTTGCCCGTCTCGATGAGGCGCTGTCCTCCGTTGCCGATGACTATGATGTCGTGGTTATCGACTGCCCGCCGCAGCTGGGCTTCCTGACGATGAGCGCCATCTGCGGCGCGACCGCGGTTCTGATCACGGTTCACCCGCAGATGCTCGACGTCATGTCGATGTGCCAGTTCCTGCAGATGCTCGGCGAAGTGCTGAACACGCTGAAGGGCGCCGGCGGCAACATGAACCTCGACTGGCTGCGCTATCTCGTGACCCGCTACGATCCGCAGGACGGACCGCAGACGCAGATGGTCGCCTTCATGCGCTCGATGTTCCGCAACCACGTGCTCACCAATCCGATGCTGCGCAGCGTGGCAATCTCGGATGCGGCGATGACCAACCAGACGCTTTACGAAGTCGAGCGCAGCGCCTTTACCCGCGCCACCTATGACCGCGCGATGGAGGCCATGGATGCCGTCAATGGTGAGATTGCCGATCTGATCCACAAAGCCTGGGGCCGCAAATGACCCGGGCGCAATTGACCACAGCAGCCAGATCGATGGGCCGGAGGGAGATAAATGGCACGTAAGAACATCCTCTCGGGCCTGATGGACGATTCCAAGAAGTTTACCGCCGTAAACAACGAGCCCGACTCGGCTGCCGAGAAGCAGATCACCTTCAAGGGTATTGGCGCGCTCGGCGCGGTGACGCGCAGCATCGATGCGCTGGCTGCCCGGGCCGATGCCGCACGCGATATCGAAGAAAAGCTGGCGCATGGCGAGACGGTAATCGATCTCGACACGGCGCTGATCGAGGATTCCTTCGTCGCCGACCGCCTGGTGCAGACCGACGAGCAGTTCCAGGAGCTTCTGGAAGCGATCCGTACGCGCGGGCAGGACTCCCCTATTCTCGTGCGTCCGCATCCGCAGAAAGACGGCAAGTATCAGATCGCCTTTGGCCATCGCCGCGCACGCGTTGCGAAAGAGCTTGGCCGGCCGGTTCGCGCCGTCGTCAAGAAGCTCGACGATCGCGACCACGTCATCGCCCAGGGCCAGGAAAACTCCGCCCGCGCCGATCTCTCCTTCATCGAACGTACGATGTTTGCCGATAAGCTCGACAAGCTCGGTTTCGACCGCGAGACCATCATGTCGGCGCTCAGCGCTGACAAGACGACGATCTCGAAGATGCTGTCGGTCACCCGCCGCATTCCCGCCGATGTGCTCTCAGCCATCGGTGCGGCTCGTGCGATTGGCCGTGACCGCTGGCATGAGCTCTCGGTCAAGTTCGAGGAAGAGAATGCGCCAGAGCGCGCCAAGCTCTTTGTCGAGACCGATGATTTCATCGCTGCGGAACCCGACACCCGCTTTGATCTGCTTGCCGGATTCCTCAGCCGCAAGCCGTCTTCGACAGCCGCAACGCATGCTGAACCCGCTGCCGTAACGCAGTGGCAGCGCCGCGACGGCTCGGTCAAGGCGAAGATCAAGAATGACGGGAAGCAATTCACGATCGCGCTGAAGGCAGCCAAGGCATCGGCCTTCGGCGCCTATATCGCAGACAATCTGGATCGTCTCTTTGAGGCGTTCGAGAAGGATCAATTGTCAGGAAAGAACGGAGATCAATAGCAAAAGAAAAGGCCCCCAAAACGTTGCCGTAGTGGAAGCCCTCTCTGATCTAGACACCCAGAGAATCACATTTCCACTCCCCATAGTCAAGAGTCTTCGGCACCTATTTTTGGTGAGCCCATATCTTTTGCCTTGAAGAAGGCGAAGAAAAATGGACAGCGGACGTGTGACGACGCCTTTCGGGCGGCGGCCGATGACGCTTGGCTTGCTCGCAAGTCAGATCAAGGCACAAAAGATCGAGGAAAGCCCTTCGGTCGACAAATGGAAAATCCATCGCGCCCTTTGCCAGGCCAAACCTCTGCTCGATATTTCGGACAGAGCGCTTGCCGTGCTGAATGCGCTTTTATCTTTTTATCCCCACAACGAGCTCTCCAGCGAGCGCAATCTCGTTGTCTTTCCCTCCAATACGCAGCTGTCGATCCGCTGCCATGGCATGGCCGAGCCGACGGTTCGCCGTCATATGGCCGCACTCGTTTCCGCAGGTCTCGTCATCCGCAAGGATAGTCCGAACGGCAAGCGCTATGCCCGCAAGACCCGGCAGGGCGATATCAGCGAGGCCTACGGATTTTCGCTGGCGCCATTGCTTGCGCGTGCTGCCGAGATCGAGCGTCTTGCGGAAAAGGTCGCTGCCGAGCGCTTGCATGTGCAGCTGATCAAGGAGCGGCTGACCTTGTGCCGCCGGGATATTTCCAAGCTGATTAGCGCTGCGATCACCGAAGAAGCCGGAGGTGATTGGTGGCGCGTCCAGGAAGCTTTTCACCTAATCCTGAACAAGCTTCCGCGGGTCGCTCCGCCGCATCTGATCGCGTCAGTTCTGGCAGAACTCGAAGATCTCCGCACCGAAATCCTCAAGCGGCTGGAAACACAGGTTAAAACGGAAAATTCGAGCGCCAATGACTCTCAAAATGAGCGGCACATACAGATAACAGAATCCGAATCTTATCTTGATTCTGAAGCGCGGCCGGAAAGCGCAGAGATCGAGTTTACCACCGTAAACTCCGTCAACCACGCTAACACCATGCATGCCGAAGATGACGCTTCCGTTACAGCAGAGAATGTTATCCCCAGCTCTGTGTCTCTCAGTACCATCATCGATTATTGCCCCGACATCGCCCTCTACGGACCGAATGCGAGAGTGCGGAATTGGCAGGATCTCATTCAGGCCACCACGCTCGTCAGCACCATGCTGCAGATCGGACCATCCGCCTATCGGCAAGCATCAGCGGCAATGGGACCGCAAAATGCCGCTGCCGTCGTCGCCTGCATTCTTCAGAAAGGCGAGAGCGTGACGTCACCCGGCGGATATCTGCGTTCTCTGGCACGGCTTGCGGAGCAGGGACGGTTCAATGCGTGGCCAATGCTGGCGGCTCTGAGGCGGAACTCGGTTTCCGGTGAGAGAGGCGCGCAACCAGCACCGTATGCACCTCCGCCGAACTGAGGGAAAGAAAATTGCTTTTCAGTTCCGTTGCGAAAAGAAAACCGAATAGAAACAATTGCATCTCGTTCGGCTGAAAACGCAACCGGAGTGATCAAAACCGAAGAAATCCAATAAATTCAGGCTTCTAGAGGCTGCGTCTGTTTCCATCGAGATAGAGCAGCCAGCCGGTGCCGATCAGGCCGGACAAGGCGCCGACCAGCGCGGTCCCGGAATAGGTGGTCACGGCGGTGCCGGCAGCGAAGAGCAGGGCGCTCAAACCGGCGCTGAGGAAGATGTTGACCGAGATCAGTGCGCTTCCGAGGCCGGGTCGTTCAGCGATCAGGTCCTGGAGATAGGTGATCGGAATGCTGATCAGGGCTGCGGCACCGATGCCGCTGATGAGGGTGAGGGCATAGACATGCCACGGTTCGTAGGCGACGGCGAGAAGCAGCAGGTAGACGGCGTAGATCACGGCGCCGGCCGCCAGTGCCTTGAGCTGGCTGATGACCCGCAGCATGCGCGACCAGATGATGATGAAGACGACTTCGAGAAAGGCGACGATGCCGACGAGAATACCGACATCGGCAACCGTCCCATGCGCGGCACCGGTCACCACCAGCGGCAGGATGGCGCCGTTGACATGAAGCGTGCTGCTGATCAACGCAATGGCGACGACGCGTCCAAAGATCTTCGGCGAGATCACCTGGCCGAGGGCTGCGAGATAGGAGAGGTGATGGGTGGCAGCGCGATCGGTTCCGCTTTGCCGCGGCAGGAAGAGGCCGATCAGCCCGAGACAGACCAGGCAGGAAATGCAGGCAAAGAGATAGGCGGGCAGCATGGTCGGCGAACCGGACAGCAGGATGCCGGTCAATCCGGGAACCAGCACCCAGGAGAGCGAGATCATCGCGCGGACGCCGGAATTGACGGTCGCGACTTCGCTACGCTCCATCTTTCCCGTCGCGGAACGAACATTGGCGAAGAGCAGCGAGTTCAGAGAGCCATAAACGGGAAGCAGGAGCAGGGCGCTGAGAACGAAGATCTCCTGCGTCGGAAAGACGAAGATCGCGCCGTAACCGATAATCCCAAAGACCGCCGCAACCAGCATCATCGTCCGATATTCGCCGAGCCGGTCCGCCAGATTGCCGAGCAGGATGCTGACGATGACGTTCACCGTGGCTGCGGCAAAGATCAGCGCCGAGTAGAGCGCGTTCGACAGGCCGAGCTCGCGGATGCCGACGACGGACTGGTAGGGCGAGGTCGTGGCTCCGGCAAAGCCAAAGGTGAAGATGGCAATCATGCTCACCCGGATAGCCGGGTTGCGGAAGACGTCGGGGATCAGGCGTTTCATTGTCGTCGTTCGAGGCTAGAGGCGCGCCGAGGCGGACGGGGAGGAAGATCCCATCCGCACTCGGATCGCGGCAGATCGGTTTCAGTCGCGCCAGCGGGAGGAAAGGCGCGCCTGCGGCGTGTAGCTGAAATTCTTGTCGAAGGGAAAGGCCGGACGGCTGCGCCGCAGACTTATCAGATTTTCGATGTCCTGGCCGACCACACCCTCGGTCAAGGCCATCAGGTTCGGGTTGGCGATCGGCGCCAGCTCGGGGGAGAGATATCCGGATTTGACGACGAGCAACCGCACTGCTTTCGGATCGAGGCCAAGCTGGGTGAAATCGGCGATGTTGTGATAGGGGCGGCGGCGCGCCGCGAGCACGACGCTTACACCACCGGTTCTGACCACGGCTTCACGCTCGGCAGCGGAGCCGGGATCGTGGAGCGTCACGACTTCGGCGTCGAAACTGACGGGCGCGCTCGACGGATCGAGACTGCCGCCGACGGAAAGCGCTATTCGCGCACCCTTGCCCGCCGCAAAGCAGGCGTCGACGGCCAGGCGATCGGTAATGCCGGCAAAGAGGGCATCGTCGAAACCGCGGGCGAGGACGGCGCTCAGTACATCGGCACGGTCGCCAACGCCGCCGCCGGTCGGATTATCGGCGGAATCGGCGAGAATGACGGGCGCTGTCGCGGATTTTCCGGCAATATCGAGCATCTCGCCCAGCGGACCGGTCACCGGACCAAAGCGGAAATCGGACCGCGCGTCCCAATAGGATTGGGCGATGCGGTTTACTGCAGTCAACACCGCGTCCTTGTCGGTGCCGGTCGCAACCGCGCAAGCCGTCGCCCGAGGCTCGTCGGCCCAGACATAGCCGATCATCAGATTGGCATCGAGAACGCCAGCTATTGCATCGTGGTCGGGCAGCTTGGCGTAAAGGCTTTTGGCAGGCTCGTCTTCGGTCGAGGTCCGCTCACCCGGCCAGAGAACCGGAACCGGCGCCCATGCGACGCCCGGCCGCTTTCCGGTCCTCAGCGCTTCCAGAAGCATCGACCAGGCGCGGACCATCGTCTCGCGCACATCGATATGTGGCGCCGTGCGATAGGCGGCGAAGATGTCGAGCTGGTCGATGATGCGCTGGCTGACATTGCCGTGCAGGTCATAACTCGCCGCGACAATGCAGGCGTCGCCGACAACATCGCGCGGCGCCGAGATCCAGTCGCCCTCGGCGTCGTCCATGCCCTCGACATTCACGGCACCATGCATCGCAAGATAGAGCCCGTCGAGCGGCAGCGCCGCCTTCAGCCGTTCGATAAACTCGGCCTTGAAGCTTTCATAGGCGACGCGCGAGACGGGGCCGCCGGGGACAGCGCGGGCGTGAAGCAGCGGCGAAAGCTCGGCGGCGCTGCCATCGAGAAAATCGAACTGCGGTGCGCGGAGAAGTTCCTCCCCGCGCAACACCCTGAAATCGTCGACCGACATCAGCACCGGCGAATAGGTGCTGCATTCGGTATGGAGCCCGCCGATCGCGATCCGCATCGCTTCCTCCTCAGAGTTTCGGGCTGAGCGGAACGATGGCCGCGAAGCGATCCCAATCCTTCAAGGCCTTCGGCGTCCAGGCTGCTTCGGCAATCGCCGGCAGGCGCGGGAAGACGAGGCGGTTGAAATAGCCGCGCGACAGGAAGTGTTCGGACCAGATGCAGGCCTGAACGCCCTTCAGCTTGTGCTGCAGTTCCTCGGGGAATTCGCCGGCCGCTTCGTAGGCATAGGTATGTGCCGGCGGCACGGTGCCGGCCCAGCTTGCGCCCGGTTCCTGAAAGGCGGTCGCTTGAACCATGTCGAGATAATAGGCCTGGCCCGGCGTCATCACGACGTCGTAGCCTTCCCTGGCGAGCTCGATGCCGACCTGCGGGTTTTCCCAGGCCATCAGCAGCGTGTCCTCGGAAGCGACGCCACCGCCATGAGACACTTCGTTCCAGCCGGAGAGCTTGCGGCCGCGCGCCGTCAGCATCGCCTTGACCTTCTTGAGGAAATAGGACTGCAGGCCGAAGGTGCCGTTGGTGATGCCTTCTTCTTCCATCAGCTTCTTCGCCATCGGCGAGGCAAGCCACGACCCGTTCGCCACCTCGTCGCCGCCGATATGGATGTAGGTGGAGGGGAAGAGCTCGACCATCTCGTCGAACACCTTTTCGAGGAATTCGTAGGTGAGCGCGACGGCCGGGTTCAGCGCGTTGTTCGGATAGCCCTGGACCGAGTGGTAGCTGTCAGGCGCCTCCTGGCCGTCGGTCAGATCGGGCAGGGCGATCAGCGTCGCGGCATTGTGGCCGGGAATATCGATCTCGGGGATGACCTCGACATTGAGAGCGCCGGCGTGGGCAACGATGTCACGGATATCGTCCTGCGAATAGAAGCCGCCAACCGGTTCTGCGCCGTTGCCGAGCTGCGGCAGCAGCGGCTCGTCGGGACCGCGCAGGACGCCCGTCGTCGTCAGTTGCGGATAGGCCTTGATCTCCAGGCGCCAGGCCTCGTCGTCGCTCAGGTGCCAATGGAAGATGTTGAGCTTGAACCAGGCGAGGATATCGATCAGCCGCTTGACGTCGGCCACCGGATAGAACTGGCGGGAAACGTCGAGATGGCAACCGCGCCAGCCATAGCGCGGCTTGTCGGAGATCGTGCCCGAGATCGGGAAGCGGAACTTGCCCTTGGTGACGCGAGCACCGTTCAAAAGCTGGGCAAGCGTCGTCAGGCCGTATTGGCGCCCGGCCGCGCCGGAATAGGCGAGCGTCACGCGGTCGGCTGCGAAAGTCAGCTTGTAGGCTTCGGCATCGAGCGCCGCATCCTTGCTGAAAGTGAGCGCCCGGCCCTGCGGCGAGGGCACGAGATTGAAGACGGAATGATCGCTTTCGAAAAGACGGCGCGTCAGCGAGATGACGGTCGAGATCGCCGAGAGCTCCTCGCTCGAGGCGCCCTGCGGATAGAGCACGACCGGGAAATCATCGCCGGGCTTGGCATCGATTTGGGCCGGCCAGGGCTGCAGCGCGAAAGGCAGGTCAAGGCGTCCTTCGGGCAGCAGAACCGGCGGCGGCTCGCTGGCCGCGCCTTCGAGCAGTAGATCGGAAACGGCGACCGGCACATGCTTGCCGGAGGACAGCGTCAGATAGGCAGATTTGGCGCCATCGGTGCAATGCTGCGCCTTGCGATGGAGGCCGGCGACTGTGAAGGTCCAGCTCTCGCCGGGCGCGACGCTCAGGCCGGCCGGCGGGCCGAATTCGTGGAAATTGGCATTGCGGCGCAGGAAGGTGGCGTTGCCGCAGGCGGCAGCATCGATGACGCGGGTCAGCGAGGTATAGACGAGCTTGAAACCGGAAAGCGCCTCATCGGACAGGTTGAAAAGCGTGAAAGTGAATTCGCCGTTCGGTCCCCCGTTGGGGTTCCAGCTGTTCTCAAGGCGGTAGTAAACCGGTTTCATATCTCGTTCCTCTCATTTTCTCTTATGTTTTTCAGTAGTGCTCGGACTGGGAGAAGGTGCGGGCGAGCTCCGCTTGGCCAGCCGTCAGGCCGCAATCGACCGGCAGGCAGACGCCGGTAATGGCAGCCGCCATCGGCCCGGCCAGGAAGCTCACGGCATTGGCGACGTCCTTAGGATCGACGACGCGCTGCAGCGGATACCAGCGGCGGGCATCCTCGAAGACATTGGGATTGGCCGCAGCCCGCGCTTCCCAGGCCTGCGTCTTCACAGTGCCGGGGGCAACGGCATTCGAGCGGATACCGAACTTGCCGTATTCCACGGCGACCAGCCGTGTGAAATGCAGCAGCCCCGCCTTGGCGGCGCTATAGGCCGGATGGCCGAAGACATTCATGCCGTTGACGGAGGCGATATTGACGACCGAGCCCTTCGAGGCCTTCAGCTGGTCCTCGACGGCCCGGAAGGTCAGGAAAGCGGCTTCAAGATTGAGCGCATTGTCGGCGCGCCAGATCTCGGGCGTCGTATCATGCAGGCTGACGGCGCGCGCAGCACCGGCATTATTGACGAGGGTGCGCAGGCTGCCGGTTCCGGCGGCGCGCTCGGCGAGAGCCGCGACACTGGCCTCGCCCGTCACGTCGCATTGAACGGCAATGAAGCGGCCGGCATCGCCGAGCTTTCCGGCGGTCGCGGCGGCAGCCTTGGCGTCGATATCGGCAAGCAGGATGACGTCATGATCATCGGCAAGCCGGGCGGCGATCGCCGCGCCGATATCGCCTGCTGCTCCCGTCACGATGGCCACCGATTGTGTCATTGCCGCTTCCCTCTTGTTTATCAGTCTCCGAGCAGCTGCTTGTCGTCGCTGCCGTCACGGTGGGTGACCAGCTGCTGCTTGATGCGTCTCAGCGTCGTCGTCGCCTTCGGCTGGATGGCGTAGGCAACGAGGCTCGCCAGAATGTCGACGGTCGCGATATAGGCGATGCGCGTCGAGGTCGGGCGATAGATATTGGTGCCCTCGGGCAGGTCGATCGGCACGACGACCTCGGCCGCCTTGGCGACCGCGCTGCCGGTCTGCGTCAGCGCGATGGTCTTCACCTTCGCTTCGCGCGCCAAGGCGAAAGCGCGCACCAGCTCGGCATTGCGGCCGGAGAATGAGGAGCCGATGATCACGTCGCCGGATTTCGCTGCGGCAGCCATCATCAGCTGCATGCTGTGGTCGGAACTGGCGGTGATCCGCAGGCCGAGGCGGAAGAGACGGTTCTGCAGCTCGTCGGCGATCATCGAGGAATTGCCGCCGGAGCCGAAGGCGTAGATCATCTCGGCCTTGGAGATCAGCCCGACGGCCGCCTCGATCGCGGCGAGATCCAACGAGCGGTGCAGCAGGAAGAGGGCGTTCTGCGCCTTGGTGATGATGTCCTGGGCGACATCGGCCGGATCGCCGCTCTTCGATTCCGGCTTCAGGTAGCGAACGCCGATATGGGCGGTGCGGGCAAGCTGCACCTTGAAATCCGAAAAGCTCTCGCAGCCGAGCCGGCGGCAGAAGCGCGTCACCGTCGGCGGCGAAACCTGCGCCCGTTCGGCAAGTTCGATGATCGAGGCATTCACCGCGAATTCGAAATCGTTGACTATGATCTCGGCGATGCGGCTCTCGGAGGCTGAGAGCCGGCTCTTGTCTTCCTGCAATGTAGAAAAGATATCCAAGCCGGTCCCCCGTAATCGCCGCCGTCAGTCTTTCTTCTTATAGGCGACGCAGTCGATCTCGACCTTGCAATCCACCATCATGGACGATTGGACGCAGGCGCGCGCCGGCGGGTGCTCGCCGAAATATTCCTGATAGATCTTGTTGAAGGTCCAGAAGTCGCGGGGATCGTCGAGCCAGACGCCGACGCGCACGATATCCTCGACGCCGTAGCCGGCCTCATGGAGAATGGCGATCAGATTGGCGATCGTCTTGTGCGTCTGCGGGATGATATTGCCTTCGATGATCTCGCCATTTTCCATGGCCACCTGGCCGGAAACATAGAGCCAGCCATCGGCTTCCACGGCGCGCGCGAAAGGCAGCGGCTTGCCACCGGCGCCGGTTTGAACAGTGCCATATCGCTTGATGGACATACGCGGATCCCTGCAAATTATTTTCTTGATAAGTTGACAAGTGACCATAGAAAGCGGAATTTGACCAGCGAAAAACGCCATTTATGAAAACTATTTAAATCGGGGGCGAGCATGCGTGATCCTTTCAAGAATCCTTTCCCCTCCTCCGATACCGCCAGACACTCTATCTGGGAGATGCTGGTGACGCGCGATATCGATGCGTTTCTGGCCGCCGACTGGTCCGCCGTCGAGCATGATTTCGTCGAGGAAGGCTTCATCGGCATCGATGGCCGCAAGGAAGTCAGCCCCGACAAATGGCGCCTCGCCTTCCCGACGCTGAAAGCCTATCGCGACGAGTGGCTGACGCAGGCCAAGGACTTCGCGACGCAGAGCTTTGCCGAGGATACCCGCACGGCGATCTTCACCACCACGACCCTCGAAGATATCGAGATCGAAGGCGAGATGGCGCTTGTCCGCAAGAAGTTTGACGGAGGCCTGACCAAGAGCGACGGCAGCCGCGACATCATGCAGTGGCAGACGCTCTATTATTGCAGGCTCCACGAAGGACGGTGGAAGATCTGCGGATTCACCGGCTACCTGCCGAACCCGATGGGTTGACGCGGGGCCGACAAAACAAGGCCAACTCACTTGCGCATTTTCACGGCAGCACTGGCGACCGAGACCAATACCTTTTCCCCGATCTGTGTGGATCGCCGCGCCTTCGAGGCATCCCTCTATGCGCCGCCTGGCCAGCATCCGGAAACGCCGACGCTCTGCACCGCGCCGATCACCGTCGGCCGCCGCGTCACTGCCGAAAAGGGCTGGGAGCTGATCGAGGGCACGGCCACCTGGGCCGACCCCGCCGGCCTCGTCAACCGCAATACCTATGAAGAGCTGCGCGACGAGATCCTCGGACAGCTGCGCGCAGCAATGCCCGTCGATGCCATCGTCATGGGCCTGCACGGCGCCATGGTCGCTGCCGGATATGAGGATACCGAAGGCGATCTCCTGAGCCGCATACGCGAGATGGTCGGACCCGACGTGCTGATCTGCGCCGAACTCGATCCGCACAGCCATCTGACGAAGAAGCGTATCGAAGCGCTGAACTTTGCCGTCTATTTCAAGGAATTCCCGCATACCGATTTCGTCGATCGCGCCGAGGACCTGTGGCGGATCGCCGTCGATGCGCTTGAGGGCCGGGTAAAGCCTGTGAATTCGGTGTTCGATTGCCGGATGATCGACGTTTTCCCGACCTCGCGCGATCCGATGCGCTCCTTCGTCGACAAGATCATGCGCATCGAGAAGGAAGACCCGGAGGTCCTGTCGATCTCGGTCGTTCACGGCTTTATGGTCGGCGACGTGCCGGAGATGGGCACCAAGCTGCTGGTCGTCACCGACAACAAGCCGCAAAAGGGTGCGGCGCTCGCGCGCGAACTCGGCATGGAGCTGTTTTCCAAGCGTGGCACGTTCATGGTGCCGCAGATCGACGAGAAGGAAGCGGTTTCCCGCGCGATCGCCGCCAAGGCCTGGCCGGTGGTCATCGCCGATGTCTGGGACAATCCGGGCGGCGGTACGGCGGGCGATGCGACGGTCATCCTCGAGGAATTGCTGGCCCGCGGTGTGACGAGCGCTGCGATCGGCACGATCTGGGATCCGATCGCCGTCCAGATCTGCTTTGCGGCGGGCGAGGGGGCTGAGATCCCGCTCCGCTTCGGCGCCAAATCTGCACCCGGCACCGGCAATCCCGTCGATGGCATGGTGAAGGTCGTCAAGCTGGTGAAGAATGCCGAGATGCAGTTCGGCGAGAGCCTGGCGCCTTTCGGCGATGCCGCGCATATCGTACTCGACGGTATCGACATCATTCTCAACTCGACGCGGGCGCAAAGCTTTGATCCGAGCCTGTTTTCGGTAATGGGCATCGATCCGGCAAAACAGAAGATCCTGGTCATCAAATCGACCAACCACTTCTTCGCCTCCTTCTCGAAGATTGCCGCCGAGATCCTTTACTGCTCGGCGGGAACGCCCTATCCCAATAATCCGGCGACGACGCCTTACCGCCGGGCGCCGAAGAACATCTGGCCGATCGTGGCCGATCCTCATGGAAGCGAACGCGGAGCCGCCTGAGATGCATGACAACCAGTTTGCCGTCGTCGCCAAGGCTGGTGACAGGATCGCGGATCTCTCGACCCCCCGCCCCGTCATCGACGAAGACAAGCTGGCCGCCAATATTCACCGGGTTCAGTCCTATATGGACGAGCACGGCCTGAATTTTCGCCCGCATATCAAGACGCACAAGATCCCCGCGCTCGCCGTTGCCCAGGTGGCGGCCGGCGCCAAGGGGATCAATTGCCAGAAGGTCACCGAGGCCGAGGTCTTCGCGGCCGCCGGCTTCGAAGACATCCTGATCACCTTCAATATTCTCGGCCCGCAGAAGCTCGACCGGCTCGGCGCTCTGAACGACCGTATTTCCGGTCTCAAGGTGGTGGCCGACAGCGACGTCACGGTCGATGGCCTGTCTGCGCATTTTTCCGGCCGCAAGCCGCTGACCGTGCTCGTCGAGTGCGATACCGGCGGCGCGCGCTGCGGCGTCCAGACGCCGGAACAGGCGGCCTCGCTTGCCAAGCGCATCGCCGCTGCCGACGGCCTGACCTTCGGCGGCATTCTCACCTACCCGAAGCCGCAGGCGGCCGATGCCGTCGAAGCCTTCATCCAGGCGACGCTGCAGCAGCTGGAAGCCGAAGGCATCGCCTGCCCGATCGTCAGCAACGGCGGCACGCCGAGCCTTTTCGACGCCCATCTCGTCAAGTCGGCCACCGAACACCGGGCCGGAACCTACATCTACAACGACCGACAGATGATCCGCATGGGCCACTGCACGGAGGACGACTGCGCCATGTATATCGTCGCGACCGTCGTCTCCCGGCCGAACGGCGATCGCGCCGTCATTGATGCCGGTTCGAAGGCGCTGACCTCGGATCTGCAGGGTTTCAGCGATTTCGGCCTTGTGGTCGGCTATCCCGAGGCGAAGATCGCCAGCCTTTCCGAAGAGCATGGCGTGATCGACCTCTCTGCCTGCACCGGACCGCGCCCGCAGATCGGCGAGAAGATCTTCATCATCCCCAACCACACCTGCGTCGTCTCGAACCTCTTCGACACCATGGTGTTTCACCGCAACGGCGTCGTCACCCGCGTCGAGGAAGTCGCGGCCCGCGGCCTTGTCTGGTAGCCGACCTGCCATTCGCGCTTGCGCCTGCGGCCACATCCGCTAGATGGAGGCCAACGAGCGAAGGAGAGCGGCGTGGAAGAACAAATCCAGATCGGAAATCGCGGTGATTTCGGCCAATGGGCGATCGAAGTCGCCAAGCTGATCGTCAGCGAACAGGGCTTCGAGCTTGCCAGGTCCGCGCGCGATGGCGACGAGAACGATGTTCGTGCCGCGGGTGCCGCACTCGGGCAGGCGATCACCAATGCATTGATGGAAGTCTATGACGGCCTGACCGACGGCGAATAATGCGCGGGCCTGGGCCCAGGGTTCGTCTCACTTGAGACGCATCTCGACAGCAGAGAAAAACAGCTTAATTCTGTGCCGCGTGATGTTCGCGAGGAAGGGCGATGCTGAAACACAGGTCCACGGCTGCGAAACGGGCACTGGGCGCGAAATCCGCGTCATTGTCCGGCAATCCGCCGACCTATGAGCACATCGTCACCAACGCCAATGAGACTTTTCTCTGGCGGGTTGACGATTATCCCTGGGAGCGCAACGTCTGGAACTATCACCCCGAGATCGAAATCCATCTTCTGCGAAATTCCAGCGGGATGGCCTTCGTGGGCGATCATATCGGTGAGTTCCATTCCGGTTACCTGACCGTCGTCGGCCCGAACCTGCCGCATGACTGGGTCACGGCAACGGAGCCTGGCGAGATCATAAAGGGGCGGGATGTCGTCATCCAGTTTGACCCCGACCGCGTGCGAGGCATTTCGGCAGCCTTTCCGGAGTTTGGACAGCTCGACGAGTTCTTTCGCAGGTCCGAGCGCGGACTTGTCTATGTCGGAGCGACGAGGGCAAAAGCCGCTGAAATGATCGAGCAGATGGGCGATCTGACAGGGTTTTCGCGATTGTCCCTCTTTGTCCAGCTCCTTGATCTGCTTGCTTCATCCACCGAGTACGAGCTTCTCTCGTCACCGGAATTCGCTCCGAAGCTCGAAACGGAGTCACTGGACGCGCTTCAGAAGTCGCTGATCTACATCTTTCAGAATCTCGCCACGGATATCCATATGGCGGAGGTCGCCGAGCTTGCCGGCATGAGCGAGAGCGCCTTCTCGCGCTTCTTCAAGAAAAACACGGGCAATACCTTCACCGACCACGTCAACAAGCTGCGCATCTGGCAGGCCTGCAAGCTGTTGTCCGATACGGATATGCCGATCACCGATATCTGTTTTGAGGTGGGATATCTGAACATCTCCAATTTCAATCGGACGTTTCTGCGCCACCACAAGGTCACTCCGTCGGCATATCGCCGGCTGACGACCCAGCGGCGGCCTGTGCGACCCGCAGACCAAACGGCCGCATAACGCATTAAAGTATAGATTTGTCGCATGGTGCGCGCTAGTTCGCCGCAAGAGACTTCGTACTATGACCACAGCGATCGACATCGCTGGGAGGCGCAGACGGGATCGGGAAATCCATAGTCTGCTCGGTAGTTTTGGGAGATTCACACATGAAACCGATGAAGACGCTCGTTTCGAGCATTGCTATCGCATGCGCTTTTTTCGGCGCTGCAACATCCTTCGCAGCCGCAGCAGAGTGCTCCGGCACCATCCGCGTGCTCGCTCAGCCCCGCGATGGATTGACCCTTCTTGAGAAGTACAAGGACGAGTTCACGAAGCTCAGCGGAGGCGCTGACTTCCAGATCGACTACCTGAACGAGAACGATCGCCGCGCCAAGACCAAGGCCGACGCCTCGACGATCGGGAAGTACAACGTGTACTATATTGACGAAGCCAACGTCGCGCTGTTTGCGTCGTCCGGCTGGGTCGCGCCTCTGCTCGACTACTACCCCAAGGACTATGACTACGCCGACTTCGATCCGGGCCGCCAGAAGGTTGCGACTTTTGACGGCAAGGTATGGTTCGCGCCGCTGACCGGTGGCGGCGACCTGATGGTCTATCGCAAGGACCTGCTTGAAGCGGCCGGAATCCAGCCGCCCAAGACCCTCGACGAATATGTTGCCGCGGTCGAAAAGCTCAACCAGCCCGACAAGGGCATCTATGGCACGGCGCTTCGCGGTCAGCGCGGCTCGGGCGCGAACGTCTGGCGCTGGATGCCGTTCTTCAAGGGCTTCGGCGGCAACTGGTTCGATGGCAAGACGCCGGCATTCGACAGCGATGCGGCAGTGAAGGCGACGGAAACCTATCTCAAGCTCTTCAAATATTCGGCTCCGGGCAGCCAGACCGGTGGCTGGGACGAAGCCGTCGGGGCCTTTACCTCGGGCCAGGTGGCGATGCTGATCGAATCCACGCCGCTCGTCGGCATGGCGCTCGACAAGAAGTCTTCGCAGGTCGCCGACAAGATCGGTTACCTGCCGCCTCCGACACCGCTGACTGGTGGTGGCTATGGCCACGGTCTGGCAATCGGCACCAAGGCGAACAAGGATGACGCGGCCAAGCAGTGCGCCGGCCTGTTCATCGGCTGGGCGACGTCGAAGGAGAATGAGCAGCGTCGCCTTGCGGAAGGCCAGTTCAGCGAGCTGAACCGCACAAGCGTGATGACCAGCCCGAAGTTTGCCGAAATGTACGGCCCGGCACTCGGCCAGGCCCTGGCCGATACCGGCAAGGTCACGGCCGTGAACTTCTGGCAGAACCCGCAGTGGCCCGATCTCGGCGACCGTTGGGGTATCATCCTCGAAGAGCTGATCACCGGCAGCCGCACCGACATCAAGGGTGGCCTCGACGAGCTGAACGACTTTGCCAAGGATCTGGCGTCGCGCAGCCAGTAATCAGCAACCCATTCGATCCATGTCCCGGCGGGTGCGTCCCGCCGGGTTTGCTTTCCATCGGCGTGCCGCCGCCGGAGGTTTTCCCGTGAAAAACAAGCTTGCCCTGCAAACAGTCTTTCTGACGCCGGCGATGGTCGTCCTGGCCATCCTTGCGCTTGTGCCGACTGTCTACGCCATCGTCATCTCATTCCAGGACCGGGAGCTCAGCCGTCCCGATGGCCGCTTCATCGGTTTCGCGAACTATATCTCGCTCTTCTCCGACAGACGCTTCCTCAACTCGATCCAGGTGTCGCTCACCTGGGAAGTGCTGACCGTCACGGCAACCCTCGTGATTGCCGTCGGCCTCGGGATATTGCTGTTCGAATGTGCCTCGCCAAAGGCACGAAACGTGCTTTCGCTTCTGTTTCTGATGCCTGTGATCCTGCCACGGGTTTCCGCGGCTTTCGTCTGGAAATTCGCCTTCCATCCGCTCTACGGCATCATCACCTATCCCTACAAGGCGATCACCGGCCAGCCGCTTGATCTCTTGTCTAGCCCCTTGACCGCGCTTGGCACCGTCGCTCTGGTCGACGTCTGGCAATGGGGTCTGTTCTTCTCGGTGATCGTGCTCAAGCTGCTCGAGACGCTGCCTCCGCAGCCTTTCGAGGCTGCCAGGCTCGATCACGCGCGGACCTGGGAGGTCTACGCCTACGTCGCTTTGCCGATGTTGAAGGCGCCGCTGATCTCGCTGGCTTTCGTCAAGATGATCGAGTCCCTTCGTGCCTTCGACCTCATCTACGTGATGACGCGTGGCGGGCCGGGTATCTCCACCGAAACCCTCGATATGTATGCCTTCTCGCAAGGTTTTATCGAGTCAGGCCGGATTTCATACGCTTCGAGCATGGCGGTGCTCATGATGATCGCAACCTCGGTCGCCTTCACATTTATTTGGAAGAGGGCCAAGGTATGAGGAAGTTCAAGTTCGGCCGTCTTGCCGGCCAGGCCATTCTCGCACTCGCGGCGTTCTCGGCCGTGTTCCCGGTATTCTGGACGACCCTCAACGCCTTCAAGAACCGCGTCGATATCGTTACGCCGACGCCGTTGTTCTTCTTCACCCCAACCCTCGACAATTTCGCCTATGTACTCGGTCGCGACAGCGTCTTCGCAGGATTGGTCAACTCGCTTATCATTTCCGGCACAGCCGTGTTGATCGGCGCGGTTCTCGGTCTGCCGGCGGCCTATGCAATCGCGCGCTATCCGAACCGCTGGTCAAAGGACATCCAGTTCTTCGTTCTGTCCCTGCGCTTCTTGCCCCCGGTGGCGGTGGCGATCCCGCTGATGGTTATCTGGCTGGATTTCGGTTTCTACGACACCCGGCTGTCGATGATCGTGACCTATACGCTTCTGACGCTCGCAACGGTGGTCTGGCTCAGCGTCCCGGCCTTTGCGCGTGTTCCCAAGGAAGTCGAAGAAGCCGCCCGCGTCGATGGATATGGGCTGTTTTCGATCTTCTTCCTGATTGCGTTGCCGATTGCGGCGCGGTCGCTGATCGGAGCGGTGGCCTTCAGTTTCGTTCTTGTCTGGAACGAATTCCTGATCGCGCTGATGCTGACCACTTCCGACGCCAAGACGCTGCCGATCGTGGCTTCTGAACTCACCCAGCTCGGCCGGGACGTCCCTTGGGGCATCCTCAACGCGTCGGTCGTCCTGCTATCCATTCCCCCGCTGCTCTTCCTCGGAGTCCTGAGCGGGATGCTGAACAGCGCCTTCAAGCGCAAGTCGTCTTAGTCAAAAGGAATCTTGAAAATGGAAGCTCTCGTTCTGGAGCAAAAGGGCGTATTGGCGTTGAGGGATATCGATCTGCCGCTGGCCGTCGGACCTGACGACGTGAAGATCAAGATCAACACGGTCGGCGTTTGCGGAAGCGACGTGCACTATTACACCCACGGTGCCATCGGCCCGTTTGTTCTCAGGGAACCGATGGTTCTCGGTCACGAGGCTGCCGGCACCGTTGTCGAAGTCGGATCGAACGTGAAGAGCCTTGCCGTCGGCGACCGGGTCTGCATGGAGCCCGGTATTCCGAACCTCTCGTCGCGCGCCTCGAAGCTCGGCATCTACAATGTCGACCCGAGCGTCCGCTTCTGGGCGACGCCACCCATTCACGGCGTGCTGACGCCCTACACGGTGCATCCGGCCGCCTTCACATACAAGCTCCCGGACAATGTTTCGTTCGCCGAAGGGGCGATGGTCGAGCCGTTTGCGATCGGCATGCAGGCGGCAGCCCGTGCCCGTATCGCGCCGGGCGACGTCGCCGCGGTGATCGGCTGTGGCCCGATCGGCATCATGGTGGCTCTCGCAGCGCTCGCCGGTGGGTGCAGCCGGGTCTACATCTCGGACTTCAGCGCCGAGAAGCTGGAGATCGCCGGACGCTATCCCGGCATTATCCCCGTAAATATCGCCGAGCGGGCGCTCAAGGATGTCATCGCCTCCGAGACCGAAGCCTGGGGCGCCGACGTCGTGTTCGAGGCGAGCGGCAGCCCCAAGGCCTATCAAGGCCTCTTCGATCTCGTCCGCCCCGGCGGAACGCTGGTCATGGTCGGTCTGCCGGTCGAGCCCGTTCAGTTCGACGTCTCCGGCGCGATCGCCAAGGAAGTGCGTATCGAAACCGTCTTCAGATATGCCAACATCTTCGATCGGGCGCTTCAGCTCATTGCTTCCGGAAAGGTCGATCTCAAGCCGCTGATCACCGAAACCTTCGATTTCCGCGAAAGCGTGAAGGCGTTCGAACGGGCGGCCTCTGCCCGTCCGACCGATGTCAAGCTGCAGATCCTGATGGAAGCGGGAGAAAACTGATGTCCAATATCGCCTGCGCCAACGTAGACAAGAGCTACGGTTCCATCAACGTCATCAAGGACTTCAATCTCGATGTGGCTGACCGGGAGTTCATCGTTTTCCTCGGCCCGTCCGGCTGCGGAAAATCCACGCTCCTCAGAATGATCGCCGGGCTGGAAGAGATTTCCGGCGGCTCGGTCTCGATTGGCGGAACCGAGGTCAACGATCTCGAGCCCCGCGACCGCGGCGTAGCGATGGTTTTCCAGAATTACGCGCTCTATCCGCACATGACGATCTACGACAATATCGCATTCGGCCTCAAGCGGATGAAAGTTCCCAAGAGCGAGATCGACCAGCGGATCAAGGCGGTCGCCGCCACACTTGGCCTCGAGCCGTATCTCACGCGCAAGCCGACCGAGCTTTCAGGCGGCCAGCAGCAGCGTGTCGCGATCGCGCGCGCGATGATCAAGACGCCCAAGGTGTTCCTGTTCGACGAGCCGCTTTCGAACCTCGACGCCAAGCTCCGTCATCACATGCGGGTCGAGATCGCAAGGCTTCACCGGAAGCTGCAGACCACGACGATCTACGTCACGCATGATCAGCTTGAAGCGATGACGCTTGCCGACCGCATCGTTCTGATGAAGGGGGGGGCGATCGAGCAGGTTGGAACGCCGGCCGAGATATACGAACGCCCGAGAACGCTGTTCGTGGCGGGCTTCATCGGCACGCCGAACATGAACCTGATCGATGTTTCGGTCGCCAGAGGCGAGCGCGGCTGGATCCTTCGCGCTGAAGGCTCGGACATCCATATCGTCGGCGACGCATTCTCGCTCACGGAAGGCCAGAAGGTGGTCCTCGGCATTCGGCCGCCCGACCTTGCCGCCGCGCCGCCCGGCGCCGCCAACGCGCTTTCCGGCCTGGCCGACCTTATCGAGTTTCACGGCAACGATGCCCTGGTCACTTTCCAGGTCGCAGGAAAGGAAGTGGGCGCACTGGTAAAGGCCGCGTCCTGCCCCAAGTCGGGCGATCGCGTCTCGTTTGCGCTCGATGAGACGCGCATCCATCTGTTCGACGCCGGCACGGGGCTGACCCTGCGCCGGTCCGGTGTGAACTAGAATTTGCTTCGGTCCGTCGCCCCGCGCGGCGGACCGGGCGCTCGCAGCTTACGCTGCGTGCAACTTGAAGACTTCAGCGGAGTGGGCTGGCACGAAATTCTGCTCGAAAGCCGTCTCGTCGTAGACAGAAAAAATGCCCCGATGATCGCGAACGACGAAATCGGCAGGCTGAGCTCTGAGAGCCTCCGGGCCGTTGAATACCGTGACCCCCGTCGCGGAGATAACCATCCCGCCACGGTCGTAGCATTCGCCAACCCAACCCGGCAAAGTGTCCCAGCTTTCTCCCGATGCCGAAATGATCTCGCGAGCGCGGACAACTTCAACCCGGCTCGGTATTTTCAGATATTCGCGCATCGGCTCGAACATTGCCCCTTCGGGATGCAGCAGTTTCCTGCCGCATCTCCAATCGTCAGACTGCAGAATCGCTAGCGCTAGGCTAATGCCTCCTTTGCCGATGAACGGCAATCGAAACTTCGAATGTTCACAGGTTGGCCCGGTGATCGCGGTGAAAATGACACAAGTCACTTGGCTGGGTAACGCTGGCGCAATCGGTGCTCGAACAGCACGCCGAACGCTCAGCCGAAACTTGCGGATGGCATCCGCCCCTTCACAGATTGTAAAGCGATTCCATGTCTGTTCGGGTCTCGTCAACTTGGCGTCTTGGTTGCCCGCTACGTCTCTTTTGAGATGCAGCTGAAAGTAGGCGGTTCGGAGGTTTCGTTTGGGTCTGACGCTGGCAAAAATCGAGGAGCTTGCACCGGATCAAGGCTCATTGGCAGCGGCGAAGAAGCTTTTGAGGCCTTCGAGCTGGCCGACGATTGCCGAGGATCGCGCCGGGCTCATCTGGGGGGAGTGCCAGGGTTCGGGAGCGACCCCTTACAGGATCTCGGTGACCGAGGCCGATGCCGGCTATAAGTGCAGCTGTCCGAGCCGGAAATTTCCCTGCAAGCATTCGCTCGCCCTGATGTGGATGCGGGTCGAGGGCAAGGTGGATTTTCAGGAGCGGCCGGTGCCGGACTGGGTGAGCGACTGGCTTGCGCGCCGTCGCGGTCCATCGGCCGCGTCACCGGCGTCCGCACCCGAAAAGCCCAAGGCTTCGATCTCGGCCATCGAGGAGATTGAGGCTGAGGCCGATCCCAAGGCGGAAGCCCGGGCGGCGGCTGCCCGCGAGCGGAATCGGCTCGAACGCGAGACGTCGATCACAAACGGTCTTGATGAACTGGATATCTGGCTTGCCGACCAGACGGATGCTGGGCTTGCAGCCTTTCCGGCAAAGGCGTCTGCCGTCTGCCGGGTTATGGCTCAGCGTCTGTTCGATGCAAAGGCAGCCGGTCTGGCGCTTCGGGTGGATACAATGCCCAGCCGCCTGTTTGCGCTCCCCGACGCAGAGCGTCCGATGGCCGCGATACGCGAGCTTGGCATGCTGCACCTGCTTGCTGAGGCCTATCGCCGGCAAAATGATCTCTCCGAACCCATGCGCCATGATATCCGGCAGCTGGTCGGCTGGAACGTCACGCGCGAGGCGCTGCTGGAAGACAAGCAGGCACTGCGCGTTTCGGGAACATGGCGGGTCTGGGCGGTCCGCAGCGAGGTGCAGCCCGACAAGTTGCGGCGGATCGAGACCTGGCTTCAGGGCGATGACAGGCAGGCGGTCCTCATCGAATATGTCCCGGTGTCGACCGGAGCGTCTTCAAGTGGTTATAGTGTCGGCGATGCCTTCGAGGCCGAATTGGTCTTCTACCCCGCGAGCGTGGCGCTCCGTGCGTTGATCGCCAATCAGCTGACCGGCGCGGAGCCTTCCGATGCGCCTTTGGCTCTCCCAGAGCAGAATCTGGCCGCAGCCTACGGATTGTATGAAGACGCGCTGATCGAAAAGCCCTGGCTCCAGGAATATCCGATGATGTTTCGTGGGGCACGGCTCAGGCGATCGGGCGATGCTTTCTACCTGCATGACGGCGAGATCAGCCTGCCTGTCGCAAGGTCGCAATCGACTGTCAGCTGGCCGCTGCTGCAATTCGAGACGATCGATGGGGCCGCTCTCTGGGATGGCAGTGAGCTGATGCTTTGCTGGTCGGAGACGGCACTGGGGCGGTGGACGGCATGATCGCAGGAAGACTGAAGACCGCAATTCTGCCGAAGCTTCTTACCGGCGCCCGCGATGGCCTGCCGCTTGACGCGATCGGTGCGACGGATCCCCTGCAGGCTCTCGCATTGGCCGCTCAGGCCCTGCGGTTTGACCGTCCGCCGCAGCCGCCGCAATTTCAGATCGAGGATGTGATCGCGGACAGTGCCACGATCATGCCGGACGCGGCGCGCAAACTTCTGATCCGTCTTATGGCGGGCAAGGGCCAGGCATCGCTGTCCGCCGCGATCGTGCGAAAGCTTGTCGAACGGAAGCTGAGGCTGCATCCCTTCGATCTGCCGAAGCTGGAAACCTTCGTGAAAGCCCATGCGGAAGATCTCGGTGCGGAAGCGCTTGCCTTTTCCGAGCGGGAGAAGCCGGTCGCTCAGAAGCAGAATTACTTCGCGCCCGATCGCCTGAGCGACGAAAACTGGGTGCTTGCGACGCCGGCGGTGAAGGCGGGCTATATCAGCGGCCGCCGGGCAATCGATCCGGACGCGGCGAGGACGTTGGTCGAAGCGGTCTGGAAAACGGAGGATGCCGATAGCCGCTTCCGTCTGCTTGGCGCCTTTCGTGAGCGTCTTTCGGAAGCCGATACACCGTTCCTGAAGAGCCTCGAAAAGGATCGCGCACCACGTGTTCGCGCGCTGGCGCAGAGATTGATCGTGAAACTGCCTGGTTTCGAGGGCAGCGATCCTGCGCTGCGCGAGGTGTTGGAGCGCATCAAGGTTTCGAAATCCGGGCTCATATTCAAGAAGACGGTTCTGACGCTGGAACTGCCTGCGACCGTGCGGGATCACACCAAGAGGGCCTGGCTCAATCAAGCCTTCGGGCCGATCGGCCTTGAGATGCTTGCCGGCGCGCTGTCGCTCTCGGTGGAGGCCATGATTGCTGCCGCTGAAAAGCAGAACGATCTGCTGCTGGCCTTCTTTCTCATGGCAACACAGGACGGGCGGCTCGATGTCGTGGAAATGGTCACCGACGGCCATCTGCCCGATGCCTGGGCGCTGGTTGATGCGACGGATGATGAAGCGCTGGCCGACTACAATCAGGACATGCGGCGCGCCTGGGTTGCCCATGTCTTCCGGCCGGACAGATGGGGAAGCGATACGACGCCATGGGTGATCCGTCGTATGGCGATGCTGTTGGCCGCAGAAGCAACCGAGAAGATGTTCGCCGATGTGCTGAGATCCAAGCCATGGCTTGCCCTTCGCAAGCCAAATGCCGGCTACGATGCGGATATCATCGACGACATGGCCGCCATGTGCCCGCCGGCGATGCGTCCGGCCTTGCGAACGGAGTTCGCTGCGCTCGACCCCGCCAAAACCGGCAACGCCATTCTTTTCCTCGATCTTATGAATAGCCTGGAGACCGACCATGTCTGAAGCCCACCTTCGCCGCCCTGCGGAAGAAATCTATGCCGGCGAGCTGGCCGCGCTTGCAAAGGGCGACGATCGCCCGCGGCCGAGCAACTGGAAACTGTCTCCGCAGGCCGTGGTGACCTATCTGCTGGGCGGAAAGGCATCCGATGGAACCGCGATCACCGCCAAATATGTCGGCAATCGACGGCTGATCGAAACCGCTGTCGCGACGCTGGCGACCGACCGGGCGCTATTGCTGCTCGGGCTTCCGGGCACTGCCAAATCGTGGGTTTCAGAACACCTCGCCGCAGCGATCTCCGGTTCGTCGCAGCGTCTCATCCAATGCACGGCCGGCACTGACGAAAACCAGATCCGCTATGGCTGGAACTACGCCCTGCTTCTGGCTAAAGGGCCTTCGCCCGAGGCTCTCGTCAAGACGCCGCTGGTGCGGGCGATGGAGGAGGGCACGCTCTTGCGGCTCGAAGAGCTGACCCGCATGGGCTCGGATGTGCAGGACACGCTGATCACCGTGCTTTCCGAAAAGACGTTGCCCGTACCGGAACTCGATATCGCCATCGGCGCGGAACGGGGCTTCAATATCATCGCCACGGCGAACAATCGTGACAAGGGCGTCAACGATCTCTCCTCGGCGCTGAAGCGGCGTTTCAACGTCGTCGTGCTGCCGTCGCCGAGCTCGCTCGATGAGGAAACGCAGATTGTCGTGAAGCGTGTCGGCGAGATCGGCACCAATCTCAGCCTGCCGCCAATCCAGCCGGCCGACAAGGAGCTGGCGCGCGTCGTCACCTTGTTCCGCGAAATTCGCGATGGCAAGACGCTGAACGGCAAGACCAAGCTCAAGACCTCGACCGGTACGCTCTCGACGGCGGAAGCCATTTCCGTCGGCGTCTCGGCCTGGACGGAGGCGGCCTATTTCGGCAACGGCCGGATCGATGCCAATGCGCTTGCCACCAACATCGTCGGTGCCGTGGTCAAGGATCCGGTGCAGGACAGCGTGGCGCTGTCCGAATATCTGGAAACCGTGGTGCGCACGCGCGACGGCTGGAGCGATCTCTACGAGGCCATCCGCGAGGTGATCTGATGGCTGCCAAGCGAAAGGCGCATCTCTTCGGCATCCGCCATCACGGACCGGGCTCGGCGGCGCTTCTCAAGGGCGCGCTCGACGCCCTCGATCCCGCCTGCGTTTTGATCGAGGGCGCGCCGGAGGGGGATGCACTCATCCAGTATGCGGCGCTGCCCGGCATGAAGCCACCGCTGGCGATGCTGTTCTATGCTGCGGACGAGCCGGCAAATGCCGTATTCGCGCCTTTCGCGGAATTCTCGCCGGAATGGGTTGCGATGCAATGGGCGCTCGCCCGTGGCCGCGCCGTACGCTTCATCGATTGGCCGGCTTCCGTGTCCCTCGCGCTTGCCAAGGCAGCCAAGGAGGAGGCCCGCTCGACCCTCGAGAAACCCGACGAGGTGCAGGACGAAGGGAGTGATGCCGCAGCGGATGAGGGCTCGGCACTCCGCTTCGACCCGCTCGATCTCCTGGCGGAAGCGGCCGGATATGGCGACGGCGAGAGTTTCTGGAACGGGCTGATCGAGCAGCATGGCGGCGGCCAGTCGCCGCTCGAAATCTTTGCCGCCATCGAAACCGCCATGACGGAAGCGCGTCAATACCAGTCGGATGCCGGAGGCATGAGTGATCGGCAACGGCTGCGCGAGAGCCGCCGGGAGGCCTTCATGCGCGGGCATATCCGCGATGCGCTGAAGAGCCATGAGGGCGAGGTCGCGGTCGTGGTAGGCGCCTGGCATATCGGCGGGCTTCGTGAGGAAACGACGGCTGCCGAGGACCGCGCCATCGTCAAGGATCTACCGAAGATCAAGGTGGAAGCAACCTGGGCGCCGTGGAGCGACGGGCGTCTCAGCTATGCGTCGGGCTATGGCGCGGGCGTCATCTCGCCTGGCTGGTACCGGCATCTCTGGGGGCTCTATTCCGGCGATCGGCATGATGGCCCGGAAGCCTTTGCCGCCGTCTGGCAGGCACGGACCGCAACCCTTTTGCGGCAGGAAGGTTTCGATGCCTCCACGGCCTCGGCCATCGAGGCGGCGCGGCTTGCACTTGGGCTCGCCAGCATGCGGGGTCTGAGCATGCCAGGCCTGGCCGAAATGCGGGATGCCTCTCTGTCGTCGCTGTGCCATGGCGACGGCCTGCAGCTCGCGATGATCGAGCGCAAACTCTACATGGGAAACCGCATCGGCGAAATCGACGAGGCGGTGCCTCAGATGCCGCTCGCCAGGGACTTCGAGGCCTGGTGCAAGAGGACGCGGCTGAAGCCGGAAGAGGCGGTGAGCGAGATAAAGCTGGACCTGCGCAGCGAGGCGGGCCTGCTGAAATCCACCTTCCTGCATCGGCTCAACCTGATCGGCATCCAGTGGGGGCGGCTGATCGATGCGGAGGCCGGAAGAGGGACATATCGCGAAATCTGGCGCCTCACCTGGTCTCCGGATATGTCGGTGGCACTGGCCGAAGCGCTTGTCTGGGGTCTGACGATCGAACAGGCTGCCGCGGCCGCAACGATCGATCGCGGCCGGAAGGCGGAAGGTATCGCGCCGCTTTCTGATCTGGTGCGGGGCGCCCTTGTCGCCGATCTTCCTGATGCGGCAAGTGCCTGCATCGGTCTTCTGCAGGCTGCAGCCGTCCAGAGCAACGACATTACCGATCTCATGAATGCGGTGCCGCCGCTTGTGCGCATCGTGCGCTATGGCACCGCCCGCAAGCTGCCGGAGCCGGAGCTGCGGGCGCTGGTCACCGCGATCAGCGTCGAGGTGAATGCCGGCGTGCGCATCGGTTCACGCCAGCTGGATGAGGACGCGACGTCGAAACGCATGAGCGCGATGCGCGCCTTCGACGAAGCGCTTGGCCTTTTCAGCGATGCCGCGCTGCTGGCGGAATGGCGCCGCCAGCTTGCGCTGCTGGTCGATGACGACCAGGCGGTGGAGCCAGCCGTCGGCTTCAGCCTGCGCCGGCTGCACGATCTCGGCATCTGGGATAGGCAGCAGGTTTCAGCAGCCTTTTCCCGCCAGATCGTCGGCGAGGAGCCGGCACGCGCTGGCCCCTTCATCGAGGCATTTATCGCAGGCTCGGCAGAGGTTCTGATCCAGGGTCAGACGTTGCTCTTGCTGATCGACGAGTGGCTTTGTGGGCTGGACGAGGCGGTCCTCGTCGAAAGCTTGCCGCTTCTGCGCCGCGCCATGTCGGGCTTCGATGCGAGCGGCCGGAAAAGGATCATGGAACGGATCGCCGGCGGACGAAGAGAAACCTTGCCTGCCAAAGCCGAAACCGCGGACAATTCCGCCTTCGAACGCGCCTTGCCGCTTCTGAAGCACATTCTGGGAATGAGCCAATGACCTCCGAACAGATCCGCCGCTGGAAGCTTGCTCTCGGCGATGACGATATGGAAGGGCTTGGCGAACGCGATCGGCGGCTGAGCCAGGCACTGTCGGCTCTCTATGATGGCGAGGGCAAGAAGGGGCGCGGCGGGCTTGGGGCTTCTTCACCGAAGGTCTCCCGCTGGCTCGGCGATATCCGCGAATTCTTTCCGACGCCGGTCGTGCAGGTCATCCAGAAGGATGCCTTCGAGCGCCTGAACCTCAAGGCGCTGATGATGGAGCCGGAGTTCCTGGAAACCCTGGAACCGGACGTCCACCTCGTCGCCGATCTGATTTCGCTGCGTGGCGCCATGCCGGAAAAGACCATGGAGACCGCCCGCACCGTTGTCGACAAGGTCGTCGCGGACCTGATGAAACGGCTGCAATCCAAGACGGTGGAGAAGCTGACCGGCGCGGTGAACCGCTCTAAGCGAACGCACCGGCCGCGGCATGCCGATATCGACTGGCCGCGCACCATCCGCGCCAATCTCCGCCACTATCAGAAGGACTACAATACGGTCGTACCGGAGACGCTTGTCGGCTTTGCCCGCAAGACGCGAACGCGCGCCGATCTCGACCATGTCCTGCTCTGCGTCGACCAGTCGGGCTCGATGGCGCCATCGGTCGTCTATGCCTCGATCTTTGCTGCGGTCATGGCTTCGCTGCCGGTTCTGTCGACGAAGCTGGTCTGCTTCGACACCTCGATCGTCGACCTCACCGAGGATCTTGCCGATCCGGTCCAGGTGCTCTTCGGCGTTCAGCTCGGCGGCGGCACGGATATCAATGCCGCACTTGCCTATTGCGAGACCAAGATCGACCGGCCGGCCAAGACGCATCTGGTGCTGATCACCGATCTCTACGAGGGCGGCGATGCAGACGCGATGCTGGCGCGGGTGGCGGCGCTGAAACAATCCGGCGTCAACGTCATCGTGCTCCTGGCGCTCTCCGACGACGGCCGGCCAAGCTACGATAGCCGTCACGCCGGTGCTATTGCTGCAATGGACTGCCCGGTTTTCGCCTGCACGCCGGATCAGTTCCCCGATCTGATGGCGACGGCTCTGACGAAGCAGGATATCGGCCAATGGGCCAGCGCAAACGGCATCGAGCTCATCCGAGGAAGCGAACCCTGAAATCAAGGACTGCTCGATGAGCGGAGGCATCGCGAGGATGCCGGCCCCTAGCCAATCATCGCTTGAACTCCGGCGCTCGCCACCTTCGTTACCTCCTTGAGCTCTTCGCGCGTGTTGCCGTCCCGGGCCTGTACCGACAAGCCCTGAAGAACAGCAAGAATGTAGCGGGCAACGGACGAAGCCCGATCTTCAGGCAGCCAACGCTGCAGTGTGCCGGCAATCGCGAGACGCATTTCGTTGCGCCTATCTGCGAGCTCTTTCGCCAGATCGGAATGTTCGGCCGCAGTTTGCAGCATGCCGCTCGAAATCATGCATCCGCGCTCCCCTGCGGGATCAACGACCGCATCGATGGCCCTGGCGAAAAGGGTGTCGACGGTTTCGGCAAGCGTTTCCTTCTCTCCCAGATCCTTCAAGGCACCCGGAAGGCCGAAGTAATGGTCGAGCGCCTCCCGGTAGAGGCCGGCCTTGCTGCCGAAGGCGGAGTAGATGCTTGGGGGAGCGACGCCAATCGCCTCGGTGAGATCGTTTAGAGAAACGCCCTCGTATCCATGCCGCCAGAAGAGGTGCATTGCGGTGTCAACCGCCTCTGCTCTGTCAAAGGTACGCGGGCCTCCGCGGCGCCGCTTGATTGTCTTATCCATAGCGATCACTAAAAACAAGTTGACACCAAAAATCAAGCCTGTAGTTTTTAGCGGTCACTAAAGACAAGTGATTGCGGTTCCGGAAGCCATTCTGGCGCGGTGGAGCCGCAGGCCAGATCACGAGCCGATCAAATCGATCCAACCAACGCGGAAGCCTCGCCTTCCGCGAACGAAGAAGTGCGTCATGAAAAGAGAGAAAATTGTAAAAGCCGTCCGCGGGATGCTGACATCGGTCATCCTGCTCGGTCTGTCATCCGTCGCGATGGCCGCGGAGAAGGATTACACAGTCAAGGCACCCGACGGTGTCGACATTGCCGTGCAGGAAACTGGCAATCCAGCAGGGAGGCCGATCGTCTTCATCCACGGCTTGCTTGGCAGCCATCTCAACTGGGACAAGCAGACTGGCAGCGCCGATCTGCAGCAATTCCGCCTGATCAGTTACGACATGCGCGGGCATGGTCAGTCCGGAAAGCCTGACGGGGTCGAATTCTATCACGATGGCCGCCGCTGGGCCGACGATCTTTCGGTGGTACTCAAGGCAAGCGGCGCGAAAAACCCCGTTCTCGTCGGATGGTCGCTGGGCGGTGTCGTCCTTTCCAACTACCTCGCTGCTTACGGGGACGGTGGCATAGGCGGCATCGTCTATGTGGACGGCGTCATCGATCTCAATGCCGAGCTCATCACATCGCATCCGCAGGTCTATGCCGGGATGGCATCTGACGACCTCAGAACACATCTCGATGCGGTACGCACATTCCTCAGCCTTTGCTTCGAAACGCAGCCCGACAGGGCGACATTCGAGCGCCTGCTGTCAAATGCCGCCATGGCCTCTTGGGTCATGACGAAGGCGACACCCTCGATGACGGTCTCCGTCGCGCAAGGCCTTCCCAAGGCGCAGGTTCCGGTTTTGCTGCTCTATGGGGGCAAGGACAATCTCGTGAAGGTCCAGCCCAGCATCGATCGGGCCCGCGAACTCAATCCGAAAATCCGGACAAAGATCTACGCCAACTCGGGTCACGCACCGTTCCTCGAAGAAGCCGCCCGCTTCAACCGCGACCTGTCCGCCTTCGCCGGTTCTGTTTCCACGGCGAACTGATTTCGACTTCGGGGCGGGCGAGGCGTCCGCCCCGAGCGACCAGCATCTTCGGGCTGTCCGGCATTGTCTGAGCGTAATGACGATAATATAGGGCTTTTCCGACGTGGAACCTTGGCGAAGTGCGCAAGCCGCGAAGACGGCGGCGCACCGATGCATGCATATTGAAGGCCTGGAGAATATGGACGATCAGAAGCACGGTGTAGCAATGCAGGCGCGTCACGTGCCGTTTCCCACCTCGATCAGCAAGGAGGCTCTGGCTGTGCTTGAGCGGATGGTACGGGAGGATGGCGTGCCGCTCAACGCCATGCACAGCATGCCGGGCCCGGATGACCGGGATGGATGGATGAAGATCAAAGCCGCCGTCGACATGCAATATTCGGCGGCGGTGGCAAGGCTCGCCGGAAGCCTGCATTCCAGTGCGGATACCATCAAAGTGAGCGAGGCAACGATCCATGTCGCGACCCCGCATAAAACGTTCGATCCCGCTCGCGCCTATCTCGATCTCCATGGCGGTGCGCTTGTGTTCGGCGGTGGAGAGGCCTGCCTGGCCGGCGCCCGGATGCAGGCAGACCAGCATGGAGTGCTCTGCTATGGCGTCGACTACCGGATGCCGCCCGAGCATCCCTATCCAGCGGCACTCGACGACTGCGTCGCGGCCTATCGCTACATTCTTGAGCGGCATGCGCCTGGAGACATCGTTGTTGGCGGCCGGTCGGCCGGAGGAAATCTCGCGGCCGCGTTGATGCTGCGAGCGCGCGATGAAGGGCTTCCGATGCCGTCCGGCCTGGTATTGCTATCCCCCCAGGCCGACCTGACGGAATCCGGCGACAGCTTTGAAACCAACGGGATGATCGACGTGGTGCTGCCCAGCTCGCTGATGTCCAGCAATCTACTCTACGCCAATGGTGCAGACCTGAAGCACCCCTACGTCTCGCCCCTGTTCGGCGATCTCAAGGGGCTGCCGGCGACCTTTCTCCAGACTGGTACGCGCGATCTCTTTCTGTCCAACACGGTTCGCATGCATCGTGCCTTGATAGCAGCTGGCGTCAAGGCGGAGTTGCATGTCTTCGAAGCCATGCCGCATGGCGGTTTCATGGGCGGGACGCCGGAGGATCGCGAGTTGCAGAAGGCGGTTTCGCGTTTCGTGCAGGACCGTTGGGCATGCACCATCGTTCACGCAGGCGAATGAGGAGCTATGTGCAGAAGGCCGGCGATGGCCGATCAAGCCGCGAGCGCCGCGACTGTCCGATGCTTTTCCGCGCCGGAGATCAGCAGTAGCTTACTCACCGTCGTGGCGGTGGGGGAAAGAAAATCGCCTGCTTGCGGTTTCAATTCCAGGCGCGATACGCGCGGACACCCTGTCGCCTTGCTTGTCGATTGCTTTGGAAAACGGCCGATTCGCGGCGAAAGTGGCGCATTTCTCAGGGTGACAGCCTCACGTCTTTCCAGCCACTGGCCGTCAGCTCGTTCGCCCAACGCAGGTGATTTTCGCCGCTGACGTCCAGCCATTCAAGTCGAGAGAGACGAACGACGATAACCGCCAGTCTCGCGAATGCCACGTCCGGATTGTCGAGGGCGGCGCGATGCAATGCATCGCCGTCATCGCCAATGGCAGTTCCGGGAGCCAGAGGCATTTTGAAAAGTGCGGCGGTTCGCTCCGGCAGTGCTGCCCAGATCTCGTGCCGCTCTTGCTCGTCGGTGATGAGTTGAGCGTCGCCGGAGAGGCGTAGCTGGATCATTCGGGCGGGATCGAAGCCGAGGAGCGAAACGCGCGGGTCGCGGCCGATCTCGATTGCTTTTGGCGATCTGGTGTCGGTGATGAACGTAATCGTTCCCTCCTTCGGATCACAGCGCCGGAGCACGACGGTGCGCAGCTGCGGTGAGCCGTCGAGCCCGGATGTCGCGAGCTGAAGGAAGTTGAACGGCGATCTGCTGCGCGCGGCGTTTGCAAGCTCGTCCCAGGTTCTCTCGGCTATTGATGTCATCGCAAAATGGACAGGTCTCCTATCGTCGTTCGACGTAAAGCTATTCACTCAGCGCATGCAAGGCTTTCCGGATTGGCTATTTATGTGATCGGCCTAAAACACTATTTTCCGCGACTTCGATCCACCGGACCAAGCCCTTGCAACCCCATTTCGAATGCACGCGCGCCAACAAATCCCTGCGCAATCTCTCGAACAAGATCTTCTATCTGATCGCTGCAGTGATCATGCTCGCCCTGTGGGCAGGCGGTGGCGACAGGCAAACCGGGCATCAGGCTTCCGTCGCACAGGCAAGCGCGAGATCCTAACGCTTCTTACGCGCAGGCGCGGCTAGGCCCTGGGAATATAGTCGAGCCCGATGTCTATTGCCTGCGGCCGCCCGTCGATCGATATGGTCGTGATCCGAGGCGCGGTGCGCGCGATCACCCTTCCGCCCTTGATAACGGCTAGGCGAACCGGCTTGAGGCGAAGCGCTTCCAGCGGATCGGCCGCCTGAAGGATGACGAGGTCGGCATTGCAGCCCTTGTCCAGCCCATAGCCTTCGAGCCCGAGGGTTTTCGCCGAGTTGACGGTCAGGGCCTCGAAAATCTTCTTCTTGTCCTCCACGCCCGCCATCTGCGCCACATGGATCGCCATATGGCCGACCTCCAGCATGTCGCCGGAACCCATCGAATACCAGGGGTCCATGACGCAGTCGTGCCCGAAGGACACGTTGAGGCCGGCATCCATCAGCTCGCGTACGCGCGTCATACCGCGGCGCTTGGGATAGGTGTCATGCCGGCCCTGCAGCATGATGTTGATCAGCGGGTTCGGGATGACGTTGATCCGCGCCTCGGCCATCAGCGGAATGAGCTTCGAGACATAGTAGTTGTCCATCGAATGCATCGAGGTCAGGTGCGAGCCGGCCACCCGGCCCTGCAAGCCGAAACGGACTGTTTCGGCGGCAAGCGTTTCGATATGGCGCGAGTGAGGATCGTCGGTTTCGTCGCAATGCATGTCGACCGGCAGGCCGCGGTCGGCGGCGATGCGGCAGAGCGCCTCCACCGAAAGGCGCCCCTCATCCATCGTGCGCTCGAAATGCGGAATGCCGCCGACGATATCGACACCCATGTCGAGGGCGCGATTGAGCGAAGCGACCCCGTCCGCGGCGCGGTAGTACCCATCCTGCGGGAAGGCGACGAGCTGCAGGTCGATATAGGGCTTCACCCGCTCCTTGACCTCGAGCAGGGCCTCCGCCGTCACCAGTTTCGGATCAGAGGTGTCGACGTGGCTGCGGATGAAGAGCAGGCCCTGGCTGACGGCGAGGTCGCAATATCTGAGTGCGCGCTCGACCAGTTCCTCCTTCGTCACGATCGGCCGCAATTCACCCCAGAGCGCAATGCCTTCGAGCAATGTGCCCGAGACATTCATGCGCGGCAGGCCGAGCGACAATGTCGCATCCATGTGAAAATGCGGATCGATGAAGGGTGGCGAGACCAGGCGATTGGTCGCCATGATCTCCTCGCCGGCCGTTGCTTCGATATTTTTCTCGACGGCCGCGATCAGGCCGCCGGAAACGGCGATGTCCATTCCCTTGCGTCCATCAGGCAGGTTGGCATCGCGGATGATCAGATCGAACATGGCTGGCTCCTTTTCGGAAAATTATCGTTCGCCGCGGCGGTAGGGTTGCATCAGCGCCTGCGGCACGCGGGCGCGCCGCGCCATGACGGCGAGCGCGACGATGGACAAGATATACGGCGTCATCAGGAAGATCTGGTAGGGCACGCCGCTGACGGCAGTCTGCAGCCTGAGCTGAAAGGCATCGAAAAAGGCGAAGAGCAGGGCGCCGAACAGCGCGCGGCCCGGCCGCCACGATGCAAAGACAACGAGCGCGATGCAGATCCAGCCGCGGCCCTGCACCATCGTCGGAAAGAAGCTGTTGAACGCCGACAGGGTCAGGAAGGCACCGCCGACGGCCATCAGCGCGCTGCCGGCGACGATCGCGCCATAGCGGATCCGCACCGGATTTAGTCCCTGCGCTTCTGCCGCATGCGGATTTTCACCGGTCATGCGAATGGCCAGCCCGAAAGGCGTGCGAAAGATCACGTATCCCATCAGAAGCGCGACGGCGATCGCCAGATAGGTCGGCGCCGTCTGCGTGAAGAGCGCCGGGCCGATGAAGGGCAGGGATGAGAGGCCGGGAATGTCGATCGGCTGGAACGGCACGATCGTCGGCGGGGTGCCGGCGACGGGAACGATCAGCCGGAACACGTAGTAGCTGAAGCTGGAGGCAAAGAGCGTCACGCCGAGGCCCGTGACATGCTGCGAAAGACCGAGCGTCACCGTCAGCAGCGAATGCAGCAATCCGAACAGGCCGCCGGCGAGTGCCGCCACCAGCAATCCCGTCCAGAGATCGGCACCGTGATAGACGGCAAGCCAGCCGATCATGGCGCCGAAGGTCATGATCCCCTCGATGCCGAGATTGAGCACGCCTGCGCGCTCGCAGAGCAGGGCGCCGAGAGTGCCGAAGATCAGCGGCGTCGCGATGCGCAGGATCGCCGCCCAGAGGCCGGCCGATGCAAGGATGTCGATCAGCGTGCTCATCGGCGGATCCTATACTGCGTGAAGAACAGTGCCACGACCATCGTCAGAAGCGAAAGCGCGACCGTGACGTCGGCAATATAGGTCGGGATGCCCAGGCTGCGGCTCATGCCGTCGGCGCCGACAAACATCACGGCCGTAAACAGCGCCGCGAAGATGACGCCAATCGGATTGAGGTTCGCCAGCATGGCAACCACGATGCCGGAATAGCCGAAGCCCGGCGAGAGGTCGGTGGTCACATAGCCCCTGACGCCCATCACCTCGATGGCACCGGCAAGGCCCGCCAGCCCGCCGGAGATGCAGGCGACCTTGACCAGCGTGCGGGCGAGCGGAACGCCGGCGAAGACGGCCCCCTGCGGATTGAGCCCGGCAGCCCGCGACTGCATGCCGAAGACGGTGCGCGACTGGATGAAATGGATGGCGATCGCCAGGCCGATGGCAATCGCCAGGCCGATATGGAGGCGAGAGCGGGCAAGCAGCTTCGGCAACATGGCGTGATCTGCGACCGACTGCGATTGCGGCCAGCCGAAGGCGAGGGGATCTTTGAGCACGCCATCGATCAGCATCGAAACGAAGAGAATGGCGATGAAGTTCATGAGCAGGCTGGTGACGACCTCATCGACCGAAAAGCGCAGGCGCAGCCAGAGCGGCACGAGGATCAACACCATGCCGGCGGCGGCGCCAATGACGAGGAGGAGAGGAATGAGCGCGACGGAGGGCAGGCCGGCAAGCAGTTTCGAGCCGAAGGCGGCGACCGCGATGGCGCCGAAATAGAACTGCCCCTCGGCCCCGATGTTCCAGAGGCGGGCGCGAAAGGCGACTGCGGCGGCAAGCCCGGTCAGGATCAGTGGTGTGGCCCGGGTCAGCGTTTCCGTTGCCGAAAGCCGTGAACCGAAGGCGCCGATGAGAATGCGCCTGTAGGCTTCCAGCACCGGCGCACCGGCAATGGCGATCAGAATGCCTGACAGCGCCAGGGCAATGATGATTGCGGCGACCGGCGCCCCGGCCATCAGATAGAGCGGCCGATGCTCGCGGCGTTCAAGGCGCATGACGGGTCTCCGCAGTATGGCTCCAATCGCCCGCCATCATCAATCCGAGACGGCGCGCATTGGCTTCCACCGCATCGACAGAAGGCGACAGACGCCCGCCGACAATCGCCTGAATGCGGTCGGCCAGCGATATCACCTCGTCCAGATCTTCGGAGATCAGCAGCACGGCGGTGCCGGCGCGGCGCGCTTCGAGGATACGGGCGTGCACGGCGGCGACCGCGCCTTCGTCGAGACCGCGGGCCGGCTGCGCGGCGATTAGGATGCGTGGACGGCGCTGAAGATTGCGCCCGAGGATCAGCTTTTGCATGTTGCCCCCGGAAAGAAGCCGGGTGCGGCTTGCCGCTGTTCCACCGCGCACGTCGAATTCCTGAATGATTTCGGCGGCGAAGGCCATGCCGGCCTTTCGGTCGACCAGGCCATTGCGGGAATATTCCGGCAGCCGTTCTAGTACGGCGTTCTCCCAGATGGCCATGCCGCCGATCGCACCTTCCCGGTTGCGATCCTCCGGAATGCGGCCGATGCCGGCGGCAATCACATCATTGACGCCGAGATTGCCGACGGGCTCGCCATAAAGCAGGAGATCGCCTCCTGTGCGGGCCAGCGTGCCGGAGAGGAGCTGAGCGAGAGGCGCCTGGCCGTTTCCGGAGACCCCGATGATACCGAGAACCTCGCCCTCGCAAAGCGTGAAGCCGATCTCTTTCAGCCGGTCCACGCCGCCGATGCGGACCGTCAGGCCGCGCGCTTCAAGCGCAACGGCGCCAGGCGTCGAGGGTTCGCGCACCGGCCGCTCGACGCGCCGCCCGACCATCAGCTCGGCAAGCTCCGCCTTGCTGGTCTCCGCGGCCCGGCGCTCGGCGACCATCCTGCCGCCTCTCAAGACGACGATACGATCGGCCGCGGCCATGACCTCGTCGAGCTTGTGCGAAATAAAGATCAGGGAAAGGCCCTGACGCGCCATTTCCTTCAATGTCGAAAACAGCCGCTCGGCCTCGATATTGGTCAGTACGGCCGTCGGCTCATCGAGGATCAGGATGCGCGCATCGTTATACAGCGCTTTCAGGATCTCGACGCGCTGCCGCTCGCCGACAGAGAGATCGCCTAGACGGGCATCCGGGTCGACCTTGAGGCCGAAGCGGTCGGCTATCCCGGCAAGTTTCCGTCGTGCCGCAGCCGATTGCGAGCGGATATTCCAGAGCGTCTCCGTCCCCGTCATGACGTTTTCGAGCACGGTCAGGTTGGGGGCGAGCGCGAAATGCTGGTGAACCATGCCGACCCCTGCGGCAATCGCGGCACGCGGCCGCCCGGGCGGGATATCCTTTCCGTGAATGCGGATCGATCCGCTGTCCGGCACATAGTGGCCGAAGAGGATGCTCATCAGCGTCGTCTTCCCTGCTCCGTTCTCGCCGAGAAGGGCAACGATCTCGCCCTTGTCGAGAGCGAGCGAGATGCCGTCATTGGCGAGATTGTCGCCGAAGCGCTTGCTGATGCCGAGGAGCTCGAGAACCTTTTCGCTCATGCGTTCAGTCCTGCAACGCTGAAGGGGTGCTGCCAGCGTTCGTCGGCTTCCAGCGTGGCGGCCAGAGAAAGCAGCAGCTTCTCCTGGCTGAACGGAGCGATGATCTGGACCGGCAGCGGCAGGCCGTCGGCATCCTTGCCGAAGGGCAAGGTGATCGCCGGAAAGCCCGATATATTGGCGAGCGCTGCGAGCGGCGCAAAGGCGGTCATGCGGTTGAGATGAAGCTCGGTGTCATCGTGATCCGATGGAAACGAGCCGATCGGCAACGGTGCGCTTGAAAGCATCGGCGTGACAATCGCATCGACGCTGTCGAACTGGGACCAGAGACCATGGCTGACCCGCACACCGGCATCGAGTGATTTCCAGAGTTCCGTTGCCGGCATGGTGCGTCCACGGTTGATGAAGGCCTGCGTCATCTTTTCCGTCTTGCCGGCGTCGAGAGCAAGGCCATCGATCAAGGCGGCAAGATTGGCGGCGATAATGTTGCCGAAGACTTTCGCGCTGGTGTCGGCGAGAGGCGCAAAATCCTGCCAGGCGAGCGCCACGATGGCGTGACCGCGGCTTTCCAGGAACTTCGCGGCGTCTTCCACCGCCTGCGCGCGGTCTGCGGTGGTCGGATGGGCCGCGCCCGTATCGATCAGCACGCCGATCCGCAGCGGCCGCTCCGGTGGCGCCGCAGATGGTGCGTCCGCAAATGGACCGCGGGCAGGGCCTCCGAGCGCTTCGAATATGGCGGCGGCGTCCCGTACGGAGCGCGTGACCGCCATTTCGCTGGCAATCCCGCCGAGATGGTTGCCGAAGAAAGGTCCGGCGGGCATTGCGCCGCGGCCGGGCTTCAGGCCGACGAGGCCGCAGCACGCTGCCGGCACACGGATCGATCCACCGGCGTCGGTCGCATGCGCGATCGCCACGATGCCAGCGGCAACGGCCGCCGCCGCCCCGCCCGACGAGCCTCCGGGTGTCCGGTTCCGGTCGAGCGGATTGCGGCAGAGCGGACCGATCGCCGGCTCGCTGGCGAGCGACAGGCCAAATTCCGGACTGGTGGTCAGGCCGAAGGGAACAAGACCGGCGTCGCGAAAACGGCCGGCGAGGTCGGAATCGAGACCGGATTTCCGGCGCTCGAAGAGCCGAGAACCGGCCGCAACGGGCAGGCCCGCAAACGGCCCGCCGAGATCCTTGGCGAGCGTCGGCACGCCAGCGAAGACGCGGGCGTTGAAACGCTCGGGCTCGCTTTGCCGCTCGGCGTCGAGGCGGCGCGCAGCTTCTACGCCCATCCCGGTATCGAGATAGGCGATCGCGCCAAGCGCCTCCTCACGCGCGGCCGCCTCGATAGCGGCCTGCATGGCCTCGCTTGCCGAGGTGCGGCCGTCCCTGATCGACCCGGCGAGCGCGGTTGCGTCCTGAAACATGGGCGAGAATTACTTCGGCTGGTCCATGTTTCTCGGAACTTCGAAGGTCCCGGCCTTGATCTCGGCCCGCTTGGCTTCCATCGCTGTTTCGGCATCGGCCGGGGCCACACCCTTCACATAGACGATGTCGCTGCCGCCTTCCTTCATCAGGCCGAAGGCCGTGTAGTTCTTGCCAACAGGCTTGCCGGCCTGAACGTCGGCGATCGCCGCATTGAGGATCGGACGGAAGCCCCAGAGCGCGTTGGCGAATACCGTGTCGGGATAGCGCGGCGAGTAATCGATCAGCGATCCGACAGCCTTGATGCCGCGCTCCTTGGCGGCATCCGCCGTGCCGATGCGCTCGCCGAACAGAATGTCCGCGCCTGCATCGATCTGGGCAAGGCCGGCTTCACGCGCCTTCGGCGGGTCGAAGAACGTGCCGATGAAGGCAACGAGGTGCTTGGCGTCGGGGTTCACGGCCTTGACGCCTTCGCCGAAGGCATTGATCAGCATGTTGACTTCGGGGATCGGGATCGCACCGACGGAACCGACGACGTTGGACTTCGTCATCTTGCCGGCGAGCATCCCCGCCAGATAGGCGCCGTCATGGTTCCAGGTGCCGAAGACGCCGAAATTGCCGCCTTCCTCATTGCCGCTGGAGCCGAGAACAAAAGCGGTGTCGGGATATTCGGCGGCCACCTGGCGCGCTTCCTTTTCGACCGCATAGGCCTCGCCGATGATCAGCTTGTTGCCCTGTTCGGCATATTCGCGCATGGCGCGCGGGTAATCGGTGCCCGAGACGCCCTCGGAGAAGACATATTCGATGACGCCTTCCTTCGCCGCGGCTTGAAGGGCCGCATGGAGACAGGAGTTCCAGGCATTTTCGACCGGCGAGGCGTGGATGCCGGCCACCTTGAGCGGTGCGGCGGCGCGTGCGGCGGGAGAAAGCGCGCTGACGCCGAGCGCAATGCCCGAGGCCAGAACGCTACGGCGAGACATGATGATCTGATTTTTCATAGTCGTTCCCCTTTTTTGACTATTTGGTAAAAACCATAGGCAGGGGTTAAAAAAGTGTCAAGCAGAGTTCGTGATCAATGAATGGGCACAGCTAAAAATAGTATATTCGATTTCAAATGGTTATGGAATCAGCCGGCATTTTCAGCGGCGCCGGATACCGTTCGCGGCCCGATTGCAATCATGCCCGATGGATAGCCGGCATATAGAGGCAAATGACCTGCCAGCCCGCCGGTCGTCTCTGACGGGAAAGGCGGCAGCAGGCGCAATTTTTCAAGAGTGGCGGTTGCTGGCGTCTTAGAATTTTCTCAGTTTCGGATTCAAATAGAATACTAATTCTATATACAATAGTCATAAGGCGTTAGCGTCAGCTCATCACTTTCGAGGGAAAATCGATGAGCTTAATGGCGACTGCTAAAACCCTGCTTCTTGCGAGCGCAATTTCAGTTTCGTTCTCGGCCTTTGCATCCGCTGCAGATGCGAGCGCAAAGCCCGTTCAGGGCGGAACTCTGATCTATCTCGAGCAGCAACCGCACACGAACCTCTATCCGCCGGCCGGCGGCTTCTATCCGAACGGCGGCGTGCTCAACCAGATCACCGACAAGCTGACCTACCAGAACCCTAAGACGCTCGAGATCGAGCCGTGGGTCGCCGAGTCCTGGACGGTCAATGACAACGCGACGGAATATACGTTCAAGCTGCGCAAGGGCGTGACCTTCTCCGACGGTACGCCGCTCGATGCTGCCGCTGTCGCCAAGAATTACGACACGTTCGGTCTCGGCAAAAAGGAGCTGAAGCAGCCGGTATCGGAAGTGATCAACAACTATGATCGTTCCGAAGTCATCGATCCGCTGACATTGAAGTTCTATTTCAAGAAGCCGTCTCCGGGCTTCCTGCAGGGTACATCGGTCATCGGCTCCGGTCTTGTGTCGCTGAAGACGCTGGCGCTGCCCTTCGACCAGCTCGGCGACGCGACGAAGATCATCGGTTCCGGCCCGTTTGTGGTGGATAGCGAGACGCTCGGCAAGGAGCTGACGCTGAAGGTGCGCGAGGACTATGCGTGGGGTCCGGCGAAGCTGGAGCATCAGGGGCGCGCCTATCTCGACGGCATCAAATACGTCATCACCGGCGAAGACAGCGTGCGCATCGGCGCTCTTCTTTCCGGCCAGGCCGATTTCATCCGCCAGGTTCAGGCCTATGACGAGGAACAGGTCGAAAGCCAAGGTTACAAGATCTACGCGGCACCGACCCGCGGTGTGAACAACAGCGTCGTCTTCCGCCCGGACAATCCGCTGGTCTCGGACGTGCGCGTCCGCCAGGCGCTGCTGCATGGCACCAACAGCGCCGAGATCATTTCCACGCTGTTCTCGGCAAACTATCCGCAGGCAAAGTCGATCATTGCATCGACTGCCCAGGGGTATCTTGATCTGTCGCCGAAGCTTACCTATGACGCCGACAAGGCTGCCAAGCTTCTCGATGAAGCAGGCTGGAAGCCGGGCGCAAACGGCATTCGCGAGAAGGATGGCAACCAGCTTGTGCTGACGGCCTACGAATCTCCGCCACAGCCGCAGAACAAGGCGACGCTGCAACTCGTCGCCCAGCAATGGGCCAAGCTTGGCGTGACGCTGAACGTGCTTGCCGGCGATTCCGGCAGCAAGACGGTCGACGATCTCGATCCGGCCAAGACACCGGTTTCGCCCGCCATGGTCGGCCGCGCCGATCCCGATGTGATCAAGAGCCAGTATTACCCGAAGAACCGTGACGTGCTTCGCCAGAAGGGCGGGCCGAGCGACAAGGTGAAGTCCTTCGTCGACGACAAGCTGAACGGCCTGCTCGAACAGCTGTCCTCCGAACCGGACCGCGCAAAGCGTCTCCAGTTAGCCGGCGACGTCCAGAACTACGTGATCGACCAGGCCTATGCCATCCCGATCTTCGAGGAGCCGCAGGTCTTTGCCGGCGCGCCCTACGTCCAGGGCGTCGGTTTCGAGGCCGTCGGCCGCCCGAGCTTCTACAGCACCTGGCTTGTCGAACATTGATCGAGCCGGAGTCGGCCGCAAAGCCGGCTCCGCTACCCCGAAAGGAACGGCATGACCCGCTATTTCATCTCCCGCATCGGCCAGGCACTGATCGTCCTGTGGGCGGCGTTCACGATCTCTTTCATCCTGCTGCAGGCAATGCCGGGTGATGCCGTCCTCATCAAATTCCGGAACCCGGAATATGGCCTGAGCCCAGAGCAGCTTGCCGATATTCGCGCCGCCTATGCTGCCGACGGATCGCTGATCAGCCAATATCTGCATACGGCGGGGCGGTTCCTGACCGGGGATTTCGGCTATTCGCTGCAGGCAGGCGTTGCCGTCAGCGCGCAGCTTGCCGCCGATATCCCGCCAACCATCCGGCTTGCGGGCTTCGGCTTCCTGGTTGCAGCACTGATAGCCGTGACGCTGGCGGTCCTCGCCAATCTGCAGGGTTTCGGCCGGTTGCGCAGCATCATCATCCAGTCGGTGCCGTCGCTCTTCGTATCGGTGCCGACCTTCTGGCTCGGGATCATGCTGATCCAGATCTTTTCCTTTCGTCTGCGGCTCGTTCCGGTGATCAATCCGGGGCCGTGGGAAGGCCTGATCCTGCCGGTGCTGACCGTTGCCGTCCCGATCTCGGCGCCGCTTGCCCAGATCCTGCTGCGCAATATCGACAAGGTGCTGACGCGCCCCTTCGTCGCCGTCGCCCGCGCCAAGGGCGCTTCGCATGGCTGGGTTCTCTGGCGTCATGTCGCCAAGAACGCCTTCCTGCCGGTGCTGACCGTTGCGGGCGTGCTGTTCGGCGAGCTGCTCGCCGGCGCGGTGATCACCGAGACCGTCTTTGGCCTGAATGGCATCGGCAGCCTGACCGAGCAGGCCGTCAACTTCCAGGACGTTGCGGTGCTTCAGGCGATCGTCGTGCTCTCGGCTGCCGCTTTCGTCACCATCAACCTGTCGATCGATCTTCTCTATCCCATTCTCGATCCGCGGCTGAAAGCCGGACCGGAGACCGCACGATGACCAGCCTCGACATTGCCGAAACATCACAGGGCCTGAAGCCTGCCGAAACGGCGGAACGATCCCGATCGGAAGCCGTGCGGAACTCAAAACGCCGTCGTATCGACATCGGCCTCGTGCTTGCGGGTGCCGTCCTGCTCATCGTTCTGCTCTGGGCCATCGCGCCGGGTCTGTTCACCGGCTATGACCCGATCAAGGGACTGCCAGGCCAGCAACTGAAGGCGCCGAGCGCCGTTCATCTGCTGGGCACGGATGCGCTCGGGCGCGACCTCTATGCGCGTCTCGTGCACGGGGCGGTGCATTCGCTTTCCGGCGCGCTCGCTGCCGTCGCCATCGGCCTTGCGGCAGGAACGGCGCTCGGCGTGCTGGCCGGTTCGCTCGGCGGGCGCACCGACGCGGCGATCATGCGCCTTGTAGACGTGCTGCTGTCCATTCCCGCTCTCCTTCTGTCGCTCAGCATCATCATTCTGCTCGGCTTCGGCACGATCAACGCCGCGATCGCCGTCGGCATCACATCGGTGGCGAGCTTTGCGCGGATCGCCCGGTCCGAAGTCGTGACCGTCCGGCGCAGCGACTATGTCGAGGCCGCCTTCGGCAGCGGTGGCACGTTCTTCAGCGTGCTCTGGCGCCACGTTCTGCCGAACTCGTTGACCTCGGTAATCGCCTTCGCGGCGCTGCAGGTCGGCTGGGCCATCCTGCAGCTTTCGACGCTCGGCTTCCTCGGCTATGGCGCGCCGCCGCCGACGCCCGAATGGGGCCTGCTGATCGCCGAGGGCCGCAACTATATTGCAACCGCCTGGTGGCTGACGGCGGCGCCCGGCATCGTCGTGGTGCTGGTCGTCCTCTCCGTCAACCGCGTCAGCCAGGCCATCGGAAGGATAGAACGATGACGATCCAACCCGTGGACTTGCCTCGCAGCACGCCGACGGCCTCCCCCATCCTCGACGTCTCTGGCTTGACGGTCAGCTACGGCGATCGCAACGGCGTGCGGACCGCCGTGCACGGTATCAATTTCACAGTCGGCGCGGGCGAGGTGGTCGCGCTCGTCGGAGAGTCCGGTTCCGGAAAAAGCTCGACGGCACAGGCGATCATCGGTCTTCTGCCGGAGAATGGAAAGCTTGAAGGCGGCAGTATCCGGCTGAACGGCCAGGAGATTGCAGCCTGGCCGCAGCGCCGGCTGGACGCGATCCGCGGCGCGGTCATCAGCCTCGTGCCGCAGGATCCCGGAAGCTCCCTCAACGCGGTCAAGACGATCGGCAAGCAGGTGGCGGAGATCCTGGCGATCCACGGCGAGGCGTCCGGGCCGGCTGCCTATGCGCAGGCGATCGAACTTCTCGAGCGCGTCGGCCTCAGCGAACCCAAGCTCAGGGCGCAGCAATATCCGCACGAGCTTTCGGGCGGCATGAAGCAACGCGTGCTGATCGCCATCGCCATTGCACTCAAGCCATCGCTGATCATCGCCGACGAGCCGACAAGCGCGCTCGATGTCACCGTGCAAAAGCATATCCTCGACCTGATCGACGAGTTGCGGCGCGAATACGGAACTGCCGTGCTTCTCGTCACCCACGATCTCGGCGTCGCTGCCGACCGTGCCGATCGCCTGATCGTCCTCCGGCACGGCCGCATTCAGGAGCAGGGTCTGACGGCGGATGTGCTCGCCAGACCACAAAGCGCCTATACAAGGCAATTGCTTGCCGACGCCCCATCGCTCAATGCCGCCGCGCGATCGCCAACCGACAGCTGGCATGAGGGCGGCGAGGACATCATCGTCGTCGAAAATCTCGTCAAGGATTTCGGCCTCGGCGGGCCGAACCGCTTCTTTGCCGTCGACGGCGTCTCCTTTCGCGTCAAACGCGGAACGACCCATGCGCTGGTCGGAGAATCCGGGTCTGGCAAGACTACCAGCATCCGCATCATCTCGGCATTCGAGAAGCCGACGGCCGGGCGGGTGGTTATCGATGGCCTCGACCTCTCCACGCTGCGGGGCGAGAACCTGCGGCTCTTCCGCAAGAAGATCCAGCTTGTCTATCAGAACCCGTTCGGCTCGCTCGATCCGCGCCAGACGGTGCGGCGGATCGTCGAGGAGCCGCTGTTGAACTTCGAACCGGTCACACGGCAGGAGCGGGCAGAGCGCGTCGTGTCGATCATCGACAAGGTCGGACTTCCGGCGGATGTCCTCGACAGGCGCCCGCATGCGCTATCGGGCGGGCAGAGGCAGCGCGTGGCGATTGCCCGGGCACTGGTGCTCGGGCCGCAGATCCTGGTGCTCGACGAGGCCGTCTCGGCGCTCGACGTCACGGTGCAAGCGCAAATCCTGGCGCTGCTTCAGAAGCTGCAGCGGGAACTCGGTCTGACCTATCTGTTCGTTTCGCACGATCTCGCCGTCGTCAGGCAGATCGCCGACACGGTCTCGGTTCTCAGCGCTGGAAAGATCGTCGACAGCGGTCCCGTCCAGGAGGTCTTCGGCAACCCTTCGAGCGCCTATACGCGCGAATTGATCGAAGCGATCCCCGGCAAGAAATTTCCGGCCCAGCGGCCATCCCCCTTGATCAGCACAGGAACTCAGCCATGAGTCATTCCCCAACGCCGAAGCGCCTCGGCTTCTTCAGCCGCGTCCTCGACCAGGCCGATCCGGCGACCCGCTACAGGCTGGTTGCCGAGCAGATCCTGCACGCGGAGAAACATGGCTTCGACAGCGCCTGGGTGGCGCAACACCATTTCAACGGCGAAGAAGGCGGCCTTCCGGCGCCGCTCGTCTTTCTCGGCGAGCTCGCAGGCAGGACGTCGCGCATCCGGCTGGGCACGGGCGTCATCACGCTGCCGATGGAGAGTGCTGTGCGCGTCGCAGAAGACACTGCCGTTCTCGACCTTCTCGCTAACGGCCGTCTGGAAGTCGGGTTCGGAACTGGCGGTACGCCGACGTCCTTCCTGCCATTCGGGCTGGAAAGCAGCGATCGCGGCGCCGTCTATGCCAAGAGCCTCGCAACGGTACGGGATGCTTGGGCCGGCCGCGAACTCGCCGGCGGCAACCATCTCTATCCTGCGGCGCCGCATCTGCTCGATCGTGTCTGGCAGGCGACGTTTTCGGTTGGCGGCGGTGAACGGGCGGGGCTGGACGGGGACGGCCTGATGCTGTCGCGGACGCAGCCGCGCCCGGTAGAGAGCCCCGAAGCGCTGCTCTGGGATCTCCAGAACCCGATCATCGATACCTATCTGGCAAACCTGCCCCAGGGACGAGCGCCCCGGATCCTGGGATCGCGCAGTCTCTTTGTCGCCGAGGACCGGAAGACCGCGCTGCATTTTGCCGAGCTCGGGCTGCAGCGCAGTGTCGAACGCTTCATCGCCAGCGGCCATCAGGTCGCAAGCAAGAAGACCGAAGATCTCATCAGGGCCTTCGACGTGCATGTCGGCACGCCTGACGATGTCATCGCATCGCTCAGCGCCGATACCGCGCTGGCGCGGGTCACCGATCTCGTCTTCCAGGTTCATTCCGTCGACCCGCCGCACGAACACATTCTTCGCTCGCTGGAGCTTGTCGCCAGCGAAGTCGCCCCGGCGCTCGGCTGGGTCCGCAATGGACCGGCAATCCACGAGCGCCGCCTCGCAACCGCATGAATTTTCCAGGAAAGGCATCAGACATGAGTTCTTCTCCCACGCCTGACATCATCGATCTCCTCACGGGAGCCCAGGCCGGTTCATTCATCGACCGGCTTCGCCGCGAGCGCCCGGAAACCCGCGCCAACGCCCAGAAGAGCTACCTCGCCCTCTTCGAGCCTGTTTCGGAAGACGCGGTGACGCGCGCCGAGCGGCTTGCGGTCGCGGCCTTCGTTGCCGGCCTCAATCAGGCCGGTGCAGCCGGCGAATTCTACGCCGCCGGTCTCGCCGATCTGAATGGCGGCGCATCGCTGGCTGCCGCAGTGAAGACCGAGATCGCGAGGGGTGCGGCACGCGGGCCGTATGGCCACTATCCCTCGGGACCGCTCTCTGTCGAGGATACTGACGGGCTGGTCTTCGCCGTTTCGGATTTCAGCCGTGCCGTGCTCGGCGCCAAGCTCAGTGCCGGTCTCGAACACGCCCATCTCCTGGTCTACCGGCCAAGAGAAGCCAGCCCGGAGGCCCTGCAAAAGCTTCTCGACGCAGGCTGGTCGACAACCGGCATCGTCACGCTTTCGCAGCTCGTCGCATTCCTGTCCTTCCAGATCCGTGTCGTTGCCGGGCTTTCGGCACTCGGTGCTGCCGGTGAAGGCAGTCTCGCGCGCGCAGCAGCGGAATAAGGAGAAGCATCATGACCGAAACTGTCACCCGCCCTGAGATCGACAACCGCCCGAACGCCTTCACCCAGGCCGAAATCGGCTGGACACCCTGGCTGACACCGCTCACCGAAGACGAGCTGACCGATCGCCATTGGGCTGGGCTTGTCGATGCCTCGCGCTCAAAATCGCCCTATTTCATGCTTCTTGCCAGAGACCCCGAAACGCTTGAGGCGCGCACGAAGACCGACAAGGATATCTTTTATAATACCCGCGCCGGACTGCCTCGCGCGGAACGCGAACTGTCCGCAACAGCCGCGTCGCGCACGAACGGCTGCATCTTCTGCGCGTCGGTCCATTCGCGCTTCGCATCGCATTATTCAAAGCGTACCGAAGACGTCCAGCGGCTGCTAGAAGAGGGGACCGGCGCCGAACTCGGCAGCCGCCGATGGAATGCAGTCGTTGCGGCCTCGGTTTCGCTGACCGGGACACCGTCGAGCTTCGGCGCTGACGACATCGCTCACCTGCGCGAGCAGGGGCTGGACGATCTGGAGATCGCCGATGCCATTCATGGTGCTGCCTTCTTCAACTGGGCCAACCGGCTGATGCTCTCACTCGGCGAGCCCACACCGGCGGCATGAAGCGAGGCGGGGGCGAGAACCCGCTCGCTTGCCCTCACGCTGTCGCCGGCGACAGCAGGTTCATGTCGATTTCGGTGAGTTCGACCCGGCGCTCGAACGCCTTGCCTTCCTCGTCGAAGAGATGGCAGTCGGCGGCGTTGATGCCGACGGTGACAGGCTGGTCGGCGCGGATGCCGACGCTGCCGGGGAGCATGGCGCAGAAGTTTTCCGTTTCGCCGCCGAGTGCTGCATAGGCAACGGTATTGGCGCCGAGCCGCTCGATGACGCTCGGGGTGACGGCGAGCGAGATGTCACCGTTGGTCAGCTGGATATGTTCCGGGCGGATGCCGAGCGTCAGCGTTTTGCCGACCATGCCGTCGCGCGGCGTGACCGGCAGCGTTGCCGTCTGGCCCCGATAATCGACGGTGACGCCGGAGGCGCTGGCCGCCGTGCAGGTGACCGGCAGGAAATTCATTTTCGGATTGCCGATGAAGCCGGCGACGAACTGGTTTGCCGGCTTGTGATAGAGCTCCAGCGGCGCGCCCGTCTGCGAGATGTTGCCGGCGTCGAGCACGACGATGCGGTCGGCCATGGTCATGGCTTCCACCTGGTCGTGGGTGACGTAGATCATCGTCGCCTTCAGCTGCCGGTGCAGCTTGGCAAGCTCGATGCGCATGTCGGCGCGCAGGGCCGCGTCGAGGTTCGAGAGCGGCTCGTCGAACAGGAAGATCTTCGGTTCACGGACGATCGCGCGGCCGATCGCGACACGCTGGCGCTGGCCACCCGAGAGCATGCCAGGCTTCTGCTGCAGCCGCGTTTCGAGATGCAGGATGCGGGCCGCATTCTCCACCTTGGCCTTGAGCTTCTCCTCCTCCATCTTCTCGACGCGCAGCGGGAATGCGATGTTCTCGAAGACGCTCATATGCGGATAGAGCGCGTAGGACTGGAAGACCATGGCGATGCCGCGCTTGACCGGCGGTAGATCGTTGACGCGTACGCCGTCGATGACGATGTCGCCCTTGGTGGTCGCATCGAGGCCGGCGATCATCCGCAGCAGCGTGGACTTGCCGCAGCCCGACGGGCCGACGAAGACAACGAACTCGCCGTTCTTCACGTCGAGCTCGACGCCTTTCAGAACTTCGTAGTCGCCATAGAATTTTTGAACTTTATTGAGCTGAAGCTGTCCCAAAAATCTGTCTCCGGTCCCGGCCTTGAACGCGCATGAAGTTGGTCGGTGAGGATCGCGGCCGGATGACCGCGATCCCCGTTTCGAGGCTTACTTGAAGGCTTCGATTTCGCCGGCAGCCTTCTTGAGGGCGGCTTCCGGTTCTGCCTTGCCGGTGACGACGGACTGGACCATCTCGATCATTGAGTTCTGGAAGCCCTTGTAATCGGTGAAGAGCGGCTCCGGACCACCGTAATCGATACCCTCGATGAACGGCTTCCAGAAGGGATCCTTGGCAACGAACTCGTCGACCTTCTTGGACGGACGCAGCGGGGTGAGGCCAGCGCCGCCCTGCAGTTCGTATTCGCCCTGGATATCGGGAGAGGTGATGTACTTGGCGAAGTCGGTCGCCTTTTCTTCGACGCCCGAGCCCTTGAAGATCGCAAGGCTGTCGGTGATCAGCAGCGTGCCGGCGCCCTTGGCATCCGGACCAAGCGGCAGCGTCGCAACGCCCCAGTTGATCTTGGTGTCCTTCAGGCGGTAGGCAGCGCCGGAGCCGGCCTGGATCATCGCGACCTTGCCGTCGAGGAAGATGGCGCGAACTTCGTTCTGTTCGTATGCTGTCGGGCCTTCTTCGGCATAAGCGGCGATATCCTTATAGGCCTTCAGGGCCGCGAGGATCTGCGGGCTGTCGAGGGTCACCTTGCCTTCGGCATCGGTGACGGCGCCGTTATTCGTATAAACCCAATGCATGAACTGGTGCATCGTGTTGTCGAAGGTCTTGGCCGAGAGGCCGAAGCCCGGAACGCCGGTCTTTTCCTTGATGGTCTTTGCCATCTCGATTTCTTCGGCCCAGGTCTTCGGCGGCTTCTCGGGGTCGAGACCGGCCTGCTTGAAGAGATCCTTGTTCCAGTAGAGGGCCTTGGTCGAGAAGGCGATCGGAACGCCCCACTGGTTGCCGTCGAAGGTGACGGTGTCGACGATGTGCGGGTAGTAACCCTTCTTCTCGTCGTCACTCATCGGAACCGGAACGATCAGGTCGTTCTGCGCGAATTCCTTCAGCGTGCGCGAGCCGACATAGGCCATGGCGACGGGCGTGCCGGCGGCTGCCAGCGTCGTAGCCTTGTCCTGGCACTGCGCCCAGCCGACAACTTCGGGCGCGACCTTCCAGCCTTCGTTCTTGGATTCCCATTCCTTGATGTATTTGGTGTGGATCGGGTCGATCGTGTCGCCGCAATAGATCCAGCTGATTTCCTTGTCGGCTGCCTGGGCAGTGACCGCGGTCAGTGCCGTCGAACCGAGCAAGGCGAGCGCCATTAGGCCTGTCTTGATGGTAGTGTTCACGTCGTGACTCCCATTCTCGTTGTTAGCTGTTCACTCTTTTCTTGGTCTTATTGTTTCACCGCACCGGCGGTCAGGCCGCCGACAAGGTAGCGCTGAAGGAAGAAGATGACGACCATCGCCGGCGCGATGCCGACGAAGGAGGCCGCCATCAGTTCGTTCCAGATGACCTCCTGCTTTCCGAAGTAAGCGAAGAGTCCCACCGGCAGGGGCATGTATTCAGTCTTCGAGTTGAAGGTCAGCGCGAAGATGAACTGTTGGGCATAGGCGCCGATGAAGGTGGTAATCGCGACGACGATAATCCCCGGCATCGCAATTGGCAGAATGACGCGGCGGAGCGTGTAGAAATGGCTGGCGCCATCCATATAGGCCGCTTCGTTGAGTTCCTGGGGAATGCGGATCATGTAGGTGCGCAGAAGCCAGATCGCCGACGGGATCAGGAAGGCGACACCCGGCACGATCATGGCGAAATAGGTGTTGAGCACGCCCATCGTGCGCATCAGGCGGAAAAGCGGAATGAGCAGCACGGCGCCGGAGAACATGTTCACCGTCAGGAAGGCGCCGAGCAGGATGCCCATGCCGCGGAATTCGAACTTCGCGAAGGCATAGGATGCCGGGATGACCAGGCAGAGCACGATGACGGTCACGATGATCGAGATGAAGAAGGAGTTGAAGATATAGCGCCCGAAGCCCGGCACGCTGATCCACATTGTCCTGTAGGCCTCGAACGAGCCGTTCTCCGGCCAGAAGCGGTATGGCGAGGAGAAGAGCTGGCTGAGCGGCTTCAAGGATACCAGGAAGCCTTCGACGAAAGGCGACAGCACGAAGAAGAGAAACAGCGCGATGCCACAATAGATGAGGATGATTTCCCACCAACTGTAGCGATCGATCATGGGACGGCTGCTCATGCGCGCTTCTCCGGGTTGAGGCGGCGGGTGACGCGGAAATAGGCGAAGCAGAAGAGCGACAGGAAGATGCAGATCAGCACGGCGCGGGCTGCACCTTCACCGTATTTCTTCGAGCCGATTGCCGTCTGATAGGTGTCGATGATCATCGTCGTCGTTTCACCGCTCGGACCGCCCTGCGTCAGGATCCAGATGATGTCGAAGGAATTGAAGGTCGCGATCAGCGACAGCATCGACATGGTGATGATGGCGGGAACCATCAGCGGCAGCGTGATGCGGCGGAAGCGGTACATGCGGCCGGCGCCGTCGGTCCATGCGGCCTCATAGAGATCCTTCGGGATCGACTGGATGGCGGCGAGGAAGTAGATCGTCACCAGCGGCACGCCGATCCAGACGTCGGTCACGATCGTCGCCCAGAAGGCGGTGCTGCCATAGGCAAGGAAGGCGACGGGGCCATCGACCAGGCCGAAGCGCTGCAGCAGGCCGGAGATCATCCCGAACTGGCCATTATACATCCAGCCCCACATGAAGATGCCGATTGCCATCGGCACGATCCATGGCGGCATGGTCAGCAGCCGGAACAGCGAACGGCCGGGCACGGCGGCATTCAGCATGACAGCGCCGAACGTGCCGATGATCATCTTCAGGGCGACCGAAAAGAACGTCCAGATGAAGGTGCGCAGAATGACTTCCGCGAAGGTGGAATTGAAGATCTTCTCGTAATTGACCCAGCCGACCCAGTTCGTGACCTTACGCAGCGATGCGTCAGTGAACGACAGGATGAATGTGTCGACCAGCGGATAGGCAACGATTGCCAGGACGTAAAGGACTGCCGGAAGGAGAAGGATCCAGGCGAAGATGACGGCACTTTTCTGAGCACTCATCTTGCCGCCTCCCTCAAGCCGCTCTGGCGTGTAGCGCCTCGTCGAACCTGTCCCAGACGGGACGAAGGTCGATGACGGCCTTCTTCATGCGGGCTTCATCCATGGCAAGCGCCAGGATGCCGGCCTCCAGAGCATTGAGCGTCGAGACCGGAAGCTCGGACCCGGTGCGCACGCTCTCCAGGATATCGGCCGCCATCTGCTCGTCGGCGCCGTAATGCTGGGAGAGTTCGGTCGCGGCATATTTCGTCTCGACGACCTTTTTGCCAGTCAGCTGCTCGTGGACATCGAGATAGCCACGGACGAAGTCGCCTTCGGCCATGCCGCGCGACCCCATGATCGCGAAACGGCGGAACTGGTCGGGGACGTTCAGGTTTGTGTGAAAGTTCATGCCGACGCCATTGGCATATTCGACGATTGCCACCTGGTAGTCGATGATATCGGCGTCGCTGTCGAACACCTTGTCGGAGCCCATCCAGCCGCTCGGCTTGCGATGGAAGAGTTCGAGATCGTTGATGCCTTCGCGGGCCGGGTCGTTGGCGGGAATGAAGCTCTTGCGACCGCCGAAGCTCGCGACGCGCTCGGGACGTGCGCCGACGACGCCATTGTAGAGATCGAGATCATGGCAGCACTTTTCCAGCATGAAGCTGCCGGAATAGCGCTCGTAGCGGCGCCAGTCGCGCATGAAGAAGGCGCCGTGATAGGGCTCGATATGCTCGGATGCCTCGATCGAGACGATCTGGCCGAGCTTGCCTTCGGCCTGGATGGCGCGCAGGTCCTTGTAGAGCGGCGAGTAGCGCAGCACGAGGCCGACCATCAGCCGCTCATGGCCGAATTTCGCCATCAGATGAGCGAGCTCGATGCTCTCGGCGATCGTCGTGACGATCGGCTTTTCGCAGAAAACCTTCAGGCCGGATTCGAGGCCGAGGCGGATGTGGTCGAGATGCATGTGGTTGGGAGAGCCGATCATCAGGAGATCGAGCTTTTCGGAGGCCAGCAGTTCCTGCGGCGTGCCATAGGCCTTGCCGACCGAAATGCCCTTTTCCGTCAGCCCCGGAAGACCCGCGGGCTCCGGATCGACATAGCCGACGATTTCGAAGCTGCTGTCGATAGCCGTAAAGACATGGCCGAGGTAGCCGAGCCGGAATCCCAGCCCTATGATTCCCACTTTCATCCCGATGACGTTCCCAATTTCGTAATTTATTTTCTTCAAGTTGGGACAAAAATCAGGGGCCGTCAACCGAAAACGGGCCTGAAAGCGCATTGATGAAATTAATTTTCATAATATACGGGATAAGCGCGTTTCTGGGCATATCCGCGCAAGCAAAGCAGGCAGCCGATGAAAACGGCTGCCGCTGGCGTCATGAAACTGGTTTCGTTCCCTGGAACCAGTTGGCTGCCGCACTTCAGAGGCGGTGCAGCGGCCCTGAGGCCTATTCGTCGAGATAGCGCTCGGTCAATCGCGCCCACATGGCAGCACCCGCTACCAGGCTTTCATCGGCAAAGTCGTATTTGGCGCTGTGCAGGATGGCCGAGTTGACGCCGTTGCCGAGGCGCAGGAAGGCGCCGGGCTTATGTTCGAGGAAGTGCGAGAAGTCTTCACTCCCGGGGATCAGGGCGCAGGTCGTCACCTTGTCGGCGCCGACGAGTTCTTCGGCAACCTTCCAGGCAAATTCCGTCTCCGCCTCGGAATTGACGACGACAGGGTGGCCGTGGACGTAGTCGATCTCCACCGTGGCGTCGAAGCCGTCGACGACGGACTCCGTCAGCTTGCGGACGCGGGCTTCCAAGAGTTCGCGGGTCTTCGGATCGAAGGACCGGACGGTGATCAGCAGTTTGGCGCTTTCAGGAATGACGTTCGAAACCTCGCCGCTATGGATCGCGCCGACGGTGACGACCGCCGTCTGGGTCGGGTCGACGCTGCGCGAAACGATGGTCTGCAGCGCGACGACGAGATGGCAGGCGACGACGACGGGGTCGATCGTCAGGTGCGGGCGCGAGGCATGGCCGCCCTTGCCGGTGATGGTGATCTCGGCGGTATCGGCGGCTGCCATCAACGGGCCGGAGCGCATCAGGAAGGTGCCCTCGGGCGCGCCCGGATGATTGTGCAGACCGTAGATGACATCGAAGGGAAAGCGTTCGAACAGGCCGTCGGCGATCATTGCCGGGGCGCCGCTGACGGCACCCGCTTCTTCTGCCGGCTGAAAGATCAGCGTCACCGTGCCGTTGAAGCGGCGGGTGCGGGCCAGATATTCGGCGGCGCCGAGAAGAATGGTCGTATGGCCGTCGTGGCCGCAGGCATGCATCTTGCCGAAAACCCTGCTCGCATAGTCGAGGCCGGTCTGCTCGGCGATCGGCAGCGCGTCCATGTCGGCGCGGATGGCCATGCTCTTCTTGCCGCTGCCGGCCGTCATGCGTGCGACGACACCGTGGCCGCCGACATTGCGCGTCACGTCATAGCCCCAGGCCTCGAGCTTTTCGGCGACGAGACGCGCGGTTTCGGCTTCTTCGAAGGAGAGTTCGGGATTGGCGTGAAGGTGGCGGCGGGTCGCCGTGAGCTCTGCCTTCATCGGTTCGAGATCCGAGAGGCTGGCGAAATCGTTCTTGAGGGTCATGGCCGTTCCGGTCTTGCGGGAGTGCGGCCGCTGCCGCGAGGGCGGCGAGCGGCGCGCATCTTTTCGGGAGGAGAATTGCCGCGCTCAGATAAAGCGCGACAAGAAGCTTCGGGTGCGGGGGTGCTGCGGATTGCCGAGCACGTCTTCGGGCTTGCCCTGTTCGACAACCTTGCCGCCATCCATGAACACCACGCGGTCGGCCGCTTCGCGGGCAAAGCCGATCTCGTGGGTGACGACGATCATCGTCAGGCCCTGATTGGCGAGGTCGCGCATGGTGGCGAGCACTTCGCCGACCAGTTCCGGGTCGAGCGCCGAGGTCGGCTCGTCGAAGAGCATCAGCTTCGGCTTGATGGCGAGCGCCCGGGCGATGGCAACGCGCTGTTGCTGGCCGCCGGAGAGCTGGCGCGGATAGTTGTCCGCCTTGGCCGAGAGGCCGACGCGTTCCAGCAGGCGCTTGGCATTCTCGGTCGCTTCCTTGCGGCTTTCGCCGTGGATGCCGACGGGTGCCTCGACGATGTTCTGCAGCGCCGTCATATGCGGGTAGAGGTTGAACTGTTGGAACACCATGCCGATCTTCCGGCGCTGGAGCGCGACAGCGTGATTGGAGAGCTGCACCAGCTTGCCCTTGCGGAAGCTGTAGCCGATCTGCTCGCCGTCCACCTCGATCGATCCCTGATTGATGGTCTCAAGGCGGTTGATACAGCGCAAGAAGGTCGACTTGCCGGAGCCCGACGGTCCCAGGATGACGACGACTTCCCCGGGGGCGACGTCGAGGTCGATGCCCTTCAGCACTTCGAGCTGGTCGAAGGACTTGTGGACATTTCGGGCGCGCACGAGCGGCTCGATGGTCGCGATCGCGTTCATTGGCTCACCTCCTGTGCGGCAGCAAGAGCCGGTGCCGGCACGGCGGCCTCCTTCGCGGCCCTAGGGGCGCCGGTGCGGCGGTCGCCACGGCTATAGTAGCGCTCGATGTAGCTCTGGCCGACATTCAGGACCGAGGTGATGAGCAGGTACCATATGACGGCGACGAGCAGCATCGGGATGACTTCGAAGGTGCGGTTGTAGATCGACTGGACCGAGTAGAGCAGGTCGGCCATGGCGATGACGCTGACAAGCGAAGTCGCCTTGATCATGCTGATCAGCTGGTTGCCGGTCGGCGGAACGATCGAGCGCATCGCCTGCGGAATGATGATGCGGCGCAGCGCCCTTGCCCGGGTCATGCCGAAGGCTTCGGCAGTTTCGAACTGGCCCTTGTCGACCGAAAGCAGGCCGCCGCGGATGATCTCGGCCATATAGGCTGCTTCATTGAGGGCGAGACCGGCGATCGCGGCGGTCATCGGACTGATGACGGAATTCGTGTCCCAGCTGACGAAGGTCGGCCCGAAGAACGGGATGCCGATCGACAGCGTCGGGAAGAGGGTCGAGAGGTTGTACCAGAAGATCAGCTGCACCAGCAGCGGCGTGCCGCGGAAGAACCAGATGAAGAGCGATGCGAGCGAGTTGGCAAGGCCGTCCTTTGACAGGCGGGCGATGGCAAGCAGCAGGCCTAGGATGACGCCGATGATCATCGCTACGACGGTCAGGCCAAGCGAAACATAGAGACCGCTGATGACGACTGGATCAAAGAAATACTTGGCGACGACGGGCCAGCCGAAATTTTCGTTTCCGGCGATCGACCAGGCAAAGTAGGCGGCAATCGCCAGGACGATGACCCAGGCCGCGACGCGGCCGGTGGGGAAGGGTTTGTGGGCATGCGCCACATCCCGAGCTGCCGCATCGCCGGGTGGCGATGCGGTGTTCTTGATATCAGTGCTCATTTCGGCAACGTCCCGCCGAGGTTGATGCCCGGCTCCTTGATCATGTTGTTCTCGAGGCCCCACTTCTTCATGATGGCCGCATAGGTGCCATTATCGATCAGAACCTTGACCGCGTCACGCAGAACGGGGCCGAGCGGCGAACCCTTGGGAACCACGGCACCCTGATAGAGCGCTTCGAAGCCGTTCTTCTGGCCGACACCCGTCAGTTCCAGCTGGCCATTGGCCTGCGAGACGAAATAGGTGAGCGGTGCCTGGGAGGAGAAGAAGGCGTCCGAACGCTTGGAGCGGACCGCCAGGATCGAGCTCGGCTGGTCGGTGAAGGACTGCACTTCGATCGGGTCCTTGCCGTCGGTCTTGCACTTCTCGGCCTGGACCTGGATGACCTTTTCGGCCGAGCCGCCGGCCATGACAGCAATGCGGTTGCCACAGGCACTGTCGAGCGAGGTGATCGCCTTCGGATTGCCCTTCTGAACGGCGAAGACGACGAATTCCTGAACCCAGTCGACGAAGTCGTTGGCCTCTTCGCGGCTCTTGAAATCGCCGACGGGGCCGAAGGCGAACTGGTAGCGGCCAGAATTGACGCCAGCAAGGAGGGCGGGAAGGCCGCCGACCGTTTCATGCTCGATCGTGACGCCGAGGATCTGGCCGAGCGCGTCGGTCAGATCGGCGCTGGCGCCGGTCATCTCGGTGCCGGTGACGATTTCATAGGGAGGGAAGGAGCCGTTATTGACGGAGATCATCTTGCCAGCCGTGCGGATCGCCTCTGGCAGCTTCGCCTTCAGCTCCTCGTTGACCGAAAGCTTCGGCAGATCCTGCGCCAGGGCCGCTCCGGAGAGCATGACGCCGGCGAGCGCAAGAGTGGTCATTTTCTTCAATTGCATGGTCATTCCCCTTTTTGATTTGATATTCTCGGGTGTCAGGCGGCGGCAGCTACCGGTCTGCCGTCAATGTCGAGTGGAAAGAGTTCTTCCGGCGTCATCAGCCGCGGCAGGATGCCCTGGGCATGAAGCTCTCCGGCGAAATCGGCGATCATCTTGCGGTTGGGCGCAAAGCCGCTCGCATCCCAACCTTCGGGCAGTTCGGCGGCGCATTTAAGAAGCTCGTCGAACATGAAGGGCGTCGTCTCGGCATATTTGCGCCGCTTGGAGAGCCACATGCGCTGCGATTCATCGATCAGGCGGCTGAGCTCTTCGATCACCCAGGGATGCTCGGCGGCGATCTCCGACTTGATGCCGATCAGGTGCATACCGGGTACATAGCCCACCTCGTCGAAATAGCGACGCTCGGCGCCTCGGAAGTCTGAAAGAAGCTGGCGGAAGGGCGAGCCGCTGGCGAAGTAGCCGTCGGGCATGAAGGGCGTGAAGATCGCGTCGAGCACACCTTCCTTCAGCAGCTCGACCATCGGGCGCTCGCCGGGAGCGGCTTCGATGCGCCCAGCGCGGCCGAAGCCGTCGAGGCGGTCGACGATCGGATGCGCCTCGGTCAGGCGTCCCGCATACCACATGGCATCCTCGACGCCGACGCCTTCGCGGCGCACGGCGGCGCGCGTCCAGGTATTGCCGGAGTCGCGCCAGCCGGTGACGCCGATGCGCTTGCCGGCGAGATCACCGAGTTCGCGCAGCTTGCTGTCCTTGGTCGTGACGATGCAGCGATGGCGGAAGCCGCGCATGATGAAGTTCGGAATGCCGACGACGCTCTCGTCGCCGTCGATGCGCAGCTGCGTGTAGCGGCTGAAGGACATTTCGGCGGCGTCATAGCTGTCGCTCTTGCCGACATGCGAAAGCAGCGTGCCGACGCGATCGACCTTGATGTCGAGCTTTGGCGAGGAGACGTCACCGAGAACCAGCGGCGTCATGTAGTCCCAGTCACGAAGGGCGAGGCGTAAGGTCAGGGGCATGTGCATCTACTCTTAAAAAGCTTGTGTTCATGATCGATAAATGTTCAAAATACATTGATCAAATGTTATTACGTTATTGAACATTAAAAAATGGCGCGAAAATGAGCGAAATACGGGACGCAAACTGGTTTGCTGAAAAATTGAACGATCGTACGATTCGCGGAATCGCGATTGAAACCAGTGCCTTGATCCGCGCCGGCGCGCTGCCTGTCGGCACCAAATTGCCGGCGATCCGCGATCTCGCCTTCGCGCTCGGGATCAGCCCCGCGACGATCTCCGAGGCCTGGAGCGAACTGCGGCGGCAGAAAATCATCAGCGGCCGCGGCCGCAACGGCACCTGGGTCAGCGGCGATCGCTTCATTGCCAAACCGGAGCGCCTGGCAAGCGTCGGCGACTATGGCGAGGGGGTGCTGGACCTCACGGCGGCTGTGCCCGATGTCCGCCTGCTGCCGAAGCTTGCCGAAGCCATGGCCTATGGCGCCTCGGCCGAGAACCTGAACAGCTACGAGCGCAGCCGCATCCTGCCGGAGCTGGAAGAGGCGGTCAGGCGTTCATGGCCCTACGAGCCGGAAGCCTTTCTCGCGACCAATGGCGGCTACAATGCTGTCTATACGCTGATCCATGCGCTGGTAACGCCGGGGGCCTCGGTGGCGATCGAGGTCCCGACCGGGATGCGTCTCCTCGATATTCTCGAAGACCGCGGCGTGCGCATCCTGCCGGTCCAATGCGATGGCGAGGGGCCGGTTCCGGCGTCACTGGAAGCGGCGATGCGGCTGCGCCCGGCAGCCTTCATCTTCCAGCCTCGCATCCATTCCGTCACAGGCCAGAGTGTCAGCGCCGAGCGGATGGAGGCACTGGCGGCGATCCTGAAAGATAGCGATACGCTGATCGTCGAGGACGACGGCGTTGCCGATATTTCGTCGGCGCCGCGCCATTCGCTGGGCTCGCTCTATCCTGATCGTGTTATCCACATCCTGTCCTTCTCGAAGACCCATGGCCCGGATCTCCGGCTCGCGGTGCTCTCCGGCTCTCGGGCGATGATTGAGCAGATTCAGTCCTACCGCGCCTTCAGCGCCGGCTGGACCAGCCGCATCCTGCAATCCGCGGCCGCTTGGCTGCTTCGCGATCCCGCAACCGGCGAAACGCTGGAGCGGGCGCGCGACATCTACATCAAACGCCGCGCCGACCTGATCAATGCGCTTGGCGAGCGCGGGGTCGAGGCGGCCCATGGGGGCGGATTATGTGCATGGGTGCCGGTTTCCTCGGAGCCGTTTGCTCTGGTGACGCTCGCCGCCCGCGGCATCGCGGTTCATCCGGGCGCGAAGTTCTCGGTCCTGCCGAGCAGCCACCTGCGCGTTGCGACCGCCAACCTGACGGACCGTTGCCAGGAGGTTGCCGACGGCATCGCGCTCGCGGCGGTTCACCAGTGAGGAAGAGTTATTCGCCGGCGGAGCGGCCGGTCGCCAGTTCCATCTTGCGCAGGCAGTCGTCATTGCCGGCAAAGCGGAAGATGCCGTAGACGGCGAGGCCGAGCTCGTCGCTGCCCGATATCGTCAGGCTAGCGGACTCGGCATTGCCGAAGCGCAGCGAGAGGTCGTTCCACTGGTCGAAGATCTGCCGGTCTTCGCTGATGATCGCCTCTTCGAACTGCCGGTTGTCGCGGAATTCGTTGCTGGTGGCGTGATCGACCGTTTCGTCGGGTTTGCCGAGCTGCTGGCTCATCAGCGCGTAGGCCTTGCCGAACAGCGCGCGGGTTTTCCTTCCGTCGCTGTCCTCCGCGATATAGGAGGAGACCGCCGAGATATTGCAGATCCCGGTGCCCTTCACATAGGCGAGGATATATTCGCTGAAGAGATCGCTCGCTTCCGGCGCACCCTTGCAGACATACTGTCCGGTCGCATCGCTCGTGCTGCTGCCGCCGCCATCGATCGCCTCGCAGCCGAGCGTTGAGGGGCGCATGTCCTGCGATATGCCGAATGGCAGCATCGCCGGCGCCGTCTCCTGCGGAGCGGCGGCGGGTGCGACGATTGCTGCAGCAAGAGCAATCGGAAGCATGCCGAAATCGAAAGCCATCATGTCCTCGTCAGCGATTCCGCATCAGTCAATCGCATGCCGGGCACGCGATTTCTACCGTTTGGAAAACGCAGCTGTGGACAAGCCCGTTCCTTCACGATTGCACATCGGCCGGTAACATAGCCGCAGCAAAGCCTTAGCGGACGGGGAGCATCATGCGCCGGGCGGCCTGCTTGCCGCCCGCGTCGAGGTCGATAAGAGCGCCGGCTGGACTAGCGGGCAGCCTTCAGCCGGAAGCGAGCTTCCAGGTGATTCCAGCCGCGGCGCAGCAGCTCGACGATGATGATGTAGACGATCGCCGCCGCAATATAGAGCTGGAAATCATAGGTGCGCTGGAAGGCAAAGCGCGTGGCGCCGAGCAGGTCGTAGACGGTGACGACGCTGGCGACTGCGCTGCCTTTCAGCACCAGCACCACCTCGTTGCCGAAGCCGCGCAGGCCGTGGCGGATTGCCTGCGGCACGACGACGAGGAAGGTCGCCAGGAACGGCCTGAGTGCAAGCGCTTTCGCGGCTTCCATCTGTCCGCGCGGGACGGCGAGAACCGCGCCGCGGAAGATTTCCGACTGGTAGGCGGCGGTGTTGAGGCTGAAGGTCAGAAGCACGCAGAACTGCGGCTCGCGGAACAGCTGCCAGAGGCCGAGCGCCTGCAGTTCGGGCCGGAACTGTCCGGAACCGTAATAGACCAGGAAGACCTGGGCAAGCAGCGGCGTGCCGCGCACCGCATAGGAATAGGCGAAGGCCGCAGCCCGCACCGCCTTCGGGCCGGACAGCCTGGCCCAGGTCAGCAGCGCGGCGAGGACGGCGCCGAGCGTGATGGAAATGACCGTCAGCTCGATGGTGACGAGCAGGCCGGAAAACAGGCGTCCGCCATATTGCTGGAAAACGTCGAGATCGATCATCGCGCATGCCCCCAGCCACGGTTGGCATAGCGTTCGAGCGCAATCAGCACCGTGCTCGAGAGCATCGTCAGCAGCAGGTAGATCGTGCAGGCGGCGGCATAGAAGAGAAAGGGCTGCTTGGTCTGGCCCGAGGCCAGATAGGCCTGGCGCAGGATGTCGTCGAGAGCGATGACGGAAACAAGCGACGTTTCCTTCAGTAGCGCCAGCCAGCAATTGCCGAGACCGGGCAGGGCCGGGCGCAAGAGCTGCGGGAAGATCACCTTGAGGAACAGCGGAAAGGGTTTCAGGCCGAGGCTGAGACCGGCTTCGATCTGGCCGCGGTCGATACCGCGCAGTGCGCCGAGCAGCACTTCGCTGGAATAGGCAGCAAAGACCGCGCCGAGCGCGATGACGCCGGCGATGAACGGGCTGAGTTCGAGATTGACGCTGTAGCCCATCCATTCGCCGACGGTGCGAATGGCGATGGACGAACCGTAATAGATGAGCAGCAGCGTCAGCAGTTCGGGCAGGCCGCGAAAGGCTGTCGTGAAGCCTTCGCCGATTGCCCGCAGCAGCTTGCTGCGGGCATTCTTCATCAGGGCAAGGCCAAGCCCGAGGGCAAAGCCGAACGGCAGGGTTGTCAGTGCCAGCTCGATCGTCAGCAATGTGCCGGCGAGGAGCTGGCCGCCCCAGCCATTCGCGCCAAATCCAAGGGTTTCCATGGCCTTTTCGTCTCCGGGCGCGACGGCTTAGTAGATCGAGAAGGGGAAGTACTTCGCGTTGATCGTCTTGTAGGTGCCGTCGGCAACGATATTGGCGAGCGCCTTGTTCAGCTTGGCCTGCAGGTCCGGTTCGGCCTGGCGGATGCCGATACCGACGCCGTCGCCGAGATAGTGCGAGTCCTTGATGTCGTTGCCGGCGAGCTGGCAGCAGTCATTGCCCGACTTCTTGAACCATTCGGTCAGCGTGATCTTGTCGGCCATGACGGCATCGACGCGGCCGGCGACGAGGTCAAGCAGGGCTTCGTCGACGGTGCCGTACTGGCGCACGTCGGCATCCTTGTACTTGTCTTCGATCAGCGTCGAGAAGGTCGAGGAGGACTGGACGCCGAGCGTCTTGCCCTTCAGGTCGTCAGGCGTGTTGCCTGCGAGGGGAGCGGACTTCAGAACCGCGAGCGCACCGGCCGTGTGGTAATAGGGGTCGGTGAAGGCGATCTTCTTCTTGCGCTCCTCGGTGATCGACATCGAAGCGACGATCGCGTCGTAGTGATGGGCGAGCAGGCCCGGAATGATGCCGTCCCAATCCTGGGCGACGATCTTGCACTCGACCTTCATGTTGTCGCAGAGCGCCTTGGCGATATCGACGTCGAAGCCGGCGAGCGTGCCGTCGGCCTGCTTGAAGTTGAAGGGCGGGTAGGCGCCTTCGGTGGCGATGGTCAGCTTTTCCTGAGCGAAGGCGGAGGATGCCGAAAGGCCGAGCAGGCCGAGTGCGGCGAAAGCGGCCGCAGCGATAGTTCTATTCATGTCTCAGTTCCCTTTATCTTTATGAGGTGGTTGCCGAAGGCCGGCCGGCGGGGGCGCCGGATAGCCTCAAATTTCCTCCTGGAGCGCCCTGGCTCCCGGAGAATTCCTGCCGCTCTTCTTGTCTCTCAGATCCTTGAGATGCTTGTAGAGCGTCGCTCTCGACATCCTCAGCACCTCGGCGATGTACGGGGTGGCGTTGCGGATCGAGAACAGTCCCTGATTGTCGAGAATGGAGACGAGCTCGCTGAGATCGTCCTTGCTGAGGCCGGCTTCCGTCAGATGCCGCTCGCGCAGATAGGCGTCGATCGTGGCGCTGACGACCTCTTTCCAGTCGCTCTTGAACAGCGCTTCCGGCGGTTCGGAAGGCGGCGAGAACTGGATGAGGTTGCGGATGAACTCGACCGCGCCCTCGAACACCGAAATATCGAGGTTGATGCAGAGCAGCCCGACCGGCCGGTTGGCGTGGTCGCGCAGGACTGCGGTGACCGAGCGCAGCTGGCGGCGGTCCCAATTGGTCTTGCGATAGGGGCCGATGACGGAGGAGTCGATCGAGATCGCCACTTCCACATCGGTCATCGAGGAGTCCCCCGGCCGGCGCTTGGAAAAGGCGTTGGCGATAAAGGCGATGTTGCCGGTCGCAAGGTCGTGCAGCACGACTTCGGCATGCGGCTGCAGCAGCGTCGCAATCGCCTGGCAAACGGGAACGTATGGCTTCAGAACTTCCTTCATGCTTAACGGTTACGCCCTGTAAGACATTTTGTCAAACAAGACATATTGTCTCAAATCTCGTCCGGGTATAGGAAGTGTTCAGGGAGGAAGTGGATTGCGTGCCGTTAGCTGCGAAATCGCTACTTAGGGCTGGATTTCATAGCATCTGACGTCGCGGAACCGCCTTTTCTCGAGCAGAGGTTGAGGATGCAGACGCAGTGTCTCCCCATGGATTTTTTGTCTAGTCTTCGGCCCGCTGAGACGATCGCCCGTCAGCATTCAAGAATGGAGTTTTATGTGAGCATTTCTGAGACCATCGAAGCGGCAGAACGCCGCATCCGCCCTTACGCACGCGAAACGCTGCTGGAGGCATCGCCGACTTTCTCGGACAAGATCGGCCAGGAAGTTCTGCTGAAACTCGAAAACCTGCAGCACACCGGATCCTTCAAGCTGCGCGGCGCGCTGAACAAGATCCTCGCCATGGGCGATGAGGCGGCAAAGACCAAGGTGGTCACCGCTTCCTCCGGCAATCACGGTGCGGCCGTCGCTTACGCGCTGCGCGTCATCGGCGGCAATGGCCTGGTCTTCGTTCCCGAGGGCGCCTCGCCGTCGAAGGTTGCCAACATCCGCAAGCTCGGCGCCGAAGTCGCCTTCTACGGCGATGACAGCATCGACACGGAAATCCATGCCCGCGCTTATGCCAAGGAGCATGGCTGCCTCTACGTTCCGCCGTACAACGACTATGAGGTCATGCGCGGCCAGGGCACGATCGGCGTCGAGCTGATGCGCCAGAGCGCCGGCCAGCCGATCGACAATCTTTTCGTCTCCGTCGGCGGCGGTGGCCTGATCGGCGGCATTGCCGCCTATATGAAGGCAGTCTCGCCGAAGACCCGCATCATCGGCTGCTCGCCCGCGAATTCCTGCGTCATGGCGCGCTCGGTCGAGGCCGGTTCCGTTCTCGACCTGCCGTCTGAGGATACGCTTTCGGACGGCACGGCCGGCGGCCTGGAATCCGATACGATCACCTTCCCCTTCTGCCGTGATCTGGTGGATCACTGGGTCGACGTTTCCGAAGACGAGATCGCCGAGGCGATGCGCACCTTCATCGACGGCCACCACATGCTGCTCGAAGGCGCCGGCGGCGTGGCGCTGGCCGGTCTCTGCAAGGTCGCGCCCGAATGGACCCGTGGCCGTTCGGTCGCGGTCATCTGCGGCGCCAATGTCAGCCGCGATGTTCTGAGGAGCGTCATTTGACCGCCTCCGCCCGTCTTTTCTCGCTCGAGGAAATCCGCAGCCGCCTGACCGCGATCAATCCGGTCGTCTGTGTCGAGGAGGCGTTCCGCGCCTTCTCGGCGGGTGATGCGATCGTTCCGGCTCCGGGCGAGCTGATCTTCGATAATCCGCCCGGCGATGTGCACATCAAGTATGGCTATATCGGCGGCGGCGAATTCTATGTCGTGAAGATCGCCTCGGGTTTCTATGAAAACCCGCGCCATGGCCTGCCGAGCAGCAACGGTCTGATGCTCGCCTTCGAGCGCCAGACGGGGGCGCTTGCCGCCATTCTCGACGATCGCGGGCACCTGACGGATATCCGCACGGCAGCCGCCGGTGCGGTCGCGGCTAAATATCTGGCGCCCGCTGAGGTCGACACGATCGGCGTCATCGGCACCGGCATGCAGGCGGAACTGCAGGTGAAATTCCTGCAGACGGTCCGTCCCTGCAAGAACGTGCTCGTCTGGGGCCGCCGCAAGGAAGGCGCCGAAGCCTATGCCGGAAAAATGCGGCAGGACGGCTATTCGGTGACCGTTGCCGGAAGTGTCGAGGAAGTGGCCGAGCGCTGCCGGATCATCGTCACGACGACGCCGAGCATCGTCCCGCATCTGCATGGCGCGATGATCCGCAAGGGCACGCATATCACCGCAATGGGCGCCGATACGCCGGAGAAGCGCGAGCTGCATGCCGATGTGTTTTCGGCAGCCGACATGGTCGTCGTCGACAGCCGCGTCCAGGGATCGCTTCGCGGCGATCTGAAGGGCGCGCTCGATGCCGGTACGGTGGATATCGGCCGCGTCAGCGAACTCGGCCAGATAATTGCCGGCGATGCCAAGGCGCGCTCCGGCGCCGACCAGGTGACGATTGCCTCGCTCACCGGTCTTGCCGTGCAGGACGTGGCGATCGCCTCGGCAGTGATTGCGGGAGACGCGTGATGTCACGCATGCAGGCGGTGGTTTTCGGGAGTGAGTGCCGTGCTTGAGTTGATTGCAGATGCCTTTCCTAGCCTGAAGGCGATGCGCCACGAGATGCATAGGCATCCGGAGCTGTCGCTGGAGGAAGAATGGACGGCGGCCTTCGTCGCCGATCGCCTTCGCGAGCTCGGCATCGAGGTTCATACCGGAATCGGCGGCCATAGCGTCGTCGGTGTCATCCATGGTTCGGCGCCTGGGCCATCCGTGGCGCTGCGCGCCGATATGGATGCGCTGGCGATCCATGAGCAGAGCGGTCTGCCCTATGCCTCAAAGACGACCGGCAAGATGCATGCCTGCGGCCATGACGGCCACACGGCGATCCTGATCGGCGCTGCGACGCATCTCGCCCGCACCCGTCAGTTCCGCGGCACCGTCTATCTGTTCTTCCAGCCCGCCGAGGAGCGCTACGGCGGCGCGCAGATGATGATCGACGACGGGCTTCTCGCCCGCTTCCCGGCAGAGCGGATCTTTGGCCTTCACAACTGGCCGGGCCTTCGGGCCGGTGCCGTCGTTGTCCATGATGGGCCAGTGATGGCCGGAACCGGTGAATTCGAGGTCACCTTCACGGCGCGCGGCGGCCATGCGGCGATGCCGCATCTGACGGGCGACCCGATTTTGGCTGGTGGCCATTTCGTCACCGGCGTCCAGCAGATCGCGGCACGCGCGATCGATCCCCTGAGCGCATCGGTCGTGACGATCGGCTCCTTCCAGGGCGGTATCGCCCAGAACATCATTCCGACGAAGACGGTGCTGACCGGCACCTTCCGTGCCTTCAGCCTCGATACGCTGAGGCTGATTCAGCGCCGCCTCGAAGAGATCGTCGGCTCTGCGGCCGCGATTGCCGGTGCGCAGGGCAGCATTCGGTTCGACGACGGGCTCTGCCCGCCGGTTGTGAATACAAGGGCGGAAGGCAAGCTGATCCGCGACGTTGCCGCCGATCTCTTCGGCGAAAGCGAGCTCGAAAGCCTGCCGCCGACCATGGCGGGCGACGATTTCGGCGTCTTCCTGCAGCATCTGCCGGGTGCCTATATCTGGATCGGCAACGGCGAGACGGGCGAGGGCGCCGGCCTGCATCAGCCGGGTTACGACTTCAACGACGATATCCTGGTGCGCGGCGCAAGCCTTCTGGCGGCAACGGCAGAGCGGGCGCTGGCATGAAGACCGGAGGCGCAGCCATGGACGACCGCAGTTTCCTGGGTGACTTCTCGGCCGACTTTGCTTCGGCTCGCCACAAGTTCCGCGAGGCCTGCTCCGGTGCCGCAAGGCTCGACGCCTTCCCGCATCCCGGGAAGGGGCCGGATGGCGAGGCGCTCGCCACTGACGTCGCCTATTTTGGCCGCGCCGACGCGCCCTATCTCGTCGTCTCGGTCTCCGGCACGCATGGTGTCGAGGGCTGGGCCGGATCGGCCTGCCAGATCGGCTGGATTCGTGCCGGCATGGCGCTGCCCGACGATGTCGCGATGCTGCATATCCATGCGATCAATCCCTGGGGCATGGCCTGGGACCGCCGCCAGCAGGAAGACAATGTCGATCTCAACCGGCACTATGTCGACTTCGCCAGCCCGCCTGCCAATCCCGACTATGCGGAACTCTACGAGCACGTCATGTGCCCCGAAGACGATGCCACCAGCCGCAGTGCCGCCGATGCGGCGCTCGCCGCCTATCGCGAGCAGCATGGCCGCCTGACCGCCGGCATGACGCTGCAGGGCGGCCAATATTCCTTCCCCGATGCTCCCTCCTATGGCGGTGCCGCGCCGGTCTGGAGCCGCAAGACGATCGACGAAATCTTCGCCCGCTATTGCGGCAAGGCGAAGCGCATCGCCGTCATCGATATCCACACCGGTTACGGTCCCTACGGGTATGGCATTCCGCTCTGGCACATGCCGGGCGGACCGCAGCTCGACAAGGCGAACATCCTGTTCGGCCCGACCATCGAGGCGCCGCTTGCCGGCGATCGTGCCCATGAGGAATTCATCCAGCACGGCCATTTCTACGGCTATTGCGAAAGCCAGCTGCCGCATGCCGACGTGATCGCCATGTGCCTGGAATTCGGTGGCGCATGGCTGGCTGATGGCCAGCGCGCCCGGTTGGAGCGCAATGACGCGCTGCTGTGGCGCGATGCGGATCGCCTGTCTGGCGAAGCGCGCGCCGCCCGCCGACGCTGGCGCGATATCCACTGCCCCGACCGCGACGACTGGCGCGAAATGATCTGGTTCCGTGGGCGCCAGGTCTTCCGCGAGGTGGCCGAACGCATCCGCCTCAATGACGAAACACCAATGCCGAAATGACCCCAGCATGACATTACGCATCATCGACCAGCCCATCGTCCGCGAATTGCTGACCATGCCCGTTTGCATCGGCCTCATGGAACAGGCCATGCAGGCGACCGCCAAGGGCGAGACACTGCAGCCGCCGCGCTGGATCATCGGCCTGCCCGGCGATCAGGGCCGCGGCTTCGGCCTGATGCCCGGCGCCATGAATGCGCCGGCAAGCTTCGGCGCCAAGCTCACCGCGGTCTACCCTGAAAACGGTGCGAAGGGCCTGCAGTCGCATCGCGGCATCATCGCCCTCTTCGAGGCCGAAGGTGGCGCGCCGGTGGCGATCGTTCACGGCGGCGAGGTGACGGCGATCCGCACGGCTGCCGCGAGTGCGCTGGCGACCCGGCTTCTTGCGCGGGCCGATGCGGATGATCTGGCGATCCTCGGCTATGGCGAGCAGGCGCTGCAGCATCTGCGCGCCATGGCCGCCGTCCGCAAGCTCCGGCGCGTTCGCGTCTGGGGCCGCTCGGCCGAGCGTGCCGCGCATTTCGCCCGGGAAGGCCGGGAAGCCGTCGATTGCGAGATCGAGATTGCCCCGACCGTCGAAGCGGCCGTCGCAGGCGCGAGCCTGATCTGCACGGTAACAGGGGCGGCCGAACCGATCCTGGCAGGACGGATGATCAGCCCTGGAGCGCATGTCAACGTCGTCGGCTCGAGCGTTGCCGCAGCCCGCGAGATCGATGTCGATGCCGTCGAGAAGGCCCGGTTCTTCGTCGACTACAAGCCTTCGACCCTGCTGCAGGGCGGCGAGTTTCTCGCTGCCAAGCGCGAAGGGCGCGTCGGCGACGATCATATTCTGGCCGAGATCGGCGAGATCCTCACCGGCAGCAAGACCGGACGCCGGACGGACGATGAGATCACCATCTACAAGTCGCTCGGCATCCCGGTCGAGGATCTCGTCTGCGCGCATTACCTTTATACAGCCGCTGCCGAGCGCGGGCTTGGCGCCAGCGTCGCTTTTTCATAGTCAGGACGGAGAAGGATCATCATGAGCTTGCTCGCCGATATCGAACGCGCCCGCAGCGCCGTTCAGCCGCACATCCACCGCACGCCGCTCTGGCGCTCCACCACCCTGTCGAAGATGATCGGCGAGGAGGTCTATCTGAAGGCCGAGCTTCTGCAGAAGACCGGTTCCTACAAGCCGCGCGGGATGATCTGGGCGCTGATGTCGCTCTCCGACGCCGAACGTGCTGCCGGTGCGATCACCTTCTCCGCCGGTAACGCGGCGCAGGGGCTTGCCTATGCCGGTGCAGTCCTCGGCGTGAAGACGGTCGTGATCATGGCGGCCACCGCCAACCCCACAAAGGTTCAGGCGACGAAAGATTACGGCGCGGAAGTGATCCTCCACGGCACGCCGCAGGAAGCCGCGCAGTTCTGCCTCGATACGGCCAAGGAGCGCGGCCTCACCTATATTTCCTCCTATGACGACGACGCGCTGATGACCGGCCATGCCTCGCTCGGCTGCGAGATCTTCGAGGATCTGCCGGACGTTGGCACGATCTTCCTCGGCATGGGCGGCGGCGGCATGGCCGGTGGTCTCGCCAAGGCGGCGATCGCCCAGGACCGCGCCGTCGCGCTCTTCGGCATCGAGCCGGAGGGGGCGCCCGCCATGTATGAAAGCCTGAAAACCGGCAGCGCCGTGCGCCTGCCCGTCGTCAAGACGATCGCCGATGGTCTTGCGGCTCCGAGCGCGGGTGTGAAATGCTTCGAGCTGGTGCGCCAGCGTTTCGAGGATGTGCTCCTCGTCAATGACGAGCAGATCGTCGAGGCGATGAAGCTCCTGATGCAGCGCTGCAAGCTGATGCCGGAGCCTGCCGGCGCGGCTGCTCTTGCCGGCCTGCTTGCCAATCGCGACCGCGTGCGCGGCAAGGGCCCGGTGGTCTGCGTCGTCTCCGGCGGCAATGTCGATCTTGCCCTGCTCAAGCAGTGGCTCTGAAATAATCTCTAGGAAAAAGCATATGCGTTTTGAAACTGATGTCAGGGAAAGCACGCTGGTCACCTTCGCCGCCGGCGAGGTGAAGGGCAGCGGCACGGTGCTGTTTGCCGGCGCCGGAGAAGACGGCAACACGCTCGTCGTCTGCGACAGCACGCCGGTTCATCCGGTGAGCTTCCGCTGGCCCGACCAGCCGGCCGACCGCGGCACCATGACCGGCGCCGGTGGTGTCAGCCATCCTGTTGTCGATGCCCTGACCGGAATGGCCAATAGCGAGACCGGCGAGCTTGTGCTCGGCGAAGATGCCCGCGCGCTTGGCCGCACCGGCGACGAATGGAAGAGCGTCGTCGTGCATGTCGTCAGCGGCGCGAAGCCGGCTATCGGTAGCGCCGTATCGATCGAGGTCGATGCCGATTACCGCCGCAAGCTCAGCGTCGCGCATACCGCCGCGCATCTCTCAGCCTTCGCGCTGAACCGCGCTTCCAAGGCCTACTGGACGAAGGAAGGTGCGGCCGTCGATAGCCTCGGCAGCCCCGATCTCGACAAGGAAGCGATCGTCAGCGCGTCGCTGTCGGAGAATGTCTCCGTCGATACCTACCGGGTGGGCAAGACGCTGCGCAAAAAGGGTTTCGAGCTCGACCGCTTCATCGCCGATCTGCCTGACGTGATCGCCGCAGCAAACGAGACGCTGAAGGGCTGGCTCTCGGCACCGGGCGCGGTCTCGCTGACTCCGGTTCCCTCGACGCTCGATGCGCGCCGCCTGTGGCAGTGCAGCCTGGATGGCCAGGATGCGCAGATGTATTGCGCCGGAACCCATGTCGCCGATCTCGCCGACCTTGCCGAGGTCAGCGTGCTGATCGAACCCGCCGAAAGCGGCTTCGTCATGCATACGAGAGCGGCCGGCCGCTAAGATTAAACTCTCCTGGTGCCCGCTCGCTCAGCGGCCGGGCACCAGCCTCAAACGGGTGATCTCGGAGGGTGCTGCAAGCCTCAGCGGCGGTCCCCAATAGCCGGTGCCGCGGCTGGTATAGACCCAGAGATCGCCGAGCTTTGCCAGCCCGTGAACGAAGGGCTGCTGCAGCCGCACGAAGAACATCCATGGCAGGAACTGGCCGCCATGCGTATGACCGGAGAGCTGCAGCGTGAAGCCTGCCTCGGACGCCGCTGCGGCGCTGCGCGGCTGGTGGGCCAGCAGCAGCCGGAAGGGCACATCGGGCGCGCCGTCGATCGCCTTTGCCGGATTACTCTCATGCGCCGGATCGAAGTGACCGCCGCCGTAATCCGTGACCCCGGCGACCACCGCGCGGGCCGTACCGTGGTCGATCACCACATGCTCGTTCATCAGCACGTTCAGCCCGAGGCGGCGGAACTCGGCGATCCAGGGATCGGCGCCGGAATAGTATTCGTGATTGCCGGTGACGAAGAAGGCGCCGTGGCGGGCGGACAGCGCCCTCAGCGGCTGCGTATGCGACAGCAGCTGTGAGACGGAACCATCGACCAGATCGCCGGTGACGGCGATCAGATCCGGCTCCAGCGCATTGACCGATGCAACGATGCGCTCGACATAGCCGCGCTTGATCGTCGGGCCGATATGGATGTCGCTGACCTGGACGATGGTGAAACCATCGAGATCGTCATCGAGCCCCGCTATCGGCACATCGACCGTCTTCACCGGCGCGACGCGGCGGGCGTAATAGAGCCCGAGCAGGCTGAGCGCCAGTGCCAGGACGGGAACGGCTACGGCGCTATAGGCGGTAAGCGGCGGGAGCGCCTGCGTATTTCCGGTCATCCAGGAGAAGATATTGGCGGTGATCAGAATGATGTCGCGCAGCACCGTCAGCGCCAGCAGCGACGAAAAGAAGCCCATCGCCGAGAGGCCCGCCCAGGCAATCCGGTCGGAAAGCGGCTGCCGGGCAATGAGCCGGGCCGACATGCCGAGCGGGATCAGGATGAGCGATACGAGAAGGAAGACCACCGCGAACCAGGTGACCCAGCTACCTGCCGGGACGGCGGAGGTCAGCCGGATGCCGACATAGAGATGCAGCAGGATGCCGAACGTCAGGACGCGGGCGAAAAACGAGATCGGGAGCATGGTGGCCTTGGAGCAGGGGACGGGCGGTATCCCATCCTATATGTGAGGGCCGCCTGCATTATGCAAAGGGGCTCGAAGCGAGGCCGGCAGGACCGGCCCCGCATTGATCGGGAGCGATGTCAGCCCGCGGCCGCCATGGCCGCCTCAAGGCTGCGGCCATCATTGGCCCAGAGATGCTCGATCTGCTGTGCCGTCGGGTCCGGGAAGATGTAGGCATCGCCGTTTTCGAGGCCGCGAACGATGTTGGCGGCAGCATGCTCCGGCGTCACCTTCTGCAGCGGGATATGCTTGGCGAGGTCGGTATCGATCGGGCCTGGATAGATGCCGATGACATCGATGCCCGAAGGCTTCAGCGTGCCGCGCAGCGTCTGCGTCAGGGAGTGGAGCGCCGCCTTCGAGGCAGAGTAGCTGCCGAGCGGCGGAGCGGAAACGAGGCCGACGATGCTGACGACATTGACGACCGTGCCCGAACCGCGGGCGGCAAAACCCGGCACGAAAGCGCGGATGACGCGGAGCGTGCCGTGATAATTGGTCTCCATGTCACCGTTCAGCTCCTCATGCGAGCTGGTGATGAAATCGTTGAAGGCCAGGCTACCGGCATTGTTGAGCAGCACATCGACATCCGGAGCGGCGGCGAGCGCCTGCGCCACGGAGGCGTCGCTGGTGACGTCGAGCTGCAGCGGCACGACGCGCTGATCGCCGAAATCGGGAAGCGAGGCAAGATTGCGGGCGGTGGCGTAAATCTTCTTGACGCCGGCTCCGAGCAGTTCGCGCACGGTTGCCGCGCCGATGCCGCGGTTGGCGCCTGAAACGAGGACGACCTTATTCTTCAGTGACATGACATTCCTTCCCGAGCGTTGCTTCGGCAAATGGGGCAAGATGTAAACCGATCTGTTTACACCAAGGGTGAGATAAACAGATCTGTTTACCTTGTCAACGTGATTTGCTAATAGGTCTCTGAAACGCAGGGAAGGTGATGATGTCCGCGACGACCGCGATGCCGGCGAAAAAGCTTGAAATCCTGAAGCTCGCCTTCGAGCGCTTCTATGACGGCGGCTTCCATGCCACCGGCATCGACAGCGTCATGGCCGAAAGCGGCATCTCGAAGCGCACGCTCTACAAGTATTTTCCGTCAAAGGAGGATCTGATCGAGGCGGTGCTCGATTATTACGGCGAGGGCATTGCCGACGCCTATTTCGCACCGGCCCTTGCTGCCGATAGCGATCCGCGCGCCCAGATCCTTGCCTGTTTCGACAGCCGCCGCGTAATGCTGGAGGCCGACCGGCGCGGTTGCCTCGGCGTGCGCGCCTCGCAGGAATATGCCGGCAAGCATGAGGGTATCGCCGCCCGTGGCGAAAGGCTCGGCTACTATGTCGAGCAGCGCTTCATCGAGATGTGCGCCCGCTTCGGCGCCGCCGATCCGAGTGCCCTTGGAAAGCAGATCGCCGTACTGTTTCAGGGGGCGCTGGTGATGGCGCAGGTCTGCCGCAACTCCGATCCCTTCGCCTCTGCCACGCTTGCCGTCGGCACCCTGCTCGACAATGCGGCGCGGGCCGGGCGAGCCTAGGCCGTGTCCAGCGCCATGACGAGGCTGGCGTTCTGCCCGCCGAAGCCGAAGGAGTTCGAGAGGACGGCGGAGACCTGCTTGTCGCGCTTGCGGTTCGGCACCACGTCGAGCGCGATCGCCGGATCGGGATTGGCGTAGTTGATCGTCGGCGGCAGCGTGCCGGTCAGCATCGTCTGCAGCGAGAAGACGGCCTCGACGGCGCCCGCCGCGGTCAGCGTATGGCCGATCATCGACTTGTTGGACGATAGCGGAATGCCCGCGAGCGCATCGCCGAAGACCGCCGACATCGCGCCATATTCCATCTTGTCGTTCTCGGGCGTCGAGGTTCCGTGGGCGTTGATATAGCCGATGCCGCTTTCATCGAGACCGGCATCGGCGAGAGCCGCGCGGATCGTTGCGATGGCCGGGCCGCCATCGGGTGACGAGCGGGTGCGATGGAAGCTGTCGGCCTTGTCGCCTGCGCCCTTCATGATGCCGAGGATCCTTGCGCCGCGGGCAACGGCGGCTTCCAGCGATTCCAGCACCAGCGTGGCGGCGCCTTCCGCAATGACGAAGCCGTCGCGATCCTTACTGAAGGGCTTGGAGGCCTTGCTCGGCGGGTCGTTCTGGGTCGAGAGAGCGGAGAGCAGCGAGAAGCGGATCAGCGCTTCGGCGCTGAGCGAGCCATCGGTCGCGACCGTCAGCGCCCGCTCGGTGCGGCCCTGGCGGATGGCCTCGATGCCGAGCTGGATGGCGGTGACGCCAGATGCGCAGGCCGTCGACAGCGTCACCGGCAGGCCGCGGGTGCCGAAGCGATCCGACAGCCGCTCGGAGATCGCGCCGAAGAGTGCGGCCTCGTAGAAATCAGGATCGTTTTTTGAACGCATCGCGGCGAGGAAGCGCTTGTAGCCGTCGCCCGGATGACCGGATGGCGGCGCGCGGTCGGCGAGTTCGAACCGGGCGCTCCACTCCGGCTCGATCGGCGGAGCCGCCAGAAACAGCGGGCCGTTGAAATCGCCGGAGAGGCCGGCCTGCGCCAACGCTTCGATCGTCGTTTCGCGGGCGAAGGCATAGGCGCGCTCGACGGCGTTCGGCGCGGGAGTGCCGATGAAATCGACGGTGCCGGCGATCCGGGTCGAGAGCCCTTCCGTCGGGAAGCGGGTGATCTCGTGAATGCCTGAGGTTCCCGATGTCAGGGCATCCCAATTGTCCTTCATGCCCTGACCGAGCGAGGTGATGATGCCCATGCCGGTGACGGCGACAACCGGGCGGCCGAGGTGATCCCTGTAAGCTGTCATTTCATTGCTCCTGATCAGTGACCGCCGCCGCCTGGCTGCGCGCCCTTCGGCGGGGTGACGTTGCGCAACAGCGGCACGAGCGCGGTGGCGAAGACGAAGGCGACCATGATCACCCGGAAGGCATCGGCATAGGCCATGGTCGAGGCTTCGCGATAGGCGAGCTTGAAGAGTTGCTTCAGCGCTGCGGTATGGCCGTCATTGATGCTTCCGGCGACCTCCGAATAACGCTGGGCAACGCCGCCCGTCAGCCGCTCCATGGCGCCGTTTGCGGGCGTCAGGTTGGAGGCGATGGCGTTGAAATGCATGTTGGTGCGGTTGTTGATGATCGCCGCGCTGACGGCGATGCCGACGGCGCCGCCGAGATTGCGCATCATGTTGAACAGGCCGCTTGCATATTTCAGCCGTTCCGGCGGCAGGCTGCCGAGGCCGAGCGTGACGCTCGGCGCCACCGCGAAGACCTGCGGGAAGCCGCGGAAGACCTGCGGCCAGAACAGCTCGTCGCCGCCCCAGTCATGGGTAATGTAGCTGAAGCCCCACATGGAAATGCCGAAGGAGGCAAGGCCGAACATCATCAGCCAGCGGATGTCGTAGCGCTTGGCGAGCATGATGTAGAAGGGCACGCCGATCATCGATGCGGCGCCCGTCGAGAAGACGGCAAGTCCCGTCTCCCAGGCATTGAAGCCGCGCACATAGCCGAGAAACAGCGGTGTCAGGTAGATGGTCGAGAAGATGCCGATGCCGGTGACGAAGGAGAGCAGGCAACCGATCGCGAAATTGCGGTTTCCGAAGGCGCGCAGATCCACGACCGGCTTCGAGTAGGTGAGGCTGCGGATGAAGAACAGCAGGCTGGAGATGGCGGCGACCGTCGCGGTCGTGCGGATCGTCTGGTCGTCGAACCAGTTGGCGCGCGTTCCTTCTTCGAGCGTGTATTCCAGCGTCCCGAGCGCGATCGCCATCAGCACGATGCCGGGATAATCGGCCTCCTTGAGGAGCTTCAGGTCGGGCTCGTCGATCTTCACGAGGATGGCGACGAGGACGGCAATCAGCGCACCGGGCACGACGTTGATGTAGAACAGCCAGTGCCAGTTCCAGGTATCGGTGATCCAGCCGCCGATGACCGGTCCGAGCGTCGGCGCGACCGAGGCGATGGTGCCGACGACGGCTGCGGCATAGACCCGCCGCGGGCCGTCGAAATAGTGGAAGGACGAAGTGAAGACGGTCGGGATCATCGAGGCGCCGAGCAGGCCCTGCAGGGCGCGGAAGACGATCATGCTGTCGATGTTCCAGGCGAGCCCGCAGAGCATGCTGGTCATGGTGAAACCGGCAGCCGAGGCGGCAAACAGCCAGCGTGTCGAGAACACGCGCGTCAGCCATCCCGATAGCGGGATGACGATGATCTCGGCGATCAGATAGGCGGTCTGTACCCAGCTGATCTCATCCTGCGAGGCCGACAGACCGCCGCCGATATCCTGCAGAGAGGAGGCGACGATCTGGATGTCGAGCAGGGCGATGAACATGCCGAAGCACATCACCACGAAGGGCAGCAGACTGCGAACCCAGCTTTGCTGGGCAGGCGTGACGGGGGCTGTCATTGTCCACTCCTGTCAGGGGCGTGTGTCGACCGTGACTGTCGTCGACAGGCCGGGGCGCAGCACCTGATCCTTGAGAGAAGCATCGTCGAGCGTGACGCGAACCGGCACGCGCTGGACGATCTTGGTGAAGTTGCCGGTGGCGTTTTCCGGCGGGATGACGCTGAAGGTGGCGCCGGTCGCCGGCGCGATGCTGGTGACGGTGCCGTTCAGATCATGGCCGGGATAGATGTCGGCGACGACGGTGACCTTCTGGCCGGACTTGATGACGGCGAGCTGGTCTTCCTTGAAGTTGGCGTCGATCCATAGGCCCTTGTCCGGGATGACGCTGAGCAGATAGCTGCCATCGGAGACGAAGGCGCCGATCTGGGCGGCGCGGTTGCCGACATAGCCGTCAACCGGCGAGCGGATCTCGGTGTAGCCGAGGTTCAGCCGGGCCGTCTCGACATCGAGCTTGGCGCCTTCGAGCGCCGACTCGCCCTGGGTGATCTGGGTGTTCAGCACCTGGATTTCCTGCCGCGCCGCGGTGAGCCCGGCCTCGGAGGCGTTGACGGCGGCTTTGGCCTGCATGTCGGCCATCACCGCCTTCTGGGCGTTCTGCTCGGTGCCGGTGCTCTGGCTGGCGAGGTTCTTGTAGCGGACGGCGTCGATCTCGGTGAAATCCGCGGCCGCCTTCTTGGCTTCGAGATCAGCTTCGGCCTGCTTCACCAGCGAGGCCTGCATGTCCGACTGGGCGTGCAGATTGTCGAGGCTGGCCTGCTGTTCGCGCACGGCGGCTTCGGCGCGGTCGAGCGCCGTCTTGAAGGTGCGGTCGTCGAGGCGCACGAGCAGCTGCCCGGCGCTGACATGCTGGTTGTCGCCGACGAGCACGGCCTCGATATGGCCGGAAACGCGCGGCGAGAGCGCCGTGGTATTACCGCCGATATAGGCGTCGTCGGTGGTCTCCAGGAAGCGGCCGGTCTGCGACCAGTAGTAGCCGTACCAGCCGGCGCCGCCTGCAATGGCGATGAGGGCAAGAATGCCGAGCGGGCGCTTCAGGCTTCTCTTCGGCTTCAGGGCAACGGCACCCTGCGTGAGTTCGGATTCAGTCACGACCTTATTCATGGCCATGCTCCAGTCTTATTGTTCTTGGTTGGAAAGGGGCGGACGCTCGATCAGCGCCGTGCCCGGCGCCTCCGAACGGAAGGGGTAGCGGGCCTGCAGCGTCTCGCCGGCGGCGGGACCCGCAGCAACGTCATATTGCGGCTTGGCCAGCGGGTTGCCGGTATTGCGGTCGACCAGCACGGGATCGGCCCAGGCGCCGCTCTCCTTGTCGACGATGACAAGGCTCGGTCCTTCCGGCGCAAAGTTGCGGTTGCTCCAGGCGATCATCGACCAGATCACCGGCCGGAAATCTTCGCCGCAGGCCGTCAGCACATATTCGAAACGCTGCGGCCGCTCCTGATATTGCCGGCGTTCGAACAGCCCGGCTTTCACCAGAGCATCAAGGCGGCGGGTCAGCGTTGCGGTGGCGATGCCGAGGCTCTTCTGGAAATCGTCAAATCTCGTCACACCGCGCATGGCGTCGCGAAGGATGAGGATACTCCACCATTCGCCAACGCGATCGAGGCTGCGGGCCACCGGGCACTGCATGGATTTGAAGCTCTTATTCTGCATCTCGCCACCTAGTAGCTTTCATCATTGAAGTTACGATACGCCGACCAATTGCATTTTGCAAGCGGTTCGTGACCGGTCGCTTAAACAGGGTAAATTCGACGGCGTCGAAGCCCGGAAATCATGGCTGGGATACGGATGAAAATTTCAGACATCAAACCGGATGTTTGTAATTTTTCATATTGACAGCATGATGAAAAAAAATGAACATGTGACCATAGCTTCAGAAAAAAAGGGAACAGCTATGGACACGACACCGGTATTTTCCGGCTTCATTGATGAGTTTGGGCTTTGGACGGAAGAGCAGCGCGAAGCGGCGCGCGACATTGCGGCGCTGGTCGATAGCGGCAAGCTGAAGACCTTCCGCGTCTCGGTGCCGGATGCGCAATCCAAGCTGCGGTCCAAGACGCTGCTGCCCGATGCCTTCAAGTCGGCGCTGCGCGATGGTGTCGAGTTTACCAGCGCATTCTTCAGCTTCGATTCCGCCGAAGGTGTCGCCTACAATCCCTTCGGCAAGAGCGGCGGCATCGGCCTCGACGAGATGCATGGCTTCTCGAACGCGATCCTCGTTCCCGATCCGCTGACCTTCCGCGTGCTGCCCTGGGCGCCGACTGTCGGTTGGGTGCTCTGCGATATTCATCTGCGCAGCGGCAAGCCGGTGCCCTTCGATGCGCGCCACCAGCTGAAGTCGTCGATCTCCCGGCTGAAGACGCTCGGTTTCGAGCTGGTCACCGGTCTGGAAGTCGAATTCTACGTGACCCGCGTGCTCGACCAGAATCTCGGCGAAGAGCATATGGGCGGGCTCGGCGTGCCGCCGACGCCGCCGACGGTCGAGGCGCTCTGGCGCGGTTTTGCTTATATGTCCGAGGACCAGCAGGACCGGATCAGCGAGATTACCGATTCCCTGGCCGACAACTGTCTCGGTCTCGGCCTGCCGCTGCGCACCATGGAAGACGAGATGGGGCCGGGGCAGCTGGAATTCACCTTCGACGTTCAGGATCCGCTGAAGGCTGCCGATTCCATGGTGCTGTTCCGCTCGATGGTGAAGCAGACCATGGCCCGCATGGGCCTGCACGCCACCTTCATGACCCGGCCGATCTTCCCGAGCTTCGTGGCATCCGGTTGGCACCTGCACCAGAGCCTGTCGTCGCCCGGCAATCGCAATGCCTTCGTCGCCGCGCCGGGCACCAACGAGCTGCTTTCCGCAACCGGTCAGGCCTATGTCGCCGGTCTCCTGGAGCACGCAGTCGAGGCTTCGGTCTTCACCACGCCGACGGTTAACGGTTACCGTCGCCGCAAGCCGAATTCGCTGGCGCCGGACCGCTCCACCTGGGGCTATGACAACCGCGCCGCCATGGTCCGCGTTCAGGGCCGGCCCGGCCACCGCTCGTCGCATATCGAAAATCGCATCGGCGAGCCGGGTGCCAACCCCTATCTCTATATCGCCTCGCAGATCCTCAGCGGCTGCGACGGCCTGGAGCGGCAGCTCGACCCCGGTCCGGTCGAGGCCAGCCCCTACGAGGCGGCGCACCGGCCGAAGCTGCCGACCAATCTGATGGAAGCGACGGCTGCCCTCGACAAGAGCCAGTTCTTCAGAGCGGCGATGGGCGATCAGTTCATCGATTGGCTGGTCGGCATGAAGAAGAGCGAAATCAACCGCTTCCTCGCAGCCGAGCCCGACTGGGAGAAGAACCCCGATGCCGTGACCCAATGGGAGCACCGTGAGTATTTCACGCGCTACTGAGACGGCAGCAACAAAGGAAAATTGACGTGAACGTTCACACTGCAACAAGGGGCTTCGGTCATCTGATCGAAGACCGGCGGGTTCACCGTACCCTTTATACAGACGCCAGCATCTTCAATCTCGAGATGAGCCGCATCTTCGGAGGCACCTGGACGTATCTCGCTCACGCCAGCGAGCTGCCGAACCCGAACGATTTCGTGCGCAAGCGGCTCGGCCTGCGCCCGGTCATCGTCACCCGGGATCGCGAGGGCAAGTTCCACGGCCTCCTGAACCGCTGCACCCATCGCGGCGCGACGATCTGCCGGCAGGACGAGGGCAATGCGCGCCGCTTCACCTGTCCCTATCACAACTGGTCGTTCACCAATACCGGCGAGCTTGCCGCCGTGCCGATGGAGGAGGGCTACGGCCCGTCCTTCGACAAGAGCGAGCTCGGCCTCGGCAAGCTGCGCGTCGAGAGCTATCGCGGCTTTATCTTCGGCACGTTCAATCACGACCTGCCCGACCTGAAGACCCATCTCGGCCCTTCGGTGCAGCTGCTCGACGAGTGGCTCGACCGCTGGCCGGGCGCCGAGATCCAGCTGCGCCGCGGCGCCCACAAGCTGATGTGCGCCGGCAACTGGAAGCTCATCTACGACAACGCTGCCGACGGCTATCATCCGGGCTTCTCGCACGCCTCGCTGCTGCGCATGCGCAAGGATCGCTATGGCGGCGGCGTCGACATGCAGTGGACGCTGGGCAACGTCGACGACGGCCTGCAGACGGTTGCCGATACCGGCAATGGCGGTACCTTCATCGACCAGCGCGCCGAGATCACCCGCTACTGGGACCAGTCTGCGCCGATGCCGGGCGAGGATGCCTATGCGCGCATCATCCGCGAGCGTCTGGGCGAGAAGGGCGAGGACGCGCTCGACGTCGTCATGGGCTCGGGCATGAACCTGAACATTTTCCCGAACCTCCTGATCATCGGCAACCAGATCCAGGTTCTCGAACCGCAGAGTGTCAACCAGACCCATATCAACTGGTATGCGACGGCGCTCGTCGCCGACGATCTGCCGGATGAGGTGAATTCGCTGCGCATGCGCCTGCAGGAGGATTTCCCCTCCTTCGGCGAGCCGGACGATCTCGCCAATTTCGAAGAATGCCAGGCCGGCCTCGAAATCGAGGAAGTCGCCTGGGTTCAGACCAGCCGCCATCTCGATACCGGCAAGGAATATATCGGCGCCAAGGGCATGCTGACCGGCCCGGTTTCCGACGAGCTGCCGCTGCGCGTCTTCTGGCGCGAATGGCTGAAACGCATGGAATCCGGCAACGCATGGGTGGCGCAATGAACATCAAGACAGACCCGATGCAGGGCGGCTTCACGCTCGAAGATATCCTGCGCGACACGCTGGATTCGACCTATATGGACGATGCCTATTACGCCAAGCTGCGTCATGACATGGTCGAGTGGGACGGCAAGGGCATGCTGCTCAGCGAAGCCGAGCGGCATATCTACGAGGCGCTGATCATCGAGGAAAACTGGCTGCTCGACCGGCGCGCCTTCGAGCGCTGGTATCAGCTCTACAGCCGCAAATGCGTCTACTGGGTTCCGGCTGTCGGCGATCTGCCCGATCCGGTGAGGGCCGATCCCCAGCGCCAGGTGACGATCGCCTTCGACGACCGCCGCCGTCTCGGCGACCGCATCGTCTGGCTGCGCACTGGCGTTGCCTATTCCCAGCTTCCGCCCTCCTACACCTCGCATATCAGCACGGCCTTCGTGCGGATGCCGTCGGAGAACAAGTCGGAAGTGAAGGTGCGCTCGCAGTTCCTGATCCAGGAGATGCGCGCCGGCCACGAGATCCAGACCTTCAGCGGCTGGATGGGGCACGTCTTCGTCGAAGAGGACGGGATCACCAAGATCGACCGCAAGGTCGTCTGCCTGCTCGATGCCCCGCGCAGCCACCACAACATGACGTTCCTGCTGTGAGATAAGATGATGAACGCCTCTGCTGCAGCCTTCAGAATGCCCCCAGAAACCGCGGTCGCGCCGAAGTTCCGTCTGCGGCTCACCGTGCAAAACAAGGAGGCTGCAGCCGATGGCATCGTGAGGCTGCGGCTTGCCGGGGCGGACCTTCCGGCTTGGGAGCCGGGAGCCCATATCGAGCTTGCGCTTCCCGGTGGATTGGCGCGCGCCTATTCGATCGTCTCTGGCGATCCAGGCCGCAGCTACGAGCTGGCGATCCTGCGCGAACCGCAGAGCCGCGGCGGCTCGCAATATGTTCACGAACAGCTGCTGCCGGGCGATACCGTTTTTACCACCGAGCCGAAGAACTCTTTCGCTCTGGAACCGGCCGGGTATCATGTCTTCGTCGCCGGAGGGATCGGCATCACCCCGATCCTGCCGATGATCGACAGGTTGAAGCAGGAGGGAAGACCCTGGCGGCTCTACTATCTCGGCCGCTCGCGCGGGCGGATGGCCTATCTGGAGACGGTCGCCGGCCTCTCGCCGGCAGATCCTGATCAGGCCGGTATTCACATCGATGATGAGGGTACGAGCATCGATCTTGCGGCGCTGGTTGATGGCCTGCCGGATGGAACGGCCGTCTACACCTGCGGTCCGAACGGGCTGATGGACGCGCTGGCAGCGCAGGTCGCGCGCCGCCCGTCGATCCATCTCCACATGGAGCGCTTCGGCCGCGCCGAGATCGCTGTCGCGGCAGATGTCGAGGCGATCGCCGACGATGCCACGCAGCAGGCTTGCGATGCCGATGGAGCTTTCGAGGTCGAGCTGCGCAAGACCGGCGCGACGGTCACCGTCGGCAAGGGCCAGACGATCCTCGAATGCGCCCGCACCGTTCGCCAGGGCCTGTCCTTTTCCTGCGCCGACGGCTATTGCGGCACCTGCGAGACGGCCGTGCTTGCCGGGCTGCCTGAACATCGCGATACGGTGCTGACCGATGAGGAGCGGCAGGCAAACCGGACGATGATGATCTGCGTTGGCCGATCGAGAACGCGCAAGCTGGTGCTCGACCTCTAGCACCTGGGACCGATCGCGTTCGGTCTCCGCGCCTTCCGGTTCGTCTCGATATTCGTCCGGCCGGGCTTGCCGCAGGCCGGGCGGTCGAATACAACCGAAGCGGCAATGGTAGCGAAAAAAGGCGGAATGACAGAGAAAGACGGAGCCGATGGGACTGTTTCACAGCGCATCAGGGTGCTTCGCGATCGCTTGCCGCCAGCCGAACTCGCCGTAGCCAATTCGATCTCCGAAAATTACCCGATGGGCGGCCTCGTGCCGATCGTCCAGCTTGCCGCCAATGCCGGAACAAGCCCGCCGACCGTCGTCCGCTTCGTCCGCAAGATGGGTTTCGAAGGCTATCCGGAATTCCAGGAAGCGCTGCGCCAGGAAGCCCAGAACCGGCTGTTCTCGCCGGTTGGCAGCTATCCCAACAATCGCGCCTCGTCGGATGAATCCTCGCCCGCCGGGCAGGCGCAGCTCGTCTATCTTGAAAGTATCCGCAACACGTTCGCCTCGCTCAGCGATGACGAGATCGCCAATGCTGTGCGGCTGCTCTGCGACCGGGAACACGATATCGTCGTGGTCGGTGGCCGTTTCAGTCAGGTTCTGGCGCAACAGCTTTATCGCTACCTGTCGATCCTGCGCCCGCAAGTGCGTCTTTCGGTGCCTGATATTCATAGCCTCGTCGACATCAGTCCCTCGACCGTTGCCGTGATCTTCGACTTCCGCCGCTACCAGCAGACGACGATCAATTGGGGCATCGAGGCGATCAACAAGGGCGCCAAGATCATTCTGGTCACGGACCAGTATCTCTCACCGCTTGCCTCCAAGGCAACGGCGCTGCTGACCGCCAGCAACAAGGGCCTGGAACCCTTCGATTCCATGACCGCAGCCTTCGCGCTGACCGAGCTCTTGATATCCGAAACCGCAAGGACGCTCGGAGAACCCGCCCGCAGCCGCCTGACGGAATTCGTTCAGCGGCAGGATGACGAAGACCGGTTGATTCTCAAGTTCGAACCGCCGGTTCGCGATTAGGACCGATATACTCGGCTCAACCTGAACTGAATGTCGATCGGTCCTAGCCTTTCGGCCTCGTTTCGCGCAATGACGGCTTGCCGTCCGCAGTCGCACGTTCGAGCGCCCGGATATGGGCGTCGAGCAGCGAGACCGCAGCGTGATAATCCCGCTTTCTCAGCGCATCGACGATCTGCCGGTGGGCGATGCTGGATCCCGGCCGCCAGCCGGCCGAGCGGGTTGCCGAGAAGATGATGCGCGAGTTGGCGAGCTGTAAGTCGTCGAGCATCGCCAGCAGCCTCGGCATGCGGCATGCGCTCACCAGTTCGCGGTGGAAGACGCGGTTGGCGCTCTCCCATTCGGCGATGGTCTCGGCCTTGTCGCCGGCCGCCAGCGCCAGCTCGATCCGCTCAAGCGCCGCCGCATTGATCCGCGGGGCGGCATGCCGCAGCGCCAGCGCCTCCAGCGCGGCGCGGATCTCGACGGTTTCCTGAATCGAGGCCTGATCCAAGGGGGCGACGCGCATGCCGCGGCGCGGCAGGCTGACGGCAAGCCCCTGGGCGCGAAGCAGCTGCAAGGCCTCGCGGGCGGGCACATGGCTGGCGTCGAATTCCTCGGCGATATGATCCTGCCGAAGCGGCGTTCCGGCCGCCAGTTCTCCCGAAACAATTCTCTCCCCGATCACTCGGGCCATGCGTTCTGCAACAGTTTCAGCCATAGCATATCCATAGATAATCTATTAAAAAATAGATTGATTGAGTCAAAATCGGCCGATAGCCTTTTCGATAGGCAGCATAATTATAGATAATCTATAATTCAATGAGTTTTGTGCGTTGCCTTGAGACCGATAGAGAGGAAGGCGACATGCTGAAAACTGAAGTGGCGATGGCAGCGGAGCGCGGATCTGCCGAAGGCCGTTGGACGCTGGATTCGGCGCGGGAACTCTATGACCTGCCCTTCAACGACCTGCTTTACCGGTCGCATGGCGTTCATCGCGCCAACTTCGATCCGAATGAGGTTCAGCTCAGCAAGCTGCTCAACATCAAGACCGGCGGCTGTCCCGAGGATTGCGGCTATTGCAGCCAGTCGGCGCATGCCTCGGGTCTTGCTGCCTCCAAGCTCATGAAGCTCGACGACGTCATGTCGGAGGCCCGCAAGGCCAAGGAGAGCGGCGCCACCCGCTATTGCATGGGCGCTGCCTGGCGCAGCCCGAAGGCGCGGGACGAGGCGGCGATCGTCGCCATGGTCAAGGGCGTGAAGTCGCTCGGTCTCGAAACCTGCATGACCCTCGGAATGCTCTCGCCCGAGCAGGCGGAAACCTTCGCCGACGCCGGTCTCGATTATTACAATCACAACGTCGACACCTCGGAGCGCTTCTATCCCGAAGTCATCACCACCCGCAGCTTCTCCGATCGCCTTGAGACCCTGGCGCATGTGCGCGATGCCGGCATCAAGGTCTGCAGCGGCGGCATTCTCGGCATGGGCGAGACGGTCGATGATCGCATCGACATGCTGGTGACGCTCGCCAATCTGCCGGAGCCGCCCGAGAGCGTGCCGATCAATCTGCTGATCCCGATGCCGGGAACCAGGATGGCCAATGTCGATCCCGTCGACCCGATCGAGTTCATCCGCATCATCGCGCTGGCGCGGCTGATGATGCCGGCGTCCTCCGTCCGCCTGACGGCGGGGCGCACCGCCATGAGCGACGAGATGCAGGCGCTGTGCTTCTTTGCCGGCGCCAACTCGATCTTCATCGGCGATACGCTGCTGACGGCGGCCAACCCTGGTAATGATCGGGATTCGAACCTGCTCGCCCGGCTCGGCATGACCGCTACCAGCCTGGAGATCCCGGGTGAGTGCTGACCGGCTTGCCCGCTACGGCGCGGCGCTCGGCCAGCTTCGCCAGAAGGGCCGGTTGCGCGCGCTGAAGCGCGATACCGGCGCCGACTTCACCTCCAACGACTATCTGGGGCTGGCCGCGTCGGCGGAGATGCGCGATGCATTGTTCGCCGCGATCGAACGCGGCGTTCCCGCGGGTGCGGGTGGATCGCGCCTACTGCGTGGTAATCATGCCGAGCATGAGGCGCTCGAGGAAGAGGCGGCCGCCTTCTTCGGCTGCGAGCGGATGCTCTATTTCGGCAGCGGCTATGCCGCCAATCTGGCGATCCTCTCGACCTTGCCGCAGCGCGGCGATCTCATCGTCTACGATTGCCTCGTCCACGCCAGCGCCCATGAAGGAATGAAGGCGGGGAAGGCCGAGATGGCCGCAGTGCCGCATAATGATCCCGATGCGGTCGAGGATGCGATCCGCGCTTGGCGCGCCGCTGGCGGCACCGGCTTTCCCTGGATCGTCGTCGAAAGCCTCTATTCGATGGATGGTGACCGCAGCGCGCTCTCCGAGCTTCTCACTATCGCCGATCGCCACAATGGCTTTCTCTTCATCGATGAGGCGCATGCAACGGGCGTGCATGGCAGAGGTGGGATCGGCTATTCGGCCGGGTTCGAAGGCCGCGACAACGTCATCGTTCTCCATACCTGCGGCAAGGCGTTGGGTTCGGCTGGCGCGCTTGTCGGCGCCAATCGCGTGCTCTGCGATTTCCTCGTCAATCGGGCGCGTCCTTTCATCTATTCGACGGCGCCGTCTCCGCTGCAGGCGGCCAGTGTGCGCCATGCGCTCGGCATTCTCGCCAGTGAGCCGGAGCGGCGCAGCCGGCTGCATGCGCTGATCGACTATGCCAATGGCGAATTTTCCGGCCGCTTCGGCATGCCAGCAAGCGGCACGCAGATCCTGCCTGTCATCATCGGCGACAACAGCCGCACCATCCGCATCGCGGAGCGGATGCAAGCCAGAGGCTTCGACATCCGGGCGATCCGCCCGCCGACCGTGCCTGCGGGCACGGCCAGGCTCCGCATCACGATCACGCTCAATGTCGATAGGCCCGCCATTGCGCGAATGATGGATGGATTGGCAGAGGCGATGGAAGAGGAAAGAGCATGAGCAGGTACTTCGTTGTCACCGGAACAGATACCGGCATCGGCAAGACCGTCTTTTCGGCGGCGCTGGCAGGCGCGCTCGATGGCTATTACTGGAAGCCGGTGCAATCGGGCCTCGATGAGGAGACGGATAGCGAGACCGTGAGGCGGCTATCCGGTCTGTCGGCGGAGCGGATATTCCCGGAAGCCTGGCGCCTGCAGACGCCGGTCTCGCCGCACCTCTCGGCCGAGATCGATGGCGTGGCGATCGATCCCGATGCGCTTCGGCTTCCTGAGACCGACGGTCTCCTTGTCGTCGAAGGCGCCGGCGGGCTGCTCGTGCCGCTGACCCGGCAAAGCACCTACATCGACGTCTTCGCCCGCTGGGGCCGGCCCGTCATTCTCTGCGCGCGCACCGGGCTGGGCACGATCAATCACACGCTGCTTTCCGTCGAGGCATTGCGCCAGCGGCGCATCCCGATCGCCGGAATAGCCTTCATCGGTGAGGAGCGCTCCGACACGCAGGCGATCATTGCCGAGATGAGCGGCGTGCCGGTCCTCGGCCGTCTGCCGGTGCGCGATGTGTTGACACCGGAGAACCTGCGCCGGGCGTTCAGGGATCATTTCGATCTCTCGCTCCTTCAGGAAAAGGCTGCCGCATGACCGGCATTGCGAAGACATCGCCGGTCTGGCACCCGTTCAGCCAGCACAAGCTCGAACCGGCTTTCAAGAAGATCGTCAAAACCGAAGGCGCCTATCTGATCGACGAGGACGGGCGCTCTGTTCTCGATGCGATTTCCTCCTGGTGGGTGATCACCCATGGGCATCGCCATCCCGTGATCACCGAGGCGATCCGGCTTGCGGCGGAGCGCTACGACCAGATCATCTTTGCCGAATATACCCACGAGCCGGCTGAAGAATTGGCGAAAGGGCTGATCGAACTTGCGCCGCCTGAAATGGCGCATGTCTTCTATTCCGATAGCGGGTCGACAGCGGTCGAAGTCGCGCTGAAGATGGCGCTCGGATTCTTCCACAATAACGGCGCGGCGCGCTCGCGCGTCGTCGTCATGGAGCACGGCTACCACGGCGATACGATCGGCACGATGTCCGCAGGCGAACGCGGCGTCTTCAACGCCGCCTATGCGCCGCTGCTCTTCAATGTCGACACGATCCCCTTTCCGGAACCCGGCCGCGAGCAGCAGACGCTCGATGCCCTCGATCGGTTCTGCCGCGGTGGTGACGTCGCAGCCCTGTTGATCGAGCCGCTGGTCCTCGGCGCTGGTGGCATGAAAATGTATCCGGCTCATCTTCTGGCGGAGTTCCGGCGCATCACTCAGCGATACGGGACGCTGCTCATCGCCGACGAGGTGATGACCGGATGGGGGCGGACGGGATCGCTGCTCGCCTGCGATAAGACCGGTCTCGCGCCCGATATCCTCTGCCTGTCGAAGGGTATCACCGGCGGCGCCCTGCCGCTGGCGGTCACCCTGTGCACCGCCGATATTTTCGACGCGCACCTCTCCGAAGACCGTCGCCGGACCTTCTTCCATTCGAGCTCCTATACGGCCAATCCGATCGCCTGCGCCGCCGCCGTCGCCAACCTCCAGATCTGGCGTACCGAACCGGTCGCCAAGCGCATCGAGGCCGTGGCGGCAATGCATCGCGACAGGCTGGCGCGGTTTCGCTCGGATCCGCGTTTCGTCAATATCCGCCAGCAGGGCACGATTGCGGCGCTCGATCTCGCGGCCGATACGACGGGCTATCTCTCGGAAGTCGGGCCGCGCCTCAGAGCCTTCTTCCGCCAGCGCGATCTCCTCATCCGCCCGCTCGGCAATGTCATCTATCTGATGCCGCCCTACTGCGTGACCGAGGCGGATCTCGACAGGGCCTACAACGCCATCGACGAGGCCGCCGATTTCATCAGGAGCGCGGCGCGATGACGGTTGCCAGCCGGATGGCGGGTTTCGGGCATTACGTGCCCGAGCGGCGCGTCGACAATTTGGAGCTCGAGCTGCAGCTGGGTCTCGACGCCGGCTGGATCGAACGGCGCACCGGCATCCGCTCGCGGCGCTGGGCAGCAGCGGGAGAAGCGCTGACGGATATTGCGGCGAAAGCAGGCGAGATGGCTCTTCAGGAAGCTGGCGTGGATCGCAAGACCGTGGCGCTGACGCTGCTTGCAACATCGACGCCGGATCATCTCCTGCCGCCATCGGCACCGCTGCTGGCATTCCGCCTTGGCCTCTCCGCCTCGGGCGCGATCGACCTTGCGGGCGCCTGCTCCGGCTTTCTCTACGCGCTGGTGCTCGCCGACGGTTTCGTCAGGGCGCATGGCAAGCCGGTGCTGGTCGTTGCCGCCAACATCCTGAGCCGGCGTATCAACATGAAGGAGCGGGGTACGGCCGCAGTCTTTGCCGATGCCGCCGGCGCCGTCCTGCTGATGCCGTCGGCCGTGCGGGATAGCGGTGTGATCGGTGTCGAGCTTATTCAGGAGGGGCAGAACTACGATCTGATCCAGATCCCCGCCGGTGGCAGCGCGCGCCCCTTCGAGCCCGGTTTCGATATCGGCGTTTGCGCATGACGATGCGCGACGGCAAGGCGGTCTTCGCGCACGCCGTGCGGATGATGACGCAATCGGCGGCACGGGCGATGGAGCAGGCGGGGCTTGCGGCACAGGACATCGGCCGCTTCGCACCGCATCAGGCCAATTCCCGCATCATCGATGCGGTCTGCGACCAGCTTTCGATTACGCCGGATGCGGCGCTGCGTACCATCGGCGAGTTCGGCAATTCGTCGGCGGCGACCATCCCGCTGTCGCTCTCGCTGGCCAACAAAGAGCGGCACTTTGCTTCCGGCGAGTGCCTGCTGTTGGCGGCGGCCGGCGCTGGCATGGCCGGTGGGGCTGTTGCCTTCCGCGTTGCCTGACTAGCGCGAAATCCGCGTCGAAAGGATGATCGACGAGAGCGTCCGCTCGACGCCCTCGATCGTGCCGATATCGTCGATCATCTGGTCGAGCTCCGAGATCGACGGTGCGGCGATAATGGCGATCAGGTCGAAGCTTCCGCTGACGGAATGCACCTCGGTTACGGCCGTCATCTTTTCCAGCGACGCCGTCACCTGCGACAGCGCCTTCGGCGCAATGGTGATCAGGATATGCGCACGCACCAGGCTGGACGCATAGCTCTCCGACAGCCGGATCGAATAGCCGGCGATAACCTTGTCTCTCTCGAGACGTTCGAGGCGGGCCTGGACGGTGGTGCGCGACAGCGACAGCCGCTTGGCGAGAGTCGCGACCGGCATCCGGGCATTTTCGCTGAGCACGGCGAGCAGCTCGCGATCTTTGTCAGATAGTGCCATGCTTCCCACAATCTGCCGATCATCTCCGGCATTATGCCGAATTATCTACGTCATATTGCTCATAATGTCGCTATGAATCGTCCTGCCTCGGCGGCAAACTTATAAAAATCTTATAGGAAAACCCCAGGGGATTTATATGAAGGAAATAGTGGTTATCGGTGCTGGCAAGATCGGCGGAGCGATTGCGCTGATGTTGGCGGAGACGGGCGACTACAAGGTCGTGGTCACCGATCGCGACGAGAAGCAGCTTTCGAAGATCGACCGCCATCCGGCGATCTCGACCGCAGCCGTCGACATCACCGATAGCGCCGCGCTGGTCGCCGTCCTCAAGGGCAAGTTCGCCGTTCTCTCGGCCGCCCCCTTCAACCTGACCGGCAAGGTTGCCGAAGCTGCGCTCGCAGCTTCCGTCCACTATCTCGATCTCACCGAAGATGTCGCCACGACCAAGAAGGTCGAAGAGCTTGCGAATGGTGCCGATGTCGCCTTCATTCCGCAGTGCGGCCTGGCGCCGGGCTTCATCTCGATCGTCGCCAATGAGCTCGCCACCCGCTTCGACACGCTCGACAGCGTTCGCATGCGCGTCGGCGCCCTGCCGCAATATCCGTCCAATGCCCTGAACTATAATCTGACCTGGAGCACGGACGGGCTGATCAACGAATATATCGAGCCCTGCGAAGCTGTCGTCGAAGGCAAGCTCGTGACGGTTCCGGCGATGGAAGAGCGCGAAGAGTTCTCGCTCGATGGCGTCACCTACGAAGCCTTCAACACGTCCGGCGGCCTCGGCACGCTGGCGAAGTCGCTCGAGGGCCGCGTACGGACCATGAACTACCGCACGATCCGCTATCCCGGCCATCAGGCGATCATCAAGGCGCTGCTGAACGACCTCAACCTGAAGAACCGCCGTGACGTCCTGAAGGATCTCTTCGAGAACGCGCTTCCGGCCACCATGCAGGACGTCGTCGTGATCTTCGTCACCGTCTGCGGCTGGAAGGATGGCCGCTACATGCAGGAGACCTACGCGAACAAGGTCTATGCAGGCGTCGTCGCCGGCAAGAAGATGAGCGCGATCCAGATCACCACGGCAGCCGGCATCACCACGGTTCTCGATCTCCTCGCAGACGGCAAGCTCCCGCAGAAGGGCTTCGTTCGCCAGGAAGAGATCACGCTCGCCGACTTCCTGAACAGCCGCTTCGGCCGTGTCTATGATCCGGAAGCGATGCGCCTGAAGCAGGCGATGTAATCCTGCGCTGAGCAGGTAGGAACGCCCGGCCGCGAAAGCGATCGGGCGTTTTTTATTGCCTAGTTGACCAACTGGCTGAGAATTTCGAGCGGGTGAGGCGGGCGGATGGCGTCGATCGCCTTTGCCTGTGAGCGGCAGGAATAGCCGGTCACCATGACGACGGTGTCATCCGAAGCGGCGGCGATGGGGCCGGCCCAGCTCATCGCATAGAGCTGTTCCGAGACGGCGCGGTTGCGGGTCTCGTGGCCGAAGGTTCCGGCCATGCCGCAGCACCCGGCCTGGATGGTTTCAAGCTTGATCTGGACGGCGTCGAAGACGGCTTTCCACTGTGCCGTCGAGGCCGGAGCATTGCTGCGTTCGGTGCAATGCGGCAGCAGCTGGAAGCGCCTGCCGGAGGGCGTCGTGATGTTTTTCGCCAGCCGCTCGAGATTGGCGGCCAGCCATTCCTGCGGCAGCAGCACCGGTGCGGAGAGTGCGGTGCCCTTGTATTCGCTGCGGAAGGCGAGCGTCATGGAGGGATCGAGGCCGACAAGCGTCACGCCGGTCTCCGCGAGCCGCTGCAAATGGTTCGCGGTCTTGAGGGCCGCCTTCTCGAACTGGCCGAGATAGCCGTGAACATGCAGCGCCTTGCCGTTGACATGCGATGCGGCAAGCAGCGGCGAAAGCCCCATCTTCTGCGCCAGCTTGATCGCGGCGATCACCACGTCGGGATCGAAAGACGCCGTGAAGGCATCCGGCACGAAGACGACGATGGCCTGCCGCTCCGCGGCGGAGAGCTTGGCAATGGCCTCCGGGTCCGCAGTGGCGATGCCGAGACGGCTTGCCGCCGTCTGCAGCGAGGTCTTCGGCAGCAGCGGAAGCGATGTCAGGCCGGCAGTCCGCATCAGGCGCTGGCCGAGAGCTGTTCCGGCGGCGAGATTGTAGAGCGGCCTGACCCTTCTCATCCACGGCAGAGTGGTCTCGATCGCCGAGACGAGCGGGTCCTTCAGCGGCCGCAGGTAGCGGCCATAGTAAAGCTCAAGGAACTTGGAGCGGAAGGCGGGGACGCTGACCTTCACGGGACATTGCCCGGCGCAGGCCTTGCAGGCGAGGCAGCTGTCCATCGCCTCGCGCACCTCATGGGAAAAGTCGGCGCGGTTTTTGGGATTGAGGCTGTTGAAGAGGCGCGCCGGAAGACGGGCAAACGAGTTGCCGCTCCGCAGACGTCCGGCTTCCTTGCGGGGATCGATACCCTTCTCGGAGAGCAGCCGCAGCCATTCCCGCATCAGCATGGCGCGGCCCTTCGGCGAGAACCGCCGGTCGCGCGTGGCCTTGTAGGACGGGCACATCGGGCTCGTCTCGTCGAAATCGAAACAGGCGCCGTTGCCGTTGCAATAGGCGGCATTGTCGAAGGCAGCGCGGATCTCGTTGCCGATCACCCGGTCGGATGCACCGCGCAACGGCACCTCGTCGATCTTCAGGAGAGGGGCGGGAGCCGAGGACGGCGCGGCGATCTTGCCGGGATTGAGCCGGTTTTCCGGGTCGAAGGCGCGCTTGATGTCCTGGAGGTCGGGATAAAGATCACCGAAGAATTCGGGCACGTATTCGGAGCGCACACCCTTGCCATGCTCGCCCCATAAGACGCCGCCATGCTTGCGCGTCAGCGCCACCACGGCATCGCTGATCCGGCGCACCATCGGCACATGATCCTCGCGGGTGAGATCGAGCGCCGGGCGGACGTGGAGCACGCCGGCATCGACATGGCCGAACATGCCGTAGGAGACGCCGGCATCGTCGAGCAGCGCGCGGAACTCGCGGATATAGGCCGCGAGATTCTCCGGCGGCACCGCCGTGTCCTCGACGAAGGCAACCGGCCTGATGGGGCCATCGACATTGCCGAGCAGGCCGACGGCGCGCTTGCGCATCGTCCAGATCGCCTCGATATCCTGGGGATCGCGGGCAACCGTGTAGCCGAGCCGTCCGGCATCCTGCCCCCGATCGAGCGTTTGTGTCAGTGCCGCAAGTTTCTCTTCGAGCCCGGCAGCATCATCGGCAAGCACCTCTACGATGTTGATGCCGTTTGCCGCAACCGCGTCACCCTCCGGGAAGAAGCCGGCGATGCCGGTCCAGACGATGTCCTTCCGGGCGAGACCGAGAACCTTTTCGTCGACGGTCTCGACCGAGGCGACCTTCAGGGCCGTCAGGCTGCGGGCATCCTCGAGCGCCGCGTTGAAGTCGCCATAGCGGATATTGACGAGTGCGGCCTTTGCCGGGATCGGCAGGAGGTTCAGCTCCGCCTCGGCAATCATCGCCAGCGTGCCTTCCGAACCGCAAAGGATGGCGTTCAGGTCAAAACGGCCGTCCTCACGGCGGATATGGGCGAGGTCGTAACCGGTCATATAGCGGTTGAGCTTCGGAAACACCGCGGCGATGCGCTCGCGCTTTTGCCGCGCGATTGTCTCCACCGTGCGGTGGATGTCGCCGATGCGGTCCTGCTGCGCCATGATGCCGGCAAGCTCCGCATCATCCATCGGTCGCGACCACCATTCCGAACCGTCGGTCAGGACGATATGCAGGCCGAGCACGTGATTGGAGGTCTTGCCATAGAGGCAGGAGCCTTGGCCGCAGGCATCCGTCGAGACCATGCCGCCGATCGTCGCGCGGTTCGAGGTCGATAGCTCAGGTGCGAAGAAGAGGCCGTAGGGCTTCAGCGCCCGGTTCAGCTGGTCCTTGACGACACCGGCCTGGACACGGGCGACCCGGCTTGCGGGATCGATCTCCAGAATGCGGTTCATATGCCGGGAACAGTCGACCACCACGCCTGAGGTCAGCGACTGGCCATTGGTGCCGGTGCCGCCGCCGCGGGGTGCGATCGCGATCTTCCGGAAGCGGGGTTCCGAGAGGACGCTGGCGATCACCTTCAGATCATCGACACCCTTCGGAAAAAGGATGCCCGACGGCACGATCTGGTAGATCGAATTATCGGTCGCCGAGACGGTGCGCGAGGCAACGCTCGTTTCCACGTCGCCAGCAAACCCGGCTTCGACGAGACGTTCGAAGAAGCCGGGATGTGATGGCTGCTGACCATGATCGGAGCGAAGACGTGGGATCATTGCCGAGTGGTGCCGGGACGGGTCAGGTCCGCAATGCGGCGCAGGCGCGCTCGATGCGGTCGAGGGCCTCGACGAGTTCCGCTTCCGATGTCGCGTAGGAAATCCGGAAGTAGGGCGAAAGTCCGAACGCTGATCCCGGAACCACCGCGACATGCGCCTCTTCGAGCAGGTAATCGGTGAAATCCTGATCGGCTTCCAGTCTCTTGCCCTTCGGCGTCGTCTTGCCGAGTACGCCCGCACATCCCGAGAAGGTGTAGAAGGCGCCTTCCGGCGTGCGGCATTCCAGGCCGTCGATCGCGTTCAGCCGGGAGACGACGAGATCGCGCCGCTGGCGGAAGCTGTCGCGCCGGCCCTTCAGGAAATCCTGCGGCCCGTTCAGCGCCTCGACGGAGGCCGCCTGGCTGACGGAGGAGGGGCAGGAGGTGGCCTGGCTCTGGATGACCGCCATGGCCTTGATCAGCGCCTTGGGGCCACCGGCATAGCCGATGCGCCAGCCGGTCATCGCATAGGCCTTCGACACGCCATTGATGGTCAGCGTGCGCTCCTTCAGCCGCGGCTCGATCGCAACCGGCGTCACGAAGGCAAAATCGTCATAGACGATGTGCTCATACATATCGTCGACCATCAGCCAGACATGCGGATGGCGCAAAAGCACATCGAGCAGCGGGCGGTAGTCTTCGGCGCTATAGGCAGCACCCGACGGGTTGGACGGCGAGTTGAGCAGCACCCAGCGGGTCTTCGGCGTGATCGCCTTTTCCAACTGCTCGGCCTGCAGGCGGAATCCCGCCGCTGCATCGCAGGGGATCAGCACCGAAACGCCGCCGCAAATCTCGACGATATCGGAATAGGAGGTCCAGTAGGGGGTCGGGATGATCACCTCATCGCCCGGATCGATGCTCGCCATGAAGGCGTTGAACAGGATCTGCTTGGCGCCGGTGGCAACCGTCACTTCCTCGGTCGTATAGTCGACGCCGTTTTCGCGGCGGAACTTTTCGACGATCGCCTTCTTCAGGGCCTGTGTGCCGTCGAGAGCGGTATATTTCGTCTCCCCGGCGTCGATCGCCCGCTTGGCGGCATCCTTGACATTATCAGGCGTGTCGAAATCGGGCTCGCCGGCGCCGAGAATGATGACCGGAAGGCCATCACGCTTCATGGCGGCGGCCTTCGCGCCGATCTGCAGGATCTTCGAAACGCCGACCGAGGCGATCCGCGAAGCGGGCCGGAAGCCCGCCTCCTCGATTTTCGCTGAAACCGTCATGACAGGTCCACCTTATGCGATGTCGAAGGATACGCCCTGTGCCAAAGGCAGGGCCTTCGAATAGTTGATCGTGTTGGTCGCACGGCGCATGTAGGCGCGCCAGGCGTCCGAGCCGGATTCGCGGCCGCCGCCGGTTTCCTTTTCACCGCCGAACGCCCCGCCGATTTCGGCGCCGGATGTGCCGATATTGACGTTGGCGATACCGCAATCCGAACCGTCGGCGGCAAGGAAGCGCTCTGCCTCACGCATGTCGAGCGTGAAGATCGACGAGGAGAGGCCGGCACCGACCGCATTGTGATCGGCAATGACGGCGTCGAAATCGGAGTATTTCATGACATAGAGGATCGGCGCGAAGGTTTCTTCGAAAACCGGACCTTCGTGCTTCGGCATTTCGACAAGCGCCGGCTTGACGTAATAGGCATCGGGATGGCCGAGATCGACGCGGTCGCCACCATGGACGCTGCCGCCATGCGCCCGGGCTTCGCCGAGCGCCTTCTGCATGCCGTCATAAGCGGCCTTGTCGACGAGCGGGCCCACGAGAGCTGCGCTGTCGAGCGGGTTGCCGACGGAGACGCTGGCATAGGCCTTCTTCAGGCGCGGAACGAGCTCTTCATAAACGCTGTCGTGGACGAAGAGGCGGCGAAGCGTCGTGCAGCGCTGACCGGCGGTGCCCATGGCGCCGAAGGCGATGGCGCGCAGCGCCATGTCGAGATCGGCCGACGGGCAGACGATGCCGCCGTTGTTGCCGCCGAGTTCGAGGATCGAGCGGGCAAAGCGCTTGGCAAGGCGCGGGCCGACTTCACGGCCCATGCGGGTGGAGCCCGTCGCCGAGACCAGCGCGACGTTTTTGTGGTCGACGAGTGCTTCGCCGATCTCGCGGCCGCCGATGATGACCTGCGACAGGCCGGCCGGCGCGTCGCCGAAGCGCTTCAGGGCGCGCTCCAGAATGGCCTGCGATGCGAGCGCCGTCAGGGGCGTCTTTTCCGACGGCTTCCAGACGACGCTGTTGCCGCAGACGAGGGCGAGCGCAGCATTCCAGGACCAGACGGCAACCGGGAAATTGAAGGCGGAGATGATGCCGACGACGCCGAGCGGGTGCCAGGTTTCCATCATCCGGTGGCCGGGACGTTCGGTGGCGATCGTCAGGCCGTAGAGCTGGCGCGACAGGCCGACTGCGTAATCGCAGATGTCGATCATTTCCTGCACTTCGCCGAGACCTTCAGACGGGATCTTGCCGGCTTCGATCGAGACGAGGCGGCCGAGATCGGCCTTGGCGGCGCGCAATTCCTCACCGAGAAGACGCACGAGTTCGCCGCGCTTCGGAGCGGGCGTCAGGCGCCAGGTCTGGAAGGCCGCATGCGCCTCTTCGATCGCGGCGGCTGCACCCTTCGCGTCGACGGTCTTCAGCTTGCCGATCTTCTCGCCGGTGATGGGGGAGAAGGAAACCATGCTGCCATCGGTATAGGCGGACTTGTCGACGCCGAGGCGATCGAGAATGGCGTGTGCTTCGTCGAGGACAGAAGAGGACTTTACGGAAATGTTCATGTGCCGGACTCCAATGTGCGGATTGCTGCCGTGTTTTGACGATTACTGAGCCGCGGGGCGGCGCGAGAGCCTCGAAAGGCATTCGTCGATCGATGCTTGCTCGATCCCTGCATAGTGATCGAATTCGTTGAGAACCTTGGCGCCGAGATCGGTCTCGAAGCGCTGCTGGTTGGGGCTGGCGACGAATTCCTGTTGCGCGCCGTCGCCGAGATTGGACTGAAAAATCCCGGCGGCGCTGACCGGCAGGAAGTCTTCGTAGACGATTGGGTCGAACTGGACGAGACCGTCCGAAACCAGCGTTTCGATGTCGGCTGCATCCGTCGATGCCTTCATGCCCTTCTCGGTCAGCGAATAGCTGAAATAGCCGAGCCCTTCGGCGCGGATCGCCGCCCAGTCATCGGGGAAGGCCTCGAAGGTGGCGGCAAGCGCTGCCTCGTAGGCATCGGCATTCGAACCGTCGGCCGCCGGGCGCACGACCTTGCGCGACTGTTCCAGAAGCTGGTCGTAGAGGCCGCGGCCCTTCGGCGTCAGCGCAATGCCGCGCTGTTCGATCTCGCCGAAACGCGCCGTATGCGAGCCGGTCTGCCAGCCGCCCTTGCCATCCGAAAAGGCGACGGCTTCTTCGAGCGCCTTGAACGAGGTCTGGCGCAGCAGAATGGCGCAGCGCCGGGTCGGCGGACCCTCGACAACGGCCTTCGGCGCAATGCCGTACTCGGGCATCAAGCTCTGCACCTTGTCGATATCGAGCGTGCGCGGCGTCAGGTGATTGATATGCGGGCCCTTGAAGGAGACGACGTCGGCAATCAGGCGGTGCGCGTCATGCAGACGATGGTACATCGCGACATCGACGATCGCCTTGTCGTGCCAGCGGAAGGTTTCGAGCACAGCAGCCACGAAACGATCGGCATCGTCCTTGGTTAGCCCGCCGTTCTCTTCGGCTTTCTTCGTCAGCTCGATCGCCTCACCGGTGAAGATGCGGCGGGTCGCCAGGATCTTTGCCGCTTCCTCGCGCAGCTCAGCGTCGGCAATGAGATCAAGGCGGAGCAGCGAGGTGAAGACGCGGAAGGGATTGCGCTTCAGCGCGGCGTCGCCGACCGGCCGGAAGGCGGTCGAATGAACCGGAACGCCTGCAGTCGAGAGATCGTAATAGCCGACCGGATACATGCCCATGACGGCAAAGACGCGACGCATCATCGCCAGCTCTTCAGCCGTTCCGAGACGGATCGCCCCGTGGCGTTCCTCGGAAATGCGCTCTAGATTGTCGGTCGCTTCGAGGCGCGTTTTGAGTTCCGGCTCGGCGGAGAGGGCCTCGTCATTGACGCGCGCGACCAGGTCCATCAGCGTTCCGTAAGCGGGAACCTCGGTGCGGTACATGGCCGACATGGCCGCGGAAAAGGACGACCGGATTTCGCTCGACGTGACGTGCTTCGTCATTTTGCTCAACCTTCGAAAACGATAGGACTTCATGCTCGAAATGCACTATATTCCGTCCATATAGTCTCGTGTTGTGAAATCTACACCTAACTTGATGCCGAAACGGAATGATATGCGCAGAAGCCTGGTTCCCGACATCGTCACGTTGCAGGCTTTCGAATGCGCCGCACGGCATGGAAATTTTTCGCGCGCCGCCGAAGAGCTGAACCTGACGCAGAGCGCCATCAGCCGCCAGATCGCCGATCTCGAAAAGCAAACGGGGCTGAAGCTGTTCGAACGGATACGCCAGCGGGTCATACTGTCGGAGGCCGGGCGCCGGCTGCTTTCGGAGGTCCGGGATCTTCTGTCGCGTTCAGAGCGGCTGATGATCGATGCGGCCGCTGCCGGGCGCATGCGCGCCACACTGAAGGTCGCGACCCTGCCGACATTCGGGGCGAAATGGCTGGTGCCGCGGCTCGGCCGCTTTCTGGCGCGTTGCCCCGATGTGTCGCTGACGATCGAATCCCGCTCCAAGCCGTTCAGCTTCATGGAAGACAGCTTCGATCTCGCCATTCATTACGGCCTGCCGGTCTGGGCGGGCGGCACTCCGGTCTTCCTCTGCGACGAAACCGTGATCCCGGCCGCAAGCGCCGAGCTCGCCAAGCAGTACCGCATCGATGGCCGCCCGGACTTCACGCAGATGCCGCTTCTGCATCTGACCACCCGCCCGAAGCTGTGGTCCGATTTCTCCCGCCTGCAGGAACTCGGCATCGAAAACGCCTATCACGGCCTGCGTTTCGACCAGTTCTCGATGATGGTCTCTGCTGCCATATCCGGCCTCGGCGCCGCCCTGCTGCCGACCTACCTGATCGAGGAAGAACTGCGCTCCGGCCTCCTCACCCCGCTGCTGCCGACGACGATGCGCACCGAAAACGCCTACTACGTCGTCCGGCCCGAGGAAAAGCAGAGCCATCCCGTGGCGGAGGAGTTTCAAAGCTGGCTTTTGTCGGAAGTGGGCGCGGATGAGCCGGTGGCCGCAAGCGTGGCCCGCGCGGAGTAGCGCTGTTTAACCATTAGCGCGTCTCGCGATCGATATCCCGGCGCAGCACGACCGCCGTGGTGATGTCGTCGACGGTCTCGTGGCTGGCGATCATATCGCGGATACGATTGAGATCGTCGATCGAGGCTGCTTCCAACTCTATTATAAGGTCGAGCTGACCGCTGACCGAGGAAACACGGCGAACCTGCGTATTGCGGGCAAGCAGATCGAGCAGACCGAGGGCGGGCGTCCGCTTCAGGCTGACCAGCAAGATCGCCCGGATGACATTGGCATCGATCTCACCAATATCGGCGCGATAGCCCCTGATAATGCCGCTGCGCTCGAGATTCGTCACACGCTCGCTCGTCGCGCTGCGCGACAGCCCGATTCTTCCGGCCAAAGTCTTCAGAGCGATACGCGCTTCCTTGGACAGGATCTGGAGTATCTCGCGATCTTTGACGTCGAGCTCACGCATGCCCATCCTCCTCAGGACCGGACATATGTCGGCCCATCCCGACAATATGCCGGTTCGATCCGACAGCTTACTTGATGCCTCAAAACACATTGCATGCCAAGTTGTTCGAATAAGAAATAGCTTGGAAAAACAACGACTATGACCGATCTTTCCCATCCGGCGCCACAGTTTTCTCCTGATGATGCGGAACGTCTCGCCAAGGATATATTCGGGGTTGAGGGAACTGCTTCGCCTCTTGATAGCGAGCGTGATCGCAACTACCGCATCAAGACGGAGACCGACGCCGGCTGGATCCTCAAGATCGTCAACGCGACCGAACCGAAGATCGAAAGCGAATTCCAGACCGCTCTTCTTCATCATCTTGGCCGGGCAGCACCGGACCTCATGGTGCCGCACCTCAAGGAGAGCCGCGCGGGCGATTTTCTGGCCAGCACGTTTGCTGCCAATGGCGAGGCACATGCGGTGCGGCTCGTCGGCTGGCTGGCCGGCAAGCCGCTTGCGGAGGTCGGCAGGACGACCGAGCTCATGCGTAGTTTTGGCCGCTCGCTGGGCGAGCTGGACCGCGCCCTTCAAGGCTTCATTCATCCGGGTGCCCTGCGTGATCTGGATTGGGATCTGCGTCATGCCAAGCGCGCGCGTCAGCGTCTCCACTTTATCAGGGACGAGAGCCGGCGGGCGATCCTCGAGCGCTTCATTGCGGCCTTCGAAGACAAGGTCGAACCGAAGCTCTCGCGTCTGCGGTCACAGGTCATCCACAACGACGCCAACGACTGGAACATTCTCGTCGACGAGAACGACCATCAGCGGATTTCCGGCGTCATCGATTTCGGCGATGCCGTCCACACCGTCCTCATCGCCGAAGTCGCCATTGCCTGTGCCTACGCCATTCTCGATATGGAAGACCCGATCGGCGCGGCCGCTGCTCTGGCTGCGGGATTCCATGAGCGTTATCCGCTTCAGGCGGAGGAAATCGACGTCCTGTTCAACCTGATCGCAATGCGCCTCGTCACCAGCGTGACCTTCTCGGCGTCGCGTCACGAGCAGACCGGCGACAATCCCTACCTGGCAATCAGCGAGGCACCGGCCTGGCGATTGCTTGAAAAGATGGATGCGATGAACCCGCGCCTTGCGACAGCGATCCTCCGGAAAGCCTGCGGCTTCGATGCCATCGAGGGTGCCGGCGCGGTGCGCCGCTGGATTTCTGACAATAGCAAGTCGTTCTCGGATGTCGTTCGCCCTGCGGCGGCGCAGATGACCAAGGCAATCGTGCCTTATGGCGATCCCGCACATGTGATGACCGTTGCCTCGGCGGAGCAGCGTCCCGAAGAGGCGACAAAATGGTGGGACGACTTCTCGGCACGCCACAAGGTCACGCTCGGTATCGGCCCCTGGGGCGAGGCGAGAACCGTCTACACAGACAAGGCCTTTGAATCGCGCTTCATCGAAGGCAAGCGGCGAATTCATCATCTCGGCGTCGATCTGTTCATGCCGGCGCAAACGCCGCTCTTTACCCCCCTTGCGGCGACCGTGAAGAGCGTCGAGGTCGAGCGCGAACCTCTCGGCTACGGCGGCTTGGTCCTGCTTGAGCACCGGCCGGAAGGATGCCCGCCCTTCAACACGCTTTGGGGTCATATGGCCCATGAAGCCCTCGAACGCCTCAAGCCCGGCGATCGGCTGGAGGCCGGTGATCTCGTCGGCTACATGGGTGGTATCGGCGAGAATGGCGGCTGGACGCCCCATCTCCACTTCCAGGTATCATCAGACACCGAATTGACCGCGGCCGAGATCATCGGCGTCGGCGAGGCTGCCTATCTCGACGTCTGGGAAGACCTCTTTCCCGATGTCGCGGCGCTCGCCAAGATTCCGCCGGAAGCATTCGGTCAGACCGGCCGAACGAGGGAAGAAATCATTTCCAAGCGCCGGGAACTTCTGCTTCCCAACCTGTCGATTTCCTATTCCGAGCCGATCAAGTTCGTGCGTGGTGAAGGCGCATGGCTGATCGACAATTTCGGCCGCGCCTATCTCGATTGCTTCAACAACGTATGCCATCTCGGCCATAGCCACCCGGATGTCGTCGAGGCGGTTTCACGTCAGGCAGCCGTGCTCAACACCAATACGCGCTATCTTCACGATAACATCGTTGAATATGCCGAGCGGCTGACGGCAACGTTGCCCGCGGGCCTCGCTGTTGCTTCCTTCGCTTGCTCGGGCAGCGAAGCCAATAGCCTGATGTTGCGGATGGCGCGCAATCATACGGGCCACAACGAGGCTATCGTCCTCGACTGGGCCTATCACGGCACGACGCAGGAACTTATCGATCTCAGCGCCTACAAGTATAAGCGCAAGGGCGGCAAGGGACGGCCCGACCACGTCTATGAAGCGGTCATCCCAGACAGCTACCACGCACCCGAAAGCTGGCCCCATGCGGAGCACGCCAAGCGTTTCGCGCAGAGCGTTGCGGATCATATCGAAGCGATGCGCAGAGACGGGCGCTCCCCGGGCTTCTTCATTGCGGAATCCATTCCGAGCGTCGCCGGTCAGGTCTTCTTGCCGGACGGCTATCTCAAGGAAGTCTATGCCATGGTCCGGGCCGCAGGCGGCCTTTGCCTGGCCGATGAGGTCCAGGTGGGCTTTGGCCGGGTCGGAAGCCACTGGTGGGCCTTTGAAACGCAGGATGTTGTTCCCGACATCGTCTCGATGGGCAAGCCGATCGGCAATGGCCACCCGATGTCGGCCGTGGTGACCACACGTGAAGTGGCGGACAGTTTCAACAACGGCATGGAGTATTTCAATACGTTCGCCGGAAATCCGGTGTCGTGCGCGATCGGGCTCGCCGTGCTGAATGCGATCGAGCGCGACCGCCTGCGGGAGAATGCTCTCAGCGTCGGCAACTATCTGCTCGATGGCTTCCGCAAGATGCAGCAGCGCTTCGACATCATCGGCGACGTGCGCGGGCTGGGGCTGTTCCTTGGTATCGAACTGGTCGTTGATCGCAAGACGAAAGCTCCGGCGACGGACCTGGCAAGGAAGATCAACGACGGGGCGCGCGAACGTGGGATCCTGATGGGAACGGAAGGGCCGCACGACAACGTCCTGAAGATGCGGCCGCCGATGGTCTTTTCGCAGGCCAATGCCGACCACCTGCTCGACGTGTTGAGCGCGAGCTTCGAAGCAGCCCTGAAATAGAGCGGAGAATCCAGCCTATCCGGCGCCGCTTGGCCGGCGCCGGGACCTTGCATCGCGCCCATAGCATCGGCCGGCAAAGTGCCGGTCGTTTCCGGCAATGTGTCAGCCCGACTGACATCTTGCCGGATGCCCATGGAAAACCGCCATGCAAAACTCTTCGGGTGACGGTTGCCCGGTGAGACCCACAAGAACGAAATAAAATAATCCCAGAGGAGATATGACGTGCCCAATCATAGGCTTAAAAGTTTCATCGCGGTCGCCGCTATCGCGGTTGCAGCCGCATTTTCAACGTCGCCGGCATCGGCCGACGAACTGAAGACGATTCAGGATTCAGGCGACCTTCGCGTTGCGATGAGCGGCCAATATCCGCCGTTCAGCTTCGCGAACGACAAGAACGAGATCGTTGGCTTCGACGCCTCGATCAGCGAGGCCATGGCAGAGCGCATGGGTGTCAAGGCGAAGATCGTCACGACGCCGTTCGACGGCATCATCGCCGGCCTTCTGGCCAAGAAATATGACGCAATCGTCGCGTCCATGACGATCACTCCCGAGCGCGAAAAAGCAGTCGACTTTGTCGGACCTTACTACCACGCGGGCCGCACGATCGTCGTCAAGGCGGACTCGCCGATCCAGAAGCTTGAAGAGCTCGCCGGCAAGACCGTCGGCGTCACGCTCGGCGATTCCCACGACAAGTGGGCGCGAGCCCAGGGCAATCTGACCGTGCGCACCTACAAGGGTCTTCCCGAAATGCTCGTCGACCTTGATGCCGGACGCATCGATGCGCTCGTCATGGACAGCATCCCCGTCATGGTCGCTGTCAAGGAAACGGGCCAGAAGGTTCGCATCCTCGATACCCCGAACATCGAAGGTGGCCGCGAAGCTCTCGGTATTGCGATCCGCAAGAACAACCCGGAGCTCAAGGCCAAGATGCAAAAGGTCCTTGAGGACATGCAGGCGGACGGTGCCTACGAAAAGATCTCGATGCAGTGGATTGGCCGCGACATCCGCTGATCCCGATAAGGGCCGGATCAATTCCGGCCCTGACCATTCGACTTTTCGGAGCGTTTCTATGGATTTGGCGCTTATGCAGCGCGTCCTCCCCTTCTTTTTGGAGGCCGCGTGGGTGACGGTGCAGATATCTTGTCTTTCACTTTTGCTCGGATTCCTGGTCGCGATCGCGCTGGTCGCTCTCCGGCTTTCCGATTTTCTTGCTGTCCGGTGCCTCTCCAGGCTCTACGTTAGTGTGTTCCGCGGCACGCCCTGTCTGGTTCAGCTCTTCGTCATCTATTTTGGCGGACCGCAAATGGGCCTGGAGCTTGACCCTTTCGTCGCCGGCGTGATCGGCCTCGGCCTGAACATTGCCGCGTATATGGCGGAATCCATCCGCGGAGCCATCGAGAATGTCGACCGTGGCCAGTCGGAAGCCGCCAGATCGATCGGATTTGGACGGGCTGCGACACTCAGGCTCGTGGTGCTGCCCCAGGCGGCGCGGTTGATGATCAGACCGCTCGGCGTGAACGCCGTGGGGCTGATCAAGGGATCTGCCTTGGTGTCATCGATCTCCGTCGTGGAGCTGACTTACACCGCCCAGCGGTTCATCAGTTCAACCTACAAGCCGTTCGAAATCTTCTCGGTATCCGCAGTGCTTTACATCGTCATGGTCTATGCGGTCCGGTTGGTCGTCGATCGCCTTGATCAGCGTTTCGCGGCAAGGTGAGGACGCCGATATGCAGAATCTGGATTTCTCCATCGTTACGCCCTATGCCGGGCTTCTTGCGACCGGCTTGTGGTGGACACTCGTCATGTTCGTCGGCTCAAGCATACTGAGCCTTACCTTCGGCATTGGCTTTGCGCTCGTGCTGCTTTACGCCCCGTGGTTCTGGGCCTTGCCGGTTCGCTTTCTGACCTGGCTTCTCATGGGAACGCCGCTGCTTCTGCAGCTCTATCTGATCTATTACGGTCTGGTGCAGGTCGGCATCGACATTCCGGCGATCGGCGCCGGTATCATAGGCCTCAGCCTGCATTTTGCCGTCTACAATGCCGACGTCTTCAGAGCCGGAATATTGTCTGTCGACGCAGGACAAATGGAAGGCGCCCGTTCGATCGGGCTCAGCCGCGGTCAGGCACAGCGCTACGTTATCGTTCCGCAGGCGCTGCGCCGGACGATTGCGCCCATCGGAAACAACCTGATCGTTCTCCTGAAGGACACATCGCTGGTCTCCATCATCGGCATTGCCGAACTGGTCTACAGCGCACAGCTCGCTATCAGCGAGACCTACAGCCCGTTCGAATTCTACCTGACTGTCGCCGCCATCTATTACGCGGCCAATCTTGTTCTCGAAGCCGGCCTGCAATTTCTTGAAATCAAGGTGGAGATGTCACGGTGAGCACCGCAAAGCTTATGGTCGAGGTCAAAGGCGCCCGGAAGGCATATGGGCCGCTGGAGGTCCTCAAGGGTATCGACCTCTCTGTGTCGCGGGGCCAGATCATCGCGATCATCGGCCCCAGCGGGTCAGGAAAAAGCACGCTTCTGCGATCGATCAATCAGCTCGAATTGCTCAACGCCGGAGAGATCTGGCTGGACGGGGAGCAGGTGAACAGGCCGCTTAAGGGGCAAGCCTTCGAGAAGCATATCAATGCCGTGCGCCAGCAGATGGGCATGGTATTCCAGCACTTCAATCTGTTCCCGCATCTGACGGTTTTCGAGAATATCGCGCTTGGGCCGATCAAGCTCAAAGGCCTTTCGAAACAGGCGGCCCGGGAGCTCGCGCTCGGTCTGCTGTCGAAGGTCGGCCTGGCGGACAAGATCGACGAATATCCGTCCCGCCTGTCGGGTGGCCAGAAGCAACGCGTGGCCATTGCCAGAGCGCTGGCCATGCAGCCGAAGGTGATGCTTTTCGACGAGGCGACATCGGCGCTGGATCCCGAGCTGGTGGATGAGGTCAACGCCGTGATGAAACAGCTCGCTGCCGAGCACATGACGATGTTGATCGTGACCCATGAAATGCGCTTCGCCGGCGAAGTCGCTGACCGGATCGTCTTCATGGACGGCGGTGTCGTCGTCGAGGAAGGGACGCCGCAACAGATCTTCCAGAATCCGGCGCAGGATCGAACCCGCTCATTTCTGAAGAAACATCTGCACGACCGGTAAGGCTCACGCTCGCAGTGGAGGCTCGCCTGCCGAAAAAAGGCGCGCCCTGCTGGCGAAATAGTCAGCCTTCGGCCGCCATAGGCGGAAAACACCGGGATTAGAGGGGTGGCACGGCGCTTGCTTCGATCTGATATCGACAGATCGATGGGTGCCCATGTTCAACCTTGCGATAACCTGCCTGCTTCTTGCCGCAGCACTTGGCCTCAGCCTGCGCCGGTTCAGCCTGCCTTATCTCGCGAAAGGCGAGATTGCTGAGCAGTCCTCGCCGGTGACGATGGTGGCGAGTGCGGTGTTCCTGGCGGCACTCGCGCTGGCGGTTTCCGATCGGGGGCTGTGGTATGCGGCCGTCGCCATCGGCGGTGGCCTTCTGGTGGCGCTGGTCTTCGATCACGACAATCCGCGGATGACGGCGGCGTTGTCGGTCGCCTGCCTGCTCAGCTACGTTGCGCTGAGATAGGCGGTCCCTCTTTCTTCGGAAGCGACCGGGCGACGGCGCTCAGCAGATCGGTTTGCGAGATCAGCCCGAGGATATGACTGTTGTCGTCGACGATGATGACGGCGTGGGTGCGGCCATCGGTCAGAAGCGGCAGGAGATCGAAGGCCCGGTCTTCGGCGCGGGCGGTGACCGCTTCCGAAATCTGACCCTCCAGTGAGCCTGGCAGGAGCGCGATTTCGCGCAGGCCGACCGTTCCGATCAGCCGCCTCTCCGCGTCCCTGACCGGCAGCGTGCGGATATTGTGGTGGAGAAGCAGCCATCGGGCCTGCTCAATGGTACCATCGAAATCGATGGCGATGACGTCGCGCGACATGATGTCGGCGCAGGTGATTTCGGCGTTCGAGCGGGCAACGGCCTCGAATTCGACGCGGCGCAGCACGCGGCCGAGATCGGCGCGATCGATGTCGAAGGCTTCGTTCAAGGCGGCGAGCGCCGCATCGATATCCTCGTCACGAAATCCGGTGCGCTCGGCTGCCGGCGGATCGGCCGTCAGGTGCGTGTTCACAGGGGCGGCGGCAACATGCGGATAGTTGTGGCGCGACAGCTTGTGGAACAGCAGGCCGATCGCCACCAGCAGGCAGGAGTTCAGCGCCACCGGCACGAAGGGAAACAGCATTCCCCAACTGGCGACGACAGGCCCGCCGAGAACGGCCGTCAAAGCCGCAGCACCGCCCGGCGGATGCAGGCAGCGGGTGAAGGACATGGCGGCGATCGCCAAGGACACGCCGACGCCGGTGGCGATGATCGGATCCTTGATCAGGCTGGCGGCGGCAACGCCCATGATCGCCGAGATGGTATTGCCGCCGATGATCGACCAGGGCTGCGCCAGCGGACTCGCCGGCACGGCAAAGAGAAGCACGGCGGAGGCGCCCATCGGCGCAACGATCAGCGGCAGATGCGATCCTTCGCCAAACAGCAATCCGCACATAAGGCCGGTGAGCGCGATCGCCACCAGCGCCCCGAGACAGGCAAGAAGCCGGTCGCGAAGCGTCGCGCCCGCCAGCATGGGGTGGAAGAGCCTGGATGATAGGGAGCGCTTGCTCGCTGCGTCGCGCGGTCCTTTAGGGGGCATGGATCGGCCTGTCAGATGAATTGCTGTCTTCAGTGAGAAATCTGTGCCGGGGAGGCGGATGGCGCGGCAAGGAGCAGGTCCTCGGTGCCGCTAAGGGGATCAACGGTGATAGGGAATAAACCGCCGCATCGGCCAGGCATCTCAACTGTCGAGGCTCTTCTATTCTCGAAATGAGAACGCGATCAAGACCTGCTGTGCCAGAGAACCAGGACGAGGTGACGCATCTTGTGGTCCGAAGCGCGCTTTCCGTTCGGCACACTATACGCTAGACGACGGCAGGCGCTTCTATCGGGACGCCTGCCTCGGAGGCGGCGGAGATGAAGCTCAGCCTCGCTTCCAGCGGCGTGCGCAGCCCGGCCTCGACATCCGAGCAGATCTGCAGTGCTTCCATGAAGGCGCGGCCGTTCGAAACCGGCCATGCGTTCAGCAGGATGGCCAGGGCCTCTGCTGTCGTCGCCACGATATGCATGTCGCCCGTTCGCTTGCAGGCGACCAGAACCGGCATTTCCCAACGACGTGTACTCATGTCCAGCCCTCAACCAAGACAGGAAAACCATACAGAGTACACCGTCACGGCGTCAAAGCCGGAAATCTCCGCATTCGCAGCATGATTAAGGAGGCGCTAAGCGGTTGTCCATGCCGTAGTCGGGAACCGGGAGGCCATTCCGCGAATTTATGGAATGCAGAGGAGATGACCATGATCCGCAAGCTGAAATCCGGCGAATACCGGCTTTATTCCCGCAAGGTCGATCCGAAGACCCACAAACGGCGCAATCTCGGGACGTTCAAGAGCCGCGAGGCGGCCGAGAAGCATGAGCGCGAGGTGCAGTATTTCAAGCGCCACGGCTGACGTCTGCGATCGTCCGGTTGCTCAAGGAGGATAGTGCAGTGGTCGACGACGAAGAAGTTCTGATGAAGCGCGACTGGCTGGCGACGGTCTCGGGCGTCCATCTTCACAATGTGCATGGCGACGATCTCGAAGAAAGCCCGTGCAACATGCTGCTCGGCAACGCGATCCTGCATGTGGCCAGCCTGGAAAAGGCCGCCTGCGAGCATCGCGGGGCCAAGGTGGTAATGGGAGAGCTGATGCTCGATTGCGCCGAATGCCGGGCGCTCGCCGAAAAATTCGGGACGCGCCTGGCGGTCATCGAATAGGTGGCCCCTGACTTGGCGGGGCTGATTAGAGCGCGCCGTTCGCGCGGCCATCCCTGGCCGTCAGCAGGGCGAGAGCCGATTGCGCGACGCCGACGATCGCTTCCAGCAGCTCGCTCTCGCTCGCCTGCATCATGCCCAGTCCGGTGATGGCATCCTCGAATTCACTCGCTGCCGGCGTCCCGTCGTCGAGCTTTCCCGACAGCTCGAACCCCGCCTCGCAGACCTTGGTCAGTTCGTCGCGTTTGCCGATATCGGTCATGCCGGGCAGCGATATGGCGACACGCTCCAGCTCGGCGATGAAGGCGGCCGTCTCCAGCGACAGCTGCGTCAGCGGCATGTGCCGGGCATCGGCGTGGATGCGGGCGAGCGAGGCGCGCATTTTCATCCGGTCAGCTCGCATGACCGGCTCCATCCAGGCTTTCCGACGCCGCATTGTCGTTCGACGAGTTGATGCCCAGGCTATCCTCGATCATCGCCCGCAGCATGGCAAAGCGAAGCTCGAGCGCCGTCACCTCGACCGATTTCGTCAGATTCGAAAGGTCGGCTGCGAACAGATCGAGCTCGTGCAGGAGCGATTGAACATCGGATGTCAGATAGCCCATGAGGTTCCTATGTCTGAAGCGACTCGGGATCGAGTTTCGCTAGACACTTAACCGGCAATCATGGCCTGCGAAGGCCGATGCGGCTGGCATGGTGAACATCCCGTAAATACTGACAGGGTGTGTTTCAGGATGATCCGCCGCCCGGCCGCACCTGCCTCAACCTTTTCAACGCGGTAGCTTTCCGTCGAAGAGATTCATGACGGTGCGGGTCATTATTCCATCGCGCGTCTTGAAACCTTCCAGCACTTCGAAGTGGTTTGCATTCGGCAGGACGAAGCTGCTGGAGCGATTGCCGCTGGCTTGCCAGGCCTCCTCGAAACGCCGGGATTGCCCGGCAAAAGCCTCCGGATCCGCATCGCCCCAGGTCAGCGCAAGCGGTGCGGCGAGCTTGCGGACATTCAACAGCGGGCTGTCGTTCTGGATCGTTGTCGGCGTCAGCCTCAGCGACGGCTGCAGGAAGCTGCCGGCAAGCGGTGTCAGGTCGAACAGGCCGCTGATCGCAAAACCGGCCTTCACCGTGTCGTCAGGCAGGCCGTAGCGCGACCAGTCGGTCAGCAGCGTGGTGGCCGTCAGGTGGCCGCCCGCAGAATGCCCGCCGACAACGATCCTGTCGGGATCGCCGCCGAAAGATTCGGCATTCCTGTAGGTCCAGGCGACGGCGGCCCTGACCTGGCGGACGATCTCGCCGATTTCGACGGTGGGGCAGAGATCGTAGGTGACGTTGACGACACAGGCACCCGCCGCGACCGGCCCCGGCGCCACCATGGAGAAGACCCGCGAGGTCAGCGATTTCCAGTAGCCGCCGTGAACGAAGACGAAGATCGGCGCCTTCTTCGGAGAAGGCGAGGGACGGTAGAGATCGAGATGCTCCATCAGCGTCGGGCCGTAGGCGATACCGAGCTGCTTGTCGGCGATGGCCGCCTCCGCGGCCGCGCTGTCTTCCATGAAACGGCGCGCATAGATCATGAAATCGGGAACGGAGGCCTCGACGTCATAGGCGGCATCCAGCGCGGCCTGGGTCTCGTAGCCTGAAAACAGCTGTGTCATTGCGCTTCTCCTGAGGTGGATGGTTGCTGTAGCGATCGGGTGAGGGCGGGGCGGTGCCCGCCACGCCGCTCGAGAAGGCCGGCGAGCCCCTGCGGCAGAAACAGCATCAGGGCGATCGATATCAGTCCGAGCACCAGTTGGCCCTGGCCGGACATCTGGCCGAGGATGCGGTCGACGATGACGAAGAGGACAGCGCCGATCAGCGGGCCGGAGACGGTTCCCATGCCGCCGGCCACGGCGACGAAGACGACGTAGGACGCCCAGGAGATCGAGAAGCCGGATGCCGGCGTGATGATCATCGCGTCCATGAAATAGAGCCCGGCCGCGAGCCCGGTCACGAAGGCACTGATCAGGAAGATCGCGGTCTTGATGCGCATCACGTCGATGCCGCTGCTTTCGGCCGCCTCCTCATCGTCGCGCACCGCCATCAGCGCCAGTCCGTAGGTCGAGCGCATCGAGAGGAAGATGCCGAGCGTGACGGCGGCGGCGAGGCCGAGCGCCAGATAATAGAGCGTCAGCGCATCGACACCGGCATTGATCTGCATGCCGCCGCCTGCACCCGCAAGCGGCCAGCCGTTGAAGATCGTCGCGACGGATTCGGCGATCAGCCAGGTGGCGATGGCGAAATGCGCGCCGCGAAGCCGCAGGAGCGGCAGGGCGCCGAGAAACAGGAAGAGCAGCAGCGAGGCGCGGCGGGTGAAGGCGTCGCCGAAGAGATCGAGCTCGGGTCGCAGCGTCACGGCGATCTCATATCCAACGGCAAGACAGAGGGCGGCGCCGAGCGCCCAGGATCGCCTCACCGGCCGTTTGAAGCCCATCGGCACGACGAGCAGCACGGCAAAAGCCAGCGGCACGAGGCCGGCAAAGATCCAGACCGCCGCCATGGGTGCGGCGGCGTAGTAGATCAGGATGGCTTCGGAAAGGCCGGCAAGGCCGATGAATACCTGCTGGCCGAAGGAGAGCATGCCGCCGAACCCGGCCATCAGGTTCCAGGCATGGCCGAGCGTCGCGAAGATGAAGACCGACATCAGCAGGTGGACGACATAGCTGTCGGCGCCGGTTGCTATGGGAACGAGCATCAAGGCGGCGAGCAAAGCGAATACTGCGGTCAGCCGCGGCGCCGGTCTGGCAAGGCTGGCGGTTGCCGGAGGCGAGCCGATGGCGGGGGAACTGGAGATGTCCATGGGTGCCGGTCCTATCGCTTGAAGAGCCCCTGGGGGCGTGCTGCGAGTACGAGAAGAATGAGCAGGTAGCCGGCGAGCTGCTGCGCCGCCGGCCCAAAATAGGTGCCGGCCAGAACCTGGGTGATGCCGAGCGCGATACCGCCCAGGAAGCAGCCACCGAGCGATCCGAGCCCGCCGATGACGACGACGCCGAAGGCGGTCAACAGGTAGGGAGGGCCATCGAACGGCTGGAAGGAGCGCGACATGCCGATCATGAACCCTGCGAAGGCGGCAAACATCAGCGAAAGCCCGGCGGCAACGCCATAGACATGGGCCGTGCGCATTCCCATCAGCGCGGCGATCTCGGCATCATCAGATGTCGCCCGGATCGCCCGGCCGATATGGGTGCGCTGGATGAACAGCGCCAGCGCGCCGATCAGCAGGGCGGCGAGCACGAGAAAGCCGAAGCGCAGCGTCGAGATGCTGAGATCGTCGCTGAGCGCTATCGCCGAGAAGGAATAGCTGTTGCGGATCGTCTGGGCGTTGGTGCTGAACACCACCTGCATTGCCTGCGACAGCACCGTCGAGATGCCGAAGGTGATCAGCAGCGGCAGCATCATCCCCATGATCGGCGAGAGGCCGCGCCGCTCGACGGCGAATGTCGAGACGCGGTTCAGCAGTCCGCGCTGCAGGGCATAGCCGATGAGAAACATCACGGGCACCAGCGGCAGCAGCGCCCAGAAAGGCGAGACCGGATAGAGCCCGAGAATGACGACGGCGAGATAGGCCGCCAGGATCAGCCAGTCGCCATGCGACAGGTTGACGAGCTTCATGACCCCGAAGCTGAGCGCAAGGCCGACGCTGATCAGCGCGTAATAGCCGCCAAGCGTCGCTCCCGTCATCAGGCCGTTGACGAGGTCGATCCAGGCCCAGTAGAAATCCTCCATTGTCATGATCACAGAGCTCCCTGGGCAAATTTGCGGATCGAGGGATGGGAATGGCGGCCGCCGCCGAAATAGGCGGCGGTGATCGCCTCGCGGGTGAGCGCAGCGGTCTCACCGGACAGGACGATGCGGCCCTCCAGCATGACGGCGGCGCGCCCGGCAAAGGTCATCGCCCGCTGCAGATCCTGTTCCACGAGGATGATGCTCAACCGGTCGCGCAACCGCTGCAGATTGCCGTAGAGGTCCTCGACGGTGGCAGGCGAAAGCCCGAGCGAGACTTCATCGAGCAGCAGCAGGCGCGGCGAGGTCATCAGCGCCCGGCCGATCGCCACCATCTGCTGCTCGCCGCCGGACATTTGCGTCACGATCTGGCGGCGCCGTTCGGCAAGCCGCGGGAAGAGATCGTAGATTTCATCGAGTTTCAGCCGGGCGCTATGGCGCCAGACCGGCAGGTAGGCGCCGCAGAGCAAATTGTCTTCGACGCTCATGCGCGAAAACAGCCGCCGTCCCTCCGGGACGAGAGCAATGCCCAGCTCGACGATGCGCTCGGGCGGCAGGCGTTCGATCGCCTGGCCCTCGAAGCGCATGCGGCCGGTCAGCCGCGTCTTGCCGCCGACGGCCGTCAGTCCGGTGATGGTCCGCAGCAGCGTCGATTTGCCGGCGCCGTTGGCTCCGATCAGCGCCAGAATGTCGCCGCGGCGAAGCTCGAGATCGAGATCGAACAGCGCCTGCAGCTCGCCATAGAAGGCGGAGATTTCGTCGAGTGCGAGAATGGTTTCGGTCGCGGCCATCGTCAGGCTCCGAGATAGATGCGGCGGGTTTCGGGAAGGGCCATGACCTTGTCGGGATTGCCGTCGGCGACGATCTCGCCGCCGGCCAGAACCATCAGCCGATCGGTGGCGGTCAGCATCGTGCGGATCACATGCTCGATCCAGACGACGGCGATACCGAGGGTGCGCACGCTTTTCACCATGGAGATGAAGGCGCTCACCTCCTCCTCGGTCAGCCCCGCCGCCACCTCGTCGATCAGCAGCAGGCGCGGCCGCATGGCGAGCGCGCGGGCAAGCTCGTGGCGTTTGCGCACCAGGAGCGGCAGGCTGCCGGCGAACATGCCGGCATGGGCCGAAAGCCCGGTCAGCGCCAGCGTCTCGCCGACCCAATGGTCGGCGGAACGCTGGTCCATCTGTCCGGCAAAGGTTGCCGCCACGCGCAGGTTCTGCTCGACGGTCATTTGCCCGAAAGGCTTCGGCACCTGATAGGTCCGCCCGATGCCGAGCCTGGCACGGCGATGCGGCGGCGCCGTCGTGATGTCCTTGCCGCAGAACCGCACCATGCCGGACGAAGGCTTGATATGGCCGGAGAGCATGCCGAACAGCGTCGTCTTTCCGGCGCCGTTCGGGCCGATCACGCCAAGCACTTCGCCTTCCGAGACATGGAAACTCACGTCTTTCGCCACAGTGAGCGCGCCGAAGGATTTGGTGAGATTGGTGACTTCGAGAATCCTGGTCATGTCGGGTGTCTCCGTCCGGATGTGTCGCAGATCGAAGGCGCCCTATTCGTAGAGCTTCATCTCGGCCGTCTTCTGGACCGACGGATAGACGGCGTTGAAGACGTTTTCCTTGATGATCTTTCCCTGCGCCTGGTCGAAGCGCCATTGCGCGCCGCCGAGCGGCTGGACCGAGAAGTTCTGCTTGTTGAAGGCGACGGGACCGGCGACGGTATCGACCTTCGTCGTCCGCAGCGCGGCGAGGACCGCTTCCCTGTCCTTGGTGCCGGCGCGCTGGATGGCGCTCAGCAGCACGTCATAGGAGGCATCGTCGTAACCGAGCGGCGGGATATACTGCTTGCCGGTCGCCTTCTCGAAACTGTCGACCAGCGCCTGGCCGCTATAGCCGCCGAAGGACGAGCTGCCAGGATAGGCCGGCGACCAGAAGTTCACCGAGAGCAGCCCGTAGCCGACCTCGCCGAGGGCCGCCATCGGCTCCGGATAGCCGGTGCCCTTGTCGATGATGTACATTTTCGGCTTGAAACCTGCCTGGGCGGCCTGCTGCAGATAGTTCTGCATATCCGGCGGGGCGAGCACACCGGCGACGACCTCGACGTGATTGCGCTTGAACTGGTTGATCAGCGACGAGAAGTCGGGCAGCCCCTGCTGGAAACGGCCGGGATCGACAGGCTTCCAGCCCTCCCCCTTGAAGACCGGATCGAAGATCTTGGCAAAGACGGTGCCGTCGGCATCGTTCGGATAGAGATAGCCGATCTTGCCGTTGAAGCCGCCCGGCAGCGCCTTGATCATGCCGACATGGTTCTTCACCAGATCGGGCACCGAGAAGAAGAATTCGGAGGCGTACTTGTATTCCTTCGGCTTGCCGTCGGGGCCGAGAAGCCAGGCTTCGACCGGGGTGTTGGTGACGATGCAGGGGATCTTGTTGCGCTCGCAGAGATCGGAGGGCGCATTGGTCGTATCGGGCGTGCCCTGCGCCATCAGGAAATCCACCTTGTCCTGCAGGATGGCCTGGGTGGCGGCTTCGGCCGAACCGGCGACGGTGCTCTTGCTGTCGTAGATCTTGTAGCTGATCTTGCAGAGATCGTTGCCGACCTTCAGTCCACCGGCGTCGTTGATCGGCTTCAGCTTGTTGTCGTCGACCCACGGCGTATCTTTGCCGACATCGGCGAGCGGGCCGGTCATCGGAACGATGCGGCCGATGTTGATGTTACAGTCCGCCGCCAGCGCCTGCCCGGCGGGCAAAGCGGTAAGCAGAAATGCGCCTGCGAGAATTCTCTTCATGCTGATAAGGCTTGCCGTCATATCGTTCCCCTTTATTGGCAGCAAAGAACCTGTCTCCCGGAGGGCATCTCCGGGCGATTGGGCATGCGTGACCGATCGTTTTGAGGCCGAGCGAGACCCTTCGCCGCCGCTATGCGCGGGGCGTCGAACTCACATTCCGCGGCCTGAACGGGCGGGCTGACTGTCTGGTATTGATCTGCCGTGAAGTCTATTATTTTTCATAGTTACGTCAATATGAAAAAAATAAGACATTAACAATTTTTCGGCGTTTTCCTGCCGGGCTGCAAATACGGCAACGCCGCGCCTTTCCTATTGAAAATCAACAGGAAATCAGCGCGGCAGGAAGCCACGGCAGAGCATGTTTCAGCCCGCAGACCGGGCGCTATCGGCCGCCCTTCTAGAGCGATGCCGCCTGCGTGAGCAGCGCTTCCGACGACCGCGCCAGCAGCCCGGCATCGACGCCGACGGCGAGAAAATCGACGCCGGCTTCCGCCGCCATCTTCATCAGCACCGGATCGCCGCTCAGAAGCCCGGCGGGCTTGCCAGCTGCCTTGATCTTGCTGATCGCATCGACGACCGTCTTGCGCAGGCCGGGATTGCTAAGATCGGCGCCGAAGCCGATGCTGGCGGCGAGATCGGCGGGACCGACGAAGAGCGCATCGACACCCGGAACCGCCGCGATGGCTTTGAGGTTGCCGAGCGCTTCCGCCGTCTCGATCTGGACGATGACGCAGAGATCCTCGGCGGCCTTGTCGAAATAGCCCTTCTCGCGGCCAAAACGGGTCGCCCGGGTCAGGCCGGAGACGCCGCGTATGCCGCATGGCGGATAGCGGGTCGCGCGCACGGCGGCTTCCGCCTCCGCCGCGTTCTGGACATAGGGGATCAGCAGCGTCTGGGCGCCGATATCGAGCAGCCGCTTGATCAGCACCGCATCGTTGGAAGCGGGCCGGACGATCGCGGAGACGCCGGGATAGCCGGCGATCACCTGGAGCTGCGGCAGCACGGTCAGCGCATCGCCGGGCGAATGCTCGGTATCGAGCAGCAGCCAGTCGTAACCCGCCCCTGCTACCACTTCTGTGGCAAAGGCAGAGGACAGGGTGCACCAGAGGCCATGCTGGCGGCGGCCCTCCGAGAGGGCCTGTTTGAACAGATTGCGGGGCATGGCGTCACCTATGCGAAGGAGATGCCGATGGCGCCGAGCGGGCCGTAATCGGCCTGGATGACGTCTCCGGAGACGATATCGACGGGGCGGGTGAAGGAGCCGCCGAGAATGAACTGGCCCTTGCGCAGGACCTCGCCCTGGTCTGCAAGCTTGTTGGCGAGCCAGGCGACGCCGGCGGCCGGGTGCCCCATGATAGCGGCCGATACGCCCGATTCCTCGATGATACCGTTCTTCGACAATGTCGCGGCGACCCAGCGGATATCGACATCGAACGGCCGTACCGGCCGCCCGCCGACGACCACGCCGCCCGATGCCGCGTTATCGGCGATCGTATCGGTGATCGCGCGCGGCACTTCCGTGCGGTAGTCGATGATCTCGAGCGCGGGAACGACGACTTCGGTGGCGCGCATCACGTCATAGATGTTGCAGCCCGGTCCGCTCAGATCGTCCTTCAGGACGAAGGCGAGCTCGACCTCGAGCCGCGGCTTGATGAAACGTCCGGCCGGGATTGTCTGGCCGTCGCGGAACATCATGTGATCGAGCAGGGCGCCGTAATCGGGTTCGGTCATCTTCGAGGCCATCTGCATGGCGCGCGATGTCAGACCGATCTTGTGGCCGACGATGCGACGGCCTTCGGCAAGATGATGCTTCACCCAGCGGCGCTGGATCTCATAGCTTTCGGCGAGCACGAGTTCGGGATGGCTCTTCGAGAGCTGCGGAATGACGGCGCGGCTCATTTCCGCATCGAAAAGCGAGCGGGCTGCGGCGTCGAGTTGGGCTTCGGTCAGTGGCATTTCGGGTGTCCTTGAAACGGGATGACGAAAGCGGCCGGGATGCGGCCGCTTTCCTGATGTGCTCGGGGGCCTCAGACGGCCGCGGTCACAAGCTGCGACACCAGAAATGCGGTGACGGCGACGAAGGCGACCATCGTGGTGAAGATGGTGATGTTGACGTCGAGCGCGAGGCCGAGCGGGCCGCCAACCGGCAGGTAGCCGTTCTCGTCGTAGTTCTCGCCCGCGTAGAACCGCTTGCCGAGCACCGCGGCGAAGAAGCCGCCATAGACCGCCACGGCAGCCACCAGCGGCAGGATCAGCTGCGGCCGTTCCGGCAGGATCGGGAACCAGATGATGGCGAGCATGGCGATGGCGAGAATGATGTAGCTCACCACCTGCCACACACAATGGAAGCGCGCATGGCCGGTCCAGCGCGGGTTGGTCGCGTGCGTCTTGTTGAGATCGGCCAGAGCCGGAATGAGGCTGTAACCGAGGGTCACGATGGTCAAAAGAATCTTTACGGCAAGCAGCATGGTTTCCTCCTCCAGAAAGGCTGCGGCATCTGAGGCTGTATCGCTATACGGTACAGTTGTATCGAAATTGTAGATACGCGAGCGGGAAATTGTCAACGGCAAAACGCCGCGCAGCCCCGCGGGCACGCGGCGTCTCGAGTTAACATACTAATTTCGCTTGGATTTATCGATTGCCGGAGACCGGTCGGTCAGCGGCCGGTTACGGTCTCGATCGAGGCCCGGCACTTTGCCAGCGCCTCGCGCACCAGTCCGGCGCGCTCGTCATACCGCTGCCGCGGCATCAGGACGCCGAGCGCGTAACTGGCATTTCCGACGCCGCGAACCGGAAGCGATAGCGCGCAGACGCCCGCCGCATATTCCTCCTCGTCGGCCGCAATGCCGCCGGCGCGGATCTTGGTGATTTCGGCGAGCAGCGTGGGGCCGTCGGTGATTGTCTGCGGCGTGATCTTCGGCAATCCGCCGGCGATGATTTCGGCGACATCGGCATCGGACATCTGTGACAGATGCGCCTTGCCGTTCGAGGTACAGTAGAGAGGAAGGGCCGAGCCGACCTGCGAGACGACGCGCAGCACCCGCCCGGCGCCCTGGACCTGGTCGATCACCACGGCGGCGTTGCCCTGCAGCAGGGTCAGGTCGACGCTTTCCTCGACATCCTGATGCAGCTGCTCGATCGCCGTGCGGAAGAACTGCCTGATATCGCGATAGGCGAGCGTCGCGATCCGCGGGATTTCCGAGCCGATCCTGACTCCGACCTTGTCCACTTCGGTCGCCACCAGCCGCTCGACTTCCATCGCCCCCACCAGCCGCTGCACGGTTGCTCGGGCAAGCCCGGTCTGCTTGGCGATCTGGCCGAGGCTGAGCCCCGAAGGCTCCTCGGCGAGCGCCCGCAGGATTGATGCGGCACGCGCGATCAGGCGGATCTCGTTGCGTTGGCCCTTGGCCTTGGTCGGGGAAGAGTCTGGCGGCGTCATCGATGCTTCTTCTGGGTTGGTCCCCTTTTCGTAGCCGCTGACCGCCGTCAGTCAATAGCAGAATGGCTCGGCGCCTGCTTCGCGAACGCCGCGCCGGAATGCGTCAGCCGATCCGCTTGCCGTTGCCGTTGAAAGAATGAAGGCTGGATTGGGCGGCGCCGATGGTGACGCGGGAATCGATGGCGATCTGCGAGCGGCCGGGGACGCGGAAGACGATATCCTGAGCGTTCGGCAAGGTGCCGTGGACATAGCTTTCGGCGCCGACCAGCTCGACAGCGCCGACACGGACATCGGCGGTGAAGGCGTCGGGCTTGCCGGGTTCGGCGAGATGCAGGTCTTCTGGGCGAATGCCGAGGGTGGCGGTATCTGATGGCAGCGGCGTGGCGCCGTTGCCAAGTGCAAAGCCGCTGCCGCTGGTCCCCAGGAGGTTCATCGACGGCGAGCCGATGAAGGTGGCGACGAAGGTGGTGGCGGGCTTTTCGTAAAGCTCGATCGGCGTGCCGACCTGTTCGATCTGGCCGCCGTTGAGGACGACAAGCCGGTCGGCGAGCGTCATGGCTTCCATCTGGTCGTGGGTGACATAGACGCTGGTCGTTGCGAGCGCCCGCTGCAGCCGCTTGATCTCGACGCGCATCTGCACACGCAGTTTGGCATCGAGATTGGAGAGCGGCTCGTCGAACAGGAAGGCCGCGGGTTCGCGGACGATGGCGCGGCCCATGGCGACGCGTTGGCGCTGGCCGCCGGAGAGCTGGCGCGGCTTGCGCTCGAGGAAGGGCTCGATCTCCAGCGATTTCGCCGCCTTGACGATCCGCCGCTCGATTTCGTCCTTCGGCGTGTTGCGGTTCTTCAGGCCGTAGGCAAGGTTCTGGCGCACGGTCATATGTGGATAAAGCGCATAGTTCTGGAAGACCATGGCGATATCGCGCTCGGAGGGTTCCAGGTCGTTGACGACGCGCTCGCCGATGGCGATCTGGCCAGACGTGATGCCTTCCAGGCCGGCGATCATCCTGAGCAGCGTGGACTTGCCGCAGCCGGAGGGGCCGACGAGAACGACGAGCTCGCCGTCGGCGATGTCAAGCGAAACGCCCTTGATGACTTCGCCGCCGCCGCCATAGGTCTTGCGGACATCCTTGAGGGTGATTCTGGCCATTACTTCTCCGTCTCCACAAGACCTTTTACGAACCAGCGCTGCATCAGCACCACGACGAGGATGGGCGGGATGATCGCAAGGATCGCCGTCACCATCACGAAATTCCACGGTGTCGCCGCATCGGCGAAATCCACCATTTTTCTCAGCCCAATAATGATCGTGTTCATCTTGGCGTCGTTGGTGACGAGCAGCGGCCAGAGATACTGGGTCCAGCCATAGATGAACAGGATCACGAAGAGCGCGGCGATATTGGTGCGCGACAGCGGCAGCAGGATATCGCGCATGAAGCGGAACGGGCCGGCATTGTCGATGCGCGCCGCTTCCAGAAGTTCGCCGGGGATGGTCAGGAAGAACTGCCGGAACAGGAACGTGGCCGTCGCCGATGCCATCAGCGGCAGGGTAAGACCCGCATAGGTGTCGATCATGCCGAGATCGACGATCACCTTGTAGGTCGGCAGGATGCGCACCTCGACCGGCAGCATCAGCGTCACGAAGATCATCCAGAAGAACACCATGCGCAGCGGAAAGCGGAAGAAGACGATCGCGAAGGCCGAAAGGAACGAGATCAGGATCTTGCCGACGGCAATCAGCATGGCGACGACGAAGGTGTTGAACAGCAGCCGCTCGAGGCTGACGCCGACGACCCGCTCGACGCCGCCGGAGAGCGCCTCGCCGTAATTCTCGGCAAAGTGGCCGCCCGGCAGCAGGGAGATCGGCGGCTTGATGATCTCGGCAGAGGTCATCGTCGAGGCGATGAACGTATAGTAGATCGGGAAGGCGACGATGATGATGCCGATGATCAGCATCAGGTGGCCGATGAGGCTGGCGATTGGGCGTTTTTCGATCATTTCAGGCCCTCACGCATAATGCACGCGCTTCTCGACGAAGCGGAATTGGAAGGCAGTCAGGGCGATGACGATGATCATCAGGATCACCGACTGTGCTGCGGACGAGCCGAGATTGAGGTTCACGAAGCCGTCGTTATAGACCTTGTAAACAAGCGTTTCCGTCGCCTTGGCCGGGCCGCCGCCGGTTACCGAATGGATGATGCCGAACGTGTCGAAGAAGGCATAGACGGTGTTGACGACGAGCAGGAAGAAGGTTGTCGGCGCCAGCAGCGGGAAGACGATCGTCCAGAAGCGGCGGCTCCCGCGGGCGCCGTCGATGGCGGCTGCCTCGATCAGCGATTTCGGGATCGCCTGCAGCCCGGCGACGAAGAACAGGAAATTGTAGCTGATCTGCTTCCAGGCGGCCGCGACGATGACCAGCGTCATCGCCTGGTTGCCGTTCAGAAGCGGATCCCAGAGAAAGCCGTTGCGGCGCAGGATATAGGCGAAGGTGCCCATGGCCGGATTGAACATGAAGAGCCACAGCATGCCTGCGACGGCGGGCGCCACGGCATAGGGCCAGATCAGCAGCGTGCGATAGAAGGTTTGCCCGCGCACCACCTTGTCGGCGGCCGTCGCCAGGGCCAGCGCCACGACCATCGAGAGCAGCGCGGTCAGAACGCTGAAGACGACGGTGACGTAGAGCGAATGCAGATAGTTGGGGTCGGCCAGAACATCGCGAAAATTCGCGAAGCCGACGAAGCCGCTTTTCAGGCCGAAGGGGTCTTCGCGCTGCATCGACTGGTAGAGCGCCTGGCTGGCCGGCCAGAAGAAGAAGACCACCGTGAGGATGATCTGCGGGGCCACCAGGAAATAGGGGAGAATCTTGTTCGGAAAGACGACGCGCTGCACGGCGATCTCCTTGGCATGAAGGGACCGCCCGCGGCCGAAGCTGCGGGCGGCATTGCGCCGTAAATTACTGGCCGATTGCCTGCTGGATGGCGGCGTTGCCGCGTTCGACGGCCTTGTCGAGGGCAGCCTTTGCATCCTGCTTGCCGGCGAGCATCGCCTCGAATTCCTCGTTCATGATGTCGCGCACCTGCGGCAGGTTGACGAGGCGCACACCCTTGGAGTTTTCGGTCGGAGCCTTGCCCATCATCTGCAGGATCGGCGTTTCGCGGCCCGGGTTCTTCTCGTAGAAGCCGGACTTCTTGGTGTCCTCATAGGCGGCCATGGTGACCGGCATGTAGCCGGAGACCTGGTGCAAGCGCGCCTGGATCTTGGTCTGCGACAGGAAGTGGAAGAACTGGGCGATGCCCTTGTATTCCTCGTCACTCTTGCCGGCGAAGACCCAGAGGCTGGCGCCGCCGGGAATGGTGTTCTGCGGACGTCCTTCGCCTTCATAGTAAGGCAGCTGGCCGATGCCGTAGTTCATGCCCGTCTTGATGATGTCGCCGAGGCCGCCGGAGGATTCCGTCATGATGCCGCATTCGCCGGAGGTGAAGAGCTGCTTGGCCTCGGAGGTGCGGCCGCCGTAACGGAACGTGCCGTCCTTGGCGAGATCGGCGATCGCCTGGAAATGCTGGACGAAGAGCGGCGAGTTGAAGGCGAGCTTCACGTCGGTGCCGGCGAGACCGTTCTCGTTGGAGCCGTAGGAAACGTTGTTCCAGGCAGCGAGGTTTTCGGTCTGGATCCAGGTCAGCCAGGTGGACGTCAGGCCGCAGGAGGAGGCGCCGCTCGACTTGATCTTCTTGGCGGCCTCGAACACTTCAGGCCAGGTCTTCGGCGGGCTTTCCGGGTCGAGACCGGCCTTCTTGAAGGTGTCCTTGTTGTAATAGAGGATCGGCGAGGACGAGTTGTAGGGGAAGGACAGCATCGTGCCGTCGGGCTTCGAATAATAGGCGGCGATACCAGGCAGGTATTCCGACTTGTCGAACTTGAAGCCGCCCTTTTCGAGAACCTGGGCCGCCGGCATGATCGCGCCTTCGGCGCCCATCATCACGCCGCTGCCGGCATCGAAGACCTGCAGGATCGCCGGCGCCTGCTTGGCGCGGAAGGCGGCGATGCCGGCATTCAGGGCTTCCGGATAGGTGCCCTTGAAGACCGGAACGATCTTGTAGTCCTTCTGGCTGTCGTTGAATTCCTTGGAGAGCTGGTTGACCACCTCGTTATTGGCGCCCGCCATGGCGTGCCACCACTGCAGTTCAGTCACCGCGAAAGCGCTCGAAGCGAAGGAGAGCGACAGGGTGACAGTTGCCGCCGATGCGGCGATGAAACGAATGGACATGGTTCCTCCCTATGTGTCCTGCCGCGCCGTTTCAGCCGGTCACGGCTTGCCGGCGCAGATCCTCCTCGATCTCACCGGCCGGTTTCGTTGCGAAACTTTGCGCATACAAAACGAAAAGAAACGAACTGGCAAATGAAATTGTGAAGGTTTTGTGACATAGTGTTTATGACAGTTTTGTCGAGTGCGGCTTTGGTCGAATTCGCAAGCCATCTTCTCTCCCGCGGGACGACCTGATAGCGTCGCCGCCATGCATTCCTCGCTCCAGCTTTCCCCCGATGATCACGCCCTTCTCGACGGCCGCCACGGCGAGGCTGCGGCATTTGCGATGCGGCTTCTGGTGCGCTTTGCCGAAGCCGTCGGCGCTCAGGAATTGGTGGATATCGAAGCGGCCCATATCGACGGCTGTCTCTATCTCGGCGAGGTCAGCCTCGATTTCGTCGAGCGCATGGTCTCATGGGGCGGGCGCGTCCGGGTGCCGACGACGCTGAATGTCGGCTCGGTCGATCTCATCCATCCCGAACTGTTTCGCGGCGACGCGGAGCTCGGCCGCAACGGCGCGCGGCTGATGCGGGCGCATGAAGAGCTCGGCTGCGTGCCGACCTTCACCTGCGCCCCCTACCAGACGATCTTCCGGCCGCGCTTCGGCGCGCAGATCGCCTGGGCGGAATCGAATGCCATCGTCTTTGCCAATTCGGTGCTCGGCGCCCGCACCAATCGCTATGGCGATTTCATCGATCTCTGTTGCGCGCTGACCGGCCGGGCGCCCTATTACGGGCTGCATGTCACGGAGAACCGCCGCGCCACAGTGCTGATCGATGTCGAGGCTTTCCCTGACGGCGATGCGGGATCGATCTGCGTTGCGGCCGGTCACGCCATCGGCCGCCGCTGCGGCGACAGGATCCCGGTTATCCGTGGTTTGCCGACGGAAAGCTCCGAGGACGATCTGAAGGCGCTGGGCGCCGTTGCCGCGTCGGCGGGTGCCGTGGCACTTTTCCATGCCGTCGGGCTGACGCCGGAAGCGCCGACGCTGGGCGTGGCCTGTGGCGGAAGAGAGCCGCAGGAGATCATCCGGCTCAGCCACGATGATATCCGCGAGACGATCCGCAATCTCTCGACGGTAGCGGAGGGCACGCCGCTTGCCGCGGTCAGCATGGGGACGCCGCATTTCTCGATCGGCGAGTTCGAGCGGCTGATGCCGCTGCTGACGGCAGAGAAGGCGGCGACCGACATCTATATCAACACGAACCGCGAGGTTCTGGTCGAGCTCGAAAACCGCAGCTGGCGGACGAGGCTGGAGGCCGCGGGCATCACGCTCGTCATCGATACCTGCACCTATGTGACGGCGATCATCCGCGACATGTCCGGCGCCGTCATGACCAATTCCGGCAAATGGGCGTATTACGCGCCCGGCAATATCGGCGTCGACGTCGCCTTCGGCTCGCTGGCCGAATGCATGGCTTCGGCCCGGGCGGGCAAGGTGGTGCGGCTGTGACGCGTTTTTCCGCAACGACGCTCATGGAAGGCAGCGCCGAAGCACTGGCCTTCGTGCTGGCTGAGCCCCTGAGCTTCTGGGGCGGCGTCGATTCCGCGACCGGCCGGATTATCGACCAGTGGCATCCGCAGAGCGGCCAGTCGATCAGCGGGTCGATCCTGGTCATGGAAGCCGGACGGGGATCGAGTTCGGGAAGCTCGGTGCTCGCCGAAGCGATCCGGCTGAAGACGGCGCCTTCAGGCATTATCCTATTGAAACGCGACGCGATCGTCGTCACCGGCGCAATGGTCGCCGAGGCGCTCTATGGCATCGGCTGTCCGGTTGTGCTGGCGCGGGCGGAGGATTGGACGCAGATCGTGCAGGCCGAGCGCTTGTCTGTTGTAGCAGGAGAGCGCGAGGCGCGAATTGAGATTGTGCAGCCGTGAGCGGCCGCGGGAGGAGGATGAAATGACCAAGACCGAAAAGCCACTGGCGATCAGCGCACCGGAGCCACGCACGCTCGACCTGATCTTCAGCGACGCGGCGCGTCGCGTGCTTCATGATAAGTACGAGATCGTCGAGGCGGACCCGGAGAATATCGCCGGTCTTGGCGATGGCGTGCTCGGCAAAGCCCGCTACATCATCGGTCAGCCGCCGCTCTCGGAGGAAACGCTGGCGCGGATGACCTCGCTGCGCTGCGTGCTGAATGTCGAAAGCAATCTGATCAACAACATGCCCTATGACATCCTCTTCCAGCGCGGCATCCATGTGGTGACGACCGGCCAGGTCTTCGCCGAGCCGGTGGCCGAGATCGGTCTTGGTTTCGCGCTCTCGCTGGCACGCGGCATCGTCGATGCCGATGTCGCCTTCCGCGAAGGCAGCGAGCTCTGGGGCGGCGAAGGCAATGCCAGCGCCCGGCTGATCGCGGGATCGGAGATCGGCATCGTCGGCTTCGGCGATCTCGGCAAGGCGCTGCGCCGCGTACTCTCGGGCTTCCGCGCCAAGGTTAGGGTCTTCGATCCTTGGCAGCCGAAATCGATCCTGGAGGAAAACAATGTCGAGGCGGCAAGCCTTGAAGACGTGCTGACGAAGAGCGATTTCGTCTTCGTCGTTGCTGCCGTGACCAGCGAGAACAAGGGTTTCCTCGGCGCAGAGGCCTTTGCCAGCATGCGCAAGGCTGCGGCCTTCATCCTGCTCAGCCGCGCCGATGTCGTCGATTTCGATGCGCTGATGGCGGCCGTTGCCTCGGGCCATATCGTAGCGGCAAGCGATGTCTATCCGGAAGAGCCGTTGCCGCTGGATCATCCCGTCCGCAAGCTCAAGGGCTTCATCCGCTCGGCCCACCGCGCCGGAGCCCTCGACAGCGCCTTCACGAAGATGGGCGACATGGTGCTCGAGGACATGGACCTGATGGATCGCGGCCTGCCGCCGATGCGCTGCAAGCGGGCCGAACGGGAAACGGTTTCACGCATGCGCTCGAAGGGCGTGAAGATCAACTGATCAAATCTTCGCGGAGGGCTATTCCTTGCATTGTCAACGCAGGCGGCTCTTGCTAGTCCGGGCCGTCCGCTCATGCATTCCTTCGCAGGCCTTCCATGTTTTCCAGATCGACCGATGAGGCGCCATCCCCGCTGGTGGGAATAGCCCTTGCCTGCATCGGCTATTCGCTGTTCGCCATCCAGGACGCCGTCGTCAAATGGCTGGTGGCCGATTATGCCGTGCCGCAGATCCTGTTCATCCGCAGCGTGATGATCGTCGGTTTCTCGGCCTTCTTCATCCATCGGAACCGGCATCCGTCGATCCTGAAAAGCCCGCACAGAAGTTCCGTTCTACTGCGCGCGGTCTTGATGCTCGGCGCCTGGCTTTCATACTATTCTGCGGCTCGCCATCTCGGGCTTGCGGAAATCACCACGATGTATTTCTCGGCACCCGTCATCACGGTCGTGCTGTCCATCTTCATCCTGCGCGAAAATGTCGGGCCGATCCGCTGGCTGGCCTGCATCGGCGGTTTCGTCGGCGTCGTTCTGGCGGCCGATCCTGCCGAGGCGCCAAGCCTCATTCCGGCCGGCATGGTGTTCTTCGCCGGCTTCTGCTGGGCCTGGAGCACCATCCTCGTTCGCCTCGTCAGCCGCACGGAAAGCACGGTCAATCAGATGCTGGCCACCGGCGTGCTGTTCACCGTCGTTTGCGGCGCGGCGCTGCCCTTCGTCTGGAAGACGCCCGACCTCTTCGGCTGGGCGCTGATGATCGGGCTCGGCTGCATCAGCGCAGCCGGTCAGTACATCCTCTACGAAGGTTTCCGCTATGCGCCGGCCTCAACGCTGGCGCCGATCGAATATAGCGGTCTGATCTGGGCATTCCTCTACGGCTACCTGATCTGGGCCGAAATCCCGACGCTGAACGTCGTCGCCGGAGCGGTCCTCATCGTCGGCTCCAGCCTGATCCTGATCTGGTGGGAACGCCGTCTGGTGATCATGTCGCGACGCCGCCTGACGGCTTGAGATTGCGCTTGGATTTCAGCCGGAAGGCAAAAAACGTAAGACTTCGTTAACCACGTTTGGATAGGAGTTGTTAACCGTACCGCTCCACGGCGGTGCGCGCTAGCACCGGCCGATCCAAAGATGAAACCTCTGCTTCCGGCATTTTCGCGCCGTCTCGGCCTCTTCACGGCACTGGTCTCCGCTGCCGTGCCTGGCCATGGCTATGCGCAGTCGGCATGGTCGGGAAGCGCGGATAACGAATTCAGCAACTCGGCAAACTGGACCCCGTCTGCTCCCGGTGCCACGGATACAGCAACCGTTGATACTGGATCGCCGCAGGTCACCAATGGCGTGACGGTCGACAAGCTCGATGTCGATGGCGGCAACGTCACGATCACCAATACCGGCGCATTAACGGCGACCGGCGGCAGCACGATCAGCTCGGGCAGCGTCAGCATCAACGCCGGTGGCGTCCTGAATTCCGATGTCGATCTCAATGGCGGCAGCCTGTTGGTCGATGGCGATCTCAATGGCCGGCTGATGCTGAACAACGGCAATGTCACCGTCAACGGCACGCTCGACAGCGGCGTGGTCGGCTCCGGTACCCAGCTGTCGAACAACGGCGTTATCGATGGCGTCGATGTCTCGTCCGGCGGCACCTTCGTCAACAACACGGGCGGCACCGCTACGTCGGTGACCAATGCGGGCACGGCATCCAATGCCGGGACGATCGGCAATCTCACGAACACGGGCGGAAATTTCACCAACAATACCGGCGGCATGGTGACGGGCAAGACGACGGTCTCCGGCGGCACCGTGACGAACAACTTCGTCATCACCGATGCCGATGTCGCGGCCGTGGCGGCCTTCGTCAACAACAATGGCGCGACGGCGGGCAATGTCAGGAATGCCGGCACGACATCGAATGCCGGGACCATCGCCTCGCTGCGCAATGAAGGCGGGACCTTCACCAACAATTTCGGCGGTGTCGTCACCGGTGGCACTGTTGTCACGGGCGGCACGGTTACCAACAATGCGACGTTGAATACCGTCGATGTCGGCACCAATGGCACATTCAGCAATGCGAGCGGCGCGACCGCGGGGGCGGTTACCAACGCCGGAACGAGCTCGAATGCCGGGACGGTTGCCTCGGTCACCAATGCCGCGGGAAGCTTCACCAACAATGCCGGTGGCAGGGTGACTGGCAACACCGTCGTCACCGGCGGCACGGTCACCAACAACTTCGTCATTACCGATGCCGATGTCGCGGCGGTCGCCGCTTTCGTCAACAATAGCGGTGCCACGGCAGGCAATATCAGGAACTCTGGGACCGTCACGAATGCCGGGACGATCGCTTCGCTCCGCAATGAGGGCGGCACATTCACCAACAATGCCGGCGGCACCGTCACCGGCATGACGACGGTGACCGGCGGTACCGCGGTCAACAACGCGACCCTGGCCGATATCGATATCGGCGCGGCCGGCAGCTTCATCAACAATAGCGGCGCCGTCGCCGGCAGGGTCACCAATTCCGGCACGGCATCGAACGACGGAACTGTGGCCGAGCTCGTCAACAATGACGGCACCTTTTCCAACACCGGCACGATCACCGGATCGGCACGGGTAGCGGGCGGTTCGCTGATCAATGACGGGACGATTTCGGGAACCGTCGATGTCGATGACGACGGGCTCCTCTCCGGCAGCGGCGCGGTCGGTGCGCTTTCGGTCAATACAGGCGGGGTGCTCTCGCCCGGTCCGGGCATTGCGGCTCTGACGGTCAACGGCGGCGTCACATTCCGCGCCGGTTCGACCTATCAGGTGGATGTCAGCGGCGGTGGCCTTTCCGATACCGTGAACGCCTCGGGCGCCGTCGTTATCGACGGCGGCACGCTGGATATCCGCAGCACCGGCGGCAGCTACGGGCTGACCAACAACTATACGATCCTGAGCGGCTCGGGCATCACCGGCACCTTCGACGACATCACCAGCAACTTCGTCTTCCTGTCGCCGACGCTGACCTATGGCGCGACCGCGATCGACCTGGCGCTGGACCGCAATGCGGTACAGTTCGCCGATGTCGCGGAGACGGCAAACGGGCGCGCGACCGCAGCGGCAGTCGAGGCGCTCGGCGGCGCAAACGCGCTTTACTCCGCCATCCTGCCGCTCGATGCTCAGACGGCCAATGACGCATTCACGCAGCTGAGCGGCGAGAGCCATGCCTGGCTCGAAAGCGCACTCCTCTGGGAAAGCCGCTTCGCACGCGAAGCAGTCCTCGACGAGATCGCCCTCGATCCCGCAAGACAGAAGGACGGCGTGCGGTACTGGAGCTCCAGCTTCTACGCATCGAACCTCTGGTCGGCAGATGGCAATGCGGCGGGCTTCGATGGCAATGTCGCGGGCGTCATGTTCGGCGCCGACGGCCCGATCTCGGATCAATGGCGCCTCGGCGCCATGCTCGGCTACAGCCACGGCGCGCCGCAGCAGGCGGAAACGGATTCCTATCACGCCGGTCTCTATGCATCGGGTCAGTTTGGCGCCGCAAACCTCGTCGGCGGCGCGATTTATTCGCATAACGATATATCGGCCCGCCGAGATATCGCCTTCGGAAGCTTCACCGACCAGCTCTCCGCCGATTATGCGAGTGCGACGTCGCAGGTCTTTGCCGACCTTTCCTGGACGGGCGAACTCGACGGCATCAAGCTTCAGCCCTTCGCCAACCTCGCTTATGTCAATCTCGATACAGACGCCTTCCAGGAAAGTGGCGGGGCGGCGGCGCTATCGGGAGCAAGCGACAGCGAAGCGATCTTCGCTTCGACGATCGGCATCCGCTGGTCGATGGACTGGCAGGCGAACGATCTTCCGCTCTCCTTAACCGGCATGCTCGGCTGGCGGCATATCGCCGGTGACGTCACGCCGTCTTCGAGCTTCGCCTTTGCCGGTGGCTCGCCCTTCATCATCGATGGCGTCACGATGCCGGAGGATACGGCGGTCGTCAGGCTTGGCGTTTCCGCCAAGGTCACGAAGACCGCCGGCCTGACGCTCAGCTATTCCGGCGAGTTCGGCAAAGGCCTGCAGTCAAGTGCTGCGCAGGCCAACCTTTCGGCGAGCTTCTAGCGGCCTAGCTTCGCACCAGCACGTTCCCCGACTTCAGCCAGAAGGGCGAGAGATAGAGCGGCGTCGAAGAGAGCGGCAGGATATCGTCCTTCAGCGCCACGCCCAGCTTGTCGGCCATGAAAGCGCGGCGGGCTGCGATGCGGGCATGCATCGCGGGGTGACGTTTCTGGATTTCAGCGCGCAGGGCATCGTCGGCAAGGCGATCGCATCTTCGCAGTTCAGCGCCCAGCCGGCCGGCATCGGCACGGGGATGACATCGACCTGGAACGGCATGCCGGAGCGCAGGCGATCCGTCGAGCCCGGGCGCGCCGGCGAATGCAGCCATTCCTCGTGGCTGCCGAGATGGCCGGGATTGAGCGCGGAATTCAGGCCCGCCGATTTCAGCTTGCCGGTGACCGCTTCGAAGAGCTCGCCACCCGAGACGCCGATGCCCGCCGTCTCGTACCAGGTGATCAGTGCCTCGAAATAGGCCTTCGACGGCTTCAGGAAATCGTCATCGTGATCGGCAAGCAATCCGGCGCGCGACGACAGCGCGCCCCAGTAGCCGAGCGCCGTGGTAACGCCGTCGCCGCGCTTGAGACGGCGCGCGGTCGGGCTGCGCAGGCCGACGATATGTTCGCCCTTGCTGACGGAGGCAAACATCGTGTGGACGTTCAGCGGATCGCCTTCATAGCCGAGCCGCCCGAGCGCTTCGAATTCCGTATCGCCTTCGCGAACGCCGGAGACGACACGCCAGAGCGCCGTCGAGCAACGCGCCGCAGCCCATTCGAAGGCAGCGAGCTGGTCGGCATCGACCACGGCGCGCAGGCCGGTTTCCGGATGCATGAGCACTTCGGTTCGATCGATGAGCCGGCCTTCGCCGCTGATGACGCGGCTCAGCACCTTGACGATGAAATCGGGGACGAAGAAGCTATGGGCATAGTCGTCATCTTCCTCGGCAGATAGATATTTCCAGCCGACGAGACCGATGCTGTCGCCCGCCTTGATCCCCGCATCCTTCAGCCGGTCGGCGAGGCGCGGGTTCTGCGAGCGGTCCTGGCCCATCAGGCTGAAGCTCTGGGCGCGCAACACCTCGATATCGGGCAGTCCGGCAAGCACGGTATAGCTCTCGGATTCATTGCCGGTGATGATGACGCGCCTGCCGCCCTTGCCGAGCAGCAGCAGCGCCTCTTCGAAGCGCGGCTCGAAGCCCGAGAGGTGCATGATGTTTCCGAAATGCTCGCGATCGGCATAGACGACGAGCCAATCCGTGCCCGCCGCTTTCAGCGCCGCATCGGCGCGGGCGGCATAGGTGGTTGCCGGGATCTGCGGCTGCTCGCCGAGAGGACCGAAGTCGGGCAGGGCGACGGGTGCAAGCGTAATGGCCATGGTTCCTCCGATGCGCCCGCTCCAAATCGGGCTCGATTGATATGGCGAGATGGCAGGCGCAAGGTCAATTGCCGAAGGCCGGCCATTGCAAAAATGTCGTGATGGCACATTCTAATTTTCGAAAGATGCGCGGCCGCGCCATTCTTGGCCCGGAAATTCCGCAACTGGAATGATACTATCAGCGTCACATGCCGAGGGAGCGGAAGAGGAGCCCTCCCCAGGCGTCATGGTTCACCACTGCGATCTCGGGAGGAGAGCAGATGCTGGCGACGAGTGTATCGCTCGACGATAAATATACGGCCAACGAAGGCCGGGTCTTCATGTCAGGATTGCAGGCGCTGGTTCGCCTGCCGATGGCTCAGATGCGCCGCGACCATGCGGCAGGGCTGAATACGGCTGCCTTCATCTCCGGCTATCGCGGCTCGCCGCTCGGCGGCTACGACCAGCAGCTGATGAAGGCGCAGCGCTATCTCGATCAGCACCAGATCACCTTCCAGCCGGGGATCAACGAGGATCTCGCGGCCACCGCCGTCTGGGGCAGCCAGCAGGCGGGGCTTTCACCTGGCGCCAACAAGGATGGCGTTCTCGGCATCTGGTATGGCAAGGGTCCAGGCGTCGACCGCTCCGGCGACGTGCTGAAACATGCCAATGCCGCCGGCACCTCGAAGCATGGCGGCGTGCTCTGTTTTGCCGGTGACGACCACTCGGCCAAGTCGTCCACCGTGCCGCACCAGACCGACCATGATTTCATGTCGGCAGTCATTCCGGTTCTCTATCCGTCCTCCATCCATGAATTTATCGAATACGGCCTGCTCGGCATTGCCATGTCGCGCTATTCCGGCTGCTGGGTCGGCATGAAGTTCATTGCCGATACGGTGGAGACGACGGCGGCCGTCGACCTCTCCGGCGAGAAGCGCCAGTTCATCATACCCACTGATTTCGAGCTTCCGCCCGGCGGCCTCAACATCCGCTGGCCGGATCCGCCGCTGATCCAGGACGATCGTCTGCAGACCTACAAGGCCTATGCGGCGATTGCCTTTGCCCGCGCCAACCGCGTCGACGAGATCACCCATGACGTACCGCGCGCCCGCTTCGGCATCATCTCCTCGGGCAAGGCCTATGAGGATGTGCTGCAGGCGCTGCGCGAGCTCGAGCTCGGGCGCGAGGAAATGGAAGCGATCGGCATCCGTATCCTGAAAGTCCGTATGCCCTGGCCTTTGGAGCCCGAGGCCGTGCGCCACTTCTCGGAAGGTCTCGACGAGGTGCTGGTTATCGAAGAGCGCCGAGAGATCATCGAAAACCAGATCAAGCAGCAGCTCTTCAACTGGCGCGCCGATGTGCGCCCGCGCATCGTCGGCAAGTTCGACGAGCATGACAAACCCTATCTCAGCCTTTCCGCCGCGCTGACGGTCGGGGCGGTCGCCCGCGCCATCGCCGGGCGTATCCTGAAGCTCGATATGGATCCCTCGCTGCACCGGCGGATTTCCGACAAGCTCGCTTATCTCTCCGAGCGCGGCCAGATCAGCCGCAGCCATGTGCCGCCGCTACAGCGCACGCCGTTCTTCTGCTCCGGCTGTCCGCACAATACCTCGACGCGCGTGCCGGAAGGCAGCCGCGCGACGGCGGGCATCGGCTGCCACTACATGGTCACATGGATGGACCGGAATACCGAGACCTTCACGCAGATGGGCGGCGAAGGGGTTCCCTGGACGGCGATCGCCCGCTTCACCGACGAGAAGCACATGTTCGTCAATCTCGGTGACGGCACCTATTTCCACTCCGGCATCCTGGCGATCCGCCAGTCGGTCGCCGCCAAGGTCAACGTCACCTACAAGCTGCTCTATAACGATGCCGTCGCCATGACCGGCGGCCAGCAGATCGACGGCTACATGACGCCGCAGCTGATGACCAAGCAGCTCCATAACGAGGGCGTCTCGCCGATCTATCTGCTGTCAGATAATCCCGATGCCTATGTGGCGCCGGAACTCGCCCCCGGCGTCATCGTCCTGCACCGCGATCATCTCGATCCGGTCATGCTGAAGCTGCGGGAAACGCCGGGTTGCTCGGCGATCGTCTATGTGCAGACCTGCGCCGCCGAGAAGCGCCGTCGCCGCAGCCGCGGGCTGATGGAGGATCCGGCCAAGCGCGTCTTCATCAATGAAGCCGTCTGCGAAGGCTGCGGCGATTGCTCGGTGCAGTCGAACTGCATCTCGGTGGAACCGCTGGAAACCGAATTCGGCCGCAAGCGGCAGATCAACCAGTCGACCTGCAACAAGGACTTCTCCTGCGTGAAGGGCTTCTGCCCGTCCTTCGTTACCGTCAAGGGCGGCGAGCGCAAGAAGCGCAAGGCGGTCGAGCCTGTTGATGCGGACATTCCGATGCCCGTCATTCCAGAGATCGGCGACCGTCCCTGGAATATCGCAATCGCCGGAGTCGGCGGCACCGGCATCCTGACGATCGGCGCCGTGCTCGGCATGGCGGCCCATCTCGACGGCAAGGTGCCGATGATCCTCGATATGGCCGGCCTTGCCCAGAAGGGCGGCGCGGTGATGAGCTATCTGCGCATCGGCCGCGAGCAGAAGGACGTGACCTCGCCGCGTATCGTCAATGGCGGCGCCGATCTCTTGCTGGCCGCTGACGATGTCGTCGGCGCCTCGAAGGATGCGATCACGCTCTGCAAGACCGAGCGCACCACGGCGATCGTCAATACAGGTTTGATGCCGGTTGCCGATTTCGTCCGCAATCGTGACTTCGATTTCAAGACCGGCTCCGTCATGCACACGATCGCCAAGACGGTCAGCGACCGCTCGGTCTTCCTCGACTTCAGCCATGCGGCCACCGCCCTGACGGGCGACGGCATCAATACCAATATCCTGCTGACCGGATTTGCCTGGCAGTCGGGCCTGGTGCCGCTGTCGCTGGAAGCGATCGAAAAGGCGATCGAGCTCAACGGCGTGGCCGTCAAGGCAAGCCGCGCTTCGTTCAACTGGGGCCGTCTTCTCGCCCACGATCCGGAAGCCGTCCGCGCCGCAATGGGCGAGAAGGAAGAGCGCAGGACGCTCGCCGACATGTCCTTCACCGAGGTCGTCGCCCATCGCAAGGCGCATCTGACCGCTTATCAGGACGAGCGGCTTGCCGCCCGCTTTGGCGCGCTCGTTGACGCCGCGAAGGCTGCCGCCGCAAAGGCAGGTCTCTCGGACAAGGTCCCCTTCGCCGCTGCCGTCACCTATTCACGGGTGCTTGCATACAAGGACGAATATGAGGTGGCCCGGCTGCTGACCGATCCGGCCTTCGAGGCGAAGATGCGCGAGGAGATGCAGGGCGATTTCCGCCTCGTCTTCAACCTCGCCCCGCCGGTTCTCTCGGGCAAGGACCCGAACGGGCGGCCGAAGAAGCGGGAGTTCGGCGCCTGGATCCTGCCCCTGCTGCGCGGTCTTGCGCGCTTCAAGAGCCTGCGCGGCACCGCACTCGATCCCTTCGGCTACCTGCATGAGCGCAAGCTCGAGCGCCGGTTGATCTCCGATTACGAAAAGGTGGCGGCCCGCGTGCTCGCCAGGCTCGACGGCGGCAACGAAGCGGAGGCGCTTGCCATTCTGACGCTGTTCGATGAGATTCGCGGCTACGGGCCGGTCAAGGAGGCGTCCGCCCGGACGATCATGGATCAGGTCGAGACGCGTCTGAAGGCGTACGAAACATCGGGTGAGCCGGCACGCATGCCGGACGCCGCATAAGCGACGGTCTGACAATTGGGAGATAGACCCGCTCCGCGTTCGAAGAGCAGCGGAATGGGTTTGAGGGAGAGAGCCGGATGTATTCAGGTGGCCTGAGCTTTGCGCTTGGCGATGAAATCGAAGCGCTGCGCGATGCCGTGAGGCGCTTCGCCAGCGAACGGATCGCGCCGCTCGCCGATGAGACCGACCGCAACAATGCCTTTCCGATGCCGCTCTGGCGCGAGCTCGGAGAGATGGGCCTGCTCGGCATCACGGCGGGTGAGGAATATGGCGGGGCTGCTCTCGGCTATCTCGCCCATTGCGTTGCCATGGAGGAGATCAGCCGCGCGTCTGCCTCGGTGGCGCTCAGCTACGGCGCCCATTCCAATCTCTGCGTCAACCAGATCAACCGCAACGGCAGCGCCGGGCAGAAGCAACGATATCTGCCGAAGCTTGTAACGGGAGAGCATGTCGGCGCGCTTGCCATGTCCGAGCCCGGTGCCGGATCCGATGTCGTCTCGATGAAGCTGAGAGCCGAGAAACGTGGCGATCGCTATGTTCTCAACGGCAACAAGATGTGGATCACCAACGGCCCGGATGCCGATGTCCTCGTCGTCTATGCCAAGACCGACCCTGAAGCCGGCCCGCGCGGCATCACGGCCTTCATGATCGAGAAGGGCTTCAAGGGCTTCTCGACCGGCCAGAAACTCGACAAGCTCGGCATGCGCGGCTCCAATACCTCCGAGCTTATCTTTGCCGACTGCGAAGTGCCGGAGGAAAACGTCCTCGGCACTGTCGGCGGTGGCGTGAAAGTGCTGATGTCCGGCCTCGACTATGAGCGCGTCGTCCTCTCGGCCGGCCCGCTGGGCATCATGGCCGCCTGCATGGATATCGTCGTGCCCTATCTGCACGAGCGCAAGCAGTTCGGCCAGGCGATCGGCGAGTTCCAGCTGATGCAGGGCAAGCTCGCCGACATGTATGTGACGATGAACACGGCGCGCGCCTATGTCTATGCCGTCGCTGCTGCCTGCGATCGCGGCGAGACGACCCGCAAGGACGCCGCCGGCTGCATTCTCTACGCCGCCGAAAAGGCCACCGTGATGGCGCTCGAAGCAATCCAGGCGCTCGGCGGCAACGGCTATACCAACGACTACGCGGCGGGACGGCTGCTGCGCGATGCCAAGCTCTACGAGATCGGCGCGGGCACCTCGGAAATCCGCCGCATGCTCATCGGGCGCGAACTCTTTGCGGAGACGGCATGACCGTACTGAGATCCGAAGTCTCCACAAATTCCGAAGCCTTCAAGGCCAACCGCGCGGCGATGGGCGAGGCGAGCAAACTTGTCGACGACGCCGTCCGGCTGGCGGCCAATGGCGGCGGGCAGGCGGCGCGGGAGCGGCATGTCGGGCGTGGCAAGATGCTGCCGCGGGATCGCGTCATGGGGCTGATCGATCCGGCGACGCCGTTTCTCGAGGTTGCGGCGACTGCGGCCCATGGCATGTATGACGGCAATGCGCCGTCGGCGGGGCTGATCACCGGGATTGGCCGGGTGATGGGCCGCGAATGCATGATCGTCTGTAACGATGCGACGGTCAAAGGCGGCACCTATTACCCGATGACGGTGAAGAAGCATCTCCGGGCGCAGGAGATCGCGGCAGAGAACAATCTGCCCTGCATCTATCTCGTCGATTCCGGCGGCGCCAATCTGCCGAACCAGGACGAGGTCTTCCCCGATCGCGATCATTTCGGCCGCATCTTCTTCAACCAGGCGAATATGTCGGCGGCGGGCATTCCGCAGATCGCCGTCGTCATGGGCTCCTGCACGGCGGGCGGCGCCTATGTGCCTGCCATGTCAGACGAGACGATCATCGTCGAGGGTCAGGGCACGATCTTTCTCGCCGGTCCGCCGCTGGTGAGGGCGGCGACGGGCGAGGTCGTCAGCGCCGAGGATCTCGGTGGCGGCGATGTTCATACCCGGCTGTCGGGCGTTGCCGATCATCTGGCGCGTGACGATGCCCATGCGTTGGCTTTGGCACGCCGCAGTGTCGCCGCGCTCAACCGTCCCAAGCGGACGGATATCGAACTGCAGGCGCCGGAGCCGCCGCTTTACGATCCCGCCGAGATTGCCGGGATCGTGCCTGCCGATCTGCGCACGCCCTATGATGTGAGGGAAATCATCGCCCGCGTCGTCGATGGCTCGCGGTTCGACGAGTTCAAGGCGCGCTATGGCGCCACGCTCGTCTGCGGCTTTGCCCATATCCACGGGATGCCCGTCGGCATCATCGCCAATAATGGCGTGCTTTTCTCGGAATCGGCGCTGAAAGGCGCGCATTTCGTCGAGCTCTGCTCGCAGCGCAAGATCCCGCTGGTCTTCCTGCAGAATATCACCGGCTTCATGGTTGGCCGTAAATACGAGACGGAAGGCATCGCCAAGAACGGCGCCAAGCTGGTGACGGCGGTGGCGACGACGAATGTGCCGAAGATCACCATGCTGATCGGCGGCTCCTTCGGTGCCGGCAATTACGGCATGGCCGGCCGCGCCTTCTCGCCGCGCTTCCTCTGGACCTGGCCGAACAGCCGCATTTCCGTGATGGGTGGCGAACAGGCGGCCGGTGTTCTCGCCACGGTGCGCGGCGAGGCGCTGGCGCGCTCGGGCAAGCCGTGGACGGCGGAAGAGGAGGCGGCCTTCAAGCAGCCGGTTCTCGACCGTTTCGAGAGTCAGAGCCATCCGCTCTATGCCTCGGCGCGCCTCTGGGATGATGGAGTGGTCGATCCCACGAAGAGCCGCGATGTGCTCGGGCTTTCGCTGTCGGCGGCGCTGAATGCGCCGATTGGTGAGACCCGGTTTGGCCTGTTCAGGATGTGAGGCGGCGATGTTCGACAAGATACTCATCGCAAACCGGGGTGAAATCGCCTGCCGCGTCATCCGCACCGCACGGCGCATGGGAATAAAGACCGTCGCCGTCTATTCCGATGCCGATAGCGGCGCGCTGCATGTCGAACTTGCCGACGAAGCCTATCGCATCGGCGCGGCACCGGCGCAGGAAAGCTATCTCTCGATCGAGCGTATCATCGCCGCTGCCGAGCGCTCCGGCGCCCAGGCCGTCCATCCCGGCTACGGATTCCTTTCTGAAAATGCCGCGTTTGCCGAAGCTGTCGAAGCGGCCGGCCTGACTTTCATCGGCCCGCAGCCTTCGGCTATCCGGGCGATGGGTTTGAAGGATGCCGCGAAGGCGCTGATGGAGCAGTCGGGCGTTCCCGTCGTCCCCGGCTATCACGGCGACAATCAGGATCCGGATTTCCTCGCTGCGCGGGCAGCCGAGATCGGCTACCCCGTTCTGATCAAGGCGCGGGCCGGCGGTGGCGGCAAGGGCATGCGTCGCGTCGACGGTGCGCAGGATTTTGCCGCCTCCCTCGATGCCGCCCGGCGCGAGGCGCTGGCCGCCTTTGGCGACGATGCGGTGCTGATCGAGAAATATCTGCTGCGGCCGCGTCATATCGAAGTGCAGGTCTTCGGCGACCGCCACGGCAATGCCGTCCACCTCTTCGAACGCGACTGCTCTCTGCAGCGCCGCCATCAGAAGGTGATCGAGGAGGCACCGGCACCCGGCATGACGGCGGAGATGCGCCGCGTGATGGGCGAGGCGGCCGTGCGGGCCGCACGGGCGATCGATTATCGCGGCGCGGGTACGGTCGAGTTCATCGCCGATGTTTCGGACGGCCTCTGGCCGGACCGCTTCTTCTTCATGGAGATGAACACCCGCCTGCAGGTGGAGCATCCCGTGACCGAAGCGATTTCGGGCGTCGATCTCGTCGAATGGCAGCTGCGGGTGGCGGCCGGGGAGCCGTTGCCGAAGAAGCAGGCCGAGCTTGCGATCAATGGCTGGGCCTTCGAAGCGCGCGTTTATGCCGAGGATGCCGCGAAAGGCTTCCTGCCGGCGACTGGCAAGATCGAGCGGCTCGCGTTTCCCGAGACCGGCGTCCGCGTCGATGCCGGTATCCGGTCCGGTGACCGCATTTCCACGCATTACGATCCGCTGATCGCCAAGCTGATCGTCCATGGCCCGAACCGCCAGGCGGCGCTCACCGGCCTGCGCCACGCGCTGGAGGCCACGCGGATCGAGGGAACGGTGAGCAACCTCGCCTTCCTCGCCAATCTGACGCGTCAGGAGGATTTCGCCGGCGGTCATCCCGATACCGGGTTGATCGATCGCAACCTCGAAATGCTGACGGCTGCCGCCGAGCCCAGTGGAACGGCAATCGCTCTTGCCGCCGTTCTGTCGCTGGAGGCCAGGCAGGCGGGCAGCGACCCCTGGGAAACGCTGGGGCATTGGCAGCTCTGGAGCGAGATGCAGCGCATCGTAACACTGCATCATGCGGGCGACGTCTCCAGCCTGCGCGTCGTGGCGCGCGGCTTCGACATGTTCGCCGTCCACAACGGCCAGCGGGTCATCCCTGTCCGCATCGTCAGGCGTGATGGCGGGGGTGTGCAGGTCGAGGCGGATGGCCGTCAGGTCTTCGTCGAGGTCAGCCGTCACGGCGGTCATCTCAGCCTGCGCTTCGACGGTGCGGTCCATGTCTTCGATCTCGATGATCCGCTTTCGGCCGCTGCTTCGGAAGGCGCGGGCAGCGACCGGTTGGTCGCGCCGATGCCGGGTTTCGTGAAGATCGTCCGGGCGGTCGCGGGCGGCACGGTTTCGAAGGGCGATCCGCTCGTTGTCATGGAAGCGATGAAGATGGAGCTGACGCTCGCCGCGCCGCGCGACGGGGTGGTCGAGAATGTCGCCGTCAGCGAAGGACAGCAGGTGTCTGAAGGCGCGCTGCTCGTCAGCCTGAAGGCCGCCGAGGAATGACCCCGCCCCGCGTGACCATCGTCGAGATGTCGCCGCGCGACGGCCTGCAGAACGAGGCGCGTTTCGTCGAGACTGCCGACAAGATCAGGCTGGTCGACATGCTCTCCGATTGCGGTTTCGAACGCATCGAAGTGACGAGCTTCGTCAGCCCCAAATGGGTGCCACAGCTCGCCGATGCCGCTGCCGTCATGGCCGGGATCAAGCGGCGGGCGGGGGCGCGCTATGCCGTGCTGACACCGAATATGAAAGGCTTCGAAGCAGCGCTCGCCGCCGATGCCGGCGAGATTGCCATCTTCGCATCGGCTTCCGAAACCTTCTCTCAGCGCAATATCAATTGCTCGATCGCCGAAAGCATAGAGCGCTTCAGGCCGGTCGCCGACGCGAGCCGAGAGGCTGGCATTCCGATGCGTGGCTATGTGAGCTGCGTCGTCGAATGCCCCTATGAGGGCGCAGTCGCCCCGGAAGCCGCAGCCCGCGTTGCGGCGGAACTCCGCCGTCTCGGCTGTTTCGAGATCAGCCTCGGAGACACGATCGGCCGCGGGCGGCCGGAGGCGGTGGACCGGATGCTGGACAGCGTGCTCGGGGAAGCCCCGGCGTCGATGCTGGCCGGGCATTTCCACGATACGTCAGGCCGGGCTCTCGAGAATATCGATGTCTCCCTGGAGCGCGGTCTCGCCGTCTTCGACGCCTCGATCGGCGGCCTCGGCGGCTGCCCCTATGCGCCGGGCGCAAAAGGCAATGTCGATACGCTCGCCGTTGCCCGGCATCTGCAGACGAAGGGGATAGAGACCGGCTTGCCGCTCGATGCGCTTGAGAATGTGGCCCGCTTTGCGTGTGGCCTGAGGAGTGATGGATGAGTTTCGAAACGCTTCATGTCACGGTCGAGGGCGGCGTCGCCCATGTGAGGCTGGCACGCCCGGATAAGCACAATGCGCTGTCATCGCTGATGATGGACGAGCTGATCGCCGTCACCGCCAAACTGTCCGCCGATCCCGCAGTGCGCGCCGTCGTGCTGTCGGGAGAAGGCAAGAGCTTCTGCGCGGGCGGCGACCTTGGCTGGATGCGCGATCAGTTCACGGCGACGCGGGCCGGGCGGATTGCCGAGGCGCGGCGGCTGGCCATGACCTACCGGGCGCTGGATGATCTCCGGAAACCCGTCATTGCCAAGGTCAACGGCAACGCCTTCGGCGGCGGCGTCGGGCTCCTCAGCGTCTGCGACCTGGTGATTTCGTCTGACACTGCGAAATTCGGTCTGACGGAGGTGCGTCTCGGCATCATCCCGGCAACCATCAGCCCTTTCGTCATCGCCCGGATCGGCGTCTCGGCGGCCCGCGGGCTGTTCATGTCGGGCAAGCTCATCGATGCCCAGGAGGCAGCGGCAATCGGACTCGTCAACCGCGCCGTCCCGGCCGATGCGCTGGACGAGGCCGTCGATGCGGAGATCGCCCATCTGCTGCAGGCCTCGCCCGAGGCCGCGTCCCGCGCCAAGGCGCTTCTGAAATCGCTGGGGAACCCTGTAACCGACGAGGTCATCAATCGGGTCATCGAGCAGCTCGCCGATACCTGGGAGACTGCGGAAGCCCAGGAAGGTGTCACTGCCTTTTTCGAGAAGCGTGCGCCATCCTGGCGGTGGTGAGGTCGCCTTGCGCTTGAATTAAGCCCGATCTGAGCATACTTTGAACGAGTGACTGTCAAAATATGCTAGGATCATCACCATGGCAGCTATCGGTCTCGACATTGCTGCGGCCCGCTTCGGCGATGGCCAATCGGCTTTCCTCTCGGCGCGCCGCGTTGCCGATCAGCTCGGCGTGACGCTGGCGGAGCTCGCGAAGCTGATCGGGGTGGCGCGCAACACGCTGACGGCGAAGTCCAGCGCCCGCAAGGTCGATGGCGCGCTGAGCAATGTCGTGCGCATCCTCTCGATGGCCAGCGAGATGGCGGGAGACGACAATCGCGCCGTGATCTGGTTCAAGCATCAGCCGATCCCCGGCTGGGGCGGCAAGACCGCGTTCGATCTGGTCGGTGAAGGCAAGTCCGGCAAGGTTCTCGCCTATCTCGAAGCGGTTCGATCAGGCGTCTATGCCTGACCGGAATTCCGGCGATATCCTCCAGCTCTGGCGGGCCTTCGTTCCGCGCTGGGCTTTCGCGCCGCTCTCCGGCGAGGGAGCGTCGCGCTTCGGCGGGCGCTGGAATCCGGTGGGCGCATCGGCGATCTATGCCGCCCGTGAACTCTCGACCGCCTGGGCTGAATATAACCAGGGCTTCGTCCAGCATCCGGCGATCATCGCCCAACTGGAATTGGCCGGTGCGCGGCTTGCGGACACGACCGCTCCGGCAGTTCTCGAATCCTATGGCGAGACAGCGGATATCCACCGCTGCGAATGGCGCCAGCAGCTTGACGCCGACCGCGTTCCGGCAACGCACCGTCTACGTGAACGGCTGATCGCCGACGGCTTCGATGGTGTCATCTACCCTTCCTTCATGTCGCCGGGCGGAACCTGCGTCGCCCTCTGGCGCTGGAATGCGCCCGGTTCGCCCGAGCTTCGCGCCATTGATCCGGAAGGGCGTTTGCCGAAAACGGCAGCCTCCTGGCTCTAGGCTTTCGCAGTCCGCCGGCCTGACCCATTTGGGCATGATTGCGAAGCACGGCGCAATCTGGCAGTTTGCCGGAAATGGTCGCCATCTTCGGTGGCGCCGATACGAAAATGCGGGGAAGCGATTGACGATGAAAGCACCGACCGGCCGTGACGCTGCTCCGACGATTGCCGATGTGGCGCGGCTGGCGGGGGTCTCCCGAGCCGTTGCAAGCCGGGCGCTGTCGACGGAGCCAAGGCCGGTTTCGGCAGACAAGCGCGAGCGGGTGATCGAGGCGGCGAACACCCTCGGTTACAAGCCCAATCTGCTGGCCCAGAGCCTGACGACCAAGACCGTCAATCTCGTCGCCGTCGTCGTCAACCACATCCACGATCTTTCCGACCTCGATCTCTTCGACCGGCTGATCGACCAGATCCAGTCGATTGGCAAGCAGGTGATCCTGATCCGCATCGGCTCAGTGGCGCGCGTCGAGGAGTTCCTGCGCAACGGCGTTGCCTATCATGTGGATGCCGCGCTGGTCTTCTCGGATTTCGCCGATGCAGTGACGGTGCGGAAGATGTTCCGTTCGGATCTCGTCGTGATGCTGAACGGTCTGCACGACCATCTCTCGCCCGTCGTCATGCCCGACGAGGCGACGGGGATATTCCAGGCCGTGGCAGATGCGGCCAGCAAGCGGGTCAGGACCGCGGGCCTCGTCACCGGCCGCGCCTCCTCGCCGGTCGAACACAGCCGCATCGGTATCTATCAGAAGGCCTTCGAGCAGCACAAGATCGAGCTCGTCCGCACCGTCCAGGGAGATTATTCCTATGCCAGCGGTCACGCGGCGGCCGCCGTTCTGACGGGTAATGACTGTCCGGACGCGATCTTCTGCACCTCGGATGCCATGGCGATGGGCATCCTCGATGTCTGCCGGTCCGATTTTCCGGGCAACAAGCCGCCACGCTTCCGCCTATACGGCTTCGACAACCTGTCGCTGACGGATTTCGACGCCTATCCGATCTCGTCGATCGGCTACGACAAATCCGACTATGTCCGCCACGTCGTCGATTTCATCGCCGACCCCGAAGGCTTCCGCTCCGGCCAGCCGCCGATCTCGGTTCCCACCCGCTTCGTGCTGCGGGCGACGTCGTAACGAGAAAGGCCGCCCCGAGGGGCGGCCTTCTTTTCTTTACCACTGCGGGTTCAGAGCCGGCGGGTTGGCTTCGGGGCCCCACCACTTCTTGTAGTTTGCTTCGTAAGCGCCCGACTGGATGTAATCGGAGACGAACATGTCGAGCCAGCGGACGAATTCCGGGTCGCCCTTGGCGACGGCCATGCCGATCGGGTCGTTCGAGTAGAGGCCTGCCAGGGTGACCAGCGCCGGGTTCTTCGTGGCGAGGTAATCGAGCAGCGAGGAGTCCTCGATAGCAGCGTCGACGCGCTTCTGCTGCAGCTGCAGCACGCCGTCAGGCGCGAACTGGTCGACATAGACCAGTTCGGCATCCGGAACGGCTGTCTTCAGGAAGGTTTCGCCCGTCGTGCCGCGGCCGACGACGATCTTCTTGCCGGCGAGATCCTTCAGATCCTTGATGCCGGCATCCTTCTGCACGATGATGCGCAGGCCAGCGCGGTTATAGGGGATCGAGAAATTGACGACCTTGGCGCGCTCGAGCGTTGCCGAGGTATTGGCGATCGCCACGTCGATCTGGCCGGAGACGAGCATCGAGATGCGCGCATCGCCGGAAACGTCGGTGAACTCGACGGGAACGCCGATCTTCTCGGCCAGGCGCTTGGCGACATCGACGTCGTAGCCGACGGGATTGTTCTGGTCGTCGCGGAAACCGATCGGTTCGCCGCCGAGCGAGACGCCGATGCGGATCGTGCCGCGCGAACGGATATCATCAAGCATGCCGGCGAAGGACGGCAGAGCCGAGCCTGCGACGACGGCGATCGCAGCGATCGCGGTGAGTAAGCGTTTCATTGTTCCATTCCCTCTTCGTTGATTATGCCTGTTTCGCTGCCCGCAATTCCGGTTCGGACATTGAATCCTCCCAGAGCCAGTAGCTGATTTCGCCCTCGCATCTGAAATTCACCACCTCATGATTTCCTTTTGCGTCAACCGCGTGAATGACGACACCTGCAAGGAAACCGGTATCCAGTTCGTTAAGCTCCTCGACGGCGAGCTTGATCGCGTCGGACAGCGAATAGCCGAGTTTCATGGCGAGAACGATGGTGCGCGAGGTCGAGCAGCGCATCGTCATCTCGCCGGTATGGGTGCAGGCGGCCGCGCCATAGCGGCTGTCGGCGTAGAAGCCGGCGCCGGGGATCGGCGAGTCGCCGAGGCGGCCCGGATATTTCCAAGCCCAGCCGGAAGTCGACGTTGCAGCGTGAATGCCGCGGGCGGCATCGGCGGAGAGGAACACGGTGGTGTCGCGGACACGCTCGGGATCGGTGATCGCCTTGCTGAGCGGCGCCAAGGGAATATTGGGGAATTTCGCGAGGTCCTCGGGCGCGACTTCCTTTTCCAGCCGCCCCCACCAGACGCGCTTGCTGTCTTCGAACAGAACATCGTCTTCCGGGAAACCGATTTCACTTGCAAAGCGGCGGGCGCCGTTGCCGGTCAGCATGACATGCGGCAGGCGCTTCATGACTTCATGGGCGAGCCTTGCGACCGGCAGCGTGTTCGGCACGGCGCCGACCGAGCCGACGTCGCGCGTCGTGCCGTCCATCACGGCGGCATCGAGCTCCATGTCGCCGATCATGTTCGGCCAGCCGCCATAGCCGACGCTGCGGACCTTCACTTCGCTCTCGACCTTGCCGATGCCGGCAACCATGGCGTCGAGGCTGTTGGCGCCGCTACGCAGCATGTCGACCGTATGGGCAAAACCCGGCCAGGCTTCTTTGTTGGCGATGAGCAGCATGAAAAACCTCTAATCTTTACGCATCTTGGAAAGGAACTGGGCAACGCGGGGCTGCGCCATGCCGCCATCGGCGGCGAAAAACTGTTCGGTCGGCAGGTCGACAAGCAGCTTGCCTTTGTCGAGGAAGACGATCCGGTCGGAAATCTGCCGGGCGAATTCGATCTCGTGGGTGACGAAGAGCATCGTCGTGCCCTCTTCGGCGAGTTTGGCGAGGATCGCCAGAACTTCGGCCGTCATCTCCGGGTCGAGCGCGCTCGTCACTTCGTCGAGCAGGAGGTAGCGCGGCTGCATGGCAAGCGCCCGGCAGATGCCGACGCGCTGGCGCTGGCCGCCGGAAAGCTGGGCCGGATAGGCATCGGCGCGCTCGCCGAGGCCGACGGATTGCAGGAGTGCACGGGCGGTCGCCTCGGCTTCGGCGCGCGGCTTCTTCAGAACCTCGATCGGCGCCAGTGTGACGTTTCCGAGCACGGTCATATGCGGATAGAGATTGAAGAGCTGGAAGACCGTGGCCGAGCGCTTGCGTGCCTCGGTCAGTTCCTTCGGCTTGCCGACATCGAAGTCGTCGACGAGGATACGGCCGCCGTTGAGCTTTTCCAGTCCGTTAATGCAGCGGATCAGCGTCGACTTGCCGGACCCTGAAGATCCCAGGATCGAGACGACTTCGCCCGGATTGATCGTCAGGTCCACGCCGTCGAGGACGGTGGTCGAGCCGAACGCTTTCTTGACGTTTTCTACTTTGAGCATGTCAGAGCCCTCTCCAGGCGCTATGGGCCCTGAGGCGGTTTTCGAAACGGGTGCCGAGAAGCGCGACCAGCTTGGCCGTCGCGTAGTAGAGCAGGCCGACGGCGGTCCAGACGATGAACGGCTTCAGCGTGCGCAGGTTCAGGATATTGCCGATCTTGGTGAGATCGACGACGCCGATGACCGAGATCAGCGATGTCACCTGCAACTGGTTGACGAGCAGCGCGATCAGCGGGCCGATCGCAAAGGCCATCGCCTGCGGTGCCACGACATGGCGCAGCACCTGCCAGCGCGTCAGGCCGAAGACGCGGGCGGCCTCGATTTGGTCACGACCGATGGATTCGATCGCCGATACGGCAATGACATAGACGAAGGCGGCGGTATTGGCCGACAGCGTGATCGTCGCGGCGGTCACCGGCGTGATGCGGATATGGAAGAGTGCGGGAAGGCCGAAGAAGACCAGGAAGAGCTGTACGAGGACTGGCGAGTTCTTCAGGAGCTCGGAGACGAAGGTGACGATCTGCAGCAGCACCGGCACCCGGTAGAAGCGCACGACGGCCCAGAGAATGCCGATGAACAGACCGATGAGCGACGTGCCGAGGAAGAGCGCGACGCTGACGCCAAGTCCTTGGGCCAAAAGCACGAGATCGAAGGGGGTGAAATCCGTATAGCGCATCAGCCGACGGCCTCCATCATGTCACGGTTGAGGCGGCGGTGAAGCAGCGTGACGCCGAGCGAGACGAGATAGGTGAGTGCCGCATAGGCAACCAGCAGCACGACGTAGACCTCGAAGGGCCGGTATGTCTGCGACACGACGATCTGCGCCGAGCCGGTCAGCTCGTTCAGCGTGATGGTCGAGAGGATCGAGGAGGTCAGGATCAGGTTGATGAGTACCGAGCCGAGCGGGCGGATCGAGGTCCTGAGCGCGATCGGCAGGACGATCTTGGTGAAGGTGACGCGGCGCGAGAGCCCGCTGACTTCGGCCGCTTCGATGATGCCGGGATCGATCGCCAGAATGCCGGCGCGGATGACATCGGAGGCATAGGCGCCGCCGGCGATCGACAGGGCCACGACGCCGGTCGTGAACGCATCGATATAGATCCCGAGTTCCGGCAGGCCGTAATAGAAGAAGAACAGCTGCACGATGAAGGGCACGTTGCGGAAGATGTCGACATAGACGAAGGCAACGCGGCGCAGCGTCTGCGACGACGAGGTGCGGGCGATGGCCACGAAGGCGCCCATGATGACGCTGCCGAGCAGCGCCAGCGCGCAGGCTTCCGCCGTCAGCAGCGCGCCTTTGCCGAGAAAGCCGAGATGCGGCAAAAGGATCGAAAGGTCGAACCGCACGATCGCTCCCCCAAGCACGATTGAAACCGGTTTCATATTGCGGTCACAAAACGGCGCTGTCAAGCGCCGAGGTGGGGAAGCTGTGGAATAGTGAGACGCCCCGCATGAGGGTGCGGAGCGTCTCGTCGCGGCTTGGCGCCTCTCAGGCGGCGGAGAACGGCACGGCCACGAACGTCTTGTTGCCACCGCGCTCGATCAGCAGCAGCACCGACTTGCGGCCCGACTTGGCGGCGCTCGCAACGGCGGCCTTGGCATCGCTGGCGTCGTGCACCGGCCTGTCGTTGACCGAGACGATCACGTCGCCGGTCTGGATGCCGGCAGCGGCCGCCGGCTTGTCGGGGTTGACGCTGGCAACGACGGCGCCGTTGACGCTGCGCGGCAGGTTCAGTTCCTGGCGGGCATCGGGCGTGAGGTCGGCAAGGCCGACGCCGATGCTCGGGCCGCTCTGGGTCTTGCCGTCGCTTTCGTCGGCTGCGGCCTGCTTCTGGCCGTCGTCATTGCCGCCGATCGTCACGTTCAGGTCGGTGCTCTTGCCATCGCGCCAGACGGTCATCGTCTGCTTGGCGCCGGGGCTCATGTCGGCAACGAGGCGCGACAGGTCCTTCGGCGTCTTGACGGCTTCTCCGCCGACAGCGGTCACGATGTCGCCGGTCTTGATGCCGGCGCGGGCGGCAGGCGTATCACCGGAGACGGCGGCGACAAGCGCGCCCTGGGCGTCGCTGAGGCCGACAGCATCGGCAACATCCTTGGTGACGGCCTGGATCTGCACGCCGAGATAGCCGTGCTCGATCGAGCCATCCTTCTGCAGCTTGGCGACGATCATCTTGGCTTCATCGGAAGGAATGGCGAAGCCGACGCCGACGCTGCCGCCATTCGGCGAGTAGATGGCGGTGTTGATGCCGACGACATGGCCGTCGCGGTCAACGAGCGGGCCGCCCGAATTGCCGTGGTTGATCGGTGCGTCGATCTGGATGAAGTCGTCATAGGGCCCGCTATGCAGGTCGCGGCCACGGGCCGAAACGATACCGGCAGTCACGGTCGTGCCGATGCCGAAGGGGTTGCCGATCGCCAGAATCTGGTCGCCGAGCTTCAGCTTGTCGGAATCGCCCCAGGCGACGGTGGCGAGCGGCTTCGGCGCCTGGATCTTCAGGACGGCGATATCGGACTTTGGATCGGTGCCGACCAGCTTGGCCGGCAGTTCGGTGCCGTCATCCAGCGTCACCTTGATATCCATGGCATTGTCGATGACGTGGTTGTTGGTGACGATGACGCCGTCAGGGCTGATGATGAAGCCGGAGCCGAGAGCCATCGCATGCTGGCCGCCTTCATTCTTCGGTGCCTGGTGCGGGAAGGGAATGCCCTGCTGCTCGAAGAACTGGCGGAACTGCTCGTCCATCGGCGACTGCTGGTCGCTGGCGTCAGTGGCCTTCATGGTCGTGGTGACGGTGACGACGGCAGGCTTGTCGGCATCGACGATCGGCGCGAACGAGCCACCGGGAGCAAACGTGCCGCTGACTTCGGCCGGGGCTGCGACAGCGGTCGCGGCATTGATGGTGAAGGGAAGCGCTGCGGTGCCTGCAATCAGGGCTGCACCCAGAAGCGCTGCTGTGCGGTGCTTGAGGAGAATCTTGGACATGGCGAATGGTCCCTTGCAAATCGTTGCTAAGCGGCGTCTTGGTTCCATGCCGGGAACGCGGGCGTCGGGCGAAATACACGAATTCTTCGCGATCGAAGATAAAATCGCCAGTATTGGCGGTGTTTACTAGGCTTCGTGAAGAATTAGCGCTTGAGAACTGATATGCGCCGCGCAGCGTCACTTTACAAATTAAATGTTCATTACGGTTTCATTGCAAAACCGTAAGCATTACAGGGATTTAATATTTGGAGGGTGGAACAAATCCGGGCGGGGCCGGAACCCGCTGGTTCAGGCCTCGACCTGAACCAGATGGCCTTCGCTGACGCTCTTGTAGCACCGCTTCGGCGGCACATAGCCAAGCGGCCTGATCGGGCTCTTCAGCTCGTCCGTCGAGAGGCCGCGCCTGATGCCGCGGCGCGCCGGATCGGGAACCGGGACCGCCGAAATCAGCTTCTTCGTGTAGGGGTGCTGCGGATTGCCGAACACCGCCTCGCGGGGGCCGATCTCCACGATCTCGCCGAGATACATGACGGCGACGCGGTGGCTGACGCGCTCGACGACGGCCATGTCATGCGAGATGAACAGGAAAGCGAGGTTGAGGCTCTGCTGCAGGTCCATCAGGAGATTGCAGACCTGCGCCTTGATCGAGACGTCGAGCGCCGAAACGCTCTCGTCGGCGACGATGACTTTCGGATCGAGCGCAAGCGCCCTTGCGATGCAGATGCGCTGGCGCTGACCGCCGGAAAACTCGTGTGGATAGCGCTCCATCATATCAGGCTTCAGGCCGACGCGTTCGAGCAGGTCGGCCGCCTTCTCGCGGGCCTGCGCCCGGGTGCCGAGGCCGTGCGCCACGATCGGCTCGCTGACGGTGGCGCCGACAGTCATGCGCGGATTGAGGCTGGCGAAGGGATCCTGAAAGATCATCTGGATGCTGCGGCGCATCCGCCGGAGGTTCGAGGAATCGAGGCCGGTGACGTCGTAGCCGTCGAGATTGACCTTGCCGGCATTCGGCTCGATCAGCCGGGTGATCGAGCGCCCCGTCGTCGACTTGCCGCAGCCGGATTCGCCGACAAGCGACAGCGTCTCGCCCTGGAAAAGGTCGAAGGACACGTCCTCGACGGCATGGATCGCGCCCGTCCGGCTGCCGAAAATGCCGCCGCGGATCGCAAAGCGCGTCGTCAGGTTCTTGACTTCGAGGATCGGCGTCTTGCCGCGATCGACGGTGTCGGCAACGGCGGCCGGTTCGCTGCGCTCACCCGTCGCGGTATCGACAACGGGGAAGCGGAGAGGCCATTTCTGGCCGGTCATCGAGCCCAGCCGCGGCACCGCCGAGAGCAGGGCACGGGTGTAGGGATGCTTGCCGCGATGGAAGATGTCGTCGGTCGGGCCGGTTTCGACGGCCTCGCCGCGATACATGACGATGGTGCGGTCGGAAATCTCGGCGACGACGCCCATGTCATGGGTGATGAAGAGAACGGACATGCCTTCCTCTTCCTGCAGCAGCTTGATCAGGTCGAGGATCTGGCCCTGGATCGTCACGTCGAGCGCCGTCGTCGGCTCGTCGGCGATCAGGAGTTTCGGGCGCGAGGCGAGCGCCATGGCAATCATCACGCGCTGGCGCATGCCACCGGAGAATTGGTGCGGATATTCGTCGAAGCGCGACGAGGCATTGGGAATGCGGACTTTTTCGAGCAGGCGGACGGTCTCGGCGCGCGCCTCGCTCTTGGTCATATCGCCGTGGCAGGTCAGCGCTTCGGAGATCTGGCGGCCGATCGTGAAGATCGGGTTCAGCGATGTCATCGGCTCCTGGAAGATCATCGCCGCATCGTTGCCGCGCACCCGGCGCATCTCCCTGTCGGACAGCGACAGGATATCCTTGTCGTTCAGGAGGATGCTGCCCTCGATACGGCTCTGCTTCTTGGCAAGCAGGCGCATGATCGACAGCGAGGTGACGCTCTTGCCCGAGCCGCTTTCGCCGACGATCGCCACGGTCTCGCCCGGCATGACGTCGAAGGAGACGTCGCGCACGACCGGCCTCCAGGCGCCATCGACGAGAAACGACGTGGTCAGGTTGTTGACCGAGAGCACCGGTTTTGCAGCTTCACCCATATCCTGTTCCTGCTTCATGGTTCGGTCTTAGCTCTTGAGCGGTGTGGCGAAGGAGGCCGAGGATCGGCCCTCGGCGAGGCGGGCGGCTTCGAGTGCAGCGATCTTCACGTCGATCTCGCGACGGTCGATCATGCCGCTCGGTCTTTCACGGGTCGCCATGGTTTCGGCGACATGCAGATAGCGCTCGCCGGCGACGGCATAGAGCCGCCGCAGCTCTTCCAGCGGATCGGCATGGTCGTCGGCGCGGATGTTGAGCCAGGCATAATCCTGGTCGCGATAGATCACGAGCGCGGCGGATTGCTTGCCGCGCTTGTCGCCACCGGCATCCTCGCCGGCCTGCATGGCTTCCAGCAGCCTTTCGGCGAGCGGCTTTCCTGCCGTCTTCTGGAAGGTCTCGAGTGTGGCCGCAACTACCTGCGGGCCGGCCAGCATATTGCCGGCTACAGAGACATTCTCGGCGACCAGATGCCCGGCCCAGTCGATGCATTTCTCGCCGGTAAAGGCGGCATTACGCCCCGTCGCGCCGATCATGTGGAACTGCCGCTGGTCGCGGCCTTCGTCGCGCGCGGCAAGTTCGGCAACGATCGCTTCCGGCGCCTGACCGGCGGCGAGCATCGCAAGACCGTCGACGCCGTTCAGCGGATTGACGAAGGCCTGCGTCGCCACCGCGCCGATGCCGCCGCGGATATGCGGCACGATGCCGCCAACGGCGAAGAAGCGGCTGGCGACGGCGATGCCGAGATGGCCGCTATCGGAGTCACGGGCGACGATCGAGTAGGTCACGGTTATCTCCCCACCGCATAGGCCTGCATCAGCCGCGGCGTTGCCGCTGCCCGCAACAGGCCATCCGCATCCCGGCGCGCGGCGGTCAGGCGGCCGACCGTCCAGGGATCGGCGACCGTCAGCTTGTGGCCCTTCCTACGCAGCGCCTCCAGAACCTCCCCGCCGAAATTCGCTTCGGCCATCAGGCTGCCCGGTTCGCGGGTGCGCGGGTAGAAGGAGCCCGGGAAATGCGAGGTGTGGAACAGCGGCTGATCGATCGCCGCCTGCAGGTTCATCTTGTGATGGACATAGCGCAGGAAGAAGGAGAGCTGCCACTGTTCCTGCTGGTCGCCGCCTGGCGTGCCGAAGGCCAGTGTCGGGCGTCCCTCGTAGAGCGCCAGCGACGGCGTCAGCGTCGTGCGCGGCCGCTTGCCGGGGGCAAGCGAGGTCGGCAGGCCAGGCTTCAGCCAGAACATCTGGGCGCGCGAATTCAGGCAGAAACCGAGACCGGGCACTGTAGGTGAAGACTGCAGCCAGCCACCTGACGGGGTGATCGACACCATGTTGCCCTCGCGGTCGATGACGTCGATATGGACGGTATCGCCACGCTTCTCGGACAGATGCGCCATGGTCGGCTCATAGACCGCACCGGTCTTGGAGGTGACGCCGAGCATGTCCATCGTCAGTGCATACTGGTCTTCGAAGCCGGGCACGATGCCGGGCTGCAGCTCCAGCGATGCCTCTGACTTGATGAGCTTGCGGCGCTCGTCGTTATAGGCGTCGGACAGCAGATGCTCGACCGGGATCTTCGAGAAATTCGGGTCGCCGTAATAGATCTCGCGATCGGCGAAGGCGAGCTTCATCGCTTCGGTGACCGTATGAACGAAATCGGCACCGGCCGGATCCATCGAGGCGATATCGACGCCCTTCAGCAGCGCCAGCGTCTGCAGGAAGACCGGACCCTGGCCCCAGGGGCCGATCTTGGCGACCGTCCAGCCGTGATAGACGTAGGTCTGCGGCGCTTCTGTTGTCGCCGACCAGTTCGCCATGTCATCGGCGGTGATGACGCCCTTGTGCTTGGTGCCGCTGGCATCCATCACCGCGGTCGAACCGGCGTAACGCTCGATCGCTTCGGCCACGAAGCCGCGATAGAAGGCGTCGCGTGCAGCCTGGATCTGCTCCTCGCGATCGCGCTTGGCTTCCGCCTCGGCGACGATCCGCTTCCAGGTTTCGGCGAGAACCGGGTTCTTGAAATTGGAGAGCGGCTCGGGAACGGAGCCGCCGGGCAGCCAGGTCTGGTGCGAGGTCGGCCATTCCTTCTCGAAGAAGGAGGCGAGGCCGGCGATCGTTGCCGAGACGCGGGGCAGCATCGGATGGCCGTTTTCGGCGTAATAGATTGCCGGTTCGAGAACTTCACGGACGGTCAGGCGGCCATAGTCGCGCAGCATCAGCATCCAGCCGTCGAAGCTGCCGGGAATGACCGTCGCGAGCAACCCGTCGCCGGGGATCAGCTTCAGCCCCTCGGATGTGTAATGCTCGATCGTGGCGCCCGCCGGGGCCGGTCCCTGGGCGCAGATGACCTCGACCTTGTCCTTCTTCTTCGAATAGAGGATCGCCGGCATGTCGCCGCCCGGGCCGCAGAGATGCGGCTCGACGATCTGCAGCACGAAGCCGGTGGCGACAGCCGCGTCGAAGGCGTTGCCGCCCTTTTCGAGGATGCTCATGCCGACGGCGGAGGCGATCCAGTGGGTCGAGGTGACGACGCCGAATGTGCCGAGGATTTCGGGACGGGTCGTGAATGCGGTCATTTCATATGTCCTTTCAGGAGATCATGCTTCGCGCGGATCGAGCGCATCGCGCAGGCCGTCGCCGAGGAGATTGAAGCCGATGACGACGAGGAAGATCGCCGCCCCCGGCCACATCGCCATCCATGGGGCTTGGGAGAGGAAGTTCTTGGCAACGTTCAGCATCGAGCCCCAGCTCGCGGCGGGCGGCTGCTGGCCGAGACCGAGGAAGGAGAGGCTGGCTTCGGCGATGATCGCGGTGGCGACCGTCAGCGTTGCCTGGACGAGGATCGGTGCCGCGACGTTCGGCAGGATGTAGCGGGTGATGATGCTGAAATGGCGAAGGCCGATCGAGCGCGCGCCCTCGACATAATCCTCGGTCTTGACCGCCAGCACCTGGCCGCGTGTCAACCGGATGAAGATCGGCATGGCCGAGAGGCCGATGGCGATCATCGCATTGGTCAGGCTCGGCCCAAGGAAGGCGGCGAGCGCAATCGCGGTGATCAGAAACGGCATGGCGAGGAAGGCCTCGGTGATGCGCGAGATGATCTGGTCGACCCAGCCGCCGAAATAGCCGGCAAGCAGCCCGAAGGGCACGCCGATGAAAACGGAGATCGCTACCGAGAAGACGCCGGCCATCAGCGAGGCCTGCGCCCCCCAGATCATGCGGGAGAGGATATCGCGGCCGATATCGTCGGTGCCGAGCCAGTGGGCGGCCGATGGCGCCTTGCGGATCGCCGACCAGCTGGTGGCGTTGGGATCCGGGATCGGCAGGATTGGGGCCGCCGCCGCCAGAATCGCGAAGAAGGCGATGATGCCGAGGCCGACGAGCGCGCCCTTGTTGGCCTTCAGCTTGCGCCAGGCGCGGCTGGGTACGCGCTGCTCGGTGGCGACGGCAACCTGATCGATGGCGGTCATAGCGAGGCCCTCATGCGCGGATTGAGAAGGACGAACAGGATATCGGCGATGAGGTTCATCATGATGAAGCCGATCGCGGTGCAGAGCACGACGCCCTGGACGACGGCGTAGTCGCGGTTGAAGACGGCATCGACGATCAGCTTGCCGAAGCCCGGAATGGTGAAGATCTGCTCTGTCAGGACGGCACCGGCCAAGAGCTCGCCGAAGAGCAGCGCGCTCAGCGTCACGATCGGCAGCACGGCATTGCGGAAGCTGTGTTCGAGAACGACGGAGCGTTCCGAAAGCCCCTTGGCGCGGGCGGTGCGGATGTAATCGGCGCTGAGGACGCTGAGCATCGCCGAGCGCGTGTGGCGCATCAGCGTCGCCGCCAGTGCGTTGCCGAGCACGAAGGACGGCATCAGCATCGTCTGGATCGAGCGGAGCGGGTCGTTGAAGAAGGGCTCGTACCCCGAAGCCGGCAGCCAGCCGAGTTTCACCGAGACGAGCAGGATCAGCATGATGCCAAGCCAGAAATTCGGGATCGAGAGGCCGGAGAGCGCGATCAGGTTTGCGAGATAGTCGAAGAGCGTATTCTTCTTCACCGCGGCGAGAATGCCCATGGGGACGCCGATCACGAAGGCGAAGATCATCGACATGATGGCGAGCTGGATCGTCACCGGAAGCTTCTCGGCGACCAGCTCGAGAACCGGCTGATTGGTCCTGAGCGAGATGCCGAGATCGCCCTGCAGCACCGAGCCCAGCCACGAGACGTACTGGTAGGGCACCGGATCGTTCAGCCGGTATTTCTCACGCAGGTACTCGATGACCTGCGGGTCCCGCTCTTCGCCGGCCATGGCGAGGATGGGGTCGCCGGGCAGGAGCTTCTGCAGCGAAAAGACGAAGACCGATATGATCAGCAGCGTCGGAATGGCGACGAGAAGCCGCTTGGCGATGTAGGTATACATGGTGGGCGATCCTGAACGGGCCTCAAGAGGCGGCGGGATGGCCCCGCCGCCGCGGTTGCTAGGCTCAGCCTTCCTTCTTGACGCCGGTCAGGCGGATCATGCCATCCGGCGAGGCGACGAAGCCGGTGACGTTCTTGTGCAGCGCCCAGATCCACGAGTTATGGCCGAGATAGATGATCGGCAGGTCGTCGTTGAGGATCACGGCGGCGGCGTCGTATTTCTGCTTGCGCACCGCATCGTCGGTGGAGGCGCGGGCCTCGTTCAGCAGCTTGTCGACCTCGGCATTGCAATACTTCGTATCGTTGATGCCGCCCTTGCAGGTGATGAACTGATGGATGTTGCCGTCGGGATCGATGCGGCCCGACCAGTCGGAACGGCTGAGCTGATAGTTGCCGGCCGTCTGCTCCGAAAGCAGCGTCGCGAATTCCGTCGAGCGGATCGTCACATCGAAACCGGCTTCTGCCACCATCGACTGGATGATCTGCATCATTTGAGAAGCGACGGGGTTGTTCTGCACCTGCAGCTCGATCGGCACGCGGTCGAAACCGGCTTCCTTGACGAGCGCCTTGGCCTTGTCGAGATCGCGGGCCGGAACCGGAACGTCCTTGTCGAACCACGGGCTGTTCGGCGGGAAGGACTGGTTGCCCGGAACGGACGTGCCTTCGTAGACGATCTGGTTCAGCGCTTCGCGGTCGATCGCCAGCGAGAATGCCTGGCGCAGGCGCTTGTCCTTGCCGAACGGATTGTCGGCGCGCGCGCCGTTGCCGATATTGGCGTAGAGCGCCATGTAGCCGGTGCCGATCGCGTCGGCATAGGTGAGGGTCGAATCTTCCTTCACGGATGCGGCGTCGGTCGGCGCCAGACGCTCGATCATGTCGAGATCGCCGGAGCGCAGGTTGGCGAGGCGCACGGTCGTATCCGGGATCGGCAGGTAGGTGACCTTGTCGATGAAGATATTGTCCTTGTTCCAGTAGTCCTGGAACTTCTCAAGCACGATACGGTCCTGCTGGACACGCTCGACGAATTTGAAGGGACCGGCGCAGACCGGATGATTGCCGAAATTGGCGCCGAGCTCCTTGGCGGCTTTCGGCGAAACGATCATGCCGGCGCGGTCGGAGAGCTGGGCGAGCAGCGTCACGTCGGGGCTCTTCAGCGTGAACTTCACTTCGTATTCGCCTGTTGCCTCGACCTTCTCGACCGAGGTCAGCTCGCTCTTGCGGCGCGATTCCGGCAGTGTCATGTTGCGCTCGATGGTGGCGACGACGGCTGCGGCATTCATCGGCGTTTCGTCGTGGAACTTGACGCCTTCGCGCAGCTTCATCGTCAGCGCCTTGCCGTCATCCGACCAGTGCCATTCGGTGGCGAGCTGCGGCACGATCTTCAGGTCTGGGGTGACGTCGACAAGCTTGTCGCACATCGCCGTATAGACGATGCGGCCGACGAAGGTTCGCGACTGCGCGGGATCGAGCACGTCGGCATCGTCCTGCAGGCCGATCTTCAGCTCGGCGGCAAAGGATGGAAGGGCAACAAGCGCCCCGGCTAGAAGGGTCGTCACAAAACTGGCGGTCTTCATTTCACTCTCCTCTGGTTCTTTTTTGCTTCATTGCCGGCGGCTCTTCAGGTGAGCTCTTCTTTGGTCTCCGGTATCTGGTGGTCGAGCGAGGTCATGCGGACCAGGCTCTCCTGCAGCGTCAGCAGGTGCTGGCGCATGGCTTCGCCGGCTCTCGCGGGGTCGCGGGCGGCAATCGCGTCGACGATCGCGGTATGCTGTCCATAGGTCACCGTGCGCGTCTTGCTGGCGGCGCGTGCCCGCTCGCGGATCGTCTGCCAGGCTTCGTCCTGGCGCACGCGGTTGATGACGTCGAAGATCGTCAGGAAGAACTGGTTGCCGGCCGATTGGGCGATATGGCGGTGCAGCGCACCGTCCCAGAGCTCGCGGCCATCGGCATCGGTGCTTTCGTAGATCTTCTTGACGAGCTCGTACATGCGCTCGACATCGGCTTTCTTGGCGCGGATGGCGGCAAGCTGAGCGAGCTGCGGCTCGATGCGCAGGCGCACTTCCATGATTTCCATCAGGTCGGTGCCGGCGACGATCGAATCCACATGCTCGCTCCAGCCGTCGGGGCGCCTTCCGGCAAACGTGCCGGATCCCTGGCGGCGCCAGATCAGTCCCTCGGCTTCCAGAACTTCCAAGGCACGGCGGATGGCGCGGCGGCTGACGTCGAGCCTCTCCGAGAGAGCCCGTTCTGTCGGCAGCTTGCCGTCGGCATCGAGGCTGTCCGAGCGCAGCAGCGCACGCAGCTTGTCGAGAGCGTAATTGGAGTTCCCCGTGGTCTCATCCATGTCGAATGGTCCGAACCAATTTCTTATTGGTCCAATCCAAAACCATATTGGTTCGCATCGTCAAGCGGTTTTTTGTGCAATTTTTGCATTGCACAAAAGATAGGCTGTGGATTTCGCTACGCACAAAAAATCCGGCGCCGATGACGCCGGATTGGGCAGATAAAGATGCAAAAACGCTTAAATACCGGCGATTTTGCGCAGATCGTCGGTTGAGCCGGGTGCCGTTGCCAGAACCGGCGCGCCCTTGGTCAGGCGTTCGCCCTCGGTCGGGAAGGGGTGGTACCAGCCGCCGGCTTCCTTGACGAGGCAGTAGCCGGCCATGCAGTCCCAGGCGTGCATGTAAGGCTCGTAATAGCCGACGAGACGGCCGGCGGCGACATAGGCGAGCATGAGGGCGCCGGAGCCGTTGCGGATGAAATTGCCGCCGGCTTCCAGCAGGCTTTCCACCATCTTGCCGACGAAGGCAGGCGTGACGTGGTTGTTGGCGCCGATGCCGGTCACGGCGTTGCGGATGGTGCGGGACGGATCGAGCGAGAGCGTCTTGCCGTTCAGCGTCGCGCCCATGCCGAGGGCTGCCGCATAGAGTTCGTCGTGGCAGGGCGCCGAGATGACGCCGACGACGGGCACGCCGTCATGCAGCAGGCCGATCGAGACGCACCAGTTCGGCATGCCGTTGACGAAGGGGCTGGTGCCATCGATCGGATCGACGACCCAGGTGAAGCCCGATGTGCCGGATTCGAGGCCATATTCCTCGCCGAGGACGCCATCGGCGGGGTAGGCCTCGTTGAAGCGCTTGCGGATCAGGTTTTCCACTTCGCGGTCGGCAATCGAGACCACGTCCTGCGGATCGCGCTTGGTTTCGATCACCAGCGTTTCGCGGCGCTTGAAATAATCGAGAGCGACGGCTCCCGCTTCGCGGGCCACGGCTTCGGCCAGCGCGAGGCGCGCTTCGAGCCCGGGTACGACATGCGACGTCATGAAAATCTTCCCTTGATGAAATGCGGGCTCAGCCGCCGATGATGGCAATGCCGCGATCCTTGAAGCCGATCTCCACCTCTGTCAAAGGCGCAAAGGCCCTTTCCACTGCGGGGTCGACGACGAAGAGCGTGCCGTTACTGGTTTTGACTTCATATTCCACGTGGTCGCCAAGATAGGCGGCGTGGGTGATCTTGCCGCTGTAGGCGCCGCCGTTTTTCGGCGCCAGCGTGATGGCGTTCGGGCGCACCGCCAGCTGTGCCGGGCCGGGGCGCATGTTGCGGCCGGATATTCGGTGCGTCAGTCCCTCGACATTGATCGTCGCGTGATCGCCATCGATGCCGATGACATCGCAGGGCACGACATTCGCCTCGCCCATGAAGTCGGCAATGAAGGCGGAGACCGGCTGGTCGTAGAGATCGCGCGGCGCGCCCTTCTGGGCGATTTCGCCGTCCTTCATGACGATGATCTGGTCGGAGACGGCAAGCGCCTCGTCCTGATCGTGGGTTACATAGACGGCGGTGAAACCAAGCCGCTGCTGCAGCTCGCGGATCTCGGTGCGGACACGGCGGCGCAGGCGGGCGTCGAGGTTCGACAGCGGCTCGTCGAGCAGCAGCACCTGGGGCTCGAGCACCAGAGCGCGGGCAACGGCGACGCGCTGCTGCTGGCCGCCGGAGAGTTCGGCCGGCAGGCGCTGGCCCATGCCGGCGAGGCCGACGAGCTTCAGGCCCTCTTCGGCGCGCTCGCGCGCCTCCTTGCGTTTCATGCCTGACGATTCCAGGCCGTAGGCGACATTGTCGAGCGAGGTCATGTGCGGGAAGAGCGCATAGGACTGGAACACCATCGACACGTCGCGCTCGTTGGCCGGCAGCATCGTCACATCCTTGCCGCCGATCAGGATGCGGCCGGACGAGGGGTGCTCGAGACCGGCAAGCATGCGCAGCGTCGTCGTCTTGCCGCAGCCGGAGGGGCCGAGCAGGGTCACCAGCGTGCCGGGCTCGATCGTCAGCGACAGGTTGGGAATGGCAGTGAAGGCGCCGAAGGTCTTGCGCACGTTCTCGAAGACGACGGAACCGGGTTTGTTGCTGCTCATGCGGTTTTCTCCTGACCGAGAGGTGCGGATGCGGTAGCGGCCGGCGCTGCCATCGCGACGCGGTTTTCGCGGCGCAGGCGGCGTTCGCCGACGAGGAACTGGAAGCCGGCGATGACCGTGACCATGACGACGATCAGCGCTGAGGAATAGGCGATGGCGACGCCGTATTCGCCGTTCTCGACGAGGCCGACGATATAGGCCGTGGACATGTTGTATTCGGCGCTGACCAGGAAGATGACGGCGCTGATCGAGGTGATGGCGCGCACGAAGGAATAGACGAGGGCTGCCGTGATTGCCGGGCGCAGCAGCGGCAGGATGACCTTGCGGATCGTCCGGAAGCTGTTGGCGCGCAGCGTCAGCGAGGCCTCGTCGAGGCTCTTGTCGAGCTGGCTCATCGCCGCCACGCCGCCGCGCACGCCGACCGGCATGTTGCGGAAGACGAAGCAGGCAACCAGGATTAGCGCCGTGCCGGTCATTTCGAGTGGCGGCAGGTTGAAGGCCATGATGTAGCTGATGCCGATGACGGTGCCGGGGATCGCGAAGCTCAGCATCAGCGCGAATTCGAAGACGTTCCGGCCGACGAACTTCTGGCGGACGATGATGTAGGCCGTCAGCAGGCCGACAGCGGCCGTGAGCGGGGCGGAGATCAGGGCGATCTCCATTGTCGTCCAGAACGAATTCCAGGCGACCCCCGTCCACGCCAGGCCGCCGTCATCACGGAAACCGATCGAGAAGGCACGAATGTAGTGTTCGAATGTCAGCGTGTTATCGAGGCCCCAGGTGCGCACGAAGCCGCCGAACAGGATCATCGCATAGACGACGATGGTGAAGATCGCCCAGGGGATGACGAGGGAGTGGACGGCAATCGAGACGCCGCGCGGCAGCGCGATATGCTGGCCGGAATCGCCCTTGCCGGTTACCGTCGCGTAGCTCTTGCCCTGCAGCCAGAAGCGCTGGGCGATGAAGGCCGACATGGTGAAGACGAGCAGGATCATGGCGAGCACGGCGGCGCGGGCCGGATCGTTCTGCGAGCCGACGACGGCGAAGAAGATCTCCGTCGACAGCACGCCATGGCTGCCGCCGAGCACCATCGGGTTGCCGAAGTCGGCCATGCTTTCGATGAAGCCGATCAGGAAGGCGTTGGCGAGGCCGGGCTTCATCAGCGGCAGCGAGACACGCCAGAAGGTGCGCCAGCGGTCGGCGCGCAGCGTCTGCGATGCTTCCTCCATCGACGGGCTGACGCCTTCGACGACGCCGATGAGCACGAGGAAGGAAATCGGCGTGAAGGAGAGGACCTGGGCGATCCAGATGCCGGTAAGGCCATAGAGCCAGCGGCCGGGCTCGATGCCGAGCAGCGAGGAGATGAGCTGTGTCACGACACCCGAGCGGCCGAAGAGCAGGGTCAGCGCCAGGCCGACGACGAAGGGCGGCGTGATGATCGGCAGGATCGTCAGCAGCCGCAGACCCTTCTTGTAGGGAAAGCGGGTGCGGGTGGCGACGAGCGCGAAGCAGAGGCCGAGCGTCGTCGAACCGGCGGCCGTCATGATCGCCAGCCAGAGCGTGCGCCAGGCAACCCCGCAGCGTTCGCCGCCGACAACGCAGCCGAGGCTCCAGACGGAGGAATCCTGGATATTGGTGAGGAAGCCGTTGGGATTGAAGGAGCCGTCGAAATCCTGAAACGCGCCGACGAACATGCTGCCGACCGGATAGAAGACGAAGATGGCGACGAGGAACACCAGCATGGCGATGGCGCCGACCACGAAGGCGTCGCCCTTCATCACGCCGCGTTCGGCAAGGCCGAAGGCGAAGAAGAACACGAAGACGAGGCCGGTGACGATGGCGCCCGCACCCATCGACGGCTGGCCGTCAGGCAGCGCGCCGAAGAGGTTTTCGGCGAATGTCCAGCTCCAGCCGGAGAGGTTGATCGCCAGTCCTTCCAGCGTCAGGAAAAGAACTCCCAGGCCGCCTGCCCAGGCCAGCAGCGTGGCGCGCGACTTCGGATCGGAAAGGAAGCGCGCGATGCCGCCAAGCAGAACGAAGACGACGGCGATCGCGAGCCACCATCGGCCATAGGTGGTGATCTGCAGGATGCCGGGCGCCGTGGAGGGATCGCCCAGGAAATCAGACAGCCAGCCAAGGCCGAAGAAGCCGCCTTCGATCCGATACCACGGGAGCAGTATCAGGGCGGCAATGGCGAAGACGAGAGCGATATCCAGTCTGCGATTGTGGTTCTTCATAGGGTCGCTCCCGCTTGAGCACGGTATAGGCATGGCAGCCGGCAGCTTTGGGCTCCCGGCCATCGGTTTCAGGAGGATCAGTTCGCCTTGGCGCCGATTTCCTTGTCCCAGCGGGCGAGAAGCGCCTTGCGGACGTCAGGGTTGCCGTATTTCGCGAAGTCGTAGTCGATCAGCTTGATGTCTTCGAACTTCGGCGCTTCCTTCGGCACCTCGGCAGACTTGTTGGACGGCAGCTGGAAGGACTTGGCGTCCTTCATGTGCGACTGCGCCTCGGCGCTGAGCGCCCAGTCGTACCATTTCTTGGCATTTTCGAGGTTCTTGGCGCCCTTGACGATCGACATCGAGCCGATCTCGTAACCGGTGCCTTCGCAGGGCGCGACGGCCTTGATCGGGAAGCCTTCGACGGTCTGCGCCACGGCGTCATGCATGAAGACGATGCCGATCGTCGATTCGCCACGGGCAGCGGCCTTCACCGGCGCCGAACCGGACTTGGTATATTGCGAGACGTTGGCGTTCAGCTTCGTCAGGTAATCGAATGCCTGGTCCTCGCCCATGATCTGCACCAGCGTCGCCAGCGTGTTGTAGGACGTGCCCGAGGAATTCGGGTTGGCGATCTGGATCTCGCCCTTGTAGGACGGGTCAAGCAGATCGGCCCAGCACTTCGGCTCCTTGAGGTTCTTCTGCTTCAGGATGTCGGTGTTGTAGCCCCAGCCCAGCGCGCCGGCATAAACGCCGACCGTGCGGTACTTGGCGCTTTCGGCCTGCTTCTTGGCCCAGTCCTGCAACTGGTCGAAGAGCGGCGACTTGTATTCGAGCGTCAGATTTTCCGCTGCTGCCTGCAGATGGGGGTCGCCGGTGCCGGCCCACCAGATATCGGTCTTCGGATTGCGGGCCTCGGCGCGGATCTTGGCATAGGTCTCGCCGGCGGACAGGCGCACCATGTTCACCTTGATGTCCGACTGCTTCTCGAACAGCCCCTTCATGAGGTCACAGACCTCCTGGTCGGCCGAGCAGATGACGTTGAGATTGCCGGCGGCATGGGCCGAAAAGGCAGCAAAAGACACGGTCGCGGCGAGCATCGCTGCCGCAATTTTAGCTGAACGCATTATTTCCTCCTGGATGTGGCGGCGCCTCCACGCCGATCGCCTTTGCAAGCGTGTGCAAATGCTGCATGACCTAATAAACCCTGTCAACCACTTTTGTCACAAAACTGTCATAAAAGTCCTGGAGGTGGATATTGCACGCAATTGCAATATCGTGCACAGTCGCGTGCAAGGGGAGATTCAGGTGGTCACGAAAGTCTTTGTCAGCGCGCAGGAAGTTGCGGAAAAGGCGGGCGTTTCCCGCTCGGCGGTGTCGCGTACCTTTACGCCGGGAGCAAGCGTCGCGCCCGAAACCCGCAAGCGGGTGATGGAGGCGGCAGAAGCGCTCGGCTATCACGTCAATCATCTCGCCCGCGGGCTGATGCGCAACGAGAGCGGCATCGTCTGCCTGATCGTCTCAGAAATGGGAACGCCCTACCGTTCGTCGCTGATCCGCGCCGTGACGCAGCACCTGCAGAATTCCGGCAAGATCGCCATGCTGATCAATACCGATCGTTCCGACGGCAGCGTCGATCGGGCGCTGCGTCAGGCGATCCGCTATCGCGCCGATGCCTCGATCATTCTCTCCGGCCTGCCCGACAAGTCGATCACCCAGCTCTGCCTGAAGAACGGCCAGCGGCTGGTGCTGATCAACCGCGACGACGATCAGCCGGGGCCGCTCAGGATCAATCTCGACGACCAGGAAGCGGCCGGCCGCATCCTGACGGCCTTTGTCCGCGCTGGCTGCCGGCGGCTTGCCTTCGGCAATTCGGAAGTCGGAACGCCGAGCCTGATGGCCCGCGAGCATGGCTTCGTTGCGGCGGCTGCGGCACTCGGCATGGAGGTCGCTGTCGAGCGTTTCGGTTCGACCGGTTACGAGGCGGGCAAGGTTGTCGCCCAGCGCCTGCTGACCCGCAAGGAGCGCCCGGACGCGATCTTCTGCGCCAACGACCTCCTCGCCTGCGGCGTGATGGACGCGGCGCGCCACCAGTTCATGATGTCGGTTCCCGACCAGCTCTGCGTTGCCGGGTTCGACGACATCGAACAGGCCTCATGGTCCTCTTACGATCTGACGACGTTCGCCCAGCCGGTCGAAGCCATTGCCCGGGAGGCGGTTGCCTTCCTTGCCGCGCCGGGAGCGGCTGACGAGGAGGCGCAAGTGCAAACGCTGAAGCTTCACGCGGAGCTCGTCTGGCGCGGCTCGATCCGCGGCGGCTGATGACGTCTCGAAGATTTGTGCATACGATTACACAAATTTTCAAAAGGCGGATGCATGTGTGTTGGAGCGCCGTGTTCGTTGTAATTCAATGATATTTCCTTTGTTTCAATCAAAGAAGCGGTCCCGTAGTCGATCGCAATTGCAGCCTGCGTCAAAAGTCAACTTGAACACGTTTACATTGTCTCGTAGATGTCGAGGCGGCCGGTGCGGTTGCCGAGGCCAGCGAGCGGAATGGACATGTCAGAAAAGCGCGTGCATCTGGTCTTCAAGACCCATCTGGATATCGGCTTCACGGATCACGCGGAGAAGGTTCGCCGCCAGTATCACGAGCGGTTCATCCCGCAGGCGATCGAGACGGGCGCGCATTTCCATGCCGAGAACCCCGAGGAACCGAAGTTCATCTGGACGACGGGCGCCTGGCTGATCTGGGATCATCTGAATTCGCGCTCTCCGGCCGAGGTGGCAAAGCTCGAGGAGGCGATCGAGCGCGGGCTGATCCGGTGGCACGGCCTGCCGTTCACGACGCATACCGAGCTGATGTCGCCCGACCTTTTCCGCGCCGGGCTCTCCTATTCGCAGGAGCTCGACCGGCGCTTCGGCAAAAAGACGATCGCGGCGAAGATGACCGATGTGCCCGGTCACACGCTCGGCATGGTGCCGCTGCTTGCCGAAGCCGGGATCCGCTTCCTGCATCTCGGCGCCAACACCGCTTCGCCGCCGCCCGAAGTGCCTGACGTCTTTCGCTGGCGCGCGCCGCGCGGCGAGGAAGTCGTCGTCATGTATCAGCGCTCCTATGGCGAGACCTATTTCCCGGAAGGCTTTGCGGACGGGCTGAGCTTTGCCCATACCAACGACAATATCGGCCCGCAGAGCGTGCCGCAGACAGCCGAGGCGCTGCGCGAAATCCGCCATCGCGAGCCGGATGCGGTGATCCGTGCGGCAACACTTGAAGATTACGGCGCACTCCTCTGGGAGGCGCGCGAGCGCTTTCCGGTGGTCGATATCGAGCTCGGCGACAGCTGGATCCACGGCAGCGCCACCGATCCGCAGAAGACGGCGCGGTTCCTTTCCTTGCAGCGGCTTTACGACCGCTTTGCCGCTGACGGCCTGACGAAAAACCGGCTCGCCTTCGGCCGTGAGCTGGCGATGGTCGCCGAGCACACCTGCGGCGTCGATATCAAATCCTATCTGCGTGACGACAAGGCCTGGTCGCGGCCGGATTTCGAGGCGGCGCGCAAGAGCGACTACCGCTTTGCCTATGCCGAACAATCCTGGCAGGAGCAGCGCGATTACCTCGGCAAGGCTGTGTCGATGCTGGAACCCGAAGATGCTGCCGCAGCCACGCAGGCGATTGGCGAACTTGCTGCGCCTGCATTGCCTGCGATCTCGGGCAAAGAGAGCGAGCTGAAAGTTGGCGGCTGGACGATCCAGCTTGAAAGCGAAAGTGGCGATATCGCCTCGGTCGAGACGCCTTCGGGCAAGACGATCCCGGGCCGCGGCGGCGCTCTGCTCGGCTATCGCTACGAAAGCTACGATGCCGCCGATGTCGGCAGGCATATGGACACCTATCTGACGCACCGGCAGGAGTGGGCGGTGCTCGATCATGACAAGCCGGGGCTCGGGCTGTCGGGTGCTGGGCTGTCGCAATCCTTCGCGCCGATTCTCGAGGCGGCCACGGGCAACATGATGTTGCTTTCGCTGCCCGCGCGCGCATCGGCTTCATACGGGTCGCCAAAGCATGTTTCGCTGCGGTTCTCGGATGAAGGCGATGCGCTTTCCATTCAGCTGACGCTGCATGCCAAGCCCGCCAACCGCATGCCGGAGGCAAGCTTCTTCTTCGTCACGCCTGCGGGCGAGGCGGAGTGGAGCTTCCGCAAGATGGGGCTCTTGCATCACTCGGATGCGATCGCCGAAAGCGGCGGGGCGCAGCTGCAGGCCGTCGGCGCTGCACGCTCCGGCGCGCTGCAGATCGAGCCTCTGGATACGCCGCTCGCCGCACCCGCAAGCTGGGATTTCATGACCTTCTGCAAGACCCGCCCGGACTTTGCGGAAGGCATCCGGTTCAATCTCCACAACAACAAGTGGGGCACGAATTTTCCGATGTGGTGCGAGGGCGACATCGTCGCCCGCTTCCGGCTTTCCGAAATTTAAGTACCTGAAAAATAATAGTAAAGCCAAGCCGCGGAGAGCGATCTCCGCGGCTTTTTCGTTGTGGAAAAGTCTTTGCTTTCGCCCGCTTGCGCTAAGTTGGATACTAATATACTACTTCTTGCCAAGCCAACGGGAGGTGGCGACGGGTGGAGAAAAATCTCGTGCTTGTGATTGTTGGCATGCGGAGCGCGGCGCGATGAGCGAAGCCCGCAAGAAGCGCTCGCTCGCCGGCGTCACCCATCTCTCGCATCAGCGCGCGGCCGCCCCGCGTGCCGCAACGCTCGTCTACAACGCGCTGCGCGACGACATCATTTCCCTGCGCCGCAAGCCGATGGACCTGCTCAACGAGAAGGAACTGGAGGCGCAGTTCGGCGTCAGCCGCACGCCGATCCGCGAGGCAATCCTGCGTCTCTCCGACGATGGCCTCGTCGATGTCTTTCCGCAGTCCGGCACCTTCGTGTCGCGGATTCCGCGCCGGGCGCTCTATGAGGCAATCCTGGTGCGCAAGGCGCTGGAGGATACGACCGTCTCGATCGCCGTCGAGAAGATCACGCCGGCAGGCATCCGTTCGCTGGAGCGCAATCTGGCCGATCTCAGCGCTTGCGTGCGCGACGACGATGTCGCCGCCTTCCATGTGGTCGACAACGATTTTCACAAGCTGATCAGCGATATTTCCGGCTTCCCCGGCATATGGGCGATCATCCAGCAGGTAAAGGTCCACTCCGATCGCTACCGCCTGCTGACCCTGCCGCAGGAAGGGCGTCTTGCCCGCGTCATCGAGGAGCATTCGGCGGTCATCGACTGCATGAAGGCGGGCGACAAGGCGGGTGCCGCCGCCGCCATGGGTTTCCATCTCGGCAAGCTGCTCGGGGAAGTCGAGAAGGCCGAGATCTGGGATCCGAACTATTTCATCGAGGATGCAAAATCTCCCTTGGCATCCATTGAAGAGAAGGGAAAAAATCAATGAAGATCGATGTCCGTCACGCTTCCCATCCGGAAGCCGTTCGCGGCTACGACACCGAAACGCTGCGCCGCCATTTCCTGGTCGAGACGGTGTTTGCGGGCGGCGAAATCCGGCTCACCTATTCCCATTATGACCGCATGGTCATCGGCGGCGCGACGCCGCTCGGCGAAGGTCTTTCGCTCGGAGCGCCGAAGGAAATCGGACAGGAGACCTTCCTCGCCGAACGCGAGCTCGGCGCGCTGAATGTCGGTGGCGCCGGCCGCGTCGTCGTCGACGGCAAGAGCTATGAGCTCCAGAAATACGATTGCCTCTATGTCGGCAAGGGCGCCGCGGATGTCCGCTTCGAAAGCGCTGACGCTGCCAAGCCCGCCAAGTTCTATCTGGTCTCGACGCCGGCGCACGAGGTTCATCCGACCGCGCTTCTGACGCGCGACAAGGCGCGCCACCTGACGCCCGGCGAAGCGGCGACCGCCAACAAGCGCTCGATCTACCAGTTCATCCATCCGGAAGTTTGCCAATCCTGCCAGCTGACCATGGGCTTCACGATGATCGATGCGGGCAGCGTCTGGAACACCATGCCGGCTCATACGCATGACCGGCGCATGGAAGCCTATCTCTATTTCGATCTGGAGGCCGATCAGCGCGTCTTCCATTTCATGGGCGAGCCGCAGCAGACCCGCCACATGCTGGTTGCCAGCGAGCAGGCGGTCATCTCGCCGCCCTGGTCGATCCATTCGGGCGCCGGCACCAAGAATTACAGCTTCATCTGGGCGATGGCCGGTGACAACAAGAGCTTCACCGACATGGACCATATTGCCATCGCGGATCTGAGGTAGGACGATGGCCAATCCCTTCGATCTCTCGGGCCGCACCGCCATCGTTACCGGCGCCAATACCGGCATCGGTCAGGGCATCGCCGTCGCGCTCGCCGAGGCAGGCGCCTCGATCGCTGCCGTCGGCCGCTCGTCGATGGAGGAAACCGAAGCGCTGGTCACCAAGGCAGGTGTGCGTTTTCACGCGATCAAGGCCGATCTCGGTACGATCGCCCCGGTCAAGGATATCGTTGCCGAGACCATCTCGGCCTTCGGTGGCCTCGACATTCTGGTCAACAATGCCGGCATCATCCGCCGCGCCGATGCGATCGACTTTACCGAGGAAGACTGGGACGCGGTCATCGATACCAATCTGAAGACGGCCTTCTTCCTGTCGCAGGCCGCCGGCCGCCACATGCTGGAAAGGGGCAGCGGCAAGATCGTCAACATCGCCTCGCTCCTGTCCTTCCAGGGCGGCATCCGCATCCCGTCCTATACCGCATCGAAGAGCGGCCTTGCCGGGATCACCCGGTTGCTCGCCTGCGAATGGGCCGGCAAGGGCGTCAACGTCAACGCGATCGCGCCCGGCTATTTCTCGACCAACAACACGACGGCGCTGCGCGAAGACCCGGATCGCAACGCCGCGATCCTGGCGCGCATTCCGGCCGGACGCTGGGGCACGCCATCGGAACTCGGCGGTGCCGCCGTATTCCTGGCATCGGCAGCATCCGACTACGTCCACGGCACCGTCATCCCCGTCGATGGCGGCTGGCTCGCACGATAAGGCATTGGCGCCGGCCTGACCCGCCGCGCACGGAGGAGTTATGCAGTATCAGTTCGATTTCGGGGCGCTCTTGCCCTACTGGCAGGATTTCCTGTCCGGCGCACTGACGACGATCGAGATCACGCTTTTCTCGGTGATCATCGGCATGGGCATCGGCGTCGCCTGCGCGATCGCCCGCCGCTCGAACTCCGCCATCCTGCGCGGCATCGTCAGCGTCTATATCGAAACGGTGCGCAACACGCCGTTCATCGTGCAGATCTTCTTCATCTTCTTCGGCCTCTCGTCGATCGGCTTCCGCCTGCCGATCATCGCGGCGTCGGTCTTCGCGATGGTCATCAATGTCGGCGCCTATACGGCCGAGATCGTCCGCGCCGGCATGGATTCGATCCATCCGAGCCAGATCGAGGCGGCCGAGGCGCTCGGTCTCTCGAAATTCCAAATCTACCGCGACATCATCCTTCTGCCGGCGATCGAGCGCGTCTATCCGTCGCTCTCCAGCCAGTTCATCCTGATGATGCTGTCGACGTCGATCTGCTCGCAGATTTCGGCCGAAGAGTTGACGGGGGTTGCCAACAACATCCAGTCGAACACCTTCCGATCGCTCGAAACCTATTTCGTCGTCGCGCTTCTCTATATCGCGATCACCTATCTGATGCGCGCCGCCTTCTTCGGGCTCGGCCTCATCGCATTCCCGCGCCGCCGCCGGCTCGGGCTCGGCGTGTGAGGTGACGATGCTCGGCGCGTTCTCGACCAATCACCTCTTCTACCTGCTGGACGGCCTGCTCTGGACCGTCGTGCTTTCGGCGCTGGCCTTCGTCCTCGGCGGTATTGCCGGCTTCTTCGTCATGCTGGCGCGCATTTCGCGCTTCCGCTGGCTGCGGCGCACGGCGCTCGTCTACATTCAGATCGTCCAGGGCACGCCGCTCTTGATCCAGATGTTCCTGCTCTATTTCGGCCTCGGCGTCTTCGGCATCTCCGTGCCGCCGCTCGTTGCCGCCGGTCTCGGCATGATGGTCTATTCGAGCTCCTATCTCGGCGAGATCTGGCGCGGCGCGGTGGAATCGATCGCCAAGACGCAGTTCGAGGCAGCCGAATGCCTGGGCCTCACCCGCTGGCAGGCGCTGCGCGACGTCATCCTGCCGCAGGCGCTGAAGATCGCCACGCCGCCCACGGTCGGCTTTCTCGTCCAGCTCGTCAAGAATACCTCGCTCGCATCCGTGGTCGGCTTCCTGGAGCTGACGCGCGCCGCGCAGGTCATCAACAATTCCCTGTTCCAGCCGTTCCTGGTCTTCGGCGTCGCAGCGCTCTTCTACTTCTGCGTCTGCTATCCGCTGTCGGTCTGGAGCCGTTCGCTTGAGAGGAAACTCAATGCCGGCCGCCGTTAAACTCACCAATGTCGTCAAGCGTTTCGGTGCCCTCGAGGTGCTGAAGGGCGTGTCCTTCGAGATCAATACCGGCGAAGTCGTGGCCCTAATTGGTCAGTCGGGCTCCGGCAAGAGCACGGCGCTGCGCTGCATCAACCGGCTGGAGACGATCCAGGACGGCACGATCGAGGTCTGCGGCCACCGGGTCGAAGATCCGAAGCTCGACCTGCGCGCGCTTCGCCGCGATATCGGCATGGTGTTTCAGAGCTACAATCTCTTCCCGCACATGACCGTCGCCGAAAACATCATGCTGGCGCTGCGCCGTGTGAAAAGCATGCGCAAAGACCAGGCGCATGAGATTGCCAAACAGGTCCTCGCCAAGGTCGGTCTGTCGGAGAAGATCGACAACTATCCGGAGCAGCTTTCCGGCGGCCAGCAGCAGCGCGTGGCGATTGCCCGTTCGCTCGCCATGCAGCCCAAGGTGATGCTGTTCGACGAAGTGACCTCGGCGCTCGATCCGAAACTGACCGGCGAAGTGCTGCGCGTCATGGAAGATCTCGCCCGTGGCGGCATGACGATGATCGTCGTCACTCATGAGATGGGTTTCGCCAAGCGGGCCGCCAATCGCGTCATCTACATGCATACCGGCAAGGTCTGGGAGACCGGAGGGGCAGACATCCTCTCCAACCCGCAGACGCCGGAACTGAAGGAGTTCATGGCCGAAGAGCTGTGATCTCAAAGGAGGAGTACCTGCGCGAAAGCGCAGGGTCGGGTAAACGAGAGAGGAGACTCATATGCCGACGAGAATGATTTCGAAACTGGCGCTTATCGCCGGAGCAAGCCTTCTGGCCTTTGCATCGGTTGCCAATGCCGACGTGCTTGAAAACATCAAGAAGGCCGGGAAAGTCCGCATCGCCGTGGCGATGGGCATTCCGGAATATTCCTTCGTCGATGAAAACCTGAAGCCGACCGGCTCGGATGTCGAAACCGCCAAGCTGATCGCCAAGGATCTCGGCGTCGAGCTGGAGCTGGTGGAAATCACCAACGCCGCCCGCGTTCCCTCGGTGCAGACGGGCAAGGCCGACATGGTGGTCTCGTCGCTCGGCATCACCGAAGAGCGCAAGAAGGCGATCGACTACTCGGTTCCCTACGCGACGCTCGCTCTCGTCGTTGCCGGTCCGGCTGACGCCGCGATCAAGGACTATGCCGATCTCGACGGCAAGCGCATCGGCGTGACGCGCGCCACTACCAACGACCAGGACATCACCGCCAAGGCCAAGGGTGCCGATATCGTCCGCTTCGAGGACGATGCGACGCTGATCACCTCCGTCGTTTCCGGCCAGGTCGATATCCTGTCCAGCCAGTCGGCCGTCATCAACGGCATCAACAAGAAGATGACCGCCAATCCGCTGCAGGTGAAGTTCACCCAGAAGGAAACCAATCTCGGCATCGGCATCCCGAAGGGCGAAACCGCTCTGAAGGGCTGGCTCGACGGATGGGTCAAGACCAATTTCGACAACAAGGTGCTGCGCGACATCTACCGCAAGTACCACAACGCCGAACTGCCCGACGATCTGACTTCGCGCCAGTAACCGGAAAGAAAAACGCCGGGGTCGAAAGACCCCGGCGAGTTTTCAGGCGTGCGCCTGTGCCCGCTTCTGGTAGACCTCGGGATCGGGGATCGGCACGGCCGCGATCAGCGCCCGCGTGTATTCGTCCGTCGGGTTCTCGAAGATTTCGCGGCGCGTTCCGTGCTCGACGATCTTGCCGCCGCGCATGACGGCGACGTGATGCGACATGCGCTCGATGACGGCCATGTCATGCGAGATGAAGAGATAGGCGAGCCCCATCTGCTCCTGCAGTTCCAGCATCAGGTCGAGCACCTTGGCGCGCACCGATACGTCGAGTGCGGCGACGCTCTCGTCGGCGACGATCAGCTTCGGGCCGACCGCAAGGGCGCGGGCGATGCAGATGCGCTGGCGCTGGCCACCGGAGAATTCATGCGGATAGCGGGTCGCCGCATCCGGTGTCAGGCCGACGCGGCGCAGCAGTTCGGCGACGCGGTCCTGCCGCTCGCTCTTGTTGCCGATGCCGTGGATGACCATCGGTTCGGCGATGGCGGCGCCGACGGCCATGCGGCTGTCGAGCGAGGCATAGGGATCCTGGAAGATCATCTGCGCCGAGCGGCGTACCGGGCGCATCTCGCGCTGGCTGAGGCCGGCGATATTCCGGTCGTCGATCAGCACGTCGCCGGTGAACGGGATCAGGCCGAGCGCCGCCTTGCCGGTCGTCGACTTGCCCGAGCCGCTTTCGCCGACGAGGCCGAGCGTCTGGCCGGGCTGGATATCGAAGGAGACGCCGCTGACGGCCTGAACCTGCGGCTTGCCCTTGAAGAAACGGCCTGCCGGGCTGCCATAGTGAACGTTGAGATCGCGCACGCTCATCACCGGCGCCTGGCCCGTGCGCTCCGGCTCGATCTTGCGCGGGGTGATCCGCGGCGGGCCGTCGGTACCGGCCAGTGCGCCGAGACGCGGCACGGCGGCGAGCAGCTGCTTGGTATAGTCTTCCTGCGGCCGGTTGAAGATTTCAAGCGACGGACCCTGCTCGACGATGCGGCCATTCTGCATGATCAGCACGCGATCGGCCATTTCGGCGACGACGCCCATGTCATGCGTGATCAGAACGATCGAGGTGCCGAACTCGGTCTTCAGCTCGCGCATCAGCTTGAGGATCTGCGCCTGAACGGTGACGTCGAGCGCTGTCGTTGGCTCGTCGGCGATCAGCACCTTCGGGCGGCAGGAAAGCGCCATGGCGATCATCACGCGCTGGCGCATGCCGCCGGAGAGCTCATGCGGATATTGCTTGAGACGGCGTGCCGGATCGGTGATCTGCACGGCATCCAGCATCTTCAGTGCCGTCGCCTCGGCATTCTCGCTGCCCTGGTGCTCGCGGATCGCCTCGGTCAGCTGCGCGCCGATCGACATGACCGGGTTCAGCGAGGTCATCGGCTCCTGGAAGACCATGGCGACCTCGCCGCCGCGAACGTCGCGCATGGCGCGGTTCGACAGCGTCAGCAGGTCACGCTCGCCAAGCAGGATATTGCCCGAGGTGACGCGCAGCGACGCCTTCGGCAGCAGACCCATGATGGCGAGCGAGGTGACCGATTTTCCCGAGCCGGATTCGCCCGCGATGCAAAGCGTTTCGCCGCTGGCGAGGCTGAAGCCGACATCCCTCAGGACCGGCTTCAGACCCTCGGGCGTGCGGGCATCGACGCTCAAATTGCGGACGGAAAGGACCGGCGCGGTGTTCGTAGGCGATGTCACGAAAATACGATCCTTGGGAAGTAGAAGGAAACGACCCAGTTCGGCATGTCGACGATTTCGCTGATGCGCAGATCGCCGCAGACGGAGCAGAGCATATAGGCATCGACCGGGTTGAGGCCGTGTTCGGCGGTCAGCAGGTCGATCATCCGCATGACGCTTTCGCGCGCGCCGGTCATCAGGTCGGGGCCGATGCCGGTGGTGACTTCGTAGCCCATGCCGTCGAGATGGCGGGTGACCGGCTCGGTGGTCGTGAAGCGCGGCGTCTGGAGCTTGGCGTCCTTGACGAGCTCGATCGTCGCTTCGACGTTCATCTGGCTTTCGATCGCCGTGCCGCAGACTTCGCCGTCACCCTGGGCGGCGTGCGTATCGCCGATCGAGAACAGCGCGCCCTCGACTTCGACAGGCAGATAGAGCGTGACACCGGCTGTCAGGTCGCGGATGTCCATATTGCCGCCGACGCGGCGCGGTGGAACGACGGAGTGCGTGCCGGGTTCAGCCGGAGCAACGCCGATCGTGCCGGCAAAGGGCTTCAACGGCACGCGGCCGCCGGGGCCGAAGAGTGCCGGAACCATCGAGTTCGCATCATAGGACCAGACATGCAGCGCCGGCTCCTTGAACTGATCGGCGAGCAGACCAAAGCCCGGAATATTGGCCGTCCAGCCGATGCCCGACGGAATGAATTTGCGCAGCGTCACCTTCAGTGCATCGCCCGGCTTCGCGCCTTCGACATAGACCGGGCCGGAGACCGGATTGATCTTGCCGAAATCGAGATCGCGCAGCGTATCGAGCGTCGCATCACGGCCGAGCTGGCCGCCCGAGGAATCCATGCATTCGAAATGGATCGTCTCGCCCGGCTTGGCGACAACCGCCGGGGCAAAATCCTTGTTCCAGCCGAAATTGTGCTGGGCGCGGTGAATGGTGTGGGTGCAGGCAATGCACATCTTGTGTGTCTCCCTCGTTCTTATGGCCGCCCTCCCGGAGAACCGGGAGGGCGTTCACCCGTCAGGGCTTATTGATTGACGTAGATGGCGTCGTAATTGATGACGCGGGTCGGATCGATATAGACGTTGTCGGCACCGCCCATGCGCAGCGACTTGGCAACGACGCGGCGCTCGTTGATCACGGGAACCCACGGCGCATCGGCCATGATGTCGGTGAAGATCTTGCCCCAGGCAGCGGTGCGTTCTGCGCCCTTGGCCGGGTCGGACATGGAGTCTGCGGCGACCGCGCGGGCGTCGAGATCCTTGTTGCAGTACCACGACCAGTTCCAGCCGCCAGCGACCGCACCCGAGCAACCGAGGATCGGGCCATAGAAATTGGACGGATCCGGGAAGTCCGCGATCCAGGCCATGCCACCCGACCAGATCATCGGTGCTTCGCCTTCCGTGCCACCGGCAGAGATGACGTTTGCCTGTGCGAGTGCGCGGACTTCAGCCTTGATGCCGACGGCGGCCAGATCCTGCTGGATCGCCTGGGCGATACGCGGCTGCGGATCGGTGTTGGTCGAGTAGAGCGTGGTTTCGAAGCCATCCGCGAAGCCGGCTTCGGCAAGCAGCGCCTTGGCCTTGGCAACGTCGTAGGTATAGCCGGTGAAGGACTTGTCGTAACCCGGCATCAGCGGCGGCAGTGGCTGGTTGGCAGGCGTTGCGCGGCCGTTGAGGATGCGGGTGACGCGGTCCTTGTTAATGGCCATGTTGACGGCCTGGCGAACCTTGACGTTGTCGAAGGGCTTCACCTTGGTGTTGAGCGTGATGTAGCCGGTATGCAGCTGTTCGCCGTCGACGATCATCTTCGGGCCATCGGCCGAATTCTTGATCTCGAGGAACTTGGCCGGCGGAATGCCGTCGCCGGCGATATCGACTTCACCCTTCTGCAGACGCAGAAGCGCGACGAGCGGCTCCTGGCCGACTTCGACCGTGAAGCTGTCGACGTGCGGCACGTCCTTGACGAAGTAGTCCTTGTTGCGTTCGAAGACGAGCTTCTGGCCGATGGTCCAGTCCTTCAGGATGAAGGTGCCGGAACCGACGGGCTTCTTGCCGAAATCGCCGCCAGCCGCCTCGACGGCTTCCTTCGGAACGACGGAGGCGAAGTTGATGGCGAGAACGTGCAGGAAGGTTGCGTCCGGACGCGACAGCGTGAAGACGACGGTGCCCGCGTCAGGCGTCTCGATGCCTGCAAGCGTCTCGGACTTGCCGCCGGTGACGTCATCGAAGCCCTTGATGGCGCCGAAGAAGCCGGCGCCCGGACCCTGCGTCTTCGGGTTGACGGCGCGTTCGATCGAATACTTGACGTCGGAAGCGACGACTTCGCGGCCGTTCGAGAACTTCACGCCCTTGCGGAGCTTGAACGTGTAGGTGAGGCCGTCATCCGAAACGGTGAAGCTTTCGGCGAGCGACGGAACAAGCTTCGGCGTGCCGGGCTCATAGTCCATCAGGCGGGAATAGAGGCTCTTGATCATCGACCAGTTGACCCAGTCGTAACCGATTGCCGGGTCCAGGGTGGCGATATCGTCCTTGTAGGTGACGATAATGTCGCCGCCCTGCTTGGGAGCATCCTGTGCCATGACGGAGAGCGGCGCCAGCGCCACCACCGTTGCCATGGTCGTCATTCGAAGCCAGCTTTTGAACATATTGGTTCCCCTTCTTTGGTTGCTGTCAACGTGTACGGATACGCGGGTCGATGACCGGCGCGATGAGGTCTGCAAGCAGGTTGCCGATGACGATGGCGAGCGCCGATGTCAGCGTCACGCCCATGATGATCGGGATGTCGACCTGCTGGATTGCCTGCCAGGCAAGCTGGCCGATACCCGGCCAGCCATAGACGGCCTCGACGACGACCACGCCGCCCATGAACTGGCCGATATCGATGCCGATCATGGCGATGATCGGCAGGATGGCGTTGGGCAGGGCGTGGCGGAAGATGATGCGGTGTGAAGAGAGGCCCTTGGCGCGGGCCGTGCGCACGTAGTCCTGATTGAGCACGTCGATCATCGCCGAGCGCACCATGCGTGCGTACCAGCCGGCGCCGAGAACGCCAAGGGTGGTGGCCGGCAGCACGACATGGGCAAGCGTGCCGTAGCCGCTCATCGGAAACCATCCGAGCGTCACGGCGAAGACGTAGAGAAGCAGCAGTGCGACGACGAATTGCGGGGCCGAAACGCCGACGAAGGAAGCCATCATGACGAGACGGTCGACGAAGCCACCGCGGCGGATCGCGGCGATCGTGCCGAGCGTCAGGCCGAGGATGACTTCGACGGCGATGCCGGCGAGCATCAGCGTCAGCGTTGCCGGCAGACGGGCGACGATCAGCGTCCAGACATCGGTCTTCTGTGCGTAGGAGCGGCCGAGATTGCCGGAAAGAAGATTGGTCAGATAGTGCCAGAACTGCACGAGGAGCGGCTGATCGAGGCCGAGCTCGTGGCGGATGTTGGCGACTGTCTGGGCCGTGGCGCTGCGTCCGGCGATCATGCGCGCCGGGTCGGCGGGCAGCGCGTAGAGCAGCACGAAGGTGATGGCGGCAACGCCGAGCAGGATGAGAAACGCCTGGGCGAGGCGGCGCAGAACCAGGAACATCAGTTTCTCCCCCGCTGCGTCGGATCGAGAATGTCGCGCAGCGCGTCACCGACCAGATTGAAGGAGAGGGCGGTCAGCAGGATGACGATCCCCGGGAAGAACACCAGCCAAGGGGCTGCCTGGAAATAGCTCTGGCTCTCGAAGATGATGTTGCCCCAGGAAGGCTGCGGCGGCTGCACGCCGATGCCGAGAAAGGAGAGCGTCGCTTCGAGCAGCACGGTCGTGGCAATGCCGAGCGTGCCCCAGACGATCGCCGTCGGGATCAGATGTGGCAGGATATGCATGAAGAGCACGCGCAGATGCCCGGCGCCGAGCGAGCGTTCGGCCATGATGAAATCGCGTTCGGAGAGGCCGCGGGTCTCGGTATAGACGATACGCGCGACCTGCACCCAGTTGACCAGCGCGATGACCATCGCGACGATCCAGAGGCTCGGGCGCAGCAGGGCGGCGAGAACGATGGCGAGCAGCAGCGCCGGGAAGGCCATCATCAGGTCGGTGAAGCGCATCAGCACGTTGCTGGCGAGACCCTTCACATAACCGGCGACGATGCCGACGAGGAGGCCGATTGCAACCGCGATGCCGTTGGCGACGAGGCCGATAACCAGCGAGGTGCGGGCGCCGTAGAGCAGGCGGGAGAAAAGATCGCGGCCGAGCGTATCGGTGCCGAGCAGGAACTGGCCGCCGGGCGGCAGCGGCGCACCCTCGAGAGACAAGCCGTCGAACATCTGGTTGTCAGGATCGAAGGGCGCGATCCACGGAGCGGCAATCGCCATGACGACGACGAGCACGACGACCACGAGGCCGAACAGGGCCGCGGGCTGGCGCAGCATTTCTTTCAACACGCGCATCAACCGGCCTCCGGCAGGGGCTCGGCGCCGCCGATGATGAAGGCGGCGATCTGTTCCATCGGTAATCTGCGGCGCATGGCGCAATCACGCAGGATCGCATAGGCGCGTTCCTCATCGACACGGTGCGCGGCCATCAGCTTTTCCACCGCGGCATGGACGAGGGGGCGAAGGCGGACGCGCTCTTCGAGATATTGCAGCCGTTCGGCATTGTTCTTGCGTTCCTGATGGATCGAGACGGCCATGACCAGCGCCGGATAGACGGCTGACGTGGCGATCGGTTTGGCGATGATGGCGCCCGCGCCCTGTTCAAGGGCCCAGGCGATGCGGCCGGGTGCTTCCGAGCCGAGAAGAGCGACGACGGGGCAGGCGGCGGCCGTATCCTTCCAGGGCAGAAGGTCGTCCCAGCCCTGATCGGCATCGACGATGACGAGATCGGGCAGATCGGTCACCGCCAGCGGCGCCCATTGCAGGGTGGCGCGGATGCCGAGCAGCCGGAGCTGACGGATCAGCCTCTCGGTATTGCTGTCTTCGCGATGAATGACGGCGGCGTGCCAGCCGGTGAAATTCGGGGTTTCCCTCATGAGACCACCCTGAGCTTCGGCGAAGCCGGCTTGTTGCGGCCGGTCAGATAAGGGTCGGCAGCAAGCGGCGGCCGCGAGGTCACGACATCGAAGCCGTTTTCCGTATTGATCTGGCCGAGATGGAAGGGCAGCGGCGCGTGGTTGGTCTCGCGGTCGATGGCGATCGAGCCGAACAGGCTCGGGCGCTGCGTCTCATAGAGCTCGCGGCGCACGGCGGCCGGTTCATCGGTACCGGCTTCGACGATCGCATCGGCGCAGAGCTTGACTGCTGTGTAAGCGCTGGCGAAGACGCTGGAAACGCGGCGGTTGGCGCCATAGCGGGCAGCGACGCGGATCTTGAAGGAGAGATTTTCGGGCGTCGAGAGATTGTCGAAATAGGAGGCGGCGCAGAGCTGGCCAATCGCCCGGCCGGGCTCGATATCGGCAAGCTCGCATTCCATCAGGTCGCAGCTGACGACGGGGCAGTTTTCCGGGCGGAAGGCCGGGTCGCGCTCGGCAAGTTTGCCGATGGCCGCCAGGAAGGCGTAGCTCGACGGGCCGATCAGGTTGTTGAGGATGAAGCTCGGGCGGCGCTGCTCGATATCGGCGACGATCCGCTCGACCGCGGTTTCCTCGAGCGGCAGGTAGCGCTCGCCGAGCACTTCGCCGCCGGCATTGGTGATCAGCTCGCGCGCCAGCCGGTTCATCTCCCAGCCCCAGACATAGTTGGCGCCGACGAGATAGGGGCGGGCGCCGAAGCGCGGAATCAGGTGTTCGAAAAGCGGGATCAGGTGCTGGTTCGGGCAGCCGCCGACATAGATGACGTTCTCGTTGGCCTCGAAACCCTCATACGGGCACATGTACCAGAGCAGGCCGTCATGCTTTTCGACGAGCGGGATGACTTCCTTGCGGGCGGCGGAGGTGATCGTGCCGACGATATGGCGGCAGCCGGCGCGCAGCAGCTGGCGGGCGCCTTCCAGATAGGCGGCGAGATCGGCATGCGGGTCGAAGAAGACAGGCTCGATCCTGATGCGGCGCGCGGCGGCAAATTCGGCCAGGGCGAATTCCGCGCCATCGCGCGCGTCACGGCCCATCGAGCCGTAGGGACCGGTGGTGGAGTAGAGAATGCCGATTTTCAATGCTTCGGTCATGCGGAACCCAAAAAACCAAAAACCCCACGACGCGGGCCCATCATCGATGGGGCGTCATGGGGCGAAACTGCCCAGCGACTATCGGAGTCATGTAACTGCGGAATGGCTCCTCTGCCTAATCCGCAGGCTTGAATAAAATACAGGCAACCGTTCTTGTCAAGGCCACAAACGGCGTGTGGCGATCAACAATTTTCGGGCCGGTTCGCACCGCTGCCTAAAGCGTCGCGGCTGCCCGCGCCGCCTGGTTGAATGCGCCGGAGATGAAGCGCAGGATGGCGGCCGTTTCCGACAGCGTCTGCTCCGCGGGGCGGGCATTGGCGGTCGAATCGACAAGCAGATGTTTGCGCACTTCCGCGTAGGTCTTGCAAGCCTGCGCGCCCTGCTCGGTGATCTTCACGGTTTTTTCTTTTCCGGTGCGGCCGGTCGTCAGCAGCCCCGCCGCCTGCAGCTTGCGGATCGCATAGGTGACGATATGCGTGTCCTCGATATCGAGAACAAGGCAGATATCGGCGAGTTTCTTTTCCCGGTCGCGGTGGCGGATCGAGTGCAGGATGAGGATTTCCATTGGCGACAGTCCCGGAAATCCGGCCGCCGCCATGCAGCGGACGATCCAGCGGTCGAAGGCATGGGAGGCGAGGATCAGGCCATATTCGATCTCCGAAAGACCGGGAGACCCGCCTTCGGCAAGATGGGCGGACGAGACGATCGGGCCGAACGAGGTGGTGCCGGGAAAGACATTGGCATCCTGATCCCTGTTCTTGCCGTCAGCCATTTCGCTCTCCTGTCTTGACGAGAATATATCGTCATTTTATCGATATTTTATCAACGTGCAATTCCGCAATCCAATCCGAGGACGGGCCATGCAAACGACGGATACCAAGAGCTGGGATTTCTGGATCGATCGCGGCGGCACGTTCACCGATATCGTTGCCCGCGACCCCAATGGCGAGCTGTACGCCCGCAAGGTGCTTTCCGAAAACCCGGCCGCCTATCGCGACGCTGCGGTCCACGGCATCCGGCTGCATCTCGGATTGACAGCGGGCGAAGCGATCCCGGCCGGCTTGATCGGCGAGGTTCGCATGGGAACGACGGTCGCGACCAATGCGCTGCTGGAGCGCAAGGGCGAACGGCTGGCGCTGGTGACCACCAAGGGTTTCCGCGACGCGCTGCGCATCGGCTATCAGGAGCGCAAGAAGATCTTCGCGACCGAGATCATCAAGCCTGATGCGCTCTACGACACCGTCACCGAAATCGGTGAGCGCGTGCTGGCCGATGGCACGGTCGAGCTGACGCTCGATGAAGACGAGGCCCGCCGCGCGCTAGAGGCTCTGCGCGCCGGGGGCTATCGTTCGGTCGCCATCGTCTTCATGCATGCCTATAAATTCCCGGCCCATGAGGCGGCCGTCGCCCGCATCGCCCGCGGGCTCGGCTTCGAGCAGGTCTCCGTCAGCCACGAAGTCTCGCCGCTGATCAAGCTTGTGGGACGCGGCGACACGACCGTCGTCGATGCCTATCTGTCGCCGGTGCTCGGCCGCTATGTGGCGCAGGTTTCCGACGAGCTCGACGTCAAGCGCACCGGCGCCCGTGTCATGTTCATGATGTCTTCTGGCGGCCTGACGGCTGCCGATATGTTCCAGGGCAAGGATGCGATCCTCTCCGGCCCGGCGGGCGGCGTCGTCGGGCTCGCCAAGACCGGCGAGCAGGCGGGCTTTTCCCGCGTCATCGGCTTCGACATGGGCGGCACCTCCACCGACGTCGCGCATTTCGACGGCGAGTATGAGCGGGCCTTCGAGACCGAAGTCGCCGGTGTGCGCGTCCGCGCGCCGATGATGCTGATCCATACGGTCGCTGCAGGCGGCGGCTCGATCCTGCATTTCGAGGATAACCGTTTTCGCGTCGGTCCGGATTCGGCCGGCGCTCATCCCGGCCCCGCCTGCTATCGCAATGGCGGGCCGCTGGCGGTGACCGATGCCAATGTGATGACCGGCAAGCTGCTGCCGGAATTCTTTCCCGCGATCTTCGGCCCGAACCAGGACCAGCCGCTCGATGTCGAGACGGTCCGGGCGAAGTTCGCAGAACTGTCGGAGCGGATCGGCGATGGCCGCAGTCCAGAAGAAGTTGCCGACGGCTTCATCCGTATTGCCGTTGCCAATATGGTCGAGGCGATCAAGAAGATTTCCGTCCAGCGCGGCTATGACGTCACCCGCTATGCGCTGAACTGCTTCGGCGGCGCCGGTGGTCAGCATGCCTGCCTTGTCGCCGATGCACTGGGCATGAAGAGCATCCTTTTGCATCCGATGTCCGGCCTGCTGTCTGCCTATGGCATGGGGCTCGCCGATATCCGCGCCACCCGGCAGAAGGCGCTCGGCGTGCCGCTCGATGGCGATGCGCCAGCTGCAATCTCTGGCCTCGCCGTCGAGCTTCAGGGCGAATGCAAGCCGGAGCTGGAGGCGCAGGGCGTTGCCGCGGCGGCAATCCAGACCGTCGCTCGGGCCCATGTCCGCTACGCGGGCACCGATACTCTTCTTGCCGTCGAAACCCGGTTCCCCGCCGAGGACAATGCGGATCGTCTGCGCGCCGAGTTCGAAATCCTCCACAAGCGCCGCTTCGGCTTCATTGCCGAGGGCAAGCCGCTGGTGGTCGAGGCCATCGAGGTGGAGACGATCGGCGGCGCTGCCGCGCAGATCGACGTCACAAGCGAAGAAGGTGCCGGTGGCGAGGCGAAAGCTACGCGCCGCACGCGCTTCCATTCGCAGGGCGACGTGCATGACGCAGCCGTGGTGCTGCGCGCCTCGCTACAAGTAGGCCAGACCGTCACCGGTCCGGCAATTGTCATCGAGCCGAACCAGACCATCGTCATCGAGGATGGCTGGCAGGCGAAGCTGACGGCCCATGACCATATCGTGCTGACCCGCATTAAGGCGCTGCCGGAGCGCACCGCGATCGGCACCAAAGCCGATCCCGTCATGTTGGAGATTTTCAACAATCTCTTCATGTCGATTGCCGAGCAGATGGGTGTCACGCTGCAGAACACCGCCTATTCGGTCAATATCAAGGAACGTCTCGATTTCTCCTGCGCCGTCTTCGATGCCGAGGGCAATCTCGTCGCCAACGCGCCGCACATGCCGGTGCATCTCGGATCGATGGATGCTTCGGTCGCCACCGCCATTCGCGAAAACCCGGTCATCCATCCCGGCGACGTGTTTCTGATCAACGCGCCCTATAATGGCGGCACGCATCTGCCCGACCTGACGGTCTGCACACCTGTCTTCGATGGCGAGGGAACGCGCATCCGCCTCTGGGTGGCCAGCCGCGGCCACCATGCCGATATCGGTGGTATCGCGCCCGGCTCCATGTCGCCGCTCGCGACCCATATCGAGGAAGAGGGCGTCTATATCGACAATTTCAAGCTCCTCGATCGCGGCAGCTTCCGCGAAGAGGAGCTCGCGGCGCTGTTGACGGGCGCCCGCTATCCGGTCCGCCAGCTGGCCCAGAATGTCAATGACCTGAAGGCGCAGGTGGCTGCCAATGAAAAGGGTGTGGCCGAGCTTGCCAAGATGATCGCGCTCTTCGGCGAAGACGTTGTCGATGCCTATATGGGCCATGTCCAGGACAATGCCGCCGAGAGCGTGCGCCGCGTTCTCGACCGTCTCAAGGATGGCGAGTTCAGCTACGAGATGGATCAGGGCTGCAGGATCGTCGTCAAGGTGACGGTCGACAAGGAAAAGCGAGAGGCGACGGTCGATTTCACCGGAACCTCAGCCCAACGCGCTGACAATTTCAACGCGCCGCAGCCGGTCACCCGTGCCGCCGTTCTCTATGTCTTCCGCGTTCTCGTCGAGGCAGATATTCCGATGAATGCCGGCTGCCTGCGGCCGATCCGGATCATCATCCCGAGGGGCACGATGCTGACGCCGGAATACCCGGCGGCCGTCGTCGCCGGCAATGTCGAGGTGAGCCAGGCGGTCACCAACTGCCTGTTCGGCGCCGTTGGCGCCATGGCGGCGGCGCAGGGCACGATGAACAACCTGACCTTCGGCAACGACGCCTATCAGTATTACGAGACGATCTGCTCCGGCGCGCCCGCCGGTCCGGGCTTCAACGGCGCCGATGCCGTCCATACCCACATGACCAATTCGCGGCTCACCGATCCCGAAATTCTCGAAACCCGCTTCCCCGTAGTGCTGGAGGATTTCCATATCCGCAAGGGCTCGGGCGGCCGCGGCAAGTGGTCGGCGGGCGACGGTACCGAGCGGACGATCCGCGCGCGGGAAAAGCTGGAATTCGCGATCCTCTCCGGCCATCGCCGCGTCGCGCCGTTCGGGCTTGAAGGCGGGGAGCCGGGCGAGCTCGGCCGCAACGCCGTGCGCCGCAATTCCGGCGCGCTCGATGTGCTGATCGGAAGCGCTCACACGCAACTCGAAGCCGGCGAAGCCTTCATCGTCACCACGCCGACGGGCGGTGGCTACGGGAAGGCCTGAGCTTTGGTTGACTCTAGATCAGGTCCGGGCGCGCTTCAGCGGAACGGCTGACGGCACGGCCTGATCGAGCTTGTTATAGGCCGCCTGGATGATGTCGAGATCCGAGGCATGGCCGACGCCTGCCAGATTGTACATCAGATCGCCGACTGCAGCATCGATCCGCGGTGCGCGGACGGAATAGACCTTTTCGACGACGCCCTGAACGGATTCCGGGTCGCCACCCAGGGCCTGATAGAGCCCGATGGCCCTGAAGATGAAGGCATTGCGGCGGTCGTTGATATCTGCCGTCGATTGGTTGCCGATCAGCGTCTGCATGAGTTCGACGGCTCGGTTCTGATATTCGCTCATCGGGCGCTCAATTTGTCGTTCGTTTTGTCGTTCATCAGGAAAGCGAAAGTTTTTTAATGATGTCTAAATAATGGGTTACGGATATTTGTAGCCGCAATCATAGGGCGTCTAAATTAATAGAATATATAGCCGCCGGAAAATATCGCTTGGCCGGCTGCCCTGCATGCCGCGCCTGTCAAGGCCAGCAATCGCAAACTTCGGCATTGCATTTTTCTGTTCTGTTTTTTATCGATAATATGACAATGCGAATTGAAGGGCGGCGAAGACCGCCTTCGCTCCGTTCCATGCGCGACATCAAGGGAGGCCCTAGCATGACCATCTCACTTTCTGGCAAGACCGTTCTGATCACCGCTGCAGGGCAGGGGATCGGGCGCGCTTCAGCAATCGCCTTCCATCAGGCCGGTGCCACGGTGCACGCGACCGATATCAACACTGAGACGCTGGCGCAGCTTGCCGCAGAGACCGGGATCGCGACCCACAAGCTCAATGTCCTCGACGAGGGAGCGGTGAATGCATTGGTCTCGGAAATCGGCCAGGTCGATGTGCTGTTCAATTGCGCCGGCTTCGTCCATGCCGGATCGATCCTCGAAATGAAGGACAGCGATCTGGAATTTGCCCTCGACCTCAACGTCAAGGCGATGATCCGCACCATCCGCGCGGTGCTGCCGGGCATGCTGGAGCGCAAGGATGGCTCGATCATCAACATGGCTTCGGTCGCCTCCAGCATCAAGGGCGTGCCGAACCGCTTCGCCTATGGCGTCACCAAGGCTGCCGTCATCGGGCTGACCAAGTCGGTCGCCGCCGACTATGTCGCCCAGGGCATCCGCTGCAACGCGATTTGCCCCGGCACGGTCGAGAGCCCGTCGCTACAGGACCGCATGAAGGCGCAGGGCGACTATGAGACGGCGCGCGCCGCCTTCATCTCACGCCAGCCGATGGGCCGCCTCGGGTCGCCGGAAGAGATCGCCGAGCTCGCCGTCTATCTCGCCGGCGCCACCTACACGTCCGGCCAGGCCTACGCCATCGATGGCGGTTGGACGATCTGAGGCGCGGGAGGAAAGACAATGACCCGCATTACCGGCCTTCGCGTTTTCGATCTCCGCTTCCCGACTTCGCAGAGCCTCGATGGCTCGGATGCGATGAACCCGGATCCGGATTATTCCGCCGCCTATGTGATCCTCGATACCGACGAGGGGCTTGAAGGCCACGGCCTGACCTTCACGATCGGCCGCGGCAACGACATCTGCTGCATGGCGATCAAGGCGATGGATCATCTGGTCGTCGGCCAGGACCTGGAAAGCTTCCGCAAGGCGCCGGGCAAATTCTGGCGGCATCTGACCGGTGACAGCCAGCTGCGCTGGATCGGCCCCGACAAGGGCGCCATGCATCTTGCGACCGGCGCCGTCGTCAATGCTTTCTGGGATCTGCTGGCCAAGAAGGAAGGCAAACCGGTCTGGCAACTGGTCTCGGAACTTTCGGCGGAAGAAATCGCCGATATCGTCGATTACCGCTATCTGACCGACGTGCTGACGCGCGACGACGCGGTGGCCATCCTGAAGAAGGCGGAAACCGGCAAGGCGGAGCGGATCGCGACGCTGAAAGCGGAAGGCTACGCCTGCTACACGACCTCAGCCGGCTGGCTCGGCTATGACGACGAGAAGCTGCGCCGTCTTTGCCAGGAAGCGATCGACGCCGGTTTCAACCATGTGAAGATGAAGGTCGGCCGCGATCTCGAAGACGATATCCGCCGCCTGCGGATCGCCCGCGAGGTCATGGGTCCGGATCGCTACCTGATGATCGACGCCAATCAGGTCTGGGAAGTGCCGCAGGCGATCGATTGGGTGAAGCAGCTGGCCTTCGCCAAGCCCTTCTTCATCGAGGAGCCGACGAGCCCCGATGATGTCGCCGGTCACCGCAAGATCCGCCAGGCGATCGCGCCGGTGAAGGTCGCGACCGGCGAAATGTGCCAGAACCGCATCATGTTCAAGCAGTTCATCGCCG
>NZ_CP168570.1:900000-3867013 GCF_047325115.1 Rhizobium sp. Rhizsp82 | reverse complement strand
GAATCCTATCGACCTATCGATGGCGCAAAAGCTTCGCTTTCCCTGGCGATCGTAGATCATCGTCCTACGGACCATAACCTCAACGCCCCAGGTTCAAAGCCTCACCCCGAAACCAAACTTTCCCGACACACATCACAGCCCGCCATCAGGCGCGTTTTGCGTTTATGGGCATGGCCGTTGCACTAGTCGATCGTGGCTCATCCCGCACGCCATAAAGGTGGCCGAACCCGGAGCTTCCAAGGTAGACATCGGCGCGGCAATACTAGGCTCACTTTCAACCTAAAGGCTGCCGCGTGTCGCAACGCGCGGTTCAATAAGGCGATGTTCTGCAACATTCCGGCCGTTGATCCGGCTGAGCAGCATTTCCGCTGCTGTGCGGCCGAGCTCGGCGGGGTTCTGGTCGATGCTGTCGAGGCCGACGAGGGGGATCGCTGCGACGGGGGAATTGTCGTAGCCGATGATCGCAAGATCTTCCGGCACCCGGATACCGCGCATGCGCGCCATGTTGACGAGCGGTACCGCATCGAGATCCGACCAGACGAAGACGGCGCGTGGCCGGTCCGGCATATTCAGGAATGCTTCCATTTCCGCATGACGGTCGGAGGAAACTGGAGGCATGCGGATAATACGATCCTGCAGCTCGAGGCGCCTTGCTGCTTCAAGATAGCCGCGTTCGCGTTGTATGGCGACGACCGTCGGTGGCGAATCCATGAGCTCGTAGCCGAGCATGGCGATATCGCGGTATCCCTTCGCAAAGGCCGCCTCCACAGCGATGAATGCCCCCCTGCGGTCATCCGAATTGACGGAATCATATGTCTGCGCCTCGCTTTCATGGTGCGCGATGACGACGATGGGGATCTGCCTGGCGTAGCGATCCAGGACTTTGCCCGATATCCGTGGCGCAATGATCAGCACGCCGTCCATCCGGTTGTCGATCATCGACTCGATCATGGAAGTCTCGATGGAACTGGCGGAATGCCCGATCCCGATCATCGATTTGTAACCGCCTCCAAGCAGTGCGGCGTTCGCACTCTCCACGACGCCGGCCAGGAAGGGGTTGCTGAGCTCGATCACCAGAACGCCCACCGTGCTGGTCTGGCCGCGCATCGCGCGTGCGGCGACGGACGGGCGGTAATTCAGCTTCTCGATCGATGTCTCGACCTTCTGTCGCAAGCTTTCGCTGACGCCATAAGCGTTACGCAAAACCTTGGAGACCGCGGCCACCGAAACCCCGGCATCGACCGCCACATCACGGATGGTGATGCGATCCTTCGGTTTGTTAACGTCCTGAAAATCCATGCAGAAATGCTCTCTCCGGTGCCGCCGCCGATTATAGGGAAAAAGCCCTTGCCACGCAATTCGATTTGTAGAATGATATACATAGAACGATATACACACCGTGTGGGAGCGCGGTTGGAGGAGAGGTATCAATGAATATCGCGACGCAAGGCACTACCGTGTCCGCTTCAAACCACGTCTGGTCCGGCGCATCGATGATTGCGCCATCCTGCGACGGCGGTCAGGGAAAGGCGGGCAGCTTCGTCTCCGCAACCTTGAGTATCGCCGCCCTTCCGCGTACTGCTACGCTGCGCATATCGGCGCTCGGCCTCTACCGTGCCTTCATCAACGGCAAGCGGGTCGGTATCGACCTGCTCACGCCCGGCTGGACCTGCTATGACGACCGTATCGCTTACCAGACCTATGAAGTGTCCGATCTATTGGTCGCCGGCGAAAACCGGATCGAGATCTGGCTTGGCGATGGCTGGTACCGTAGCCAGCTGATGTGGGCCTCCAACCCGATCGTCAATTGCTGGGGAGAGCGGGTAGGGGCGCTTGCAGACCTTCGAAGTGGCGACGCTCTGCTTCTGCAGACGGACGCCAGCTGGCAAAGCGGCTTCACGCCTGTTCTTCGCAATGGCATCTATTTCGGTGAGGACTACGATGCGCGGATCAAGGTACGCGATATTGGCGGCGTCGAAATCCTGCCGTTCGACGAGACAAAACTTGTTCCGCACGAGACGGACGCGGTCCGTGAGCTCGCCGCCCGCCCGCCGCTTGACAGCTGGGTGGAGGCCGATGGCCGGACAGTCTATGACTTCGGCCAGAATGCTGGAGCCTATATCCGCATACGCGTGCAAGGCGAAGCCGGTGCGCAGATCCGTGTCGAGCATTCAGAAGTGCTCGGTCCCGACCGTCACTTCGACAATCGGAACTATCGCAGCGCCCGCGCCGAGCTTGTCTATACATTGAGCGGTGACGGAGAAGAATCCTATGCGCCGCTGTTCACCTTCATGGGCTTCCGCTACGCGCGCCTCAGCCTGACGGGACGCGTCGAGGTGCTGGCGATCGAGATGGTGCCGATTTCCTCGGTGCCTGTGGCAGCCGGCGGCTTCACCTGCGGGCTCGATGCGGTCAATCGGCTGGTCGAGAATACGATCTGGTCGCAGCGTTCCAATTTCATCGAGATTCCTACGGATTGCCCTCAACGCGATGAACGGCTTGGCTGGACTGGCGATGCACAGGTTTTCGCCGGAACCGCCTGCTGGTTTGCCGACAGCCAGTCCTTCCTGCGCAAGTATCTTCGCGATGTGATGCATGATCAGCGTCCAAATGGCGCCGTTCCGCACTTCTCCCCCGATCCTACGCGTCTTCACCCGATCACGGATCGCGGCGACTGGGCGGGCTCCACCGGCTGGGGGGATGCGATCGTCATCATTCCGTGGCAGCTCTATCTGCACTACGGCGACAAGGCTGCCCTGGAGGAATGCTTCCCGGCGATGCTGCGGTGGCTCGACTATCTCTGGAACATTTCTGACGGACCGGTCATTCGTCCACCTGCTGTGTGGGGCGAGCATGGATTTACCTTCGGCGACTGGCTGCAGCCGGTCGGCGATAACCGCAAGCCGCGGCCGACCGTCGCCGACGATTGCGCAGCGACGCTCTATCATTTCATTTCGACCGAGATCGCGGCGCGGATTGCCCGTGTCATCGGCGAGAATAGTGAAGCGGAGCGGCTGGCGTTGCGGGCTGCCGAGATCAGGCAAGCTTTCAAGCACGAATTCTTCTCGCCATCGGGACGGATCGCCCATAATGATCAGACGTCGTGGGCGTTGGCGTTTCTCTATGGCCTGGTGCCGGCCGAATATGAGGAGGCTGGTCGCGCCTACTTCCGCAAGGTCGCTGAAGAGACCGATGGTGTCATCGGTACTGGCTTCATCGGCACGCCGGCGCTGCTGCCCGCGCTTACACGCCTCGGTATGCTCGACCTTGCTGAAAAGATGTTTCTCAACCGCAAGGTTCCGGGCTGGCTCTACCAGGTCGAGCGCGGCGCGACGACGATCTGGGAGCGCTGGGACGCGCTTGCCGAGGACGGCACGATCTATGATCCCGATATGAACAGCTACAATCACTATGCCTATGGCGCCGTATGCCAGTGGTTGTTCGAGGATGTCGCCGGCATCAAGCCGAGGGAAGAGAACCCAGCATTTCACGAGATACTGTTCGATCCGGCGATTTTGCCGGCGCTGTCACCGGTCTCGGCTTGGCACGACACGGCCCTTGGACGCGTGGAGGTGCAGTGGAGCCTCGAGGCAGGGCAGGTGACCTGCAACCTCGCTCTACCGGCCGGCATGACCGCGCGAATGGATGCGACAGCGAAGCACCCCGCACTGCGCATTGACGGACAGGCCGTCGCCCAGGGAACCTCGGCAACCATCGCCGCCGGCCGGCACGTCATCGAGTTTGCGATCTGACATCGGGTTTGGCCTTGCCACAACCAAAAGTGGAAATAATCCTGGTCTTCAAGAGGAGGAATTGACCATGAGAATGACGAGATACGGCATTGTTGCCGCAAGCATGCTGGGCTTATCCGCCAGCGCCGCATGGGCCGACGTCACGCTCGGCATTATGATCGACACAAATCCCGAGTCGATCGCTTCCTTCGACGCCGTCTCAAAGGCCTATAGTGAAAAGCACCCGGATGTCACCTTCGACGTCGAGCAGAGAGCCGGCGGATCGGAAGGCGACAATATCGTCAAGACGCGGCTGGCAACCGGCGAGATGCCCGATATTTTCCAATACAATAGCGGCTCGCTGTTCCAGGCGCTGAAGCCGGAGCAGACGATCGCCGACCTATCGGATCTTCCTTCCGCAGCCGGCATATTGGATACGTTCAAGAAGGTCGTCAGCGCCTCCGATGGTCATGTTCGCGGTATTCCGTTCGGGCCTGCCATGGGTGGCGGCATCTTCTACAACAGGAAAATCTATGCCGAGCTTGGCCTTCAGCCGCCGAAGACCTGGGCCGATTTCATCGCCAACAATCAGAAGATCAAGGCGGCCGGCAAGGTTGCGCTGGCGCAGACTTACGGCACGACGTGGACGTCGCAGATCTTCGTGCTGGCAGATTTCTTCAATGTTCAATCCGAGGTTCCGAATTTCGCGAAGGACTATACGGCGAACAAGGTGAAGTACGCGACCACGCCGGCCGCACTGCGTGGCTTTGAGCATGTAGAAGAAGTCGCCAAGGCCGGCTTCTTTAATGAGGACTTCGGCGCTGCGACCTTCGACGACGGCATGCGTATGGTATCGACCGGCGAAGCCGCACATTACCCGAGCCTCACCTTCGGCATCGGCAATATCCAGCAGAATTTCCCCGACGACCTGCAGGATGTCGGCTTCTTCGCAGTGCCGGGCAACGATGCAGCCAAGAACGGACTGACCATCTGGATGCCGGCGGCGCTCTATCTCTCGGCAAAGGCAGAACATCTCGAAGAGGCAAAGAAGTTTCTCGATTTCGTCGCCTCGAAGGAAGGCTGCGAACTGATGGCCAAGGCCGTGCCGTCCGGTCCCTATCTGATCAAGGGCTGCGAACTGCCGAAGGATGTGCCGCAGGCAGTCAGCGATATGCTGCCCTATTTCGAAACCGAGGGCCGCGCGGGTCCGGCGCTCGAGTTCCTTTCGCCGGTAAAGGGCCCGGCGCTCGAACAGATCGCGGTCGAGGTCGGCACCGGAATTCGCTCGGCCAAGGATGCCGCTGCGCTCTATGACCAGGACGTGGAAAAGCAGGCAAAGCAACTCGGCCTGCCGAACTGGTAACGGCTGCAGCCCGCATCCCGTATGGCTTTCGCCGCGGGATGCGGGCCAGATGTTCAAGGAGCCGCCATGGTCGCGCGAAAATCCCCTTATCCCTACTGGTTCGTTCTGCCTGCGGCGGTTGTGTTCACCACGCTCTTTCTGGCGCCCACGATCGCATCCTTCTGGTTCAGCCTCACGCGCTGGGATCTCTTCACCACCCAGTTCATCGGCCTGGAGAATTACAAGCAGTTCTTCCGCGAGCCTTTCCTGATCAAGGGACTGATCAACACGGTCATCTATGCCGTGACGACATCCGCGGCCAAGACCGTGCTTGGCCTGTTGCTTGCCGTGCTGCTGACGTCGGGAATTTGGGCGCAAGGCGCGCTGCGGACGATCATCTTCTTTCCCGTTCTCGTCTCTACCATTGGCGTCGGCATCACCTTCTCCGTTCTGATGCATCCAACCCGCGGCCTGATCAATGTCGCGCTGGCGACGCTCGGCATCCACGGCCCAGGCTGGCTGACGGATCCGGCGCTTGCGCTCTATTCCATCGTCGTCGTCGACGTCTGGAAGGGAGTGGGCCTCGCGACGGTCATCTACATCGCCGGTCTGGCATCTATAAGCCCCGATTATTACGAGGCGGCGCGGATTGATGGCGCGACACGCAGGCAGATGTTCTTCCGTGTTACCGTCCCTCTCTCCAAACCTGCAACAGTGACGGTAGTGACCCTTTCGCTGATCGGCGGTCTGCGCAGTTTCGATTTGATATGGGCGATGACCAAGGGTGGCCCCGGCTTTTCTTCCGACGTTCTGGCAAGCGTCATCTACAAACAGTATCAGGCCGGCTTCTACGGACTCTCGACCGCGGGCAATGTCATCCTTTTCCTCCTGATCGGCCTGATCGTCCTGCCGCTCACTGCCTGGTTCAACCGTAAGGAGATCGACCTGTGACGCGGCGCCAGCTCTATACCGGGATAGTAGCGATGCTCGCCTGCGGCGTGATCTTCGTCATGCCTTTCCTCTTCGTCTTCCTTACCGCCGCCAAGACACGGCAGGAGGCCCAGGCGCTGACCTTCACATGGCCCAGCGAATGGCAGCTGTGGCAAAACTTCATGGATGTGATCGAAGCCCGGAACTACATGCTCTTCCTGGCCTATTTCAACTCCACGGTGATCACCGTGGTCGCGGTGACGCTGCTCGTTCTTTTCGGAGCCATGGTCGGTTATGTCGTCCAGCGGCGTCCCTCGCGCTGGAACACGCTGATCTATGGCTTCGTTCTGGCAGGTCTGATGATCCCGCCCGCCGTCGTTCCGACGATCTGGGTGCTGCAGTCGCTCGGTCTCTTCAAGACCATATCCGGCATGATCCTCATCCAGATCGCCTACGGGCTATCGTTCACGATCCTGCTGTTTCGAAGCTTTATCGCCGCCATTCCGCGCGATCTCGATGAAGCGGCAATCGTTGATGGTGCCAAGCCGCTGCAGATTTTCTTCCGTGTCGTTCTGCCGCTGCTGAAGCCGGTCACGGTCACGGTCATCGTTGTCCAGTCGATTGCGATCTTCAACGATTTCACCAACCCGCTCTATTATCTTCCCGGCCGGGAAAACGTCACCGTGCAGCTCACCCTCTATAATTTTCAGGGGCAGTTTCAGACACAGTTCAATCTGCTGTTCATGAACATCCTGCTGGTGACCATTCCGCCGCTCATCGTCTTCATCTTCTTCAACCGGCAGATCGTGGCAGGCATGACGGCCGGCGCCGTGAAAGGGTAATTCATGACAAGTGTCGTCCTTCAGGATGTCCGCAAGAGCTTCGGCAGCCTTGATGTCATCAAGGGCATCGATCTCACGATCGAGGCCGGTGAGTTCTGCGTCTTCGTCGGGCCGTCTGGCTGCGGAAAGTCGACGCTGCTGCGCATGATCTCCGGTCTGGAGACTTCGACTTCGGGAAAGATGTTCATCGACGGCAAGGATGTGACTGCGGCCGAACCATCCGAGCGCGGCATCGCGATGGTGTTTCAGTCTTATGCGCTCTATCCGCATCTCACCGTGGCCGAGAACATCGGCTTTGGCCTGTCGCTTGCCCGGCGCCCCAAGGCGGAAATCGCGGAGAAGGTCAAACAGACGGCGGAGACGCTGCAGCTGGCACATCTGCTCGATCGCAAGCCGAAGGCGCTCTCCGGCGGGCAGCGTCAGCGCGTCGCCATCGGGCGTGCGATCATTCGCAACCCGAAGGTTTTCCTGTTCGACGAACCGCTGTCGAACCTTGATGCATCGTTGCGCTCGCAGATGCGCATCGAGCTGACCGAACTTCACGCCAAGCTCGGCGCCACCATGATCTACGTCACCCACGATCAGGTCGAGGCGATGACCATGGCCGACAAGATCGTCGTGCTCAATGGCGGAAAGATCGAGCAGGTTGGCTCGCCGATGACGCTCTACAATCAACCGGCCACGCCCTTCGTCGCCGGCTTCATAGGCTCTCCTAAGACGAACCTCTTCGAAGGCGAGACCGCTGCGCAGGAGGGATGTAGGATCTACGGCATCCGCCCTGAGCATCTGACGTTGTCGACGACCGACGGCAAATGGAAAGGCGCGGTTCGCTATGTCGAACGGCTCGGCGCCGACGCGATCGTCTATCTCGATGTCCCCGGCCTGCCGTCGCTGGTGGTTCGCACGGATGGGGATCGCAGGCTGGAAATCGGCGAGAAGCTCTTCGCATCACCGGTCGCCGGTAAAGAGGTCAGATTTCAATAGCGGTCAACACCTGCGTGAAGCAGGATCTTTCCATCGCTGAATTTTCGCGCGCAGTCCGTCCGAAGGAGTCACGCATTAGAAGGCGGCATGGATTTGCATGGGTGGCGCCCCTCTGCACAGGCCGCCGCCGCATCCCGCACCCCCAAACCTACGTTTGGATTACCGGCGCCCCAGGCCACCGGTAGAACTGTTGCGGGCCGTCACCCGAGCGCCGTTGCGCGCACAAGCGCTGGTGCAAACTCAAAATTCCGTTGTGGCATAGGTCATACGGAGAGGTGGCCGGCTGGTGTCCAAGCAACATAGGAGTGCGTCATGCCGCAGTCAGATACGAAAACCCGTCCGCCGGGTGCCAAGCAGCTGAAAGTTCCCTCGGAAAACGCCTTTCATCCCGGCCGCAATGGTGCCGGTGAGCTGGTGCCGTCGCGTTATGCGGTGAAGGTCGGCGATATCGATGTGATGGTCATCAGCGATGGGGTGCTGCCGCTGCCGACCTCGATGCTGGGTCACAATATCGATCCGGCGGTACGGGCGGATTGGATGGTGAACCAGTTCCTGCCGACGGATGCGTTCGATTGGCCGCTCAATGCGGTGGTCGTGCGCAGCGGCGAGCAGACTATTCTTCTCGATGCCGGACTGGGCCTTGATCCCGACCTGCATCTGCCGCGCGCCGGCCAGCTGGTAAAGCGGCTGGAGGCAGCCGGCATCGATCTCGGGTCGGTGACCGATATCGTGCTCACCCATCTTCATATGGATCATATCGGCGGGCTCGTCGTCGAAGGCGTCAAGGAACGGCTTCGTCCCGACCTGCGCATTCATGCGGCCGCCGCCGAGGCGAAATTCTGGGAGGCGCCGGACTTCTCCCACACCCATATGCCCGACGGCTTCCCGGATGCGCTGAGAGCGACCGCCAAGAAGTTCCTGGCGGAATATGCCGACCATCTGCGTCTCTTCGACGAGGAGCACGAGGTCGCTCCCGGCGTCGTTGCCCGCCGCACCGGTGGCCATACGCCGGGCCATAGCGTCATCCGTATCGCCTCCGGTGATGAGCGGCTGACATTTGCCGGCGATGCCGTCTTCACCGTCGGCTTCGACCAGCCGGACTGGTTCAACGGTTTCGAGCACGATCCGGAAGAGGCGGCGCGCGTGCGCGTCGAGCTCTTGAAGGAGCTTGCGGCAACCGGCGAGCTGCTGGTCGCGACGCACCTGCCGTTCCCGTCGGTCGGACGCGTGGCTGTCGCGGGAGACGCTTTCCGCTGGGTGCCTGTGATCTGGGATTACTGATCGCCGGACCGAATGCTGCGAGGTCTGGCGTGTTGCCAGACCTCGCATTGCGTCAAGCTAAGCCTTTTTGAGCGCCGCCAGATCGCCGCTTTCGAGTGCGGGCAGGTTGGCTTCGATCTTCTCGATCGGCCAGTCCCACCAGGCAAGATCCAGCAAATCACGAATCGTCTCGTCGTCGTAGCGCATGCGGATGATCGCTGCCGGATTGCCGCCAACCACCGCATAGGCCGGGACATTGCGCGTGACGACGGATGAGGCGGCGATGATGGCGCCCGGGCCGATCTGAACGCCCGGCATGATCACCGCGTCATGGCCGATCCAGACGTCGTTTCCGACGATGGTGTCCTTCACGGGAAGATCCGGATAACCGAAGGTTTCCGGCTTGAAGATGCGGAACGGATAGGTCGTGATGCCCGCCATCGGATGATTGGCAGAGCTCGTCATGAAATAGCTGCCGCGGGCGATCTGCACGAACTTGCCGATGACAAGACGTTCCCGGCTTTCGGCGAAGAGATAGGGCGCAAGGATCTTGGCGGTTTCCGCCAGTTTCCCGTAATGCGTGAAGTAGCTGTAATCGCCGATCTCGATGCGCGGATGGTCGATGACATTCTTCAGATAGAACGTGGTTCGCGACACTCTTCCATCGGGATGGGTGACCGGGAAGATCAGCGTGGGGTCGAGAAGAGGCATGGGCGATGTTTTCCGAATGAGCGAAATTTCAAAAGCCGGCCGGTTCAGGTTTCGGCCGGCAGCGTGAAGATGAACGTGGCGCCGAGCGGTTCGTTGTTCTCGACCCAGAGCTGGCCGGTATGGGATTCGACGATCGAGCGGCAGATCGAGAGCCCCATGCCCATTCCCCGTTCCTTCGTGGTGAAGAACGGCTCGAAGATCTTGTCGGGGAACTGGATGCCGTAGCCCTGATCGTCCACCTCGATGCGGACCATGTCCTGCGTTGAGCTGACGCGAATGCGCAGCACCTTTTCGGAATAGGCAGAGGCCATCGCATCGATGCCGTTGCGCATGAGATTGAAGAGAACCTGCTGGATCTGGATCCGGTCGAAAGGTGCCGGCCGCAATCCGGGCTCACACTGGATGTCGATCCGGACGCCGCGCCGTCTCGCCTCTTCGGCGATGAGATTGCGCGCCTCGAAGACGACATCGGCAATCGCCGTATAGTTCCGCTGGTCGGTGGATTGCCTGAACAGAGCACGGATGCGGCTGACGACATCGGCCGCCGAGTTCGCGCTTTGAATGATGCGTTCCAGCGATTTCTGGGCGCGCTCGAGATTGGGCGGATCGGCGTTCAGCCAGCGCTGGCAGGCTGCCGACGAGTTGATCGCGGCCGACAGTGGCTGGTTGACCTCATGGGCGATCGAGGCCGAGAGCTCAGCAAGGCTGGCGGCCTGGCTGGCATGGGCGAGGTGACGCTGGGCAAGGAGAAGGTTTTCCTGGGCGCGGACCTCAGCATCGATATCGAGGCAGATGACATTCCACTGGATGATCCGTCCTTCGGTATTGCGCATCGGCGCAGCGCGGGTCTCTACCCAGCGGTATTCACCATCGAACCGGCGAAGCCGGTGCCTGTTCGCGTAGGGGGCGCCGGTTGCCAGAGAATGCCCATAGCGCTCCTTGACGCTTGCCAGATCCTCGCGGTGAACGCCGGCATCCAGCGTTTCGGCCAATCGGGACTTGTCCTTGCTGTCGAGTTCCTCGAGATCATAGCCAAGGAATTCCCGCAATTGCCGGCTGCGGAACATCGGCTCGCCGTCGGGAGCCGCGCAGTCGATCATCGCCGGCAGGGTTTCGACGAGCTGCCAGAGGAAGCGCTCCCGTTCCTGCAAAGCCTCCTGCGCCATGATCAGGTCATGGATGTCCGAGCTCACGCCGTACCATTGGATGATGCCGCCGCTCTCGTCCCGCAGGGGTTCGGCTCTCGTCTCCGTCCAGCGGTAGCTGCCGTCGGCGCGAAGCTGGCGGTATCGCTGCCGGTAGGGCGCGCCGGTCTCGAATGATATCTGGATCGCCTGGCGGGCGGTCTCGCGATCGTCGGGATGGATGACGCTCAGCGATGGTGATCCGTCGGTTGCGGTAATGTCCTCCAGCGTCGCGCCCGTTACCTCAGTAAAGCGCCGGTTCACATAGGTCGGCGTGCCATCGGGCATCGTGCTCCAGATGAGCGCGGGAACAGTATCGATCAATTGCTGCAGCAGGCGCTCGCGTTCGAGAAGCGCGGCCTCCGTCTTCTTGTAGACGTCTATATCCAATGTCGTGCCGTACCAGCCGGTAATCCGGCCCTGGCTGTCGCGTGTGGGGCGTGCCGCTGCCCGATGCCAGACATAGGCGCCGGTGGCGCGCAGGATCCGGTATTCGAAATTCCAATGTTCGCCGGTCCGCAAGGCGTGGCGCAGGGAATCGCCGACGCGCTTGCGGTCCTCGGGGTGGGTGCCGCGCTGCCATCCCTGTTCTCCGCCCTCCAGGAAGGCTTTGCCATCCAGCAACAGGTTCAGGTCCTCGAGAACCATCGCGATCGAGGTCTGCGCGGTCGGCGTGGCATAGGTGAACTGCCCCGAGGCATCCATTGCCCAGGCGCCGCCGTAGAGGCTCTCGATGGTGCGCGCCGCCTTGACGGCTTCGGCGGTCTCGCCGAGAAAATCCGCCGTCGTCCAGTGTTCTCCCTGCCGGGCGATGGCGGGTTCGACCGTGATGCTGGCGCCATTCTCCGGTTCGACCCGAAAATCGACCCAGCGATAGCTGCCGTCCGGCTGAAGCTGACGGTAGCTGCTGACCTGGGGGACGCCATGGAAGAATGCCCTTGCGGTCGCCTGCTCGACCGACGGGCGATCGTGGGGGTGGACCGTCGCCATGTCGGAGAGAGCTTCCGGCTGGTTGAGTTCCGTCGAGGGCGGCTCCGCCATCGACAGCGGGGGTTCGGCGATCGGGATGACCTCGGCATCGATCACCGTGCCATACCAGCCTGTGATCGCTCCGGCGCTGTCAAAGAGCGGCTGCCCGGTGCTGCGCGCCCATCCATAGCCTCCGGTCGCCCGCAGCATCCGGTGCAGGACGCTGTATTGCTCCCCAGTCTGCAGGCAGCGCCGCCACATCGCGGCCGCCTCGTCATAGTCCTCCGGATGGATGGCGCGCTTCCAGCCGAAGCTGTCTTCGTTCGAGGCGGCGTTGATATCGTTAAGGGTCAGGCCGAGGAATGTCAGCGCGGCCGGTGTCACGTAGATGAAGGCGCCGTCGGCGTCCGTCGCCCAGGCGTTGCCGACGATGCGCTCGACGGCTTTTGCCGCCTGCAGTGCATCAAGGTCGATCAGAAAAGTCGTATCCATCATGCGGGCGGTACCGGACAAACCTGCGGGAATTGCCGAAGAACTGGCATCATCATAATTGACCGCCCCAACCGAGCAATGAGGCGGGCGATCTGCCGCCGGCCCCCGGCTAAATCTCTCTGCTATTCGTCGTCAAATTAGCATGGCTTGGCTCGAAACGGCGACATTCAATGTGAGCCGCATCGCGTATCAGCCCGGCGAACGGATCAGGCTGATGTAGGCGCTCATCATGTCTTCCGTTGCGGTGTCGCTCCAGAGGACGTCGATGACCTTGAACAGGCCGGACCCGCCTGCTGATGGGAACATGACGCGCTGACCGATATCGGGAACCGCAGACCAGATCCGCGTCAGAAACAGCTTGCCATCCAGGAGGAACTGCAGTCTGAACTGCGGCATCCGGTGCGGACCGGCAGCCTGCTCTCGCGTGTAGGTTTCGGAAGACGCGAGGGCCACCGTTGCTTGCCTCTGTACAGCCTGAGGTTTCTGGCCGCGGAACTCGACCTGCGCTCACTTTGCAGCACGAAACCACCAAGCGCATCCTATACAAGGGTTTCATGCGCAGGAGAGGCTGCTCAAGAAAGCAGCCCCTTTTGCAGCTGCGCAGATCAAGCGCGGGTCGGCGGTCTGAAGCGAATGGCGTCAGCTTGCGCCTGGTCGAGGTGACCGATGCCAAGCGGCAGTACCTTTTTCAGCCCTTCGATGACCTCGGATTTGTCGAGCGTCCCTTTGCCGGTCGGGTCGAATTTCTCCCAGCGTTCCTCGGTCGAAACCGGATCGAATATTCTCTTGTCCATGTCGGCAAGGCGCTTCTGGGCCGCCATATATTCATCCTTGCTGACCATTCCGTCGTCGTTGACGTCGGCGTCGTCGATCAGCTGCTGCGCGGTCCGGTCGTAGAGATCGGCCAGCAGTTCCTCGTCGGATTTGACGGCGGGTGCTTTCGGAGGATTGACGGGTTTGAAGTCGATCTTCTCGTCAGCGATCGAGGGGGCCTTGTGCCCCTTCGGCATAAAGAGGCTGAAGATAGGGCTTTCGGAGCCTACGCGCATTGTGTCGATCCTTGGTTGGCGTGGTGGGACGCGGCACAACCTGAAAAGCGCGGCTTGCTTCAACCTTGCTGAAAACGTGTATTCAGGCCTTGCGTTACAACTGTAACGCAATTGCTCCGGAGGGGCGTTGCAGATCCATTCCGCATTGCCGGGAACACCTCTTGTTCCCGGCAATGGGCTAATCCGCTGGCGCTTCGGCATCTATCTCTGGCCCGATATCAAGGAGATAGACGATGAAAATTCTTCAAGACAAAGTGGCGGTCATTACCGGCGGAAACAGCGGTATCGGCAAGGAAACGGCAAAGCTCTTCGCCCGCCAGGGCGCAAAGGTGGTGATCACCGGCCGGCGGCAGGATGTCGTCGATGCGGCGATCGAAGAGATCGGAAACGGCGCTATCGGCATTTGCGGCGATGTCGCCAGCATCGAGCATCATCGCCGGCTGGCGAACGAGGTTAGCGAGCGGTTCGGGGCTGTCGATATTTATATGGCGAATGCCGGTGTCATCAATCTCTCCTCATCCTCGGTCGTGACGGAAGAGGAATATGACCGCCATTTCGCGGTCAACACGCGCGGCGTCTTCTTCGGCGTGCAGACCATGGCGCCGATCATCCGGGATGGCGGCAGCATCATCGTCACCAGCTCGCTTGCAGCGACGAAGGTTCTGCCGCAGCATACCGTCTATGCCGGATCGAAGGCGGCGCTGGCGGCCTTCGCCAAGAACTGGGCTCTCGAATTCAGGGAACGCAAGATCCGGGTGAATATCCTGACGCCCGGGCCGGTCGAAACGGAGATCCTCGGCAAACTCGGCGTCAGCGAGGCGGACCGTCCGGGCTTCGAGCGCCAGATGGCGGGTCTCATTCCGGCCGGACGAATGGGGGCACCGGGAGAGCTGGCGCATGCGGCGCTGTTTCTGGCGACCGGATCCTTCGTCAACGGGTTGGAACTCTTCGTCGATGGCGGGATGTCGCTCACCTGACCAGAAGCCGAAATCCCAAACCTTCGTTTGGGCAGTCTCTACGGTCGCCCGGTGTTAGCCTTCTGCTTTATCGAAAGCAGGAGGCAAGAAATGAAAGCGCTCAAGTACGCCGTCTTCGTCATGGTCTGGTTCAATGTTCTCCTGGCCGGGTGGCTGGCGGTCTACATGCTCTATGATCCCGAGGGATGGTATTATTTCGTGCCCGGCGTCACGAATACGGGCTTCTTCAACCAGCATTTCATCCGTGACATCGGCATCATCCAGGGCTTTATCGCCCTTGCTTTCGCGGTCGGCTGGTTTCGCGAGGAGCGGCGTATCGAGCTCTGGGCGGCGGCGACGCTGTGGCTGACGGCGCATGCCTTCTTCCACCTCTGGGAAGTCGCGGTCGGCATATGCTCGTCGTCGGTCCTTCTTCGCGACTTTCCGGCCGTCAGCATGCCGGCGCTGTTCGGGATCGCCGCAACGGTATGGGCCTGCAGGCAGAGATTTCGCACTGGCTATGGCGATGGCGATGGCGAGGCCCGAGTTTCGATCTAGTCCCTGAGACAGCAAGGCGGCGCCCCAAGCGCCGCCTTCATTGCGTCACGCTGTCAGGCTGCAGCCATGCTTCTCGAGAGCCAGTCGTGAAACGACAGTTTGCCCGATAGCATCTGGTTGACCGGCAGCATCCCATCTCGCGACAGCTCCACACCGAAATACAGAGGTGTGGGCGCTAGGCTGACAGGCCGCGCATCTTCCGTCGCCGTCAGCAATTCCCGAGCCAGATCAGCAAGATCGATTGCTTCCGGCCCGCCAAGCTCGACGATGCCGTTGTGAGGCTCGCCGCTGGCGAGCTTGGCGATCCAGCTTGCAGCCTCATCGGCGGAAACCGGGCGGACGACGAGTGAAGGCAATGCCAGTATACCGTCGACCGCATAGTCGTTGACGATCCCGCTAAAGAACTCGAAGAACTGCGTCGATCGGACGATCGTGTAGGGCAGCCCCGATGAGCGGATCAGGTTTTCCTGCACCAGCTTTGCGCGGAAATAGTCGTTCTCGACAAGCCTCTCAGTGCCGACGGCCGAGAGAGCCATATAGTGCCTGATGCCTGTGGAGCGCGCCGCGGCAAGGATGTTTCTTCCAGCCTGGCGGAAGAAGTCGAGGGCGTTTCCCTCGCCGAAAGAACCGGAATTGGTGACGTCGATCACGATATCGGCGCCGGCGAGCGCCGCTGCCAGGCCTTCGCCGGTATAGGCATTGACGCCGGTTTTCGTCGATGCGGCCACGACATCGAACCCGTCGCGCTCCAGGCCGCGGACGATCTTGGAGCCCATGGCGCCGCTGGCGCCAATCACCGTTGCTCTCATTTCCATCTCCATCCATCTGATATCGATGGATGATAGGCATTTGGTGCCGGTGTTCGACTAAACGAAGTGTTGGGTTGACCTGATCTTGCTGCCCGCCAACCTAAACCAAGGTTTACCCTCACGGCGCATCGCTTCAGTGGTACAAAACCGGCGGCGACATTCGACGCCACCCTGGGCCAGCAAAACCCGGTGCGGAGGATGTTTCCGAACCAGGCAACCGGGGTCATGTCATGCAAAACGTCCAATCCAGCGCAGAGCTCTCCGCCGAGCCGATCGTCTATGTCGTCGACGATGACGAAGACATGCGAGAATCCCTTCTCGATCTTTTCCTGGTCACCAAGAAGCGGGCCAGCGCCTTTTCGAACGGTCCGGAATTCCTGGAGATGGCCGATATCAGTGCGCCGGGCTGCCTCGTCGTCGATCTCAGGATGCCCGGCGGAACCGGCCTCGATCTGCAGCAGCATCTCTCGTTGGCGGGAAGCCGTCTGCCGGTGATCTTTCTGACAGGGCATGCCGACATCGCGGCGAGCGTGAAGGCAATGAAGGCGGGCGCCACGGATTTCATCACCAAGCCTTTCGCCTCCCAGGACCTGCTCGATGCGGTGGATCATGCGATCCGCCTGGATTCCGAACGGCGCAAGACGGATGCGGAATACGGGCGCATCCGGGCACTCGCCAACACCCTGACCCCGCGCGAGAAGGAAGTGATGTCGGCGGTGGTTAGCGGTCTGATGAACAAGCAGGTCGCCTATGAGCTCGGCATCAGCGAGATGACGGTGAAGCTTCATCGCATGAGCCTGATGCGCAAGATGCAGAGCCGTTCGCTTGCGGATCTCGTTCGAAAGGCCGAACAGCTTCAGCGCGGCTGAGGCCTGCGGCATCCCGAAAGGGAACCGCCCCCGGGAGGGGAAGGGGCGGTTCCAGAGGGGATGGCTGGGGGGGAAGGGTACCCCAGGTCGAGGACTGCCATCCACGAGCAGGGCGGGAGGGAACGGCCACCCTGGATCAGCAGCGGCTTGCTGATCCATTTCAGAATATGTGAATGGACCGGTTCTCGTAAGTAAACCTTGGTTGGGGCGGGGCCGATGCCGGGCGGCGCTGCCCCCAACCAACGTTTGTCTATGCCGCCACCGGCAATTCCATAGGCTTGTCCGAGGTCAGGAAAGGACCTCACGCGGGCCGGCCGGCGCAGCTGCGCCGTCGCGCCTTTCTCAAGAATTCTTCAAAAGGAGCGAGTCATGAAGATCGTCGTTATTGGCGGAACCGGGCTGATCGGTTCGAAATTGGTCAAGCGGCTTCAGGCCAAGGGGCACGAAGTCATCGCGGCTTCGCCGTCGTCGGGCGTCAATACCATCACCGGTGAGGGGCTTGCTGAGGCGTTTGCGGGTGCGCAGGTCGTCGTCGACCTCGCCAACTCGCCGTCTTTCGAGGACAAGGCGGTCATGGAGTTCTTCCAGACATCGGGGCGCAACCTCATGGCAGCCGAGACGGCAGCCGGCGTCAAGCATCACCTGGCGCTTTCCGTGGTCGGCACCGACCGGCTTCCCGAAAGCGGCTATCTGCGCGCAAAGCTGGCGCAGGAGAAGATCATCAAGGAATCCGGCATTCCCTACACGCTGGTCCATTCGACGCAGTTTTTCGAGTTCATGTTCGGCATTGCCCAGTCTGGTGCGCAGGGCGATAAAGTCCATCTTTCGCCGGCCATGATGCAGCCGATCTTCTCGGAAGACGTCGCCGACGCGCTAGTCGATTTCGTTCTCGGCGTGCCGCTCAACAAGACGGTGGAGATTGCCGGCCCCGAGAAGATCCGCATGGCCGACGCCGTCGGCAAATATCTTCGTCAGATCGGTGATGCCCGCGAGATCGTCGTCGACCGCCAGACGCGCTATTTCGGCGCGATCCTTGACGACAGCAGCCTGGTGCCCGCCTCCGCCGCCTGGCTCGGCAAGGTTTCGTATTCCGAATGGGTGAAGACCGCGACGCCGCCGCCGCGGGCGCACTGAGCATCCTCCGGAGGCTCGCGCCTCCGGCATTTCCCGCATTCAACGAAAAGCATCCGGTTCAGCGCCCTGCCGAGCCGGATGCTTTTTCATTGGCGATGTATGCACTTGCGGAAGGACGGGGCGCCGGCGGCAGCGCCCCCTGCCGATCATCCGTTGATGAAGCTCAGGATGTCGGCATTGACGATATCGGCATGGGTCGTCGCCATGCCGTGTGGCAGGCCCTTGTAGATCTTCAGCGTCGCCCTCTTCAGAAGCTTCGAAGACAGGACGGCGGAATCCGCCACCGGCACGATCTGGTCGTCTTCGCCGTGGAGCACGAGTGCCGGTACGTCGATGACCTTAAGGTCCTCGGTGAAGTCGGTCTCGGAAAAGGCCTTGATCCCGAGATAGTGGGCGTTGATGCCGCCCGCCATGCCCTGGCGCCACCAGTTGCGAACGGTCGATTCCTGCAACGTCGCGCCCGGGCGATTAAAGCCGTAGAACGGACCGCTCGGGAAGTCGGTGTAGAACTGGCTTCTGTTGGCCGCCAGCGTCGCCCGCAGCCCGTCGAAGACCTCGATCGGAATGCCGCCGGGATTGGCGGGGGTCTTCAGCATGAGCGGCGGAACCGCACCGATGAGCACGAGCTTGGAGACGCGGCCCTTGCCGTGGCGGGCGACATAGCGCGTCGCCTCGCCGCCGCCGGTCGAGTGGCCGACGTGAACCGCGTTGCGCAGATCGAGATGGTTTGCGACGGCTGCGGCATCGGCCGCATAATGGTCCATGTCATGGCCGCCGCTGACCTGCGCCGAGCGGCCGTGGCCGCGGCGATCATGGGCGACGACGCGGAAGCCCTTGTCGAGGAAGAAGATCATCTGCGCATCCCAGTCGTCGCTGCTCAGCGGCCAACCGTGATGGAAAACGATCGGCTGCGCGTCCTTTGGACCCCAGTCCTTGTAGAAGATCTCGGTCCCGTCGGCCGATGTCACGTAGTTGCCGCCCGAGCGCTCGGCTGCAACCTTGCCCTTCTTCGCGGCCTCAGCGGGTTGTGCCGTCAGGGTTGCCGCTGCTGCGGCGAGCCCCAATGTGCCCGTCATGATATTCCTGCGCGTCGATGTGATGGAATGAGCATCCATGCTTGTCTCCTAGTCAATGAATCGTTGAGATCAAGCCGGTCGACAATAATAATTGCTATTACGATCAGTAATCCGGCAATTTTATTTACGATCTATATTATTTCTTATGAACTATACATTGGTTTTGTTGCCGGCAGTTTGTGGTGTGTGCGGCGACAGAGGCTTGCCGCATAGGGCTTTCCGGATGTTAACGGTATGCCGCTCTTGCGAAAACCTATACTGAAGTTAGTGCCGAATACTCGGAAAAACTGGCAGTTATTATTGGCCCAACTTGGCCACCCGCCTATACCTCCGTTGCAACCCGACGGAGAATGCGATGAAGCACGTGGTAGTGCTTGATACCGATGCCACCGCACGCCATGGCCTCAGCGGCTATCTGGTTGAGGCCGCTTTTCAAGTGAGCGAAGCCGCGTCGTTCCAGGAGCTGCAGCAACTCCTGCCAGGCATCGAACCCGATCTGTTGGTCATCGACGTCAACGCCAATGATGACTTCGAGATGGTGAGACGGCTGGCGGCCCGCGTGGCAGTGCCGATCGTTATCCTCAGCGGCAGCCGCATGGAGGAAGACGACAAGGTGCGCGGGCTGGAGGCGGGGGCGGCGGATTACATCACCAAGCCGCTCGCGCATCGGGAGTTCGTGGCCCGTCTCCGGGCCGCGATGCGCGAGAAGCCGCTGCCGCGCATGGATCGCGATATGCGATCCTACTCCTTCGCGGGATGCACGCTTTGGGTACGCCAGAGGAACCTCTGCCGGCCCGGCGCCGCCGATGTGAAATTGACGGTGGCGGAGTTCAATCTGCTTGTGGCTTTTCTGCGGGCGCCCCGGAAGGTGCTTTCGCGAGAGCAGTTGCTGGCAGCCAGCCGGGTCAACTCGGAGGAAATCTTCGACAGAAGCCTGGATGCATTGATCCTGCGGCTGAGGCGGAAAGTCGAGCTCGATCCCGCGAACCCGCAGCTGATCAAGACCGCGCGCGGAGCGGGCTACAGGTTCGAGAGCGACGTGATCTTGGACGATCGGCCGCGCCGCCGCTAGCGCGGCAGCGCAGCCCATCGTTGCTATTGCTTGATGTCGGTAACCAGCTGCGTCTCGTCCGTATCGACGACGAAGACAGCCAGCAGCTGCGCCGGCTCGGTATCGCTCGCATTGGCGCTGACACCATGTTTGTCGCCCGGCAGCTCCGAGAAGTTCTCACCCTTGTGATAGACCTTCTCAGGGTCGTCATTCACCTTGCTGCGGATCGCGCCTTCGAGCACGGTCGCATAGATGAAGGCGGAATGGGGGTGGATGTGGGCCGCCGAAGAGCCGCCGGGGCCATATTCCACCAGCACGCCGCGCATGCTCTTGCCGGGTACGTTGGGAAGCGGATGGTCGAAGACAACGGAGATCTTTGCCTTTTTCGTCGTGTCGGCAGCGTTGGTGATCTGCGCTGGCATGATGGCAGCGGTCAAGATCAAGAGGGCTCGGGTGAACATGCTGAACTCCTTTCAGGGTGTAGCGCAGCGCGGCGCACTGATGGCGGCCGCGTTACTCCCGGGATTTAGGCATGAGGTGCTGCGTTGAGCATCTATACGTGCGTTCGGCTTGACGGGCCGGTTGGCGGTTCAGCCGCAATTCGACTTCGAGATGAATTCGAGCAGGCTGGCGGCATCGATCGGCTTTTCAATAAAGCCCGCTGCTCCGCAGGATTGAGCCATTTTCCGCGTATAGCTGTCGGCAAAGGAGGTCATGATACAGACCGGCGGCCCGCCCAGGGCGACGATCTTGCGCAGCAGATCCATGCCGTTCGTGCCCGGCATTTTCAGATCGGCGAGAACGCATTGTACGCGCGCGATGTCGCCGGAGGCGAGGAACGCATCAGCCGATCCGTGGACGACGCTGTCGATGCCCATCGCATCGAAGAAGTCGCGCAACGATTCCCGAAGGAAATGGTCGTCATCGACGATAGCGACTGTGGTGTGGGGTTTGGGCTGCATCGAACCTCAGATCAGGTGATACAAGGGCTTCATGGGAACGCTCAGGTCAGTGAAGAAGTTCGAACTGGCGGACAAGTTCGGCGAGTGACCCGGCCTTCATCTTTCTCATCATGCTGCCTCTGTGGAGTTTGACCATGATCTCGCTGATCCCGAGCTCGAAAGCGATCTGCTTGTTCATCAGCCCGCTTGTGACAAGTCCCATGACCTGCGTCTCGCGCGGGGTGAGGCTCGATGCCCGGTCGCGCACGGTCTGGCGCTTCAACCGCGCCTCCTGACGCCCGGCGTCGATTGCGAAAGCCGATTGGATGGCCTCCAGCAGTTCCTCGGTCCTCAGCGGCTTTTGAAGGAAGTCTATGGCGCCAGCCTTCATCGCGTGAACGCTGGTGGCAACGTCGCCATGCGCCGTCATGAAGACGATGGGGACCTGGTATCCCTTAGCGTCCAGCTCGCTCTGGAACTCGATGCCGTTGGCGCCGGGCAGCCTGACGTCCAGAAGAATGCAGCCGCCAAGGTCTTGCGGCGCGCGGGCGAAGAAGTCCGCGCCGCTCTCGAAGGCATCGGCCGGCATGTCCAGCGATTGAAACAGGTCCAGCAAGGAAAGCCGCAATTGTTCATCGTCCTCGACGATGTGAACGATCTGCCGAGGCGGCAACACAGGCTCGGCACTTCTGGCAGCGGCTGCCATTGTCAGGTCCTCCAACCGAATAAGGTGGCCAGTTCACCATTCATCCTAATGGGTTCCGCGCCCCAGACAAGTAAACTAACGTTTGCTATCTCATTGCAATTCAATAGGGAAATGCGTCTTTCACAGGCGAACGCGCGGGCCTTCCGGCGCGCCACCGCAGGCAACGGCAATCGACCGGCATGACAGAAACCTTACTGTCGCCTTTCGGCAAAGGCGCTGCCAGGCTTCATCAGAATTTCCCGAAGTTATAACGCCTTCGATGCCCCGGACACAGCGGGAAATCCTCCATCAGGCCCGCAAAGACGTTGCATTTGTCATTCTCGGGCATAAGGGCGCGCGCGGGAATCGATGATGATGGACGGCAGCGCTGCTCATGGAAACCTACCAACAGGTTTAGTAGGCGCCCGTAAACCCCACTGATATTTTCGCGGGCGCCCGCCTGATGTCTGCAGGCTTGCGAGCGGGCAATCCCAATTCTGCAGCGAGATTCTAATGCCGCAACAGACATTCCTGATGTTCGTTCTGATCAACCTTCTGGGCGTGGCGGGGATCGTCATATGGCATCTTCAGGGGCGTTCGAGGCCGACGGCGCGCCTCATCGTGCAGATCATCTTCTTTCTGGCGATGACCGCTGCCGTGACGCTTGCCGGATTGAACCCATTCCGCTTCGATGCCCCGCATCTCGATGGTCTCGGCAGCCTGGTCGTCGCCGCAAAGATCCTCTGGTGGACGCACCTATCCTGGGCGACGATCGGATTTGTGCGCATCTACATCGTGCTCGACGGCCGCCCGCGCGAGGCGCGCCTGCTGCAGGATCTGATCGTCGCGATCGTCTATCTCGGCGTGCTGCTGTCGATCATGGCCTTCGTCTTCGGCGTCCCGATCGGAACGCTGCTGGCAACCTCCGGCCTCATTGCCGTCATCCTCGGTCTGGCGTTGCAGAATACGCTCGGTGACGTCTTCTCGGGCATCGCGCTCACGCTCGGACGGCCCTATGCCATCGGCGACTGGATCGTGCTTGGCGATGGCACTGAGGGCCGGGTCGTCGCCAGCAACTGGCGCTCGACCTATCTGCTGACCTTCGCCCACAATCTGGTGGTCCTGCCGAACAGCGTGCTCGCCAGGCAGTCGCTCACCAATGTCAGCAAGCCGGATGAAAATCATCAGCTCATGGTGGCGGTCCGGGTCTTGCCGACGCGCCGGCCGCGATTTGTCGCCGATGTGATGCGCGATGTTCTCGGAAGCTGCAATTGCATTCTCCACGAGCCCGCACCGGCCGCCATCGTCGGCAGCATCAGCGCCGCGGCGATCGAGGTGGAGCTTTATTTCCAGGTTGCCGGACCGATGCACAGAGGTGCTGCACGCAGCGAGGTGATCGATCTGATCTACCGCCATTGCGCTGCCAACGGCCTCTCCCTGGCAGCACCCTTGGGAACGGCATTGCTGGGTGGAGAGCAGATTGCCGCGCTGCCGGAAACCTCCTTCGAAATCCTGCTCAGTTCCAATCCCCAGTTCTCCGAATTGAATGCCGAGGAGCGGGAGGCATTGGCGGCGCTGGCGGTCAAAAGGAGTTTTGGGGCCGGCGAGATCATCGTGGAACAGGGCGGCGTCGCTACCGGGCTGATGGTGGTCCGCACCGGCATCCTCGCCTTCATGCATGACGGCGAGGATGCCCTGCGCCTTGCGCCCGGCGATTGTTTTGGCGCGTTGGAGGTCCTCACCAGCAGGCCGGAGGCCTGTGCCGTCAAGGCACTGACGCGGGCGAGCGTCTACGCAATCCCGAAGGCTGCCTTTGAAGCCCTGATGGGCGAGCGGCCGGAACTGGCGATGAGCCTTTCAAAACGTCTGGCGCAGAAATCTCCGGCAGCGGCCGAGCACAAGGATGTGTCCGCAGCGAAAGCACATGGCAGGACCGACCTCGTCCATGCCATAAGGGCGATGTTCCACACCGCACAGTGAGCCGCATAGCGCGGTCATGAGAGTCACAGCTGAAGATGCAAAGCCTGCTGAATGAAACCGCCGGACTGGTAGCCTTTGTTCGAACGGTGAGGGCAGGGTCCTTCAGCGCTGCCTCGAAAAGCCTGGGCACCACGCCGTCCTCGGTTTCGAAGAGCGTGTCCCGGCTGGAACAGCTCCTTGGTGCCAGCCTCTTCAGGCGCTCGACGCGGCTATTGGCGATGACGCCGGAAGGCGAGGCTTTCTACGAAAGGATCTCGCCACTTCTCGAGGGCATCGACGCTGCCGCCGACGCCACACGATCGCACCTGGAGCCGGCCGGGCATCTGCGTGTCAGCCTGCCGAGTGAACTTGGCCGGATGATCCTGCAGCGCGTCGTCGACGAGTTCATGCCGCGATATCCGGAAATCTCGCTGGAAATCGGGATGACCGACAGGGCCGTCGATCTTTTGCGCGAAAATTACGACGTAGCCTTCCGGGTTGGCGGCACCGCTCAATCCGGCCTGATGTGCCGGACGCTGGCGCATCTCGACATGGCGATCGTCGCATCGCCTGCCTTTCTCGCCCGTCATCGGAAGATGAGCGCGCCGGGCGATCTGCGCGAGCTGCCATTCGTGCGCTACGTCATTGCTGGCGTGCCCTATCCGATCCCGCTGCCTGACGGGAGCGAGCTTGTGCCGCAGGGGAGATTGGATCTCGATTCTGCAACCGCCATTCGCGATGCCGCGGTTTCAGGGGTAGGCGCCGCCTATTTGATCAAACGCATCGTCCAGGACGACATCGATCGCGGCCTGCTTGTCGAACCCTTGCCCGGTATACCGCTCGGCACCGTTCCGCTTCAGGCGATCCATGCGTCGGGCAAGATGCCCAGCCTTCGCCTGCAGGTCTTTACCGATTTCATTGCCTCGATCATGGCCGCATCCTGAACAGGGTGACCTCGAAAGAGGGGAAATTCCGCCCCTCTTTCGATCCCCTGTCTCAGACATCGGCGGACATTTTGCCCGGCCAGGTGAAGTAGTAGTAATCGCCGCCGACCTTCTCGAAATAGGCATTCCCGCCCGTCTTGGCGTCGATATAGGAACCGTCAGCCGACTTGGCGAAACTGCCGTCGCTCTCGCGCTTCAGGTGATCCTGAAGAAACGTGTTCCAGGCCTCGCCATCGCCAGTCTCGATCTTCCCTGCTGATTTGCCGCCGGCGGGGTCGTAGGCGGTGACGGTTTCGCCGGTCGCCGGATTGGTCACCTCCAGCGTTCCGTCCTTCATCGCCTGCATCATCCCCTGGAGATTGACGTAGCTCATCGGGTTGCCGGCTGCGCCATCGAGCTTGTCCTTCAAAGCGTTCATGAAGGTTTTCGAGCCGATGAAGCCATCAGGCGCGCGCACGGCGCCGTCCTGCCCGCCAGCGTTGCTCAGATTGTGGAGAGCCTGCAGCAGCACCGAAAGCGAACCGCCATCCAGCCCCGTCGAACTGTGGTCGAGATCGATACCGCCGAGCAGGCGAGAGATAGGGCTCGCCATGGATGAGGCGTTCGAGCTGCTGTTGCCATCTTTGAGAATGCCGAGCGCCAGGTTTGCGCTGTAGCTGCGTGCGAGTGAGAGTGCTGAGATCATCGGAATCTTCCTGTCTGACGTTGCTCGTAGCCGATGCGTTTGTTCAGCATCGCCACGACGATCGAAATGGATTTGCCGGTGGCATAAATGACGGCCACAACCAGCTCTCATGGCTGAAGCGGCGGTCCTCAAAACCGGCCGCGCAAGCCGAAGAGAATTGCCTGCGCAACCCAAGCGCTAAGAATGGCGGCTTGCTTGAGGCTTGCGATAAACGATGTCCTGAACGGTCTGGCTGCGTCCGGGCGTGCTGAAAATATGATAACTATTTCAATGAAATAGATATCGAATTCTGCGGCGTTCTGCTGCGGAATACATGGGCTCTCGTTACAACTGCAATACGATTGAGCTGCTGGACGATGGGGTGCGGTGGATGCCATCAAGTCCTCGGCCCCTAACAGATGTATAGCTGTTCACGCCTCGCCCGCTCGATCACCATCGATCCGTTCCACGAGGCGGATTTCGCATCCGCCCGGCGATTTCAATCCTCAGAAACGGATGAAAACTCATGACACAGCGACTGAATTTCGCTCAACTCTCCCCCGAGCTCTTCAAGGGCCTGATGACGCTCAGCAACGATGCCAAGAAGGGTGCGATCGAACAGTCCATCCTCGATCTGGTCGACATTCGCGCCTCCCAGATCAACGGCTGCGCCTTCTGCCTCGACATGCATTCGAAGGAAGCGACGATCCACGGCGAGCGCCCGCTGCGCCTCTACCACATCGCCGCCTGGCGAGAATCGACGCTGTTCAGCCCGCGCGAGCGCGCCGCTCTCGCCTGGACCGAAGCCGTCACCAAGCTCCCCGAAGGCGGCGTCCCTGACGAGCTCTACGAAAAGGTGCGCGGCCAGCTTTCCGAAAAGGAAATCTCAGACCTGACCTTCCAGATCATGGCCATCAACGCCTGGAACCGCGCCAGCATCGCCTTCAAGGCCGTCCCCGGCTCCGCAGACAAGGCCTTCGGTCTCGACAAGGCCGGATTGGAGTAAGGGGTGATGCGGCGGGCGATGCAGTAGGGGCATCGCCCGCTGGGCAGGCCCGGGAAGGCAGCCTCACTCCTCCCGAAACGCACGGCTGAACTGATCCGTCAACGGTTTCGTGAAAAACGACATCGCCGTCCGCTCCTGTGTCGAGATGAAGACTTCGACCGGCATGCCGGGCAGGAGTTTGTGGTCACCGAGCCTGGCGAGTTCGGTGGAGGAGACGGCGATGTCGGCGAGGTAGAAGATCTGGCCGGTTGACGGGTCGGTGCTGGTGGCGGCGGAGACGTAGGCGATGCTTCCGGAGAGCTCCGGCGTCGAGCGCTGGTTGAAGGCCGAGAAGCGCATGCGGGTGTCCTGGCCGATCGAGACCTGGTCGATATCGGTCGGCGCCAGGCGGGCCTCGATCTTCAGCGCGGCATCGGCGGGGACGAGGGTGAGCAGCTTCTCGGCCGGCGTGATGACGCCGCCGATCGTGTGGACGAAGAGCTCGTTGACGGTGCCTGAAAGAGGAGCGCGGATATCGGTGCGGGCGAGGCGGTCCTCGACGGCGATGCGGCGTTCCCTCAGTTCCGAAATCTTCGGCTCGACGATGCCGAGTTCGCGCTGGGCCTCGGTGCGGGCGGCCTCGTCGATGGCGATGATCTGGACCTGGATTTCGCTCATGCGGGCGCGGGAGCGGGCGATATTGGCCTGGATCTCGCCGCTCTCGCCGGTCAGCTTGGCGATCTCGCGGTCGATGAAATATTTGCGCGACGTGTCGATCAGCTTCCTGTCGGCCAGTCCCTTGATCTTGTCGTGCTCGGTCTGGACCAGTTCGAGCTCGCCTGCCTTGGCGTCGCGCTGGGCGATAAGGCCTTTCAATTCCTCCTCGAGCTGCGAGATGCCATATTGCAGCTGCTGTTTCTGGTTCTGCCGGTTGCGGCGATTGCCGTCGAACATTTTTTGTTCGCCGGTGGCGACCAGCGGGAATTCGCCGAGGATGGCTGCGAGCTCGGCCGGGTAGGCGATCGCCTCCACATTGTCGCGCTCGGCGACCAGCCGCGCCTGACGGGCGGTGAGTTCGACGAGCTGGGTGCGGACGATCGAGAGCTCGGCGCGGGTCTGCGCGTCGTCGAGGCGCAGCATGATCTGCCCCTTGCTGACCTGATCGCCTTCCTTGACCGCGATTTCGCTGACGATGCCGCCGTCGCGATGCTGGATCGATTTCAGGTTCCGGTCGACCTTCATCACTCCCGAGGCGATGATCGCGCCCCTGAGCTGCGTGGTCGCCGCCCAGCCGCCGGCACCGGCAAAGAGCAGCAGGCCGAGGGCGATACCGGCGGTGATACGGGTCGCCACCGGGAACATGTTGTTGGTTTCGGCCGACGGCCGCTGCTGGTCCTGGTTCATCGCTTGTCTCCCCCGTCTTTACACATTCTCGACGATCACAAGCAGATGGTGACCCGTGAGATTGATGGTCATCTCGTAATGCTCGTCCTTGTCCATATCGACTTCGATCAGCGTCTGGCTGAGCTCGTCCGTTCCCTCGTGCCGGACGCGGATCGGCAGCGGCGTGGCATCACCCTTGTCGCCGTAGATGTCCTCGAAGCGGTCCTCGATGCCGTCGAGCACCTCCTCGAAGATCTTGTATTTGGAGATATCGATGCGATCGCCGACCATGAAATCGAGGATCTGGTGGACGACATCGGCGCTGCTTTCGCCGGCGGGGACGGTGAATTCGAACGTATCGTTTCCATCGCCGCCCGAGATGACCGCGGCCGTCAGTCCCGCCCGGATGACATCGTCGCCGGAGCCGGCAACGGCCTTTTCGAAACCCTCGATAATGTCCTGGCCGACTTCGAAACCGGTCGCCTTGCCGCTTTCGAGATCGATCAGCACGCCATGGGCGGTCTGCGAATAGTCGATCGTGTCGTCGCCGTCGCCGCCGTCGAAGACGTCGTCGGCGTCATCGGCCCGCGCTTCGACCGTGTCATCACCGTCGCCTGCGAAGAGAAATTCCTCGCCGTCGCCATCGCGCAGGATGTCGTCGCCATCGCCGGTCTTGATCACCTCGAAATTGCTGATGCTGTCCGAGCCGATGTCGGCACCGCTGGCATTGGCGGCGACGAGGTCGACGACGACGGAGAGGACAGCTGCGGAATAGTCGAGCGTATCGACTCCTTCGCCGCCGTCATAGCTGTCGGCCGCCCAGTCGAAATCGCCGGTGACGGTGTCGTTTCCTTCGCCGCCCTTGACGAGATCGGTACCGGCGCCGCCGCTCATCTCGTCATCGCCGGCATTGCCATGCAGCTCGTCGGCGCCATCGCTGCCGGTGAGCGTATCGTCTCCTGATCCGGCGCGGACGATCTCGAAATCGGTGACGGTGTCGCAGCCGATCTCGCTGCTCTCGGCCTCGCCGGAGACGAGGTCGATCGCGACGGCTTCGGCAAGGGCGGAATAGTCGAGCGTATCGGTGCCGGCGCCGCCGTCATAAATATCGTCGGCCTGGTCGGCATCGCCGGTGACGGTATCATCGCCATCCTCGGCCTTGACCGTATCGGTGCCCTGGCCGCCGCTCAGCACATCGAGGCCGGTCCCGCCTGCGAGGTGATCGTCGCCGGCGCTGCCGAGGACAACGTCGTCGCCGTCGCCGCCATCGAGGCGGTCGTTGCCGTCTTCGCCGTCGATGATGTCGTTTCCGGCATCGCCATAGAGCTGGTCGGCGCCATTGCCGCCGCGCAGCAGATCGGCATCGGCACCGCCGCTGAGGAGGTCGTCGCCGGCCTCGCCGAAGAGGCTGTCACGGCCGTCTTCGCCATAGAGCCGGTCGTTTCCGGCGCCGCCCCAGATATGGTCGTCGCCGAGGCCGCCGAGCACGATGTCGTCGCCATTCCCGGCAAAGATCGTGTCATTGCCGCTGCCGCCGAGGATATGGTCGTTGCCGTCTCCGGCGCTGATCACGTCGTTGCCGCTGCGGGCATCGATATTATCATTGCCGGCGAGGCCTTCGATATCGTCGGCGCAGGCGGTTCCGGCGATCAGGTCGTCGCCCGATGTGCCGGTGATCGGCGGCGCCTTGACGACGGAGAAATGCGCCGTCTGCGAGACCAGGGCCTGGCCATCGCTGATCATGTAGGTGATGGTGACCGGGCCGAGACCGGCGGCGTCGAAGCTCCAGCCGCTGGCGGCCTGGACGAGTTTTCCCGAGGACACGGCGATATCCTTGATCGACAGCACGTCGCCATCGGGATCAATGCTGCCGCGCAGCAGATCGGCAAGGCCAATCAGCGCCAGGCCGCAGCCGGAGATATCGGCGAGTGTCACCGGGCCGTTGGTCCGCGGAGCGCGGTTGACCGGTTTCGCCGCGGACTCTGTGTTCGAAGAGCGCGCCGCGCCGCCTGCGCGCGGGCCGGAATCCGGTTGCACCTGGCGCGGCCCGGTCCAGGCGTTGTCGTTGGAGGCGTGGAAGGAGGCGGAGACGCCGCCGAAGCTTTTCAGCAGGGACAGGCTCGGCAGGTTCAGCCGGTTGAACTCGATGGCGTCGGAATCGGTGAGCGCATAGCTGACCCGGTTCTTGTGGCCGGAGAGCACGACGCCACCCGGTTTGCCGCCGGAGTAGGAGCCGCCGATCTCTTCGTCGGGCATGCGGACCACGGCGCCGGCGGTCTCGACGTCGATCGGCGGCAGATCGCCTTCATCGCTGGCGGGGCGGCGCGGATCGGCCTCGCCGCCGCGTGGGGCTTCCTGCGGGTTCCCGAGCGCGCTTTTCAGATAGAGCGCAAAGCCCGTCAGCAGCAGGGAAAGGAAGACCGGCACCCGGGACAGCTTGTCGTCGCTTTTCAGCACATAGCGGTCGTGCGGGTCTTCTTCGGTCTTTGCGGTTTTGGTGCCTTTGACCTCGATCATTCTGACATCCTCGCGGTGATGCGTGATCCAAGCTGCGTCATGGCGGCCGGCCGGCTGCCGGTTTCGGCGGCTGCGGGCTTGAGGATCTCGTCCTTGGGTCCGAAGGCCACCATCTTTCCGCTCTGGATCACGGCGACCATATCGACTGCGGCCAATGCGCTTGGCCGGTGAGCGATGACGATGGCAATGCCGCCGCGGGCGCGCACGGCCTTGATCGTCTGGGTCAGCGCCGCTTCCCCCTCGCCATCGAGGTTGGAGTTCGGCTCATCCATGACGACGATGAAGGGATTGCGGTAGAGTGCGCGGGCAAGGCCGATGCGCTGGCGCTGCCCCGCCGAGAGCGAGACGCCCTGTGGCCCGAGAGCCGTGCGATAGCCCTCCGGCATGCGCACGATCATTTCGTGGATGCCGGTGGTCTGGGCTGAATCGACGATCGCCCGGGCATCCACCTGCGGCTCAAGCCGCGAGATGTTTTCCTCGATCGAGGCATCCAGCAGCGCGACATCCTGCGGCAGGTAGCCGATATGCTGGCCGAGATCGTCGTCCGACCACTGCGTAAGCTCGGCGTCATCGAGCCGGACACTGCCGCGCAGCGTCGGCCAGACGCCTGTGAGTGCGCGGGCGAGCGTCGTCTTGCCGCCGCCGCTCGGGCCGATGATGCCGAGCGCCTGCCCGGCGGCAACCTCGAAGCTGACTTCGCTGAGCAGCACGCGGCCGGAGCCGGGCGCGGCGACGGTGATCTTCTCCACCTTCAGCGAGCGGCTGGGGGCCGGTAGCGCCATCGGCGGCTCTGCGCCGGCAAGCGCGATCACGGTCTCCTTCAGCCGCAGGAAGGCGGTGCGGGCGGCGACGAAGCCTTTCCAGTTGCCGATTGCCAGATCGACAGGGGCGAGCGCCCGGGCGGAGGCAACGGAGGCGGCGATGATGGCGCCTGCCGAAAGCTCGCCCTTGATCGTCAGCCAGGCGCCGAGACCGAGCACGGCCGATTGCAGGATCATGCGCAGCACGCGGGAAATCGCCCCGAATGTGCCGCTGATATCGTTGGTGCGGGTCTGCAGTTCCAGATGATCCTGGTTGGCGCGATTGAAGCGCTCGACGGCCCGCCCGGCAAAGCCCATTGCCTTGAGGATATCCGCGTTGCGGGCGTTGGAGTCGGCAATGGCGTTACGCTCGATGCCCGATTTGTGGGTGGCGCTCGACAGCCGCCGGGTCATCAGCTCGGTGATGATCGTCAGCATCGAAAGCACGAAGGCGCCGGCGAAGGTCAGCGCTCCCAGATAGGGATGCAGCATATAGACGAAGATGAGATAGAGCGGCATCCAGGGCAGATCGAAGAGCGCCACCGGGCCCTGACTGCCGAGGAAGGAGCGGACGGTATCGACATCCCGGCCGCGCTCCAGCGCTTCCGCCGTCGAGAAGCCGAAACGCGGCATGTCGATCGCCACCTGATGGGCGAGCGGGGCAAGACGGCTGTCGAGCCGCGCGCCCATGCGCACCAGGATTTGCGAGCGGATGATGTCGAAGAGGCCCTGGAAGAGGTAGAGGCCGATGGCGAGCGCCGAGAGGCCGAGCAGCGTCGGGACACTGCCGCTCGTCAGCGCACGGTCATAGATCTGCAGCATGTAGAAAGAGCCGGTCAGCGCGAGAATATTGATGGCGCCGGAGGTGAAGAAGAGGAACACGAAGATCCCTCTCAATCCGGATGTCAGCTTCTCGACCTGTTTGCGCTTGGCTCCGGTCAGCGGGTTCTTGGGGCGCATGTCGTTCACCACTTCTTTGATGACGGGAATTCAGGTGCGCCGGGTTTTCCGGCGCACCTGACGTTTCGGATCAGAGATTGAAATCCGAAGTGGTGAGGTTGTGGTTCCCCTTTATGCTGAGGCGCAGCTCGGCGCTGCTGTCGCCATCGACGCTGCCCTGGACGACCGTGTAGTCGCCATCGGCGCGGACTTCATGCGTGACGATCAGCTGTGCGGCGCCTGTGAGCGTCGAACCGTTGACCAGCGTGAAGGCCTGGTTGCCGGCAAGGCCGCCATTGGCGTCGGTGCCGCTGAGGTCGATCTTGTCGCCGGGCTGGAAGCCGAGGATGGTATCGCCATCGGCATCCTTTTCGGAGAGGAAGACGAACTTGTCGTTTCCGGCGCCGCCATCGAGGATGTTGGCGGAGGCATTGGCGGTGATCGTGTCGTTGCCGGAGCCGGTGACGACATTTTCCATGCCCCAGAGCGTATCGGTGCCGGATTGGGTGCTCGAGGCGCTGCCCCGGCCCATGAAGCCGCTGCCGAGATCGACATTCAGATTGGCGGTGATCGCCGCCAGATCCAGCGTGTCGCTGCCGGCGTCACCGTAATAGGTGTCGTCGCCGTCACCCGCTTCGGCCACGAAGAGATCGTTGCCGTCCCCGCCATGGGCGGTATCGTTGCCCGTACCTGTCTGGATCATGTCGTCGCCGGCATCGCCGAAGACGCGGTCGGATCCGGCATCGCCATAGAGCATGTCGTTGCCATCGCCGCCCAGCAGATCGTCGTTTCCGGCGCCGCCGAAGACCATGTCGCTGCCGCCTTCGGCATTGAGGAAGTCGTCGCCATCATCGCCGCGGATGATATCGGCACCGGCGCCGCCGGTTGCCACGTCATTGCCCGCGAAGCCGACGATCGTTTCGCCATTCGCCGTACCGAGGAGAACGTCGCCTGCTGCGGTGCCGGCGATCATGGCGCCTGTCGTTGCTGCCGGCGGGGTTGGAGTGGTCGGCGGTGTCGGCACCGGCGGTGTGCCGGCATCGTCTTCTTCCTCTTCGGCCGCCGCACCCTCACCATTGAACTGCGGCAGCCCGCCTTCGCTGGTGAACTGGATGCTGTGCTCGCCATTGGTCATCGTCGTCACGCCGTTTGCCCCGGTCGTGACCTCGTAGTCAGCGGCGGTCGTGCCGGCGGCGAGCTCGATGACATCCTGCGGACGCAGCGTGCCGATGATCGTGTCGTTGCCGCCGTTGGAGCGGAAGACGATGCGGTGAGCGGAACCGAGCGCCGAGATATCGATCGTATCGTCGCCTGCGTCGCCATCAATGGTGATGGTGTTGAGACGCAGGCTGGTCGTCGAGAAGTCGCCGACGATATTGAAGCTGTCGGCCCCTGCGCTGCCGGATGCACCGGAGGGATCGACACCATTGATGCGGATTTCCTCGATCTCGCTGAGTTCGGCGATGACGGAGGCATTGTTGCTGCCGTTGCGGGTCACGACGATTTCGGTCGCGGCATTGAGGTTTGTCGCGACATTGCCGGCGATCGCCAGCCAGGCTGCCCTGGTGTAGATCGTGTAGGCCTCGGCCGATGCGTTGCCGTTGATGACGAAGGTGTCGCCCGCGGCTCCCTCCGTTCCGCCATTGACGATATCGCGGCCATCCGTGGCGCCGGAAGCATTGGCATTCCAGATAACGGTGTCGTCACCGGCATCGCCGTTGATGGTGTCGACGCCCAGGCTTCCGGTGGCGGTGACGATGAAGTTGTCGACGAAGAAATCGTCGCCATTGTCCCAGTCGCCATTTGCCAGGAAGCGGATGGCAGACTGCGGTCCGATCTGTGCGGCCGACAGGGTGGTGTTGAACGTGCCGCTTGCCGTGCTCAGCACGCCGCCGGTCAAAGTCTCCCAGCTGTTGGTCGTGTGGTTCCAGGCCTGGACGGTGACATTCTCGCCGCCCGTCAGCGTGGCGTCGCCGACATAGGCGAACTGGATGGTCGCCCCAGTGGCTCCGGTCAGGTCGAACGAGCGCTGGATGAATTCACCACCGTCGATCGCTTGCGTGAACTGCAGGCGGCTGCCCGTGGCGGTATTGATCAGGATGTCGCCGCCGTTGGCGGCCGTCGTCTCACCGCCTTCGGTCCACTCTCCGGCGAAGGCGAGCGTGCCGTTGTTGTCGGCATAGGAAACCGCGCCGTCGAAGTTATCGGCGAAGGTGCCGCCATTGGCTCCGATGCCGCCAGAGAGCGTATCGTTGCCGTCGCCGCCATTCAGCGTATCGACGCCTTCATCGCCGTTGATGACGTCGTCTCCGCCTGCGCCGCTGAGGACGTCGTTGCCGCCCAGACCGTTGATGGTATTGGCTGCGGCATTGCCGGTGATGGTATTGGCCCCAGCAGTCGGGGCGCCGAAGTTCGGCGGCGGCGCTGCGGCAAGCGTGAAGTCGGAAATGTCGATGTTGGCGTTGGTGACGCCATTGATCTGGATCGTGCCCTGGATGGCCGAGGCCGGCCCGTTTTCGCGGATGGTGATGATCGTATTGCCGCCGCTCGCAGATTCGAACACACGGTTGTTGAAGTTCGCTGCCGTCACGCCGAGGCCGGTGAGATCGATACGGTCCTGCGTGGCCGGTGTGCCGCCGGTTGCATCGAAGCTGTTGATGACGTCATTGCCGAAGCCGTTGGCATTGTAGACGATGGTGTTGAAGCCATTACCTACATCGATTGTGTCGTTTCCTGCACCGCCAATGATGGTGTCGTTGTCATCGCCACCGCTGATCGTGTCGTTGCCGGTGCCGCCGTCGAGCACATCGTTGCCGTCATTACCGGTCAGGGTGTCGTTGTCGCCGCCGCCGAAGAGCTGGTTGGCAGCGTCATTGCCGGTGAGCACATTGATTCCCGCATTGCCGGTACCGTTGATGGCGTCGGCGCCCGTCAGCGTCAGGTTTTCGAGCCCGGTCGCCAGCGTGAAGCTGACCGAAGCCTGTACCGTATCGACATCGGCCGCGAGGCCGGTGCTTTCGTTGATGACGTCACTGACATCGTCGACGACATAGGTATCGTTGCCTTCGCCACCGATCATGGTGTCGGCGCCGAGGCCGCCATTCAGGGTGTCGTTGCCGGCGAGGCCGCTCAGCGTGTCGGCGAGATCGCCGCCGGTGATAACATTGTTGCCCGCATTGCCGGTGCCGACGAACTGGCTGGCATCGGCGCCGAGGAAGGCGAGGTTCTCGACATTTGCCATGGCCGCAATCGAGAGTTCGGCCAGGAAGGTCTGGACCGTATCCGTGCCTTCGCCTGCGGCTTCGACAACGACGTCGAGCAAGTCGTCGACGCCGTAGGTATCGTCGCCCGCGCCGCCGACCATCGTGTCGGCGCCGATCGCCCCTTCGAAATCATCGAGGGCGGCATTCAGACGGTTATCGAGATCATCGTTGCCGGTGCCGCCGACCAGAAGATCGTCGCCGAGACCGCCGACCAGATCGTCATTGTCGCCGCCGCCGAAGATCAGGTCGTTACCGCTGCCGCCGGTGATGGCGTCATTATCGGCGTTTTCACCGGCAATGAGGTTGTTGATCGCCGAGGCCGAGAGATTGACGGTGCGCGTCCCGCCCGTTGGGTCTGCCCGGCTGATGGCATAGTCGCCCACCAGCTGGTAGCCGTTGAAGAAGGCGCCGTTGAAGTTGATGAGCTCGACGCCGGTTTCTGCAACGTTGCCGGTGTAGTGACCGTTCACGGTGATGGACTGCTGCACGCCTGTCGGCAGCGTGTAGTTGATCACCAGGTTGCCGTTCTCAGTGCCCGTATTACTGTCGAAGGCATTGAGGGCGTTAATGGTCAGGATCGGCAAGCCGTCTACATCGACGCCTGTGCTCGGGGCCAGGATCGAGATCTTGTCTGCCGTTCCCGCGCCCGCGCCACCGGCTTCGTTGATGACGTCGTTGCCGTCGCCAAGGCTGAAGGAGTAGGTGTCGTTGCCGAGGCCACCATTGAGCGTGTCGCCGGCAACTGCACCAGTGCCGGCCGTGGTGCGGGTAATAGCAAGGGTGTCTATCGAGACAAACTCGCCCCCTTCCAGCGCGCTGGTGACAAAGCGGATCGCAGCATTCGCCGTGAAGGGACCCGCTAGGTTGATATTGCGCGCAGCTGTTGACGATGTGCTGTTGATGGTGTCGACCAAGACGAAGTCGGCCTCAAAACCGCTCCGCGAGAAATAGACCCTGACGGCGTCGTCGTCGCCTGGTGCGGCGTCAAGGCTGTTGTTGCCGGTGCTGCGGCCCACGGTGTAAGCCAGAGTGGCAGCAGTTGCATCGGCGAGGTTGACGGTGCGCTGGATCTGGCCGCCATCCCCGGCATTGAACCGTAGATTGTCCTGACCATCATCGAGGCGAATCTGGCCCGTCGTTGGACTGCCTGTCGCTGGGTCGCCGGGTGTGCTGTCGCCAGTTTCTGTCCAGGGCGTCGTCCACGCGGGATTGCCGTTGGGTCCGTTGGAGTTGGTAAAACTGCTGGTGTTGAAGTTATCCTGGAAGGTCACAGTCGTCAGAGCCGCGACGGCCCCATCGGCGCCGCCAACCAGGATGTCGTTGCCGCCATTGCCGTTGAGCACATCGGAGCCGGCAAGGCCGAGGATCAGGTCGTCCGTTGCGGTGCCGTTCAGTACCGGCTGGTTGAGCGGAGTCGCCCCCTGTGGGGCAAGGCCATTGTCGCTGTAAGGCGTCCCGACAATGATGTTGAGTGTGCCGCCCGTGGCAAATTCCACCTTCTCGATGTTGCGCAGCCGGTCGCTGCCGTCGATCGCGTCTTCGACCGCATGGGTGACGATGACCTGCCCGTCCGTGGTGGCCGAGAAGGCATATTCGCCGCGGTCGCCGCGGAAGATGGCGGTGTCGCTGTCGGCGACATTGTCCGCGCCGGCCGTGGTGATTTCGCGGATGATCTGCAGCTGGCCGGGGTTGATCCTGCCTTCGAACATCCAGGCAGCGAGCGTCTTGGTAACAGACACACCGTTGACGACAAGCGTGACGGGGCTCGTCATGCTCTTGATGTTCGGATTGCCGGCAATTTCCGTTCCGGTCGGGCCGTTGTCATTGAAGCCACTCATGATGCCGATGCGGACATTCAGCCACTTGTCGCCATCGATGATGTCGTCGCCGCCATTGCCCTGGATGCGGTCGCTGCCGGCGCCGCCGAGGATGATGTCCCCACCCGCAAAGGAGGTGACGCCGGCGCCGAGCACGGCCTGCAGGCCGGCGATCAGGGCGATGCCCTGGGCGTCCAGCGTGCTGCCGAGATAGCCGCTGGTGCCGCCATTGGCCAGGCTCGCACGGTCGGCCGCAACGTCTTCGGTACCGCCGAGCACATCATTGAATTTCGTGCCTGACAGGCCTTCCATCGACTCGTATTCGTCGAGGGCGGCGTTCTGCGGCAGGGTCGGAGCCTCGTCGAAGACGATCGGGCGCGACAGGTCGGCATTCACGCCGAGCGTGTTGTCCTTGTAGGTCGCCCAGTCGAAGCCGGACATGCCGGCCATCTTGCCGCGGCCGGCGCTGCCGACCATGATGTCGTCGCCGCCTTCGCCGATGAACTCGTCGAAGCCGCCGTCGCCGAGGAATACATCGTTTCCGTCGATGCCGTCATGGGCAAAGATTTCGTCGAAGTTGTCGCCGGGGGCGCCGTCGAAGGTCCCGGTTTCGATCCAGTCGTCGCCCTCGTTGCCGAGGATGCGTTCGGCATTCTTGTTGCCGTAGATGAAGTCGTTGCCGGTGCCGGCGAAGACTTCCGAGCCCATGTCGGTGCCGAGGAAGATGAAGTCCTGGCCGTCATTGCCCATCACAAGGTCGAGGCCTGGGCCGGCATGCACGACGTCATGGCCCTTGCCGGCCTTGATATTGTCGTCGCCGCCGCTGTCGACGATGATGTCGTGGCCGTCGCCGCCATTGATGATGTCGTTGCCGAAACCACCTTCCAGCCGGTCGTTGCCGCCGTCGCCGAAGAGCGTATCGTCGCCGATGCCGGCGATCAGGGTGTCATTGCTTTCGGTACCGCCGAGGACGACGTGGTCGCCGCCGGTGTAGCGGAGGTAGTTGGCGTCGGCGCCGGCGGTGGCCGGATTGTCGCGAATGACGAGAGGCGTCAGCAGGCTGGTGCCGAGAGGATCGATGCCGCGGTTGTCGGCGCTTTCATTGACCACCGTATTCGGATCGTCCTCCAGGATGCCGTCAGCGCCGGCATCTTCGCCAAGGCCGGGATTGTATTGCTTGGTACGGTCGACTTCGAGAATGAGGCCGGGCGTCGAGAAGACGTCGGACGGCAGATGCGTCGCGTCGGTATTGCGCATGATCATCGCGGCGAAGGAGTTGTTTTCCATTTCACCGAAGAGGTGCAGTCCGTCGAGGCGTTGCAGATAGTAGAAGCGGTCGCCGTTCTGCAGCTTTTCCATCTGCACTTCGAAGACGAAGTTGAAGGTCGAGCCGAGCATGCCGCCGAAGGGCATGATCTGTTCGGCAAGGCCGCCGATCCAGAGATCGACGTTTTCAAGGCCGCCAAGCGAGCCGCCGGCATAGGCGCCTGTAGCGTTCAGGAAGTCGAGCCGGTCTGTCGGCACGACGACCCCGCCCGTGGAGACGCCGGTGATGATGGTGAGCGCCGCGTCGCGCTTTTCCTGTAGCGTATCGGCTCCGGTGATCAGCTCATGTGTGCCATAGGCGGCGATGAAGTTGATAATCGACGCCTCGTGCTTGAGGTGACCAGCGAAGTCGACCCAGCTCTCATAGGGCTTGAGCAGCGAGTCCTCGTTTGTGGCCTCATAGAAGGTGCGCCGCGCCTCGTTCAATGAGGGCACCCCGGTGTCGCGTCCGCGGGCGAGGTTGATCGTTGCAAGATCGAGCGGCAGGCCGAGCAGGTTGTTGCGCAGCGCCGTCGTGACAAACTCGTCGATCTCGTTGCCGACCTGCCGGGTCATGCCGCGGACAATGGCACCAGCCGCAATGTCGTCGGTGATCGAGTGAGCAACGCCGGTGTCGCCGCCGTCGAAGGCGAGCGGATTGAGGAAGCCCTCGATCAGGCCGATATGGTCTTCGTTGAACGACGGATCGAAACGGTCGATCGACTCGGTCAGCATCGAATGGCCGAAGCGGTAGACGACGTGAGCGAACTCGGCGACGATCGAGGGGTCAATGGTGGTGTCGAAGCCATCCGGCACCAGGAACACGTTGATATTCGGCTGGATCTTGCGGGCGAACTCTTCGAAGACGAGATGCTGGTATTGCATCTCGGTGCCGAATTTTGCTGCCTGGAACAGGCGCTCGCCATCCCAGACCAGTGTTGCGATCTGTGCGGGCGTCGGCAGGGCGGCCAGATCGACCTCGAGCCATTCGTTGATGAAAGCGAGGTCGTTGCTCGCCAGCACCGTGTCCTTGGTATGCTGCACAAGCCGGTTGTGCTCGGCATGGAAGACATGGTGGACGGCGGTCAGGCCGATATTCTCGTTGACGCGGCCGTCGCCGGCGATGAAGTGCGCGTCCAGCAACTCGTTGTCGTATTCAGTATCGCCATTGCCCGGGTTGCCGAGACCGATGGTGATGTCGCCATCAGCGATCTTGCCGATCGGCACAGCTTCGTGCGCGATGTCGGCCAGGAACGCGCTGGCGGTGCGGATGGCGCCCGTCGTCGAGACGCCTAGTCCGCCGTTGGCGGCCGGATTACCTTCGAGTACGACGTCATCGGCCGTGTTGGGGATGCCGTCTGCGCCGATCCCGAGGATGATCTGCGGGAAGCCGTTGGCACCGGGAATGAAGTTGCCATAGGGATCGGTGCGCAGCAGCGGCACGGCGCCGACATCGGCATCCGTCAGGTTGATGCCGAGCAGCGTCTTCGCCTGAGCTTTCACTTCGCCCCAGGTGGCCATGCCGCCATTCGCGCCCTCGATAAGCTTGCCGGTCGCCACGGGGTCGCCCGCTGCATTGAGCTGATACTGGCGCAGGAAGACCTGGTGCGATGCATGCGAGGCATAAGTCTGGTTCTGGTCGACATAGGAGGTCGTGGTGTTGACGGGGCGCACGTCGTCGGTGGTGCCCATGATGCCGTCTGCGCCGGGCGAAACCGTGGCGCGGGTCAGCACCATGAAGTTTGTATGGCTGCCTTCGACATAGAGCGGATCATCGGGCGCCAGAGGGATGAACACCGTGCCGCTGCCGCCCTTGTTGATCAGGTCGAGGCCGTGATCGAAGAACTGCCCGAACAGGGTGAACCAGGAATTGAACGGTGCGGAGAGACCTTCATCCGGCGCGACGGCGGGGAGGTAGACATTGTCGCCCTGCATGGTGATGCCGAAGGGCTCAAGCGCCGTGTCGCGCACCGTGCGGGCCTCTTCGAGAGCGCTTACTGTCAAGGCATGGGCTGCCGTGGCCTCCGCCAATTCATCCAGCGCTGTCTGCTCTTCCGGGGTCGGCGTGTTGTTGGGATCGCCATCGCCGAGCGCATCGGCCGCAGCCTTCGCGTTCTGCATCGCGACGCGCGCCTGATATTCGGCATCCGAGGCCGGCTTGAATGCCACGTAGATCGCCGTAACCGCAGGAAGATCGGTCATCGGGCTTGCTGCGCCGGCCCGCTCAAGTGCGGTCAGGATCGCCGCCGGGTTACCGAGCGTCTGATCGACGAGTAGGTTGGAGATAGTGCGGAGACTGGAATCGAAGACGAGAGAACCGGGATTGTTTGACGGGTTATAATTGCCTTCTGTCGGCATCGCTGGCGCCGGTCCTTCAGGGCCGTCGGGATCGAAGGGACCATCGGCCGAGCGGTAGATCGGCGACATCAGTTCGGGGAACTCGGCACCTGCGGCGCCCCACATTTCCTGGCCGGGCAGGAGGTGGTTGTAACTGCCATCGACCGTGCGCAGGCCCCAGGCGACGTTGTACGCCGGGATCAAGCCGTCTTCGCCGTAGAGCGTGGCTCCCGCGGAATGCGCCTCCGCAATCTTGATCTGTGCCAAGATGAAATCGAGATCCGAGCGAATATAGGTGACCATGTTACTCTCCCCTCCGATTGCATTGGAAACGTTATCGTTTCGCCAATGCTTGATCCCCAGTGTGAAATCGCAGGGCTATTCCGGTCGCCTTCCGGTTTTTACTGTGCGGTCATGCCGCGAGCGCAAAAATCCGGTGGAAAGTGAACGGCATTATCTGCGATGATCAGATGATGTCTTCGGGGGAGGCCATGGCATAGTTCCAAAGGTCCGGAGACGTCTAAAGACTTTGGTCTTCAGGGGGCCGGGACTTTCGACCCGGGAGGAAATGTGACTTACGTCCCGTACAAAAAGGAGCCGGGCGGTGGTGTGTCCGGCATTTCTAGGGTGTGGCAACGCCTTGATCTGACACAGCAATTTCTGATCGTTGCCGGGCTCGTCATCTGTTGCTCGATGGCGCTTCTCGGCGAGTGGCTGAGCGGTCGGATCGCTGCGAACCAGCTCAGAAGCCGGGCCGAGTCCGGGGCGCTCTACATGGAGGGGTTCCTTGCCCGGCATGTCGACGGACCGGCGAGCGACCCCAAGGTCTCGGCGGCCCGGCAGCTCGAACTGGACGATCTCCTGATCGGCACCGATCTCGCAAGACGGGTCGAGGGCTTCAGGATCTGGCGGCATGATGGATTGGTCATCTACAGCACCAACAAGCAGCTGATCGGCCAGAAATTCCCGTCCGAGGACATCGATCGCGCTTTTGCCGGGCAGGTCGTGGCGCAGCTCGAGGACAGCCATGACGACGGCGAGGAGGATGGGCCGCCGACACGGCGGCCGCTGATCGAGATCTACGCGCCGATCTACGAGCCTGATACCCATGAGGTGATCGCGGTCGGTGAGCTCTATGAGGAAGCGGCCGATTTCATCGTCCAGCGCAACCGGGTGCAGCAGCAGACCTGGGCGATCGTCGGGGCGACGACGCTGGCAATCATGGCGCTCTTGTTCCTGATCGTGCGGCGCGCCAGCCATACGATCGCCTATCAGCGGATGATCCTGAAGACGCAGCTGACCCAGGCGCAGGCCCTGGCGCGGCAGAATACCGAGCTGCGCAAGGCGGCCGACCGGGCGCGCATGGATGCCAGCAAGTCGAACGAGCAGCTGTTGAACCGGATCGGCGCCGATCTGCATGATGGCCCGGTGCAGCTACTCAGCCTGCTGATCCTGAAGCTCAGCGGCGGGGCGTCAGGGCTGCCGAAGGCGGCGCTCGAGCACCTGCCGGATATCAGGGGCGCCGAGCTTGCGCCGGCGCATCTTGCCCGGCTGGTGCTGAACGAGCTGCGCGAGCTCTCGACCGGGCTCGTCATGCCGGAGATCGAGCATATGCCGCTGGAGGCGGCGCTGCGCAATGCGGTGGAGCAGCATGAATATGCGACAGGATCGAAAGTGACGGCCGACTACCAGGCGCTGCCGGAGCGTGTCGCCCATCCCCTGAAGATCTGTCTTTACAGGGTGGTGCAGGAGGGGTTGAACAATGCGTTTCGCCACGGCGGCGGGCAGGGGCAGCATGTCTCGGCTTCGGCCGATCTTTCGGCGATCACCGTCGTCATCACCGATGAAGGTCCCGGTCTTTCGGCGCCGAGCGCCACGTCGAGCCACCGCCCGCTCGGGCTGCAGGGCATCCGCAACCGTGTGGAAGCCTTCGGCGGCAGCGTCGAAATCCGGGCGCGGCAGGGGTCGGGAACGGAGTTGAAGGTGATCGTGCCGATGGAGGGAAACGGCATCTAGGGCGTCGCCCGGCGTTCAGTGGCGCGGCAGCGCCTCTCCGCCACCCTCGAGCTTCTGCGCGGCAATCAGCACTTCCAGGCGATTGCGGGCATTCAGCTTCTGCATCAGGATCGTCATGTAGTTCTTGACGGTCTTCTCGCCGATATTGAGGCCGGTTGCGATCTGCTTGTTGGTGAAGCCGCGCAACAGCATGCCGATGATCTGCCCTTCGCGGATGCTGAGCTTCACATCGCCGCCCGCCTTCTTGCGCAGCGAGGCGATCTTCAGCTCCTCGATCACCTTGCAGGCGAAGGCCGGGGTGATGAACATGTCGCCGCGATGGACGGCGGCGATCGCCTGGATCAGCTCCTGGATGCTGCTGCCTTTCAGCACATAGCCGCTGGCGCCGGCATTGAGCGCACGCACGGCATAGTCGCTGCCGGTATTGGCGGTGAAGACCAGGATTCTCGTGCGGATTTTCTCAACCAGCTTGGCGATGGCGTCGAAGATATTGCCGGGCATCATCAGGTCGACGATGAAAACATCGGGCGCGCATTTCAGCCCGATCTCCAGCGCATCATCGGCACTCGATCCTGTGGCGGCGACCGTAAACTTCGGATGGCTTTTCAGGATTTCACTCAATCCCGCCAGCATTACCGGGTGGTCGTCTATGAGTGCCAATGAAATCTTGCTCATTTTACGCACCATCTACAACTTACATAGAATAATTTATAGGATCAAACCAATATAGTGTCCATCTAGTCCATTAGGACTACATTGGAAGTCGTAATATCGCTTGCGATGGATGTTTTATTCTATGCTATCTATTTGCCATAACTTGCAATTGGTTCGCAATTGCATCTGTGGCCTTGTCTGCTCGACATGCCCGGCAAAGCCGCCCTTTTGGGGTGGGTGACGTGGTTCGATGCGGTGTTTCGTTCGAAATAATTCACTATCAATGCGTGTATCGGTAGATTTCGTGCACGCCGATTTCTCGGCCGCAAATGCGTCGCGAGCCAGGCCGCCCCGGCTCGCGACTTATGCGGTCAGGCCTCGCTCTTGACCGGCATATTCTCCGCCATCGTCCGCTTGAAGCCGCCACCGCCGCCCATGCCGGGGGTGATGATCACGGGGTAGAGGTAGAGGAAATCGTGGAAGTGGACGACGGTCGTCGGGCCGTCGGCGAGGGTCACGGCATATTCTGCCGGGCCCGAGCGGTCGGGATGCTTCATGCCGCTGAGATTGAGGCCGGCCTGGTGGTTCAGGCCGTAGCTCATCGACATCGGGATGCCGTGCCAAGAGCCGGCGATCGGGCGGTGGACATGGCCGAAATACATGTGACGGATGGCCGGATGCGTCTTGAGCACGGCGAGCAGCGGCTCGTCGTCCACCATGCGGATCCGGTCGACGCCCATGCCGATGTCGAAGGGCGGGTGGTGGAAGAAGAGGTAGACGGGCTTGTCCAGCACCTCGGCAAGGCGGTCCTTCAGCCAGCTGAGGCGGGCCTCGTCCATATGGCCGGTATGTTTGCCGTGCTCCACGGTGTCGAGCATGATCAGGCGGCAGCTGTCATAGTCGATCACCGACTGCACGAAGCCGTTGTCGTCGACGGGCTGATCGGGGAAGATCGAGCGGAAGTTATCGCGATTGTCGTGATTGCCGATCATCAGGCGGTAGGGGATGACGGTTTCCTGGTCGAGGATATCGCGCAGCAGCGCGTAAGCTTCCGGCTCGCCGCGATGGGTCAGGTCGCCACTGAAGATCAGCCATTCGGCATCTGCCTGGTTGACGCGGATATCGCGCAGCGCCTGGCGCAGGCGCACTTCCGGATCGGTATCGAACAGCGCGCCGCCCGGCGGCATCAGGTGCACGTCGGTCAGCTGGATGAATTTGGGCATATCAGTCTCCTTATGATTTCGTGATTTTATCGTTTCAGGCTGCCGCGCTTTTCGGCTGCAATTCCATCAGGCGGCCGTCGCTGCCGAAGAAATGGAGGTGTTCGGAGGGCAGGCTGACCGGCAGTGTGGTGCCGACGGCCTGCTTGTCGCTGGCGGGCAGCAGGGCGGCCATGCCCGTCTGGCCGATCCGCAGATGCACCTGCCGGCCGTTGCCGAGTTCCTCGACGAACTCCACCGGCAGATTGGCGCCCCGGCCGATCTGCACATGCTCGGGCCGGATGCCGGCGACGATCTCGCTGCCGGGCGCTGCCGGCACGGCGCCGCCGAGCGGGATGCGCATCTCGCCGCCGAGCACCACGCCGCAGCCGCTGTCATCGACGACGGCCGGGATCAGGTTCATCGGCGGGGAGCCGAGGAAGCTCGCGACGAAGGCGGTTGCCGGGCGCTCGTAGATATCGGCAGGTTTGCCGATCTGCTCGATGCGGCCCTTGTTCATGACGATCAGGATGTCGGCAAGCGTCATCGCCTCGATCTGGTCATGGGTGACGAACAGGCTGGTGACGCCCTGCTTGCGGTGCAGGCGCTTGATCTCGAGCCGCATCTGGGTGCGCAGCTTGGCGTCGAGGTTGGAAAGGGGTTCGTCGAAGAGGAAGACCTTGGGTTCGCGGATGATGGCGCGGCCCATGGCGACGCGCTGGCGCTGGCCGCCGGAGAGCTGGCCGGGCTTGCGCTGCAGGTAATCTTCGAGCTGCAGGGTGCGGGCGACCTCGGCGACGCGGCGGTCGATCTCGGCGCGCTTGACGCCTGCGACCACCAGCGAATAGCCGAGGTTCTGGGCAACCGACATATGCGGGTAGAGCGCGTAGTTCTGGAACACCATCGCGACGTCGCGCTGGCGCGGTTCCAGCGTCTCGACGCGGCGGCCGGCGATCTCGATCTCGCCGCCGGAAGCCCGCTCCAGCCCGGCAAGCAGCCTGAGCAGCGTGGACTTGCCGCAACCGGACGGACCGAGGATGACGGCGAAGGCGCCGCGCTCGATCTGCAGGTTGAGGCTGTGGAGCACCTGCGTCGCGCCGAAGGATTTGGTGATGTTGGAAAATTGGATTTCGGCCATGTGAAATATCCTTGCTTTTAGTCAGCCGCAGGCGGCTACTTTTCCGAGTTGACCAGGCCCTTGACGAACCAGCGCTGGGCGAAAACCACCACGGCGACCGGTGGCAGCATGACGAGCAGGGCGCCGGCTAGGATGACGTTCCAGTCCGAAGCGCCATCGGGTCCGGGCTGCATGAAGGTCAGTCCGATGGTCAGCGTGCGGTATTCGGAACCTGATGTGACGAGGAGCGGCCAGAGATACTGGTTCCAGCCGAAGACGAACATGATGACGGCAAGGGCCGCGATATTGGTGCGCGACAGCGGCAGAAGCACATCCCAGAGGAAGCGCAGTGCCCCGGAACCATCCATCTTCGCCGCTTCCGTCAGCTCGTCGGGGATGGTCAGGAAGAACTGGCGGAACAGGAAGGTGCCGGTTGCCGTGGCGATCAGCGGCAGGGTCAGTCCGGCATAGGAATTGATCAGGCTCCAGTTGAGATCGACGCGGATGCCGGATGCGGTCTGGATCAGCCAGGCGAGGCCGGTCCATTCCAGGATCCGCTGCAGCGGCAGCAACACGTTCGAGGCGACTTCATAGGTCGGCACGATGCGCACTTCGAGCGGCAGCATCAGGGTGATGAAGATCATCCAGAAGGCGATGCCGCGGAAGCGGAAACGGAAGTAGACGAGGCTGAAGGCGGTGATCATGGCGATGACGATCTTGCCGACCATGATGATCGTCGCCGAAATCAGCGAGTTCATATAGAGCGTCGAGAAGCCGCCTTTTTCCCAGGCGGCGGCCATGTTGACCAGCAACTGGTCGTCGGGCAGCAGCGGCTTCGGGAATTCCGCCATGCGCTCCAGCGGCAGCGTCGCGGTGATGAACGACACATAGATCGGGAAGCACATCAGCAGCGTTGCGGTGATCAGTACGGCATGGGTGACGAAATTGAGGATCGGGGTTTTCTCGATCATTCGCTTGCCTCCCCCTTGTCGGAACCGGCGTAGTGGACCTTGCGCTCGACGAAGCGGAACTGCAGCAGCGTCACCGAGATGACGAGCGCCATCAGGATCAGCGACTGTGCCGAGGACGAGGAGAGGTCGAGGCCGACGAAGCCGTCCTTGTAGATCTTGTAGACCATCGTCTGCGTGGCGTTGCCGGGGCCGCCCTGGGTCATGACGTTGATGATACCGAAGCCTTCGGTGAAAGAGGTCGTGACGTTGAGGACCAGCAGCAGGAAAAAGGTCGGCGAGATCAGCGGGAAGACCAGGTCGAAGAAGCGGCGCACCGGTCCGGCGCCATCCATGGCGGCGGCTTCGACGAGGCTGTTGGGGATTGCCTGCAGGCCGGCCAGAAAGAACACGAAATTGAAGGTGATCGAGGTCCAGCTGGAGGCGACGATGACCATGATCAGCGCGTCGCCGCCATTCAGCGACGGATTCCAGAAGCCCGGATACCACTGGTTGACGATGCCCATGAAGCCGATCTGCGGCTGGAAGATATATTGCCAGGCGACGGCGGCGACCGGTGCTGCGACCGCATAGGGCCACATGATCGCGGTCTTGTAGATGATCGTGCCGCGCAGGCCCCGGTCGGCGAAGACGGCAAAGATCAGCCCGAGGCCGAGCGCAATCACCGTCGTCGAAACCGACATGATCAGCGTGTTGCGGATGGCGCTGTGATAGACCGGGCTGACGGCGATCTCGGCGATGTTGCGAAGACCGACCCAGACGGCATCGCCGCCGAAAGGCGGTTCGAGCGTGAAGGACCAGAACAGGGCCTGGCCGGTCGGCCAGTAGAAGAACAGGAAGATGATCAGCAACTGCGGACCTATCAGCAGGTAAGGCAGCCACCGCTCTTCGAAGACGACGCGTTTAATCATGTGATGCTCGGCCAGAAACTATGGGGAGCTTGCCCGGATCGCGTGGGGACCCGGGCAAGCGTGCTCGTGATCGTGCAATGCCGGATCAGGGCAGGGTGGCGCCCGGATAGGTGTCGGCGAAGCGCTTCAGCAGCTGGTTGCTGCGGTCGGTCGCGGTATCGAGCGCCTGCTGCATCGTCACCTGGTTGTTGAGAGCCTTCTGGATCTCTTCGGTGATGATGTTGCGGATTTCGACATAGTTGCCGAGGCGGACGCCCTTGGAGAGCGGCGTCGGGGTGGCGCGGGTCAGGCTCTTGACGGCGAGATCGCGGTTGACCTTGCCCTTCTGCTGGTAATAGCCCTCGGCGACGAGGTCGTTATAGGCCGACTTGGTGACCGGGATATAGCCGGTGCCGTCGGACCAGAGCTTCTGCTGCTCGGGCTGGGCGATGAACTGGTAGAAGGCACCAACGGCCTTGTACTCTTCCTTCGAGAAGCCCTTCATCGTCCACAGTGCCGCGCCGCCGACGAGGCTGTTGATCGGCGTCACGTCCTTGTTGTGTGGCAGCTGGGCGACGGTCCAGTTGGTGCCCTTGGCGGTCGCCAGTTCATCGGTCGTGGTGAAGCCGGCGATCGAGTCGAAGAAGATCGCGCACTGGCCATTGACGAACATGTCGCGGCGAGTGTCGATATTCGGCTCGTACTTGGCGAGGCCTTCGTCGAACCAGCGCTTCTGGCGCTCCATGTGCTTGACGAACAGCGTCTTGTTGATCTCGAGCTGGGCGTCGAGGCCGTCATAGCCGTTATTCTGCGTCGCGACCGGAATGTTGTGGATCGCCGAGAACTGCTCCATGTCGGACCAGAGGTCGATCGACCAGCCGATCGGGCACTTCGAGCCGGCCTTGTCGCGCAGGGCAACCAGCAGCTTGTCGAAATCTTCCCAGGTCTCGGGGAAGCTCGTGTAGCCGGCGGCCTTCAGCTGGTCGGTGTTGTAATAGACCATGGCCGTGGAGGAATTGAACGGGAAGGCCCAGAGCTTGCCGTCGCGGCCGGCATAATAGTTGCCGATGACGGGGAAATAGTCGTCCCAGTTGATCTTCAGACCGACGTCCTCAGCCAGCTGATAGGCGGGAACGACGGCGCCTGAGAGCATCATCGTGCCGGTGGCGCGGTCGACGACCTGCAGGATGTGCGGCGGCTTGCCGGCGCGAACCGCGGCCATCGCCTTCTGGAAGATCTCGTCGTAGGTGCCCTCGCGGGTGCAGTTGATGTGGTACTGGTCCTGGCTCTGGTTGAAGCGATCGCACTGGGCCATCACTTCCTTCTGCAGGCGGCCCGAAAGGCCGAACCACATGTTGATCTCAGTCTTGGCGCTGGCCGGTGCGGCACCGGTGAGCACCGCAAGCGTGGCGGCGGCGGCAAATGCAGCTTTGAACATCCCTATCTCCAAAATCGTTTGTGCGGCGGCCGGTTGGTCGGGCCGTCCGGGAACGGTGCGACCGAGTACCGTGAAAACGTTTCATCGGGATGACGGATATATGTCCGATTGGTGACTGCTGCAGATTTCTGCAGTCAGGAATTGGGCTGGCTGGAGAGGCTTGCAAGGCCGGTTGCGATGAGATCGGCGGTCACCGTAACGGTGTTTACGCCAATTGCGGCAATGGAATAGGAGGCGCCGACGGCCGCCCAGCGCGTTGCCGTCAGGGCATCCGCGGTGTTGAGGAATACCGCCAGGAAGATGCCGACGAAAACATCGCCGGCGCCGGTGACGTCGACGGGATCGACGGCCAATGCTGGAACGCAGACCGGCGCCTTGCCCGGCTGGATGAGAACGGAGCCGCTGGCGCCCATGGTCAGGACGATGCTGGCACCGCCGTCCGCCGCGTGGCGGGACAGCGTATCGGCAAGCTCGCCGTCATCGACATCGGTGCCCACGAGCTGGCGGGCGGCCGAGCGGCTCATGAAGATGAAGTCGCAGCTTCTGCGTAGCGTGCCGAAGGCGGCCGGTGTCTGCCAGTGCGCAGGAAGGCCGGTCGTGTCGATGGTGACGAGATCCGGGCGTGAGGCGCCGGTCAGGTGGAGTTCGTCAAGCAGGCCGACGCGGAAGCCTTCGAGATGCAGGCAGTGCTGGCCCTGCCGTGCCGCCGCCGCATTGAAATAGTCGCGAATGCGCGGGATCGGCAGCGATAACGGCTCATTGAGGATCGTTCGACGGCCGCCCGCCTCGACGATGACGACGCTGCGCGAGAGCCTGCCGCCGGTGACGCGTTCGATGGCGTCGACGTTGAGGCCGCATTCCAGCAGTTCGGCCAGCGCCCAGTCGCTTTCGGGGTCGTCGCCGAGCGAGGAGATCAGATCGACGGCCACCGGGAAGTCGCCGCCGAGCCGGCTTGCGGCGATCGCCACATTCGCTGCGGGTCCGCCCACAGACCTGTGGATCAGCTTGGCGGAGACGCGGCTGCCGGCCGGCGGCATTTCCTCGGTGAGGATGGAATGGTCGATGCTGACATAGCCGATGGCCGTCAGCCGCGGGGCGCCTTGCGGCAGTGGCGCTCCCTTGCGGGCGCGTTCCGTCTGGCCGACGAGCGAGCGGGCGACCGAACTCGGGCGGTAGCCGAGCCTCTGGATGGCATCGAAAACGGCAAGGCGGTTTTCCTCGGTGACCGCCTTGTTGCCGTTCACGACACGGCTGACGGTGCCGATCGAAACGCGCGCCAGGCGCGCGACGTCCTTGATGGTTGCGCGATTTTTCATGGCTGGGCTGGGCTCATCTGAGCAGAGGAAAGAAGCTTCATTGAATCGTCATCGAATGGTGTCGGAAGTTTCACATTCTTGGCCTAGTTCGTCGCGCGCAATGAAACGTTTTCACGACGTCCGGCGCAACTCAAATTTAAGCGAGGATCCATGCTAATCACAACTTATAACATCCAGTATACCCGCGGCCAGGACGACCGCTACGACCTGGAACGTATTGTCGATACCGTCAAGGACAGCGACATCATCGCATTGCAGGAAGTCGAGAATTATTGGGACCGTTCCGGCAATATCAGTCAGTCGGAGGCGATTGCCCGTCTGCTGCCGGATCACTATTTCGTCTGGGGCCCGACCGTCGACGTGCTGAAGGTCTCCGATGCCGAGGGCAAGCGCCCGACGGATCACAAGCGCCGCCAGTTCGGCAACATGATCCTGTCGCGCTACCCGATCCTGTCCACCCGCAATCACATGTATCCGAAGTTCACGGCGCCCGGCCCGCATACGATCCAGCGCGGCGCGATCGAGGCACTGATCCAGACCCCATCAGGTCCGGTACGCTTCTACTCAACCCATCTCGACCATCTCGCCAGCCGTCACCGCATGGTGCAGCTGCAAGAGCTGGTGAAGGTGTCCAACCGTGCCTTCGAGGACGGCCCGGCGATAGGTGGCCGCGAAATCGTGCCGTCCTGGCGCGAAGAGCCGGCGCTGCCCGACATGCCGCGCGAGGCGATCCTTCTCGGCGACTTCAATTTCGAGCCGACCTCACCGGAATACGAGTGGATCTGCGGCGCCGTGAACCAGTGGCATGGCCGCCTGCCGGATGCATCCGGCTTCGTCGATGCCTATGTCGCCGCCGGTGGCGCGGAAGACGAGGGGCACACGCTCTATCGCGACATCGCCGCCAAGGCCGGCATCCGCATCGACTACTGCTTCGTGCCTGCCTGGCTCTCAGGCCGTATCAGCAAGTGCTGGGTCGACGAGCAGGCGACCGGTTCGGATCACCAGCCGCTGCGGGTCGAGATCGATCTCTAAGGCGAACTGGCGGCCGGGCAGCTTTCATGCCCGGCCGCCCCGATCTCAGCGATGGTCCAGCCGCTCCACCAGCCGGTCGCCGAACCACTGGATGCCGCAGACCAGCACGATGAGAACAATGACGACGGCGATCATCACCGAGGTCTCGAAGCGCTGGTAGCCGTAGCGGATGGCGAGGTCGCCCAGCCCACCGGCGCCGATGGCGCCTGCCATGGCGGAGGCGCCGATGAGGGTCACCAGCGTCACCGTGAAGCCGGCGACGATGCCCGGCAGGGCTTCGGGCACCAGCACTTCGCGGATGATCGTCCAGCGATTGCCGCCCATGGCGCGGACGGCGTCGATCAGGCCGCGGTCGACTTCGCGCAGCGACACTTCGGCGATGCGGGCGTAATAGGGTGTCGCGGCGATTGCCAGCGGCACGATCGCCGCCCAGGTGCCGAGCGCGGTGCCGACGATCAGCCGGGTCAGCGGAATCAGCGCCACCAGCAGGATGATGAAGGGCACCGAGCGGAAGCCGTTGATGACGGCGCCGAGCGTGCGGTTGATCCAGAGATTTTCGGCAATGCCGCCGCGTGCCGTCAGCACCAGGGCGAGCCCGAGCGGCAGGCCCGCTACCAGCGAGATGATGCCGGATGCGCCGGTCATCAGCACGGTTTCCCAGAGCGACCGCAGCAGCAGGTCAAGCATGATCGGTGTCATAGCCGAGTACCTCCACCCGCGCCGAGCGGGCCGTCAGAAACTGTGCGACCTGATCCTGCAAGCGGGGATCGCGGGCCGGGACGGCGATGAAGAAGCGCGCCACCGGCTGGTTCTGGATATGGTCGATGCCGCCATGAACGAGGCGGAAGGAATGCGGCAGCGCTGCCGAAAGGTCGGCAAACAGCGCACCCTGCGCTTCCGGTCCGGCAAGATCGACACTGAGGATCGCCTCGCTGCCTGTCTCGGCCGAGAGCCTGGCGGTGATATGCTCGGGGAGCTGCGGGCGGATGCTGCCGAGAAGGCTTCGGGTGATCGCCGTCTGCGGGTTGCCGAACACCGACCAGACCTGGCCCTCCTCGACGATCCTTCCGGCATCGATGACGGCGACGCGGTCGGCAATGCTGCGGATCACTTCCATCTCGTGGGTGATCAGCACCACGGTCAGGCCGAGCTTGCGGTTGATGTCCTTCAAGAGCGACAGGATCGAGCGCGTCGTTTCCGGGTCGAGCGCCGACGTTGCTTCGTCGGAGAGCAGCAGGGCGGGGCGGGCGGCAAGGGCGCGGGCGATGCCGACGCGCTGCTTCTGGCCGCCGGAGAGCGAGGCGGGATAGGCCTTGGCCTTGTCCGAAAGGCCGACGAGATCGAGCAGCTCGCGGGCACGCTGCAGCCGTTCTGGTTTCGCCACGCCTTCGATCTTCAGGGGCAGCGCGATGTTTTCCTCGACCGTCTTGGCGGAGAGCAGATTGAAATGCTGGAAGATCATGCCGATGCGGCGGCGCAGCGGCTGCAGTTCCTGCTCGGCCAGCCCGGCAATATCGCGGCCGTCGATATGGATCTCGCCGCTATCGGCGCGCTCCAGCCCGTTGAGGCAGCGGATCAGCGTCGATTTGCCGGCGCCGCTGCGGCCGATGATGCCGAAGATCTCGCCCTTGCGGACGGTCAGCGAAATGCCGTCGAGCGCCGGCGTCTCGCCGAAGCGGCGCCGGACATCGGAGAGGCGGATGATATCCACGGCGGCTTCGGCTTTCGCCCCGATCGCCGCGGCGGAAACGAATGAATTCATAAGACTATCCTCTGCAAACGCTCAAGGCGGCCCGGACAAGGAACGTCCGGACCGCCCTGGCTTCGCGCCCTTTCCCCCAGGCGCGGATGTCGGTTTAGTAGGCGCTCAGCCCCGTGCCCTTGTAGACCTTGTCGAACTCGGCCTTGACGGCGTCATTCTGGTAGGAGGAGACCAGCGTCTTCACCCAGTCCGCATCCTTGTTGTCTTCCTTGACGGCGATGAAGTTGCGGTAGGGATTGTCGGAGATCGGCTCCTGGGCGATGCGCTCCTTCGGCGACAGGCCACTCTTCAGTGCCCAGTCGGTGTTGACGACGGCGGCGTCGAGATCGTCGATCGAGCGGCCGACAATGCCGGCATCGAGTTCCTTGATCTCAAGCTTCTTCGGGTTCTCGGTGATGTCGGCGATGGTGGCGAGAATGCCGGTGCCGTCCTTCAGTTTGATCAGGCCTTCGTTCTGCAGGACGCGCAGCGCCCGGCCTTCGTTGGACGGATCGTTCGGCAGGCCGACGATGGCGCCTTCGGGGATTTCGGAGACGGCCTTGTACTTCTTCGTATAGAGGCCGATCGGCCAGACGCCGGTATAGCCGACGCGGACGATGTGGTAGCCGTGCGTCTTGATCTGGTTGTCGAGATAGGGCTGGTGCTGGAAGGCGTTGGCGTCGATTTCGCCGCGCTCGAGCGCTTCGTTCGGCTGGGTATAGTCGTTGAAGGTGATGGTCTCGATCTTGAGACCCTTCTTCTCCGCTTCGGCGGTCACGACGCGCCAGACGTCTTCGTCCTCGCCGCTCATGATGCCGACCTTGATGGATTTGTCGGCGGCGACCGAGGGAAGGGGTGCGGCGAAGGTTGCGAGCGCGAGGGCGGAAACGGCGAGCGCTGCAAGGCTTGCCCGGCGCGTCAGCGCCACGGCTGAGAAGGTCTTGTTGTTCATGTGTTTGTCCCGTCTTGGTGATGAGATTGATCTCGAAACACAAAAAGCATGTCAGATCAGAAGGCCGCCTTCGAAGTACGCCCGTCTCTTCTCGAAAGCGGCGCGGGAAAAGTCTTGCCGGTCTGCCCGATCTCTTCCGAATAAAATTCTATAATGTTTATAGACTATATTGGTTGTGCCGCGGCGCGAACCGTCCTATTTCGATTTGGAGAGTGATGAATCTGGATGCGAGTGCGAGATGACAGCCGGTGGCGGTAAATCGAAGGTCGTGGCGATCATCGGCGGCGGCGTTTCCGGCGCCGGCGTGGCGCTGCATCTGGCCAACGCGCTGCCTGCCGGTATCGCCGAGATCATCGTCTTCGAACCGCGCGAGGAGCTCGGCCGCGGCCTGGCCTATGATACGGAAGATCCGGCGCATCGCATCAACGTGCCCGCGGCACGGATGAGCCTCTTCCCGGACAGGCCGGAGGATTTCCTCGAATGGATCGGTGCGACCGATGCCGTCAGCCGCGATCCCGAAGCGGCGCGGCCGGATGGCAATCTCTTTCCGCAGCGGCGGCTGTTTGGCGCCTATGCCGCCTCGCGCCTGCGACCGGCTATCGAGGCCGGCCGCATCCTTCACCAGCGCGCGACGGTGACCGGGGTCGAGAAGACTGATGATGGCTGGCTGGTCTCCGACAGTACCGGCATCGAGACGCGGGCCGACTTGCTGGTGATCGCCACGACGCATCCGTCACCGTCGCCGCCGCGCGGGCTGCAGGCGGTGCTGGCCGGTCACCCGCGCTATGTCGCCGATTCCACGGTATCGGGTGCTCTCGACAATATAGAGCCGGATGACCGCGTCCTGATCGTCGGCAACGGGCTGACGGCGGCCGATATCGTCGCGTCGCTCACTCTCTCCGGCCATCGCGGGCCGATCACGTCCGTCTCCCGTCGCGGTTTGCGCTCGCGCGGGCATGCGGCGACGGCGCAGGATCCGTTCGGCGATTTTACCGCGCGGCCGGCGAAGACGGCTTCGGAATTGCTGCACAGCATTCGCCAGGCGATAGCGCAGGCGGCCGGGGAGGGGATCAGCTGGCATGCGGTGATCGATGAAGTCCGTGGTCACGGACGGCTGATCTGGCAGGGGCTTCCGCTGGCAGAGCGCCAGCGCATCGTCCGCCATTTGAGGCCGTTCTGGGACGTGCACCGTTTCCGGGTCGCGCCGCAGGTCGAGGATTTGCTGGAGCGGGCGATCGGCGCGGGGCGGCTGACGGTTGCCGCCGGTTCGGTCGCCGATGCCGAGCGGGACGGCGAAGAGATTCGCGTGACGCTGCGGCTGCGCGACGGCAGCCGGCCTGTGAAAAGCTTCGATGCCGTCGTGGTGACGACGGGGCCGGCGCATGGCGGCATCCTGCAGAGCCAGTTCTGGCTCTCCGAGCTCGGCGATGCCGGTATCCTGGAGCTCGATCCGACAGGGCTCGGCATTGCCTGCAACGAGCGCTCCGAAGCGATCGGCCGGAGCGGCGACGCCGATCCCTCGCTGCTGATCGCCGGTCCGCTGGCGCGCGGCACTTTCGGCGAGCTGATGGGCCTGCCGCAGGTCACCGAGCATTCGGTCTTCGTGGCCGGCGAGCTGCATCGCAAGCTGACCGGCGGCTGACGCCGTAGACTTTCCCTCGAACATTTCAGACTGATCGCGCCGTTCCCACCGCCGCGGCCAATCCCCTGCGCGTTGCCAGCAAGGCCGCAACCTGAGGGACCGAATTTCCCCACCGCTCTCCAGAATGGAATTCCATTCCTTTAGTGCACTAAATTTATAGAGAATATTTAATGCAAGATCAAAGGAGAGAGACATGCCCCTTCGCCTCGTCGGTATCGCCGGTAGCTTCAACCGCCCGTCCAAGACGCACGCGCTTGTCAGCCACGTCGCGGATCTCGCCTCCAGGCGTTACGGCTTCTCCTCAAAGGTTTACGACCTCCACGATGTCGGGCCGTCGCTCGGATCGTCGCTCTGGCGCAAGGAGCTGGACGCCCAGGCCGCCGGCGTCATCGACGATATCGTCAATGCCGATGTGCTGGTTGTCGGGTCGCCGACCTACAAGGGCTCCTATCCCGGCCATTTCAAGCATCTGATCGACCTGATCGAACCGCATGAACTGCGCGCCAAGCCGATCATCATCACCGCCACCGGCGGCGGCGACCGCCATGCGCTGATGGTCGAGCACCAGCTCAGGCCGCTCTTCGGTTTCTTCATGGCCCATACGCTGCCGACGGCGATCTACGCCGCGGACCGCGATTTCGCCGATTACAAGGTGACCTCGGAGCAGCTCTCCGGTCGCATCGGTTTCGCCATCGACGAGCTCGCCGCCTTCTTCCCCTCGCAGCACAGCAGCCTGCAGGCGGCGGAGTGAATGCGATGAGCGGCGCTCCCGGCACGATGGCGCAGGAACTCTGGAACGTCGTCGATTTCGCCCGCCGCTACCGGCTTCCGGTTCGCGAACAGAACCGGCTGTTGATGCTTTTCGGCCCGGTGGCGCGTGCCGAGGAGCTGCTTGCCAATGCAAGACGCAACCAATCGATCTGACACCCTGACAAGGAGAACCGGATTATGAGGCTTGTATTCGAATTCCTGTCATTGCTGCGCCAGGGGCTCAGCCATCCGCAGCCGCCGACTGAAGCTCTGCCTCTCGATGACGACCGCGAGCCAAGCGCCCGCGACTACGAATTCTACTATTGGAGCCCGGCGCCCGGGCCCTGGTATTGAGGAGCCTCGTCATGGCTGTATTCGATGACCGCCGCCCGGCGCCGCCTTCGCCATCCGGCCGGATCCTGCGCACCGGCGCCGATCTTGCCGCACCCGCAGCCGCGGCATTTTCCTTCGCGCTGCTCTTCGCCATCACGCTCGGCATTCTCTAGATCGGAGACGACATGACGCCGGTTCTCATCGTGCCCGGACTTTTCGGATCGGAAGAGGCGCATTGGCAGAGCGCCTGGCTGAAGGATCATCCTGAAAGCCGTCTCGTACGGCAGGAAAACTGGGACCGCCCGCGCGTCACCGAATGGCTCGATGCCCTCGAAGCCGAGCTGGAGCGGGCAGGCGAGGCCTATATCGTCGCCCACAGCCTCGGATCCGTGCTCGCGGCCCGTCTTGCCGGGCGTCCGGCGGCCCGGCGGGTGAAGGGTGCGCTGCTGGTGGCGCCCTGCGATCTCGACGTGACCGACAAGCTGCATCCCGGCAGTATCGGCTTCGGCACCATGCCGACGGAGCGGCTGCCGTTTCCGAGCATCCTCGTCGGCAGCCTCAACGATCATTACATGTCGCTGGAGCGGCTCACCTATTTCGCGCGGCTCTGGGGCAGCGACCTGCGCAATGCGGGGCTTGCCGGGCATATCAATGTCGCCAGCGGATATGGCCGCTGGCCGGGTGGCTACAGGCTGTTCGATATCCTCAAACACAAGACGCGGCATCTCGAGAAAATACCCCAAAGAAAGCATTCACCTGGCCGGGAAGTTCCACTAGCTTAGCCGCGCGAATTCCACCCCCCGGCTTGGTGTCGCGGCCTTCCCAGCCGCGCGATCCCACCGGTCCTGTCGTCACAAAGGTCATATGTCATGAGTCTCCGCATCAACGATGTCGCCCCTGATTTCAGCGCCGACACCAGCCAGGGTCCGATCCAGTTCCACGATTGGATCGGTAACGGCTGGGCCGTGCTCTTCTCGCATCCGAAGAATTTCACGCCTGTCTGCACGACCGAGCTCGGCACGATGGCGGGTCTCGAAGGCGAGTTCAGCAAGCGCGGCGTGAAGATCATCGGCATCTCCGTCGATCCAGTCGAAAGCCACGCCAAGTGGAAGGGCGACATCAAGACGGCGACCGGCTTCGACGTCGAATATCCGCTGATCGGCGACAAGGACCTGAAGGTCGCCAAGCTCTACGATATGCTGCCCGCCGGCGCCGGCGACAGCTCGGAAGGCCGCACGCCCGCCGATAACGCCACGGTACGCTCGGTCTTCGTCATCGGCCCGGACAAGAAGATCAAGCTGATCCTCACCTATCCGATGACGACAGGCCGCAACTTCAACGAAATCCTGCGCGCCATCGATTCCATCCAGCTGACGGCAAAGCACCAGGTCGCGACGCCCGCCAACTGGCAGCAGGGCGACGACGTGATCATCACGGCAGCCGTTTCCAACGAGGATGCGATCGCGCGGTTCGGGTCTTTCGATACGGTGCTGCCGTACCTGCGCAAGACGAAGCAGCCGGCTGCTTGAGGGGTGCCGCGGATGAGGCGGGTGCAGTGCTAGCGGCCCCCTCATCCGCCCTTCGGGCACCTTCTCCCCGCTGGGGAGAAGGGAATGTCGAGAATGCTGCTCTCGCCAACTTCCCGTCTCCCCTCGGGGAGAGGGTAGGGTGAGGGGGCTCCGGGCGAGAGGGTCGCTTCCAAACAAGCGCCGCCCTCACACCTCCGCATGAAAATGATGCTTCTGCACACTGCCGGCCGAGCGGCGGATGACTTCGGCGATTTCCATCAACTGCCTGACGAGCGGCGTCGAGTTGCGCCAGATCATGCCGATCGTGCGTGACGGGCGTGGCGACTGGAAGCGGGCGATCGAGACTTGCGCCGAGCGCGTCTCCACCGGCACCGCCATTTCCGGGATTAGCGTGATGCCGATGCCGGCGCTGACCATCTGGACGAGGGTGGAGAGCGAGCTGCCTTCCATGATCTCGCGCGGACGGGCCGAGCCGATGCGGCAGAAGGACAGCGCCTGGTCGCGGAAGCAGTGACCTTCCTCGAGCAGCAGCAGGCGCATTTCGCGCAGCATGTCGCGGTCCGGCACCGGGCGGCCTTCGTCTTCGAGGCGGCGCACCAGCACGAATTCCTCGTCGAACAGCTTCAGCTCGGTCAGCGACGGCTCCGAGACCGGAAGAGCGACGATCGCCAGGTCGAGATCGCCGCGGGAGAGTTCCTGCACCAGCTTGGCGGTCTGGGTTTCGCGCACCTCGATCTGGATGCCGTCGAAAGTGGCGTTGAGATCGTTGATGATGGCGGGCAGCAGATAGGGTGCGACAGTGGGGATGACGCCGATCCTGAGACGCGCCAAAAACGGATCGCGCGAGGCGCGGGCGAGATCACCGAGTTCGTCGACGGCGCGGAGAATATCGTGGGCGCGCGATGCGAACATCTGGCCGAAGGCGGTGAGCTTCACCTCACGGGCGCTGCGCTCGAAGAGCTCGTTGCCGAGCTCTTCCTCGAGCTCCTTGATCTGCATCGACAGCGCCGGTTGCGAGATGGCGCAGGCATCCGCGGCATGGCGGAAGCGGCCGTGGCGGGCCAGCGCCTCGAAATAACGCAGCTGTTTCAACGTCAAGTTCTTCATAACTTTATCTTATCGCTGATATCAGTAAATCCAACTTAAATTTATCACACGCTTCCGATAAGAAGAAGACAGGGGAGGGCGCGCGCAACGCCGCGCCAGCCGGTCCGCCACTGGCACTCCCTCTCAATAACAGATGAATTGCATCATCCAAGGAGAACGCTATGGACGACCAAAAACCCGACAGCGCAGGCAAATGTCCCGTGCCGCACGGCAATGCCGCGCATCGCCCCGGCAACCGCGACTGGTGGCCGAACCAGCTCGACGTGCAGGTTCTGCACGGTCACAACGTCCGCTCCGATCCGATGGGCGAAGCGTTCGATTACGCCGAGGAATTCAAGAAGCTCGATTTCGAAGCGCTGAAGAAGGACCTTCATGCGCTGATGACCGATTCGCAGGAATGGTGGCCGGCCGACTTCGGTCATTACGGCGGTCTCTTCGTGCGTATGGCCTGGCACAGCGCCGGCACCTATCGCATCACCGACGGCCGCGGCGGCGCCGGTCAGGGTCAGCAGCGTTTTGCGCCGCTGAACAGCTGGCCTGACAACGTCAACCTCGACAAGGCCCGCCGCCTTCTCTGGCCGATCAAGCAGAAATACGGCAACAGCATTTCCTGGGCCGACCTTCTGATCCTCACCGGCAACGTCGCGCTCGAATCCATGGGCTTCAAGACCTTCGGCTTCGCCGGTGGCCGTGCCGACGTCTGGGAGCCGGAAGAGCTCTATTGGGGTCCTGAGGGCACCTGGCTCGGCGACGAGCGCTACAGCGGCGAACGCGAGCTCGCAGAGCCGCTCGGCGCCGTGCAGATGGGCCTTATCTACGTCAACCCGGAAGGCCCGAACGGCAATCCGGATGCGCTGGCCTCGGCCCGCGATATCCGTGACACCTTCGCCCGTATGGCAATGGACGACGAAGAAACCGTCGCGCTGATCGCCGGCGGCCACACCTTCGGCAAGACCCATGGTGCAGGCGATGCATCGCTCGTTGGCGTCGAGCCGGAAGGCGGCGCGATCGAGGACCAGGGTCTCGGCTGGAAGAGCACCCACGGCTCGGGCAAGGCTGGCGACACGATCGGCAGCGGTCTCGAAGTCACCTGGACGCAGACGCCGACGCAGTGGAGCAACTACTTCTTCGAGAACCTCTTCGGTTTCGAGTGGGAACTGACCACCAGCCCGGCCGGCGCCAAGCAGTGGGTCGCCAAGGATGCAGAAGCTTCCGTTCCCGATGCCTTCGACGCCTCGAAGAAGCATCGTCCGACCATGCTGACCAGCGACCTCGCGCTGCGCGTCGATCCGATCTATGAAAAGATCTCGCGCCGCTTCCTGGAAAACCCGGCTGAGTTCGCCGATGCCTTCGCCCGCGCCTGGTTCAAGCTGACCCACCGCGACATGGGACCGAAGGCCCGCTATCTCGGACCGGAAGTTCCGGCTGAAGACCTGATCTGGCAGGACGTCGTGCCCGCCGTCGACCACAAGCTGATCGACGATGCCGACATTGCAGCGCTCAAGGAAAAGGTTCTGGCGACGGGTCTTTCCGTGCAGGAACTGGTCTCGACCGCCTGGGCATCCGCGTCCAGCTTCCGCGGTTCCGACAAGCGCGGCGGTGCCAACGGTGCACGCGTCCGTCTTGCTCCGCAGAAGGATTGGGAAGCCAACCAGCCGGCGCAGCTTGCCAAGGTTCTCGGCGTTCTCGAAGGCATCCAGAAGGACTTTAACGCTGCCCAGACCGGCGGCAAGAAGGTCTCTCTCGCCGACCTGATCGTTCTTGCCGGTGCTGCCGGTGTCGAAAAGGCGGCCAAGGCTGCCGGTCAGCCGGTCAACGTTCCCGTTACGCCGGGCCGTACCGATGCCTCCGAAGCACAGACCGACGCGGCATCCTTCGCTGCGCTCGAGCCGCGCGCCGATGCGTTCCGCAACTATGTCAACGGCAAGCGCAAGCAGTTCATGAAGGCCGAAGAAGCCCTCGTCGACCGGGCGCAGCTTCTGACGCTGTCGGCACCCGAAATGACGGTGCTGATCGGCGGTCTGCGCGTGCTGAAGGCCGGTGCTCCCGAGCACGGCGTCTTCACCTCGCGTCCGGAGACACTGACCAACGACTTCTTCGTGAACCTGCTCGACATGGGAACGAAGTGGGCACCGCTGGCAGGCAAGGACGGCGTCTATGAAGGCCGCGACCGCAAGACCGACGCCGTCAAGTGGACCGGTACCCGCGTCGACCTGATCTTTGGTTCGCACTCGCAGCTGCGCGCCATCGCCGAAGTCTACGGCCAGTCCGACGCCAAGGCGAAGTTCGTCAAGGACTTCGTTTCGGCCTGGAACAAGGTCATGAACGCCGACCGTTTCGATCTCGTCTGATCGATCGAGAATTGCACTGGACGCGGCCCCTGCCACGTCCAGTTCACGGCAGCTCCGTCGGCTAAGCCGTTTTATTCCTGACTAATTTACGACGGGATTAATCACATTTTTGGGACACTGTGTTCCGCTCCTGGGGGTAGAAAATATCCGTTGCGAGGCGTAACAGTGGATTCGTGATATATCGCTGTTGGCATCTTTTGCCGCGCGAGTGACAAGACGGCCGTACGGTAAACGCACGGCGGTCGATCCCGAAAACAACGCGAAGAGTTCTTTTCACGTCCACTGTTCCGCGGCGCCACCTCCCAGGCGCTCACGCGGGCGTACGCATTGATAATTCCTCCCGAAAAATTGCTATTCGACACTGATCATGACCACACCTTGCCCCGAGTTGTTTAAAACCCTCTTCGGCATCGCCTCCTATCCCGCTGCGCGGGAAATGGATGAAAGCGACCTGATGCCGAGCCAGACCTTCAGGAAGGCGCTGCGCATCGTCCTGACGATCGCCTATAACCAGACGCTGTCGCGCACGACGCCGCATCGCAAGATCCGCCGGATCGGCGGTATGGGCGCACACGACGCCGATGCCATCCTCGATCTCCTCAAGTTCGCCGATATCGTCTCCGGCGATGACAACGGCTACCGGATCACCCGGTCGTTGCGCATGGTTTCGCTTGCCGAGATCTATGCCGCCATCACGCCGGCGCGGATGCTTCCGAAGACCAGCTTCGATCATCTCTATGACGCGATCATCGACAAGGCCCGGACGGCGGCTATCGCCGATCTCGACGGGATCGATCTGTCGTCGACGCTTGCCGATCTGCTCGGCACCGAGCATGGCGCGAGCCTCGAAATGGCCGAGCGCGGCCACTAAGACCTGCAATCGCCGATTTTGTATCAATCGGCGATAGTGGTTCTGGATTTTCTGCTGTTTCAGCGGTATGTCACGATTGATGAGTGACACACGGTTTCCAACAGCGCTGCAAATCGTCGTGACGGTCGCGGTCAATGAGGCCGCGGGCGTTCGCACGACCAGTCCGCAATTGGCAACCAGCCTCGATACAAATCCCAGTTTTGTCCGGAAAATCGTTTCGACCCTGTCGAAATCGGGGATACTCATTTCCTCAGACGGCGTCAGTGGCGGTATCCGCCTGGCGCGTCCGGCGCCCGATATCAAGCTTCTGGAGATCCATGGCAGCGTTCTGCCGGAACAGAAGGCGTGGTCGGCACGCGAAAACATTCCCACCATCTGCTCGGTCACGCGCAATATCAGCGCAGTATCCGACCAGCTCAGCGCCCGGGCTGACAAGGCTGTCGCCGGCGTGCTCGAAGGCGTTACGGTTCAGGATTGCATCGATAGGATCAATCAGCTCGACCGCGCCGCGCTCACAGCCGCCTCGCATTCCTGAAAAGCACTCATAAAAAAGAAGCCCGGAGGGAAATCCGGGCTTCTTCACTGTGATCGGAGGTCAACCAGATCACATGACGTGCGTCTCTAACCGCACGTCAATTCATTAGAAGTCGCGCTGCAGGCGGAAGAAGCCTTCAACCCAGTCAGCGTCCTTGCGGCCGTCGACGGTCTGATTGCCGTAGTCTTCCTTGACGTAGGTAGCAGCCAGCTTGGCGTTCAGGTTTTCAACAACCTGGTAGTCAAGCGTAACGCCTGCGCGCCACATGTTGCCGTCATCCCACGAGCCATCAGCGTCGGTCACGATGTTGTTCGTGTACTGAGCAGCCGGGGTGATGGTGAACTTGTCGGTTGCCTTCAGAGCGTACTGAGCGACAACGGTCCATTCGCCGTTAGCGTAGTAAGCGTTGCCGCCGTTGCCGGCATCGCCGAGACCGCTCGACCAGATGGCTGCGATTTCAGCCTTGCCCGGGCCAACGTCTGCGCCGATGCGAGCCGTTACAGCACCTTCCTGGTTGCCGGCGTCATAACCACCGTAAACAGCCCAGGTGAAGTTCGAGAACTTGCCACCGACAGAAGCGTCGACGCCGAGCGTGTTGCCGTGGATGTCGGTGTTGCCCGTGAAGAGCGAGCTGCGCGGCGAACCCGTTCCGGAGTTGCCGTTGAGTTCTTCGAGAGCGGCACCAGCGTAGAAGTCGCCGGCATCATACTGGTAGCGGATGGCGTTGGTGTTGGTGACGTTCGCCATTGCATCGGTTTCGCCCGAGAAGTCGTCGTCCCACCAGCTGGTGAACTTACCAACGCGCAGGCCAGCGATGTCGATGTATGCCTGATCGATAACCGTTTCGTTGACCGCGTCGCCGAGCATCGTGGAGTCGCCGCCGGTCAGGCCGCCGATGGTCGTGTCTGCGCTACCGCCGCGGAAATTGGATTCCAGAACGATACGGCTGGTCAGCGTGCCGTATTCGGTGTCGCTCTTGGCGTCGAAAGCGACGTGAGCGCGAGTACGGGCCTGCCAGTCTTCGTTTGCGTTGTCCTTGTAAGCGTCGCCAGCGCCGAAGCCGACGTCGAAGCGGAGGTAGCCACCGATCTTGAGGCAGGTTTCGGTGCCCGGGATGTAGAAGTAACCAGTGCCGTAGGCGTCGCAAACGCGAACGTATTCAACAGCTTCCGGCTCAGCTGCAACAATGGCGTCGGCCGCGTATGCGCCGGACACCGAGCTCAGCGCAGCCGCCGAACCAATGAGAATAGAACGAATGTTCATAGCAGTTCCTTTTTCAATCGGGCGCAGGAAATCGCGCCGAGAAATCAGCGTCAAAAACCCATCCCAGTTTTGTCGAATCCCCTCGGGGGAAAGCGGCAACCCGCGGGTATTTGGATCGCACATCGCTCAAACCGTATCAAGCGAAGATACGGTTGAGTCACGCTGTTGCCGACCCCTGTTGCCAAAACGACACAAAATTGCCTTGTGAAAGCGCGGATATGGGAGGAACTGAGGGCGGAAACAAGGTGTTGATGATTGAAAAACAACGAAAATCCGCGATCGCGGCGGATTTTTGTGCTGCCGAAAAGACGCTTTCAGCAAAGATTTGGACATAACCTATATAAAAGCTGGCTATTTCGTTGCGTGCCCACGCTTTCGGCGCTATTTGGCAGTAAGCGAAAGCATATGGCGCGGATTGTGCAGGGCTATCGAAGATGTTGACGAAAAAGGGAAAGTACGGGCTCAAGGCGCTTGTCGATCTGGCGAAGCTGGCGCCCGGCGAGACGGCCTTCATCAATGACGTTGCCGCGCGCAACAATATCCCGAAGAAGTTCCTCGATACGATCCTGCTCGAATTGCGCAATGTCGGCATCCTGCGCTCGAAAAAGGGGCCGGGCGGCGGCTACTCGCTGTCGAAGCCGGCTTCCGAGATCAGGATCGGTCATGTAATCCGCACGCTCGACGGCCCGTTGGCGCCGATTCGCTGCGCCAGCCGCACGGCTTACGAAGCCTGCGACGACTGTTCGGATCCCGAAACCTGTCATGTGCGCAGATCGATGACCGAAGTGCGCGATGCGATCGCCGATATTCTCGACAACATGACGCTGGAACAGTTCGTCGCCAAAGGCGGCAATCTTGCTGACGGCGGCGAGGACGAGGTGCTGCCGGTTTCTGCTGCCAGCTGATCAGATTTCCCAGCTATGGCTGTAATGGGCTGCTGCCTTGGCATGCAGGCGTTCGAGTTTGCCGCCGAGCGCCCGGATGCGGGCATTGCGCCAGTGGCGGTCGAGATTGAGGCCGATGCCTCCCGTATCCCCCTTGGCGATTTCGAAAATGGCCGTTGCGGTGCGTAGCGCGAGCTCACTCGCGTGCGCCTGGGCGGCGGTGGCGGAGAATTCGGCGTCGGCGATTGCCGGGCCTGAATTGATCTGGGCGATATCGAGCCGGTGACCGGCGCGCTCCAGAAGGGCTGCTGCCGCCTCGATGCCGACGATCAGGGTGCCTGCCGCGGCCGGGACGGCGCTGGTCTCCTGCAATTCCGACAGAACAGCGCGGGCAATGCCGAGATCGACTCCGGCATTGAGCAGGGCGGTCATCGCTGCTGCCGGTGCGCCCTGCCGGACGGCCGCATCGGCGCGCGCCTGAACGTTTTCGGCAACGAGCAGCGCGGTTCCGTTGGTGCGCTGTCCGAAACCATCCCAGCTGTCGACGGATTGCAGTCCCTCGCTTCGGCGGTTGACGTAGAGGAGCTGGTTGTCCGCCGCGCCTGATATGACCAGCCAGTCGGCGAAGAGCACGCCCGGCGCCTGCGCGCTGCGGCCGTCGATTCGATGGCCGAGCGGTAAGTTGGTGATGGAATCAGCGGGAAATGATGCCGTAGCGAAGCGGTCGCCTGATAGCGCGCGGGAGAATAACAGCCGCTGCAGATCCTCGCCGCCGTGCAGCCGCAATCCTTCGAGCGCCGCGAAGTGGATCGCCAGGCATTCGCCGATCGAGGCGTCGCCCTCGGCGATGATCGCGACGATCTCGGCAAGCAGCGCGTTGCTGACATCCAGCCCCTCATATTCCGGGGGCACGGTGATTCCGGTCAGACCCGAGAGCGAGAGGGCATCGAGTTCCGGGAAGGGGAGAATGCGGTTGATATCGCGCTCGCTCGATTGGCGGCGGAAGCCGGCGGCGAGCCTGCGGGCGGCGGCCACGGCTGCCTCCTCGCTCTCGATCCGGTCGGCCGGCGGTCTCAGCCGGTCGTGCAGTTGCGATATCGTTCCCATCGGTCATTCTCTTCCTGATGCCCGTATGAGTGATCGATCCTACCTCGATTGATAAGGCCGGTTTTTCTACAAAATCGGTATGGTTTGAATTTTTCTACCGGCTTGTCAGCTGCGGCACTTTGCCTAACTATCTCGTAAAGCTCACAATTCGAACGTCACCGCTTCCAGCATCGCCCGGGATCGATTATGGCTCACTCTTTCGCAGACGACGACCGTGAGGTTCAGACCATGTCACCGCCAGCCCGGCAGCGCCTCCAATTCGATCCAGGCGACATGCCGATCTATGCAATCGGGGATATCCACGGCCGCCATGACCTTCTGGAGATGGCGGAGCATACGATCGTCAGGGATGCGGCGCGCCTTCCGGGCCGCAAGCTGATCATCACGCTCGGCGACTATATCGACCGCGGCCCGTCTTCGGCGCAGGTGATCTCGCATCTGATGATGCCGCCGCCGGAGAATTTCGATCGCATTTGCCTGACCGGCAATCATGAAATCATGATGCTCGATTATATCGACGGCAAGATTTCCTACACCGAATGGATGCGTATGGGCGCCGATGCGCTGCTGCGGTCCTATGGGCTCGATCCCGAGCATCTGCCGCTGATCTTCCCGACGACCTCGAAGCTCGACACCTTCATCCGCCAGTCGCTGCCGAAGTCGCATATCGATTTCATGCGCGACATGCCGATCTACGCGGATACGCCGGATATCCTCTTCGTCCATGCCGGGATCGATCCCGGCGTGCCGCTCAGCATGCAGAGCGACGAGGACCTGGTCTTCATCCGCGACCGCTTCTTCTATGCCGACCGGTCGCTGCCGAAGCTCGTCGTACATGGTCATACGCCGGTGCCCGAGCCCGATATCCAGCCGATGCGGCTCAATCTCGACACCCGGGCCTTCAAGAGCGGCAGCCTGACCGTCGCCAGGTTCTGGCGCGGTCAGGTCCACATCTTCTCCACCTGATCAGGCGTTGGTTTCCGCCGGCTCCGGTTTGCGCGGCATTTCCTCGGTATAGTAGCTCACATATTTCTGGCGGTAGCGTTCGGTGCCGCCGAAATTGCTGAACTTGCTGAGCTCAGACATATCCGTCTTGTTGAGGATGACGCCGAGCACCTTCTGCTTGATCTGCGGTTCGGCGTTCAGGATGTCGCGCACCACCGTCGTCGGCGTCTGGCCCCATTCGGTGACGAACAGGAAGCCGTCCACCTGCGGGGCGAAGGCCTTGGCGTCGATGACCGGGCCGAGCGGCGCCAGGTCGACGACGACGTAGTCGAACATCTTGCGGGCGTTTTCCATCAGGTTGAACATGCCCTGCGATGCCAGCAGTTCGCTCGTATGCATCAGGTTGTCGTTGGAAACGACCGGCAGGATGGCAAGCTTGGTGCGGTTGTCGACCTTGACGGCGCTGGCCCACGGGATTTCGCCGAGAACGGCTTCGACGAGGCCCTTTTCCGGCGGCTGCTTCAGCATGCGGGTCAGGCCGGGGTTGCGAAGGTCGGCGTCGATCAGCAGCGTGCGCTTGCCGCTGGAGGCGAGCAGAGCGGCGAAGTTCGCCGCCGTCGTCGACTTGCCTTCGCCCGGGAGCGCGGAGACCACGCCGATGACGCGGTCCGACTTGCCCTGGAACATGACGTCGCTGGCGAGCTTGGCGTTGCGCAGCGTTTCGGCAAAGACCGAGCGCGGCGCTTCGAGAACGATGCGCATGATGCGCTCGAAGCTGGCGCCATCATCGGCCGGCATTTCCACCGGCTTGGGCAGCGGCTCCTTGCGCGGCTTGAAGACCTTTCGCTCCTTCGGCGGCTTGCCGACCAGCGGCAGGTAGCCGAGGAATTTCAGGCCGAGGATGGTGCGCACGTCGCCTTCGACACGGAAGAAGCGTTCGCGGAATTCCTGGAATGCCGTCAGCGCGCCGCCAGCCATCAGGCCGAGCACGATGGCGAGGCCGAGCGTCATGGTCTTCTTCGGGCTGGAGGGCGATGCGGGAACGCCGGCCTCGGAGATGACGCGGGCCTTGGCGATCGGGAAGGACTGCTGCTGCGACGCCTGCTCGTAGCGGGCAAGGTAGGATTCGTAGAGCGTCTTCAGTGCCGTTGCGCGCTGTTCCAGATCGTTGAGCTTGACGATCGACTCGTTGGATTCGGAGTTCTTGCCGGTCAGGTGCTCGATATTCTGGCGCAGCGACGCTTCGCGCGAGCGGGCCACTTCGAATTCGTTGCGGTAGCTCGAGGTCAGCTGCTGCAGTTCCTGGAAAATCTGGCGGGTCAGGTCTTCCTTTTCGCCGCGCAGCTGTACGGCCTGCGGATGGTCGGCGCCGAAGTTGGTGGTGATCTCGGCTTCGCGGCGGCTGACCGAGATATAGCGCGTGCGCAGATCCTGGATGACCGAATTGTCGGTCTGGCCGGAAGAGATCGCCGCATTGTTGACGGCGCCTTCAGGTCCCTGATCGACGATCGACTTGAACTGGTTGTAGCGGGCCGAGGCGCTGGCGGTATCGGCCTGGGCGACGATCAGCTGCTTGTTGAGGTCGGCGAGCTGCTGTTCGGACATCAGTTCGCCGTTGGCCGAAGTGAGACCGTTCTGGCTCTTGAACTTGGCGACGTCGAGTGCTGCTTCCTGAGAGCGGTTGCGCAGGTCGGCGAGGCGCTCCTGCAGCCAGACGGAGGCGCGTTCGGTGGCATCAAAATTGGCGTTCAGCGTGTCGTTCAGATAGGCGTCGGCATAGGCCTTGGTGATGCGCGCGGCGAGCAGCTTGTCGGTCGAGCGGAAGGAGACCGCGATAACCGAGCTGCGGGTAACGCGCGAAACGTTGAGCGCCTGCTGCAGCAAGGCGGCAGCCTTCTGGCGGCGGCCTTCCTTGGCGTCGTCGTCGGAAACCGGCGGGCCGCCTGGCGTCAATGCGCTGACGACGACCTTGAGGCCGGACTTGACGAGATCGACGGGTCCTTGGCCGGGATCGAGGATCGTCTGGTTTTCCGAGAGGTTCTGGGCGTCGACGACGCGCAGCGCCAGTTCGGTCGACTTCAGGATTTCGACGGCGCTGGCGATCTGCATGTCCACCTGCTGGGAGCTGGCGGCGGGCGCCTGATCCTCGGCATATTTGGTCATGCTGTCATCAAGCAGGATCTGCGTCATCGAGGTATATTGCGGGGTCGCGAACAGCAGGTAGACGGCGGCGACTGCCACAAGTGCGGCAACGCAGAGCGCAATCGAACCGGCCCGGCGGATCACAATGGCGATCAGGCGATCGATGTCGATAAAGCTATCGGAATCGTCAGGGGCCTTCGGAACTGTGCTGTGCAGGGTCAGGTTTCGTTGATTCATGGGCTCTTATCCTTTGCGCGAGCGCGAAGCGCCGCCTGTGACTGTGATTTCCGTATTCTGAGCGGCAGCGCCGCGAAGGGCCGCCGTCATGCGGTTGAAACGGACTGCGATGGGCATTCTGAGATGGGCAACGGCCAGCGGATCGCGCCAGGCCGCCCGGATCGCTCCGGAGAGGGAGCGGCGCTTGATGCTTTCGACCAGTTCGAGAAAGGCATGCGCCTGGCGGAGGCTGCGGGCGCGGAATTTTTGGGCGGCTGTTGCCGTGGCATCCAGGCTGTGGCGGGCGAGGAACCGGCGGTCGCCTTCCATCATCGCTTCGATATGATCGAGACGAAGGACGCGGGAGATCGATCCCTCGCGGATGTGATAGTTGTAGCCAGGCTCCGGTTCGAAGACGCAGATGGCGCCGAGCGCCATCGCCGAGGCGAGGAAGAGATAGTCTTCGCCGATGCGCAGGTTCTCGTCGAAGCGCAGGCCGTGCCGCTCGATGAAGGCACGCTCGAAGACCGGCTTCAGGTAGCCGAAATTGTGCTCGTTGCGGAACAGCGCGTTGGAGCGGATGAAATTCGCAAGCGTCAGCTCCGGCGTCGTGGCGAGAGCGGCCGGCGAGAACATGGTTTCGGGCGCGGTGCCGTCGGCGCGGATCACCCGCATGTTGTCGACGGCGATCTGGGCACCCGCTGCTTCGGCGCGCGCGATCATGCGCTTCAGGCGATCCGGCTCGATCGTGTCGTCGGCGTCGAGCGTCGCCAGCCAGCGGCCGCGGGCCGCATCGATCGCCGCATTGCGCGCGGCTGAGGGGCCGCCGTTCTTTTCGAGGGCGACGAGGCGGACATTGCCGCCATAGGCAGCGGCGACCGCACGCGTCGCATCGCTTGAGCAGTCGTCGGCGACGATGATTTCCACCGTCACGTCCGTCTGCGCCAAAGCACTGCCGATCGCCTTGTCCAGCGTTTCGGCAGCATTGTAGGCTGCAATGATAAAGCTGATGTCGGGCAGCTTTTCGCTCATGCAGCCCCCTCGACAGCGCCGTATTGGCGGATCTCGCGAACGCCGAGCAACCCGCTGACGACGCCGATATGCATCGTGCCGCGCAGCGCATAGCGATAGCGCGGAACCGGAACGAGGACGCAGACAGCCGCGACACCGAGGCAATAGCCGGCCTTGGCGGTGGCGAGGCCGATATGCTTCAGGCGGGCGAAACCGCTGTTCTTTTCCTGCAGCAGGCGGCCATGCGTCTGGCCGAAGCGGAAGCGGCGCTTGGCAAGCCAGGAGAGGCCGGCGCGGTTTTCCGAAACCGGTTCATAGACATGGGCTTCCGGCGCAAAGGCGATCTTGCCGCCGTCGTGATGCATGTAGCTGAAGAATTCGGTGTCCTCGCCGCCGGTCTTGCCGAGCGCCAGATTGAAGCGGCGGCCGGCGACGCGCGGCGAATTCAGCTTAAGCAGGACGTTGCAGGTATAGCCGGTGCGGATTTCGCCATCGACCCAGACGGGGAGGGTGGAGTGGAAATCGCCCTCACGCATCCAGGCGGGTGCCGTCTGCGAATAGACGCTGCGGACAGGGCCGAGCACGGCATCGGCGCCGCTCTTTTCAGCCGTGTGCAGCAGCTCTACCAGCCAGTTCTCGGATGCGTCCTCATCGTCGTCGATGAAGGCGAGGTAGTCGCCCGTCGCATTTTCGAGGCAGGCGTTGCGGGCGATCGAGATGTTCGATGCCGGGCAATGCACATAGGCGATCTCATGGGGAATGGTCGAGCGCAGCGCCTCGACGCGGCCCTCGGCGCTCCGGGTCTGGTCATTATCGGCAACGATGATGCGCAGCCTGGCATTCTCGGGGACGGCGAGGACGGCGAGCGAAAGCAGGGCTTCGTCCAGCGACGCGCGCCGGTATGTGCAAACACCAATGTCGATCTGCATGATCTGGTCCTTCATCAGGAGACCTTCCGGTTGCGGAAGCTCAGGAGCTCCATCCAGAAACCGGCCGACCAGGCGAAGTGCATCACCATGGCCGAGAAGGCCGCGAGCGGCCCGTAAGGATTGCGCTGGCCGACGGCCATCCAGAAGCCGTAGCCGACGCAGGCGATTGCCCACAGGCTGAAGGGGATCACGGCGATCCAGTTCAGCACGGCAAGAAACGCACCGATGAAGACCGGCACAACAGCAAGCGGCAGCATCTGACGAAGCTTCGGCAAGTTGCCATGCTTCAGGATGTTCTTGGCGCGTCCCCGGCCGTAGCCGAGATATTGCCGGAAGAGCGTTTTGACGCTCGAACGCGGATAATAAATCATCCGCGTCTTGTCGGTCATCCAGATGCCGAACCCCGCCTTTTTCAGACGGTAGTCCAATTCCGCGTCCTCATTATGGCTGAATGTCTCGTCGTAACCGCCGACGGTGTCGAAGGCGTTGACGCGCATCAGCGCGTGGTGGCCGTGATCGGTCCAATGGCCCTCGGCGCCCTCGCGATGCTTGGAGCCGCCATTGCCGAGCTTGGAGTTCTGGGCGAAGGCCGTCGCCTTCTGGAAAATGCCGAAGCCGACCGTCTCCATGGCGACGACGACGGAATCGGCTTCCGTCAGTTCGGCTTCCTCAACGAGGCGCTGGCAATAATCGTCCGGATAGTCGCCATGCGCGTCGATGCGGATGAAATATTCGTAGTCGCGGCCGAAGGTGTTGACGGCGAGATTGATCGCGGCGCTCTGCAGCCGGCGCGGATTGTCGAGCAGGATGACGCGGGGATCGCTCTCGCTAATGCGGGCAACGATCTCGCGGGTGCCGTCGGTGCTGCCGCCATCGGCAACGACGATGCGGGCATTGAGCTCTTCGAGCGCCGGATCGAGCTTTTCGATCAGCGGCTCGATATGCTTGGCTTCGTTCAGGCAGGGAATGATGATGAGGCTGGAGACGCTGGAACAAACATCAGTCTTCATTGCAGTCAACCCTTCTTGAGCTGCGGGAGCAGGGACAACGGAACCGGCGGCGCGCCCCTCGGCAGCGGCCGGAACAAGATTGGAGAGTGTGTCGACGAGCGCGCGGCAATCGGCGCGGTCGGTCATCCAGGTGCGGCGGTCGGTGGACGAAACCGCCGAGGAGAGCGAGCCGTAATGCTCGGCCGTCAGCCCCTCGAACATCGCCTGAAGCTCGACTGCGGATGGTTCGCGAAGCGTCAGGCCAAGACCGCGTGATGCGACGAAACGATTGGTCTCGGTGTCCTCGACGGTGATCGGCACGCTGCCATAGAGGCAGCCTTCATAGAGCCGGTTCGGCAACAGCCAGGAGGAGTTCTGGCCCTCCTCGAAGAAGTCGATCGCCCAGGAGAAATGCACCTCGCCATAGATATCGGCGAGATCCTCCGGGTTCTTGTAGGCACCGCGGAAGCTCAGATAGGGCTCGCTCGCGACGAAGGCGTCGAAATCCTCGAACTCGGAATAGGCCGGGCGTCCCCGCAGGATGACCTCGACGCGGCCTTCCATGCGGCGGGTGAAATCGGCAAGCAGTTTCAGCGACTTGCGGCAGCGGAGCGCGCCGAACCAGCCGATCTTCCAGGGCTCGCCCTGTTGCGGCGGCAGGCGCAGCGAGGCGGCCTGCGGCATTCCCGCCAGCGAAAGCACCTTGTTTTCCAGAAGCGCGATCGGCGCCTTCAGGGCCGATTTCGGGGCAAAGTAGTTTTCGATGAAAGCCGGCGAGCTCGTCAGGATCAGGCGGGCGTTGCGGCCGAAATGGGCCTCGGCCCGGCGCAGGGCCTTGCCCGGTGCCTTGTCGCTCAGGAGAAGGCGGTGGATATCGAGGCATTCGTAGACGACGGGCACGCCGCCGAACATTGCGCTCGCGCGATCGGCGACGGCCAGCGCTTCCAGATTGCGGCCGATGATGACATCCGGGCGCTCGACGCCCCTCAACAGTCCGCGCAGACGGATTGCCGCCTTGGCGACCGCACCCATACGCTGGGCGAACCTTCCGTCCGCCGTGCGGCCGAGCTCGATCGGCTTTACTCCGCTCACCTCCGCAAGTGCATTGTCGCCGCGGCGGAAGCCGGCGAGGGTGACGGCAGCGCCGCCCTCGGTCAGCATCAGAACGCGGCGGCGCACGGCCGGATCGGCCAGATCATGCACCAGATAAAGGACTTTCAGCATCAATGCTCCTGTGCGTAGACCGGCTCTGCCGGAGTCCGTTTCGGGGGTGTGCTAGGCAAGTCTCAGAGACCGGATGCACGCTCAGTTGAGCGTGCAGGCAATCGATTCCGGGAACTGGCATTTGTCGCCGGGCGCCGTGTAGGCGATCCGGTCGATCTGCATCGTCGTCGGCTGGGTGTAGGCGAACTTGCCCATCCAGCCGGCCAGCGTGTCCGTGCCCCAGAGGCTGAAGAAGATCTTCTGCGGGCTCTGCGGGATCTTGGCCGGATCGGTGACGTCTTGGACGAGTTTGCCATTCAGGTAGTAGCGCAGGCGGTTCTGCTCCCAGACGAAGGCATAGTCGTTGAAGCCCTGATTGGCGGGCTTGCCGACCGGCACCAGCTTCTCGTTGCCGCCCTTGGCCTTGATGTACTGGTTCACCTGCACGGTGCCGCTATCCTTGCCGAGCACCTCGAAATCGATCTCGTCATGCTGCTGCTTGTCGGCCGGGCCGATATAGGTGAAGAAGGCCGAGTTCAGGCCGGGGCCGGTCGCGGTCTTGATACGGGCCTCGTAGGTGCCGTAGCTGAAGCGCTTCTTGGTCTGGATCTCGCCGCAGAGATAGTTGCGGTCCTTCGACTTGCCTTCGGCAAAGCCCAGTTCCAGCTTTCCGTCTTCGGTCTTCACCTGGTTCTTCGACCAGGTGCAGTTCTGGTGTGCGCCGTTGTTCCAGCCGTCGGAAATGTACCAGACGCTGCGGTCGATCTTGTCGAAGTCATCGACGAAGGATGTGCCTGTTGCCTGCTGGGCAGATGCGGGGAGGGCGCCGACGAGGGCGGCACCCGCAGTCAAAGTCAGCCAAAGCAGTCGCGCATGGGCGATTGTGGTCGTCATGTCTCACCTTTGCTGTGGAACGAAATCGGCCGGGATATCCCGGCGGGATGGGGAGTGCGGACCCTTCTTCGTCCGGCCGCCGGTCAGGACGGCGTAGAGCTTCGGCGCATTGCTGCGCACCAGACCGTTCGAGAGCGCCAGCAGCGGGAAAAGCACCAGCAGGCAGCCGCAGAAGAAGAGCGGGTAGAAATCGACGCCCGTCTTGCCCCAGACCATGAAGAGCAGGATGAGCAGGGGATAGTGGGCGCAGAAGATCCAGAAGCTCAGGCTCCCGGTCTTCGACAGGCGCTGGCCGACCGAGGTCTTGATCAGCAGTGCCGACAGCATCCAGAAGCCGGCGGCGCCGCCGATCGCCAGCGCATTGCGCGACAGTTCCACCCAGTCGGGCATCGACGGGCCGGTTGCATAGATGGCGGTCGCCAGCAGCGCCGAGAATGCGAAGAGCAGGAAAACGCCGAGCGGAGCGAAGCGGTCCAGCGCCTTGATGTCCAGCTTGTAGAGGCTGGCATAGATGCCGAAGGTGAAGCTGAACAGGATCGAGCGCTTGATGACGATGTAGAGCGACAACTGCGGCACGAGCGCCAGCAGCAGCAGCGTCGAGAGCGTCAAAAGCGGCGCGCGGCGCACCAGCCACGCGAGGATCGGCGAAATCAGGATGCAGACGAAGAGATCGCGCAGGAAGTAGAGCGGGATATTCGCCGGGAAGGCTTCGGCGGCAAACAGCTGGCTCAGCAGTTCGCGGAAGCTCGATTGATAGGGACTGATGACATAGCCGTCGCCGATGCCGACCGCGAGGATCGCCAGGACCGCGATGAAAAACAGCGTGTTCCAGATCAGGAACGGCAGAAAGACGGTCTGCGCCTTGGTGCGCACCGTTTTCGTATAGTTGAAGCCTTCCATCCCGCCGCGAAACAGCAGGTAGCCGGAAATGGCGCTGAGGCACGGGACCCCGACACGGAAGAGCGCTTCGCTCAGGAACACCCGCAGCCAGTCGAAGAAACCGTAGTTTCCATTGAACGGCGTATTCGCAGGGTCGAATGGTATGTGGACGAACACAATGCCCGAAATGAGCACGATGCGCATCAGGTTGATCCGCGAGGATACGTTAGCGTCAACGTTCACGTTATCTGTCACCCCTGTTGGAGCTGCACCTCCCCTGCAGCCGTTTCAAAGAGCAGACTCTGGCCCGCAGACGAAAAGCTAGAGCGTTTTGCCGGAAGAAAATATGGCACTGCAGCAAAAAGTGATCGCGAGTCTCGTTTTGTAACGGAGCGGAATCGCAGCTACCATGGCGTGTCGGGTGCCGTAACGGCAGTTGCAAATATGCTGCAGGGCCTTTGCGCCAATGTATTTCCGAAAGTGATCATAAAACGTTTCCGCCTGTTGAGAAGCGTGACCCGCGTGGAAAAGTTTTTCCGCTTTAGTGAAGGATGTCCTGTGTTTTGTTACAATGCGCAGGCCCGGATTGCGGCTGAAATGTGTTCGGATCACCCCCATTTGGGTCTAATCGGCACAGCCGCCGCTGGTATCGCTGATCTCAGCCTTTGACAAATTTCGGCCGGAATGCCCTTCATCATGCTGCGGCGCAGCAACTTGCCCCCGGATGATCCGGCGCTAGATGCGCACTCACCGCTCTGGCCTGTCAGGAGAAAGAATGGCGACCTTTACGATCATCATCCCGTTTTACCAGCGCGAGGACGGTATCCTGCGGCGGGCGCTGGCTTCGGTCTTTGCGCAGAGCTACAGGGATTTCGATGTTCTCGTGGTCGACGACCAGTCGCCCTATCCGGCAGAAGACGAATTGAAGCCCCTCGGTGCCGAGGAACGGTCGAGAATCACCGTCATCCGCCAGGCGAATGCCGGGCCGGGCGGCGCCCGCAATACCGGCCTCGACAATGTCCCGGCTGTCAGCCGCTATGCCGCCTTCCTCGATTCGGACGATATCTGGACGCCTGATCATCTGCAGAACGCCTATTCGGCGATGCAGAGCTTCGATGGCGATTGCTATTGGGCGTCGATCCATGGCGGCGAGGAATTCGACTATCATTTCGGCATCGCCGATCTCGAAAAGAGCGAGGGGGCGCACCGGCTCTCGGATGCGCCGCTGATCATCGAGTTGCCGGATATCGCCGGCGTCATGCTGAAGAACTGGGCCTTCCTGCACATGTCCTGCATGGTGATCGGCCGGCCGCTGATCGAGACGGTGCGCTTCGACGCGGCCCTGCGGCTGGCGGCCGAGGACGTGCTGTTCTTCTGCGATTGCATGCTGGCGGCCCGCCAGGTGCTGCTCTGCGGCGAGGCGGGGGCACTGCGCGGCGAGGGTATCAACATCTTCCACGGCGTCGATAACGAATCGCCGCAGTTCCTGAAGCAGCAGTTCATCACCTGGATGGCGCTCGACCGGCTGGAAACGCGCTTCGCGGCGCGGCCGAACGAAATCTCGACGATCAAGGATTACAAGACGCGGGCGCGCAAGATGGCGCTGTGGAGCCAGGCAAAGCGGATGCGCAAGGCGCGCTTGCCGGATTTCCGCCTGCTGTTCCACTGGGCATGCCGCGATCCGGCGCTGTTTGCCAGCGCCTTCAAGCTCGCGGGTGGCAAGTTCTCGAAATAGCCGTCAGTCGGCCGGCGAGGGGAGCAAGTAGCGCAAACCTCCAGCACCCCGCGTCGCGATCTCGACGCCGCCGGGGCTGCGGAAGCGCTCGGTCTTGTCCATGAAGATGCCGCCGGCGATCGCCGGGACGGCACCCGGATTGGCGAGCGCATAGCTTAGCGCCGCTGCCGGGCCGGACTGCTTCTTCACGTCTAGGAAATGGCGCAGCTCGTATTTGCCGCGCACATGGCTTTCGTGACGGCGCACGGCCGCCGCATCTTCTGCCGTCAGCTTGCAGGAGGCGAGGATCGCGCGATCGGCCTCATAGAGCTTGCGGATGTCGTCGGTGCGGTGGCTGCCGCTCAGCGAGTTGCCGCGCACGACCGCGCCATAGCCGCAGGAATGGATGACCTTGTAGCGGGCGCCGTTGGCGAGCGCGCGGACATAGAGCTCGTAATCCTCGCCGAGACGCATCTCCTCGCGGTAGCGCAGCTTGTGCGCATCGAGGAAGCTGCGGCGCATGACCGGCTTCAGGAAGCCGATCTCGCCACGGCGCACGCCGCGCTTGGAGATGTTGCCGTCGACGAAGGCGACGAGATCGAGGAAGAGGGGACGGTCGGGAAAACGGTCGAGCTGCTCGGGGGCGCGCGTCACCGTTTCCGAATCGACGAAGGCGATGTTGTCGGCGACGAAATCCCAGTCGTCCTCGGCCAGCATGCGCCCGAAGCGGCCCTCGAAGAAGAAGTCGTCGGCATCGAGGATGGCGATCAGCGGCGCTGTGGAGATCTCGATCGCGTGATTGCGGGCTGCCGAAGGGCCGCGATTCTTTTCGAAGGAGACGACGTTCAGCCGTCCGCTCGCATCATCCGCGGCGCGCGCCGCATCGGCCGTGCCGTCACTGGAGCCGTCGTCGATGACGACGACTTCGGCCACTTCCTTCTCGCGCAAAGCCGAATTGACGGCCAGTCCGATCGTATCAGCCGCATTCTTGGCGGCGATGATCACGCATACGCTTGCAACCACGTCGTGCCCTCCGTTGTTGCCGCAACAGTTAGGACGCCAGCGCCGCGGGGGCAATGCGAGAGGTCTTCAAAAGATGTTACGCCGTCCGTGACGGCCCAGGCGAGAGCCGCTTACTGATTGAACGGCTCGGAATTGTTGAAGGGGCTGACCGGGATCTTGTCCTTGTCGTCACGCGCCGGCGCCAGGGCGGATGACATGCCCCTGGCGGCGTTGCGCGCACGCGCTTCCTTCCACACGAGGAAAAGTACGCCACCGAAGTAGCCTATCTGCAGGAGAACCGCGCAGATCGCCGTTTGTATGAGAGTCGTCGTCAGGGAACCGTTCAACACATAGGTTGCCACGGCAAAAACGGCGAGCGCGCCGATCATGCTAACGAAAACGCGAGGTGCATACATGACGTTTGCCTCCCTTTAGGAGGTTGGTTCAATGAACAGTCACTGAACTCGGGCTTCCTCCTAAGGACCCTTTACTCGATATATTTTAGCAGGCCCTGAGTTTCAACAGAACGAAAGCATTAGTACCTTCAATCTTTCGTAGGCCGTTGCAGGTTTTCTACAGTGCTCCGCTTAAGATTTCCTCCCAGCTTTGCCTAAAATCGCCGAACGGCCGGTAACCATGCGATTTGCGGGCCGTACGTCAGAAAAGGGCAAAACCTTACCCAAGGTTGTCTGCAATGGGGCATTGCACGCCTCGGCTCGCGCCACATTTGCATTGTCAGGACAACGCCTGAGAGCTCTATGCGTTCAACTTTTATTACAAAGATTTCATCTAAAACGATTTGAGTGTGCAGTGCAAAATGGATGGTGCGACGCAATATATGCGGCTACGCGCAAATAACATTTCGGTACTCGCGATAGTGGCCGCGGGCTTTTTGCAAATGCTTTTCGAATTTCCCGAAAGGATTTGTTCTTCAGTCTTTTTGCAGCGCAAAGCAAACTCCGACGGCATTAGTGCAGTGCAGCCGACTTAGACGGAAACATTGCATGCTTTGCATATTAATTTGAGCTAATCCTAAAGAAAGAAAAAGGTGAACACGGTTTCCAAAAGCCCCCTGTTACACACCCGTCTTCAAATTGTGGCTTAAAAAAACAAAATCCGCCCATACACTCCGAACCTGTCAGCGCTACCTCAGCGACCTGGGCATACCGACCAAACGGCAAACATAAGTGGAGTTAACTCTATGAAGTCTGCGACGAGATCGGACAGTACGCCATTCTTTGGCGTGGTTCATGCAAACGTGTTTCCGCCGACAGGCGGGATCATGAAGCGCGCATTCGATATTACTGCTGCATCACTCGGCCTCGTTTTCCTGAGCCCGATTTTCCTGATGGTGATGCTGCTCGTCAAACTCTCCGATAAGGGGCCGGCCTTCTATGGTCATCGCCGTATCGGACATAACGGACAGGAATTCCGTTGCCTGAAGTTCCGCACCATGGTCACCGACGGTGACAGGGTGCTGCAGGAGCACCTGCGCAATAATCCGAAGGCGATGGACGAGTGGCGTGCGACCCGCAAGCTGCAGGACGATCCGCGGGTGACCGTGATCGGCAGCGTGCTTCGCAAGCTCAGCCTTGATGAGCTTCCGCAGCTCATCAATATCATTCGCGGCGAAATGAGCGTCGTCGGGCCGCGTCCCGTCGTACGTGACGAACTGGAGCTCTATGAGTCTTCGGCCGTCTTCTATCTTCAGGCACGTCCCGGCCTCACCGGCCTGTGGCAGATCAGCGGACGCAACGACGTCTCCTATGCCACGCGTGTCGCCTTCGACACCCACTATGTCGAAAACTGGTCTCTGACGCGTGACGTCATGATCATCGCCCGGACGATCCCTGCCGTCTGCATGCAGCGCGGTAGCTACTAACGCCGCTTCCACAGCTCGATACGTTCGCACGGTGCCGCCGATTGGCTTGCCGTGCAAATTCACGAGGAAGACTGAATGAAAGATTTCCTTTTTCGCCGCCTCACGGCACGCCGGTCCATTACCTCCAGTCTCGCCATCGTGGCGGGCTTTGGTGTTCTGATCGGCTCAGCCGGACTTGCCGGCGCTGCCGACTATCAGCTCGGCACGATGGACAAGCTGCGCATCCGCGTTGCCGAATGGCAGACGGCGGAGGGCGCGATCCGCGACTGGTCCGTGGTCAGCGGCGATTACTCGATCGGCCCGTCGGGCAGCCTCTCGCTGCCATTCATTGGCGACCTCCCAGCCTCTGGAAAGACGACGGACGCGATCGCGCAGGAAATCGGTACCGCACTGCAAAAGCAGTTCGGTCTCAAGGACCGGCCCTCGGCATCTGTTGAACTTGCCGAGTTCCGTCCCGTGTTTCTGACAGGCGATGTCGAAAAGCCCGGCGAATATCCGTTCGCGCCCAATCTCACGGTGGTCAAAGCCGTGAGCCTTGCGGGCGGACTTCGCCGCGCCGACGCCGGCCAGCGCTTTGCGCGCGACTTCATCAATGCCAAGGGTGACGCTGTCGTCTACACCTCGGAGAAGAACCGGCTGATCGCGCGCCGTGCCCGTCTGCAGGCCGAGACGCAGAACAGCGATGCCATCGACATGCCGGCGGAACTCAAGGATTTGCCGGAAGGCAAAGCCTTGATGGCCAGCGAAGCGGCGTTGAAGGATACGCGCAAGAAGCGGCTGACGCTGCAGCTTCAGGCGCTCGACGACCTGAAATCGCTGCTGCAGGCCGAAATCGAATCTCTGGCGAAGAAGACCGAGACGCAGACGCGTCAGCTCGAACTCGCCAAGGAAGACCGCGACAAGATCGAGAATCTTGCCGAAAAAGGTCTGGCGCTCAGCGCCCGCAAACTGACGGCGGAACAGCGCGCCGCCGATATCGAGGCAACGCTTCTCGATATCGATACCAATTCACTGAAGGCCAAGCAGGATATCAGCAAGGCCAACCAGGACGAGATCACCCTGCGCAACGACTGGGACGCCAAGCTTGCCCAGGAGCTGCAGGACACCGAATCCGATCTCGACACGCTCAACCTGAAACTCTCGACCAGCGACGCGCTGATGTCGGAAGCGCTGGCGCAATCGAGCGATGCAGCGCGCTTCGACCCCGAGAATGCCGCGAATATCAACTATTCGATCGTCCGCGAAGTCGACGGGCAGTCGAAGGAAATTCCGGTGCAGGAGAACATGGCCCTCGAGCCGGGTGACCTGATCAAGGTCACGGCCGGGGTCGCGATGCGATAGAAGCGGAGACCGCATGCGGATCGCCAAATCGGCAATTATTACTCCAGGCGTGAACGCGGCCTATGCCATTCCGGCGGTCGCGCTCTCGATGTTCTGCTTTGCCTATTCGATCCGTTTCGGGCAGGCGGCGATCCTGCTGTACTATGCGCTCTGGCTGCCGCTGATCGCCGTCGACTACAAGAAGGTGCTCGGCAGTCACAGCAAGTTCGTCTGGCTCTATGCCTTCGCCGCCTTCGCCTTCCTCTCCGTGTTCTGGTCGCAGGTGCCGAGCGTTTCGATGCGCGCCAGCATCCAGTATTTCACGCAGGTGCTCTGCGCGCTGATCGCGGTGCGCACCGTCGATGTCCGCACGCTGACGCTCGGCGCAGTGGCGGGCGCGGCGGTCGTGCTGCTCTATTCGATCCTGTTCGGCTATTACGAATATGATCCGCTCGACGGGACCTACAGCTTCGTCGGCGCGTTTGCCTCGAAGAACCAGCTCGGCTTCTATGCCTCGATCGGCATCATCTTCGCCTTCGCCGCTGTCTTCATATATGGCGAGCGGCGGCTTTGGATGATGGTGTCGGGTGCTGTCGGGCTGATGGCCGCCTACTGCCTTCTCGCCTCGCAATCGGCAACGTCGGTGCTGACGACGGCCGTGATCGTGGCGCTGCTGATCGGATTGCGCGGCGTGCTGTTCCTGTCGCCAAACCAGCGCAAGCTGCTCGTCATCGGCGGCGGTGTCGCGGCGATCATCCTTATCGTGGCGAGCGTCTATCTCGGCGTCGTCGATCTGGTGCTGGGGCTGTTCGGCAAGGACTCGACGCTGACGGGTCGCACCTATCTCTGGCAGCAGGGCATCGAGGCCTGGAAACAGAACCCGGCCGTCGGCATCGGCTACCAGGCCTATTGGGTGCAGGGCTTCTCGGAGCCGGAGCGCCTATGGGAAGAGTTCTTCATCGGCTCGCGCAGCGGCTTCCACTTCCACAATACCTATATCGAAACGGCCGTGGAGCTCGGCCTGACCGGTGTCCTCATCCTCGCCGGTACGATCCTGGCGATGATCTGGGGCCATCTGCGCCGCGTCATCGAGGACGTCCGCAACGACGAGTCCTATCTGCTGCTCGGCATTGCCGTGCTGCTGACGATCCGCTCCTTCGTCGAGATCGACGTGCTGACGCCGTATAATGTCGGCACCTTCCTGCTTTACTACACGGCGGGCAAGCTCGCCGGGGCGCGGCAGCGCTCGGCTATGGCCGAGCTGCGGCGCTACGAATCCATACCGGCTGCACATTCCTGATCATTTCATTGCCCCGCCGCAGTCTCGCGGCATCATGAGGAAACTGCATGAAGACCCTCTACGGGATCCAGTATTTGCGTGCCTTTGCGGCGCTTGCGGTCGTGGTGTTCCACGCGGCCGAGCGCACCGGTGGCCATTTTGCCATCGGCGCGGCAGGCGTCGACGTGTTCTTCGTCATTTCGGGTTTCATCATGTGGGTGATCAGCGACCGGCGGCCGGTAACGCCGCAGCGCTTCCTGCTCGACCGCCTGAAGCGCATTGCGCCGTCCTACTGGCTGGTGACCGGCATCATGGTCGCGGGCGCGATCGCCGGGCTCTTCCCGAACCTGCAGCTCAGCGCCGGCCATCTGCTCGGCTCGCTGTTCTTCATTCCGGTGCGGTCACCGAGCACCGGCGAGATCTGGCCGGTGCTGGTGCAGGGCTGGACGCTGAATTTCGAGATGTTCTTCTATGTGCTCTTTGCCGGAGCGCTGTTCCTGCCGCGGGCCTGGCGCCTGCTGTTCCTGAGCGTGGTGTTCGGGTTGTTCTTCGCTGCCGGTCTCATCTGGGATCCGCAGTCGGCGGCGCTCGCCACCTATACGCGGCCGATCATCCTCGAATTCCTCGGCGGCGTCTTCATCGCCGAGCTCTGGCTGCGGCGCAAGGTGGCGGGAACGAGCCTCGGGCTTGCCTGCGTCGGCGCCGCACTTTGCGGCTTTGCGGCGATCTATCTGATGGGTGCGGAGTTCGACGAGTTCATCTGCGGGCCGCTCGCCATGGCGCTGGTGTTCGGCATGGTGTCGCTGGAAACCGGCGGCAGCATCGGCCGCGTGCCTGTTCTCACCTATCTCGGCGATGCCTCCTACTCGATCTATCTCTGGCATACGCTGACGATCTCGGTTGCCGTCAAGGCGGCGGAAATCCTCGGCCTTGACGGCGGACTGACGCTGCTCGGCGCCATCGTCGGCGGTACGATCACCGGAGTTGCGGCTTACGAGCTGATCGAAAAGCCACTGCGGAAGATCTTTTCGGGCGAAGGCCTGAAGCGCCGCGATCTGCAGCGGCGCCCCTCCTGATCTCCTGATTTACTGCGCAGCCTCCTCGGCCTGCTGCTGCGGCGTTGCGCTCGCCGCCGCCTTGTTGCGGTAGCGGGCGCGCAGCAGCACGTAGAAGACCGGCGTCAGGAACAGGCCGAAGATCGTAACACCCAGCATGCCGGAGAAGACCGCCGTACCGAGCGACTGGCGCATTTCCGCGCCGGGGCCGGTGGCGATCATCAACGGCACGACGCCGAAGATGAAGGCGAAGGCGGTCATCAGGATCGGCCGCAGACGCAGATGGCTGGCCTCGATCGCTGCTTCGATCGCCGTCTTGCCTTCCTCTTCCGCCTGTCTGGCAAATTCGACGATCAGGATGGCGTTCTTGGCCGCCAGGCCGATCAGCACGATCAGGCCGATCTGCGTCAGGATGTTGTTGTCCATTCCGCGCAGATGCACCCCTGTCAGCGCCGCGAGGATGGCGAGCGGGACGATCAGGATGATCGCCAGCGGCAGGACCCAGCTTTCATATTGCGCCGAAAGCGCCAGGAAGACGAAGATCACCGAGAGCGCGAAGATGTAGATCGCCGTGTTGCCGGTGTTCCTTTCCTGGTAGGCGAGTTCGGTCCATTCGAAGGTCGTGCCGGCCGGCAGGATGCTCTTTGCCACACCCTCCATGGTGTTGAGCGCGCTGCCGGTGGAGACGCCGGGGGCGGCGTTGCCCTGCAGCGGTACCGAGACATACATATTATAATGCTGGACGAGTGAGGGACCGGATGTGTCCTTGATCTCGACCAGCGTGCCGAGCGGCACGAGCGCCCCGGTCGCCGAGCGAACCTTCAGCGCCAGAATATTGTCACGCTCGACGCGGTACTGCTGATCGGCCTGGGCGCGGACCTGATAGACGCGGCCGAAGGCGTTGAAGTCGTTGACGTAGGACGTGCCGAGATTGATCGACAGCGTATCGAAGATATTGGGGATCGGCACGTTCAAGGCGCGTGCCTTGTCGCGGTCGATCTCCAGGAAATATTGCGGGCTGGAGGCCGAGAAGGTGGTGAAGACGCCAGCAAGTCCCGGTGTCTGGTTGGCCTTGCCCATGATCTGGTAGGCGGCGCCGAGAACCCGGCGCATGTCCGAGCCCTCGTGGTCCACCAGCTGCATCTTGAAGCCGCCGGCATTGCCGATGCCTGAAATCGGCGGCGGCGGGATGGCGATGATGAAGGCCTCCTGGATGCTCTGCAGGCTGCCATAGAGCTGGCCGATGATCTGGCCGGCATTCTGGTGGTGCTCCAGGCGGTTCTCGAAGGTGTCGAAGGCGGCGAAGACGACGCCGGCATTCGAGGCGTTGGTGAAGGTCGCGCCGCTGAAGCCGGAGAAGGCGACGGCGTTCTTGACACCCGGTGTGTTGCGGATGATCTCGGAGGCCCGCTGCACGACGGCATCGGTACGCGCGAGCGAAGCACCATCAGGCAGCTGCACGACGACGATCGCATAGCCCTGGTCCATGACCGGCACGAAGCCGCGCGGCACGATGTTGCCCATATAATAAGTGAGGCCGAGCAATCCGGCGAAAACGAGGAGGGCGACGCCGATCGCTGCCCAGGTGCGCACCAGGTGGCTGACCACCCAGGAATAGCCTGCGCTCATCCTGTCGAAGCCGTGATTGAAGCCGTTGGCGAGCGCGTTGCCGAAGCGCGAGATCGGGTTTTTCGGCTTGTGATGGGCGTCGTGCGGCTTCAGCACGATGGCGGCAAGCGCCGGCGACAGGGTCAGCGAGTTCAGGGCGGAGATCGCCGTGGCCACCGAGATGGTGACGGCGAACTGCCGGTAGAACTGGCCCGAAATGCCGGGGATGAAGGCCGTCGGCACGAAGACGGCGATCAGCACCAGCGAGATGGCGAGAACGGCGGTGCCGACCTCGTCCATCGTCACATGCGCCGCCTCGCGCGGGTTCATGCCTTTCGCGAGGTTTCGCTCGACATTTTCTACGACGACGATCGCGTCGTCGACAACGATACCGATCGCCAGCACCAGGCCGAACAGCGTCAGCATGTTGAGCGAGAAGCCGAAGGCGAGCAGGAAGGCGAAGGTGCCGATCAGCGAGACCGGAATGGCGACGATCGGGATGATCGCGGTGCGCCAGGACTGCAGGAAGACCAGCACGACGAGGGCGACGAGGATCGCCGCTTCGGCAATGGTCTTATAGACCTCGTTGATCGATTCCGAGATGAACTCGGTCGGATTGTAGACGATGTCGTAGGACAGGCCGTCCGGGAAATCCTGCTGCGCGGTCTGCATCGCCTGCTTGATCGAGGCCGCTGCCGCCAGCGCATTGGTGCCGGGGCGGGAGAAGATGCCGAGCGCGACGGCGGGTTTGCCATTCAGGTAGCTGTTGGTGACGTAGTCCTTGGCGCCGAGCTCGATGCGGGCGATGTCCTGCAGCTGGACGAGACGGCCGCTTTCCGTCGCCTTGACGATGACATAGCGGAACTGTCGGGCATCGGAGAAACGCCCCTCGGTCGTCACCGTATACTGGAAGGCGTTTGTGCCTGAGGTCGGCGGCCCGCCGATCGAGCCGCCGGAGACCTGGACGTTCTGGTCGCGCAGCGCCTGGACGACGTCGCTCGAGGTCATGCCGTAGGCCGAGAGCTTTTCCGGATCCAGCCAGATGCGCAGCGAATATTCGCGTTCGCCGAAGATGATGACGTCGCCGACGCCATCGAGGCGCACCAGCGTATCGCGGATGCGGCTGCGGGCGTAGTTGGAGACGTAGAGCTGGTCGTATCGCGAGTTCGGCGACAGGAGATGCACGACCATCATCAGGTCGGGCGAGCTCTTCGCCGTGGTGATGCCGATGCGGCGGACTTCCTCGGGAAGGCGCGGTTCGGCGATCGCCACGCGGTTCTGGACGAGGACCTGCGCCTTGTCGAGATCGGTGCCGAGCTTGAAGGTGATGGTCAGCGCCATCGAGCCGTCGGCCGTCGAATAGGAAGACATGTAGAGCATGTCCTCGACGCCGTTGATTTCCTGCTCGATCGGCGTCGCCACGGTATTGGCGATGGTTTCGGAATCGGCGCCCGGATAGGCGGTGCGCACGACGATCGTCGGCGGGGCGATTTCGGGATATTGCGCGACGGGGAGCTGGAAATAGGCGAGCCCCCCGACGATCAGCAGCACGATGGACAGGACCGACGCGAAGATCGGCCGGTCGACGAAGAAATGGGCGAACCTCATTGCGCCATCTCCATGCCTGCTGCTTCCGGCGGGATGTCATCGCGGCTCTGCGGCAGCTCGGTCATCTGCGGCGTGATCTTCGAGCCGGGGCGAGCGCGCATCAGGCCGTTGACGACGATCGTCTCGGTGCCGTCCATGCCTTCGCGGATCGCTCTATAGCCATAGAGCCGCGGCCCAGGTCTCACCGGCTTGGTCGAAACTGTGCCATCGGCGCCGACAACATAGACGACGCGCTGGTTCTGGTCGGAGCCGATCGCCTCGTCGGGAACGAGGATCGCCTTGTAGGTATTGGAGGCCTCGATCTGCACACGGCCGAACAGGCCCGGCTGCAGGATCAGGTTTGGATTTTCGAAGCGGGCGCGGATGCGCATCGTGCCGGAAGCGTTGTCGACGCGGTTTTCGGCGAAGTTCAGCTTTCCGGCAAACGGCTTCTGGCTGGAATCGCTGATGCGGACCTGAACCGGAACGCCGCCACCGCCTTCCTGCAGGTCGCTGCCGCGGGAGCGGGCGGTCTCGGCGAAGTTCAGGAGGCGCCGCTCGTCGACGTCGAAATAGAAATCGATCGGATCGAGCGAGACGATGGTCGTCAGTATCGACTGGTCGGCCTGCACGAGGTTGCCGGCCGAGATCAGGCGGCGGTCGATGCGGCCGCCGATCGGCGCGGTGATCTTGGTATATTCGAGGTCGAGTGCGGCGCGGTCGGCAGTCGCCTGGGCGCCGCGGACGTTTGCCTGAGCGGAAACCCAGTCGCGGCGGCGGTCATCAAGTGTCGAGACCGACTGGCTGCCGCTATTGGCGAGCGATTCCGCGCGCTTGAATTGCGTTTCGGCATAGGAAAGCGTCGATTTCGCCACTTCGAGAGCGGCATTCGCTTCGTTGACGGCGGTCAGGAACGGGCGTTGATCGATGACGAAGAGCAGGTCGCCCTGCTTGACGATCGCGCCATCGCTGAAATGCACTTCCTGCAGATAGCCGCCGACGCGCGAGCGGATCGCAACCTCGTCCACGGCCTCGAAACGGCCGATGAATTCGTCATTGTCGACGACGTCGCGGACAACGGGCTTGGCGACCGTGACGGGCGGGGGAGGAGGGGCTGCGGCTTCCTGGGCCCCAGCGGTCAGCGGCAAGAGCGCCGTGACGAAGCCGAATGCAATGGCGGCACGAAGAGAGTAAGGCATAGCGATCCCCCGTATGGGCGGCCGTTATGCCGCCAATCTCATGCTGAAATGATGCGTCTCATATCCACTGCTTCAAACGCGGCGGGCGCGTCTGCACTTCCATTCAATGCGCCGAGTGCGCCAGGCCAATAATCGAGCCGCCCGGTTCGTCCCGGGCTAACCATCTGAAACGGCACTATAAGCGGCACTTGCCGGAAATTGCAAACGACAATGGGTTGCATCTCGACCGTTCTTTCGTGGCCGGTTGCAGAGCTCTCAGCGGGGGCGGATGCGGCACCAAAATCAATCTTCGCTTAACGCTCCGCTGCGGCATTTTAGCCGCATCTGCAGAATCTGAGCCGGCTGATCTTGTGCGCTGCACATGCTCAATATATCTACAGACATTATAAGCACACTTATTAATAGCTGGCACAGTTTATGAACTCCAACCCGACCCTCGGCTTCCTTCTTCACGACGTTGCCCGGCTGCTGCGCAAGCGGTTCGAGCAGCGGGCGAAATGCCTTGGCCTGACGCGCTCGCAGTGGCAAACGCTGGCCTATCTGTCGAATAACGAGGGCATTCATCAGGGTGGACTCGCCGAGATTCTCGAAATCGAGCCCATCACGCTGGTGCGCATTCTCGACAAGCTCGCAGACCGCGGCCTTATCGAGCGCCGTCAACATCCGACGGACCGGCGCATCTGGCTTCTTTACATGCGTGAAGCTGCCCATCCCATCCTCGCCGAAATGCGCGAGCTGGGCGATCTGACCCGGGCCGAGGCACTGCAAGGCGTGACGCCGGAACAGCGCGAAGCCCTTTTCAACATCCTGTCCGAAATGAAGACGAACCTAGTACAGGCGTGCCGGACACCGGTCGCCGATAAAGAGCAAAGCCATGGCTGATAAATCCTCCCTCCGCGTTGTCGCTGATGCCAACGCAAAGCCTGCCGAAGATATCGAAACTGCAAAGACGCAAGAAACGGTAGCAGAAGCGCCTTCATCCAATTCAGCGCCCGCTACCGCTGTCGCTGCGCCTGGCGGCACCACGGTCCGCCGCCGGCGCAGCCTCACGCGCCCCGTTCTGTTCGCACTGCTGCCGGTCGCTCTCGTCGTCGGCGGCTATTACTACGTGAACGGCGGCCAGGTCATGTCGACCGACAACGCCTATATCCAGGCGGATATGGTGGGCATCACCACCGACGTCTCGGGTATCGTCGACAAGATCAACGTTCATGAGAACGAGACGGTGAAGGCTGGGCAGGTGCTGTTCAACCTGCAGTCCGATACCTTCAAGATCGCTCTCGACGGCGCCAAGGCGCAGCTCGGCGTGCAGCGCAACCAGATCGCCAATCTGAAGGCGAGCTACCAGCAGTCGCTGGCCGAGATCACCCAGGCCGAAGCCGATCTGCCCTACTACCAGGACCAGTTCGACCGCCAGCAGAACCTCGTCAACAACGGCAGCGCCACGCAGTCGGCCTATGACGAAGCCAAGCACAATCTCGAGGTCGCGCAGCAGAAGGTTTCGGTCGCCAAGGCCGAGGCGTCCACCACGCTCGCCCAGCTCGGCGGCAGTGCCGACCAGCCGGTCGAGGAAAACCCGCTCTACCTGCAGGCCAAGTCGAATGTCGACAATGCCCAGCGCGAGCTCGACCACAGCGTCGTCAAGGCTCCGTTCGACGGCGTCGTCACCAATGTCAACGCCCTGCAGGTCGGCTCCTACCTGCAGGCTTCGCAGCAGGCCTTCTCGCTGGTCTCGACCAACAATCTCTGGATTGCCGCGAGCCCGAAGGAAACCGAGCTGACCTATGTGAAGCCCGGCCAGGAAGCCACCGTCTATGTCGACACCTATCCGGGCGTTGCCTGGAAGGGCAAGGTCGAGAGCATCAGCCCGGCTTCGGGCTCCAGCTTCTCGCTGCTGCCGGCACAGAACACCACGGGCAACTGGGTGAAGGTCGTCCAGCGTATCCCGATGCGCGTCAGCATCGAGGATCAGCAGGGCAAGCCGCCGCTTCGCGTCGGCATGAGCACGGTCGTCGATGTCGATACCGGCCACGCCCGCGGCCTGCCTGATTTCGTCAACAACCTGCTTGGCCGGAAGACCAGCCACCAGTAACGGACAACTTCCATGAGCAACGCTCCCGCAAGCCCGGCGACACCTGTCGCCAACCGCGGCGCGATCACGGCCTGCGTCATCCTGGCCGTCATCATGCAGGCTCTGGATACGACGATCGCCAACGTTGCGCTGCCCTACATCCAGGGCAGCGTCTCGGCCTCCGCCGACCAGATCAACTGGGTTCTGACCTCCTATATCGTCGCCGCCGCGATCATGACACCGCCATCGGGCTTTCTTGCCGCCAAGTTCGGCCGCAAGAACGTGCTGTTGACGGCGATCGTCGGCTTCGTCGCTGCATCGGTCCTCTGCGGCCTTGCACAGTCGCTGAACCAGATCGTCGCCTTCCGCCTGCTGCAGGGCCTGTTCGGCGCCTCGCTGGTGCCGCTGTCGCAGGGCATCCTGCTCGACATCTACACGGCTGAAGAACGCGGCTCGGCGATGGCGCTGTTCGGCGTCTCGGTCATGGTCGGCCCGGTTCTTGGCCCCGTCATCGGCGGCTGGCTGACCGACAATATCAGCTGGCGCTGGGTCTTCTATATCAACGTGCCGATCGGGGCGCTGGCTTTTGCCGGTATCGTTATCTTCGTGACCGAGACCAAGAGGGACGCGCTGGCGAAGCTCGACTGGTTCGGCTTCGGGATGATGAGCCTGTTCATCGCCGCACTGCAGCTTTTCCTCGACCGCGGCGAACAGCTCGACTGGTTCTCGTCGGGCGAGATCATGATCGAGGCGATCGTCTGTGCGGCGGCCTTCTATCTGCTGGTCGTGCATACGCTGACGTCGGAGAAATCCTTCGTCAATCCGAGGCTTTTCCTCGACCAGAACTTCACCGTCAGCATGATCTTCATCTTCGTGATCGGCATCACCTATCTCGCCTCGCTGGCGCTGATGACGCCGTACCTGCAGACGTTGATGGGCTATCCCGTTATCACCGCGGGTATCGTCATGGGTCCGCGCGGTCTCGGCACGATGCTCTGCATGTTCATCGTCGGGCGGCTGATCGGCAAGGTGGACTCGCGCTGGCTGCTTGCGCTCGGTCTCGGGCTGACGGCCTGGGCGATGTACGACATGACCGGCTGGACGCCCGATGTCTCGCAGTGGACGATCGTTTCCGTGGGCTTCATCCAGGGTGCCGGCCTCGGCTTCCTGTTCGTGCCGCTGACGACGATGGCCTTCTCAACGCTGCCGGCGCAGATGCGTGGCGATGGTACGGGTCTCTATAACCTGTCGCGTAACATCGGCTCGTCGGTCGGTATCTCCGTGGTCTCGGCGCTGATCGTCGAGAATACGCAGAGCAATCACGAGTCGATCGCCGCCTATGTCACGCCGTTCAACCATGCCTTCAATGCGACGGCGGCGCAGGGGCTGAGCCCGCTGACGGCGGCCGGACGTGCGGCGCTCAACGATGTCATCACGCTGCAGTCGACGATCATCGCCTATATGGACGACTTCAAGCTCCTGATGCTGATGTCGCTCGCCGTCATGCCGCTGGTCTTCCTGCTGCGCAAGCCGAAGGCCGCCCAGCCGCCGATGGATCATGCGGCCGTGATGGAGTGATTACCGGAACGGCTTGCTGAGATAACGCGATCCCTGAATGCCGAAGCGCCATGGTGCTTCGGCATTTTTCGTAATGCCGATCCGCTTGCCGGAGACGATCGGGACAGGGGCGGAGGGAAAGAGCGTGTAGGGCTCGCGGTCGAGCGGCCGGTCGTTGATGGCAATGCCAATATCGAGCGCCTGGCAGAGCTTGCCTGGGCCGCTGCAGAGCGCGGTCAGCTGGTCGGTGGCGCGGCGCTCAGCCATCTCGCCGATGCCGGCTTCCGGTTCGAGCGCCCGGATCAGCACCGCCGAACCCGGCGTGCAGACGAAGTTCAGGCACCAGTACATGCCGTAGATGCGGTAGATATAGACATTGCCGGGCGGCCCATACATGGCGCCATTGCGCTTGGTCGGACCGCGGAAACTGTGCGAGGCCTCGTCGTCGGGGAAATAGGCTTCCGTCTCGGTAATCCTGCCGCCGGCGCCATTGACCAGCAGCAGGCAGCCGAGCAGGTCTCTCGCCACCGCTATCGCATCGCGTTCGAAGAAGCCGCGCAGCGTATCGTCTGCGAGCGCAGCCGTTCCGATCGGTCCCTCTTTATTCAACTGACGCCCTCGTTCCCCGTATCGCGCCGGTGATGCGCGAAGATCTTCACCAGCCAGTCGATGAAGACGCGCACGCGCGGCGAAAGCTGGCGGTTGCGGGGGTAGAGAAGTGAGACCGGCGTTTCCGTCAAGGGATAATCCTTGAGGATCTGCACGAGTTCGCCACTCGCGAGATAGCGTTCGATATGGTAGCGCGGCACCTGGATGATGCCGAGCCCGCAGCGGGCGGCGGCGTGCAGGCTTTCGGCGGCGTTGACCGAGATGGTTGCCGGAATGGTGATCTCGCGCACCTTGCCGTCGACGGTGAATTCCAGCGGCATCAGTGTGCCCGTCGCCGACGAGCGGAAGCCGACCATGCGGTGGCCGTCCAGCCTGTCGGGATGCTCGGGCATGCCGTGACGCTCGAGATAGGCGGGCGAGGCCAGCGTGATCTCCTCAAGCATGGCGACGCGCCTCGCGACCATGTCGCTATCCTGCGGAATGCCGACGCGCAGTACGCAGTCGATGCCTTCGCGCACCAGATCCACCAGCCGGTCGCCCTCGCTCATGTAGAATTCGATATCGGGATAGGTCTCCAGGAAAGACGGCAGGCTCGGCAGCACGAAATGGCGGGCAAGCGTGCCGTGAACGTCGACGCGCAGCATTCCCTTCGGCTTGGCGCCGGCAAAGGCGCCCTCGGCATCCTCGATATCGGCAAGGATCGACAGGCAGCGCTGGTAATAGGCTTCGCCATCGAGCGTCGGGCTGACATGGCGAGTGGTGCGCTGCAGAAGCTGCACGCCGAGGCGCGCTTCGAGCTGCTTCACCGCATCGGTCACCGTCGAGCGCGGCAGGCCGGTATCCTCGGCGGCGGCGGTGAAGCTGCGCCGCTCCACGACGCGGGAATAGACCCGCATGGCATCGAACCTGTCCATTTGTTCGCTTTATCCGGATAGTGATGCCGAAGAATGCCTGATTATCCGAAGGAAAGATAGGCGCATCTTCCCCTCATCGAAACGGCGCTGCGGCGCGGATCCATGAAGGAGACTGAAGATGGCTAGTCAGGACAACAAGGTCGCTCTCGTTACGGGCGCATCGCGGGGCATCGGCGCAGCAATTGCCGAACGTCTCGCCAAGGACGGCTTTACCGTCGTCATCAACTATTCCGGCAACGCGGCGCTTGCCGAGGAACTGGCCGGCAAGATCGAGGCCGCTGGCGGCAAAGCGCTGACGGCGAAGGCCGATGTCAGCGATGCCGAGGCCGTGCGCCGGATGTTCGATGCGGCTGAGGCTGCCTTCGGCGGCGTCGACGTCCTCGTCAACAATGCCGGCATCATGATGCTTTCGACGCTTGCCGAGGCCAGCGACGACAATTTCGACCGGCAGATCGCCGTCAACCTGAAGGGCACGTTCAACACGCTGCGGGAAGCCGCCAAGCGCCTGCGTGACGGCGGCCGGATCGTCAATTTCTCGACCAGCGTCGTCGGCCTGAAGCTCGAAAGCTATGCCGTCTATGCCGGCACCAAGGCTGCGGTCGAAACCATGACCGGCATCATGGCCAAGGAAATGCGCGGCCGCGGCATCACCGTCAATGCCGTCGCCCCCGGACCGACCGCCACCGATCTCTTCCTGAACGGCAAGTCCGAAGAACTCGTCGCCCGGATGGCGAAGGCGAACCCGCTGGAGCGTCTTGGCACGCCCGAGGATATCGCCGCTGCCGTGTCGTTCCTCGCCGGTCCCGATGGGGCCTGGATCAACGGCCAGGTGCTGCGCGCCAATGGCGGCCTGATCTGAACAATCCCGGAGGCGGCAGCCCCGCCTCCCACTCCCGCAACTATCCCCCAACCGAGTGAACAAGGAGCAAGACAATGAGCAAGCAAGTTATCGTCGTCACCGGTGCATCCAGCGGCTTCGGTGCCATGAGCGCACGGGCGCTCGCCAAGGCTGGGCACACCGTCTATGCCGGTATCCGCGCCACCACCAGCCGCAACGCCAAGGCGGTTGCCGATGTGGCCGCCTTTGCGCAGGAGAACAACGCCGATCTGCGCAGCGTCGAACTCGATGTGACCGACGACGCCTCGATCGCGCAGGCCGTCGAGACCATCGTTGCCGAGAACGGGCGGCTCGACGTGATCGTTCACAATGCCGGCCACATGTCCTTCGGCCCAGCCGAGGCCTTTACGCCGGAGCAATATGCCGAGCTGTTCGACATCAACGTTCTCTCGACCCAGCGGCTGAACCGTGCCGCCCTGCCGCAGCTGCGCAAACAGGGCAGGGGTCTGATCGTCTGGGTGTCCTCGTCGAGCACCCGTGGCGGCACGCCGCCGTTCCTGGCACCCTATTTCGCTGCCAAGGCCGCGATGGATTCGCTTGCCGTCTCCTATGCCAGCGAGCTGACCCGCTGGGGCATCGAGACTTCGATCATCGTGCCCGGCGCATTCACCAAGGGCACCAATCACTTCGCCCATTCCGGCTCACCGGCCGATGCGGCCCGCGCCGCCGAATATCTGGAAGGCCCGTATAAGGGCATATCGGACAAGGCGCTGCAGGGGCTGGCGGCACTCGAACCTGCCGATGCCGATCCGCAAGAGGTTGCCCGCGCCATCGTCGATGTCGTCGGAACGCCGTTCGGCAAGCGCCCGTTCCGCTTCCATATCGATCCGTCGCAGGATGGGGCGGAGATCGTCAACGGCGTTGCCGATCGCGTCAGGGCCGAACTCTTCTACCGCGTCGGGCTGGAGGATCTGCTGAAACCCGCCGTCATCGGCTGATCCGGGCTTGATTGTTGCATTTTTGCGAACACTGCTATGCGAATCAAACGCCTTACAAAGTTCGCATTAGGGCTTATATCTATTGGGCAAGGGGCGACGGAAAGTCTCCGTTCCGAAGCCCACCTCCAAGGCCTGCCGGGTCATTTCCCCTGGTGACGCGGCTGGCCCCGTAATTCAAAGTCGATGAAAAACGGCCCGTCGAAGGTTTCCCTCCCTTCCGGGCCGTTTTCATTTTCAGGGATCGTTCAGCCGCGCATCGGCCAGCAGCTTCACCATCCAGTCGACGAAGACACGCACCTTGTTACTGAGGTGACGGTTCGGTGGATAGACTATGTAAAGCGGGATCGGCTCGCGCGACCATTGCGGCAAAACCTCGATCAGCTCACCTTTCTTGATCGCGTCGCGGGCCATGAAACGCAGCGTCTGCCCGATTCCCAATCCCGTCGTCAGCGCGCTTATGAAGGTTCTGCCGTCGTTGACGGCCAGCATATAGCGCGGCGTGATCTCCAGATGTTCGTCGTCGCGGTCGAATTCGAAGGGCAGGGCGCGGCCCGTCTGGGCGCGGAAATAGTTGATCGTGTAGTGGTCGTTTTCGAGGTCCTGAGGGCGTTCCGGCTCGCCGAATTTCTGGATGTAGAGCGGTGCCGCGCAGGTGATGATTTCGAGCTCGGATACACGTCTGGCGATCAATGACTGATCGGCCGGGGTGCCGGCGCGCAGTGCGCAGTCGACATTCTCGGCGAGGTAGTCGACGGTGCGGTCGCCGACGCCGAGATCGATGCGGATATCGGGATATTTCTGATAGAAGTCGCAGAGCGCCGGGACGACGATGGAATCGGCGAAAGCCCCTGCCATTTCAACGCGCAAGCGGCCGGTCGGCAGGCTTTGCGAGTTCGAAAGGCTGCCGTCCAGTTCCTCCAGTTCCGAGACGATCTGCGAGGCGCGTTCATAGTAGAGTGCGCCATCGGTCGTGACCATGACGCGTCTCGTCGTACGGTTGAGCAGCTTGGTGCGCAGATGGGCCTCGAGGCCTTGGATCAAATTGGTCACGGTGGCTTTAGGCATCGACAGGGTGTCGGCAGCCCGTGTAAAGTTACCCGTCTCCACTACGCGGATGAAGGCGCGCATTGCCGAGAGCTGGTCCATGATGGGATCTCCACAGTTTGCACTGCGATATTATTCGAAATACGGAACAGTGTAATCAGAATGGCGGTTCTTATTCCGTGGCCTGAATAACAATATGTTTTTTACAAGTTTGGCAAGCCGTGGCGTTTCGTCATGTGTTATGCAGCTAACAGGAATACAAGTCCGATGACGGTGCAGGTGAAAGACATGGTGTTCGAGAAGGTGGCCATCGGCCCCATCTCTACGCGCGTCTATCAGGGTGCCGAATACGGCAAGGGTTCGCCCATCGTGCTGTATTTCCACGGCGGCGCTTTCCAGAGCTCGGGCGTTCTCGACAATCCGGTTGCCGAAAGCATTGCCAATGCCGGTGCGATCGTCGTCGTTGCCGATTACAACGCGCCGCTCGGCGGTGTTTTCCCGAAGCCGCTCGAAGTCGGCTATTCGCTGTTCTCCTACATGGCCAACAAGCGGGCGTCCGGTCTTGGTGACCGCAATTCGCTGCTGCTGGTGGCAGGCGAGGAAGCGGGCGGTAATATCGCCGCCGGTGTCGCGCTCAAGGCCCGTGACCATTACGCCAATGCGCTGAATGGCCAGATCCTGATTTCTCCGCTGCTCGATCCCTTCATGGGAACGTCGTCGATCCGCAAGGCCGATGCGATCGGCATGCGCCAGCGCTGGACCGAGGGCTGGAGCCATTATCTCAGCGGCGGCGGCTGTCACCCCTATGCGGCGCCGTGCCTCTGCTCGCGGATTTCGGGTGTCGCGCCTGCGCTGATCATGACAGCAGAAGACGACCCGCTTCGCGACGAGACGCTCGGCTATGCCGCGCGTCTCAAGAAGGCGGAAGTTTCGGTTCGCCAGCACGTTTTCCCCGCCGGGAAGGGCTGGCCGTCACTCTACGGCGGGAAAACGGAAGGAGTGTCCGACTGGCAGGCGACTATCAGCCGCGAGTTCGGAAGCTTCATCCGCGAATTAAGCCTCCAACCCCAATTGCATTGAAGTCTTGTTGTGAATGAGCGGCCGTTGAGGCCGCAAGGAGAGATACCGATGACGTCCAGAAAGAAGCGCTGGGCCCTCGTGGGCGCCGGCCTAGGCCTTGCTGCGTCTGTTTCAGCCGCTGCCATCTTTTTCGAACTGCCGATGAGCACGGTCGCGACCGCCGCTTCGGAACCCGCACAGGCTCCCGCTGTGCCGGTGACCGTTGCCCTGGTCCAGAACCGTGACGTGACCGCCTGGGAAAATTTCTCGGGCCGTCTCGAAGCCGTCGACCGCGTTCAGGTCCGTCCCCGCGTTGCGGGTGCGATCCAGTCCGTGCATTTCCGTGAAGGCGCGCTGGTGAAGACCGGCGACCTGCTGTTCACCATCGATCCGGCCCCGTATCAGGCAGCCGTGGCGCAGGCACAGGGCCAGGTGGCCTCTGCCGACGCCAAGGTCAGCCTGGCGCAGACCGAGCTCGATCGCGGCCGCAAGCTTTCCGACAACCGCACGATCTCGCAGAGCGATCTCGATCAACGTCAGAGCACGCTGGCCGAAGCGCAGGCGGGTCTGCGTTCGGCTCAGGCAGCCCTGCAGTCCGCCCAGCTCGACCTCGATTATACGCAGGTGCGGGCTCCTGTTTCCGGCCGCATCGGCAAGATCGAAGTCACCGCCGGCAACCTCGTCGCCGCCGGCTCGGCATCGCCCGAGCTGACGACGCTGGTTTCGGTCGATCCGATCTACGCAAGCTTCAACGCCAGCGAAGAGATGGTCACCAAGGCTCTCTCGGAGCTTCCGGCAACCGATAGCGCCCTGCCTGCCGTCGAGCAGATCCCGGTCGAAGTCGGCACGCTTGCCGATGAGGGCACGCCGATCAAGGGCAAGCTGCAGCTGGTCGACAACGTCGTCGACGCTGCAAGCGGCACGATCGCCGTTCGCGCCGTCTTCGACAATCCGGGCGGCAAGCTGATCCCTGGCCAGTTCGTGCGGGTGCGCATGGGCCAGCCGAAGGCCGAGAACAAGATCGTCATCAGTGACCGCGCCGTCGGCACCGACCAGGACAAGAAGTTCGTCTTCGTCGTCGATGGCGAGAACAAGGTCGGCTACCGCCAGGTCAAGCTCGGCGCGATCTATGACGGTCAGCGCGTCGTCGAAGACGGCCTGAAAGCCGGCGAAAAGATCGTCGTCAACGGCCTCCAGCGCATCCGTCCGGGTGCCGTTGTTGCGCCGCAGATGGAAGAGAAGGTCGCGACCAACTGATCGCGGCGTAAGACCCCTCCCCAACCCCTCCCCACAAGGGGGAGGGGCTAGCCCGCCGAATCGCCGAAGCCACGATTGGGCAAGACGGTGCAGCGGATCTTCTCCCCCCTCGTGGGGGAGATGGCCGGCAGGCCAGAGAGGGTCTTTCTACACATTCATACCACCCACCGGCGGCCTCCCAGGCTGCCGGAGCGGGACGTTGCATCCATGTTCACCCCGGAGAGGGCTTTGATATGAACATCTCCAGATTCTTTATCGACCGGCCGGTCTTTGCCGGCGTGCTGTCGGTTCTGATCGTCGTCGCAGGTTTGATCGGCCTGCGTTCGCTGCCGATCTCGGAATATCCCGAGGTCGTGCCGCCGTCGATCGTCGTGCGCGCCACCTATCCCGGCGCCAACCCCTCGGTCATCGCCGAAACGGTGGCGACACCGCTCGAAGAACAGATCAACGGTGTCGAAGGCATGCTTTACATGGCAAGCCAGGCGACGTCGGACGGCGTTCTCAACGTCACCGTGACGTTCAAGCTCGGCACCGATCCCGACAAGGCCCAGCAACTGGTTCAGAACCGCGTTTCGCAGGCCGAGCCGCGCCTGCCGGCCGAAGTTCGCGCGCTTGGTCTGACGACCGTCAAGAGTTCGCCGAACTTCATCATGGTCGTCAATATCGTCTCGACCGGCGGTGATCATGACATCACCTATCTGCGCAACTATGCGACCCTGAACATCAAGGATCGCCTTGCCCGTATCGAGGGCGTCGGCCAGGTGCAGGTGTTCGGCGCCGGCGACTATTCGATGCGCGTCTGGATCGATCCGCAGAAGGCTGCCGAGCACAATCTCGCCGCCAGCGACATCAGCAATGCGATCAGCTCCCAGAACGTTCAGGCGGCCGCCGGTATCATCGGTGCGTCGCCCAGCCCGCAGGGCGTCGATCTGCAGCTGAACGTCAATGCCCAGGGCCGTCTGCGCACGCCTGAGGAATTCGGCAACATCATCGTCAAGACGGGCGCCAACGGCGAGATCACCCGCCTTCGCGACGTTGCCCGCATCGAGCTCGGCGCGGCCGACTATACGCTGCGTTCGCTGCTCGACGGCGAGCCTGCTGTTGCCGTTGCAGTGCTCCAGGCTCCTGGTTCCAACGCTATCCAGATCGCCGACAACGTCAACGCGACGATGCAGGAACTGCAGAAGGCGATGCCGACAGGCGTCAAGTACGAGATCGTCTACGATACGACGAAGTTCGTTCGCGCCTCGATCGAGAAGGTCATCGACACGCTGCTCGAAGCCATCGCGCTCGTCGTGCTCGTCGTCATCATCTTCCTGCAGACGTGGCGCGCCTCGATCATTCCGCTGATCGCCGTCCCCGTATCGATCATCGGTACGTTCGCGGTGATGTATGCCTTCGGCTTCTCGATCAACGCGCTCAGTCTCTTCGGGCTGGTGCTGGCGATCGGTATCGTCGTCGACGATGCGATCGTCGTCGTCGAAAACGTCGAACGAAACATCGAGGCGGGTCTCAGCCCGCGGGCCGCCACCTACAAGGCGATGAAGGAAGTGTCCGGTCCGATCATTGCGATCGCCCTGGTGCTGGTCGCGGTCTTCGTGCCGCTCGCCTTCATCTCAGGTCTGTCCGGTCAGTTCTACCGCCAGTTCGCGCTGACGATCGCCATCTCGACCGTCATCTCGGCCTTCAACTCGCTGACGCTGTCTCCGGCACTCGCCGCACTTCTCCTGAAGGGCCACGGTGCGAAGAAGGACTGGCTGACGCGGTTCATGGATACCATTTTCGGCTGGTTCTTCCGCGGCTTCAACCGTGCCTTCGGCTCGGGCTCGAATGCCTATGGCAAGGGCGTCGGCGGTCTCCTGTCGCGCAAGAGCATCGTGATGGTCATCTATCTGGCGCTCGTCGGGGCAACCTACAGCCTGTTCACCGCAGTGCCCGGCGGCTTCGTGCCGTCGCAGGACAAGCAGTATCTGATCGGCTTTGCACAGCTGCCGGATGCTGCCAGCCTCGACCGTACCGAAGACGTCATCAAGCGGATGACCGATATCGCGCTGAAGCAGCCGGGTGTCGCCAATGCGATCGCCTTCCCGGGCCTGTCGATCAACGGCTTCACCAACTCGTCCAACGCCGGCATCGTCTTCGTGACGCTGAAGGATTTCGAGGAGCGCAAGACGCCTGATCTCTCCGGCGGAGCGATTGCCATGGCGCTGAACCAGAAGTTCGGTTCCATCCAGGATGCCTTCATCGCCATGTTCCCGCCGCCGCCGGTCAACGGTCTCGGCACAACGGGCGGCTTCAAGCTGCAGATCGAGGACCGCGCCGGTCTCGGCAACCAGGCACTCGACGAGGCGACCAAGGCCGTGCTCGCCAAGGCCTACCAGACGCCGGAACTCGCAGGCATCTTCTCGAGCTTCCAGATCAACGTGCCGCAGCTCTATGCCGATCTCGACCGCGCCAAGGCCGAGCAGCTCGGGGTTTCCGTCACCGACGTCTTCCAGACGCTGCAGATCTATCTCGGCTCGCTCTATGTCAACGACTTCAACGCCTTCGGCCGCACCTACAGCGTCCGTGTGCAGGCCGATGCCAAGTTCCGTGCCCAGCCGGAAGATATCGGTCAGTTGAAAGTCCGTTCGGCATCGGGCCAGATGATCCCGCTTTCGGCCCTGCTGAAAGTCGATGCCACGACCGGTCCGGAACGCACGAACCGTTATAACGGCTTCCTTGCTGCCGATATCAACGGCGGTCCGGCAGCGGGCTTCTCGTCCGGCCAGGCCCAGGCTGCGATCGAGAAGATCCTGAAGGAGACGCTGCCGTCGGGCATCGACTTCGAATGGACGGATCTGACCTACCAGCAGATCCTCGCCGGCAACTCGAGCATCATCGTGTTCCCGCTTGCCCTGCTGCTGGTGTTCCTGGTGCTGGCTGCGCAGTATGAAAGCCTGACGCTGCCGCTGGCGATCATCATGATCGTGCCGATGAGTGTGCTTGCTGCCTTGACGGGTGTCTGGCTCACCGGTGGAGACAACAACATCTTCACGCAGATCGGCCTTGTCGTCCTTGTCGGTCTCTCGGCGAAAAACGCGATCCTGATCGTGGAATTCGCCCGCGAGCTGGAGTTCGAGGGACGCACGCCGGTCCAGGCTGCGATCGAGGCCAGCCGCCTGCGTCTTCGCCCGATCCTTATGACCTCCATGGCCTTCATCATGGGTGTCGTGCCGCTCGTGACATCGACGGGTGCCGGTGCCGAAATGCGCGCCGCCATGGGTGTCGCGGTGTTCTCCGGCATGATCGGCGTCACCTTCTTCGGCATCTTCATGACGCCGGTCTTCTATGTGCTGCTGCGCAGGCTGGCGGGCAACCGTCCGCTCATCCAGCACAACGACAATCATCCGGCGGATGAAGAAGACCACATGAAGGTCGCAGCCGAGTAAGCGGCGGGCAATGAACGAGACAGAGGAAGGCGGGACATTTGGTCCCGCCTTTTTCATTTGCATCGTCCGGTCGGCGGGCTAGTCTTTGACGAACGTACGTCGGCCGGGTGGAGCTGGGCCGACGCAGCGCATAGCGGAGGAATAGATGCATATCGCGATTATCGGTGCGGCCGGCATGGTCGGCCGCAAGCTGACGGCCCGTCTCGTCAAGGACGGGGTTCTGGACCGGGCGGAGATTTCGGCCCTTTCCCTCATCGACGTCATCGAGCCGGAAAAGCCGGCGGGCTTCGAAGGAACGGTCAATGCATGGGCATCCGACATTTCCACGCCCGGCGAGGCGGTGAAGATCGTCGCCGGCCAGCCTGATGTGATCTTCCATCTGGCGGCGATAGTCTCGGGCGAGGCGGAGCTCGATTTCGAGAAGGGCTACCGCATCAATCTCGATGGCACCCGCGAACTTTTCGAGGCCATCCGGCTTGCCAATGCCGAAGATGGCTACAAGCCGCGTGTCGTCTTCACCTCGTCGCTGGCGGTGTTCGGCTCGCCGTTCCCGCAAGTGATCCCCGATGATTTCCACCAGACGCCGCTGACGAGTTATGGCGCGCAGAAGGCGATGAGCGAGTTGCTGCTGTCCGATTACAGCCGCCGCGGTTTCCTCGACGGGATCGGCATCCGCCTGCCGACGATCTGCATTCGTCCGGGCAAGCCGAACAAGGCGGCCTCCGGCTTCTTTTCCGGGATCCTGCGTGAGCCGCTCAGCGGGCAGGAGGCGGTGCTGCCGGTGCCCGATACCGTGCGGCACTGGCATGCCTCGCCGCGCTCGGCCGTCGGCTTCCTGCTGCAGGCGGCGCGGATCGATCTTGCGCCGCTCGGTGCTGCGCGCAGCCTCACCATGCCGGGTGTGAGCGCCACGGTCGGAGAGCAGATCGAGGCTCTCAGGCGCGTTGCGGGCGACAAGGCGGTGAAGCTCATCCGCCGTGAGCCGGACGAGCTGATCATGCGCATCGTCTCCGGCTGGCCCGAAGCCTTCGAAGCGAAGCGGGCGGGCGCGCTCGGCTTTGTCGCCGATACGTCCTTCGACGAGATCATCCGCATTCACATCGACGACGAACTCGGAGGGCAGATCGGATGAGCAGCACGCGGAAGATCGCCTTTCTCGGTACGGGGCTGATGGGCGGACCGATGGCGCGGCGGCTGCTCGGGGCGGGGTTCGAACTGACCGCCTGGAACCGGGATGCCGGCAAGGCCGCGCCGCTCGCCGCCGACGGCGCACGGCTTGCGGCGAGCGCCCGCGAAGCAACAGAAGGCGCTGACGTCGTCTTCACCATGCTGTCTGACGGCAATGCCGTAGAGGACGTTCTCTTCAATCAGGGTGGTGCCGCGGCCCTTGCCGCCGGCGCCGTGGTCATCGACAGCAGTTCGATCGCGCCGAAGGCGGCGCGCGAACACGCAGCACGGCTTGCCGAGCGCGGCATCCGCCATATCGACGCGCCGGTTTCCGGTGGTGTCGTCGGCGCGGCTGCCGGAACGCTGGCGATCATGGCGGGCGGTGACGCCGCCGTCGTTGCCGAGCTTGCCGATGTCTTCGCGCCGCTCGGCCGCGTCACCCATGTCGGGCCTGACGGCACCGGCCAGCTGGCGAAGCTCGGCAATCAGCAGATCGTCGCCGTCACCATCGGTGCCGTTGCCGAGGCGATGATGCTGGTGGAAGCCGGTGGCGGTTCGCGCGAAGCCTTCCGTAACGCCATCCGCGGCGGCTTTGCCGAAAGCCGCATTCTCGATCTGCATGGCCAGCGCATGGTGGAGCGGAACTACGGCAATGGCGGACCGTCGAAGCTGCAGCTGAAGGATCTCAACAATATCCTGGCAGTCGCCGAGAGCCTGTCGCTGACCCTGCCTCTGACGGAGGCGGTGCGGGCGGAATTTGCGGAATTCGTCGGCAATGGCGGCGGCGATGTCGACCACAGCGGCCTCCTGAAGCATTTCGAGGAGAAGCATGCGGCAGGCACCGGGAAGGCCTGAACGCCCGTTTTGAGGCATTTCGTGGCGCCGCGAAAATATCGCGGCGGCACAACCCATGAGCGCTTTTGTGACAGGCGTAAGGAACAGTTCACCTAGTAACTAGTTCGATAATACGTAAAAGGCTTCGTTAATCGGGCTTTGAGAAGGTAGTATGAACGGCGAATGCCGCTGTTAGGTTGAACTGCATTGCCCCATAACAAACCGACCCGGTCGGAACGCGAATTTCAGGATCTGTTGAGGCGCCTCGAGCTCGCGCTTGATGCGTCACAGATCGGCGTGTGGGAGCATGATGTCCGCAAGAGCGAAATTCTCTGGGACGCGCAGATGCATCGCATCTACCAGACGGGCCAGGACACCCGGGCGGTGCCGACCTCCATCTGGGAAGACTCCATTCACCCTGACGACAAGGAGCGTGCCTTCGCCGAGTTCGACGACGCGATCGCGCGCCGCGGCGCCTATAATTCTGAATTCCGCATCATTTGGCCGAATGGCGAAATCCGCCACCTGCGTTCGCGCGCGCATTTCTTCCTGAGCGAAGAGGGCGCGCCGTCCTTCATCGGTGCCGAATGGGATGTCACCGCCGACGTCGAGCTCAATGCCGAGCTGCAGCGCCAGCGCATGGTCGCCGAGGCGCGTGCCCGGGCGCTGGAGGAAAGCAATGCGCGGATCGAATATGCCGCCGAGCACGATTACCTGACGGGCCTGCCGAACCGCCGTCTTGCCGACAAGCGGCTTGCCGAACTGCATGGCGACAAGTCGGTGTCGTCGCTCGCCGTCCTGCATCTCGATCTCGACCAGTTCAAGCAGATCAACGACAGCCACGGCCATTCCGCCGGCGACACGGTGCTACGCACCTCCGCGCTGCGCATCAACGCGGGTATTCCGGCAAACGGCATGGTCGCCCGCGTCGGCGGCGACGAGTTCGTCATCATCCTCTGGAATTTTGCGGGCAGGGAAGAGCTGGAGCGGATCGCTGCCGATCTGCAGCGCCGCCTCAGCAAGAAGATCCGCTTCGGCCAGGAGCTTCTGCAATCCGGCACCTCGATCGGTATTGCCTGGAACAACGGTCGCAGCTCGCGCAACCTGCTGACGGAATCCGATCTGGCGCTCTTCCATGCAAAGCGGCTCGGCCGCAACCGCATCGAGTTCTTCAGCCGCCAGCTCCAGGAGGACCTGCAGAGCAAGCGGCGGCTTGCCGAGGAGCTGAAGCTCGGGCTAGAGCGCGGCGAGATCATTCCCTATTACCAGATCCAGCTCGACGCCAAGACGCGCGAGATCGCTGGCCTCGAAGCCCTGGCGCGCTGGGCGCATCCTGAGAAGGGCGTGCTGTCGCCCGCCGTCTTCCTGAAGGTTGCCGACGAGGCGGGCCTGGCGGCGCAGATCGATGCTGCGATCCTCGGCAAGGTGCTGGAAGATCGCCTCGACTGGCAGAACCAGGGTGCGACGGTGCCGCGGGTTGCCGTCAACATTTCCGGTCCGCGGCTCTTCGATCCGGCGCTGCTTGCCAATCTCGAAGCGCTGAACATCCCACAGGGCGCGCTGTCGTTCGAACTGGTGGAAACGATCTTCCTCGACGATTCCGACGACCGGCTGCTCGCCAACATCGACCGGATCAAGACGATGGGCATCGATATCGAGATCGACGACTTCGGCTCCGGCCATGCCTCGCTGATCGGCCTTGCGCGGCTGCGCCCGAAGCGGCTGAAGATCGACCGGCAGCTGGTCAACAATATCGTCGAATCCGAAGAGCAGCACCGTGTCGTCAGCTCGATCATCGAGATCGCCAAGGCGCTCAATGTCGAAGTCATCGCCGAAGGCGTCGAGACGGAAGGGCATGCCGAGGTGCTGACGGCGATCGGCTGCGATACGCTGCAGGGCTATGCGCTCGGCTATCCGGCACCGGCGGCGGATATCGCGCGGCTGATCTCGCCGCGCGCCCGCAATCATGCCACGCCTGGCGCCAGCGGCCGTTAGGCCGGGATTTCCATGTCGGCGCGGGCTTCGAGATACCACTCGACGAAAGCCTTCACACCCTTGTCCAGCGTTGTCTCCGGCTTGTAGCCGGTCAGCGCCACGAGCAGGTCCGGGGCTGCGAAGGTGCGCGGAACGTCGCCCTTCTGCATCGGCAGCATGGTGCGCTTGGCGGACTGGCCGAGAGCGTGCTCGACGGTCTGGACGAAGTCCATCAGGCTGACAGGCTGGCCGCCGCCGATATTGACGACGCGGAACGGCGCCTGGTGTGACAGGGTCTCGACCCCAGTGTCGCCGACGCGGTTGTCTTCGGCCGGGATGACCGCCGAAAGGCGCACGATCGATTCCACGAGATCGTCGATATAGGTGAAATCACGGCTCATCTTGCCTTCGCCGTAAATCTCGATCGGCTGGTCTTCGAGCATGTTCTTGACGAACTTGAAGAGCGCCATGTCCGGGCGGCCCCAGGGGCCGTAGACGGTGAAGAAGCGGAAGGCGGTGACCGGCAGCTTGTAGAGGTGCGAATAGCTGTGCGCCATCAGCTCCATCGACTTCTTCGTCGCGGCATAGATGGTCAGCGGCTCGTCGGCGCGGTCGGTTTCGCGGAACGGCACGTCGGGGTTGGCGCCGTAGATCGAGGAGGTCGAGGCGAGCATCAGGTGCTTGACCTTATGCTTGCCTGCGAGTTCCAGGATGTTCCAGGAGCCGTCGACATTCGAGCTCAGATAGGAGCGCGGGTTTTCGAGGCTGTAGCGGACGCCGGCCTGGGCAGCGAGATGCACCAGCACGTCAGGCTTGGCGGCGTCCATCGCCGCCTCCAGCGCTTCCCGGTCCTCAAGCATGGCGATCGCCGGCGTGAAGGACGGGAACTGGGCAAGTGCGGCATGGCGCATATGCTTGAGCTTGACGTTGTAATAGGGCGTCAGGCCGTCGAAACCGGTGACCTGATGCCCATCCTGCAGCAGGCGCCGGGCCAGATGAAAGCCGATGAAGCCCGCGGTGCCGGTGATGAAATAATGCATGCCTATTTCTTCTCGCTCTTCTTGCCGACGGCAAAGTAGCTGAAGCCGTGTTTGCTGACCTCGGCGGCCGGGTAGATGTTGCGCAGGTCGACGATGGTGGGCGTCTTGACTGTGGTCTTCAGGCGCTTGAAGTCGAGGGCGCGGAATTCGTCCCATTCGGTGACGATGACGATCGCGTCGGCATCCTCGGCGATCTCATAGGGATCCTTGCCATAGACGACGGGGCCGAGCATGCCCTTGGAGGCTTCCATGCCCTCGGGGTCGTAAGCGTGAACGGCTGCGCCGCCATCAAGGAGCGCCTGGATGATGGTGATCGAGGGGGCATCGCGCATGTCGTCGGTGTTCGGCTTGAAGGTCAGGCCGAGGACGGCGATCTTCTTGCCGCGCACGCTGCCGTCGCAGGCGGCGATGACCTTGCGGCCCATGGCGCGCTTGCGGTTGTCGTTGATGGCGACGGTCGTTTCGATCAGGCGCATCGGGCTGTCGAAGTCCTGTGCCGTCTTGACCAGCGCCAGCGTATCCTTCGGGAAGCAGGAGCCACCGTAGCCGGGGCCGGCATGCAGGAACTTGTCGCCGATGCGCTTGTCCATGCCGATGCCCTTGGCAACCTTCTGCACGTCGGCGCCGATCTGTTCGCAGAGGTCGGCGATCTCGTTGATGAAGGTGATCTTCATCGCCAGGAAGGCGTTGGCGGCGTACTTGATCAGCTCGGAGGTGCGGCGCTCGCAGAAATAGAGCGGTGCCTCGTTGAGATAGAGCGGACGGTAGACTTCGCGCATGACTTCGGTGGCGCGGGCGTCCTCGGTGCCGATGACGATGCGGTCGGGGCGCTTGAAGTCGGTGATCGCGGCACCTTCGCGCAGGAACTCGGGGTTCGAGACGACGGCGATATCCTTGCCCGGGAATTCTTCGCGGAAGATGCGCTCGATCTCGTCGCCGGTGCCGACGGGAACGGTGGATTTGGTGACGACGACGGTGAAGCCGGTGACGGCAGCGGCGATCTCGCGGGCTGCGGCATAGACGTAGCTCAAGTCCGCATGACCATCGCCGCGGCGCGACGGCGTGCCGACGGCGATGAAGACGACGTCGGCGGCGGCAACCGGGGCCGCCAGATCCTTGGAGAAGTCGAGGCGGCCCGCCGCCCGGTTATGTTCAATGATCGCATCGAGGCCCGGCTCGAAGATCGGCACTTCGCCGCGCTCCAGGGCATCGATCTTGGCTTCGGACTTGTCCACGCAGGTGATGTGGTGGCCGAAATCCGCAAGGCAGGCGCCGGACACGAGGCCGACGTAACCAGAACCGATCATAACAATACGCATGGGGGTAACTTTCATCCTGAAAACGGTCGCGTCCCGCCAGTGGCAGAACGCGACCGTGTTACAGAGTGAAGGTCATAAGTTCAAGACAAGCGCTGTCGTCAGTTGCGTCCGAACTCGTCGACGATGCGGATGATATCGTCTTCGCCGAGATAGGAGCCGGTCTGGACCTCGATGAGTTCGAGGACGATCTTGCCCGGATTGGCAAGGCGGTGGACCTCGCCGAGCGGGATATAGACCGACTCGTTTTCGCGCAGCATCTGGACGTTCTCGCCGATCGTCACCTCGGCGGTGCCCTTGACGACGATCCAGTGCTCGGAGCGGTGATGGTGCTTCTGCAGCGAGAGCTTCTTGCCCGGGGTGACGAAGATGCGCTTTACCTGGAAGCGGTCGCCGTTGAGGATCGAGGTATAGCCGCCCCAGGGGCGGTAGGAGGTCGGGTGCGTTTCGGTCAGCTTCGCGGTCTTCGGCAGGGCGGCCAGCGTCTTGACGATATCGCCCACACTCTGGCTGTCCTGCAGGCGGCCGACATAGACGGCGTCTTCGCTGGCGATGACGGCGATGTCGTCCATGCCCTGAACGGCGAGGTGGACGCCATGGCTCATGACCAGCGAGTTATGGCTGTTCATCAGCGTGGTGTTCTGCGTCGCGACATTGCCGTGCTCGTCGCGCTTGCCGGATTTCCAGACACTGTCCCAGCTGCCGAGATCCGACCACTTGAAGGGCGAGGGGACGACGGCGGCATTGGCGGTCTTTTCCATGATCGCATAGTCGATCGAGATGTTCGGCGCCTTGGCGAAGGCCTTGGCGTCGAGACGGATGAAGTCGAGGTCGCGGGCGGATTTGGCAACCGCGTCGTCGGCGGCGCGCAGCGCTTCCGGCGCATAGTCGCGCATCTCGGACAGCAGGGCTGAAACCTGGAACATGAACATGCCGGAGTTCCAGTAGAAGCCGCCGGCGGCAAGCATCTCCTCGGCCTTGGCAAGCGGCGGCTTTTCGATGAAGCGCTTGACGCTGAGCGCGCCGGTCGCAAGCTTCTCGCCGCCTTCGATATAGCCGTAGCCGGTCGCAGCTTCGGTCGGCTCGATGCCGAAGGTGACGAGCTTGCCCTTGGCGGCCGTCGCCTCGGCGGCACGCACGCTGTCGAAATAGCTCTTGTCGGCGACGATCTCGTAATCGGAACCCAGCACATGCATCAGCGTGTCCTTGCCGAAGAGATCGGCAATCAGCACGGCGGCGGCGGCAACGGCGGGTGCCGTGTTGCGGGCGGACGGCTCCAGCAGGATCGCCTTCAGCTCATGGCCGAGCTCGCGGGCCTGTTCGGCCACCAGGAAGCGGAATTCCTCGTTGGTGAGGACCACCGGCGCCTCGTACATCGCGGGGTCGGAGACGCGGGCGAGCGTTTCCTGGAACAGCGTGCGGTCGCCGATGAACTGGATGAACTGCTTCGGCGCCGATGCGCGCGACAGCGGCCACAGGCGCGTGCCCTTGCCGCCGGCCATGATCACGGGAACGATCTTCTGCGTCATAAGGTGTTTCCTTGCGGTCGTAGGTCTTGGTTCAATTCGCGTTGGCCCACTGCCGGATGCGGTTCAGGCCGGCATCCAGAAGCGAGGCTGCCGCCACTTCGTCTTTTGCTTCTACATAACAGCGCATTTCCGGTGCGTTACCGGAGGGCCGAAAGTGGATGATGCGTTCATCCTTAAGCGTTACGCGCAGGCCATCGATATCGCTGGTCCTGTCCGGTTCGCCGATCGGCTTCAGGAATTCGGCGAGGTTGTCAGGCGATTGGCGCAGGTAGGCCATCAGTTTTGCACTGGTCTCGACCGGAAAATTCTCCAAACGGTCGGCAGCGGCAACGGGCAATGCGAAGGAGGCGGCGACCGCCGAAAGCGGCTTGCGCTCGGAGGCTGTCAGCGACAGCACCGCCAGCATCGGCAGGAAGCAGTCGCGGGTCGGCAGCGGGGCGAGGGCCGCGCCATTCAGCTGGAATTCGGATGCGGTCAGCGTTCCGCCATTGGCCTCGAAGCCGATGACGCGGTCCTTGCCGGCGGCAACGGCTTCCTGCATGCCGGAGATGACGAAGGGCGAGCCGACCCTGGTGCGGGTGACCGTGAAGCTTCCGGCGGTTTCAATGCCGGAGTTCGAGGTGACGGGGGTGACGACCACGGTGGCATTGAGGACTTTCGCCGAGATCAGGCCAAGGAGGTCGCCGCGCAGCGGTGTGCCTGTTTCGTCGGCCACCAGCGGCCGGTCGGCGTCGCCGTCGGCCGAGACGATGGCGTCGAGCTTGTGGGCTGCGGCCCAGCCCTTGAGGAGATCGATGGTTTCGGCCGACACGGCTTCGGTATCGACGGGAATGAAGGTCTCGGAGCGGCCGAGCGGGATGGCATCAGCGCCGTAATGGGCGAGCAGCTCGATCAGCATGTCGCGGGCGACAGTGCTATGCTGGTAGACGCCGATCCTGAGACCCGCGAGCGCCTTGGCGGGCAGGATCGCGGCGTTGCGGGCAAAGAAGCCTTCGGCGCAGACGGCGGCGCGGTCGAGCGCGCTCGCGGTTGCCTGCGGCATCACATAGGAGGCGTCGAGCTTTGCGGCTCTCGCGGAGATCGCCACTTCGTCGGCCTTGTCGATTTCGCCGTCGGCCCGATAGAACTTGATGCCGTTGCGGTCGGCGGGGATATGCGAGCCGGTGATCATCAGGCTCGCGGCCTTTTGCTGAAGGCCGTAGAGCGCCAGTGCGGGTGTCGGAACGGTGCCGCAATCGGCGACGCGGAAGCCGAGGGCGGTCAGCGCAGCCGCGCAGTTTTGCGCAATCTCGGGGCTGGAATCGCGAAAATCCCGGCCGAGCAGGATCAGGTCGCCAGTCTTGGCGCGTCCGCTTTCCAGCAGGTAATGACCGAAGGCCGCCGCATAGAGCGCCGAGGCCCGTCCCTTGAGATCGGCGGAGAGGCCGCGCAGTCCACTTGTTCCAAATTTCATTCTGAATAAGCCCTAGCCAGCGCTTGAATCCGTCGGCAATTATCAACACACTACCGGGACTTCGTAAATTTTGATCCGTTGGGATCGCTAAATTACATCCGAATTCCCTTTTCGAGCCACATAGAGCTCGTTCGGCGAGAACGGGACAGCAGATGACCGAACAGACGATTGCCCTTGAAGACAGCTGGAAGGCGGCGCTCGCTTCCGAGTTCTCCAGCCCCTACATGCAGCAGCTGAAAGCCTTCCTGCAGGCGCAGAAGCAGGCGGGGAAGCACATCTTTCCGAAGGGCTCGGAATATTTCCGGGCGCTCGACCTGACGCCGCTTGCGGATGTGAAGGTGGTGATCCTCGGGCAGGATCCCTATCACGGTCTCGGCCAGGCCCACGGGCTCTGCTTCAGCGTGCGCCCCGGGGTGCGCATCCCGCCATCGCTCGTCAATATCTACAAGGAAATGGAAAGCGATCTCGGCATCGAGCGCGCCCGCCATGGCTTCCTCGAACATTGGGCGAAACAGGGCGTGCTGCTCCTGAACAGCGTGCTGACCGTCGAGGAATCGCAGGCCGCCTCGCATCAGGGCAAGGGCTGGGAACAGTTCACCGATGCGGTGATCCGCAGGGTCAACGAGGAATGCCAGAATGTCGTCTTCATCCTCTGGGGCTCCTATGCGCAGCGCAAGGCAGCCTTCGTCGACACGTCCCGGCATCTGGTGCTGAAGGCGCCGCATCCGTCGCCGCTTTCGGCGCATAACGGCTTTTTCGGCAGCAAGCCGTTCTCGAAGACCAATGCCTATCTGCAGTCCCACGGGCGGACGCCGATCGATTGGGCACTGCCGCCAAACCCGCAGGATGGCTAGATTTTCTGAACGCGTGTCTTTTGTCGTTCAATAATTGGAGACAATGCGTGTCGATCTGCGGGGCTATTCCTGCGGCGGATGAAGGATCATCTATCACCCATCGAAAGCCCGCCGATGCGGGCAAGAAAGGGGTTTTCCATGTTGAACCAGATCAAGGGCCTGCACCACGTCACCTCGATGGCTGAGGATGCCCGCACCAACAACACCTTCTTCACCGATGCGCTCGGCCTGCGCCGTGTCAAGAAGACCGTCAACTTCGACGCGCCCGATGTCTATCACCTCTACTATGGCGACGAGACCGGGTCGCCGGGCACGATCATGACCTACTTCCCGTTCCCGAAGATGCCGAAGGGCCGTCCGGGCACCGGTGAAGTCGGCACCACCGTATTCTCCATCCCGGAAGGCTCGATCGGCTTCTGGAGCGATCGCCTGACGAAGCTCAATGCCGATGGCCTGAAGACCGAAGAGAGCTTCGGTGAGAAGCGGCTGAACTTCGCCGGTCCTGATGGCGACGGCTTTGCGCTTGTCGAGGTCAAGGACGATGCCCGCCAGCCCTGGACGCATGGCGGCATTTCCGAGGACCACGCGATCCGCGGCTTCCACTCGGTCGCCATGCGCTTGCGTGACGATGGCGCCACGTCCGAGCTCCTGAAGTTCATGGGCTATGACGTCCAGGACGAGAAGGACGGCGTCAAGCGGCTGATCATGCCCGGCGGCAACGGTGCGCATCTGATCGACCTCGAGACGATGCCGAGCATTTCCCGCGCGCTTCCGGGTGCCGGCTCGGTCCACCATGTCGCCTTCGCCGTCGAGAACCGCGAAAAGCAGCTCGAAGTGCGCAAGGCGCTGATGGATACCGGATACCAGGTGACGCCGGTTATCGACCGCGATTACTTCTGGGCGATCTATTTCCGTACGCCGGGCGGCGTGCTGTTCGAGATCGCCACCAACGAACCCGGCTTCGACCGTGACGAGGATACCGCTCATCTCGGCGAGGCGCTGAAGCTGCCGCAGCAGCACGCGCATCTGCGTGACCTGATCGAGCAGCATCTGCCGCCGCTCGAAGCCTAACGGGAGAACAGCAATGGCTGATACTTCTTATGTGCACCGGCTGCATGCCGGTGCACCCGGAAAGCCTATTCTCTTCGTGCTGCACGGCACGGGGGGCGACGAGAACCAGTTCTTCGAATTCGGGCGGCGCCTGCTGCCCGAGGCGACGATCGTCTCGCCGCGCGGCGATATTTCCGAACACGGTGCCGCTCGCTTCTTCAAGCGCACCGGCGAGGGCGTCTACGATATGGACGACCTTGCCCGGGCGACGGAGAAGATGGCCGCTTATGTCAAGGATCTGACCGTCGACCACGGCGCGTCGCAAATCCTTGGCCTCGGCTTCTCGAATGGCGCCAACATTCTTGCCAATGTGCTGATCGAGAAGGGGCTGTTCGATGCCTCGGTGCTGATGCATCCGCTGATCCCGTTCCAGCCGAAGCCCAATCCGGAGCTTGCCGGGCGCCGGGTGCTGATCACCGCCGGCCAGCGCGACCCGATCTGTCCGGTGCCGCTGACCGAGGCGCTTGCGGCCTATTTCGAAACCGAAAAGGCCAAGGTGACGACGGAATGGCATGCGGGCGGCCACGACATCCGGCCGAACGAGATCGACGCCATCAGGACGTTCTTCGAGCCGTATTTTTAGGCTCTAGCGAAAATAGGGCGGCCGCTTTTCCGAAGGCGGCTGCTCCGGCATTTCGAGCCAGCGGGCGGCCGAGAAATAGGCCCGCGTGCGGACCTGCGGGCCGGGTGAGGCCTTCATGGCGATGATGAAGTTGAAGCTGTTGTCGCTCGTCGTTTCGCGGGCGAAGCTGATGCTGGCGCCGAAGCTTTCCTCCTTCGCATCCTTCAACTCCCGGATCGCCGCCAGCATGGCGGAGAAATCCTGCCAGTGCGGCTGGGCAAGCAGCGTTTCGAAAATCCGCATCGCTGCCGGATCGAGCTTGCCTGCCGTATCCGTTTCCGGACCAACCAGCTTTGCCCGCATATTGGCGATCGCGCCGCTGCGGTCGCCACGGATGATCACGAAAACGGAGCTCAGCGGCTTTTCCGCATCCTGCTTGTAGATCTGTTGGAAGGTGCATTCGAAGGTGTCGCCGCTCATGGCGGCAGCGCGCCAGGGCGTCGTCTCGATGCCTGCCTTGCGCAAGGCATCGCAGATCGCCGGTCCCGTCGTCCACCATGTCCGGAAGAATGCGGCCGCGAGCTCGTCGACCGGCGCTTCCATCAGCCGCGGATCGTGCTCGATGCTTGCGAGCACCGGCTTTACCGGCGGGCGCGGTCTTGGCGGCGGCGGGGAGGTGCGGGGCAGCGCCGCCACCGGTTTGGGCTTCTCGAAACTGTAGCCCAGCCGTTCCGCGAGGCCGCGCAGGTGGCGCATGTCGTTCGAGAGCAGAACGGTGCCGCCGATCAGAGAGAGCGAGAGGGCAAGCATCAGCCACAGCACCAGGCCGCGTCTGCGGCGTGCCGGCGGGGTCTTCATTCCCTGGCCTGTCGTGTCGGTTGCCAACGTCGTTTCCAAACCTGATGCGGCGCATCTTAGGCGTGCAGAGCGCGTTTCGTAACGGTAAAGATAAAACGAAAAGCCAAAGGAAATAACGAAAATTCTACTGAGGCCGCGCAGGGCCTATTCAAAAAAGCGATAAAGCATTCTGCGATCACGAAAACGCGCTTATTTCACAGGCCCGCCGCTTCCGATTTGTTAAGTAATTTTCTTGAGATTGTTACAGCGTTGTTTCATGATAATTGCGGCACGAAGTTCTTCGCGCCGTGCCTTATGGCGATCGATGCTTGATCGCTTCAGTCATGAACATGTTTCTTCGTACGGGGCGGGGATGCTGGGAAAGCTAGACTTTAGCTTTTCTTCATGTTGCGCTTTGCGGGTTTGCAGCAGAGTTGGTTAGGGAAGTTGCATGAATTCGGAGTTTGCGGTTCGCCCCATGCGGCCGGGCGAGTTGGAGCTTGTGCTTGAATGGGCCCGTCAGGAAGGCTGGAATCCGGGCCTCGACGATTCCCTCGCGTTTCATGATGCAGATCCTTCCGGCTTTTTCGTCGGCGCTGTCGGGGAAGTCCCCGTCGGTTCGATCTCCGTCGTCAAGTATGGCGATGAGTTCGCCTTTCTCGGCCTCTACATCGTCCATCCCGATTTCCGCGGCAAAGGTTATGGCAAGGCGATCTGGAATGCCGGCATGGCATCTGCCGAGGGCCGGGCGATCGGTCTCGACGGCGTCGAGGCGCAGCAGCCGAGTTACCGCAAGGCAGGCTTCGAGCCGGCCTACAAGACGATCCGCTTCGGCGGCGTCGCCACCTCCGTTCCATCCTCGCCGCTCACCGCCCAGGCCGTGACCGACAAGACCGATGGCATCGTGCGCTACGACGCCTCGATCTTCCCGGCGGCGCGGCCGGAATTCGTCAGCGCCTGGTGCACCAGCCGCAAGGGCCGCAGGAGCGCCGTGGTGCGCAAGAGCGGCAAGATCCGCGGCTACGGCACGATCCGCCGTTGCTACGAGGGCTACAAGATCGGCCCGCTGTTTGCCGCCGATGCCGATACGGCTGCAGCGCTGATGGCGCAGCTGATCACCGAGGCCGATGGCGCGCAGGTGTTCATCGACGTGCCCGAAGACAACAAGGACGGCCTGGCGCTGGCCGAAAGCATCGGCCTGGTGCCCGTGCTGGAGACGATGCGCATGTATCGCGGCAAGGCGCCGTCGATCCCGCTTAGGAATGTCTACGGCGTGACGACGCTGGAACTCGGCTAGTCGACCGGCGAGGCGGGCACTGTCGGTGCAGCGTCCTTAGGCCGGCCCTTCTCGGCGATCGCGATGCCTCCGAGCGTTAGGGCAAGCGCCACCACGTGGAAGGTCTGCAGCTCTTCGGCGAGCAGGAGCACCGAGAGCAGGGTGCCGAAGACCGGCACCAGATTGATGAACAGCCCGGCGCGATTGGCGCCGATCGTCTCCACACCCTTGATATAGAGGATCTGCGCCAGCAGCGAGGCGAAGATCGCCGTGTAGAAGGCGATGACCCAGCCATTCGCATCGGGCACCTGGACGTTGCCCTTCGAGCTTTCCCAGATCAGCAGCGGCACCGAGGTCAGCGCGGCGGCAAATGCCGGGATCGCCATCAGCGTGCGCCAGTCGACCGGCGGCTTCCAGCGCAGGAAGATCGTGTAGACGGAATAGGCGACGACGGCGATCAGCATCAGTGCGTCGCCGCGGTTGAGGCTGAGCTGCAGCAGGGTCGCAAAATCGCCATGGGCGGCCGTCAGCGCCACACCGATGAGCGTCATGCCGAATCCGGCGAATTGTGCAGCCGAGACGCTGGTGCGGAAGAAGACGAAGTTCAGCAGGAAGATCAGCATCGGAATGCCGGCCTGCTCGATCGCGACGTTGATCGCCGTCGTGTATTGGACGGCGGAATAGAGCATGGCGTTGAAGGTCGTGTAGCCGATGATCCCGTAGAAGAAGAGCAGCGGCAGGTTCTTGCGCACGAGCGGCCAGTCGCGCTTCAGATAGGGCAGGGAGACCGCGGCGATCAGCAGCGTTGCCAGCGTCCAGCGCAGCAGCGTCAGCATCATCGGGCTCACATGCCCCAGCGCCAGCTTGCCGGCCACCGCATTGCCGCCCCAGCACAGCGTGGCGATGACGAGGCAAATATAGGCCGTGATCTGCACGATGATTCTTTCCGTATGCGGCAAAGGCTGGGGAGGAAGGCGTGGACCGGAACGGCAATAGCCCGCTGCGGGCTGTTTTGTCACGCAAAAAGCCCATTTCACCGCGATAACAGGGTCGCTTTCCAAAAAACAAACCTTTATAGATGCGCGGGTTTGAGCAGGGCGCGGATAATCCGCCGGTAACAGGAAGAGTTGGATGACGAACGTAGTCGTGGTCGGTTCCCAGTGGGGTGACGAAGGCAAGGGCAAGATTGTCGATTGGCTTTCGGAACGTGCGGATGTCATCGTCCGCTATCAGGGCGGCCATAATGCGGGTCATACACTCGTCATCGACGGCGTCAGCTACAAGCTGGCTCTGCTGCCGTCGGGTCTCGTGCGCGGCAAGCTCAGCGTCATCGGCAACGGCGTCGTCGTCGATCCGCATCACTTCGTCGCCGAAGTCGAGAAGCTGCGCGCCCAGGGCGTCAACGTGAACCCTGACGTGCTGCGCATCGCCGACAACGCGCCGCTGATCCTGTCGCTGCACCGCGACCTCGACGGTTTCCGTGAAGATGCGGCTTCCAATAGCGGCACGAAGATCGGCACCACCCGCCGCGGCATCGGCCCGGCCTACGAAGACAAGGTCGGCCGCCGCGCCATCCGCGCCATCGACCTTGCCGACAAGGAAGCGCTGCCGGCCAAGATCGACCGCCTGCTGACGCATCACAATGCGCTGCGCCGCGGCCTCGGCCTGCCGGAAATCTCGGTGGAATCGCTGGAGAAGGAACTGCACGACGTTGCCGATCAGGTCCTGCCCTATGTCGACCAGGTCTGGCGCCTCCTCGACGACCAGCGCAAGGCCGGCGCCCGCATCCTGTTCGAAGGTGCGCAGGGCGCGCTGCTCGACAATGACCACGGCACCTATCCCTATGTGACCTCGTCCAACACCGTTGCCGGTCAGGCGGCTGCCGGTTCCGGCCTCGGCCCGACGGCGATCGGTTACGTCCTCGGCATCACCAAGGCCTACACGACGCGCGTCGGCGAGGGCCCGTTCCCCTGCGAGCTGCATGACGAGATCGGCAAGCACCTGTCGACCGTCGGCCGCGAAGTCGGCGTCAACACCGGCCGTCCGCGCCGCTGCGGCTGGTTCGATTCGGTTCTGGTGCGCCAGACGGTGAAGACCTCCGGCATCACCGGCATCGCGCTCACCAAGCTCGACGTTCTCGACGGTCTCGACGAACTGAAGATCTGCGTCGCCTACAAGCTTGACGGGAAGGAGATCGATTATCTTCCGGCAAGCCAGGCTGCTCAGGCTCGCGTCGAGCCGGTCTACATCACGCTTGAAGGCTGGAAGGAATCCACCGTCGGCGCCCGCAGCTGGGCCGATCTTCCGGCGCAGGCGATCAAGTATGTGCGCCAGGTCGAAGAACTGATCGGCGCGCCGGTGGCCCTGTTGTCCACAAGCCCTGAGCGAGATGACACGATACTTGTGACCGATCCCTTTGAGGATTAATGTCGCGGGTCATACCGATTTGGCCCGTGCTTTAAGCCGGGCCTTTTGAGAAAGTACGAATGGCGGATTTTATTGCAGTCATCCGGCGGGCCGTTGACGGTCTGACCGAGAATACCCCCGAGATGCGGGTGAAGGTTTACGAGCGTGCCCGCGGCGCAGTGCAGCGGCAGCTCGAAAACATGAAACCGCGTCCGCCGGAAGCGATGCTGCAACGGCAGCTTGAAAAGCTGGATGCCGCCATTCGCGAAGTCGAGGCCGAACATGCCGAGGCGCTGCCCGATGAGGCAGCCGCCGCGGTCGTTGCCGAAGAGGCCGCGCCAGAGCCGCATTACGAAGAGCCCGCCGCTCCGGCTGAAAAGCCGGTTGCCGCCGCCGAGGAGCATGCCGTCGAGTCGGCTGCCGAGCCGGTCGAGGAAGTCGCTCACGAAGAGCATCCGGTTTACGAAGAGCCGGTTGCCGCTGAACCCGCTTATGAAGAGCCACAGGCCGTCTATCACGATGAGCCGGTGCATGCTGTCGAGCCCGAGGTTCATGCCGAGCCGGAAGTTCGCGCAGAGCATGACGTTCACGCGGAGCCTGAAGTTCACGTTGAGCCGGAGGTTCACGCCGAGCCTGAAGTCCATGCCGAACAGGCACCGTGGCAGCAGCCTGTCGAGGATGCGCCCACCGAAGCCTGGCCGGCGCCGCATCACGAAGAGCCCGCAGAGCCTGAATATCACGCTGCCGAACCGGCCGTGTATGAAGAGCCTGTCGTTGAGCCGGAGCCGGTGGAAGCCGTCGAGCCGGTGCGGGCAAGCGAATACAATCCGGCCAACCGGCTGGTAGAGCCCTTCGCTTCTTTCGAAAAGCCGCAGGAATTCGTCGAGCAGACGCAGGAAGAGCCGCTGCAGAGCGAAGCCGCCGCGCGCTTCGATCCCGTATGGAACGAGCCAGCCGCGGAGACGCCGGCAGAGCCGCCGAAGGATGCCGATACCGTCTGGGCCGACCAGGAACTGCACAATTTCTCGGGCCTCGCCCCTGCCGCTTCGGCGGACGCCGGTGCGCGCGCCTTCGAGGAAGCGCTGTCTGGCCTGCAGACCGCGCCTGAAGCGGCGAAGATGCCCGCTGCCAACGAGGGCTTCTCGTGGGAGGCCGCAGCTTTCGACGACCTGCCGCCGATCGATGCGCCGAAGAAGGCCGACAACGCCCAGGCGCGCGCAGACGATTCCGATCTGTTTTCCGAAGTGCACGGCAACAAGCCGCAGCAGCCCGCGCCGGATGTTCCCGGCAGCGAGTGGAAGGAAGCCGAAGCGCTGCGTGGCTACGGCCGCCGTGGTTCCGTTGCCAATGACGATGACGATACGGCTCCGGTTGCCGATATCGACCAGATCGTCGCTGCCAAGCTGCAGAACAAGAATTTCCGCATGGAGCCGAAGCGCCGCCGCTTCGGCCTCGGCCGCATCATCGGCATCGTCCTGGTGCTCGCCGTTCTCGGCGGTGCCGGCTATGCCGCATGGATGAACCGCGACCAGCTGAACGCCATGGTCAACGGCCTGATCAGCTCGGCGCCGAAGACCGCCGAGACGACCGCGCCTGCCGCCAGCACCACGCCGTCGGCAACGACGCCTCCTGCGTCTGGCACTGCGGCACCGGCCGCCAATGGCAGCTCGGCAGCACCTGCCGCCGACGCCAACAAGCAGGTTGCTGCGCTCGATGACGGCGCCTCCGTCACCAACAAGTTCAACCAGCGCCTGATGGCCGACGGCACCGAAACCGATGCCGGCCCGGCGACCGCCGCCGCAACGCCGACTGCCGAAGGCAAGTCCGTCGCGCAGCAGAGCATTGCTTCTTCCGCACCGGCCCAGGCTCCGGCGCAACCGGCCGCCCAGACGGATCCGGCCGCTGCCCAGCCGCCGGCTGCAGGCGATGCCGCGGCCGCGCAGCCGCAGGTGACCGCGCCGGTCGGCGCTTCGGAAAAGATGTTCCTCTATGAAGAGCGCATCGGCCAGAGCTCGCCGACGGCGATCCAGGGCTCGGTCGTCTGGAGCGTCCAGCACGAGAAGGATGCAAGCGGCAAGGACGTCGCGACCGTTCAGGGCAACGTCACCGTTCCCGAGCGCAATCTCTCGGCCCTCGTCACCTTCAAGCGCAATTCCGACCCGTCGCTGCCCGCCAGCCATCTGGTCGAGATTGTCTTCTCGGTGCCGCCGAATTTCGAAGGCGGCAAGATCGACAGCGTCCAGCGCATCTCGATGAAGCGCACGGAGCAGGATCGCGGCGACGCGCTGATCGCGGTGCCCGCCAAGATCACCGACGACTTCCACATGATCGCGCTCAACGACTATCCGGATGCCCGCAAGTCGAACCTTGATCTGCTCGCCACCCGCGACTGGATCGATATCCCGATCACCTACCGCAACGGCCGCCGCGCCCTGATCACCATGCAGAAGGGCTCGACCGGCGCCCAGGCGTTCACCACCGCGATCCGCGACTGGGGCACGCTCGGCGACGTCAGCACCAGCCAGTAAGGCGAGGCGCATCGCAGAAACAAAAAAGGCGGGTCATCGACCCGCCTTTTCGTTTGTCTTGACGCTTGCGCCTTAGGCGGTGGCTTCGACCACGCGGACGGCCTTGGCCATTTCCAGCGCTTCCTTGCGGACCGCGTCCTGGACCTTTTCAAAGGCGCGGACTTCGATCTGGCGGACGCGCTCGCGGCTGATGTCGAACTCGGACGACAGGTCTTCCAGCGTCACCGGATCGTCGGAGAGGCGGCGTGCCTCGAAGATGCGGCGTTCGCGGTCGTTCAGCACGCTCATTGCCTTGGACAGCATGCGGCGGCGGGTGTCGAGTTCGTCCTGCTCGATGAGCACTTCTTCCTGGCTGTCGTGATCGTCGACCAGCCAATCCTGCCACTGGCCGCTATCGCCTTCGGACGCTTTGATCGAGGCGTTGAGCGACGCGTCGCCAGACAGGCGGCGGTTCATCGATACGACCTCCTCCTCGGAGACGTTGAGCTTGGTCGCGATCTCGGAGACGTGTTCCGGCTTCAGGTCGCCATCGTCGATCGCCTGGAGGCGGCCCTTCAGGCGGCGCAGGTTGAAGAACAGACGCTTCTGGTTGGCGGTCGTGCCCATTTTCACGAGCGACCACGAACGCAGGATATATTCCTGGATCGAGGCCTTGATCCACCACATGGCATAGGTTGCCAGGCGGAAGCCGCGTTCCGGGTCGAACTTCTTCACGGCCTGCATGAGGCCGACGTTACCTTCGGAGACGACTTCGCCGATCGGCAGGCCATAGCCGCGATAGCCCATTGCGATCTTCGCAACGAGGCGCAGATGGCTGGTGACGAGCTTGTGCGCAGCATCGCGGTCGCCATGTTCGGCATAGCGCTTGGCGAGCATGTATTCCTGCTGGGGTTCCAGCATCGGGAACTTGCGGATTTCGTCGAGGTAACGGTTAAGACCGGCTTCGCCGGCCGTAATGGATGGCAGGTTGTTACGGGCCATGATTGCACCCTCCTATATAGATTCCGGTTCCCGATGGAACGCGTCCCCGCGTCGATAAAGGCAAACCGGGACGTGCGCCTCAAACTAGAGCCCGCACTAAGTCCATATACAGATAAGTATGGCCGAACAGGGGTTCAAGGCCAGAGGGGTCTTCACGAAGGCGTTATAGAGACGCCCCGCGAAGAGCCTCGACAAGCTCCATCATATCATCAGGCAGCGGCGCCTCGAAGCGCATGATCTCACCGGTCCGGGGATGCTCGAACTGCAGCATATAGGCGTGGAGAGCCTGACGCTTGAAGCCATTGACGACCTTGCGGGCATCATCGGGCAGGAGGTTCGCCTTGGTCTTGAAGCCGCCGCCATAGACGGCATCGCCGAGCAGCGGGTGGCCGATATGGGCCATGTGGACGCGGATCTGATGCGTGCGCCCGGTTTCGAGATGGCACTCGACGAGCGAGGCCAGCGACAGCGCGTTCGACGTCTCGTGAAAGCGCTCCAGCACCTCGTAATGGGTGATCGCCTCGTCAGCTTCCTGATTGCCGGCGCGCTTCACTTCACGGCGGGTGCGGTCGGCGGTGCCGCGGCCGAGCGGTGCGTCGATCGTGCCCTTCAGCGTCGGCGGACGGCCCCAGACGATCGCCTGGTAAGCGCGCTCGAGCGGCATGGTGCGGCCGTGATCGGCGAATTGCAGCGACAGATGGCGATGGGCGACGTCGTTCTTTGCCACGATCATCACGCCCGTCGTATCCTTGTCCAGCCGGTGGACGATGCCGGGGCGCTTGACGCCGCCGATGCCGGAAAGGCTCTCGCCGCAATGGTGGATCAGCGCATTGACCAGCGTGCCGGTCCAGTTGCCGGCGGCCGGATGGACGACGAGGCCCGACGGCTTGGAGATGACGATGACGTCGTCGTCCTCGAAGAGGATGTCGAGCGGGATGTCCTCGCCCTTGGGTTCCGGGTCCTCAGGCTCGGGCAACAGGATCTCGTAGGTCTCGCCGGGCTTCACCTTCTTCTGCGGATCGGCGGCCGGAGCGCCGTTGACCGTCAGCATTCCGTCCTTGATCAGCACCTTGACGCGGCTGCGCGAAAATTCGGCGCCGAGCTGGGCCGTCAGCCAGGCATCGAGGCGGCCTTCGGCGCTCTCGTCTGCCGTCAGGACTTTCCTAATGCCGGATGCTTGTTTAAAGGGGTCGCTCAAGACGCTTCTTCTCCGAGGAATTCATAGGACGCCGTAATGACGAAAATCGAGATAGACGACCAGGAAGAAAAGCCCCTTGATCCGGCAATGGAAAATGTCCGGCGCAAGATGGTTCGCCTGCAGATCGTCTCGGGCGCCATCATGTTTGTGAGCCTTATGGCGGTCTTCGGCGCCGTTGTCTACAAGGTGACGCGGACGGAACCTGCGGGTAGCGCACCCGTTGCCTCGAACGGCGTGCCGTCGGGTTCGCCGGTCAGCGGCACAGTCACGCTGCCTTCAGGCTTTGCGGTTCAGTCGACCTCGCTTTCGGGCAGCCAAATCCTGTTCTACGGCCAGGGCGCCGATGGCAAGCACCGGGCGATCGTCGTCGATACCAAGACGGGCCATACCGTCGCCGATATCACCGTCGCCGGCAATTGAGCCATGGCGGCCGCTCCCGTCATGATCGTTGATGCCGCGGATCCGCGGATCGCGGAGTTCCGCGAGATCCGCGAGCGGGACCTGACGGGGCGGCAGGGACGGTTCATCGCCGAGGGCACCGTCGTGCTGCGCATGCTGGCGCAGGCGCATCGCCGCGGCACGTTCGCCGCCGAAAAGATCCTGCTGCTCGCCAACCGCGCGGCAGGCGTTGCCGATATCGTTGCCGAATTCCCTGACGATGTACCGGTCTATATTGCCGAAGCCGAAACGCTCGATGGCATTGTCGGCTTTCACCTGCATCGCGGCGTGCTGGCGCTCGGCCGGAAGCTTTCGCCCGAGACGAGCCTCCTCGACCGGCTGCCGGAACAGGCGCTGGTGATTGCCGGATGCGGCATTTCCAATCACGACAATGCCGGATCGATGTTCCGCAATGCGGCGGCCTTCAAGGCCGATGCGATCTTCCTCGACGAAACCTCCTGCGATCCGCTCTACCGCAAGGCGCTGCGCGTCTCGGTCGGTTCGGTGCTCAGCGTTCCCTACGAGCGCAGCGGTTCGGCGCTGGGCCTGTTGAGCGGGCTCGCGGAACGCGGCTTCGATATCTGGACGCTGTCGCCGCGCGGCACCGTCGATATCCGCGACATCCCGGCGTCGCCGCGCATGGCGCTGGTGGCGGGAACCGAGGGGGAGGGGCTGCCGGCGGAGATTCTCGCACGCTTCCGCAGCGCCCGCATTCCGCAGTCCGAAGGGCTGGACAGCCTGAACGTCGCGACGGCAACCGGGATCGCGCTGTTTTCCATGGCGTCTGTCGCCAAGCGGATCTGACGCTTACTTGTCTTCGGTGAGGATCGCGGCGGCGCGGCCGGCGAGATTGAGGCGGTCCTGAGCGCCGGTCTCGGCGGTTTCAGGCAGCAGCTTGCGGATCGGCGAGGTCTCGCCTTCCTTCAATGCCGTCAGCGCCACCACCTTGGCGGCGATCGAGGCGATCTCTTCGCGCAGCGCGCTATCCTTGCCGGTGACGGTCTTGGCCTTGAGGATGCGGTCGGAGACGTCGGCGCTGCGGGTGCGGACATCGTCTGCCAGCCTTGCGGCAACGGCGGCAGGATCGATGCTCTCTTCCGGCTCGGCCGGTGGTGCATCGGGCAGGGCGTTCAGCAGCGAGCCGGAAACGCCGGCGTCGCGCATGGCGCGGCTTGCCTTACGAAGTTCGGAATTGGCGCCCTTCAGCTGTTCCTTCAGCTTGGCGATTTCCTGCTGGCGGCGGGTGAGCAGCGTTTCCTTGTCGGAAGCGGATGCCGTTTCGCGGGCTGCCTTGTCTTCCAGGCGGATCACCATGTGTTCCTGCTGGGTCAGCTTCTGCTCGGCATCCTTGGCGCGCTTCTGCAGGAGGTTGACGTCCTGGCGCAGCGTATCGCGCTCGTCGCGCAGCGCATTGGCGCGGAACTTCACGCTTTCGATCTCGGTTTCGCGAGCCGCCATGTCGATCTTCAGGTTGTCGGACTGTTCGGCAAGCTTGTTCAGGCGGCTGCGCAGCGCTTCGAGTTCGCCTTCCTTCTGCGAGCTCGACTGCTCGGCAATGTGCAGGCTGGTCTTCAGCTGGCTGATATAGTTCTCGTCCTTGCGCAGATGCGAGCGCAGTTCGGCGGCCTCGACGTTGAGATCGCTGATCTGGCCCTGCAGGGTGCTGATCTCGGCGGCCAGCCGGCCGGCATCGAGCGCCAGCGAATCGTGGCGCAGCTGCAGCGACAGCGACTTCTCGCGCTCGCGGGCAAGATCCTGCGTGGTGCGGGCATTGTCGGCGGCGTAGAGGGCGCGGACCATATCCTTCTGGGCGCGCACTTCCTGCGGGCTCAGCGGCATCGTCGCCTTCATCCGGTTTTCCGTATACCAGACGATGCGGCGGTGGATGGCGGGGGAAACCAGGAAGACCAGGAAGGCCGCTGTCAGAAAACCCAGCCCGAATAGAAGAGCGTATTCGATCACGGCGCGGTCAATGCTTCCAGAAAGTGATTTGCTTCGCGCCAATGATTACGCACGCGATGCGCGCGCGGCAAGTGGCGGATGGGTGACGGCGGGCAAGAATCCCGCCGTCCACTCCATTATCAGAAGGGGTTCCAGGTCGGGCCGGGGGTGATCTTCAGGTAGCCGACGTTGACGCCGAGGCGTGCGCCGACGCCGGTACGGATCGGTACGACGAGGACATTGTTGTTCTTAAGAAGCGTCATGCCGAAGCCGGCGATGACGAAGGCCTGCCCGCTAACGCCGCCGAAACGGGCATAGATGCTGTCGATCGAGGGAAGGTCGTAGACCAGCATCATGACGCGGGTGCCCTGGCCGCCGTAGTCGATGCCGAGCGACGGACCCTGCCAGTACAGCGGATGCTCGCCGGCATTCTTGGTGTTGAGCTGGCCCTCGCCATAGGTCAGGCCGGCGATGAAGGCGCCAGAGCCTTCCTGGCCGAGAATATAGCCGTTCGGCAGGCCGTATTTCTGGAAGGCGGCTTCGACAACCTTGGCGAGGCCGCCGCTGGTGGAGCCAAAGAAGGAGTGGCCGGCGTCGACGATCTCCTGCACGGTGTACTGGCTGCTGTTGGCCTGCTGGGCGGCCGCCTGCTGCGAGGAGAGCATGAATGCAGAAATGGTCAGCGCGACAATAAGCCGGCAGAAGCCCATAAATCTTCCTGGGGATTGAAGGTGCATGGTGTCATCCGTTCATCATGGTCGGTTCAATGAGCCGTTTCCGGCAATTGACGCATTTTGCTCCGATCGTCTTAACAATCGGTTTACCAAATATGGTGTCATTATGGCGCCGAGTACGGGCGCAAACTTCGTGCAATTTTGATCAGGCAAGATATGGCGGAATGAAGTATTCGCCATCAGGAGACGATGATGTCCAAGAACCCAAATCTTACTTTGACCGGCCCGGACCTGGCTGCTCTTCTTTGCAGCCGCGTGTGCCATGACGTCATCTCGCCCGTCGGCGCCATCAACAACGGCCTGGAACTGCTCGATGAGGGCGGTGCCGATGCCGATGCCATGGATCTAATCCGCACCAGCGCGCTGAACGCCTCCGTCCGCCTCAAGTTCGCCCGTCTTGCCTTCGGTGCCTCCGGCTCCGTCGGCGCGTCGATCGACACGGGCGAAGCCGAGCGCGCCGCCAAGGATTTCGCGGCCGCCGAGAAGAAGACCGAGGTCACCTGGACTGGCCCGCGCGCCATCGTCGCCAAGAACCGCGTGAAGCTGCTGCTGAACCTGTTCCTCGTTGCCTACTCCTCGATCCCGCGCGGCGGCTCGATCGAGATCACGCTGGAAAATCCGGAATTCGACGCCAAGTTCAAGCTCGTCGCCAAGGGCAAGCTGATGCGCATGCCGCCGAAATTCGTCGAGATCGCTTCCGGCCATGTCGAAGAGGCTGTCGATGCCCACTCGATCCAGCCCTATTACACCGTCCTGCTCGCCGAGGAATGCGGCATGCAGCTCGGCCATTCGGCAACCGGCGAAGAGATTATTTTTACAGCCGAAATCGCTGCGGCCTAACGTTACGGTTGCATGAGAGCAGTTTGTCTCTTTCTCGGTAAGACTTCCTTAGCCTAATCGACCTATCCTTTCAGGCTGAGGAAGCGCCACCGGGACAGAAGTGGGGCGAAGGAGCAGTCATGCAGCGTTTCATGATCACCGACAGTTCGGACGTCGTTCGCAAGGTCGGAAAGCGTATCCTGTCCGAACTCGATTTCCTGGTCAGCGAGGCGTCAAACGCTTCCGAAGCGCTGTCGGCCTGCCAGACGGAACTGCCCGATTACCTCATCGTCGATTCCGGCATCGAGGGCGCCCTCGAGCTGATCACCACCATCCGCGGCATGGATGGCGGCAAGGAAGTGAAGATCTATTACTGCGTCATCGAAGCCGATCTGAAGAAGCTGATGGCCGGAAAGCGGGCAGGGGCGACCGACTTCCTGCTGAAGCCATTCGACCGCAAGATCCTGACCGCCGTCTTCGGCAACCGGGCGATCGCCGCCTAATTCTCTTCTCCATTTCAAGTTCTTACGATGCTCGGGCCTGTCCCGAGCATTTCTGCGTGTGCCCATGCCGTGGCAGAACCCTGCCACTTTACGGCCCGCACAAACAAAAAAATCCCGCCGGAAGGGCGGGATTTCTGAATTGGTAAAGGGGGTTCGGTATCAGGCGCTTTCGGCGTATTCGCTGCCATCGGGCTCGCGCAGCACATAGCCGCGGCCCCAGACGGTTTCGATGTAGTTGGCGCCGCCGGCAGCATTCGCGAGCTTCTTGCGCAGCTTGCAGATGAAGACGTCGATGATCTTCAGTTCCGGTTCGTCCATGCCGCCATAGAGGTGGTTCAGGAACATTTCCTTGGTGAGGGTGGTACCCTTGCGGAGCGAAAGCAGCTCCAGCATCTGGTATTCCTTGCCCGTCAGGTGAACGCGCTGGCCACCGACTTCGACGGTCTTGGCGTCGAGGTTGACGATGAGCTCGCCCGTCATGATGACCGACTGAGCGTGGCCCTTCGAACGGCGGACGATGGCGTGGATGCGGGCGACGAGCTCGTCCTTGTGGAACGGCTTGGTCATGTAGTCGTCGGCGCCGAAGCCGAGACCGCGGACCTTGTCTTCGATGCCGGCCATACCCGAGAGGATGAGGATCGGTGTCTTGACCTTGGACAGGCGGAGAGTGCGAAGCACTTCATATCCGGACATGTCGGGAAGGTTCAAATCGAGAAGGATGATGTCGTAATCATACAGTTTGCCGAGGTCGACGCCTTCTTCACCGAGATCGGTGGTGTAAACGTTAAAACTCTCGGACTTGAGCATCAGTTCGATGCTCTGCGCTGTCGCGCTGTCGTCTTCAATCAGTAGTACCCGCATTATTATCCCCTTTACCGCCGCCGAAAGGTGGTCTGGCCCCCTACGCGATACCGAAATATGTCACTGCGTGATTTGGAAGCTGCCACGAAATGGTTAACAAATTCTATTCCACTCTGGCAAGGGGTAACGAATTTATTAAATATTTTGTCCATTCCGCTGTTTTCCAACGAGAATCCGCAAGGCCGAATCCTTAACTTTTACATTAAGAACGGCCGCTAAGCGATTCATTCGACTCAGCAATGAAAAGGTTTCGGAAATCGCGTAGTGATGTTTACCGAGCCTTAAATCATCGGGCCTATCATTAACGATGCCCGTAAACGAAAGGTTACCAGCGGTAGGTTTTTGTTAATACCGACGGAAATTTTTTGGGCAGACCGTCTCAAAGCGGTGCGCAAGGGGCAATTTAGTAGAGCCGGGGTCTCGCATCACTGGAGTAATGCGTATGAAGTCGCGTGAGAGCCTAGTTCGCCTGAAGGAATTTCAGGTGAACGAAAAACGACGTCAGCTGCAGCAATTGCAGATGATGATGTCGGAATTCGAACGGATGACGAAGGATCTGGAAAGCCAGATCGTCGTCGAAGAGAAGAAGTCCGGCATTTCCGATCCGAATCACTTCGCCTACCCGACCTTCGCCAAGGCCGCTCGTCAGCGCGCCGACAATCTTCAGGTTTCGATCAAGGAACTGAAGATGCAGGAAGAAGCTCTGGAACAGGCGCTCGAGGAGATGCAGGCAGAATATGCCCGCGCAGCCGCCCTCGAGGAGCGTGACGGCGCAATTCGCGCACGGGCGTAATCAAGCTGGCGATGGATGCCGTCACCGGCATCCTGGGGAATCGCCGAAGAAAAAGCCACGTATGATGGGCCTCAGTCCGTCATACGTGGCTTTTGGTGTTTTTTGACCGTCAGAGTTTCAGAAGACGGACGCTTTTCGACGGAACCAGCGCCAGGATGCGCACGCCTTCGCTAACCTTGTCATAAAGAATGATGTGGCTTTGGTGCTCGTGGCGCCTGACACCCTCGCCAATCCTGCTGGCGGGCCGTCCCATATCGGGGTTGCCGGCGATCAATTCGAAACAGTTCTTCAGGCTGTCCCGGTAGCGCCTCGCCTGAGGCACGCCGAAGAGCTCGATGCTTTGCAGAAAAATGGTGAGGAGGTCGCGCTCGGCGCGTGCGGTTAAGACATATCGGCTCAAGAGGCACCGGTGCGGCGCGCAGCGAGCGCTTCCGCCTCGGCGAAAATCTCATCCACGCTTCGCTTGCCGGTGCCGCTTGCCCGCGACGCGGCGACGATGTCCTGAAGTTCGGTGACCGACAGCGTCTCGCCCTGCTGCGCCCGGTCCATCAGGATCAGGTCGCGCAGATAGTCTTCAGCATTGGCATAGTTGCCTTTGCTGACGCGGCTTTCGACCCAGTCACTCTGCTGATCGGAAAGCGATATTGTTAAGCGAGCCATCGGTCACCTCTTGATGTCAGGATAATCGGTGGACGGGCGTTTGCCAAATGCCTCTCAGTTCACGACATCGCGCCATTCTTCGTGGCGCTGGGACTGTGCCTTGAAGAAAGGGCAGAGCGCGAAGATCTTCCAGCCGCCCTTGCGGGCTTCCTCGACGGCGTGCAGGGCGAGTGCCTGGCCGACGCCCTTGCCGCGCAGTGCATCGGGAACTCCGGTGTGGTCGATGATGACGAGCTTCGGCGAGGTGCGGGAATAGCTCATTTCGGCCTCGTGTCCCTCGACTTCAGCGACATAACGGCCGCCCGAGGCATTTTCTTCGTTGCGGATATCCATTCTATTGTCCTCCGAAAGAGTTGCGTTGCCCGAACGTGGCATGACGGGCAGGGGCTCACAAGCCGGGGCGGGTGGCGACGCAGTGTTCATCGGATTGACGGGGGAGAGGGATTGATGGCGAGATTGGCGTGGATAAAGCCGGTGCTTCTGGTTGCGGCGCCGTTCTTTCTGGCGCTTGGGCTGGTGCTGCCGCTGATCCGCTTCGAGACGCTTTACTTTTTCGACAAGACGCCGTCGCTGATCGGGATCATCGCTTCGCTGTGGAGCGGCGGCGATGCATTGCTTGCGGCGATCGTCGTTCTCGTGTCGATCATTCTGCCGGTCTGCAAGATTGTCAGTCTCGCCGTTGAGGCGACAGCGGCCGGCGGCGGAACCGGCAGCTGGTTTTATCGTCACGCCGTACCTCACCTGTCCAAGTGGTCAATGATGGACGTTTTATTGGTGGCGGTCGTGATTGCGGCGGCAAAGACGACGGGGCTTGCGGATGCTTTCACCCAGCCCGGCCTCTGGTGCTACGCCGCGTCGACAATAATTTCGGGCCTTCTTCATTCTCTTAGCGAGAATGCGTCCGGCCCGAAGTAATGTCGTTGCCTTGCGGCGATTAGTGGCGGTACTGCTGGATACGCGTCGTGCGCAGGCCGGCAAGGCCGTGGCTGCTGATCGACGACTGCCAGGACAGGAATTCCTCAACGGTGAGCGTGTAACGCTCGCACGCTTCTTCCAAGCTCAACAGGCCACCGCGAACTGCCGCGACAACCTCAGCCTTGCGACGGATCACCCAGCGCCGGGTATTCGGCGGGGGAAGGTCCGCAATCGTAAGCGGGCTGCCATCGGGGCCGATGACATATTTTACTCGGGGTCGTATCATTTCGGTCATTGGGACTCTCTACACAACTCAAGACCACAGATGGCACTCTAGCCCGTCACATTTAAAAATTGCCTAAACTGATCGTAAGACTTTGATAACAACTTTAAGTGCCGGAGCTACCCACCCCGGGACGAACTTCCGTTACGTCAATTTGAGCCGGCTGCATGGCTCCCATGCGTAATAAATAATATCTATATTTCGCGGGAAGATTTATAAGCGCTGCAACATTAAGAATGAGCGCAAGACATCGTCTCCGTTCTTCTCGCAGTATCAGTCAAAGAATAGTGTTTGCAGCTCCCGTCACACCGACGCGGGGCTTCGCGGCTTTCTTTTGCTGTTTCCGGCGCCGTGGATGGCCTGCCGGTGCGAGAGCTGGGCAGGCGCGCGCGGTTGAGGACATAAGAGATGACGAGACGTGAGCGCGCAGTGCGTAACTGCGCAGACGATAACGCTTTTTCGCTTTCTACCACCGCCCGCCAAGGCGATCTCAAGATCGAGTTCAAGCGCAGCCTTGAGCGCATGACCAAGGAAGCGGGCTTCGATTTTTTCCTTATTGCATCCTTCCCGCGCGGCGACGCCACCTCCTTTGTCGAAAACCGCATTGCCAGCAACTGGCCGCAGACGCTCGTCAACCTCTATGAAGAGGCCGACATGTTTTACTGCAGCGAGCTGGTTAACGCGCTGAAGCACACGATCATCCCGGTCTATTGCAATGCGGGAACTTTTGGCGGCGCGGCTGCAAATATTGAAAACCGCCGGTTGAACGCGGTCTTCCAGATGCATGGCCTGCAGGCAACTTTCGGCTTTTCGCTGCATGACGCTGATCTAAAACAGTACATCTTTGCATTCTCCGGAACGCGCGCTGCGCTCGAATATGAAGAGCAGATGGCACTTTTCTTCGCGGCGATGCAGGCGCTTGACCGGTTCAGCATTGCCAATCGCGGTGAAGAAGGGCCGGCGGAAACGCTGACGCGTCGAGAAATCGAATGTCTGCGCTGGTCGGCTGCTGGAAAAAGCAGCGACGAGATTGCCATCATTCTCGATCTCTCGTCGCATACCGTCGTCGGCTATCTGAAGAGCGCGATGCGCAAGCTCGATTCGGTCAATCGCATGCAGGCCGTCGCCCGTGCGCTCCGCTACCGCCTGCTCTGATCCTTAGAGCAGGATCGCACTGATCTCCGTTTCTCCGGCGCCGAACTTATATTGCGCCGTTCCCGTATGCAGGATCGACAGCCAGTCGCCGGCGGTAAGCTGGGCGAGGCCGAAGGCCGTCTGTCTTGATGCGACGGTGGTCGCCGGACCGGCGATCGCCGCAAGCGCCGTGCTGCCATTGGCTTCCAGCCGCGCGCCATAAGCCGAGCTCGTCACGGTGCTCACCGACAGAATCAGCAGGTAGAGACCCGAGGCCGGAACCGTCAGCCGGTTGCCGCTGCCAGAGGGGACAGCCGCGCCGAGCGAGAAACCGCCCTGCTGCACATGCAGCGCATTGAAGCCGGTGCGGGTGTTGTTGCCGGGCGTCGTGGTCGCCGCCGCCAGTGCGCCGCGGGCGACCGGGCGGGCAGGGGTCTTGACGATGCCACCTGCGGCGATCGACAGCGCCGTTTCCCAGGCAGACCCGTCACCGCTGACCTTGATTGCGAATTCATCATTTCCGGCAAGCCCCATCTCGGCCCGGCCAGACCAGTTGGACTGGAAGAGCAGCGAGGCCGTTTCGGCAGCGGATGCCTTGTTGACCTTCACCTGATGGCCGTGGCCCTCGTGATTGAAGAGGCTGGCGGGGGAGGCGACGGCCAGCCGGTTCTGTGCGTCGGCGCTGGCGTTCAGGCCGAGAAGCGGCAGGCTTGCCGGTGGCGGCGGCACCAGATCGCTCCAGACGCCGGCGGCGAAGATGCGGAGCCTCGATACGGCGGCGAAATAGGCCCGCCAGCCATCGCGCGGCAGAATGTAGATCCAGGCGCCGTCCTGCCGGAAGGCGAGACGGCCGTCCTTACCGGACCAGGTGCCGGTTGCACCAGCAGAGACGAGATAGCAGGCGCCTTCGGCCGGGTCTTCCGGCGCGGCTGACGCTTCGGCTGATATCGTCAGCTGGGTCACGGCGTCGATCAGCTGCAGCGCTTCGTTATGGGTGACGTGCTTCTGGGCCTGCGACGGCAGGATATAGGGAAGGGCGAGATTGACTGTCATGTCGGACATGCATGCGGCCTCCATAGCGGTGCCGCTGATCTTATGTCCGCTCAGATGCGCGGGGAGGGCAAGGTTCGCTTCCCGCTGATCTCCAAGCCATTTCGGCCTTGCCTATGCGCGCTGCAGCGCCCGCTTGCGGCTGCCCCAGGAGATGAAATCCGGATTGACGAAATCCGGATCGCCGGGCTTGCCGTAGCCGAGAGGCTCGCCGTCCAGCGTCAGCGTCGTGCCGCCCGCGGCCCGCAGTACCGCGTCACCTGCGGCCGTGTCCCATTCCATCGTGCGGGTGAAGCGCGGATAGACATCGGCCTTGCCCTCGGCGAGCAGACAGAATTTCAGCGAAGAACCGATATTGGTGCATTCGGAAATGGCGTGCTTCTTCAGGAAGCTGTCGGTGGCCGGGCTGTTGTGGCAGCGGCTGGCGAGCGCCAGGCGATGCTCCGGCTCGTCGCGCACGGCGATCTTCTCGCGGCGGTCAACGGTGAAGTCGTCGCCGACATGCAGCTTTTCGGCGCTGCCCGATTCGCCGACGAAGGCGACGCCGAGGGCAGGGGCGTAGACGATGCCCGCCAGCGGTACGCCGTTTTCGATATAGGCGATATTGACCGTGAATTCCTTGCGCTTGTCGACGAACTCGCGCGTGCCATCGAGCGGATCGACAAGGAAGAAGGCGCGGCCGGCGATGTCAGGCACATGTCCCGCGGCCACCGATTCCTCGGCGATGACAGGAATGTCGGGGAAGTCGCGGCTCAGATGCGCCAGGATGATGATCTCGGCCTCATGATCGGCGAGCGTCACCGGCGTGGCATCGGCCTTGGTCGAGACAGTGCATCCGGCGCGGAATATCTCGATGATCTTCCGTCCTGCTTCCAGGGCTGCATTTTCGAATGTCGATAGCATCGGCTCTTGCGGTTTGGGGCCGGGAAGCGAACCCGGCGAAGCGGCAACTATAGCCGCAAATATAGGGATGAGGCCAGAGTTTTGCATTTTTCCTGCTCGTCGCAGTCAAAGGCGGTGGCCTGGAATAGTTTTCACCGGCTCGCGTTTTAGCTGGTCAGAATTTGCTTCGAATTCCAGTCTTGTGGAATAGCATTCGCAAATCGGAAATGATGACTGCCACCGAATTGCCGCAATGGTTAATCCACAGGCGCGGTTTGGCTAAATTTTTGTCATATAATGCCTTTTTCGTGTGGATTTTGATTTGTATCGCGCCATTTAAGCGCAGTTGAGCAAGAATCTGACTCAGTAAAGCCTTTTTGTCTTCACATTTTCCCTGAAAGCGCTATGCATGCGGCTACGAGGTTCCGATTTAAAAGCGGAGCCCTAACCAAAAAGAGATGCAGCCATGTTGGTTCGCATCCAGGGGAAATGACATATGGAGTACTTTATCCAGCAGCTCTTCAATGGGCTGACTCTTGGATCCATCTATGGTCTCGTCGCTATTGGCTATACGATGGTTTACGGCATTGTCGGCATGATCAATTTCGCCCATGGCGATGTCTTCATGCTCGGTGGTTTCGCTGCTCTTATCGTCTTTCTCGTTCTCACATCCATCTTTGCAGGTCTTCCGGTAGCAGTTCTTCTGCTGGCGATGCTTGTTGTTGCGATGCTGATGACGAGTTTGTGGAATTGGACGATCGAGCGAGTTGCATACCGTCCGCTGCGCGGTTCGTTCCGCTTGGCGCCGCTGATCACCGCGATCGGCATGTCGATCACGCTTTCCAACTTCATCCAGGTGACGCAGGGCCCGCGCAACAAGCCGATCCCGCCGCTGGTAAGTTCGGTCTATAATATCGGCGGTATCTCGGTCTCGCTGAAGCAGATCATCATCATCGTCATCACCGTCGTTCTCCTGGCTGCCTTCTGGTACCTCGTGAACCGCACGGCGCTCGGCCGCGCCCAGCGCGCCACCGAGCAGGACCGCAAGATGGCGGCGCTTCTCGGCGTCAATGTCGACCAGACGATCTCCATCACCTTCATCATGGGCGCCGCGCTCGCTGCCGTCGCCGGTACGATGTACCTGATGTATTATGGCGTTGCGTCCTTCACGGATGGCTTCACCCCTGGCGTCAAGGCGTTTACGGCTGCCGTTCTCGGCGGTATCGGCTCGCTGCCGGGTGCAGTCTTCGGTGGTCTGCTGATCGGCCTCATCGAGTCGCTCTGGTCCGCATATTTCACCATCGCCTACAAGGACGTCGCGACCTTCGCGATCCTGGCTTTCGTCCTGATCTTCAAGCCGACCGGTATTCTCGGACGGCCGGAAGTCGAGAAGGTATAAACGTCATGGCAAACATCGAAACTTCCGCAGGCAAGCCCGAGGCCGGGCTTGTCCAGAAGGGTATCCGTGAAGCTTTCTTCACCGGTCTCGTCTCGCTCGGCCTGTTCGTTCTCTATGTCGGTCTCGGCACGCAGCAGAACATCAATAACGAACTGATCATCGTCCAGCGCTGGGGCCTGCTTGCGATCTTCGTCGCAATCGCCGCCATCGGCCGCTTCATCATGGTCGTCTTCGTCCAGCCGAACATCAACCGCCGCAAACTTGCCAAGGCAAAGCACGGCGAGCTCGATATCTCGACGGACAAGGGCTTCTTCCACACGCATTTCCTGAAGATCGCTCTGGTGGCGCTGCTGCTCTACCCGATGGTGATCTATGCGCTGGTCGGCGCACAGGGCTCGCTGAAGTGGGTCGACAACTTCGGTATCCAGATCCTTATCTACGTGATGCTGGCCTGGGGTCTGAACATCGTCGTCGGTCTTGCCGGTCTTCTCGACCTCGGCTATGTCGCCTTCTACGCGGTCGGCGCCTATTCCTACGCGCTGCTCTCCAGCTATTTCGGCCTGTCCTTCTGGGTTCTGCTGCCGCTTTCGGGCATCTTTGCCGCTCTCTGGGGCATCATCCTCGGCTTCCCGGTCCTGCGTCTGCGCGGCGACTACCTCGCCATCGTGACGCTCGCCTTCGGTGAAATTATCCGTCTCGTCCTCATCAACTGGACCGACGTGACCAAGGGTACCTTTGGTATCTCCGGTATTCCGAAGGCAACGCTGTTCGGCATTCCGTTCGATGCATCCGCCGGCGGCTTTGCCAAGCTGCTCGGTCTGCCGATGTCGTCCGCCTATTACAAGATCTTCCTGTTCTATCTGATCCTGGCGCTCTGCCTGATCACGGCCTACGTCACCATCCGGCTTCGCCGCATGCCGATCGGCCGCGCCTGGGAAGCTCTGCGCGAAGACGAAATCGCCTGCCGTTCGCTCGGCATCAACACGGTCACGACCAAGCTCACCGCCTTTGCGACGGGCGCCATGTTCGGCGGTTTCGCCGGCTCGTTCTTCGCAGCGCGTCAGGGCTTCGTCTCGCCTGAATCCTTCGTCTTCCTGGAATCGGCCGTCATCCTTGCCATCGTCGTTCTCGGCGGCATGGGTTCGCTGACCGGTATCGCCATTGCGGCCGTCGTCATGGTCGGCGGCACGGAAGTGCTGCGCGAAATGGACTTCCTGAAGGTCGTCTTCGGCCCCGATTTCACGCCGGAACTCTACCGCATGCTGCTCTTCGGCCTGGCCATGGTCGTGGTCATGCTGTTCAAGCCGCGCGGTTTCGTCGGCTCGCGTGAACCGACCGCCTTCCTCAAGGAGCGCAAGGCGGTATCCGGAAGCTTCACCAAGGAGGGCCACGGCTGATGAGCCCTGTAGAAACGATGTCCAACGATAGCCTGCTCAAGGTCGAGCACCTGTCGATGAAGTTCGGCGGCCTGATGGCCATCAACGATCTGTCCTTCGAAGCCAAGCGCGGCGATATCACTGCGCTGATCGGCCCGAACGGCGCAGGCAAGACCACCGTGTTCAACTGCATCACCGGCTTCTACAAGCCGACGATGGGCATGATCACCATGAACCAGAAGGGCGGAAAGCAGTATCTGCTCGAGCGCCTGCCTGACTTCCGCATCACCAAGGAAGCCAAGGTCGCCCGTACCTTCCAGAACATTCGCCTGTTCTCGGGTCTGACGGTCCTGGAAAACCTGCTCGTCGCCCAGCATAACAAGCTGATGAAGGCCTCGGGTTACACGATCCTCGGCCTGCTCGGCATCGGCGGCTACAAGAAGGAAGCGGCAGCCTCCATCGAGCTTGCCCGCTACTGGCTGGAAAAGGCCGATCTGATCGATCGCGCCGACGACCCGGCCGGCGATCTGCCCTACGGCGCCCAGCGCCGCCTGGAAATCGCCCGCGCCATGTGCACCGGTCCGGAGCTGCTCTGCCTCGACGAGCCGGCGGCCGGCCTCAACCCGCGCGAATCGCTGGCACTCAACGAGCTGCTGCGCAGCATCCGCGCCGATACCGGAACCTCGATCCTGCTTATCGAGCACGACATGTCGGTGGTCATGGAGATTTCCGACCACGTTGTCGTTCTCGAATATGGCCAGAAGATCTCCGACGGCACGCCCGAACACGTGAAGAACGACCCGAAGGTCATCGCGGCCTATCTCGGTGTCGAAGACGAAGAAGTTGAAGAGGTCATCGCGACCGTAGAAGGGGGCGCACACTGATGGCCGGGGAACAGCTTCTCAAGGTTCAGGGCGTCGAGACCTATTACGGCAATATCCGCGCTCTCGCCGGCATCGATGTCGAAGTGAACAAGGGTGAGATCGTCAGCCTGATCGGCGCCAACGGCGCCGGCAAGTCGACGCTGATGATGACGATCTGCGGCAGCCCGCAGGCGCGCACCGGCTCGATCACCTTCGACGGCCGCGACATCACCAAGATGCCGACGCACGAAATCGCGCGTCTGCGCATCGCCCAGTCTCCGGAAGGACGCCGTATTTTCCCGCGCATGACCGTGCTGGAAAATCTGCAGATGGGCGCGGGCCTCGATAACCTCAAGTATTTCCACGAGGATCTCGAGAAGATCTTCGTCATGTTCCCGCGCCTGAAGGAACGCCAGACGCAGCGCGGCGGCACGCTTTCGGGCGGCGAACAGCAGATGCTGTCGATCGGCCGTGCGCTGATGGCGCGTCCGAAGCTGCTGCTTCTCGACGAGCCGTCGCTCGGCCTCGCGCCGCTGATCGTCAAGGGCATCTTCGAGGCGATCAAGAAGCTCAACGAAACCGAAGGCCTGACCGTCTTCCTCGTCGAGCAGAACGCATTTGCTGCCCTCAAGCTTTCGCATCGCGCCTACGTGATGGTGAACGGCAAGGTGACGATGAGCGGTTCCGGCAAGGAACTTCTCGCCAATCCCGAAGTCCGTGCCGCCTATCTCGAAGGCGGACGGCATTGATCCGGGCAGAAGGGAGACTTTGATATGCAGGGACTTTTCTTCGAACCGGACATGGGCGTCAGAACCGTCATCCGCGCGCTGGTCATGCTCATCGGTTTCTGGACCGCATGGCGCGCCGGCAAGGCCGCAGCCGAGGGCTGGAGCGATTACCCGCTGGTGATCGCCTATACCTTCCTGCTCGCCTGGGTGATGCAGTTCCTGCATCACGCGCTGTTCAACGGCCCGATGCTGAGCGGCTTCTACTACATCATCGATTTCGTGCTGCTGCTCGTCTTCTCGACGGCCGGCTTCCGCTTCCGCCGCACCAATCAGATGGTCAACAACTATTACTGGCTGTACGAAAAAACTTCCGCGTTTTCGTGGAAGAACAAACATTGACAGCCCGTTGAAACTAGGCATGAATTGCCTCAGCGGCGGTGCCCGGAAGCAAACGGAAATCCGCCACTGATAAAAAATCGAAGGGCATGGCCCAGGCCGGCAAAGCGTAAAGCAGCCGGTTCATGCCCCCAGAGAGGAACAGCTTTCCCCGGCGCAGTTATTGGTGGGTAGTGCGCTTGGGTTTGGACCGGAACCCGCCCAAAAATTGGGAGTAAAAACATGAAGAAGTATCTTCTGTCGGCAGTGGCTCTGACGGCTATGGTTGCTTTCAGCAACGCCGCTCGCGCTGACCTGCTGGTTGGTGTTGGTGGTCCGCTGACCGGCCCGAACGCTGCGTTCGGTGCTCAGCTTCAGAAGGGTGCCGAACAGGCAGCTGCTGACATCAACGCTGCTGGCGGCATCAACGGCGAGCAGATCAAGGTCGAGCTCGGCGACGACGTCTCCGACCCGAAGCAGGGCATCTCGGTCGCCAACAAGTTCGTTGCTGACGGCGTCAAGTTTGTCGTCGGTCACTTCAACTCGGGCGTCTCCATCCCGGCTTCTGAAGTCTACGCTGAAAACGGCATCCTCGAAATCACCCCGGCTGCGACCAACCCGCAGTTCACCGAGCGTGGTCTCTGGAACACGTTCCGTACTTGCGGCCGTGACGACCAGCAGGGCGCGATTGCCGGCAAGTATCTTGCCGACCACTTCAAGGACGCCAAGATCGCTGTCGTTCACGACAAGACGCCTTACGGCCAGGGCCTCGCTGACGAAACCAAGAAGGCCATGAATGCCGCTGGTATCACCGAAGCCGTCTACGAAGGCATCAACGTCGGCGACAAGGACTTCTCCGCCCTCATCGCCAAGATGAAGGAAGCTGGCGTTTCGATCATCTATTGGGGTGGTCTGCACACCGAAGCTGGTCTCATCATCCGCCAGGCAAAGGACCAGGGCCTGAAGGCAACGCTCGTATCGGGTGACGGTATCGTTTCGAACGAACTGGCTTCGATCGCTGGCGACGCTGTCGAAGGCACGCTGAACACCTTCGGCCCGGATCCGACGCTGAACCCGGCCAACAAGGACCTCGTCGAGAAGTTCAAGGCTGCCGGCTTCAACCCGGAAGCGTACACCCTCTACTCCTACGCTGCGATGCAGTCGATCGCAGGCGCTGCAAAGGCCGCTGGTTCTAACGATCCGGAAGCCGTTGCCAAGGCCATGAAGGAAAAGGGTCCGTTCCCGACCGTTCTCGGCGACATGTCCTTCGATGAAAAGGGCGACCCGAAGCTCCCGGGCTACATCATGTACGAATGGAAGAAGGGCCCGGACGGCAAGTACAGCTACTTCCCGCAGGCCGCGAAGTAAGCATCGCTTGCACGGTTCCGACCGTTTAGAAGAAGCCCGGTTTCGACCGGGCTTCTTTGTTTTTGGCGACGGTTCTGCGCCGGAGTGACGTTTTCAATCCTGATGCGATGGGCTAGCTTTCACGCCCTGCCAGAATTCAGAAACGGAAATTTCGATGTCCCGACCGCGCATTCTCGTCACCCGCCGCTGGCCTGCCGCCGCCGAAGCCGCTCTTGCCGAGCGTTTCGACGTCACCCTCAACGAAGCTGACCTGCCGATGACCGCCGATCAGCTGCGCCAGGCGCTCGCCGACTACGACGCGGTGCTGCCGACCGTCTCCGACAAGCTGCCGGCCGCCGTCTTCGAGGGCGATCTGCGCGCGAAAATCCTCGGGAATTTCGGCGTCGGCTACAATCACATCGACGTCGCGGCCGCCAAGGCCAAGGGCATTGCCGTGACGAATACGCCGGGCGTGCTGACCGACTGCACTGCCGATATCGCCATGCTGCTGCTGCTTACCGTCGCGCGCCGCGGCGGGGAGGGCGAGCGCCAGATCCGCGCCGACGAATGGAAGGGCTGGTGCCCGACCCACATGATCGGCACCAAGGTCTCGGGCAAGACCGTCGGCATCATCGGCTTCGGCCGCATCGGCAAGGCTTTCGCCCAGCGCTGCCATTTCGGCTTCGGCATGGATGTCGTCTTCTACAATCGCTCGAAGGTCGATGAAGCCGAGGCCGCCCGTTACGGCGCCCGTCAGCTTGCGACCGTCGAGGACGTGCTCGGCGCCGCCGATTTCGTCTCGCTGCATTGCCCGGGTGGGGCCGAAAACCGGCACCTGATGAATGCGGCGCGCTTTGCGGCGATGAAGAAGGGCGCGTTCCTGATCAACACGGCGCGCGGCGATGTCGTCGACGAGACGGCGCTGATTGCGGCTCTGCAGACCGGTGTGATCCGTGGGGCCGGGCTCGACGTCTACGAGGCGGAGCCGCAGGTGCCGGAGAAGCTGAAGGCGATGGAAAACGTCGTCCTTCTGCCGCATCTCGGCAGCGCGACGGAGGAGACGCGGACGGCGATGGGGATGAAGGTGGTGGATAATGTCACCGCGTTCTTCGAGGGCAGGGAGCCTGCGGATCGGGTGGTTTGAGGGTTTCGGTAGACGGGTAGGCGGTAGGCTCTGAGCAAGTCCGCCCCCCTCTGCCCTGCCGGGCATCTCCCCCACAGGTGGGGAGATGACTCGTGGCGCGCTCCCGCATTCAATGACTGGACCTATTCGCGGCCTACATCGCCAGATGGCAGGGCGAGCGGATGAGCCCAGCCAATCTCCCCACCTGTGGGGGAGATGCCCGGCAGGGCAGAGGGGGGCGTTCTTGCTCGAAGTCCAAGACTCAAGCGATCCCAACATCACCCCTCATGCAACACATGCGCCGCCTTCACCGCCGCGGATGCCCGGTTTTCCACGCCGAGCTTCACATAGATCTGCTCCAGATGCTTGTTCACCGTCCGCGCCGATAGCCCCAATATCTCGCCGATATCGCGGTTGGCTTTCCCCTTGGCGATCCACAGCAGCACTTCCGATTCCCGCTGGGTCAGCGAAAAATGCTGGCGCAGCACCGCGTCGTCGCTGCGCTGGCTGATGGCGGTGAGGCGGAAGAGGTACTCGTCAGGGCCGATGGTGCCGAGGAAGGCGAGCTGGAGGGCGGGTTGGCCGGCGTGGGTGATCGAGAAGGCGGCGTCCCGGCCGGTCGCCATGCGGTCCTTCATCCAGGCGGCGATATGGGCCGTGACCGTGGCGAGCGCATCGTCGCTGCCCATGGCGGCGTTGACGAGGCGGGTTGCCTGGGGCGTCGACCAGTGAACCTTGCCGTCGCCCTTCACCGCCAGCAGATGACGGCCGGCTGCGTCGAGGGCGACGCGGGCGCTTTGCGTCGAGCGGGCGTTGCGCAGGTGGACGCGGATGCGGGCGCGCAGTTCGTCGATATTGATCGGCTTCGTCAGATAGTCGACGCCGCCGGATTCCAGCGCGTGGACCACATGCTCGGTTTCCGTCAGGCCGGTCATGAAGATCACCGGCACCTGGCTGACGGCGGCGTTTTCCTTCAGCTTGCGGCAGGTCTCGAAGCCATCCATCGAGGGCATGACGGCATCGAGCAGGATGAGATCCGGCGTGATGCGCTCGACGATATTGAGTGCGGCCGAGCCGGAGGTGGCGATCAGCACGGAGAAACCGGATTGCTCCAGCGCATCGGTGAGGAAGCCGAGCGCCTCGGGCGAGTCGTCGACCAGCAGCACGATATCGCGGGGGTGGGCCTGATCAGCCAATGGTTTCCACCTTTTCGTTGAACCGGTGCAGGAAAGTCATGCAGCCGTCGAGATCGAACGCCGCCACATAGGCGCGAAGTTCCTCGGTAAATGGCTGATTTGCCTCGTCCTTGGCAAGGTCGTTGAGCTTGGCTTCGATACCCCTGATGTAGCCGATTTCGCAGAGCCGCATCAGTTCCTCGACATGGGCGATGCCGGGGCTGACGAGCGGCGGTTTTGGCGGCGGAGCGGGCACCGCCGCCGTGTCCGCGTAGGTCCATTTCAGGCCGAGATGCAGCGCCAGCTTGTCGCGCAGCTGCCTGATGTCGACGGGCTTGCCGATCGCGTCATTATGGCTGTCATCGCTTTCGGCTGTCGCTGCGGCATCGCCGATATTGGCGGACAGCATGACGATAGGCGAGGTCTGGCCGTTTTCGCGCAGGCGCGAGGCGAGTTGCCAGCCGCTCATGCCGGGCATCGAGATATCGACCAGGAAGAGATCGGGCTGGATGCCCTCGATCAGCGTCAGGCAATCGGTGCCGCTGGCTGCCGTCAGCACGACGAAATCGAGCGGTGCGAGGATTTCCCGCATCATCTCGCGGTGATCCTCGTTGTCGTCGACGACGACGATGGTGCGGCGCGGGCCGTCGTAGCTGACGATCTTCTTCTCCTGCGGCGGCGCCGTCATCTCGCGCATGACGGCCGAGAGCATCAGGCGGACGCGGAAGGTCGAGCCCTGGTTCTTCTCGCTCGTCACCAGGATTTCGCCGCCGAGCGTATTGGTCAGAAGCCGGGTGATCGTCAGGCCGAGGCCGAGGCCCGGCATCGGGCGGATGCTGTCGGCCTCGCCGCGCTGGAAGGGTTCGTAGATGCGGCTCAAATCCTTCTCGGCGATGCCGCGGCCGGTATCTGAAACGGTGAAGGTCGCGACCTGGCTGCGATAGCCGACATCGAAGGTGACGCTGCCCTCATCGGTGAACTTGATGGCGTTGGAGAGCAGGTTGACGAGAATCTGGCGCAGGCGCTTCTCGTCGGTGCGCACGAATTGCGGCAGCGACGGCGTGCGGTCGTGAATGAAGGCGAGGCCCTTGGCCTGCGCTTGCGGGCGGAACATGTCGACGATCTGGTCGAGGAAATCCTGGATGTTGATCTCGTTGGAATAGACCTGCAGGCGCCCGGCCTCGATCTTGGAGATATCCAGCAGCCCGTCGATCAGGCCGGAGAGATGCTCGGCCGAGCGGCGGATCACCTTGATCGAGGATTGGCGCGGCGGCGGGATGGTCTCGTCGCGCTCGAGGATCTGGGCATAGCCGAGCACGGCATTGAGCGGCGTGCGCAGCTCGTGGCTGAGACCGACGACATAGCGGCTCTTGGCGCGGTTGGCGGCCTCGGCGGTTTCCTTGGCGTTCTGCAGCGCGGCGTCGGTCTTCTTGTGCGCGGCGATTTCCTTCAGGAGCAGCGTGTTCTGGCGCGAGGATTCCTCCTCGGCGACGACGCGGCTGTCATGGGCAAGCACATAGAACCAGCAGACGACGCCGGCGATGACGGCGAAGACGAAGAAGACGATCAGGATGGTGCGATTGACGACTTCGGCGGTCTCCGGCGAGGCGGAGGCCACCTGATGGGCGATCATCGCCAGGATCGCGCCGACGGCGGTCAGCGCCAGCACGACGGCGATGCCGTAGCGTCCCAAGCGGGTCGTCAGTTTCTGCACCACGGTTTCCGGCAGCACGGCCTTGGCAACGGTGCCGACCTGCGCGTTCAGCCGCGCCTTCGGCTTGCACATGTCGTGGCAGCGGCTGTCGAGCGAACAGCAGAGCGAGCAGATCGGCGCGGCATAGGCCGGGCACCAGGCCATGTCCTCGGGCTCGAACGGGTGTTCGCAGACCGAGCAGGTGATGCTTGTCAGGTTCTTCCAGCTGTGGCGCGGCTTGCGGGCGAGGTAGAACTTGCCCTTCGTCGCCCAGGCGATCAGCGGCGAGGCGGTCAGCGCGATGACAAGGGTGATATAGGGCGCGAGCGAGGCGGCGATCGGGCCGAAGGCGCCGAAATGGGCGATCAGCGAAATGCCGGCCGAGAGCGTCATGGCGCCGAGGCCGACCGGGTTGATGTCGTAGAGATGGGCGCGCTTGAACTCGATGCCGGGAGGCGCGAGGCCGAGCGGCTTGTTGATGAAGAGATCGGCGGAGATCGTGCAGAGCCAGGCCATGGCGATGATCGAGAAGATACCGAGCGTCTCCTCCAGCAGCCGGTAGATGCCGAGCTCCATCAGGAGGAGCGCGATCGCTACGTTGAAGATCAGCCAGATGACGCGGCCGGGATGGCTGTGAGTGAGGCGCGAGAAGAAGTTCGACCAGGCGAGCGAGCCGGCATAGGCGTTCATGACATTGATCTTCAGCTGCGAGACGACGACGAAGGCGGCCATCAGGAGCAGGGCGGCATTGTGCCAGGGGATCATGTAGCCGAAGGCGGTCAGATACATCTGCGCCGGATCGGCGGCGCGGTCGACGGGGACGCCGGCGGTGAAGGTCAGGACAACGAGGAAGGAGCCGGCCAAGAGCTTCGGCGCGCCGATGATCACCCAGCCGGGACCGGCGAGGAAGACGGCGAGGCGGTGGCGCCACTTGCGCTGTCCATCCGGCGGCAGGAAGCGCAGGAAGTCGGCCTGCTCGCCGATCTGCGACATCAGCGCCAGGATGACGGCGGAGGCGGCGCCGAATTCCACCAGGTTGAAATCGGCCACCGTGCCGGGCGGTCCAGAGGCATGGCGAATACCGGCGAAGGCGCGCCAGACATCGAATTTCTCCCAGTCGAGAAAGGCGATGAAGATGAAGGGCAGGACGTTGAGGATGATCCAGAAGGGTTGAGTGACGAGCTGGAAGCGGCTGATCAGCTTGACGCCGTGCGTCACCAGCGGGATCACCATCACGGCGCTGATGATATAGCCGATCCACAAGGGTATGCCGAGCGTCAGCTCCAGCGCGCCGGACATGATCGAGGCCTCGATCGCAAACAGCATGAAGGTGAAGCTCGCATAGATCAGCGAGGTGATGGTCGAGCCGATATAGCCGAAGCTGGCGCCGCGGGTCAGCAGATCGATATCGACACCATGGCGGATCGCGTATCGGCTGATCGGCAGGCCGATCGCGAGCATGGCGATCGAGGCGACGATGATCGCGAAGAAGGCGTTGGTAGTGCCGTAGGAAAGGGTGATCGCCCCGCCGATCGCCTCCAGCGCCAGGAAAGAGATGGCGCCGATCGCCGTCTGCGAGATGCGCTGCGAGGAGAATTGGCGTGCGCTCTTTGCGGTGAAACGCAGCGCATAGTCCTCGAGTGTCTGGTTCGCGACCCAGCGGTTATACTCGCGCCTGACCGGAATGATGCGTTGCCGCGCTGCCATGCTGCTCTGCCGGTCCCTTCGTTCCCTTGTCACACTTCCGTAACATGGATGGCCGGAGCGCTTAAGAGTGCAGCGCAGCAATCGCGTGCAGATTTCGCCCCGGTGCCTACGTCATATTACGTATGTGTTTTCGCAGTGCAGCACCGGATAGTCCCCTAAGCAACAGTTAATTTTTGCCTTCCGGCCTGTTGTCGAACAAGAAGAGGGGATCACAAGATGAATCTGCGATCATACGTTTCAGGTGCCGTTCTCGGCGCCGTCATGTCGGCCACGGCCGCATTCCACGGAGCAGTTGCTGCCGACGACACGATCAAGGTCGGCGTTCTGCACTCGCTCTCCGGCACCATGGCCATCTCCGAGACGACGCTCAAGGACGCCATGCTGATGCTCATCGACGAGCAGAACAAGAAGGGCGGCCTTCTCGGCAAGAAGCTCGAAGCCGTCGTCGTCGACCCGGCTTCCGACTGGCCGCTGTTTGCCGAAAAGGCCCGCGAGCTGATCGAAAAGGACAAGGTCGCGGCCGTCTTCGGTTGCTGGACCTCCTCGTCGCGCAAGTCGGTTCTGCCTGTTTTCGAAGAGCTGAACTCGATCCTGTTCTACCCGGTCCAGTACGAGGGTGAAGAATCCTCGCGCAACATCTTCTACACGGGTGCTGCTCCGAACCAGCAGGCGATCCCGGCGGTCGACTACCTGATGGAGAAGGAAGGCGTGAAGCGCTTCGTCCTCGAAGGCACCGACTACGTCTATCCGCGCACCACCAACAAGATCCTGGAAGCCTACCTGATCTCGAAGGGCATTCCGAAGGAAGACATCATCGTCAACTACACGCCGTTCGGCTTCTCTGACTGGCAGACGGAAGTCTCCAAGATCAAGGAATTCGGCGCAGCCGGCAAGAAGACCGCCGTCGTCTCGACGATCAACGGTGACGCCAACGTTCCGTTCTACAAGGAACTCGGCAACCAGGGCGTCAAGGCAACCGATATCCCCGTCGTCGCCTTCTCGGTCGGCGAAGAAGAGCTTGCCGGTCTCGACACCAAGCCGCTCGTCGGCCACCTCGCTGCCTGGAACTACTTCGAGTCGGTCGAAAGCCCGGCCAACAAGAAGTTCATCAAGGAATGGCACGCCTTCACGAAGAACGACAAGCGCGTGACCAATGACCCGATGGAAGCTGCCTATATCGGCTTCAATGCCTGGGTTAAGGCCGTTCAGGCCGCCGGCACGACCGACACCGACAAGGTTCTCGACACCATCATCGGCGTCTCCGTTCCGAACCTCTCCGGCGGCACGGCAACCGTAATGCCGAACCACCACATCACCAAGCCTGTCCTGATCGGCGAAATCCAGGCCGACGGCCAATTTGAAATCGTGCAGCAGACGCCTGCCGTCGTCGGTGACGAATGGTCCGACTACCTGCCGGACTCCAAGGACCTGATCTCCGATTGGCGCAAGCCGATGAACTGCGGCAACTTCAACGTTGCGACTGGCAAGTGCGGCGGCAAGGGGTCTTGAGTTAGCCGATCCGATACCTGCCTGATGACTTCCGTCCGGATCCCATCTCCGGGCGGAAGCTCCGTCCCAAACGGTTGCTGCCCAAAAGGCCAACGATAGTCCAGGCGAGAAAGCCGATGTATCGCGCCCTCAAGCTTATCCTTCTTACCCTCTGCCTCGCGGCTCCGATGCTTGCATCGCCGCTGAAGGCCCAGGAAGACATTCATGCCCTCGTCAATGCGCTCGGCGAAGGCGATTTCGATCAGCGCGCCGAAGCCATCAAGGCGCTCGTCGCCTCCAAGGACCCGCATGTCGGCCAGATCCTGCAGCAGCTCAGCGACGGCCAGCTTTATGTGAATTCGGAAGAGGGCGGCCCGGTGCTGCTCCAGGGCGGCACCGAGGACGAGCCGACCTATGCCGATCCTCTCACCGGCGAGGCCGCCGAGGGTATCGACCCCGACTACATGTCGAAAGTGAAGATCAACAATTCCCTGCGCGGCGCGATCGCCAGCGCCATGAGCACGCTGACGCTGCTGAGCCCGGATCGTTCCGCGCGGCTTGCAGCGGCGCAAGGCCTGCTGCGCGATGCAGATCCCTCCAATCTCGAGCTTCTGAACTCCGCGCTTGCGGGCGAGAAGGATGCCGAGGTCAAGAACACGATGGAAGCCGCCCGCGCCGTCATGATGCTGAAAAGCGATGTCAGCGCCGAGGACAAGAAGGCCGCCATCGACACGATCGCCGCCCGCGGCGACCGCAACGCGCTGACGATCCTGACGACGGCGATGGAAACCGCACCCGATGATCTGAAGCCCGCCATCCAGTCGGATATCGATGGCATCAAGCGCAACCTGGCGGTCTGGGATGTGGTGCAGAACGTCTGGTACGGGCTGTCGCTCGGTTCCGTGCTGCTGCTGGCGGCCATTGGCCTTGCGATCACCTTCGGCGTCATGGGCGTCATCAACATGGCGCATGGCGAAATGGTGATGATTGGCGCCTACACGACCTATGTCGTGCAGGAATATATCACCGCCAACTTCCCCGAGATGGCCAACTACTCGCTGGCTTTCGCCGTGCCCGCCGCCTTCGTCTTCACCGGCTTCGTCGGCCTGATCATCGAGCGCCTCGTCATCCGTTATCTCTACGGCCGGCCGCTGGAAACGCTGCTGGCGACCTGGGGCGTGTCGCTGATCCTGCAGCAGGCGGTGCGGACGATCTTCGGGCCTACCAACCGCGAAGTGCGCAATCCGAGCTGGATGTCGGGCGCCTTCGAGCTCGGCGGCCTGTCGATCACCTGGAATCGTCTCTGGATCATCGTCTTCTCGATGGCCGTGTTCGTCACCCTGCTGATGCTCCTGAAGCGCTCGGCCTTCGGCCTGCAGATGCGCGCCGTCACCCAGAACCGCCGCATGGCGTCCTCGATGGGTATCCGCACCGGCTGGGTCGATGCCTTCACCTTCGCGCTCGGCTCCGGCATTGCCGGCATGGCGGGCGTCGCACTCAGCCAGATCGACAACGTCTCGCCGAACCTCGGCCAGAGCTACATCATCGACAGCTTCATGGTCGTGGTCTTCGGCGGCGTCGGCAATCTCTGGGGCACGCTGGTCGGCGCTCTGTCGCTCGGCGTCGTCAACAAGTTCCTGGAACCCTTCGCCGGCGCCGTGCTCGGCAAGATCCTGGTGCTCGTCCTCATCATCCTCTTCATCCAGAAGCGTCCCCGCGGGCTCTTCGCACTCAAAGGAAGGGCGGTGGAAGCATGATTACGGCCTTCCTTCTCCGGTCTCTCGATCGCAAGATCTCCATTGCCATCGCCATCCTGCTCATGGTCGCCGTCCTCGTTCCGGTTCTCAACCTGATGACCGGCCCCGAGAACCCGCTGCATATCCCGACCTACATCATGGCGCTGTTCGGCAAGTATCTGACCTATGCGCTGCTGGCGCTGGCGCTCGATCTCGTCTGGGGCTTCTGCGGCATTCTCTCGCTCGGCCACGGCGCCTTCTTCGCGCTCGGCGGCTATGCAATGGGCATGTACCTGATGCGGCAAATCGGCTCGCGCGGCGTCTATGGCGACCCTGTTCTCCCCGATTTCATGGTGTTCCTGAACTGGAAGGAGCTGCCCTGGTTCTGGTACGGCTTCGACCAGTTCTGGTTTGCGGCGCTGATGGTTCTCCTCGTGCCCGGCCTGCTTGCCTTCGTCTTCGGCTGGTTCGCCTTCCGCTCACGCGTCAACGGCGTCTATCTCTCGATCATCACCCAGGCGATGACCTACGCGCTGCTGCTTGCCTTCTTCCGCAACGACATGGGTTTCGGCGGCAATAACGGCATGACCGACTTCAAGGAAATCCTCGGCTTCAACGTTCAAGCCGACGGCACGCGCGCCAGCCTCTTTGCCGCCACTGCGATCTTCCTGGCGCTGTCGCTGATGATCTCCTCGGCGATCGTGCGCTCCAAGTTCGGCAAGGTGCTGGTCGGCGTGCGCGATGCGGAAAGCCGCACGCGCTTCCTCGGCTACCGCGTCGAGCATTTCAAGCTCTTCACTTTCGTCGTCTCGGCGATGATGGCTGGCATTGCGGGTGCGCTCTACGTGCCGCAGGTCGGCATCATCAATCCCGGCGAATTCGCGCCTGCCAACTCGATCGAAGTCGTCATCTGGACGGCAGTCGGCGGCCGGGCAACGCTGATCGGCCCAATCCTTGGCGGGATCCTTGTCAATGGCGGCAAGACGATTTTCACCGGTCTGTTCCCCGAGTTCTGGCTGTTTGCGCTCGGCGGCCTCTTCGTGCTCGTCACGCTGTTCCTGCCGAAGGGTATCGTCGGCACCATCGCCCAGTATTTCGGCCGCAAGAAGCCGCGGACCGAAGCGACGCCTCCCTCGCTCGAGGATGGTGTCGATGCGAAAATCCAGCCAGCGGAGTGAGCGCCCATGATCCCCGACGTCAAACCCAACAGCGTGCTCTATCTGAACGGCGTGTCGGTTTCCTTCGATGGCTTCAAGGCGCTGAATTCGCTTTCGATCGTCATCGAGCCGGGTGAGCTGCGCGCCATCATCGGCCCGAACGGCGCCGGCAAGACGACGATGATGGACATCATCACCGGCAAGACCCGGCCCGACGAGGGCGAGGTGTTCTTCAACGGCCAGACCGACCTGACGAAACTCGACGAAGCCGACATCGCCCAGCTCGGCATCGGCCGCAAGTTCCAGAAGCCGACGGTGTTCGAAAGCCATACGGTCTGGGACAATCTGGAACTGGCGCTGAACCGCAAGCGCGGAGTTTTCCCGACGCTTTTCTATCGGTTGTCGGCAGAAGACAAGGCGCGCATCGAGGAAATCCTCGAGACCGTACGCCTGACGCATCGCCGCGACGAGTTCGCCGCCAATCTCTCGCATGGGCAGAAACAATGGCTGGAGATCGGCATGCTGCTCGCTCAGGAACCGAAGCTGCTGCTCGTCGACGAGCCGGTGGCCGGGATGACCGATGCCGAGACGGCGGAGACGGCGATCCTGCTGAAGGAGATCGCCAAGACCCGCTCGGTGGTCGTCGTCGAACACGACATGGGCTTCATCCGCGACCTAGGCGTCAAGGTGACGTGTCTGGCCGAGGGCTCGGTGCTGGCCGAGGGATCGATCGATTTTGTGAGCTCCGATCCGAAGGTGATCGAGAATTATCTGGGGCGGTGAGGGATGACGGTTGAGCGCGTGATACCCCCCTCTGCCCTGCCGGGCATCTCCCCCACAAGGGGGGAGATTGGATGGGCGCACCCGCTCGCTCCAACGTCGAATGTTGGACGGGCAGCTTACAACGAGTCGATCTCCCCCCTTGTGGGGGAGATGCCCGGCAGGGCAGAGGGGGGTAACGCCTCCCTGAACACAATGGGAGATGCCGAATGCTGACAGTCGAAAACGCAAACCTCCACTACGGCGCGGCACAGGCGCTGCGCGGCATCTCGATCAAGGCCGAGATGGGCAAGATCACCTGCGTGCTTGGCCGCAACGGCGTCGGCAAGAGTTCACTGCTGCGCGCCGTCACCGGCCAGCATCCGCTGTCTGCGGGCAGCGTCACCTTCAACGAGACGAGGCTCAACGGCCTGCCGCCCTTTGCGCGGGCCAAGCAGGGCATCGGCTATGTGCCGCAGGGGCGCGAGATCTTTCCGCTGCTGACGGTGAAGGAAAATCTGGAGACCGGCTTTGCTCCGCTTGGCCGCCGCGACCGCAACATCCCCGATGACATCTTCAGTCTCTTCCCGGTGCTGAAGTCGATGCTGTCACGTCGCGGCGGCGATCTTTCTGGCGGGCAGCAGCAGCAGCTGGCGATCGGCCGGGCGATGGTAACGCGGCCGAAGATCCTGGTGCTCGACGAGCCGACCGAGGGCATCCAGCCGTCGATCATCAAGGATATCGGCCGGGCGATCCGTTATCTGCGCGATTCCACCGGCATGGCGATCCTGCTGGTCGAGCAGTATCTCGATTTCTGCCGTGAGCTTGCCGATTACGTCTACATCATGGACCGCGGCGAGATTGTCCATGAAGGGCTCGCCGAGACGCTGGATACGCCGGAGGCCCGCCGCCATCTGACCGTCTGAGCGGCAAATGCCGCTTTTGCGGGCAATGCTGCCATCGATGATTGGCTGTCCGTCCCGCCGTTGCGGGCGGGGTGGGCGGCATGAGAATTGCTTGCTTTCATTTGTTTGGACTTATTGAATGGCGGCGGCCGGTAACCGGCGGCTGTTTGCAGGGGATGGAATGACGAGCGCAGCGGCGACGACCAGACCGCAGAGAGCCGAGGGACGGGGACATCTGGCGGCAAGCATGCTGGATGGCCGCACGCGGCTGCGCGAGTTCTATCAGGAGGGGGCGGCAAAGATCCGCCTGCCTCAGACCTTCGACGCCTCGATGGAGGCCGTCATCATCAACACCGCGGGCGGGCTGACGGGCGGCGACCGGATGAACTGGAGCGTTGCGGCCGGGCCCGGCACGCGCATCGACGTCACCACACAGGCCTGCGAGAAGATCTACAAGGCATCGGCGGGAACCGCCGAAGTCACTACGCGCATCGAGGCCGGTGCGGGCGCCCGCGTCGACTGGCTCCCGCAGGAAACCATCCTCTTCGACCGCGCCTCGCTTTTCCGCCGCCTCGACGTCGATCTCGATGAGAGCGCCGAGTTCCTGGCCGTCGAGGCGATCCTGCTTGGCCGCAGGGCGATGGGCGAGGCGATGGTGACAGGCCTCTTCCGCGACCGCTGGCGCATCCGCCGCTCCGGACGGTTGATCCATGCGGAGGAGCTGAAGCTCGAGGGCGAGGTATCGGCGCTGACGGCGAAGCAGCCGGTGCTTGGCGGGCAGGTGGCGTTCGCGACGCTTCTCTATGCCGGGCCGCTCGCCGAGAGCTATCTCGCCAGGGTGCGGCCCATGCTTGAGAGCCATATGGCGGGCGCCAGCGCCTGGAGCGGCAAGCTCGTCATCCGCGCCGCGGCACCCGATGGCTTCGCGCTCAGAAAAATCCTGATCCCGGTCATATCGGCCTTGCGCAACGGCGCCCCGGTGCCGAAAGTCTGGAACCTGTAATTCAGCTGGAATGGAAGAACGATGAACCTCACTCCGAGAGAAAAAGACAAGCTGTTGATTTCCATGGCGGCGATGGTGGCGCAGCGGCGGCTCGATCGCGGCGTCAAGCTCAACTATCCGGAAGCGATCGCCCTGATCAGCGATTTCGTCGTCGAAGGCGCGCGTGACGGCCGCCCGGTCGCCGAGCTGATGGAGGCCGGCGCGCATGTCATCGGCCGTCACCAGGTGATGGAGGGCATCGCCGAGATGATCCACGACGTGCAGGTGGAAGCGACATTTCCTGACGGTACCAAGCTCGTCACCGTCCACGAACCGATCCGCTGAGCTGCGTGAGGAGAAAGACATGATCCCAGGCGAAATCATTGCCGCGAGCGGCGATATCGAACTCAACGCCGGCGCTCCGACCATCACGATCGATGTGTCGAATACCGGCGACCGGCCGGTGCAGGTCGGCAGTCATTATCATTTCGCGGAGACCAATGGCGGCCTCGCCTTCGAGCGCGAGAAGGCGCAGGGCATGCGCCTCGACATCCCGGCGGGCACTGCCGTGCGTTTCGAGCCGGGCCAGACCCGCTCGGTGACGCTGATCCCGCTCTCGGGCAAGCGTGAAGTCTACGGCTTCCGCCAGCTCGTCATGGGCAAGCTTTAAAACACAAGAAAATAACGGAAGACGGGAGGAAATGATGCGTTTGGTGATTGGCCTGCTGGCGCTCGCTGGCGGCGTGATGATGGCTTCGGGTGTGTTCGCGCAGGAGGAGACTGACTGCAAGAACCCTGAGACGCAGGCGGAAATGACGAGCTGCGAGCAGGATCGATACGGCGAGGCCGACAAGGCGCTGAACGCCCAGTGGAAGGAAACGCGGGCTGCCGCGGCTGCGACCGACGAGGATCTCGACGAGAGCGATCGCGGTGCCGAGAAGGCGCTGCTGACGGCACAGCGGGCCTGGATCTCCTATCGCGATGCGCAATGCGAGGCCGAGGGCTTTCAGGCCCGCGGCGGGTCGATGGAGCCGATGCTGGTCGCCGGCTGCCTCGCCAATATGAGCGATAACCGCACGAAGGAGCTCAAGGCTCTGGCGGATGCAATGGGCGGCAATTGAGGTGGCGCAGAAGGTGATGATCGTCGGCAACGGAGATGTGGGTGAGGAGGGACGTGCAGCGATCGCTGCCGCCGACTTCGTCATCCGTTTCAACGAATGCCGCTCCTACGCTTCGAGCCCCGGCCGGACCGATGTCGTCGCCGTCTGCAATACCGGCCGTCCGGGCAAGGCGATGACCGGCGATACCGGCTGGCGGACGCTCCCCGGCGTCGTCGAGGCGTCCGAAATCTGGTGCGTGCGCGATCCGGAAAAATTTGCCGAAATGCGCGGCCCGCTCGCCGTCTCGCATCCCGAGCTCGACGATTTCTGCGACGATTACACGAGTCAGTTTAAAGCCTTCTGCAAGGAAGCTGGCAAACGGCATGTGGTCGTTGAGAAAGTGATTCATGAGGCAGTGGACGAGGCGCTCTCGGCCTATGACCCCGCGCCTTACGTCGTGCCGAGCACCGGCCTCATCGCCATCGCCGAAACCTTCCGCCGCTTCCCCGACGCCGAGGCCGGTCTTGTCGGCTTCGGCCACGCCGGCTGGGACGGCCACCCCTTCGCCGCCGAACGCCAGCTCGTCGACCGCTACATCGCCGAAGGGCGGCTCGTTCGTTATGCCGCCGACCAGTCTCATTCTTCCTCCCAAGGAGCCTGACAGATGCCCCACAAGATCTCCCGCGCCGCCTATGCCAGCATGTTCGGACCGACCGTTGGCGACAAGGTGCGGCTTGCCGATACCGAGCTCTTCATCGAGATCGAGAAGGACTTCACCACCTATGGCGAAGAGGTGAAGTTCGGCGGCGGCAAGGTGATCCGGGATGGGATGGGGCAGAGCCAGGTGACGCGTGCCAATGGCGCAGTCGATACCGTTATCACCAATGCCGTGATCGTCGATCACACCGGCATCGTGAAGGCCGATATCGGGCTCAAGGGCGGGCGGATCGTGGCGATCGGCAAGGCCGGCAATCCGGATACGCAGCCGGGCGTCAATATCATCGTCGGCCCGGGCACGGAGGCGATCGCGGGCGAGGGCAAGATCGTCACGGCCGGTGGCATGGACAGCCATATCCACTTCATCTGCCCGCAGCAGATCGAGGAAGCGCTGATGTCGGGTCTCACCTGCATGCTCGGCGGCGGCACCGGCCCGGCGCATGGGACGCTCGCGACGACCTGCACGCCCGGCCCCTGGCATATCGCCCGGATGATCGAGGCCGCCGATGCCTTCCCGATGAACCTCGCTTTCGCCGGCAAGGGCAATGCCTCGCTGCCCGGCGCGCTGGAGGAAATGGTGCTTGCCGGCGCCACCTCGCTGAAGCTGCATGAGGACTGGGGCACGACGCCTGGCGCCATCGACTGCTGCCTGACGGTCGCCGATCAGTATGACGTGCAGGTGATGATCCACACGGACACGCTGAACGAAAGCGGCTTCGTCGAGGATACGATCGGCGCCATCAGGGGCCGCACCATCCATGCCTTCCATACCGAAGGTGCGGGCGGCGGACATGCGCCTGACATCATCAAGATCTGCGGCCAGCCGAATGTCATCCCGTCGTCGACCAACCCGACGCGACCCTATACGGTCAATACGATCGCCGAGCATCTCGACATGCTGATGGTCTGCCACCATCTGTCGCCGTCGATCCCCGAGGATATCGCCTTTGCCGAAAGCCGCATCCGCAAGGAGACGATCGCTGCCGAAGACATTCTCCACGATATCGGCGCCTTCTCGATCATTTCTTCCGACAGCCAGGCCATGGGCCGCGTCGGCGAAGTGGCGATCCGCACCTGGCAGACGGCAGACAAGATGAAGCGTCAGCGCGGCCGCCTAAAGGAGGAGACGGGCGAGAACGACAATTTCCGTGTGCGCCGCTACATCGCCAAATACACGATCAACCCGGCGATCGCCCACGGCCTCAGCCACGAGATCGGCTCGGTCGAAGTCGGCAAGCGCGCCGATCTCGTGCTCTGGAACCCGGCCTTCTTCGGCGTGAAGCCCGACATGGTGCTGCTCGGCGGCTCGATTGCGGCGGCGCCGATGGGAGACCCGAATGCCTCGATCCCGACACCGCAGCCGGTGCATTACCGTCCGATGTTTGCCTCCTACGGCAAGAGCCTGACGAACTCCTCGGTCACCTTCGTCTCGCAGGCAGCACTCGATGGCGGGCTGAAGGGCAGGCTCGGCGTGGCCAAGGATCTGCTCGCGGTGAAGAACACCCGCGGCGGAATCTCCAAGGCCTCGATGGTCCATAACAATCTGATGCCGCATATCGAAGTCGATCCCGAGACCTATGAAGTGCGCGCCGATGGCGAGCTTCTCACCTGCGAGCCGGCGACCGTTCTCCCGATGGCACAACGCTACTTCCTGTTCTGAGTGTCGCCGTCCCGGGGAAGCAATTCGTTAACGCCGATTCTCTGCCCGGTTGTATTTAGCCGGGCAGATTTTTTTGGGTGGATTTGCGGCGTCGCCGACCCATCAAAATTTACTGATATAAATGTCGCATCAAACGCTTAATCAGTTTTTTATCAGTTCCGATTCAAGTTGAGCATTGCTGCAGCCTGCACGCGAAAATGCAAGTTTGTTAAATCGGGCAAATTCGATCAAATCTTAACGATCGGCTTAAGACCCCGGCAGCAAATGCATTCTAATCAAATGCCATGGGGTGGCGGGCTGGAGGTCGATTCGGATGAAAAATTGGATGTCGCTCCAGACGGAGATGGGCAATTTTCAGCATCGCGCCACCATCATCAGCTTTGCGCTGAAGATGAGCTTTTCGGCCGTCATTCTTTCGGCGCTGATCATGCTGATCGTGCTGCCGCCGCTCTCCTATCTCGACCTGTTGCCGCTGTCGCTCGCCCATTCGCTGAGCCTCGGCATCGTCTTCGCCTGGATCGTCGGCGGGGCGGCCTGCGGGCTGCTGTCGCTGATTGCCGGTTTCGCGCTGCATCAGCTGACGGTCTCGCGGGCCGAGTTCGAAAAGCTCAGCCGCACCGACATGCTCTCCGGCCTTCTCAACCGGCGCGCCTTCACAGCGGCGCTGGCGGATGCGGATGGCGATGCCTCGCTCGTCATCTTCGACGTCGACCGTTTCAAGGCGATCAACGACCGCTTCGGCCATGCCTGCGGCGATGCGGTGATCATCGCCATTTCGGCGATCCTGACAGCCGCCTTCAATGACGGCTCGGTCGTCGCGCGTCTCGGCGGCGAGGAGTTCGGCGTCATCGTCACCGGCTCGCCGCTGTCGGCCCGGCTGGAACAGGTAGAGCAGGTGAAGGCGCAGATCGCCCAGCAGCCTATCATCGCCGATGGCTGCAGCATCGCCATCACCATTTCGGCCGGCATCGCCGATCTGGAGACGGGGCGCAGCAAGGAGGCCGTCTATGCCTCGGCGGACAAGGCGCTCTATCTGGCAAAGGCGCTCGGCCGCAATCGCGTCATCCATGAGAGCGAGGGGCTGCATCATGCCTGGCACAGCCGCCTCGTCGAGAGCGGGCTCGGCGTGCAGGGCGATGCTGCCGATCACGACGAGCCGCAGCGCGCCTACGGCATTTAGCCACTGCGCGGATCCGCATTGGCGCTTGCGCGTCCTTCCGCTATTTTGCATGGTCGAAGTCCCATTGAAACGGACATGCCCATGCAACGCGTTACATCCTATCTCCCCGCCGGTACGCCGTCCTCCCACCCGATCGAGCAGGTGAAGCTGCCGCACGATCTGCGCCATCTCAGGCGCAAGCTGTTGCATCTGGAAAGCGGCGGCATGGTGATGCTCGACCTCAAGGATCCGGTGCTGTTTGCCAATGGCGATCTGCTGGTGCGCGATGACGGCGAACTGATCGAGATCCTGGCGGCTGACGAGAAGCTTTTCGAAGTGCGCGGCAAGGACCGGGTGCATCTGACCGAGCTTGCCTGGCATCTCGGCAACCGGCATCTGGCGGCACAGATCGAGGAAGACCGCATCCTGATCCTGCGCGACCATGTGATCCGCACCATGCTGCAGGGCCTCGGCGCCCTGGTGCTCGATGTCAACGAGCCGTTCCAGCCGGCGCGCGGCGCCTATCATGGCCATGGACATGGACATGATCATCACGCTCATGACAACCACGATCACGGCCATGCCCACGGTCACGACCATGACCACAAACACGAGCATGGCCACGACCACGATCATGACCATCATGATCACGACCACAAGCATGGTGACGGGCACCATCACTCTCACGACTGAGCGGCGATGACGGAAGCGGATGATCTCCAGGCGCTGCTGCGCCTGATGGCGTGGCTGTCGCCGGCCTTCCCGGTCGGCTCCTTTGCCTATTCGGGCGGCTTGGAGCGCGCGGTCCACGATGGCCTCGTGACCGATGCCGCAGGGCTGGAAACCTGGATCTCGACGCTGCTGACGCATGGCAGCATCTGGAACGATGCCGTGATCTTCTCCGCCGCCTGGCGCGGGCAGGGGGATGCTGCGGAGATCGGCGATCTCGCAGCACTTGCCGAGGCGCTCGCCGGTTCGCGCGAGCGGCATCAGGAGACGATGCTGCTCGGCGATGCCTTTCTGACGGCAGCGAAGGCCTGGGCCGATCCGGTGTTCGAGCGGCTGCCGCAGCAGGCGGCCTATCCGGTTGCCGTCGGGGCGGTCGCGGGCGCCCATCAGGTTTCGCTCGACAAGGCGCTCGCCGCCTTCCTGCATGCCTATGTCTCGCAGGCCGTCTCTGCCGGCATCCGCCTCGGTGTTGCCGGCCAGAAAGATGGGGTCGGCACGCTGGCGAAGCTCGAGCCGCTGATTGCCGGGGTTGCCCGGAAGGCGTCGGCGGCGACAACCGACGATCTCGGCTCGGCGGCTGTCCAGGCAGATATCGCGACGCTGCGGCACGAGACCCAGAGCACCAGACTTTTCCGCTCGTAAGGCCGGCATCTGCGTCATTTGCCGGTGGCAGGCGTCATAGCCGGGCGCTATCATCGGGCGAATTGGAGTGACACATATGAAATCGAGAAACGGACCTCTCCGCGTCGGCATCGGCGGGCCTGTCGGCTCCGGCAAGACGGCGCTGACGGAGAAGCTCTGCAAGGCGATGCGCGACGATTATTCGGTCGCTGTCGTCACCAACGACATCTACACGACCGAGGATGCCGAGGCGCTGATGCGCATGCAGGCGCTGCCCTCCGAGCGCATCGTCGGCGTCGAAACCGGCGGCTGCCCGCATACCGCCATCCGCGAGGATGCGACGATCAATCTGCAGGCGATCGCCGGGCTGAACCAGCGCATTCCCGATCTCGACGTCGTCTTCATCGAATCCGGCGGCGACAATCTGGCCGCAACCTTCTCGCCGGATCTTGCCGATATCACCATCTACGTGATCTCGGTCTGCCAGGGCGAGGAAATCCCGCGCAAGGGCGGCCCGGGGATTACCAAGTCGGACCTTCTCGTCATCAACAAGAAAGACCTGGCACCCTATGTCGGCGCCGATCTCGACGTGATGGACCGCGATGCGACGCGCATGCGCGCCACGCGCCCCTTCGTCTTCTCCGACATGAAGCGCGGCGACGGCATCGGCCCGATCGTCAGCTTCCTGAAGGAGCATGGCGGGCTCTGAGCCCGCCCCCTGCCGTCCAAATTGACGCGGCTTGCGGCCGGGCGTTGCATTGCGTCCGTGCTGCGGCTAATTTGGCCGCGATGGGGATGGAGTGCCCCCGAAACCGCCGTGATGGCTGATGACTCCTACCGCGATTTAATCGACGGTGGGAGTGTGTCTACTGCCCGCCGAAACAACGAGGCGTGCATGTCACTCTACACCTGCTTGATCATCATGGCCGGAGGCGCTCTGGGCACCCTGGCACGCTACCTGATCTCCGTCCTGGCGGCGCCGATCAGCGGCAACCTGCCCTGGGGCACGATCATCATCAACATCACCGGATCCTTCATCATCGGCCTGTTCGGCACGCTGACGCTGGCGCATGGCCGTTTTCCGGTTTCGGAGAACATGCGGCTCTTCGTGATGATCGGCCTTTGCGGCGGCTACACCACCTTCTCGTCCTTCAGCCTGCAGACGCTCGATCTGATGCGCTCGGGCGCGGTGACGCGGGCGGGGGTGAATATCGCGGCATCTGTGGTGCTGTGCGTCGCCGCCGTTTCGGCTGGGCACCTGATTGCTTCCTATTTCAATGGCGGGGAGAAGCAGGTGGCGCAGTTGCGGGTGGAGGAGGAGGTGTAAGGGGCGTTGGAGGGCCGGTCCGGCGCTGGTATGCCGTCAAACAGAACGGCTTGGCAAAACAAAAACGGCCGGGAAAACCCCGGCCGTTCTGCTTAGAATTCAGCGTGACGCCTACTCCGCCGCAAACGGCGGCAGTCGCAGGACGTTCTTGCCGTTGCTGTTGGCGTTCTTCTGCTTGGCTTCCGGGTTCTCGATCGCGGTGACGCGGTCCTTGAGCGAGCCGACGGCATCCGTCAGCTGCTCGCGGGACATGGCGAGCTGCTCTTCGTCCTTCTTGCCGACCAGGCGGCCGAACATCCAGCCGAGCAGGCGGGAGAGGTCGTCCATGATCAGGAAGAACGAGGGCACGACGACGAGCGACAGCACCGTCGAGACGATGATGCCGCCGATGACGGCGATTGCCATCGGTGCGCGGAACGAGCCGCCTTCGCCGACGCCGAGCGCGGAGGGCAGCATGCCCGCCGACATGGCGATCGAGGTCATGATGATCGGGCGGGCGCGCTTGCGGCCGGCTTCCACCATGGCTTCGACACGTTCCATGCCATGCCGCTTCATCTCGATTGCGAAATCGACGAGCAGGATGGCGTTCTTGGTGACGATACCCATCAGCATCAGGATACCGATCAGCACCGGCATCGACAGCGCGTTCTGGGTGATGATCAGCGCCACTGCCACGCCGCCGATCGCAAGCGGCAGCGAGAACAGGATGGTGAAAGGCTGGATGACGTCCTTGAAGAGCAGGATCAGCACGACCAGAACCAGCATCAGGCCCATCAGCATGGCATTGCCGAAACTCTGGACCATTTCGCCCTGAACCTTGGCGTCACCGCTTTCGGCCAGATGCACGCTCTTCGGCAATTCGGTCGCAGCGACGATGCGCTTGAATTCGGCGCTCGCCGTATCGAGCGCCGTGCCGAAGGGCACGTCGGAGCCGATGGCCACGACGCGGTTGCGGTTATTGCGCTTGATCGAGCTCGGGCCTTCCGAATAGTCGACATCGGCGACGCTGTAGAGCGGAACGCTGGCGCCGCTTGCCGTCTTGATCTTGATGGCGCGGATGGAGGCGAGATCGCGGCGGACATCGAGCGATGCCTGGACGCGGATCGGGATCTGCCGGTCGTCGAGCGAGATCTTGGCGAGGTTGGCGTCGATATCGCCGATGGTGGCGACGCGGACCGTCTCGGAGATCTGCTGCGGGGTGATGCCGAGGCGCGAGGCTTCGGCCATGCGCGGACGGATCTGCAGTTCCGGACGGGGCAGGGCGCCTTCCGAAGACACGTTCGCCAGGATCGGCGAGGCGCGCAGCTTCGATTCCAGCAGGCTGACGGCCTCGTTCAGGTCATCCTCGTTGGAAGAGAGGAAGTTGAAGGAGAGGTCGCGCTCGGCGCGGTCGTTGACCTTTGAGATGCGCACGTCGGGGATATCGCGCACGGCGGCGAAGATATCCTTTTCGACATCCCACTGCGGACGCGTACGGCCGTGATCTTCCATCTTCGGCACGAGGTTGCCGATAACAGGTAGTCCGCCGAGGCCCTTGTTGACGAGGGTCTTCAGCAGCGAATGATCGATATTGCCGAGGATGACGCGAACGGTGGCGCGGCGCAGCTCCAGATCGCCCTTGGGTGAGGCGCCGCCGAGAACGAAGACGCTTTCGACGCCGTCGATCCCGCGCACGGCATCGTAGACCTTGGTGGAGGCGGCGGCAGTGTCTTCGAGCGTGGCGTTCGGCGGCAGTTCCACAGACAGGACGACGCGCGAGGAATCGTCCGGCGGCATGAAGCTGCCGGGCACGCGGCTCAGCAGCATCATCGAGCCGATCAGGAAGGCGATGGCGCAGAGCAGCGTGGTGTAGCGCCAGTACCATTTGCGCGTCGTGCCCGTCACGAGACGGGTATAGCCGCGCATGATCCAGCCGTCATTGTCATGATGGTCTTCCATGCCGTCTTCGGCGCGCATCAGGTAGGCGGCCATCAGCGGGGTGATGAGACGCGCCACGACGAGCGAGAAGAAGACCGAGAAGGCGACAGTCAGGCCGAACTGGATGAAGTACTGGCCGGCAATGCCCGGCATGAAGGAAACAGGCACGAAGACGGCGATGATCGTGAAGCTGGTGGCGATGACGGCGAGGCCGATTTCGTCAGCGGCTTCAAGCGATGCCCTGTAGGGCGTCTTGCCCATCTTGATATGGCGGGCGATGTTCTCGATCTCGACGATCGCGTCGTCGACGAGAATACCGGTTGCCAGCGTCAGCGCCAGGAAGCTCACGAGGTTCAGCGAGAACCCCATGATATCCATGATCCAGAAGGTCGGAATGGCCGACAGGGGGAGCGCCACGGCGGCGATCAGCGTCGCGCGCCAGTTGCGCAGGAACAGGAAGACGACGATGACGGCGAGGATCGAGCCTTCGATCAGCGTATGAAGGGCCGCCTCGTAGTTGCCATAGGTGAAGTAGACGCTGTCGTCCACCATCTCGATCTTGACGTTCGGATTGGCCTTGCGGATCTCCGTCAGGCTTTCCGCCACGGTTTCGGCAACCGAAACTTCGCTGGCACCCTTGGCGCGGAACACTGCGAAGGTGACCGTCTGCGTGCCGTTGAAGCGCGAGAAGGACTTCTGCTCCTCGTAGGTGTCGTCGATGCGGCCGAGCTCAGAGAGCTTCACGAAACGGCCGTTCGGCAGGCTGATGGTGGTGGAATTGAGCTGCGAGACGTCGCGCGTGTCGCCGAGCGTGCGGATCGTCTGCTCGTTGCCGGCGACCTGGCCGCGGCCGGAGCCGAGGTTGACGTTGGTGCCGCGCAGCTGCTGGTTCACATCGGTCGCAGTGATGCCGTAGGCGTCGAGCTTGCCGGGATCGAGCGAGACGCGTACTTCACGGTCCGCACCGCCGTAACGGTCGATACGGCCAATGCCGGGCTGGCCCTGCAGGGCGCGCTTGACGGTGTCGTCGACGAACCAGGAGAGCTCCTCGAGCGTCATGTTGGGAGAGGAGACGGCGAAGGTCTGGATCGCCTGTCCTTCGACATCGACCTTGCTGACGATCGGTTCCTCGATGCCGGCGGGCAGGTCGCTGCGGATCTTGTCGATCGCGTCCTTGGTGTCCTGAACGGCTTCGGCGGTGGGCTTCTCGATGCGGAAGACGACGACCGTCTGTGACTGGCCGTCGGTCACCGTCGACTGGATTTCATCGATGCCGCTGATCGAGGCGACAGCGTCCTCGACCTCCTTGGTCACCTGCATTTCGAGTTCGGCCGGCGAGGCACCGCTCTGGGTCACGGTGATCGAAACGACGGGAACGTCGATATTCGGGAAGCGGGTGATCGGCAGCTTGTAGAACGCCTGGATGCCCACGAAGAGCAGCAGCGCGAAAGCGAGCAGCGGCGCAATCGGATTTCGGATGGACCATGCAGAGAAATTCATGGATTAGCCCCGGTCAGTTCGATTGTGCCGATACGGCTTCGGTAACAGCTGTGATCTTGTCGCCGTCGCGAACGAAGGCGCCGGCCTTGGCGACGACGGTGTCGCCTTCCTTGAGGCCATCGGCGATCTCGACGAAGCCGCCGTCCTGGATGCCTGTGGTGACCTTCACCTGCTTGACGATGCCATCCTCGACCTTTCTTGCGGTCGAGCCATCGCGGCCGGTGGTGACGGCAGACAGCGGCAGGGCGATATCGCTCTTCTCGGCGACGATGATCTCGGCGCTGGCATACATGCCGGAGCGTGCCGCACTCTCGTCATCGATCGAGATATGGACGAGGCCAAGGCGGGTTGCCTGATCGACGGTCGGAGAGACGATCCTCACCTTGCCTTCGATCTTCGTGCGGCTGCCCGACAGCGTGACGATGGCGCGCTGGCCGACCGCGATCTTCTGGATATCGGTTTCGGAGAGCTCGGCGACCAGTTCGATGGCGCTGTCCTTAATGACGGTGAACATCGGCTCGCCGTTGCCGGCGGCAATGGCGCCGATGCGGGCGTTCTTGGCGGAGATGACGCCGGAAACCGGGGTCTTCACATCCGTGCGCGCCAGTTTCAGATCGGCATCGGCAATCTGGCTGTCGGCGACCTTCAGATCGGCGATGGCAACTTCGATCGCCTGCTCGGCGGAGCTCACGCGGGCGTTGGCGGTGGCGGCGGCGGCATCGGCCTGCTCGACCTGCGCGGTGGAAACGGTGCCCTTCTTGCCCATTTCGGACGAACGGGTCTGCTGCAGACGGGCCTGCTCGGCGGTTGCCTTGGCTTCCAGAAGCTGGGCGCGCAGCTGGGCGAGGCTTGCCTCACCCTTGGCCTTGGTCGCCATCATCTGCGCCTTCTGCAACAGGAGGGCGTCTTCGTTCAGGGTCGCCAGCGTGCTGTTGGCTTCAACCTTGTCGCCGATATCGACGTTCAGCGCGCGGATCGAAAGACCTTCCACCTGCGGCTGAATATAAACTTCTTCGACCGGGCGGATGGTGCCGGTGCCGATCACGCGGTCAACGAGGGCGCGCTTGGTAGCGGTCGTGACGACGATGACGGGCAGGTTCTGCTGTGTCTTCGGCGGCTGGTTTTCCTGCGCAAACGCAACGGGCGCGGCAAGGATGCCGGCGATCAGGAGGGTGGAGGCGCGTAGTATTTCAAGCGTGCGTGCCATGCGTCATCATCCAGTTATGTCAAATGGTCGGCCAAAAACGCGCAGCTATGCCGCAGCTTGCGAACAGGCCATTCCCGTCTCTGTGCTCTCAGAGGTATTCCCGCATTATTTGCCGTCTCTCTTACAGAGAAGTCCCCCGAACGGCAAATCCGGTGATGTACGTGGTAGCGATTTGCGCAACGTACAAGACCGGCAGAAAATAATTCCCCATGGGCGCACATTAATTACCGTTTACGTATAGATCAATCACCGGCTGGTTATGTTTGCATTCCGATGATTGATCGCAGCGTATAAGCCAAAGACGATTGAAGCAGGGCTGATCCGACATCGCCTCTCGAAAAAATCGCCGTTGATGCTTAAAAAGCAGAAAACGCGCGGATTTCTCCGCGCGTCCCCGTGATTTCAGAGCGGCCGCTTACTTGGCTGCAGCGTCGGTGATGTCGTGCGTCCAGGCGCCCGACGGCTCCTTGCTGATGATCTTCTGGTCGAGAAGAGCCTTGGCCGTACGGTCATAAAGCGTGGTGTCGAGCTTGCCGCTGCCGTCGCCGATCAGCTTGGCCACTTCGCCCATCATGCGCTTCTGGTGGTTTTCGTCCTGGCCACCGGCATCGACGACGATTCCGGCTGCTTCATCCGGGTTTTCGGTGGCGTATTTCCAGCCCTTCATCGAAGCCTTGACGAACTTGACCATCTTTTCCTTGAAGGCCGGGTCCTTCAGCTTGTCTTCCATGGCATAGAGGCCGTCTTCCAGGAGGTCGTTGCCCATGGCCGTGTAGTTGAAGACGGTGAGATCTTCCGGCTTCAGGCCCGCATCGATCGCCTGCCAGTATTCGTTATAGGTCATGACGGAGATGCAGTCGGCCTGCTTCTGCAAGAGCGGCTGCACGTCGAAGCTCTGCTTCAGCACGGTCACGCCATCGGCGCCGCCATCGGTTTTCAGGCCGAGCTTGTTCATCCAGGCGAAGAACGGATATTCGTTGCCGAAGAACCAGACGCCGAGCGTATGGCCCTTGAAGTCGGCTTCGGTCTTCACCGGGCCATCCTTGCGGCAGATCATTTCCATGCCCGACTTCTGGTAGGGCTGGGCGATGTTGACGAGCGGAACGCCCTTTTCGCGGGCAACCAGCGCGCCGCCCATCCAGTCGACGATCACATCGGCGCCGCCGCCGGCAATCACCTGTTCCGGTGCGATATCCGGGCCGCCCGGCTTGATGTCGACGTCGAGGCCTTCTTCTTCGTAGTAACCCTTGTCCTTGGCGACGTAATAGCCGGCGAACTGGCTCTGCGTCACCCACTTCAGCTGCAGCGTCACCTTGTCGGCCGCCATCGCGTGAGCGGCGGCAAGCGACATGGCGCTCGCCATCATTGCAACCATCAACTTCTTCATTTTCTTTTTTCCCTCTGAAGTTATGCCCCAGACCCATTTGCGGGAATAAAGCGACGTCTAACCACCACGGATAGACGGATGCCAGAAAGTCACCGCTCTTTCGGCAAGGGCGACGACCCCGTAGAAAACCGAGCCAGCCACCGCCGCGACGGCGATTTCGGCCCAGACCATGTCGACATTCATGCGGCCGATCTCGGTAGAGATGCGGAAGCCCATGCCGACGATAGGGGTTCCGAAGAATTCCGCAACGATGGCACCGATCAGCGCCAGCGTCGAGTTGATCTTCAGTGCGTTGAAAATGAACGGCATTGCGGCCGGAAGCCGCAGCTTCAGGAGCGTCTGCCAATAGTCGGATGCGTAGGTGCGCATCAGGTCCCGTTCCATGGCGCCGGAGGCGGAAAGGCCGGCCACGGTGTTCACCAGCATCGGGAAAAAGGTCATGATGATGACGACGGCGGCTTTCGACGGCCAGTCGAAGCCGAACCACATGACCATGATCGGCGCGACGCCGATGATCGGCAGCGCCGAGACCATATTGCCGATCGGCAGCAGGCCGCGGCGCAGGAATGCGACGCGATCGGCGAGGATCGCGACGATGAAGCCGGAGGCGCAGCCGACGACATAGCCGAACAACACCGCCTTGAAGATCGTCTGGCGCACGTCCTCGCCGAGGATCGGCAGGGAGTTGACGATGCGCAGGCCGATGGAGCTCGGCGGCGGCAGGATGACGAAGGGGATGCCGCCGGCGCGGGTGGCCGCTTCCCAGAGGATCAGGATCCAGGCGCCGAAGATCGCCGGGATCAGCAGCCGCAGGAAGGATTTGCCGGTGTTCGAGACCGGCCGCACTTCCGACAGCAGGCTGACGGAGCGCCAGGCGAGCAGCCAGCAGGCGGCGATCAGCAGGAAGAAGGAGCGGGTCGCCAGCCCCTCGTTGCCTGCGATCCCCGACAAAAGCAGCCAGGCGGCATCGAAGGAGGCAAGCAGCAGCACCGTTGCCGAATAGAGCAACGGCAGCGCCGTCAGCGACAGGATGGCGGCGGCGGCGACCAGCAGGATGACGAGCGTCGTCGTCTGGCTGCTGAAGGGGGCGGGGGCGGCTTCCGTCAGCAGCGGCAGCGAGAAGAGCGCCACCACACAGAGGATCAGCGCCAGCGCGCTTTGCCAGGAGAAGGTCAGGTATTTCATGCCGGCCTCCCGCCCATGGCGCGATCGACGATCCTGGCGGCGAGCCCGACGATGGCGACGAGGAGGGCCGCCAGCACCGAACCGGCGACGAGCGCGGCCCAGATATCGATCGTCTGGCTGTAATAGGAACCGGCGAGCAGCTTCGAGCCGATGCCGGCGACCGCACCGGTCGGCAGTTCGCCGACGATGGCGCCGACGAGGCTCGCGGCAATCGCCACTTTCATCGAGGTGAAGAGGAAGGGCACGGAGGCCGGGACGCGCAGCTTCCAGAAGGTCTGTGCGGCGCTGGCATTATAAGTGCGCATCAGGTCGAGATACATGACCTCGGGCGAGCGTAGCCCCTTCACCATGCCGACGGCGACGGGGAAGAAGGAGAGGTAGGTCGAGATCAGCGCCTTGGGGATCAGCCCGGTGATGTTGATCGAGCCGAGGACGACGATGACCATCGGCGCGATCGCCAGGATCGGCACGGTCTGCGAGGCGATGATCCACGGCATCAGACTGCGGTCGAGCGCCTTGATATGGACGATGCCGACGGCGATCAGGATGCCGAGAATGGTGCCGAGCGCAAAGCCGAGCACGGTGGAGGAAAGCGTGACGCCGGCATGATAGACGAGGCTGCGGTTGCTTGAGAGCTTCCTCAGGAAGGTGTTTTCGAAGACATTCTGCGCCACCTGATGCGGGGCGGGCAGGATCGGCTTCGGCTGGGAAAGTGTCGCGGAGATGAACTCCGACGTCGTCGGCGTGATGTTGTTGCGCGTGTCCATGTCGCGCTGGAACGGCGCGTTCATGAACACGGCGGCGATGTACCAGATGACGACGAGGGCCGCGAGAATGGTCAGGACGGGGCCGATCCTGTCCTTGAGGGTATCGGTTTTCATGCGGCCTCCCGGTCTGTTGGGAGGGTGGGGTTACCCCCCTCTGTCCTGCCGGACATCTCCCCCACAGGTGGGGAGATTAGCTGGGCGCACCCGCTCGCCACGAGTCGATCTCCCCCCTTGTGGGGGAGATGCCCGGCAGGGCAGAGGGGGGCAGCCGCGGACTGAAACATCAGCTCACTCATAACTATGCCCCGCTCTCAAGCCATCGCGCACCCGATGGGCGATCTCCAGGAACTCCGGCGTCTCGCGGATATCGAGCGGGCGTTCCTTCGGCAGGGTCGAGTCGATGATATCGGTGACGCGGCCGGGGCGGGGGGACATCACGACGATCTTGGTGGAGAGGTAGACGGCCTCGGGGATCGAGTGGGTGACGAAGCAGATCGTCTTGTTGGTACGCGACCAGAGTTTCAGGAGTGCGGCGTTCAGGTGGTCGCGGACGATTTCGTCAAGGGCGCCGAAGGGTTCGTCCATCAGGAGCAGATCGGCGTCGAAGGCGAGCGCGCGGGCGATCGAGGCGCGCTGCTGCATGCCGCCCGAAAGCTGCCAGGGGAATTTCTTGTCGAAGCCGGCGAGCTCGACGAGTTCGAGCGCCTCGGAGATACGCTTCTTCTGCTCGGCCTTTGAATAACCCATGATTTCAAGGGGAAGGGCGATGTTCTTCTCGATGGTGCGCCAGGGATAAAGGGCGGCGGCCTGGAAGACATAGCCATAGGCGCGTGCCTTGCGGGCCTCTTCCGGCGTCATGCCGTTGACGCTGATCTCGCCCGAAGTGGTCTTCTCCAGATCGGCGATGACGCGCAGGAACGTCGTCTTGCCGCAGCCGGAGGGGCCGATGAAGGAGACGAAATCGCCCTTGTTGACATCGAGATTGACATTGCTCAGCGCATGCACCGGCCCGTCATTCGTCTGGAAGGTGAGACAGAGATCCTTGGCGGATACGACGGAGGCTGCTTGCATCGATAGGTTACCAGTCCTGTTTTCCCCGCAGCGGCGCGGTTTGCATGTTATGATGCTGCCCGGTTGCAAAGACCGCGGCAAAGTCCATGGAGGATGAGAATGGACGCGAAGTCAAAGCCCACCTGCCACATTGTTCGTCCCAGCCACGCCTATGACGGCAAGCAGGGGCTCAGCTATTTCGAGGGCATTGCCGCGGAGACGGTCGGGGCGAAGGGCATCTGCATGCATCTTCTGACGATTCCGCCCGGCGTGCGCGCCAAGGCGCATCTGCACGAGGCGCATGAAACGGCGATCTACATGCTCTCCGGCGAGGCCCATACCTGGTATGGCGACGAACTGGAGCATCACGTCGTCGTCCATGCCGGCGAGCTCTTCTACATCCCGGCCGGCGTTCCGCATCTGCCCGCCAATCTCAGCAGCACGCCCTGCACGGCGATCATCGCGCGGACAGATCCCAACGAGCAGGAGAGCGTCGTGCTGCTGCCGGAACTCGACAGCCGCGTGCCGGATTGAGCCTATTTGCATAGCGGCAGCGGCCCCCATTTGATGCCGGCATCGGAGGCGAGGCCGATCGTGTAGCCCTTGGGGCCGGAGGTGATCTTCGCGGTGTCCTCGCTCTCGCCTTCCTCACCCTCGGCCTGGCAGGAGACTGTGGCGGTGAAGTTCTTGCCCTCGGTCTTCACGAGCTTCTTGATCTCGCAATAGGAGGCGGCCGTGGTGATCGCCTCGGAGGTCAGCAGGAAGAAGTTATCCGAGCCGGTGCTCTCGCCCGACTTGGCATAGGCGCAGCCATCCTTGTTGCCGTAGCTGCCCTTGATCGGCAGCGTATCGGCCCATACTGCCGCAGGAAGCGCCGCGGAGGAGAGCGCGGCCAGGGAGACAATCGTCAAAATCACATGGCCGCGCATCGATATCACACCCCGCTTGCCGGGATGCCGGTGCGTTCGACCTTGCGGGGAGCGGTCAGCTCTTTCCAGGTCGAGAGCGCCTTGTTGACCGCCTGGAAGGGTTCGCGCTTGACGAACTGGCCGTGGCCCTCCTGCGTCTTGATGGTCGACTCCTCGATGGCGACGACGCCGCGGGTCAGCGTGTAGCGCGGCAGGCCGGTGACTTCCTTGCCCTCGAAGACGTTGTAATCGATCGCCGACTGCTGGCTCTTGGCCGAGATCGTCTTGGAGCGCTTCGGGTCCCAGACGACGATATCGGCATCGGCGCCGACGAGGATGGCGCCCTTCTTCGGATAGACGTTGAGGATCTTGGCGATGTTGGTGGAGGTGACCGCCACGAACTCGTTCATGGTGATGCGGCCGGTTGCGACGCCATAGGTCCAGAGCATCGGCATGCGGTCTTCGAGGCCGCCGGTGCCGTTCGGGATCTTGCGGAAGTCGCCGAGGCCGGTGCGCTTCTGGTCGGTCGTGAAGGCGCAGTGGTCGGTTGCCACCACCTGAAGCGAGCCGGCGGACAGCCCGGCCCAGAGTGAGTCCTGATGCTGCTTATTGCGGAAGGGCGGGGACATGACGCGGCGGGCGGAGTGGTCCCAGTCGCGGTTGAAATATTCGCTCTCGTCGAGCGTCAGGTGCTGGATCAACGGCTCGCCATAGACGCGCATGCCGTTCTGGCGGGCGCGGCGGATCGCTTCATGGGCCTGTTCGCAGGAGGTGTGGACGACATAGAGCGGCACGCCCGCCATGTCGGCGATGATGATGGCGCGGTTGGTCGCTTCGCCTTCGACGGAGGCGGGCCGCGAATAGGCGTGTCCCTCGGGGCCGTTATTGCCCTCATCCATCAGCTTCTGCTGCATGGCGGCGACGACGTCGCCGTTTTCGGCATGGACGAGGGGCAGCGCGCCGAGCTCGGCGCAGCGCTGGAACGAGGCGAACATTTCGTCGTCGTTCACCATCAGCGCGCCCTTGTAGGCCATGAAATGCTTGAAGGTGTTGATGCCCTTTTCCTGCACGATGGTCTTCATGTCGTTGAAGACCTGCTCGCCCCACCAGGTGACGGACATGTGGAAGGAATAATCGCAATTGGCGCGGGTCGACTTGTTGTCCCAGCGCTTCAGCGCATCGAGCAGCGACTGGCCGGGATCAGGCAGGCAGAAATCGACGACCATGGTCGTGCCGCCCGCAAGAGCGGCGCGCGTGCCGCTTTCGAAGTCATCGGAGGAATAGGTGCCCATGAAGGGCATTTCGAGATGCACATGCGGATCGATACCGCCGGGCATGACGTAGCAGCCGGCTGCATCCAGCACCTCGTTGCCAGACAAGTTCGGCCCGATCTCGACGATCTTGCCACCCTCGATCTTCACGTCCGCCTTATAGGTCAGGTCGGCCGTGACGATGGTTCCACCCTTGATGACTGTGCTCATGATCGTTCCCTATTTTCTTGTGAGACGAGGGACACCGTTCACGGTGCCGTTGCGCCGTGCCGAGCAGTTTAATCGCTTTCAGATGTCTCCCCGGACGAGAATCCCGGCAATGCTTGTTCAGGCCTCGACGAGACCGAGCCTGCGTTCGACGCGGTCAAGCCGTTCATCGATGCGATCCACGCGTCGCGAGATGCTGGCATATTGCTGTTCAAGGAAACCGATCCGTTCCTTGGTCTCGAGATGGTATTGGGTGTGGAGCGCAAGAGTTTCCTGCATCCGCTTGAGCGTCTCGTAGATAAGTTCGTTCGTGACCTTGTCGGACATTGCTCAATCCCTTCGATATGAAAATATAAGGGAGCATTCGTCATCCGGCAATCTCCGCCGTCTCCACCACCGCATGGAACAGCACGTCCGCGCCGGCGGTTGCCCATTCCTTGGATATCTCCTCCGCCTCATTGTGCGAGAGGCCGCCGACGCAGGGGCACATGACCATGGTGGAGGGCGCCACCTTGGCGGCCCAGCAGGCGTCGTGGCCGGCGCCGGAAATGATGTTCATGTGGGAGTAGCCGAGCTTTTCGGCGGCGTCGCGGACGCGGCCGACGAGGACCGGGTCAAAGGTGACTGGGTCGAAATGGCCGACGGCCTCGACGGAGCAGCCGACGCCGAGCGTTTCGCAGATCTTTGCCGCTTCGGCCTCGACCCTGGCGCGCATCCGGTCGAGCTTTTCCTGGGAGGGCGTGCGGATGTCGACGGTGAAGACGACCTTGCCGGGCAGGACGTTGCGGGAATTCGGCGAGAAGAACACCTGGCCGACGCCGCCGACGGCGCCGGGCTGTTCGCTCATGGCCACACCCTGGACCATTTCCAGAATGCGCGACATGGCAAGGCCGGCATTGACGCGCATGTTCATCGGCGTCGAGCCGGTATGGGCTTCGCGTCCCGTCAGGGTGAATTCCAGCCACCACAGGCCCTGACAGTGCGTCACGACGCCGATCTGCTTGTTCTCGGCTTCGAGGATCGGGCCCTGCTCGATGTGATATTCGAAATAGGCGTGCATCTTGCGGGCGCCGACTTCTTCGTCGCCGAGCCAGCCGATGCGCTTCAGTTCGTCGCCATAGGTCTTGCCTTCAGGGTCCTTGCGGCCATAGGCATAGTCCATGCTGTGAACGCCGGCGAAGACGCCGGACGCCAGCATTGCCGGCGCAAAGCGCGCGCCTTCCTCATTGGCCCAGTTGGTGACGACGATGGGGTGCTTGGTCTTGATGCCGAGATCGTTCATCGTGCGGACGACCTCGAGGGCGGCGAGCACGCCGAGCACGCCGTCATACTTGCCGCCGGTCGGCTGGGTGTCGAGATGCGAGCCGACATAGACGGGCAGGGCATCGGGATCGGTGCCGGGGCGGGTCGCGAACATCGTGCCCATCTTGTCGACGCCCATGGTCATGCCCGCGGCATCGCACCATGTCTTGAAGAGGCTGCGGCCCTCGCCATCGGCGTCGGTCAGCGTCTGGCGGTTGTTGCCGCCCGCAATGCCGGGGCCGATCTTCGCCATGTCCATGAGACTGTCCCACAGACGGTCCCCGTTGACGCGCATGTTTTCGCCTGGTGCTGCCACCATATCTGAAAGTCCTCGCCTGTTTTCATCAGTCATGCCATCAGCATGTCCGGTCTGTTCCCTTGGTCAATTCCCGGCGCGATTGTTTGTTTTCTTTGCGCTGGAAAATCCGCCGTTGCCTTTATTTTGCATCTGACGGATAATTTGACCGATTGGTAAACATTACAGCTTCCGTCGCTGGGCTCAAGACGTAAAACAGCAAAAATGCCGACAAAATTGCGGGCGGGGAACTGCTTCCGAAAACTTGATTGAAGCAGTTGAATTTGTGAGGGAAACGACAGCCATATGGCCATTCCGAGAGCAGCCAGGACGCAGCGCCGGACGCGCATCCAGGAAGAGAAGGAAGAGCAGATTCTCGAAGCGGCGCTCGACGTGTTTTCGGTCAGCGGCTTCCGTGGTTCCACGATCGACCAGATCGCTGCCGCTGCTGGCATGTCGAAGCCCAATCTCCTCTATTATTTCCGTACCAAGGAAGCGATGCACCGGGCGCTGATCGACCGGGTGCTCTATACCTGGCTGGAGCCGCTACGCGCCTTCAATGCCGAAGGCAATCCGGAATCGGAAATCCGCAGCTATATTCGCCGCAAGCTCGAGATGGCGCGCGACTTTCCGCGAGAGAGCAGGCTCTTCGCCAACGAGGTGCTGCAGGGCGCGCCGCATATCGAGGACGAGCTGAAGGGGCCGCTGAAGAGCCTTGTCGACGAGAAGGCCGAGGTGATCCGCACCTGGGCCAAAGCCGGCAAGATCGCCAAATGCGATCCCTACCACCTGATCTTCTCGATCTGGTCGACGACGCAGCATTATGCCGACTTCGACGTGCAGGTCAGGGCCGTTCTCGGCCAGGAGAATTCCGGCACCGGGCGTTTCGAGGATGCCGCGCGGTTTCTCGAACAGCTCTTCGTCGGCGGGCTGATGGTGCAGCCGGCCTGAGGCGTCAGGCTTTCTTCAACGGCATCATCTTGTCGAGGGCGGCTGCGACGCTTTCGATCGTATAGGGTTTCTGCAGGATATTGGCGCCGTTGAAGTTTCGAGTCACGGCCTCGCCGTAACCCGTTGCAAAGACGAGCGGCGTGCCTGCCTTCACCAGCTTTTCGGCAACCGGGAAACTGGTCTCTTCCCCGAGATTGACGTCGAGAACCGCCAGGTCGAAATGCCTGGTGGCGACGATATCGAGCGCCTGGGCAACGCTTGGCGCCAGCGCCACGTCCTTTGCCCCGAGCTGCAGGAAGATGTCCTCGCCGTCCATGGCGATGATCAGGTTGTCCTCGACGAGCAGGATGCTGCAGCCCTGCAGCGGCTTTTCGGAGATCGCCGTTGCCGCGCGGGCGACGGGTTCCTCGCGGGTCTCCGGCAGGATCGAGACCGGCCCCTGGGCAAAGGTGACGTATTTCGCCGGAATGGTGAAATCGGCTTCCAGGCCTGATGGCGCGTAGCGGACCTCCGCCTTACCGCCGAGATCGTAGGGGATCGAGTGGCGGATGATCGTCGTGCCGAAGCCCTGGCGTTTCGGCGCCTTGACGACAGGGCCGTCGGCCTCGCGCCATTCGATCAGCAGATTGCCCTTGGCGTCCTTCTTCCATGAGACGGCGACCGTGCCGCTATCGCAGAGGCTGCCATATTTGGCGCTGTTGGTGACCAGTTCGTGGAAGACGAGGGCGGCGGTCGAGAAGGCCTGCGGCCCGAGCAGAACCTCGTCGCCGCGCATGATGACGCGGGCGGCATTCTTGCCGAGATAAGCGGCGGCTTCGGCCTGCAGCAACGAACGCAGCGAGGCCGGTGCCCAGTGATCCCTGGTGATCTGGTCATGGGCGCGCGACAGCGCCTGGACGCGGCCTTCCAGCTGGCCGACGAACTCGCCGATATCGCCATCGCCGGTGCGCGACTGGCGGATCAGGCCGCTGATCAGGCTGAGGATGTTGCGGACGCGGTGGTTGAGTTCGGCGATCAGGATTTCCTGGCGCTCGTTTGCCTGCTGGCGCACGGCGCTCGCCTCGTCGGCCAAACGCAGGATCACCTCGATAAGCGTCACGCGGATCGTATCGGCCACCCGTTTTTCGGCTGCCGTGAACGGTTGCGAGCGGCCGCGGACGAGCTCCGACCAGCTCTCGAAGCTCTTACGCGGTGTCAGCCGTGGGCCGTTCGGGCCATATTCGACCGGCTTGTGCGGATCGCCGGCCCAGCGGACGGTGCGGACGATCTCCTGGCGGAACAGGATGACGTAGTCGCGCGGCGAGCGCGAGATCGGGATCGCCATCAGCCCGGCGACGGTGCCGTCGATGCCGGAATCCGGGAAGAATTCCTCGAGATGATCGGTGGTGAAGACGCGGCCGGAGGAGGTGCGGTTCAGGATCCTGACCAGCCCCGCAAACTGCTCCTGCGAGGGCGCAAGACCGGTCAGCGCCGAGCGGCCGTTGATCCACACACCGATGCCGTCGGCGGGGATGGCGTCGGAGAGCGCATCGATAAGCCAGGTCGGATCGTCGAGCAGGCTGGCATTGTCGGCAACCGAGGTCAGCAACCGGTCGGCGATGCGCCGGGCCTTGGTCTCGAATTCCAGCGCCAGGCGCCGCTCGCGGCTTTCGAGACGCGAGGCGAACATCTGGCCGAACAGCTCCGATGTCGAGCGGCGTTCGAAGGAGGGCAGGCGGGCGGAATAATGGTGGCAGGCAAAGAGGCCCCAGAGCTTGCCGTCGACGATGATCGAGATCGACAGCGAGGCGCCGACGCCCATGTTCTTGAGATACTCGATATGGATCGGCGACACCGAGCGCAGGATCGACATCGACAGATCGAGCGCGCGGCCGTGCTCGTCGACTTCAGGCTGGATGCCGACAGGCGTCGAGTTCACATCGGCGATGATGCGGAAGAGATTGCGGACATAAAGCGCACGGGCCTGAACCGGAATATCCGAGGCCGGGTAATGCAGGCCAAGGAAGGAGCCGATGCCGGGCCGCGCGGCTTCCGCCACGACTTCGCCGGAACCCTTCTCGTCGAAGCGATAGACCATGACGCGGTCGAAGCCGGTGAGCGCCCGGGCCTGGCGGGCGCCTTCGCGGAAGAAGGCTTCCATCGTCTCGGCCTGGTCGAGGCGGGCCATCATGCTGCGGATCGACAATGTCGTGCCGCCCTGGCTACCGTCCTGCGAGGGCTCGGCCTCGATCACCACCTGGCCGTCGCTGATATGCAGCGCCACGTCGAAGAGCGGGCCGCTTTCGGAAAACTGGATGCCGAACAGGCGCTCTACGATATCTGGCCCGCGGATAACGGCGAGGCGGTTGCGCAGCGTGTGCAGCGTCTGCGACATGATCACTTCGGACAGCGGGTGACCCAGCACATCCCTGTGGCTGACGCCGAGGAACTGCTCAAGATTTTCGGAGGCGCGGGAAATCAGCCAGTCGGGCGAGGAGACGAGCAGGAAACCGAACGGCTGGATGGCGCCGAGGCGGTGGATCGGTTCGCGGTCGCAATTGGTGAGGTCGACGCGGTCGAAGGTTTCGCTCACGAGGCGGCCATCTCCAGTTCCATCGCGGCTGCCTTGTGGAACAGGGCGAAGATGGCGCGGGCGGCTTCGACGGCCGTTGCCTCATCGGCGCCTGACGCATCCAGCATATCCATGAAGGCCTTCATGCCGCCCTTCGGGCCGAAGGGACTGAGATAGGCGGCGGGAAGACCATCGCCGACGGCTTTCGCCAGCATGGCGCCGCCGAGCTTGGAGCCTTCGAGCACATAGACGGCGCCGAGAAGGCTCGCGTCATCGGGCATATCGGGTGCCGCGAGCGAGGGCGGCAGCGGTGCGTTCAAAGCGGCGAGATCGTCCACCAGCAGATCGCGGCGGCGGCGCTCATGCCAGTCAGGGATCAGCCGCTCGATGCCGGAATTCTCAAGGGCGATTTCGACGGCGGGAACGGCGCGCGCATGGGCCGACAGGAAAGCCCGGTAATCGGCTTTGCGCCCAAGATCGAACCGGCCAAAGAGAGCATCGACGTCAGCGTGGCAATCGCTGGTGCCCGCGCGCAGCGCGTTTCGAAGTGACATGATGACTGCTGTTCCGTTCGATCATAATCCGGCATGCCGCATCATTGCAGCCCGGCTTTCAAGCGATATACGGCAGGCTTTCATGATTTCCAGTGAATAGGATAAAAAATTCAGGGACTTCGGTGGCTTGGTAAATTTCGCGGTTTCACTCCATCAGCCGCGGCAGGCGCTCGACGAGCGTGTCGATCGCCAGGCGCACCTTCGGCAGCATCACCGGCGAGCGCGGCCAGACGGCATGGGACTGGAAGACGACCGGCCGGACATCGGTGAGGACGCGGACCAGGCGGCCGGCTGCCACATGCTCGCGCACCATCCAACAGGGCAGCCAGACGAGGCCGGCGCCGTCGACGGCGAGATCGCAGATGGTGGCGAGATCATCCATGCGCAGCCGGGACTGCGGCTGCACCCGCCGCCAGGGATCGTCATCAGCAGGGAAGACCCAGGTGCGGTGGCTATCTTGCTTGCCGTAGATGATGCCAGTGTGGCGGGCGAGATCATCCAGCGTTTCCGGCGTGCCGTGTTTTTCGAGATAGGAAGGGGAGGCGCAGACCGTCAGCCGCTGGTGGGCGATCAGCCGCGCCATCATGTTCTCGTCGTCCTTCAGCGGTCCGTTGCGGATCGCCAGATCGTAGCCGTCGTCGAGCAGATCGACGATGCGGTCGTTGAAGGAGAGGTCGAGCTCCAGCTCCGGATGTTCGTCGAGCAGCGAGACGAGAATCGGGGCGATGCATTGGCGTCCGAAGATCACCGGCATGGAGACGCGCAGCTTGCCGCGCACCGTGCGCTTGCCGGCCTCGAGCAAGGCTTCGCCGATCCGGATTTCCTCCAGCGCCTTCAGGCAGCGTTCGTAGAAGAACTGGCCCTCGTCGGTCAGACTTTGCGCCCGGGTGGTGCGGTGGAAGAGCCGCACGCCGAGGCGTTCCTCCAGCCGGGCGATGGTTTTGCCGACGGCCGAGCGCGTCAGGTTGAGCCCGCTTGCCGCGGCCGAGAAGCCGCCGGCTTCCACGACTTCGACGAAGACGGAGATGCCGCCGAGCTTCTCCATAATTGTATCCTCTGTGGAACCGATCTTGGGAATTTATATCGCAACTGCGGCGCCAATTTCAACGATAGCATGGCTCCATTCGCTGAACAGGCAAAGGAGCAGATGCGATGACCAAGGCAAGGCAGTGGACGATCGACGGGATCGGCCCGAAGAACCTGAAGATATCGGAGGCGCGGACGGAGGACCCTGGGCACAATCAGGTTCTGGTGCGCACGGAAGCGGTATCGCTGAACTATCGCGACAAGCTGGTGCTGGAAACCGGCATGGGGCTGCCGCTGCAGTTTCCCTTCGTTCCGGCCTCCGACATGGCCGGTGTCGTCGAGGCGGTCGGCCCCGGTGTGACGCGCTTCAAGCCGGGCGACCGGGTGATCTCGACCTTCTCTCCCGGCTGGATCGACGGCAAGAACTTTGGCGATGCGCGGAATCCGCCTTACCGCACGCTCGGCGGCATCTATCCCGGCGTGCTCTCGGATTATCTCACCTTCTCAGAGGACTGGTTCGCCAAGGCGCCGGATACGCTCGATGCGGCCGAAGCCAGCACCTTGCCCTGCGCCGGTCTGACGGCCTGGTTCGCGCTGGTCGAGCGCGGCAAGCTGAAGGCCGGGCAGAAGGTGCTGATCCAGGGCACGGGCGGTGTGGCGCTGTTCGGCGTGCAGATCGCCAAGGCGCATGGCGCGGAAGTCTTCGTCACTTCGGGCAGCACGGACAAGCTGGAGCGCGCCCGCGCCATCGGCGCCGATCACGGCCTCGGCCGGGAAAACTGGGTGGAGACGCTCTATGGCCTGACCAATGATTACGGCGCCGACCAGATTCTCGAAATTGCCGGCGGGGCGAATTTCGGCGAGGCACTGAAAGCCGTGGCGGTCGGCGGGCATATCCATGTCATCGGCGTGCTCGAGGGCTTCGAGATCTCCGGGCCGGTTGCGCCGCTGCTTTTGAAGTCGCCGACGGTGCAGGGCATCAGCGTCGGCCATCGCCGGGCGCTGGAAGATCTGGTGCGGGCGGTCGATATATCGGGCATCAAGCCGGTGATCGACAAGGCCTATGCCTTCGAGGACCTGCCGGAAGCGCTGGCGCATCTCGACCGCGGCCCCTTCGGCAAGATCGTCGTCACCTTCTGAAACACCGGCTCCCGCGGATCAGCGGGAGCCTTTCACCAACTCGCAGGCTTGCTACTCCTGCAGGCAAGCGACCATGATGTTGCAATCACACATAAATGTTCTATCAATAATTCGCGTCTATCCAGAACGTGTCTCAATTGATTTTTATCACGGCATGATTGCCCGATCAGCTTACGCCACTGCCGCCATGAACGGTGAAACAGTGTGCTTGGGGGTCACTAATGACATCAATTTCTTCCAGTCCCAATTCCGCTCTTCTCATTCTTCAGGCCCAGTCGTCGGCCGCAACAGACAAGACCACGGCCGCCACTCCCGACTTGGTAGCAACAGCCAATGGCCAGCCTTCGAAGCAGACGGTCGGCGTCAGCACCCAGCCGACGCAGTCAGAATCGAAGATTTCCGACGCCCTGTTCAGCGTCAACAATCGCTCCATCACGCAGATGAAGCTCGATCTGATCGAGCGCACCGGCGAGGAACTCGGCGTCAAGAAGGACGACTACGCCTCGACCGACGATTTCGTTGCGGCGATGAAGAAGGTCGTCACCAACATCAAGGCGCATAAGGGCTGGGAACAGGTTGTCGCCAAGATCGAAAAGGATCTCGGCCTCGACAAGCTCGGCGTCTCCCTGGAAGACGTGATCAACAGCGCGCGCGATCCCGAACAGGACGACAAGGTCACCGAAGCGCTGAAGCAGCAGGCCGGCATGGTCGACGAGAAGGAAGAAGATGCCGACAAGGCCGTGCTCTTGAAGCAGGACGAAGACGGCACCTACGCGCCCACCGACGCTGCCCCGCAGAACTGACGCTGTCGGCTCAACATCTGAATAGCAATAGGCCCGCGGGTAGTCCCGCGGGCCTTTCTCATTCGTCCTTGCCGTCCCGCATCCAGATACGGGAGCGGCCCGCCATCATGCCGCCGCGGCTTCGCTCTCGAAGCTGAAGCCTTCGTCGGCCCAGCCGGTCATCCCGCCGATCATCACCTTCACCTGCTTGCCGAGGCGGGCGAGGCGAAGGGCTGCCTTGTCGGTGCCGTTGCAATGCGGCCCGGCGCAATAGACGACGAAGAGCGTGCCGCCGGCCCATTCGGCCATGCGATGCGCGGTCATCTTGCCGTGCGGCAGGTTGATGGCGCCGGGGATGTGGGAGGCTGCGAACATCGCGGGCGAGCGGACGTCGAGCAGGACGAAATCGGCCTTGCCCGCGGCAAGCGATGCGTTGACGTCCCAGCAGTCGGTCTCGAAGGCGAGCTTGCGGGCGTAATAGGCGGCGGTGGCTTCCGGGTCGGCGGCCGGGGTTTCGCTGACGAAGCTTGGCATGGGCGGTTCCTTTCGTTCGGGTTGCGGCCCGTTATCGCCGATGCTATGGCTTGGCGAAATTGGCCAGAATGACGATGAGCGTAAAGATCATGCCAAATCCTGCCGGACCGGAAGTGGCGGTGCTTGCCTATGACGGGCTCTGCACCTTCGAATTCGGCATCGCCTACGAGGTCTTCGGCCTACCGCGTCCCGAGATGGGCGAGGGCTGGTACCGCTATTCGGTCTGCGGCATCGAGCCGGGGCCGCTGCGCGCGGCGGGCGGGCTGACGGTTGCGGCCGATCACGGGCTCGAGGTGCTGGAGAAGGCCGACCTGGTCGTCGTGCCCGGCTGGCGGTCGATCGATGCGCCGGTGCCTGACGGTCTCACCGCTGCCCTTCGCGCCGCCCATCGGCGGGGCGCTCGCATCATGTCGCTCTGCTCGGGCGTCGCCGTGCTCGCCGCATCGGGCCTGCTTTCCGGCCGCCGGGCGACGACGCACTGGCGCTATGTCGGGGCGATTGCCGCACGCTATCCCGACATCGCCTTCGACGCCAGGGTTCTCTACATGGATGAGGGCAGCATCCTGACGGCGGCGGGCAGTGCTGCCGGTATCGATCTCTGCCTGCATGTGGTGCGCGGCGATTTCGGCGCTGAAGCCGCCAACAGCGTCGCCCGCCGCCTCGTCCTGCCGCCGCATCGCGAGGGCGGGCAGGCGCAGTTCATCCACGCGCCGGTGCCGCAGGCGCGCGAAGGCATCCGCCTCGGACCGCTGATCGAGTGGATGCGCGAGCGCCTAGACGAGGACCAGCCGATCGGTCTGCTCGCCGGCAAGGCGGGCATGAGCCAGCGCACCTTCCAGAGACGTTTCGAGAAGACGACCGGCCTCAGCGTCGGCGAATGGCTGTTGAAGGAGCGGCTGCGCCATGCGCGGGAACTGCTGGAAAAGCAGGGCGCGGCATCGCTGGATGATATTGCTGCGGCGAGCGGATTCGGGACGGTCGCGACGATGCGGCATCATTTCCGCAAACGGCTGGGGACGAGCCCGGGGGCGTATCGGAAGACGTTTGCGGGAGTGGCTTAGAACCGAGTGCGGTAGGGCAGGACGTCGATATCTTTCTCACGGCGCCGTGCCTGGGCGATATCGAAGCTGTTCTGCATCCGCATCAGTGTATCCATCGAGATGCCGAATGCTTTCTCGAACCGCAACGCCATCTCGGGCGAGAGCGATGCGCGTTCATTGAGCAAGGCGGACAAGGCAGGCCGGGTGACGCCAAGGGCGCGCGCCGCATCGGTCACCGAGAGCTCCAGTTGTTCCAGAACTTCGTACTTGAGAAAGTCCCCGGGATGCGTGGGGCTCTTCATTGTGACGAATGGGCTCCAGGTGTCCTTCCTGTCTCCGGCCAAAGGTGAGTCTTTTCGCCGCGCGTCGTCGCGGCAGGAAGAGTCTTTTTAGCCCAAAGACTGGGGCCGGCTGGATCCCTGTGACAAGCACAGGGATGAGGGAGAAGTAGGACCCACCGCCTCAGGCATCATCCCAAAACTCCCAACAAACAAAAAAGCCGGCGCCCACGAGGGGCAGCCGGCTTTTTCCTCCCAAGTATCCCTTGGTTTAGAAGGCGAATGCCTTCGATGTCAGCGGCGCGGATGTCGCGTCGGGTCCGAAGTCAGCCTCGCCGGAGATCTGCAGCAGTTCCTGCAGGCGCTGGCGGGCGCGGTTGACGCGGCTCTTGATCGTGCCGACGGCGCATTCGCAGATTTCGGCGGCCTCTTCATAGGAGAAGCCCGATGCACCGACCAGGATGATCGCTTCACGCTGGTCCGGCGGCAGCTGCTCGAGCGCCTTCTTGAAATCCTGCAGGTCGAGTGCGCCGTATTGCGACGGGTGCATCGCCATGGATTCCGTGAACAGGCCGTCGCTGTCCTGAATCTCGCGGCCGCTCTTGCGCATCTGGCTGTAAAGCTCGTTGCGCAGAATCGTGAAGAGCCAGGCCTTCATGTTGGTGCCCATCTCGAAGTGGTCCTGCTTGGCCCATGCCTTCATGATGGTGTCTTGCACGAGATCGTCCGCGCGGTCGTGGCGGCCGATCAGCGAGATTGCGAATGCACGAAGGCTCGGCAGAGCTGCCAGGAGTTCGCGCTTGAAGCTTGGTTGCGCTTGTTCCATAGGCCCACCTTATTCCGCCATCTTGGCCGAAGCCATCATCTCGGCCTGGTCGAGCTTTTCGAGCAGATCGAGAAAACGGTCCGGGATCGCTTCGTCCTGGACGGCAGCGTAAAGCGACCGCAATTTGACGCCGATCTGGTTGTTGGGATCGAGTATGTCGCCCGCCCGCACATCCAGCCGTTGTTGATCTCTCTCTTCGTTCTGCTGTGTTGTCATTAACTCGTCACTTCTCGTCTGTTGTCTCTCTGTTGTGAGGGGCCGCCCGAGGTCTTGGTGCAGACACGGAAAGCACCGACCGTCCCGGGGACAGTTGATGCCGCAACGCTGCAGATGACATTCTTCAAACCGGCATGCCCTTATTCGTCGGCAAGGATAATGCGGGCGCCTGAAAAAAGTTCCGCACTGTCCGGAACTTTTTTAATAGTCTCACGTTTCTGACCCATTAGAGCCAGTTACCGGCCTATAGACGGGAGTTATTAATGACACTTTCAACTCGAATTGCGCCGCACCTTCCTTATCTGCGTCGCTATTCCCGCGCTCTCACCGGCACTCAGACATCTGGCGATGCATATGTTGCCGCAGTGCTTGAAGCGATCATCGCCGACATATCCATTTTCCCGGATACCGCTAACGACCGCGTCGCACTCTACAAACTGTTCACCGAACTTTTTGGTTCCACCGCAGTCCAGATTCCCGAGCCGGCCTCGCCTTATGCATGGGAACAGCGCGCGACAGTGAACCTCGCCAAGGTCTCGCCGGCGGCACGCCAGGCCTTCATCCTCGCATCGGTCGAGAACTTCCGCGTCGGCGAGATCGCCCTGATCCTCGACGTCGAGGAAAAGGAAGTCATGAGCCTGCTCGACACCGCCTCGCAGGAAATCTCCCGCCAGGTCGCGACCGACATCATGATCATCGAAGACGAACCGCTGATCGCCATGGATATCGAGCAGATGGTCGAAAGCCTTGGCCACAAGGTCACCGGCATCGCCCGCACCCACACGGAAGCCGTCGCGCTCTACAACAAGACCAAGCCGAGCATGGTTCTTGCCGACATCCAGCTTGCCGATGGCAGCTCGGGCATTGATGCGGTCAACGACATTCTGAAGACCTCAAGCGTGCCGGTGATCTTCATCACCGCCTTCCCCGAACGTCTGCTGACCGGCGAACGTCCGGAACCGACGTTCCTTGTTACGAAGCCCTTCAATCCCGACATGGTCAAGGCATTGATCAGCCAGGCGCTGTTCTTCAATGAATCGACCAAGGTTGCTGCCTGAAAAGGGTTTTCCGGATAACGGAACAAAGCAAAAGCCGAAGCGTTCCAGCCTGGCTGGCGCGCTTCGGGAGCTTTAACTGTTTCTGCAACGCTTGGTCATAAACTGACCGGCGGACGGACCGGCTGAATTGGCAACCTCTTTCCAGCTGCACCAGACGGATAAGGAAAGGCGGCTTGGTGACTACGATGAAACCATTAATCGGCAATGCCTCCCATGTGGATGGCAAAGCCGTGATGATGGAACGGGCGCTTCGCAGTGCCGGAATTTCGATTCTCTTTCAGGACTCCCAGCTCGCAATCGCTTACGCCGAGAACCTGCCCGCTCATTTCCAGCATCTCTTCAGACCCGGCGCGACCGATGCCGACCTCTTCGGCCTGGCTTACGGCGAATATCTCCACGCCCTGAAGCTTAAGGTTCTCGAAGGCGGCGCGCCGACGACGGCCGAAGTTGAGGTCAATGTCGACGGCGAGATGCGCAGCTACGAGCTCAAGGTCCAGCGCGTCGCCGAAGGTGGCACTTACGGCATTCTCTCGGTCCTCTCCGAAGTCACCGAGACCCGTCACCGCGAAAAGGTGCTGAAGTCGCTGCTTCGCGAGCTCTCGCACCGCTCGAAAAACCTGCTCGCCATCATCCAGGGCATTGCCACGCAGACGGCGCGCAACACGCTGTCGCTCGATGGTTTCCTGGTGAAATTCCGCGGACGCCTGCAGTCGCTCTCCAATTCGCAGGATCTGATCACCGATTCCAGCTGGCGCGGCGCCTACCTCTTCGAGCTCGCCGAAAAGCAGTTCGCCCCCTACTGGCCGGAGACCGCCGGCACTATGCCGATCTTCGGCATCAACGCCCATATGACACCCAATGCCGCCGTCCATCTCGGCCTGGCGCTGCACGAACTGATCGTCAACTCCGCGTCCTTCGGCGCCATCGCCGGCGGTGCGGCCTCGATCACGCTCAACTGCCGCGAAGCCGAGCTGAACGGCAGGAAGGCGATCGAAGTGACCTGGGCAGAAGCCCTGCCGAACCGGACGGAAGTTCACGAATTCAGCGAAAACAGCTTCGGCAAGACCGTGCTCGAGCGCGTCGTGCCCTCATCGATGAACGGCAAGGCAGTGCTCAAGCTGACACCCGGCCGCATCGAATATGCATTGCTGATTCCCGAGACCGAATTCGAAATCCTGAAGCGCGCCTGACCGGGCGCTCTACTCCCCAAGACGGCACTGGTGTGGACAAAATAAAACAGCCAGTGCGAGGGCGGCGCACTGGCTGTTTTCACTCACCGGGAGGGGACCGTGAGTAGATCCGGATGATGGGTTGGGGGCGCGCATGTTGGGTCGATGCGATCATCATCAGGATACCTCAATAACGGGCGCATTAACCTTTGGTTCCACCCGTCCGGAAAAAAAGTGGACTTTTGTGAACCTTTTTTGTCGCGGCGGTGAAACCCCCGCGAAATCCCTGATGCCGCAGCCAAAATCCCGATGAGAATAAGGATGTAAAATCAGTGGCATAACCTCTATAAGCACTCAAAATTTTACCGTTTGATAAATTTTTAGACCTGAGTTACGCTTTCCCTCACTAGCCGTTTACCAATAATGAGGGAACTTCAATGGAACGACTGGAAACTGGGATTCATGCTGGCCGGCTTTCGCCCGCCGAGTATGACGACAACTTTTCCGATCTGCATCCGCGCCTCGACAAACATGAGGCGCTGGTCGCTTCCGACCGCTGTTATTTCTGTTACGACGCGCCGTGCATGACGGCCTGTCCCACCTCCATCGACATTCCGCTGTTCATCCGCCAGATCTCGACCGGCAATCCGATCGGTTCGGCCAAGACGATCTTCGACCAGAATATTCTGGGCGGCATGTGCGCCCGCGTCTGTCCCACCGAAGAGCTCTGCGAACAGGCCTGCGTGCGCAACACGGCAGAGGAAAAGCCCGTGGAGATCGGCCGCCTGCAGCGCTACGCGACCGACGCCGCGATGAACGCAGGCAAGCAGTTCTATAGCCGCGCCGCTTCGACGGGCAAGAAGATCGCCGTCATCGGCGCCGGTCCTGCCGGTCTCGCCGCCGCCCACCGCCTGGCGGTCAAGGGCCATGACGTCGTCATCTACGACGCCAAGCCGAAATCCGGCGGCCTCAACGAATACGGTATCGCCACCTACAAGTCGGTCGACGACTTCGCCCAGAAGGAAGTCGATTACGTCCTGTCGATCGGCGGCATCGAGGTAAAGAACGGCCAGCTGCTCGGCCGTGATTTCTCGCTCTCGGACCTGCAGGCGCAATATGACGCCGTCTTCCTCGGCATCGGCCTTGCTGGCGTCAACGCCCTGAAGGTCGATGGCGAAAGCCTGCCCGGCGTCGAGGACGCCGTCGATTTCATCGCCAAGCTGCGCCAGTCCGGTGACAAGGGCACGGTCGCGATCGGCCGCCGCGTCGTCGTTCTCGGCGGCGGCATGACGGCGATCGACGCTGCAGTTCAGGCCAAGCTGCTCGGCGCCGAAGAGGTGACGATCTGCTACCGCCGCGGCAAGGAGCACATGAACGCCTCCGAGTTCGAACAGGATCTCGCGGCATCGAAGGGCGTCATCATCCGCCACTGGCTGGCGCCGAAATCGATCGTCGCCAAGAATGGCGCCGTCGCCGGCATCGAGGTCGAATATACGGCACTCGCCGAGGGACGGCTTGTGACGACGGGCGAGACCGGCGTGATCGCCGCCGACCAGATCTTCAAGGCGATCGGCCAGACTTTCGAGGCTTCCGGCCTCGGCGTGCTGCGCACCGAAGCCGGCCGCATCGCCATCGATGGCGAAGGCCGCACCTCGATCGAGGGCGTCTGGGCGGGTGGCGACTGCGTGCTCGGCGGTGACGACCTCACCGTCTCGGCCGTCGCGCAAGGCCGCGATGCCGCCGAATCCATCAACCGCGTGCTTGCTGCAGGTTTGCAGCCGGCCGTTGCCGTCGCCTGAAGGGGAGCATGAACAATGGCTGATCTCCGCAATAATTTCGTCGGCATCAAATCCCCGAACCCGTTCTGGCTCGCTTCCGCGCCGCCGACCGACAAGGCCTATAACGTCGAGCGCGCCTTCAAGGCGGGCTGGGGCGGCGTGGTCTGGAAGACGCTCGGTGAGGAAGGCCCGCCCGTCGTCAACGTCAACGGCCCGCGCTACGGCGCGATCTGGGGCGCCGACCGCCGCCTGCTCGGTTTGAACAATATCGAGCTGATCACCGACCGCGACCTGCAGACCAACCTGCGGGAAATGAAGCAGGTGAAGATGAACTGGCCCGACCGCGCCCTGATCGCCTCGATCATGGTGCCCTGCGAGGAGGAGAGCTGGAAGGCGATCCTGCCGCTGGTGGAAGAAACCGGCGCCGACGGCATCGAACTGAACTTCGGCTGTCCGCACGGCATGTCCGAGCGCGGCATGGGTGCCGCGGTCGGACAGGTGCCGGAATATATCGAGATGGTGGTGCGCTGGTGCAAGCAGTACACGCGCATGCCCGTCATCACCAAGCTGACGCCCAACATCACCGACATCCGCCGCCCTGCCCGCGCCGCCAAGCAAGGCGGCACGGACGCCGTGTCGCTGATCAACACGATCAACTCGATCACCTCGGTCAATCTCGACACCTTCTCGCCGGAACCGTCGATCGACGGGCGCGGCAGCCATGGCGGCTATTGCGGCCCGGCCGTCAAGCCGATCGCGCTGAACATGGTGGCCGAGATCGCCCGCGACCCTGAGACGTCGGGCCTGCCGATCTCCGGCATCGGCGGCGTCACGACATGGCGCGATGCGGCCGAATTCCTGGTGCTCGGCGCCGGCAACGTGCAGGTCTGCACCGCGGCGATGACCTACGGCTTCAAGATCGTCGACGAGATGATCTCCGGCCTCGCGGCCTGGATGGACGAAAAGGGCCACCGCACCCTCGACGACATCACCGGCCGCGCCGTGCCGAATGTCTCCGACTGGCAGTATCTGAACCTCAACTACATCGCCAAGGCCAAGATCGACCAGGACGCCTGCATCAAGTGCGGCCGCTGTCACATCGCCTGCGAGGACACCTCGCACCAGGCGATCACCAACTTCGTCGACGGCGTCCGCCACTTCGAAGTCATGGAAGACGAGTGCGTCGGCTGCAATCTCTGCGTCAACGTCTGCCCAGTCGAGAACTGCATCACCATGGAAGGCCTGCCGGCAGGCGCGCTGGACGAACGCACAGGCAAGACAGTCGAAAGCACCTACGCCAACTGGACGACCCATCCGAATAACCCGATGGCGAGACAGGCCGCGGAGTAATAGATTAGCAAAGCCGCGGCGGAATTTGCGCCGCGGCTTTGCTTGGTCCTGTAGGTGCCAGACTCACCTCCCTCCTGCCCGTCACTGGAATCCGGTCGAGCATCCCTGTGACGAGCACAGAAATGAGGGAGGAGAGGGGTGTGCCGGGTCAGCCAATGCGGTGGACCGGGTACTCCCAAGACGCGGACTAATCGTCCTTCTTCGACCCAACTAAATTCGACGCCACAAGCGCCATTAGGATCCCCGCCGTCAGAAGCGGCTGCGAGCGGATCAGGCCGATGCCGGCGGCGGCGGCCGATTCAAGCGCCAGGCGGCGCTCTTCAACGCGGCGCTTCTCCTGCGCATTGAGGATCGCCATGACGATAAGCGCGATGACGGCAATGAGCACTGCGCAGGCGGCGAGGAAGAGGGCGGCGCCGACCGGGCCGTAGATGCCCGCAAGCCATATCGCACCAGCGGTCACCGCCAGCGCATAGGCTGTCAGCAGGAAAAGCGCGGCGATCGCAATGAAAATACCGTTGCGCTTGGTTCGCGCAACGGTACGGTGAACGCTGTTTCCCACCAGCATGCTGAGGATCGGGAAGAGCATCGAGCCTCCTAGCGGCGGGCGAGGAGGGCGAGCACGAGGCCGAAGGCGGCGGCCGCGCCGATCGTGGCGACCGGATGTTTGCGCACGGTGTCGCGGACTTCGCTGGCGCCGCGCAGATAACCATCCTGCAGGTCGCGCAGCAGATCTTCGCTGCGGCCGACCAGCTCGTCGTAACCGGCGGAGGCCTGATAGCGGATCTTGTCGGACTGGCGGCGGGAATTCTTGGCGGCGATCTTGGTCAGCGCCTCGATCTCGTCGCGCAGATGCTCGATCTGGTCTTCGATCGTGCTCTCGATGCTGTGGAGCGTGCCGTTGCCCTTGCGGGAGCCGCGAACGGACTGGAGGATGGATGAAGCCATGATTTTTCTCCATGCTTTTGGGCGAGCAGAAGCGCCGCCTGTTTAAACGCAGGTCAAGACCATTGCTGTTGGGAGAGTGCCCCGGCCATGACCCAAATCATCGACACGGAGAACGCGAAAGGCGCGGAAAGGTTCCCTATCGGAGCTCAGAGAGCACTATGCGCCAGCACGAACGGCGTGCCATCAGCCGGCACCTGGTTGATGCGTAGCGCGCAGCCGAAGACGGACTGCATGTTGTCGTCCGTCAGCACGTCTCGGACGTTGCCGGCCGCCGCCAGCCGCCCGGATTTCATCAGCACGATCTGGTCGGCAAAAAGGGCGGTCAGGTTGAGGTCGTGCATGACGGCGATGACGCCGCCTCCCGCTTCGCAGAACTGGCGCGCGAGACGCATGATCGTCAGCTGGTGGCTGATGTCGAGGCTGGAGACCGGCTCGTCGAGCAGCAGCCAGCAGGGCTTGCCGTGGGCGACCGGCTCGGCGATCTGGCAGAGGACGCGGGCGAGCTGGACGCGCTGCTGCTCGCCACCCGACAGTTCTTGATAGTAGCGGCCCTCGAAGCCGTGCAGGTCGACGGCGCCAAGGGCGCGGGCCGCGGTTTCCTCGGCTTTTTCGGGATGAAGATTGACGCCCGTGGTCAGGCCCATGCGGACGATTTCGCGGACGGTGAAGGGGAAGGAGATGGCGCTTGCCTGCGGAAGGACGCCGCGGATGGCGGCGAGCTTCCAGGGCGCCATGTCGCGCACTTCGGCGCCGTTGATCTTCACCGAACCCCTGGCGGCAAGCTCGCCGGAGACGGCTTTCATCGTCGTCGTCTTGCCGGAGCCGTTGGGGCCGGCGATCGCCGTCAGCTCGCCGGCACGGGCGGTGAAGCTGACGCCGTGGACGATGGTCTTGCCCGACAGATCGACGGAAACATTGGAAAGCTCGATCATGGAAATGGTCTCAGAGGGCAAGCCGCGAGCGCTGGCGCAGCAGGATCCACAGGAAGAAAGGACCGCCGACAGCCGCGGTGATGATGCCGATCGGCAGTTCGGCCGGAGCGACGATGGTGCGCGCCAAGACGTCGGCAAAGATCAGCAGCGAACCGCCGAGCAGGGCGGAGGCGGGCAGCAGGTAGCGATGGTCGGGGCCGATCACCATGCGCAGCACATGCGGCACGACGATGCCGACGAAGCCGATGCCGCCGCTGACGGCGACCGAGGCGCCGGTGGCGGCCGCGACGGTGACGATCGCGATATTCTTCAGCCGCTGAACCGGTACGCCCATGTGGAAGGCGGCGGCCTCGCCGAGCGTGATGGCGTTGAGCCCGCGGGCCATGAAGGGAAGGACGACGAAGGAGAGCAGGATGATCGGCGCAGACGCTGCGATCTTCATCCAGGTGGCGCCCGAGAGCGAGCCCATGCCCCAGAAGGTGAGGTCGCGCAGCTGCTGGTCGTTCGCCATATAGGTCAGAAGGCCGGTCAGGGCGCCTGTGAGAGCGCCGAGCGCGATGCCGGCGAGCAGCATGGTGCCGATCGAGGTCTGGCCGTTGCTGGTGGCGACCCTGTAGAGCAGCAGCGTGGTGGCGAGACCGCCGCCGAAGGCTGCGAGCGGCAGGGCATAGATGCCGAGCAGATTGAACAGCGGCATGGCGATGCCGCCGCCGAGCACGATCATGACGACGGCGCCGAAACCGGCACCCGAGGAAACGCCGACGAGGCCGGGATCAGCAAGCGGATTGCGGAACAGCCCCTGCATCACCGCGCCGGAGACGGCAAGCGAGCCGCCGACCAGGAAGCCGAGAATGGCGCGCGGCATGCGGATATCGAAGATGATGATCCGGTCGCGCATGGTCAGCGCATCGGCCTGGCCGCCGAGATTGGCGATGACATCGAACATCGATGCGTCCGACGCGCCTGTGGTGACCGAAAACAGCAGCGAGAAGACCGAGCCGACGACGAGCAGGGCGATGACCAGGACCGCGAGGCGGGCGCGATCGCCCGCCTGTTGCCGCTCGCGCAGCGCCGTGATCGAGAAGAGAGAGCGTCTTTCACCCGCCATCGCATCCTGCATTGCCATGTCAGCCGCCGTAGATCGCGGCGTTCAGTTCGCGCACCGCGCTTGCCGTGCGCGGGCCGAAGCCGAGAAGGTGCAGGCCGTCCATGCGGATGACCGCCTTGTTCTGGGCGGCGGGCGTCAGTGCGATTGCCGGCTGCTTGAAGAGATCGTCATTGGCTGCTGCATGGCCGCCTTCGCGGTCCATCATCAGGATCACGTCGGGCTTCGCCTCGATGATCGCCTCGTCGGTCAGCGGCTTGTAGCCCGGGAAGGTGCCGACGGCGTTGACGGCACCTGCAAGGCTGATGATCCCGTCGGCGGCCGTGCCGGTGCCCGACGCCATGATCTTTCCGCCCTGGGCGCTGAGGATGAAGAGCACGCGCTTACGCTCACCTTCCGGGCGCTTCTCGGCATCGGCAATCGCCGCGTCGAGATCGGCGCCGACCTTGGCTTCCAGGGCCTTGGCCTTGTCCTCGACGCCGAGCAGGGTGCCGACGCGATCGATCTTCTTCAGGATGCCTTCGCGGTCATAGGTGTTCGGCACGGTTTCGAAGGGAACGCTGGCGTTCTTCAGAACGGTCAGCGCTTCCGGCGGGCCAGCGCCCTCGACGGCGATGATCGCCGACGGGTTGACGGCGAGAATGCCTTCTGGCGAGAGCGCCCGCATGTAGCCGACATCGGGCAGCTTCATTGCCGCTTCGGGATACATACTGGTCGAGTCGCGGGCGATGATGCGGCCTTCTTCGCCGAGCGCATAGATGATCTCGGTGACGTCGCCGCCGACGGAGACGACGCGCGAGGTGTCGAGCTTCTTCGGCTCGGCGGCATGGGCGGAGCGGACGAAGGAATAGCCGGGCGTGGCGACCGGCGACGGGATGAGCGGCAGTGCCATGACGGCCGCCGTCAGCGCCAGTTCCCAGAGGCGGATGCGGCGCAGGCTGGAGGGCATCTTCATCACCATGCTCCTTATGCGGCGACGCTTGCGGCGCGCGGCAGGTTCTCGATGATCTCGCGCCAGTCGCTGCGCTCGTCGGTGCCTTCCTTCCGCTTGCCGAAGAACTGGATGATCATCTCGCCCTTGGCATCGTAGGCTTCGAGCGAGGTGACATGGCCGTCCTTGGTCGGCTTGCGCACGGCCCAGGCCTCGGCGATGTGGTCCTGGCGCAGATGCAGGTGGAAGGTCGGGTCCATGATGTTGATCCACGGACCCATCGGCTGGACGTTGAAGATCGGGCCGGAATGGATCTGGACGATGCCGTTATTGGCGACGAAGCACATGATCGGCAGGCCGGATTTGACCGAGGCGTGCAGCAGGTCTGCCGTTGTCGAGGGATCGAGCTTCCAGGCGTAGTCGTCGCCGACGGTGCGCACGGCCGCCTGACGGCCGATCTTCAGCTTGCGCAGCATGCCGAAGAATTCGTGGGTATCGGTGAGCTTGCTCCAGTTGTCGCGCAGTTCGTCGCGGCTGACATCGCCGGTTTCATCGGTGCCGAAGCTTGCTTCCTGCTCGACGAATTCCTGCGACTGGTCCTCGAGCTTCAGTTCGGCGACGATCGCATGATAGGCCTCGACATTGGACGACGGGCGCAGGTGCACCTTATGGACCGCATTGCCGGTCTTGTCGAAATATTGGAGGCTGAGGCGCTCGGTATCGCCATCCTTCTTGGTCACCGCAAAGGCATGCGCCCAGCGGCTCGGGAAGACGCGCAGGTCGATATTCTCGCCGAGAACGATGGCGTTGTGCTGGCCGGTGGTGATGTTCTCATAGACGCCGATCTTCTCGTGCACGGCGCTTTCGTTGCGCGACAGAGCCATGACTTCGCCGAGGCTTGCGACGCGCTCCAGAAGCTTGTTGGCGCTGGCATCGATGCGGGTGGCGGAAATGCCGACTTCGGCGGCGACGAGGGCAGCCTCGGAGATTTTCAGCTGAGCTGCGATATCGCGCTCGCGCATCTTCGGATTTTCGGCGCGGAACGCACGAATTTCGGCCGGTGCCGGTCTGGTGTTCTCGGTCATGTTCTACCCTTACTTATTGAGAATGAGCTTGCCCTGACGGGTAATTTTCATGCGATAGACCACGCCCTCATGCCGGATCATGATCTCGTTCGCGCCGCGGAAGATGTCTCCGCTTTCGATCGTGCGCACTTCCGCCGCATCCTTGACGAACGGCGCATGCTTAAAGGTGTCAGGCTTTTCAACCATCATTTCGGTTGGCAATTTCCGCTTGTGCCGCGGCTTGTTTTCCCGCGGCTCCGATACATTTATCTTGACTTTCATAGTCAGCATTTTTTAAAGACGCAATAGAAGAGTTATCAACTCAAGTTTTCGAAATCGCATGGAGAAGTGATGATGGCGGCACGCAGTTTTGCAGCGCTCGTGGCAGGCGGATTGATCGCGGCGGGAAGCGTTTTTCCGGCTTATGCCCAGGATGCCGCTGCCGCTGCTCCGGCCGCTCCCGCCAATGCTCTCGAGGTCGAGCTAAATGCGCTGGCGCCCTCGCAGAAGGGCTGCATGATGACCTTCGTGGCGCTGAACAAGCTGGCCGCCCCGGTCAACAAGATCTCCTTCGAGCTTGCCTTCTTCAACGACAAGAATGCCGTCGACAAGATCACCGTTCTCGACTTCCGCGATCTGCCGCAGGGCAAGAAGCGCGTGCGCCAGTTCGATATGCCGAACGTCAAGTGCGAGGCCGTCACCCGCATCCTGATCAACGACACGCCGGTCTGTGACGGACCGGCTGCCGGCGAATGCATGAAGGGTCTGGTGACCCGGTCGCAGATTTCGGTTCCCTTCGAAGGGTAATGAATGCGCCGGGGATGAGCCCCGGCGAGGCTTCAGTTTCCAACTGGCCGGGGCAGGCACATGGTAGTTTCAGCGAAATCCCAGTCACGGCAGGTGTTCTTTGCCGATCAGGAAGAGGGCGGGTCGAACGACAATCTGCCCGGCCTGCATCCCGGCCATGAAATGCCGGAGCTGCGCAACGCGCCGCGCCAGCCCGCCGCCGAAGCCGTCGTCCACTATGCCCGCTTCGCCCAGATCGGCTCCTTCCCCGAGCATGCTAAGGAACCGAAAGCCGATGCCGCCGATGCGCCGACAATGGATACGTCTGCGATCGAGAAGCAGGATGCGGCGGCCAAGCCCGTCAAGCGCAATGTCGTTGCAGCCTGCCTGACGTCCTTTGCATTTCATGCGATCGTCTTCACCGCGCTTGCCATTGGTTTCGTTGTGACGCCGCATCAGCCGGAGGAAGAGGCTGGCGAGGCCGTCAGCGTCATCATTCTCGGCGATTCCGAAGCCGACCAGGCCTCGGCCGGCGATCCCGACCTGCAGGTCGAGCCGCAGCCCGAGGAAGTGGTGGCGGAAAGCGTTCAGCCGGAAACGGTTCAGCCAACGGAAGTGCAGCCGACCGAGGTGCAGCCCACGGAAACGGTGGAGGCCCAGCCGGTACAGCCGACGCAGGAGGTAACTCGCGTTTCCCCGGAGACGGTGACCGCGGCCGAGCCGAAAGTGCTGACCTCCAACGTTCCGGCCGAAACATCCGTCGTCCAGCCGATGGCGACCGAGGTGCCGGAAGAGGTGAAGCCCGTCGAGCAGACGGAGGTGGCGCAAGCGGTGCCGGAGGCTATCCAGCCCGAGGAAGCGCCGACCCCGACGCCGAAGCCCAAGGCGGTGCCGCCGGTGGAGAAGCCGAAGGCCGAGAAGAAAGAGCCGCCGAAGAAGGTGGTGAAAAAGGTTGCCGGTTCGCAGGGCGAGAACAAGCAGGACTCGCGCCGCGGCGCCAATGACGGACAGGAAAGCGCCAATTCCGACCAGAACTCGCGCTCGGCCGGTAGCTCCGGCGGGGCAGGCAGCGCTGCTGTCGCCAATTATCCGGGCAAGGTGCAGTCGCGCATCCGCCGCGCCGTGAAAGTGCCGTCGGAATACAAGCGCATGAGCGCCTCGATGAATGTCCGCGTGCGGCTTACGATCGGCGGCGACGGCTCGCTGACCGGCCTTTCGGTTGCCCGCAGCTCCGGTATCCCAGAGCTCGATCAGGCGGTTGTCTCTGGCGTTCAGCGGGCGTCTCCGTTCCCGCCGCTGCCGTCCGAATGGGGCAAGCCGAGCTGGACCTTTACCCAGGAAGTCCAGGTCACCGGCCGCTGAAATAAATATGATCAAAAGAGTCAACTTTATACTTTACTCTAAAAATCAAGTTTAATAAGGTCCCGCTTGCACACTGGAATCGTGTGACGATCAACGAGCGAACGGGTGGTAAATGGCTCGGAAGGCGAAGAAGGGATCCAACCGGGAAATCCGCGTCAGCGCGGATGCGGCAGCCGAGGCGCAGCCGTCGGGACGGTCCAAATTGGATGGCCGCAGTTTTCTCTATGTCGGCGGCCGGGATTGCCAGGTGGCACATCTTCGCGAGATCGCCAGCAGCTTCGGCGCCGAGCTCATCCATCATGACGGCGGGCTGCGCGAAGCGGTCTCCCGCATCGATACCGTTCTTCCCTCCGTCGACTGCGTGTTCTGCCCGATCGACTGTATCAGCCATGACGCCTGCGTGCGCGTGAAGACCGGCTGCAAGAAATTCGGCAAGGCCTTCATTCCGCTGCGCAGCGGCAGCAAGTCCAGCCTCGAGCGGGCCTTGAACACGATGAACGAACGAGACAATTCCTGATGAAAGACCAGCGCCCCGAGGGCTTCATGATGATCGGCCTGCACAAGCTCGCCGCACAGAATGGCGACGGCCTCGTGCCCGAACTCTACGATCTGCTGATGAAGAATGCCGAGCGCCGGGCAGAGGCGGATAACGTCACCGAATTTCCCTACTGGGCGACGAGGATGCCGGGTGTCGAGCCGGAAAAGCCGCTCGGCCGCGAGGCTGCAAACGGCAACAACATCGTTGCCTTCGCCGCGCCGGTGCGCAAAAGCCGGAAGCGCTGAGGACGCCGCATGTATATCGCAATGAACCGCTTCAAGGTCGCGACCGGTTCGGAAACCGAATTCGAGGATGTTTGGCGCAACCGCGATTCCAGCCTCTCACAAGTGCCGGGCTTCGTCGAATTCCGGCTGCTGCGCGGCAAGGCGAATGCGGAGGAGGGCTATACGCTGTTTTCCTCGCATACGCTGTGGGCGAGCGAGGAGGATTTCCTCAACTGGACGAAATCCGAGAGTTTTCGCGCCGCCCATCGCAATGCGGGTGATCGCAAGGCGATGTACAAGGGGCCGCCGGTCTTCGAGGGTTTCAACGTGGTCGAGGGTATCTGAGCGATGGAAGATCCGCAGCGCGTCGAAGTCATCCCGATCCTGCCGTCTCTCGATATTGCCGAGACGCTTGCCTTCTACCGCGATGAGCTGGGCTTTGCCGCGACCTACGAGACGGCGGATTATCTGATCGTCCGCCGCCAGGAGATGGAGCTGCATTTCCGTCTGACGGACGACCGCTCGCTCTGCGAACGCAGCTCCGTCTATATCCGCGGCGGGCGGATCGGCGCGCTGCATCAGGAATATTCCGGCAAGGGCGTACCGCGCCTCAGCGCGCTCGAACTGCGCCCCTGGAACATGGAAGAATTCTTCATCCACGATCCGCACGGCAACCTGCTGCGCTTCGCGCGCATTCCCGGCCGCTGAGTTCTGCCGACAACTGGGGTCCCACTGCGACCCCCGGGGTCCTTCTGCGACCCCTGGCCGCAATCTGCCGCGGCGAGGACGCGCTATGGTTTGGCCCTTCGCCCGTGCTATCGTCCTGATATGACGAAGCCTGTTCTATCCCTGCAACTCTTCTCGCTGCGCGAACTCGGATCGCTCGACGCCCAGCTTTCCGCTGCCGCAAAGGCCGGTTTCCAGTCCGTCGAGCCGCTCGGACATCAGTTGCAGGATGCAGCGGCGCTCAGCGAAGCGCTGGCGCGCCACGGCCTGACCTCTCCCACCGCCCATATCGGCCTCGAATTTCTGCAGAGCGAGCCGGGCCGGGTTGCCGAGGCCTGCCGCGCCTGCGGCATCAGGGAACTCTTCGTGCCGCAATCGGCTACCTTCCTGCCGCCGGAGACGACGGGCGGCTGGCAGCGCCTCGGCGCCGAACTCGGCCGTCTCGCGGAGCGCTATGCGGCAGACGGCATTTCGGTCGGTTATCATAACAAGATGGCAGGTTTCTCGCTGTTGCCGACGGCGCGCTACGGCTTCGAGGTGATGTTCGAGGCGGCGCGCGGCACACCGCTGGTATGGCAGGCCGATATCGCCTGGATCTCGCGCGCCGGCGTCAACCCGGCCGACTGGCTGCACCGCTACGCCAAGGTTCTGGTCTCCGCCCATGTGAAGGATCGCGCGCCCGAAGGCGCCAATGCCGACGAGGACGGCTGGGCCGACGTCGGCGCCGGCACGCTGATGTGGCCGTCGCTCTGGCGGCTGGCGCTGGCGAACGGGGCGCGGACGCTGGTGGTCGAGCACGACAGCCCAAAGCGGCCGTTTGAATTTGCGCAGACGAGTTTTGCCTATCTCAGCCGGTTTATGGCGCATTCGTGAGGGGGCCGGGGTGCGGCCCAGAACTCCATCATCCCTGTGACGAGCACAGGGACGATGGAGGAGAGGTGGGGCGGTCTTCGTTCAAACTGCTAAGGTGGGTGGGTTTGGGGCTCTCTGCCTTCAGAGCCAACAGCCCCCTCATCCGGCTGCCGCCACCTTTGTAACTTCCCTTTATCCGCTATCGAGGCTGTAATGCCTATCGCGGTGGCGGATGGAAGACCGATGCACCTTTGGGACACCAAGCCCGTGGGAGAGCCTGGGTCTCCGTCCGCCGTTCCATTGAACCCGAACAGTCGCCAGGGCCGCTTGCGCAGGCAAAGCCCGCTTAGGCAAGGATGGGATCCGATGGAGACGATAGTAGGCATCGATGTTTCGAAAGACCGGCTCGACGTGGCGGTGCTTCCGCAGGGCGAGGCTTTTGCGGTGGACAACGACGATGCCGGCATTGGCGAGCTGACCGGCCGACTGAAGGCGATCGGGGCCGATGCGATCGCGCTTGAGGCGACTGGCGGGTTCGAGACGCAAGCTGTGGCCGGACTGTCATCGGCAGGCCTGACGGTGCTCGTCGTCAATCCGGCGCAGGTGCGTGCCTATGCCAATGCCATTGGCCGCAAGGCCAAGACCGACCCGATCGATGCGGCCGTCATTGCCGCCTTCGTGCTGGCGACCAAGCCCGAGATCCGGCCTCTGCGCGATGCCGAGACGCAGGCTCTTTCGGAACTCGTCGCCCGCAGGCGCCAGATCGTGCAGATGATCGTTGCCGAGGAGAACCGGCTGCGTATGGTGTTGGCAAGACAGGCGCAGAAAAGCATCAAGCGCTTGCTTGCGGCCTTGCGGCGCGAACTCGAAAGCCTCGATGCCGATCTCGACGACCATATCCGCAAGTCGCCGATATGGCGGGTGCGCGAGAGCCTGCTGGTCTCCGTGCCAGGCGTCGGGTCGACAACGGCCCGCACGCTGCTGGCCGAACTGCCGGAGCTCGGCAGCCTCGACCGGCGCCAGATCGCCTCACTGGCAGGATTGGCGCCCTGGACGCGGCAGTCGGGCAAATGGAAGGGCAAGAGCTTCATCGGCGGCGGCAGAGGCAAGGTGCGCGCCGTTCTGTTCATGGCCGCCCTCGTCGCAAGCCGTCACAACCCAGGTCTCAAGGCCTTCCGCGACCGGCTCGTCGCCGCGGGCAAGCCGAAGATCGTCGCCATCGTCGCAACCATGCGAAAGCTCCTCACCATCCTCAACGCTATCATCCGGGACGCAAAACCATGGCAAAACGCTTGACGCCAAAGACAGTCGCTCTCCCCGAGGGGAGAAGGGACGTTTGGCGGCCGCTCGTTTCGACCCGTCCCAACTCGCTACGTGGCTATGAGTGCCGGCCGGATGCAAGCGAGAGATCCAATACTGCGGTCACAATTGCGACCGTCCCCTCTCCCCAACGGGGAGAGGGCTAGGGTGAGGGGGCTCCGGGCTCGAGACTATCCGCCCGCCACTCTCAGAGCTGCAGCACCATCCCCACACGCCGCCCGGCATCCATACCGTTGGCGATCTCACCCTCCAGGATCGCCCGCAAACCCGCGGGCATATCAGCGGGTTCTTCAAACCCCATCGACCGGTAGAACTGATAATTGAACACGACAAACCGGTCAGTCGTCAGCATCGCCGCCGACAGCCCGCGTGCCCGCGCAATATCGATCGCCGCCAGCATCAGGGACCGACCGATGCCCTTGCCGTGGAGGTGCCTGATCACGTCGACCTCGGCAATATAGAGCATGCCGTCGATCTCCTCTGCGGCAAGGAAACCAACCGCCACATCATCGCCGTCCGCTGCAACGATCAGCAGGTCATCCGCCAGATAAGCGCCGAGCTGCTCAAGCGAGAGCGGATGCGGCTCGCCCGGGAAGCGGACGCCGGCGTCGATCAGCGCGCCTGCGGCATCCATCTCGATGGCGCGCAGCGTTTCGAGCTCGCCCTTGCGGGCCAGGCGGATCGTCGTGGCGGTCATCGGGCCGGGCGGTGCAGGAAGCCGCCGATGGCGATCGCGAGCCAGCCGAGCATCATCGCCCAGCCGCCCGTTGGTGCAGCGTAGGGGAAGAGGCCGTGTCCGGCGAAGCGCAGCGAGACGAGGTCGCCGGAAAAGAGGGCGGTGCCGATGATCATCAGCAAACCGGCCAGCCAGGCGGTTTTCAGTTTCTCGCCTGCGAGCGCCAGGGCGAGCAGGGCGGGCGCGTGGGCGAGGCACATGGCGGAGGCCGAGGCGGCGAGGCTGGCGTCGCCGCCACCATGGGCGGCGACGGCGGCAAGGCCGACACCGGCGGTGCCGAAGAGACCGGCGAACAGGAAGAAGAGGGGCGCGATGCGGTGATTGTCGAGCATGCGCTCTATTCCTTGTTCTGCATGTGGAAGGCGAGCCGCTCGATCGGCGGCCAGATGATCTCGCGGAGTTTCGGATTGGCGATCGTCTCGTCCATCGCCTGGCGGAAGCAGAGCAGCCATTCGTCACGCTCGACCGGGCCGATCTCCGCAACGAAATGGCGGCTGCGCAGGCGCGGATGGCCGCGCTTGTCGGTATAGAGCGGCGGGCCGCCGAGATAGCCGGTCAGATATTCGTAGAATTTCTCTTCGCTGCCCGTGAGGCTCGGCGGGTGAACGGCCCGCACATGTTTCGCCTCCGGCAGCGTATCCATCAGCTCGTAGAAGCGGTGCGACAGCGCCTTTACCGTGTCGTCGCCACCGATCGCCTGATAGAGCGTGATTGCCTCTTCAGCCACTGAACCATCCCTTGATACCCCGCATCTGTCATGCAACGGACAGGCGGCGAGCGCAACCTGATGGCTCCAAGGCGCGGCAATTCGTCCAAATGCCCGCACTGGCAGGCGCCTCTATCGATTTCGATTGACAAAACCGTCCAGCCGGTATTTTTGATGATCATGGCACTCGCACATCACCGCAAGAAACAACCCGAACTCGTCCGCCGGCAGCTGCTGGATGTCGCCGCGCGTCTGGCGACGGAGAATGGCATGGCGTCGGTGACGCTCGATGCAGTCTCCGGCGCGTCCGGCGTCAGCAAGGGCGGGCTGCTGCATCACTTCCCGACGAAGAACGCGTTGCTCGATGCGCTGTTCGAAAGCCTGCTCGAGCGTTTCGATGCCGATATCGAAGAGCGGATGCGGGTCGATCCGGTCTCGCATGGCCGCTTCACGCGCGCCTATCTGCTGGCTGTCGCCGATATCCAGGGCGACCGTGAGGACTCCCGCCATTGGGCGCAGGTGACGATCGCCATGCTCGCCGAGCCGCGGCTTCGCCAGCGCTGGCGCGAATGGGTGCAGGCGCGGGCCGACGAATATGTCGGCACCGATTCCTCCGTCGATGCGCAGATCGTCCGCTTTGCGGCGGATGGACTGTGGCTTTCGGATACGACGGAGAGCCACGATCTCGGCCCTGCCGAGCGCCGGGCGCTGATTGCGCGGCTCGGCGAACTGACCAAGCGATAATTCCAGGATTGAAGACCATGAACCCGGCTGCCGTCTATGCGTTGCTCTTTCTCGCGATCGTGCTGGAAGTCATCGGCACGACGGCGCTGCAAATGTCGCAGCAGTTCACCCGGCTCCTGCCAGCCGCCGTGGTCGTCGTCTGCTATGCGGCGGCCTTCTATGTGCTGTCGTTGACGCTGAAATCGATCCCGGTCGGCATCGCCTATGCGATTTGGAGCGCTTTGGGAATCGTGCTGATTTCGGCCGTCGGGCTCATCTGTTTCAAGCAGCGCCTCGACCTTCCGGCGATGATCGGCCTTGGCCTCATCATCACCGGCGTGCTCGTCGTCAATCTCTTCTCGAAATCCGTTTCGCACTGATTTCATTAGGGTTTGTGCGTATTCCTGCGCCGCATCGCCGCGCGGAATTTTCCCCTTTGTCAAATTGCGGCCAAAGGTCTATGTCTTCTTGTGACTTGGAGGAGGCACGGCGCAGTTTTGAGCATTTTTCCAAAGCGCTTTGAATTCTTCTCGACCTGCCAGTTTTGACAACCCCGAAAGCCTAGAGGAGCACCAGCATGGCCATTCGTACCGTCGTCTGGGGAGAGAATATTCACGAGAATACCAACGAGATCGTCAGGGGGATCTACCCGGAGGGCATGCACACGACGATTGCCAAGGCGCTGAACAGCGATCCCGGCATCAACGCGACGACTGCAACGCTGCAGGAGGCCGAACATGGCTTGCCGCAGTCGCGTCTCGACGAGACCGACGTGCTGCTGTGGTGGGGCCACAAGGATCATGGCGCTGTCTCCGACGAGATCGTCGAGCGCGTTGCCAAGCGCGTCTGGGAGGGCATGGGCCTGATCGTTCTGCATTCCGGCCATTTCTCGAAGATCTTCAAGTGGCTGATGGGCACGCCCTGCGCGTTGAAATGGCGTGAGGCGGGCGAGCGCGAGCGGCTGTGGGTCATCAATCCGCGCCATCCGATCGCGGCCGGTCTCGACGAGAATTTCGTGCTCGAGAATGAAGAGATGTATGGCGAGCAGTTCTCGGTTCCCGAGCCGCTGGAAACGGTGTTCATCTCCTGGTTCCAGGGCGGCGAAGTGTTCCGCTCGGGCATGACCTGGCGCCGCGGCGCCGGCAACATCTTCTATTTCCGCCCGGGTCACGAAACCTACCCGACCTATCACGACGCCAACGTCAAGAAGGTGCTGATCAACGGCGTAAAATGGGCCCATAACCCGGCCGGCGCGTTGACTGCGATCCATGATGCTCCAAATGTGCCGGTTGAGAAGGCACTGGAGCCGATCGAAGAACGCGGCCCAAGATTGCACCAGGCCGGCGAAGCCGGTTACCGCTGAGGAGCATCCATGCGACTACTCGTTCTCGGAACGGGCGTGATGGCGAAGAACCAGCTCGACCACTTTACCCGCATTGACGGCGTGGAAGTGGTCGGCGCTGTCGATACCGACACCGTCCGCCTTGCGGCCTTCGCCGACAAGTTCAACATCGAAAAGCGTTTCCTGACCCTCGACGAGGCGATCGCCTGGGGCGAATTCGACGCGGCGACCAATGTGACGCCTGACAGGATCCACCACCCGACGACCATGGCGCTGATTGCGGCGGGCAAGCATGTCTTCTGTGAAAAGCCGCTGGCGGAGAATTATCCGAAGGCGCTGGAGATGACGGAGGCTGCGGAAGCGGCCGGTGTCATCAACATGGTGAACCTCACCTATCGCAATGTCGCGCCGCTGCAGCGCGCCCGCGAAATGGTGCTGTCGGGCGAACTCGGCACGATCAAGCATGTGGAAGCGTCCTATCTGCAAAGCTGGCTGGTGTCGCGCGCCTGGGGCGACTGGCGCACGGAATCGACCTGGCTCTGGCGCCTGTCGACCGGCCACGGCTCGAACGGCGTGCTCGGCGATGTCGGCATCCACATTCTCGATTTCGCGGCATACGGTGCTGCGACCGATATCGATCATGTCTTTGCCCGCCTGAAGACCTTCAACAAGGCGCCCGGCGGCCAGATCGGCGAATATATGCTGGATGCCAATGACAGCTTCACCATGTCGGTCGATTTCGCCAATGGCGCGCTCGGCGTCGTCCACGCTAGCCGCTGGGCGACTGGGCATCTGAACGAGCTGAAACTGCGCATCTATGGCGAGCGCGGCAGCCTGGAGGTCAACCACAATCCCAACGGCTCGTCGCTGCGCGGCTGCCTTGGAGACGATGTGGAGACGGCGACCTGGAGCGATATCGAGGTTCCCGCCGTGCCGACCAACTACCAGCGCTTCGCCGAAGCGGTGATGACAGGCGTCCAGCCCGATCCGAACTTCCGCCATGCCGCCAACCTTCAGAAGGTGATCGACCTCTCCGTCGTTACCGAGCGGGAACGGCGCGAGCTGAAGGTGTGATCTTCGGGGGCCGCAGCTTTACTGCTGCGGCCCCTGCATCCCCCGGCTGAATCCGTTTCTCCCGCCACCCGGTTCCGCGCTATTGTGGCGCATGCGCAAGCCGGTTGTCTCCTTCGGTCCATTCCGCATCGATCTCGCGACGGGTGAGCTGGCGCGGGAGGGCAAGCCCATGGCGATCGGCCAGAAAGGCGCTCTCCTGCTGGCCGCCCTGGCTGCGGCGGAGGGCAAGGCCGTCTCCAAGGCCGCGCTGATGGAATGCGGCTGGCCGGGTCTTGCCGTCGAAGAGGGCAATCTGACTGTGCAGATCGCATCGCTGCGCAAGGCGCTCGGCCAGCGCAACGATGGCACGGAATGGATCGTGACGATCCCGCGGCTCGGCTACCGGCTGGCGCTGGAAAGTGCCGTTGCCGCCGATGATCCGCATCCGCCCGCCGTTGCCGTCCTGCCCTTCGTCAATCTCGGCGCCGGCGCCGAGCAGGACTATTTCGCCGATGGCGTCGCGGCCGAGATCATCACGGCGCTGGCGCGGTTCCGCTCCTTTTCGGTGGTGTCGCGCAGTTCTTCCTTTGCCTATAAGGGCCGGGCCGTCGATATCCGCCAGGCGGCATCGGAGCTTGGCGTCCGCTATCTGCTCGAAGGCAGCGTCAGGCGCGACGGCGAGCGTATCCGGCTCGATGTCCAGCTCATCGATGGCGTCACGGCGGGGCATCTCTGGGCCGAGCGCTTCGAGGATGTCATCGGCCATATCTTCGGTTTCCAGGATCTGATCACCGAGCGCGTCGCCTCCACCGTCGAGCCGTCGATCGAGATTGCCGAGATGCAGCGCTCCCGCCGCGAGCGGCCGCAGAGCGTCGCCGTCTACGATCTTTATCTGAGGGCACTTGCCGCCCTTCATGACGAGTCGATGGAGGGCAATGCGGCCGCCCATACGCTGTTGCAGCAGGCGCTGACGATCGAGCCGGACAATGCGATGCTTCTTTCCCACGCTGCCTGGGTGCTGGAACATCGGCACGCGATGGGCTGGCCGCCCTTTACCACAGATGATGCGGCCGAGAGCGTCGAGCTGGCGCGCCGCGCTCTGCAACATTGCGCCGGCGATCCCCGGGTGATGACCCATTGCGGCATGGCGCTGCTGCAGGCGGGGCGTGATTACGAGGGCGGCGTCGCCGTGCTGGAGGCGGCTTTCGCCGCCAATCCCAATGACTTGATGGTCGCTGCCGCCTCGGGCATCGCCCTGCTTCATTGCGGCGATATCGGCATTGGCGTCGAGCGTCTGCAGCGCGCCGTGGCCCTCGGCCCGCGCGATGCCGATGCCCGCTTTTCGCTGACGGGACTTGCCATGGCAGCGCTGTTTAAGCGGGATTTCGAGGCGGCAATCTCCTGGGCGGCGCGATCCCTGGCGCTGAATGCAAATTTCGATGCCACCTACTGGATGCTCATCGCCGCCCATGCCCATCGCGGCGAGCTCGGCGAGGCGCATCGCCATCTCGAAAGCCTGCGCCGGATCGCGCCCGGCGTCTCGCTCGCCAGTATCCGGGCGGGGCAGCCTGCGAAGGATCCGAGCCGGTTCGCCATCGTGCTGGAAGGCCTGGCGCTTGCCGGGCTGCGGGCGGAATAGCCTTTGCATCTTTTAGGAAGTTTTCACGCGCGGTTTAAGGACCCGCGCGCCGCGCTGCCGCAGGATGATCTCACCATCAGGGGAGGTTTCCATGCTCTCGGCACTCAGCATCGTCTCGCTCGATCAGGGCAAGCTCTATGGCGATCGCATACCGGTAGATGATCTGCCGGTGTTGCCCGCGCCGCCGCGTCTTTCCCTTCTTCGCCGCCTCGCTTTTCGCCTCCACCTCCGCAAACGAAAAGACCCCGCCGAAGCGGGGTCTGGAGCGTTGCCTGCAGCCGGGATCGTTACTGGATGACCTGCACGACGCGGTGCGTCTGCGGCTCGACGATCACACGCTGGTTGTTGACCACCGTGTAGGCATATTTCGGATTTTCCGGCACCGGCATGACCTGCACTTCGGCCGGAAGCGGCTTGCCGACGACGATCGGCTGCTGGACGACCACGGCCTGCGGCGGGGCGGGCTGGGCCTCGACATAGGTGACGACCTCGCGCGGCGGCGGATCGATCACGGCACCGGCAACGGCGCCGGCGACACCACCCACTGCAGCGCCCACGGGGCCGCCGACAATTGCACCCGTCACGGCGCCACCGGCCGCGCCGGTCACAGCACCATCAGCCAGCGCATTCGTGGCCAGGGACGACAGCGCCAGCGCGCTGGACACAAGTAGGATCTTGTACATTTTCGTTTCTCCTTAGCTCGGTTTGCGGGGAGAAAACGATGCACGTTATCAGTTGTTCCCGGATGAGAATCACGCTTTCCGCGTAGTGGTCACATGGCGTGAGCAACGGCCGAATTGCCTCAATGCACCCTGTCGGTCTCCACCGCCGCGGCCGGGAAGGCCGGTTCGAAGGGGAAGCGGCGGGTTTCGCCATGGGGGGTGGTTTGTAGCGAGGCGGTCTTGCGGGCGCGCAGTTCTTCCTGAATGACGAGGTCCATGCCGAGCTTGAAATTGCGGGTGCTGAAGCGGGCGGCGTGTTCGCGGATGGCGGCGGGGTCGAAGGCGGCTGATTCTGCTTCGAAGGCGTGCACGGCGTCGATGATCGCCTCAGGTGTCTGCTCGTGGAAGAGCACGCCGCTGAGGCCGGGGACGACGGTTTCCAGCGCGCCGCCGCTGCCGAAGGCGATGACCGGACGGCCGCTTGCCATGGTCTCGACGGGGATCAGGCCGAAATCCTCCTCGCCCGGGAAGATAAGCGCCTTGCAGCGGGCGAGCTTCTCCTTGAGCACGGGGAAGGGGGCGCGGCCGAGGAAGGTGATGGTCGGACCGGCAATTGCCTTGAGTGCCGCCAGTTCCTTGCCTTCGCCGATGACGACGAGATTGCGGCCCATCTTGGTGAAGGCGCGCACGGCGAGATCGACGCGCTTGTAGGAGACGAGTTGGCCGGCGCAGAGATAGAAGTCTCCGGTTTCAGCCGCGGGCGCGTAGTCGTCGACGGCCACCGGCGGATAGATGACGGTTGCCGAGCGGCCGTAATATTTGCCGATGCGGGCCCTGACGTGATGCGAGTTGGCGACGAAGCGGTCGACGCGCATGCTGGTACTGACATCCCAGGAGCGCAACAGCGGCGCCATCCAGGGCAGCAGCATGCGCGAGGCGAGGCCGGCATTGGCACGATAGGAATGGTAGTGGTCCCAGATATAGCGCATCGGCGAATGGCAGTAGCAGACATGCGTCGAATGCGGCGGGGCGATGATGCCCTTGGCCGGGCCGGATTCGCTCGAGATGATCAGGTCGTAGCCGCTGAGATCGAGGCTTTCGAGGGCGAAGGGCATCAGCGGCAGCAGCGACTGGTAATGCTTAACCGCGCCCGGGATCTTCTGCAGGAAGGAAGAGGTCACCTTGTGGCGCTTGATCTTCTCGGAGACGCGGCTTTCGTCATAGACCAGCGTGAAGATGTCCGCTTCCGGATACATGTCGCAGAGCGCCTCGACGACCTTTTCGCCGCCGCGCATGGACACGAGCCAATAATGAACGATTGCAACGCGCATGGATGTCCCCTCGATTGAAGCGGTGCCATCATCGGCGAAGGCTGGCGTGCGCCATAGCGCTTCCATCGGCGGCCGGCGGATCAAATAGGGGTAGGGGGCTAGCCGAAAGTGTTATGCATTCTCAGGACGTTAGAGCCCGGCGGCAGCTGAGTGCACGGCACGCAAAAAGAACCGGAGCGTTTATGGCGCTCCGGCTCAATTTCCTGCGATATGAAACATTATTGAGCGAACTCGCGGATTTTGTAGGCGACTTCCGTGCGGTTCGTCGCATGCAGCTTCTTCATGATGTTGCGAATGTGAACCTTCACGGTGCTTTCGCAGAGGTTCATTTCATAGGCGATGATCTTGTTGGACTTGCCGCGGCGCAGAGCGTCGGCGACAGACATTTCGCGCGGCGTGAAGGAATGATCGCCGCATTTGGCTGCCGTGGTGCTGGAGGTGATCATCTCCTTGGCGGCGAGCAGGCTGCTGGCCGGAATGAAGACGCCGCCCGCACGGGCAAGTGCAATGGCTTCGGCGGCAACGCCGATACCGATATTGGCCGGAATGTATCCCTTTGCTCCGCATTCCAGCGCCTTCAGTACCTGCTGGATCTCGTCGCCCTCTGCGCCGACGACAACCGGTACCGATGGAAATTTCTGAGTGAGCTTGGCAATCTTATCGCTCACATCCGGGTCCGAGACGTGCTTGCCGCCGATCATATAGAGGATCAGCGCCGGCTCGAACCGCATGCGCTTGCGCTGCCAGTCTTCGATGGAGGTCGCGGTGATGACCTTGAGGTCCTCGTCATATTCGGAAAGGCTGCGCGACAGGCATTCGCTCTGCAGCGAACGGGGATCCAGAAGAAGCACGTATTCCGGCAGGTCTTCCTGGGCGTCTGCCCGGGAGGATGAGGAAAAGTGCCTCAGGGAATCCGATGTGCGAAGAGAGATGAGGTGAGCTGCTGTGTCAGTTCGAATCTGATCACTTGTTGTTGTAAGACCTTCCATTTCACGCCCCTACATTGGTTGAACTCAATACTAAACGTGCAAGAGAAGTAAGCCCGAGAATTATTACTTAGCACTATGTGCTGAGAATTTATGAATTCCTTGGCTCCGGAATTTATCTCTTGAGTGTAAATATGGATGAAGCCAAAAGCGGTGGCATTAACATAGGTTAAGGCTCTATTAAAATATCGAAAGTAGAAGTAATTAGCCCAGAAATGGTTGTCCTACTTAATTCGGACTATTGAATTACCGCGGAATAATCTGCGGTTGTGTCGCCAAGTAACTGTCGTCAAACTCGACAAGCTCTTCAAGTTTCCTGCGATTCAGGAATTCAACGATGCCGTTTCTAAAAGAAACAAGGCCGTTGACGCGCAAGTCCTTCAGGACGCGGTTGATATGGACGGTCGACAAGCCGACGGCGTCACCGATATCGGATTGTGTCAGTGGGCACTGGAAACCATCCATGCCCGGGCGCTTCCGGTCAGGCCCGATACGGGCGGCAAGCTCAAGGAGAAGGTGGCCGGTGCGGGCCAGCGCGTCGCGGCGGCCGACATTGGCCAGGCGCTCGGACATCCGGGCGTGACAGCGCATCATCTCGGCCATCACGATGTCCTGGCCGGTGGTGCTGTCGAGATAGCGGGCCAGCGTCATGCCGCTGAGCTCGTAGAATTGAGTAGGCGAAATCGCTTCGATCATCTCACGGGCGATTGCCACCGATGGCGTCCAGATGATGTCGCCGGGGAGAATGAATTCGAGAATGACGCGCGTGCCGTTGGGCAGCGATTTGCACGATACCGCCCAGCCGCTCACAAGAATAAGCAGCGCCGCTTTTCTGGCTTCCGGGTCAAAGACGATATCGCCGTCGTCATAGGCGCGGTAACTCCCGCCCGATAACGAAACCCTTTGCCCTTGTATTCTGACCAGCCCAAGATTTTCGTGGTCCGACCCTTCGTATATCGCCACGCCCCGCCTCCAGCAAACTTCGTGGTTCTCTTTCCCCTTAATTACCTTTTAACCATTAAATATGAGAAGATCGTAACATGAATATTTATCGTTGTCTCGCCGATGCCATTGTTGGTGGGGATAGATTTGCGGGAATGGTTATTTTCAATAGTGGTGCAGAATAATTCTCGTATTTATACACTCTGTGTCAATTTATTACGTTTTTTGGCCTTTGGACTCGCGTTAAAGTATTCGTTGCCGCGCAAAATCGACCGCACGTTCAAAAGCGCAGATTTGGCTGAAGTCACTTGTTCGTGATGACGGGCCGGATCGATGCCTTCGCGCTCCGCTTTGGCGACCATCGCGGCGATCTCTGAAGGGGTGCTTCCGGCGGCGGCGAAGAAGCCTGCGCGGTCCATCGCCTTGAAGAAACCTTCGACTTTCCCATCCCAGGAAATGCCGACGGCCGGGATCTGCATCGCATGTGCGGCGATGCAGGCATGCAGGCGGTGGGCGACGATGACGCTGTTTTCAGCAAGGATCGAAAGCAGCTGTTGCGGGTCCTGCGGGCGGCCGGCAAGTGCCAGCTCTCCTGCTGTGCCGATGCCGGCAGTTTCTGCCGCGGCGAACACCGCTTCCGCCAGCCGTTGGTCTTCGCTTGCACCGTTGGAGAAGAGCGTGACGCGGTAGCCGGTGCCGGTCAGCTCGGCAATCAGCGCCAGATAGTCGGCGACCGAGGTCAGCGGAATGGCAGCGCCGGCGCGCGAGGCGTGGCGGGCGAGAATCTTCGGTTCGGTGACGCAGAGGCCGACATTTCCCTGGATGGGGGAGGTGGCAGGTGCGAGAGAGCCTGCCAGCAAGCCGGGATCGGGCTCGATTTCGGGAATGGGGCCGGTTGGGAAATGCTGCAGCCAGTTGCGGTATGCAAAGCCGTCACGCACCGACAGATGCTTCAGATTGGTGCCGAGCAGGCGGCCGAACAGCCGTTTTGCCGGTTCCGACCAGTGCGGGCCGACGCCGACGGCGTAGATCGCGAGCGGCTTCTTCGAGCGAGCGACGCAATCGAGCAGCGTGCCGACCTTCAGCGGGAAATTCAGGTCGTCGTCCTGGAAGAGGTTGCCGCCGCCGAGGATGACGGCATCGGCGGCAGCGATCTTCTCATCCCAGAGACGGCTGCTCGTCTTCAGCTGCTTGGCCAGCGCCCGGGAAACGACGGCGCGGCGGATGGGGGCGGGCAGATGGCGGAGGATATTGAGGATCAGCGCGCGGTTGCGGCTGGTGCCGACGGCGGTGCGCCCGGCGAGATCCAGCGTCTCCACCTCGCCGCCTTCGGCCCGCAGGGTCTCCTCGATGCAATCGGCCAGCAGGCCGTCGCCGAGATTCTCGCTGTATTTGACGTTGAAGACCAGGATTTTCATGAGCGGGCCTGTGCAGCATCCTGATGCGCGCCCGCAAAGCGGAATGCCGGATTGTTGTGGGCCGGGCGGCTGACGGTGCGCGGCAGCGACAGGGCGGCAACGCCACCCGCCAGGATGTAGAAGGTCAGGCCGAGATCGTAGACGGTGCCCGATATGGTTGCCGTCACCAGCACGGCGTAGAAGCCGAGCTTGGCGGCGCGCACGGCGGCGATATCCTCGTTGCGTTCCGGATCGTATTTCGGCAGCCGGGCGGTGAAGACGGCGATCGCGAAGATGACGAAGATCATCGTGCCCACGACGCCGAGATTGGAGAGCAGCACCAGCACGAAGCTCGAGGCGCGGGCGCTGCCGAGGCCGGCGCCGAAGCCATAGGTATTGACGAAGCTTTCATAGGCGACGGCATTCCACATGAAGCGCTCGCGGCCGGATTGGCTGTCGGCCTTGGAGAGCACCATTTCGTCGAGGAAGTCGTGAAGGCCGGCCGCCATGTCGGGCAGGGCGACGACGACGATGATGGCCACCAGCGGCAAGGCGGCGGCGGCGACGGTGATTGCCAGCGCGTGGCGGCCGCGGATTGCCCGCAGCAGCAGGAAGGGCATCACCGCGGCAACGCCGACGAGGGCGGTCGCCGAGGTCGAGAGCAGCAGGGCCGCCAGCAGCGACAGCGCCAATATGCCGGTGACGCGCGTGCGGATGCCGTCAAGCCACAGGCTTGAGATCGCGGCGAAGAACACCAGCGTATAGTCGGCGAAGGCGGACGCCTCCGGGAAGGTGCCGGAAATGCGCTTCAGGCCGCCTTTTTCGGCACCCGTCAGCAGCGCGTAATTGGCGGTGCGCACGAAGCCCATCAGCCATTCGGTGCGCGAATAATAGGTGAGGATATCGGCGACGGCGAAGGCGAGGTTGATGGTCGTCGTCGCAATCAGCGCCGTGACCAGCGAGGTGGCGATGCCCTCGCGGCGGAACCAGGCGAATGTGCAGCCGAAGCAGAGCAGGCCGCCGATCGCATAGACCGTCTGCGTGATGTTGTTGGAGGAGAAGCGCAGCGGCGTGAGTGCAATGAAGCTGCGGGCGCCGACCTGCCGCTCGACCACCATGGTCTCGGCCATGCCGGCGAACAGGCGCGGGAAGAAGACTGCCGTCACCAGCCCGAAGATGGTGAGCGTCAGCAGGAAGAAGCCGATCCGTGGTGGTACGAAAGCCGCAAACACCCGGCCTTCGCCGCAGCTCATGATGACGCGGATGCAGAAGAAGACCAGAAACAGGTTGGGAACCAGCACCGATGCACCGCCGAGGCCCGACAGGTTGAAGGCGGCGGCCGAGCCGAAGACGGTGGAGGCGAACATGAACAGGAACGACCAGACCGGCGGCATATAGAGTGCCGCCGCGCCAAGTACCAACGTCAGCAGTCCCATGATCTGAAAGTGCATGGAAGTCGTTGTCCCGCCCGATTTAGAAAAAGACTAGCATGCTAGGAACCGGCGCGTATTTACGCCCCGGACTACTTCTTTCGGGCAGGGCTTCGGCCGAACGTGGTTCTTCACCCGGTTTTGCGCTCTGCCTATCGTTCGCGGCATGTCAAAGCTATCGAAGACTTCTCGCAGTGATGAATTGACGGGCGGCCGGCGGCCTTTGCTGCTGGCGCTCTGTGCGGCCGCTCTCGCGATGGCCGCGCCGGCGCCTGTCTTTGCCGAGGATGCGGCTGTAACCGGCGATACCGGTGACGGGCTCGATCTCGACAAGATGAAGATGACCTTCGCCGACGAGTTCGACGATCTCAGCGTTTCGGCCTGGGGGCCGGGAACGCGCTGGATCGCCCATACGCCGTGGTCGGGCGATTTCGGCGGCGCGCGCTTTGCCAATCCCAAGGACGGCTTTCCGTTCACCGTCGACGACGGCGTGCTGCGTATCGAGTCCTCGAAGGACGGCAAGGGTGAGTGGCGCTCCGGCCTGCTTGCCTCCGTCGATCCGAAGGGCAATGGCTTTGCGCAGCAGTACGGATACTTCGAAACGCGGGCGCAGCTGCCGACCGGACCGGGTCTCTGGCCGGCCTTCTGGCTGATCGGCAAGGACCGCTCGAAATCGACCGCCGAGATCGACGTGATGGAATATTACGGCGACAAGCCCGACGGCTATTCCTCGACCGTCCACGTCTGGTACCGCAACGGCGACCACTATTCGAAATTCTCGCGCATCAACGCCTTCCTGAAGAACAAGCCGGGCGATTTTCATACCTATGGGGTGAAGATCGACGAGAAATACATCCGCATGTATTTCGACCGGCAGATGGTCTGGAAGACCGAGACGCGGCCGGAACACCAGCAGCCGATGTATGTGCTGCTCAACCTTGGCCTGGTCGACAATGTCACCAAGGCGAGCGCACCCGATCCATCGCATATGTATGTCGATTACGTGCATGTCTACGCGCTGCCGCAGCAGCCGTAATTTCCAGGTTTCACAAGCAATTGCGGGAGCGGCAGAGATGCCGCTCCCGGCGCATTTCCGGCCCTCCCGGGCAGGCTAATTCTTTTGGCTAGGTAGGGCACTAACGGATAGCCCCATGCGTCGGCCGGTCTACACCCTCTAGCGCTTTGGAGGGCCGGTTTGGCGAAGAGGTCATCCCAATGATCATCTGGCGAAATCCCGCTGAAATGGGAAGGTCGCCACACGAATGCCGCGCAGCAGAAACCCGCCAGCAGACGACAAGGGGGAAGTGCAATGACGGGCCTAGCATATCCAGGGACGATCGAGAGAAGCGATACGGTCAGCTACGACCGCGAAAAGGGATTGCCGGAGATCTTTCGCGCGCATGTGCAGAAGAATCCGTCGGCCACGGCATTGGTTTTCGGCAGCGTCTCGCTGACCTATCGCGAGCTCGACGAGCTCTCCGACAAGGTGGCCGTGACGCTGGAAGAGCGGGGCGTCTCGAGGGGTGACGTCGTCGGTCTTCTTCTGCCGCGCAGCTTGGAAACGATCGTCTGCATGCTGGCCGCCCTGAAGGCGGGCGCCGCCTACCTGCCGCTCGATCCGGCCTATCCGGCCGAACATCTCGATTATGTCATCCGCGAATGCGCTCCGAAGGTGATCTTCGCCGAAGCGGCGTCGATCCAGAAGCTGGCACTGATCCCGGGCCTTCCGAGCAAGGTTTTCGATGCACGGGCGGTTATCGCCGAAGCTTCCGCATCTCCGACGGTTCGCCCGGCCGCGCGGCCGGCCGGCGACGACGTCGCCTATGTGATGTTCACCTCTGGCTCGACCGGCCGCCCGAAGGGCGTCGTCGTGGCGCATCGCGGCATTGCCAATCTGGTGCTGGAACAGGATTTCAATCCGCTCACCAGCAAGGATGTCGTGCTGCATGCGATGACGATCTCCTTCGATGCCTCGACATTGGAAATCTGGAGCGCGCTGCTGAACGGCTGCAAGCTGGTCGGCATGCCGGATCTGAACTTCTCGATCAGCCGCCTTTGCGACCTGATTGAAGAACACGGCGTCACCTTCCATGCCTCGACGCCCGGCCTGTTCAATCTGCTTGCCGATTTCGGCCGTGACCGGGTTCAGTCGCTGCGCCATGTGCTGTTCGGCGGCGATGTCGCCTCGGTCGCCCATTCGCTACGCTTCCTGCAGTCGCATCCGAACTGCCGCCTCACCAACGCCTACGGCCCGACCGAAGCGACGGTGCTGGTGACCGGCTATAACATCCCGGCCGATTTCAAGGGCACCGAAATGCCGATCGGCAAGGCGATCGGCAACACGCAGATCCTCATCCTCGACGATCATCTGCATGAAGTGCCTGTCGGCGAAGAGGGCCAGATCGCTCTCGCTGGCGAGGGGCTTGGCCTCGGTTACTTCAACCGGCCGGAGCTGACGCGCGAGCGCTTCGTCATGGTCGAGACCCGCGATGGTCCGGTCCGCTGCTACCTGACCGGCGATCTCGGCACGATGGATGCCGACGGCACCGTTCATTTCCACGGCCGCCGCGACCGCCAGGTGAAGGTCAACGGCAAGCGCATCGAGCTCGACGAGATCGAGACGGCGCTGCGCAACGATACGCGGCTTTCGGAAGCGGCCGTCGTCTGCCAGGTGATGGGACCGGAACTGAAGCAGATGATCGCCTTCCTCTGCCCGCGCGAGGATCTGCGCGGCAGGGACCAGGAACTGACGCGCGATGTCATGGCGACGCTGCGCGGCCGCCTGCCGGCCTTCATGATCCCGAACTCGGCAATCGTCATCGATCAGATGCCGATGACCCGGGCCGGCAAGATCGATCGCTCGAAGCTTCTGGCTCCGGTTGTCGAGGCTGCGCCGAGCGCGATCGAGATCGCCGCTGACACCGGCAGCGAGGCGATGCTGACGCGGCTCTGGCGCGATGCGCTGGGCAACAAGCCCGTCGATCTCGACACCAACTTCTTCGATCTCGGCGGCACCTCGCTGCAGCTGATGCAGATCCACGCCCGCATGGAGGCCGAGCTCGGCCGCCAGGTTCCGGTCGTCCAGCTCTTCAAGCACTCGACGATCCGCGAACTATCGCGCTTCCTCGAGGGCAAACACGACAATTCGGGCCGGGACGCTGCGGCAGCCCTGCGCGCCGAACAGCAGCGCAACAATATGGCTCGGTTCCGGAGGAACACGAAATGACAGGGGATCGTGGGGGCGACGCCGGAGAAGCCTTGCCTGATGCAGGGCAGATCGCAATCGTCGGCATGTCGGGACGGTTTCCCGGAGCGAAGAACGTCGATGCGCTCTGGGACCTCGTCGCATCCGGCGAGAACAGCTTCTACAAGTACAAGCTGGATGAGCTCGAAGACTCCTTTACCGATGAGGAGAGGGCTCTCCCGAATTTCGTCCCGGCACGCCCGGCGCTTGCCGATGTCGACATGTTCGATGCCGATTTCTTCGGGATGTTCCCGAAGGAAGCCGCGGTCACCGATCCGCAGCACCGCATCTTCCTGGAAATCTGCTGGGAAGCGCTGGAAGACGCCGCCTACGATCCTGCCAAGTATGAAGGCCTGATCGGCGTCTTCGCGGGCGCCTCGATGCCGACCTACCTGATCAACAACGTGCTCCGCGACCGCCAGACGGCCGAGGAGATGACCTCGAACTACCAGATCGGTTTCTACCAGCAGATCGTCGGATCGCTGACCGACGCGCTCGCCACCCGCGTTGCCTACAAGCTCGATCTCCAGGGTCCGGCCTTCTCGCTGCAATCGGCCTGCTCGACCTCGCTGCTTGCCGTCTCCCAGGCCTGCCAGAACCTGCTCACCTATAGCTGCGACATGGCGCTTGCCGGCGGCGTCTCCGTGACCCTGCCGCAGAAGCGCGGCTACATGTATCAGGAAGGCGGCATGGTCTCGCCGGATGGCGTCTGCCGTCCGTTCGATGCCGATGCTGCCGGAACCGTGTTTGCGAGTGGCGCCGGTGTCGTGGCGCTGAAGCGTCTCGAAGATGCGCTGCGCGACGGCGACCGCGTCTATGCCGTGATCCGCGGCTATGCCGTCAACAATGACGGATCGGAAAAGGTCGGCTTCACGGCGCCCAGCATCGCCGGCCAGGCCAATGTCATCTCGGCAGCCATCGCCAATGCCGGTATCGAGCCTGAAACCATCGGCTATATCGAGTGCCACGGCACCGCCACGCCGCTCGGCGATCCGATCGAGTTCGGCGGCCTCAGCGAGGCCTTTTCCAGCATTTCCGGCCGCCGCCGTAATGTGGCGCTGAGCTCCGTCAAGGGCACGGTCGGTCATATGGATGCGGCTGCCGGCGTCTGCGGCCTGATCAAGACGGCGCTGGCGCTGAAGAATGCCAAGCTTCCGGGCATGCCGAACTATCGTTCGCCTAACCCGCGCATCGACCTTGCCAACAGCCCCTTCTACATCCTCAACGAAATGGCCGACTGGCCGGCCTCCGATACGCCGCGCCGCGCCGGTGTCAGCGCCTTCGGGGTCGGCGGCACCAATATTCACGTCGTGCTGCAGGAAGCGCCTGCCGTTGCCGAGGCGGCGGCGGCTCAGGGTCCATTCATCGTGCCGCTCTCGGCCCGCACGCCTGAGGCGCTTGCCGCGATGCGCGGCAATCTGCGTGCCCATCTCGAAAGCAAGCCGGATGTGACGCTCGCCGATGCCGCCCACACGCTGCAGACCGGCCGCCGCACCTTCGCCCACAGAAGCGCCTTCGCCGCCATGAACCGCGACGACGCGATCGAGCGGCTGAAGTCCGAGCGCTACACGTCGATGACCGCCGAGGACACAGCGCCGCCGATCGCCTTCATGTTCCCGGGGCAGGGCGCGCAATATGTCGGCATGGGCGCTGCCCTCTATAGCCGCGAGCCGGAATTCACCCGCTGGATCGACCGCGGCGCCGAACTGCTGAAGATGACGCTGAATGCGGATCTGCGCGAATATATCTGCCATTCCGGCGCCGTGACGCAGACGATGATGGACGAGCAGCGCGAGACGCAGATCGCCCAGCCCTGCCTCTATCTCGTCGAGCATGCGCTGGCCCGTCTCTGGATGAGCCGTGGCGTGCGTCCCTTCGCGATGATCGGTCACAGCGTCGGCGAATTCGTTGCCGCCACGCTCGCCAATGTCATCTCCTTCGAAGACGGTCTTCGCCTGGTCGCCACTCGTGGCCGCCTGATGCAGAACCAGCCGCATGGGGCGATGGTCTCGGTGCGCTCCGATATCGAGACGGTCTCGGCGCATCTGCGCGAGGGCGTCGAGATCGCTGCCGTCAACGCGCCGAAGCTCTGCGTCATCTCCGGCACCTTTGCCGCCGTCGATGCCGCCTGTGCCTCGCTCGACAGCGCCGGTATCGCCTATAGCCGCCTGCATACGTCGCACGCCTTCCACTCGGCGATGATGGATGCGGCAGCCGATGCGCTGCGCGACGAGACCGCCCGCGTTACCTATGGCACGGCGACGCTTCCCTATATCTCCTGCGTCACCGGCGACTGGCAGACCGGCGAGCGCGGCACGTCGCCGGATTACTGGGCACGCCATTGCCGCGAAACCGTGCGGTTCGCCGCCGGTCTCGAAACGCTCTGCCGCGGCGTCAAGCCGGTGCTGATGGAGATCGGCCCCGGCCGGGCGCTCTCGACCTTCGCCTCGCAGACGCTCGCCAAGGAAAATGTCGCGACGATCATCCAGTCGCTGCCCGAGCATGACCGCGCCGATGCGGCGCCGGAGACGCTCGGCGATGCCGTCGGCAAGCTCTGGATGGCCGGCTGCAACATCGACTGGTCGGCCTGGTCGCGCGGCGGCAGCAAGGTTCATCTGCCGACCTATCCCTTTCAGCGCAAGCGCCACTGGATCGACGCGCCGCCTTCGGCACGCCGCGCCGCGGCAGGCGCTGCTTCACAACCCGTTTCCGTACCCGTGGCAACCCCCGCCACCAGCATTCAAGAGCAACCTACCGGTGAGAGTAAACCAATGACCGTTGCATCCGTTGTCGATCGTGTTCCTGTCATCGAAGCTTCCCTGCTTCGGATTCTGAGCGACATTTCGGGCGAGTCGCTCAGTGCCAGCGATAGTTCCGCAACCTTCCTCGAACTCGGCTTCGATTCCCTTCTGATCGGCCAATTCGCCCAGAAGGTGGAGCGCGAATACAAGGTCAAGATCTCCTTCCGCGAGCTCTTGAGCAACATCCCCTCGATCGCCGATCTCGCCCGCCATCTCGACCGCGAGATGCCGGCCGACAAGGCTCCGGCTGCTGCCGCACCTGTCGCGACTGCCCCGGCCGCTGCTGCCGCTCCGGTCCAGGTGGTGTCGCAGCCGGTCATGCCGGTTGCCGCACCGCGCATCAATCCGCTGCCGGCGGCTTCCGGTACGGGCCTCGAAGCTCTGATGCAGTCGCAGCTGCAGGTCATGCAGTCGCTGTTTGCTCAGCAGATGGCGCTGATGCAGGGTGGCGTCTCCGAAGCCGCGCTGATGCCGGCGCAGGTCGTCGTGCCTGCCGCTCCTGCACCGGAGCCGGTCACTGAAGCCGCGCCCGCAGCGCCTGCCGCTGTTGCAGCACCCACTGCGCCGGAAGGCGAGGGTGGTGGCGATGCTCCGCAGGCCTCGCGCCGCATGAAGCTCTACAAGCCGGGCACCAAGAGCACGGTTTCCGAGCTGTCGCCGGAAAAACGCCAGTTTATCTCGGATCTTATTGCCGCCTATGAAACCAAGACGCGCCGGTCGAAGTCCTCGACCGCCCGCTATCGCCGCCGCCTTGCCGATCCGCGCACGGCCTCCGGCTTCCGCCCGGAATGGAAGGAAATGATCTTCCCGCTGGTCTGCGACCGCTCGAAGGGCTCGCGCCTCTGGGATATCGACGGCAACGAATATATCGACCTGGTCAACGGCTTCGGCCAGACGGCTTTCGGCCATGCGCCTGATTTCGTCGTCCGCGCCGTCAAGGATCAGGCCGATGACGGCTTTGCCATCGGCCCGCAGACGCCGCTTGCCGGTGAAGTCGCCGACGCGATCGCGACGCTGACCGGCCACGAGCGCGTCACCTTCTGCAATACCGGCTCGGAAGCGGTCATGGCGGCGATGCGCCTGGCGCGTGCCGTCACCGGCCGCGACAAGATCGTGGTGTTCTCCAACGACTATCACGGCCAGTTCGACGAAGTGCTGGTCAAGGGCCGCAACCGTGCCGACAATCCCTCGGCGATCCCGATCGCTTCGGGCATCCCGGCTGCGTCTGTTTCGAACATGGTCGTGCTGCGCTACGGTGCCCCTGAAAGCCTCGACTATATCCGCGGCAACGCCGACGATATCGCCGCGGTCATCATCGAGCCGGTGCAGAGCCGCCATCCGGAACTGCGCCCGGTCGAGTTCGTCCGTTCGCTGCGCCAGATCGCCACCGATGCCGAATTTGCGCTGGTCTTCGACGAAGTCGTCACCGGCTTCCGCGTCGATCCGGGCGGCATGCAGGCGATCTGGGGCATCAAGGGCGACATGGCCACCTACGGCAAGGTCATCGGTGGCGGCATGCCGATCGGTGTCCTAACCGGCAATGCCCGCTTCATGGACGCCCTCGACGGCGGCCACTGGAATTATGGCGATGACTCGGTGCCGATGACGGCACCGACCTTCTTCGCCGGCACCTTCGTCCGCCATCCTCTGGTTCTTGCCGCCATGCGCGCGGTCATCGACCATATCAAGGGCGATGGTGCCATTCTTTATGATTGGGTCGCGGAACGCACCCAGGCGCTGATTGCCGAAATGAATGCCGATCTCGCCAAGCGCGGCATCAGCATGACGATCCATGGCTACAAGAGCTGGTTCATCACCGATTTCGGCGGTGAAGATCCGCTCGGCGCGCTCGTCTATCCGCATATGCGCCTGAACGGCATCCATATCCAGGAAGGTTATCCCTGCTTCCTGACGACGGCGCATGTCGAGGAAGACTTCAACGCCATCGCCGCTGCCTTCCGCAAGGCGCTCGATGCCCTGCAGGGCGTCGGTATCCTCGCTCCGGCGGAACGCAAGACCAATGGTGTTTCCAACCCTTTCAAGTCTGAGGACAAGCCGCGGCTGCACTCGGCGCCGCTGACCGAGGCGCAGAAGGAAGTCTGGCTCGCAGCCCAGGCCGGTGACGAGGCATCCTGCGCCTTCAACGAATCCTTCCTGTTGCGGCTCGAAGGCGATTTCGACCATGCCGTCTTCCAGCAGGCCGTCGATCGTGTCGCGGCACGCCACGATGCGCTGTCCATCAAGTTCTCGCGCACCGGCGAAAACTTCGAATTCATCCAGGACTTTCGCCTCGAAGTGCCGCTGATCGACATGTCCGGCGACAGCGATCCGGAAGCCCGCCTGCAGGAAATCCTCGATGGCGAGGCGCGCACGCCCTTCGATTTCGTCGAGGGCTATCTCGCCCGCGCCGCGATCATCAAGCTCGCTGCGGACCAGCATGTCTTCGTCTTCACCGGTCACCACATCATCTGTGACGGCTGGTCGCTGAACATCTTCGTCAACGAGCTCTCGACCGTCTATTCGGCGATCAAGGAAGGCAAGGAGGCGGAGCTGCCGCCGGCCATGTCCTTCGCGACCTATGCGACGCAATATGCACCGAACTCGGAGACCGATCCGGCGACCGAAGCCTTCTGGCTCGATCAGTTCAAGACCATTCCCGAACTGCCCGAGCTGCCGCTCGACCGCCAGCGCCAGGAGCCGCGCACCTTTGCGGGCGGCACCTGCACCGGCTTCATTTCGAGCAAGCACTACAAGTCGCTGAAGAAGGCCGGTGCGAAGTCGGGGGCAACGCTGTTCTCGACGCTGCTTGCCGCCCTGCAGGTCATGGTCGCACGGCTTTCCGGCCAGCAGGACATCGTCATCGCCATCCCGTCTGCCGGCCAGACGCTCGCCGGTGACGAGGTGCTCTTCGGCCACTGCGTCAACCTGCTGCCGCTGCGCCAGACCGTCGATGCGCATGAGAGCTTCCTGACGCATCTGAAGGCGACACAGCAGCTGGTGTTCAAGGCCTTCGAAAACCAGGCCTATACCTACGGCACGCTGGTCAGGAAGCTCGGCGTCAAGCGCGATGCCCGCCGCCTGCCGCTGACGGAAATCCAGTTCAACCTGGAGCGTGTTGCCGGTGACGAAAGCTTCGGCGACCTGAAGGCGCAGATGGCGCCGAATGCCAAGGCCTTCTCCAACTTCGACCTGTTCTTCAACATGATAGAAGGCCGCGACAGCGTCCGTATCGACGTCGACTACAATGCCGATGTCTTCGACCGCGAAACGGTCGAGCGCTGGATCGGCCACTTCGACACGATGGTCAGCGCCCTTGCCGACGATCTGACGATGGCGATCGAACAGGTGCCGATGCTTTCAGCCGAAGAACGCTCGTGGCTGATCGGTGATCTCAACGACACGGCTTCCAGCTACGACCAGGAAGAACTCGCCGTCTCGCTCTTCGCCAAGCGTGCTGCCGAGCATCCCGATGCGACGGCCGTCCAGTACGGTGCCGAGACGATCAGCTACGGCGATCTCGAGGCCCGCTCGAACGCCCTGGCGCTGGAGATCCAGATGGCGGTGCCGCAGCCCGGCCAGCGCATCGCGCTGCTCTGCGACCGCTCGATCGCCATGGTCGTCGCCCTGCTGGCGATCATGAAATCCGGCCATGCCTATGTGCCGATGGATCCCGGCCATCCGGTCGAGCGCCTCAGCCAGACCATCGATGCCGCCCGTATCGGCGCGATGATTGCCGATAGCGACGAGATGGCAGCCCTTGCCGCCGGCGTTCCGGTCATTCGCCTCGACAAGACTCGGGATGCTGCTTCGCTGACGGAGGCGGTCCTAAAAAACTTGCCTGAGGCCAGTGCGGCCGCCTATGTCATCTTCACATCGGGTTCGACCGGCGTGCCGAAAGGTGTAGAGGTTCCGCACCGCGCGCTGACCAACTTCCTCCTGTCGATGCAGCGCGAGCCGAAGTTCACGGCAGATGACAGCATCGTCGCGGTCACCACGATCTCCTTCGATATCGCCGCACTCGAACTCTACCTGCCGCTGATCTCTGGCGGCAAGGTGATCATCGCCGACCGCCAGACGGTGCAGGATGGCTTTGCGCTGGTCGATCTCGTCAACAAGAGCGGGGCAACCGTCCTGCAGGCAACGCCGACCCTCTGGCAGATGCTGGTCGAGGCCGGGCTGAAGAACCAGCCTTCGCTGAAGATGCTCTGCGGCGGCGAGCCGATGCCGAAGGACCTGGCCCGGGCGCTGCTGACGATCGGCGGCGAGCTCTGGAACATGTACGGCCCGACCGAAACCACCATCTGGTCTTCCGTCGAGCAGGTCACCGACGCCGGCAAGCCGATCACCATCGGCCACCCGATCGCCAATACCCAGCTCTATATTCTCGATGAGACCAACCAGATCGCCCCGATCGGCGTGATCGGCGAACTCTGCATCGGTGGCGACGGCCTGGCGAACGGCTACTTCGACAGGCTCGATCTCACCGAGAAGGCCTTCGCTCCCGTCGCCTTCGACCAGGGCAAGCCGCATCGCCTCTACAGGACGGGCGATGTCGGCAAGCGGCTGGTGGATGGTTCGCTGCAGCTGCTCGGCCGCCGCGACCAGCAGATCAAGCTCAGAGGCTTCCGCATCGAACTCGGCGACATCGAATCCGTCGTCGCCCAGGTGCCGGGGATCGCGCAATGCGCCGTGGTTCTTGCCGAGAACGAGAAGGGCGACAAGTCGCTGGTCGCCTATGTCGTGCCGGCCGCCGGGGCAAGTGAACCGTCGCCCGCCGAACTCGCCGCCCATGCCAAGGCCAAGCTGCCGGGCTACATGGTTCCCGCCTTCTGGGTACCTGAAACCCAGCTGCCGCAGACCGCAAACGGCAAGCTCGACCGCAAGACGCTGAAGCTGCGCGGCCTGCCGAAGCGCGAAACGCAGATCATCACCGTCAAGCCGCGGACCGACATGGAGGCCAAGCTGCTCGCCATCTGGCAGGAAGTGCTGAACCTCCCCGACGTCGGCGTCGAGGACAATCTCTACGCACTTGGCACCGACTCGCTCGCCATCTTCCGCATCGCTGCCCGCATGCTGGATGCCGGCCTGCCGCTCGAAGCCAAGCACCTGCTGCGCCATCCGTCGATCGCCGAACTTGCGGCCTTCGCCGAGGAGCAGAACACGATGAGCCAGACAGCGGCTCAGTATCACGTTCCGTCGCTGAAGGACTTCCGTAACGGCGCTCGCCGCAACGGGCTGGGGAGAGCATCATGAGCGTATTCGAAAAGACACCGTCACAGCCAGAAGACGACCAGGAGATCATCGGCGAGTTTCCCTGCACGCAGACACAGCTGCGCTGCTGGATACTGAACCAGCTCAATCCCGGCAATCCCGGCCTGAACGTGGCGGTTCGCTGGGAGATCCGCGGAAACTTCAAGGCGGCAACGCTGGAAGCCGCCTTCCGCAAGATCATCCAGCGCCATGAGGTGCTGCGCACCCGGATCGTCGAGAAGGACGGTCGTCCCTATCAGCAGGTGGTCAAGAGCGTCGACTTCAAGATGCCGGTCATCGATCTGCGCAACATGACGCCGGAAACCCGCAAGAGCCGCGTGCCGTCGATCGGCGAGGAAACGGCGCGGGTGCCCTTCGATCTCGGCAAGGCCGGTCTCTTCCGCGTCACGCTGCTGATGATGGAAAACGATGTCGGCGTGCTCCTGATCACGGCGCATCAGAGCTGCTTCGACGGCTGGTCGATCCGCGTGCTCGGCCGCGAGCTCGGCGAGATCGCCGCCGCCATCGATGCCGGGCGCACACCCGACGTACCGGAACTGGCGCTTCAATATGGCGACTACGCGCTCTGGCAGGCCGAATATCTGGAAAGCTACGGTTTCGAGACCGAGAGCACCTTCTGGCGCGAGAAGCTGACCGATGTGCCCTATTTCGAAGTGCAGCCGGACCGCCCGCGCGGTCCGGTCAAGACCACCAATGCCGACCTGATCTCGATCCTGCAGCCGATGGATTTCGGCGACAGGATCGATGCCGCCGCCCGTAAGGCGCGCGTGTCGCTCTACAGCTATGGTGCGGCCGTCATCAGCGCCATGCTGCACCGGTTGACGGGTGACAAGTGCGTGCTGTTCGGCTCGAATGTCGCGGGACGCGAGGATACCGATCTCGAAAACCTGATCGGCGTCTTCATCAACACGCTGGTGCTGAAATACGACATCGGCGGCGATCCCACCTTCACCGAGCATGTGCATGCGGCAAACGAGATGCTGGAAGGCGTTCTCGCCCACCAGCGCATGCCGTTCAACGAGCTGGTCGGGATGATCAATCCGCCGCGCGATCCGTCGCGCAATCCGCTGATCTCGGTCAATTTCAACCTGTCGAAGGCCTTCCTCGAAGACCGCCGTTATGGCGAGTTCGAACTGATCAGCGCGCCGTCGCAGTCGCCTGGCGTGATCTACGACCTGAGCTTCATGATGGTCGGCCGCCCGAGCGGCTGGCGCATGTCGATCGAGTACAATACCGACCTGTTCGACCGTGCGACGATCGAGACCTTCCTGAGCTACTGGAAGGAAACCTACGACGCGGTGCTTGCCGATCCGGAGGTTCACCTCTCGGCATTGACGGTGCCGCTGCGCGCCGGCTCGCCGGCGGAGGCCCGCCGTCTCGATCCTGGCAGTGTCGAGGGCGTGCTGCGTTCGCATCCGGCTGTCGGCGAAGCCGCGGTCATATCGGCCGGTGGCGAGACCGGCTCGGTTGCCTTCATCGTGCCGTCGCCGACCTGTGACGAGGCGCTCGACCAGTTGCCTGCGTTGCTGATGCGCCATCTCGAAGCGCAGGTTCCGGCGGCGAAATTGCCGAAGGAAATCAGCGTCCTGATGCGGCTTCCGAAGACGGCTGACGGTTCGGTCGATCGCTCCGCGCTCCGCCTGCCGGCGAAGGCGCCTGCGACACCGGTCGCTGCGGCAAAGCCTAAGAACACAGCTTCGTTGAAAGCCGATCCGGAGAAGATGGCGGCGGTTGCGGCGATCTGGAAGCAGGTGCTGAACGTGCCCTCCGTCGAGCCCGGCAGCGATTTCTTCGCGCTCGGCGGCCACTCGCTGCTGGCGCTGCGCATGCTGTCGGCGGTTCGCGAGAAATTCGAGGAGAAGCCCAATCTCGAGCTGCTCTTCCGCGAGCCGACGCTGGAGCGCTTCACGGGCGCGGTGTTCGGCGTCTCCCAGGCGGCTCCCGCCAAGGCAGAGCCGGTGGAAGCACCGGCCGTAGTCCCCGGCAATCCCTGGGAACTGATGACCTGCAAGCAGGGGAGCGGGGCCTCCGCGGTCTATACGCTGAATCACCCGTTCCTTTACTACAAGCTCGCCGGAGCGCTTCCCGAGAACACGCCCGTCTATAACGTCAACATGTTCAATGCGCGTCTCGACGATGCGCTTGCCGGCAAGTCCTTCGAGGAGATCGCCGCCCTGGCGATCGAGGCGATGGAAATCCCGCCGCAGGTGACCTCGGTTGCGATCGTCGGCCTCTGTGTCAACGGCATCCTCGCCTTCGAGATCGCCCGGCAGCTGCGCGAGGCGGGCAAGGAGGTGCAGTTCACCGCGATGATCGACGCCTGGGCACCGGGTTACTTCCGGGCGCAGCCGAAGCTGACGCAGAAGCGCTGGAACATGGAGCGGCGCGTCAAGCGGTCGATCTATTTCACGCAGAAGGTGCTCGGCGGCCGCATGCGGCTGATCGATTATCTCAAGGAGTTCAACCTGACGCTTGGCCTGCTGCGCTTCTTCGGCGTCCGCAAGGGCGAGTATTCGCCCGAGGAAGTCGCCAACGAAGCCGTAACCGGCCTGCTGGTCCGCGCCTCGCGGCAATACAAGCCGGCGCAGACGCAGGATCCGTCGATCGTCTTCCTGCGCAGCGAGGCGCATCACCCACGCGCCGCCAAGCTGCGCTTCGGCTGGGGGGATGCGGTCGCCAAGGATACGGCGGTCGTCAGCCTCAGCGGCTGGCATGAAGACTCTCTCGGCAGCGACGGCATCCGCGAGCTCGCCTCGGCGATCTCGAAGAAGCTGGAATCCCAGAGCGCACAATGAACCGCAACCCGGTGATACGGAGCGACGACATGGAACAAGACAGACCGCTGATGATCGGCGTTCTGGCCGGAACCAAGGATGCGCTGGAAAACTGGCAGCTGGCCATCCTCGACCGGATCAAGGCCGACAAGCGCTTCGTGCTGGAAACGGTCATCGTCCATGACCGTCCGGAGGGCGAGGCGCGGGCCTCCAGGCTGTTCCGGCTGCAATGGCAGATCGAGAACCGCCTGCTTGCCCGTCAGCCGAAATACCTGCCCGGCACCTTCCAGGCGCAGGACCAGCGCTTCGACGTGATGCACGCGATGGCCGACGAGGCGGCGCGGGGCAATTATGTATCGAGACTGGCGTCGGAGCTCGGCCTCGACCTGATCGTGCGGATGACGCCCGCCAGCCTGCCAGCATCGGTGTCGAACCTTCTGCCGCTCGGTGTCTGGTCGTTCAATTTCCTGGACGAGTGCTCGGCCGATGGCAGCTGGTTCGGCTACCGAGATCTGCTGACCAAGGCGCCGGCGACCGAGCTGGTGCTTTCGGCCGATCGAGGCGCTGCCGGCAAGGTGACGATCGCCGCCTGCAGTTTCAACATCAAGATTTCAGCCGCCCGCAACACCGCCTTCATCAAGGAGCGGGCGGTGACGCTGCTGCTGCGCGAGCTGCGCAAGGCGGCGGCGGGCGAGCTTGCGACAGTGCCCGGCCGCCTGCGCAATCCGGCGCCGCCGCCGAAGCTCTCCACCGTCATGCGCTATGGCGCGGCACTCGGCCTGCATCTCTTCGAGCGTGCCGCTGCGGCCGCCGGGCGGCGCATGCATCTGCGCGCTGCCGTCTGGACGCTCTATACCGGTCACGGCAAGATCGACGACTTCGATCCGTCGCAATCGATCGAGGTGCCGCCGACCAAGGACGACATCAAGGCCGATCCGTTCCTCTTCGAGCACGAGGGCAACTGCTACCTGTTCTACGAGTCCTATTCGACCGGAGGGCACAAGGCGCATATCTCCGTCGGCCGCTTCGAGGACGACCGGCTGGTGCCCGTTGGTATCGCGCTGAATTGCGAGCATCATCTCTCCTATCCCTATGTCTTCCGGGATGGTGACGAGATCTTCATGATGCCGGAGACGCATGCGACCAAGCGTGTCGAAATCTGGCGCTGCGTCGAGTTTCCGCTGAAATGGGAGCTTTACTCGACGGCGCTGGAAGGACGATCCGCGGCCGACAACATGCTCGTCCGGCATGGCGGCAAGTGGTGGCTGTTCAGCAATCTCTCCGACTATCACGCCTATGAGGATCACTGCAGCGAGCTTTATATCTACGAGGTCGACGGCCCGGATCTGAAGGGGCTGAAGCCGCACCGGCACAATCCCGTCGTGCTCGGCAGTGTCGCGGCGCGCAATGGCGGACGGATGTTCGAGCGCGACGGTCATCTCTACCGGCCCTCGCAGCGCAATACCAACGGCATCTACGGCTATGGTCTCAACATCATGGAGATCGACGAGCTGAGCCCGGAGGCCTATCGCGAGCGTTGCGTGCGCGTCATCACGCCCGATTTCAAGACCGGGCTGCATGGCTGCCATCATTTCGATGAGGCTGGCGGGCGCTACATACTGGATGCGCGGCTGACGGCGTAGGGCCAATCGCCCTTCAGTCCATACCGGCCTGCAAATGGCGCTTTTCCACGCTTCCGGTGCTCACGTACCTTTAGTACGCTGCGCTCCGGGTCGTGGAAAAACCACCATTTTCGGCACGGCCTGAACCGAATGCCGATTGGCCCCAGAGCTCGTCGAGGCTGCGCCAGCGCAGCTCCGGCGAGCCGCCGCCCGCAAGAACCGCGAGTGCGGCGGCAAAGCCTACCGCCGGCGCCAGGTTGAAGAGTTTCCAGTTCTCCGGACCTGAGGGATCTGAGGCCAGCCGCTTGAGGAGAGGGGCGGGTTCCGTTCCGATCGAGACGTCGAAGGATTGCAGCGGCAGGGAGAGCCCTTCGCCATGCGCCTTGACGAAAGCCTCCTTGCGCGTCCAGCAGCGGAAGAAGCCGTCGAGATATTCGGCTTGCGGGAGGATCGAGAGGTCGCGGCGTTCTGCATCCGAGAAGAAATAGCCGGCGACATCTTCCTTCAGCGGCGCCACCCGTTCGATATCCGCCCCGATCGTATAGCGGTCCGAAACCGCCAGCAGCGCCAGGCCGGCGCTGTGACTGAGGTTGAACTGAAGGTCCGTGGCATGGGCATCGTCGAGCGACGGCTTGCCGTAGCCGTTATAGGTGAAGCGGACATGGCCGGGGGCGATGCCGAGATAGCTTGCGAGGATCTGCCGCAGGCGGCCGCGGCCGGCAATGTAGCGGTTGCGGTCGGCATCGAAGACGAAGCTGGCGGCTCGCGCCCGCTCGTCTTCGCCGAGATGCGGTTCAAGGCTTCGCAGCTGATGCAGCGGCGGCTCGATATCGAACAGCCAGAGGTCGATGATACCGTCGCTGCCGCCCGCGTCAGGTCGCATAGGCGAGCTGTCCGCCGGCCGGGCGCTGCTGCACCATGCGCTTGGCAAGATGCGCCATCAGCATCAGCGGATAGTTTTCGCCGAGGCTGATGCGGCAGGTGCGCCGCAGGATATCCAGCGACTGGGTGCAGGTGTCGCCGCCGTAATCGACGGCCTTGTCGGCCCAGTTATAAGGGTTCATGGCCGGGTGGGCGGTGCGCTTCTGCAGGATCGGCTGCCAGTTGGTGAAGACGTGGCGGCTGGAATCGTAGAGGCGGTAGACGCCGCGCTTGTGCTCGGCGGCGAAGCGCTTGGCATCGTCCTCGGTGTCGAAGATCACATGCAGGCCGGCGGCGGCGGCGATGTCATTATGCGGGCCGACGCGCATGACGTCGCTATGCGAGAGGATCTCGGCCATCACGTCGTAGCGGCGGCGCATCTTGGCGATCATCGGGTCGAGCTTGCTCAGCTGGACGTTCAGCATCGCGCCTTGGATCTGGTTGGCCTTGAAGTTGACGCCGAGGATCGGCGGTTCCTTGATGAATTCGAGATGGCCGCGGAAGAGCGCGCCGATATCGTGGAACATGCGGGCGCGGGCAAAGAGCGTGTGGTCGCCGGTCGCCAGCGCCCCGCCTTCGCCGATGTTGATGTTCTTGAACTGGTTGAAACTATAGGCCGAGGCATGGCCGAAGGAGCCGGTGCGCTTGCCCTTGTAGGTCAGGCCGACGGCCTGGCAGGCATCCTCGATGACGATGAGGTTATGCTCCTTGGCGATGCGCATGATGGCATCCATGTCGCAGACCATGTTCGACATGTGCACCGGGATGATCGCCTTGGTGCGCGGGGTGATCTTGCGCAGGATATCGGCCGGATCCATCGTCAGCGTGTGGTCGATATCGACGAGCACGGGAACGGCGCCGGCGGCGAGCGGTGCGGCTGCCGTGGCGATCCAGGTATAGGCGGGAACCAGCACTTCGTCGCCCGGGCCGATGCCGGCGGCGGCGACGGCCGAGATCAGCGCTGCCGTGCCGTTGCACATGGTCAGCGCATGGGCGACGCCGAATTTCTCGCAGAAATCCGTTTCGAAGCGCTTCAGAGGCCCTCCGGTGTCATCGCTGTAGCGGGCAAGCTTTCCGGACAGCATTACCGGCGCAAGCGCCAGCCATTCACGAACTCCGACACGGGCCATTGGTCAAGTCTCCTGCGCTCCCAATCCGCGGCGCTCCTGCCGCGCGACGTCGAACCTTAAAACGGAGCGTCGGGCCGTTCAGCATATCCTTCCGGCTTAGGTGAGGGCGGTGTGGGGTGGCGGACTATCCGAAGTCGGTAGGCGATCTAATCGGCTGGACCTCATTGGACGATTTAGCCGCGTTTGCAGTCTTGCTATCAAGGAAGGCAAGAGTTTGAAGGGGAAAAGGCTTTGAGCATTCTCGACCTCAGATCCATGCCTGTCCACACGCTGCTGCAGGCGGATGTCGCAATCATCGGCGCCGGCCCTGCGGGACTGACCATCGCGCGCGAACTGTCGCGCAAGGCCGACGTCCTCGTGCTCGACAGCGGCGGCCTTTCCTACGAGCCGGGACCGCAGGTTCTGAACGCGGTCGAGAATACCGGCGAGCCCTCCGGCGAGCGGCGTGCACCTGAGGGACGCGGCTATAATGGCAGCCTTTCCTGGCTGAACGACATTCCGGCCTTCGAGCTGCGCAACCGCATGCTCGGCGGCAGCACCCATACGTGGGTCGGCAAATGCGCGGCTTTCGACGAGATGGATTTCGCGCTCAGGCCCTGGCTCAGGCTCTCCGGCTGGCCGTTCGAGCGCAGCGAGCTGATGCCGCATCTCGACCGTGCCGCCGAGCTCCTCAATCTCGGCCCGAACGTCTATGACGCCGGGCTGCATGCGCTGCTGAGGACCGTGCCCGAGAAGCTCAATTTCGACGACCGGACGCTGCGCTATTTCTTCTGGCAGTTCAGCCATGAGCGGCAGAAGCGCGGCGAGCCGATGCGCTTTGCCAATGTGGCGCGCAGCCTGGCGCTATCAGGCACGAAGTTCCTCACCAATGCCAATGTGACGGAGATCCGCGCCGAGCAGCGCGGACATCATTCGCTCTCGGTTGCCAGCCCCGAGGGCAATATGGCGACGGTCAGGACGAAGATGGTGGTGCTCTGCTGCGGCGGCGTCGAGAATGCCCGGCTGCTGCTCGCCTCCAACTCGATGTCCTCAGCCGGTCTCGGCAATGCGCGCGGGACGGTCGGGCGCTATCTCGCCGATCATCCGCGCACCACGCTGATGCGATTCCGCAAGGGCAGCGATATCGACGCCGTTGCCCGGCACTTCAATTTCTACGGGTTGAAGCATGAGGGTGCGCCGCATTTCTATCTGCGCGGCCTGTCGCTCAGCCCGATGATCCAGGCGCGCGAGGGGCTTACCAATTGCGCCGCCTATCCGGTGCAGATCCATGCGGCCGACGATCCCTGGGCGGCGCTGAAGCGTCTGGCGAAGGGCGGGGGCAAGCGCGCGATCAGCGATCTCATGACGGTGCTCGGTTCACCGGGCATGCTGACCTCCGGTGCCTATCAGCGCCTCGTCAAGCTGCGTGGCCTGCCGCATCGCTCGGCGGAGCTGCGCTTCGACGTGATGGCCGAGCAGCAGTTGGATCCGGAGAGCCGGGTGACGCTGTCGGAGAAGCTCGACCGCTTCGGCAAGCCGATCGCCCGCGTCAACTGGAAGATCGGCGAGACGGAGATCGAAAGCATCGCAAGGCTGGCGCAAACGATGTCGGCCGAGTTCCGCCGCCTCGGTCTGCCGGAACCGGAACTCGCAGACTGGATTGCCGCCGGCGACCCGTCGGCTGCTGCCTTCATGGACATGGCGCACCCCTCCTGCACGACGCGCATGGGCAGCGATCCCGCCACCAGCGTCGTCGATGGCAATTCGATGGTTCATGGGGTCGAGGGGGTCTATGTGGCCGGAAGCTCGGTCTTTCCGACGGCCGGGCATGCGAACCCGACGCTGATGCTGGTGGCGCTGTCGATGCGGCTTGCCGACCACCTGCAGGAGCGCCTCGCCGAAGAGCGGCGTCCGCTGTCGGGCTCGCAGCCCTCGCGGCAGGTGAGCTAAAAAAGCACCCGCCATCTTGCGATGGCGGGCTCAGTTCTCACCACTTACTCAGTCAAATCTTGCGGAAGTAGAAGCCGGCGCTTTCGGTCCTGCCGAGTTCGGGATGGGTGTCGATCCGTGTCGAGAGCGAGGGGATCGCCCAGCGGTCGACGAGCTCGTATCCGAGGCCGGTGACGTGCTGCAGGAATTCGGCTTCGTTGCGGATCTGGTAGGGCACCCTGGCGCGGCCGATCTGTTCCAGCGTCACGACGGTCGGTCCCTTGCGCAGGGCGACCTTGTTCAGAAGGATATGCTTCGGCGCTTCCGGCATCTCGCCGATCAGCTTGCCGAGCGGCACGTCGAGATACTGCATCAGGCCCGAGCCGAGGAAGAGCGGCGTCGGTCCGGCATCGGCCATCCTGTCGACGAAGGAGAGCCGGGTCAGCTGGTCCTTGTCGGCGAGCTTCTGGCCGGCGCGGACGATGGCCGGCAGGTCGTAGACCACCCAGCGGAAATCCTCGCCGAGCGGCAGATGCGAGCGGAAGGCGCGATATTTGGTGCCCATGTGGCCGCCGGCATCGACGAGACTGCCGGTCTCGCGCACGAGGTCGCGCATCCAGAAGAGGACGGGATAATCCCAGGCGGCGAGGCGGCACATCTGCTCGAAGGCTACGGGCGCGATCTCATCGTGATCGTAGCCCGCAAGGGCGCCGTTTTTGGCTGCGGCAAGCGCTTCCTGATAGCTTGAATAGGCGCCGGTGAAGCGGCGCGGGATGGGAAGAAAATAGCGCAGGCGCCCGCTCAGGGCCTGCAGTGGTACCACGAATTTCTCAGCACGCCGTCTTGCGTCACGCAAAGTCGATGTGCGGCCTTTCAGCGTTACAGTCGTCATCGGCTTTCCCCCGGTGTTGATGAATGGGCATTAGCTTTTCGGATGGTCTTTCACCTCCCAGATCGGAACGACGCCGCCATGGATACGATGCATCACCCCCAGTGCTGCAAAGTATGTGACGGCGCCCGAGAGCACCTGAAAAGCGATCATCTCGATGCGGGTCATCGCCGTTGCTTCGCCGATATAGCCGAAGGCATAGACGATGGCCGACATTGCAAGGATCGCGACGAATACGTAGCCGCAATCGCTGAACACGCGCTTCCAGTCGAGGCCGCCGTAGCGGCCCTGCAGATGCGTGGAAATCTTCAGGCTGATCAGCGCCGCGACGCACTGGCCGAAGGCGGCGGCCTCGACGCCGAAGGGCGCTGCGGCGACGATCAGGCCGATGGCGACGACGCCGTTCAGCAGCATCAGCCGCGGCATGCGGGCAATGTTTCCGGTGATCGACAGCAGCGGCTCGGTGACATAGCCCGGGATCAGCAGAACCTGCTTGATCGCGAGGATCGAGACGAGGGCTGCCGTCGGCGCCCAGGCATCGCCGAGCGCGATATCGACGAGGGCGGGCGAGACCAGCGCCAGGCCGATATAGACGGGGGCCGAGACGATCATCAGCGCCGTCATGAAATGCGTGGCGGTCCGGCCGAGCTCCTCGAAGCGCAGCGCGTCGTTCTGCTGGTTGCGGATCTTGCGGAAGGCGGTCCAGGCAAGCATGCGCGCCGGTTCGCCGAGCAGCTCCGATATGGCGCCGACGATGCGTTCGGCGGCGCGGTAGTAACCGGCTTCCGCAAGGCCGAGGAAGCTGCCGAGCGCCAACGTGCCGGAATAGGAGCGCAGATAGAAGATGATGCGGTTCGACAGGATGTGGCGCGAGAACTCGAGTATTTCCAACAGGAAGGCGCGGGTCAGGTGGACGCGCGGATACCAGCGCACGACGATCTGCGATCCGATCAGGCATGCGGTCTGCATCACCAGGCGGCCGACGATCAGCGAGGCGACGTGGAAGCCGACATGCAGGCCGGCGATGGTGACGGCGAGGCCGAGACACTCGGCGATGATGCGGATGATCGACTGCTGCTTCAACTGGCCGCGATTGACGAGCAGCCCGTCATAGACGACCGAGAGCGAGGAGGGCAGGAACCAGCAGCTATAGAGCGCGATCAGCACACCGAGCCAGGGATCGCCCCAATAATGCAGGATGATCGACAACGCGAAGCCGACGCCGGTGCAGAGCAGGCCGGAGATGACGGCAATCGTGCCGATCTGGTCGAGCTCGTCGCCGGTGCAATGCGACTTCATCACATATTCGCCCCAGCCGCCCTCGGCACAGAGCACGAGAAGGATGGCGATGGCGGAACTATAGGCATAGAAGCCGAATTGCGCCGATTCCAGAACGCGGGCGGCGATCAGGAAGGCGAGCAGCTGTGCGACCTGCGAGACGATCTTTGCCGTCAGTGTCCACAGACCGGCGCCGACAAAGGCGGGCATCTTGATCCGCTTTGATTTTCCGGGCTTTTCCGGCTGTTTGTTGCTGTCTTCCTCCCCGATCATCTCAGCAAACCTCGGCAGAAATTGAACCAGGAGGCGGCTGCGGTGTTATTAGGGAAAGCTTGGACGACATGCTACGGCGGCTGCCAACGCGGAAACAATCGTTGGACAAGGCTGGCGCGGTATGCGATTTCCGGCAGGACGGAGAGCTTGTACTGAGTCGGCTGCCGAGACGGTATGGAGACAATGTCATGGTCACAGAGTCAAAGGCGGCACGAAATTCTGCATATGCGCGGAACGCAGCCAGCTTCGATGATCTGTCCGAAAATCCTTCCGGGCACAAGGCGCCGGATACCCGGCCGTCGTTTCTGAAATACAAACTCCGTTGGGGCTTGGCGCTTTTTTGCCTCGCCTTCTGGGTCGTTCTCGCTGCCATTTTCATTTGGTGAGCCGCTCTTTCTCGTTCTGAGCGAAAAACACGACACCCACCGTCTTCCAGAGAATGCCGATATCCGTGGTGAAGGAACAGGTGCGATAGTAGTCGAGATCGTACTGGACGCGTTCCTCGTATGACGTGTCCTGACGGCGGTTGACCTGCCACATGCCGGTAAGCCCCGGCGTCATCGACAGGTAGACATGTGCATTGGCGCCGTAGCGCTCGATTTCCTCGGCGATGATCGGGCGCGGGCCGACAAGGCTCATCTCGCCGCGCAGCACGTTGATCAGCTGCGGCAGCTCGTCGGCGCTGGTCATGCGCAGAAGCTTGCCGAGCCAATGGACACGCGGGTCGTTCATCAGCTTCTGGGTTTCCTGCCACTCGGCGCGGCGCACCGGATCGGTCGCGAGGATTTCGGCCAGCCGCTCAGCGGCATCGGTGCGCATGGAGCGGAATTTCAGGCAGCGGAATGGGCGGCCATAGCGGCCGACGCGGGTATGGCTGAAGGAAATCGGGCGGCCGTCGACGATGAGCAATGCGATGACGATCAGGATCAGGGCCGGCGCGAGAAACAGCAAGCCGCCACCGGCAAGCAGGATGTCGAGCGTGCGCTTCAGCCGGTAGCCGGCAGCAACGACGCGGGTCTCCGGCGTGGCCTGATCGCCGCGGGCAAAGCCGTCGAAAGCAGATAACATGTCAAACCCCATTTACCCTTGAACCCATCGTGAGGTTGCCAGCGCATCCAGCCATTTACAATTCATCCAGAGGGTAGTCGGCTAGTCAGATAGAGGTAAGCCGGAGCGTCCAATCGTTGCCTTGCCGGGCCGAATTACCCAGCAAGTGCAGCTTGTTGACCGGGGTGGGCGCGTTCGAGGATTTCGTTGTAGAGCTCGAAAAGCGCTTCCGCCCAGGAGAGCGAGGTATGCGCCATGCTGCTGCGTTGGCGCAGGCAATTCTCGCTCATTGCGCGAACCATGGCGTCGTCGCCGGCAAGCCTGGTCATGGCGGCGGCCAGCGCCGCTATATTGCCGTTCTCGAAGGGCAGGCCGCAGCCGAGCTCGGCGATCTCGCGGGCAAGCAGCGCTGCCTGCGGAATGATCACCGGAATGCCGCTCGCGACCGCCTCGACGGCTGCGAGGCCGAAAGGCTCCGGTACGCGCGAGGAGATGACGATGCAGCGCGCCGCGGTGACGAGTGCAGCGATCTCGTCCTTGTTCTTCCAGCCATGCAGGACGACTTCGGGATAATCGTGCTCCAGGACGGCGCGCCCGGCGCCGTCGCCGATGACATGCAGCGGAACATTGGCAAGCCGCGCCGCCTTGGCAGCATCCTCGAAACCCTTTTCCGGCTCCAGTCTTCCGATGAAGAAGAACGGCTTGTTGGCGGCCGGGCTCGGCGGCGCCTGCAGGAAAGGCTCCACCGGATTGCGGATGGTGCGGATATATTCGGCATTGATGCCGGCGCGGGTGAAATATTCATGCATGTGCTGGTGCACGATGACGATATTGGCGGGCGTATAGCGCGTCGGGAAGAAGTGCTCGCGGATCAGATGGCGCGTCGAGCGCCAGACCTTTTCGTGGTAGCCGCGCTTGTCGCATTGCGTCGTCAGGCAGCGCGCCGACATCGGCGTCAGATTGCAGACCCGGTGGCTCTGGTAATTGGCATAGCCGCCATTCGGGCAGGAGAGGAAATAGTCGTGCGCATGGAGGACGACGCGGGACCGGACGCGCCAGAGGGCGCGGAAGATCGACGGCGACAGGATCTTCGACCAGCCATGGACATGATAGATGGTGCCGGGCGAATCCGTGCGGGCGATGACGGTGCGCAGGCTGTCATAGGCTGCCTGATTGTAGAGGCCGCCGATCGTTGCGGTCAGCTTGCCCTGGTTGACCAGCGGCTGGCCGCCGACGCCGACCATCTCGGCGGTGCCGATGCCCGCTCCAATGGTGTCGCCGGCGAAATAGGTCACCGGAATGCCGCGTTCGCGGATCAGCTCGGCGGAGAGAACGGCGAGGTTGGATGCGCCGCCAACCCGCTCTGAACGATCGTTGATGATGACGACGCGATCGGGCTGGTGGTGTCGCATCCGGTCAATCCATACTCTCGATACGCCGCGGGGTAAGTCTGCCGCGCACCAGATCGAAGAGCGCGATCATGTTGCCCTTCAGGCGGCCGCGGCGGTCGACCCAGGGTTCCGGACGCAGGCACTTGGCGACGTTGGCGGCGAGATTGCGGCCGATCTGGACGGCGCCGTAGCGGGTGCCCATCGTCTGCTTGCGCATCAGGTAGATCGGGTTGGCGATCTGCGAGTAGCCGAGTTTCATACCGGCGGTGCGGGCGACCTTGACGCCGAGATGCACGCCCTCGAGGCAATCGGCCGAGACGACGCCGCCATATTCGGCGATGCGGCGGCTGAAATCGACATCCTCGAGCCAGCCGTAAGCCGGCAGGTTCTCGTCGAAGCGGATCTGGCCGGCGCTGACGGCCGACATGCGGATCGCCATGTTGCAGCCATAGGCATTGTAGATCGGGCTGATGGTCATCGGCAGGTTGGACGCCTGGCGGGCGCGATCGCTGACGAGCTTAAGGCCGTCATGAACCGAGATGCCGGGGCCGATGATGCCGTCTGCCAGGACCTTGCCGGTGCACATGGCGACATCGGGGTTGGTCTGGAAGATCGATTCCAGCCGCTCGACATAATTCGGCACCATGATGAAATCGTCGTCGAGGAAGAGGATGACGTCGGCATCGTCGGCATTGGCGACGATCTCGTTGCGCTGGCGGCAGAGGCCGCGCTCGGAAATGATGATCCGGACGGGGCAGGCAAGCGAGGCGAGCGACACCTGATCGATATCGCTGGTCGAGGTGACGCAGACGATGACTTCATCGGGCTGGCGCGTCTGCTTGGAGATCTGCGGCAGGATCGCCGAGAGGATGTCGCGGCGGCCGGAGCTGGCGATGCCGATCGTCATCTTCAGCGGCGAGGTCGTGGCGCGGCTGATGATCGCCGGCACCGACGATACGGTGCGGCTCGGCGCCGATGGCGGTGCCGGCTTCAGCAAGCGGTGGCGGCCGGTGACCGGCTTGGTCTTTTCCGGTCCGAGCTGTGTCGTCACGATGCCGAGCAGGTTGATGCGGCTGGTGGCGAATTCGGCGAGTGCATTCTGGATGCGCTCGGCGGTCATCGGATTGCCGTTGCCGAGCACCAGCAGCACGCCGTCCATGAAGCTGCAGATCTGGCGCGTATCGGCGGAACCCTCGAAGGGCGACATGTCGACGATGACGATCTTGAACTTGCGGCGCAGCGCCTCGATTTCCTGGCGCAGCGCCATCAGGTGGCCGAAACGCTGGTGCGGACCGGCGGTGCGCAGGATATCGGGGACGATGACGGTCGACAGCGCGCCTTCGCCATCCGTTACCGGTTCGGCCTCGGCATTGGGGCGATTGCCCTTGCGCGGCGCGGCGTAGTCGGGGCCGAGCACCTTGAGCCCAAAAGACTGGCCGCTATCGGCGGCGATCGCGCTCAGCCGGGCGCTGATGAAATCGGCATCGACGAGAACGACATTGCTGCCTTCATGCTTGTAGACCTGGGCAAGGTTGACGGCGAGCGTGGTCTTGCCGGTATTCGGGGCGATCGAGGTGATGCCGATCACCGTCGAGTTGTTGGAGCGGAAGGCGGCGTCGATCGATCCGCGGATGCTGCGCAACGCCTCGGTGAAGCGCGAGTAGGGTGCGTCGAGGACGCGGCGATAGGCGACGTCGATCGCAACAGGCGAGACCGCAGCGGCAAGATCGCCCTCGCGGGAAATCAGCGGGATGGTGCCAAGCGAATTGATGCCGAGCTCGTTTCGCAGGCGGCCGACGACATTGAGGCGGCGGCGGTAGCCATCGCTGAACAGCGACATGCCGAGGCCGCCGGCGAGGCCGAGCATGCCGGTCAGCGGAATGATCAGGCTCGGCTTCGGCCAGTTCTTCGAAAGCGGTGCGGTTGCGGCCGTGACGATACGGGCGTTGCCGATCGGGAAGGACTGGCGCTGGATGGCGCCGGTCACCTGCTGCAGGATGGTTTCATAAATCCGGCGGTAGGTGGTCGCCTGGCTTTCCATTTCGGTCAGCTCGACGCGGGCGAGGTTCTTGTCGGTGCCGGCGGCGGTCAGCGTATCCAGCTGGTTCTTCAGCAGCTGCTCGCGGCCCTTGGCAACTTCGAGATTGGTCGCATAGAGCGACTGGATGCGCGAATATTCGTCGTCGATCGCCTTCTTCAGACCGGCGACCTCGTCCTGCGCGGCGACGACGGCGGGATTGCCGGCGTCGTAGCGGCTCATCAGGTTGTTGAGCTTCGACACCGAGATGCTCAGGTCTTCCTGGAGCTTCTGGATGCGCGGATTGTTGACCGCTTCCTGCACCGTCGTATCCGGCGCCTCGCCGCTCTTCAGACGAGAGATGGCGTCGTATTTGGCGGCTTCGGCCGCCGTCTGGGTGCGGGCGGCGAGTTCCTGGGTGCTGATTTCGGAGAGCTGCTGCTGGTCGAGCGAGGAGGTGGCGTTGATCTCCATGATGCCGTTCTTGGCGCGGAATTCCTCGGCCTGCATGGCGGTCTCGCGGGCCTTGCGGCCGACCTCTATCAGGCGGCTTTCCAGCCACTTGGCGCCGCTCTGTGCGGCGGCGGCGCGCTCGGCAAGGCCGGAGCGGATATAGGCGTCGGCGATCGCATTGGCGACGCGGGCGGCCTTCTCAGGGTCGGTCGAGCTGTAGCCGATTTCGAGAATGTAGGACTGGCCGACGCGGGTGACGGTGACGCGCGACAGGAAGGACGCCATGGTCCGGCGCATCAGCGCTTCCTCGGGCGTCTCGGTGGCCGATTCCGTTGCGGCCTCGGGCTTGCGGAAGCCGTGGATGATCTCCTTGATCCCCTGCGTGATCGCGCCGCGCCAGGAGGTGCCGCCGATGATTTCAGGATCATGATCGAGCTTCAGCTTGGCGATGACGTCGCGGGCGATCGATTCCGACTTGACGATTTCCACCTGGCTGGCGATTTCGGCGGCTTCGATGATGATCGTCCCGCTGAAGGCGTCCTGCGAGGCGATGCGGCCCTGTTCCGGGTCCATGACGAGGCGGGTCGTTGCCGAGAACATCGGCTCGGTGCTGAAGATATAGAGCCCGCCGGCGACAACGCCGATCGCGGTGCAGATCGCCAGGCGGGAGGCATGGCGTTTCAGGAACCGCCAGATATCGCGGAAGGAAATATATTCGCGCTGCGCCTCATCGAAACCATGATGGTTGCCGGGAACGATTTTGCCGATCTCTTGAATGACCATGTCTATCCTCGCTGAGCTCCCTAAGGCGTTTGTTTTTGTTCAGGCTCGAGGGCGGAAACGACCGTCCCCTGGAGGCTGGATGACACGTTGTAGCGAACGTCCAGAACGTCGCCGGGCTGGAGTTCTTCGGTTTCGGCGACTTCGCTCGTCGTCGGAATGTCGGCCGCGCTGCGCGTCAGCCAGAATTCCAGCGGCTGCAGGTCGACGGCTTTCAGGCTCTGGTAGCGGGAGACGGATGCACCCGCGATCTGCAGCAGCTGCAGCGTCGTGGTGCGTTTCAGCTTGGTATCTTCGATATCGGCTTCGGTCGCCTGCAGCTCCTGGCCGGCTTCCGTCGTGCGTTGGCTCTTCAGGGTTTCGGCATCGCGCTTGGTTTCGCTGAGCTTCTGCTTGGCCTGCATCGAGGCGACGACGAGGTCGAGCTTGCTGCCTTGCATTTCGGCGACCGTGCGCTCCAGCGAGGTCTTGCGCGAGGTCGTCAGGATCTTGGTGTCGACGAGCTTGGAAATGTCGGTCAGTTCGTCCTGGGCGATGGTGACCTGGCGGTCCTGCGTCGCCATCTTCTCGTCGAGCACGCTGATTTCGCTGGTCAGCAGCGTTTCGAGCTCGCTTGCCGATTGCAGCGCGCGGTTCAACGCATCGGCGCGGGCGGTAAACAGCGCCGTCTCGCTCTGGATGATCTGGCCGATGATCGGATCCTGGCTGGCTGCGGCGATCTCCGGCGGGAATTCGATGGCGTCCTTGCCGGAGAATTCGGCCATCAGGCGGGCGCGCTTGGCCATCTGCTGCTTCAGCTGCAGTTCCAGGCGGCCGAGATCGCCGGCATAACGGATCTGCTCTGCATCGGAATATTCGCCCTGCGGGCTGCTGCGGCGCTCCTTGCCGCCGGCGAGCGCCATTGCCTGCTTGACGGTGAGACCCGGGCGAAACTCGAATTCGCCGGCTCGTTCGACCGAGCCGCTGACATAGATCATCGGATATTTGACCACTTCGACGGAGGCGGTCGGCGCGGTGGCAAGGCCGGTGATGCGCTTCAGGTTGGTGCCGATCAGCTGCGAGATCTGGTCGACTGTCTTGTCCTCGACATTCAGCTGGCCGATCATCGGGATGAAGATGTTGCCGGCCGGCGTGACGGTGAACTCGCCGTTCAGCGCCGTCCATTCCTTGTAGTCGCCGGTTGCCGCGACCCATTCGACGACGCTGACCTTGAGGTGGGTTTCCGGGCGGACCTGGTAAGCAGCACCGGCGAGCGCTGCCGCCGGCATTGCTGCGGAACACAGTAGCAGGGTGGCGCCCACAACCCTCGCGGATAAGGTTCCGCGCCCCTTTGCGCCTATCGTCATGTTACGGCCTCACGGTTCGCATGGCCTGGCGGACGGCCGCCGGGCATAGTGTCAGGGATGATCAGACGAAACGGTGACGAGTAAAATCCCCTGGAGGCGGTAGGTGCAGTTAGTCCTTTTGGCCGCATGCGGTAGCTCGCGCACATGAGGGCGTGCGTGATGAGACCAGTGATGATCATTTCGGCTTATCGGGATGGGGAGGGGCTGGTTCAGCCTTGGAGGCGGCGCGGGCAGGGGCCGCGCCAGCCACTCTCCTTGCGTGGCAACGAAACCGGGCTCGCTCCGTGTTCCGAAGCGAGCCCTTCCGCAAGGAGCCAGGTCGCGGGATGTAGTCCGCGAGTATTAGCTGCCGCATTTGGAATTGGTTCTACTCGCTACTGTCCCCGATCCCATCAGCAGGATGCCATATCAGCGAGCGAAATCAATTAATCCCTTTGGGCTAAGGCAAAACCGCCACAGCGGCCGATGAATCGGCGCTGCGAGCGGTGGTTCGGAGGGTTCAGCTGCCCTTGGTGGCGGCGACCGTATCGGCCTTGGCTTCGGAGGAGGGTTTGGCCCCTGCGGGCGCATAACCACCGCCGATGGCGACGTTGAGCGAGACGTAGTCCTTGGCCATCTGCTGGACGGCAGCGGCCAGGCTTGCCTGGGCGGTCGAGACGTTGCGCTGCGAGTCGAGAACGTCGAGCAGCGAGGATGCGCCGTCCTTGTAGCTGGCGGTCGACAGTTCCAGCGATTCCTGGGTCGTCTTGACCTGGGCGCGCAGGGCTTCCACCGTCTGGGCATCGCGGCGAACGGCCGACAGCGCGTTCTCGACCTGCTCGACGGCGCTCAGAACAGCCGACTTCCAGGCGAGATAAGCAGCCTTGGCATCCGACTTGGTGATGTCGACATTGGCGCGCAGACGGCCGCCGTCGAAGATCGGCAGGTTCAGCGTCGGGCCGAAGGACCAGGTGGTCAGGCCGCCATTGCCGCCAACCGGGCGGACGTAGGAGGGCGAGATCGAACCCGACAGCGAGATCGACGGATAGAGCTGCGCTTCTGCAACGCCGATATTGGCGGTGGCGGCAGCGAGATCGCGTTCGGCCTTGCGGATATCGGGACGGTTGCGGATCAGGTCAGCCGGAATACCGGCCTGCAGACCGCCGCGGAACACCGGCTGGCGCGAACCCTTCTGCAGTTCGGCCATCAGCGACGATGCCGGCAGGCCGAGCAGGGTGGCGATGTGGTGAGCCGAGACGCGGAAGCTGGTTTCGAGGCCGGGGATTTCGGCCTGGGTCGACTGTACCAGACCTTCGGCCTGGACGACGTCGAGGCGCGAGGCGGCACCGGCTTCCAGCTGGAACTTGGTGAGATCGAAGGTCTCGCGGCGAGACTTCAGATCGCCCTTGGAGAGTTCGATGCGCTCCTGGTAGTAGCGGGCGTCGATGTAGCTGTTGACCAGATCCTGGAGGAAGGTCAGCTTGGCGACATCGGCGGTGGCGTAAGCCGAATCCAGCGAGGCCAGCGCGCTTTCCTTCGAGCGGCGGTATTCGCCGAAGAGGTCGAGCAGCCAGGAGACATTGGCTTCACCGGCCGTGGTGTTGGTGGCGCCGCGCTGGTTGCGCAGGTTGCCCATCTGGCCGCTGACGGTCTGCGAGGCACCGACGACGAGGCTCGGCAGGGCGCCGGCACCGGCAACGGTGACCTGAGCTTCGGCGGAGTTGATGCGCTCGAGGGCCTGCAGCACGTCGAGGTTCTGGCCGATACCCTGGGAGACCAGCGAGTTCAGCTGCTGATCGCGGTAGGCCGTCCACCACTGGGCGGTCGCAACATCACCATTGCTCTTGACCCCGCCTTCGCCAAACTTCGCAGGCAAAGGCATTTCCGGCGGTACATGATCCGGGCCGCTTACGCAGCCGGCAAGTGCAACTGACATGGCGAGGCATGCTGCAACTCGCGCGATTATCGTCTGACGTATCAACGGCCCTCTCCGTGGTTATATCCACGATGCCTAATTATGGTTAACAGAGGATTGACGGCGTGCCGAGGCCCTCCGGCGGCACTAGAGCGCATTCTCCTCATGTTGGGCCAGCGGCGGCTGCGGGCGCAGCGTCTGCAGCGGCGTTTCGGCATTGGCGCCGGCCGGTGCGAAGCGGGTGGCGAGCATATCGGCGAGGTTGGCGGCGGCGGCATTGGCATCGCATTCCGTCGGTGCCGTGCAGGGAGCGCGAAGGCGGGAGGTCTTCTGCGTGCTCTTCGGCTCCTCCAGCCGGGCAATGCGGATCGACGGCTTTTCGGCCGGTTCCGACGCCGGTTCGAAGATCGGATAGATGACGATCCCCGTTACAAGACTGACAGCCACACACGCGGCGATATAGACAAGAACAAACCTCATGTTCCTATAACGGCAGCGGGGGTTTGCCATAGCAACCTGCCAATTAGGATTAGAAACGGCGCGCAAGCTTCAGCAAAACGGTGGCCGTGGCCCCGCATGCGGGGTAATTCCGACGGAATTCACCGTCTTCGGGAGAAAGGGCGAAACTTTCGGCGCTGCCGCGAGTTTCGAGCTTGAGCGGCCGTGCGTGGCGGCCGGAAAGACAGGAGGCGCATATGGCAGACAGATCACGGCCGGGGGCTCAGGCGAGCGAGGAAGACCTGCAGACGCATATGGCCGAGATGGAAGCCGAGGCGATGGCTGACGATTTCATCCGCGACAATCCCGACGAGGAGGCGCTGGAAGCCGACCTGCAGAACCTGCAATACGAGCTCGAGGTTCTGCGTGCCCGGCTGGCCGTCATCAAGGAGCAGGCGGGCACCGTGGTGCGTGCCAATCTGGAATGGGCCGATCGCAGCGCTCACGACCAGCTCGGCGATTATCCGTGGCTGAAGCTTGCCGGGGCGATGGCCGGAACCTTCGTGTTCGGCCGCATGCTGCGTAACGCACCGGTTGCAGCGATTCTGGCCGCCGTTGTGCCGCTGGTGCTGTCGAAAGCGGAGAAATAGGCCCTCAGGCCTTGAACTCGCGCAGGCATTTGACGACTTCGCGCAGGCCGCGGGTCAGATGCTTGTCGCGGCGCATGACGATGCCGAGCTGGCGCACGAGGCGCGGCTTCACCGGCGATGCCGCGAGATAGCCGGCGCGGTCGCGGCGCAGCGCCAATGACGGCAGGATCGACCAGCCGAGGCCGGCCGCGACCAGTTCCTTGATCGCCTCGACGCTGCCGAATTCCATGACCGGCTCCGCCTTGAGGCCGGCATCGGCAAACCAGCCATCCGTCGTCTCGCGGGTGTTGCCGCCATCATAGAGCATCATCACCTTCTGCTGCAGGAACGCCGCATCTGGGCCGCCTTCGGGCATGTCGCTGCCGCGTGGCGCGACCGCGAGAAGTTCGTCCTCGTAAAAGGGCTCGACGTCCAGCGAACGGCCGGAAGCGGGGAGGGTGACAACGGCGATATCGAGAGCGTTGGCCTCGATATCGCGCAGGATCTCGTCGGTATTGCCGATCTTGACGGTGATCTCCAGGCCGGACATCCGCTTCTTGGCGGCGGCGATGGCGCGGGGCAACAGGTGGATCGAGGCGGTGCCGCCGCTGCCGATCCTGACGCGCCCGGCCGCCCCTTCCTTATAGGGTGCCATCGCCTCCAGCGTCGCGGCGCATTCGCCGATGATGCGGCGGGCATGGGGGAGGAGCTCGGCGCCGGCCGACGAGGGCTGGGCGCGGCGCCCGGCGCGTTCGATCAGGCGCACGCCGAGCCGCTGTTCCAGAAGCTTGATCTGCAGGCTGACGGCCGGCTGGGTGATGCCTGCGCGATCGGCGGCGGCGGTGAAGCTGCCGAGTTCGACGACGCTGACGAATGCGGCGAGCTGTTCCAGATTCAGCATCAGAAGATTTCCTTATGGATTGCATCAGAAGCATAAGCTTCTTTTCGTTTCCTCGCCAGCGCATGTTGCCTCCACAGACAACAGGAGAGCGACATGGCCACAGAGATCGAAGACATCGCCGGGAGTTGGGAGCAGAAGAAGCCAAGGCTGCGGCTTGCGGCGCTGATCATCGCCTGCCGTGGGTGGATGGAGCGCAGGCGGACGCGCAATTCACTGTCCGAACTCACGCCCGACGAGCTGCGCGATATCGGCATGACCAGAGAGGCGGCGCGGGCGGAGGTCGCCAAGTCCTGGTTCTGGCGCTGAGCTCTTGCCTCCCGCGAAAACATTCATCCATATGGTTGACTATCGATTCGAATTTTGTATATTCAACCATACGGGTGAATAAATGGACGACGACGCACTGTCACGTATTCTGAAGGCCGCGGGCGATACCACGCGGAGGCAGATCCTTACGCTCCTTGTTCAGGAGGGAGCGCTGAGAGTGACTTCGCTTGCCGCTCATTTCGACATGTCCCTGAATGCCGTCTCCAAGCATATCAAGGTCTTGGAGGAGGCGGGACTTGTAACCCGCCGGACTCTGGGCCGCGAGCATCTGATTGCCGCGGAGCTTGAACCGCTACGGCTGACTGAGAGCTGGTTCGGGCAACTGAAGTCCATCTGGGACCTGCGCCTTGCGGCGCTGGAGACAATTCTCGTTTCGAAGGATGACGGACATGAGTGAACTGGAACTGACCATCAACCGCAGGATCGCAGCACCGCGCCAGACGGTCTTCAATGCCTGGCTGTCGCCGGAAACGCTGGCGCGCTTCATGCGCACGCCGAGCGGCGCGACCGATGTCTCGAAAGTGTCGACCGATGCCGTCAAGGGCGGGCGCTTCTCGATCGTGATGAAGACGGCCGAGCGCGAGATCCCGCATGGCGGCACCTATCTGGAGATCGATCCGCATGCGCGGCTCGCCTTCACCTGGGAGTCGCCTTACTCGCTCGACGACAGCGTCGTCACCATCGATCTCGCCGAGGTCGATGCGAACACGACGGATATCACGCTGAAGCAGGTGAAGTTCCGCAGCGAGGAAGCCCGCGACGGCCACCGCGGCGGCTGGAATGCCATCCTCGACAATCTCCAGGGCATCATCGCCTGATGCTCACGGCTGCCGCGCCGATAACGCGCGGCGGCCGTGCTTTCCTTACTCCCCGCCCTGCGGGCTGAAGGTCCTGCGCATCGTCTCCGTGTACTGAGCGTCCGATGTCGTCCAGCGCAGGGCGGCGACCATCTTTGTGTCGGGACCGGCGGGATAGCGCAGCTGGCCGGTATCGTCGGTCGCGGCGGCGAAGATCGCTTCGGCCACTTCCTTTTCGGTGCAATAGCGCGTCGGGTAATTCGCCATCTTCCCGAAATAGGCCTGCGCATAGGCGGCATAGTCTTCAGGGATCAGGCCGTTCATGCGGTCGCCGCTATTGGCGGTGAAGCTTGTGGTCGGGGCATAGCCGGGCTCGACGAGCCGCGCCTTGATTCCGAAGGGTTCGAGCTCGTAGGCGAGCGATTCCGTGAAACCTTCGACCGCCCATTTGCTGGCGCAGTAGATGGCGACCATCGGCATGGCGCCGATTCCGGCGCTGGAGGTGACGTTGATGATGACGCCGCTGCCCTGTCTGCGCATCACGGGGATGATCGCCTGGCAGGCGGCGAAGACGCCGAAACTGTTGGTCTCGAAGATTTCGCGCGTCATGCTGTCGGGCGTCGCCTCGAAGGCCGATGCGAGGCCGATCCCGGCATTGTTGACGAAGACGTCGATCGCGCCGAAGGCTTCGATGCCGGAGGCGATTGCCGCGCTGATGCTTTCGGCGTCGGTGATATCCAGCGGCAGAAGCTTCAGTCGCCCCGTCGTGTCCTGGAAGGTGGCGCTCTCCGGCCGCCGCATTGTGGCCAGTACGTTCCATCCCTTGTCGAGGAAGAATTCCGCGGCGGCTTTTCCGTATCCGGTCGAAGATCCGGTGATCATGATTGTCTTGGGCATGTGTAGCTCCTTTCGCTGGTGGGGAGCATAGACAAGCCGCGCGGACGATCTATAATTAGAACTCCACGAAACGTTATTGATCGTCCAGTATGGATCCCTTCAGCGACCTCATCGGCCTGCTTCGTCCGCATGCCGCCGTCTCCAAGCCGATCACCGGACGTGGCGCCTGGGGCGCGCGCTACAACGCCTATGACGCACCGGGATTTGCCATCGTGCTGGAAGGCGGCTGCTTTCTGCAGTTCGAGGATGGCGAGCCGGTCAGGCTTTCGGCGGGCGATTTCATTCTCATTCCGTCGACGCCGGCCTTTGCGCTGTTCAGCGATCCCAGGGCCGCGCGGATCTCGCGCCAGCCGACGGATCAGCCGGTGCGGCATGGCGAGGCTGAGGGCGAGCCGGATTTTCGCATGCTCGGCGGCGGCTTCCGGATCGAGCCGGTCAATGCGGCGCTGTTGCTCGCCCTGCTGCCGGGGATCATCCATATCCGCGCCAATGAGGGCGAGGCGGACCGGCTGAAGCGGATCGTCGCGCTGATCATCGAAGAGAGCGTCGAGGACCGGCCGGGGCGGGAGCCGGTGGTCGAGCGGCTGCTGGAGGTGATGCTGGTGGAGGCGCTGCGCTGGGGCGGGATGAACGGCGAGACGATGCCGTCAGGCATGTTGCGGTCGATGCGCGATCCGTCGCTTGCCCGCGCCTTGCGGGCGATGCATGCGAATGTGCGGGAGCGCTGGACTGTCGAGGGGCTGGCGAAGCTTGCGGGCATGTCGCGATCGGCCTTTGCCGCCCGCTTTGCCGAAGCTCTCGGTGCGACGCCGATCGACTACCTGGCGCAGTGGCGGATGGCGCTCGCCCGCGATGCGCTGAGCCGCGGCGATATCAGTCTCGACCGGCTGGCCGGTGATATCGGCTACGACTCGGCGAGCGCCTTCAGCACCGCCTTCCGCCGTCACAATGGCTGTTCGCCGCGTGAATTCGGCCGCTCCGCAGGGCGTTGAGATCAGTCGGCGTGCCGTGTGCGGCGGCTGACGAGATCGTCACCGGCCTGCGGGGGCAGGCGCCAGAAGGTGATGACGCTGGAGGCGGAGACCAGGCCGACGACGGCGAAGGCGATGTGGAAATCCGACAGCAGCAACCCGCCGCCATGCATGCTGCTGGTGATATCGAGCGAGGCACCGGCGACGGCGACGCCCATCGCCATCGAGACGCGCTGGGCGACCGCATTGATCGCCGTTGCCTGGCCGGTATCGGCCTCGTCGACATCGCCAAAGGACATGGCGCTGATACCGGAGAAGGCCATCGAACGGAGAATGCCGCCGACGAGCAGGCAGGCCATGATCACCCAGATCGGCGTTCCCGGATGGAACAGCGCGTTGATGCCGAGCAGCACGGCGGAGATGAAGGTGGTGACGATCAGGATGCGGCGGAAGCCGAAGAGCGCGAAGGTGCGCGCCGCGCCGAATTTCGAACTCAGTGATCCCACAGCGGTGATGAAGGTCACCATGCCCGACTGGAAGGGCGTCAGGCCGAAGCCGAGCTGCAGCATCAGCGGCATCAGGAAGGGAAGGGCGCCAAGCCCCATGCGGAAATTCGAGGCGCCGACGATCGAGGCGCGGAAGATCGGATAGCGGAACATGCGCGGGTCGAGCAGCGGATGTTCGGTGCGCTTCGCGTGCCAGAGATAGGCGATGCCCATCAGGATGCCGATGGCGATCGTCGTATAGCCGTAATACATCGGCAGCGCCGGCAGGCTGACGACCGAAATGCCGAAGACGAAGGCGCTGAAGCCGATGCCGGAGAGGAAGAAGCCGGTGAAATCGAGCGGCTTCGGCTCACGCGGCTCGACCGGCGGCAACAGCCGGGTGACGAGGATGATACCGGCAATGCCGATCGGCACGTTGATCCAGAAGATCCAGTGCCAGCTGAGATAGGTGGTGAAGAAGCCGCCGACCGGCGGGCCGAGGATCGGGCCGACCAGTGCGGGAATGGTAAGCCAGGCCAGCGCATCGACCAGCTGATGTTTCGGTGTGCCGCGCACCAGAAGCAGGCGGCTGACCGGCGTCATCATCGAGCCGCCTGCGCCCTGCACCAGCCGCCAGAAGACGAAGGCGCCGATCGAACCGGAGAAGGCACAGCCGATCGAGCCGATCATGAAAACGCCGATGGCGATGCGGAAGATGTTCAGCGCCCCGAAACGGTCCGACATCCAGCCGCTGATCGGAATGAAGACGGCAAGGGCAACGAGATAGCTGGTGACGGCCAGTTTCAGCGCGATCGGCGATGTGCCGATATCGGCGGCGATCGCCGGCAGGCTGGTGGCGATGATCGTCGAATCCATCCGCTCCATGAAGAGCGCGATGGCAAGAATGATCGGCGTGAGACGAGGCAAGGGCATTGACCGGTAAATGATGCGCGGCCGTTATAGGACGCATTGCGGCCGCGCACCAGTTCAACTTCTCGCGGGTTATCTGCCCTTCAGCCCGAACAGGGCCTCGGCATTGCGGAAGCAGATCTTTTCCATGTCTTCCTTGGGAAGATCGAGCGAATTCAGGATCTTCAGCGTATCGCGGATATAGCCCGGACCCTTTTCCGGGTCGAAGGGCGAATCCGAGGCGAAGAGGATGCGGTCGGCGCCGTAGAATTCCAGGCCGCAGATCGTCGCGGCCTTGGAGCCGAAGACGGCGGTATCGGCGTAGAAGTCCTTGAAATAGTCGAGCGGGCGCTTCTTCAGGCGCTTCAGCACCAGCGTCAGGTCCTCGTCGGTGGTGCGCTTGCCGAGCTGGTCCCAGCCGGGGCCGACGCGTCCCTCGAAATAGGGCACCATGGCGCCCATGTGGTGGGCGAGAACCTTCAGGTCCGGCAGGCGGTCCATGAAGCCGGAGAAGACCAGGCGGGCCATGGCGGCGCTCGTCTCGTAGGGCCAGCCGAAGGTCCACCAGATCTCGTATTTCGATTTGTCCTCGGTGGCGTAATCGGTCATCGAGGCGTTGCGCGAGGGATGCAGCAGCACCGGCTTGTTGTGCTTGGCGGCGACCTCGAAGATCGGGAAGAAGCGCTCCTCGTCGAGCGGCGCGCCGTTGACGTTGGTGTGGATCTGCAGCCCGTTGGCGCCGAGTTCGGTGAAGGCGCGCTCGGCTTCGCGAACGGCGGCCTCAGGGGCATTCATCGGCAGGGCGGCGACGAAGCCGGCGAAGCGCTCCGGATATTTCTCGACGAGCTCGGCCTGGCCGTCATTGGCGATGCGGGCAAATTCGGTCGCGAGCTCCGGGCCGCCCATGGCTTCGAGCGGCGGCATGCCGAGCGAGATGATCTGCCGGTAATCGGGAAACTCGTCCATGACGCGGAAGCGGGTTTCGAGATCGTAGATGCAGGGCACGCCCTGCATGCGGCGGCCGATATCCTTGCCGGCGCCGTCGAGCTTCTGGATACGGTCCCAGAGCGCCTTCGGGAAGAAATGGTTGAACGCATCGATATAATACATCGGACTCCTCCTAAGTCGTATGTGTATGGCCGGCTCAGCCGCGCTTCAGGCGGCGGACGAGATAGGCGAAGGTCGCCTTGAACATCTCGTCGCGGAACATGTGCTTGCGCTTGGCCTTGATATCCTCGGGCTTGCCGAGCGCCTTGGCGCCGCCGGCAGCCTCGACCCACAGCTGCATCATGCAGGCATTCTCCAGCGACAGCGCCAGATAGATCGCCTGCTCGATGGTAGGGGCGGCGGTGACGATGCCGTGGTTCTGCAACAGCATGGCGCCATGTTCGCCGAGGCAGGCGGCGACCGCCTTGCCGCGCTCGGCGGTGGTGATCAGCTCCGTGGTTTCGGAAAAGACCGGCAGGCCCTCGGCGAAGATCGAGCCCGGATGGCCGACCGGCTGCAGCGGCTTGCCGAGCGCCGAGAAGGCGGTGGCATAGGGCGCGTGGGTATGGACGACGGCGTTCAGATCGGGCCGGGCGCGCAGCACCTCGGAATGGATATAGACCTCGTTGTGGCGGCCGAACTCGCCGTCCACCTTCTCGCCGTCGAGATCGACGGTGATGATGTTGTCGAGGGTGATCTCCTCGAGGCCGAATTTCGACGGCTTCATGTAGAAGCGGTCAGGTTGCTCGGGAACGCGGATCGAGACGTGACCGCGCGTCCAGTCGCCCTGGCCGGCAGCTTCCAGAATGCGGCCAGCCTCGATCATCCGCTGCTTCAGGTCTTCGTGCATCGTCTTGTTCTCCGAGGAATTGTCACACCGGATGCCGGTGCCGGACCAGGCCGGTTCGAATGCAGCGCCGCTGCCGTCGCAGGCGCTACACACGGTGTTTGTCGCCGCGCTTGCGACCCTGCGATATGTCGAGGAAGAGCTCGGACGGTGTGACCTTGCGGTCGATCAGGCCCTGTTGGTGGGCATAGCCGATCACCGTTTCCAGCGTTTTGGCGTTCTGCCCGTCGAGGCCGTAGGCCCAGGGATCGTCGCCCATGATCGCCTGCTGCTCTTCCCAGGCCTCGCGATACCAGGCGAGCGGCACGATGCGCGGGTTTTCCATGCGCTTCATGGCGATCTGCTTGGCTTCCTCGAAGGCGAGGTAGAGATTGATCGGCACCCAGGGATGGCGCTCGACGATCTCAGGGCGAATGCCCATCACATGCATGATCGGGAAGATGCCGGTGCGCTCGTAATAGGCGATCTCTTCGGCCTTGTAGTCCGGAAACAGCCGGCCGACGCGCGGGTCGCGCTTCTTGATCGGGGCGATCAGATCGGGATGCAGCAGGGCGTCGATCTCGCCGTCGACAAGCATCTGCTCGATCGACTTGTCCTCGCCGATCTTGTGCAGCTTCAGGCCCGAGGGAAGCTTGTAATCGACGTCCTCGTCGAGCTCCGAATACCAGGTGTTCCCCGACAAGAAGCTCGGCGGCGGGCAATCCTAGGGCTGAGCCGGATCAGTTCCTGAACAGGCTCAGCAGGTTCTGCGGGGCGCTGTTGGCGATCGACAGCGACTGGATCGCCAACTGCTGCTGTGTCTGCTGCGCCGTCAGTTTCGAGGATTCGTCTTCCATATCGGCATCGACCAACCGGCCGACGCCGCTGTCGACGGAGTCGGAGAGGTCATGGGCGAAATCCATCGACATCTCGACGCCCTTGCTGAGCGAGCCGATGGTAGAGGCCACCGCCGTCATCTGCTTGGTCATGCCTTCCACCGTCGCCAGCATGTCGTCGAGCTCGTCATCCGTCGTCGAATTGTCGATGGCGATATCGACGGCCGTTGCCGGGGCGGTGGCGCCCTTCAGCATGACGTAATTCTTGGCCGAGCCGACCTCGACCGCGAAGGCTTCGGTGGAGAGGATGCCGTATTCGCCCGAGCCGCCGTTATCGACGAAATACTGGACGTCGGTGGAGGTCCGGGGTGCTGGCGTATTGATCGGATAAGACACCGTTCCGACCCTGACGGTGCCGTCGCTGTTGCGGATGAAATAGGCCGGAATGCTTTTGTCGGCGGAGTCGGCGCCGGTGTTCCACGACAGCCAGTTCTGGCCGTTGAACGAGGCGGAATCGGACGTCGACTGCAGCTGCTGCTTCAGCTGCGTCAGGTCTTCGTTGATCTTCGTCTTGTCGACGCCGTCTTCATAGGCGGCAACCAGCTTGGCCTTCACCTCCGACATCAGGTCGATCGACGAAGCGATCGCCGTGTAGGTCGTATCGAGAACCGCACCGCTGAGGCCGAGGGCGTCCTGAACCGCCGACAGAGCCTTGCTGTCGGAGCGCATCGTCGTCGCGATCGCCCAATAGGCGGCGTTGTCGGAAGCCTTTTCGATGCGAAGGCCGGTGGAGACGTGCTGCTGCGTTCCTGAAAGCGAGGCGTTCACAGAGCGCAAGGATTGGAGCGCAGCAATAGCCGCGTTGTTCGTGATGATCGACGACATCCGAAACCCGTAAAAATGAATTGTGGGGGAGGGAGATGCGTCATGCACCGGAGTGCGGTTCTTATCAGTTTGTTATGCTTAACAGTTGGTTACCGCTGCAATTTCAGATTTCACACCTCGCGCTGCGGCGCCGGATTCGTCGAGACGAAGTCCTCGGCTTCGGCGCGCAGCCATTCGCAGAAGATCACCGATTTGCGGTTTCGCCTGGCGCGGCGGAGCGCCACATATTCGTGGCCGCTGTCGATGAAGCCGAAGGGTGCGGCGAGCCTGTTGTCGCGGATGTCGCCGGTGACATAGGGCCAGGGCGCCACGCAGACGCCGAGGCCGGCGCCGGCTGCTTCCAGCATGAAATAGAAATGCTCGTATTCGACGCGCGGCCCGCCCTCGATGGCGATGCCGGAGCGGGTGAGCCAATCGCCCCAGGCGCGGAGCCTGGTCTTGGTGTGCAGCACGGGCAGGCCGCTGACAGTGGAGGCGAGCGATGGGGCGACGACTGGGCCGGTCTGCTCCGGAAAAAGCGGGATGACATCGGCGCCCTCGGGCCACGGCGCGGTACCGACGCGGATCGCCACATCGAAGCCGTCGCGGGAGAAATCGACGGGACGGGACGAGGCGGTCAGCCGCACGTCGATGTCAGGATGTTCAGCCTGGAAGCGATAGAGCCGCGGGATCAGCCAGCGCATTGTGAATGTGCCGGGGCAGGAGACATCGAGCGGTCCGTCGCCGGTATCGGCAACCGAGCGCACCGACATGTCGATCTGGTCGAAGGCGGCAACGAGGCCGGGCAGTAGCGTCTGGCCGGCTTCGGTCAGGCGCAGCCGGTTCTTCGGTCCCTCGAAGAGCGAGACGCCGAGAACCTCTTCGAGATGCTGGATCTGGCGGCTGATGGCGCTGTGGGTGACGTTCAGCTCGTCGGCGGCGAGCGTCATACGCCCGTGGCGGCCGGCGGCTTCGAAGGCGCGAAGGGCGTTGAGTGAAGGAAGGCGTCTTGCCATGTCACACCTCAGCTATGTGCGTTTTCAGAACAAACTCTGTTCGAGCTTATCGGTTTTCAGGCTGGAGATTATGGTGTTTTCTCCACTCGCAACATTAAGGCAAAGCCGCAAAACGCACAACAGCTCCGAAATGCCACGGCATTCGGGGAGGGCGAAGCTTTGCCCACCAAGGGATTTGAAAGCATGAGCAACAGACATACGGATGGAAGCGCCGGCGACGCCAATTACGGCGTGATCGGCACCAATTACACGCAGTACCGCCAGCCCGATCCGCATATTGCCGCCTTCATCTGGAGCGCGCTCGGCGATGCCGGGACGGTGCTGAATGTCGGCGCCGGGGCCGGTTCCTACGAGCCGACGGACCGGGTGGTGACGGCGGTCGAGCCGTCGGCCTCGATGCGGGCGCAGCGCCCGGCCCATCTTCCGGTCGCGATCGACGCGGTGGCGGAAAAGCTGCCCTTCGACGACAAGAGTTTCGACGGCAGCATGACGACTTTCTCGGTTCATCAATGGTCGGATCTGAAGGCGGGTCTAGCGGAGATGCGCCGTGTCACGCGCGGGCCGGTCGCGGTGCTGAGCTGCGATCCGGACGAGCTGCATCGCTCGTGGCTGCAGGTCTATGCGCCGGAGATGATCGCGGTCGAAGCCAGCCGTTACCCGTCGCTGGCGTCGATTTCCGAAGCGCTCGGCGGCACAGTCGAGATCCGGCCGGTGCCGATCCCGCTGCATTGCACCGATGGTTTCAGCGAAGGCTATTACGGCCGCCCGGAGCGGCTGCTCGATCCCGGCGCGCGCCGTGCGAATTCCGCCTGGAGCTTCGTCGATCCCTCCATCGGCGAGCGTTTCGTCGAGGAACTCGGCCGTGATCTGAAGGATGGCAGCTGGGACAAGCGGTACGGCGCGTTGCGCACGCAGCCCTTCTTCGAGGGTTCGCTGCGGCTGATCGTTTCCATGCCCTAAAGGCTGAAGACTTAGGCGAGTTCCTTCGTCGCGTCGTCGAAGGAGCTCGCATCGCCAAGCGCCGACGACATCAGCATGGCGCCTTCCAGGGTGGCGAGCACCTTCAGCGCTTCCTCGCGCGTCATGCCCGACGCCATCAACCTTTCGATGCCGACTTCGAAGAAGCGCTTCGCTTCCGCCGCAACCTCATCCGGCAGATCACGCGAGGCAGCGCCCAGCGCGCCGCAGAGGCACATGCGGCCATCTTCGGCAAAGGAACGCTGGAAGACGCGGCGCCAGGCGGCGACCGTGTTCAGGCCCGACGACTTTTCCGCCTCGACAGCATCGCCGAACCGATCCGTGTAACGATGGGCGACAGCGGCGGCGAGTGCCTCCTTGGTGGGGAAATGGTAGTGGACGCTGGCGCTCTTGATGCCGACTTCAGCGGCAATCTCGCGGAAACTGAATCCGTTATAGCCACCCTGTCTGATCATGCGCTCCGCGGCGTCCATGATTGCCTGCACTTTTTCCGACATTGTCACCTTCTCTCTATCTATTGATAGATAGGTCTTGAAATCTGTTAAAGCAAGCGCTAAGTGGTGTTGCCTATCTACTGATAGATAGATAAGGAGATAATCATGCGCTTTGAAGGTAAAGTAGTCGCGATCACTGGCGGCGGTTCGGGAATTGGCAAGGAAGTGGCGGCCCGCTTCGTCGCCGAGGGGGCTTCGGTCGCAATCAACGGCCGCGATCTCGCCAAGCTGCAGGCTGCCGCCAAGGAAATCGATCCTTCCGGCAAGAAGGTCATCGTTTCCGCCGGTGACATCGCCAATCCGGCAACGGGCGCAGCCCTGGTCGACGCCGCCGTCAAGGCATTCGGCACGCTCGACATCCTCGTCAACAATGCCGGCGTCTTCAACCCGAAGCCGTTCCTCGACCTTACCGAGGGCGATTACGACTGGTATCTGGATACGATCCTGAAGGGCAAGTTCTTCACCGCGCAGGCTGCTGCCAAGGTGATGAAGGACAAGGGCGGCGTCATCGTCCAGACCGGCTCGATGTGGGCGATCCAGGCGATCGGCGCCACGCCGTCGGCTGCCTACTCGGCTGCCAATGCCGGCGTTCACGCCATGGTCCGCAACCTCGCGATCGAGCTTGCACCTTATAACATCCGCATCAACGCGGTTGCTCCGGCCGTCGTCGAAACCCCCGTCTACAACACCTTCCTGTCTGCCGAGCAGGTCAAGGAAGTGCTGCCGACCTTCGACGCCTTCCATCCGCTCGGCCGCAATGGCCAGCCGAAGGATGTGGCCGAGGCGATCCTCTTCCTCGCTTCCGAGCAGGCTTCGTGGATCACCGGCACGGTTCTCCCGGTTGATGGCGGCGTCACCGCCGGCCGCCAGTAAGGATGATGCAGATGATGGATTGGAACGGATATCGCGACGAACTGCTCGGCCGCGTCGGTGAACTCGGCAAGCTGACGCCGGATACGTTGCGTGGCGTGGTCTCGCTCGATCGCGCCGGCGAAAAGGCAAACCACCTCGGCCCGAAGATGCGCGAACTGATCGCGCTCGCCGTTGCCGTCACCACCCGCTGCGACGGCTGCATTGCCGTTCACGGCAAGGCGGCGATCGAGCACGGCGCGACCGAGGAAGAGATCGCCGAGGCGCTCGGCGTCGCGATCGCGCTCAATGCCGGCGCCGCTCTGACCTATTCCGCCCGGGTTCTCGACGCCGTCGCGGCCCTTCCGAACAAGTGACATCGAGGGGCCGGCTGCGATGCCGGCCCCTTTTCAACCTTCAGGAATGACAATGCAGACATCTGTTGCGATCATCGGCGGCGGCCTTGCCGGACTTCATGCCGCAAGGCTGCTTCATGCAGCCAATATCGATTTCCTGCTGTTCGAAGCCCGCGACCGGCTGGGCGGGCGGATCTTCTCCGTCGACGAGACGGGCAGTGTTTCGGCCGATGGCTTCGATCTCGGGCCTTCCTGGTTCTGGCCGCAGATGCAGCCGGCCATCGGCGCGCTTGTCGCCGAGCTCGAGTTGCCGGCCTTCGCGCAGTCGAGTGACGGCGACGTCGTGTTCGAGCGCATGTCGCGCGAGCCGGTGCAGCGTTACCAGGGCTACCGGCAGGAGCCGCAATCGATGCGGCTGACCGGCGGCACCAATGCGCTGGTGCGGGCGCTGACGGCGGAACTGCCGGAAAATTGCATCTTCCTGAGCCGGAAGGTCACTGCCGCCGCGCTTGGCGCCGATGGCGTGACGCTGACGGTTTCGAATTCTACCGGCGGGCAGGAGAGTGTTCAGGCCGGGCATGTGATCTTTGCTCTGCCGCCGCGTCTGCTCGAAGCCACCGTTTCCTTCTCGCCGCCGGTTTCGACCGCCATGGCCTCGCGCTGGCGCCAGACGGCGACCTGGATGGCGCCGCATGCGAAATTCTTCGCGCTTTACGACCGCCCATTCTGGCGCCAGGAAGGCCTGTCGGGAACGGCGCAGAGCATGGTCGGGCCGCTGGTCGAGATCCATGATGCGACGACCGCGACGGGCTCCGCCGCTCTCTTCGGCTTCCTCGGCGTCGGCGCCGACGAGCGCCAGTCGATCGGCGAAGACCTGCTGACGCATGCCTGCGTCCAGCAGCTCGGCCGCCTCTTCGGCGAAAAGGCGCTGCAGCCGCGGGCAACGCTGTTCAAGGATTGGGCTGCCGATCCGGCGACCGCCACGAAGGCCGACCGCACCGGCGGCGCCCATCCGTCGCCCGACCGCAGGCCCTGGGTGGACGGCGCATGGCAGCCCTTCATCTCGCTTGCCGGAAGCGAAACCAGCCAGACGGATCCCGGCTATCTCTCGGGCGCCGTCGACGCGGCCGATCGCACCGTTTCTGCAATCATCGGATCGCGGCGCGCGGCTGCGAACAGGAGGTAACCATGCTGACAGGAAAGACTGCACTGATCACCGGCGGCTCCAGCGGCATCGGCCTTGCGGCGGCCCGCCGCCTGATCGCCGATGGCGCCCGTGTCGCCATATCGGGCACCGACGAGGCCAAACTCGAAGAGGCGCGGCGTGAACTCGACGGCGAGACCGTGGCGATCCGCGCCGACGTGCGCTCGCTTGCCGACCTGAAGGCGATGGCGAAGCAGGCGGCCGACGCCTTCGGCACGATCGACATTCTCTTCGCCAATGCCGGTGTCGCCTATGGCACGCCGATTGCCGCGACCGAAGAGGAAGCCTTCGACCGGCTGATGGACATCAACGTCAAGGGCGTGTTCTTCACCGTGCAGAGCGTGCTGCCCGTCATGGCCGATGGCGGTTCGATCATCCTCAACACGTCGTGGCTGAACAAGGTGGGTACGCCGGGGCGCGGCGCGCTCTCGGCCTCGAAGGCGGCTGTCCGCTCCTTTGCCCGCACGCTCTCGGCCGAACTCACCGAGCGCAAGATCCGCGTCAACTGCGTCAGCCCCGGGCCGACCGATACGCCGATCCATCACAGCGCCGGGCAGACAGCCGACGACTACAAGGCCTATACCGAGCGGGTCGGCGCCCGCGTGCCGGCCGGGCGCATGGGGCGCCCGGAGGAGATCGCAGCCGCGGTGGCGTTTCTCGCCAGCGACCAATCGAGCTTCATGCTCGGAACCGAAATACTTCTCGATGGCGGATTGGCGGAGCTTTGACCATGCGTATCAATGACGACCTGACGAAACCTGTAACCGTGCATTCGGCGGCACTCGACTGGATCCCCAGCCCGGCGCCTGGCGTCGACCGCAAGATGCTGTTTCGCATCGGCGAGGAGAAGGCGCGCGCCACCTCGATCGTCCGCTACGCCCCGGGCAGCGCCTTTCCGCCGCACACCCATACCGGTGGCGAGGAATTCGTGGTGCTCGACGGCATCTTCCAGGACGAGCATGGCGACTATCCGGCCGGATCCTACATCCGCAACCCGCCGGGCACCTCGCATATGGCGGCCTCGGCAGGCGGCTGCTCGATCTTCGTGCGGCTATGGCAATTCCGCGCCGAAGACCGCGACCAGACGGTGCGCCGCCCGGGCGAGGGCCGCAAGGATACGCCGCGCCCCGGCGCCGAGAGCGCTCTCATCCTCTTCGACGACGGCCGTGAGCAGGTGCGCCTCGAAGAGTGGCGGGCAGGGGCGGCTGTGACCGTCGACAATGCCGAAGGGCTGGAATTCCTGGTGCTGAAGGGGTCGCTGACTGTCGATGGCGAGCGGCTGGAACGCCTCGCCTGGGGCCGCCTTCCGGCAGGTACTGCGCTTGCAGCAGAAGTTGGCGCCGATGGCGCGCAGGTCTGGATGAAGCGCGGGCCGCTCATGCACGCGGATGTCTGCGCGTTTTGATTGCAATCCGATGGTCCCGGGTGCTGCCCGGGACCGGGCGGGCGATAGAAGTCTGTTTTATCGCTGCTGCCTTTCCGGAAATGAAATCGAACGAAAACAACGAATTACGGGATGGAATTTCAAGCGGCGGCAAGTTTCTTGGGTCTTGCCGTTGCCAAATATTAAATTGACATTACATTGGCGTTATCGACCATTGCTTGTGACGTCGTCCGAGAGCGCTTTCGCCTCTTCAGATTTCCCTCCAAATAATCGATCTCATTCCGCAGGGTATCGCGGGAAAAACACACGGTTGCTTTGAAAGGAAATCGTTATGAATACAGGTACAGTCAAGTGGTTCAATGCCACCAAGGGTTTCGGCTTCATTCAGCCTGACAACGGCGGCGCCGATGTTTTCGTCCATATTTCTGCAGTGGAACGCGCAGGCATGCGCTCGCTCGCAGACGGACAGAAGATCAGCTACGAAATCGTGCAGGACCGCCGCTCGGGCAAGAGCTCGGCAGATAACCTGCAGGCTGCATAATTTGTCAGCGCCTCGCGCGACCACGGATGTACTGGCGCGCTGAGACGATGACGGAGGAAGGTCGGGAGCAGTCCCGGCCTTTTGTTTTTTCACTTCATTCGGAGAATGGCATGGCAACCCGCCGCTATCAGCCGGGCGATAACATTGTCCTGAAGCCGGGGATATTCGCCGGTGGGCAGGCCTTTGGCGCCGGGCGCATCGTCTCCGTCCTGCCTGCCGCGCAGGGCCTCGTTCATTACCGTGTCAGGTTCCAGAACGAGAATTACGAGCGGAGCATCCGCCAGGACGATATCGACGTTCTGGCCTCGCCATCGTCGCTTCCCCCTGTTGAAACACAGGCCAGTGCGGAAGCCGCGACATCAAGCTGGATCAACGCGAATGCGATCCGGATCAGGAAATAACGGCCTTAAGGCCGATTAAGGAGACGTCTTGCAGGTACTCGTCCGCGATAACAACGTCGATCAGGCTCTTCGTGTGCTCAAGAAGAAGATGCAGCGCGAAGGCATCTTCCGCGAAATGAAGGCGCGCAGCGCCTATGAGAAGCCGTCCGAAAAGCGCGCCCGCGAAAAGGGCGAAGCCGTTCGCCGCGTCCGCAAGCTCGCCCGCAAGCAGGCGCAGCGTGAAGGCCTGCTGCCCGGCCCGAAGAAGAAAGTCGTGGCTCGCAGCCGCTGACATCAGTCAGCGTTCCGGCACTGGCGTTCCGTCGAAAGGGAGGAAGCATGAGCAAGACGAAAGACAATCTCTTCAAGCCCGAGAAGCTTTCGGCGCAGGCTAAGGCCGAGCAGACAAACTCGATGGCCAAGGAAATCATGGCCAGCGAGCTCCTCGACCGGCAGAAGAAAACGGAACGGCTGCGGGCGCTGCGACTGGCGCAGCCCGCTCCCGAAGAGCCGGCCAAGAAGGCGCGCGGCGCCAAGAAGGCCTAGGTCTCAGCGTCCCAAATGGCGCTTACGCGCAATGATCAGGCGGCCGTCTCCGGCTGCCTGATGCGCGCCTCTATGGCGCGCGGACCGAATGGCCGCGCAGCTTCTCCAATGTCGTCATCGGGAAGGTGATCTCTGAAAGCGCCCGGATGAAGCTCGTCTCCTCGGGCTTCGAGAAGCGCACGAAGAGGCTGCCTTCCTGCGCGCGCACGCGGGCGCAGGTCAGGAAGATCTCGAACTTTCCAAGACAGAGATAGAAGTGATCGGTCAGCAGCTCGATATTGCGCGCCTGCAGCACGGCTGCGGCCTCGCTGATGCTGACGATGCGCACCTGATGGGCGGCAAAGGATTTCACGCCTTTGACCGGGCAGAGCGCCCGGGCGACGAGATTGACCCTGGTAAAGACCGGCTCGGGATTATCCCCGGCGAAGGCCAGCCGCGACAGGTAATTGCGGTGAGTGCTGGAGCTCAACATGAAATGGCTGCTGAAAAGAAATTAACGAATTCTTAACCATGTAGCTCCCGTCCCGCGAAAAGGCAACGCGCAATGCGTGTGGCGCCTCGCAAAGATGTTGATGGCATTTGGTGTGGCTGGCGCGCCTCGCAATCACGAAGTGAGTCGGGCAGAGATTCGCGCGGGCGGAACCGTCAGGGCATAGCCGGCGATGCCGGATCGGCGCCTCCGGCCCTCATTCTGTTTCGATATGGCAAGCTTCCGGGCGGTTCATTGTGGACCGCAACCATCTGTTAACGCTGATGTCTGGCGGAAAATCGTTTTTGGCTGCGGCGCGCCATCCGCCCGTCCTAAAATCATCGCGTGCCGAACGGCCGACCGGACGCGTTTTCCTTAAGATGGTGCTTTATGTCTAATATTTCCGATGATTTGTCGCCGTTTGGCGAGGCTCCCGCCGATGGCGGAGCGGAGAAGAACGATCCCGTTGCGGAGCGGTTGCATCAACATGAGGCAAACCTGCTGTTCTCGGCGGTGCCGCCCGAGGTTCTCGCGGCTGCCGGTCCTGATCTCAGGAAGAAGGTCGACGATATCCCTGTCGAGATCGAGGTGGTGATCGGCCGTGCCAGGGTTTCCGTTGCCGAGCTGATGCGGGTCGATCCCGGCCACAGCTTCCGGCTCGACAGCCGCTTCGGCGGCCCGGTCGAACTTCTCGTCAACGGCCGGCTGATCGGCCACGGAGAGATCGTCGCCGATGCCGACGACAATGTCATCGGCGTGCGGATGATCCGCATCGCCGGCTGATTTTCATTTCGCATGGGGGCGAAGGGATGGGCCATGAGGCCTGGAATGCATGCCGGACGGGATAGCGGGGGCATCCGGCAAGAAGGAGGCTGCAAGGAGACATCATGACGATGAGAGCCTGCATTATGACTGAAAGCCATCTGAAGACGGTGCTGGAAATGCTGCGCGACAAGCCGGAGCTGTTTTCGGCGAAATCGCTGATCGAGGCGGCATTGGCGGAGGTGGAGACCGTAAGGCAGAACCAGGCCGCGGTGTTTCGCCGGGCCGGAAGCCGGAGGATGCGAATGGGGTGAGGGCGAGGACCGCATGGCGGCGCGGGGCGCGCGATCGCGCTCCGCCCTCCCTGTAAACCAGGCGTAAACCTTAGCCGAAGCGCAGCTCTGCCGATCTGCACCACCCCGGACCTTGGGCCGATGTGCGGCGTCCCGGCCGGCGCTAACCTCCGCTCGACTCGAACAAAGGTTCGACGCGAGATTCAGGAGGATCATCATGCGCATTCGAATTCTGGCATCCGTTGCCGCTCTTTCCCTGGCCGTGGCGGCGAGCTCTGCCGGCATGATCGGCTTCGACACCGTCGCCTTCGCCAAGGGCGGCGGTAATGGAGGTGGGAATGGTGGCGGCCATGGCGGCGGCAACGGTAACGGCGGCGGCAATGGCAATGGTGGAGGCAATAGCGGCAGCCACGGAAACAGCGGCTCGCATGGTGCATCGTCGCAGAGCGGCTCGAAAGGCAAGTCGCAGGCGGCCAAGAGCAAGGGCGTGACCGACGACACCGACGCGACCGAAGATACGGGCGTTGCCGGAACCAAGACGGCCGCGGCCTCCCAGCTTGCCGGGCTGAACTCGCTGAAGCGCAGCTACAAGGCCTATCTGCACACTGCGGACCCGAAGATGAATGCGATCGCCGCCTATGCCACGGCCTATGCGCAATATGAGCTCGACAACGGCACATTCCCGGCCGCCGACGACCCCGAACTCGGCGACGCCGCCCTCGAAGCAGCACTGGCCTCGGCAACCAAGACCGGCACGATCACCCCTGCCGCGCTCGACAAGGCCAAGACGATCCTCGGCGTCGGAGAGGCCGACGGCAAGATCGACCAGATCCGGGGAACGCTGGAAAAGACCGAGGTGGTGACGCCAACGGACCCGGCGGCGCCGGCCGATCCGGTAACGGATCCGGTGGTGGTGACGGATCCGGTAACGCCGGCTGAGCCGGTGGTAGAGCCGGTCGTGACGGCGCAGTAAGGTTCTTCAGGCGAGGGCGGCCTTCAGCTTCCGAGCAGAAGCGCCGCCAGCGCCACCTGCGAATTGACCCCGAGCTTGGAATAGATGCTGCGCAGGTGGGTGCGGACCGTTTCGTAATGCATCTGGCAGGCTGTCGCGACTTCGCGCGGGGTGTTACCGGAGGCGACGCTGAGCGCCACCTTTATCTCGGTGACGGTCAGCTTCGACGTTTCCATCAGGGCGCTGCGCCTGTCCTTCAGCGGCGCGGCGACCATCGGCTCGGCAATGATCGCGACGGTCGGTCCCTCCATGAACTCGGTGAAGGCACTGGACTGAATCCGCACCATCGTCAGCCGGTAACTGCTGTCTGCGCCATCCGCCTGGACGATCGCCGTATAGGGCTCGCACTGCCCGTCGTTCCGAGACGCCAGGCGCTCGAAGGCGGCTGCTGATTTCTGACAGCGGATATCGAGCCGCCCGCCGGTCGTCATGTGAAGCGGAAAACCGGCGGCGAGGATTTGCGCCGCCGTGTTGTTCGACCAGCGTAATCTCTTCTTTTCCGAGACATAGAACAGCCCGGCGCCGATACTGTCGAACAGGGTCTTCAGCGATTGATTGTCGGGGGCGAAAAGATCGCGCTTGCGGATGAAATCGAAGGCTCGTCGGAGATGGGGTGCGAGCACGGTGTAGCGCTCGGCCGCTTCCCTGTTGTGCTCGGGATCCGCCGATGACGTTGCAGTCGAGAGGATGAAGGTGCGGGCCTTCTCGCGAATGATCGAGACGCCGATGCTGGTTTCGCAACCGGCCTGCCGCTTGAGCCAGTCGTTGTAGAATTCGGTTCTCACCAGATTGTTGCGCGTGAAGATTTCGTCGCCGCACAGGCCGCGGCCGACCGGGACAAGCCCCATGCGCGGAATCCAGGGATTTACCGATGCGAAGTGGCTGCTGAACGTCTCGACCTCGCCCGCCGAGAAACCCGACATATAGGGCACATGGGCAACCGGGGAGGCGAGGTCGTGATAATGCAGCGCGGCCTTGCCATCCGGCGAGGTCTTGGCCACGGCATCGAGAAAATCCTGCCAGCCGCATTCGCCGAACAGGCTTGCATAAATCATGTCGATCAACTGAACGGATACGTCGGCGGACTGCTGCATTTCCCATCCCGGATTTGATCAAGAAAAGAACACGCCTCGGTTGTCGCAGGTCGCAAGGCTGTTGAACAGCCCTCCTAAAGGCGATGCTCATATGTCCGCCCGGGCAGCAGGCGCGACAGCCGCAGGAGGCGGTTTCTCTATACTCCAGGTGGAGCATGCCGGGCGGGGGAAGGGGTTGTAAATCCTGAGACGGGCGGGGTTGACGGCTGGACATCGGATCCGGCTGCGGTTCCGCCGACCATCGGGAAAGGGGACAACATGAAACTCAGATATCTGCTGACGGTTCTTCTGGCCGTCGGGCTGGCCAGCTGCCAGACAATCCTGAAGCAGGAGCCCGCAAAGGGCACGCTGGCGACCGGCAAGAAGGTGCTTGTCGACGACGGCACCTGCCCGGCCGGACAGGTGAAGCAGGTGACCGGCTCGACGCCCGGAAATCCGCGCATCAAGGAATGCGTGCCGATGCCGCAGGGCTGAGCGCCGCGAACTAAACGCGGGGAGGTCCGGCGGGCCGGATTTCCCCGCTGCGTCGAGGATCAGATCTTGCCCAGATGCTTCGGCCAGAATGCCTGATGAACGGCGGCCGCTTCTTCCTCGATATGCGGGCCGATCACCGTGACAACACGCGCGCCGGTTTCCAGGATCGCCCGGCTTGGTACATCGAGGCCGATCCCGGCAATCTCGCCGAGCCGCGTTTCCGAGCAGGCGAAGACCATCCGGCCGATACCCGACCAGTAGATCGCGCCCGAACACATGGCGCAGGGTTCAGTGCTTGTATAAAGCGTGCAATCGGCGAGCGCCTCGGCGTCATAGTGCTGCGCTGCCAGCTTGATCAGGTTCAGCTCGGCGTGATTGGTCATGTCGCGGCCGGTGAAGACGCTGTTCTCGGCCCTGAGGATGACCTTGCCATCCTTGACCAGCAACGAGCCGAACGGCTCGTCCCCATTTGCCACCGCGGATTTCGACAGCGCGATCGCCTCGCGCAAAAACGGCTCATGATCTTCCATCAGGCAGTCCCCCAAAGGCTGAAGCCGGCCGATCTTAGCGCGGATCGATGAATTCTCGAAACGCCGGTGTCTGTCTCACGCAACCTAAGCGCAACAGGCAGGCGCAAGCTAATCTCCGTACCAACTATGCCCCAAGTGGCGGATCTCCCGAAAACGGGTGCCGAGTCGATAGAGGCTGGCATCCGATCGTGCGGGCGGCGCCTTCGTAGAGTGCGTCAGGTTCAATTCGATAAAGCAGGGCTGGTTGAATGAAGATGGAATTTATGTCGTCCTATGAATACAGCCAGGACGAGAATGTGTGGCGCCGCCCGGGCAATAGCCGGCCTTTTGCCTATTCCGATGGCGATGAAATAGAGACGCGTCTTTATAATACCATCCGCAATGCGCGCGACCGGTCGATCTTCTCGGCAGAAATCCAGAATGCGGTGAGCGACTGGGCCTCGCTCTATCATCTGAGTTCGGAGCGCGCCAATCTGCTGCGCCCGATCATGAAGCACATTCAGGGCCCGGTTCTGGAGATCGGAGCCGGTTGCGGCGCCGTCACACGGTTCCTGGGCGAAACCGGTCTTGAGGTGGTCGCGCTCGAAGGCAGCCCCCGCCGGGCCTCGATTGCCGCCGAGCGCTGCCGCGGTCTCGAAAATGTCAGCGTCGTCGTCGATCCCTTCCAGGATTTTGCTTCCGACCGCAAATTCAAGACCGTGACGCTGATCGGCGTCCTGGAATATGCCCGCGTCTTCTTCTCGAAGGAGCAGGGGCGCGATCCCGTCGATCTCATGCTCGAACATGCGGCGCGCTATCTCGAGCCCGATGGCGTGCTGATCGTCGCCATCGAAAACCAGCTCGGCCTGAAATATTTCGCCGGTTTCCCGGAAGATCATCTCGGCGAGCCGATGCTCGGCATCGAAGATCGCTACATGTCGCGCGGCGTCGTCACCTTCGGCAAGGCGGAGCTCGGCAAGCGCATCGGCCGCGCTGGGTTCAAGCATCAGGAATGGTGGTATCCGTATCCGGATTACAAGCTGCCGGTTTCCGTTCTCAGAGACGATGCCTTCGTTGCCGATATGCCGGCGGATTTCTCCGGCCTCATCAGCGCGGCAGGCAAGGCCGACGCGCAGACGCCGGCGGTCAAGACATTCACGACGGATTTTGCCTGGAGCGCGGTGGTTCGCAACGGCCTGGCCGGCGAACTGGCGAACTCGTTCCTGGTCGTCTCCTCTGCCAGCGAAATCGCCGAAGATGGCGTCTTCGGCTATCACTACGGCCTGCCGCGGGCGCCGCAATACCGCACGGTCGTCGAGTTCGGCAAGGACGGCGAGGGCTATTATGGCGATCGCAAGAGGCTGCTGGCCGAGGGCGGGGCGCCTGCCGATGCCAGGTTCGCGGTCCAGCTGAAGCGCGAGCCGCTGATTGCCGGACGGCGGTGGAAAGACGAGCTGCAATATATCGTCGGGCGCAACAACTGGCCGCTGTCAGACCTCGAAAGCTGGACGCAGGTCTGGTGGGATGCAGTGAAGGAAGAGGCGGGCCTGGCGCGCAATGCGCGGCTGAATGCGAGCGCGCCGGTCTCCGGGGCCCTGCTGGATGCCACGCCCCGCAACATGATGTTCGATGGCGAGGCGATCCGTTTCGTCAATCTCGGATGGGTTGCGGGCGAGACGATCGAGCTCGGCTATCTGCTGTTCCGCGGCCTCTATGATGCCCTGTCGGCGCTGACCTTCTGCGAGAAGCCGCAGCCTGCGCTGAAGATGGATATCCGCCAGTTCCTGGCGATCGCCACGCGCGCCGCCGGCATGTCGCTGTCGGACGATAGCTGCGCCAGGTACCTCGCGCTCGAAGAAGCCTTCCAGGCGGAAATAACGGGCCGCCGCGTCAAGCTGGATGCCGCCGCAATCCTCGGCAAGGTCATCCCGCCGCGGCAGAACGCCTACGATCTCCTCCGAAACGGCGGCAGCATCATCGAGGCGAAGGACCGGGAAATCGCAAGGTTGCTGGCGCTCGTCGATGCGCAGCGGGCAGTACCCCTCGGCGGCGTACAGATTGCGCAGCCCGGCAAATCGGCCAAGGTCGCCTATTCGATCGCGGTCGACAATCATCCGAAATTCGTGTTCCAGGCCTATTACTGCGCCAAGTCGCTCGTCGAGTTTGCCGGTGCCAAGCCTGCCGATATCCATGTGCAGTTCACGCCGAGCGTTTCGGACGATCTGGTGCTGATCTTCTCGGAAAAGGGATATCGCACGCATCGCCTCGAAGCTTTCGGCGACAAGAAATACTGCAACAAGATCTCGCAGCTCGATCCGTTCGGCCAGGAGGAGTTCGACTATCTCGTGCTGCTCGACGCGGACACGATGGCGCTCGGCGATCTCTCGGAGCTCGCGACCGGAACGGCGCTGAAGGCGAAGGTCGTCGATACGCCCAATCCGCCGATCCCGGTTCTGCTCGAAGTGGCCCGTGCCGCACAGCTGCAGTCGGTCGGTCCGAAGCTGCCGGCCGATAACGGCACGGACGAAACCTTCAGGGGCAATTGCAACGGCGGCGTCTATGTCATTCCGAAGCCGCTGCTTTCCACCGTGCGCACCGAGTGGCGCAAATGGGCGCTGTGGCTGCTTGCCAACCCGGAACCGCTGCAGCGCGCCGGCCGGTCTGAAAATGTCGATCAGGTGGCGATGTGGCTGACGATCACCGCCGGCAACCTTGCCTACGAGCCCCTGAGCTCGAACTACAATTACTACGGCCACGTTCCCGGCCACCACGGCTATGCCGAGCCCGGCAAGCCGATCAGGATCCTGCATTATCACGAGCACTGCGTGAACGATCAGGGGCTGCTCTCGCCGCGCTGCGACATGAACCCGATGGTGCATGACGCCTTCACCAAGGCGAACACGCTGATCCGCGCCGAATTCCGCAACGACCTGTTCTGGAACCTTCGCTACAAGGTCAATCCGCAACGCGGCTCCGGCGTCGGCTCGCGCGGCGAAAATCTGATCTACAAGCGCAAGCTCCTGATCGACAACGGCGTCGAACAGCTCGGCAGCGTTCTCGATATCGGCTCGGGCGATCTCGAGGTGGTCAAGGCGCTCGATATCAAGACCTATCTCGGTCTCGACCGCTCGCAGGAAGCGATCGACATCGCCAAGGCTTCAAAGCCGGAATGGGGCTTCCAGGTCTTCGACCTTAAGCGCCATGCCGACACCATCCCGCTGCACGACGTGGTGATTTGCATGGAAGTGCTGATCCACCAGGGTGACCCGGAGGTCTACCGCGCACTCGTCGAATTCGCCGCATCGCGCACCGCCAAGCGCCTGATCATCTCCGGCTACGAAGTCCGCCACGGCCACGTCGACAGCAACTACCTCGTCTTCTTCCACGAGCGCCTCTCGGAGACGCTGCGGAAGACCGGACGGTTCAGAACGATCGAGCTCGTCGGGAACCACACGGATGTGGCGGTGTTCAGGTGTGATGTTTGAGGTTTGGTGAGGGATGAGATGGAAGCGGCGCCGGGAGTAGGGCGCCGTTTTTGTATTGGGTTGGCGCGCGACGAGTCTTCGGCTTCAGCGACGGAAAACAGCAGAACAGGTCATCCTAAATTCAGTCCTCGTCGCTCAGTCTTCGATCTTTGAGGGGATCGGGTATCGCCGCTGCAAGCTCCTGCAGTTGTGAAAAGGAGCGCTGGCTAGCTTACACTAAAATTATTAGTTGCGGGCAAACTCGCGTTCACCTTGCAGAGCCAGGCTATTACGATAAGCTCCGTGATAGCTGGGAGGCATCATGGCAAAGCAACAGAATCCTGCAGTCGCTGTGAAGGCAGCGGAAAATGCGAACGATCCGGCAGAGGAAGCTCCCGCGTCGTCTGTTGATAAAGCGAAGCAGAGAGAGATCAAAGGCGGCGTCCCATATACGCCGTCTCCTGGGGTGTTTAAACGCGCCCTAGAAGGGATAATTGCCGCGGAACGTCCTGACAAATTTAGTCCAGACTTCATGGATACGATCCTCCACCTCACCGGCGGTGGTGCCAGAGCAGTACCGCCGATGTTGAAGAAGATGCAGTTTCTCAGTCCCGACGGCTCACCCACGACTTTGTATTCGAAATTTAAGACTGATGGGGGGCGGAGCCAAGCCGCTTACGAAGGACTGCGAAACGCATTTGGCGAATTGTTCAAGCGGAAGGAATTCGTACACCGCGCTGATGAGAATGCTGTCAAAGATGTCCTTGTCGAAATTACAGGACTAAAGAAAGCTGATGGCATCATCCGACTGATGTATGCGTCCTTCGAAGCCATTCGCGCATTCATTACGTCCGACATCACAAAAGATATAGATGCTGCCCGCGAGACTGACATCGGCAATGGTTCTGAGAAGATTTCTCTGGATCGGTCAATTGATGGAGTAAAGCTCGGGTTGTCGTATCAGATAAACATTGTTCTTCCGGAAACTGAGAACATTGCGGTTTTCAATGCGATATTCAAAAGTCTACGGGATAATCTCCTAAGATGAGCCAGGAAGATCACATAGAGCTGTTCATCCTTAAAAATGCGGTGATAACTCGCAATCTTCGGACCGCTTTTAGTAACAACAGGATCGGCAACACGAGGGGCGCACTTGAAGCTCAGGCCGATTCGTTGGTGGCCGATTACTTGAAGCAGGTGGATTTCGAAACACTTGTCGCGGCTGAGCGGATGAGCGAATTTTACAAGCTGTTTTACGCGCTCGAAAACGACATTAGAGAGTTGATCGAAGCGACGATGCTTGAGAGCAACGGAAGCGATTGGTGGAAAACGTGCGTTCCCCAAGTGGTCAGAGACAACGTTCAGAAGAACTACGATCGTGAGGCGGCTGAAGGACTGCCTCCTCGTTCTGACCGCTTGATTGACTACACGACGTTCGGAGAACTAGGCGAAATCGTGAAGGACAACTGGGAGGTCTTTTCAGGGATGTTCTCGAATGCTACGCGAAACAGGGTTCTTCGCGTTATCAACCGGTTGAACCTCGTCCGAGGGCCAATTGCCCATTGCAATTTTCTACCCGAAGAAGAGGCAATCCGGCTAAAGCTGGCTATCCGCGATTGGTACAAGCTAATGGAATAGATTTCCGCATTTATGCGGCGACACAGAACTGCAAAAAATGGCGCACCCGACAGGATTCGAACCTGTGACCTTTGGAATCGGAATCCAACACTCTATCCAGCTGAGCTACGGGTGCATGCCGTGGCGGTTTGAATCGCCTGTCCGATGTGGTGGTTCTTAGCCTAGCTTTCGGCGCTCTTCAATCGCCAAATGGCGAAATCGGCGGAATGGCTGGTGGTGTCACCGGAATTCGGATGAAAAGCCCGCCGTTGTCTGGGGCGGCGGGCTTTCCATTGTCGTGATGCCTCAGACTTGCATGGCGCCGGGGCCGGGGATGGCTTTCGGCGGCACCTTGCCGAGGATGATCATGCCGAGCACTTCGTCCTTGGTGACGTCCTCGGTGCGGGCGTGGCCCACCACCTGGCCGTTCTTCATGACGGAGACGCGGTCGGCGAGGTCGAAGACGTCGTGGATGTCGTGGCTGATCAGGAAGATGCCGATGCCTTCCTTCTTCAGCTGCTTGATCAGCTCGCCGACCTGCGCCGTTTCCTGGGGGCCGAGGGCTGCCGTCGGCTCGTCCATGATCAGGATGCGGGCGTTGAACAGGATGGCGCGGGCGATCGCCACCGACTGGCGCTGGCCGCCCGAAAGCGCTTTCACCGGCTCCTTGAAGCGGCGGAAGTTCGGGTTGAGGCGCCCCATCACCTCGCGGGCCGAGGCCTCCATGGCGACGTCATCAAGCGTGCCCCACTTGGTACGGATTTCGCGGCCGAGATAGAGGTTTGCGGCGGCGTCGACATTGTCGGCGACGGCGAGCGTCTGGTAGATCGTCTCGATGCCGTATTTCTTGGCATCGCGCGGATTGCGGATATCGACAGGTTCTCCGTTGATCAGAATCTCGCCGCTGTCGCGCTTGTAGGCGCCGGACAGGATCTTGATCAGCGTCGACTTGCCGGCACCGTTATGGCCGAGAAGGGCGACGACTTCGCCGGGATAGAGATCGACGGAGGCATTGTCGACCGCGTGAATACCGCCGAAGGAGATCGAGATATTCTTGAGTTCCACAAGGGGAGTGCGTTGTTCAGTCATGGATCGTACTCCTCTTACTTGGCACGCGAGCGATAGACCGTGTCGAGCCAGACGGCAACGACGAGGACGGCTCCGACCACAACGTTCTGGATGGGGGTATCCACATTGGCGAGGCCCATGCCCGACTGCAGCGATTGCATGACGAGCGCGCCGAGCATGGCGCCGGCGATCGTGCCGGTGCCGCCTGCGAGCGACGTGCCGCCGATGACGGCTGCGGCAATCGTGTAGAGCTCGTAGGTCGTGCCCTGCGAGTTGGCGGCCGCATTGAGGCGGGCCGTCGAGATCGCCGCGGCGACGGCTGCGAGGAAGCCCATCAGCGCGAAGATCTTGACGGTGACCCAGCGGGTCTTGATGCCGGCAAGTTCGGCCGCCTCAGGGTTGCCACCGATGGCGAAGACATAGCGGCCGAAGCGCAGGCGGGTGGCGATGAAGGTCATGACGATGCCGACGAGAACGGCGATCAGCACCGGTACGGCGATGCCGTAGGAGATGAACAGACCGGTCTCGGGCCAGGCGATGGCGTTGGCTTCGGCATATTTCTTGGCGATGGCGACCGGCCAGTAATAGATGGTCGAGACCCAGATGGCGCCAAGCACGAGGGCGCAGCCGAGCACGGCCAGGAAATATTCGGCCCAGAGCGGACGGCGCGGGAAGTTGAAGCGCTTGCGCTGGTGGCGCGAGCCGATGATGCCGAGAACGATCAGCACGCAGGCGACGAGCCCGATGATCCAGCTCCAGGTGGCGCCGACGGCGCCTTCGGCGCCACCGCCCATGATGCGGAAGGTGGTGTCGAGCGGCGCGACCGTCTGGCCCGAGGTGACGTACCAGGCAAGGCCGCGCCAGGCGAGGAAGCCGCCGAGCGTGACGATGAAGGAGGGCACGCCCATGAAGGCGATGATGACGCCCTGGAAGAGGCCGATCAGCGTGCCGGCGATGAGGCCGGCGGCAAGGGTGATCACCCATGTCCAGGAATTGTCGAAGCCGAGATATTGCGGCAGGAATTTCGCCTGGACGACGCCCATGATCATGGCGACGAGGCCGAGCATCGAGCCGATCGACAGGTCGATATTGCGGGTGACGATGACGAGCACCATGCCCGTCGCGAGAACCGCGATCTCGGTCGTCTGGACCGAGAGGTTCCAGAGGTTGCGGGGGGTGAGGAACAGCCCGCCGGTATAGAGGTGGAAGCCGATCCAGATGACCAGCAGCGCCGCGACCATGCCGAGCAGACGCGTGTCGATCTCGGTGGCGCGCAGGAAGCGCGTGAAAGCGTTAGCGTCAGCCGTGCGCGGGTTGCTGGATGACGATTGGGTGAGGTCTGCCATGGGTTTGCCGTTTCCCCCATTGTTTGGGCGCAGGCCGGATGCCCGAAAAATCCGGTTCGCTGCCCTGTTCTTCAAATCGATCATCGCGAGGCTTCCGAAATAGGCGTTCAAGGCACGGCGCTATTTTGGCAGGGAATGAAAAGCGTTCGCGGTGCTGGCGAGGCGGAGAGCCATGTTCTTTTGCTCATCCGCATCCGGCGCCGCAGCGTGGCCGCTGCGGCGCCGGCATGTCGGTTGCCCGTCGAGGATTAGTCGCAGGCCTTGACGCTGCCGGCCTTGACGCCCTGGCAAGCTTCAGCCTTGGAGATCCAGCCGGCGTCGATGACGACGTTCAGGTTTTCCTTGGTGATGGCGAGCGGCTTCAGGAAGATCGACTGCATCTTCACCTTCTTCGGACCGCCGTCGAAGGTGGTGACACCGTCGACCTTGTCCATGGTGGTGCCGCCTGCGAGCTGCAGGGCGATTTCAGCAGCGCGCTTGCCGAGTTCACGCGAGTCTTTCCAGACGGAAACCGTCTGGGTGCCGAGCGCGATGCGGTTCAGAGCGGCCTTGTCGGCGTCCTGACCGGAAACCGGGACGGAGCCAGCCATGCCCTGTGCGTCGAGAGCAGCCACTGCGCCGCCAGCCGTACCGTCGTTGGAAGCAACGACTGCGTCGACCTTGTTGTTGTTGGCGGTCAGGAACTGTTCCATGTTGCGCTGCGCGTTCTGCGGCAGCCAGCCGTCGGTGTAGGCTTCGCCGACATTCTTGATCTTGCCGGCGTCGATTGCAGCCTTCAGAACTTCCATCTGGCCCGAGAAAAGGAAGTCAGCATTCGGGTCGGAAGACGAGCCCTTGATGAAGACGTAGTTGCCTTCCGGCTTGACCTTGAAGACGCCCTCAGCCTGGAGGCGGCCGACTTCCTTGTTGTCGAAGGTGATGTAGAAGGCAGCAGGATTTTCGATCAGGCGGTCGTAGCCGACGACCGGAATGCCTTCAGCAGCAGCCTTTTCGATGGCCGGGCCGATTGCGTCGGAGTCCTGAGCCAGAACGATGAGGGCGTTTGCGCCCTGCGAGATCAGCGATTCGACGTCGGTCAGCTGCTTGGCGGCCGAAGACTGCGCGTCAGCGGAGATGTACTTCGCGCCAGCGGCTTCGAGTGCCTTCTTGATTGCAGCTTCGTCGGTCTTCCAACGCTCTTCCTGGAAGTTCGACCAGGACACGCCAACGACGAGGTCGGCGGCCATTGCAGCCGTCTGCATGGAAACGAGGATGGCGGCGCCCGCCATCAGCTTCATAATAGATTTCATAACTATCCTCCCAAGTGATGAGCGGCCAGCCCCAGCCAGTGGTTTCCTCCGGCCGCCGCGGATCGCTGTCCAGAAAACTAATTATTTTCTCGACAGTCGAGAAATTTAGTGTCAGAGATTTTTTCAACTGTCAACAGGCCACTACCGGCAGAATCGTCCGACACTCAGAAGTTGTTGGAGATGGCCTGTGAAACGAGGGCGGAAGCGGGGGAAGGGCGGCATTCATGCTGACCAAATCGAGCACAGAGTCTGTGCGGCAAAGGAATAGCGGGCTTGTTCTCGCGGCCCTTCGCCGCCACGGCGCGCTCGCGCATACCGAGATTTCCGATTACACGCAGCTCTCCTCCGCCACCGTCTCGGCGATCACTGCCGATCTCGAAAAATCCGAGATCATCGAGCGCTCCGAGCAGCAGGCGGCGAGCGGGCGCGGGCGTCCGCGCGTGCTGTTTCGCCCGCGCCGCGACTGCGGCTATCTGATCGTCGTCATCATCTCCTCGGACGCCGTGCAATATTCGCTGGTCGATTATGCCGGCAAGCTGATCGACCGGTTCAGCGAGGGTCGCTCGCACGATCCGGCGGGGGCGCCCGCCTTCGCCGCCGCGGTCAAGGAGGGGCTGGAGCGCATCCTGCAGCGCTCGCGCATTTCGCAGGAGCGAGTGCTGTTGATCTCGATCAGCAGCAAGGGGCTCGTCAATGCTGCCGAACCCGTGCTGCTCTGGTCGCCGATCTTCGGCACGGACCGGATCGATTTCGAATCGCTGCTGCGGCCGGAATGGCAGGCGCGCGTCATTCTCGACAATGAAACGCTGCTGGTCGCCGCCGCACTCGGCGCCCATGAGGAGAATGTGAAGGGCGCCGATTTCCGCTCGCTGGCAGCGCTGTCGCTCGGCCACAGCATCGGGCTCGGCATCGTCCGGCGCGGGGCGAATGGCGGCCACGAGACCTCGGCGCCGAATTTCGGCCATATGCTGCACACGCCGAATGGCGGGCTTTGTCGATGCGGGACCAAGGGATGCATCGAGGCCTATGCGGGCTTCTATGCGATCCTCAGAACCGCCTTCGAAGTGCCGCTCGATACCATCCCTGCCAAATTCGTCCCCGTCAGCGAACTCGACAAGATCGCGGCCCGCGCCCGTCAGGGTCACCGCATGTCTGCCTTCGCCTTCCGCCAGGCGGGGCTGGCGCTCGGCAACGGGTTGTCGCGCATGCTCAGCATGACCGAACGCATGCCGGTGGCGATCACCGGTCCCGGCACGCGCTATTACGATCTGCTGCGGCAGGGGATCGAGGAGGGGCTCGGCCAATCGCATCTGGTGCGCCTGGAAGGCATGCCGGAACTACGCGTCGTCGCCGACGAGCAGAACCTCGTCTTCGAGGGTCATCTCAACCGGGCGCTGGCGCTGCTCGACGAGGATATTCTCGGTGGCGGCAGCCAGGTGGGGCTGGAGCGTTCGGCTTAAGCGCTCCCACTGGCCGCAAGCAGCAGAAGCTGATCGCGTTCCCTGTCGACACCTTCCGTGAGACGCGCTGCGGCAACGAGCGGCAGCCATGCGAGTATCTCACCGGCAGGGTGGCCGCTTTGACCGGCATAGATTTCGAGATAGATGTGGGCCGCCTCCGGCATCGCATGCAGCATCAGAAGATAGCTGCGGCAGGCGTCGGCGAGCGGATCTCCGCAACAGGCATCGAGCCAGTCGAGGATGATCGCCTGGTCCCCGGCGCCGTGGATATTCCAGGGGTGGAAATCCCCGTGGCAAACGCGGTCTTGCTCCCGACGGGCCGCAAGCTGCCGCAGCAGTGTCTCCCGCAGCGCGCTTCCAATCTCCGGCGTCTTCCGGATGTTCGCGGTCAGCCGGTCTTTCAGCGATGCTAGCCCGGTCCCCGGCACGGCGTGCAGGCGAAGTTGCAGCTGCACCATTTCCGCTAGGACCGGCTGAAGGCCCTCCGCCTTGATGCGGGAGCCAAAGGATGCGCCCGGCGCGCGGTCCATCACGATACCCCAGCGCCCGTCATGTCTGCCGGCAGCGTAGACATGGGGTGCGGGGAGGCCGAGGCGTTCGACGACCGCGAGATTTGCAGCCTCGCGAAAGGTGGGCGCTTTTACGCCCGGCGATTTGTAGAGCTTCAGGGCATGATCACCATAGACATGGACATCGGCTTCCTTGCCTGATCCCAATAAGGCGCCAATCTCGTTCATGTCCGGCTCCGGATCGTTCTGCTCATTCAAGCATAGGCGCAAATGCGTCTTGCTGCTGCCGCGAATTGAATCGGGCGCCAGGGCGTAAAATCATCAATTGCTTATATTTTGTGCTGGCGCTAGCGATTGAAACTTTCGCGCTTCGTGCCATCCTTGCTTAAATGCCCAGTTTTTCGGCGCTTTTCGGCGTTGCAGACGATTTTACAAATCTTCCCTGCGAACTGTGCATGGTTCTTGCATTGCTATTTGCGTTGTATTCAAATGAACAAAAAAGGGGAGCCACACCTTTGGCATTTGATGAAATGATCACCGGGGGCGAGAGTCCGCGTCAGCCATATGAGAAATATTTCGAGTGGTACAATGCCCAGGACAGGGCGCATCTGATTGGAAAATCCCGCGACGCGGAAAACATCTTCCGGAAAACCGGCATCACCTTCGCGGTTTACGGACATGCGGATTCCTCCGAAAAGCTCATCCCCTTCGACATCATCCCGCGCATCATCTCCGGCCGTGAGTGGCGCAAGCTCGCCCAGGGCATCGAGCAGCGCGTCATCGCGCTGAACGCCTTCCTCGACGATATCTACCACAAGCAGGAGATCATCCGGGCAGGGCGCATTCCGCGCGAGCTGATCGAGAACAACGTTGCCTTCCTCTCCGAGATGATCGGCTTCCGGCCGCCGGGCGGCGTCTATACCCATATCGTCGGCACCGACATCGTGCGTACCGGCGAAGACCAGTTCTACGTACTCGAGGACAATGCCCGCACGCCTTCCGGCGTCTCCTACATGCTGGAGAACCGGGAAACGATGATGCAGATGTTCCCGGAGCTGTTCCACGAGAACAAGGTGCAGCGCGTCGAGGACTATCCCTATCTGCTGCGCCAGTCGCTGGCTTCGCTCGCCCCTCCCGGCTGCAAGGGCAAGCCGCGCGTCGCCGTTCTGACGCCGGGTATCTACAACTCCGCCTATTACGAGCATTCGTTCCTGGCCGATACGATGGGCGTCGAGCTCGTCGAGGGGTCGGACCTGCGCGTCATCGACGGCAAGGTGAAGATGCGCACCACCCGCGGCTACGAGGCGATCGATGTTCTCTACCGTCGCGTCGACGACGATTTCCTCGATCCGCTGACTTTCCGTCCGGATTCGGCGCTCGGCATTCCCGGCATCATGGACGTCTACCGCTCAGGCAATATCACCATCGCCAACGCGCCGGGCACCGGCATCTGCGACGATAAGGCGATCTATTCCTACATGCCCGAGATCGTCGAGTTCTATACCGGCCGCAAGTCGATCCTCGAGAACGTGCCGACCTGGCGCTGTTCGGAACCGTCGAGCCTGAAATATGTGCTCGAACATATCGAGGAACTCGTCATCAAGGAGGTTCACGGCTCCGGCGGCTACGGCATGCTGGTGGGGCCGACGGCCTCCAAGAAGGAGCGGGCGGATTTCGCCGAGAAGCTGAAGGCGCGGCCGAACAATTATATCGCCCAGCCGACGCTGTCGCTCTCGACCGTGCCGATCCTCGTCAACAAGGGGATTGCGCCGCGCCATGTCGACCTGCGTCCCTATGTGCTGGTTTCCGACAAGGTACAGATCATTCCGGGCGGGCTGACCCGCGTGGCGCTGAAGCAGGGCTCGCTGGTGGTCAATTCCAGCCAGGGCGGCGGCACCAAAGACACCTGGGTATTGGAGGACTGATGCTCGGAAGAACTGCGAACGGACTCTACTGGATGTTCCGTTATATCGAGCGCGCCGAAAACATCGCGCGTCTCGTCGATGCCGGCCTGCGCATGTCGCTGACGCGCAGCGGGACGGGGGACGACAACTGGGATGGCGTGCTGCAGAGTGCCGGCGTGCGCGAGGCCTATGACGAGGGCCATGCGAAGCTGACGAGCGCCGATGCGATCGACTATCTACTGCGCGATCTTTCCAACCCGTCGAGCGTCATGTCCTGCATCGACAACGGCCGCAACAATGCCCGCATGGTGCGCACGGCGCTGACGCGCGAGACCTGGGAAGCGACCAACGAATGCTGGATCGAGCTGAAGGCGCTGCTTTCGAAGCGGCTGAAGGCGGCGGAGCTGCCTGAAGTCATCGACGTTATCAAGCGGCGGGCAGGGCTGATCCGCGGCGCCTTCCACGGCTCGATGCTGCGCAACGAGCTCTACAACTTCGCCCGCATCGGCACCTTCATCGAGCGGGCCGACAATACGGCGCGTATTCTCGACGTGAAATATTACGTGCTGCTGCCATCGGTCTCTCAGGTCGGGTCGTCGGTCGACAACGTGCAGTGGGAATCGATCCTGCGCTCGGTTTCGGCGCACCGCTCCTACAGCTGGGCCTATGACGACGAGTACCGGGCGGCGAATATTGCCGACTTCCTGATCCTCAACGGCCAGATGCCGCGCTCGCTTGCTTATTGCTACGAGAAGATCGTCAGCAATCTCGGCTATATCTCGCGCAGCTATGGGGGCGAGCGGCTTTCGGCGCATGACACGGCGGATGCAATCCGCGCTTCGCTGCATGCGCGGGCGATCAAGGACGTGATCGATCAGGGGCTGCACGAATTCCTGGAGGAATTCGTCAACCGCAACAACACGCTGAGCGTCGAGATCACCAACGGCTACCGGTTCTACGTATAAGCGGCGGATGAAGAGATGAGATTGAAGATCAGCCACATCACCGAATACCGCTATGACGAGCCGGCGCAGTTTTCGCTGCAGCGCCTGCGCTTGACGCCGCCGAGCGGTTTCGGCCAGGTCGTCATCAACTGGTCGCTCAATGTCGAGGGTGCGACGCCCGAAGTCGAGTATGACGACCAGTTCGGCAATCACGTCAATCTCGTCTCGCTGGAAGGCGAGCAGCAGGTGACGCGCATCGTCGCCGAAGGGGAGGTCGAGACCGAGGATCGCAATGGCGTCACCGGTCCGCATACCGGCTTCTGCCCGCTCTGGCTCTTCCTGCGCGACACGCCGCGCACCAAGCCCGGCAAGCTGATCAAGGAGCTCATCAAGACCGTCAGCGGCGACAACGATCTCGCCCGCATGCACGCGCTGATGGCGGCGATCCACGAGACCGTCGATTACAAGCCGGGTACCAGCGACACGGAGACCACCGCCGAGCAGGCGATGGAGAAGAAGAGTGGGGTCTGCCAGGACCACGCCCATATCTTCGTCTCTGCTGCCCGCGCCATGCAGATCCCGGCGCGCTATGTCTCCGGCTACCTGATGATGGAAGAGAAGGTTGACCAGGCGGCAACCCATGCCTGGGGCGAGGCGCATATCCCCGGCCTCGGCTGGGTCGGCTTCGATCCCGCCAACAAGATCTGCCCTGATGCCCGCTACGTCCGCACCGCCTCCGGTCTGTGCTATCGCGACGCCGCACCCGTCTCGGGAATGCGCATCGGCACGCCGGGCGAGAAACTGTCGGTGGTGGTGAAGGTCGAAGATCAGGGGCAGGCACAGAGCCAAAGCCAGAGCTGATGTCACACGGATAGCGATCAAAATATATTAATCGCAATATAGTCTAATGTAATATCGCGCACCTGTGCTACAATCAACCTAGGAATGCAGTGGGCAACTGACCATGGGGAGAGTATCCATGTCAGCAATGCAGGCCTTTGCCGATCAATATTCTGAAAATCCGCAGAAGATCTGTGCGGGTGCTTTGCGCGCCTGCGCCATGCCCGTCCGGGTCTTTGACCGAAGTTGTCGGCCCGGCGACATCGCGGATAGCGGCGGGACTGACCGGCCGCGCTAATCACAGTGCCAACATGCGATAATTCAACGGCTTGATCTTGCCGTTCCTGAAATGCGTGTCCGGTTTTTCAGCCGGTTGCCACGCCTGTTTCATCTGGGGGATCGCACCATGTTTGAGCGGAAAATCGTACAGATCATTGCATTCATACTGGTTGCCGGCGCTGCCGGATATGCGCAGGCGCAGAGCTTCGTGCGGCTGCTGCCGGAGGCGACCACACTCAGCACCGAGGAAAACAACGAGCTGAAGGCGATCAAGTCGCTACCGACGACGGAATGGGCAAGGCTCGCTGAGGTTGATCCGGAACAGCTGAAAAAGGGCGGCGACGTTACCTTCGATCTCGGCGAGGGCCGGTCGCTTTCGTTGAGCGGCAACGACAAGGTCGCGGCCACGGCGCGCGATTTCGTCTGGTCGGGCGAAGAGAAAGCGGCGAACCGCAGCAATGCGGAAAGTCATGCCAATGCCGTCGTCACCGTCGATGGCAATGAGGTCTCGGCGACGATCCGGACCAATGAGGAGCTCTACAGCATCGAGCCGATCGGCGGCGGCGCGCATGTGATGATCAAGGTCGCCACCGATCGATTGCCGCCCGATCACACGGAGCGGCGGCTGCAGCGGCGCGGCGAGAAGCGCGAGATGCCGGGCCGCGAATTGCGCAAGGCCGACAGGGCGGTGGCGACGATCCGCGTGCTGGTTTTCTTCACGCCGAAGGCGAAGGCGCAGATCAGCAATATCGCGCTGTTTGCCAAGCAGGCGGTCAACGAGACGAACACCGCTTTTGCCAAGTCCTCGGTGAATGCCAGGGCCGAATTGGCCGATGCGCAGGTCGTGCAATATACGGAGACCGGCTCGCAGAAGCGGGACACGGCCCGCCTGACGGCGCGGCGGGACGGCTACATGGACGGCATCCATGCGATACGGGACCGGACCAAGGCCGATCTCGTACTCCTGATCACCACCGACAGAGGCGAATGCGGCTGGTCGCAGCAGGTCTATGCCAATGCGGCCTCGGCCTTCGCATCGAACTACTTCGACTGTTCGATCAAGAACCTGTCGTTTGCCCATGAGATCGGCCACCTGCTCGGCGCCTGCCACAATGTCGAGGACAGCAGCGGCTGCCCGTTTGCCTATGGGCATGGCTACCGGAACGAGCCGCAGCGCAAGCAGAGCGTCATGGCCTATCCATGCCGGCGCGTCACCTGCGTCCGGCAGCCGCAATGGTCGCGTCCGCCGGACTGGGGCAATGCGCGCCGCGCCGATGTGGTCCGGCTGCTGAATGCGACGGCCGGCCGGGCCGCGGCATTCCGCTAGAGACGGAAGGATGGGCAATGGCGTTTGAAATGTCGCCACAGCAACCGGCGGGCAGCCCGCTGACATCAGGCGTGCTTGTGTTCCTGCTGACGGATGTCGAGGGATCGACCTATCGCTGGGAGGAATTTCCCGATGCGATGGGGGAGGCGCTCGAACGGCATGACGCGATCCTGCGCGAGGCAATCCTTTCGCATGGCGGCCATGTGTTCAAGACGGTCGGCGATTCCTTCCATGCCGTCTTCTCCGCCCCGGCCGCCGCCGTCTCTGCCGCCCTCCAGGCGCAGCGGGCGCTGAATGCGCAGGATTTCGGGGCGATCGAAGGCATGAATGTGCGTATGGCCGTGCATGCCGGACCGGTCGAGGTGCGCGGCGAGGATTGCTTCGGTCCCGGCATCAATCGCGCCTCTCGGCTGCTGCTCGTCGCCTATGGCGGGCAGGTGCTGGTGTCGGGCACCGTTGCCGACCTGTTGCAGGGGAGATTGCCCGAAGGGGCCAACCTTTTCGATCTCGGCCGCCACCGCTTCCGGGACTTGCAGGAGCCGGAGCAGGTCTTCCAGCTGGTTGCCGACGGCATCAGCGAGGCCTTTCCGCCGCTGCGCTCGCTCGGCGCCCGGGCTGATCGCCTGCCGCGGCCGCTGACATCGTTGATCGGGCGTGAGGCGGAGGCCGCCGAGCTGATCGGCCGGCTGGAGCGGGCGAGGATGCTGACCCTGATCGGGTCCGGCGGGGCGGGCAAGACGCGGCTTGCGATCGATCTCGGCGCGCGGCTGGTGGAAGCCTATCCCGATGGCGTCTGGTTCGTGGAGCTTGGGCGGCTGGAGGATCCGCAGCTGGTGGCCGAGCAGATCTGCGGGACGATCGGCGTCGCCGTCCAGCATAACCGCACGGCCGTGGTGAGCGCCGTCGGCTTCATGCGCGAAAAGCAGGCGCTGCTGATCATCGACAATTGCGAGCATCTCGTCGATGCCTCGGCGGATGCTGTCGATGCCATTCTCTCCGGGTGTCCCTCGATGTCGGTCCTCGCGACATCGAGGGAGCCGCTTGGTGTGTCGGGCGAAAACCTGTTTCGCGTTCCAAGCCTCGCCGTGCCGCCGGCGGAGGGGAGCACTGTCGACGAGGCAATGGCATTTCCGTCGGTGCGGCTGTTTGTCGAACGCGCCGCGGCGGCTGCCGGAGACTTCGTGCTGACGGAGGCCAATCTGGAGGCGGTGATCAGCATCTGTCATCAGGTGGATGGCATTCCGCTGGCGATCGAGCTTGCAGTGCCAAGGCTTCGGATCATGCGCCCGGAGGCGCTGGCGGCGGGCCTGCGTGACCGGTTTCACTCGCTGGCGCAGGGAACGCGCGGAGCGCCGCCGCGCCACCGCACGCTGCAGACCTTGTTCGAGTGGAGCTACAATCTGCTGAGCGAGCAGGAGCAGACCCTACTGCGGCGTCTGTCTGTTTTCGTCGGCGGCTGGACGGTGGAATCGGCGGCGGCGGTCGTCTCCGGCGATCCGATCGATGACGACGATGTGCTGCAGCTTATCACCTCGCTTGCCGACAAATCCCTCGTCGCTGCCGATTTCTCGACGGAGAGCACCCGCTATTCGCTGCTGGAAACCACCCGCCAATATGCTTTCGCCAAGCTCTTCGAATTGGGCGAGCGGGGCCGTAGGCGGCGCCTTGCCGAGTACATGACGCAATTCTACGCGCAGGCAAGCCGCGTCTGGCCGTCCATGCCGACCGAGCCATGGATGACGTCCTATCAGTCGGAGATCGACAATCTGCGCGCGTCGCTGGAATGGGCCTTCGGGCCGGAAGGGGACGCCGATATCGGCCGGGAGCTGACCAGCGTCAGCCTGCGGATATGGGACGAGCTTTCGCTGCTGCCGGAGCGGGAGCGATGGTTCTCGCTCTCCGTCGGCTCGTTGCCCGACGATACTGCGGAGGATGTCGCGGCACGGCTCTGGCTGGGGCGGACATCGGTGAGCTCGCATGGCGACAAGTCGACATTCGATGCTGCGATCAAAGCGGCTGCGCATTTCCGCAATCTCGGTGATCAGCTGGGCTCGGGCGAGGCGCTGGCGCGGGCAGGGGCGGCGCTGCTGACGCCCAGCCAGCGTGAGGAAGCGCTGCGCTATCTTCAGGAAGCGCTGGAGCTGCTCGCGACCCTGCCGCCGACAAAGCCTCTTGCTGCCTGCCTGCGGTCGCGCGCGGTAGCGGCCTATTTCGAAGGTCATTTTGCGGAGGCTCGCACGTTGATCGACCGCTCCTCCGTGGTGGCCCGCCTGCTGGGCGACACGCAGGGGATCGTCAATGCGATGATCGCGCTTGCCGAGCTCGAGTTCGCCGAGGGGCATGTCGCGGCGGCGATCAGCACTGCGCGCCAGATGATCGATCACGAAGATTGCAACAGGCGCCAGCTGGCGCTCGGCTTCGGCAACCTGACGGCCTATCTGCTGGCTTCCGATCGGCTGACGGAGGCGCGGCTCACGGCGTTCAACGGGCTCCTGAAGGCGCGCTCGCTCGGCTGGCCGGCGGCGATCACGCGCATGGTCGAGCATCTGGCGCTGATCGTCGGCATCGAGGGCGATCTCGACCGCGCCGCGGTGCTGCTCGGCTATAGCGAGCATTTCTATGTGCTGGATACAGCAAGCCGGGAGATCACCGAGAGAGTCGGCTACGAGCGGCTCTGCACAATCCTGGAAACCATGGCTCCGATCCGGCTGACGGAGCTCAAGGCGGAGGGGGCGGCACTGCCGGAGGCCGAGGTGGTGGAGTTTGCATTGAAATCCTAGGACCGGCCGGCATGCAGCCCGGCCTGACCTGACTGTTGCGTGCGATCACGGAGGGAGGGCTTGTGATGATCAGCAGACGGGAATTCCTTGCCGCAGCGACCTGCGCGGTATCGATCGGCGGCAACGTCTTTGCTGCCGATATGCTGGCAGAGGCGCCTGCGAATGCAGGTCCGAAAGTCTACGGCGCCGATTTCACCGGGCCGCTGCCGTCCAGCCTTTACCTGCGCGGCCGCTTGCCGCCGTCAGGCTCCGAGGAGGCGACGGCACGACGGATCATCAACGCCGCGCCGCGCTCGACGCCGCTGGCGGTCATGCGCTACTTCGCCGGTCTTCGCGACGTCAACCGCGACGGCGAGGCCTATAATGCGGGATGGGCGAGCCGCTGGAACCCCGTTATCGTCGAGTTCTACCGGGCCACCGATGACGACCATAGCGGCGACCGGACGCCATGGTGCGCGGCCTTTCTGAACTGGTGCCTGGAGCGCTGCGGCTATGACGGCGGCACGCGCAGCACGGTCTCCGGCAGTTTCCGCAAGGCGGGCGGGCTGACGCGCAGCCCTTCGGTCGGCGACGTCGTCGTCTTCAAGCGGGGCAACACAGGCTGCCGCGGCCATGTTGCCCTCTATCTCGGCCGGAGCGGCAGCAATTACCGGGTCATCGGCGGCAATCAGACCGATATTCACGGCCATTCCTCGATCAATATCCGTGATGTGCCTTTCCCCGGTTCCGGGCTGGCGCTCCATTCCTTTCACCGGATCTCGGCCTTCCGTCCGGCGGTGTCGCCGCGGCCGAGCTGCTGATCACAACACCCACGAAAGCAAAAAGGCGACCCAAGGGCCGCCTTTCGCATTCGAGTTTCGCACTTCTCAGTGGCTGTCCTTGCCCACTGCGCTACCGCGACATCCCTTGAGGAAGTCGAGGTCGGCGCCGGTATCGGCGCCCTGGACGTGCCGCTGGTGCAGCCAGGCGTAGCCGGAGGTCGGCAGGTCGTGGTGCGGCTTCCACTCGGCGAGGCGCTTCGCCAGTTCCTCTTCGGAGATGTCGAGGTGCAGGCGGCGGTTCGGAACGTCGAGCTCGATGAAGTCGCCGTTCTTGACCACGGCCAGCGGGCCGCCGACAGCGGCTTCCGGCGAGGTGTGGAGCACGACGGTGCCATAGGCAGTGCCGGACATACGGGCGTCCGAGATGCGCACCATGTCGGTGATGCCCTTCTTGAGCACCTTCGGCGGCAGACCCATGTTGCCGACTTCGGCCATACCAGGATAGCCCTTCGGACCACAGTTCTTCATGACCATGACGCAGGTCTCGTCGATGTCGAGATTGTCGTCGTTGATCTTCGCCTTGTAGTCGTCGATGTCTTCGAAGACGACGGCGCGGCCGCGGTGGACCATCAGATGCGGGGAGGCGGCCGACGGCTTCAGGACGGCGCCCTTCGGGGCGAGGTTGCCGCGAACGACGACGATGCCGCCGGATTGCGTCAGGGCCTTTTCAGCCGGGAGGATGACGTCTTCGTTCCAGTTGACGACGTCCTTGACCTCTTCCCAGACGCTCTCGCCTGATACGGTCAGCGCATCCTTGTGCAGGAGGCCGGCTTCGCCGAGGCGCTTCAGCACGACGGGCAGGCCGCCGGCATAGAAGAACTCTTCCATCAGGTACTTGCCCGACGGCATCAGGTTGACGATCGTCGGAACGTCGCGGCCGCAACGGTCCCAGTCGTCGAGCGTCAGGTCGATGCCGACGCGGCCTGCCATGGCGAGAAGATGGATGACGGCATTGGTCGAACCGCCGATCGCCGCGTTGGTGCGGATGGCGTTTTCGAAGGCCTGCTTGGTCATGATGTCGGAGGGCTTCAGGTCGTCCTTGACCATCTGCACGATGCGGCGGCCGGTCAGCTGCGCCATGACCTTGCGGCGGCTATCGACGCCCGGGATCGCGGCATTGCCGGACAGCGCCATGCCGAGCGCTTCGGCCATGGAGGCCATGGTCGAGGCGGTGCCCATCGTGTTGCAGGTGCCCGACGAACGGCTCATCGAGGCCTCGGCCTCAAGGAATTCGGCCTGCGTCATCTCGCCGGCCTTCACCATTTCGGAGAACTTCCAGAGATGCGTGCCGGAGCCGACGCGCTCGCCGCGGAAATAGCCGTTCAGCATCGGACCGCCGGTGACGACGATCGAGGGGAGGTCGACGGATGCGGCGCCCATGATCAGCGACGGCGTGGTCTTGTCGCAGCCGACGAGCAGCACGCAGCCGTCCATCGGCTGGCCGCGGATCGCTTCTTCGACCGCGAGTGCCGCGAGGTTGCGGTACATCATCGCCGTCGGGCGGAAGGTGTTTTCCGAAGCCGAGAAGACGGGCACTTCCATCGGGAAGCCACCGGCTTCCCAGACGCCGGCCTTCACCTTTTCGGCGAGTTCGCGCAGATGGCCGTTGCACGGCGTCATGTCGGACCAGGTGTTGAGGATGCCGATGACAGGGCGTCCGTCGAACAGGTCGTGGGGATGTCCCTGGTTCTTCATCCAGCCGCGGTGATAGATCACGTCACGGCTGGTGCCGCCGTACCATTCCTGCGACCGCAGCTTGCGGGGCCATTCCGCTTTCTTGAACATTGTCTCTTGCCTTTTGAGGAATGCCGAGCCGCCCTCGCGACGGCCCGGATCACCAGTTGGTCGTCAAGCCAGCGTGTAGCTGGTCTTGACCGTTGTGTAGAATTCGGCGGCGTACTTGCCCTGCTCGCGCGGGCCGTAGGACGAGCCCTTGCGGCCGCCGAAGGGAACGTGGAAGTCGACGCCTGCGGTCGGCAGGTTGACCATCACCATGCCGGCTTCGGCATTGCGCTTGAAATGCGTCGCATGCTTCAAGCTGGTGGTGGCGATGCCTGAGGAGAGGCCGAAGGGTGTGTCGTTGGCGGTGGCCAGCGCTTCTTCGTAATCCTTGACGCGGATGACCGAGACGACCGGGCCGAAGATCTCTTCGCGCGAAATGCGCATCTGGTTGGTGGCTTCGGTGAAGAGCGTCGGCTGCAGGTAGAAGCCGGGGGTGTCGCGGGTCAAGAGCTCGCCGCCGAAGGCGAGCTTGGCGCCTTCCTTCTTGCCGATCTCGATATAGTCGATGTCGGTCTTCAGCTGGCGCTCGTCGACGACGGGGCCGATATGGGTGCCGGCCTTCATGGCGTTGTCGACGACGACGGTCTTCAGCTTCTCGGTCAGCGCGGCGACGAACTTGTCGTGGATGCCTTCGGTGACGATCAGGCGCGACGATGCCGTGCAGCGCTGGCCGGTGGAGAAGAAGCCGGAGTTGGCGGCAGCTTCGACGGCAACGGTGAGGTCGGCGTCATCGAGGACGACCATCGGGTTCTTGCCGCCCATCTCCAGCTGGAACTTGCGGTTATGCTCGATGGAAGAGGTGGCGACGCGCTTGCCCGTGCCGGTGGAGCCGGTGAAGGTGATGCCGGCAATATCCGGGCTGTCGAGCATGGCCTGGCCGACGACAGAGCCCTTGCCCATGACGAGGTTCAGAACGCCCTTCGGCAGGCCAGCGCGGTGCAGGATGTCGACGATCGCCCAGGAGCAGGCGGGAACGAGTTCGGCCGGCTTGAAGACGATGGTGTTGCCGTAGCAGAGAGCCGGGGCGATCTTCCAGGCCGGGATGGCGATCGGGAAGTTCCAGGGGGTGATGATGCCGATGACGCCGAGCGGGTCACGAGTGATCTCGACGCCGATATTCGGGCGCACCGACGGCATCGTCTCACCGGCGAGACGGAGCGCTTCGCCTGCGAAGAATTCGAAGATCTGCGAGGCGCGGATGGTTTCGCCGATGGCTTCCGGAAGCGTCTTGCCTTCTTCGCGCGCCAGCAGAGCGCCGAGCTCGTCCTTGCGGGCCATGATCTCGTCGCCGGCCTTCTTCAGGATGACGTGGCGTTCCCAGATGCCGGAGCGCGACCAGGCAGGGAAGGCGGCCTTGGCGGCGGCGATGGCGTTCTTCGTGTCTTCGGCCGAACCGTCGGCATAGAGGCCGACGACTTCGTTGGTATCCGAGGGATTGATGTTCTTCGTCGCATTGGTGCCGACCCACTCGCCGGCGATCAGGTTCTGATAAATGGTCATGGGCCTGGAAGCCTCCTCTACCTTTTACAAATTTTTTGCTCCGGCCGTCTGGCGGCCGGATGAAGTGAAATTAGAGCTGCTTGACGACGATTTCTTCTTCGGCGTCGATCTTCAGCGGATTGCGCAGCGCCAGGCCGAAGTCAGCGACTTCGATTTCGAAGACGTCGCCTTCCTCGGTCTTGATGCCATCGGCGAAGGACAGTGTCGCGGTGCCGAACATGTGGACATGGACGTCGCCGGGCACGCGGAACAGGCCGTACTTGAAGTGGTGGTATTCGAGGTTGGCGAAGGTGTGCGACATGTTCGCTTCACCGGACAGGAAGGGCTTTTCGAAGATCACTTTGCCACCGCGCTTGATGCGCGAGGTGCCGCGGATGTCCTCGGGGGCTGCGCCGATGCGGATTTCCGGGCCGAAGCTTGCGGGGCGCAGCTTGGAATGGGCGAGGTAGAGATAGTTGATCCGCTCGGTGACGTGATCGGAGAATTCGTTCGACAGCGCAAAGCCGATGCGGAACGGCGAACCGTCTTCGGCGATGACATAGATGCCGGCCATCTCGGGTTCTTCACCGCCGTCGAGCGCGAAGGAGGGGGAGACGAGGGGAGCGCCGGGAGCTGCCGCACCGTAACCGTTGCCCTTGTAGAACCACTCGGGCTGGACGCCCTTTTCGCCGGCCTTCGGCTTGCCGTTCTCAAGACCCATCTTGAACATCTTCATCGAGTCCGTGAGGGTTTCCTCGGCGGCTTCGGTGGTCTTCTTGTGCATGCTGTCGCGGGTGGCGGCAGAGCCGAGATGCGTCAGGCCGGTGCCGGTCAGATGCAGGTGGGCTGCATCGGGATGAGTGATCGGCGGCAGGAAGCTGCCGTCCGCATATGCCTTTTCGAGATCGACGGCGTCGCCGTAGCCGTGCGCCTCGATGACCGAGACGAGGGACTTGCCCTTGTTTGCTGCTTCCATGGCGAGCGCATAGACGCTGCCTGCATTCTTCACGGCCTTCGCTGCACCGCCCGGCTCGCGCACGGCGACGATGATCTCTCCGTTCGAACCCTTGATCTGCGAAATAAGCACGGTCTTCATCCTCTTTGGGTAGCTGCGGATAATGCTCCGCCTCTCCGGCTCCAGAGGGAGCCGGAATTATTCGTTTTCATGACTGCGAATGCGAATGCATGGAGCTGGCGCCGAAGCGCTCAGCCCTTGTTCTTGTTATAGACGTCGAAGAAGACGGCGGCCAAAAGGACTGCGCCCTTGACCATCTGCTGGTAGTCGATGCCGAGGCCGATGATCGACATGCCGTTGTTCATGACGCCCATGATGAAGGCGCCGATGACTGCGCCGGTGATCTTGCCGACGCCGCCGGAAGCCGATGCACCGCCGATGAAGCAGGCGGCGATAACGTCCAGTTCGAAGCCGACACCGGCCTTCGGGGTTGCCGAGTTGAGGCGCAGCGCGACGATGATGCCGGCGAGACCTGCAAGCGCACCCATGTTGACGAAGGTGTAGAAGCTCAGGCGTTCGGTGTTGATGCCGGAGAGCTTCGTGGCCTTCTCGTTGCCGCCCATGGCGTAAACGCGGCGGCCGATGGTCGTGCGGCGGGTGACGAAGGTGTAGATCGCGATCAGCACCAGCATGACGACGAGAACGTTCGGCAGGCCGCGATAGGTCGACAGCTGCCAGCCGAGCGCGAGGATCGCGAGCGTGATGATGGCGTTCTGGGCGATGAAGAAGCCGAAGGGCTCGACATCGATGCCGTGGCTTTCATTGACCTTGCGGCGGCGCCAGGCGAGGTAGAAGAGAACGGCCGGGATGATCAGCGTCAGGACGAGCGAGGTCGACTGGACCGGGATGCCGGCGATGTCGATCATGTCACCCGGCAGGAAGCCGGTGCTGATGACCTGGAATTCCTTCGGGAAGGGGCCGATGTTCTTGCCGCCGAGAACCGTGAGCGTCAGGCCGCGGAAGACGAGCATGCCCGCAAGCGTCACGATGAAGGACGGGATGCGGTGATAGGCAATGAAGTAGCCCTGTGCCGCGCCGATCAGCGCGCCGACGAGGATACAGATCACGCCGGCCAGCCAGAAGTTCACCCCGAGCGACACCGTCAGGATCGCCGCTATCGCGCCGACAAGGGCGACGATCGAGCCGACCGAGAGGTCGATGTGGCCCGCCACGATGACCAGCAGCATGCCGAGGGCCATAATGACGATGAACGAGTTCTGGAGAACGAGGTTGGTCAGATTGACCGGGCGGAACAGGATGCCGCCGGTGTAGATCTGAAAGAACAGCATGATGGCGACGAGCGCGATCAGCATGCCGTATTCGCGGATGTTGCTACGGATGTAGTCAACAACGGAAACGACGTTGCTTTCCTCGGTTGTTGGGTTGACCGGAGTCATTGTTTCTTCTCCCCTGAGCGCATGATAGCGCGCATGATGGTTTCCTGGCTCGCTTCTCCCTTCGGCAGTTCCGCGACGATCCGTCCTTCGTTCATGACGTAGATGCGGTCGCACGTACCGAGAAGCTCGGGCATTTCCGATGAGATCATCAGAACGCCTTTGCCGTCGGCGGCAAGCTGGTTGATGATAGTATAGATTTCATATTTCGCACCCACGTCGATACCGCGGGTCGGCTCGTCCAGGATCAAAACATCGGGATCGGAGAACAGCCACTTGGAGAGGACAACCTTCTGCTGGTTGCCGCCCGAGAGATTGACCGTTTCCTGGAAGATGCCCGACGAACGGATGCGCAGCTTCGACCGGTAATCGGTCGCGACCTTGCTTTCCTTGATGTCGTCGATGATCGTGTTGTTGGAGATGCCTGCGAGATTGGCAAGCGAGGTGTTGTGCAGGATGCTGTCGTTCAGCACCAGGCCCAAATGCTTGCGGTCCTCGGTGACGTAGGCGAGGCCGGCATCGATCGCCTTGCGGACGGTGCTGACATCGACAGACTTGCCGTGCATCAGGACGTCGCCGGTGATCTTGTGGCCGTAGGCCTTGCCGAAGACGCTCATGGCGAACTCGGTGCGCCCCGCACCCATCAGGCCGGCGATGCCAACGACTTCGCCCTTGCGGACGGTGACGTTGATGTCATGCAGCACCTGGCGGTCGCGGTGATGCTGGTGATAGGCGTTCCAGTTCTTCACTTCGAGAATGGTTTCGCCGATCGGCACCGAGCGCGGCGGATAGCGGTCTTCGAGATCGCGGCCCACCATGTTGCGGATGATGATGTCTTCGCTGATCTCGTCCGCGTGACAGTCGAGCGTCTTGACGGTCATGCCGTCGCGCAGGACCGTGATCTGGTCGGCGACTTTGCGGATCTCGTTCAGCTTGTGCGAAATGATGATCGAGGTGATGCCCTGATTGCGGAACTCGATCAGCAGATTGAGGAGCGCGTCGGAATCGCTTTCGTTCAGCGATGCGGTCGGCTCGTCGAGGATGAGCAGCTTGACGCTCTTCGACAGCGCCTTGGCGATTTCGACGAGCTGCTGCTTGCCGACGCCGATGTCGGTGACCAGCGTATCAGGGGATTCGCGCAGGCCCACCTTGGCGAGCAGCTGGCGCGTGCGATTGAAGGTTTCCTGCCAGCTGATGACGCCGTTCTTGGCGTTCTCGTTGCCGAGGAAGATGTTTTCGCCGATCGAGAGCAGCGGCACGAGGGCCAGCTCCTGATGGATGATGACGATGCCGATCTCTTCGGAGTCCTTCAGGACCTTGAAGTTGCGGACGTCGCCTTCGTAGACGATCTCGCCATCGTAGCTTCCGGCCGGGTAAACGCCGGAGAGAACTTTCATGAGGGTCGACTTGCCGGCCCCGTTTTCGCCCACCAATGCGTGGATCTCACCCTGGCGAACCTTGAGGTTCACATTCTCGAGCGCTTTGACACCCGGGAACGTCTTGGTGATGTTCCGCATTTCGAGGATTGTATTGTCCATAGTCAAAAATCCAGCGCCGTGACCTGAAAACCGTCAGGCGATCATAGAATCGAAGACCCGAACCCCCCATAAAGCGGGTTCCGGCCGACTTCTGAAATTACTTCAGCTGGTCTTCTTTGTAGTAACCGCTGTCGATCAGGACGGTCTTGTAGTTGTCCTTGGTGACAGCTACCGGCTTCAGCAGGTAGGACGGAACGACCTTGACGCCGTTGTCGTAGGTCTTGGTGTCGTTAACTTCCGGCTCCTTGCCAGACATGACGGCATCAACCATGGCGACGGTGACCTTAGCGAGTTCGCGGGTATCCTTGAAGATCGAGGAATACTGCTCGCCAGCGATGATCGACTTGATCGACGGAACTTCCGAGTCCTGGCCGGAAACGACCGGGAGCGGCTGGTCCGGGGTGCCGTAGCCAACGCCCTTCAGCGACGAAATGATGCCGATGGAGAGACCGTCGTAAGGCGACAGAACAGCGTCGACCTTGGCGTCGGTGTAGTTAGCCGAGAGCAGGTTGTCCATGCGAGCCTGGGCCGTTGCCGGGTCCCAACGCAGCGTGCCGACCTTGTCCATGCCGGTCTGGCCGGACTTTACGACGAGCTTGCCAGAGTCGATGTAAGGCTGAAGAACCGACATTGCGCCGTCATAGAAGAAGAAGGCGTTGTTGTCGTCCGGCGAACCGCCGAAGAGTTCGATGTTGAACGGGCCCTTGCCGTCCTTGAGGCCGAGCTTGTCGACGATCGTGCCAGCCTGGAGAACGCCAACCTGGAAGTTGTCGAACGTTGCGTAGTAGTCAACGTTGCCGGAGTCGCGGATCAGGCGGTCATAAGCGATGACCTTGATGCCGGCGTCGTGAGCCTTCTGGAGAACGTCCGAGAGGGTCGTGCCGTCGATCGAAGCAATAACGAGAACCTTGGCACCCTTGGTGACCATGTTTTCGATCTGCGAAAGCTGGTTCGGAATGTCGTCGTCAGCGTACTGGAGGTCGGTCTGGTAGCCGGCGTCCGTGAGCTGCTTGACGATGTTGTTGCCGTCGTCGATCCAGCGAGCCGAGGACTTGGTCGGCATTGCGATGCCAACGAGACCCTTGTCGGCGGCCATTGCCGGTACAACGAACGAAGCGACGCCGAAGGCAGCCGCAGCCATCAATGAGATAATGGATTTCATTTCTCTCTCCCTTGTTAATAGATCGGCGGACGAAAAATCGCCCACCACGAAACTGTGGCAGGTTCCGTAGATTGGATAGTTACTTCAGATGGTGAGAAACGAAGTAGGTCTCCTCCACGATCTCACACGTGTTGAGTGCCAACCAGCACACGGCGGCAAACTCGTACGGAATCCTATAACTGTCAAATAGAATAAGTGGTAAAGTGCATAACAAATTTGGTATATCGTTAAAAAGTATTACTTTTGATGGAAGGCGGAGGGGAGGCCGCAACCATGACGATCATCTCCGAGCCTATTTCGATGGATTACGTCGATATCCACAGCGACAATTTTGCCGATGACGCCTTTCTTCGTGCGGGTTTGAAGCTGAATCACCTGCGCATGATTGTCGCAATCGAAGATAGCGGCCAGATTTCGGCCGCCGCCGAGACGCTCGCCATCTCGCAGCCCGCCGCATCGCGAATGCTGTCCGAAATGGAATCAATCGTGAAGACGCCGCTATACGAGCGGGTGGCGCGCGGCGTGGTGCTGACGACCTTCGGGGAAGCACTCGCCAAGCGTGCGCGAAAGATCCTTCTGGAGCTGCGCGAAGCCGGCCGCGAGATCGCCGAATTGAAGAGCGGGAAGGGCGGTTCGGTGTTCATCGGCGCGGTGACGGCGCCGGCCATGAGCCTCGTCGTTCCGGCGATCGACAAGGTGCGCAAGAGCTTCCCCGGCATCGAGGTGAACATCCAGGTGGAGACCAGCAACGTGCTGGCGCGCGAGCTACTGGCGGCCCGGCACGACTTCATCATCAGCCGCATCCCCGACGATCTCAATCCGCGGCTTTTCGAAGTGCGGGAGATCGGCGTCGAGAAGGCCTGTCTCATCGTGCGCAGCGGCCACCCGCTGCTCAAGGGAGGGCCGAGCAGCCTTTCCGATCTGCGCGACTACGACTGGGTGTTCCAGCCGCCGGGCACGCTGCTGCGCCGCACGGTCGAGGATATCTTCCTCGGCGCCGGCGTTCCGGTTCCCGGCAATATCGTCAACACCTCGTCGCTGCTTTTGACCTGCGCGATCATCTGCAAGACGGATGCGATCGCGCCTGTTGCCGTCGATGTGGCGCAATTCCTGTCGAGCCAGAGCTCGGAGGCGTCGGATGTCCGCATGCTGCCGACGGAATTCGAGATCAACGTCAAGCCCTACAGCCTGATCACCGCCCGAGAGCGGGCGATGCCGCCGAGCGCGCGGCTGCTTTACGATCTGATCCTGGAGGAGGCGCTCGCAGTTTCGACTTAGCCGCAAGCCCGGCGCCATCTTGGCGTTGGAGACTGCGCGCCTTCGAAACGGGAAGGCAGCATGCTGTTCGGACAATCGGTGTTCCAGTCGGTTCTGGAACGGCTGAAGGCGGAAGAGGGCGGGGATGACGACGAGGCTGGCGATCAGCCCGTGGTTCATCGCGTCCATGGTTTCTCGACCGGCCTTGCCTTCGATGTGATGGAAGGGGTGTCGGCCGCTGGGCAGAAGCCGGGCCAGGCCTATTTCGACAATCTGGAATTCGAGGCGCCGCCACCGGCACCTGAAGCAGTTGCCGTCGAGCCGGAGCCAGAACCTGTACCGGAGCCAGAGCCGGAACCCGTCATGCCCGAACATCTGTCACGCACGGCGCCGGCCGACATTGCGGCGGAGCTGGCGATCTCGGCGGCGGATACCGTGCAGTCGCTCGGCGAGAAGCGCCGCGCCTTTGCCAAGCTCAATCATCCCGACCGCGTGGCACCGCAATTCCGCGACAACGCGACGCGGCGCATGACTTTGGCGAATCTATTGATCGATGAAGCGGTGCGGCGTCTCAGCCGCTGATCACTCCGGATCCTTGTCTTCTTCGGCAGGCTCGGTGACGGCCGGCTTTTCTTCGGCAGGCTGCTGCGGCTTGAAGGTCCAGAACAGCATATAGAAGGCGTAGACGCCTGCGGCACCCGACAGCACGCCCCAGAAGGGGTCGCCGCCGAAAAATTCGAGCACTGCCCAGCCAAGGCAAACGGCAACGATAAGTGCGCGTACCCAGGCATTGCGGTAGGCGGGATGGCTCGGGTCGATCAGCTGCATAAGTGCTCCGGTCATATTTCCATCACTTGTCTTTAGAGCGTTTCCTGACCAGATTGAAGCATTCTGTTGGCTCAAACGGAGTCGGATGGTCGACCGGCTGGCGCGCGTAGTAGCCACGTCCTACGGCCAAGCCAGCCGGTCGATCAGCCGGCCCGTTTCAGCCAACCCCGGAGGGGCCGGGCATCTTTCCGCCAGGATCAAAGGCGATCGGCTCGGCCGTACCTATAGGTATGCCCTTCGCCAATCGCCTTTGCCCTGTCGAAAACCTGCTCCGGCAGAATGCTTCAATCTGGTCAGGAAGCGCTCTAAGATGGATTTCACAAATGTGAAAGAGTGGCGGGCTTGACGGCTCGCGCAGAAAATGGAATGAAAATTCCAGAAATATTGCAATTCGGTCCATTTGTTCCGAATCCTAGGGAGGTTCTCATGACTGTCAGATTTGGTCTTCTCGGCGCCGGCCGTATCGGCAAGGTTCATGCCAAGGCGGTGACCGGCGATGCCAACGCCAAGCTCGTCGCCGTTGCCGATGCATTCCCGCAGGCGGCCGATGCGATTGCGTCCGCCTATGGCTGCGAAGTGCGCACGATCGAGGCGATCGAGGCTGCCAAGGATATCGACGCCGTCGTCATCTGCACGCCGACCGACACCCATGCCGACCTGATCGAGCGCTTTGCGCGCGCCGGCAAGGCGATCTTCTGCGAGAAGCCCGTCGATCTCGATGTCGACCGCGTCCGCGCCTGCATCAAGGTCGTCAACGAAACCAATGCCAAGCTGATGGTCGGCTTCAACCGCCGCTTCGACCCGCATTTCATGGCCGTGCGCAAAGCGATCGACGACGGCCGCATCGGCGATGTCGAGATGGTGACGATCACCTCGCGCGATCCGGGCGCTCCGCCTGTCGATTACATCAAGCGTTCCGGCGGCATCTTCCGCGACATGACGATCCACGACTTCGACATGGCGCGCTTCCTGCTCGGCGAAGAGCCGGTCTCGGTCTTCGCAACGGCTGCCGTTCTCGTCGACAAGGCGATCGGCGAGGCCGGCGACTATGACAGCGTTTCCGTTCTGCTGCAGACCAAGTCCGGCAAGCAGGCGATGATTTCCAACTCGCGCCGCGCCACCTATGGCTACGACCAGCGCATCGAAGTGCATGGCTCGAAGGGTCTCGTCTCGGCCGAGAACCAGCGCCCGGTTTCGATCGAAGTCGCAAACGGCGACGGCTATACCCGCCCGCCGCTGCACGACTTCTTCATGACCCGCTACACGGAAGCCTATGCCAACGAGATCGCGGCCTTCATCGCTGCGGTCGAAAAGGGCAGCAAGATTTCTCCGTCGGGCGCCGATGGCCTCGCGGCGCTGGCGCTGGCCGATGCTGCCGTGCAGTCCGTCAAGGAAGGCAAGCTCATCAAGATTGGCTGACGGCCTTCTCCCGACCGAAAGCCACAATGAGATGGCCGGGCAATCGCCCGGCCATTTCGTTTTCGGGGATCAGCGAAACTTGAATTTAGCTTCAACGTTTCGCCTTTGACGCGGCCGGGCGGGGAGGCTATCAGCCAACGATATTTTCGCTCTTGCCCCGAGCCGCATCATGACCCTCGACCGCTTCGCTCCCGCCATCTTCGTGCTTCTCTGGTCGACCGGCTGGGTCGTGGCGAAATGCATTCAGAGCCGTTCACGTTTCTCGCCATCCGCTACACCTTCTCGGCGCTGGCCTTCGTGGCGCTCTGTCTGGCGATGAGGGCGAAATGGCCCGACCGGGCGACGGTCTGGCGAGCTGTTTATTCCGGGTTCTTCCTGCACGGCTTCTATCTCGCCGCCATCTGGTGGGCGATTGCCAATGGCGTGCCGGCCGGTATCTCGGGCGTCATCGCTGCGATGCAGCCGCTGCTGACGGCGATGGCCGCGCCTTTCTTGATCGGCGAGCGGCTGCAGCCGGCACAGAAGCTCGGGCTGGCGCTCGGCTTCCTCGGGATCATCATTGCGGTGTCGCCGAAGCTTCTCGAACCCGGTACGGCCGATCTCATGCATGCGGCGGTGCCGCTGACGATCAACCTGATCGGCATGGCATCGGTGACCTACGGCACGATCTATCAAAAGAAGCATCTGCACAGCGGCGACCTGAAGGCGATCGCGACGCTGCAATATCTCGGCGCGCTCGCCATCACCGTGCCGCTGGCGCTTGCCTTCGAGAACCTGCATTTCGACGGCACCATCGAGGCCTTCGCCGCACTCGCCTGGTCGGTCGTCGGCCTGTCGATGGGCGGTATCGGGCTGCTGCTCTATTTGATCCGCCGCGGCCAGGTATCGCGGGCGGCGTCGCTGATCTATCTGATGCCGCCGACGGTGGCGATCGAGGCCTTCATCGCCTTCGGCGAACCGCTGACGCTGCCGCTCATCCTCGGCACCGTTGTTGTCGTGACTGGCGTCTATCTGACGAACCGCAAGAGTGTTCAGGCGATCGAGGCCTGATCACTCGGCTGCGGGCGCTGTGTGCGTCAGCTTGGCGATCTTGCGGACGTGGTTGACGGCCGCGGTGCCGCCTGCGGTCTTGGTGAAGAGATCGAGCTTTTCTTCGTCGTCTTCTCCAACAGGGGTCAGCGCCTGGTCCATGTAGGTCTTCGAGGCCGGATCCCTGGCGATCTTGAAGGCGGCATAGCTCATCTTCACGATGACGCTTGCGAGCTTCATATGCTTGCTGAAGGTTTCCCAGGCAAAGCGCGGCCAGAAGAGCAGGGGATGAACCGGCTTCAGCCCCGGGCGCAGTTCCGACGGGTGCTTGAGGCGGAGCAGGCCGCTCTGCAGCGGATGGACGTTCTCGAGCGGCACGGTGGTGGCGAACGAGACCAGCACCTTGACGAGGCTGGCGAGCGGAACGCCGGTCGCGACAGCGCGGCGCAGCAGCGTCTTCACGTGCTCGGGTGAATAATAGAGCGACCAGGCCTCGCGATAGACGCTTTCCCACTCTTCGCGGCTCATCTTCTCATGCGCGGTGCAGACATGCTCGACGTCGTAGACGTTGAGGTCCTTTTCCATCTCGACGCCCTTGCGCCAGAGGGTCTGGTGATCCTCGGAGCCCGGCAGCGGGGTGAGCACGAAGAACTCGATGACATCGAGGGGGAGCTCGTGCTGGATGATCTGGATGTCGCGGCGGATGCTCTCCGGCGTATCGGCCGGGAAGCCGAGGATGTAGCCGGCGAGCGTCATGATGCCCTGCGCCTTCCAGGCGAGCAGCATCTTGCGATATTCGGTGATCTTGTTCTGGTTCTTCTTGGCGGCCGTCAGATTGTCCGGATTGACGTTTTCGAGGCCGATGAAGACGCGCGTGACGCCGGCGCGCTTCGATTTCTCGATGAAGTTCGGGATCTTGTGGCAGAGCGTATCGACCTGGATCATCAGGCCGAGCGGAATGCCGTCCTTTTCCCGGAGTTCGATCAGCCGGTCGAAGATCGCTTCCCAATCGCGGTTGCGGGCGAAGTTGTCGTCGGTGATGAAGAACTTGTGGATGCCCTGCGCCCAGTTCATCCGCACCAGCTTCTCGATGTCATCGGCGGAACGGAAGCGCGACTTGCGGCCCTGGACGTTGATGATGGTACAGAAGGAACACTGGTAGGGGCAGCCGCGGCCGGCATCGAAGCTGCTGGAGAGGCCGAGCGTATGCTGGATGTTTTCCTTGCGCAGGAAGGGCACAGGCGTGCCGCCGATGCCCGGCAGGTCGTTCATGAAATTGTAGACGGGCTCGAGCTGGCCGTAGGCGGCATCCTGCAGCACCTTATCGAGACGGCCCTCGGCTTCGCCGGCGAACATCGAGATGCCCATCTCGCGGCAGGCATCGAGTTCGACTGCCTTACCGTCGAGCATCGACAGGCAGCCCGACACATGGAAACCGCCCATCGACACCGGAATATTGGCGGCGCGGAAGGGGCGGGCGATATCCAGCGCGCGGGGATACTGGTTCGATTGCACGCCGATCAGTCCGACCATGCCGAAATTGCCGTGCCGGGCAAGCTGCGCCAGAAGCTCGGGAATGTTGACGCGGGTATTGGTCTCGTCGATCACCTTGATATCGATGCCGACACCGGGGCCGAGCACTTCGCGTTCGGCGCAGTCGGCGGCGATGCCATAGAGTGCTGCCAGCGAGTTGGACGGGATCATCGCCCGCCACCAGCGGATCACGTAGCCATCGTCGTCGTAATGCGACGGCTTGATCAGAATCAGCTGGAAGCGCTTGGCGCTGGAATTTTGAGGCAATGGCACGGGCAGTCTCTCTTGATCAATGGGAGCTTGAAATGGAATGCACGTAATCGTCTCCAGCCGCCTCTCAGACGCTGGCTTTCAAACAAATCTGCTCTGATCGACGATAGACCCCGGCGTCTCGCAATGCAGATTGCAATTTCGTTCGCATATGGCTGCCGGGCCGCGGCTGTTCAAGGCCGCCGGTCCGGAAGTATTCCGTCACCGTGGTTCTAAAACAAAAAGAGGCCGGATGATACCGGCCTCTTTCTGAATTCAGTGTTCAGACCTGTCTCAGGCCTGTTCGCGGCGCTGGCCGCCACCATTGCGGGGACCCTTGCGGCGCATGCCGCCGGAGCCGTCCTTGCGCTCGCCATGGGCCTGCTGGCCCTCGCCATGCTTGCGGCCGGGACGGCCGTTGCCGTTGCGGGCAGCGCCGGGGTGATGGCGATTGTGGTTTTCGCCACCGGCATGGTTCGGGCGCTGCGGCTTCTTGGCCGTGCGGAAATCCGAGGTCGATGCGAGATCGTTGTCGGGACCGGCATCCGGGGTCGCTTCGCCACGGCGCTGGCCGCGGAAGTCCTCGTTGCGCTGCTTCTGGCGCTCGGGACGGGGACGGCGCTCGCGGCGCTCTTCGCCACCGGCGCGGACTTCGCCGGCTTCACCTTCGCGGCGCGGACGCTGCGGACGGTTGCCGCGGCCTTCGCCGCCGTTACGGTTTTCGCTGCGGCCTTCGCCGGAACGGCCCTCACCACCACCACGGCGCTCGCCGCCGCGATTGCGGTTGTTGCCATTGCCGTTGCCGTTTCCACGGCGCGGGGCAGCGCGCATGTCGGCCGGAGCTTCGCCGCTGGCAACTGCGATGCTGATGTTCATCAGCTTCTCGATGTCGCGGAGCAGGCGGGCTTCATCCGGCGCGCAGAAGGCGATCGCGATGCCGTCACGGCCGGCACGTGCGGTACGGCCGATGCGGTGGACATAGGCTTCGGCAACTTCCGGCAGGTCGTAATTATAGACGTGGCTGACAGCCGGGATGTCGATGCCGCGGGCGGCGACGTCGGTGGCGATCAGCGTCTTGATATCGCCGTCCTTGAAGGCCTTGAGGGCGCGCTCGCGCTGGCCCTGGCTCTTGTTGCCATGGATCGAGGCGACCGAGTAGCCGACGGAATCGAGATGCTTCATCAGCTTCTCGGCGCCGTGCTTGGTGCGCAGGAAGACGATGGCGCGGCCATCGGGGTTCTGCGTCAGCGACTTCTTCAGGAGATCGGTCTTGTCGTTCTTGCCGTTGACGAAGTGGACATACTGCTCGACCTTGTCGGCAGCCTTGCCCGGAGGCGTGACTTCGACGGTGACGGGATCGGTCAGGTAGTCGGCAGCGAGATCGGCGATCGACTTCGGCATGGTGGCCGAAAACAGCATGGTCTGGCGCTTCTTCGGCACCATCTTGGCGATCTTGCGCAGATCGTGGACGAAGCCGAGGTCGAGCATCTGGTCGGCTTCATCGAGCACCAGGTAGCGCACGGCGGTGAGGCCGATGGCGCGGCGGGCGACGAGGTCGAGCAGGCGGCCGGGCGTGGCAACGAGGATATCGGTGCCCTTTTCGAGCTGCAGCTGCTGCTTGTTGATCGATACGCCGCCGACGACGACGTTGATGCGCAGATGCGACTTGCGCAGGAAGTTCTTCAGGTTGACGGCGATCTGGTTCACCAGTTCGCGGGTCGGCGCCAGGATCAGCGTGCGGGTCGTGCGGTTGTCGGGGCGGCGTTCTTCATGGATGAGCTTCTCGATGAGCGGCAGGCCGAAAGCGGCCGTCTTGCCGGTGCCGGTCTGCGCAAGGCCGATCAGGTCGCGGCCCTGGATGAGAAGCGGAATTGCCTTTTCCTGGATGGGGGTCGGCGTTTCGATGCCGAGCTGGAAAAGAGTGGCGACAACCGGCTTGGAGACACCAAGCGATTCAAAAGTGGTCAAGTCATAACCTTTTCAGGGCGCGCCAAAAGCAAACCACCGGAGCGCCCTATGCGGTCCGGTGTCGTTCTGGCGTCAAGAACCCCGCGTGAAGTGGGAACTTGTCTTGTTGGAAAAAGCTTTCCAGCGCTTCTGCCGCGTCTTGGGTGCGGTCTCTTCGAAATGCGCTTTGCCCCTTCTTCCTGCTCCTATTTGCTGGCAGGGGCACGCTCACGCGGCGGCCGGAAGGTGAAAGCTGGGCTGCATTTGGTCTAGTTCGCGCCGAAAGTCAAGGGGATGGGCCGCATGGCTGCCTTGCGCTTTGCCGGGAGCGACGGAGCAGGCGGCGATGTCAGCCGATTTTCGGGCCCCGCGACGGTGATCCGCGGAGCGTCGCCGACCTCAATCAATTGGTGTGCTCCATGCCGTCCGGTCCTTGCCGCGTGTGGGGGCGGCGGCGCCTTCCGGCGTTCGGATGCGACATGTGGTTTTTCTAATATGGTTCGGAAGATTACCAATGTCTTAACACATTGATTTACAAAAGTTTCATAGTCGAAAATTCTGTTGCTGCGCCGCAACATCGTGTCGTTTTCTGAAAAATGTTTGTCGCTTTACAACCTAATGGTTGCTTGCCGGATCGGTCGAACGCGGGCAGGGGGAGCGTATTCAAGACGTGTAATTGTTCATATTAGAATCAACTTTATGGAGATATTCGTGAGCGCCACCCCCGGCATCAGGTTTTTCGAAAAGCAGCAGTCTCTTCTCGCCGGCGTGAGCTTTGCCGGATTGCTGCTCGGCAGCTGTCTGGCATCCCCGGCTCTCGGGGCTGAGTATCTGGTCAGCAACGACACCGAACTGCGTAATGCGATCAACACGGCCAATGCCGATGGCGATGCGACGGCGACGATCAAGCTGACGGCGGGATTCTCATCGAGCGGTGCAGTGATGCCAGTGCCGCTCAAGCCGATCACCATCGATACCCAAGGGTTCGCTCTTGCCAATGTGCAATTCAACAATACCGGCGGGCAAAGCGTGACGATCGAAGGCTCGCTTGCGGGGGCGACCGCTCAGCGTGGTATCGTCATCAGCAGCGCCAGCACTTCGTCTCTGATAAACAATGGTTCGATAACGGGCGGACCTGACGGAGGAGCCACGTCGAGCACAGGCGCAAGTTTGAGCGCGACGACGTTTGTCAACAACGGTACTGTGACCGGCGGATCCAATTCAGGCGCTGGAAGCGGAGGCTTCGGTGTTCAGGCACAGCGCGGCACCAACATAACCAACAACGGCGTAATCCAGGGGGGAAGCAGCGCTACGGGCAACGGCGCACTCGGCGTGTTCCTCGGAGGCCCTGCCGGTGCCCTCAGTACGCTGACCAACAACGGGTTGATCCGCGGTGGCGACGGCGTAAATGGAACCGTTTTCAGCGGGGAAGGCGTGCAGATCCGCACCAACGGGACGATCATCAACAACACCGGCGCGACGATCGAAGGCGGCAGCAATGCCTACGCCATCTCCGTGCAGATGGCCGATGCCACCATCGTCAACAGCGGGACGATCAGCGCCGGTAGTGGCATGGCGGATGCAATCGTCACGACGAACGCGACATCGAATTTCACGCTGGAGCTCCAGAAGGGGTTCGAGATCAATGGCAATGTCATCGGCAACGCGACTCTCAACGATACGCTGCGCCTGGGCGGCACCGGCAACGAGACCTTCCATATCGACGAGATCGGCGCCGCCGCGCAGTATCAGAATTTCGATACGTTCGAGAAAACAGGCACCAGCACGTGGCTGCTCGACGGCGTCGGCACGGCCACGACGGACTGGACCGTCTCCGACGGCACGCTGCTGATCGGCGACGACGCGACCGACAGCGTCACCGGCGACATCACCAACCTTGCGACGCTTGGCGGCAGCGGCACGATCTTCGGCGATGTGACGAATTCGGGGACCATCGTGGCGGGAAGCGGTGCCGTGGGCGCACTGACGATCTCGGGCGACTATACCGGCAATAACGGCGTGCTCGATATCCAGTCGGTGCTCGGCGGCGATACGTCGGCGACCAGCCAGCTCGTCGTCACAGGCAATACGGCGGGGACGACCACCGTGCGGGTGACGAATGCCGGAGGTGCCGGGGCGCAGACGGTCGAGGGCATCAAGATCATCGATGTCGGCGGCACATCGGCCGGCACCTTCTCGCTGCAGGGCGACTATGTCTATAACGGCGATCAGGCCGTCGTCGGTGGCGCCTATGCCTACCGGCTCTATCAGAACGGCATCGCCACACCTGCCGATGGCGACTGGTATCTGCGCTCGGTGCTGATTGCGACATCGACGGCGCCGCTCTATCAGGCGGGCGTGCCGATCTACGAGGTCTATCCGCAGATGTTGCAGCAGCTGAATGCCATCGGCACGCTGCAGCAGCGCGTCGGCGACCGCTACTGGGAGACCGGCAGCGATCCGGTCGCCGCAAACGGGCCGGATGGCGTGTGGATGCGCACCGAGGGCATGTATGGCCGCGTCGATCCCGCTTCCAGCACCAGCGGCGCCACCTATGATTACGATCTCTGGAAGGCCGAAGGCGGCGTCGACGGCGAACTCTATCAGAGCGGCAAGGGCCTGCTGATCGGCGGGCTGACGGCGCATTTCGGCACGATCACCGGCGATGTCAGCTCGATCTACGGCGACGGCAAGATCGAGACGATGGGCCAGGGCGTCGGCGCGACGCTCACCTGGTATGGCGCGGATGGCTTCTATGCCGATGCGCAGGGGCAGTTCACCCTCTACGACACGACGCTGAAATCCGATCTCACCAATGCCGACCTGAAGGGCGGCAATAGCGGCTTCGGATCGACGCTCAGCATCGAGGCAGGGCGCCGCTTTGCCTCGGCCGGTTCGTGGTCGATCACGCCGCAGGCGCAGCTCATCTATTCGTCGGTCGATTTCGATGATTTCCATGATGCCTTCGGCGCGCCGGTTTCGCTCGATCGCGGCGACAGCCTGAACGGCCGCGCCGGTATTGCCTTCGATCGTGACGAGAGCTGGGAGAAAGCCGACGGCAAGACGGTTCATGCCAAGCTCTACGGCTCCGCAAACCTCTACTACGAGTTCCTGCAGGGAACGGCGGTCGATGTCGCGGGCCTGCGCTTCAAGACGGAAAACGACCGGCTCTCGGCCGGTGTGACGCTCGGCGGTTCCTATAGCTGGAACGACGAGCGCACCTCCGTCTACGGTGAAGCGACCGCACGGTCCTCGCTCGAGAATGTCGGCAGCAGCTATGCACTGAGCGGCACTGCCGGTATCCGCGTGAAGTGGTAAGCGATCAGAGCGCCCGGTCCGCGCCGCGGGCCGGGCGCTTTGGCTAACCGTCTTCATCGTGACGGTAGGCAAGGCTGCCGTTTTGCCATATCGCAGGGTTCGAGGCGCGCCGGTGCTTCGGTTGCCCCCTATGCGGATGGAGATGCCCGTGACCTTGCCTGTCAAAATTGCCGTCAGCGGCGCCCGGGGTCATATGGGCCGCGCCATTCTTTCCGCGCTTGCCGACGATCCTGCCTTTGCCCACGTCTGCAGCATCGGCCGGACCGGCGGCGACGGGCTTGTCGATCGCTCCGTGGCCATCGAGACGGCGGACGTGATCCTCGATTTCTCCACGGCATCGGCGGCGGCCGAACTGGCCGAACTCTGCGCGGAGAGAAACGGACCGGCGCTGGTGATCGGTGCAACGGGCTTCGAGGCGGATGAGCTTGAACGGATCAACAGGGCGGCCAGCAAGGTCGCGATCGTCCGCTCCGGCAATTTCTCGATCGGCGTCAACATGCTGGTCGGCCTCGTCGCGCAGGTTGCGGGCACATTGCCCGCTGAAACCTGGGACATCGAAATCCTCGAGGCTCATCACCGCCGCAAGGTCGATGCGCCATCCGGCACGGCGCTGATGCTCGGCGAAGCCGCCGCCGATGGCCGCGGTGTGGCGCTCTCATCCGTCGAGCGGCGCAGCCGCGACGGCATGACCGGCGAGCGCCCGGCCGGTGAAATCGGCTTTTCGGTGATCCGCGGCGGCGGCATTGTCGGCGAGCACAGCGTCATGTTTGCGGCTGGAGAGGAAGTGCTGACGCTGTCGCATTCGGCGCTCGACCGCGGCATGTTTGCCCGCGGCGCACTGGCTGCCGCCCGCTGGGTCATGGGGCGGGCGCCGGGCGAATACGACATGCAGGATGTCCTGGGTTTGACGCGGAAATCCTGAGGGGTCGAAGCACCGGAGGCCGTGCTCCGGTGCTTCGGGTTCATGCCACCAGGCCCTTGGTGAGCTCCAGCGCCTGCCGCTCGAACAGGCGGCGGTAGATGCCGTTGTTGAGGCGGACGAGCGATTGGTGGTCGCCTTCTTCGACGATCCTGCCCTTGTCGAAGACCAGCAGGCGGTCGAGTGCCCTGACGGTCGACAGGCGGTGCGCGATCACCAGCGTCGTGCGTCCCTCCATCAGGCGTTCCATCGCCTGCTGGATCTGCACTTCGCTCTCGCTGTCGAGGCTGGACGTCGCCTCGTCGAGGATCAGCACGGGCGCATCGGCGAGGAAGGCGCGGGCGATGGCGACGCGCTGGCGTTCGCCGCCCGACAGCTTGACGCCGCGCTCGCCCACCATCGTCTCATAGCCCTTGGGAAGGCTCATGATGAAGTGATGGGCGCTTGCCTGTCTCGCGGCGTCCTCGATCTCGCGTCTCGATGCCTCCGGCCGGCCATAGGCGATGTTTTCGGCCAGCGTCCGGTGGAACAGGATCGGCTCCTGCTGGACGATGGCGATCTGGCCGCGCAGGCTCGATTGCGTCACCTGGGCGATATCCTGCCCGTCGATCCGGATCGAACCGGAATTGACGTCATAGAGACGCTGGATGAGCTTGACGAAGGTCGTCTTGCCCGAGCCCGAATGACCGACCAGACCGACGCGCTCTCCCGGCTTGATGGCGACGGAGAAGTCGTCATAAAGCGGCGTCGGATGGGCGCCATACTGGAAGGTGACGCGATCGAAGATGACCTCGCCCTTGCCGATGGCGATCGCCCTGGCGTCCGGCCTGTCCTCGATGCCGAGCGGCGTCTTGTCGAGCAGCACCAGCTCTTCCATGTCGTTGACGGCGCGCTGCAGGTTGCGGATATCCTGCCCGACCGAGCGCAGATATCCCTGCAGCACGAAGAACATCGCCAGCACGAAGGTGATGTCGCCCGGCGTCGCCAGGCCTTTCTGCCACATGATGAGGCCGGTGCCGAGGATGCCTGCCTGCATCGAGACCATCATGAAGCCCTGGATCGTGCCGTTCAGCGTGCCGCGCCGCCAGGTCCGCCGCGTGCGGCTGTCCCATTTGGCGAGAACGTGGCTCAGGCGCTCTTCCTCGCGGTCTTCGGCGCCGAAGGCCTTGACCACCGAGTTGCAGCTGATCGCATCGGCAAGCGCGCCACCGAGCTTGGTATCCCAGGCATTGGCGAGCTTGGCCGCAGGCGAGACGTAGCCCATCGAGAGGATGACCGTGACGCCGATATAGATCAGCGATCCCGCCGCCACGATGAGCCCCATGACCGGCCAGTAACTGCCGAGCACGATGCTGGCGCCGGCGAGCATGACGACCGACGGCAGGAGCGCAACCAGCAACAGGTCGTTCAGTGCATCCAGCGCCCACATGCCGCGGGTGATCTTGCGCACCGTCGAGCCGGCGAAGCTGTTGGCATGCCAGTCGGTGGAGAAGCGCTGCACCTTGTGGAAGCCGCTATTGGCGACATCGGCCATGATGCGCAGCGTCAGGCGGATGATGCCGTTGAAGATGAACCAGCGCAGCACGACGCTGGTGAGGCCGAGCGCCGCAACGACAACGAAGGCGCGGATTGCGCCATCGGCCGCATTGCCGCCGGCGATCGCATCGACGATCCGGCCGGAGAAGACCGGGACAAGAACTTCGGCGAGCGTGCTGGCGATGACCAGCAGAATAATGCTGCCGACGAGGGCAGGGCGATGCGTCCATTGACGAAAAACAAAGCCGAGCACGTTGCGATAAGCATCGGCACGGAAGTCGAGCTTCTTGCGAGTCATTTTAACCAGTCCGGCGCCATATCGAGGGCAGCCGGCCCCAAAATCGAGAGTGAATAGACACAGCCGGAACGGGAGACGAAATAACCCCGGCAGATCGGTGGCGCTGTGAAAGACGTTAAAACCGCTTGCCGCGTGCCCTGGGCGGGCCGCGAATTGGAATGACCTAGTGTCGGATCATTCCGGACGGGAGGGTTTCGATGAATACTGATGTCATGCAACGCCTCCTCTGTTTGATCTGCAGCGATGGAGATTTTGTACCGGACAAATCCGGTCTTGCCAACCGGATCTTTTCTACTTTGCAGAGAATGATGCAGGGACGACACACCATCGAGGCGCGAGTGCCGTGCTTTTGCTGTATGCGTCAGCCGCCGAGCGCGACGGCGATCAGCACGAGTACGAGGCCGAGACCGGTCATCGTGAGCCCGGCATAGAGCGGTCTGCCACCGGAAAAACTTGCCCATGCATAGCCGGTGATGAAGAGCAGGGCGATCAGCACGAGGTTGCTGACGCGCAGCGCCAGTTCGGCATCGGCGATCAGGAAGAAGGGGATCACGGCGGGGATGGCGGTTGCGAAAACCAGGATGCCGATCCCGGTGGCGGCGAGGATGTCGTTTCTCGTCAGCAATGCCTTTCGCGGCTCGGCGCGGGCGGTCAGCGCCAGGAGCGAGCGGTAGAGAGCTTCGGCATCGGCGGTCTTTCCCGAGAACGGGGTGTCCTCGATCGGAAATTCCTCGGCAAGCACGGCAAGCGCCGTCGCCTCGTTGCGGGCGGCCTTGATATGCCGGAAGAGACGCAGGCGCCGGCTCTTGTAGAAACTGGTGCCGAGCACGAACAGGACGGCATCGATGATCGCCCAGGCGGCGTTGCAGCCGAGCGTCGCGACGACGAGATCGCGCACCTCGATGCCTTCCTCATGCATGACGAGCCGGGAGCCGACGGTCCATGTCAGCGCCATGATCAATCCGAAGAGGACTTCGCCGAGCGCATCGCCGGGATCGAGCGCGTCGAATATGGAGCGGATCGGCGACGTCATCGAATGGCCCTCCCGTGCGGCAACGCCGCAAGAGACGACTATGATCGAGGCGGGCCGCGGGCTCATTGAGCCGGATCAAGGCTGATTGCGGTTGCCGGTTCATTCCGGCAGGATGGCGCATCGACTGCGAAGGAGGAGATCACGTCATGATGATCGGCTCATGTCATTGCGGCAAGGCGCACTGGACGCTGGAAGGCGATCCGGGATCGATCACCGCCTGCAACTGCACGCTCTGCCGCCGGTACGGCACGCTCTGGGCCTATGATTATGAAGGCGAGCGGGTGGCGGTCAGCGGGCCGACGGCGTCCTATACGCGCTCGGGAAGGGACAAGTCGCCGCTGGAGATCCTGTTCTGCCCTGACTGCGCCTGCGTTCTCGCCTGGCGCGGTCTGGTGCTGGAATCGGATGGGCGGCGGCGGATGGCGGTCAATGTCAGGCTTGCGCCGCCGGAGGCGGTGGAGGATCTGGCGATCGACCATTTCGACGGGCTGGTGACCTTCACCGATCTGCCGTCGACGGGGCGCTGCGTGCGCGATCTCTGGTTCTAGGGAAAAGACGGCGCCGCCGGGAGGAAGCGGCGCCGCAAGTCACTCAGCGTCTGCAGACTTCGGCGCGGAAGGGCTGGCCCCAGCGGTCATAGCGCCATTCCGTGTGGCAATAGCGGGGCGCGTAGTAAGCCGGATAGGCCGGGTAGGCCCGCGGCGGCGGATAGTAGGCATAGGGGCCGGGATAATAGGGGCGCGAGGCAATTGCGCCGCCGACCACGCCGCCAACGACGCCTCCGGCAACACCGCCCCAGAAGGCGTCGCCGCCGCGGGCATTGGCTGTTCCTGTGGTGGCGAAGGTGGCGCCGGCAAAGGTCAGCGCAATCAGGCCCGCCGCCATGGTCTTATGAAGAACGGACATGTCGAATTCCTTTCATGGACAAGGCTTGTCTTGAAGCCATGGTCAGAATCCGCCCCGATCGCGGCGCGTTGATGGTCGCACAAGCGCTTGCGGAATTAAATTTTCGTCATGATTGCCGGGGTTTTGCCGCATTTTCGCGAGGGCGAAAGCGCAAATGAACGCAAGGGGATGAGACCCGCCGCTGCCGTTCTGATTCAACTTTAACGCCGCTTTCGGCGCCTGCCGCTCGCGCTGTAAGATTTTATGGTTAAAAGCTTGTTAAGCGACTTGGCATTATGGTTGCAGACGTGAATATTTCATTCACAGCGGGAGTGGACGCTTTTTGACATCGGCAGGCAACCTTCTGGAACTGGCATGCAGCCGGATCGCGGATCTGGATACGCCAGCCTATGTGAAGAACAGCGAGCTTCGCTATGTCGCTGTGAACGCCGCCTATGCGCATTTTTTCGGTCTCGACATTTCCGATTTCATCGGCCGCCGCAGCCGCGAGGTTCTCAACCGGCCGGAAGAGGACGAGCGCGAGGACAAGGAGCGCCGGGCGCTGGTCTTCGGCACCGAGGAAAGCGCAATCTGCTTCGACCGGGCGGCCACAAGTCACGAGCGGGTGCAGATCGAAAGCTTCATGCCATCGGAAGAGCGGGCCTATGTGCTCGGCGTTTTCGAGAAGCGGGCGCAGCCACGCCGTCCTGTCGCCTCCGGTCCCGATCAGGCGCTGCTTGCCGATTTCGAGCGGGTGCGTTCGGCGCTCGAAAAGCTCGACCATCCCGTCGGCATCTTCGGCGATGACGGGCGGCCGCTCGCCGTCAATGCGGCTTACCGAGGCGGCTCCAGGCATGTCGCTGAGACCGGCTGGCACAAGAGCGTTGCCGAGCTCGATCTGCTGCGCACGATCATGGAAGATCTGCCGGTCGCGGCCTTCGCCCGCGACGAGCAGCACCGTCTCGTCTATGCCAACCAATATTACGAGACCTTCACCGGTCACGACCGCGCCAAGGTGCTGGGGCTGACCGAGCACGAAATGTTCGGCAAAGACGGCGGTGGCGCCATTTATGAAGAAAACTGCCTGGCGCTGAAGAACGGCTCGCTGACTGAGGTCGAGGGCAAGCTGCCGAGCACCGACGGCAAGTCCTATCCGATCCTGTCGCGCGTCAACCGCGTGCAGACGCCCGACGGCAAGCTCTATGTCGTCGGTTCCTTCTCCGATATCTCGCCGCTAAAAGAGCGTGAGGCGGAGCTCATCCAATCGCAGCAGCATGCCGAAGTGCTGCACCGGGATATCGAGAGCATCCTGCGCTCGCTGCCGGTCGGCGTGCTGATCCTCGATAACAAGCTCGATATCCTCTACGTCAACGACGAGTTCTACCTGATCAGCGATCTGCCGATCGAGGACCGTTTCGACGGGCGGCCGTTCATGGACGTGATCCGCCGCAATCACGCGCTCGGGCGCTACGGCTACACTCAGACGCCGGAAGAAATCCTGGAATCGCGGCGCCATCACTTCTCGACCGCCGACGATCCGGAGCCGGTGGAGCTCAACTGGTCGGGCGGCAAGTCGATCATTTTCGACAGCCGCCGCATTTCCGACGACCGCATCCTGCTGACCTATTCCGATATCAGCGCCATCCGCCAGCGCGAGCAGGAAGTCCATGACGCCAAAGCGGCGATCGAGACGCTCGGCGAACTGATGCGCGATGCGACGCGGGCGATGCCGCAGGGGCTGGCGATCGTTCAGGACGGCATCATCCAGCTTTCCAACGATGCGCTCTCCGGCGTCTTGCAGATCCCGCCGGAATATCTGGCCGCCGGGCGCGGCTGGATCGATCTCTTCAATTTTTGCGCCGAGCGCGGCGACTTCAATGGCGCCGCGGCCGATACGCTGCATTACTGGCGCAGCAGCATCGCCACGCGCCAGCCGATCACCACCGTCTTCCATATTTCCGGCGAGCGCTGGGTGAATATGGACGCGACGATCAGCGAGCGCGGCCACTGGATCGCTCTCTTCACCGACGTCACCGAGATGAAGCAGCGCGAGGGCGAGCTGGAGCGGCTGCTGTCGCGCGCCGAGGCTGCCGACCGCGCCAAGTCCGAATTCCTCGCCAATATGAGCCACGAGATCCGCACGCCGATGAACGGCGTTCTCGGCATGGCCGAACTGATGGCGAAGACCGATCTCGATGCGCGCCAGAAGACCTTCATCGACATCATCGTCAAATCCGGCAATGCGCTGCTGACGATCATCAACGACATCCTCGATTTCTCGAAGATCGATGCCGGGCAGATGAAGCTGCGCAAGGCGGCCTTCGACATGGTCGAGGCGGTCGAGGATGTGGCGACGCTCTTGTCGTCACCGGCGGCCGAGAAGGATCTGGAACTGCTGGTGCGCGCCGATCCGAACCTGCCTGCCGCCGTGATCGGCGATGCCGGGCGCTTCCGGCAGATCGTCACCAATCTCGTCGGCAACGCCGTCAAGTTCACCGAGAAGGGCCATGTCTTCGTCGATATCGGATTCCGTCAGGGATCGGACGGCGAGATCATGGTCGAGCTCAGGATCGAGGATACCGGTATCGGTATCCCGACGGACAAGCTGCAATCGGTGTTCGACAAGTTCTCGCAGGTCGATTCCTCCTCGACGCGGCGTCACGAGGGAACGGGCCTGGGGCTGGCAATCACCGCCGGTCTCGTCGATCTCTTCGGCGGCTACATCCATGCCGAGAGTGAACCGGGGCGCGGGACCGTCTTCACCGTCAACCTGCCGTTCGCGGTGGCGGCGGCCAAGCTCGATCCGAAGCCGCTGCCGGTCAATGTGCGCGGCGCGCGCATTCTCGTCATCGACGACAACGAGGTGAACCGCAGCATTCTCAGCGAACAGCTGACGCTCTGGGGTTTCGATGGCGTGGCGGCGGAAAGCGGCGCGACGGGGATCGCCATTCTGGAAGCGGCGCATCAGGTGGGCGTCGAGGTCGATGCGCTGGTGCTCGACTATCACATGCCGCAGATGAACGGCGCCGAAGTGGCGCGCAAGCTGCGCGCCGACCGGCGTTTCGAAAACCTGCCGATCATCTTCCTGACGTCGATGGACATATCGGGTTCCGAGAAGGAATTTGCGGCGCTGAACGGCCAGGCGCATCTGATGAAGCCGGCGCGCGCCAACCTGCTGCGCGGCACGATCGTCGAGGTCGTCAGGGCCAAGCGCGTCAAGCAGGCGTCCGAAGCCGAGCTTGCGCGGCTGCAGGCCGAGCTCGCCGCCAAGGTGCCGGAGCCGGAAGAGGCCGAGCCCGAAATCGAGACGCCGCGCCGCAAGGCCGATTTCATCGACGTGCTGGTGGCCGAGGACAACGAGGTCAACCAGATCGTCTTCACCCAGATCCTGCAGGGCACGGGCCTGAGCTTCCTCGTCGTCAACAACGGCCAGGAAGCGGTCAATGCCTGGGAAGCGTATTCGCCGCGGATCATCATGATGGATGTGTCGATGCCCGTGATGAACGGTCACGATGCGACACGGGCGATCCGCTCGCGCGAACGCGGGCAGGGGCATCGCGTGCCGATCATCGGCGTCACCGCGCATGCGCTGGAAAGCGACCGCGAGCTCTGCCTCGATGCCGGCATGGACGACTATATGTCGAAGCCGATCAGCCCGGAGCTGCTGGAAGAGAAGATCCAGCTGTGGCTCGGCAAGAGCGAGCCGCTGCCGGGCCGCTCCGGCCTATAGGGCCTTCGGGCCGCAGAGCATTTCGCGCTTTCCCGCAAAGCCCTTGCGGCGCTCGACGGCAAAGCCTGCCGCAACGAGATTGCGCCGGACGAAGCCGGCGGCGGCATAGGTGGCGAAGCTGCCGCCGGGAACGGTTTTCTCGCAGACGAGACGCATCAGCTCTTCCGACCACATGTCGCCGTTGCGCGACGGGGCGAAGCCATCGAGATACCAGGCATCGAAGCGCGGCTCGGCGGCCCTGACGCCATCGAGTGCCGCACCGCAGACGACGCTGAGACGGGTCTGCGGATCGAGATCGAGGCTGATGATGCCTTGCGGGCTATCGGGCCAGGCGGCGGTCAGCCCGTCGCGCTCGGCGTCGATCTCCCGCCAGTGCGAGAGGGCGCGGGCAATCTCGTCACGCTGCATCGGGTAGAGCTCGAAGGACATGAAGTGCAGGTGCTGGCCGTCCCTGCGGTGCAGCTTCCACTGGCGCCAGGTCTCGGCAAAGTTCAGGCCGGTGCCGAAGCCGAGTTCACCGATCTGGAAGCTCTGCTTTTCCGCCCAACGCTCCGGCAGGCCGTTGCCGGAAAGGAAGACGTGGCCGCATTCGAGGCGGCCGTCGGTCTGGCAATAAAAGTGATCGCCAAAGGCCTGCGAATAGGGCATATCGCCGTCTCGCCATTCGAGCGGCTGGCTGTTGCTGCCAATCTGATCGGGATCGATATCTGTCATGCCACAAGCCGATAGTCCGGCTCTTCTCTCCGGTCAATCCGCCGATCTGCTGATCGCCGGCGGCGGCATCATGGGTCTGTGGGCGGCGGTATATGCCGAGCGGCTGGGCATCGATACGCTGTTGATCGATGCCGGGCGGATCGGCGGGGGCGCCAGCGGCGGCCTGCTGGGCGCGCTGATGCCGCATATGCCGGACAAGTGGAATGCCAAGAAGCAGTTCCAGTTCGACGCGCTGCTCAGCCTCGAAACCGAGATCGCGGCACTGGAAGCCGCCACCGGCCTTTCCGCAGGCTACCGGCGCTCCGGCCGGATCATTCCGCTGCCGAAGCCCCATTTGAAGACGATCGCGCTCCGGCATTCGGCCGATGCCGAGGTCAACTGGAACCAGCAGGGCCGGGCGTTTCACTGGCATGTTTCCGATCTGCCCGCCGTCAGCGGCTGGATCGATCCGGCTGCGGGCGAGAGCGGCTTCGTGCACGACACGCTGGCGGCCCGCGTTGCGCCGCGGTCGCTGGTCACTGCGCTCAAGGCATTTCTCGACAAGGCGCGGCATGTACGGATTGCCGAGATGGCGGCGCTTGGTTCGCTGGGCGTTGAGACCGGTGTCGCCGAAATCGATGGCACCCAGATGAGCTTCGGTCACTGCATCATCGCGGCCGGGCACGCATCCTTCCCGATCCTGCAGCGCTTCAATCCGGGTTTGCCACAGCTGTTGGGGCAGCCGGTCAAGGGGCAGGCGGCGTTGCTGAAGGCCGATATCGATCCGGCTTTTCCGGTGATCTTCCGCGACGGGCTCTATATCGTGGCGCATGAAGGCGGGCATGTCGCGATCGGCAGCACCAGCGAGAACAGTTTTGCCGATCCCTATGGCACCGATGACCAGCTGGAACCGTTGATTGCGGCGGCGCGCGAAATGGCGCCGGCGTTGGCGGATGCGCCCGTCGTCGAACGCTGGGCAGGGTTGCGGCCGAAGGCGATCGATCGCGATCCGATGGTGGGGCGCCATCCCGATCATCCGCGGCTCCATGCGCTGACGGGCGGTTTCAAGGTGAGTTTCGGGCTCGCCCACCGGCTGGCGGAATGCGTCACTCGCGAGATTGCCGGTCAGCCCGCGGGGTTCGACCTGCCGGATAGTTTCGCGCTTTCCAGCCATATGACGGCCGCTTCACGCTAAACGTGAATTAGTCCAGAGCTTATTTCGTTATTCTGTCATGCAAATCACCTATCTGCTAGCGCATCGATGGCGCCGGATTCGGCCGTGCGCCGTGCACTCAGATGGAGGAAATCGCATGCGTTATGCCATTTGCTTCACGCCTTCGCCGAGCGATCCGCTCAGCCATGTGGCGGCCAATTGGCTTGGCCGTAACGTCTTTTCGGGCGAGATGCTGGAGCCGCCGGCCGTTCGCGGGCTTGGCATTCACGAGATCGCCTTCCACACGGCCGTGCCGCGCCGCTATGGATTTCATGGCGTGCTGAAGGCACCGTTCCACCTTTCCGCGGATGTTTCGGAAGCGCAACTATTGCGGGAGCTGATGCGGTTCTCCGGCACGATCCAGCCTTTCAGTGTGCCGCGTATCGAAGTGGCCCGGCTCGGCAATTATTACAGCCTGGTGCCGACGCTGCCCTGCGAGAACGTGCGCTATCTGGCATCTTCCATCGTCCAGCATTTCGACCGCTTCCGCGCGCCTCTATCGGAAGCCGATATCGAGCGCAGCGATCCCGATGGTCTCTCGGCGGCGCAATTCGCCAATCTGCACCGCTGGGGCAACCCTTACGTGATGGACGAATTCCGGTTCCACATGCCGGTCACCGGTCCGGTCAATTGCGTCGACATGCCCCGCATCGAGCAGGCGCTGCGATCGATCTTCGAGCCGGTGCTGAACGATCCGATCCAGATCTCCAACATCGCGCTGATGATGGAAGAGGGTATGGGCGGTCCCTTCCGCGTGCATTCGCTGCACCCGATGGGCAAGGTCAGCGCCCGCAAGATCGCTTGATCACTTTTGTTCAAGAAGCCGGCGCGGATTGGTGCTATATCCGCGCGATGCAGAATATCTCGCAGGAACAGGCAACCGATGTCATGCCGCTTGCCGGCGCGGAGACGACGCGCTTCTGGCGCGACCGCCGTTTCGGCGGCATGGAATGCCTGAGCGCAACCTTCCTGACCCACGAATTCGCGCCGCATGCGCATGATACGTTCAGTATCGGCGCCATCGAGAGCGGCAGCCAGATCGCCACGATCCGCGGCACGCGCGAGGCATCCGGCCCCGGCGACCTCTATCTGATCAATCCCGGCGAGACGCATGACGGGGCGCCGACCGAGGGCGGATACCGCTACCGGATGATCTATCCTGACATGGCGCTGTTCCGGGAAGTCCTCGAAGATGTGACCGGCAAGAGCTTTCAGGGTACGCCCGCCTTCGGCAAGCAGATCCTGCACGACCCGAAGCTCGCCGCCGCCTTTCAGCAGGCGCATGAGATTCTCGAAATCGGCAGCGGGGCGCTGGAGAGCAGCCAGGCGATGTTCCAGGTGCTCGACGCGATGTTCCGCCAGCATGGCAGTTCGATCATCGTGCCCGTCGATACCAAGGAGCGGTCGGCGGTGCGCCAGGCCCGCGACTACCTGATGGAGAACTACGCGACCGATATAGGGCTCGAGGAACTGGCAGGCGTTGCCGGGCTCAGCCGCGCGCATCTGATCCGCGCCTTCCGCAAGGAATTTCACATCACGCCGCATGCGTTCCTGACCGATATCCGCGTGCGGATCGCGCGGCGCAAGCTGCAGGCGGGCGAGCAGCCGGCGGAGATCGCGCTCGAGTGCGGCTTTGCCGATCAGGCGCATTTCACCCGCCATTTCAAGGCGCGCACCGGGATAACGCCCGGCCAGTACCGGGCCCGATAATCACTTTCGTTCAAGACGCCGCTTCGGCGCGGCTCTATGACCTCCGCAGCAAGCGGAGTTTTTGAACGTGAACAAGAATGAATTCTGGGCGGAATTTTCCGGCGGCATGCGGGCGATCGCGCCGCTGATCGCCGCCGTCATCCCGATCGGGCTGGTCTTCGGCGCGGTGGCCGCCACCAAGGGGCTTTCGCCCGTCGAGACCGGGCTGATGAGCGCGCTGGTCTTTGCCGGCGGCTCGCAATTCGTGGCGATGGATATCTGGACGCATCCGGCCTCCTGGGCGGGGCTGGGTTTTGCGGCATTGCTCGTCAATATCCGCCACGTGCTGATGGGTGCTTCGATCGGCACCAAGATGCAGGCCTTTCCGCCGCGCGCCCGCTATCTCTCCGTGCTGTTCCTTGCCGACGAGATCTGGGCGATGGCCGAGTTCCGGGCCGGTGTGGCGCGGCTGACGCCTGCGTGGTTCGCCGGGCTCGCGACACCCTTCTATCTCGCCTGGGTGATCTCGGGGTTGGCGGGCGCCACGCTTGGCGCGTTCCTTGGCGATCCCGTCACGCTCGGCCTCGACTTTGCTTTTCCCGCCGTCTTCATCGTGCTGGTCATGGGCTTCTGGAAGGGGCCGGAAACGGGTGCGGTGCTGCTCGCCAGTGGTGCGGCGGCCGTGCTCACCCAGCATTTCATTCCTGGTGTCTGGTATATCGCCGCCGGTGCTCTCGCCGGTCTCGTCACCGCTCTCTTCAGTGGCAGGCGCCGCATCGAGGTAACGCCATGACGCTCGATCTTTCCACACTGCTTGCGATCCTGGCGATGGCGGCGGCAACCATCGCGACGCGCATCAGCGGTCTCATCCTCATTCGCCATGTCTCGCTCGAAGGCAGCAGGCGCAAGGCGATCGAATCCATTCCGCCGGCGGTTCTGATGGCGGTCGTCGCGCCGACCGCCTTTGCGACCGGCATTGCCGAGACCATCGCCTGCGCGGTGACGGCGCTTGCCGCGCTTCGGCTGCCGATGCTGGCGGCGGTGGCATCGGGCGTCGTCTGCGTGGCGATCCTCAGGGCGATCGGGCTCAGCTGAGCGATTTCGTGAGAGACTTTCGCGATTTCCGTGAAAGTCTCTTGCACATTTCCGGCTCGACTTTCGCTCTCCGGGTGCTACCGTTTCGCCTGTCTTCGAGAAGGTGATTTGATGGCATTCGATACATATCCGCGCGATCTCGTCGGCTACGGCCGCAGCACACCCGATCCGAAATGGCCCGGCGGCGCCCATGTCGCCGTGCAATTCGTCATCAATTACGAAGAGGGTGGCGAGAGCTCGATCCTCGATGGCGACCCGGCCTCGGAGAACCTGCTTTCGGAGATCGTCGGTGCCCAGCCCTGGCCTGGCCAGCGCAATCTCAACATGGAATCGATCTACGAGTATGGCTCGCGCGCCGGCTTCTGGCGGCTGTGGCGGATGTTCACCGATCTGAAGATGCAGGCGACCGTCTATGGCGTGACGCTTGCCATGGCGCGCAATCCGGAAGCCGTTGCGGCGATGAAGGAGGCCGGCTGGGAAATCGCCAGCCACGGCTACCGCTGGCTGGAATACAAGGATTTCCCCGAGGATCTGGAGCGCAAGCACATTCTCGAAGCCGTGCGCCTGCATACCGAACTGACCGGCGAGCGGCCCTACGGCATGTACCAGGGCAAGCCATCCGACAACACGCTGCGGCTGGTGCAGGAAGAGGGCGGTTTCCTTTATTCGTCGGACTCTTACGCCGATGATCTGCCCTATTGGGTGAAGGGCGTGGACGGCAAGCCGTTCCTGATCATTCCCTATACGCTCGAAACCAATGACATGCGTTTCGCCACACCGCAGGGCTTCAATTCCGGCGACCAGTTCTTCGCCTATCTGAAGGATGCCTTCGACACGCTCTATGAGGAAGGCAGGGAGGGCAGCCCGAAGATGATGTCCGTCGGCCTGCATTGCCGCCTCGTGGGCCGTCCCGGCCGTGCCGCGGCGCTGAAGCGTTTCATGGAATATGTGCTGGGTCACGAGAAGGTCTGGGTGCCGCAGCGTATCGAGATCGCCAGGCACTGGCATGAGCATCACAAGCCGGAGACGATCTGATGAGCGGGCGGGAGGAATTTGTCACCCGCTTCGGCGGCGTCTTCGAGCATTCGCCGTTCATCGCCGAACGCGCCTATGACGACGGTTTCATCCATGGCGAGCTGACGGCCGATCGCGTTCATACGCCGATGGTGGCAGTCTTTCGTGCGGCGAGCGAAGAGGAACGCCTCGGCGTGCTGCGCGCTCACCCCGATCTGGCGGGACGTCTGGCGATATCAGGCGAACTCACCGAAGACAGCAGAAAAGAGCAGGCGGGCGCCGGGCTCGACCGGCTGAGCGCCGAAGAGCACAAGCGCTTCACCGAGCTCAACGACCGCTACACCGAAAAATTCGGCTTTCCCTTCATCATCGCGGTCAAGGGCTTGAACAAGGACGATATCCTCGCAGCCTTCGAGAAGCGGATCGGCAACAGCCGAGAGGAGGAATTTGCCACAGCCGCCGGTCAGGTCGAGAAGATCGCGCTTCTGCGGCTCACCGCCATGCTTCCGGCGCGCTGAGTGATGCGGAATTCTTTCCTCATCATTCCGCATCGCCTATAGTCTCAGTTGCAGGAGACGGTAGGATGAAGCCATCGGAAGTGCTGGAGAAGAACAGGCAGGCGATCCGCGACGCGACGAAGCGTTTCAACGCGGCCAACCCGCGCGTCTTCGGCTCGGTGGCCCGTGGCGAAGACCGGGCCGACAGCGATCTCGATATTCTCGTCGATGCGCTGCCGGGAACGACGCTGTTCGATCTCGGCGGGCTGCTGGAGGAGTTGCAGGATATGCTCGGGGTCAAGGTGGATTTGGTGACCCCCGGCGGGCTGCCCGACAAGATCAAGGCGCGCGTTCTCTCGGAAGCGTCCGCCATATGAGCAATGAGCGGCTTCTCGAACATATCGATCGCATGCAGGCTGCCGCGCAGACGGCGTTCGATCTGACCGAAGGGATGAGCGGGGCGCAGTTTCTCGGTGACATCAGAACTCAGCTTGCCGTGACGATGTCGCTGGTGCTTGTCGGCGAGGCGGCAGCACGCATATCGGCGATCGAACCCGGATTTCCGCAAAGCCATCCGGAGATTCCGTGGGCGCGGATCAAGGGTATGCGCAATCTGATCGTCCATGACTACTACAAGGCGGAACTGCCGGTGATCTGGCAGACCGCAAGAACGGCCTTGCCCGACCTCGTGACCCAACTTGAAAACATCCGCCACTGGCGGATCCAAGGCGAATGACCGATGCCTGACTTCCTCGATATTCACCCCCTCACCAAAGCCGCCTTCGCGCCCTTCGGCGATGTGATCGAAACACATCCGGAAACGATGCGCTACATCAATGGCGGCACGACCGAGCGGTTTCATGCGCTCGCTTCCGCCGAGGCAGCAGGCGAGGGTGCGCGGGTGATCATCAATCTCTTCCGTGGCCAGCCGCGTGCCTTTCCCTACGAGGTCGGGATGATGGAGCGACATCCTTTCGGCAGCCAGAGTTTCTCGCCGGTCTCCGGCCGGCCGTTTCTCGTCGTCGTTTCCGAGGATGAAAATGGCAGGCCCGGCAGGCCGCAGGTGTTTCTGGCGCGGGGCGACCAGGGGGTCAATTACCGCCGCAACGTCTGGCATCACCCGCTGATGTCGCTTGGCGAGCCGTGTACCTTCCTCGTCGTCGACCGCGACGGGATTGAGAATAATCTGGAAGAATTCTTCTTCGACGAACCCTTCATCATCAGAGAGCCAGCCCTATGACCGGACTGACCACCCATGTCCTCGACACCGCTCTCGGCAAGCCCGCCGAAGGGTTGCGGATCGATCTCTATTCGGTCGAGGGTGACATTCGCAAACATCTGAAGACCGTCGAGACCAATTCGGACGGCCGCGTCGATGGCGGGCCGATCCTGATCGGCGATGCGTTCAAGGTGGGCACCTACGAGCTGCTCTTCCATGCCGGGGATTACCTGCGCGCCGCAGGCACGGCGCTGCCGCACCCGGCCTTTCTCGATCTCGTGCCGATCCGCTTCGGCATTGCCGATACGACGGCGCACTACCACGTGCCGCTGCTGATCTCGCCCTACGGCTATTCCACGTACCGGGGCAGCTGAGATGCGGTTTGCTGCGATCGCAGATATTCACGGCAACGCGCTGGCGCTTGAGGCGGTGCTTGCCGATATCGCCGCGCAGGGTATCACCGACATCGTCAATCTCGGCGATTGCTTCAGCGGGCCGCTGGAGGCGGGCAAGACCGCGGACCGGCTGCTAGCGCTGAACCTGCCGACGGTGCGCGGCAATCACGACCGCTACCTGACCGAGTTTTCGCCCGAGCATATGCAGACGTCCGACGAGGCGGCGTTCCATGACCTCGCCCCTCATCATCTCGACTGGCTGCGCACGCTGCCACCAGAGCTTGTCTATCGCGGTGAGGCCTATCTCTGCCACGCGACGCCCGGAAACGACAATCTCTACTGGACGGAGGCCGTCGCCGCCGATGGCAGCGTTTCCCTGAAGGCGCATGCCAAAATCGAAGCGCTCGCCGAAGGCATCACGCAGCCGCTAATCCTCTGCGGCCACACGCATTTGCCGCGGATCATTGCGCTCTCCGGCGGCCGCCTGCTCGTCAACCCCGGCAGCGTCGGCTGCCCGGCCTATGACGACGATCAGCCCTATTTCCACAAGGTCGAGAACGGCCATCCGATGGCAAGCTACGCGATCCTCGAAAAGAACGCTGAGACATGGACCGCCCATTTCCGCACCGTGGCCTATGACCACATGGCGATGTCGGAGCTTGCAAAAGCAAACGGCCGCCCTGAATGGGCGGCCGGATTGGCGAGGGGGCGGCTGTAGGCGATCAGGCGCTAGTATCCGGCGTCGTCTTCGGCTGTGAGGCTGGGGCAGGTGCCGTTGGCGCGGCATCCGGCTTGGCGCCATCGAGATTGCCGAGTAGCGAGGAGATGGCGTTGTCGCCTTCGAAGCCTGCTTCCTTCATCAGCCTGTCGAGGATCGGCTTGTTGGCCTGGTAGGACAGGAGCTGTCCGGCAAGGCCTTCCCCCATGCCGATGCCGGAGCCGGCTGTAGCTCCATTGCCGCCGCGGCCGAGCATGCCGCCCGTGTCGAAGATCCGGATATCCGAAATCTTCTCGATCGGCTTGACGGCTTCGGCGAGCGCCGAGGGGATCGTGCGGATGCGTTCGCGGGTGATCTCGAATTCGATGATGGCGGCGCTCAGCTTGTTGCGGGCGTCGTTGAGCAGTGCCTCGCTCTCGGCTTCCGCCTTGCCGGTTTCGAGAATGCCCTTGGCCTTGATGACGGCGGCATCGGCTTCGGCGGTTGCTAGCGTCTTGATCGCCTCCGCCTGGTCGATGGCGGCCTGCTTTTCAGCCTCGGCGCCGACGGTTACGGCAGTCGCTTCCGTTTCCGCCTTCTTGCGGGCGTCGATGACGGCGATCTGCTTTTCGCGTTCGGCGATCTCGACGGCCTTGGCCGTGCCGACCTTTTCCTCGGCGGCGATCGCCAGCGCGCGGGCCGCTTCAGCGGCTGCCTTGGCTTCGGACTCCTCTCGGCTCTTGTTGGCGACGGCGATGGCGCTTTCCTGGGCGACGATCTGCAGGTCGCGCTTGGCTTCGGTCTCGCGCTGCTGGACGGCACGCGTCGCGTCGATATTGGCGCTTTCGCGGGCCTGCTTTGCGGAAGCTTCGCGCTCGGCGATCGCCTGCTGCGAGGCGATGCGCGCCTCTTCCTCGGCGCGCTTGGCGGCCTGTTCCTGCTGTGCTGTTTCGGCGCGTGTCGCCGCCGACTTGTTGGCGATGTCGCGTTCCTGGCTGAGCTCGGCCTCGCGCTTGGTGCGCTCGATGGCGAGAGACTGCTGGCGCGCCTCGAGGTCCTTCTGAGCGATCGCGACTTCGGTGTCGCGGACGATCTCGTTGCGCTCCTTCTTGCGGCTCTCGGTGATGCGCGTCAGCGCTGCAAGGCCCTGGGCGTCGAAGAAGTTGTTGGCGTTGAAATGCTTGATGTCCGTCTGGTCGAGGCGGGTCAGCGAGACCGACTCCAGCTCTAGACCGTTCGACTGCAGGTCGGCGCCGACGGCTTCCTGGACCGCCTTGACGAAATCCATGCGCTGCTCCTGCAGCGCATCGAGGTTCATGGTTGCAGCGACCGAGCGCAGGCCGTCGACGAACTTCGCTTCGATGAGGATGCGCAGCTGCTCCGCGTCGTTGGTGCGGTTGCCAAGTGTCTGCGCGGCGAGCGCGATCGAGGAGCCATCCGGTTTGACGCGGACGTAGAATTCGGCGCCGATATCGACGCGCATGCGGTCCTTGGTGATCAGCGCATCACCTTCGCCTCGGCGCACTTCGAGGCGCAGGGTCTTCAGGTTGACGCGGGCGATCGAGTGGAAGATCGGCAGGACGACCGAGCCGCCATCGAGCACCACTTTCTGCCCGCCAAGGCCAGTTCGCACATAGGCTTCGTCGCGGCTGGAGCGGGTGTAGAGCGAAGCGAGCACGAAGCCTATGCCGAGAACAAGGACGATGCCTATCGCGGCAGGAAGTATGACGTCATAGATCATGAATTCTCTCCCAGGGATGAACTGGCCGTATCGAGAAGCTCGTCCGGCGCGAAAACTGCGATGAATATGTCGGCGGCGCGATCGACGAGCAGAACCCTGGCGCCGACGGCAAGCGGCGGCTGGTCCTTGGCGGCTCGTGCGCGCAGCGAATGCCAGTTGCCATGCGCGTCCTTCAGCCGGACGCGGCCCGGCAGGCCCTGGTCCAGCGGCCCGATGGCAACCTCGGCCGTGTGGCCGACGAATTCCGAGAGATCGACGGCATAGGTTTCGTCGCGCGGCACGATACGCGCCACGGCGCGGCTTGAGGCGCGCACCATCGGGGCGGCGATAATGACCGCCGGAATGGAGGCCACCAGCGCCGGAAGCGGTGCCCAGAAGGCGTTGGCGACCGCCTGGATCACGAAACCGGTCATGGCGAAGAAGCCGAGGACCATGAGGATCAGGATCAGGATCGGCACGCCGCCGACATTGAGCCACGACAGGAGACCCGCGACGCCCTCATGGCCATCGGTGTGTGGCGCATGCGGCTTGCCGATCATCTCGCTGATTGAGAAGCCGAGCAGCATGGCGAGGATTTCGATGGCCGTCAGGCCCACCAGCATGGCGGCGGCGATGGCGAAGGGCGTGCACTCGGGGGCGAAGAGCAAGCTCATGGGCTTATTGGCCGCCTGCCTTGAAACGCGCCAGTCTTGCCTCGATCGCCTGTTCGCGGTGGAGGCGGTCCAGTTCGTCGAGTTCGGCGCTGCTGGCGACTTCGCCGGAGGGCACACCGGTTACCCGGGACACGGCTGCGGCTGCCTTCGCGGCGCTGACGCCAGGTTGCGGACGGGCGGAGCCGGACGCTGCTTCTGCCGGTGCATGCTGCGCCACGCTGCGCTTGTAGTCCGAGAGGCGGGCTTCGGCTTCCCGGCGGGTGGCAAGAACTGCCTGCAACGCCTTCTGGCCCTCGTCGACATGCTCTTTCGCATCAGCCAGCGCCTTGTCGAGCGCTGCGATCTGGGCTTCGAGATCGATCTGCCGGGATACGCCGGCCTTGGCGAGGTCGTCGCGTCCTGAGGAGACGGCGAGGCGGATCTTGCCGTCGAGTGCGGCCATGTCGTCGGTGATCTCGGTGCGGCGGCTGGTGATGCGATATTCCTCGGCGCGTGCCTTGCCGAGATCGGTGCGCGCCTCGTCGGCCGCAGTGTCGATTTCGCGGATCGCCTGCTCGATGATCGCCAGCTTGTTGGAACCTTCGGCCTTGTCGATGGCGGCATTGGCGATGCCGGCAATCAGACGGCCCATGCGTGAAAGAACACCTTCATTCATGTTTTCCTCCATCCGTGGGGAATTCGGCGTGACGCCGATGTGAATTTCATACCGGCCGCCTGTGACGGCCAGATAGGCTGGAAAGATGTTGTCCCATCCCGGCGAGTAACCGGCGACATCGAAGGGCACGGCAACCCGGCCCCTGACGGTCGCAAGCGTCAGATCGGCAGGGCCTTTGATAGCAAACAGTTTTTCATCCAGAGGTAGTCGCGAAACGCCGTGCTCAAGCTGGCCCGATGCGAAGTCGCGTAAGCCGAGCGTCACCAATCGTGCAGGCAGTCCGGTTTGCTCACGGACCGTCTCGTAGGCGAGATCATGCAGGACAACGAGATTGGCGCCGGGCTTTCCGGCGAGAAGATCGCCGAGGATACTGGCCATTTGCTCATAGGCGGCGATGGTCTCGTCGATCGCGGCGCGCGCATCAGGTCCTGGCGCTAGTTTGTAGCGCAGCATGGATTGCGGTGATGTTCTCGTCGCGGATACCATGCATTTAACGTAAAGCACCACTTTGGTGCTTTCAAGGGTCGGCTAAAAAAGAATCTTGAAGAATTAACAATGCACGGTTGCGGGCGCGTTTGTGATCCAGATTGGAACATCGATTGCCTCGACTGCAGAAACGCTATTCGCGCCCGGCGATGATCGAGGCGTCGACAGTTCTGATATCCCGCTTGCCGCACAGCGCCATGGTCGTGTCCATCTCCTTGCGCAGGATTTCGAGTGCCAGCGTCACGCCTTCCTTGCCCATGGCGCCGAGGCCGTAGAGGAAAGGGCGGCCGATATAGGTGCCTTTGGCGCCGAGGGCCACGGCCTTCAGCACGTCCTGGCCGGAGCGGATGCCGCCGTCGAGGTGGATTTCGATCTTATGGCCGACGGCGTCAACGATCGAAGGCAACGTGCTGATCGACGAGGGAGCGCCGTCGAGCTGGCGGCCGCCGTGGTTGGAGACGATGATGGCGTCGGCGCCGGTCTCGGCGGCGAGTTTTGCATCCTCGACATCGTTGATGCCCTTGATGATCAGCGGGCCTCCCCACTTCTCCTTGATCCAGGCGACATCGGACCAGGAGAGCCGCGGGTCGAACTGTTCGTGCGTCCAGATGGATATCGATGAGAGATCGGTGACGTTTTTGGCGTGGCCGATGATGTTGCCGAAGGTGCGGCGCTTGGTCTGCAGCATGTCCAGGCACCAGAGCGGTCGCGTCGCCATCTGCCAGATATGCTTGGGCGTGAATTTCGGCGGAGCCGAGAGGCCGTTGCGCAGGTCCTTGTGGCGCTGGCCGAGGATCTGCAGGTCGGCGGTCAGCACCAGTGCCGAACATTTCGCCGCCTTGGCGCGGTTGATCAGATCGAGGACGAAATCCTTGTCCTTCATCACATAGAGCTGGAACCAGAAGGGCTTCGTCGTCACCGAGGCGACATCCTCGATCGAGCAGATGCTCATGGTCGAGAGCGTGAAGGGGACGCCGAATTCTTCCGCCGCGCGTGCCGCCAGCATCTCGCCATCGGCATGCTGCATGCCGGTCATGCCTGTCGGGGCGAGCGCCACCGGCATCGACACCTTCTGGCCGATCATCTCGGTTTCCAGCGAGCGGTTGGTCATGTCGACGAGGACGCGCTGGCGCAGCTTGATCTTCGCGAAGTCGCTTTCGTTGGCCCGGTAGGTGCTCTCAGTCCAGGCGCCGGAGTCCGCATAATCGAAGAACATCTTCGGGACGCGGCGGCGGGCGAGCGTCTTCAGGTCGGCGATGGTGAGCGGCTTGGACATGAGATCGGCATCCTCCGGAAGGCTATCGAAGACGTATCACACTCGCGGCCTATCGCCAGCAGAATCATGTGCTTAAAGGGCGAGATCCGTTCTATGTGGCGGGTTGACCATCGACCAGTTCAGAAGCGCGTGGGGCAGAGCGGCTGGCCTGGCATCCGTCGGCTGCCGCTCAACTCCGCATCACCCAGCGGATTGCGCCGATCACCGCGAAGGCCATCAGCGGCCAGATCGCCCAGAAGGTGCCGTGCCAGGAGAGCAGGTTGATGGCGATGAGCCCGAGGCCGATGACGGCGAGGCCGGCGAGCTGCGGGTCGACGCGGTTCTGCAGGCGGGCGATCGTCATGGCGGCAGCGAAGGCGAGCACGAGGATCGGCCAGACGGCCCAGAGATTGCCTTCCCAGGTGAGCGCGTTGATGAGGGCGAAAAAAGCTGCGGCAATCGCGAAGATACCGAGGAGTTTTCGGGCTCGTGATGGCGAAGCCAACGGCCGCTGATCCGGGCGGCCGGGCGACGCAGCAGCCGCCGGCTGCGGGGCGGACTGCGCGATCGGCTGCGCATGCGGGGGACGAGTTTCACCGATGCGGATTGCGTAGCTCGGGATCGCTTCGGAGACGTTCTTGACGGTGAGTGGCCCCAGGAAATCGAAGCCGACGGGCACCTTGTTGCGCACCTGGTCGTAGACGGTGCTGGAGATGACGATGCCGCCCGCGGGTGCCGAGGCTTGCAGGCGGGCGGCGATATTGACGCCGTCGCCGTAGATATCGGAGCCGTCGGCGATGACGTCGCCGAGATTGATGCCGATGCGGAACAGCATCTGCGCGCTTGCCGGTTTGGCGTCGTTGAAGGCAGCGAGCTCGGTCTGCACGTCGACGGCGGCGCGCACTGCCTCGACGACGCTTGGGAATTCGGCAATCAGGCCGTCGCCCCAGGTGTTGACGACGCGGCCGCCATGGGCGGTGATCAGGCCGGACATGGCGTCGCGGTAGCGCTTCAGCGTCGCCAGCGTGCCCTCTTCGTCAAGGCCCATGAGGCGCGTGTAGTCCTGCACATCGGCAGAGAAGATGGTCGTCAACTTGCGCTGCGTCTCGCTCATGCTTCCCCCGATTTCGCAGGCGCTATGTCAGAGCGCCACCTTCATCGCGTTGCCCGCGACATATGTCTCCACGATCGACCGGTCGTCGCCCATCGTCTGCAGCAGGAAGAGCTCTTCCGCCAAGGTTTTGACCACATCCATCTTCAGCGCCATGGCCGGCGTTGCCGCGGCGTTGAGGACGACGATGTCGGCGTCGGTGCCGGTCTCCAGCGTGCCGATGCTGTCTGCCAGCGACAGGGCTTCGGCATTGCCCAATGTCATATGGTAATAGCTGTCCAGTGGATTCAAGCGCTCGCCGAGAAGTTGCTGGATCTTGTAGGCCTCGTCCATCGTGCGCAGCATCGAATAGCTGGAGCCGCCGCCGATATCGGTGGCGACGCCGATCCTGACCGGCTTCTCGCGGCGCGACAGCGCCTTCAGCGGGAAGAGGCCGGATCCCAAGAAGAGGTTCGATGTCGGGCAGTGGACGGCGATCGAGCCCGCCTCGCTCATCGCATCCGCCTCGCGGTCGGAGAGATGGATGCAGTGGCCGAACAGCGTCTTCTTTCCGAGCAACCCGTAGCGGGCGTAGGTATCGGTGTAGTCGACCGCTTCAGGATAGAGCTCGCAGGTATAGCGTATCTCGTCGTGATTCTCGGAAAGATGCGTCTGGATATGCAGATCCGGAAATTCGCGGGCGAGCGTTGCTGCCGCTTCCATCTGGGCGGGCGTCGAGGTGATGGCGAAGCGCGGAGTGATGGCGACGTGGTTGCGACCCTTGCCATGCCATTCGGCGATGACGGCGCGGGTCTCGTCATAGCCCATCTCGGGCGTATCGAGCAGGCCCTGCGGCGCGTTGCGGTCCATCATCACCTTGCCGCCGACCATGCACATGCCGCGCTTCATGGCTTCGGCGAAGAAGGCGTCGGCGGAGGTCTTGTGGACGGAACAATAGGCGACGGCGGTCGTCGTGCCGTGGCGGATCAGCTCATCGTAAAAATGCGTGGCGATCTTCTGCGCATGCGCGGTTTCGACGAAGCGGCATTCCTCGGGGAAGGTGTAGGTGTTCAGCCATTCCAGGAGGTTGGCCGCATAGGAGGCGATCACCTGCATCTGCGGGAAATGCAGATGGGTGTCGATGAAGCCGGGCATGATGAGATGCGGGCGATGGTCGATCTCTTCCGTGCCTTCGGGCGCGCTTGCCTTCACATCGGCATAGCTGCCGCTGGCCGCGATCTTGCCGCCGTCGAGCAGCAGGGCGCCGTCGGTCTCGTAGAGATAGCTCTCCGTATCCGTCAGGCTTTGCGGGGCGCGCTTGAACGAGAGCAGGCGCCCGCGCAGAAGTTTCACTGTCATTGCTGTTTGCCTTCGACTGCGCTTTCATACCAGGCGACGAGCAGCTTGCGCTCGTCGGGCGTGATGTCGGTCACGTTGCCCGGGGGCATCGCATGGCTGCGTCCTGCCTGTATATAGATTTCGCGGGCGTGGGCGGCAATTTCCGCGTCGTTTTCGAGGATGACGTTCTTCGGCGGGCGCGCCAGGCCCTCATAGACGGGCTCTGCCGCATGGCACATCGAACAGCGCGTGCCAACCAGCTGCTTGACGGCGGGGAAATGCGCGTCGCCGGCAAATTGCTGGAAGGCGGGAGCGACGGCCGCCGCATCGGCATCCTTTTCGCCGGTCAGCACCTTCGGCACGGTCGACAGCCACATGATCAGGATGAAGAGGATGACGGTGGCGATCCAGGTCCAGGTCGGGCGGCCCTTGCGGGCATGCGTGGTGTTGAACCAGTGGCGGATGGTGACGCCCATCAGGAAGACGAGGGCTGCGATCACCCAGTTGAAGGCGGTGCCGAAGGCCAGCGGATAATGGTTCGACAGCATGAAGAAGATGACGGGCAGCGTCAGGTAGTTGTTGTGCAGCGAGCGCTGCTTGGCGATCTGCCCATATTTCGGATCGGGCGTGCGCCCGGCGATCAGGTCGGCGACGACGATCTTCTGGTTGGGGATGATGATCATGAAGACGTTGGCGGACATGATCGTCGCGGTGAAGGCGCCGAGATGCAGGAAGGCGGCGCGGCCGGTGAAGACCTGCGTATAGCCCCAGGCCATGAAGACCAGCACGGCATAGAGCACGACCATCAGGCCCCAGGTGTTCCTGCCGAGCGGCGACTTGCAGAGCAGGTCGTAGACCAGCCAGCCGCCGGCAAGCGACGCCAGCGAAATCAGGATCGCCGTCGAGGGGCCGATATCGAGCACGTGGCGGTCAATGAGGAATAGATCGGCACCGCCATAATAGACGATGCAGAGCATCAGGAAGCCGGAGAGCCAGGTGAAATAGCTCTCGTATTTGAACCAGGTCAGATGCTCCGGCATCTGGGCGGGCGCCACCAGATATTTCTGGATGTGATAGAAGCCGCCGCCATGGACCTGCCATTCCTCGCCATAGGCGCCGACGGGCAGATGCGGCCGCTTCACGAGGCCGAGATCGAGCGCGATGAAATAGAAGGACGAGCCGATCCAGGCAATCGCGGTGACGACGTGGAACCAGCGCGCCGCAAAGGCCAGCCATTCCCACGCTATGGCATATTCGTACATTCGGTTCCCCTGTCTTCTCGACTCGTCACATTGCAGAATGTTGGTGCATGAGGGAAGGGGGAAGTTCGCTTCCCATCGGGCGGCGAATGGCCGATAGTTCGGGCACCAGGAGAGGGAGAACAACGATGATCCTTGCGCTCTACAGCGATCAGGTGATTGCCGAAAATGCGCCGATGGACCGGCGGTTGGCCGAGATCGCGCGCCAGCGCGGCGAGCACATCGGCTATATCTCGTCGGGCCCCGATCCCGACCGCAGTTTCTTCAGGGAGAAGGCCGCCTATTATGCCGAGCACGGCCTGACGCTCGATCCCTTCATCGATCTCGACGCGGTGGTGCCTGAAGATCTCGAACGTCTGTTCTCCTGCAACGCCATCCACCTCTCCGGCGGCCATACCGGCCACTTTCTGCAGCGGCTGCACAATGCCAACGTCTTCGAACGTCTGCGGTCGTGGGCGCTCGACGACGGCATCCTGATCGGCACCAGCGCCGGGGCGATCCTGATGACGCCGACGATCGCGGTCGATGCCTTCTTCCTGGGACAGCAGCCTTCCGACATCATCGATGGCGAGGCGCTCGATCTCGTGCCCTTCGAGTATTTTCCGCATCTGAACGAGGACGAAAGCTTTCTTCCCAAGCTGCTGCGCTACAGCGAGATGATCAGCCACCCGGTCGTCGCCTGCCGGGACGGTGAGGGGCTGATCGTTCACAGCGACGGCGTTGAGATCTTCGGCAAGCCGCTGATGATCTTTCAGGGATCCGCCGATGTCATCAGCCTGGAAAGGCTCGATGCTTTGATGGTGGCCGCACGCCGTCTTGAAATGTGACGGCTTCGTTACACCTTAATTCGAGGGCTGCCGTGATGCGGTGAGATGCGCGTTGCGGCGGGGCATGCATCGATGGAGATGTGCCCATGCGAAGCATATTGGCATGCGTAATGATTGCCTTTGCCTCCGGTGCTCTGGCGCATGATGCGCCTTCCGGATGGTCTTATGATCCATTCTGTTGCAATGGCGACAGCCAGACCGGCGATTGCCAGATGATCCCGTCAAAGAGCGTCACGGTGACGCCGAACGGTTACCGGGTGACGCTGGTGCCGGGCGACCACCGGCTCGTGACACGCTACCACGTTTTCCTGCTGCCGCTGACCAAGGCGATGCATTCCGGCGACGGCGATTATCATCTCTGCCTGTTTCCGAACGAGGATACGCCGCGCTGCTTCTATGCGCCCGAAATGGGCTATTGAGCCGGCAGCTTGCTGCCGTGCATCTCGGTCATGATCCAGTTCCGGAAAGCCTTGATCTTCGGGACGTTGCGGCGGTTTTCCGGGTAGGCCAGCCAATAGCCTCGCCCGTCGGTGCATTGCAGCTCGAAGGGGCGGATCAGCTTGCCGCTGGCAAGCTCGTCCGGGTAGAAATCCGGCGTCAGGATGGCGACGCCCTGACCGGCGACGGCGGCTGAGGCTTCATAGGCCTGCGCGCCGTAGAAGCTCGTCGCCCGTGTCTTCAGGTTCGATGTCGGAACGCCTGCCGCTTCCAGCCACTGGTGCCACCAGGGGTCGGTGGTGTCGAAGATCCTGAGCTTCAGGAGATCGGCCGGTTGGTGGACGCCGCCGATGGTTTCGGCGAGGGCCGGGCTCAGCATCGGCGTGAAATAGACATCCATCAGCTTCTCGGCGCGCAGGCCCGGCCATTCACCGGTGCCGGAGCGGATGCCGATGTCGAAGGCCTCGCGGCCGAGATCGACCAGCGTATCGGAGGTGTTGATGCGCACCGCGACATTCGGATGGTCGAGCTGGAAGAGGCCGACGCGGCGCGCCAGCCATTGCGAGGCGAAGGTGGCGAGGCAGGTGATCTGCAGCGTCACTTCGGTTTCGCCGCGCGCTTCAGCCATTGCGATCTGCAGCATCTCGAAGGCCTCGGTGACCTGCGGCGCCAGCCTTTCGGCTGTCTCCGTCAGACTGATCTGCCGCGGGCGGCGCAGGAACAGCGGCTCGCCGACATTCTCTTCCAGCAGCTTCACCTGATAGCTGACGGCCGTCTGGGTCATGCCGAGCTCCTCGCCGGCCTTGGTGAAACTGCCGTGCCGGGCAACGGCCTCGAAGACGCGCAGCGCATTCAGCGGGAACTGTTTCGACAGCTTCATGGATAAGTTCTCTTTATGCATGGAGATGATCGTTCGATTGGAATTGCAGCATTTTCAGGCGCAGACTGCAAGTCATACCATCAACTGAATGAAGGTGACTGTCATGAAGGACTCAACGATCGAACGCAGTGAGCTGCACAATGAGCTGCCGGCGCGCGCACTTGTCTCCCGTTTCCGGGCATGGGTCTACCGCACGTTCGTGTATTCCTCGCGGCTCGACGTCGACACCATGCCCGACCGGGTCAGGCGCGATCTCGGGTTCCTGGATGGCCGGGAACCGCGCGATTATTTCGAGCGCTGGCCATAAGCTGCCAGCGCCGCCAGAATCTCGGCGGCGGTCATGGCGGCGATCACCTCCGGGCGCTTGTCGCGCACGGCAGAGCCGCCGATTGGCAGGGTGAGGCGGGCGAGTGACGCCTTCTCGCCGCCCTCGCGCGAAAGCCAGCTTGAGAAGGTTGCGCGCTTGGTGGCCGAGCCGATCATGCCGGTATAGGCGAGGTCCGTTCGCGCCAGCGCTTCGCGGGCAATCAGGAAATCGAGGGCATGGTCGTGGGTCAGGATGGCCATCGCGGAGCCTGCGGGGATTTCCGCGATCAGGGCTTCCGGCATCGCCGTCAGTTTCGTCGCGGTTTCCGCAGGCAAGTTTGCCAATTCTTCCTGGCGGGTCTCGATGACGGTGACCGCAAGCGGCAGTGGGGCGAGGGCCACGGCGAGAGCGCGGCCGACATGGCCGGCACCGAAGAGATAGACGGCGGGGCGGTGTTCGGCTTCGCCGATATGCCTTGCTTCAAGTTCGTTCAGAATGTCATCCGTCACCCTACGGAAACGCAATTGCGTGCGGCCGCCGCAGCATTGGCCGATCTCCGGGCCGAGCGGGATATCCATCGTCTCGGTGCCGGTATCTTCCAGCAGGTCGCGAGCGTTTTCGATCGCCAGATATTCGAACTGCCCGCCGCCGATCGTGCCCCAGATGGCGGTGGGCGAGACCAGCATGAAGGTGCCGGTCTCGCGCGGGGTGGAGCCCTGGGTGCCGGTGATCTCGATGAGGATGGTGGCGGGGTGGGTGGTGAGGAAGGTGTGGAAGTCGGTCATTGGTTGACCGATAGGTTTGTGGGTGGGTTACCCCCCTCTGTCCTGCCGGACATCTCCCCCACAAGGGGGGAGAACGGCAAGAAGCACGGGTTTCCCCAAACAATGGATGTCAGAGTATTGCTGTGGTGCGAGCGGGTGCGCCCAGCCGATCTCCCCCCTTGTGCGGGAGATGCCCGGCAGGGCAGAGGGGGGTAGGCCACGAACGCAGAGCCCCCACTCATTCTCACACCATCTTCATCCGCTCGACCGCCATCAGCACCCGCTCCGGGGTCGCCGGCGCATCGAGCCTTGGGCAGACCCTGTAATCCGCCACACTCGCAACCGCCATCGACAGCGCCTCAAGCACCGAGATCGCCAGCATGAACGGCGGTTCGCCGACGGCCTTGGAGCGGCCGATCGTGGCTTCCTTGTTTTCCGACCATTCGGCCAGCTTGACGTTGAAGACCTTCGGGCGATCGGAGGCGAGCGGGATCTTGTAGGTGGAGGGGGCGTGGGTGCGCAGGCGTCCCTTGTCGTCCCACCAGAGCTCTTCCGTCGTGAGCCAGCCCATGCCCTGCACGAAGGCGCCCTCGACCTGGCCGATATCGATTGCCGGGTTCAGCGAGCGGCCGACATCGTGGAGGATGTCGGTGCGGTCGATGAGGTATTCGCCGGTCAGCGTATCGATCGTCACCTCGGTGCAGGATGCGCCATAGGCGAAGTAGTAGAAGGGCGTGCCGCGGCCGGCGGCGCGGTCCCAGTGGATTTTCGGGGTCTTGTAGAAGCCTGCCGCCGAGAGCTGGACGCGGGCGAAATAGGCCTGCTTGACGAAATCCGGGAAGGGGATCTCGGTCTCGCCGACGCGCACGCGGTTCGGCAGGAAGATGACGTCGGCGGGATCGACGCTCCATTTTTCGGCGGCAAAGGCGACGAGGCGTTCCTTCAGCTGCCGGGCGGCGTCATAGGCCGCCATGCCGTTGAGGTCGGAGCCGGAGGAGGCTGCGGTCGCCGAGGTGTTCGGCACCTTGCCCGTCGTCGTCGGGGTGATCTTCACGCGGTCGATATCGACCTGGAAGCTGTCGGCCAGAACCTGCGCCACCTTGGTATAGAGGCCCTGGCCCATCTCGGTGCCGCCATGGTTCAGGTGGATCGAGCCGTCCTGGTAGATATGGACGAGGGCGCCTGCCTGGTTGAAGGCGGTCATGGTGAAGGAGATGCCGAACTTCACCGGCGTCAGCGCGATGCCCTTGCGGATGTAGCGGCTGTCGCGGTTGAAGCTGATGATGGCGTTGCGGCGGGCCTGATAGTCGGCACTCTCCTCGAGTTCGCCGACGATGCGCTCGAGAATGCTGTCTTCGACTTCCTGATGATAGGGCGTCAGCGTCCGGCCGGAGCCGGGCTGGCCGTAGAAGTTCAGCTTGCGGACTTCGAGCGGATCCTTGCCGGTGGCATAGGCGATTTCCTCGATGAAGCGTTCGGCGCCGAGCATGCCCTGCGGCCCGCCGAAACCGCGGAAGGCGGTGTTGGAGACGGTGTGGGTCTTCAGCGGCTTCGATTGCAGATGCACATGCGGATAGAAATAGCTGGAATCGGCATGGAAGAGGGCGCGGTCGGTGACCGGGCCGGAGAGATCGGAGGAGAAGCCGCAGCGCGCCGCATAGGTGGCGTCAACGGCGTGGATGCGGCCCTCGTCGTCGAAGCCGAGCTCATAATCGACGAGGAAGTCGTGGCGCTTTCCCGTCGCCGTCATGTCCTCGTCGCGGTCCGGGCGGAATTTGACGGCTCGCTTCAGCTTCTTGGCGGCGACGGCGGCGAGTGCGGCAAACTGGTTGCCCTGCGTTTCCTTGCCGCCGAAGCCGCCGCCCATGCGGCGCACGTTGACGGTGACGGCGTTGGAGGGGATATCGAGCACATGGCCGACGATATGCTGGATCTCGCTCGGATGCTGCGTCGAGGACCAGACGGTTACCTCGTCGTCCTCGCCGGGGATCGCCATGGCGATATGGCCCTCGAGATAGAAATGCTCCTGGCCGCCGATGCGCATCTGGCCGCGCAGCCGGTGCTTCGCATTGTCCATCTCGGCCTTCGCCTCGCCGCGCTTCAGCGTCATCGGCGTGATGACCAGCGGGCTGCCATTTTCCAGCGCGCCGTCGATATCGCTCCAGTGCGGCAGATCGCGATATTCGATCTTCGCCTTGCGGGCGGCATGGCGGGCGGCCTCGCGGGTTTCGGCGATGACGGCGAAGATCGGCTGGCCGTGGAACTCGACCTTGGTCTCGGCAAGCAGTGGCTCGTCATGGCTGCCGTTCGAGGAGACGTCGTTGACGCCGGGAACGTCCTTGCCGGTGAAGACGAGGACGACGCCGGGATGACGGCGGACTTCGGAGAGGTCCATGCTGAGGATATCGGCATGCGCCCGGTCCGATGTGCCGAGAGCGCCATGCAGGAGACCTGCGGGTTCGGGAATATCGTCGATATAATCGGCGCTTCCGGTGACATGCTTATGCGCCGAATCATGTTTCAGCGCGCCGTGCATCGGGCCGGAGATCATGGCTTTCGGGTTTTCGAAGGTGGATTTATCCATGGGGGTGCTCCATGGCGATGAGAGGCGCGTGCGGCCCCCTCATCCGGCTGCCGCCACCTTCTCCCCAAGGGGAGAAGGGACGCGTGGCGCTGCTGCGGTTTTCCCTTCTCCCCAACGGGGAGAAGGTGCCCGAAGGGCGGATGAGGGGGCTGCTTGCGCAAACCGTCATGACATCAACCATCACGCCACCCCCTCGAACCGCTTGAGCTCCACCGGCGTCCCCACCGTCTCCAGATAAAACCGCGTCAGCAGGTTCCGCGCCGTCAGCTGGCGGTACTCCGCCGTGGCCCGCCAGTCGGAGAGTGGCTGGAAATCCGCGTCGAAGGTGCCGCGGGCGGCGTCGATGGTGGCTTCGGTCCAGGGCTTGCCGAGCAGGTCTGACTCCACGGTGCGGGCGCGCTTGGGGATGCCGGCCATGCCGCCGAAGGCGATGCGGATGTCGTGGACGTCGCCGTTGTCGTCGAGCGTCAGGTAGAAGGCGCCGAGAACGGCGGTGATGTCCTCGTCGCGACGCTTGGTGATCTTGTAGACGGCGAAATGCGTGCCCTCGGCCGGGTAGGGCACGAAGACGCTCTCGACGAATTCGCCGGCTTTGCGGTCCTGCCTGCCATAGGCGATGAAATAGTCTTCGAGCCGCAGCATGCGGGTACCGGCCGCCGAGCGCAGCTTGACGGTGGCGCCGAGCGCGATCAGCGGCGGCGGGCTGTCGCCGATCGGCGAGCCGTTGGCGATATTGCCGCCGATCGTGCCCATGTTGCGCACCTGCTCGCCGCCGATGCGGTTGATCAGGCCGGCGAGCGCCGGCACCTTCTTGGCCAGCACCTCGAAGGCCTTGGTATAGGTGACGCCGGCGCCGAAGGTCACGCCGCCCTCGGTCACCTTGATCGCCTGCAATTCGCTCAGGTGATTGATGAAGACGACGGGGGTGAGTGCGCGCATCTGCTTCGTCACCCAGAGGCCGACATCGGTGGAGCCGGCGACGATGGTTGCCGTGGGTTCTTCGGCGAGAATGCGGGCCAGTCCCTCGACCGAGCCGGGGATAACAAGCTTGCCGGCGTCGGAGGCGATAGCGATCGTCTCGCGCGGCTGCAGCGCCCAGAGGCGGGCGACGATATCGGAGCGGGTCTTTTCGAGCGGGTCGAAGAGCGTGCTCGGTCGTGCCCTGGCGATCGCTTCCGCCGCCTTGACGATCGGCTCGTAGCCCGTGCACCGACAGAGATTGCCCTGCAGCGCTTTTTCGATCTGCGGGCGGCCGGGCTTTTCGCTGGACAGCCAGAGGCCATAGAGCGACATCACGAAACCCGGCGTGCAGAAGCCGCATTGCGAGCCGTGGTAATCGACCATCGCCTGCTGAACCGGGTGCAGCGTGCCGTCCTTGGCGGCCAGATGCTCGACGGTCACGACATGGGTGCCGTTCAGCGAGCCCATGAAGCGGATGCAGGCATTGACGGATTCATAGGCGAGCTTGCCGTCGACAAGGCGGCCGATCAGCACCGTGCAGGCGCCGCAATCGCCTTCGGCGCATCCTTCCTTCGTGCCGGTCAGCCGGCGCCTCAAACGCAGAAAATCGAGAAGCGTTTCGGTCGGCCGGACATCTCTCAGCGTGATGTCCTCGCCATTGAGGATGAAGCGGATGGCGTCGTTCATGATGTTCCTTATTCTTGTTTTTCTAAATGGTTATGCCGCAGTCCAGCCCCCGTCAATCGAGATATGCGTGCCGGTGACCTGGCGGGCGTCGTCGCTTGCGAGGTAGAGCGCCAGCGCGCCGATCTCCTCGGCCTTGACGAATTCATGCGTCGGCTGCGCCTTCAGGATCACCTCGGTCTTCACCTGCTCCTCGGTCATGCCGCGGGCCTTGGCCGTATCTGGAATCTGCTTCTCGACCAGCGGCGTCAGCACGTAGCCGGGGCAGATGGCGTTGACGGTCACGCCCGACTCAGCGAGCTCGAGTGCCGCCGTTTTCGTCAGCCCTAATATACCATGTTTCGCCGCCACGTAGGCGGATTTGAACGGCGAGGCGACGAGGCCGTGGGCGGAGGCGATATTGATGATGCGGCCATGCTTCTTCGCCTTCATGTGCGGAATGGCTGATCGCATCGTGTGGAAGGAACTCGAGAGATTGATGGCGATGATCTGGTCCCACTTCTCGACGGGAAAGTCCTCGATCTTCTCGACATGCTGGATACCGGCATTGTTGACGAGGACGTCGACCGTTCCGAAGGTTTTGGCTGCCGTCTCGATCAGGTCGGCGATCTCGGCGGGCTTGGTCATGTCGGCCGGATGGTAGAGGGCGCGGCCCTCTGAAAGTGATTCAAGCCGCTCGGTGATCGCCTTGATTTCTTCGGCTTTTCCGAAGCCGTTGATGACGACGTTGTCGCCCTTGCCGGCAAAGGCGGTGGCGATCGCCAGGCCGATGCCGCTGGTGGAGCCGGTGACGACGACGGTTCTTTTCATAAGCGCTTCTCCTTGGTCCGGGTTGGACCAAGGTTATGCGCAAAGCCTTGCGGCTGACAATCGCCGAATGGCGTTCTCAGCTTCCGGCGAGAAGCGCCGTGGTGAAGGCGGCGGAAAAATCCGGGCGCGCGGTCAGCACCTTGCCATCGGCATCCTTCAGAATGCCGGCGTCGAACAGGTAATCGCCGATCGCTTTCATCTTCGCCGGGTCGATGGCACCGGCCTTGCCGGGGGCGGTGCGCAGATAGCCGTCGGAGGCTAGCGTTTTCAGCGACGCCTTGACGAGGTCCGGATTGGTGAGCGCTCCGTCAGTCCCTGCAATCAGGATCGCGGCGGCTTCATCCGGATGATCGGCGGCGAATTCATAGCCGCGGCGGGTCGCCTGCATGAAGGCGCGGGCGAGATCGGGCTTTTCCGAGAGATAGGCGCTGCTGGTGCCGAGAATGGCCGTGTGCTCATCCGGCACGCCGTAGTCGGCATAGACGAAGGCGCGCTGGGCCTTGTTCTCAAGCTCGGCCTGAACACCTTCCCAGGTATAGACCTCAAGCGTGAAATCGACAGCGCCATTGTCGAGCGCCTGATAGGCGGAAGTGCCGAGCGTCACGGTCTCGAACTCGCCCTTGCCGCCGGCGTTCCTGATCATCGAACCGAGCAGGGCATTTTCCCAGGCGCTGCCGAAGCCGCCATAGGTCTTGCCGTCGAGATCCTTCGGCGTCTTGATGTCTGTGCGGTCCCCTTTGAAGACGACGCGGCCGGTTTCCTTCTGGACGATCGCGAAGGTACCCACGAGATTGGCACCGGCGGCGCGCTGGGTCATCAGGCCGATCGAGCCGAGAACGCCGAAATCGGCAATGCGGCTGGCGACGAGGGTTGCGGCAGAGGTGTCGGTATAGGGGAGAATATCGACCTCGATGCCGGCGTCGCGGTAGAAATTCTTCTCGCGGGCGACGTAAAGGCCGATGTGATTGGTGTTCGGCGTCCAGTCGAGGGCGACCGAGACCTTGGGGCTTGCGGCGCGGACGGCAAGCGGTGCGGCGGTCAGGGCGAGAATGCCTGCAAGCGCCGTGCGGCGGGTGATGATCGGCATGGTCATGGTTCGGCGTCTCCTTCGAAGAGCGTTGCGAGGATGCGGTTTTCGATTGCGATGACCTCGGCCTGATGCCTGCCGGGTTCCGTTCGCGGCCGGGGCAGGCCGACCTCGATTTCGAGGGTGACGCGGGCAGGGCGGGGCGAGAAGACGTAGATGCGGTCGGAGAGCAGCACGGCCTCGCGCACGTCATGGGTGATCAGGACTACCGAGAGGCCACGGCGGGCAGAGAGCGCTTCGAGGAAGCGCTGCATCTTCAGCCGCGTCAGCGCATCAAGGGCGCCGAAGGGTTCGTCGAGTAGCAGGATCGGGCGTTGTTGAACAACCGTCCGCAGCAGGGCGGCGCGCTGGCGCATGCCGCCGGAGAGTTCATGCGGCCAGCTGTCTTCGAAACCGGCGAGGCCGAATTCGGCAAGTAGCGGTTCGATCTGGCGCCTAGCCTCGCGGCGGGGCATTCCGGATATCTCCAGGCCGAGTGCGGCATTGTCGATCAGCCGCCGCCAGGGCATCAGCGCGTCGCGCTGCGGCATGAAGGCGAAGGGGCGTTCGGCGGCGGAAAGCGGCTGGCCGTTCATGCGAATGCTGCCGCCGGATGCTGCGGCGCTGCCGGTCAGCAGCCGGAAGAGCGTCGATTTGCCTGCGCCGGAGGGGCCGAGGACGGAGATAAACTCGCCCTGCTTGAGGTGTAGCGAGATGCCGGCGAGCACATCGATATTGCCGAGGCGGCAGCTGAGGTTTTCGATATCGAGAAGGGGTGCACTGCTCATTCCGGGGCATCCCCGTTTGCCCGGTGCCAGGGCATGGCGAGGCGTTCGGCGAGCACGGCGAGTGAGAACAGCAAGAGCGTCAGCAGCGCGCTGACGAGGACGGCGGCAAGCACGAGATCTGCGCGGAAATTGTTCTTGGCGTTGAGGATATAGATGCCGAGCCCGCGGGCGGCACCGGCATATTCCGCGAAGATGGCGCCGACGACGGCATAGGTGATCGATATCCTGAGACCGGCGAAGAAATAGGGCAGCGATGAGGGCAGGCGGCCGGCGCAGAAGCGCTTCCAGCGCGAGGCGCCCATCGTGGTCAGCAGTTCCTCGATCTCAGGCTCGGTTGCGGCATAGCCGCGTGTGAGGGCCACCAGCATCGGAAAGAAGGTGACGAGGGCGACGAGCAGGATTTTCGGTAGCAGGCCGAAGCCGAACCAGAGGACGATGAGCGGCGCGATGGCGACAAGCGGTAGCGTCTGGCTGATGACGAAGACAGGCATCAGCGCGGAGCGCAAGCGCGGCACGAAATCGATCAGCACGGAGAGGAGGAAGGCGATGAGAAGGGAGGCGGCGAAACCCGCCAGGGTCGCCTGCAATGTCGGCCAGCTGTTTGCCAGCAGCGCTGCGCGTTCGGCAAAGGCCTGGGCGAGGACACGCGAGGGTGCGGGCAGCGTCGCGGGCGGGAGGCCGGCGATGCGCACATAGCTTTCCCAGGCGGCGAGCAGGGCGCCGACGGAGAGGATGGCGGGAAGGAAACGGGCGGCAAGGCCCGGCAAGCGGACAGATCTCGGCATCGGCAGGATCCTGACGTGACGCTGGGATCAGATGGCGGAGGGGCTGTTGGCCGATACGGTGAGATCGATCGTCACATGGCCGTTCGGCGGCCCGAAACGGACGAAGGCTTCGTGGATGGTGGCGAAGACGGCGCCGGCATCGCCCTTGACCCGGGTGCAGAAATTCTTCGAGCGGTCGAAGACGCCGGAGTTTTTCAGGAAGTCGATACAGCCGTAGATCTCTTCCATGTGATCGCCGGTGCCCATGACATAGAGCGAGAACTGCGCGGCGGCATGACGGCCGGTGACCGGCGCGGAAGCGACCGCTTCGAGAGCCGACGCCTTGCGCTCGGCAAGCGGCAGGACCGGGCCGGTAAGGGCTTCGGTGTGGCACATGGGATCATCGGGCTCGCCGGGGCAGCCGCGGGAGATGGTGGCGCGCAGCACCGCGTGGATGCCGTCTGCCGAGCCTGCGACATAGAGATCGCGCATGGCGGCGAAGACGATATCGGGCGTGCCAACGATCAGCGTCGAGATGTCGTCGGTCTCGATCCTGAGCTTTTCGCGATAGGGATCAAGTGCCGGAAGGGCAGACAGGATGACGTCGACGAAACGGTCGGTCATCGGGTAAAGGGAAATTTGTGCGCCAGAAAACATCGCTCGCCTCGCTCCGCTGGTATTATCCAGATCAGCTTTAGAGTTTGAGGCCATGCCAGCCGCATCTCAGCCCCGGCTATACGGAGCACCCCTGTCGTTGGCGCCTTTTAAACATGCGCTGCGCGGCTTGTAAAGCGGTGATCTGACGACGGGCAAAATTGCGCTCGGCTTTCTTTTCCCTTTCGTTTCCGCCTCTTAAATGATCTATCTGAAAGCATCAGAGCTTCATGGGAGGGGCAGGGATGAGCGGATATGTTCTGGCGATCGATCAGGGCACGACATCGACGCGGGCGATCGTGTTCGATGGCGAGATGAAGATCGCAGGCGTGGGGCAGAAAGAGTTCACGCAGATCTATCCGCGCTCGGGATGGGTGGAGCATGACCCTGAGGAAATCTGGGATTCCGTCGTCTCGACCATCCACATGGCGCTGCGCGAAGCGAAGGTGAAGGCGACTGACATTGCCGCATTGGGGATCACCAACCAGCGCGAGACCGTCGTCGTCTGGGAGCGGGAAACCGGCAAGCCGATCCAGAATGCCATCGTCTGGCAGGACCGGCGCACCGCGAGCTACTGTGAGAACCTGAAGCGCCAGGACCTCGAGAAGATCTTCACCAGGAAGACCGGCCTGATCCTCGATCCGTATTTCTCCGGTACCAAGCTCTCCTGGATGCTCGCCAATGTGAAGGGTGCGCGGGCACGTGCCGCCAAGGGCGAGCTCTGCTTCGGCACGATCGACACGTTCCTGATCTGGCGGCTGACCGGCGGCAAGAGCTTCGTCACCGACGCGACCAATGCCTCGCGCACGCTGATGTACAACATCGCCGAGAACGAATGGGACAAGGACCTGCTTGAGATCCTGCGCGTCCCCGCCGCGATGCTGCCGGAGGTGAAGGACTGCTCGGCCGATTTCGGCATTGTCGAGAAGTCGATCCTCGGCGCCGAGATCCCGATCCTCGGTGTTGCCGGCGACCAGCAGGCGGCGACGATCGGCCAGGCCTGCTTCGAGCCCGGCATGCTGAAATCCACCTATGGCACCGGCTGCTTCGCACTTTTGAATACCGGCTCCGACATGGTGCGCTCGAAGAACCGGCTGTTGACGACGATCGCCTACCGGCTGGATGGCGAGACGACCTATGCGCTCGAGGGCTCGATCTTCATCGCCGGGGCTGCGGTTCAGTGGCTGCGCGACGGTCTCGGCATCATCGATACGGCCGGCGAGACCGGCAAGCTTGCCGAAAGTGCCGATCCCTCGCAGGAGGTCTATCTGGTGCCGGCTTTCACCGGTCTCGGTGCTCCGCATTGGGATCCGAAGGCGCGCGGGGCAATCTTCGGCCTGACGCGCAACAGCGGTCCGGCGGAATTCGCCCGGGCCGCTCTCGAAGCCGTCTGCTACCAGACCCGCGATCTGCTCGATGCGATGCAGAAGGACTGGAAGAACGGCAGCGACGACACGGTGCTGCGCGTCGATGGCGGCATGGTTGCCTCCGACTGGACGATGCAGCGGCTCTCCGATCTGCTCGACGCACCTGTCGACCGGCCGGTGATCCTGGAGACGACGGCGCTTGGGGCTGCCTGGCTCGCGGGCAGCCGGGCCGGCGTCTGGCCGGATCGGAAGGACTTCTCGGCCAAGTGGAAGCGCAACCGCCGCTTCGAGCCCGACATGGATGAGAAGACCCGTTCCGCCAAGCTCAAGGGGTGGAGGAATGCGGTGAAGCGGACGCTGAGCGATGCTTGATCAGGCGGCTGCCACCGCCCGCTCGCGCCTGACCGGCGGGCTGTAGAGCCAGCTGGCGCCTGCGCGGTCGGCGGTTGCCTTGATTGCCAGCGACAGCGTGATGGCGGTGACGCAGATCAGCGGTGCCGCGAGATAGCCGATCGATGGTGAGGGCTCGACCAGGGTGGCGATCAGGCCGGCTATACCGGCGACGATCATCACATGGGTGACGTAGACCGGCAGCGTGTTGCGGCCGAAATAGGAAAAGACGTCGCGCAGCGCCTTCAGCCGCGACATCAGCACGGCCATGCCGCACAGCCATGAGAGACCGGCCATCGACGAGGCGAAGGCCCAGAAGCCGGGCTCGATCGGCTGCAGGCGGCTGCGTAGCGCAAGCAGCAGGATGAAGGCGGTAAAGCCACCGGCTGCGAAGGGGAGAGGGCGCTCGGTCAGCGTTTCGGCGATCAGCCTTCCATACCAGCAGCCGAAGGCGAAGAAGACGAAATACTGCAGCACATTGCGGTGGGTGAAGAGCTCGATCGGCAGATAGCCGCCGAAGGTGAGGATCGAGAGAATGGTGCCGACGACGATGACCGGAATGCGCGGCGTCGAGGAGAGCAGCTTGGTGACCGTCATGAAGATTGCCAGCGCCCAGATGAACCAGATGCCGGTATTCGGCGCCCACCACATTTCGATGAGTTGGTAGGGATGCGAACCCTCCGAGGGCACGAGGCCGTTGGTGTGGACATAGCGGAAATAAAGCCAGCGCGCCGTGCTCCAGACGCCGAACAGCCAGACGAAGGTCCAGATCTTCTTCCTGACGAAATCCGGCCATGTGGCCCGCATCGCCGAAGCGGCGAGAAAACCCGACACCGAGAAGAACAGCGGCATGCGGATCGGCGCCATGATGTTGCTGATCTTGGTGTAGAGGGCCGGGGCCATCTCGTGGAAGTTCAGGTAGAGCAGGGTGTGGTAGACGACCACGAGGATGATCGAGAGGCCCTTGGCGATATCCAGCCATTCGATGCGGGTCTTCTGCTGGTGCATGGTTTCCCCTTCCGATTGTGCGCTGCGGCAGGAACAAACCGTCCAATTGCGTCAGAAACGTGGGCGCGACGTCATTCTTCCATGCGTGCGCGAATGCCGCAGGCGCGTCCCTTGCTTCTTTTGTACTGATCGGTACAATGCATTCCTATTGGTACAGGAGATATGACAATGACTGCACTTATCCCCCCATTCACGCTGGAAACCGCCACCCAGAAGGTCCGCCTTGCCGAGGACGGCTGGAACAGCCGCAATCCGGAAAAGGTGTCGCTCGCCTACACGCCCGACAGCGCCTGGAGAAACCGCGCCGAGTTTGTCAACGGCCGGCCGGAGATCGTCGCCTTCCTGAGCCGCAAGTGGGCCAAGGAGCTGGATTACCGGCTGATCAAGGAGCTCTGGGCGTTCCGCGAAAACCGCATCGCCGTTCGCTATGCCTATGAATGGCACGACGACAGCGGCAACTGGTTCCGCTCTTATGGCAACGAGAACTGGGAATATGATGCCGACGGCTTGATGCAGCGCCGTTTCGCCTGCATCAACGACATGCCGATCAAGGAATCGGACCGCAAGTTCCACTGGCCGCTCGGCCGCCGTCCGGATGACCATCCGGGGCTGTCAGAGCTCGGCCTCTAAGGACGCAGAGCTCTGAAGACCGTCTACGAACGCCGCGATGTCGTGCCCCTGCTTGCCGAGATCTTCCGGGAACTCGGCTATGAGGGCGCGACGCTCAGCCGGATCACCGAACGCACCGGGATCGGGAAGGGCAGCCTCTATCATTTCTTCCCCGGCGGGAAGGAGGAGATGGCGGCTGCCGTGCTCTCCGAGGTCGATCGCTGGTTCGAGGATTTCATCTACGAGCCGCTACGCCGCGAGGAACCTTCGGTGGCGATCGAGGCGATGTGGCGGGGCGTCGACGATTACTTCCGCTCCGGCGGGCGCATCTGCCTCGTCGGTGCTTTCGCGCTCGATGGCACGCGGGAGCGTTTCAGCGAGGCGATCAACGGCTATTTCCGGCGGTGGGTGGATGCGCTGGTCAGCGCTCTCGTCCGCAGTGGCCACGAGCCCGGCGCGGCACAGCAGGAGGCGGAGGCTGCGATTCTCGGTATCCAGGGCGCGCTGGTTCTGTCGCGCGCCCTCGACGATCATGATGTCTTCCGCCGGGCGATTGCCGGGATGAAGACGAGGCTTTCGGCTACTTCTTGAGCCAGGGGCTCTTCGTGCTCCAGAAGATGACGCTGGCGCCGAGATAATCATCGGCGAAGGCGGTGAATTCCTCCTTGGTGAACGGCTTCTTGGTCTGCGGGTTCCTGTAGGTCAGCGTCGGCTCCTGCACGGCCATGCCGACATAGGCGAGCTTGCCCTTGTATTGGTTGAAGAACGGATAGGAGTTCTTCATCTGCGCCTTGCGGTTCGGCACGATATCGGGGCCGCCGAGGCCGATATTGTTCTTCGCCGCGAAGTCGAACAGACGGCTCATGTATTTGTGGTCGTTTTCCCATTCGCAGGGCCAGAAGTTGACATACTGGACCACCATCGACTTTGAGAACGCCTTGCGCGCAAAGCCGAGATTTTCCATCTCGCCGGCGAAATAGGCATCGCAGGAGAAGTCCTTCGGCTCGTTCTTCGGGTCGAGATCGATCGAGGTCTCCGGCAGGTTGATGCCGTAGACGCGGCCATCGAACTTGGCTGCAAGCGCCGAGATCAGTGCCTGATAACGCTGGCGCACCGCCGGGTTCCACTGCTGCGCCACCCAGCCGGAACCGATGCCCTTGTTTTCGCCGGGATTGTCGAACTGCGGGGCGAGGCCGCCGCCATATTCGGCGCCTTCGAGCATGTAGTCGGGGATGTTGCGTGCCTTGGGGCTGAAGAAGCGGTCCTGCACCTGGATGAACAGCTTCTTGTTCAGGCTCTCGGCGATCGCCAGGTCCTTCTCGATCGGCGAGAAGTCGTATTCGCCTTTGCCCGTCTCCAGCATCTTCCAGTTATAAACCACCTGCGCGCCGCCGATATCGGGGCGCGACAGCAGGTCCTTAAGGCCGTCGAGCTCACCGGCGCCGGTATAGATGAAATTCTGGGGCGCTGCGGTGGCGGCAGTGGCTGCGCCCGCAAGTGCGGCAGCCAGGAACAGGCTTTTGAAAAGATGCATGTTTCGTCCTGAAATATGATGTTGGAAATCCAGCCGCGCGAGAAATCGGAGCCGAAGGTGGCAACTCGATGGCGAAAGCCTGAGTGCCCGATACAATCCCCAATGCTAATTTTGCCCCACGGCTCATTTGTGAAGCGTAATTTTTTGCTGCGCCCTGTCGGATGGCGAGTTACTCCTTCGTCATTGAGGAAGAGGAGTAACAGATGCTTTATGCGATCCTTTGCTATGCCAACGAAGAAACCGTCTTCTCCTGGTCGAAGGAGGAGGAGGATGCCGTCATGGCGAAGCTCTACGCCGTGCAGGAGCCGCTCGCCAGATCCGGCAAGCTCGGCCCGACCGGGCGGCTGATGCCGACGACGTCGGCGACGACGCTGCGCAAGGGCAAGGAAGAGCCGCTGGTGCTCGACGGCCCGTTTGCCGAAACCAAGGAAGCGCTGCTCGGCTTCTACTGCATCGATTTCGACACGCTGGACGAGGCGATTGCCTTCGCCAAGGAGCTGTCGGCCGTCAATCCGGGTTCGACCTCTTACGAGATCCGGCCCTTCTACGTGTTCCATCCGGGAGATAAAGCCACATGACAGACATTGCCTGGATCGACGTGACGCTGGCTTCGGCCCGGCCGAAGGCGCTGGGTGCGCTGCTTCGCTATTTCCGCGATCTCGATATCGCGGAAGAGGCCTTTCAGGAGGCCTGCCTGCGCGCCATCCGCACCTGGCCGGACAAGGGCCCGCCACGCGATCCGACGGCATGGCTGATCTTCGTCGGCCGCAACAGCGGCATCGACGCGGTGCGCAAGCAGAAGAGGACGCAGGCGCTGCCTGACGAGGAACTGATTTCCGATAGAGAGGATGCCGAGAGCGATATCGCCGAGCGGCTGGATGAATCCAACTACCGCGACGACATCCTGCGCCTGCTGTTCATCTGCTGCCATCCGGATCTGCCGGCAACGCAGCAGATCGCGCTCGCCCTGCGCATCGTCTCGGGTCTTTCGGTACAGCAGATCGCCAAGGCGTTTCTCGTCGGCGAAAGCGCCATGGAGCAGCGCATCACCCGCGCCAAGGCGCGCGTCGCCAAGGCCGGCGTTCCCTTCGAAACGCCGGGGCCGGAGGAGAGGGCGGAGCGGCTGACCATCGTCTCGACGATGATCTATCTGGTCTTCAACGAGGGCTATTCGCAGGGCGACCCGAAACGCGATGCGGCCGCGTTTGCCGACGAGGCGATCCGTCTCGGGCGGCTGATGCTGCGGATCTTTCCGGCCGAGCCGGAGACCATGGGCCTGCTGGCGCTGATGCTGCTGCAGATTTCGCGGCGCGATGCGCGCTTCGACGGCAATGGCGAGCTGGTTCTTCTGGAGGATCAGGACCGCGGCCGCTGGAACCATGCACTGATCAACGAGGCGCTGAACCTGCTCGACAAGGCGATCCGTCACCGCCAGCCGGGACCGTATCAGCTGCAGGCGGCGATCGCCGCCATCCATTCCCGCGCCAAGCGCGCCGAGGATACCGATTGGGAAGAGATCGAGATCCTCTACCGGGTGCTGGAGCGGGTGCAGCCGTCGCCCGTCATCACGCTCAACCGCGCCGTTGCCGTCGCCAAGCTCAAGGGGCCGGAGGAGGCCTTGGCGCTGGTCGATACGCTTGCCGAAAAGCTCGACGGCTATTTCTATTTCCATGGACTGCGCGGCGGATTGCTGAAGCAGATGGGCGAGGTGCGCCGCGCCCGCGAATCCTTTGACCGGGCGATCGCGCTCGCCAATTCGGCCGCGGAAGCCGCCCATATCCGTCTGCAGCTCGACAAGCTGCAGAACGAGCAGGCGATGCCCGCCGTCAGATAATTTTCGGAAAAAATCATCAGGCGATGTCGGAACGGAGGATGCTGCGGCGTCCTTGTAACAACCTGAGGATAAACAGGTTTCGCTTCAACAGGAGGAATGCCGAAATGACCGCCACGACGCAACATGAACTGGTTCTCGTCCGCGAAATGGATGTGCCGCGCGAGAAGATCTACAAGGCCTGGACCGACGAGAATTCGATCAAGGAATGGTTCGTGCCGAAGCCCTGGAGCATCGCCGAAGCCAAGCTCGACGCGCGCCCGGGCGGCTCCAGCTACATCGTCATGCAGGATCCTGACGGCAACAAATATCCGAATTCCGGCGTCTATCTGGAGCTCGTCGAAAACGAGAAGATCGTCTTCACCGATGCCTATACCAGCGCCTGGGTGCCCTCGGAAAAGCCCTTCTTCACCGGCGTCATCCTGCTCGAAGATCTCGGCAACGGCCGCACCAAGTACACCGCCAAGGCGCTGCACTGGCGCGCCGAGGACAAGGAAGCGCACGAGAAGATGGGTTTTCACGAAGGCTGGGGCACGGTCGTCGGACAGCTTGAGGAGTACCTGAAGCGCGGCTGACGCACTCCAAGCGGGCGCTGAAGCGGCTTCGATTCCGATTCCGCCGGCGCCCGCAAGCCGTTGAATTTGGATTCGGATTGGCCGTCCCGCGTCACCTAACCCACCCATCAACTTTATCGAACGATCCGTTCCAGAATTTCCGTTTGCCCGGGGGCTTGCCGATCCTTATCTGAGAGGCAAGTTCAATAGGATGCCGATGATGGAACTGGGCCTTTATACTTTTGCCGACGTCAATCCCAATCCGGGCCGCAGCAAGGGCGCGGAAGGGGCGGAGCGATTGAAGCATCTGATCGAGGAAATCGAGCTCGCCGATCAGGTCGGCCTCGATGTCTTCGGGCTTGGCGAGCATCACCGCCCTGACTATGCCGCCTCGGTTCCGGCCATGGCGCTTGCCGCAGCGGCGGTGAAGACCAAGAACATCCGGCTGACGAGCGCGGTCACCGTCCTGTCGTCCGATGATCCCGTGCGCGTCTTCCAGCAATTTGCGACACTCGATCTCATCTCGAACGGCCGTGCCGAGATCATGGCCGGGCGCGGCTCCTTCATCGAGTCCTTCCCGCTGTTCGGCTACAACCTCGAAGATTACGACCAGCTCTTCGAAGAGAAGCTCGATCTCCTGATGGCGCTGCGCGAGGGCGAAGTGGTCAACTGGAAGGGCGAACTTCGGGCGCCGATCAATGGCCGCGGCGTCTATCCGCGCCCGCTGCAGGATCCGCTGCCGCTGTGGATCGCCGTCGGCGGCACGCCGCAATCGGTGGCGCGGGCCGGTGCGATGGGTTTGCCGGTGGCGCTTGCGATTATCGGCGGGGAATATCCGCGCTTTGCGCCGCTCCTTGAGCTCTATCGCGAGGCAGCGCGCCGGGCAGGGCAGGATGCCTCGAAGCTGAAGACCAGCATCAACGTCCACGGCTTCATTGCCGATACGACGGAAGCGGCCGCCGACCAGTTCTACGGGCCGCAGGCCGAAGTGATGAACCGCATCGGCCGCGAGCGCGGCTGGGGACCGACGAACCGGGCGCATTTCGACATGGCGCGCGGGCCGACCGGCAATCTCTTCCTCGGTGATCCGGAACTCGTGGCCGAGAAGATCGTTGCGGCTCACAAGGTCTTCAGGAACGACCGTTTCCTGCTGCAGATGGCGATCGGCCTGATGCCGCACGATCAGATCATGCGCGGCATCGAGCTTTACGGCACGAAAGTCGCGCCGCTTGTCAGAAAGGCATTGACTGGGGCGGGCGAAGGGGCGAAAGCCACGGCCTGAACCCGCAAGGCCAGCCGCCTTGGCGGCAGCCGGGATGAACGATGGTAATCGAGAACGACGACGAACTGGAAAAGCTGAAGGAAATCGGACGGATCTGCGCCAACGCGATCCAGGTGATGTCTGCAGCGCTGGAGCCGGGGATCACTACACTCGAGCTCGATCAGATCGGCCGCAAGGTGCTTGAGGATGCCGGTGCGCGTTCGGCGCCGGAATTCTGCTACCAGTTTCCCGGCGCGACCTGCATCAGCGTCAACGAGGAAATCGCCCACGGCATTCCCGGCCCGCGAGTGATCCGCCCCGGCGATCTCGTCAATATCGATGTCTCCGCCGAGAAGAACGGCTTCTTTGCCGATACCGGCGCCTCCTTCACCGTGCCGCCCGTCAAGCCGAAGATCGAGCGGCTCTGCCGCGATGGGAAGCGGGCGCTGTTCGTCGGTCTCAACCAGATCAAGGCGGGCGAGCCGCTCGCCAAGATCGGCAATGCCGTCGGCGCCTTTGCGGCGAAGAACCGCTATACGCTGGTTGCCAATCTGGCGAGCCACGGCGTTGGCCGTTCGCTGCATGAGGAACCAGGCGAGCTCTCGACCTGGCCGGATCCTTCCGAAAAGCGGATCATGACCGAAGGCCTGGTCTTCACCGTCGAACCCTTCCTGTCGCTCGGCGCCACCTGGGCCGAAGGCGGCGACGATGCCTGGACGCTCTATGCCGATCCGCAGGCGCCGACCGTGCAATACGAACATACCGTCGTTGCCACCCGCAACGGGCCGCTGATCCTGACGCTGCCGGATCTGGCGGCTTAAGAGCTTCATCCTTTCGGCGGCCGGGCTCCGCCTCTACCCGTCCTTTCGTCCGAATATCCGGCGGCCTACCGCCTATGGCCAGTTAGCGGGCGCAGCAATTCCGGGCTACCGCTTGGTATCCGGCTCCATTCTCTTGTCCGCCGGTCTTCATGGAGGTCGGCGGAATGATCGAGAGGGATCGCGGAAGTGCCAAGGCGATGCAGCACAATTACCGGCCGGATATCGATGGATTGCGGGCGGTTGCTGTTCTCTCCGTGGTGATCTTCCATGCCTTTCCGACCTGGCTGCCTGGCGGGCTCGTCGGCGTCGATATCTTCTTCGTCATCTCCGGCTATCTGATCAGCGGCCATATCCTGCAGCAGCTGTATGACAACAAGTTCTCGATCTTCGATTTCTACAGCCGCCGCATCCGCCGCATCTTTCCGGCGCTGATCCTGGTGCTGCTCTTCTGTCTGGCGGTCGGCGCCGTGGCGCTCTCGGCCGCCGATAACAGGGAGCTCGGCGAGCATGTTGCCGGTGGTGCGGGCTTCGTTGCCAATCTGCTCTTCTGGTTCGAGGTCGGAAGCACCAAGGATGGCGGCATTTCCAATCCGCTTCTGCATCTCTGGTCGCTCGGCGTCGAGGAGCAATTCTACATCGTCTGGCCGCTCGCCGCCTGGATTGCCTGGCGGCGCGGCATGAGCGTCATCAAGACGATCGCGGCGGTGGCGCTGGTGTCGATGATCTTCAATCTCGTCATCGTCTATATCGACCGGACGACGGCTTTTTATCTGCCGGTGACGCGCTTCTGGGAGCTGCTGGCCGGTGCTGCGCTCGCCGAGCTGGAGCGCTCCTACGGCGGGCTGTCGCGGCCGGCGGCGAACCTTGCGGCAATCGCCGGTATCGTGCTGCTGGTGCTGAGCTTTGCGCTCATCCGGGAAAAGCAAGCCTTTCCGGGTATCATCGCGGCGGCGCCCGTTCTCGGCGCGGTGCTGGTCATCGCTGCCGGGCGGACGGCGGCATTCAAGACCCTGATCTTCAGCAACCGGATTGCCGTTGCGATCGGGCTGATCAGCTATCCGCTCTATCTCTGGCACTGGCCGCTTCTCTCCTTCGGCTACATCATCGGCCACGACACGCCGGCGAAGGAGGTGCGTTTCGCATTGCTGGCGGCGAGCCTGGTGTTGGCGGCGCTGACCTATATGATCATCGAAAAGCCCATCCGCTTCGGGCGCTTCCGGAAATCGGCGGTGGCCGTGCCGCTGTTTGCGATCATGACCTTCATCGGCGCGGCAGGCTATTGGGTATCGGAGCAGGCGCAGCACGCGCTGCCGCGCGATGTGGCGCAGGTGGGTGTGCCGGTCGCTCAGAATGCGCTGCCGCTGCAATAAGAAGGCCGCCACGTGATACGCGGCGGCCGCTCTCTCCGACGTTTCGGAGGGTCAGATCTGGGGCTTGCCGCCCTGGAGGATTTCCATCGCGGCGCGCTCCAGGATGCCGGAGATACGGGCGGCTTCCTCAGCCGACCAGGGATGGCGCATGCGCAGCGCCGAGCGCAGCAGCTGGCGGGCGGCGCGCACGTCGCGGTCGTCGCGCATGAATTCCTCGTCTTCCTCTTCACGGCGGCGGCCGTGCTGTTCGGGATCGAACATGCGGTTGACGAAGGCCATCTTCTCGCCGACGCGCTCGAGCTTGCTGAAAATTCCGTCGATCATGGCGCGGTTCTCCTCAACCTTGCGCTTGCCGCTTTCGGTGATCTTGTAGAGCTTCTTGGTGCCCTCGGCCTCGACTTCGGCCAGGCCGGTTTCTTCGAGATAGGTGAGCGCCGGATAGATGACGCCCGGGCTCGGCACGTAGAAGCCGCCGGAGCGCTCTTCCAGAACCTTGATCAGTTCGTAGCCGTGGCGTGGTTGTTCGTTCAGCAGTGCCAGAAGCACGATCTGCAGATCGCCCGCCGAAAACTTCCGGCCCATTCCCATGCGGATCGCGTCGCCGAACATGCCGCCGCCACCGCCTCTAAAGCCTCTCATAGCTTCTTCCTTTCATCGTTAGTCATATCGAATGCTATGTCTTAAAACATATATCGTAAGATATTACGTTTCAAGAGGAGCCCAAGAGTTTCCGGAATTGAACCGATCGATCAGAATTTCTTGTTTGCGGTGCAGCAGGGGGCGGGCGATAAGCGCATCATGTTGGCACGCAATGAGAATGAGCCAGTCAGTCTGGTCCGCACGGCCCTTGCCGGGATGATCGCCATGGCCGCTGCCATGGGCTTCGGGCGCTTCTCCTACACACCGATCCTGCCGGGCATGATGAGCGGCGTTCCGCTCTCGGCCTCCGATGCCGGGTTCATCGCCTCGGCGAATTTCGTCGGCTATCTCGCAGGCGCCGTGCTGGCTGCCTATGGCTGGGCGGCCGGGCGGGAGAGGGCGGTGGCTCTCGCTGCGCTGGCGGCAAACGCGCTGCTTCTCGCGGCGATGGCGATGACGACATCCGTTCCCGTCTTTGCGGTCATCCGCTTCCTTGCTGGGCTCGCAAGTGCCTTTTCGATGGTCTTCACCTCGTCGATCGTGCTCAGCCACGGGGCGGCGGCCGGAAACGACCATGTCCAGTCGGCGCATTTCGGTGGACCGGGCGCAGGTATCGCGCTGTCGTCGCTGATGGTGCTGCTGATCGGTGTCGCCTTTCCCGATACGGGCGGATGGCGGGCGGACTGGATCGGTGGGGCGCTGTTCTCCGCACTCGGCCTTGCCGCGGCCTGGGCATTGCTGCCGGCGGGACCCGCAGCGGCGGCGCGCAAGGGGCCGGAACCGGCCATCGCCTGGACGCCGCCGATGCTGCTCGTGACGCTCTCCTACGGCATTTTCGGCTTCGGCTATGTCATCACCGCCACCTTCCTCGTGGCGATCGCCCGCATGGATGCGGCGGGCGCCTTCGTCGAATTTCTCTGCTGGTTCATCGCCGGCGTCACCGCCGCCGTGGCGCTCTTTGCGTGGAAGCCGTTCGTGCGCATTCTCGGGCTCGGCGGCGTCTACGTCGCTGCTGTCATCATCGAGGTGGCCGGTGTGCTCGCGACCGTCACGCTGCCGCATTCGCTGGCGCCGCTGACAGGCGGGGCGTTGTTCGGCGCCACCTTCCTGGCGATCACTGCCTACGGCCTGCAGATCGGCCGCAAGCTTTCGCCGGAAAGCCCCAGGCGCGTCATGGCGCTGATGACGGCGGCTTTCGGTCTCGGCCAGATCGTCGGGCCGCTGGTGGCAGGCTGGGTGGCTGAGGGGACAGGAAGCTTCACGCTGCCCACCTATATCGCCGCCGCCGCCCTCGGCGTCTGCGCGCTCCTCGTGCTGCCGGTCATCAAGAAACTGGGATAAGCCGTTACAAATACGTAAGAATGGCCCCCGGCCATTGCTGCCTTCTTCGAACTGCCTTAATTTCCCGCACAATCAGTGTTTGCTGATGCTCCCGAGATTCCAGTTCAGGAAAGCGCCTCCCCGTGTTTCATTCCTTCTTTCCGCAGCCGAAGCTGTTTTTCCCTTCGATTGTCATTTGGACGCTCATCGCCATCGCGGTCTGGTATCTGTTTGCCGCAGATCTCGGTGTCCATATGGGCTTTGCGCCGGTCGCCGAAGAACAGCAGCCGATCGATCTGTCCTTCTTCCTGTTGCCTGAGAATTTGTGGTTCTACGGCTACTTCTTCCTGACCACGATCATCTTCTGCGGCTTCTGGCACATCAAGGCCTGGGATCATCCGTGGAAGCTGTGGTCGGTCTGGGGCTCGGCGCTGATCATTTTCGTTACCTATTTCGGCGTCCAGATCACCGTCGTCATCAACAATTGGCGCCGTCCGTTCGGCGACCTGCTGCAGAACGCGCTTTCGAAGCAGCCCGGCATTACCGTCGAGAATTTCTACGACCTGATGCTGATCTTCGTGCAGATTGCCTTCCTCAGCATGTTCGTGTCGATCATGACCGACTTCTTCACCAGCCACTACATCTTCCGCTGGCGCACGGCGATGAACAATTTTTACATGTCGAAGTGGGAAAAGCTGCGCCATATCGAAGGTGCCTCGCAGCGTGTGCAAGAAGACACGATGCGCTTCTCCAGCACTCTCGAAGGCCTCGGCATCAGCCTTATCAATTCGGTGATGACGCTCGTCGTGTTCCTGCCGATCCTGCTGGCGCTCTCGCATTATGTCACCGCGCTGCCGATTGTCGGCCCGGTCGCCAATTCGCTGTTCTGGCTGGCGCTCTTCTGGTCTATCTTCGGTACGCTGCTGCTTGCGATCGTCGGCATCAAGCTGCCGGGTCTGAACTTCAAGAACCAGCGTGTCGAGGCTGCCTACCGAAAGGAACTCGTTTATGGCGAGGACCATGCCGACCGCGCTCAGCCGCCGACGGTGCGCGAGCTTTTCTCCAATGTCCGCCGCAATTATTTCCGCCTCTATTTCCACTACCTCTATTTCAACGTGGCGCGCTATTTCTACATCCAGGCGGACGCGCTTTTCGTGACCTTCATGCTGGTGCCGACGATCGTTGCCGGTGCGATCACCTACGGTATCTTCCAGCAGATCTCGACTGCCTTCGGCCAGGTCAGCAACTCGTTCCAGTATCTCGTCAATTCCTGGACGACGATCATCGAGCTGCTGTCGATCCACAAGCGCCTGAAAGCCTTCGAAGCGGCGATCGACGACGAGCCGTTGCCTGATATCGATCAACGCTATCTCGATCGCGAGGGCGGGGTCGTCCATCAGGACGGCTGACGCCGGGTCATCAGAATCAAAAGCGCCGCTGTGGGAACCGCAGCGGCGCTTTTTTGTGAAAGGTGATCTGGAAGCTTAGAGCGCCGAATTATCCTGCGCCTTCAGCTTGCCCCGCGCCTCGATCGTCGGGATCGCTTCCGAATAGCTGACGCAGGCCACGTCCGCCCGATGGCAGACGTCGCTGACCAGCCGGTCGAGGGCCCGCCAGTAGGCGCCGCCGTTCATTTCGACGAAGTGAAAGCCGAGCTGGAGGGGGATGCGGTCGCCCGCATATTGCTTGTCGAAGGCTTCCTTGAAGGCGGCGTAGGAGCGTTCCTCGAAGGTCTTGCTGTCTGCTGCGTCTTCCTCGCCCTTGGAGTGGCGCACGAACAGATTGTAGTCCATGCCGATGATCGGCCGGTCCTTGGGGCCCTCGGGGATCAGCGGCAGGCCGAAGCGGATGACGCCGTCTTCGACGACGGGCATGGCCGGTCCCTTGGTGACGAGGCTGGCGTCATAGGTGAAGCCGGCCTTTTTCTCCGCGGCGATCATGTCGCTGCCTTCGCTCGCCGAAAGGTAGGGGGCGCGAAAACCCTTGATGCCGTGCTCGACGAGATCCTGCCAGCCATCGGGCTCGGCGAGGCCGACGCCTTTCCAGGCGTTCTTCAGCGTCGCCTTGAAGGTCGCATATTCTTCAGACCAGTCGGCCGTACTCCACTGCCGGCCGTCGAAATGGCCGCAGGCATGGCTCGAGATATCGTGGCCCTCGAGATGCGCGTGCCAGATATTGCCGAGGCGCTCGCGGATCTCGTCGTCGCTCTGGGCAAAGCCGACATTGGACTTTCCGCGTTTCTGATGAGGCGCTTGATAGGCTTTCTTCGCATCCTGATTCATCAGGAAAGTGCAGGAGAGGAAATAGGTGAAATGCGCGCCGTTGCGGGCTGCCATTTCGCGGCTCTTCTGCCAGAGCGCGTTGTCGTGGGCGCCGTCGAAGGAAATGATGACGAGCTGCTTCGGCTGATCGGCCGCCGAGGCGGCAGCGGGCAGGGCAACGGAAAGGGCGAGACAGGCAGAGGAAATGGAACGAAACATGGGCACCGCGACAATTTGTTTGCGGCTTTCCTGTTACAGAATTGCGGCGAAGCTGCGGTCTCGCTGGCATTTTTCCCGCCCAGCCGGTATCGAACATTGTTAGTTATCGATCAGGAATATCATCATGGCTTTGCTTGCCTTAAGTCTTGTTCTCTTTCTCGGCCTTCATCTTATCCGCGTCGTGGTGCCGGGGTTCCGGTTGGCGATGATCGACAAGTTCGGCAAGCCGGTCTGGATCGCCTTCCATTCGGTCGCCAGCATCCTGACGCTCGTCTTCGTTGCCTATGCCTTCGCCGCCGCCCGCAGCGAGCCGATCGGCATGCTCTACAATCCGCCTGCCGGCATGGCGCATCTGACGGTGACGCTGATGCTGATCGCCGTCATCTGTTTCGTCGCCGGCTTCCTGCCGGCCGGCCATATCCGATCGAAGGCCAAGCACCCGGTGGTGCTTTCGGTGAAGATCTGGGCTCTGGCGCATCTCTTCTCGAATGGCGAGGCCTATTCGGTGCTGCTGTTTGCCGCTTTCCTCGCCTGGGGCGTCATCCTGCGCATCTCGCTGAAGCGGCGCCTGCGCCGCGGCGAGATCACGCTGCCGGTCTTCGTTTCGGCGAAATACGACCTCTATGCCGTCGTCATCGGCGTCATCGTCTGGGCACTGATGATCTGGCGCGTGCATGAATGGCTGATCGGCGTCGCGCCGCTGCCGATGCTCGCTTCCTGAGGAATCTCAGATATCCCCCTTACATCGGCCGCAAAATGGAGTAGAAGGCCCAACAATATGCGAAAACGCATGAATTGGGCTTTCCCTGCCGGAGACGAGAATGGCATTCAACGACGACAGCTTCATTCGTGAAGTCAATGAGGAACTGCGTTCCGACCAGATGAAGGGCGCATGGCGCCGCTTTGGCCGCTACCTGATCGCGCTCGCCGTCCTGATCGTTCTCGGCACCGTCGGCTACAAGGTCTACCAGTACTGGGATGACAATGCGTCTTCCAGCACCGGCGACCAGTTCCTGGCGGCGATGAAGCTCGCCGACGAGAACAAGAATGACGAGGCGCTCGCCGCTCTCGACAAGCTGGAGAAGGAAGGCCACGGCGCCTATCCGGTTCTCGCCCGCATGCGCGCAGCCACCGTGCTCGCCGCCAAGGGCGACAATGCCGGTGCCGTTGCCGCTTTCCAGACGATCGGCAAGGACCAGTCGGTTCCGGAAGCCGTCCGCAATGCTGCCAAGCTGCGCGCCGGCTGGATGCTGATCGATACCGGCACCTATGACCAGGTCGTTGCCGAGCTGGAAGAAATGGCGATCCCCGCCAACGCCTTCCGCCACTCGGCCCGCGAAGCGCTCGGCATTGCCGCCTACAAGGCCGGCAACATGGCGCAGGCCCGCACCTGGTTCACCCAGATCACCGAAGATGCCGCGAGCCCGCGCAATGTTGCCAACCGCGCGCAGATGATGCTTGATAACATCACTGCGTCTGGCAAGGCGCCTGCCGCACAGGGCTGAGTTTAAGGAAACCTGATGAGCTTTACGGTCGCCATCGTCGGTCGCCCGAATGTCGGCAAGTCGACGCTTTTCAACCGCCTGGTTGGGAAGAAGCTGGCGCTTGTCGATGACACGCCAGGCGTTACCCGCGACCGCCGTCCCGGCGACGCGCGGCTGATGGGCCTGAATTTCACGATCATCGATACCGCCGGTCTCGAAGAGGCCGACGAGGAGAGCCTGCAGGGCCGCATGCGCGCGCAGACGGAAGCGGCCATCGACGAGGCGGATCTTTCGCTCTTCGTCGTCGATGCCAAGACCGGCCTGACGCCCGTCGACAAGGACCTGGCGGAGATGCTGCGCCGTCGCGGCAAGCCGGTCGTACTCGTCGCCAACAAGTCCGAAGCGCGCGGTTCCGACGGCGGCTTCTATGATGCCTTCACGCTCGGCCTCGGCGAACCGACGCCGATCTCGGCCGAACACGGGCAGGGCATGCTCGATCTGCGCGACGCAATCGTCGAAGCGATCGGCAAGGACCGCGCCTATCCGCCGAAGGAAGACGTGGCCGAAACCAATGTCGACATCCGCCACGAGCTGGAAGAAGACGAAGATTACGAGCCGGAATATGACGATACCAAGCCGCTGCGCGTGGCGATCGTCGGCCGTCCGAATGCTGGCAAGTCGACGCTGATCAACCGCTTCCTCGGCGAGGACCGTCTTCTGACCGGGCCGGAAGCGGGCATCACCCGCGATTCCATCTCGGTCGAGTGGGACTGGCGCGGCCGCACCATCAAGATGTTCGATACGGCGGGCATGCGCCGTAAGGCGAAGGTCATCGAGAAGCTGGAGAAGCTTTCGGTTGCCGATACGCTGCGCGCCATCCGCTTTGCCGAACTCGTGGTCATCGTCTTCGATGCGACGATCCCGTTCGAGAAACAGGACCTGCACATCGTCGATCTGGTGCTGCGCGAGGGACGCGCCGCCGTGCTCGCCTTCAACAAGTGGGACATGATCGAGGATCAGCAGGCCGTGCTTGCCGATCTCCGCGAAAAGACCGACCGGCTGCTGCCGCAGGCCCGCGGCATCCGCGCCGTGCCGATTTCCGGCCAGACCGGCCGCGGCCTCGACAAGCTGATGCAGTCGATCATCGACACCGACAAGGTGTGGAACAAGCGCATCTCGACCGCCAAGCTCAATCGCTGGCTCGAGCAGCAGCAGGTCCAGCATCCGCCGCCCGCCGTCTCCGGCCGCCGCCTGAAGCTCAAGTATATGACGCAGGTCAAGGCCCGCCCGCCGGCCTTCATGATCTCCTGCACGCGCTCTGATGCGCTGCCGGAATCCTACACGCGCTACCTGATAAACAGCCTGCGCGTCGACTTCGACATGCCGAGCGTTCCGATCCGCATCCACTACCGCGAGAAGGAAAACCCCTTCGAGGGGAAGAAGCGGCGGACTTAGGGGCCGCCGTCAGAATTGCAGCACGCAGCCTTTCACCGGGCTGCGGCTTCGCTCGCCGTCAGGCCGCACTCTTGTTCAGTGCATCCCTGAGCGCAATGATCTCGGCCCGTAGCCGTTTCAGCCGATCGAATTCGCTGCCGGTCGCATCGACGATGCAGTTCGGCACCGTTGCCGCCTTGGTTTTCAAGGCCTTGCCCTCATCGCTGAGCCTGATGACGACGACGCGTTCGTCTTCCTTGCTGCGCTCGCGGCGGATGAGGCCGGCGGCTTCCAGGCGCTTCAGCAGCGGTGTCAGCGTGCTCGATTCCAGAAACAGCTTGTCGCCGATGCCGCCGACGGTCTGGCGGTCTTCTTCCCATAGCGCCACCATGACCAGATATTGCGGGTAGGTGAGGCCGAGCTCGTCGAGCAGGGGCTTATAGACGCGGTTCATCGCGTGGTTTGCCGTGTACATGGCAAAGCAGATGAAATTTTCGAGTTTCAGGTCGTCACTCATGTGGGCATCTCCAGAACCGGATGAATTTATATCGCGCGATAACTAATCGCAAGCGCTTATTTCGCATGGCGGTTATGCGTTAAATCGAATTGCGAGATAAATAATCGTGCGCGATATAAAAAACCGTGTTCACGACGAACCACAACCGAAGAGGACAAGACGATGTCGACCATCAAGACCGCACTTTCCGCAGCAACCATCCTGGCAGCCACGACGCTCGGCGCCGCTGCCGACCCGGTTCTGGAACCGACGACCCAGAAGCTCATCGATGCGCTGGCGGGCTCCAAGCCGATCTATACGCTCTCGCCCGCCGATGCCCGCAACGTGCTGGCCGGCGCCCAGAAGGGTGACGTCAAGAAGCTCGCGGCGCAGGAAGAGAACCTGACGATCAAGGCTGGTCCGACCGGCGAGATCAAGCTGCGTATCGTGCGTCCTGTCCATGCCAAGGGCACGCTGCCTGTCGTGATGTATTTCCACGGCGGCGGCTGGGTGCTCGGCGACGCCGATACGCATGACCGGCTGGTCCGCGAGATCGCCAATGGCGCCGATGCCGCTGTTGTTTTCGTCGATTACGAGCGGTCGCCCGAGGCCCGCTATCCCATCGCCATCGAACAGGCCTATGCGGCGACCAAATATGTCGCCGAGCATGCCAAGCAGTTCAAGGTTGATGCCAGCCGCCTGGCAGTCGCAGGTGACAGCGTTGGCGGCAACATGACGGCTGCGGTGACGCTGATGGCCAAGGAACGCGGTGGTCCCGCCATCGATCAGCAGGTGATGTTCTACCCGGTCACCGACGCGAATTTCGAGACCGGCTCCTACAATCAGTTCGCCAACGGTCCGTGGCTCACCAAGGATGCGATGAAGTGGTTCTGGAACGCTTATCTGCCTGATGAAGCCAAGCGCAAGGAACCGACCGCTTCGCCGCTAGAGGCTTCGCTCGATCAGCTGAACGGCCTGCCGCCGGCACTGATCATCACCGATGAGAACGACGTGCTGCGCGACGAGGGCGAGGCCTATGGCCGCAAACTCAGCCAGGCAGGCGTCAGGGTCACGTCGGTCCGCTTCAACGGCACCATCCATGACTTCGTACTGCTGAACGCCATCAGCGAAACACCCGCCGTGCGCGGTGCGATCAAGCTTGCCAGCGATACGCTGCGGGCAGCGCTGCACCAGTAAGCGGCATCAGGCGCCAGATTTCATCGGGCCGGCGGCATCGCCGGCCTTTCTGCGTGGCAGCGTCTTGGCATATTGCCAGGCGCGCTTCCATTTCGGGGCGATGACGCCGTTGGCGGCGCGGATGTTGTTGATGAATTGCTGCGTCGCCGCTTCCCAAGAATAGGTGAGCGCCAGTTCGCGGGCCTTGTCACGCGAAGCGGAAAGGGCCGCAAGGCACGCGGCGCGCAGGTCCTCGTCCAATGCGCCGACTTCGCCTTCGTCTCCGATGATGTCGAGCGGGCCGGTGACCGGGTAAGCCGCGACCGGAACGCCGGATGCCAGCGCCTCCAGAATCGTGTTGCCGAAAGTGTCGGTCAACGACGGGAAGACGAAGACGTCGGCCTGGGCGTAGATATCGGCCAGTTCAGTGCCGAATTTCAAACCGGTGAAGAGCACGTCGGGATAGCGCTTGGAAAGCTCGGCGCGCGCCGGGCCATCGCCGACGACGACCTTGGAGCCGGGGAGATCGAGATCGAGGAAGGCCGGGAGGTTCTTTTCGAGCGCGACGCGGCCGACGGTCATGAAGACGGGGCGCTGCAGGCCGAAGGGCGTTTCCTCGAGTTCGGCCGGATGGAACTGCGAGGCGTCGATGCCGCGGCTCCAGGGCATCAGGTTACGGATGCCTTTCTCCGACAGTTCGCGCGCCAGGCTCGGCGTCGCCACCATGCAACCGGCGCCGGAATTGTGGAACCATTTGACGAACGCATAGAGCCAGCTTTTCGGCACCGGCAGGCGGGCCGAGACATATTCGGGAAAACGGGTGTGATAGCTGGTGGAGAAGGGCATGCGGTTCTTCAGGCACCAGCGCCGCGCCGTCAGCCCAAGCGGGCCTTCAGTGGCGATGTGGACATAGGACGGCTTGTGTTTTTCGATCTCGCGGGCGACGCGGCGGTAGCTGGTGATCGACAAGCGAATCTCGGGATAGGTCGGGCAGGGAATGCTGTTGAACCGCTCCGGCGTCACCATCGACACATCGACGCCCATCCGGGCGAGCTCGCGATTGGTGTTCTCGATCGAGCGCACGACGCCATTGACCTGCGGATGCCAGGCATCGGTGACGATGACAAGCCGCTCAGGCACCGCGCCCGGGGCGGCATTCGCCCAGCTCTCGCCAGTCAGGCTCTTCGAAGGATGTTGAAGCATATCCCGTTTCCATCCAGGCCGCCGGCTTCGGCGGACACGACCCCAGGCGGGGACAGCAAGCCGATTCCCGCGTGCCTCCTATTTTGAGGCCTCTCCGTGATGGATTTATTACAGGGCTGTGGACGTGCTCTGTCAGAGCCCGAGCTTGTCCTTCGGCACCAGCGCGCCGTGCTCGCTGACGACGCGGGCGGCGACTTTGGCGGCGAAGCGGGCGCTTTGTTCGGCGTCTTTGGTTTCCAAGTACTTGGCCAGGAAGGAGCCGTTGAAGCTGTCGCCGGCGCTGGTCGTGTCGACCACGGTCTCGACCTTTTCGGCGGGGACGAGCGAGCGGTTGCCTTCGAAATCGAGGGTCGCGCCGTCGGCGCCGTTCTTGACGACGATGTTGGGAGCGCCGAGGGCGCGGTAGCGCTGGATCGTCGCCTCGATCGAATCGTCGCCGAAATGCGAGGCCTCGTCGTCGAAGCTCGGCATCACCAGTGTCGAGGAGCGGGCGCCCTCGCTGATGACGGTATGCATCACGTCATAGCTCGACCACAGGCGCGGGCGGATGTTCGGATCGAAGACCACGAACTTTCCGGCGGCCTTGGCGCGGCGGGTTTCGGCGAGCAGGGTGTCGACGTCCTCGCGCGGCAGGATGGCAAGCGTGATGCCGGAGAAATAGACGACATCGGAGGCTTCGACCGCCTCACGCAGGTAATCGGGATCGGCGGCCAGCTGCTTGGCGGCGGAGCTGTCGCGCCAGTAGCTGAAGGAGCGCTCGCCGTTCCTGAGGTTGATCATGTAAAGGCCGGGCGCCTTGCCCTTGATGCGGCGGATATAGGAGGTGCCGATGCCGTGGCTGTCGAAAAAGGCGGCCATCTCGTCGGACATGGCGTCGTCGCCGAGTGCGGTGAAATAATCGACGGTCCAGGAGGAGGGCATGCAGGCGCGGGCATACCAGGCGGTGTTCAGCGTATCGCCGGCAAAGCCTTTTCTCAGCAGGCCGTCGCCAGCCTGCGACAGCTCCACCATGCATTCACCGATCGAAAGAAAGCGTCCGCTCAAATCAGCCTCCCGGAAATCTCAAGCGTCTGCTGCTTACGCGCAGCGGACCGGGGTGGCAAGCCATCCCTGGGGTGGCAAGCGCACAGAACGCGCAAACGGCCCGCTTTGAGCGGGCCGTCCGTATTCTCTCGCATCTTCTCGGGGCTTAGCCGATTTCCGGGCAGCCGCGGCGGTTGGCGAAGGTGATGCGGTCCGGGCCGCCGCGCGTCCAGCCGCGGACGGTGACGCTGCGATCGGTGACGCGGACCACTTCGGCGCGGCGGAAGCCGGCGTCGCGGGCGGCGTAGACGGCTTCGCGCGGGCTGCAGCCTCGGCGGAAATCACGGTCGCCATAGCGGTCGCGATCCCTGTCACGGTCGTAGATGCGCACGCCATCGGGGCCGATGCGGAACTGGACGTCCTGCGCCTGCGCAAAGCTGACGGGCAGCGCGACGCTGCCGAGGGTGAGAGCCAGCGCCAGGCCGGCATTGGAGATGAGTTTCAGCATGTTTTCCTCCATTTCGGAGCCCTACCAAGACCCGGAACATGTCGTTTTACGAAGGAGGAACTGCCCCGGAGCGAAAATTGTTCCGCTCCGGGGCATGCACTGGAGCATGCCGCGTGTTGCGCGCAGCAGCCGCCAGGGCGGACGCGATATCAGCGATCCATATGGTAGCAGGCGGCTGTCTGGTTCGGCCGGACCTGCTCTGTCGGCGGCATTTCCGTGCGACAGATGTCGGTCGCCTTCCAACAGCGGGGCGAGAAGACGCAGCCCTTCGGCGGGTTCAGCGGCGAGGGCGGATCGCCCTGCAGCAGAATGCGCTTGCGCTGGCGGGCGAGCTTCGGATCCGGGATCGGAGCAGCCGAGAACAGCGCCTGCGTATAGGGATGCGCCGGGTTTTCGAAGACCGCGGCACAATCGCCGGCTTCGACCACCTTGCCGAGATAGAGCACCAGCACGTCATCCGAGATCAGGCGCACGACCGAGAGGTCGTGGCTGATGAAGATCAGCGTCAGGCCGAACTCCTTGCGCAGCTTGCGCAGCAGCGTGATGACCTGGCCCTGGATCGAGACGTCGAGGGCCGAGACCGGCTCGTCGCAGATGATCAGCTTCGGCTTGGTGACGACGGCGCGGGCAATGCCGATACGCTGCGCCTGGCCGCCCGAAAACTCGTGCGGGTAGCGGTTGATCATCTCCGGTACGAGGCCGACGGCACTCATGATCTCGCGGACGCGCTCCAGGCGCTGGGCCTTGGAGAGTTTCGGCTCGAACACGGTCAACGGTTCGGCGATGATGTCGCCCACCGTCATGCGCGGATCGAGCGAGGCGATCGGATCCTGGAAGATGATCTGCATGTCGCGGCGGGCGGCGCGCATTTCTTCTTCGGAGAGATCGAGCAGGTTGCGGCCCTGCCAGAGGATGCGGCCCTTCTGGGAGGTGAGCAGGCGCAGGATCGAGCGGCCGAGCGTGGACTTGCCACAACCGGATTCGCCGACGATGCCGAGCGTACGGCCTTCCTTGAGGTCGAAGCTCACATTGTTGACCGCCGTCAGCATGACAGGCGGCTTGAAGAAGCCCTTGGCGGGCAGTTCGAACTGGGTCGTCAGGTTCTCGACCCGGAGCAGGGAACGGTCAGCCATGGATCATCAGCTCCTCGCGGCGCGGGAAGGGGTGGAAGCAGGCGGCGCAATGGCGCGGCGCCAGCGTTTCGAGCGACGGCGGGCGATCGATGCAATCGTCCTGGACCTGTGAACAGCGCGGCGAGAAATTGCAGCCCTTCGGCAGGTGCTGCAGGTTCGGCGGCCGGCCGGGAATGACGACGAGATCGTCGACATCCTGATCCGGACGCGGGATCGAGGCGTGCAGCGCTGCTGTGTAGGGATGCGCCGGGTTTTCGAAGAGTTCGTCCACCGGTGCTTCCTCGACGATGCGGCCAGCATACATGACGGCAACGCGATCGGCGAGGCCGGCAACGACGCCGAGATCGTGGGTGATCATCACCAGCGCCGTATTCATCTCCGAGGTCAGATCGTTGAAGAGATCGAGGATCTGCGCCTGGATGGTGACGTCGAGCGCCGTCGTCGGCTCGTCGGCGATCAGGAGCTTCGGCTTGGTCAGCAGCGCCATGGCGATGACGATGCGCTGGCGCATGCCGCCGGAGAGCTCGTGCGGATAGAGATTGAAGCGCCTTGTCGGATCAGGAATGCCGACACGCTTCAGCATGTCGAGCGCTTCGGCTGAGGCCGCACGCGCCGTGTAGCCGCGATGAACCTCAAGCTGTTCCGTCAGTTGCCGGGAAATCCTCAGAGACGGATTCAAGGCGGTCATCGGGTCCTGGAAGACCATGGCCATGTCCTTGCCGCGGACATGATCGAGTTCCTTCGGCTTCAGCGCCAGGACGTCCTTGCCCTCGAGCAGGGCCTGGCCGGTGGTGCGGCCGTTCTTGGCGAGCAGGCCCATGACGCCGAGGAAGGTCTGGCTCTTGCCGGAACCGGATTCGCCGACGATCGCGACGCGTTCGCCACGCTTGATCGTCAGGTTCATCCCGGAGACGGCCTTCACCTGTCCGTCGGGGGTCTCGAAGGTGATCGAATAGTCCTTCAGTTCGAGAAGGGTTTCTTGTGGTTGCTGGGACATGTCAGCGATCCTTCGGGTCGAACGCATCGCGCAGGCCATCGCCGATGAACAGCAGGCTGAGCAGCAGGGCGACGAGGAAGCAGGCCGGGAAGATCAACAGCCATGGCATGCTTTCCATGGCATCGGTGCCTTCCGCAATCAGCGTGCCGAGCGAGGTCAGCGGCTCCTGAACACCGAAGCCGAGATAGGAGAGGAAGCTCTCGGTGGCGATGATCTCGGGGACGGTGAGTGCCGCGAAGATCACGACAGGGCCGATCAAGTTCGGGATGATGTGCTTGATGATGATCTTGAGCGGCCGCTGGCCGGAGGCGCGCGCCGCCTCGATGAACTCGCGGTGCTTGATCGACAGCGTCTGGCCGCGAACGATACGGGCCATGGTCAGCCATTCGAGCGCGCCGATCGCTGCAAAGAGCAGATAGACGTTGCGGCCGAAGATGACCATCAGCAGGATGACGAAGAGGATGTAGGGGAAGGCGTACATGATGTCGACGAAGCGCATCATGATCGAATCGAGCCTGCCGCCGATATAGCCGGAAATGGCGCCGTAAAGCACGCCGATGACGACGGAGACCAGCGTGGCGGTGAAGGCGACGGCAAGCGAGATGCGGGTGCCGTAGAGCACGCGTGCCAGCAGGTCGCGGCCGTTCGGATCGGTGCCGAAATAGTGGCCGGTTTCGAAGGACGGCGGGATGCGGAAGGCTGCCCAGTCCGGATCCTCGTAGTTGAACGGAATGAACCAGGGGCCGGCGAAGGCGACAAGGATCAACAGGACGAGGACGACGATCGAGACGACCGCGGCCTTGTTGCGCGACAGGCGGCGCAACGCATCCCTGGTCAGCGAACGTCCCTCGGGCGCAAGGCCTTCGGCCTCCAGCAGCTCGGCTGCCAGCAATTCGCGTTTGGCAGGATTGAGGATCATCGGTTTCTCACTTTCGGATCGAGCCACGCATAGGCGATGTCGACGAGAAGGTTCAAAAAGACGATCAGCACCATGTAGAAGATGACTGTGCCGAGAACCATGCCGTAGTCGCGATTGAGCGCTGCGTTGATGAAATAGCGGCCGATGCCGGGCAGTCCGAAGACGCTTTCGACAACCAGCGAGCCGGTGAGAAGATAACTGGCCGCCGGGCCGAGATAGGAGACGACGGGCATCATGGCGGGCTTCAGCGCATGGCGCATGATCGTCAGGCGCGGGCCGATGCCCTTGGCCTTGGCGGTACGAATATAATTCTGGCCCATCACCTCGATCATCGAGCCGCGGGTGATGCGCGAGATGCGCCCCGCATGCGGCAGCGCCAGCACGACGACGGGCAGGACGAGGAATTTCAGCGAGCCGTCACCCCAGCCGCCGACCGGAAGCCAGGCGAGATGGATGCCGAAGACCAGCTGCAGGATCGGCGCGATCAGGAAGTTCGGCAGAACGACGCCTACCAGGATCAGGGCGCCCAGAATGTAGTCCGGCGTCTTGTTCTGATAGAGCGCCCCAAGACAGCCGACGAAGACGCCGACGATAATGGCGACGAGGAAGGCAGCGGTGCCGATGGTGAAGGTATAGGGCAGGCCGATCATGATCTGCTGCGCGACGGTGAAGTCTTCGCTGGCAAATGACGGGCCGAGGTCGCCTCTCAGGAGGTCGCCCACATAGATGAGGTACTGCTGAACCAGCGGCTTATCCAGATTGTAGTGGACGGCCAGGTTCTTCAGGATCACCGGCGGCAATGGCCTTTCGCCATCGAAGGGGCCGCCGGGGGCAAGGCGCAAAACGAAAAAGCAGGCTGTGACGGCGATCCACAGGACGGGGATCGTCGACAGCAATCGACGGAGTGCATATTTGATCATGATCGTGAACCGGCCCCTTCCGCCAGGAGCGGAAGGGGCCGTTTTCCCTTATTCTTTCATCGACAGCCAGCGTGTGCGGTGGATGTCCTGGACGTTGTCGACGAAGCCCTCGATCTTGGGCGAAACGACGTTCTTGGAAACGTAATAGTAGATCGGCAGCGCGGCGGAATCATCCAGCGCGATCTGCTCGGCCTTCTTGAACATTTCGGCACGCTTGGTGAGATCGGTCTGGGCGTTGCCGTCCTTGATCAGCTTGTCGTATTCCGGGTTCGACCAGCGGCCGTAGTTCATCTGGACGCCTGTCACGAGCAGGTTCAGGAAGTTGTCCGGATCGTTATAGTCGGCGAGCCAGCCGGCACGGCCGATCTGCACTTCGCCGCGCTGCAGCTGGTCGTAATGGACCTTGGTTTCGGCATTGACGAGCTCGACATTGACGCCCAGCGGCTTCCACATGGAGGCGATCGCGACGGCGATGCGCTTGTGGTTGTCGTTGGTGTTGTACTTGAGCTCGGCGGTCAGCGGATGATCCGGGCCGAAGCCTGCTTCCTTGAGCAGCTTCTTGGCTTCTTCGACCTTTTCCTTGTAGGGCATGTCCTTCCAGGACACGTAGGCCGGATCGCCGTAATTCGCCGTGCCCGGCGGGACCCAGGAATAGGCCGGCAGTTCGCCGGTGCCGAGGATCTGCGGGCCGATGACTTCGCGGTTGATCGCCATGGACAGAGCCTGACGGACGCGCTTGTCGCTGAAGGGCGGCTTCTGCGAATTGATGACGTAGTAGTAGAGACCCGAGAACGGGGCGACATGCGCCTGGCCCGGCAGGTTCTTCTTCATCCACTCGTACTGGTCGGTCGGGAAGTCCGTGAGGATGTCGAATTCGCCGGCGCGGTAGCGCTTCAGCGCGGCTTCCTGGTCTTCGAGAACGAAGAACTTGGCGCCATCGATCTTCAGGTCCTTGGCACCGTAATACTGGTCGTTCTTGACGGTGGTGACGTGCGAACCCGGAACCCATTCGGTCGGCTTATAGGGACCGTTGGTGACGATGTTGCCGATCTTCACCCAGTCGGCGCCCTTGGCTTCCACCACATGCTTCGGCAGCGGATAGGCCGTGTAGTGCATCAGCGCGTTGATGAAGTAGGGGGTCGGGTTTTCGAGGGTGATCTCGAGGGTCTTGTCGTCGATCGCCTTGACGCCGAGCTGGTTGAGATCGGTGATCTCGCCCTTGTTGATCTTTTCGGCGTTCTTGATAGTGAACTGCAAGTAGGCGTAGTCGGCGGCGTTCTTCGGGTCGACGAGGCGCTGGAAGGCGAAGACGAAGTCTCCGGCCGTTACCGGCTGGCCATCGGACCACTTGATGCCGTCACGAAGCTTGAAGGTGTAGACCTTGCCGTCGTCGGAGACTTTCCAGCTTTCGGCCTGGCCGGGAATCGGATTGTCCTTGGCGTCTTCGGTCACGAGACCTTCGAAAATGTCGCCGGCGATACGGTTTTCCCAGTCGCCGGAGAGCTTCTGCGGGTCGAGCGACGTCGGGTCGCCGCCGTTATGGATGTTGATCGTGGCCGCGTGGGCCGAGAAAGCCAGCAATGTGCCAAACATTGCAGAGGCTAGAATTTTTTTCGTTATATGGTTCATGGTTGGGCCACCTTTCCAGGCTTTGTCGCCTGTTTTTAGTCATTTGTTCCCGGTTTTGACCTGTTACGTGCAGGTCAACGCGCACCTTATCGCAAAGGTTTGGCGTTGCAACCCCCCTTGCAGAGGGGTCGCTAAGGGTGTGGACAAGCCTATATGCGGCGCGAATTTGCCTTTCCGCGTCCACCCCAGAATAGGCTGTTAACGCAGTTGTTTTTTGTTTTCACGGCTTTAGTCTGTCTGCAATCAGACTATTCGGAGAAGGCATTCATGGCAGGCAAGACGGCGGACTGGTGGCGGGGCGCGGTAATCTATCAGGTCTATCCACGCTCTTTTCAGGATACGAATGGCGATGGTCTCGGTGACCTCAAGGGGATAACCCGCCGCCTGCCGCATATTGCCAGCCTCGGCGTTGACGCGATCTGGCTGTCGCCCTTCTTCAAGTCGCCGATGGCCGACATGGGCTATGACGTCTCGGATTATTGCGATGTCGATCCGATCTTCGGCACGCTCGAAGATTTCGACGAGATGATGAAGGCGGCGCATGCGCTGGGCCTGAAGATCATCATCGACCAGGTGATCTCGCACACATCCGACCAGCATCCCTGGTTCGTCGAGAGCCGGGCGAGCCGCAACAATCCGAAGTCCGACTGGTATGTCTGGGCCGATCCGAAACGCGACGGTACGGCGCCGAACAACTGGCTGTCGATCTTCGGCGGCCCGGGCTGGGAATGGGACGGCGTGCGCCGCCAGTACTACCAACACAACTTCCTGACTTCGCAGCCCGACCTCAACTTCCACAACAAGGAGGTTCAGGACGCGGTGCTGAAGACGGTGAAATTCTGGCTCGACCGTGGCGTCGACGGCTTCCGCCTCGATACGGTCAACTATTACTTCTGCGACAAGCTGTTGCGCGACAACCCTGCGCACGAGCCGGACGAGAGCGACGCCGGGCTCGATGCGCCCGACAGCAATCCCTACGGCATGCAGAATCACCTCTACGACAAGACGCAGCCGGAGAATATCGACTTCCTGAAGCGCTTCCGGGCGCTGCTCGACCAATATGAGGACCGCACGACGGTCGGCGAGGTCGGCGATGGCGCGCGCTCGCTGAAGACGGTGGCCGCCTATGTCAGCGGCGGCGACAAGCTGCATATGTGCTACACGTTCGACCTGCTCGGACCGGATTTTACCGCCGCCCATATCCGCAATTGCGTCGATACGTTCCAGCGGATGGTGAAGGACGGCTGGGTCTGCTGGGCCTTCTCCAACCACGACGTCAACCGCCATGTCAGCCGCTTCGCCAAGACCGAGGCCGAGCGTCCCGTCATCGCCAAGCTGGCGATCTCCGTTCTGGCGGCGCTGCGCGGCTCTATCTGCCTCTACCAGGGCGAGGAACTCGGCCTTCCCGAGGCGGAACTTGCCTTCGAGGACCTGCGCGACCCCTACGGCATCCGCTTCTGGCCTGCCTTCAAGGGCCGCGACGGATGCCGCACGCCGATGCCCTGGGAAGCCGCCAAGGCGCATGCAGGCTTCACCTCGGGCGAGAAAAGCTGGCTGCCGGTGCCCTACGAGCAGGCGGCGCTATCGGTCGATGCGCAGCAGACGGACAGCGGTTCGGTCCTGACGCATTATCGCCAGACGCTCGAATTCCGGCGGGAGCATCCCGTCCTCATCGACGGCGATATGGACTTCATCGGCACCAACCAGGACCTCCTGGCCTTCACCCGCCAGAAGGGCGAGGAGAAGCTGCTCTTCGTCTTCAACCTGACGCGCGAGGCGGCGGAGTTCAAGCTGCCTGCGGGTGTGAAGGTCGCCGGTGCGGTCGCCGTGCCGGGGCTGAAGGGTGAGGTAACGGGTGGGGCGATCAGGCTTGGGCCGCTCAGCGGCTACTGCGGGGCTCTTGCCTGATCAGGCGGCGGACGGGCGTTTGATCGTCTGGTCTCCGCGGCCGGCGATCAGCCCTTCGATCGAAATGTCCTCGTCGAGTTCATCCCAATGGAGGCCCATCGGGCTGATCTCGACCGCGGCGCGCTGTGCGGCATTTGCCGAGAGCAGGCGCGGAAACCAGGCGAGCGGCACGCCGAGCGTGCGGCCGTCGTCGAGCGCGACCCACATGGTGCTTTCATCGAAGCTGACCTCAGTTGCTGAAATGCTCATGCCAGGCTCTCTCGATGGCTGGTTTGTTCTTCGCCACTTCTCGAATGATATCAGCTAGCTCCCTCGGATTGAAGCCTTTGCTCTCGGCAATCCCGATTGCCGGCGAAAGCCATACTTTCGCTTCGCCATCCGGTCCGCGGACATGAATGTGGAGCGGCTCGCGCGGATCGCCTTCGTTTGAATAGAAGAAAAACTTCAAGCTTCCGGATCTGAAGACGACAGGCATCGCTCATCCAATCAGCATGAACCGATCGACATCCACCATCCCCTTATCCGAAATCTTCAGGTGAGGGATCACCGGGAGCGGCAGGAAGGCGACCTGGAGGAAGGGTTCTTCGAGAGTCGTTCCAAGGGCATAGGCCGCTTTTCTCAAGTGATGCAGCGTATCGCGGACGCTCTCATAGGGTTCGAGGCTCATCAGGCCGGCGACGGGGAGTGGGATTTCGCCGGTGACCTTGCCGTCCTCGACGACGACGAAGCCGCCCTTGATTTCGCCGAGGCGGTTGGCCGCAAGCGCCATGTCGTCCTCGTTGACTCCGACGACGCAGATATTGTGGCTGTCATGACCGACGGTGGAGGCGATCGCGCCTTTCTTCAGCCCGAAACCCTGGACGAAGCCGTTGGCGTGGTTACCGTTCTTGCCGTGGCGCTCGATGACGGCGACCTTGATGATGTCGTTTGCAAGATCGAGGTCGGTCTGGTTGCCCTTGACGGGAAGGCGGTAGCGGCGGTGCTCGGTGATGATCTTGCCGGGCATGACGCCGATCACAGGCGTTTCGCCCTCGGCGACCGGGACACCGAAATGCATGGCCTGAACGGGGCGGGCCTTGACGCTGTCGAGGCCGACGGGGGCGACCGGCTTGCGGGTGGCAAACAGCGCGTCGGTGACGCGCCGGCCGGCGGCGAAGACGATTTCGGCCTTGCAGCTTTCGAGACTGTCGATGACGGCGAGATCGGCGCGCCAGCCGGGCGCCACGAGGCCGCGGTCGCGGAGGCCGAAGGCGCGGGCAGCGGAGATCGAGGCGGCGCGGTAGACGGCGAGAGGCTCGACGCCGTTGGCGATCGCCGTGCGGATCATGTAGTCGAGATGGCCCTGTTCGGCGATATCGAGCGGATTGCGGTCGTCGGTGCAGAGCGCAAGATAGGGCGACAGACGCTCGGTAATGATCGGCAGCAGGGCGTGGAGATCCTTCGAGACCGAGCCTTCGCGCACCAGGATATGCATGCCCTTGCGGATCTTTTCGAGCGCTTCCCCGGCCGTGGTGCATTCATGCTCGGTGCGGATGCCGGCTGAGAGATAGCCGTTTAGATTGGTGCCGCTCAGCAGCGGTGCGTGGCCATCGATATGGCCGCCCTGGAAGGCTTCGAGCTTGGCGAGGCAGATCGGGTCCTTGTGGATGACGCCTGGGAAATTCATGAATTCGGCAAGACCGATGACCTTCGGGTGGTCGCGGAAGGGCAGGAGCTTTTCGATCGGCAGATCGGCGCCTGCGGTTTCCAGATGGGTCGCGGGCACACAGGAGGAAAGCTGGACGCGGATGTCCATGATCGTCTCGAGTGCGGAATCCAGGAAGAAGCGGATGCCGTCCTCACCGATGACATTGGCGATCTCGTGCGGATCACAGATCACCGTCGTCACGCCATAGGGCAGGACGCAGCGGTCGAATTCATGCGGGGTGACGAGCGAGGATTCGATGTGGAGATGCGTGTCGATGAAACCGGGGACGACGATCTTGCCGGAGATGTCGATCTCCTCGACGCCCTGATAATCGGCGCAGGTGCCGACGATCCGGTCGCCGCAGATGGCGATGTCGGAGGCGACGAGTTCGCCGGTGACGAGATCGAAGAAGCGGCCGCCCTTCAGGACGATGTCTGCCGGGATGCGGCCGGTGCCCTGGTCGATCATCGTTTCGAGACGTTTGGTCATGGCGGCTTCCTCGTACTGAATCGGTTGCCTAGCCTAAACGTTCTCCAGCGCGACGGGGAGGGGCGTTCACGCGATGTCGGCCCTGACGTTGGCGCCGCAGAGGATGGTGGCGACGGTGCGGCCTGCCAGTGCCGTGCCGGAGCAGACCGGCGAGACCGGCTGTTCGGAAGTGCAGGAGGCCTGGTGCACGTCGGGGCGGGGCGACTATACGCTGGTGATCCTGGCGCAATCGGTGGAGCATTTCGATGTGCTGGCCGACCGGATGATGGAGCTCAACCGCAACATCCGCAAGTTCACGACGAGCGTCGTCCTGAAGACGCTGAAGCGGACGCCTGCCGTGCATATCGACTAGGGCCGGCTCAGCCTGAACCGAATGCCGATTGCTCTTGGCTGCAAACAGAAAGGGCGCCTTGCGGCGCCCAATCCTTCAGTCTCTCGCTTGTGAAAAGCTTATTCGACCGGAACGGCCTTGCCGGCTTCCCACTTGTAGAGCTCGAAGCTCTTCGAGGAGAGGTCGCCGGTTTCGCCGTAAGTCAGCATGCCGATGGCGGTCGGGATCGCTTCGCCGCCCTTGAGGGCGGTTGCGACGGCTTCCGCGTCTTCGGCGCTCTTGGCCTTTTCGATGCCGGCCTTGATGACTTCGACAGCGGCATAGGCGTTCAGCGTGAAGGCTTCGGCCGGGATGTTCTTGGCGGCCAGCGCTGCGGCTGCTGCCTTGGAATCCGGGCTCTTCGTCGCGTCGGAGGCGTTGGTGAAGATCGTGCCTGCAGCGGCTTCCGTACCGATGTTCCAGAATTCGCTGTTCGACAGGCCGTCACCGCCGATGATCGTCGCCTTGACCGAGAGGTCGGCGAGCTGGCGGGCGAGCAGGCCGCCTTCCGGGTGGTAGCCGCCGAAATAGACGACGTCGACCTTTTCGGCCTTCAGGCGGGTGGTGAGCGCCGAGAAGTCCTTGTCGCCGGGGGTGACGGCGTCGTCGATGACTTCCTTGACACCGCCGGCATTCAGCGTTGCCTTGAAGTTGTCGGCGAGGCCCTTACCGTAGGCGCCCTTGTCGTTGATGATGGCGATACGCTTGTCCTTGAAATGCTTCAGGGCGTATTCGGCAGCAACGGCAGCCTGCTGGTCGTCACGGCCGCAGGTGCGCAGGACGTTGGTCAGGCCGCGCTTGGTGAGGTCCGGAGACGTTGCCGTCGGGGTGACCATCAGCACGCCGTTTTCAGCGAGCACGTCGGAAGCCGGAATGGCGACGCCCGAGGTGACCGGGCCGACGACGTACTTGATGCCTTCGCCGACCAGCTGGTTGGCGGCGGAAACGCCCTGCTTCGGTTCGCCGGCGTCGTCAGCGGTCTTCAGGATGACCTTCTCGCCGAGGATGCCGCCGTTCTTGTTGATTTCGTCAACAGCGGTCTGCGCGCCGTTCTTCACCTGATCGCCGTAAGCGGCAACCGGGCCGGTGAGGGGCGCGATGAGGCCGATGGTGATATCGGCATGGGCAAGCGGTGCAAAAGCCAGCGATGCGAGCATCGCGCCAGTCAAAGTCTTCAGACTCATTTTTCGTTCTCCTTGGGTTGGGCTTTCGGCCCGCGTGACTGCCGCGACATCGAAACCGGTGCGTACAACAACCCTTTTGAGTTGCGCCAAGACGGCGGCTTCGGTGCGGTCAATGCGCCCGTCCGGTCATCTTTGACTTCAGCAGGCGCACGGCGATTTTCTAGGAATTCTCGCTTGATTTCGCAAGGAAATAACAAAACCACAGGCAAAATTGTTCTGGATTGCGCTGTGGTGACCGCCTTCGGCGTCATTTTCTTAAAAAATCACCGAATTTTTCTGATCGTTAGCCGGCATCTACCTTTGGCTATGTAGTCGCAACGATTTAATCCGAGAGTTGCAAATAATGCTTGGACTATACAAAGAATAACTACTGAATCTTTGTGTCTGAGAATATTCGTAAAATAGAACCGATTAACATTTTCATGCTATGAAGGTTGTAGAGGGGTGGCCGATCGCGAGTGTGTCTCAAGAATAAACTCCGGCCGGCAAGTGTAACCGTGCGTTGGGAATAAGCGTCTGAATGCTAAAGCGCATTGAAGCGAACCAGGTCAGGCCTGGGATGTTTATCGAGGCTGTCGAAGGGAGCTGGAACGACCCGTTGCTCGGGCGTCACCGGTTTCTCGTCAGACGCGAATCCGATGCCCAGCGGTTGCGCGGCAGCGGCGCTGCCGGCGTGGTCATCAATACAGCCAAGGGTGTAGATACCAACGGCTTGCGCTCCAACGTGCCCGCCTATGCATCCGAGGACCCGCGTGCCGTCGAGGCGCAGACCAAGGCCGCCCGCGAAACCATCCAGAAATCCGCCGAGCAGCTGGAAGATGTGTTCAGCAGGGTGCAGGGCGGGGCGGGCGTCGCGCTCGACGATATCGCGCCTGTCATCTCCGGGCTTTCAACGTCGCTCGACGACAATCCGGCGATCTTCCTCAGCGTCACCCGGCTGAAGTCGAAGGACGAGACGACCTTCCTGCACTCGCTGTCCGTCAGCGCTCTGATGATCCATTTTGCCCGCTATCTCGATTTCGACGAGGAGACGGTGCGCGTCCTCGGTATCGGCGGGCTGCTGCACGATGTCGGCAAGCTTGAGATTCCGCAGGAGATTCTTTCGAAGGAAGGCAAGCTCGACGACGAGGAGATGAAGCTGATCCGCAGCCATCCCGAGCTCGGCCACGCCATCCTGCAGCGGCAGGCGGGGATGCCCGAGATCGTTCTCGACGTCTGCCTCAATCATCATGAGCGGATCGACGGCCGCGGATATCCGAACATGCTGCCGGGATCGAAGCTCAGCATCTATGCGCGGCTGGCGGCGATCTGCGACGTCTATGACGCGATCACCTCGATCCGGCCCTACAAGCAGCCCTGGTCGCCTGCCGAGGCGCTGAAATGGATGCTCGGCCGCGAGGGCCATTTCGACACCAAGCTGCTGAAGCGCTTCGCGCTCTGCCTGTCGGTGTCCTCGGCGCCAAAAGCCTGAGACCGAGAAATGAAAAAGGCCCGCCGGAGATCAGCTCCGGCGGGCCTTTTCGTTTGTCTGGTGACGATCAGATGTTGTTCTGCAGGATTTCGCGCAGCTTGCCGAACAGCTCGTCGATATGGTGCTTCTCGATGATCAGCGGCGGCGACAGCGCGATGATGTCGCCGGTGGTGCGGATCAGCAGGCCCTTCTCGTAAGCCTTCAGGAAGGCGGTGAAGGCGCGCTTGGTGGGCTCGCCGGCGATTGGGTCGAGCTCGATGGCGCCGATCAGGCCGGTGTTTCTGATGTCGATGACATTCGGGCAGTCCTTCAGCGAATGAAGGGCATCCGCCCAGTAGTCGGAAAGCTCGGCGGCGCGCGTCAGCAGGCCTTCTTCCTTGTAGGTATCGAGCGTCGCGAGTGCGGCGGCAGACGCGATCGGGTTGCCCGAATAGGTGTAGCCGTGGAAGAACTCGATCATGTGCTCGGGGCCGTTCATGAAGGCATCATGAATTTCCGAGGTGACGAAGACGGCGCCCATCGGAATGACGCCGTTGGTCAGGCCCTTGGCGGTGGTGATCATGTCGGGCTTGACGTCGTAATACTGGGCGGCGAACGGAGCGCCGAGGCGGCCGAAACCGGTGATGACTTCGTCGAAGATCAACAGGATGCCGTGCTTGGTGCAGATCTCGCGCAGCTTCTGCAGGTAACCCTTCGGCGGGATGAGAACGCCGGTGGAGCCTGCGACCGGCTCGACGATGACGGCAGCGATGGTCGAGGCGTCATGCAGGGTGACGATGCGTTCCAGTTCGCTGGCGATATCGCCGCCATGCTCGGGTTCGCCACGTGTGAAGTTGTTCTTGCCGGGCTGATGCGTGTGCGGCATGTGGTCGACGCCGGTCAGCAGCGTGCCGAACATCTTGCGGTTAGAGACGATGCCGCCGACGGAGATGCCGCCGAAATTGACGCCGTGATAGCCGCGCTCGCGGCCGATCAGGCGGAAGCGCGAGCCGTTGCCCTTCACGCGGTGATAGGCAAGCGCCACCTTGAGGGCGGTCTCGACCGATTCAGAACCCGAATTGGTGTAGAGAACGTGGTTCATGCCTTCAGGCGCGATATCGACCAGGCGGTTGGCCAGTTCGAAGGCCTTGGGGTGGCCGAGCTGGAAGGCCGGGGCGTAGTCGAGCTCGCCCGCCTGTTCGCGGATCGCCTCGGTGATCTTCGGGCGGCAGTGGCCGGCATTGACGCACCAGAGGCCGGCGGTGCCGTCGAGCACCTGGCGGCCGTCATGGGTGGTGTAATACATGTCCTTGGCGCCGACGAACATGCGCGGCTCCTTCTTGAACTGGCGGTTTGCCGTAAACGGCATCCAGAAGGCGCGAAGGTCGTTCGGGGTATTGAGGCGATTGGACATGCTGTTCTCCTGGCCGCGAGGCCCGTTCCCCGGGCTTGAGCCCGTATTTTTACCGTTCGGTCAAACTATCAGCGCGCATCGGGGCGTCAAGCCACCGCGCGCGTCTGCGACCAGAGTTTACCGCTCATTGCTACGCGCTTCGGCGGCCGAGGGAAATACCGCCAGGACGGTATCATCAGGAACGAAAAAACCGGCAGATTGGGATATCTGCCGGTCAAAGGAGTAGGGTTGACGTGCTGAAATACTGCGCCCGGTCCATTCCGGATTTATTCCATCGGCGGACCGGTTTTTGGCCAACGTTATGTCGGCGTGATCGTCAAGCCGCGGAACGGCTCCGGTTCTGGACAGCGTAGATGTCTTCGAGCGTTGCGAGGATCTTCATGACCGGCTCGGAATTGCTCGAGTAATAGATTGTCTGCGCGTCGCGGCGGGTCTTGACCAGCTTCTGGGCACGAAGCTTGGAGAGATGCTGCGACAGGGCGGACTGGCTGAGGCCAACCTGCGTTGCGAGAACGCCGACTGGAACTTCACCCTTCACGAGGCTCACGAGGATGAGCAGTCGCTTGGGGTTTGCCATTGCTGACAGAAGCGCGGCCGCCACATTAGCATGATCTGACAAGTCAGTAGTTTCCATTATTCCAATCTTCCTAATGCGAATTTTTCCGTATAGGCGCAGGGCGTTAGACGGGGTTTTGGCGGACGCCCGAAAAGTAGCAATTGGGCATGAAGATTGTATATACCTAAATTTCGGGTATCGAGTATGCTATTTTAGATATGTGTGGAATAATTTCCCCGGGATTTGTGACGGGCTCTTCAAATTCACAACGTGACAAGTAATCGCCCGAAATCACGTCAAAACCAGCACTATCCACGCCACAAACCCTCAAAGTCCCGTCAATTTTGCCCTTGAAACGGGTTTCAAGCGCCCTAAGCAGGTCCGGATGGTTGTCTACTAAATCTCGCACTATGTCTTCGGCCCTGGCCGCCACCGCATCGTTTGCGGGGGAGAGAATCGTCAGGTCCGAACCCTCCAGAATATAGGCCCGTCCGAAGCCGCCGTTGAGGCTGGCGGACTGCGGAAGCAGCCGGAAAAACCGGAAGTCGGGGAAGTCGATATAGAGCTTGGCCTTGGCATGGCGGTTCAGGAAACGTGTCCTGATGCGCTCGTGCAGCGGGGTGCCGCGCTCGACGCCTTCGGCAAGGCACTGGGTCGTCAGCCGCGCGTAAGCCAGCGGATCGCCCTTGCCGGGTTCACCCGTCAGCAGTGAGGCGCGGGGATCGTTCTCCAGCGCCTTGGTGTGGGTGGAGAGTGCCGAGACGAGGATAACAGGGACGCCATCGATATCGGTGCCGAGAAGCACACGGCTGGCGAAGGGAAAGCCGGTTGCCGGATCGAGAACGGCGAGGCCGGCATAGCGGGCGGAGCGCAGAAGCGTACGGGCAAGCGTGCGAGCCTGCCCGTCGGTTTCCCGCAATACGGAAGCTTGATCTTTCATGTCCACTTTTCTGGCGGAAGCGGACGGAAGGATCAAGCCTGTTCTTTGCGCCGGTGGCGGGTGAGGCCGCTGACGATATCCTGCGCCGAAATCGTGCCAACGATCGCGCCGTTATCGACGACGCCGATACTGCCGGGCTGGCGGGCGAGCGCGTCGAGAATATCGACGAGCGGCGTTGCCGGCTTTGCCGTTGCGCTGACGGTGCTGCCGGCGGCGGACTGGCCGAGACCGGGCTGCATGACGTCCTTCGCCGTCAGCATGTTGATCGGGTTCATGTTCTGCACGAAATCCGCGACATACTGGTCGGCCGGGTTCTTGACGATTTCCTGCGGTGTGCCGCACTGGATGATGCGTCCGCCTTCCATGATGGCGATGCGGTTGCCGATGCGGAAGGCTTCGTCGAGGTCGTGGCTGACGAAGAGGATGGTCTTCTTCAGACGGCGCTGGAACTCGAGGAGCTCGTCCTGCAGGCGGGTGCGGATCAACGGGTCGAGGGCCGAGAACGGCTCGTCCATCAGCAGGATCGGTGCGCCGGTCGCAAAGGCGCGGGCGAGGCCGACGCGCTGCTGCATGCCCCCCGAGAGCTCATTGACCTTGCGGTTTGCCCATTTCGTCAGGTTGACGAGTTCGAGCTGTTCGTCGACCCGCTTCTTGCGCTCGGAATCCGGCATGCCCGCCAGTTCGAGGCCGAAGCCGACATTGTCGGCGACGGTGCGCCAGGGCAGGAGCGCGAACTGCTGGAAGACCATCGAGACGGTGTGCATGCGCAGGTCGCGCAGACCCTTGGCATTGCACTTGTAGGGATCGACGGTGCCGGTCGCCGTGGAGACGCTAACGGAACCGCGCACGACGGGCGCCAGACCGTTGACGGCGCGCAGCAGCGTCGATTTGCCGGAACCGGAAAGACCCATCAGGACGAGAATCTCGCCTTCCTGGATCTCGAGCGAGGCGTCGGCGACGCCGAGGACGAGGCCGGTGGCGGCGCCGATCTCGTCGCGGGTCTTGCCCTGATCGACCATCTGCAGGGCGGTTTCCGGTTTGTCGCCGAAGATGATGCTGACATTATCGAAACGAACAGCGGTCATGCGCCGTCTCCTTCACCCGTTACGCGGAACATGCGGTCGAGGATGATCGCCAGGATGACGATGCAGAGACCGGCTTCGAAGCCCTTTGCGACGTTGACGGTGTTCAGCGCGCGCACGACCGGCACGCCGAGACCATCGGCGCCGACGAGCGCGGCGATGACCACCATCGACAGCGACAGCATGATGGTCTGGGTCAGGCCGGCCATGATCTGCGGCGTGGCGAATGGCAGTTCCACCTTGCGCAGCACCTGCATCGGCGTCGCGCCGAAGGATTCGGCGGCTTCGACCAGCGAGGGCGGGGTGGAGATGATGCCGAGGCGGGTGAGGCGGATCGGCGCCGGGATTGCGAAGATCACCGTGGCGATCAGGCCCGGCACCATGCCGAGGCCGAAAAGGATGAGGGCCGGGATCAGGTAGACGAAGGTCGGGATCGTCTGCATCAGATCGAGGATCGGCCGCAGTACGGAATAGACCCAGGCACGGCGGGCAGCGGCGATGCCGAGCGGAATGCCGACCAGCATGGAGACGAAGGTGGAGGCGAGCACGAGTGCCAGCGTTTCCGTCGTTTCCTTCCAGTAGCCCTGGTTGGCAATCAGCAGCAGCCCAAGACAGGTGAAGACCGCGACGATGACCGACCGGCGGATCCAGTAGGCAATGCCTGCGATCGCGAGGATCACGATCAGCGGATGCGGCGCCTGCAGCACGAAGAGCATGCCATCGATGACATGCGACAGGATGAAGGCGAGTTGGTTGAAGAACCAGTCGGCATTGGTCGTGAGCCAATCCACGAAGGATTTGGCCCAGGCGCCAATCGGAATTTTAAAGTCAGTGATCCAGTTCAAGGGCTCGCCTATCCAAAAAAGGTGCAGAAATCAGATGCGAAGGGGCAGGGCGGCGAACCGCCCTGCATCTGCCAATCAGAGGCCGAGGCTCTTCTTGACGGCGGGCAGGCCATCGGCGCTGCCATCACGCGTCTTGACGCCTGCGAGCCACGGATCGAGCGCCGACGGGTTGGCCTTCAGCCATTCCGTTGCTGCCTTTTCCGGTTCTTCGCCGTCGTTCATGATCTTGCCCATGATCTGGTTTTCCATCTCGAGCGAGAAGACCATGTTCTTGATCAGGGTGCCGGTGTTCGGGCATTCGCCGAAATAGCCTGCACGGACGTTGGTGAACACCTTGGCGCCGCCGAAATCCGGACCGAAGACGTCGTCGCCGCCGGTCAGGTAGGTCAGCTTGAAGTTGGTGTTCATCGGGTGCGGTTCCCAGCCGAGGAAGACGACCGGCTTGCCGGCCTTCTCGGCGCGGGCGACCTGCGCCAGCATGCCCTGTTCGGAAGACTCGACGACTTCCATGCCCTTCATGCCGAAGGTGTCCTTGTCGATCATGTCGATGACGAGGCGGTTGCCGTCATTGCCCGGTTCGATGCCGTAGATCTTGCCGTCCAGGTCATCCTTGTGGGCTGCGATGTCCTTGAAATCCTTGATGCCGAGTTCGGCACCCTTGGCATTGGTCGCCAGCGTGTACTTGGCGCCGACCAGGTTCGGACCGTAGGATTCGACCGACTTGTCGTCGAGGAAGGGACGGACGTCCTTTTCCTGGGTCGGCATCCAGTTGCCAAGGAACACGTCGATGTCCTTGTTCTTCAGCGACTGGTAGGTGACCGGTACCGAAAGGACGGTGGTCTTCGGCTCATAGCCGAGGCCCTTCAATACGACGGAGGCGGTTGCGGTGGTTGCGGTAATATCCGTCCAGCCTACGTCCGAAAAACGGACGGTGGAGCAGCTGTCAGGGTCTGCGGCAAATGCGGCTGTCGCTACGGAAAGAGCGGCGACGGCGGTGGCTGTAATCAGTTTGGATGCGCTTGTCGTTCTCATTTATATAGACTCCCAGTCTTACGTCCCCAAGCCAACCATCAATAGCTGACATTTACAAGCAACCTCAGTGCATTTGCGGCGGTTTGGCATACTCGATTGCGACGTCGCGCAATTTTCCGTGAGGGCCGGGAAATCAAGGATTCCGGCCGTTTCAGCCGCGCGATTTCCTGTGATTATCAGCGCTGCGGTCTTTTCTTTCGCGATTCGAGCTTTCAAAAGCGGAGGACGGAGAAAACCATGGCCAAACTCTACTTCAATTACTCGACGATGAACGCCGGCAAGACGACGATGCTGCTGCAGGCCTCCTACAATTACCAGGAGCGCGGCATGCGGACGGTTCTGCTGATCGCCGCCTTCGACGAGCGTACCGGCAAGGGCATCATCGGCTCGCGCATCGGGCTGGAAGCCGAGGCCATCCCGTTCGAGGCGGAGACGGACCTCCTGCGTCTCGTCAAGGGTCTCTCCGGAGAGGGCGAGCCGATCGCCTGCATCTTCGTCGACGAGGCGCATTTCATGACGCGCGATCACGTCTGGCAGCTGGCCCGCATCGTCGATCGTCTCGGCATTCCTGTGATGGTCTATGGTCTGAGGACCGATTTTCAGGGCAAGCTGTTTCCGGCATCGGAAGAGCTGCTGGCGATCTCCGACGAGATGCGCGAAGTGCGCACCATCTGCCATTGCGGCCGCAAGGCGACGATGGTGGTGCGGCTCGATGCCGAGGGCAAGGTGCTGCACGAAGGCGCGCAGATCGATGTCGGCGGCAACGAGAAATATGTCTCGCTCTGCCGCAGGCACTGGGACGACGAGATGAATGGGCGCTTCGTCGCCGAGGCCGTCTAAAAGGGCGGATTTTCATCGGGCTTCCGACCGGCTAGCTTGAGGCCAACGATTCCCGGGAGAAACTGGTGCGCAAGGCTCCACCATTCGATAGCCTATTGGAGAGTGCCGCGGCGCTGGCCGGCGAGCTGCGCGACGAGGCCGCCGGCTGCGCCGCCTTCATCGCCGATTTCGCCCGCAACGAGGCGCAATCGGGCGACGAGGAGTTTCTGGCCGAGAACCAGCGCTTCCAGAGCGCCGGTGCGAAGCGGCAGGCGCTCGATGGTCTGCTCGGCGAACTCGCGGCCGAGCTCGACCGCCTTTCCGATGAGGTTTCCGAGGATCTCGACAGCTTTCGTGGGCTGACGCAGCGCGAGCGGCTGACCGGCTGGTTTTCGCGTCAGCGCATGTGGCGCCAACATAGCCAGCGGGTCAGCGAGGCGCCCGTCGTCGAGCGGCTGCTCGATCTCTTCGCCAAGAGCGATGCGCTTTCCGGTCTGGTTTCGGCCCATCGGGGCTTCGCCGCCGAATGCCACAAGGCGGCCGAGAGCGGCGTGGTCGACATCATCGAACACCGGCGCCGCCTGGTGGATGCGATCGATATCGCCCGGATGCGGATGAAGGAGCTGAATGCCAAGGCGCTGACGACGCAGGGGCGCATCGGCGTCTATGGCGGCAAGGCGGATTGGGAGCGGCTGGAAGAGGAGCGCCGAGCACTGAAGGCCGAGGCGGAGCGGATTTCCAGCGAGGAGCAGGTGATGCGCGACGAGAGCCATCGTCGCGAACGCTTCATCACCATGTTCCAGATCTTCGTCGATGCGCTGAACGGCCAGATTGCGCTCTGCAACGTGCTGACGCGCAAGCTGATGGTCGATACCGAGGAGCGGCTGGTGCTCTATCGCGCCCAGGTCGATACCGACCGGCCGGGCGCCAAGGCCAAGATCAGCCAGACGATCTTTCCGCATATCGCAGCACCGATCTCGCTCTTCGAGCGGGGCATGCTGGTGCCGCAGGATATCGAGCAGCGCAAGAATGCCGCCGATCTCGCCTTCGAGAAGAAGTTCTCCGTCTTCGCACCCGTCGTCAGCAGCGAGCACGATACGCCGCTGATCGACCTGACGAAGAAGCTGCCGCGGTTGAGATTGCGGTTCGGGCGTCCCTAGACGCGGAAATGCGACCCCGCGATCTCGAAGAGCTCTGACACGGCCGGATTCTTCGTGGCGATCGGGGCGCAGAGCACCACATCGAATTCCGGCGGGTTTTGCAGCGGCCGCGAGACGATCGCCTCGCCGAGATCGGTGCAGAGGGATTGCGGGATCAGCCCGACACCCAGACCCTCGCCGACGAGGCGGATGATCGTGTGCTGCAGCCGCGGCTCGAAGGCGAAATGCGGGACGGTGCCGCCGGTGGCGCAGAAGATGCCGATTGCCGAGCGCAGCGTTGGCGCGACTGAGGCGGGGGCTGCGATCAGCCGCTCGCCCTCCAGCCTTTCCGGCCCGATGACATCAGCCTCCGCCAGCGGATGATCGGCGCGGGCGATGAGCCGCAGCCTGTCGCGGGCGAGAAGCTGCGTGCGCAGATGCGGCGCGTAGGGCGTGCCGAAGGTCACGGCGGCATCGAGCCTGCCTTCGACCAGCATCTCGTCGATATCGGTCGGGATGCGCTCTTCGAGGATCAGCCGGACATCGGGCCTCGCCTCGGAGTGCAGCCGCACCAGCGCCGGAACGATGCTGTGGGCGGCATGCATCATGAAGCCGAGCTTCAACTCGCCCTTGATGCCGCTCGCCACCAGCTGCACGTCGCGGCAGGCGGCATCGAAGCTCGCGAGCACCGTGCGGCAGTCCTTCAGGAAGTGCTTTCCGGCCGAGGTCAGCGTCACATTACGGGAATTGCGATCGAACAGTTTGGCGCCGAGCGCCGTCTCGATCGCCGAGATCTGGCGGCTGAAGGGCGGCTGGCTCATGTTCATCCGGGCCGCCGCCTGGCCGAAATGAAGGGTCTCGGCCACGAAATAGCGCATGTGGCGCGTATCCATTCGATACCTCCAGGGTATTGATGAGCGATCCAATCGGCATTGGAATATATCGATCCGCGAGCGTATCGACAATCTCGGATCTATCGAGTGCCGAGATGCTGACGAACCTGCTTATCGTATTGCCGATTTTCGCCCTGATTTTTGCCGGCTGGGTGGCCCGCAAGGCGGGGGCTCTCGGGCCGAACGCCACCCGCGAGGTCAACCGTCTCGTCGTCTATCTGGCGCTTCCGGCGCTGCTCTTTGACATCATGGCGAATGCGAAGCCTGCGGAAATCTGGCAGCCCGGTTTCATCGCCGCATTCACGCTCGGCTGCGCCGTGATCTTCGGCGGGACGCTGTGGTGGCGGATGGCGAAGGGGCGGCACCTTGCCGATGCGGCAATCGATGCTCTCAACGCCAGCTACGCCAATACCGGCTTCGTCGGCTTTCCGCTCATTCTGTCGCTGATGGGCGATACCGGCATGGGGCCGACGCTGATCGCGACCATCCTGACGGTCTGTGTGCTCTTTGCGCTGGCGATCGTGCTGATCGAAGGCGGCCTGCAATCGGAAACCCGCCGCCGCGACATCGCCCTCAAGACCTTCCTGTCGCTGTCGAAGAACCCGCTATTGGTGGCGCCGGTGCTCGGCGCGCTGGTGATGATTTCCGGCCTGCCGTTGCCGGCGCCGGTTCATGCTTTCCTGAAGCTGCTCGGCGGCGCAGCGTCTCCCTGCGCGCTGATTGCGCTCGGGCTGTTCCTGGCGGGTACGCAGGCGGGCAAGGCGAGCGGCCGGCTGTCGACGGCGGGCATCCTCGTCGGGCTGAAGCTCATCGCCCAGCCTGTCGTGACCTGGGTGATCGCCGGGCCGGTGCTGCAGCTTCCAGCAATTGCCACGCATACGGCGGTGCTGCTCGCCGCGCTGCCGACGGGCACCGGGCCGTTCATGCTGGCGGAATTCTATAACCGCGAGGCGAGCCTGACGGGCAGGGTGGTTCTCGCCTCCACGGTTCTCTCGGTCGTGACGATTTCCGTGCTGCTCGCCGTCAGCGGCACAGGCGTCTAGCTGCGGTCAGCCGAGCGCGCTCTGCGCGGCGCAGATCCGGTCGATCAGCGCATCGAGCTCGCCCTTCGGCGGCCGGTTCTTCGCCAGACGCTGCTTCAGATGCATGATCGGTTCGGCCAGGATCTCATCCAGGCTTTCGGCGCAGGTGAAATCGCCCGCGACGCGCTTGACCTTGGAATTGTCGAAGATCGCCGTCCAGGCCTTGTCGCCGGTCAGCGGGCCGATCCAGTCGGGATTGTATTTGACCAGCGTGTCGGTCGGCACATGGACGATTTTGGCCTCGACGCCGAGGAGGCGGGCGATCGCCTTCTGGATATCGTCCCAGATATGGGCGCGATCGGAGGTGATATGGAAGATGTCGTTGAGCGCCGCCTGCTTGCCGAACAGGCCGACGAAAGGCACGGCGAAATCCACCGAGCGGGTCAGCGTCCAGGGCGTGTGGCCGTCGCCGGCAACGATCGTCGGCTCGCCGTCCAGCATGCGCCGGGCCATGACATCGCTGTCGCCCATCATGATCGGCAGGCCGGTACGAACCGTGTGGCTGGGGCGGACGATCGTCCAGGCGAGATTGGTGGACTTCTTCAGCAGCTCCTCGCAGGCGATCTTCGCTTGGCTATAGGGCCAGTAGGGATTGATCGCAGGGGTTTCCTCGGTGATCACGTAATGGCGCGCCGGCTTCTCGTAGACCGACGCTGACGAGATGAAGATGTACTGGCCGCAATTGCCGGAGAAGATTTCGATATCCCTGGCGATCTGATCCGGCGTGAAGGCGATGAACTGGCAGACGACGTCGTATTTGGCCTTGGCGAGATCGGCATAGGCGGCCGAGCCGAGTTCACCTGTTATCGAGGCCACGCCGGATGGCAGCGGGTCGCCCCGGAGGCCGCGGTTGAAGACGCTGACCTTGTGGCCCTGCGCGACCGCGCGCTCGACGCAGGGATAGGAAATCTGGCCGGTACCGCCGATGAAAAGCACGTTCAAAGCCATGTTGGGGACCTCGGTTTTCTCGGAAATGATGGTCGCATTTCATAGCCTGAAACAGAGCGAGCGTCTCCCTCAATACCATGGGGCGTTGCAAAAATCGGCCAAGCCGCTATTGCCTCGATAGGGAATTCTGCGGGCTGCCAGGTTAGGGTGACGATGGAAACGAACGAGACGGTGAGTGCTTCAAACCCGGTTTTGCCGATCGGCTATTCGCTGGTTCCCAAGGGCAAGCTCGCCAATGCCGTCACCTGCCTGGAGATGCGGGAAAGGCCGGCTGGCGCGGCTTCAGGCGAACGGCCGGACCTGTCGCTCGAGCGGATGAGCATGCCTGACATTGCCACCTATCGCCAGCTCTTCCGGGCGATCGGCGAGGAGTGGATGTGGGTGTCGCGGCTGGTCATGAGCGATGAGGAGCTCACCGCAACGCTCGGCGATCCCAAGATCGAGGTCCACGTTCTCTTCTCCGGCGGCAAGCCCTCCGGCATGCTGGAGCTCGATTTCCGGCAGGCGGGTGAGTGTGAGCTCGTCTTCTTCGGCGTGGCCAACGACATGATCGGCACCGGCGCCGGCCGGCATCTGATAAACCAGGTCCTGTCGATCGCCTGGGCGCATCCGATCGAACGGCTGTGGCTCCATACCTGCCATTTCGACCACCCGAACGCGCTGACCTTCTACCGCCGCTCCGGCTTCACACCCTACGCCTTCATGGTCGAGGTCGCCGACGACCCGCGCGTCACCGGCGTGCTGCCGCGCACCGTGGCGCCGCATATCCCGATCATCGAGTAAGTGCTCACGGCAGCGCAAAGATGCGGACCTCGCGGCCGATGCCGTGGATTTCTTCCATGCGCGAGACCGAGGTGATGCCGCGCTGGCGCAGGATTTCGGAGACTTCTTCGTTGCCGACGATCGCCTCGGTCGTCAGGATGACGTGCGGGTCGGCGAGACCCTGGACGCGGGAGGCGATATTGACGGTCTGGCCGAAATAATCCTGGCGGTCGTTGAGGCTGACGGCGAGGCAGGGGCCCTCGTGGATACCGATCTTCAACAGCAGGTCCTCGCTGCCGCGTTCGGCGTTCAGGCGCAGCATCGCCTCGCGCATCCTGAGCGCCGCCGCAACCGCGCGGTCGGGGCTCGGGAAGGTGGCCATGACCGCGTCGCCGATGGTCTTGACCACGGCACCGGCTTCCATTGCGACGATCTCCTGCAGCACCCTGAAATGCGCCCGCACCAGATCGAAGGCGGCGAGATCGCCGACGCGTTCGTAAAGCGCCGTTGAGCCGCGCAGATCGGTGAACAGGAAGGTCAGGCTGGTGATCTGCAGGCGCTGATCGACATCCAGCGTATCGGTCCGGTAGATATCGCGAAAACTCTGGTTGGTGAGCAGGCGCTTGGCAGTCAGGAACGGGCGGCGGTGGCCCAATATGTCGTGCAGGTCGTCATTGGCGATGCAGACATTCGGCAGGACGCGGCGGTCGCTATGGTTTTCGAGCGTCAGCCGCAGCAGGCCGGGGCGCAGCGTCAGCGTCTCGTTGGTAGCGTGCGCCTGGCTGATGACCATCGACAGGTTCTGCCGTTCGCTGGTCGGCTCTCCCTGGACATCGATGAACTGCGCCGAATGCGTCACGGCGTCAAAGATGATGACGAATTGCTGCGGCAGTTGCACCGAGACGAAGGCCTTTTCGCCGGGATCGAGCTCGATGATCTCAAGCAGGATGCGGCCGAAGCGCTCTTCGAGGTCGTCGGGCAGATCGACGCCGGAACTGAAGAAGACCTGACGGTAATATTCGAGCGGCGGCAGCCGGTCCGGGTCATGGGCGGCGATGCGGCGCACCCGCGGATTGACGGTGAAGGTGACCTCGACCATCTCGTCGAGCGTCGGCTCGTAGCCGGCGGCGCAGAGCGCGCAGTGATAGCTGTCGCGATCGACCGCCTTCAGCGTCGCGCCGGTATCGAGAACGCCGCCGCATCCCGGACAGAGCACGTTCCAGGTCATCTCGAAGGCGCCGATGCGGGCGGCATGCAGGAAGGCGGCGATGGTCTTTTCCGGATCGAGACCATGGGCGTCTGCGAAAGCCAGCGCATTGATGCGGTTGAGATCGCGGTCGGAGCCGTCGCGCACGGTTTTTTCGATGCACTCCGCCGTCTGCGGGTCCGCCGCATGTCCAAGATTGGCAAAAAGCACGTCCACTTCGCTCATCAGGCAAGCCTCTGCACGAAAGACCACGGCGGACGACGCCAGTAGGGAGGCGGATTATATCACGGGAGCGAGCCAGTCGAAAACTTGGCCGTTTGGGTGCTGCCCTCGCCACCGGGCATTGCGGCGGGCAAAGCAAATTTCTCTTGCTCTTGTTGTGCTCGTTCCGGCAAGCACTTATGTGGATAGGGAAAATCTGCGCAAGGGGAGACGGCAATGCTCGACCGGATTACCGGTTTCTTCAGGTCCATCGGAAGCGCCATCGGCCGCGGCTTCAGCGTTCTTGCCGCCGGCATCCTCTGGCCGTTCATGGCGGCGCATGGCTGGTACCAGCGGCGCACCTGGCTCGTCCGCCTACCGGTGATCGCCGTTATCGCGCTGTTTGCCGTGCTCTACGGCTATTTCGTCTGGCAGACGCAGGTCTGGAGCGGCTTCAATCCGAATTTCGTCGATCAGTACCGCTTCTCGGAGCGCAAGGTTGCCGCCGGTCAGGAAATCCCAGCCGATGCGTCCGCTGCCGCAGCGACGACGACGGCAGCGGCGCCGAAGACCTGCCAGCGTTCGGCGATCGTCGATGTGACCGCCGATCTGATCGATTCCAACGTCAACCAGAATGCCTGGATCTCCTCCATGCTGCTCTATCGCATGGGGCTTTTCGGTATGGACTGGGATCACACGCCCTTCCTCGACAACAAGGCTTCGTTCCAGCGCGGCGTCAATCAGGCGGTGCGTCGCACCTCGGCGGAGCTCGTCGATACGCTGGGGCGCGTGCGTGGCACATCGGGCATCAACAGCGATCTTCAGGATGCCCGCGGCTATCTGCAATATGACGAGTACAGCTGGTATTTCGGCCTCGACCCGTTCGGCCCGAAGACGCCGACGCCGAGCTACTACCGCACCGCGATCGAGAAGCTGCGCAAGTTCAACACCGATCTGGCAGGCTGCAACGCCGTCTTCGACGGTCGCGCCGACAACCTGCTGCAATTCGTCGACCGCATCGCCAACGACCTCGGCGGCACGTCGGATATCCTGGCGGAGCGCTCCGAGAACCACAATTTCGGCTGGTTCGACACGCGCGCCGACGACCGCTTCTGGTTCGCCTATGGCCAGCTCTACGGCTATTACGCGATCCTCACGGCGGCGCGGGCGGACTTCTCGCAGGTGGTGGCCGAGCGCAACCTCGGCGCCCTGTTCGGCGGGACGACCAAGCAATTCCAGGCGGCGCTGCGTATCCAGCCGGCGATCATTTCGAACGGCCGCGAAGATGGCTGGATCATGCCGAGCCATCTGGCGACGATGGGCTTCTATATGTTGAGGGTGCGCTCGAACCTGGTCGAGATGCGCGCGGTGCTGGGGCGCTGACGGCGCCTCAGGCGCCGTTGTCCTCGAAGCCGACGACGCGCAGTTGCTCGACGAACTCGTAGGTGATGCCGACGATCTCCTCGTCGCGGAACTTGCCGACCGAGCGCACCATCTTATAGCCGCCGAGACCGTTTTCGACGCGGTAGGCGTAATGGAAGCCTGCCTTGTGCAGGCTCGCCTGCTCGAATGTTTCGGCGATCAGCACGCGGTCTTCGGGGTGAATGCGCGAAAGGATTTCGACGAGATTGGCGGGACCCGCCGTGAAAGGCATGCGGAAGATCGCAAAGATGTCTTCGCTGGCAAAGAAATGCCCGGTTTCCACCTCGATGCGCCAGAAGCCGAAATTTCGGTAGGCCGCGACCATCTGCACGATCTCTAGATCGGTAATGCCGATATGATCGCGGGTCTGCTTTTCCTTGCCGTCTGCCGGCTGTTCAAATCGAAGAGGCACGTTCCCTCCCATTGAGGTTTGCGCGCTGATTCTCTTCTGATTTCTCAGCTGATCAGCTTCAGGCGAATGGCTTTAGCTACCAACTGGGTCCGATTGACGCAATCGAGTTTTTTGATCGCGTTGGTCATGTAGGCGTTCACGGTGTGGTCGGAGAGAGCGAGGATCTGGCCGATCTCGACGGAGGTCTTGCCCTGCGCCGTCCAGCGCACGACTTCGAGCTCGCGGGCCGACAGCGCGTTATAGGCATTGTCCTCGTTGCGGCGCACGGCGTTATAGGCATCGAGCGCATGCAGCATGATCATCGACAGCTCGTTGATCTCGTTCTGCGCGAAGGGCGCCCGCTCGCCGCCGAACCAGAAGACCAGGCGATGGCCATCCACAGCATTGATGGGGAAAGCGATGCCGGTTGGCATGTTGTAGGCGAGGACGAGGCTGCGCAGCTCCGACGGAAAGCTGAGGCCCTGCATCGTTTCGGCCATGTTCCAGTGCTGGGGCACGGCCGATTCGCGCAGCTTCGGCACGAAGGGGCAGCTGCGCAGCATGTGCGAGCGGTCGAATTCGCGGATGAAGGAGGCGGGCAGGGAGCTTTCGATGATCAGGGACTTGAGGAGCAGGTCTTCGGCCGAAGGGGTATGAAACAAGGTGGTTTGCGAGAGGCCGAAGGCGCCCGCGATCCTGTGCAGCGCGTGGACAAACAAGACGCGCGTTCGGGCGGCCGCCAGTTCACCTGTCAGCAGCGATTGCCGTTCTGAGGTAGTCATGTAAGACATAATGCGCCTCGATCACCCGAATGTTACCGCTAACACATACGTAAAACTGAGCGGGATGCTAGCCACAATTCGCAGATGCCATGCTGATTAATTTACAGTGTTAAAAATTAATCACACCAACACCCTTAATGGTTGTATAATGTATTATTAAGGTAGCGAATGCGGAAGGTTTACTTGTCTTATTACTGAAGCAATCAAGTTTCCCCTCCGTGTTGTGAGGGTAAGAATCACTGGTGAAACCTGTTTCAAGTGAAGTTTTATTCCTGCCTTGCGGGCCTTGGCGGGATATTCCGGCTGTTCATCGCGATGCCGCTTGCTGCACGAAATCCGCCTTGCTAGCGTTTGAAAATCCAAACCGGAGACGGCCGACCCGTGCGCAACGCCATCCTTTTCGTCGTCAAACAGCTGTTGATTTTCTCGCTCGTCTTCGCCTTCCAGCCGATGCTTTCGGCCGGCAGCGAGGCGTGGGCGGCAAAGCCGAAGCAGACAGGGCCGGAGACGCAGGCGAAGAAGCCTGCGCAGCCGGCAATGAGCTTCATTCTGGTGCGCAGCGCCGACTGCACGGATGACTGTCCCGAATGGATTTCGGCCGAAGGGCTGATCACCCAGGCGACGCCGGGGCGGCTGAAGAAATTTCTGAAGACGCTCGGCGACAAGAAGGTGCCGATCGTCTTTCACTCCGAAGGCGGGGAGGTGAATGCCGCCTATGCGATGGGCCGGATGATCCGCAAGGGCGGGTTCGAGACGGCTGTCGGCGGCACGCGGCTTGAGGGATGCCCGCTGACCGACATGCGCTGCAAGGCGTCGATCGCCAGGAAGGGGCCGTCGACTGGCCGCAGCTATTCCGGCGGCGCCTATTGTGTCTCCGCCTGTCCGCTGGCGCTGGCGGGCGGCACCTCGCGCGTCGCCTCGCAATGGGCCTATATCGGCGTCCACCAGTTCACGACGATCTACAGTAAAGTGACCGTGTCCTACCGCATCGAGTACCGGATGGTGAACGGCCGCAAGCAGGAAGTTTCCCGCCAGGAGATCGGCCGCAAGAATGCCGGGCAGAGCAAGTCCACCAAGCTTGGCAAGCAGGCCGAGGCGGTGCTCTCCGCCTATCTGACCGAAATGGGCGTTAGCCAGGATTTGATCGAACGGATCCTGAGCGCCTCGCCGGAGACACTGCGGCTTCTGCCCTCCGTCGAGGCGATGAAGCTCGGACTGCTGACCGACATGCTGGCCTCGAACGAAAGCCCGGGGATCCCGCTCTGCCGGGCGGATGATCCGGCAAGCGCGCGCTGCCACCGGCATGCGGATGCGCCGGCAGCCGAGCCTGCCACGCCAGCGGCGCAGCCGGTTGCGGACGCACCCGTTGCCTCAGGCGGCTAGTCCTTGTCCTTCAGGTCGTTCTTCTTCGTCGAGCTCATCAGCTTTTCGAGGAAGCCGAGCATGACGGCGGAGACGACGAAGGCGATGTGGATCAGCGTTAGCCACATGATCTTGCCGTCTTCGTACTGGTCGACATTCAGGAAGACCTGCAGCAGGTGGATCGAGGAGATGGCGACGATCGAGGAGGCGACCTTGATCTTCAGGCTGCCGGAATCGAGCTTGCCGAGGAAGGAGACCTCGTTCTCCGCGTCAGCCTCCGCCTCGTCGAAGCGGCTGACGAAATTCTCGTAGCCGGAGATCATCACCATGACGATGAGGCTGGCGACCAGCGCGGCATCGATAAGGCCGAGCATGGCGAGGATCATCTCGTCTTCGCCGAGCGTGAAAACGCCGCCTGCGACCTTGATGAACTTGTAGCAGAAGGACACCGCATAGACGGCGAGCGAGGCCACGAGGCCGAGATAGAAGACGACCAGCAGCCAGCGGCTGGAAAGGATGATGCGCTCGACGAGAAGTTCGAGTGATTTCATTTTGAGGTGCCCCCGCACGCAGAAAAGATGAGGCCGACATAACCTATCCCGATGTGCCGCATCAAGGATGAAAGGCCGTTTCCGGCGGCAGGCGCAGCGCCGATTGTCGTGGAACGGCGTGAAAAGCGGCATGCGGGGTCTTGTTTCCGACGCGGGCTTGGCGGCATGGTCGGACAATAACACCATTCCGAGGAACATCCCCGTGGCCATCAAATCCGACATCGAAATCGCCCGCGCGGCAGAGAAGAAACCGATCTTCGAAATCGGCGCCAAGCTCGGCATTCCCGACCAGGATCTGGTGCCCTATGGCCACGACAAGGCGAAGATCAGCGCCGGCTTCATCGCCGCCCAGGTCGACAAGCCGGATGGCAAGCTGATCCTGGTGACCGCCATCAACCCGACGCCGGCGGGCGAGGGGAAGACGACGACGACGGTCGGCCTCGGCGACGGGCTGAACCGCATCGGCAAGAAGGCGATCGTCTGCATCCGCGAGGCCTCGCTCGGCCCCTGCTTCGGCGTCAAGGGCGGGGCGGCCGGCGGCGGCTATGCGCAGGTCGTGCCGATGGAAGACATCAACCTGCATTTCACCGGCGATTTCCACGCGATCACCTCGGCCCATAATCTGCTGGCGGCGATGATCGACAACCATATCTATTGGGGCAACGAGCTGGATATCGACATCCGCCGCATTACCTGGCGCCGCGTGATGGACATGAACGACCGGGCGCTTCGTAGCATGGTCAGCTCGCTCGGCGGCGTCGCCAACGGCTTTCCGCGCGAGGGCGGCTTCGACATCACCGTTGCTTCCGAAGTGATGGCGATCCTCTGCCTTGCCTCCGATCTCAAGGATCTGGAACAGCGTCTCGGCAACATCATCGTCGCCTACCGGCGCGACAAGACGCCTGTCTATGCCCGCGACCTGAAGGCGGATGGCGCTATGGCCGTTCTCCTCAAGGACGCGATGCAGCCGAACCTGGTGCAGACACTGGAGAACAATCCGGCCTTCGTGCATGGCGGCCCCTTCGCCAACATCGCCCATGGCTGCAACTCCGTCGTCGCCACCAAGACGGCATTGAAGCTCGGTGATTACGTGGTGACCGAGGCAGGTTTCGGTGCTGACCTCGGCGCCGAGAAATTCTTCGACATCAAATGCCGCAAGGCCGGTCTGAAGCCGGCGGCTGCGGTGATCGTCGCGACCGTGCGGGCGCTGAAGATGAATGGCGGGGTGAAGAAGGAAGACCTTGGCGCCGAGAATGTCGCGGCACTGGTGAAGGGCTGCGCCAATCTCGGCCGGCATGTCTCGAATGTCCGCAAGTTCGGCGTTCCCGTCGTCGTCGCCATCAATCATTTCGTCTCGGATACCGAGGCCGAGATCGCCGCCGTCAAGGAATATGTGGCCCGCCTTGGCGCCGAAGCCATCCTCTGCCGTCACTGGGCGGAGGGTTCAGCGGGTATCGAGGAGCTCGCCCACAAGGTTGTCGAGCTTGCCGATTCCGGCCAGGCGAAGTTCCAGCCGCTCTATGGCGACGACCTGCCGCTGCTCGAGAAGATCGAAATCGTCGCCTCGAAGATCTACCACGCCGGCGAAGTGACCGCCGACAAGGCGGTGCGCGACCAGCTCGCCGCCTGGGAAGAGCAGGGCTACCGCAATCTCCCTGTCTGCATGGCGAAGACGCAATATTCCTTCTCGACCGACCCCAACCTGCGCGGCGCGCCGGAAGGGCATATCGTGCCGGTGCGCGAAGTGCGCCTGTCGGCCGGCGCCGGCTTCGTCGTCGTCATCACCGGCGAGATCATGACCATGCCGGGTCTTCCGAAATCACCTTCGGCTGAGCGGATATTCCTGAACGAGCAGGGGTATATCGAGGGGTTGTTCTAAGGGGCAGCTTCGGAAACTGAATCAGGTGGTTCAGTTTCCGATTCACTCTCCCACGCTAAGGCTCTGAGCGAGCTGCTTTTTCAGTGACAATAGCGGTATCCGCCCTTCCTCTCCAGCACATCGAGATGGAAATGGGTTTCGTGGGCGGCGTCGCTTTCGGGGTCGAGCACGGTCGAGAAATAGAGGCAGCCTGAGGCACTGACGGTGCGCTGGAAGGCGCCTGTCAGCGTCGAATCCTCGCGGCGCGGTTTGACGGCGATGTCCTCGCCCTTTTCGAAGCTGAAGCTTGCGACGTCGATGGCGTTGCCGCGGGCGTGTTCGGAGATCTTGCCGGTCTCGGCGCTGTTGCGCAGGCGGCAGATATAGGCCGAGGCCTGGTTGATCGTGGTAATGCGGCCCTGGTCCCTGGCGGCAACGGCGGCGGCCGGGATGACGCTTTCCTTCATCCAGTGGGCGAGCGCCCGGGCCGTCGGGCAGCGCAGCGTCGCCTCGGGCTTCACCTTGATGCCGGGGAGCGCTTCCGACAGCACGATCGGCTTGTCGATGCCGCAGCCATTGCTGTCGTCGATGCGCGGGATTTCCTTGAAGACCACGCCGAGGCTCTGCAATTCCTTGATGCAATCGGCATGATCGGCATCGCTTTCGGGCTCGATCGTCAGATGCTGCTCCTCCAGCGTCTCCGCCTTCGGCGCTTCGGGCTTTTCGTCCGACGGCTTTGTCCCGGCGGGGGCGGTTTCGTCCGGCTTGGCTGTTTCGGGCTTTGTGGGCTCAGGCTTGGATTCGGGCTTGGGCTCCGCTTCCTTCGGCTCTTCGGGTTTCGGCTGCGGAATGGGAGCGGGGGCTTGCGGCGTCTCGGTTTGCGGCGCTGCAGGTTCTGCAGCCTGCGGCTTGTCTTCCGGCACCGGCCCGGTGCGGGGGAGCGTGGCGCCCGAGAGCACGAAAACGGCGAGGCTCATGGCGGCGATTGCGGAAGCGATTTTCACATGCCCATCCCACGTTGCTGTTAGCGGCGAGAGGGACAACGCAAACGCGCTGATTTCGTTGCAATTTCGCAACGGCGGCGGCGATCGTTAAAACATGATCATTTTATTCAAGATAATTGGCCGCGATATATTGACACAAATAGTCATGTTTTTTATTGCGGCAAAAAGAAGGCGGATTTTTGGGGTCCGTCTCAATCTGAAAAAACGCCTAGCCAGCCCCTCGATCGCCCCGCGAACCGACCAGCCAGCCCGGTACTTCATCACATTAGAGGGTTGGTTTTATGGTTGTCCGCAATTCGCGTTCGCTGCTGCTTGCTTGCACGGCGATGGCTCTTCTTTCTCATTCTTCGGTCAGCTTCGCGCAGAGTGCCGCGCCTGCGGAGCAGCAGTCCGATGATCAGCAGGCGAAGGAAGGGGAGACGTTCCTGTCTCCGATCATCGTCAAGGGCAGCCGCAAGGCGGCATCTGATCCCTATGATACCGCGGGTCCTTCCAGCACCGTTACAGCTGACCAGATCGATCTTCAGTCTGGTCAGGAAACCGACGATCTGTTGCGCGGCGTTCCCGGCACCTCGACGGCAAACAATCCTCAGAACCCGGGCGTTGCAGTCAATATCCGCGGCTTCGAAGGCTCCGGCCGTGTCAACATGATGATCGACGGTGTTCGCCAGAACTTCCGCTTCACCGGACATGAAGCGCAGGGCCTGACCTATGTCGATCCCGCATTCCTCGCAGGCATCGATATCACGCGCGGCGCGGTCAACGGTGTCGGCGGCGGCGGCCTGGTCGGCTCCGTCAATTTCCAAACCTACAATGTCGACGACCTTATCGAGGGCGACAAGAGTTACGGCGGCATCGTTTCCGCAACCACTGGCGACAACGGCATGGGTTGGTCGGAATCGGCAGTGGGTGCCTACAGGTTCAACGATGTCTTCGCCGTGGTCGGCGGCATCAGCAAGAGCGACCCGAAGAACTTCGATAACGGTGATGGTGTCGAGGTGCCGTTCACCGAAGAGGATCTGATTTCAGGATTGCTCAAGGCCGAAATCACGCCAAACGCCGAAAATACCATTCGCCTTGGCGGCCTTACCTATGACAACGACTTCTTTGCGAACTCGTATTACCAGAACCTGAAGAACAAGACGTTCAGCGCGACCTACGAGTACAAGCCCGGCGACAACGACCTCATCGATTTCAAGACGGGCTTTTACTATAACCGTCTGAAGATGACTTACGATACGAACGCGACAGGCGGCGGATCTGCAGCGGGACGCGAGATTACCGATACCGGCATCGGCTTCGACGTCTCGAATACCTCGAAATTCGATCTTGGCGATATCTCCGTATCCTCGAACTACGGCGTCGAATATTTTCACGACGATTATGACGTGAAGAACAGCACGGCGCAGCCGGCCGGCGGCGTCAACGGCAGCGGCAAGAACGGCACGCTCGGTGTCTTCAACAGCACGACCTTTACCTACGGAATTGCAGATTTGACGCTTGGCCTTCGCTACGATCACTTTGACCTCAGCGGATCGGGTGCGGTTACGGCGCTCAACCCGCTCGGCATGCCGGCTGGCCCCTACAGTGTCGATCGCTCGGACGGCAGGCTGGACCCGAGCGTTACGCTCGCCGTCAATGCCACCGACTGGCTGCAGCCCTACGTGACATATGCCGAAACCATGCGTGCACCGACGATCAACGAAACCTTTGTGGGTGGCGATCACCCCGGTGGCTTCATGGCGTTTTTCCCGAACCCGTTCCTGGAGCCGGAAGTCTCGAAGGGCTGGGAAATTGGCGCGAACATCAAAGTCGATGGACTGTTTGATTCCGGCGATAGCTTCCGCTTCAAGGCGAACTATTTCTACGACCGGGTCGACAACTACATCACGGCTGCATTCACGCCGATGGGGGGTGTCTACTTCGTCAATAATCCCGGTACATCCACCGTGCAGGGTATCGAAATCCAGGCTGGTTATGACGCCGGCTTTGTCTTCGGCGATTTGTCCTATACGCACACCGATACGGACCTGCCGTCCCAGGTCAACGGCTTCGGCGTCCAGTCCTATCTGCCTGACGACATCTTCACCGCAACGCTTGGCGCACGCTTCCTGGAAGATCAGCGCCTGACTGTCGGCACGCGCCTTTACGCGGCCAGCCGCGCGAATATCGGCGACGTCAACGTGGCGGCGGGTGCGAGCCCTTACAAGCCTGGCTACGGCCTCGTCGATCTCTTCGCGAACTATAAGTTCGAGAAGGGCTTCGAAGTGACCGCCAGCGTTACGAACGTCTTCGACAAGGCCTATACGCCGGCATCTAGCACGATTGCAGGCAGTGCCGTCGAGACCGGCCGCGGACGTACCTTCATGCTGACGGCCAAGGCCAAATTCTGATCGATGCTTCGCGGAAAGGGCGGCCGACGGGCCGCCCTTTTTCATTCCACATTCGCCTCTTGCGCTCTCCCTCATCTCACGCTAACAATTTCGCCCATGAACATGTCTAAGAACATTGCAGTTTGGTGGTGGGCTCGCTGAGGCGGCCTCGACCAATCGTGTCTTCAGACGACGAGTGAGCCGCCCGAAACTTCGAGGCGGCTTTTTTGTTTTATGGCCGCCTTTCGTCCGGGCCCGATAACGGAGTGGAACTATGGTTACGATCCTTCGGGATGATGGTGCGGAAATCTACGAGACCAAGGGTGGCATCTCCGTCACCCGGCAGCGGCGGCCGATCCCCTATGCCGATGCCGTCGTCTCCTATGTCGAGAAGCTCGATGAGCGCCGCGGCGCCGTCTTCTCGTCGAATTACGAATATCCGGGCCGCTATACGCGCTGGGATACCGCCGTCGTCGATCCGCCGCTCGGCATTTCCTCCTTCGGCCGCGATGTCTGGATCGAAGCCTACAACGAGCGCGGCGAAGTGCTGCTCGGCTTCGTCACCGAGCGCCTGAAGACCGTGCGCGAGCTGGAGCTCGGCGCCTCCACCGCCCGCCGCCTCGATCTCAAGGTGAAGCTGCCCGACCGGGTGTTCACCGAGGAAGAGCGCTCGAAGATGCCGACGGTGTTCACCGTACTGCGCGCCGTCACCGATCTCTTCTATTCGCAGGCCGATGCCAGCCTCGGCCTCTATGGCGCCTTCGGCTACGACCTTGCCTTCCAGTTCGACGCGATCGACCTGAAGCTGAAGCGCCCTGATGACCAGCGCGACATGGTGCTCTACCTGCCGGACGAAATTCTCGTCGTCGACAATTACTCCGCCAAGGCGTGGGTCGATCGCTACGACTTTGCCAAGGGCGGTGTCTCCACCGAAGGCAAGCAGGGCGATATCGCTTCCGAGCCCTTCGTGCGCACCGATGCCATTCCGCCGAAGAGCGACCACCGCCCCGGCGAATATGCCGAGCTTGTGTTCAAGGCGAAGGAAAGCTTCCGCCGCGGCGATCTGTTCGAAGTCGTGCCCGGCCAGAAGTTCATGGAGCGCTGCGACAGCAAGCCATCAGACATTTCCAAGCGGCTGAAGGCGATCAATCCGTCGCCCTATTCGTTCTTCATCAATCTCGGAAACCAGGAATATCTGGTCGGCGCTTCGCCTGAGATGTTCGTGCGCGTTTCCGGGCGCCGCATCGAGACCTGCCCGATCTCGGGCACGATCAAGCGCGGCGACGATCCGATCGCCGACAGCGAACAGATCCTGAAGCTCCTGAATTCCAAGAAGGACGAGTCCGAGCTGACGATGTGCTCCGACGTCGACCGCAACGACAAGAGCCGCGTCTGCGAGCCGGGTTCGGTCAAGGTCATCGGCCGCCGCCAGATCGAGATGTATTCGCGCCTGATCCACACGGTCGATCACATCGAGGGTCGCCTGCGGGACGACATGGATGCCTTCGACGGCTTCCTCAGCCACGCCTGGGCCGTCACCGTTACCGGTGCGCCGAAGCTCTGGGCGATGCGCTTCATCGAGAGCCATGAAAAGAGCCCGCGCGCCTGGTATGGCGGGGCGATCGGCATGGTTGGCTTCAACGGCGACATGAACACGGGGCTTACGCTGCGCACCGTGCGCATCAAGGACGGGATCGCCGAAGTACGGGCAGGGGCAACGCTGCTCAACGATTCGATCCCCGAGGAAGAAGAAGCCGAAACCGAATTGAAGGCCTCCGCTATGCTTTCCGCCATTCGCGATGCCAAGGCCGGCAATTCCGGCAAGGTGAGCCGCGACGTCGCTGCCGTCGGCAAGGGCGTCAACATCCTGCTCATCGACCACGAGGACAGCTTCGTGCACACGCTGGCGAATTACTTCCGCCAGACGGGTGCCACGGTCTCGACCGTGCGCACGCCGGTGCCGGAGGAAATCTTCGACCGGCTGAACCCGGATCTCGTCGTGCTGTCGCCGGGACCCGGCAATCCCAAGGATTTCGACTGCAAGGCGACGATCAAAAAGGCGCGCGCCCGCAACCTGCCGATCTTCGGCGTCTGCCTCGGCCTGCAGGCACTCGCCGAAGCTTATGGCGGCGAGCTGCGGCATCTGGCGCTGCCGATGCACGGCAAGCCGTCGCGCATCCGCGTGCTGGAGCCGGGCATCGTGTTCTCGGGTCTTTCCAAGGAAGTCACCGTCGGCCGTTACCACTCGATCTTCGCCGATCCCTCGACCCTGCCGCGTGATTTCATGATCACCGCGGAAAGCGAGGACGGCACGATCATGGGCATCGAGCACACCAAGGAGCCGATCGCCGCGGTGCAGTTCCACCCGGAATCGATCATGACGCTCGGCGGCGATGCCGGCATGCGGATGATCGAGAATGTTGTCGCGCATCTGGCGCGGAAGGCGAAGACGAAGGCTGCTTGAGTCTGCGTGTTTTCGGGGAGCGTTGTGCCTCGCAAGCCCCCCTCTGGCTTGCCGGCCATCTCCCCCACAGGTGGGGAGATTGGCTGGGGGCGGCCGCTCGCTCCACTCTTGCGCCGTGACGAAAAGCTTCATTGTCGGCTGAGGCCGTGCCACTGGCCGATCTCCCTCCTTGTGGGGGAGATGCCCGGCAGGGCAGAGGGGGGTGCCGTACCGCACCCTCAGCCCCATCCACTTCCACCATTGACATCTCCCCGCAAATCGGAACATTTCGCGAACAACAAATGAGGAATGTCGCCGTGGCCAATGCTGAGAAGTTTATCGTGCTCCCGTATCGCAAGAACCGGGGAAACCTGGTGCCGGGCGAGATGCGGCAGGCGTCGAATGCGGTGAGCGCGGAGAAGATCGCGAGCTCGATGGCGGCGCGTTTCGTTGGCGTGGCCGCCTATGCGGTGATCGTCGATGAGGAATCCGGTGACATGTCGTCGCCGCGGCTGCTGGCGCGGCATGGCGAGATCGCCGATCTCAATCCTGCGTAACCGATGGAAACCTCGCTCTATCTTCCGGTCAAGGCGTTTCTCGAGGCGGCGGGCTATGCCGTCAAGGGCGAGATCGGCGGCTGCGATCTCGTCGGGCTGAGCGAGGGCGATCCGACGGTGGTCGTCGTCTGCGAGCTGAAGCTGAGCTTCAATCTGGAGCTGGTGCTGCAGGCGGTGGACCGGGCGGCGATGAGCGACGAGGTGTGGATCGCCGCAAAGGTCTCGGCCAAGGGGCGGGGGCGCGAGGCGGACAAGCGCTATCGCGATCTCTGCCGCAGGCTGGGGATCGGCATGCTCGGCGTTTCCGATACCGGCGAGGTCAGCGTCATCGTCTCCTCGATATCGCCGATGCCGCGGACCAATCCGAAGCGGCGGTCGCGGCTGGTGCGGGAGCATCAGCGCCGCCGTGGCGATCCCGTACTCGGCGGCAGCACGCGCGTGCCGCAGATGACGGCCTATCGACAGCAGGCGCTGATCTGTGCCGCGGCACTTCAACAGGGACTGGCGCGGCCGCGGGACATGAAGGCGCAGGCGCCGGATGCCGGGAAGATCCTGCTCGGCAATGTCTATGGCTGGTTCGAGCGGCTGGACAAGGGCGTCTATGCTCTGACGCCAGCGGGCGCCGAGGCGCTGCTTCGCTGGCCGCAGACTGTGGTCTTTGCTGCCGATAGTGGTGAGGCGCCCTCGGAAGGCGCGTGATCGCAGGCGCCCGGGGCGCCGCTTTTATCATTTCTTGCCATGGCCGAGGATTTGCGTCGCCCTAGCTTATTCGTCGTGAACAAAGCTGCGATGCTCGCTGGGGCCGCAATGGGTCCAGCCAAATTCCCCGAGGCTCGACCATGGTTACTTTCACGCTCAATGGACAGACGAAGACTTTCGACGGCGATCCGGATACGCCGCTCCTGTGGGTGATCCGGGATTTCGAAAAGCTGACAGGCACGAAATATGGCTGCGGCGTTGCCCAATGCGGCGCCTGCACCGTGCATATGGATGGCTTCACGCGCCGTTCCTGCATCACCCAGATCTCGACCGTCGACGGATCGGAGATCTTCACGATCGAGGGTGTCGAGGGCAAGGAGGCCGATGCGGTAAAGGCCGCCTGGGTGAAGATCGACGTGCCGCAATGCGGATACTGTCAATCCGGCCAGATCATGTCGGCCGTCTCGCTGCTGCAGAACATCCCCAAACCGACCGACGAGGATATCGACGGCGCGATGGCCGGGAATATCTGTCGATGCGCCACCTACCACCGGATCCGCGCGGCCATCCACAATGCCGCCCAGTCGATGGAGGGTTGAGCCATGACCATTCAGGAGATTGCAACGACACGCCGCGGCTTTCTTGCCGGTACCGGCGGCCTAGTGATCGGCTTTGCGCTGATGCCGAAGACCTCGGCCTTTGCCGCCGAGAAGGGTGTGCAGGCGGGCGGCGCGGACGCGCTGGTGACGCTGAACACATTCGTCAGGATCGGCACCGACGATACGGTGACGATCCTCTCCAAGCATATCGAATTCGGGCAGGGGCCATTCACGGGTCTCGCGACGCTGGTTGCCGAAGAGCTCGATGCCGATTGGGGGCAGATGCGCGCGGTGCATTCGCCGGCCGACGACAAGGTCTATGCGAACCTCGCCTTTGGTCTTCAGGGGACGGGCGGGTCGTCATCGATCGCCAATTCCTACGAACAGTTCCGGCAGGCGGGTGCGACCGCACGCGCCATGCTGGTGGCGGCTGCAGCCGATGAGTGGAAGGTTCCGGCCGGAGAAATCACCGTCGAGAAAGGTCGGGTCAAGCATGCGGCCTCCGGCAAAGAGAGTGGTTTCGGTGCGCTGGCCACCAAGGCCGCCGGTATCAAGCCGCCGGCCGATGTGAAGCTCAAGGATCCCTCGAAGTTCACACTGATCGGCCAAGAGCTGCCGAAGCTCGATACGGTATCGAAGACCAACGGACAGGCGGTCTATACGCTGGATATCGTGCCGAACAATCTGCTCGTTGCCGTCGTCGCCCATCCGAACCATTTCGGTGCGGCGGTGAAATCCTTCGACGACAGCGAGGCCCGCAAGGTGAAGGGCGTCGTCGACGTCAAGCAGCTGCCGCAGGGCGTTGCCGTCTATGCCGACAACACCTTTGCGGCGCTGAAGGGCCGCTCCGTGCTGAAGGTCGATTGGGATCTGTCGAAGGCGGAGACGCGCTCCAGCAATCAGCTTTCGGCCGATTATGCCAAGGCGCTCGGCGAGATGGGGATCACCGCTTCGGAGAAGGGCGATGTCGAAAAGGCCTTCACCGATGCCGGGCTGAAGACGCTGGAGGCGCAGATCATCTTCCCGTTCCTGGCGCATGCGCCGATGGAGCCGCTCGACGCGGTGTTCATCAAGGCGGCGGATGGCAGTCTCGATGTCTATAACGGGGCGCAGTTCCCCGGCATGGACAAGGCGACGGCGGCGAAGATCACCGGCATCGATCCCGCCAAGGTGCGGCTGAATACGCAGATCACCGGCGGCAGCTTCGGGCGCAAGGCGCAGTTCGGCTCGCCCTATATGCAGGAGGCGGCGTCGGTTTTCGCCGCCACCGATCAGTCGCGGCCGGTCAAGCATATGTGGACGCGCGAGGACGATATTCGCGGCGGCTATTACCGGCCGATGTATCTCCACAAGATGCGGGGCGCCATCAATGCCGATGGCCGGATCGTTGCCTGGGACCAGGCGATCGTCGGGCAGTCGATCATGGGCAAGGCCGATCTCGACAGCACCTCGGTCGAGGGCGCCTCGGACCTGCCTTATGACGTGCCGAACCTCAGGGTGACCTCGCATAATGTGAAGCTCGCGATCCCGCCGCTCTGGTGGCGGTCGGTCGGCCATACCCATACCGGTTTTGCCGTCGAGACCTTCCTCGACGAGCTCTTCCAGATGGTTGGCAAGGATCCCGTGGAAGGGCGGCTCGAGCAGCTGACGGAAGACCCGCGCTATGCCGGTGTGCTGAAGAAGGCGGCGGAGCTGGCCGATTGGGGCGGGAAGGTCCCGGAAGGCCGTCAGCGCGGCGTTGCCGTGGTCAAGAGCTTCAATACCTATGTCGGCCAGGTGGTCGAGGTTTCCGCCGGCGCCGATGGGGCGCCGCGGGTGCACAAGGTCTGGTGCGCGGTCGATTGCGGCGTGGCGATCAATCCGAATGTCATCAAGGCGCAGATGGAAGGCGGCATCGGCTATGGGCTCGGTGCGGTGCTCTTCGATGCGGTGACATTGGGTGAGGGTGGCGCGATCATGCAGTCGAATTTCCACGATTACCGCTCGATTCGCATCAACGAGATGCCGGATGTGGAGGTCGCTGTCATCAAATCCGGCGAACCACCGACAGGGGTGGGAGAGCCGGGCGTGCCACCGGTCGGGCCGGCGACGGCCAATGCCTGGCGGCGGCTCACCGGTGCGCCGGTGCGCAGCCTGCCGATCGTTGCCGTGGCGACGAGCTGAGGGAGGCCGGTATGACAAGCAGATTGGCACTCGCCTGCATGGCAGGCGGTCTTTCCCTTCTTGCGGCCTTGCCCGTATCGTTCATGGCGCTGGCGCAGACGGCGCCGGCATCCGACAAGACGACCCTGAAGCCGGTCGCCTCCTTCGCATCGATCGCCGATCAGAAGGCGCGTTCGGTGGCGCTGTTCGAAGAGGCGGGAAAGGTGATCGAGCATCCGCGATGTCTGAACTGCCATCCGGCGGGCGACCGGCCGCTGCAGACGATGGCGATGCATCCGCACCAGCCGCCGGTGACGCGCGGCGATGGCGGCATGGGCGTTCCGGGCATGATGTGCAACACCTGCCACGGACCGGAGAATGCAGCGATCGTCGGCCAGTCTCCGACGCTGAAGAGCATCCCCGGCAATCCCGCCTGGCATCTGGCGCCGATCGAGATGGCCTGGGTCGGCAAGTCGCTTGGCGAGATCTGCCAGCAGCTGAAGGACCCGAAACGCAATGGCGGCCGCGACCTTTCGAAGATCGTCGAGCACATGTCGCATGACAGCCTGGTCGGCTGGGGCTGGAACCCCGGTGATGGGCGCGAGCCGGCGCCGGGAACGCAGGCCGAGTTCGGCGAGCTGATCAAGGCCTGGGTCGATACCGGCGCGGCCTGCCCGGCGGGCTGAGGTTGAGCCTTCAGGCGCCGGTCATGGCCGGCGCTTGATAATCCTAAGGTTCAGCTCCCAGCGCTGTTCGAAGCCGAGCGCCTTGTAGAGCGCGATCGCGCCGCTGTTGATGGCGTTGACGTGGAGATAGGTCGTCGCGCCGCTTGCGGCGATCTGGCCGGCGACATAGCGGAACATCAGCTTGCCCAGGCCCTTGCCCTGGAAGTCCGGATGGGTGCAGAGGCCGCTGAGTTCGGTGAAGCCGGTCTGGCGCAGCCGCTGGCCGCCCATGGCGATCAGCCTGCCGTCTTCCTTGATGCCCCAGAAGGCGCCGAGCTTCTGTGCGCCGAGAGTGAAGGGGCCGGGCTTGGTCAGCTGGGCGAGCGCCAGCATCTCGGCAGCATCGGTTTCGGTCAGCCTGACGATGCGCGGATCGGAGATTTCCGCATGCGGCGTGCTGCCGATCATCTGCACGAGCGTGGCTTCGCCGACGATGTCGAAACCATCGGGGATGACGATCGCCTCGGGCTCGACCAGCGCCATCACCTCGCCGGCGGCGGCGAGTTTCGCCAAGGCTTCCAAGCTCTCGCTGCTATTATCGCTGGCGGCGGCGAAAGGCACGATCGATGGCGGGTAGCGTCGGGCGAGCGCGCCGCCTTCGGCAAGCCCGGCATGTTCCGTCTGCAGCGCGTTCCAGATCGGGCGGTCGAGGATATGGGGCATTATTTCGTCTCCTTGGCCGGAGCGCGGCGGATGAGGGGGGCCGCGGCGAGGCCGTCTTCAATGGCAGAGAGTTGATCGAGGATCGGGCCGTCGAGGCTGCCGCAAAGATCGGTGACGGCGGCGGCGATGCGCGGCCAGATTTCGGCGCGCGACAGATCGATGAGTTCTTGGCCGCGCGGCGTCAGCGAGACGAGCTTGCGGCGCTGGTCGCTGGCCGAAGGCTCTATGGCGACGAGCTCGAGTTCCAAAAGCTGGCCGACGGTGCGCGTGGCGCCCGGCTGGGTGATGCCGACCGACTGGGCGAGCTCGCCGATCGTCAGCGGTCCGGCGCGATCGATCGCGGCGAGGAACGGATATTGCCCGGCCTGTATGCCGAGGCCAGCCTCGTCGATGAACTGCTGGGTATCGGCCTGCAGCCGTTCGCCGATACGGCGCAGCCTGCTGCCGAGCGTCAGGAATCCTGAGGTCCGCACGATGTCTTCGATCACTGTCAGCTCCATTTGCATGCGAAGTTATATAACGTGTTATGTAAATTTCGTCAAACGGGATTTGCGGCTTTTGACCTTTGACAAACCGGCTGGCTTGAACCATATGGACCGCATTGGCCGCCTGCGCGATTTTCGCGCGGGCGGTTTTGCGTTTGAATGGGCTAGATGCTGCAATTCATTCGCATCCGCAGAGGGATAAGCGATGAACGAACAAGGTAACCTGACCGTCCGCCGGCTGGCATTCTGGGGCATTCCGATGTCGCTCGGGGTCATGGGATTGAAGCTGGTCGCCTGGTGGGTGACGGGCTCCGTGGCACTGCTCTCCGATGGACTGGAATCCTTCGTCAACGTGGTGGCGGCCTTCATCGCCTTCTTCGTCATCCGCTATGCGCAGAAGCCGGCCGACCACGACCACCCGTTTGGCCACCACAAGGCGGAGTATCTCTCGGCGGTCACGGAGGGCGTGCTGATCGTCGTCGCCGCCCTGTTGATCGTCAAGGAATCCGTCGGCTATCTCGCCGAGCCGAAGATGCTGGAAGCGCCGGCGCTGGGTCTGGCCATCAACTTCGCGGCCGGCGTTATCAATTTCGTCTGGGCGCGGCTGTTGATCCGCGTCGGCAGGCAGTACCGCTCGGCGGCGCTGACGGCTGACGGCCAGCATATCATGTCGGATGTGGTGACTTCGGTCGGCGTGCTCGCCGGCCTGCTTCTGGCGCTGGCGACCGGTTATCCGATCTTCGACCCGGTGCTCGCCATCCTCGTCGCCATCAACATTCTCTACCAGGGCTACAAAGTGATCTCGCATTCGATCGGCGGCCTGATGGACCATGCGGCGGAACCCGATGAGGAAGAGGCGATCAAGCAGGCGATCGCCACGCATGCGCAGGGGTCTCTCGGTGTCCACGACCTGAAGACGCGCCGGGCAGGGTCGGTGACCTTCGTGGACTTTCACATGGTCGTTCCGGCTGATATGTCGGTGCGCGAAGCCCACGATATCTGCGACCGCCTTGAAGATGCCATCCGCGCGGTGCATCCGGGCGCCAGCATTGCCATTCACGTCGAGCCGGAGGGCGAAAAGGCCCATGGGCTGCGCGTCAAAGTCATAAAGGAAGCATAATGCCTGAAACCGATGTCTCCAGCCTGTCCATGCTGGGTCACCAGACGGAGACAGCGAAGTCTCCCGAGGAAGCCGTTCTCGAAAAGGTGCCGTCCAATCAGGCGGGCACCGATTTCGTCGTGCGTTTCACCGCGCCGGAATTCACCTCGCTCTGCCCGATGACCGGGCAGCCGGATTTCGCTCATATCGTCATCGATTACATCCCCAATGAGTGGCTGGTGGAATCGAAGTCGCTGAAGCTCTTCCTGCATTCCTTCCGCAATCACGGCGCCTTCCACGAGGACTGCTCGATCTATATCGCCAAGCGCATCGTCGAACTGCTCGACCCGAAGTGGCTGCGCATCGGCGCCTACTGGTATCCGCGCGGCGGCATCCCGATCGACGTCTTCTGGCAGACCGGCAAGCCGCCGGAAAATGTCTGGCTGCCGGATCAGGGTGTCGCGACGTATCGCGGCCGCGGCTGATGAGAGATTGAGGCGAGGGCGGTGACGCCCTCGCTTTTTTATTGGCAGTTAAACGTCGAAGCTGCCGTCGCCGGACTGGTCGTTTCCGTCGTCATAATCGTTATCGTCGTCGTCGTTGCTGTAATCGGCCTGCTGAATGCTGCCGTTATCGTGTTTGTCGTCATCGCGGTCCGCCGCCGTATCGTTCTGCGGGTTCTGGTCGCCGTAGTAATTGTTGATGACGGTTTCTTCCGTCGGTGCCGGCGTATTGCCGAACGGGCTGGCGCCGAAGGGCGAGCCCCAGCCGAGCGAGGACATGTGATTTCCGAAAATGCCGCTCAGCGAATTGGCAAGCAGCACGCCGCCTGCCACGCCTGCCGCCGTGCCGAGCGCGCCACGCAGGAAGCTGCCGCCTGCGGATGGGCCTGACGGCTGCGGGTTCCACGGGCCGGACGGCTGCTGCTGTTGCGGGCGCATCGGGCGGACGTTGTCGTCATAGTCGCGGTCCTGATAGCTTTGGCGCGGTGCGTTACCCCAGGGGCCGGAGGGCTGGGCGGCCTGCTGGGTCTGGCCGCTGCCGAAGATCGAGCTCAGGAAGCCGCCGCCCTGTTCGGCCTGGCGGTGCTCGCTCTCGCCGGCTTCCAACTGGCGGACGCGCTCTTCGAGTTCCTGGATATGTTTCGAGGCGGCCTCCAGGCCCTTTTCCTGCACGATGACGGCCTGGGCGAGGTAGTAGGTCGTGTAGGGCTGTTCGCGCACGCCCTGTTCGATGAGGGCTTCGGCATCGCGGTCGCGCGGCGTGGCGGATGCGGTGCGTACCCGGTCAAAAAGGATGGTCAGCAGTTGGCGTTCTTCCGGTGACATGACTGTCTCCCTTGCTCCTGTGGCATTCGCGCCGGCGTGAGGATGAGGTAGGAAGCGATTCAGGCTTTTCAAAGCCTTGGCAACTTACATTTCGGTAAGCTAGTCGCGTGCCCAGATGCGCAGGGAGCCGAGCGCCGTAAAGCCCGATGCCAGCGCGTTCTCGAGATCGTCGCCGCTCTCATAGCCGACGATCGGCTCGCCGGGGAAAAGCCGCCGCGCCTCGCGCACCAGCCCCGCGCGGACGGGGCCATGCTTTCCCCTGATGGCAAAGACATTGGAATGACCGGTGACATCGGCCTGATGATTGAGGATGGCGCCGCCCTGCAGCACCTTGCCGGAATAGGCGGCGAGGAAGGCAATCTGCGGGGCGTGGAGCAGCGGTTCGCCGAAGACGGGCGCTGCCTGAGTTTCACCGCCTGCCCAGGCTTTCTCCCAGTCGGCGAGCTCCTCGGCGGTTTCGATCCGCCTCCACGTCAGGCTGCCGTCCTCCTCATCGAAATCGTCATCGGCGTCGAGACCAATCCACTCGGCCTCGAACAGCACGCGGAAACCCTGCGGCGCCAGATCGAGGGTGCAATAGCTGTCCTTGATGCCCCAGCCGCCGGACCGCGAGCGAGTGAGCACGGCGACCGCCTCTTCCTGTTCGGCCGCACTCTCGGCACCGGTCAGCGTGATGGCGTCGGGATAGAAGGGCGGGGTGCCCTGGCGGTGGAGCCAGAGGGTGCGGGTGAACTCGCCGCGCTGACCCTGCGCGGCGCAGACGGCGTCGCACCAGAGCGCGTTGTTTTTGACCGCCCGATGAAGCAAAAGCGATGTCATCTTTTCCTCCCGCCTGGGGATAGCAGCATAATGCTGACAGATCCGGCGTTTGTCATAAGAATATCTTCACCCGTTCCGTGGCTTGTCTTTTTCCCGCATTGTTTTACGCATTGAGTCACACTATGTCCGGGAAACCCGAATGAAGCTGAGAGAGGTTCGAATGAACGACGAAGAACAAGAAGACAAGACCAAGGAACTGTCTTTGGGGAAAGACGCAGAGGCTAACCTCTTCAAATCGCGTTCGATCTTCATCTACGGCCCGATCACCATGGAACTCGGCCAGAAGGTCTGCTCGCAGCTCGTGGCGCTTGCCGCAGCCAGCGACGAAGACATCCGCATCTACGTGAGCTCGCCTGGCGGCCACGTCGAGTCGGGCGATTCGATCCACGACATGATCAAGTTCATCAAGCCGAAGGTCTGGATGATCGGTACGGGCTGGGTCGCTTCGGCCGGCGCGCTCATCTATGTCGCGGCTCCGAAGGAACAGCGCCTTTGCCTGCCGAACACCCGCTTCCTGCTGCACCAGCCCTCCGGCGGCACGCGCGGCATGGCATCCGATATCGAGATCCAGGCTCGCGAAATCATCAAGATGAACGAGCGCCTGAACAAGATCTTCTCCGTCGCCACCGGCCAGCCGGTCGACAAGATCGCCAAGGATACGGATCGCGACTACTGGCTCTCGGCCGAAGAGGCCAAGGATTACGGCCTGGTGTCGCGCATCATCACCTCGCAGAGCGAGATCTGATTTTCAACGGGGCGTTCGCGCCCCGTTTTCCTTTCCGCCCGGCGGTCAGTTCGCCGGCTTCCAGCGCTCTTCGATGATTTCCTGCGCCAGCTCGAAGATGCCTTCCTCGTCATCTCCGGCATTGTCGCCGAGCAGCGCGATCGCTGCATCGTAGACGGCGTTCTCCTCGTCGTCCGAAATGAGTTTCTTTTCGTTCAAAGTCTTGATCAGCGATGCGAGAATGGCGGCCGAAGAAAGGCCCACTGCTGCTCTGCTGATATCATCGGGATCGTCCGACATTCATTCACCTGGATTTTTGTGTTCTTCCCACCGCAACTAAATTAGGCTTTTTTGCTCGCATAGCAAGCATTTGCCACATCCTTGCTCGACCGGGCGTGTTCGTTGTCGGCAAACGCCAAATCGCCTCTGCGGGGGATGGCCGCGCATCCGGCTGTGGCAAAACCAATCCCACACCACATTCCATCCCTGATTGCGCAACCTGAGCGCAAGTTTTGCGCATGATTGGCGCGGCATGATTGCCGTATTGCCCGTGTATGCATTTTCAGCGTGAGGTTTTGGGCCGGTCACCGGCAGACGAATTTTCGGGGGAAGATTCCATGACGAATACGAGCAGTGTTACGACAGGTTTCGCGCTTCTGTGGCGCATGCCGGACAGGGTTCCACAGCCGCCGGACTTCGACAAGATGCACTCAGCAGCGACTGGATCGTCGAGTGCCAAATCCGCAGACGAAACCAAGGTGACATCGGCAGACCTTCGCAATGCGGCGGATCGCTGGCAGGCGACCGCGATCCGCATCCTGATCGGCGGGGCGACGGATGACTCGATTTCGGCCGCAGCCAATAGCGTCGTCGATGCTGGGGCAGGCGACGACACGGTGACCGTCGGAGAGAAGAGCTTCGTCGATGGCGGCGCCGGTGACGACACGATCGGCGCCTGGTCGGACAGCGTCATCTACGGTGGCGAGGGCAATGACGAGATCGATGCCTGGTGCGGCAGCGAGATCGACGGCGGTGCTGGCAACGACACCATCAAGGCGTGGGCCGACAGCCGCGTCTCCGGTGGCGCGGGTGACGACATGATCGAAGCAGGAGGTGGTGGCAGCTATGTCGATGGTGGTGATGGCAATGATGATATCCGGGCGGTGTCCGGAACCGTCAGCGGCGGAAATGGCAATGACGTCATCAGTGTTTTCTCCGACGGACGCGTCGATGGCGGGGAGGGCGACGATGTAATCGACGCGTGGTCGGACAGCTACGTCGATGGTGGCTTGGGGGACGACACGATTGTAGTTCATTCCGGCAGTGTCGCTGTCGGCGGCAAAGGAAATGATACGATTGCCGTTGGAGGTGATGCAACAGTGCGGTTTGCCGCCGGTGATGGCCAAGACACTGTTTGGGCGGTAGGCAGCGCCAGCATCGAGTTCGGGAAAGGACTGAGCGCCGACAAGATGCGCGTCGAGCACAAGGATGGCAAAACCGTTATATCCTTCGACGGTCATCCGGATGACAGCGTGACGATCCAGGGCTTGTACAAGACCGCCACTATCAGCTTCGCCGATGGCTCGTCGCAGCAGATCGAGCAGCCCGTCGATCTTGAAGCCCAGGCTGCGCTCATCGCGCGGTTCAAGGAGAGCAAGGACAAGCCGCTTCCGTCATTCGCGACCAGATAGCGGTGGGCGAACGGCTGCCGGGCCGCATGCACTTGCCTGCGGCCCGTTCTCCATGCTCCATGCGGTATTCGTTTCACGCCCCCCGAGTCCCGCGATGCTCAAAGATTTCTCCGTTCAAAGCCTGTTCATGGGCGTGCTCGCGGCTTTCGCGGGCTTTGCCAGTTCGTTTGCCGTCGTGTTGCACGGGTTGCAGGCGGTCGGCGCCACAGAGGCGCAGGCGGCTTCGGGATTGATGGCGCTGTCGCTCGGGCTTGGGATCTGCGCCATCGTGCTCAGCTTCACGACGCGGCTGCCGGTCAGCATGGCCTGGTCGACGCCGGGGGCGGCATTGCTCGCCAGCACCGGGATCGTCGAGGGCGGCTTCAATGCGGCTGTCGGCGCCTTTATCGTCTGCGCGCTGCTGATCGTCGTTGCCGGCCTGTTCAAGCCGCTCGGCCGGGCAGTAGCCGCCATTCCGGCGCCGCTTGCCAATGCGATGCTTTCGGGCGTGCTGATCGGGCTCTGCTTTGCGCCGGTGAAGGCTGTGGGTTTCAATCCATGGCTCGGGCTGCCGATCGTGCTGACCTGGATGGTGGTCGGCGCCTTCAAGCGGCTCCTGGCGGTGCCGGCGGCACTTGCCGCCTTCGGGCTGGTGGTGGCCTTCGGCGTCGATATTCCCGACGGGGCAGGGGCGGCCGTCGGCCGGGCGCTGCTGCCGACCGTCGAGTTCGTCACGCCCGTCTTCAATCTCCCGGCCTTCATTTCGATCGCGCTGCCGCTGTTCATCGTCACCATGGCGTCGCAGAACATTCCCGGCATCGCGGTCATGAAGGTCAATGGCTATGAGCCGAAGCCCGGGCCGCTGTTTGCAGTATCAGGCGTGTTTTCGCTGTTCGCGGCGCCGTTCGGCGGCCATGCGGTCAATCTGGCGGCGATCACGGCGGCGATGTGCGCCGGGCCGGATGCGCATCCGGATCCAGCGCGGCGCTACTGGGCGGTGCTGGTCTGCGGCATCTGCTACCTCATCCTCGGGCCGCTCGCGGGTGCCGTGACGACCGCGGTGGCGCTGGCGCCGCCGATCCTGATCCAGGCTGTGGCCGGTCTGGCGCTGGTCGGGGCCTTCTCGAGCTCGGCCATGTCTGCCTTCCAGGCGCCCGAGACGCGGGAAGCGGCGGCGATCACCTTCCTGGTCACGGCGTCGGGCGTTTCCTTCGGCGGCATTTCCGGCGCCTTCTGGGGGCTGCTTGCCGGTGGATTGATGATGGCGCTGCAGCAACTGGTTAAGGCGTCGAAGCGATAGAAGCCGGAAAGCATTGGAGAGGGGGTTGCCAGTTTTTGGTCCCGCGGATATAAGCCCGAGCATGAAGACGACAGGCGCAATGATTTCTGGCACGATTGCACGCGGGCGTATCGCCCTGCGCGACAATACGCGCGCGCTCACCTCGCTTCTTCTCCTCGGCCTTACGCGCGGTTGCCGGGTCCGTTGAGGAGCGCCCGGCGGCCGAAAAGCCCCGCAGGCCAACGCTCCTCGCGACTAATCCCAAAGAACTAAGATTGACCGAAATGAGGTCCGCGGTTGCTGTCGCCAATCCATTCGTGATGGTCTAAGACGCAAATTGCCGGGCTGAGGAGAGAAGACGATGGACTCTAAGACTCAAACTCCCGCAAAAGGCATGCAGTCGGCCGGCGTGAAGTATCGCCCCTATCCGCAGGTGAATATTCCCGATCGTACCTGGCCGACGAAGACGCTCACCAAGGCGCCGATCTGGTGCTCCGTCGACTTGCGCGACGGCAATCAGGCGCTGGTCGACCCGATGGGCCACGACCGCAAGGCCCGCATGTTCCAGCTGTTGCTGGACATGGGCTTCAAGGAAATCGAGATCGGTTTCCCCTCAGCCTCGCAGACCGACTTCGACTTTGCCCGCTGGTGCGTCGAAGAGGGCAATGTGCCTGACGACGTGTCGCTGCAGGTTCTCGTCCAGTGCCGCCCCGAATTGATCACCCGCACCTTCGAGGCGCTGCAGGGCGCCAACAGGCCGATCGTGCATTTCTACAATTCCACCAGCGAGCTGCAGCGCCGCGTGGTGTTTGCCAAGGATGTCCACGGCATCAAGCAGATCGCCGTCGATGCCGCCAAGATGATTTCCGACATGGCGGCCAAGGCCGGTGGCGGCTACCGCTTCGAATATTCGCCGGAGAGCTTCACCGGCACCGAGCTCGACGTGGCGCTGGAAATCTGCAACGCCGTCATCGCCGAGATGAAGCCGACGCCTGACAACAAGCTGATCATCAACCTGCCGTCGACCGTCGAGATGGCGACGCCGAACATCTATGCCGACCAGATCGAATGGATGTGCCGCAACCTCGACAACCGCGAGAACCTGATCATCTCGCTGCATCCACATAACGACCGCGGCACCGGTATCGCCGCTGCCGAGCTGGCGTTGCTGGCCGGCGCAGACCGTGTCGAAGGCACGCTGTTCGGCAATGGCGAGCGCACCGGCAATGTCGACGTCGTGACGATGGCGCTGAACATGTTCACGCAGGGCATCGATCCCGAGCTCGACTGCTCGGATATCGTGCGCATGAAGGACGTCTTCGAATATTCGAACCAGATGCCGATCGGCGAGCGTCATCCCTACGTCGGCGAACTGGTCTACACGGCCTTCTCCGGCTCGCACCAGGATGCGATCAACAAGGGCATGAAGGCGATCAAGGTTGCCAATCACCCGGTCTGGGAAGTGCCGTATCTGCCGATCGACCCGCAGGATGTCGGCCGTTCCTACGAGGCGATCATCCGCATCAACTCGCAGTCGGGCAAGGGCGGTATCGCCTACATCCTGCAGCAGGACTACGGCATCAACCTGCCGCGTAACCTGCAGGTCGAGTTCCGCGAAGACATCCAGCGGATCACCGATGAAGAAGGCAAGGAACTTCCCTCGAAGCGCATCTACGAGCGCTTCATCGAGCGCTACGTGACGCAGCCGACCGGCCGCATCAAGTTCGTCGATCACCACACTTTCGCGCATATCGACCGCAAGGGCGTGCGCGTCGTGGCGGCCGAGATCACTGACAATGGCGTGACCAAGCATATCGAAGGCCACGGCAACGGCCCGATCGACGGCTTCATCAACGCGCTCTCGGCCTATCTCGGCATCGAAATGTCGGTGCAGGACTATTCCGAGCACTCGCTGCAGAACGGCTCGAACGCCGCCGCGATCTCCTATGTCGAGACGGCCTATCCGGGCGGCAAGCTGTTTGGCGCCGGTATCAGCACCAATATCGTCGGCGCCTCGCTCGAAGCGATCGTCTCGGCGGCAAACCGCGTGCTCGAAGTGAAGGCCGGAAAGCACTGAACAAAGCAAAGGGCGCGGCGGAGAGATCCGCTGCGCCCTTGATGTCTAAGACCGTCAGCTTAAAAAAGCCTGCGAGAAAGTCGCGTCGATTTTTAAGCGGTCGTACTCCAGCAGCCAATGGCCGTATCGCTCGTAGAGAGCCTGCAAGGGCGCGCGGTCGATGGCGATAATATCCGCCCCCCGATCATCGTAGGCCAGCATTGCAATGCCGCGTTCTAAGTCGACGATATAGATCTCGGTCAATGATCGAGGTTTGGGCGATACGGGCAACTCTCTCGCGATGCTTGCCCAAAGAAGAATGTCGATCAGGCCCGGTTCGTTTCGAAAGTCTGCGACATGCCAGTATCGGTATCGGTCGCTCTGTTCATCGTCGGGGCTGCCTTTTTCGGCGGGGCCAAAATCAGCCTTGAAGCCCATTTCTCTGAGCGTTCGAAATGAGGCCGTCGACTTCGATGTTCGCCGCTCGCCCTCGTAGTAGCTGACGACAGCGGTGAGCTTCTCCGAGTCCGCAAATGCGGCATTGGCCAGCTCGCGGGCGCGATCGATCGCCTGCAGGAAACAGAGCGGTTCTTCCCGAATGCCTTCGGCCAGTTCAAAACGCAATGCGAATTGTGCCTGATAAAACAGCGCGTGCGGAAATTCTCTCCAGCCAAACACTCGGGAGATGCGCTCGGTCGGCAGGCCAAGGCTTGAGTTCATAAGCGCGCCCCGTCGATGTTTTACGGAAGGGTCTTACTGATCGTTTGGGCCAGGCGACGCGAATCTAGATCGTGGCTGCGATTTCCATGGCGATCTGGCTGAGCGATGCTTCGGCCGATGGGCCGACCAGGACGTAGGCGGTGCCGGCATTGTGCCAGGTCACCAGGCCGATCTCGTCCTTGATCGTTTCCTTGAAATCTTCGGTTTCCGGCTGCTGCGTGTCTTTGCGGAAGTAGATGGTGATCAGGTCGCCATCGGCGCTGGAATAGACGAGCTGCCCGGTTGGCTTGCCGTCGCCGAGCACGACGCGGGCGCCCTGGAAGGTCCAGCCGTCATTGCTGAGATCGGGAACGCGGAAGGCGACGCCGACCGTCGAGGTGAGCCAGCTGGAAATCTCTTCGGCCTGCGACGCCGGCACTTCGACCAGATGGCGGGGCTGGCGGATGATCATGCGCTGGTAGCCGGCGATATCGGCCAGCCAATCCTTGCTGCGGCCGCTGTCGTCGGCAATGTGCTGGTCGTCCGAGGGTGTCGGATCGCCGGGGCCGATGCCGACCAGATAGCCGATGCCGCAACCGGCAACGAACAGGAGAATGGCGGCGGCCAGCGACTTGCGCCCTGACGGCGCGAACTTGAGGGCCGGACGGGTGGCGCGCGGGGCGAGGGGCGCCTTCGGTGGCTGCACGCTCTTGATCGAGCGTACGAGCGCCAGCGGCACGGGCTCCTTCAGCACGTCGTCGAGGCGGCGGCGGCCGAAATCGGCGCCGTGACGCAGCTTGTCGTAAAGCCTGCGGGCGCCTTCGTCACTGGCGATGCGCTCTTCCAGCTCATGCTTCTCCTCCGGCGTCGTCTCGCCGTCGAGGAGGGCAGTCAGCTGGGCATCGAGCGGCAGTTTCTTGAAATCCGGCAAGGTCAGTACCTGTGGTGAAAATCGTCTGCGAGGCTGGCGAAATGCAGCCTGGCGGCGGCAAGCTGCGCCGAAACGCCGGTTGCCGGAATGCCCATGATATCGGCGGTCTGCTCGTAGCTGTGGCCTTCGACCACGGTCAGCAGGAAGATGCTCGCCAGGCCTTCCGGCATCTCTGCCAGCATGCGGTGGATGAGATCGGTATCGGTGACCGTGGCCCGCTCGCGGGCGGCTTCACGGATATCGGTGACGTTGCCCTTGGGGGCTGCCGTGCGGGCGCGCCGCTTGCGGCCGTCCTCGTTCCACAGCTGGCGGGCGAGGGTGTAGACCCAGCTTTCCAGGCGGCCTTCGCCGTTCCACTGATGGCTCTTGGCGACGGCGCGCTGGCAGACGGTCTGGACCAGTTCGTCGGCGCTCGCCGTATCGCCCGTCAGCGCAATCGCAAAGCGGCGCAACCGAGGCAGCAGGCCTACAAGGTCGCGTCTGATGTCGATGGTCGTTACGGGCTGACGCATAATCTCATTTCATGAACATGTCCGGAGCGAAGCATCCGGTGCGGGTCGTATTTTTATATCGCGTATGTGACCTTTATGAAACAAGTTTGACGCGCTCCGCAACAGGAACAGCGGCTAAGCGGCAGTTTCCCAAAGGTTTTCTGCCGCTCATCACGTTCAGTTGTTTTCAATAGGTCCGGTAACCGTTCAGGCTTTGCAGCAGAGCGCGGTAGGCCCAGGTATTTTCACCGCCGCGATCGCGAATCTCGACGAGCTGAACCTTGGCACCCTGCACGTCTCCTTGTTCCACCAAAGCCTGGCCCATGTATGACCGGGCGAGAATATAATTCTCGTCGGCCTGCAGCGCCTTGCGATAGTAGGACATACCGAGTTCGAAGCGGCCGGCCTTGCGGTTGGAATAGCCGAGATAGTTGAGGATGCGCGGATCGTTCTGGTTCCTGGCGAGGTTGAGGATGTTGATGGCATTCTCATACTGGCCGGCATAGGCGAATTCGCGGGCGAACTGGTAGAGCTCGTCGTCGTTGAAGCTCTGCTTCTTGGCGTCGACACATTCCTTCTTCTGCTTGTCCCAGACCTTACCGTCGGCGCATTTGGTCGTCGTCTCTGTCTTCGGCGGCGGCTTGGTTTCGTCGCTCTCGTCGCCGACCGCGAAGGCCGGTGCGGCAAGCGCGGCGGCAAGGCCGAAGGCGAGGGTGAGGCGGCAGATACGATTGGCGGCGATGCGCATGGCGGGCTCCCTGGTCGGCGTCGATGGCGGGATTGTACGCCTCGATTTGGAAATACCAAGGGCAGGATCGCCGGATCGGCAAAATCCTCAGAAAGCGATTCAACAAGCGGCGAAACTGATTCCGCTCTTGCTGCTAAAGCTTGAAAATATCGACGCTTTCGGGCGATACGCCATCGCCGCGATCATTGAGGCTGAAGCGCTCGCCCTTCAGCTCCCAGGCGCCGGGTGAGCCGTCGATCGAGAAGAGATTGTAGGCGGCGCGCGGCTTCATGCCGCCGGGTCCCTGTGAGGCGGACGCGATGCCGACGACGGGCACGGGGCCGGTCTGGCCCTTCAGCCAGTAGAGCGTGTTCAGATGCGTGTGACCGTGCAGCACGAGCTCGGCGCCGCCGCTGGTGACGACGGCGGCAAAGCGGCGGATGCCGATCATCCGCTTGTGGAAAGACGTGGCGCCGCGGATCGGCGGATGGTGGATCATCACCACGCGGAAGAGGCCGGCCTCACCGGCGGCGCGCAGCATGTTGACCGCCTCGCGAGCCTGGCGCTGGCCGAAGAAGCCACTGGCGGCAAAAGGCGGGGTGGCGACGGCCGTCGAGCAGCCGACGATCGCGACTTTGCCGCGGATGCGCAGATAGGGAAAGATGTGGCGGTCTTCCTCCCATTGCGGCGGCGCCAGATCGCCGCGCACGTAGTCGTACCAGGCGCGCATCGATTTCTCGTAGGCACCGGGCACATAGGCGTCGTGATTGCCGGGGACGATCGAGGTTTCCTCGGGATCGCCGAGCTCGCGAAGCCAGGCGGCGGCCGAGCGGATCTCGAGGCCGCTTGCGAGATTGACGAGGTCGCCGGTGACGGCGAGATGATCGGCCTCGCGGGCGCGGATATCATCCAGAAGCAGGTCGAGCGTTCCGCCGAAAAGATGCTTGCGCCGGTTGCGGTGCCAGTTCACAAAGCCGGTGATGCGCTTCGAGAAGAGCTCGCGGATCGAAAGACGGGGAAGTGGGCCGAGGTGAATATCGGAGATATGCGCGAGCTTGAACATGCTACGACACATAGACCAGGATATTTACAATTCAAACACATCCGCTTGAACGAAATAGTGAAAACGGAACGATGGCGAGCAACGAGATCAGGTCCTGGCAATCGAAAATTCTGATGCGGGTCGTCCACGTCTATTTCGCCGCGACGCGGGGAATGACGATGGGCGTGAGGGCTGCGTGCTTCGATCCGTTGGGCCGCGTCTTCCTGGTGCGACACAGCTATGTGCCGGGCTGGCATATGCCGGGCGGCGGCATCGAGCGGCGGGAGACCTCGCATGATGCGCTGGTCAAGGAACTGCGGGAAGAGGGGAACCTGAGGATCATCGGCGAGCCGAAGCTCTTTCAGGTCTATCTGAATACGTCGGCGAGCCGCCGCGACCACGTGGTCTTCTACCGCGCCGATGTCGAGCAGACGGCGCCGCGCAAGCCGGATGCGGAGATCGTCGAGAGCGGCTTCTTTGCGCTCGATGCATTGCCCGAGGGCACGACCGAGGCGACGAAACGCCGCCTCCGGGAGCTGAGCGGCGAGGAACCCGCCGCTCATTACTGGTGATCCTCAGGCGGCAGCCGCCAGCTTGGCGCGGCCATGCGGCCGGTCGAGATCGAGATCGGGGCCGACGGGGACGATGCCGGTCGGGTTGATCGTCTTGTGGCTGCGGTAATAATGCTCCTTGATATGGCGCATGTTCACCGTCTCCTTGACGCCCGGCGTCTGGTAGAGATCGCGCAGGTAGGCCGACAGGTTCGGGTAGTCGTCGATGCGGCGGATGTTGCACTTGAAGTGGCCGACATAGACGGGGTCGAAGCGCACCAGCGTCGTGAACAGCCGCCAGTCGGCTTCGGTCACCCGGTCGCCAAGGAGATAGCGGCCCTTGCCGAGGCGCTCTTCCAGGGCATCCAGCGTGCCGAACAGCTTGACGACATTCTGCTCGTAGGCTTCCTGCGTCGTCGCAAAGCCCGCCTTGTACACGCCGTTGTTGACGGTGTCGTAGACCAGCGCGTTGATTTCATCGATCCCGGGAGCGAGGTTTTCAGGATAGAAATCCTGCGTCGAGCCGGTCAGGTGGTCGAAGGCACTGTTGAACATGCGGATGATTTCGGACGATTCGTTGTTGACGATCGTGCCGGTCTGCTTGTCCCAGAGGACGGGAACGGTGACGCGGCCCGAATAGTTCGGATCGGCCTTCACGTAGATTTCCCAGAGCGCCTTGGCGCCGAACAGATGGTCGCCGGTGGCGCCGTCGCTGATCTTGAACTCCCAGCCGTTCTCGACCATCAGCGGATCGACGACGGAGACGGAGATCAGGTCTTCGAGCTTCTTGAGCTTGCGGAAGATCAGCGTGCGGTGCGCCCAGGGACAGGCGAGCGACACATAGAGATGATAGCGCCCGGCCTCGGCCTTGAAGCCGCCGGTGCCGGAAGGACCGGCCTCGCCATCCTTCGTCACCCAGTTGCGGAATTGCGAGGCAGCGCGCTTGAAGTGCCCCTTGCTTTCCTTCGTATCGTACCAGACGTCATGCCAGACGCCTTCCACCAGCATGCCCATTGTGCGTTTCCTTCGAATTGGTCTCGTTGACGCAAAGATATCGCAGCCGCGCGCGCTTTGCAGTGGGCAAAGATTGAACAGTGCGTCACAGCGATTTTCACCCCGCCGCATTTTGCGTTGGACGGCGGAAATTTTTCCTGCTATCGGCCATTTCACATTTTTCTGCGGAACCCGATTTGATGTACGCAATCAGAAGCCTGCGACGACGCTGAAGCTCCCGAACGCCTGAAGGGCGTGTTCGAGAACCCATGCTGTCTGTCTATCCGGTTTCTGTCTCATCATGCACAAGCACGATCTGGTCTACCTCACTGAGGATGCGTCTCACGACGCCGCTATCGAACTCATCAACGAAGAAGCATTCGGTCCGGGCCGCCATACCCGCGCTGCCGCTCGTATTCGCGAGCAGGGGCCGCATGACCGTTCGCTTTCCTTCATCTGCGCCGACGACGGCGAGACCATCGCCTCGGTGCGGATGACGCCGGTGCAGGCGGGGGGCGTCAAGGCGCATCTGCTCGGGCCGCTCGCCGTGCGGCCGTCGCATAAAAGCCGGGGCATCGGGCGCGAACTGGTGCGGATCGCTGTCGAAGCCGCCAAGCGCAGGGGGTCTGAGGCGATCATTCTGGTTGGCGACCCGCCCTATTACTGCCAACTCGGGTTCGAACGGGTCGCCCACAACGCGCTCAACTTCCCGGGTCCGGTCGATCCGGCGCGTGTTCTCGTCGTGCCGGTCAGCGACGACACTCATCAGCGTCTCAAGGGCTCAATTAGCTGGCGTAAATAGAGCTTATCGTCTATCAAACCCCTGATTTCCTTGGGACTCACCAGGGCTGCGTGACGGGGGACGGCGAATGAGCGGCATTTCCATGGACGAGGCGCTCGACCGCGCCGGAACGGGGGCGTTCCAAAAGCGGCTGATGGGCATATTCGGTCTCGTCTGGGCTGCCGATGCCATGCAGGTGCTCGCCGTCGGTTTTACCGCCGCATCGATCGCTGCGACATTCCAGCTGACGGTGGCGCAGGCGCTGCAGACGGGAACGCTCTTCTTTCTGGGCATGCTGATCGGCGCCATGGTGTTCGGCCGGCTGGCCGATCGCTGGGGACGGCGCTATGTGCTGATCCTGACCGTCGCCTGCGACGCGCTGTTCGGTCTGCTGTCGATCTTTGCTCCCGATTTTACCAGCTTGCTGATCCTGCGCTTCCTGACCGGCATGGCGGTCGGCGGCACGCTGCCGGTCGACTACGCGATGATGGCCGAATTCCTGCCATCGAGGAACCGCGGGCGCTGGCTGGTCATGCTCGAAGGCTTCTGGGCGGTGGGAACGCTGATCGTGGCGCTCGCGGCCTGGGCGGCGAGTGTTGCGGGCGTGGCCGATGCCTGGCGCTATATCTTCGCCGTGACGGCGGTGCCGGCGATCCTCGGCGTGGCGCTGCGCTTCTTCGTGCCGGAATCGCCGCTTTATCTGCTGCGTTCCGGCCGGGGGGCCGATGCCAAGGCAATCGTCAACCGGATGCTGGAAGCCCACGGCAAGCCGCCGCTTGCCGCCGGCGAGGAGATCGTCGCCGCGCCGCATGCGGATTCCGAGGGGGTGTTCTCGCCGCCGCTTCGCCGCCGCAGCCTGATGATCCTGGCGATCTGGTTCCTCGTCTCGGTTTCCTATTACGGCGTCTTCACCTGGATGCCGGCGCGGCTTGCGGGCGATGGCTTCGGCTTCGTGCGCGGCTATGGTTTCCTGGTCTTCGTGGCGCTGGCGCAGATCCCCGGCTATGCGCTCGCCGCCTATGGCGTCGAGGCTTGGGGCAGGCGGCCGACGCTGATCGGATTCTGCCTGTTGTCGGCGGCGGGTTGCCTACTGTTCGTGCTGTCGCCTGACGACGTGCTGATCGGCGCTTCGCTGCTGCTGATGAGCTTTGCGCTGCTCGGCACCTGGGGTGCGCTCTACGCCTATACGCCGGAGCTTTACCCGACCGGATCGCGCGCGACCGGCATGGGGGCGGCGGGTGCGATGGCTCGTCTCGGCGGACTGGTGGCGCCGTCGGTGATGACCTTTGTGGTGTCGATGGGGCTCGGCGTGGCGATCGGGCTCTTTGCCGGGTTGCTGGTCATTGCCGCCATTGCGGCGCTCGCCATCGACGCGGAGACGCGTCAGGCCTCGCTTGGCTGAAAGCGCTTCTTCAGCCAGGTGAAGGTGTGGCCGCCGGCAAACTCGCCGAGTGAGCCGATCGTCTCATAACCGTAGCGCCGGTAGACGCCGAGGGCGTCGGGGCTCATCGTATCGATGAAGGCGCCAATGCAGCCGCGGCGTTTGGCTTCGTCTTCCGCCATCTGCAGCAGCGTTCCGGCCAGACCCTTGCCGCGCATCTCCTCGGGAATGAAGAGCATCTCGATATAGAGCCAGTCGCGGGCCGTATAACCGACGAGGCCGCCATTGATCTCGCCGTCGTCGCCGCGCAGGCGGATCGCCAGTTTCTCGCGGCCGCTCTCGCCGAAGCGGGCTACGTTATAGGCGATCAGCGGGTCGGCGATCTTCTTGCGGTCCTTCTTGGAGAGAACCTTGGTGACCTTCAGCTTCTGCGGGGCCATGGCTGAACCTTTCGGCGGCGATCTCTATCGCCTGCCGATATCAGAGTCGTCAGTTCGACAAAATGGCTCAGCGTCCTTCGCGCCACCACATGGCGCCGAAGGCGAGCAGCAGCACGCCGACACCGGCGAAACCGGCAAAGAGCGGCAGCGTGTTGATACCCTTCAGAACCGTCTCGTTGGTGAGCTTGATCTGCATGCGCTCGTTGTCGGCGACGCGGATCTGGCCGCGGACGGGGAGAACCGGTGGCACTTCGATCGCGCCATTGGCATCCGAAACACGGGCGTCAAGGCCGCGGGTCTTGTCGGTGATCGGCTTCAGCACATCGGTGGTCGAGACCATCGCCTTGAATTCCGGCGCATCGACGGCGCCGACATGGACGAGGGTGGTGAGGTCGCCGTTGCGGATCTCGAAGAGGCCGATCTCGTCCATCTTCTTCTCGGCCTTGTAGAGGCCGGGCTCGGACTGGGCGAGCGGCAGGTCTTCGGTCTTGCCGGAGGGGTAGCGCACGGTGGCCGGGCCGGGATCGCCGCCGATCGTCTGGCGGGTGATCTCAAGCGTGCGGCCCTGGGCGCGGGCGGTCAGCGCCTCTTCCTCAAGCGCCGGTTCCTTCATCAGCCAGTGGGCGATGCGGCGATAAAGCGAGACATGCGGGCCGCCGCCTTCGAAGCCGCGGGCCCAAAGCCAGCCCTGATCGGAGAGCAGCATGGCGACGCGGCCCTGACCGGCACGGTTCAGCACCAGCAGCGGATTGTTATCGGCACCGACCATGACCGTCTGGCCCTGCGGCTGCTCGACACCGACAGAACGGAACCAGCGGCCCCAATGCGGCGGCTCGTCGGCGGAGCCATCGAGGCCGCGGGTGACCGGATGCTTGCGGCCCTCGTCGGAGAGGCGCGGATAGAAGGCCTTCTCGATCATCTGGCCGGTGGGCGCGGCCGGCAGGACCGATTGCAGCGGCGTCAGCGCGATCGAATCCTGGCCGGCATGTTCAGGGCCGGCGGCGATCAAGAGCGCACCGCCGTTTTCGACATATTGGGCGATGTAGTCGTAATAGAGGATCGGCAGCACGCCGCGATGCTGGTAGCGGTCGAAGATGATCAGGTCGAAGTCCTTGATCTTGTCGACGAAGAGCTCGCGGGTCGGGAAGGCGATCAGCGACAGCTCGTTGATCGGCGTGCCGTCCTGCTTTTCCGGCGGGCGCAGAATGGTGAAATGCACCAGATCGACCGAGGCGTCGGATTTCAACAGATTGCGCCAGGCGCGCTCGCCCGCATGCGGCTCGCCGGAGACGAGGAGGACGCGCAGGTTCTCGCGGATGCCGTCGATGACGTGGACGGCGCGGTTATTGGCCTCCGTCACTTCGCCGGGCAGGGCCGCAACCGCGAATTCCAGGACATTGCTGCCGCCGCGCGGGACGCGGAAGGAGAAGGGCGTATCCTGGCCGGGTGTCGCCTGCAGCGTGGCGATCTCGTCGCCGTTCAGCTTGACGGTGACGGTCGCCGTACCGCCCGGGCTCGGGCCGTCGTCGAAGACGCGCAATACGAGCTGCTGCTCTTCATTGACGATGCCGAAGCGTGGCGCCTTGATGACCTCGATGCGGCGGTCGAATTCGTTCGGCTTGCCGGTGATCAGGCCATGGATCGGCGCGTCGAAGCCGAGCGCCTGATTGACGCCGGGGACGTCGTGAACCTCGCCATCGGTCAGCATGATCGCGCCGCCGATACGGGCGGGCGGCACGTCGGCGACGGCGGCGGAGAGAGCGTTGAAGAGGCGGGTTGAGGGGGCGTCGGAGTCTTCGGGCTCGGTCGCCTCGACATAGCGCGGCTCGATATTCGGGAAGCGCGACAGCCGGTCCTTCAGCTGAGCCAGCGCATCGTCGGTCATCTTGATGCGCTCGGGCGTCTGCTGGCTCTGGCTGCGGTCGACGATGACGGGGACAACAGTCGACAGCGGCTCGCGGTCCTCCTGCATCAGCAGCGGATTGGCAAGCGCGGCGAGCAGGGCGATGGCGGCGACCGTGCGGATCCAGGCGCCACGCACGCCGCGCCATATGGCGAAGACGGCGACGATGGCGACAACGACGGCGAGCGCAGCAAGGATCGGCCAGGGAATGAAGGGTGCGAAATCCAGCGTCATGTCACTGCCCCAGACGTTCGAGGAGGGCGGGGACGTGGACCTGGTCGGTCTTGTAGTTGCCGGTCAGCATATACATCATGATGTTGACCCCGGCGCGGTAGGCATATTCGCGCTGCGCCTCATCCGGCGGCACGGTCGGCAGCATCGGCGTACCGTTCTCATCCACCGCCCAGGCGCCGGCGAAGTCGTTGCCGGTGATCAGGATCGGCGAGACGCCATCGGCGGAGGCTGCGGATTTCGGGTCGCTGGCGCGATTGTCCTGGCGAGCCTCGATCCAGAGCGGGCTGCCGGCATAACGGCCAGGGAAGCTCGACAATAGATAGAAGGACTTCGTCAGGACGTGATCCGAGGGGACGGGTTCCAGCGGCGGAATGTCGAGATTGGCGAGGATCTGTTGCAGACGTTCGCCATTGGCGCTCTGGGCGCCACCGGAATTATCGAGTGCCGAGAACTGGTCGCGGGTGTCGAAAAGCACGGTGCCGCCGGCGCGCATATAGGCGTCGATGCGGTTGATCGCTGCGGTCGACGGCATCGGCGCCGATGCCGAGATCGGCCAGTAGATGATCGGGTAGAAGGCGAGCTCGTCCTTGGCGATGTCGAGGCCGACGGGCGGGGCCGGTTCCAGCGTCGTGCGGTAGGTCAGAAACTCGGTGAGGCCCTCGAGGCCGCGCTCGGAGATATTGTCGACATCCTGTTCGCCGGTGACGACATAGGCGAGGTGGGTGTTGTCGAGCCGCTGCAGGATCTGATCGTCGCCGGGCTTGGAATCATCGGCGCGCAGGTCATGGGGGGCGAGGAACAGGCCGGCGGCGATGGCGATCGCGATCAGCGCTGCGCTGCGCGCTGCCGGGCGAAGGCGCGAGAAGGCGCCGCTCATGAACATGACGATCAGGCTGTCGGCAAGCAACAGCAGGAAGGCGATCAGGAAGAGCGCGGGCTTGGCAGACCATGTCTCGCCGCCGATCAGACCGGCGCGCACCACGGTGACGCCGGCGGTATTGAGCGGCTTCAGTTCGGCATTATCAGGCAATACATTCAACGCGGTAAAGCCATCTTCTGAACCATAGAGTCCGGGTGGATTGTCGAAATTCGAGACCGGAGCTGCCTTGGCATTGGGGATCAGCGGGCGGGCGGTGCCGGTTTCGGTCGTCATCACGCCCTTGGCCGTCAGCAGCCGGAAGGGCGGCAGGGCTTCGGCGGCCGATGCCGCACCTGCTTCGGACGTGACGCCGCCGGAGCGCGAGAGCTGGACGATACGGCGCAGCATCTCGACGAAATTGCCGGAGATCGGCAGGTTCGACCAGGTCGCTTCGGCGCTGACATGGAAGAGCACGATGCGGCCGGCATTGATCGGCTTGGTGGTGACGAGCGGCGTGCCGTCTGCAAGGCTTGCCCAGGTGCGTTCGGCAAGGTCGGGCGTCGGCTCGGCGAGAACCTGGCGCTTGATCGTCACATCGGTCGGCTTCGCCATGCCGGCGAAGGGGCCGAAATTCGGGAAATCGGCGAGCGGCTGCGGTTCGGCCCAGGAGAGGGCACCGCCGAGGGCGCGTTCGCCCTGGCGCAGGATCACAGGAACAAGCGGATCGTCGGCCGGCGCAGCGGCAAGGCGCGGACCGGCGAAGCGGATCAGCGTGCCGCCATTGGCGATCCAGCGCTGCAGCGGCTCGTATGTCTCCTGCGGCAGGCGGCCGATATCGGCCATGATGATCACCGAAGGGTTCTGCGACAGGAGATCGGGGATCGAGGTGGCGAGATCGGGCGAGTTCGGCTCGATCAGATCGGCATAGGGCTGCAGGGCGCGCTGGATGTAATAGAGCGGCGAGAGGAGCGGCTGGAACTCGTCGCGGGCCTCGCCCGAGAGCAGCACGACGCGGCGGCGCTTGAAGCCATCGTCGAGCAGATGGACGGAGCCTGCGGTCGCATGAGCATCGATGCTGACGCGGGCGAAATCGTTGCGCATTTCGAAGGGTGCGGCGATCGAGCCGATCGAGGTCGACTGTCCCGGCTGGAAGGAGACGGAGCCGGCGGCGATGGCGCGGCCCTGCGCATCCTGTGCCGTCAGCGGCAGTTGCGCCGCACTTGACGTGTCGAGACGTGTCGCGGTGACGGTCATCGCGTCAGCGGCGTTGCTTGCGCCGGTGATGGCGATCGTCTGTTCGGCATCGCCTTCGATCAGGCGCAGTTCGGCGGGCTGCAGGTTGGCGAGATCGCGGACGGTCGTCTCGTTGTCCCTGGCGGCAGCGCCATCGGCGAGGAAGGCGAGCGTGCCGGGCTTGGTGCCGTTCAGCGCGGCGCGCAGTGCCTCGAAGGCGCGCTGGCGATCCGGAACCAGCGGCTTCGGCTCGGCGGCCTGCAGCTTGTCGCGGGCGGCGGCGGCGCTTCCCGGTACCGCGTCATTGGTCGGGTCGGCGGTGAAGGCGATGGCGACGGGGCTGCCGGCGGCATCGGCATCGTCGATCAGCGCTTCGGCGGTCTGGACGCGGCGTTCCCAGTCGGGTGCGGTCGCCCATCCATTGTCGACGAAGAGGACGAGCGGGCCACCAGCGACCAGCGAATTGGTGCGCGGATTGAAGACCGGGTCTGCGATCGCCAGGATGACGGCGGCGGCAAGCAGCATGCGCAGCAGCGTCAGCCACCAAGGGCTCTGCGCCGGGGTCTCCTCCCGCTTCAGGACGCTGGCGAGAATCTTCAGCGGCGGGAAGACCTCGGTCTTCGGGCGCGGCGGGGTCAGCCGCAGCAGCCACCAGATGACCGGAAGGGCGACGAGGGCGCCGAGAATTGCGGGATAGGCAAAAGCGAAGGGAAGGGCGTTCACAGCTGCCCTCCATGCGTCGCCTTGGCCGGCATGCCGGAGAGATACATGTGAACCGCGACGAGGGCTTCGGAGGCCAGATGGTCGGTCCTGTGAGTCACGAATGTCCAGCCGAGATGGCGCAGCGACTGGCCGAGATTGTCGCGGCGGGCGAGATAGGCGCGGGTATAGGCCTCGCGGATATTCTCGGCGCGGCCGGATACGAGCTTCGAGCCGGTCTCGGGATCGCTGAATTCGGTTCGGCCGCTATAGGGGAAGACCTCTTCGGCGGGATCGGCCACTTCGACGACATGGCCGCGCAGTCCACGGCGGGCAAGCGGCGTCAGGCGCGCCATCACTGCATCGGCCTCATCGAGGAAATCGCCGATCAGCACCAGGTCGCTCCAGCCGCGGATCATCGCCACCTCAGGCAGGCCGCCGGTCAGCTGCGAATGCATCAGTGCCGTTGCCAGGCGCTCGGCGGCATTGCGGGCCGAAACGGGTTCCATGACGCCGGGGCAGCCGATGCGTTCGCCGGAACGTGCGAGGATTTCGGCGAGCGCCAGCATGATGACGAGCGCCCGGCTTTCCTTGGAGACGTTGCCGAGCGTCGACTTGTACATCATCGACGGCGACATGTCGGCCCAGAGCCAGATCGTGTGGGCGGCTTCCCATTCGCGTTCGCGGATATAGGTGTGGTCGTCGCGGGCCGAGCGGCGCCAGTCGATGCGCGCCAGGCTCTCGCCTTCGGTATAGGGACGGAACTGCCAGAAATTCTCGCCGATGCCGCGCTTGCGGCGGCCGTGCCAGCCGGCGATCACGGTGTTAGCGATCCGCTTGGCCTCGACCAGGCAATCCGGCACCAGCGAGGCGCGCTGCCTTGCTCGTGCAAGCGCATCGCTGCCGGGTGTCGGATTGACGATCTGTCCGATAGAGGCCACGCGTTGCTTATCCCTGTCTCTTATCCACGGGCCTGCTTGACCAGACCGGCAATGACATCACGCACCGACATGCCTTCGGCACGGGCGGCGAATGTCAGTGCCATGCGGTGTTCCAGCACCGGTTCTGCCAGAGCATAGACGTCGTCGAGCGACGGCGCGAGGCGGCCTTCGTAGAGCGCGCGGGCGCGGGCGCAGAGCATCATTGCCTGGCCGGCGCGCGGGCCGGGGCCCCAGGCGACGTGCTTGTCGGTCGAGGCATGGCCCTGGCCGGGACGGGCCGAGCGCACGAGGCCGAGGATGGCATCAACGACCTTGTCGCTGACCGGCATCTGGCGAATGAGGCTCTGGATCTGCATTAGCCGCTCGGCATTCAGCACCGCCTGCGGCCTGGTTTCGGAAAGGCCCGTCGTCTCGAGCAGGATCTGCCGCTCGGCGGCGAGTTCCGGATAATTGACGTCGACCTGCATCAGGAAGCGGTCGAGCTGGGCTTCGGGAAGGGGATAGGTGCCTTCCTGCTCCAGGGGGTTCTGCGTTGCGAGAACGTGGAACGGCGTCGGCAGGTCGTAGCGCTGGCCGGCGACGGTGATGTGATATTCCTGCATCGACTGCAGCAGCGCCGACTGCGTGCGCGGCGAGGCGCGGTTGATTTCGTCGGCCATCAGCAGCTGGGCGAAGACCGGTCCCTTGACGAAGCGGAAGGAGCGGCGGCCGCTCTCGTCCTGGTCCATCACTTCGGAACCGAGAATATCCGACGGCATCAGGTCGGGCGTGAACTGGATGCGGTTGGCGCCGAGGCCCAGAACTTCGCCGAGCGTGGTGACGAGCTTGGTCTTGGCGAGGCCGGGAACGCCGACAAGCAGCGCGTGGCCGCCCGAAAGCACGGCTAGAAGCGTGTTCTCGACCACGCTCTCCTGACCAAAGATCACCTTCGAGACTTCTTCACGGACAAGGGCGATATCGGCAAGCGCCTTTTCGGCGGCGGCGATGATCGCCTTTTCATCGAGGCTGTCTTCGGTCTTCATCATACCCATCAGGCATCTCCAACGGCTAAATCATTCGTCGCGAATCGGCGGACTTACACCTCTGCCTCATACCCGATAGAGTTATGAAGATGTTGCGGGCTGACAAGTTCGTTTCGAATGACTATCTCGTGACTTCCTTCTCGTTAAGAGCAAACCGGGACAGAAGAATGGCAGGCGAAGAGATCAGGGCGAGCGAAGATGCCGCGGGGCTGGCCGCACTGATTTCGCGCGCGGCTGGCGAAACCGGTGGCAAGAGCCGCGGTCTTCCGCCCGTGGACAAGTGGAATCCGCCTTTCTGCGGCGATATCGACATGGAAATCCGCGCCGACGGCACATGGTTCTACATGGGCACGCCGATCGGCCGCGCGCCGCTGGTGCGGCTGTTCTCGACGGTTTTGCGCAAGGACGAGGACGGCAAGACCTACCTCGTGACTCCTGTGGAAAAAGTCGGCATCCGGGTCGTCGATGCGCCGTTCCTGGCGGTCGAGATGAGCGTGACGGAGCGCGACGGAAATCCGCTGCTGACCTTCCGCACCAATACCGGCGATGTCGTCGAGGCGGGCGAGGAGCATGCGCTGCGCTTCGTGATCCATGGCGACAACAGCGAACTGAAGCCCTATCTGCATGTGCGCGGACGGCTGGAGGCGCTGGTGGCGCGTCCTGTGATGTATGAGCTGGTCGAGCTTGGCGAGGTGATCGAGGTCGAGGGGCGCCAGATGTTCTGCCTCTGCTCCGGCGGCCGCATATTCCCGGTCATGCCGGCAGACGAACTGGATGCGCTTTCCCGATGACCGATCCCATTGCCTCCCGCTATCCGCTCTATTCGGCCGATGAATTCCGCCGCCGCGCCCTCAACCAGAAGGGCGGGCCGATCGATCTCGCCTGGCGCGATCACGGCGATCACCTGATCAATCAGGATCTGCTGCCCTATGTCGAGAACATCAAGCTGCGCGACGCGGCGGTTCTCGTGCCCGTTATCGATGACGGAGACGATGCCCGGGTGATCCTGACGAAGCGCACGGAGACGCTGCGCAAGCATTCCGGCCAGATCGCCTTTCCCGGCGGCTCGAGGGATCCGACCGACGACTCCCTGGAGATGGCGGCGATCCGCGAGGCGGGCGAGGAGATCGGCCTTGCCGACATGTTCATCGAGCCCATCAGCCGCCTGCCGGATTATCTGGCGGCGACCGGTTTCCGGATCACGCCGATCCTTGCCGTCGTCCGCCCCGGTTTCACGCTGACGCCGAGCCCGGATGAGGTGGAGAGCGTTTTCGAGGTGCCGTTGTCGTTCCTGATGGATCCCGGCAATCACACGCTCGACAGTCGCCCCTGGAACGGGGTGCAGCGCCAGTTTTACCGCATGCCCTATGAGCAATGGATGATCTGGGGCATTACCGCCGGCATCATCCGCACGATTTACGAAAGAATGTATGCATGACCAGTGTGGCTCACGAAGCCTGGTTTCAGGACCCGCGCCTTTCCCGCGTCTTTTCGCTGCTGAATGCCGATGGCGGCGAGGGCCGCGTCGTCGGCGGCGCGGTGCGCAACAGCCTGATGGGCATTCCGGTCAGCGATATCGACATGGCGACGACGCTGACGCCTGATGCCGTGATCGAGCGGGCGAAGGCGGCCGGCATCAAGGCGGTGCCGACCGGGATCGCGCATGGCACGGTGACACTGGTGCTCGAGGGCAAGCCCTTCGAGGTGACGACGCTCAGAACCGATGTCGAGACCGACGGGCGCCATGCCAAGGTTGCTTTCAGCACCGACTGGCAGGCCGATGCCGAGCGCCGCGACCTGACGATCAATGCGCTCTATGCCAATGCGGCGGGCGAGGTGATCGATCTCGTCGACGGTCTGGCCGATATCGAGAAGCGCAACATTCGCTTCATCGGTACTGCCGCCACGCGGATCACCGAGGACTACCTGCGCATCCTGCGCTTCTTCCGCTTCTTTGCCTATTACGGCACCGGGCGTCCCGATGCCGAGGGGCTGAAGGCCTCTTCGGCGGCGCGCTCCAAGCTCTCGACGCTGTCTGCCGAGCGCGTCTGGTCGGAAATGCGCAAGCTGCTGGCTGCCGATGACCCGGGCCGGGCACTGCTCTGGATGCGGACGGTCTCGGTGCTGAATGAGATCCTGCCGGAGACGGAGAAATGGGGCATCGACGCGATCCCGGCGCTTGTTGCCACCGAGCAGGCGCTGGGCTGGAAGCCCGATCCGCTGCTGAGGCTTGCCTCGATCGTGCCGCCCGACGTGCCGCGGCTCTCGGAGATGGCGGGGCGTCTCAAGCTTGCCAATGCGGAAGCCGCCTGGCTGAAGACCTGGGCGCTGACCGTTCCGGTCAATGACGAGCTGACGGCTGCGGCCTTCGACCGCGTGCTTTATCGCAGCGCCCCCGAAGGCGTGATCGCGCGGCTGAAGCTGGCGCTGGCGATTGCGCGCGGCAAGGCGGAAGGTGACATGAAGGAGATGAGCCGTTCGGCACGGCTCTCTAAGCTCCTGGAACAGGCGGAGGCCTGGACCAAGCCGAAGTTTCCGCTGAGCGGCGGCGACGTGATGGCGGCCGGCGTCACGGCGGGGCCGCGCGTCGGCGAGATATTGCAGACGCTGGAGAGCCAGTGGGTGGATGAGAATTTCGCTGCCGACCGGGCGGCGCTGCTCGCCCGGCTGGATGGCATCGTCAAATGATCAGGCCGCGTTCGCTTCGTTGCGGATGCGGGCCTTGATATTGTCGACCATGTTTTCGCGGATGGTGGTTTCGCCGTGAGCGGTTTTCATATGCTCGACCGCGCGGCGGACGACTTCGGCGTCGTCATTGGCGCGGGTGTGCCAGTCACAGCCTGGAACGAGCGTACCACATTCGAAAAGTCGCATTTTATCCTCCTTGATCCGGAACATGACAGGATCGCGCAAACTCACGCGTAGCTTGAATGTGCAAAGAGGGGAGAAGGTTCCGGCCGATCTGACAGGACCGGCCGGCATGGATTTCGCTTTATTCCGGCATCGCCCAGAAACGGTAGCAGTCCGAAGACTGGTAGGGCGTGTTGGAATTGGCGCTTTCACGGGTCTGGCCCTGCAGCTCTTCCGGCGATTTACCGCCTGCAAGCTGCAGCTTCACCTGCTCGATATAGCAGGAGAGAGGCAGGTCTGAACCGCTCTTTGCGCGCATGTCTTCGGCAAGACGGTTCAGGAATTCCGGGGCTTCGATTATGCGGGATGATTGCTCTGCATCCGCGGATGAACCGCTTTGTATCGTCATCGACAATCCTCCTCCGATTGTTATGCACATACAAATTGATTTAGAACGCGTTCACACTTCTTGAAGGCCAGTCACCGGGTTTTTACCCGTACGTTATCGTACAGTGTTCCGGTTACGGCCATTTTACTGTCGGCGGCATGGACGACAGAATCGACTCGATGTTGCCACCCGTCTTCAGCCCGAAGATGGTACCGCGATCATAGAGGAGATTAAACTCCACATATCGACCGCGACGAATCAATTGTTCCTCACGATCCTGTTCCGTCCACTGTTTGTTGAAATTGGCGCGAACAATCTGTGGATAAACTGCGGCAAAGGCCCTGCCGACATCCTGCGTGAAGGCGAAATCGGCATCCCAGCCGCCGGCTTCGGGGCTGGAATGCAGCCAGTCATAGAAGATGCCGCCGGTGCCGCGGGGCTCGTTGCGGTGCTTCAGGAAGAAGTATTCGTCGCACCATTTCTTGTAGGCATCGTAATCGGCGATGCCCTGATGCTGGCGACAGGCGAGCTCGAGCGCCTTGTGGAAGAGCTGCGTATCCGCGTCCTCCTGCGTGCGGCGCCGGTCGAGAACCGGCGTCAGGTCCGCACCGCCGCCGAACCAGCGGGTGGAGGTGACGACCATGCGGGTGTTCATGTGCACGGCGGGGACGTTCGGATTGACGGGATGGGCGATCAGCGAGATGCCGGAGGCCCAGAAGCGCGGGTCCTCATTGGCGCCGGGGATCTGGGCGCGGAAATCGGGTGCGAATTCGCCATAGACGGTGGAGGTGTGGACGCCGACCTTCTCAAAGACGCGGCCATGCATCATCGACATGCGCCCGCCGCCGCCCGCGCCATTGTCGCGCGACCAGTCCTTGCCGACGAAGCGGCCCGGTTCGCGATCGGACATTGGTCCGGCGAGTTCATCTTCCAGCGTCTCGAAGGTGGAACAGATCGTATCGCGCAGCTGCCGGAACCAGGTCTGCGCCGCGAGCTTCTTGTCTTCGATGTCGGCGGGAAGGCCTGCCGGCAATACTGGTCTTTCCATACTTACCCCCATAGGCCGCAGCCAAAGCCGCAACCCGTCATTCCTGATTGCGACGCCTCCTATCAGCTAGGAGCGCCAGTCGCCAGCGGGCGGAAGGCCGCAGTCAAGATTCGACTCGCAAATTAGCGGGTTCGATACTACGTTTTTCCGGCAGAGGTAGGTTTCATGAATAAAATTCCGGGACCTCCGTCATTCGACGGCTTGAAGCGCAGGATAGAGCGGCACCGCGCCGAGGGGACGCCCCGGACGGGCGGCGACCGGTTCGTGCGCGAAACATACAGACTGGCGCTCCTCGACGCGCGGGCGAAGGCCCGCGAGTGGTTTGCCGAATATCCGAAGGCGGCTTACTGGACCGAGGTCGAAAGCTGGCGCCAGCTCGACAATGACCAGATCGAGTTCACCATGCGGCGGCTGCCATCGGCGGATTGATCGTCTTTACTCAGCAGCATCCTTGAGACGGCTTTCGATGAGGAGGCCGTGCTCGTCCATGATCGGGTGGGCGACCGAGACGATATGGGCGTTGATGCGCTTCAGGTCGCGCAGCATGTCGAGATGCAGCGAGCTGGTCTGCAGGCTGTCGGCGCGGCCGTCGCGCAGGCGTTCCAGATGGCGCTCGGAGGATTGCTTCTCCATGCGGCGCACCTCGACCTTCACTTCCATCATCTGCTTGGCGAGCTTGAAGTCGCGGGTGACGAAGATGGTCTGGGCGATGCGCAGGTTGTCGATCGTCAGGTGGAAGAGCTTCTTCAGCTCCTCATAGCCGTCCTCGGAGAATTTCAGTCCGAGCGAAGCCTTCTTGGTGACCTGCGGCAGCAGGCCCTTTTCGATGATGTCGCCGATATGCTCGAGGTTGATCGCGTAGTCGATGATGACGATCGAGCGGCGGCCGTTTTCCTCGCTCAGGCCCTCGCGGCCGAGCTTGGAGAGATAGATCTTCACTTCCTGCTGCAGGCTGTCGACGCGCTTTTCCAGCGAGGGGATTTCCTTGAGCTTGGCGAGATCGTCTTTCTCGAAGGCGTCGGAGGCGCGCATCAGCATACGCTCGATGAGATCGCCGACGCCGAGCGTTTCGCGGGTGGCGCTGGCGAGCGCCACGACCGGCGTCGAGAGCTCGCCCTGATCGAGATATTTCGGCGCATTGTCGGGCTGCGCTTCTTCCGGGACCAGCCGCAGCATCAGCTTCGACAGCAGGCGCGAGAAGGGCCAGGCGAGTGCGGCGAGGATCAGGTTGAAGCCGAGATGGGCGTCGACCGGGAGCTTGGCGGGCGAGAGCGGCAGCATTTCCAGAATATCGGCGCCGTAGCCTGCGAGCGGCAGCGCGACAGCGCAGCCGATGGCGCGCACGATCAGATTGCCGAGCGTGACGCGCTTTGCCGAAGGCGGGCCGGAGAGCGAGGCGACGACCGGCGGAATGGCGCCGCCGAGATTGGCGCCGAGCACCAGCACGATGATCAGGCCTGCCGAGAGGATGCCGGTCGAGGCGAGCGACAGGATCAGCACGACGGCGGCAAGGCTGGAGGAGGAAATGAAGGCGATGCCGGCGGAGAAGGCCAGCGCCACCGGCCAGGCATTGTCGAGCAGGCCGATGAAGGCGGCGAGCGCCGGCGATTGGCGCATCGGCTCGGTGGCGCTGCTGAGAAGATGCAGCGACAACAGCATCAGGCCGATGCCGATCAGCGCCGTGCCGCCGCCCTGGCGGGAAGTCGAGCCGCTGCGATAGAGCACGATGCCGGCAAGGATGACGAGCGGCGACAGCCACTCGATGCCAGTCGCGACGATCCAGGCGGTGACGGCGGTGCCGACATTGGCGCCGAGGAGCACGATCTGCGCCATGCGCGGCTTGACCAGCTCACGCTCGACGAAGGAGGCGACCATCAGCGCCGTTGCCGTCGAGCTCTGCAGCGCGATGGTGGCGACGAAGCCGGAGAGGAAGGAGCGGAGACCGCTGCGGGTACCGGTTGCCAGCCCGGTTCTGAGCTTGGCGCCGAAGGCCCGCGACACGCCGTCCTTCACCTGCGCGAGGCCGAACAGCAGCAAGGCTACGGCACCGAACAGATTTATCATGACGATCGTGGATTCCATTATCAGCAGTCTTCTTCTTCACTGGTGTTTGCAATGCTGTGCAATCTTCGAATCACGTCATTGCCAATTCGTTGAAATTGCTGCGCAGTGACGGATTTTTGTTTGCCCGGCTAATAATAATAGGCCGATTTGACCGCAACACAACGCCGTTTGCGACATATTGCGGGGATGCTCCGTCATCTACGGCGGAGCCGCTGGAAATCAATGGTATTGGTAGTCTGTTACGCTCATCGGCTGCAGATGATTTGCGGCCGAAACGTGAAGATCAACGCGCCTGCGAGGCGAGAAAAACGGCGCGCTGAGCCTCGAAGGCGCGCTGATAGGCTGGGCGGGCTTCTCCACGGGCGACATAGGCCGCGAGGCTTGGAAATTCTTCGAGCAGGCCGGAGCTTTTCAGCCGCAGCAGAACCGAGACCATCTGCAGGTCGCCGACGCTGAAATCGCCGCCCAGCCAATCGCCGGTGCCGAGACTGTTCGCGAGCTCCGTCAGCCGGTTGCGGATGCGATCGGTGAGAAGGGGCAGGCGTTGCTCGTACCAGCTCTCGTTGCGCTCCGCATAGCCGGTCGCTTCGCGCTCGACGATGACAGGCTCGACGGTACTGACGGCGGCAAAGAGCCAGGCGATGGCGCGGGCGCGGCCAATCTGGTCGGTGGGCAGCAGGCCCGGAAACTGTTCGGCGATATGGAGCACGATGGCGCCGGATTCGAAGATTGCCAACGCGCCGTCCTCATAGGTCGGGATCTGGCCGAAGGGCTGGAGCGCCAGGTGGGCGGGCTGCTTCATCGTCTCGAAGGTGACGAGGCGGACGTCATAGGGCTGCCCGGTCTCTTCGAGCGCCCATCGCACCCGCATGTCCCGCGCCAGGCCCCGGCCGCGGTCGGGGGAGCATTCAAAGGCGGTGATGGTGATCGTCATGGCTGCCTCCTGTGGATTGTCTGTCTTGAAGACGTGCGAGCAATCCAGGTTCCGACATCGAATGACATTCGGCGTCGAGCGGCGCTAGAGCAGGCGGCCGCTGAGCTGCGAAGCCTGCCACGCCTTGAGGAACTCCGCTTCCCGCGCGACCCAGCGGACGGTGTTGCGTCCCCATTCATCGGCGCGGGATGCGTATTCTCCCATCAGCCAGAAATGGCGGACGATGACGAAGTGCAGGGCGGCCTCGAAATCGTCAGCCTTGATCGGCCGGATGGCGCGATAGGCCTCGATGAAGGCCGACCATCTGCGCGTCGAACTTCGGCCGAAGGAGACGTTTGCCCACAGGAAGACGGAGAGGTCGTAGGCAAGGTAGCCGGGGCCGCTGTCGTCGAAATCGAAGAAAACGGCTTCGCCGGCGGCATCGATGCGGGCGTTGAAGCCGTGGCAGTCTCCATGGCAATAGGTCCATGTCAGCTCGCCGAAGGCCTTGATTGCGTTGCTGGTCTCCTCCGCCAGGCGCTCGAACTCCTTGAAGACATCGGGGTCTTCGACGAGGCCGCTCTGGCCTATCCGGGCCAGCGGCTGCCACAGCAGGTAGTCTAGTTCCAGCCGGTAGCGCGCCTCTTCGGCAGAGAAGCTTTCGGCCGCATTGTGCAGCATTGCCAGCGTCTTGCCGTGGGCGCGTGCGTCGTCGAGGTCAGCCGCATCCGGTTCGCGCCCATCCAGCGCCTGGAAGAGAACGCCGGGGCGCGGACCCTCGGGCGCATCGGTTTCGACGAAGAAGCGGCCGTCCCGCGTCTCGATCGGGGCGGCGACGGGAACGCCTGATCGGGCAAGGTGTGTCAGGAATGCGGTCTCGCTTCTGACATCGGCGGGGCCGCGTGCCCGGTGCTGCGACAGGCGGAATATGTAACGCTCCGCGTTCTGGCCGGTGATGCGGTAGACATCGTTCAGCCCGCGCTCCAGCATCTGGCAGGAGACGGGCGCTTCGATCGGATAGTTGTTCTCGACAAGCCTGGCGATCGCGTCACAGCGCGCCGTCGAATATAGCGGCGGAAAATTGAGTATGACCGATGCTCCCCGGCTGCGCCCTCACTTCGATGTGGAGGATTGCGCGAGCCGGGCGAAAGTCAAGTACCGATCAGCAGTTGCATGTTCGTGCGTTCACCGGTCCAGCCAGGCCGCGAGGCCATCCAGCGTCTGCAGGCCGTATTCGACCGCGCCGAAGCCGATGACGAAGCGGCGGCGTTCGGGGGTGGGGTGGAGCTGGCGCATGGTCAGTACCGTCTTGCCGTCGGACTGCTCGTCGAAGGTGACGGTGACGCGGAAACGATTGGGATCATCCGAATCCTCCGCTCCGTGCTCCATCACGATGCGCTCGTCCGGCACGATCTCGAGGAAGCGGATCAAATTGGCAAAGCGCTGCTGCTTGCCTTCGAACAAGCCGACCATGTCGAAGCGCCAGATGCCGCCCTCGCGGATGTCGGCTTCATGGTTCTCGATCGCGAGATCCTTGGGGCCATACCATTGCGCCAGCGCAGCTGGGTCCATCCAGGCTGCGAAGACCTTGTGGCGCGGATGGTTCAGCACCTTGACCAGCACGATTTCCCGGTCGAGCGACCAGGTGTCAAACGGATTTGCCATGTCCTTCATCATCCTCTTGGCTGTCGATATAGGCTTCCAGCCGGTCGAGCCGGCCGGTCCAGCGCTTGCGTTCCGATATCATCCAGTCGGCGGCCTCGTCGAAACGGGCCTGCACCAGGCGGCACCAGCGGCTGCGGCCGCGCTTCTCGCTGGCGATCAGGCCGCAATCCTCCAGCACCTTCAGATGCTGGGCGAAGGAGGGGAGCGTCATGTCGAAAGGCTCGGCAAGCACGGTGACCGGGACTTCGCCCTCGATCAGCCGCGAGACGACGGCGCGCCGCGTCGGGTCGCTGAGGGCGTGAAAGGCGAGGTCGAGTGGGGTCGAATGGTAAGGCATGTGAATCAGTAAAACGAGTTCACCCCGCAGTCAACGACCATAAGGTACTTGCCTTAGTGTTTCGGATCTATATAAAGGCACTTGCCTTAGTATTCGTGCTTCAATGATTGGGGCGGCTAGGTGCAACTTCGCAAGGAGGGTTCCAGTGGCAGTACGTGTCGACCTCATGATCTCGCTCGATGGTTTCGCAACGACGACGGACCAGACGCCCGAAGTTCCGTTCGGTGAAGACTGGCCGCGTCTCGTCGGCGCCTATATGGCGACGCGGACGTTTCGCGAGCGGGTCTTCAAGGATACGAGCGGGGCGGGGACGACTGATATCGATGACGACTATGCCCGGGAATATTTCGAGAATGTCGGCGCCGAGATCATGGGTGCCGGCATGTTCGGCCTTCACAATCACCCTGACGATCCCGACTGGCAGGGCTGGTGGGGTGACCAGCCGCCGTTCCAGGTTCCGGTTTTCGTGCTCACCCACAAGGCCCGCCCGTCGCTGGAAATGGCCGGTGGCACCACCTTCCATTTCATCAGCATGACGCCGCAGGATGCGCTGAAGCAGGCCACAGCGGTGGCCAACGGCCGGGATGTGCGGGTCGGCGGCGGCCCGACCGTCGTTCGCGAGTTTCTCAAGGCTGGGCTGGTCGACCGCCTGCATGTGGCGATCACGCCGATCCTGCTCGGGCGCGGCATATGCCTGTGGGAGGATCTGCGCGGCCTGGAGGCTGGCTATACGGTCACGTCGGAAACGGCGCCGAGCGGCGTCATCCACCTGACCTTCCATCGCTAGCCGCGACGCCGGCGAGCTCCCAGATATCGACCTTCTCGGCGCGCCCCTTCACCTCGACGAGGCCGAGCGGGCGGAATTCGAAGCTGTCGATGACGGCGTCGCGGGTTGCGGCGCTGACCAGGATCGAGGTGCCGAACTGCTTGTTCAGGCCCTCGAGGCGGGAGGCGACGTTAATCGTGTCGCCCATCGCCGTGTATTGCTGCCGCGAGATGGCGCCGAAGCTGCCGACGACGGCGGGGCCGGTGTGGAGGCCGAAACGGGTGAAGAGTTCCGGGCGGCCGCTCCTCCGGTTCTTTTCGTTCAGGACGCCGATCGCCTGCTTCATGGCAAGCGCGCAACGGCAGCCATGTTCGGCATGATCTTCGTCCGGCACGGGCGCATTCCACATGACGAAGATGGAATCGCCGAGATATTGCACGACGGTGCCGCCGTGGCGTTCGGCGATCGCGTTCAGCAGCTCGAAATAGGCCGAGAGCGTATCGACGACATCTTCGGGGGAGTGCCGCTCGGCGATGGTCGTGAAGTCCTGGATATCGGTGAAGAGCGCCGTCACCTCCTGCCGCTTGGCTTCGGCGAGCGCTCGCCCGTCGGAATTGACGATGCGCCGGACGACCTCGCGGGGAACGTAGAGCGCGAACTGGCGGATGGCGTGGCGGCTTGCGGCCAGTGCCATTGCCAGCGTGTTGATCTCGGTGATCCAGGAATGCGAGACGGGCTTTTCGCGCATGTCGAGATCGCCGATCAGGCGCGCTTCATCCGCCAGCCGGTTCAGCGAGCGGCTGACCATGCGCGATAGCGCGATCGACGCCACGACACCGGCGATCAGGAAGGCGGCGGCGATCAAAAGGTTATGGACGAGCAGCCGGTCGGCCTGCGAGACGAGATCGTCGAGCGGAACGATGATCGCGGCGACATCGCCCTTGAACAGGCCGGAGACTTCGACAGGAGCGATCTGGATCAGGTGAGGGGCGCCCTCGATCTGCAGCCGCGCCAGGCCGCCATTGGCAAAGGCCGGATCGTGGCGAAGCCGTGCGACGGTCTGCAGGCTGGTGTCGAGACTGCCGGCGGTCGCATCGCCTGTGCCCGGGCCTTTCGTCCAAGCCCGCAGCAGCTTCTCCATGACGCCCGGATCGGAATGGGCGATGAGCGCGTCACTGCCATTGACGATATAGGCGCGCGCATTCGGCGATATGCCTTCCGCATGAAGCAGGCGGCTGACCGTCTGGAGGTGGATGTTGATGCCGACCACGACGGTGGGATCGTCGCGCATCGGGGCCGCGACCGTCAGCGTCGGGACACCCAGCGTTCCCGCGACATAGGGGCCGACCGAGATTGCCGCGCGGCCCTCTATTGCGGAACGGTACCAGGGCCGCTCGCGCGGATCGAAGGAGGCATAGTCGATGGGCCGTTCACCCAGCGAGGCGGACTGATTGTCGAGAAAGCGGAGCGTCGAGGTGACGCTGCCGGTCTGCCGCCCGGCGATCGTGCGGATTGCGAAGGCGGCGCCGTCAGGGGCGGCCAGCGTCTGGCGGACGTCGCGCCGCGTGGTGCTGATCACCTGCAGATAGGAGCCGTCAGGATAGCCGGTATAGATGCTGGTGGCGTTCGGGATGTTGCGCAGCACTTCCAGAAAGAAATCCTGCTTGGCCTGCAGATCCTGCAGCGGCGGGGAGGCGAGCTGCGGTAGCGTGGAGGCCAGCGCTACGGTCTCGGTGCCGCCCTGCAGCGTGTTGCGGTAGCCCTCGATCAGCCGCAGGCTCATCTCGCGCATCTGCTGCGCCCCGGCGCTGACGGCGGCTTGCTTGCCGTGGCTGAATGCCAGCCAGATGATCGGCGTGGAGGTGCAGAGCAGCGATCCCACGACGAGGACGCCGAGATGCAGTCGCAGGGGTTTGGACCAATGCACGCGATGTCCCTCGCAATGCGGACATGTCTCAGCTTTTCATATCGTTTCGATGCCGGCGGAGGGGCTTCTGGCCGGCATCGCTTTCACGCGGGCCTACGGCTAGACGGCGTCGGGCGTGGTTCTGAGGTTGGTGACGACGCGGCGGTTCTGCACCTTGCAGGAGCGGTCGGTGCAATCGCGCACTTCGCGGTCATTGCCATAGCCCTTGGCCCACATGCGCTTCGGGTCCACACCCTTCGACACGAGGTAGGCCATGGCCGCATCGGCGCGCTTCTGCGACAGCGACTGCATCGCCGCTGGCGAGCCGGAATCGTCGGCGAAACCCTGCAGCTTGATCAGCCAGGTTGGATTGCGCGCCAGCCATGCCGCCTGATTGTCGAGCGTCGCCTTGGCGACGGAATCGAGGGCGGCGGAGTCCTGCGTGAAATAGGTGCGGCGGCCGACATTGAGGATGAAGTCTTCCTCGCTTCCGGCGCTGACATTCTCGAAGCCGGGCGCGGGGTCGTTGGTCTCGCCGGTCATCGGCGTGGCGGGCGGCTCTTCCACGGAGGCGGTGAGATTGCTGGTGGTGCAGGCAGAGAGCGAGAGCAGGATGGCCGCCATGCAGGCAAGGCGGCTGAGAGATCCGTTCGTTGCGATCATCGGGGCGCTTTCCTCATTGAACCGGCGGCTGGGCAGCCGTTGCAGGCTGGGCAACCTGCGCCGCCGTTTCAGCCTGATCGGCGATATGCGGCAGGACCTGTACGGCGGTGCCGATCGGGCAGCGCTGGTAGAGGTCGATCGCGTCCTCATTGAACATGCGGATGCAGCCGCTGGAGGCGTCCTTGCCGATGCTCCAGGGCTCGAGCGTGCCGTGGAACCGGTAGCCGGTATCGACGCCGTCGCGGTGCAGGTACATGGCGCGCGGCCCGAGCGGGTTCTTCGGCGAGCCGCCGGCGACGAATTCCGGCAGTTCCGGATGGCGCTTGCGCATTTCCGGCGGTGGCGTCCATCGCGGCCAGAGCGACTTGGCGTCAACAGTGGCGCGGCCGAACCACTGGAAGCCCTCGCGGCCGACGCCGACGCCATAGCGGATCGCCGTCTTGTTCTCCATGATCACATAGAGAAAGTGGTGGCGCGTATCGACGACAACGGTGCCGATCGGCTCGGTGCTGAAATATTTGACGACCTGGCGGCGCCAGCGCTTGTCGATCTTGGCGAAATTCGTGCTTTGGTAGGTCACGCCATTATCGACGGCGGGTCCGGCAAAGTAGGAGGCTGGCGCGGCAAATGCCGGATGCTGAAATGCACCGGCACCAAGTAACGCAACGCCCCCGCGGATAATATCCCTGCGCTTAAACTCCATCGGCCATTTCCCCCAAGCCAAGCAGTTGGGCGCAGTAAATCAGATTTTCTCTATGTCTCAAGATGGAATCTTGGATGGAGCTGCTGAAATCTCAGTTTCAGGCCGTCGCATTACTCGCGCCGCCGATGCCGATATTGCCGCTCTGCGCCAGGAAGCCGTCGAGAATGGCATTGAGGCCATCGAGGAAAAGCTGATCCTGCGACAGGCTGGCGTAGTCCGCGAAGGCGGCCGTCAGCAGCGGGTGCGTACCGCTTTCGTCGGGCGACAGCTGCGGCGGGTGCTCGGCTTCCGATTGCTCTTCCATGACGAAGCCGACGGTGAAACGCGACAGCGTGATCAGGATGCGGAGCGCGAGATTGGCGGTGAGGCCCCGAGCCACCAGGAAGGCGAGCTGCCGTTCGGCCGCGTCGTTGTCCGATGCTTCGGACCGTGAGCCGGCATGGATGCGAGCGCCGTCGCGGACGCTCAGAAGCGCGCGCCGGAAGCTCTGATGGCTTTTGACGAGGAAGGATCTGGCATCGTCGCCGTCATCGGGAAGGCGGGCCTGGTGGGACGAGTGCATTATTGCTGCGTTCATCGCGTCCATCAGTTCGCGCTTGCCCTTGAAATGCCAGTAGATCGCCGGTTGCTGCACGCCCAGCCGGGCGGCGACCATCCGGGTCGAGAGCTTGTCGAGACCCACCTCGTTCAGGAGGACGAGGGCTTCGCGGACGATATCTGTCTGTGTGATCTTCATGGCGGCTCCAACTTGACGGCGGAATTTATCATCGATAAGTGAACTTATCGATGATAAATTTGAGTGAGCGAGCATGGAAAGCGGTGTTGTGAATGTTGGTGGTATCAAGCTGGCCTTCGACCAGTTCGGCCGCGATGGCGATCCTGTTATCCTGCTGATGATGGGAAATAGTGCGCCGGGGATCGTTTGGCCGGATCGCTTCTGCGAGGTCCTTGCGGATGCGGAGCTTCGGGTCATCCGCTACGATCAGCGCGATACCGGGCTTTCGACCTATGTCGATTTCGAGGAGCGGCCCTATACGCTCGACGATCTCGTCAGCGATGCCTTCGGGCTGCTCGATTGTCTCGGCATCGAACGCTGCCATGTTGCCGGTCTGTCGCAGGGTGGGGTGACCGCATTGATGGCGGGGCTCAAATATCCAGCGCGTGTTGCCAGCATCACGACACTGATGTCGTCTCCCGATCTCGGACCCAAGAACGATGCCTTCACCGGTAAGCCAGAAAAACCGGGACAGCTGCCGCGACCGGCGCCTGATTACGTCCGGGCGGTGATTGCGCTGAACAGCGTCCCGGCGCAATCGGATGAGGATGCAGCCCGGCGCTTTGTCGAGAACTTTCGCTTGGCGGCTGGGCCGAAGTCGCCGTTCGACGAGGGCTTCTGGCTGGCGATGGGGCGGGCGGTCGTCGCGCGCCGCCATGCCGGGCTGGCGAAGATGGCGAACCACAGCAATCACAGCAAGGCGCAGATCGCGACGGCGGCTTTGACGGCTGCGGATCTAGCTCGCCTCGATCTGCCCTGCCTTGTTATTCACGGCAGCATGGACCCGATCTTCCCGTCTGCCCATGCCGAATGGGCAGCGGACATGCTGCCGCGAGCTGAGCTCTCCATCGTTGCGGATATGGGGCATGCGCTCGATCCGGCCTTCATCGAACCGGTCGCCTCGCGCATCGCGGCCTTCGTGCGACAGGCCTCGTAGGAACCGTCAGCCCCAGACCGTCTGGCGCATCGCTTCGCCGGTCATCATCGCGGCGGACACCGCGACGTTGATCGAGCGTTGGCCTTCGACCATCGGGATCAGGATGCGGCTGTCTGCCTTGTCGTGGACGTGGTCGGGCACGCCGGCGCTTTCGCGGCCGAAGAGCAGGATGTCATCCGGGCGGAAGGCGAAGCTGGTATAGGGGCTGGAGGCCTTGGTCGATGCCAGGATGAGGCGGCGCCCTGTGGTTGCGCGCCATTCCTCGAAACGATCGAAATTGACGTGGCGGGTGAGCGCCGCCATCGCGAGATAATCCATGCCCGAGCGCTTCAGATTGCGATCGGAAATGTCGAAGCCGGCGGGCTCGATCAGGTCGACGCCGAAACCGAGGCAGGCGGCCAATCGCAGGATCGTTCCCGTGTTGCCGGGAATGTCCGGCTGGTACAGCGCCAGTCTGAGGTCGGTCATCGCAGTCTCCAGAACAATGTCGACCGGTCCTAGAACATGTGTGTTTCGGGTGCAACAAGGCGCATTTTGACCCCGAAATGTTCAATTTCCGCCGATTTTCGGCTGGAAATTACGCGATTTTCGCGTTATCGGTGCACATCTTCAATCGCCAGCAGGGAGGGCCGACATGAATATTGTGCTGCTTATGCGCCTTCCAGTCGTCGAACGACCACTGGTGACACGGCGCGCTTAAGGCGCATCGTTTTCTCAAAATCCCCCATTTTGATCCATTGCGCGGCTGTTATGGCCTCGTTCCCAAAGCGTCCCGCTCCCATATGAGCTCATGCGCGGATTTGCGCGAGCCGGGAGGCGGGACGATAAGTTCCGGAGCATTTTCATGTTTGGCTGGTTCGAACAGCGGTTGAAACCCTTTCCCGTCGAGGAGCCCGTTGCGCCTCCGCGGGGGCTCTTTGCCTTCTGCTGGCACTATACGAAGCCGGCAGCGCCCTGGCTGACCGCCATGGCAGTGCTGACGGCGCTGATTGCTATCGGCGAAGTGGCGCTTTTCCAGTTTCTCGGCGATATCGTCGACTGGCTGACAAATGCCGACAAGGCGACCTTCCTCGAAACCGAGTGGCCGCGGCTGGCGATGATGGGCGCCCTGATCCTGATCGGCCTGCCGCTGGCGGCGGGTCTGGATTCGCTGATCATGCATCAGGTGCTGCTCGGCAATTACCCGATGATCGCCCGCTGGCAGATGCACCGCTTCCTGCTTCGTCACAGCATGACCTTCTTTGCCAACGAGTTCGCCGGACGCGTTGCGACCAAGGTGATGCAGACGTCGCTGGCGGTGCGCGAAACGGTGATGAAGATCCTCGACGTCTTCGTCTATGTCGTCACCTATTTCATCTCGATGATCGTGGTGATCGCGGCGGCGGACTGGCGGCTGATGATCCCGATCCTCGCCTGGCTCGGCATCTATGTCGGCATCGTTTCCTATTTCGTGCCGCGGCTGCGCAAGATCGCCGCGCAGCAGGCCGATGCCCGCTCGATGATGACCGGGCGCGTGGTCGACAGCTATACGAATATCGCGACGGTGAAGCTGTTTTCGCATGCCGGGCGGGAGGAAAGCTACGCCAAGGAAGGCATGGACGAGTTCCTGCAGACGGTCTACCGCCAGATGCGGCGGGTGACGCTGTTCCACATGTCCGTCTACATCAACAACTGCGTGGCGCTGTTCGTGATCTCCGGCCTGTCGATCTGGTTCTGGCTGAACGGCCAGATCTTGGTCGGCGCGATCGCCATTGCCATTGGTCTCGCAATGCGCGTCAACGGCATGTCGCAATGGATCATGTGGGAGGTTTCGGCGCTCTTCGAAAACATCGGCACCGTCTATGACGGCATGGAGATGATGACGAAGAGCCACGACATCACCGACAAGCCGGGCGCGCCGCCGATGCAGGCCAAGCGCGGCGCGATCCATTACGAACGGATCGGCTTCCACTACGGCAAGGGCAAGGGGATCATCGAAAACCTGTCGCTCGACATCAAGGCCGGCGAGAAGGTTGGTCTGGTCGGCCGCTCGGGCGCCGGCAAGACGACGCTGATGAACCTGCTCTTACGCTTCTATGATCTGGAAGCCGGGCGGATCACCATCGACGGACAGGATATCTCGGCGGTCTCGCAGGAAAGCCTGCGCGCGCTGATCGGCGTCGTGACGCAGGATACCTCGCTGCTGCACCGCTCGATCCGCGACAACATCGCCTATGGACGTCCTGAAGCGACGGACGCGGAGGTGATCGAGGCGGCGAAGCGGGCGAATGCCTGGGAGTTCATCGAAGGGCTCTCCGACATGCATGGCCGCAAGGGGCTGGATGCGCAGGTCGGCGAACGCGGCGTCAAGCTCTCCGGCGGCCAGCGCCAGCGTATCGCCATCGCCCGTGTCTTCCTCAAGGATGCGCCGATCCTGGTGCTCGACGAGGCAACCTCGGCGCTCGATTCCGAAGTGGAAGCGGCGATCCAGGAAAACCTCTTCGCGCTGATGCAAGGCAAGACGGTGATCGCGATCGCCCACCGCCTGTCGACGCTGACGGAGATGGACTGGCTGATCGTGCTCGACAAGGGCAAGATCATCGAGTCAGGCTCGCATGGCGAACTCGTCGGCCACGGCGGCATCTATGCCGACCTCTGGACCCGCCAGTCCGGCGGCTTCCTCGCCGATCACGAGGCGGAGCCGGAAGAAGCGGCGGAGTGATTCGGAAAGGCCCTCCCGGCGAAAGCGGGGAGGGCCTTTTTACTATGCGCTATGACGTTTGGCCGTCAGCTCGAAGCCGAGAGATTGCATGACCGCCAGAACGGTCTTCAGCGTCGGGTTGCCGTCTTCCGCAAAGGAGCGGTACAGAGCTTCGCGGGCGAGGCCTGTTTCCTTGGCGATCTCGCTCATTCCGCGCGCCCGGGCAACGATGCCCAGTGCGTGGGCGATGTAGCCAGCGTCTCCGCTTTCAAACGCGTCTTTCATGAACTCATCGATAGCAGCATCAGATTTCAGCGCATCTGCTGGGTCGTAGGCATGTAGCTTCTCAGGCATTTCCTTGATCCAACTCCTCGGCGAGTTTCTTAGCGAGTGCGATATCACGCGTCTGCGAACCCTTGTCGCCGCCGCAAAGCAGGACGACCAGTTCGGTGCCTCGCCACGTCAGATATACGCGATAGCCAGGACCATAGTGGATTCGCAGTTCGCTGATCCCGCCGCCAACCGGCTGAACGTCGCCCATCAGGCCGTAGCTTAATCTCGTGAGCCGTGCAGCAATCGCAGCGCGGGCGCGCTCGTCTTTCAGCTTTCGCTCCCACTTTCGATAGGTATCGGTCTGCGAGAGCTTGATAGACATATGTGTGATTTATAAATCACAAATCGCAAGCAATCAAGCCTGCCTACAAACTATCCGCCCAATCCGTGACGCGGTGGGTTTCGACCACGAACATGGCGTTGGCGCTGGCCAGTGAGCGCAGGTCGAGGAGGCGGCGTTCTTCCTCGCGTTCCAGCCATGCGGCGATCGCCTCGCCGACGATGGCCGATGGTTCGATGCCGAGATGATTTGCGACGTCCTGAAGTCTTTCCGCAAGCGGAAGCGGAATATGCGCTTTCAGCATTTTCGTTTCCATGCCGGGGTATCTCCGTTGAGCGGCGATTGTACTCCGAGATTGTGTTGAGGTCAGCGGCATTCAACGGCCCTCACGCCGATATTATCGAATATTACCAAAATATAAGGTTGTGGCGAGAGGCGATGCTCTTTGCCGCTTTTGGGTTTCAGCCTATATCGGCGATATGTTCTTGCGCCCCATCCTCAGCCTGTTCGAAAACTGGGTCGATCCCTTCCGTCCGCGCGCCAAGATCCAGCCGCCGCGTTCGACGCTGGGTTTCATCTGGTTTTATATCGGCCAGGCGCGCTGGCCATTCGTCGCCATGCTTATCCTGGGCGGAATTTCGGCGGCGATCGAGGCGGCGCTGTTCTGGTTCGTCGGCCGGCTGGTCGATATCCTCAGCACGATCAAACCGGGTGTCGGCTGGAGCGGATTGCTCGCCGATCACGGCGGCGAGATCTTCGGCATGCTGGCGCTGATCGGCATCGTGCGCTTCGTCGTCGCCTTCCTGACGGCGCTGGTCGATCAGCAGGTGATCACGCCGGGCTTCTACAACCTGGCGCGCTGGCAGTCCTATCTGCATGTCTCGCGCCAATCGCTGCATTTCTTCCAGAGCGATTTTTCAGGCCGCATCGTCACCAAGGTGTGGTCGGCAGGGCAGGCGGTCGGCGACCTCGTGACGTCGCTGATGGAGAGCGTCTGGTTCGTCGGCATCTATGCGGCGACGACGCTGTTTCTCGTCGCGCGGCTGGATTTCTCGCTCGCGGCGGTCGTGCTTTTCTGGCTCATCGCCTTCGGCGTGCTGGCACGCTATTTCGTGCCGCGCATCCGCTATCACTCCCGCGAGACGGCCGAGGCCGCCTCGATGCTGAACGGCCGCATGGTCGATTCCTACAGCAATATCCAGACGCTGAAGCTCTTCGCCCGTGACGAGGAAAGCGACCGCTACATGCGGCAGGGCTTCGATATGTACCAGGAAACGGTGCTGCGCTTCACGCGCTTCATCACCGGCGTGCGTGCCTCCATGGCACTGCTGTCGGGTCTGATGATCGTGACGATGGCGGGCCTCAGCGTCGATCTCTGGCTGCGCGGTCTCGTGAGCTCCGGTGCCGTTGCCTTCTCGCTGGCGCTCGTGCTGCGCCTCAACTTCCTGCTCGGTCGCCTGATGACGCAGTTCAACGGCATCATGCGCAATCTCGGCACGATCCAGAACGCCGCCGAACTGATCTCGCAGCCGCTGGGTCTGGTCGACAGGCCGGATGCGAAGGAACTGGTGATCCGCGAGCCCAGCATCCGCTTCGAGAATGTCTCGTTCCACTACGGCAAGGGCAAAGGCGTCATCGACAATTTCTCGCTGACGATCGCGCCGGGCGAAAAGGTCGGCATCGTCGGCCGCTCCGGCGCCGGCAAGTCGACGCTCGTCAGCCTGCTGCTCCGGATGTACGACGTCGAGGGTGGACGGATTCTTGTCGACGGCCAGGATGTTTCTGCGGTGCGCCAGGAAACGCTGCGCATGCAGATCGGCGTCGTCAGCCAGGATACTTCACTGCTGCACCGCTCGGTGCGCGACAACATCCTCTTCGGCCGTCCGGATGCGGGTGAGGGCAAGCTGATCGAGGCGGCGACCCGAGCCGAGGCGATGGGCTTCATCGACCGGCTGCAGGATCAGAATGGCCGCAAGGGCTTCGACGCCCATGTCGGCGAGCGCGGCGTAAAGCTCTCCGGCGGCCAGCGGCAGCGCATCGCCATTGCCCGGGTGATGCTGAAGGACGCGCCGATCCTTGTGCTCGACGAGGCAACCTCGGCGCTGGATTCGGAAGTGGAAGAGGCGATCCAGTCGAACCTCAACCGGATCATGGACGGCAAGACCGTGCTTGCCATCGCTCACCGGCTCTCGACCATTGCGGCCCTCGACCGGCTGATCGTCGTCGATCAGGGCAAAATCATCGAGGAAGGCACGCATGAGGCACTGATTGGGAGGGGCGGGCTCTATGCCGAGCTGTGGGCGCGCCAGTCGGGCGGGTTCCTCGCGTCGGATGATGGGGACGCCGGGGCGCAAAGCGGGCGTGAGGCGAGCGTGGTCTAGACCTTAGGCGCAAACGCCCTGCAAACCCGCGAAGCCTGCGGATTGACTTGAAAATTTCATCTGAAAATTCCCGCGACATTGTGCCGTCAGCCCCTTGTCAAGGCTGGACATAATTTGCGATCAAGCATAGAACGCGCCGGATTGGCGGGGAATCTATGGCCGAATTGTGTCTTTGACTGATTCGCCGTCGAGAGGGGCAGGGCGGAATTCCGCAAAAATTCGCAGAGGATGGTTTAGCCGTGAGCGAACACGATACGACAAGCGGGGCTTCAGCAGAGCCCACTCGCCGTGATTTCCTTTATCTCACCACAGGTATGGCGGGTGCAGTCGGCGCTGTTTCGGTCGCATGGCCGTTCATCGATCAGATGCGCCCGGATGCATCGACGCTGGCACTGGCGTCGATCGAAGTCGACGTTACAAGCTTGACGCCCGGCATGTCGCTGACGGTCAAGTGGCGCGGCAAGCCGATCTTCATCCGCAACCGTACGCCGGAAGAGATCAAGGCTGCCGACGATACGCCGATGGCAGACCTCAAGGATCCGGTTGCACGCAACGCAAACCTTCCTGCAGACGCTCAGGCGACCGGCATCGACCGCTCGGGCGGCAAGGGCAAGGAAAACTGGATTGTCATGATCGGTACCTGCACCCATCTCGGCTGCGTGCCGCTTGGTCAGGCCGGCGAATATAACGGTTGGTTCTGTCCCTGCCATGGTTCGGTCTACGACACGGCCGGCCGCATCCGTAAGGGTCCGGCGCCGCAGAACCTGGCGATTCCGACCTTTTCGTTCGTGTCCGACACTAAGATCAAGATCGGTTGAGGGGAGACTGATACATGAGTGGCCATTCCAGCTACGAGCCATCAACCGGCTTGGAAAAATGGATCGACGCGCGCCTTCCGCTGCCGCGTATGATCTATGACAGCTTCGTTGCATACCCGGTTCCGCGTAACCTGAACTATGCCTACACCTTCGGTGCCATGCTTTCGGTCATGCTGGTCGTTCAGATCCTGACCGGTATCGTGCTTGCCATGCACTACGCCGCCGACACGTCGATCGCTTTCAACTCGGTTGAAAAGATCATGCGTGACGTCAACCACGGCTGGCTGCTGCGCTACATGCACGCCAACGGCGCATCGTTCTTCTTCGTTGCCGTCTACCTGCACATTGCCCGCGGCCTCTACTACGGCTCGTACAAGGCACCGCGCGAAATCCTCTGGATTCTCGGCGTTGTCATCTACCTCCTGATGATGGCGACGGGCTTCATGGGCTACGTTCTGCCCTGGGGTCAGATGTCCTTCTGGGGCGCGACCGTTATCACCGGCTTCTTCTCGGCCTTCCCGCTGGTTGGCGAGTGGATCCAGCAGTTCCTGCTCGGCGGCTTTGCCGTCGATCAGCCGACGCTGAACCGCTTCTTCTCGCTGCACTACCTGCTGCCCTTCATGATCGCAGGCGTTGTTATCCTGCACATCTGGGCGCTGCACGTCACCGGCCAGACGAACCCGACCGGCGTCGAAGTCAAGACGAAGACGGACACCGTCCGTTTCACGCCTTACGCAACGCTCAAGGATGCGCTCGGCGTTTCGATCTTCCTGCTCGTCTACGCCTACTTCGTCTTCTACCTGCCGAACTTCCTCGGTCACGCCGACAACTACATCCCGGCTGACCCGTTGAAGACCCCGGCTCACATCGTTCCGGAATGGTACTTCCTGCCGTTCTACGCGATGCTGCGCTCGATCACCTTCAATGTCGGTCCGATCGACTCCAAGCTCGGCGGCGTCCTCGTGATGTTCGGCGCGATCATCGTGCTGTTCTTCCTGCCGTGGCTCGACACCTCGAAGGTCCGTTCGGCCGTTTACCGTCCGTGGTACAAGCTGTTCTACTGGCTGTTCGTGATCAACGCGATCATCCTGGGCTGGCTCGGTTCCCAGCCTGCCGAAGGCCTGTTCACCACCATCTCGCAGATCTGCACTCTGCTCTACTTCGCTTTCTTCCTGGTCGCCATGCCGGTGCTTGGTCTCGTCGAGACGCCGCGCCGCATTCCGAACTCGATCACTGAAGCGGTGCTTGAGAAGCGTGCCAAGTCTGCGGCCAAGGCATAATCGAGCGGCGGAAGGAAATAGAAACATGAAAAAGCTTGTTACAAGCATTCTGTCGCTCGCAGCCGTCGCCGCTTTTGCCGGCGCTGCTTTCGCCGAGGATGCAGCACCGGCCGCCGGTGCAGCTCCGGCCCATCACGAGGAAAGTGCGACCCCGCACTATCCCCTGAAGGAGCCGACCGAGGAAAAGTGGAGCTTCGCAGGTCCCTTCGGTCACTATGACAAGGGCCAGCTGCAGCGCGGTCTGAAGGTCTACACCGAAGTCTGTTCTGCCTGCCACTCGATGAACCTCGTGCCGTTCCGCATGCTGAGCAACCTCGGCTACTCGGACGCGCAGGTGAAGGCATTCGCGGCAAATTACGAAGTCCAGGACGGTCCTGATGCCAACGGTGAAATGTTCACCCGCAAGGCTGTTCCGTCCGACCACTTCCCGTCGCCCTATCCGAATGCGGAAGCGGCTGCAGCCTCCAACAACGGTGCGGCGCCGCCGGACATGTCGCTGCTCGCCAAGGCTCGTGAAGTCGAGCGCGGCTTCCCGCAGTTCGTCTTCGACATTTTCACCCAGTACCAGGAAAGCGGCCCGGACTACATCCACTCGCTGCTGACCGGCTACCAGGATCCGCCGGCTGGCTTCCAGGTTCCGGCTGGTGCGCACTACAACCCGTACTTCCATGCCGCTGCAGCCTTCGCGATGCCGAAGCCGCTCTCCGACGACCAGGTCACCTATGACGATGGCTCGCCGCAGACCGTCGACCAGTATTCGCGCGACGTTTCTGCCTTCCTGATGTGGGCTGCAGAGCCGCATCTCGAAGAGCGCAAGCGCACCGGCTTCATGGTCATGGTGTTCCTGCTGATCTTCTCGGGTCTCATCTTCCTGACGAAGCGTTCTGTCTACGCCAGCAAGGACCACTGAGCGGGTTCGATACCGATTGCAAAAGGCGGCCTCCGGGCCGCCTTTTTTGTTGGTTCCGCCTCGGGCAATTGATAGGGTGCAGCCTCTTTGTGCCCTCGCAGACAGACGGACTTTCCATGAACACCATTGCCTCGGAGCTTGCCGCCAGCATCCGCTCCATTACGGACTATCCCAAGCCCGGCATCATCTTTCGCGACATCACCACGCTGCTCGGAAATCCGCGCGCCTTCCGCCGCGCCGTCGACGAGCTGGTGCAGCCCTATGCGGGCCTGAAGGTCGACAAGATCGCCGGCATGGAGGCGCGTGGCTTCATCCTCGGCGGCGCCGTGGCGCACCAGCTGTCGGCCGGCTTCGTGCCGATCCGCAAGAAGGGCAAGCTGCCGCACGAGACCGTGCGCATCGCCTACAGCCTGGAATATGGCGTCGATGAAATGGAGATGCATCGCGACGCGGTGCAGCCGGGCGAGAAGGTCATTCTCGTCGACGACCTGATCGCCACGGGCGGCACGGCTGTCGGCGCGACCAAGCTCTTGCGCCAGATCGGCGCCGAAGTCGTCGGCGCCTGCTTCGTCATCGACCTGCCGGATCTCGGCGGCCGCAAGAAGCTCGAGGAGCTCGGCGTCGATGTTTATACGCTGGTGGAATTTGCAGGGCATTAATCACCCGGCTTATCCTATTCGAATTCGAGGACGCTGCTTTCGAAGCGGATGACCGGGACGCCGTCCTGGTTGACGCCCTCGTTGAGGATCTTGTTCAGATGCCAGCCCGGGCGCGATGCGAGCGGGCGGCTGGAGAGGAAGGTCACCGAATAGGCGATCGTCTCATCGACGAAGACGGGCTTCAGCCATTGCAGCTTCTCGAAGCCGGGCGAGGGGCCGAGCTTCGGGGCGGCGAGCCCCTCCTTGGCAAGGCGCACGCTCTGCGCCATCCAGTAATCCAGGAAGGTCCGCATCCAGGCTGCGCAATTGTGCCAGCCGGAGGCGCAGAGATCGCCGAACAGCGTGTGCTTTGCGGCCTCACGATCGACATGGAAGCGCTGCGGATCGAAGCGGGTGGCGAAATGGACGATCCGCTCTTCGGTGAAGGTGTAGCTGCCGATTTCGATCTTCTGGCCGACGGTGTAGAGCTCGGTCATCCTCATGCGCGCGTCTCCCCCGCTTCGCGGGTGCTGAACATGATCCAGTTTTCGGAGTAGCAGACGAGCTCGCCGCGCTGGTTCTCGATCTCGTGCTTGAAACGGGCGATGCCGATGCCGGGGCGCGAGCGCATCAGCCGGGATTCCAGCACGATCGAGCGGCCGGAGAGCGTATCACCGGCCAGCACCGGCTTCTTCCATTCCATCAGATCGATGCCCGGGGCGCCTTGCGAGTAGGAATTCAGCAGGTAGCCCTCGGCCATCATCCGCATGAACAGCGCCGACGTATGCCAGCCGGAGGCGGCGAGACCGCCGAGGATGCTGGCCTTGCCGGCGGCCTCGGACGTATGCATCAGCTGCGGGTCGAATTCGGTGGCGAACTCGATGATCTCTTCGGCTGTCACCGGAATCGGGCCGAGCGGAAAGCTACGGCCCGGTTCGAAGTCTTCAAATGCTAGCTTCATTTCGCTTCGCCCTCCCAGCGATCGCGCGAACGCCTGCTAGAGCGCGGACGCTTACGTGTTGAAGCGGAAGTGGATCACGTCGCCGTCGGCAACGATATATTCCTTGCCTTCGTCGCGGCCCTTGCCGGCTTCCTTGGCGCCGACTTCACCCTTGAAGTTGATGTAGTCGTCGTAGCCGATGGTGAAGGCGCGGATGAAGCCGCGTTCGAAATCGGTGTGGATGACGCCGGCGGCCTGCGGGGCCTTGGTGCCGCGCACGATCGTCCAGGCGCGCGTTTCCTTCGGACCGACGGTGAAATAGGTGATCAGGTCGAGCAGGTGGTAACCGGCGCGGATCAGGCGGTCGAGACCGGCTTCCTCGAGGCCGAGCGCGGAGAGGAATTCCTTGGATTCTTCTTCCGGCAGCTGCGCCACTTCGGATTCGATCGCGGCCGAGATGATGACGCATTCGGCGCCCTGCTTCTCGGCCATTTCGGCGACGGCTTTGGTGTGCTCGTTGCCGGTGGAGGCATCGGCCTCGGCGACATTGCAGACGTAAAGGACCGGGTGCGAGGTCAGGAGGTTGAGGCCCTTGAGGATCTCGATTTCCTCGGGTGCCAGCGTCTTCAGGAGAAGACGGGCGGGCTTGCCCTCGTTGAGGAGCTTGACCACGGCTTCCATGATCGGCAGCTGCGCCACGGAATCCTTGTCCTTGCTGGCGGCGCGCTTGCGGGTCTGCTCGACGCGGCGCTCCAGGCTTTCGAGGTCGGCGAGCATCAGCTCGGTCTCGATCGTGTCGGCGTCTCCCACCGGATTGATGCGGCCTTCGACATGGGTGATGTCGTCGTCCTCGAAGCAGCGCAGCACATGCACCACGGCATCAACTTCGCGGATGTTGGCGAGGAACTTGTTGCCGAGGCCTTCACCCTTCGACGCGCCGCGCACCAGGCCGGCGATATCGACGAAGGAGATGCGGGTCGGGATGATTTCCTTGGAGCCGGCAATCGCCGCCAGCTTCTGCATGCGCGGATCGGGAACGGCGACTTCGCCGGTGTTCGGCTCGATCGTGCAGAAAGGATAGTTTGCCGCCTGCGCCGCTGCCGTCTTGGTGAGCGCGTTGAAGAGGGTCGACTTGCCGACATTCGGCAGACCGACGATACCGCATTTGAAGCCCATGGCTGAATGTCCGTATTCGCTGAAATCGTTGCCTTGCCTATGGGGGAATGGCGCCCCCCGGTCAAGCTTTTCGCGCCAAACTCGGCCCCTCTGGCGGGTCTTTCCCTTGAACCCGTGTGTGGCGATGCAATATAATAGGGGTAGCGCGAGGCTTCCCCCTGTCATTGATGATGGACTTCCGATGAGTGACAACGATATTGCGTTGAAGCCAAAAACCAAGACCAAGCCGAAGCTCGACCGGCCGAAGCTCTATAAGGTCATCCTGTTCAACGACGACTATACGCCGCGTGAATTCGTGACGATGGTGCTGAAGGCCGTGTTCCGGATGAGCGAAGAGGCCGGTTACCGGATCATGCTGACCGCCCACAAGATGGGGTCGAGCGTCGTCGTGGTCTGCGCGAAGGATATCGCCGAGACCAAGGTCAAGGAGGCGATGGACTATGCCAAGGAAGCGGGCTTTCCGCTGATGCTGACGGCCGAACCGGAAGAATAGTTTGGCGATCTCTTAACCAGTCCTCTTCATCCGATCTCCGCTGTTTTGCCGCAGGATGGGCGAAACGAGGAGGTGCTCATGCCTGCTGAAGCGGCGACCTGGCATTATTTCGTGGCAGCGGCAATCTTTGCGCTGCTCGGGGCCATCGGCCATGTGTGCCGGGCGGTGTTCAACGTGCTGCCGGATCGCATCACCGACCGGCCGCTGATGGATCTGCCGCTCTCCAGCGGCTACAACCTTCCCGACCTGCTGTTCGGCACCGAATATGACGACAACGGCTACTACCGGCTCGACAGCCTGAAGAATTTCCGGATCTCGGTGATGCTGAGCACGGTCGGCGGTCTGCTGGTCATGCTGTTTTCGCCGGGAGCCTCGGGCGCGATTGCCTGGATGATCGACAGCGGGTTTTCGGCGCTGTGGAACCTCTTCCTCTACCGGCTGCACAGCATCGGCCTATAGGCGTCAGCGGCCGGCGGGGCGGCGGACCTGATAGCCGGTCTTGTCCTGCGTGAAGCCGCAGTTCTCGTAGAAGCGTAGGGTCGCCGGTGTTTTCGAGCCGGTCAGCAGCATCACCTTATAGCAGCCGGCCTGCCAGGCGGTTTCGATCGCATGGGCGATCAGCGCGGCGCCATAGCCCTTCTTGCGATTGGCCGACAGCGTCACGACGTTCTCGATCAGCGCGTAGGGGGCGCCTGCGCGCGTTAAGTTAGGGATGACCGACAGGGTGACGGTCGCCGCCGCTTCCTCACCGGAAAAGCCGATGAAGATCTGCATGCCGGGCTGGGCGAGGATGGCATCCATCTGCTTTTTGGCGATCGCTGGTTCCACCGGCGGATCGGACGGGTTCAGTTCGGCATAGAGCGCGAGCAGGGCGGCGAGGTCGCCGGCCCCGGCGGTGCGAATGGCCAGCGCTTCGCTCATGTGATCAGTCGCCCTTGTTGCCGAGCAGTTTCTTCAGCATCTCGGCCATCGGGCCGGTGGCCGGCAGGATCTTCGGCTGGTTGTGGTTGCGGGCCTGATGGATATGGGATTTCGCCGCAGGCTTCTTCTCGGCCTTCGGCTTTTCCTCTTCCGCCTTGCCGCCGACGGCGAGCGCCAGCTTGTTCATCAGCTGTGAATCCTCATTGCGCACCAGCATACCGGCATTATCGGCCAGGGCGTCGAGCAGCGGTTCCAGCCAGCTCTGGTCGGCCTTGGCGAAGTCGCCGAGAACATGATGCTGCACCATTTCCTTGACACCGGGATGACCGATGCCGAGCCGCAGGCGGCGGTATTCGCGGCCGCAATGGGCATCGAGCGACTTGATGCCGTTATGGCCGCCATGACCGCCGCCGGTCTTCAGCCGCGCCTTGCCGGGCGCCAGGTCGAGTTCGTCATAGATGGCGACGAGATCGGCAGGCTGCAGCTTGTAAAAGCGCATGGCTTCGCCGACGGATTCGCCCGAGAGGTTCATGTAGGTCTGCGGCTTGATCAGCAGCACCTTCTCGCCCTCGAGCTCGCCTTCGGCGATCTCAGCCTTGAACTTTTTCGACCAGGGCGAAAAGCTGTGGCGGCGGTAGATGGCATCGAGCGCCATGAAGCCGATATTGTGCCGGTTGCCGGCATATTTGCTGCCGGGATTGCCGAGACCCGCGATGATCAGCATAGCCAATCCATTCCTTGAAACGATGATGCCCGTTTCACCACCGCGAAACGGGCACGAAGTCAAGCGCTAAGGGGCGAATGCGCCTCAGTGCAGCAGGGTGAGGCCGTATTTCTGGAAGATCTGCCGCTGCGTGCCGTCGGCGATCAGCTTGTCGAGGGCGACCTGCATCCTGCGCCTGAGATCGTCGGGGAAATCCTTCTGGCAGGCGATACCCATCGGCTGGGTCGACAGCACTGTCACCATCTCCAGCGGCTGTTCCTGCTTCAGCTTGTCGAAATAGAGCTCGGAGATCGGCATCATGTCGATGCGGCCGCCCAGCAGCTTGCGCAGCGTGGCGTTGAAGTCGCTGGCGACGTCGAGCTTGGTGAAGCCCTTCTCCTTCAGCGTGGTCTCCGTATAATCCTCGCGCTGGGTGCCGACCGTATATTGCTTGGCCTCGTCGAGCGTATCAGCCTTGACGCCGGAACCGGTCTTGGTGATCAGGATGTTGCGGTCGACGAGCAGGGGCTCGATCCATTTGAACAGCGGATCGCGGGTGCTGTTATGGGCGGTGGCGAAGACGCAGGTCATCGGCGTCGTCTGCGCCATGCCATAGGCACGGGCCCAGGGAACCAGCTCCAGTGTATAATCGACGCCGATATCGGCCATCACCTTTTCGACCTGCTCGACGGTCGCGCCCTTGATCACCTTGCCGTCGCGGTAGTTGAACGGCGCATATTCTTCCGTGAAGAAGGACACCGTCTCGGCGGCAGCTGCTGTGGGCAACATCAGAAAGGCGAGAAGCAGCAGCTTTTTCATTCGCATGGCTCCGTCGTTGGTTTATGAGGCACGCGCCACGAAGGGGATCACACCGCTCAGTTTCTCGATCAGCTGCGCTGCAGTCTGCGGCCTGTGGAAGAGATAGCCCTGTCCATAGTCCAGCCCCATCTGCTGCAGCGTGCGGCATTCCTCTTCGGTCTCGATACCTTCGGCAATCACAGTGCAGTTCATCTTGTGCGACAGCGTGGTGATCGCCTCGATCAGCATGCGGCTCTTGTGGCCGACATTGTCGTTGGCGTCGTTGATCGCGCGGGTGAACGACTGGTCGATCTTGATGATATCAACCGGGAAGCGATTGAGGTAGCTCAAAGACGAGTAGCCTGTGCCGAAATCGTCGAGCGCGATGCGGCAGCCGAAGCGGCGCAGCTCCGTCACGATCATGCGGATCTGCGGATTGTCGTGCATCAGCACGGCTTCGGTGATTTCGACGACGATGCGTTCCGGGCGGATGCCGTGACGGCCGAGCAGGCCGGCGAGCCGTGAGGGCAGGGCTGCCTCGAACTGCAACGGCGAGAAGTTGATCGCCAGATAGGTGTCCTGCATGCCCGAGATGCGGGAGATGCGGGCGAGATTGGCGATTGCCTTTTCCATGATGACATTGCCGACGCGGACGATCTTGGCGGTCTCTTCGGCAACGTTGATGATCTCGGCAGGGGGCATCAGGCCCTTCTGCGGATGGTTGAGGCGCATCAGCGCTTCGAAGCCGGCGATGTTGCCATGCGTCAGGCCGACGATCGGCTGCAGATAGGCTTCGAACCAGTCTTCGGCGAGGCCGGCCTCGATGCAGCTTTCGATCTCGGCGCGGCCGCGGGCCTTGTCGAGCATGCTGGCATCGAAGAGGCGGGCGCCATTCTTGCCGTCGCGCTTCTTGGCATACATCGCCATGTCGGACTTCTGCAGCAGCTCGGAGGCGTTGGCGGCGTGGCGCGGATAGATGGCGACGCCGACGCTGGCGCTGAGATGGAGGTCAGGGCCGAAGGGCGTGTCGAAGATGGTGGCGATCTGGTCGCACATGGCGCGCGCCCGCTTTTCGGCATCGGCCGCCGGCAGCAGGATGGCGAATTCGTCACCCCCGAGGCGGGCGGCCTCATCGGACGGCGCCAGATGGGTCTTGAAACGGTCGACGAGTTCGCGCAGCGCACGGTCGCCCTCTGCATGGCCCATATTGTCGTTGATCCACTTGAAGCGGTCGAGGTCGACGAAGAGGCAGGCGAGTTCCTGGCCTGCTGCATCGGCTTCGGCAATCTTGCGGTCGAGCACGGCTTCGAAGCCCTGGCGGTTCAGGAGGCCTGTCAGGTGATCGGTGATCGCCTGGCGGTGATTGCGGTCTTCGGAGGCCTTGAGCTCGGTCACGTCGGTCATGACGGATAGCGACAGCTTGTCGGTGCCGCCGGTCGCGGCGTTGGATTCCAGCACCAGCACGTCGATGACGCGGCCATCGGCGCATCTGAACTTGACGGTGACGTCGAGCGCGCCTTCCTCGGCGGTGTTGCGGCGCGACAGGAAGATCTCGCGGGTATCGGCTGTCACGAGCTCGGCGAACTTGCGGCCGACGGCGTCGGTGCGGCTGTAACCGGTGGCGACCAGCCAGTAGTCGCTGACGGCGGTGATGCGGTCTTCCTCGTCGAGCGAGAAGAGCATGGCGGGCGTCAGGTCGTAGATATCGGTGGCGCGGCGGTGGGCGAGCTTCAGCTCCTTTTCCTCGCGCTCCAGCTTGGTCTGCATGTCGTTGAAGCTGCTGGCGAGGCGGCCCATCTCGTCGCCCGACTGCCAGTCGACATGGTGGCGCGAGCCGAGCTGGCTGGTGGCCTCGATGGCGGCGATCAGGCGCATCAGCGGCTGGATGACGAAGATGCGGTTGCCGATCAGGGCGCTGCCGAAGACGGCGAGCACGGCGAAAAGGAAGATCGAGATGAAGACCACTTCCTCATGCTTCAGACCGGCGAAAAGGCCGAGTTTCGGATAGTAGACGGAGATGCTGCCGAGGTTCTTCGGGCCATCGACATTGTTGTAGATGATGGCGCGCGAGACCTGCTCGAGCTCGCCGGTGAAGGACTTCGGAATGGTGCTCTGGGTGACGTCGAGCTGGCCGGACTGGTCGCGGACCTCGACCTTGACGATGGCGCCCTGGGAAACGATCGTCGCGGAGATCTGCGTGACGCTGTCTTCGTCGAGATCCCAAAGCGGCTTGGCGAGCGCCTGCGAATTGGCGACCAGCAACACGGAAATATGGTCGCGGATTTCCTTGTCGGCGCGTTCGGAGGAGAGGAAAAGGAAAAGCACGAAGAGTGGGGCTACAAATACAAGTAGCGCGCCGCAAACGATCGCAAAAAACCTATTTTCAACGGAATTATTCATTGTTCCGTTTTCTCCCGGGCCGCTTCTTCTTCGGCCGTCTCTTCTAATATACGGCGGTATGGCAATAACTTTGGGGAGAATGCTTCCATGAATGTGTTAAAGCTTGCTGAAACGGTTGTAGCCAGCAAATGAAAAGGCCCGCCTTCCGGGTGGAAAGCGGGCCTTATGCTTTACAAATTGATAGGAAGCGTATCAGGCTTCAGCGTCGCCTTCTTCGGCGGCTTCTTCGACGCCAGCTGCCGGAGCAACGATGGTGGCGATCGTGAAGTCACGGTCGATAACCGTGGTAACGCCCTTCGGAAGGGTCACTTCCGAGATATGGATGCTGTCGCCGATCTTCTTGCCGCTCAGGTCGACATTGAAGAATTCCGGGATCGCGTTTGCCGGGCAGTGAACTTCGACTTCGTGACGAACGATGTTGAGAACGCCACCGATCTTGAGACCCTGGGACTTCTCTTCGTTGATGAAGTGAACCGGGATCTCGACGGTAACCTGCGTGTTGCCGGAAACGCGGAGGAAGTCCACGTGCATCGTGAAGTCACGAACCGGGTCGAGCTGGTAGTCCTTCGGGAGAACCTGGTACTTCTTGCCGCCGACGTCGATCGTGGCAACCGTGGTCATGAAACCGCCGGCATGGATACGCTTCGTCACCTCGTTGGTGTTGAGCGTAATAGAAATCGGGGCCTGCTTGTCACCGTAGATGACAGCGGGAATCAAACCGTTGCGGCGAAGTTCACGGGCGGACCCCTTACCAACCCGTTCGCGCGCCTCGGCCTTGAGCTCGTAAGTGTCGTGGCTCATGGCATTTCCTTTCGAGGTTATATGGAGAGTTCAAATCCGGCATCTGCCGGGCAGGAACTGGAGGTGCCTTTCGGCGGCCTCATCCGCATTGCCTCCAAGGGTGTCTGTGCGGACGCGTGCGCTATAGTCTATGTGCGGCGGAAACGCAAGCTGGGCAGGGCACAGAAGCCTCTTGCCCTTGTAGTTGTGGCTTTCTTTGGCGTGGTTGTAAAATCTGACGTTTGTTTAACCAAGGAATCGCATTCCAAAAGCCAATTAATGAATCCTACCATGCGAATATCTATAGGTGATCACGGTTTCAATCTCGGTCACTTCCATGTTGCGTATCATTTCCTGCATCACAGTCGAACATAGCCTGCCGCATCTCGTCTTTGCGACGGTGATCTGCCTGCTGGGCTCAGTGCTGACGATGCGGCTTTTCAGCCGGGTACGCCGGACCGAGGGATTGCAGAAGTATAACTGGCTGTTCCTCTCGGGCTTCGTTGGCGGCTCGACGATCTGGACCACGCATTTCGTCGCCATGCTGGGCTATCAGTCGCCGGCGACCAACGGCTATGAGCCGGAACTGACCCTGCTGTCGCTGTTTATCGGTATTGCCGCCAGCGTTATCGGCTTTTCGATCGCGGCGCTGACGCCGAAGAGCGCGCTCATCGAAGCGGGCGGCGCGATCGTCGGTCTCGGCATCGCCTGCATGCATTATGTCGGGATCGCCGGTTACAAGGTTGCCGGCCACATGGTCTGGAGCGAGCCCTATGTCGTGGCGTCGCTGATTGCGGCGGCGATCTTCGGTGCGATCGCCACCAATCGCGTCGCCCGGCCGGTCACCCGTTTCTGCAAGCATGGTTCGGCGCTGGCGCTGATCCTGGCGATCGTGCTGACGCATTTCACCGGCATGGCCGGGCTGACGATCGTTCCCGACAGCGCCATCCCGGTCACCGGCGAGCTGATCTCGGTCGGCATCATGACCGGCCTGGTTCTGGCCGTCATGGTGGTCATCCTGGCGCTTGGTGCCTCCACCTATGTCATCGACCTGCAGACCAGCCAGGCGGCCGTCGAGCGCTACCGTCATCTGTCGCTGCACGATCCGCTGACCAACCTGCCGAACCGTGCGGCCTTCAACGAGCATGTCACGGCGCTGACCAAGCGCCCGAAGGACATGACTGCGAATATTGCGGTGTTGTCCTTCGATCTCGACCGCTTCAAGGAAATCAACGACGTTCACGGCCATGCGGCCGGCGATGCCGTCTTGCGCGCGGTTGCGGACCGGCTGATGCATCTGAGCAATGACATGCTGTTCGTGGCCCGCGTCGGCGGCGACGAATTCGTGGCGGTCATGAGCAAGTATTTCATCCGCGCCGATGCCACCGCGCTGGCACAGCGGATCATCGATGTCATCGCCGAACCGGTTTCCTGGGAGGGGCAGACGCTTTCCGTCGGCACCAGCATTGGCATCTCCACTTTCCCGGGGCAGGCGGGTACGATCGATGATCTCCTGTCGCAGGCCGATATCGCCATGTACCGGGCGAAATCGACCTCGAGCAACAGCATCTGCTTCTACGATGCCTCCATGGACCAGATCTCGCGCGAGCGGAATGCGCTGGCGATGGAAATGCGCGATGGCCTGAAGCGCGGCGAGTTCGAGCTCTTCTATCAACAGCAGAACGACACGATGACGCGCGAAGTCGTCGGCTTCGAGGTGCTGCTGCGCTGGAAGCATCCGGTGCGCGGCTATATCCCGCCGATGGAATTCATTCCGATCGCCGAGCGCAACGGCTTCATTCTGGAGCTCGGCGAATGGGTGCTGCGCAGCGCCTGCGCCGAGGCTGCGACCTGGACGAACCCGCTCCGGATCGCCGTCAACGTCGCGCCGCAGCAGTTGAGCGATCACCGCCTGCCGCAGATCGTCCATGAAATCCTGCTGCAGACCGGTCTGCCGGCATCGCGGCTGGAGATCGAGATCACCGAATCCGGCATCATCGCCGACCACCAGCATGCGCTGCACGCGATCCGCCGCCTGAAGGCGCTCGGCATCAAGGTTGCAATGGACGATTATGGCACAGGCTACTCGTCGCTTTCGACGCTGCAGAGCTTCCCGTTCGATAAGATCAAGATCGACCGGGCCTTCGTCGATGGCGTCGTCACCAACAAGCAGTCGGCGGCGATCGTCCGCTCGACGCTGATCCTGGCGGCAAGTCTCGACATTCCGGTTCTCGCCGAAGGCGTCGAGAACGAAGATCACATCGACTTCCTGCGCCGGGAAGGGTGCCTGCAGGTGCAGGGCTTCCTGTTCGGCAAGCCGGTGCCGCGCGCCGGCATCGAGACCATCGTCGGCGCCGAAGCGCTCGCCAAGGTCGCGGAGCCTCAGCCTGAGGTTGTTATTGTGGATGACATCAAGCCCGCAGCGGCCGCCTGAGCAGAAAATATCAACCCGCAGATGAGGCTGGCTTGACATCTTGCCTGCGGCAATCTCACATGCGCGCCTTCATGCGGCAACGGGAGTTTATCGAGATGCGTCACAGGCTTATCACGGCTACGAGCGCCATTGTTCTGGCTTTGGCTACGGGGGCGTCGGCGGCGGATATCAGCCAGGATGGCGCCAATGCGATCCGTGACAATCTGAACCATCTTCTGCCCGGCGATATCGCCAAGAAGCAGCCTGTGACGGTCAAGCCGGCAGGCTCGCGCTACGAGATCACCTACGATTTCGCCAAGCTCCTGGACAAGGTCAAGAAACAGGATTTCGAGATCAAGGGCCTGACGCCGTTCACGATGTTCGCGACGCCGCAGGACAGCGGCCTGTGGAACCTCGAAGGCAACAACAACTTCAACGTCACCGGCCATTTCAAGGGTCCGGACGACAAGCGCTCCGATTTCACCTATTCGATCGCCCAGATGGATTTCACTTCCGTCTTCGACCCGGCGATCAGCTACCTGCGCTCGGGTGATTTCAGCGCCAAGGATCTGAAGTTCAGCTCCACGACCGATACGGAATCCGTCAACGCCAGCTTCGCCGACATGGTCTACAAGCTGAGCTCCGCCGACAGCGCGATGGCCGGGCGCCTGGACTTTGCCGCCAACGGCCGGTTCGGCACCTTCGCGGAGCAGGTGAGCAGCAAGGATATGCCGCCGATCCAGTTTTCGGCCGACAGCCTGGATTTCAATGCCAAGGTCAATGGCATCGCTGCCAAGGACCTGAAGGAGATGGTGCTCTTCGTTCTCGATCACGCCGATCAGAAGGAACTGAGCAAGGAGAGCGAAACCAAGCTCAAGGAGATGCTAGGCAAGGCCTTCCCGCTGCTGACCTCGCTTGAAGAGACGATCACGCTCAACAATCTCGCCGTCACCAGCGCCGTCGGCAGCGGTGGCGCCAAGTCCTTCGGCTACCACTTTACGGTCGATGGCCCGAGCAATGCGACGCGCATCGGCGTCGCCATGGATGCGGCCGACGTCAAGCTTGACAGCGCTCTGATCCCGCCCGGCTACACGGCCTTCCTGCCGCAGGCGCTCGATATCCAGTTCGGCGTTCCCGGCATGGATTTCGCAGCCTTCGGCGACGAGTTCATGAAGGTCGATTTCAGCAAGGCTGCGGGTGACACCGAGAAGGCCGGCCAGCAGGCCGCCGAGAAGCTGTTCCCGGGCGGTATCCTGAAGGTCGATTTCCCGAAAATCAGCGCCAAGTCCGGCGTCTATGACGTCGAGATGTCCGGCGAGCTCGAGGGCCGCGTCGATACGCAGAAGGACTACAAGCTGCACGCCTCGATCGTGGCGCGCGACTACGACAAGACCATCGCGGCAGTTCAGGAGCTGGCAAAGACCAACCCGGATCTCAACCAGGCCTCCTTCGGCCTGATGATGATCAAGGGCTTTGCCAAGCCGGATGCGGATGGCGCCCAGCGCTGGGATGTCGATGTCGCGAGCGATGGCTCCGTCAGCGTCAACGGCCAGCAGATCAAGGGACCGGATGCTCCGGCGGCTGACGAAGGCGCTGCGCCTTCCGACGAAGCTGCTCCCGGGGACGACGCCGCTCCTTCCGATGACGCGGCACCATCTGACGAGACGGCGCCTTCGGATGAGGCAACGCCCTCCGAAGAGACCAAGCCCTGATCAAACAAAAGGCCCGCTTAAGAGCGGGCCTTTCTTCTTTGAGATCGGATGACTTACCGGCGGCACTCGCCGCCGCCGATGATGCGGAAGCCGGCATTGCCTGCCTCGCAGGCGTTCGGGAAGGTCTGCTGCTGGCGGCCGCGTTCGCCGCAGACCGGACGGTATTCGCGGGTGCAGATGCCACCCGGACGCTCGGGGCGGTCCGGACGGTCGGGCCTGCCGGGGCCGCCCGGGCCGCCTGGGCTACCTGGCCAATCCGGACGACCGGGGCGATCGGGCTCCGGACGCGGGAAGGGCGGGGGCTCGCGGCGGCATTCGCCGCGGCCGACGATCCGGAAGCCGCTATTGCGGGCCTGGCAGGCATTGCCGAAGGTCTGGGTGCGGCCGCCGCGCTCACCGCAGACGGGCGCATATTCCATGGTGCACATCTGAGGCTCGGGCGGGCGCGGACGCGGTGGCGGCCGCGAATAGCCCTGATCGACCTCGACGGTGCAGGCCGCCAGTAGCGGAATGAGCGCCACCAGCGCCAGCCGCTTGCCAGTCTTCAGATGATTTCGGATTTTCGTCAAAACTGCTCCCCCGTGCGAAAACAAATCACAACGGGGCGAAACTAGCCGAAACGGCAAAAGCGATGAAGCCGCAAAATGCAACTTCACCGCTTCGATTTGATTGGGAATGGAACCGTCAGTCGAAGAGGCTCGAAACCGACTCTTCCTGGCTCGTGCGATTGATGGCTTCGCCGATCAGGTTGGCGGTCGTGATGACGCGGATATTGTGGGCCGACTGCACAGCCGTCGTCGGCTGGATGGAGTCGGTGATCACGAGTTCGCGCAGCTTCGACGAGGTGATGCGGGTGACCGCACCGCCGGAGAGGACGCCGTGGGTGATGTAGGCCGTAACGCTGGCCGCGCCCTGGGCGAGCAGGGCATCGGCGGCGTTGCAGAGCGTGCCGCCGGAGTCGACGATATCGTCGATCAGGATGCAATCCTTGCCTTCGACGTCGCCGATGATGTTCATGACTTCGGATTCGCCGGGGCGGTCGCGGCGCTTGTCCACGATCGCCAGCAGACAGTCGAGGCGCTTTGCCAGCGCGCGGGCGCGCACGACGCCACCGACGTCAGGCGATACGACGGTGACGTTGCTGGTGTCGTAATTGGCCTTGATGTCGCGCGTCAGAACCGGAACCGCATAGAGGTTGTCGGTCGGGATATCGAAAAAGCCCTGGATCTGGCCGGCATGCAGGTCGAGCGTCAGAACGCGATCGGCGCCGGCTTCGGTAATCAGGTTGGCGACGAGCTTTGCCGAGATCGGTGTGCGGCCGGAGGCGCGGCGATCCTGGCGGGCGTAGCCGAAATAGGGAAGGACGGCCGTGATGCGGCGTGCCGAAGACCGGCGCATCGCGTCGATCATGATCAGCAATTCCATCAGGTGGTCGTTCGTCGGGAAGGACGTCGACTGGACGAGGAAGACGTCCTCACCGCGGACGTTCTCCTGAACTTCGACGAAGATTTCCTGGTCGGCAAATCTTCTTACGCTGGCCTTGCCCAAGGACACATTGAGATAGGTGCAGATCGCTTCGGCGAGATGCCGGTTCGAATTGCCTGCGAAAACCTTCATTTTGGCCCGCCTATTGTCTGCTGATAGCCGCGCTTTTTAGCCAGCTTGCTTCTGAATGCAAGCGTAAAGGCGACACAGGGCTTGATATTTGTAAAAACCTTGTTGCTAACCGCCCTGCGATTGGCGCCAGGCGTTGAATTCGGCGATGGTTTTGGTGCCGATCTGCTGCATGACCGAGGCCGGAACGCCGGCCCAGGGGTCCTGAGCGGCAGAGGGGACCTTCTCCTCGCCCTGAATGCGGTGCAGGCGGCCGCCGCTGCTGTCGAGCACATCCCAGACATAGGTCACCGTCACATTGCCTTCGTCGGTGAAGGCGGAGAGATAGCCCTTGAGAATATAGTCGCTGCTGTTGTCGGTGGAGCTCTTGATTGACAGGCCGTGCGAACGCGCCTCGGAGCCGAGCTGGCGCGAGAGCGGCGTGACGGCCTGAACGGGGGCGCCGATGATCGGCAGGAAGCGGACGGTATTGCCACGGGTCGAGCCCGACTCCACCGGATCGATGGCGGCGACCTGTTGCGCCTCTTGCTGTTGCGGCTGCTGTTGCTGGCGGTGCGGCGGCGGCGCCTGGTCGCCCATGTCCTGTTCTTCGGCCTCGGCATTGGAGAGCGGCTCGCTCTCGACGGCCTCCGGGGCGCGGTAGGCTTGCGGCCGCGCCGACATTGCATCGGCCTGCGCCTGCATGGTCGTCGGCGGTGCGCCGGGGCCGGGGCGGTAGGCCTGGTTATAGGCGGGGTGGTAGCCTTCCTGCGGTTCGGCGGCAAAGGCCTGGCGGGATTGCGATCCAGCCATGCGCTCGACTTCGCGCTGGGTGACCGGCGAAGAGCGCGGCGGCATCGAGGAATCGCCGATATCGACGAGCGGCGTCATCGCATCGGTCGTGTTGCAGGCGGCGAGCAGGCTGGCGAAGCATGCAAGAAGTGCTGGCGCAGTCAACGATCGCGTCATCCTTCCAGCTTTCCTTCCGTCATTTGCATCAGCCCCGCCCAGGTTTATGCGGGCGGGGATGGTCTTGTGTCAATTCCGGATTCTTGCCGGTGAAGTCTCTCAGGCGCTGAGGAAGTCCAGCGAATGACGCGACAGGGTGCGCGGACCCTCTGTTGTCGTCAGGTAGGTCTGGCCGAGCGTCATGGCGGTTCCGCTGTCGGAATCGGCGATGATCATGTGGACGAAGAGCGACATGTTCGGCTCGATCGGCTGCGGATTGCCGACATGGAACATCTGGTGCTCCATCCAGGACGGCGAGAAGCGGGCGCCGAGCGAGTAGCCGCAGGCGTTCAGGCGGTGGCGGGCAAGGCCGCGCTCGTCCATGATCTTGGCATGCATGTCGAAGACATCGCCGAAGGTGTGGCCGGGCTTCAGCACGGTTTCGATCGCCTGCAGGTTTTCGAGGCAGGCGCTGTAGAGCTCGCGGTGGCGGTGGGTCGGCTCGCCGACGACGATCGTGCGCATCATCGCTACGTGATAGTGGGCGTAGGTGCCTGCCCATTCGATCGTCAGCTGGTCGTTGGCATCGAGCTTGCGGCGGCCGGCCTTGTAGCGGCAGAGCAGGGCGTCGGCGCCGGAGCCGATGATGTATTCATTGGCCGGATAGTCGCCGCCGCCGCTGAAGACGGCGCCCTGCATCGCGGCCAGAATGTCGGCTTCGTCGGCGCCTGGCTTGGTGAGGCGGATTGCCTGGTCGAGCGCATCGTCGGCGAGTGCGGCGGCACGTTCCACATAGGCGACTTCGGCCGGGCTCTTGATCAGGCGCAGGCGGCTGACGAGATAGGAGGCGTCGCTGATCTGGCCGAAGCTCGCAAGCTGGGCATCGAGCAGGCGGGCGACGCGGCCGGTCATGCCGTGCGTGTCGTATTCGACGCCGATGCGGGCGCCGAGCAGGTCCATCTCGACCAGCAGGTTCTTGAGGTCGAGCGTCGGGTCGGCGTTGACGCGGTCGACCCAGACATGGATGTTTTCGAGGATCGAGGTGTGCTTGGCCTGGCGAAGATCGGCCGAGCGGGTGATCAGCGCCATCGTTCCATCCGCCTTGACGACCAGCGTCTGGAAGAAGCAGTAGCCGAAGGTGTCGTAACCGGTCAGCCAGTACATGCTTTCCTGCGCGAAGATGAGGAGGGCGTCGAGCTTCTCCTCGCGCATCTGGTCGGTGACGCGGGCGAGGCGGCTTGCGAATTCGCTCCGTTCGAAGTGCAGTGCCATTGTCTCAAATCTCCCTGATGCTTATCGCTGAAATCTGGCGGCCGTAATCCGGCTCGTTGTTGTGGGTGGTGCGGCGGTACGAGAAAAAGCGCTCGCTATCCGGATAGGTGCAAAGCCCGACGCTCTCGGCGCGAACGCCTGCCTTCGTCAACCGAGCGACGGTGAGGCCCGGAAGATCGAACATCGAATGTCCGGGCTTTTCCGACGGGATAAAATACTGCGCGTAGGCAGCATCCTGTGTGACAAAACGCTCGACGAATTCCGGGCCGACTTCGTAGCTCGTCTGGCTGATCGATGGTCCCAGGCATGCGACGATCGCCTCGCGCCTTGCGCCCAGTTTCTCCATGGCAATGATCGTGTTTTCGAGCACGCCGGTCAGCGCGCCCTTCCAGCCGGCATGGGCGGCGCCGATAACCTTGTTTTCCGGGTCGGCAAACAGGATCGGTCCGCAATCGGCGGCAAGCACGCCGAGCACGATGCCGGGCGTGGCGGTGACGAGCGCATCGGCCTGCGGGCGGTCGCCGTCGTAATTGCCATCGACGGTCACGGCATCGGGCGAATGGATCTGGTGGACGGTCGCCAGTTTTTCGAGCGGCTGGCCGAACCAGGCGGCGACACGCCTGCGGTTCTCGTTGACGCGGTCGCGGTCGTCATTTGAGCCGAGGCCGACATTGAGGCCGCGATAGAGGCCTTCTGAGACGCCGCCTTCGCGGGTGAAGTAGCCATGACGGATCGCGTCGCCCGCCGCCTGTTGCAGCAGCGCGCTTTCGATCGGTGCGGGTGAAGCCGCGTTTTGCATCAGTGATTCCGGGGTGTTTAGAACGGGTTCATTGTTCACCGGATCGTCCGGTGAAGCATTGTTGATTGCGCCGGATGTTGGCGCAGGGCGGCGCGCTCTGTCAATCCACCGGACGGAACGGCATGAGATCGACGGCGGGATAGGAGACCGCCATCGCCTTGAAAAGCTCGCCCATCCGGCCCTCGCCGGAGCCTGCCAGGCGGTCCACCGCGCTCTGGATGATCTGCTGCGTTCGCGGTTCGCGGTCGCGGCCGAGCGCGGCGGCGCGGTCGAGAATACCGAGGCCGACGAGGAGATCGCCCTGATGCAGCGCGCCGTTCAGATGCAGTCCGGCGCCGACGGCGGTGCGGGCAAGATGCTCGAAATCCACATGGCTCGTCAGGTCGGCCTCACCGGGATTGGCAAGCGGCGGATCGAATTCATGCATGCGCACGGCCTGCAGCGTATCGCCGAAGCCGCTGACGAGGTGGCCGTAGTCGATCGCAAGCGCGGTGCCGCCGAAAGCCTTGAGACGCTCGCAGATAGCGAGCATCACCGACTGGCGCGCGGGCGAAAATTCGAAAAGCGTACCCGCCGGCATTGACTGGGCGCCATCCGGGAGGAGGGTGGGGTCGATGGTGGCGACGCCCGCCGCGAAGACGAGTTCGTCATCGGCGCCGAGGCCGACCATGCGCTCGCGAAAACCGGTCTGGGTCTTGACGAACTGGCGGATCGGGATGGCGTCGAAGAGTTCGTTGGCCGCAATCAGCGTGAAACCAGGCGGTACTTCGTCGAAGTCGTTGTGCCACGTGATCTTGCCCTCATGGGCTTCCAGCGTCTGGCTCTGGACGTCGCGCAGGCGCTCGCTGGTCTCGACCAGATGCACGCTCATGTTCTCGAAGAGCGGAGGGGCGAGGCGGGCGATGACGCGCAGCATGTCCGACATCATCGTGCCGCGGCCGGGGCCGATCTCGACGAGGCGGACACCAGCCGGTGTGCCGTGCTGCTGCCAGGCGTGGACGATGAAGACACCGATCATCTCACCGAAGAGCTGGCTGACCTCAGGCGCAGTGACGAAATCGCCGGAGCGGCCGAAGGGCTCGCGGACGCGATAATAGCCGTGTTCGGGATCGGCGAGGCACAGCGAGAAGTAATCGGTCACGCTGATCGGGCCGTTCGCCTGGATGATCGCCTTGATCTTTTCACCGAGTGCGGTGGTCATGGTGGTCACGTCCGGTCTGCGTTAGTTCTGCAGCGCGACCTGGCGGCGGGCGCGCACGATCGCCCAGAGGCCGAGCAGGATCATCGGGAAGGACAGCACCATCCCCATGGTCAGCCAGCCTGTGCCGAGCAGATAGCCAAGCTGCGCATCCGGCTCGCGGAAGAATTCCACGAAGATACGCGACAGCGCATAGCCGCAGACGAAGACGCCGGAAATGAGGCCCGGCGATTTCAGGGCGCGGAAGCCGTAGATCAGAAGCGCCAGAACCGAGAGCAGCACGATGCCTTCGAGACCGGCTTCATAGAGCTGGCTCGGATGACGGGCAAAGGGACCGCCGCTCGGGAAGACAACTGCCCAGGGCACATCCGCGAGACGGCCCCAGAGTTCGCCATTGATGAAATTGGCGATGCGGCCGAAGAACAGGCCGATCGGCACGACACCGGCGACGATGTCGAACAGGCTCCAGATCGGGATGTTGTTCTTGCGGGCAAAGAGGATCATGGCGAGCGTCGTGCCGGTGATGCCGCCGTGGAAGGACATGCCGCCGTTCCAGATCTGGATGGCGCGGATCGGGCTCTCAATCACCGCCGGCATATCATAGAAGAGGATATAGCCGATGCGGCCGCCCAGCACGATGCCAAGGGCAGCCCAGACCACGAAGTCGTCGAGCTGGGTCTTGGTGATCGGCGAGGCGTTTGCCGGCCAGAGGCTGTCATTGCCGGCGAGGCGGCGCGCATAGAACCAGCCGAGCATGATGCCGACGACATAGGCCAGGCCATACCAGTGAATAGCGAGCGGCCCGATCGAAAAGGCGATCGGATCGATATCCGGAAATGGCATGATTGCCATGAGATTGGCTGCAGTCGGCAAGGCTTTCCCACCCGTTGATGTGCGCGGACCATGGCGTTGCGATACGAGGCGGTCAAGTCGATTGTGAGGCAGGGCAGGGCGAGGCGGGCTCTTATCCAGAGCAAAGCGCTTGCATCCTTAACGGCGAAGCCCTACCTCAATTTCAGAGGCTTCGAGCCTGAAGAAACATGTCGTGCGAAGGAGAAAACCGCCATGACGACTGGAGCAAACCGCATCATGGACGAATTCGCAAAGCTGATGACCGATGCAGCCGGTGCTGCCCAGGGCGTGCGCAAGGAGGTCGAGACGGCCTTCAGCGCGCAGGCCGAGCGCTGGCTGAACAGCATGGATGTCGTCAAGCGCGAGGAATTCGAGGCCGTACGCGAGATGGCGATCAAGGCGCGCGACGAAAACGATGCGCTGCTGGCACGAGTCGCCGCTCTCGAAGCGCAGCTAGCCGCCAAGAAGAAGTAATTCCCGTTTTGCTACAAGATGTGGTGTGGCGCATTTGCGACACGCCGCATCTCAGACCAAAAAATCAGGTGCCTTTATCCACCTGTGGACACTGCCAAAAAAGCCAATGGGCAGAGTCATTTATATCCCCCTCCTGAATCCGATTTCGAGAAGCTGTCCACAGTACCTTTCGGGAAATAAGGCAACCGGGGGCTGGCTTGTCGCCGGTCTGATTATACACTGATTTTAAATGATGATTCGAACCGGACGGCGGTAAGCTCCAGGCAGGTTTTCTGCGTTAAGCCTGGGTTGCGGTTCAAGGGTCATCGAATTGGTGTTCCGGTATTTGCGTGTGTCTTTTCTTGTGTTGTGTAGACCCAAGTCAGTCGCATTCATTCCCGGTCAAGAAGGTGCTGCATGAGCCTGATGGAATTGGAATTCGAGCGTCAGTCGAACCCGGTCGATATGATCGAGTACGTCGCCGCCAATAATGACTGGGCATTTGAACGGTCAGGCGAGGACGAGATCGCGATGACGGTCGAGGGGAAGTGGGCCGATTACCACATCTCCTTTTCCTGGATGGAAGAGTTTGAAGCTCTTCATCTCGGTTGCGCCTTCGATATCAAGGTGCCGGAAAATCGCGTCAACGAAGTCACCAAGCTGCTGGCTGCCATCAATGGCCAGGTGCTGATGGGCCATTTCGACCTGTGGCGCCAGGAAGACGTGATCATCTTCCGCCAGTCGCTGCTGCTCGCAGGCGGCGCCGAGCCCACCAACCGTCAGGTCGAAGTGCTGCTTTCGAGCGCGCTCGATACCTGCGAAGCCTATTATCAGGCATTCCAGTTCGTCATCTGGTCCGGCCTCGATGCCGCTAAGGCGATGGAAGCCGTTCTTTTCGAAACCGTCGGCGAAGCGTAATCCATCATGTCCAGCGTCTCTGCAGATCCTATCGTTCTCATCGGTGCCGGTAATATGGGGGGCGCGATGCTCTCCGGCTGGCTGAAGAACGGCGTCCCCGGTTCCTCCGTGGTCGTCGTCGATCCCGGCCCGTCGCCGGCGATGATGAAGACGATCGAGGATGCGGGGGCGACGCATGTGACGGCGGCGCCTGCCGGTCTCAAGGCCGGTGTCCTGTTCATCGCGGTCAAGCCGCAGGTGATGGAAGCCGTTCTGCCGCCGGTGAAGCATGCGGTCGGGCCGAATACGGTCGTGGTTTCGGTCGCTGCCGGCAAGACGCTCGGTTTCCTCGAGAAGCATCTCGGCGAGGCCGCGATGGTTCGCGCCATGCCGAATACGCCTGCCATGGTCGGCCGCGGCGTCACCGGTGCTTTTGCCAATGCGAAGGTCAGCGCCGAACAGCGCGACCGCGTTCATTCTCTTCTTCGCGTATCCGGTCCTGTTGAGTGGGTTCCGGCCGAGTCCGACATTGATTCCGTTACGGCGCTGTCGGGCAGCGGCCCTGCTTACGTGTTTTATCTCGTCGAGTGCATGGCTGAGGCAGGCCGTAAACTTGGCCTGCAGGCGGACCTCGCCATGCGTCTTGCACGGGAAACGGTCGCGGGGGCTGGTGAACTTCTCCACCAGTCCCCCGACGACGCTTCCAAGCTTCGCCAGAACGTCACCTCTCCCGGCGGCACGACCGCTGCCGCACTTGCCGTGCTGATGGCGGAAAAGGGGATGCAGCCGCTGTTTGATGAGGCTCTCGAGGCCGCGCGCACGCGCGCCCAGGAACTGGCGGGCTGAGGCGGATCATGGCTGACGAAATCACCTATGCCGATTTCGAGCGCGTCGACATCCGTGTCGGCACGGTCATCGAGGCATCGCCTTTTCCGGAAGCGCGCAAGCCGGCGATCAAGCTGCTGATCGACTTCGGCCCCGAGATCGGCGTCAAGAAGTCCTCGGCGCAGATCACCGTGCACTATAATCTCGACAACCTCGTCGGCCGCCAGGTCCTCGGCGTCGTCAACTTCCCGCCCCGCCAGATCGGCCCCTTCCGCTCGGAAGTGCTGACCCTCGGCTTCGAGGACGAAGCCGGCGCGATCGTGCTGGCGGCAACGGACAAGCCGGTGCCCAACGGCAAGAAGTTGATGTGATCAGTGAATATCGCGCGAGACCGGATCGGTCAGCGTGAAGGAATGGAAGGTTGCCTCGAAGCCGGCGCGTTGCGGGGAGCAGAAGGCGGGGCCGACCATCAGGGTTTCGATCGCGGGATCGAACCAGGCGAGGCGCGCCATGCGCCAATCTTTCATGACATCGGTGCGGTACTGGATGAAGAGGGCGTCGCCGTTGCGGGTGACGCGGGCCGAGATCTGCGCGAAGTCGTGGTCGATGCGGAAGGCGGACCAGTCGGAATTGCCGTTGGTAACGACGGTGCTGAAATTTATGGCACCGTCGGTATATTCGATCCCGCATTTCATCCAACGGCGTTCATCGGCGCGGATCATCAGGCCGGCCTGATCGTAGAGCGCCTCGTAGCGGCCGGAGAAGGTGACTTCGGCGGTGAAATCGCCCTCGCGCTGCTGATGCAGGAAATGGCCGTCGTCGCGGTGGAAGCCGTAATAGGTGCCTTGCCAGAAATCGGTCTTCTCGCCGGAGCGGGCGTGCAGCGCGCCGTCGCGGACTTCGGCCGAGGGCGGCGGGTTGAGCCAGGTCATTTTCTCGAAAATGCTCATCGAACACTCACGCGGGAACGCGGATGACGGCGCGCAGGCCGCCGAGCGGGCTGTCGGAGAGCGTGACGTTGCCGCCGTGACTGCGAGCGATGTCGCGGGCGATGGCGAGGCCGAGCCCTGTGCCTGAGTCGTCGAGGTTGCGGGCTTCGTCGAGGCGGAAGAACGGCTTGAAGACGTCTTCGCGGTTCTTTTCGGGAATGCCGGGGCCGTCGTCATCGAAGGTCAGCGTCAGCCATTTGGAGCCATGCTTGGCCTCGATATTCAGCGAGTTGGCATAGCGGCGGGCGTTCGATGCGAGATTGGTGACCAGCCGGGTGAAGGCGTTGGGGCGCACGACGATCTCGTCATCGCCTTCGATCGAATAGCTGAAGCTCTTTTCGTGCAAGGCAAAATCGGTCTCGATCTTGGCGAGCATCTCGCTGATCTTGAGTTCGCCGACATCCTCTTCGATCTCGCTGCGGGCGAAGGCCATGTAGGCTTCCAGCATCGATTGCATGTCGTTGACGTCGTCGGCCATGCCCTGCAGGTCGGGATTGTTGCCGGCGAGCGCCAGCTGCAATTTGAAGCGGGTGAGGATCGTGCGCAGGTCGTGGCTGACGCCTGTGAGCATCGCCGTGCGCTGCTCGATCTGCCGTTCGATGCGTTCACGCATCAGGATGAAGGCGAGACCGGCGCGGCGGACTTCGTCGGCGCCACGCGGATAGAAATTCTCGGCCTTCTGGCCCTTGCCGAAACTCTCGGCAGCGGCCGCCAGCGCCTGGATCGGCCTTATCTGGCCGCGCAGGAAGAGAATCGAGACGCCGATCAGCACCAGCGAGGCGCCGACCATCCAGACGATGAAAATATGGGTGTTGGAGGCGTAGGTCTGATTGCGCTTGGTCAGCACCCGCAGAATCTTGTCATTCAGCTTGATGCGGATTTCGACGAGACTGGAATCGCCGAGCGTATCGATCCAGAAGGGGCGCTTGATCTGGTCATTGAGCTCATCGGAGAGGATGCCGTCGAGGATCGAGAAGAACGGCTTTTCACGCGGCGGCGGCAGGTCGCCGTCCGGCTCGATCGAGATCTGCAGCTTCATCTGCTCGCGGGCGATCTTGGTGATGGCCGTATAGTCGGCATCCTGAGGATAGGTGTCGATGATCTGGATGATCGCGGCGATGTCCTGCGTGACGGCCATCGACAGGCGTTGCGTGACCATCTGCCAGTGGCGTTCCATGAACACGGCGGCGACGACCGATTGCAAAAGCAGCATCGGCATGATGATGATCAGCAGCGAGCGGACATAGATGCCCGTCGGCAGGCGGCGGCGCAGAAAGCGCGTGAACCACTTCCAACCGGTGGCGGGCAAGCGCTCTTCGCGCCGCAGGCTTTCGAATGTCACCATCTCTGTCGCGATCCTGACGTCCGGAGCATCAATCGATGCTCAGCCTGTATCCTATACCACGAACCGTCTGGAGCCAGACAGGATTTGCCGGATCATCCTCGATCTTGCGGCGCAGACGGTTGATCTGCACGTCGATCGTGCGTTCGCCGACATCGACGTCGTCGCCGATCAGCTCGTGGCGCGGGATGGTATCGCCGGCGCGCCGGGCAAAGAGCAGCATGATTTCCTGCTCGCGATCCGTCAGCCGGATCACTTCGGCCGCCTTCTTCAGCTCCTTGCGGGTCAGCGAGAAGGTGTAGGGGCCGAACATGATCTGCTCGATCTTCGGCGCATCCGAGGCGTTGCGGCGCAGGATGTTGTTGACGCGCAGCACCAGCTCGCGCGGATCGAAGGGCTTCGACAGATAGTCGTCGGCGCCCGCTTCCAGGCCGGCGATGCGATTGTCCGACTCTGCCAGCGCTGTCAGCATGATGATCGGAACGTTCTTGATCGCCCGCAATCCGCGCGTCACGTCGATGCCGGATTCGCCGGGCATCATCACGTCCATGATGATCAGGTCGAAATCGAGCCCGGTGAGCTTGCGCTGTGCCTCGGCGCCATCGGCGGCAACGGTCACCCGGAAGCCGTTCTCGGTGAGGTAACGGTTGAGCAGTGCACGGATGCGCGTGTCGTCGTCGACGACAAGCAGATGCGCCGCATCATCAGAAATGATTGTCTTTCCCGCCATTCAGTCCGCTTTCGCTGTTTGCCTGTCCCGCATGCCCCTCAGAAATGCCTTCACGCTCTCGCGCGTTTCAAGAGAAGCATTGTCGAATGCCCTCTCAATGCGGCGCGATTGCGGCTCCGCCAGAGCAAGCGCCAGTTCGCGCCCCGTCTTTGTCGGATAAAGCTTGCGCTGGCGCCGGTCTTCCGGGCCCGCGACTTGTCTAATATAGCCTGAATCGATCAGTTGTTTGAGCACTCGGGCGAGGCTCTGTTTGGTAATCTTCAATGTATCCAGAAGATCAGCAACGGTCATGCCGGGTTCACGGTTAACAAAGTGTACCACCCGGTGATGGGCGCGTCCGAAGCCGCTTTTTTCAAGGATGGCGTCCGGATCGGAGACGAAATCGCGATAGGCGAAGAAGAACAGCTCGATGATTTCGAAGTCGATGATGCCGCTGTTTTCCATCGGCGTGGACAGCGGCTCAGGCTTGGCCGCTTTCGCGCTGGTCTGTCGTGGCGCCACGTCATTTCCCTTTCTCATCCCATGCGTTCCGGGCCGCTCTCGGCGCTCCCGGACCTTGCAGAGCTCGGGCCGAGGCTCGTCTTCGCCCGAACCCGGCCAGTCTCCGCTTCCCAATACAACGCATATTTTTCCCCAGTGCGTCAGTGGATAAAACGCAATCGGGACAACAATCAACAGGCTGGGTGTACGGGGAGCCGGTGGATAGACAGTCGCCTCGCAGTAAACTTGTCCACAGAAATGCGAAAAGGCGGCCAGGCGGCCGCCTTTTCTGTTTCATTCCGGATCGCTCATCCGCCTCAGTTATAGACGTAGACGATGCGGCGGGTGCCGGGATCGACCAGCACCGAGCGGTCGTTGATGCGGGTGTAGCGATATTCGTAATTCGGGACTTCCTGGAAGGTCACGTCAGCCGGAACCTCTGCACCGACGACGACATCACCGCCGAGCTGCACGGTCTGCGCCGGCGTGGTGTCGATATAGGTGCGGACTTCGGCCGGCGGCGTGATCGCATCGACGTCTCCGACCGGGCCGAGCAGCTCGTCACCGGGGCCGGGCTGCGGCTCGGCGGGAACGACGCTCGCCGTCGTCTCGTAGGTCACGACGGGGACGCCGAGGCTCGTCTGGTTCTGCTCGACGACGACAGGGGCGCCTTCATGCTGGACCTGCAGATATTCGGCATAGACCCAGCCGCGGACGCCGTTAACATCGACGCGGCACCAGCGGCTGCCCTGGATGCAGCCGTCGAGATAGGCCGACGAGCCGCGGGTGGCGATGCCGACGGAAGGGTATTGCGGGCCGGGACCGGCGCGGACATTGAGATCGTTGATGGCCGTGGCGGCCATTTCCGCATGCGCAAAGCCCGCGCTTGCAACAAGCACGGCGCCTGCCAGGAAAATGTTTCTCGTCATGGTCATTTGCATTTCTCCTTGTTTACCGGGCTGGAAACGCACCGTTCACCATCCGGTTCCAAAAGGCGTAAGCCTATTGTTTCCACCATGCCGGGAGTTTCTCGCAGGTGTTTGATTCTCAAAGGAAAAATTGAAACGGAAGGCGCGTTTCGCCGTCATAAACTGTTGTTACAGCCTGTCTCTTAGGTGTGAGGCGCGGATAAAAACTTGCTTTCGTCACTCGCCATTCAGACTATAGGGGCGGGTAGAGAACATAAGAGGCGCCAATGGGTATGCTACAGGCCGGAATCATTCCGGTGACACCGTTTCAGCAGAATTGCACCGTGCTTTTCGATCCTGACACCAAGGAGGGGGTAGTGGTCGATCCCGGCGGCGACGTCGAGACGATCGTCAAGGTGGTCGAGGAGAACGGCTTCAAGATCAAGGAAATCTGGCTGACGCATGGCCATCTCGACCATGCCGGCGGCGCCAAGGATCTCAAGGCGGCGCTGGGGATCGATATTGTCGGTCCGCACAAGGACGACCTGCCGCTGCTGCAGCGGATCGAGACGCAGCAGCAGAAGTACGGGATCACCGGTCTCAAGAATGTCGAGCCGGACCGCTGGCTGGAAGACGGCGACAAGGTGTCGTTCGGCAATCACGAGTTCGAGGTCTATCACACGCCGGGTCATGCGCCCGGGCATGTGATCTACGTCAATCGCGCGCAGAATTTCGCGCATCTCGGCGATGTGCTGTTCAACGGTTCGATCGGGCGCACCGATCTGCCGGGCGGGGATCACGACCAGCTGATGGCGTCGATCCGCGACAAGGTGCTGCCGCTGGGGGACGATGTCGGCTTCATCTGCGGTCACGGGCCGGGGAGCCGGATCGGCGACGAGCGGCGCAACAACCCGTTCCTGCAGGGCATTTGACAAACGAAAAGCGCCGCTCGATGAGCGGCGCTTTCATTATATCGGATCGGGCGGCGATCAGCCGGCGGTGCAGAAGTGCTCGCGGCCATCGTTGCCGATGAAGGTGCCGGTGCCCGGATCGAAGGTGCGGTAGCGGTACGAGCAGTAACGCTGCCACTGCGGCGTCCAGGGCTCGATGCCGGCGCGGACCGGTGCGTAGTAACGCGGGGGAGCGCGGTAGACCGGTACGGCTTCGTATTCCGGCTCGTAAACCGGTTCTGCGTAGCGCGGCTCATCATAATAGTAGCGCGGCTGGTTGGCGTTCGCGATTGCCGAGCCGACAACGAGGCCGGTTGCGAGGCCAACGGCACCGCCGACCCAGGCGTCGTTATTGTGGTGATGGCGCCAGCTGTCGGCGGAAGCTTCGCTGACAGCGGAAAGGCTGAGAGCGGCGGCTGCGGCCGTCAGAAGAAGTGTCTTTGCGATCGTGTTCATGATCTTGTCCTACTCTCCAAGACAGCGGGAAGTGCTGCCTTTAAAACTCTTCAGGACGGCTGCGGGTTCCTGCGCCGTGATGTTGAGACGATAGTGGCGGCTATCTGAACGGATGCTGAATAACAAAACCCGGCATTTCTGCCGGGCTTCAACTCGAATTCGACGGCCTTGTTTGGGCTCAGCCAGCAATCTGAAGATTGACGGCCTTCGGTCCCTTGCCGCGGCGATCCGGCTCCGTGTCGAAGCTTACCTTCTGGTTTTCCGTCAGTCCGGCGAGGCCGGAAGCCTGAACGGCAGAAATGTGTACAAAGATATCGGCGCCACCCTTATCCGGCTTGATAAAGCCGAAGCCTTTGTCGGTATTGAAGAATTTTACAGTGCCAGTCTCGGCCATGCGTCAGGTCCTTTTCTCTCTGCCCGCCATCCACACGGGCAGCATCAATTATGCCCCTTCCGGAGCGCTAGCAGGCAGTTCTTGAATTTCGAGAAAAAGGTCCCCTCTACCTCGGCCTGTCTCTTGGTGGGATTATTCCCCATCTTGTGAGACCGGCTGACCGGAATATTAGCGTTTCCGGCGCGCACTTTCTTAAGGACTTCCCATGCTCGCAAAATGCCCGAACGCCGCGAGATTGCTGTGATTATTGGGAATTGGCAAGCAAAAGTTTTTTAACGTGTCCTCAGGAGCACAGTCGCTGCGGGTGTCCTATTTGCGCCAAAACGCAAAAAATCGCTCCGTGCGGGTGCATGATTAACGTTTTGTATCGTCTGCAATATAATTTGTGAGCAGATTTTCCCAAAAACACAACGTGAGCGGGTCTTCAGACCCACCCAAAAAAAATTCCGAATCATTCCGGCGATGTGCCGTGGATGCGGTTTCAGACCGCTTGGGCGCGGCGTCGCGACAGTTCGGGCACCACCTCGACTACAAGCATAGCGCTAAACATCAGCGCACAGCCGATATAGCCGACTGGGGGGATTGTCTCGCCAAGGATCAATGCGGCGAGCGAGGAACCGAACAGCGCCTCCGACGACAGGAAGATCGCCGCCTGCGAGGGTGTCGTATATCGCTGGCCGATGATCTGCAGCACGAAGGCGACGCCAGAGGAGAAAACGCCGACATAGAGGATCTCGGGTGCTGCGCCCATGATGGCGTCGAGGCTGACGGGTTCGAACATCGCGGCGACGATGAGAGCGAGCAGAGAGGTGATGGCAAACTGTGTGGCCGACAGGGCCAGGGGGCGGCCGGTTTCCTTGACGGTCGTTCCTGCCAGCGTGATCTGGATCGCCCAGAAGCCGGCGCAGATGACGGTCAGGCCATCGCCGACCGTCAGAGCCGACAAATGTCCGCCCGACAGAAGGTAGATGCCGGCGATTGCCATGACGGCGCCCGGCCAGATGATCCAGTGCGGCGGGCGGCGCAGGAAGAGCACGGCGATGACCGGTACGAAGACCACGTAGAGGCCGGTGATGAAGCTCGAATTGGTGACCGACGTCGTCTGCAGGCCGACCTGCTGGGTCGCGGCGCCACCGAAGAGGGCAAGGCCGATCGCCAGGTAGAGGCCGAGATGGCGCCTGCTGGTCTTGACGGCAGCCTTGCGGCGCTCGAGCAGAACGAAGGGCAGGACGGCGGCCGTCGCAACGGCGAAACGCAGGCCGATGAACCAGAACGGGCTGAGTTCCTTCATCGCTGTCGACTGCGCCACGAAGCCGCCGCCCCAGATGGCAGCAGCAAGCAACAGCAACAGGTTCGCCTGAACGCGAGTCATGTCATTCCTCGATTGCGGGGAGCACGGTGTGATGGCCGTGGTTAGCAGCTGGGTTTTGTTTCAGCAAGCGTGAATGAACGCATCAGCCGGGGCTGATACTGCGGACTGAAATTTCCAATCTGCGATCAGCCGTCCTGATCGGCGGCGCGGGAGACGCGCAGCAGCGCGCCGTCGCTTTCGTCGGTGACCATCAGCAATGCGCCATCTGGAGCCACGGTCACGTCGCGGATGCGGCCGTAATTGCCCTCGAACAGACGTTCCTCGGCGGTGAACTTGCCGCTTTCGTCGCGCTGCATGCGCGACAGCAGCTGGAACTTCAGCGCGGCCACCAGCATGTCGCCGTCCCATTCCGGGAACATCTTGCCGCGATAGACGGCGATGGCGCCCGGCGCGATCGAGGGATCCCAGTAGTGGAGGGGTTGCTCCAGTCCGGCCTTTTCCGTTCCTTCGCCGATCTTGGCGCCGGAATAGTCGCGGCCATATGTGATGACGGGCCAGCCATAGTTCTTGCCCGGCTCGATCAGGTTGATCTCGTCGCCACCGCGGGCGCCGTGCTCGACGGTGTAGAGCTTGCCATCGGCGCTGTCGAAGGCGATGCCCTGCGGGTTGCGGTGGCCCTTCGACCAGATTTCGGGGAGCGCCTTAGCGCCGTCGCGGAAGGGATTATCGGCGGGGATGCTGCCATCGGCATTCACATGGATGATCGAGCCGGCGTCGTCCTTGAAATCCTGCGAGCGGTCGCGGCTGCCGCGGTCGCCGACGCTGATGAACAGGCCGCCATCGCCGGCGATGGCGATCCGCGAGCCGTACTGGATGTTGCCGCCGGTGAACTTCGCCATGGTGAAGATCGGCTTCACGTCCTCAAGCCTGCTCTCGTCGGCCGAGAGCTTTGCAGAGAAGGCTTCCGTGCCCGATCCCTTGGCATTGGCAATCGCGGCGGTGAGATAGAGGATGCGGCTTTGGGCGAAATCCGGGGCGAGCGCCACATCCATCAGGCCGCCTTGGCCGCGGGCGCTGACCTCGGGCACGCCGCCGAGCGGCTCTGATGCCTTGCCGTCGCGGATGATCCTGATATTGCCGGGGCGTTCGGTGACGAGATAGGCGCCGTCGGGCATGACCTCGACCGCCCAGGGATGATCGAGCCCGGTTGCCAGCGTATCGACGCTGACCGTCACTTTCTTGGTCTGCACCCTGTCGGCGGCGAATGCCGCGCCGGCTGTTGCAAATGCGGCGCCTGCCGCCAAAGCGATGCGCAATCCCTTGAGCATGTTCATGATCTCCCCGTTCTACCATCCAGGCGGGTAGGTGGCGCGCGGGGGCGATCGCTTCAACCTCATTAACTCCCGGATAACGGCTTTGTGTTGCCGGGTTGAACGGTGCCGGTCTGGATCCTGTCGACCAGTTCGGCTTCGACGATGTAGCGCATCGGGCCGCGCTCGGTGGCGTCGAACGGCCAGCAGGTCGTCAGCACGAGGTGGCGGCCCTCTGACGCGGCGTCGATGCCGCTTTCATCCCAGCGGGCGACACGGGCATCTGTTGCCTTGAAGGTCAGGACGGAGCCGTCGCGGCGGGTGATCTCGATATCGTCTCCGGCGCGCACATCCTTCAGCCAGCGGAAATGCGTGTCGCGGTGGGCGGCGATGACGGAGGTGCCTTCTTCACCGGGCTGCGGCGTGTTGCTGAGCCAGGCCGGGCCGAAGGCGAGGGCTTCGCCGGTGGCGCCTGAGAGCACGATCGCCGTCTTGCCGAGGCGCGGGGCGCTGACTTCGGCCTCTGTGGTGAAATCGGCCCAGGGCCAGGGCTTGGCATCCTCGCCGCGCAGCTCGGCGGCGAAGGCGCGCTTCAGCAGCACTTGCGAGAGTTCTGCCTTGCCCTTCATGTAGAAGCCGCTGGTCATCAGCGCAGTGCCGTAGAGCCCGAGGCCGAGGATGGCGACTGCGATCACCTTCTCCATCGCCGACAGGCGGGCGAGGAGGCTTTTCCGGGGCGCGTCGATCTCAAACGCCGTCGCTGCGGCATTCGCCATCATCAGCTCCAGATAGCTCGGAAGCGGTTCGAACTCGCCCGCTTCCTCGTTCCAGCTTCCGCGTTGTGCGCCGGGCATCAGCGGCCTCCCGCCAGGAAGGCGCCGCGGATGCGGCGGCGCCAGATCGCAAAGCCACCTGCAGCGGCCAGGGCTGCGAGCAGCATGGTCAGGCCCTGCATGATCTGCCGGTCGGCAAGGGTTGCCGTCTGCGGCAGCTTTACCGATGCCGAGCGCTGGGCGATCAGGTTTGCTGCACCCGGTGTCGGGGCAGCGGCCATCTGGTTGGCGACGGCGGCAAATTCCATCTGCGGCTTTGCCATGGCGTGATCCGGTGCGTTGCCAGCCGGGGCAGGGGCGGGTTCGCCCATCACCTTATCGAAGTCCCAGCCGTCGGGCAGGTTGAGCGGCAGCTTGGTCGAGCTGACCGGCTGGCCATCGGGACGCGACGGCGTGACGTCGACGGCGACGAGGCTGGTGACGCGGGAGACGAGATGGTGGGCCATGGCGATCGCCTCGACATCCTTGTCGAGTGCTGCCGGGTCCTGGCGCTCATAGGAGCGGGCTTCAAGATCGTCGATCTTGCGGCGCGCCCACAGCTTGGAGAGGCCCTTGCCGTCGGCGGCATTGGCGATATCCATCTCGACGCGCCAGGGCTGGGCGCCGGTCTTGCCTGATATCTGCAGCTTGCCTGATGGTTTGTCCGTCGGCAGTTCGGCGGTCAGGACCACAGGCTCGCCGGTATAGAGGTCGGGCATCGGGTTCGGCGTGATGTCGCTTGCCTGCACGCCGTCGAAAGTGGCGGCGATATCGGTCATGGCCGGGTTCTGCAACTTGGTGAAGAGTTCGCCCATGCGTGAGGCCACCTGATCGGTCGAGCCGATATGGGTGAAGGTGCCGCGGCCGAGCTCGGCGGCCTTGGTCATGAAGTAGGAATTCGGCGCCGAGCCGATGCCCACGGTGAAGACACGGGCATCGCTGCGGTTGTTGGTGATCTCCATGAACAGCTGCTGCTCGTTGCCGATTGCGCCATCCGTGAGGAAGACCACCTGGCGGAGCGCGCCATTGGCAACCGAGCCCTGATTGCGCAGCGCATCCTCGAGCGCCGGCAGCATCTCGGTGCCGCCATCGGCGGTAAGGCCGCGTACATAGGCGATCGCTTTCTCGCGATTGTCAGGTGTCGCGCCGACGAGGCCGCCGAAGTAATCGGTCATCGTGTCGTCGAAACGGATGACGTTGAAGCGGTCGTCGGGACCGAGCCTGGAGATCGCCAGGGCCAGGCTTTCCTTTGCCTGGGCGATCGACTCGCCGGACATCGATCCGGAATTGTCGATGACGAAGACGACTTCGCGCTTCAGCGGCGCCGTGGAAGCGTCAGGCGTTGCGGGCGGGGTGACGAAGGCGAGCAGATAGGTCTTGCCGTTCAGGACTTCGCGGAAGAGGCCGGCGCTCGGCGTCTTGCCGGGGGCAGCCTTCCAGGTGAGCTCGAAATCCTTGTCTGCCGGGACAGAGTCACCCTTCAGGCTGATGACGCGGTTCTGGTCGCCGTCCTGCTTGATATCGACATCGTGGAAGGCGGATTTTACGTCGCCGAGCGGAAAGCCTGCCTTGAGGTTCACGGTCAGCGCCACCGGATTGATCCTGGCGTTTTCGCGCGGATCGAGCACCGGCGCTTCGATCTTCTCGCGGTTCGGCACCGGATCGGACGGGACCGCGAAACCGGCGCCGTTGTTGAACTCGACGGTCTGGACCACGGGGGCCGGATTGTAGCGGGGTGCGACGACCATCGGGAAGCGCAGCGAGAACTCGCCGCCCGACTGGTGCACGGTCTGCTGATATTCGATCTGGACAACGATGGTTTCGCCGGGGCCGATATTGGCGACCTGGTTGGTGAAGATGTTCGGGCGCTGCTGTTCGAGAAGGGCCGCCTTTTTGCCTTCGGCCTTGGCCTGTTCGTAGATCTCGCGTGCTTCCTGGCGCGGCTTGATCTGGCCCTCGATGAAGCGGTCGCCGATCTGCATCTTCAGTTCGTCGACGGCGGAATTTTCCGGCAGCGGGAAGACGTATGTGCCTTCGACCCAGCCCTTGCTCGGGTTCTGGAAACGCTGGGTGACCTTGACGCGGGCAACGGGGCCGGAGACGTCCATCTGGACGTCGGTCTTCAGCCGTGGCGCCTCGATGAAGAAGCCGGGCTCCTTCGACGGGAAGAGCAGCGAGCCGCTGTTGACGTCGTTCGGGCGAACGAGGCCTGCGAGCTGCTCGACCTTCTGCGGCTGCGCCTCTTCGGCGCGGGCGGCGGACACCAGGCCTGCGGCCATCATCAGCGATGCGAAAAATGTGGTGAACGCGATCAGAAATGAAAAGGACACACGGCTGGCGCGGAGCCGCTCGGTGGCAAACTCGTCTTCCAGAAACATTGGCATACCCTCAATAACCAACTTCGGATGATCCAGATTGAGGCTTCGATCCCGGCGGGCTCACGACCGAATTGCGGCGTGCCGCGGCATTTGTTGCGGCTTATTTGCGGCAAAGGCCCGAAACGTGGAAGTTTCTGATTTTAAGGGGTAAATCCGGATGACTTCAGAAATCGATTCAAGTTCTTCGCAAAGTGATTCAGCGCATCGCTGCAAAGACGATTCCGGCACGGCTTTCAGGTGCGGCAATTGATCAATAAGAATCATCGGCGCCATCGCGCCTTTGCCCTTGAAATGCCTGTCTACATTGGACATAGACCTTAGCGCAGAATTCCGGTCCCGGCTTTCTGCCCCTTTCAACCGTATAGGACCGATATCATGGCCTTCCTTGCCGATGCTCTTTCCCGTGTGAAGCCTTCAGCCACCATCGCCGTCGCTCAGAAAGCGCGCGAGCTGAAAGCCAAAGGACGCGACGTGATCGGCCTCGGCGCTGGCGAACCGGATTTCGATACGCCTGACAATATCAAGGAAGCGGCGATCGACGCGATCCGCCGCGGCGAGACGAAGTACACGCCGATCTCCGGTATCCCGGAACTGCGCAAGGCGATTGCCGCGAAGTTCAAGCGCGAGAACAATCTCGACTATACGTGGGAGCAGACGATCGTCGGTACCGGCGGCAAGCACATCCTCTTCAACGCCTTCATGGCGACGCTGAACGCCGGCGATGAAGTCGTCATCCCGACGCCGTACTGGGTTTCCTATCCCGAGATCGTAGCCCTTTGCGGCGGCACGCCCGTGTTCGTCGCGACGACCCAGGAGAACAACTTCAAGCTCCAGGCCGCCGACCTCGAAAAGGCAATCACGCCGAAGACCAAGTGGTTCATGTTCAACTCGCCGTCCAACCCGTCGGGCGCTGCCTATACGCATGACGAGCTGAAGGCGCTGACCGACGTTCTCGTCAAGCATCCGCATGTCTGGGTTCTGACCGACGACATGTACGAGCACCTGACCTATGGCGACTTCAAGTTCGCGACGCCTGTCGAAGTCGAGCCGTCGCTCTACGACCGCACGCTGACGATGAACGGCGTCTCCAAGGCCTATGCCATGACCGGCTGGCGCATCGGCTATGCAGCCGGCCCGCTGCAGCTGATCAAGGCGATGGACATGATCCAGGGCCAGCAGACCTCGGGCACGACCTCGATCGCCCAGTGGGCCGCCGTCGAAGCACTGAACGGTCCGCAGGACTTCATCCCGGCCAACAAGAAGATCTTCGAAGGACGCCGCGATCTCGTCGTCTCTATGCTCAACCAGGCCAAGGGCATTTCCTGCCCGGTTCCGGAAGGCGCCTTCTACGTCTATCCGTCCTGCAAGGGCCTAATCGGCAAGACCGCTCCGTCGGGCAAGGTCATCGAAACCGACGAAGACTTCGTCACCGAGCTGCTGGAGAGCGAAGGCGTTGCCGTCGTCCACGGCTCGGCCTTCGGCCTCGGCCCGAACTTCCGCATCTCCTACGCAACCTCCGAAGACCTGCTGGAAGAAGCTTGCCGCCGTATCCAGCGCTTCTGCGGCGCTTGCAAGTAAGCGATAGTTTTACAGTTGGAATACCGAAGCCCGCCGGAGACGGCGGGCTTTTTGTTTGCCGATTTGACGATGTGGCCACATGTAGCTACATTGGTCTCATGAAAACCGTATCGATCAGAGATGCCAAAAACCGGCTGACCGAACTTGCCCGTGAGGTGGAAGAGGGCGAGACGATCGTCGTCACCCGCAATGGACGGCCGGTTTTCGATCTGGTGCCGCACAAGCCGCGCGGCGGTTTGGATCTCGCGGCGGGGCAGGCTTATTTGAAGTCGAAGGGCATTACCAATCCCGTGCCTTTTATCGCCGATGATTTCGACGACCCATTGCCTGAAGACTTTCTCATTCGGCCTTTGCCCTAAATATGAGGCTGCTGCTCGACACCCATATGATCTTGGCGATCCTGCGTGGAGATGTCGGTGAACGCTTTCCCGATGTCCCCGAGCTGCTGGTAGATCAGGAAACTGTGGGCTTCGCGAGCATTGCCAGCCTATGGGAAATTGCCATCAAGACGAGATTGGGAAAGCTCGACCCGGGCATGCCTCTCGACGAGATAGCGCGGTCGCTTGATGAGATGGGGCTTTCGCTGCTGGGCATCGAGGTCGGCCACGTGATTACCGCAGCTGAACCCGAGCCGAGTACCCGCGATCCTTTCGACCGACTTCTGCTGTCTCAGTGTCAGATCGAAAACTTGAAGCTGCTAACAGTGGATCGCGCATTGGCGGATCATCCACATGCTTTCAAATTCTGAATTCGCCTCTATAGCCCCAGCGCCGACAGCATCAGGAACGTTGCGAACAGAATGAAATGCGTCATTCCCTCGATGGCGTTGGTTTCGCCGTCGTTGAGGTTGATGGCGGCGGCAATCAGGGTGATGGCGACCATCACCGTCTGGACCGGGGTCATGGCCATGACGAAGGGCTGGCCGGTGTAGAGGGCGATGGCCTCCATGACCGGGACCGTCAGGATCACCGTCGAGAGCGAGGCGCCCATGGCGATGTTGACCGTTGCCTGCATGCGGTTCTTCAGCGCGGCGCGGAGCGCCGTCAGGATTTCGGGGGCGGCGGAGATTGCGGCGACGACGATGGCGGTCAGCGCGATCGGGGCGCCGGTGTCGCGCAGGCCCTCGGTCATGAAGGCCGACATGAATTCGGCGAGCGCGCCGATGATGACGACGCCGATCAGGATGGTGATGATCGACGCCGATGCCGGTTCGTCGGTGTGGTGCTCGTCCGGTGCGTTGCCTTTCCGCTCGGCGCGCGGATAGCTGTAGCTGAAGAAATAGCTGTGCTGGCCGACCTGCATGCGCAGGAAGAGGCCGTAGAGCGCGATCATGGCGATGATCGTGAAGCCGGAATAATAGTGCCATTTGTCGTCGGGCACGAATTCGGGAACGATCATCGAAATGCCGATCGCCGTCAGGATCATCACGCCGTAGGTCTTGCCGGAATTGTCGTTATAGGGCTGCTCGCCGTGCTTGAGGCCACCGAGCAGGGCGGCGAGGCCGAGGATGCCGTTGATATCCAGCATCAGCGCCGAATAGATCGTGTCGCGCACCAGCGTCGGCGAGCTTTCGCCTGACATCATGATGGCGAGTATGATGACCTCGACGAGGACGGCCGACAGCGTCAGGATCATCGTGCCGTAGGGATCGCCGACCTTGACGGCGAGGATCTCGGCATGGTGGGCGACGCGGATGGAGGCGAGCACGATCGTGCCGACGAGTGCTGCGGCGGCGATCAACGCCGCACCGCGGCCCATTTCCAGGATGCTGTGCTCGAGGCCATAGGCGACGGCGGCGACAATCACCGCGATGACCAGGAATTTTTCGTCTCTCAGTCGTGCGGCGAGGGTCACGCTAGGCTCCGGAATTGATTCACCAGAACAATCTAAGCCGATGATATCGCTAATCAAGCCGGGGCCACTACACGCCAAATTTGCGCTATGTCCGATTTAATGGAATACTGCCCAAATCGGTCAGCCGGACAGACATCGCGGCGTGCCTCGTATCTTGTTTCATCGCCCGCGATCCGCCGGATTGATCTCCGGAAGCTTTTCGCCGCGTCCAAGAAAACAAAGAGGAGAGGTGCATGGTCAAGGTGGTTTATGAGGTTGTGCCGCATGACGGAGGCTGGGCGTACCGCTTGGGCAACGTCTATTCCGAGGCCTTCCCGTCACATGCCGAAGCGCTGGAAGCTGCGCGCATTGTTGCTGCCGAGCAGCAGGTCGGCGGCGATTCCGCCGAGATCAGCTGGCAGGACGATAAGGGCAAGTGGCACGAGGAATATGCCGAGGGCGGCGACCGTCCGGAGACCGAAGTGGTCGACGGCCTGTTCAGGAAAAGCCCTGGGGCCGAGGCATCGCCCGGCGCCTGACTTCGATCCAATCCAATATCTGACCGCGCGTCACCGGGCGCGCGTGATGGCACAGCTGTCCAGATAAAGCTTCAAACCCTCGACCAAGGCATCGAAGGCCACGCGGCAGCGCGGCGACGTCTTCAGATTTTCATGCATGGCGACCCACGTGCCGATATGCATGTCCATGACGCCGGGAAGAACGCGCCTGAGGTTCGGATCGGCATCCCCAAGACCCGTCTGACACATGCCGATGCCCGCGCCGGCGCGGATGGCGGCGAGCTGCGCAAGATAGCTGTCGGTGCGCAGCGAAAAGGCGATGCCTTCGGCCACCGGGAAGCGTTTCACCATCGTGCGCACATAGGCGGTCTGACGGTCGAAGCCGATCAGGCGATGCGTCTTGATATCTTCCAGCGTTTGCGGCGTGCCGTGCTTTTCCAAATAGGCGTGATGGGCGTAGCAGCCGATCGGGATGTCGCCGATCCGCCTGACGACGAGCGCATCCTGTTGCGGCTCCATCATCCGTACGGCGATATCGGCCTCGCGATTGAGCAGGTCCTCGACAGTATCGGAGGCCGAGAGCTCGATCTCGAGCTCGGGGTGGCGATCCTGAAGGGCGGCGAGGATCGGCGGCAGGACCTCGACGGCGATCACTTCGCTGGCGCTGATCCTCACCGTTCCGTCGATCCGGTCGCGATGGCCGGAGGCGGCGCGCAAGAGGGCCGAGGAGCTTGCGGCCATGGTCTGCGCGAAGGGCGCGAGCAATTGTGCGGCATCCGTCGGCAGCAGGCCGCTTTGTGAGCGGGTAAACAGCTCGGCGCCGACGGCCTGTTCAAGAGCGTCGATATGGCGGCCGATGGTCGGCTGGGTCAGGCCGAGTTCACGGGCGGCAGCCGAAAGCGAGCCGTGTGCCAGCACGGTCAGAAAGGTGCGGTAGAGATCCCAGCTTGGTTCTTCGCTCATTGATTTATGTATAGATGATGCACGTATTTCGTCAATTTCGTTTATCGCGCGACGGGCGCATGATCGCGTCATCATCAAGGAGATTGAGATGACAGAGGATCGGAAGACAGCTCTCGTTCTTGGCGCCACGGGCGGTATCGGTGGCGCCGTTGCCCGCAAGCTGATGCAGCGCGGATGGCAGGTGCGGGCGCTGAACCGCAATGCGAAGGCTGCATCGCAGCGCATGCCTGAAGTCGAATGGGTGCAGGGCGATGCGATGGATGCCAGCGATGTCCGCGCGGCCGCGGAGGGTACGGTTCTGATCATCCATGCGGTGAACCCGCCCGGCTATCGCGACTGGGAAAAGCTGGTGCTGCCGATGCTCGACAATACGATCGCGGCGGCGCGCTCGGTTGGCGCCCGCATCGTCCTGCCGGGGACGGTCTATAATTTCGGGCCGGATGCCTTTCCTGTCCTGCGCGAAGACAGCCCGCAGAACCCGGTGACGAAGAAGGGAGCGATCCGTGTCGAGATGGAAAAGCGGCTGAAGCGGGCGGCGGAGCAGGGGACCGGTGTGATCATCGTCCGCGCCGGTGATTTCTTCGGCCTGGGCACGACCGGCAACAGCTGGTTCTCGCAGATCGTCACGCCGGGCAAGCCGGTCCGGACGCTGAAGAACCCGGCACGCGATGGCATTGGTCATCAGTGGGCCTATCTGCCCGATGTGGCGGAGACGATGGTGGCGCTTGTCGAGCGCGCCACTAGCCTGCCCGATTTCGCCGTCTATCACATGGACGGCTTATGGGATCGCGATGGCCAGCAGATGGTCGAGGCCATCAGGCGTGTCTCCGGCGGGCGAGCGAAGATAGCAGCCTTTCCCTGGTGGATCGTGCCGCTGGCGGCACCCTTTGTCACCGTCATGCGGGAGGTGAAGGAAATGCGCTACCTCTGGAAAGAGCCGCTGCGCATGTCCAATGCCAAGCTGGTCGCCGAGCTCGGTCGCGAGCCGCAGACGCCGATCGATGAAGCGGTGCGTGCCTCGCTGGTGGCGCTCGGCTGCCTGCCGAAGACCGCGGGACTGCTCACCAATCGCGAGGCGATCGTGGGCTAGCCGAGTTCCCCAAGCGCGATGCGGGCGACCGTCAGCTGCAGATCGGCGCTCTCCTTCGAGCCGTCGCCCATAAACCATGCGGCCGACAGGCCGGAATAGGCGACGATCCATTGCAGCAGGCGGCGGGGTTCGAGGGCGGTTTCCGCCGAGACGATCGGCAACTGGCGCTGTAGCCGGCCGGGAGCGGCGATCGTCGCCAGGTCCTCGTTGGCAAAGGTGTTGGCGAAATCGAAGCCACGCTCGCCATAGAGCCCCTTGGGATCGATTACCAGCCAGCCGTCCTCGCCGAAATCGAGGATATTGCTGTGATGGATGTCGCCGTGGAGGACTGCCGCAGCCTGCGGCTTGGCCAGCAATGCCCGGGCAATGCGGTCGCAATCGGCAAGCGTGCCGCCATGGGCCGCTGCCGCGGGCGCCAGTTCGCGGAACCATCGATCCAGCGGGATCAGCGCCGGCAAAGGCTTTTGGCGCGGGGCGTGGAGAGCGTTGACGGTCCGGCAGATAATCCGCGTCGCCTCGTCGTCCTGCTCACCATGCGCCATCCTGAGCAGCGACTGCGGGCTGAGCGAGCGCTCCATCAGAACGGCGTGGCTGTCATGGGCATAGACGCGCGCCGCACCCTTGCCATCCCACCAGTCCAGCAACGCGCCACCGGCCCGCTCCGCCTCGTCCTCCGACATCTTCAGCATGGCCGGCTTGCCGCGCCAGAGGACGGGCAGGAGCTTGCTGCTAGGGGTGACGATCGGCCGGCCGTCCGGCGTGAGGGACCAGCGGGAGAGGTAGGGTTCGAACATGGGGTGGAAGGTAGGGGCAGGAGTGTCGGTTTGAAGGGGCAGCCCATCCACTTTCCTCATTCCTGTGCCCTTATGGTCGCGCCCACGGGATGTCACAGGAATCCAGTGCGCCCCAGTCCTGGGGCGCGGGAGACTTTCGGCCTTACGAGTCATTCACGGCGCAGACGCGCCGTGGCTGGATTCCTGTGACAAGCACAGGAATGAGGGAGGCGGGGGTAGGTGCCTGCTGCCGGCTGCCCCAAAAGAAATCCCGCCTCTTGGGCGGGATTTCTCAGTTTCCACTCAGTCCTTACGCGACCTTGTCGATCAGCGGGTAGTCCGTGTAGCCCTTGGCGCCGCCGCCGTAGAAGGTGGCCTGGTCGCCGGCGTTGAGGGGCAGGTTCTTCTGCAGGCGCTCGACGAGATCCGGGTTGGCGATGAAGGGCTTGCCGAAGGCGACGAGGTCGGCGCGGCCGGTTTCGGCGGCGGCGATCGCCATGTCGCGGTCGTAGCCGTTATTGACCATCCAGCTTGCCTTGCCGCCGGCCTTTTCATAAGCGGCGCGCAGCGCTGCATAGTCGAAGGAGGGGTTGGTGCCGCCCTTGTAGTCGCGTTCGCCGCCGGTCTGGCCTTCGACGATATGGATATAGGCGAGATCGTATTTCGCCAGTCCCTCGACCACGTGGGTGAAGACGGCCTGCGGGTTCGAATCGTAGCTGTCGTTCGACGGCGTGACCGGCGACAGGCGGATGGCGGTGCGGCCGGCGCCGATTTCCCTGGTGACGGCTTCCACGACTTCAAAGGTCAGGCGGGTGCGGTTTTCGATCGAGCCGCCATACTGGTCGGTGCGGTCGTTGATGCCGTCGCGCATGAACTGGTCGAGCAGATAACCATTGGCGCCGTGGATTTCGACGCCGTCAAAGCCGGCGTCGATGGCAGCGCGGGCAGCCTTGCGATAATCCTCGATGATGCCGGGGATTTCGGAGGTTTCCAAGGCGCGAGGCTCGGAAGTCTCGGCGAAGGTGCCGGTGCCGTCAGGATTGACGAGGTAGGTCTTGCCCTTGGCGGCGCGGTTGGTCGAGGAGACCGGCTTGCCGCCATTTGGCTGCAACGTGGTGTGCGAGATACGGCCGACATGCCACATCTGGACGACGATCTTGCCGCCGCCGGCATGGACGGCGTCGGTGACGCGCTTCCAGCCATCGAGCGCTTCCTTCGTATAGAGGCCGGGAACATCGGCATAACCCTGGCCCTGATGGGTGATCGGGGTTGCCTCGGTGATGATCAGGCCGGCGCTGGCGCGCTGGCGGTAATATTCGACATTCAGGTCGTTCGGCACAGCGCCCGGCGAGCGGTTGCGGGTCAGCGGAGCCATGACGATGCGGTTCTTGACGGCGATGTCGCCAACCTGTGTCGGTTCAAAAAGCTTGGTCATAAGTCTTTCCTTTTCTGGCGGGGATCACGCGGCCGGGGCGGGGGCCGTCTTGCCCCGGGCCGAAAGATAGGTGAGGGCGGTCGCGCCGAGGCCGATGATGGCCATGAGGGCGGCTGCGAGGGGTACGCGGGTGAGCTCGAAGCCACTCTCGATCACCATGCCTCCGGCCCAGGCGCCGAGTGCGTTGCCGGTGTTGAAGGCGCCGATATTGATGGTCGAGACCAGGTTTGGCGCATCCTTGCCGAAGCTGACGACGCCGACCTGCAGTGCGGGAACGGCGGCAAAGGTGGCGATCGCCCAGACGAGCAGGGTGATTTCGGCCGGGATGAAGAAGCGACTGGTGAAGCTGAAGATGACAGAGGTGACGGCGATTGCGGCAAAGACACCGGCCAGTGTCACGCCAAGCTTCCAGTCGGCGAGCTTGCCGCCGATCAGGTTGCCGACGGTGAGGCCGATGCCGATCAGGAACAGGGTCCAGGTAACGCCTTCCGGCGACAGGCCGGTGACATCGCGCAGCAGCGGGGCGATATAGGTGAAGAGCGCAAACATCGAGGCCGAGAAGAACACCGTGGTCGACAGCGCCAGCCACAGGCGGCCGTTGCGCAGCGCCGAGATTTCGGCAAGCAGGCTGCTCTGCTTCTCCTGCTTGTCCTTCGGCAGGATGGCGATCAGGCCGATGATGGTGATGACGCCGATGACGGTGACGACACCGAAGGTGGAGCGCCAGCCATAGGCCTGGCCGATCGCGGTGCCCAGCGGGACGCCGAGAACATTTGCCAGCGTCAGGCCGGTGAACATCAGGGCGACGGCGCGGGCCTTGCGGTCCTCACTGACGAGACCGGCTGCAACCACCGAGCCGATGCCGAAGAAGGCGCCGTGGCAAAGGGCGGTGACGACGCGGGCAAACATCAGCACCCAGTAATTCGGGGCGATGGCGCAGAGCAGGTTGCCGGCGATGAAGAAGGCCATCAGCGCGATCAGCGCCGTGCGCCGCTTCAGCTTGGCGGTCGAGACCGCCATGACAGGCGCGCCGATCGCCACTGCCAGCGCGTAGCCGGTGACGAGCCAGCCGGCCTGCGGAATGGTGACGGAGAGGTCTGCCGCCACTTCCGGCAGCAGACCCATGATGACGAATTCCGTGGTGCCTATCGCAAAGGAGCTCAAGGCGAGGACGAGGAGGGCGAGGGGCATATCAAAGATCCTGGGAGAGCTGCTTCAGGAAGGCAGCGATGGTTTCTTCGTTTCGCTTGTAGAAGATCCACTGGCCGACGCGGCGCGTGGTGACGAGACCGGCGCGGTGCAGCGTGCCGAGATGCGAGGAGACCGTCGACTGCGACAGGCCGCAGCGCTCGAACTGGCTGGCGCAGACGCCCATATCCAGCGGATGCTCCTGAGAGGCGAAATGCGCCTCCGGATTTTTCAGCCAGTTGAGGATTTCCATCCGGGTCGGATGTGAAAGTGCCTTGAGGATTTCGTCCTTGTCCATCGCCTGTTCTCGATCCTTAAATCGAACTTTCTCGATATATGGATCGCTGTGTGCCGATATGCAAGAGGCGACGGTGTGAGCCGTTGCACGATATTTCTCTGATTAAATTTTAAGCAAAAAAAGAGGGCCACCGGAAAGCCGGGGCCCTTTAAAGGTGTGAAGGTCAATAAACCTCCAGAGGGGAACAGCTAACGCGGTGGCACTGGGAGAGAACCACGAAATGCATCAGCTATGTGCGATATGGTGGTTTATTGGGCAGGTTGCAATGCATTTTTGTGCATGCCTGCTATGCACTGCACAAATTATGCTGCGCCGCAGCGAATTTGGGCAAAAAAAGAGGGCCGCCGAAAGCTCGGGGCCCTTTTAAGGTGTGAAGGTCAAAAACCTCCAGAGGGGAACAGCTAATGCGGTGGAACTGGGAGGAAAAGCCACCATGTGCATCAGCTAAGTGCGATATGGTGTTTTAATGTGCAAACGGCAACCCCTCTTTTGTGCATGTCAGTCATGCAGTGGTTGCATAGTCTGCAATTCATTCCACAATTCGCGTCTGTCGAGCCCGCTCAGAAGTTCCAGTTTCTGGCCTTGGTGACGATGAAATCGCGGAAAGCCTTCAGCTTCGCGGCATTCTTGATCTCGTCCGGATAGCAGAAATAAGTATCGAAAGAGGGGACATCGGCATTGATCGCCAGCTGGATCAGACCCGGGTCGCGGCCGACGATATAGTCCGGCATGCAGGCGACGCCCATGCCGAGGAGGCAGGCGCGCTTGATCGAGGTCTGGCTGTTGATCTGCAGATGCGGAATGCGCTTGTTGTCCGACGAGCGGCCGGCAATCTCCAGCCAGTTGACGTCGAGCAGGTAGTTCGGCGCCGGCTCGCCGAAGGTGATGATCCGGTGATTGTCGAGATCCTCCACCGTCTGCGGCTCGCCGTAGCGGTTGATATAGGAGGGCGCGGCATAGACGTGCATATGCACGGTGAAGAGCTTGCGCTGGATGAGATCGGACTGCTGCGGCTGGCGCAGGCGGATGGCGCAATCGGCGTGACGCATGTTCACGTCGACTTCCTCGTTGTCGAGGATCAGCTGGATTTGCACATCCGGGTAGAGCTGCATGAACTCCTGGATCTTGTCCGTCAGCCAGCCCTGGCCGAGGCCGACCGTGGTCGTGACGCGCAGCTTGCCGGACGGCGTTTCCGTCGTCTCCGTCAGTTGCATCTTCACGGTTTCGAGCTTCAGCAGCACGTCATGCGCGGTGCGGTAGAGCAATTCGCCCTGTTCCGTCAGGATCAGGCCGCGCGCATGGCGGTGGAACAGCTTGGTGCCGACATCCTGCTCCAGCGCGCTGACCTGGCGGCTGATGGCGGATTGAGACAGATGCAACTTGTCGGCCGCATGCGTGAACGAACCCGCTTCGGCAGCTGCGTGAAAGATACGCAGCTTGTCCCAATCCAATGGCATTCCCCCACCCCTCATAGCCATGCTTACTCCGCGGCCACGGCGACGGGCATGTGGCCCGTCAGATAACGCTCGGCTTCGAGAGCGGCCATGCATCCCATGCCGGCGGCGGTGATCGCCTGGCGGAAGGTATCGTCCGTCACGTCACCGGCAGCATAGACGCCCTCTACGCTTGTGGCGGTGGAGTCGGGAGCGGTCCAGAGATAGCCGTTGTCCTTGAGCTTCAGCTTGCCCTTGAAGAGTTCGGTGGCCGGCGCATGGCCGATGGCTACGAAGACGCCGTCGATGGTGTTTTCGGAGATGGCGCCGGTGCGGGTGTCGCGCAGGCGCACGCCCGAGACCGACGGCGGCATCGGCGGCTTTGCCGGCGTGCCGGTGATTTCGGCGATCTCGGTGTTCCAGAGGATCTTGACGTTTTCCTTGGCGAACAGGCGCTCCTGCAGGATCTTTTCCGAGCGGAAGCTGTCGCGGCGGTGCACGACCGTCACCGACTTGGCGATATTCGAGAGATAAAGTGCTTCCTCGACGGCGCTGTTGCCGCCGCCGACGACGATGACGTCCTTGTTGCGATAGAAGAAGCCATCGCAGGTGGCGCAGGCGGAAACGCCGAAGCCCTGGAAATGCTGCTCGCTCTCGATGCCGAGCCACTTCGCCTTGGCGCCGGTGGCGATGATCAGCGTATCGGCGGTCCACACCTGGCCGCTATCGGTGCGTGCCACGAAGGGGCGCTGGTTCATCTCGACTTCGGTGACGAGGTCGTTGACGATTTCGGCGCCGACATGCTTTGCCTGCTGCAGCATCTGGTCCATCAGCCACGGGCCCTGGATCGGATCGGCAAAGCCCGGATAATTCTCGACATCGGTCGTGATCATCAGCTGGCCGCCTTGCTCCATGCCTGCGATCAGCACCGGCTTCAGCATCGCGCGCGCCGCATAGACGGCAGCCGTATAGCCGGCAGGGCCGGAGCCGATGATGAGCACCTTCGTGTGGCGGGCGGACATGTCTTTAATTTCCTTTCGACTGGCGGGACGCAGCGGCTAAAGAGCGAATGAGGCCGTTTGGCGTTCCCCGCACATTTATGAACGTCCAGTGCTTTTATTCAAGGGCAGCCTTGCATTACCAACAAGGCATTGCGCTTGGCTGTGCAAGAATCCACCGCAGGGGCGAAACATTCTTGCCTATTGCCGCACTTTATATAAGGGACTGCACCGTGGAATTTAAGAACGGCGCATCGCCTTGCAGATGCCGGTACGCGAAAGCACTATCTTTCACTCGCTGCGTTCAAAAAAGCGTGGACCGCGATCAATGTTTTTCGTGCAGATGCTTGAAGAGCGCGCTCCACTGGTCGCAAACGGCAGCAAGCGTATAGCTAGTGCTGATCACCGTTGCTGCTTTGGCAATCCGCACGGCTCGCTCGTTCGGGTCTGCCATCAGCGTTCCCAACCCCTCGTCCCAGTCGTCGAAGACCGCGGCATCGCTAAAGGGCTCGTAACTCGGGATCAAGCTGGCGCAGGCGGCGAGGCCATTGGCAAAGGCAGAGGTCAAGCGGTTTGCGCTTTTTGCGAGCGTGTACTCGTTGGTTCGGATGGGCAGAACGGCGATATCGTGAAACCGTAACGCCGGGTTAAACGTGTGCAGATTCCACGGAAGGTAAAAGCATTGAAATCCGGTCTCGGCGAACAAATCCTTGAAGCGCTGCTCATTGTCGCTGATGATCGTCAGTGATAGAGGCCGCTGATCATTGTGGGCTTTGAGCGCCGCGCAATAGGCCTGCACATCATACATTCCATTTTTTGCAGCCTGAGTGCCGCTGACGCCGTACCACACGAGGCGTCGTCCTTCGGGGATGTTTGCGCTTGTCAGTTGCTCGTTGAGCTTCGCCAACTTTTGGCTGGCTTCCTTTGTTCCTCTGTCGCTAGGCTCTTCCTCGACTGCATCAGGGATTACGTGGAAGGCCATGTCCGCCCGCAGGTGTTTGGCCAGGATGTCGCGCAGATAGGTGGACGGTGTGACGATCGCATCGAAACCATTGACGAGATGGGGCAGGCGTGCGCGCTTAATTCTTGTCTTGTTGCCATCATTTTGGCCCGCGAAGAAAATATTGTCGCTGAGGTCGAGGACAAGCTTGGTTCCGTACCGCGCTTTCAATCGCAGGACACGCTCCAGCGAACTAATTTTCGTTCTTTTCGACAGGACAATTATGTGTGGTGGACGTATTCTTGGGATGAACTCAAAGTAGCGTCGAAACGTGTCGCTGTATATTTCCGTTTCGACGCCGTCCTTTTTCAGGCCGCGCATCACCTGAGCGCACCGGATGCGGTAGCTGGCGACGGTATCGTCTAGGCGCTGAGGCCAAAACATTATGCGGCAGTTTTCGAGTTTATGCGTCATTTTCCGCATCTAGCCCATTTCATTTGCAGGAACAATCTCTGTCTCTATGGCTTTTCCAAGGTTCGAGAAATATCTGTCTTTCCGGTGAAACATTATTGCGGTGGCTTCGCGCTGTGACATAAAGGTGCTTTGAGAACGAGGGCGAATTTTTGCGAGTCGAGTTAGACGAAATTGATATCAAGATACTAAGAGAACTTCAGCGAAACGGCCGCATAACCAATGTCGAGCTGGCCGATCGCGTGGGGGTCTCGGCCCCTCCGTGCCTGCGACGCGTCCGCAAGCTTGAGACCGCGGGTATTATCGAGGGCTATCAGGCGATGTTGAACAGCCCCAAGCTAGGTTTCGACCTCGTTGCCTTCTGCATGGTGGGACTGAAGCACCAGTCGGAAGCCAATCTTCGCGCATTTGCTGCGGCAACGACGGAATGGCCTCTCGTCCGCCAGGCCTGGATGGTGTCCGGCGACAGTGACTTCCTCCTGCATTGTGTCGTCGAAAATCTTACGAAGTTCCAGGATTTTGTCATCGAGGTCCTGACGGCTAACGAGCATGTGGATACCGTACGTACTATGCTGACGATCAGGCAGGTGAAGAAACTTGGTCTCGTTGCTGTGTGAGGGGAGCAATTGAATCGTCCCTTGCTCCGCTCCCTCTTGCGACTGGCTGCGCGCTGTTTCCTGGGGCGCGCGCGGGGGCATTACGAGGAATGGTTTCCGTGGTTAAGGCTGGAAAAGCCCGGGCCGGCAGTTCCAGGTGGCATTTTTTACAAGTCGCAGAAATGCGGTGAACTTCAGCCACTGAGCGTGCTTCGAGAAAGAGCTGGAGACGCGCTCCATATCGTCGGGTCCGGTCCTTCCGTCAAATTGAACGATCTGCGTTTGATCCCCGATTTCACGGCAATACTTTTGAACGGTGCCATGTCCTTATCGAGTAAGGAGATCAAAGCGCCGCTTGCGATCGCCGTCGAAGACGAGCGCTTCGTGTGGCGTCATTTCCCCATGCTGAAGGTTGTCGACAGGTCGATCATATGTCTTCTGTCCGTTGCGGCTATCCGCGCCATCTGCCAGGCAGATGCCGGTTGGTTTCATGATCGTATTGTTATTCTCATCGACAACGTGCGAAAGCCGTATGAAGGGGCACGTCGGGATGACGGGGCGCTGGCTGCTCTCGATTTCGTCAGACTTTCACCTGCCCATGATGCAGGCTTTTCGCTTTCACCAGAAAGGGGCGTGTTTCAAGGCGGCTCCGTTGCTGTTACGGCGTTCCAGTTTGCAGTTGCCTGCGATGTCGGGACGATCGGCTTTTTCGGCGTGGATATTTCCAATGCCAATAGCCCGCGCTTTTACGAAACGACAGCCGATGCTGCCTATTCGGGCATAGCTGCGGCCGAAAAGCGGATTCTCGCCCACGTAGCGCTTGGTGTTGCAGTGGCCGACGAACGATGCATCAAGGTCTGTAATTTTTCGCCGATTTCGTCTCTGAACCAGTGCGGGCTGCCGTACAACGACAGCTTCGCCTTGAGAGGCGCGGCAGGAGAGGCGGGTTGAATATTCTGGCGTTCACCGATAGGTGGACGCCAAATCAAAGGAGAACAGCGTGGGAATCTTCGGCACCAGCAAGCCATATTCGAAATTTCTGAAGATCACGCCACCGAAGGCTGCCGTAGATCGACATGGTGTGGCAATCGTTTCCACGGTCAAGAACGAGGGGCGCTATATTTCCGACTGGGTAAAGTTTCACCTAGCCGTGGGCGTCCGGCATTTCCACATCTATGACGATGGCTCTTCGGACGATACGCGCGATGTACTTCGTGCACTCCTTACGCCGGATCAACTGACACTGATTCCATGGATCGCGCGGATGGAAGACTCGGCGCTTCATAAGAAATTGAATGGCCAGGTTCTCGCTTTCGCGCATGCCGTTCTCAATTTCGGTTCCAATTACCGCTGGATGGCATTCATCGATGTCGATGAATTTCTGTTGCCAAAAACGGGCAAGACTGTCGAGCAGGCGCTGGTGGGAGCGGGCGGTTTCCCGAACATTTCATTGCCTTGGCATATGTTTGGAAGGGGCGGTCACAAGACCCGGCCCGTGGGATCGATATTGCGGAACTTCACGATACGCAGCGAAGACCCACTCAGCAAAGTCAAACACGCAAGCAACTTCAAGTGTATCGTCGACCCCTGCGAGGTGACCGAAGTCAGCGTGCATCGGTTTGAGACACGCGAATTCGGGGAATATACGGCAAATGACGAGGGGCGCCAATACACGCGCCGTGGCAGAAAATCGGCGAGCTTTTACTCATCTCGCTATCTGCAGCTAAACCACTATTACAGCAAGTCCGACGAAGAGCTTCAGGAGAAGCTGGCGCGGGGACCCGCGTCTCCAGGAACGGCGGAGAATTATCGAAGTCGGGTAATATTGGCTGTGGAGAATATCGAACATAAAACGGTTGAGGACCTTGCGATGATCGAATTTCTGGATCGAAACGGCATAGATATACAATAATATAGACGTGGAACTGCCTGGCTAGGCAGTGTGCTTTGAGTATATAGCTCTCAGCGCACTTGCTTCGCGATTGATGTCGAAGTTTTCCTTGACATGTGCCAAGGCGGTGTTTCCAACGAGAATTGTGCGCTCGGGGTCGCCGAGATACGGCTCTATAGCTCTTCTTAGACCATTGCCGTCACCTCCCGCAACAACACTGCCATTGACGCCTTCTTCGATCATCTCCGCATAAGCGCCAGCGTCGCTTGCGACAACCGCTGTCCGCGATGCCATGGCCTCAAGCGGGGTCAGACCGAATCCTTCGTTGCGGGAGGGGGCCACGTACAAGGTAAGGCGGCGGTACCACACTTTGATGTCGGGAACTTCGCCAAGAAAGACGACACGATTGACAAGGCCTGCGGCGGCGATGGCGGACTTAAGGCCTTCGGCAAATGCAGCATGTTCCGGGGTCACGCGGCCGGAGATGACCGCTGTCCAATCCGGGTATTTCGGCAGAAGCTCGATCATTGCCTTGACGAACAGGTCGGTGCCCTTTTGGTGGCGGACTCGACCGAAGCAGCCGACTAAGTACCTGCCGGGCAGGCCGGTGGCTTCGATCGTGTCTTCTGCAGTTTCCGGCGGATGGAAGAGTTCCAGATCCACGCCATGCTGGATGACGGTGTGGCCGACTTCGAGGAAGGAGCCCGAGCGGGTGCTGGTGGCGATCACATGATCCATCTGGCGGATAAGCCAGCGCGTATAGCCGGTATGGCGGCGTTGGGCCGCCGACGTAAAGACCAGCTTGAGCCGCATCCGCAGGACGCGTTTTAGGAAGAGCCCGAATGCCATCTCGTTGTTGCGGCGAGCATGCCAGATACGATGGGAATGGCCAATCGGGGGGCGCCACAGGCCAGCAAGCTGCGTCCAGCGCAGCCTCGGCAGGTGCGCCGGCAGGCCGGGGCCTAATGTGGCGATCTTGACGCCGAGCTTCACTTGATAGGGAATCAACTGAATAATCGTCGACGTGACGCCGGAGAGGCGCCGCTTGAAATTCGGCGCGATGATCTCGACGTCACGGATATCGATGCGGGCAGGGCGGCTGTCTGGCGCCACGGGTGATCAGCCCCAGGAAATCTGGAGGATTTCGTAGGCCTTGGAGCCACCGGGTGCGTTGACTTCGATGGATTCGCCGACTTCCTTGCCGATCAGCGCGCGGGCGATCGGGGAGGAGATGGAGATGCGGCCGGCCTTCACGTCGGCTTCCTGGTCGCCAACGATCTGATAGGTCTTTTCTTCCTCGGTGTCCTCGTCGACAAGCTTCACCTTGGCGCCGAACTTGATCTTGTCGCCGGACATCTTCGAGAGGTCGATGACTTCGGCGCGCGCCGTCAGGTCTTCGAGCTCGGCAATGCGGCCTTCGTTGAGGCTCTGGGCTTCCTTGGCAGCATGGTATTCTGCATTTTCCGACAGGTCGCCATGGGCGCGCGCTTCGGCGATCGCCTCGATGATGCGGGGACGCTCTTCCTGCTGGCGCCAGCGCAGTTCTTCCTGCAGCTTGACGAAACCACCCTGCGTCATCGGAACCTTATCTACCATTTTCCCGTCCTTTATTCTTCGTGTCGCTACAGGTAGGCAGTGACACAAAAGAAAACAGGTCCCGAAGAGAACTTCGGAACCGTGCCAACAATCCTAGTTGCTTCGCTTATAGCAGATCGCTACCGGCGATTTCCATAAAATTCGTATCAGCGCTTCTGACCCGGCTCATGGTTGCGATATCTAGCGCAGAAATCCGCTGGCTTTCATTGACTTTTAGCAAAAGAACATATAGTGAACAAATCCATGAAGAAGTCGCTGAATGAACGATTGGCCATCCTTTCGGATGCCGCGAAATACGATGCTTCCTGCGCTTCCAGCGGTACGACGAAGCGCGATTCGGGCGCCAGCGGCGGGCTGGGCTCGACCGAGGGATCCGGCATCTGCCATGCCTATGCGCCGGATGGACGATGCATCTCGCTGCTGAAAATCCTGCTCACCAATTTCTGCATCTATGATTGTGCTTTCTGCATCAACCGCTCGTCGAGCAATGTCGAGCGCGCCCGCTTCACGCCAGAGGAGGTGGTCTGGCTGACACTGGAATTCTACCGGCGCAACTACATCGAGGGGCTGTTTTTATCCTCCGGCATCATCCGCTCCTCCGACCATACGATGGAGGAGATGGTGCGGGTGGTGCGTGAGCTGCGGGTTACCCATAATTTCCGCGGCTATATCCATCTGAAATCGATCCCCGAGGCGTCGGCGCATCTGATCGAGGAGGCGGGGCTTTATGCCGATAGGCTGTCGCTCAATATCGAGCTGCCGACCGACAACGGCATCACCCGTCTGGCGCCGGAGAAGAAGCCGTCGAGCATCCGCCGCTCGATGGGCGATCTCCGGTTGAAGATCGAGGAGGCCGGCGAGCCGACGCTGCAGACCAAGCGGCGCAAGCGCTTCGTGCCGGCCGGGCAGAGCACACAGATGATCGTCGGGGCCGATGGCGCCAATGATGCGACGATCCTCGGCACCAGCGCGCGGCTCTACGGCAGCTACGGGCTGCGGCGCGTCTATTATTCCGCCTTCAGTCCGATCCCGGATTCGTCGCGGAACCTGCCGCTGATCAAGCCGCCGCTGATGCGCGAGCACCGGCTCTACCAGGCAGACTGGCTCTATCGCTTCTATGGCTTCGGTATCGACGAGATCACCGCGACGCAGGAGGGCGGCATGCTGGATCTCGATCTCGATCCTAAGCTCGCCTGGGCACTCGGCCATCGCGACCAGTTTCCCGTCGATATCAACAGGGCCGCCAAGGAGCTGCTGCTGCGCGTGCCTGGCCTCGGAACCAAGGCGGTGAAGGGCATCCTGTCCGGCCGCCGGTTCCGCAAGCTACGCATAGAGGATCTGTCGCGGCTCGGCGTGTCGATCAAGAAGGTGCAGGCCTTCGTGACGGCGGAGGGCTGGACGCCGAAGCGGCTGATCGACCGGCCGGATCTACGCGCCATGTTCGAGCCGAAACCCGAACAGCTGCAGTTGCTCTGATGCTGAAGGTGGCGCTGCAGGGCAGGGGTGATTTTACCGAGTGGCGCGATGCCGCCCGCTCGCTCGCCGCCGCCGGCATTGCACCCGGGGAAATCGAATGGCGGGAGAAGGGCGGCGACAAGCAGCTGTTCTGGGAAGAGGATGTTCTGCCGCCGCAGCCATCGGGCAAATCACAGTTAACCGTGCCGCAGGCCTTCATCGACCTTGCCTCTGCCGTCATCTGCCACACCGATCCCGTTCGTTTCACGCTGCTCTATACGCTCTTGTGGCGGCTGCAATCGGACAGGAAGCTGCTCGATATCGTCTCGGACGAGGATGTTTCGCGGGCGCGGCTGATGGAAAAAAGCGTGCGCCGCGACGCGCACAAGATGACCGCCTTCGTTCGCTTCAAGGAGGTCGGCAGCGGTATCTCGATGAACGGGCGGCGGAAGTTTCTCGCCTGGTTCGAGCCTGATCATCATATCGTCGTGCGCAAGGCCTCGTTCTTCCAGCGGCGGTTCAACGATATGGACTGGATCATCCTGACGCCGAAGGGATCGGCCGGATGGGACGGGGTGAAGCTGACGACCAGCCACGAGCCCTGCGAAAAGCCCGATCTGACCGATGATGCCGATATGCTCTGGCGGACCTATTACGCCAATATCTTCAACCCGGCGCGGCTGAAGGTGAAGGCGATGCAGGCGGAGATGCCGAAGAAATACTGGAAAAACCTGCCGGAGGCGGAGCTCATTCCGGGGCTGGTCGCCAATGCCGAAAGCCGGGTGATCGAGATGGCGAAGCGCCAGGCGACGACGCCGCAGCCTTTCCACGACCGGCTGCAGCAGGCGGCGAGAAGCCAGCCCCTGCCAGAGCCTGCACCTGCCGGCACGCTGGAGGCGTTGCGGGAGCAGGCTGCCGTCTGCACCCGCTGTCCGCTGCACGAGAAGGCGACGCAGACGGTGTTCGGCGAGGGGCCGGAGAATGCGGATATCGTCTTCGTCGGCGAGCAGCCGGGCGATCAGGAGGATCTCGCGGGTCGTCCCTTTGTCGGCCCGGCGGGAAAGGTCTTCGATCAGGCCATCGAGGCGGCGGGGATCGACCGTTCGAGCCTCTATGTCACCAATGCCGTCAAGCATTTCAAATACGAGCCGCGCGGCAAGCGGCGCATCCATCAGCGCCCGAATATGGGCGAGGTACAGCATTGCCGCTGGTGGCTGAAGTTGGAGATCGATCTCATAAAGCCGAAGATCATGGTGGCGATGGGGGCGACGGCGCTGGCGGCGCTGACCGAGACGAAGCACCGGCTGACCGACATCAGGGGGCAGGCGATGCGGATGCCCAATGGACGGCTGCTTTTCGTCACCGTGCATCCGTCCTACCTGCTGCGGCTTTCGGACGAGCGGGATAGGGCTGAGCAGCTGGCGCTGTTCCAGCAGGATATGGTGGAGATTCAGTCGCTTATGCGCCGGATTTCGCAAAATGATTCCGCTGCCTGAATCTTTGATTCAATGGTAGCTCCGATCGATGGGTGGCGGAAAAGTCGCTGCCGCTGTCGGCTAAGGGGCATCTGAAACGTCCTCTGGCCGGCGAGGCATATCCTCTCGATTGCAACCATATCAGGAGACAGGAAGCATGGCGCTCAAGCGGATGGACAATATCGGGATCGTCGTCGAGGACCTCGATGTGGCGATCGATTTCTTTCGCGAACTCGGGCTCGATCTCGAAGGGCGGGCGACGATCGAAGGCGAATGGGCGGGGCGGGTCACCGGGCTCGGCGATCAGCATGTCGAGATTGCCATGATGCGCACGCCTGACGGCCACAGCCGGCTCGAGCTTTCCCGCTTTATCCGGCCCGCGGTGATCGCCGATCACCGGAATGCGCCCGTCAATGCACTCGGCTATCTGCGCGCCATGTTCACCGTCGATGATATCGATGACACGCTTACGCGGTTGCGCGCACGCGGTGCGGAGCTCGTAGGCGAGGTGGTTCGCTATCAGGACGTCTACAAGCTCTGCTATATCAGAGGGCCGGAAGGCCTGCTGATCGGGCTTGCCGAAGAACTCGGCTGAGCTGAAGCGCCCTTAGTTGCTGCCTGGTGCCTGTAGCGAGGAGACGAAGGCGGCAATCAGGCTGGCGGTCTTTTCCGGCGCCTCGATCTGCGGGATGTGATTGACGCCGTCGAGAACGGAGAGTTGCGCCTTCGGCAGCAGGCGGGCGATCTCTTCGCCCTGCGCCAGCGGCGTGACGCTGTCTTCCTTGCCCCAGACCAGCAAGGCCGGTTTCTGGAAGCTTTGGTAATTCTCCGGCTTGAAGGCGCGGGAGGCTTCCTCGTTACCGAAGAGACCGGTGACGAACCAGTCGGCAATGGCGTGGCTCGTGCCTTTGACGACGAGCGGGCGGCGGTAGACCTCGATCCGTTCCGCCGTCGCGACGGCATCGTCATCGGCCACGAAATCGCGCAGCCCCTTACCGATCATCAGCGGATTGGTGAAGGTCGCAGCCATGATCGCTTCCCGCAGTCCGGGGGCGGCAAAGAGCGGTGCCAGCGGCGGTTTGGATGGCGGGCGGCCAAGGCCGAGGGCGACATCCAGGAGAACGAGACCGGAAATGCGATCCGGCGCGATCAGCGCCGTCTCCATCGTCGCGCCGCCGCCGAAGGAATGGCCGAGCAGCACGAATTGCTGGAGGCCTGCGGCATCGGCAAAGGCCAGGATGCGGCGTGCCTGCGCCTGCCGCGAATAATCGCCGGAAGCGGGGCGTTCGGAATAGCCGAAGGGCGGCAGGTCGGGGGCGATGACGCGGAAGCCACTGGCGCCTAGCCGCTCGGCGATCGGCGCCCAGGTTTCGGACCATGCCATGGCGCCCGGGATTAACAGGATCGCCGGACCGCTCTGTGGTCCCCATTGCTTGTAGTGGAGGTCGAGGCCATCGGCCTGAAGATATTGCCCGGCCTGGCCATTGCGGCCCGGCGGCAGGCTCTCGCGCCAGATCGAGGCGGCGTAGAAGCCGGCGAAGACAAGAAGTGCCACGCCGATCAGCGCACCGGCGACGCCGGCGAGGATTTTGACGATCCGGATGGCTATGCTTCTCATGCGCGCTCCCCCGCCGCAATGTTATCTGCGGCGAGGAATAGCAGAAAGCCCGTTAAGAATTTCGGGCCGTGATGCTTATGCGAAATAGCTCTGCAGCGGGCGGACTTCGAGGTTGCCGGCGCGGAGCGCCTTGATGGCGAGGGCGGCGGCTTCGGCGCCGGCCATCGTCGTGTAGTAGGGCACCTTCTGCATCAGCGTGGCGCGGCGAAGCGACTTCGAATCCGAGATCGCCTTGTTGCCGTCGGTCGTGTTGATGACGAGCTGGACCTGGCGGTTGCGGATGGCGTCCTCGATATGCGGACGTCCTTCAAGAACCTTGTTGATCTTCGTCGCCTCGATGCCGTTTTCGCCGAGGAAGCGGGCGGTTCCGCCGGTTGCCAGAACCTTGAAGCCTTCACCGACCAGGATGCGGATCGCCGGCAGGACGCGCTGCTTGTCGGCATCGCGCACCGAGACGAAGACCGTGCCGTCACGCGGCAGTTCGACACTGGCGCCGAGCTGCGACTTGGCGAAGGCCAGCGCGAAATCAGTGTCGAGGCCGATGACTTCGCCGGTCGAGCGCATTTCCGGGCCGAGAAGCGTATCGACGCCCGGGAAGCGGGCGAAGGGGAAGACGGCTTCCTTGACGGCGATGTGCTTAAGGTTGCGCGGATCCGGCTTTTCGCCGTAGGCGGCGAAGGTCGCATCCAGCTTTTCGCCGGCCATGGCGCGGGCGGCGATCTTGGCGATTGGCGCGCCGATGGTCTTGGCGACGAAGGGCACCGTGCGCGAGGCGCGCGGGTTGACTTCGAGCACGTAGACGGTGCCGTCCTTGATGGCGAACTGCACGTTCATCAGGCCGACGACGTTGAGCGCCTTGGCCATCGCCTTTGCCTGACGCTCGAGCTCGTCGAGCATTTCCGCCGACAGCGTGCGTGGCGGCAGCGAGCAGGCAGAGTCGCCGGAGTGGATGCCGGCTTCCTCGATATGCTCCATGATGCCCGCGACATAGGCGTCGGTGCCGTCGGAGAGGCAATCGACGTCGACTTCGATGGCGTTCGACAGGTAGCTGTCGAAGAGCAGCGGGTTCTTGCCGAGCAGGGTATTGATCTGGCCGGTCTTGTCGTTCGGGTAGCGCTGCTTGATGTCTTCAGGCACCAGTTCCGGCACCGTATCCAGCAGGTAGGTCTGCAGCTGGCTTTCGGCGTGGATGATCTGCATCGCGCGGCCGCCGAGAACATAGGACGGGCGGACGACCAGCGGGAAGCCGATTTCGGTGGCGACCAGGCGAGCCTGCTCGACTGAGTAGGCGATGCCGTTGTTCGGCTGGTTGAGATCGAGCTTCATCAGCAGCTTCTGGAAGCGGTCGCGGTCTTCGGCAAGGTCGATCATATCAGGCGCGGTGCCGAGGATCGGGATGCCGTTCTTTTCGAGCGCTTCGGCGAGCTTCAGCGGGGTCTGGCCGCCGAACTGGACGATGACGCCGACGACTTCGCCCTTTTCCTGCTCAGCGCGCAGGATCTCGATGACGTCTTCTGCTGTCAGCGGCTCGAAGTAGAGGCGATCGGAGGTGTCGTAGTCGGTCGACACGGTTTCCGGGTTGCAGTTGATCATGATCGCTTCATAGCCGGCGTCGCGCAGAGCAAACGCGGCATGGCAGCAGCAGTAATCGAACTCGATGCCCTGGCCGATACGGTTCGGACCGCCGCCGAGAATGACGACCTTCTTGCGGTCGGAGACTTCGGCTTCGGAGCGCGCGGCGCCGACGAAGGGCGTTTCGTAGCTCGAATACATGTAGGCGGTCGGCGAGGCGAATTCGGCGGCGCAGGTGTCGATGCGCTTGAAGACCGGGCGGACATTCAGGCTGTTGCGCAGCTCGGCAACTTCCTTCGGGCGCTTGCCTGATAGCGTTGCGAGGCGGGCGTCGGAGAAGCCCATGGCCTTCAGGCTGCGCAGGTTTGCGGCATCCTGCGGCAGGCCGTGCTCGCGGATACGGGCTTCGGTGTCGACGATCGCCTTGAACTGGGCGATGAACCACGGGTCGATCTTGCAGCCTTCGTGGACGTCTTCCGGGCTCATGCCCTGGCGCAGCGCCTGGGCGACCATGCGCAGGCGGTCGGGCGTCGGAGTGCCGATCGCGGCGCGCACGGCGTTCTGGCTCGATTCGCCTTCTTCAACGCCGGGGATCTCGATTTCGTCGAGGCCGGTCAGGCCGGTTTCGAGACCGCGTAGCGCCTTCTGCAGCGATTCTGCGAAGGTGCGGCCGATCGCCATGACTTCACCGACGGACTTCATCGCCGTCGTCAGGATCGGCGAGGCGCCCGGGAACTTTTCGAAGGCAAAGCGCGGGATCTTGGTGACGACGTAGTCGATCGACGGTTCGAACGAGGCCGGCGTCGCACCGCCGGTGATGTCGTTGTCGAGTTCGTCGAGCGTGTAGCCGACGGCGAGCTTGGCGGCGACCTTGGCGATCGGGAAGCCGGTGGCCTTGGAAGCCAGCGCCGACGAGCGCGAAACGCGCGGGTTCATTTCGATGACGACGAGGCGTCCGTCCTTCGGGTTGACGGCGAACTGGACGTTCGAGCCGCCGGTCTCGACGCCGATCTCGCGGAGAACCGCGATCGAGGCGTTGCGCATCATCTGGTATTCTTTGTCGGTCAGCGTCAGCGCCGGGGCGACGGTGATCGAATCGCCGGTGTGGACGCCCATCGGGTCGATGTTTTCGATCGAGCAGATGATGATGCAGTTGTCCGCCTTGTCGCGGACGACTTCCATTTCATATTCCTTCCAGCCGAGAACCGATTCCTCGATCAGCACTTCGGTGGTCGGCGAGGCATCGAGGCCGCCGCCGATGATTTCGAAGAATTCCGAGCGGTTGTAGGCAATGCCGCCGCCGGTGCCGCCCATGGTAAAGGACGGGCGGATGATGGCGGGCAGGCCGACGACGTCGATCGCCTGGGCGGCAATCGCCATGGCGTGGCTGATGTAGCGCTGCTTGCGGTCGGTCTCGCCGAGGTTCCAGTGGTTTTCCAGCTCGTCGAGCGCCTTGTCGAGATCGGGGCCGGAAAGGCTCTCGCGCAGCTTGGCGCGCTCGGCTTCATGCGTCTTGCGGTCGGCATCCTTGATGTCGGTGGCGTTTGCCAGCATCGAGCGCGGGGTTTCGAGGCCGATCTTCTCCATCGCTTCGCGGAAAAGGGCGCGGTCTTCAGCCTTGTCGATGGCGGCCGGCTTGGCGCCGATCATCTCGACATTGTAGCGGTCGAGAACGCCCATGCGCTTCAGGGAGAGCGCGGTGTTGAGCGCCGTCTGGCCGCCCATGGTCGGCAGCAGGGCGTCCGGGCGTTCCTTGGCGATGATCTTGGCGACGACTTCGGGGGTGATCGGCTCGACGTAGGTGGCGTCGGCGAGACCCGGGTCGGTCATGATCGTTGCCGGATTGGAATTGACGAGGATGACGCGGTAGCCTTCCTCCTTCAGCGCCTTGCAGGCCTGGGTACCGGAATAGTCGAATTCGCATGCCTGGCCGATGACGATCGGACCCGCGCCGATGATGAGGATCGATTTGATATCTTGGCGCTTCGGCATCGGCTTTTCCACTTTCTAGCTGCGCAAAAAACCGGCCAGGGTGGGAGATCACCGGGTCGGGTCGCGCATTGAGGGTCTTTTCAGGCTAGAAGCGGCTTATAGGCAAAGCGAAACCGAAACGGAACCCCATAATTCAAGGAATCGACAGGAATCCGCAGTCTCTCCGGAAAGCCTTCACAGACCGGGTATCACGAGGGCTCGAATCTCGCCGTTCGGGGCCGGGTTGATGATGGTCTCGAGGGCTTCCTCCAGGCCGATCTTGCGGGTGATCAGCGGCTCTACCTTGATGGCGCCGGTGGCGATCAGATCGGCGGCGCGGGCATGGGTGAAGGGGTTGACGAAGGAGCTCAGCAGCCGGATCTCGCGAAACAGCAGGTCGAAGGGCTCGATCGCGACCTTGGTGCCCTGCGGCATGACGCCGAGAATGAGTGCCGTGCCGCCTTTTTTCGCGAGTCGCGGTGTCTGCTCGACCGTCTCGGCCACGCCGGCGCATTCGATCACCACGTCGGCTCCGCCAGGAAGAAGGCCCGAAGCGCCGGCGATCAGCTCGATGACATCGCCGGAGGAGGGATCGACGGTCGCGGTGGCGCCGAGTTCTTCGGCGATCCGGCGCTTGTCCGCATTGCGGGTGACGAGCACGACGCGCGTCGCACCTGCCAGCCGCGCCAGTTGCACGGCGAGCAGGCCGATGACGCCGCCGCCGAGGACGACGACCGAATCTCCGGTTTTGATCTCCGCCATGTCGATGCCGTGGATGCAGCAGGCGAGCGGTTCGCAGAAGGCGCCGTGGAGCGGATCGAGCGCGTCGGGCAGGGCGAAGGCCTGAGTCTCCGGGATACAGACGTAATCGGCAAAGCCGCCATCGCGATGAATGCCGATCGCTTCGAGATTGCGGCAGAGATTGACGCGGCCGCGCTGGCATTCCGGGCAGCGGCCGCAGGAGATGTTGGGATCGCCGGTGATGCGCATGCCGGGCCGGAAGCCGGTGACGTCGGCGCCGACCGCCTCGACGATGCCGGTGAATTCGTGGCCGAGGATCACCGGCGGGCGGGCCGGAAACTCGCCGTGATAGAGATGCCGGTCGGTGCCGCAGATGCCGCAGGCTTCGACCTTCACCAGGACATCGCCGGGGCCGGGAACCGGTTTTCCGGTCTCGCAGACCGCCAGCCGGCCGGTCGCTTCAAGACGCAGCGCTTTCATGATCTTCTCCTCGCTCCACCCGGCATCAGGGACAAAAAGCGCGGGGCCGTCAAGCCGCTGGTGTTTTGCCTCTTGCGTCCGTGGATATTGCTCGGGACAATCGGCCATTCAGGAGGAGGAGCCAGGCATGACCCTTGAACCCTTGCTCGATGCATCGCCTGCCATTCAGATCCATGTGGCGACCGTCATTCCGGCAGCGCTGCTCGGCGCCTTTATCCTGCTGCACCGGAAGGGCACGCCGCTTCACCGGCTGCTCGGCAAGATCTGGATGGCGCTGATGGTGGTGACGGCTGCGACAAGCTTCTTCATTCACGAGATCAAGATGTTCTTCGGCTTCAGCCCCATTCACCTGCTCTCGGCCGCGACGATCTTCGGCGCCTGGCAGGCGATTGCGGCGGCGCGGCGTCATGACGTCGCGACACACCGGCGGATCGTCCGGTCGATCTATTTCGGCGGCATCATCATTGCGGGCGGATTCACGCTGGTCCCCGGCCGGATCATGAATGAGGTGGTATTCTCGGGGCATGACATGGTGGCGCTGGTTTTCGGCCTGCTGGTGGCTGCGGCGGCGGCGGCGATCGTGCTTTCGGCGCGGGTGCAGCGGGCTGCATGATGCCGCTGGAATTCGGCCAAGCGCCGGATATATAATCTCAAACGAAAGAGACGCGTTCGGCGTTGCCGGGGAGAGTTCAGATGGAATGGAAGGGACGCCGCCAGTCGGACAATATCGAGGATCGCCGCGGAGACCCTTCGAGCGGTGGTCTCGGGCAAAATCCCTTCGGGCGCGGAGGCGGTTTCAGCTTTCCGTCCGGCGGCGTGCGCCGTGGTGGTGGCGGCCTGTCGATCGGCACGATCATCTTCCTCGTCGTCATCTATTTCATCTTCAAGGCGATGGGCATCGACCTGATGCAGGTGATGGACGGCACGATGAGCGGCGGCTCGGGCTACGAGCAGAGCGATTCCCAGAGCCGCGGTACGCCTGCCAATGACGACATGACCGCCTTCGTGCGCACCGTGCTCGCCGATACCGAGGATACCTGGACCGGGATCTTCCAGGCCTCCGGCCAGACCTACGAGAAGCCGGCGCTGGTGCTGTTCTCCGGCTCGACGCGCTCGGGCTGCGGTGCCGCATCGGCGGCGACCGGGCCGTTCTATTGCCCTGTCGACCGCAAGGTCTATCTCGACACCGATTTCTTCCGCCAGCTCAGCCAGCAGTTCGGCGCCAAGGGCGAATTCGCCGAGGCCTATGTGATCGCCCACGAGGTCGGCCATCACGTCCAGAACATTCTCGGCGTGCTGCCGAAGTTCAACGAGGCCCGCCAGCGGATGAGCGAGGTCGATGCCAACAAGATGTCGGTGCGCGTCGAGCTGCAGGCCGATTGCTTCGCCGGGGTGTTCGCCAAGTTCGAGCAGCGCAAGGGCTATATCAATCCCGACGATCTCGAGGATGCGCTGAATGCCGCCCAGCAGATCGGCGACGACACGCTGCAGAAGCGCAGCCAGGGCTATGTTGTGCCTGACAGCTTCAACCACGGCACCTCCGCCCAGCGCGTGAAATGGTTCAAGCAGGGCTTCGATACCGGCAAGGTTTCGGCCTGCGATACCTTCAGCGGCCCGGTCTGATCAAAAAGCTCCGCCGCCGTGCGGCAGCGGAGCCTTATCCTCAGTGTTCACTGTCCATATGTTTCAGCTGTGCTTCCGGATAACGCGCACCCGCCGCCGCATCCTTCGGGACGGCGCGCTCGATTGCCGCCATATCCCCGGCGCTGAGCTGCACGGCGCTTGAGCCCAGCGCTTCGGTCAGCCGGTCGCGGCGGCGGGCGCCGATGAGCGGGACGATATCCTTGCCCTGAGCTGCGACCCAGGCGATGGCGATCTGTGCGACGCTCGCCTGCTTCTCGGCGGCGATCTTGCGAAGCTCTTCGACGAGGGCGAGGTTCTGGTCGATATTGGCGGCCTGGAAGCGCGGGCTGACGCTGCGGAAATCGCCCTTGCCGCCGTCCTGACCTTTTTGCCAGTGTCCGCTGATGAGGCCGCGCGACAGCACGCCATAGGCGGTGATCGAAATGCCGAGCGCGCGGCAGGTGGGCAGGATCGCGTCCTCGATGCCGCGGGAGATCAGCGAATATTCGATCTGCAGGTCGGCGATCGGATGAACGGCGGCGGCGCGGCGGATGGTTTCGGCGCCGACTTCGGAGAGGCCGATATGGCGGACATAGCCGGCCTTGATCATGTCGGCGATGGCGCCGACGGTTTCCTCGATCGGCACATTGGGATCGAGGCGGGCAGGGCGGTAGATGTCGATATAATCGGTGCCGAGGCGCTGGAGCGAATAGGCGATGAAATTTTTCAGCGCTGCCGGACGGGAATCGTAGCCGTTCCAGGCGCCGAGCGGATCGCGCAGCGCACCGGTCTTGACGCTGATGATCAGCTCCTCGCGCTTGCAGGTCTTCAGGGCCTCGCCGATCAGCATCTCGTTATGCCCCATGCCGTAGAAATCGCCGGTATCGAGCAGGTTGATGCCTGCGTCGAGGGCGGCGTGGATGGTGGCAATGCTTTCGGCGCGGTCGGCGGGGCCATACATGCCTGACATGCCCATGCAGCCGAGGCCGATGGCGGATACGTCAGGGCCGGTCTTTCCCAAGCGGTAGGTTTGCATCTTCGTCTCCTTGCCGACGCCGGAGCGGCGTCTTCAGCCCCTTTCTATTCCTTGCCTCTCTGTGCGATAATCCGGATGATTGCGAACGGCCCGTACGGAAAAGCGCACAATGGACGATCTTCCCCTCAGTGATCTGGATGCCTTCACGGCCATTGCAAGGGAACGGAGCTTTCGCGCTGCGGCCCGCAAGCGCGGTGTCTCGCCGTCGTCGCTGAGCGACTCGCTGCGGCGGCTGGAGGAGCGGCTCGGCGTACGCCTGCTCAACCGCACGACCCGCAGTGTGACCCCGACGGAAGCGGGCGAGCGGTTGCTGGAGAGACTGGCGCCGGCGCTCGGCGAGGTGGTTTCGGCGCTCGGCCAGCTCGACAGTTTCAAGGACAGCCCGGCCGGCACGCTGCGGCTCAATGTGCCGACGATCGCCGCGCGGCTGTTCATGCCTGATCTCGTCAGCCGGTTTCTGGCGCTTTATCCGCAGATCAAACTGGAAGTGCTTGGCGAAGACGATTTTATCGACGTGGTGGCGGCCGGATATGATGCCGGGATCCGCTATGACGAGCGGCTGGAACGCGACATGATCGCCGTGCCGATCGGTCCGCGGCGGCAGCGCTATATCACCGCCGCTGCACCGGCTTATCTCCAAAGGTGCGGGATGCCGTCGCATCCCCGCGATCTTCTCGATCATGACTGCATCCGGCATCGCTTCCTCAGCCGGGCGCCGTTTGCCTGGGAGTTCGACCGCGGCGAGGAGAGCCTATTGCTTTCGGTGACGGGGCCGTTGGTGGCAAATTCGATCGAGATGGAGGTGGGGGCGGCCGTTGCCGGGCTCGGCGTCATCAGGACATTCGAGGAGGTGCTCGCTCCGGCGATCCGCCGCGGCGAGCTCGTGCCGATCCTGGAGGATTGGGTGACGGAATTCTCGGGGCCGTTTCTCTATTACGCCAGCCGTAAGCATATGCCGCCGGCCCTTCGCGCCTTTGTCGATTTCGTCAAGGCTGAGGCGCGGCGAGGGGCTTAGTCCCCGTTTTGTTCGCTTCGACGATCAATTTCATTGTTTTCGTCAACAAAAACTTTGAAATGTTCACGTATTGTTTCATTTTTCTGCTTCGGCTATGTAACATCCCCGGCGATCAGATCGTCTTTCCAGAAAACAACGCCTGTCGAGAGATGACCTATGCTTGATCCCAAATTCGTTCGCCGCGGACTTTTCCTCGTCTTCATGATCCTGTTTCTCGACGTCATCGGGATCGCCATCATCATGCCCGTGCTGCCCGCGTATCTGGAGGAGCTGACCGGCGGCAATGTCAGCGATGCCGCGCTCGATGGCGGCTGGCTGCTCGTCGTCTATGCCGTGATGCAGTTTCTGTTTGCGCCGCTGCTCGGCAATCTCAGCGACCGTTTCGGCCGCCGGCCGGTCCTGCTGCTGTCGGTGTTGACCTTTGCGATCGACAATTTCATCTGCGCAATCGCCACCAGCTTCTGGATGCTGTTCGTCGGCCGGGCGCTGGCGGGTTTCAGCGGGGGGAGCTTCGCGACTTGTTCCGCCTATATCGCCGATATCAGCAATGACGAGAACCGGGCGAAGAATTTCGGCCTGATCGGCATCGCCTTCGGTGTCGGCTTCACCATAGGCCCCGTCATCGGCGGCTTCCTCGGCGAGTTCGGGCCGCGCGTGCCGTTCCTGGGTGCCGCGCTGCTGTCTTTCCTGAATTTCGTGGCCGCCTATTTCCTGCTGCCGGAGACGCTGGATGCCAAGCATCGCCGTCCCTTCGAACTGAAGCGCGCCAATCCGCTCGGCGCCTTGAAGCAGATGCGCAACTATCCGGGCATCGGCTGGATCGCCGCCGTGATGTTCCTGTTCTGGCTGGCGCATGCGGTCTATCCGGCGGTCTGGTCCTTCGTCGGTACCTACCGCTATGGCTGGAGCGAGGGGCAGATCGGTCTGTCGCTCGGCATCTACGGCATCGGTGCGGCGATCGTCATGGGCCTCATTCTGCCGAAGATCGTGCCGGTGCTCGGCGAATGGAAGACCGCGGTCGTCGGCTTGTGCTTCTCTGTGGTCGGCCTGACCGGCTATGCCTTCGCCTGGGAGGGCTGGGTCGTCTATGTCGTCATCGTGCTGACAGTGATGGAAAACATCGCCGATCCGCCGCTGCGCAGCATCGCCGCCGGCAAGGTGCCGCCTTCTGCTCAGGGCGAACTGCAGGGCGCGCTGACCAGCCTCAGCAGCCTCACGACGATCATCGGCCCGGTGATCTTCACGCAGCTGTTCGGCTATTTCACCAAGCCGGATGCGCCGGTGACCTTTGCGGGCGCGCCGTACCTGATGGCCGCCTTCTTCATCCTCGTCGCGGCACTGGTCCTGTTTGCGAAAGTGCGGCCGGCGAAGCAAAACGAAACGGCGGAAGCCTCTGCCGGATAGACCAATCGATACCTGAATGTCGATTTGTCTCGGCCATCAGATTTGGTGATGCTGTGATGAATAATTCAGCATTTGCCTATTTTAGGGTAGCTCTTGGCCGGGCTTTGATCTAAGGCCCGGTAATAGTCTTGCCGCCCGTGTGCGGCCGAAAACGATTCAAAACAATTGGACTTTTGCTATGGACGCGCCTCTCGACGTGCACAAGCTTGCGCCGCAAACCGACAACCACTGGGGATCGCATTTCCGTGCGACGCTGGCGCTCGGCATTCCGTTCATCGGCGCGCAGCTGGCCCAGCTCGGGATCAACACGACCGACGTGATGATCGTCGGCCAGCTCGGCGCCGAGAATCTGGCGGCCATGGTGCTGTCGGCGCAGTTCCTGTTCACCATCCTGATCTTCGGTTCCGGCTTTTCGATCGCCGTCATTCCGATGGTGGCGCAGGCCTATGGCCGCGGTGATATCGTCACCGTGCGGCGGTCAATGCGCATGGGCCTGTGGGTGGTCACTGCCTATTGGCTGATCATGCAGCCGGCGTTCTTCTATGCCGAGGAGATCCTGCTGGCCGCCGGGCAGAAGCCCGAAGTCGCGAAGCTCGCGCATGGCTATATCCTCATCGGCCATTTCGCCGTGCTGCCCGGCCTGCTCTATAACGTCATGCGGGCGCTGGTCAGCGCCATCGGCAAGGCTGCCGTGGTTTTGAACGTCACGATCGCCATGCTGGTGCTGAACGCGATCTTTGCCTACGTCCTCGTGCTTGGCCATTTCGGCTTTCCGGCCATGGGTCTCGAAGGTGCGGCCATCGTCTCCGTTGCCGTGCAGACGGCGGGCTTCCTGTTCATCCTCGCCTATGTGCAGATGAAGGAGGAGACGCGGCGCTACGAGATCCTCGTGCGCTTCTGGCGGCCGGACTGGCATGCGCTCTGGGACGTGGTGCGCCTCGGCCTGCCGATCAGCGTGACGATCCTTGCCGAAGTAAGCCTGTTTACCGCGGCGTCGCTGCTGATGGGCCATATCGGCACGATCGAGCTTGCGGCGCATGGTATCGCGCTGCAATGGGCCTCGATCGCCTTCATGATCCCGCTCGGCCTCAGCCAGGCGGCAACTGTTCGCATCGGGATCGCGCACGGTCAGGGGGATCATCAGGCCGTTGTCCGGGCTTCGGTCGCGGTCATGGCGATTGCCGCATCGCTTGCGGCAATCGGTGGCGTGCTGTTTGCGATCATGCCGGAATTCTTCGCCCGCTGGTTCCTCGATGTCAGCCGTCCGGAAGCGCCTGAGGTGCTCGCCTATGCCGGGCCGCTAATCGTCGTCGCCGGCCTGTTCCAGCTGGTCGATGGGATCCAAGCGATCGCCAGCGGCCTGCTGCGCGGCCTGAAGGATGCGCGCGTGCCGATGATCCTGGCGCTGATCGCCTACTGGCCGATCGGTTTCTTCCTGGCGTGGCTGCTTGCCTTCCCGCTCGGCTTCGGCGGCGTCGGCATCTGGTTCGGCTTCCTGGTGGGCCTGGCGGCCGCTGCGACGATGCTCTGCGCGCGCTTCTATATTCTGGTGCGCCGGGAAGGCGGGATGGCCGCCGCCTAACGGCGGCCATCGCCACTCAGGCCGCAACCGGCCGGTAGCTGGCGATATCGGCGCGAATGCCGAGCCGCTGGAACAGCGCCTGCGGATCGAGCCTGCAGGCCTTTTGCGCCGCCTGTACGGCTATTTTGACGCGCTCGGCGACTTCGGCGCTTTCCCACTGGGCGATGGTCACGAAATTGAACTCGCCGGGGCCGGAGACCTGTTCGAGAACCGAGTGACCCATGAAGCCCGGCTGCACCTGCAGCACCTCATGAACCATCAGCACATTCAGCAGAAATTCCTCGCGCGCCGCCTCCGGCACCACGAACTTGTCGACTCGGTAAAAGCCGCCGTTCATCCATCATCTCCTTGATTTCGATGTCACGGCTACCTCTGTAATTCCTCAAGTTAAGTTGAGGTCAAGAGCTCGGCCACCCGATGAATGCCGGTGGCTCATACCTTTGATAAAGGAATGGACACTAGGCTGGCGGGCATCGAGGTAGCGGGTTCAACGTGCGCCATGGCTTTTCCGGGTATCGAGCTTCTGAGAGTGATCGGCATCTTTGCCGTGGTCATCATCCATGCCAACGCGGTGGGGCTGTTCGGCGAATGGAAGACGACGGGCTTCGTGCTGGATGAGCTTTGCCGCTTCGCCGTCCCCTGCTTCTTTGTCGTTTCGGGTTTCTTCTGGAAGACAGAGGCGATCGAGCGGCCTTGGCGGGCGATCTGCGCGTTGGCCGCCAAGCTTCTGCCGCTCTATGCATTCTGGCTTCTTTTCTATTTCGCAGCCGAGTTCTCAGAGCTCTTCTATCCCCGGCTCTACGGCCGCGATTTCATCGTCGCGCTGGTGCCGTTTTCGGGAGGGCCGGGCTTCCATCTCTGGTTCCTGCCGGCGCTTTTCATCGGTGTGTCGCTGTGCTGGCTGTCGCTTCGCTATGTCGGGGTAGCGCTGACGGCGGCGGCCTGCGTTCTGCTCTATCTGGCGGGCGTGATCTTCGGCACTTATGGCGACCTGATCGGTATCCATCTTCCGCTCGTTGCCTATCGCAACGGGATACTTGAGGCGCCGCTCTTCCTGTTGTCCGGCTTCATGCTGCGCCGCTATCTACCGCGCTTCACGACGGCGCAGTTTGCGCTGCTCGGTCTGGCGGGACTTGCGCTTCATCTGGCAGAAGGCTTTGCCGTCAGCACATCAAGCCTTGGTCACGACTATTCGTTCGGCACCATCGCCGCGGCGATCGGCATCACAGGCCTCGCCACCCGGCTGTCGCAGGCACGCGATTACGGATGGGGCCGGGATGTGCTCGGCGCCTATCTCATCCATCTTTTCATCTTGAAAACGGTGGCAGCGCATCTGCCGGTCATTGGGCCGCTCTGGGCGCTTTCAATCGCAGCTATCGTCGCTGCAGTCAGCCTCGGCCTATCCCGGCTGTTCAAGCAGACGCCGGTTTCCCGGCGTCTGGTGGCTCTTTCCTAGAATTCAGGTCTTAGCGTTCGGCGAGAGCCGCTTCGCCCTTCTTGGCGCGCACCATGTTGATGAAGCGGCGGAAGAGGTAATGGCTGTCCTGCGGGCCGGGAGAGGCTTCCGGGTGGTGCTGGACCGAGAAGATCTGCTTGCCCGCAACGCGCAGGCCGCAATTAGTACCGTCGAACAGCGAAACGTGAGTCTCCTCAACGCCTTCGGGCAGCGACTTAGTGTCAACCGCGAAGCCATGGTTCATCGAGACGATCTCGACCTTGCCCGTTGTGTGGTCCTTGACCGGATGGTTGGCGCCGTGGTGGCCCTGGTGCATCTTCTCGGTCTTGGCGCCGAGCGCCAGACCCAGCATCTGGTGGCCGAGGCAGATGCCGAAGACCGGGATGTCGGTGGCAATCAGCTTCTGGATGACCGGAACGGCGTATGCGCCGGTGGCGGCCGGGTCGCCCGGGCCGTTCGACAGGAAAATGCCGTCCGGCTGCATGGCGAGCACGTCTTCAGCGCTCGCCGTTGCCGGCATGACGGTGACCTTGCAGTCGAGACCGGCGAAGAGGCGCAGGATGTTGCGCTTGACGCCGTAGTCGAGGCAGACGACGTGATACTTGGCATCGCCGGTGGCGAGTTCGCCGTAGCCTTCGTTCCAGATCCAGGGCGTCTGCGTCCACTGCGAGGACTGGCCGGAGGAGGCGATCTTGGCGAGGTCGAGACCTTCCAGGCCGCTCCAGGCCTTGGCTTCAGCCTTCAGCGTGTCGATGTCGAAGACGCCGTTCGGGTCATGGGCGATGACGGCATTCGGCGAGCCGTTCTCGCGGATCCAGGCGGTCAGCGCGCGGGTATCGACGCCGCAGAGGCCGATGATGCCGCGAGCCTTCAGCCAGGCGTCGAGATGCTTGGCGGCGCGGTAGTTGGAGGGTTCGGTGATGTCAGCCTTGAAGATGACGCCGACCGCGCCGTGGCGTGCTGCCGGCGTCAGGTCTTCGATGTCTTCGTCATTGGTGCCGATATTGCCGATATGCGGGAAGGTGAAGGTGACGATCTGGCCGAGATAGGAGGGGTCGGTGAGGATTTCCTCGTATCCGGTCAGTGCCGTGTTGAAGACCACTTCGGCCTGAACCTTGCCGGTCGCGCCGATCCCCTTGCCTTCGATCACTGTGCCATCTGCGAGAACGAGCAGGGCGGTCGGCTTTTCGGTGGTCCAGGGGGCTGTCGCGGTCATCTTCATCCCGTTTTCCGGCGGCTCGCGGCGGTTTCGCCGGGCGGCCATTTGTGTTCGCAAGCGTATGGGCACGGCTCGTCGCCGCGCGTCTCAGGCCTGATCACGAATTTTGGTGCAGGTGGCGGTAGATAGCCATGCTCCTGCCTGCCGTCAATCTTTTCTAACGCATTGCAGCACGCTTTTCCTGCGCTTTCTGGCCGCAATATCGCAATTTATTTGATCCCGGCCATCGGCGTGGTTTATGTAGCGCCATTCAACAGGAGTGAAAAAATGCTGCGCGATCAACTCGCCACCGCGCTCAAGGACGCGATGAAATCCAAGAATGCCGAGCGTCTTTCGACCGTTCGCCTGATTCAGGCGGGGATCAAGGATCGCGATATCGCCAATCGCGGTGCCGGCAAGGAAGAGGCCAGCGACGACGAGATTCTGCAGATCCTCGCCAAGATGGTGAAGCAGCGCGACGAATCGGCCAAGATCTACGACGAGAACGCGCGCCCCGAACTCGCCACCAAGGAACGCGCCGAAATCGCCGTGATCCAGGACTTCATGCCGAAGCAGCTGTCGGACGCGGAAGTGCGCGCCAATATCTCGGCGATCATCGCCGAAACCGGCGCCGAAGGTCCGAAGGACATGGGCAAGGTAATGGCCGCTCTGAAGGAGCGCTATGCCGGCCAGATGGATTTCTCCAAGGCTTCGGGCGCCGTCAAGGAACTCTTGAAGTAATCAGACCGCGGGGCCGAGCACAGCCTCGGCCGCCGCATCGACGACCGCAAATTTTGCCGCCTGGTAATTGCGGTATTCGAGGATAAAGCCGCGCGAGAGCCACAGATCGCCCTTGCGCGGCGGCTCGTCCCAGCCGACGCTGCCCATCTCGCCGGCCTGCGTCAGCAGCCGCTTCAGATGCGTATTCGAGATCATGAACTTGGTGCGGAGCTCGCCGAGCGAGACTGGTCCGATCGAGACGCGCTCCTGCGCCGGATCGAAAGGCGGCAGGCGCGACATCAGGTAGTCCATCACCAGACCGCCGGAGTTCGCCCAGTTGAAGAGATTGTAAGTGGCGCCGGGATCGCGCACCGGATTGGTCTCAAGGATCGCCAAAGCAATCAATGGTTGAATTTTTGCGATCAGGTTGGGCTCGGCAGTTACCTTTTCGGCGCGCTTGCCGCCGTCCAGGTTGTCGAGGATGAAAAGGTGGGTCACCAGCCATTTCAGGAAGTGCTGTTCTGCCGTTTCGGTCGGCTCGACAAGGCGCGTGCGGCGGTCCGCCTGGCCGGTCGAGGGGCGCAGGAAGCGGTAGACGAGCATTTCCTGCAGGAAGGCTGCCGCCGTATTGCGGCTGGCGATCTTGTTGCTGACGATAAAATCGACGAAGCGCCCGGAATATAGGCCTTTTTTGTCTTCGCCGGGCAGACCGTAGTGCAAAGCAAAGCCTGCATGCGCCATCAGCCATCGCTGCTGTGCAGCAAAGATCGAGGCGATTCTCGGGCTTTCTTTATAGATTGCCAGCATCTCATTGGCGCAGATCAGTACTGCACCAAAGAAGCGGTCATCATTTGCAAGTGTTTCGGCGGAGACGGACATCAGTGAACTCTAGCGGGCAATGGATATTCCATTTGCGCTCAGGGTTCGCCGAGTCAATGTCCATTTTCGTACAAATGTCCCAAAAATGGTTGGGGCAGTTAACCAGCAAGGTTAAATTGCAAAAATCTGGAACAGCTATGCCGGAAATTAAAGAAGGCAGGAGCTGGGGGCGCTCCTGCCTTCTTGCTCTTTGCGGCCGCCAGTGACGCTGGGCCTAAGCCCACACTGGCGGTTTATTTGCAAAGGCACCCTTGCGAGGCGGCGCCGGGGGTAGGGATGGTGCCTCGCTCGGGGATCGCTTTGATGAGAAGACGGTATTGCGATGCAGCGGAGTATTCAAATTACAAAAATATAATAATTGGGTTGTGACCCCCGGCAATGCCCGCTCAGGCTTTTCATTAGCACGCTTTCTATCAGCCGCTTTTCTGCCGGTTGTGCATTTCAACTATTTGAAATCGTATAAATATAATCTTTTTCATATGCATTTTGGCGAACTTGAAAACAGGCGTGACACGCGCCCGAAGTGCACAATTGTCGCACCCTGTCGCAGGCAGGCGTCACGCTTTGTTGATGTTCATTTCTGGCGCTTTTCTTTCAGTATTTTTTGCTGATCGACGTAATGGCGCAGCACGGCGTTGATCCGAGTCTGGTAGCCTTTGCCGGTTGCTTGAAAGAAATCGACGACATCCTGGTCGAGTCTTATCGACAGGGGCTTCTTGGCAGGAGGCTGGACGATTGTTGCGCTGGACCAGTCGATATCGATAGAGCCCGCCCAATCGGGGTCATCGAACATGGCTTGCTCGATTTCGGCACTGATTTTGCTGTCGACGCGGGCGTGATCGCTTCGATCCTCGCCGTTGGTGATCATCTTCTCGATGTCTTCAGCCGAATATCTGACGATACGCTCTTTGCTCATTGTCGCGTGCCGAGGCTCCTGGATCATCGTAGATGCAATTGTATATACGGAGGTAGGGGCATCAACCCTGTGAATAGCTGGGGTTTCCGGCAAAGTGCGTGGCGACCTGCGGCAAACCTGCTTATATGATGGCTCACCACGAGGTTCTGATGCGCTTTTCCAATTCCTTTCTCGATGACATACGCGACCGCGTCCAGATTTCGGATGTGATCGGCCGGCGTGTCAGTTGGGACAAGCGCAAGACCAATGTGCCGCGCGGCGACTATTGGGCCTGCTGCCCGTTCCATGGCGAGAAGTCGCCGAGCTTCCATTGCGAGGATCGCAAGGGCCGCTACCATTGCTTCGGCTGTGGGGTCACCGGCGATCATTTCCGGTTCCTGACCGAGCTCGAAGGCTTGAGCTTCCCCGAGGCCGTGCAGCAGATCGCCGATATGGCGGGCGTGCCGATGCCGGTCGCCGATCCGGCGATGGAGAAGCGCGAGAAGGAGCGGACCTCGCTTCTCGATGTCATGGAACTCGCCACACAGTTCTTCCAGGACCAGCTGCAGACGGCGAATGGCGCACGCGCGCGGGCCTATCTGCGCGACCGCGGCCTGACCGGACGGACGATCGAGACCTTTCGACTCGGCTTTGCGCCCGACAGCCGCAATGCGCTGAAAGAGTTTCTGTCGGGCAAGGGTGTCGGCAAGGAGCAGATCGAGGCCTGCGGTCTCGTCGTGCACGGGTCCGACATTCCGGTCAGCTACGACCGGTTCCGCGATCGAATCATGTTTCCGATCCTGTCATCGCGGGAAAAGGTGATCGCCTTCGGTGGCCGCGCCATGTCGCCGGACGCGCCGGCGAAATATCTGAACTCGAACGAGACCGAGCTCTTCCACAAGGGACAGGTGCTCTACAATTTCGCCCGCGCGCGCCGCTCGCTGCAGGGGGCGGACGGAGAGCCGACGGTGATTGCCGTCGAAGGCTATATGGATGTCATCGCCCTGCATCAGGCGGGTGTCGAGAATGCCGTGGCGCCGCTCGGAACGGCTCTGACCGAGAATCAGCTCGATCTTCTCTGGAAGATGACGTCGCAGCCGGTGCTCTGCTTCGATGGCGATGGCGCCGGTATCCGCGCCGCCAACCGCGCTGCTGATCTGGCGCTGCCGCATCTGAAGCCGGGGCGCACCGTGCGCTTTGCGCTGCTGCCTGACGGCAAGGACCCTGACGATCTCGTGCGCAACGAGGGCCGGGCGCCGTTCGACAAGGTGATGAGCCAGGCGAAGCCACTGGCCGAAATGCTCTGGGGCCGCGAGGCCGGCGGCGGCGGTTTCGATACGCCGGAAGCGCGCGCCGAGCTCGAGGCGCGGCTGAAGCAGATGGTGTCGGTGATCGGCGACGAGAACGTCCGCCGCCATTACCAGCAGGATATCCGCGACCGTCTCAACAAGTTCTTCCAGCCGCAGTTTCAGAACCGCGGCAACGACCGGCGCAGCTTCGAACGGGGCGGCGGCGGTGGCAATTTCCGCGGCAAGGACGGGCAGGGGCGGCCTTCGCCGGGCGGTGCGCGCACGGTCAACCTGGTTTCCGAGCGGCTCGCCCGCTCCGGACTTGTGCGTGGCCATCAGGAAATTCCGGCGTTGCGCGAAAGCGTGCTGGCACTGACCGTCATCAACCATCCGGCGCTGATGCAGGACGAGTATGACGAGATCGCCGCCATCGAATACGACAATCGCGATCTGCAGCGGCTGTGGTCGGCGATGCTGGGTGCGGCAGCGATGGTCGCCAGCCCACATCTGACGCGCGAGTATCTTTTCGAGGAGCTCGAGCGCCAGGACTTCACCGGTCTCTTGAAGGGGCTTGATCAGCAGGTGCGCAATGCGCGCCTGTGGACCGCGACCGAGCAGGCGGCGATGGAGGACGCACGCGAGGGCTACCGCCAGGCGCTGGCCTTCCACAAACGCGCCAAGGCGCTGCGCTGGCAGAAGATCGAGCTCGAGCGCGAGATCGCCGAGGCGACCGAAGAGGGCAATGCCGAGATCATCGACCAGCTGATGCGCGCGCTGCAGGAAGTGCATTTCGAAGGATTGCGGCTTGAGAACCAGGAGGCGATCATCGACGGCTTCGGCGTGCTCTCCGGCCGGGTCAAGGGTGCGGCGAGCCATTGATGGATAGTAGCGAGCCTTCATTTTCGGCGGGCAGCGCGCTGTTCGGCAGCGGCAAAGCGCCGCTCGATATCCTCAAGCGGGTCTATGGCTATCCGGCCTTCCGCGGCAAGCAGCAGCAGGTCGTCGAGCACGTGACCTCGGGCGGCGATGCCGTCGTGCTGTTTCCGACGGGGGCGGGCAAATCGCTCTGCTTCCAGATCCCGGCGCTCTGCCGCGAGGGTCTCGGCATCGTCGTTTCGCCGCTGATTGCGCTGATGCGCGATCAGGTGGAGGCGATGAAGCAGCTCGGCATCCGCGCCGCGGCACTGAACTCGACGATCACCCGCGAGGAATATGTCGATATCCGCCGGGCGATCTCGTCCGGCAATCTCGATCTCCTCTACGTGACGCCCGAGCGCATCCTGATGGAGGGCTTCCGCGAGATCATCGGCGAGGCCCGGATCGCGCTGTTTGCGATCGACGAAGCGCACTGTGTCTCCCAGTGGGGACATGACTTCCGGCCGGAATATCGCGAGCTCGGCAGGCTTTCGGAGCACTATCCGGGCGTGCCGCGCATCGCGCTGACGGCGACGGCCGATCCGCATACGCGCGAAGACATCATCGAGCGGCTGAGGCTCGGCAATGCCGAGGTCTTCACCACGAGCTTCGACCGGCCGAACATCGCCTACGAAATCGTCGAGCGCGACCAGCCGCGTCAGCAGCTGCTGCGGTTTTTGTCCGGGCACAAGGGCAATAGCGGCATCGTCTATTGCCTGTCACGCGCCAAGGTCGAGGATACGGCCGAGTGGCTGAACACGCAGGGCATCCGGGCGCTCGCCTATCACGCCGGCATGGACCGGGCGATGCGCGACGCCAATCAGGATGCGTTCCTGAAGGAAGACGAGCTCTGCCTCGTTGCCACCGTCGCCTTCGGCATGGGCATCGACAAGCCGAATGTGCGCTATGTCGCCCATCTCGATCTGCCGGGTTCTGTCGAGGCCTATTATCAGGAGACCGGCCGTGCCGGACGCGATGGCCTGCCGTCGGAAGTCTGGATGGCCTATGGCATGGCCGATGTCATCCAGCGGCGGCGGATGATCGATGAAGGCAATGCGGCCGACGAGATCAAGCGCATTGAGCGCGGCAAGCTGAACGCGCTGCTCGCCATCTGCGAGACCGCCTCCTGCCGCCGCCAGGCGATCCTGGCGCATTTCGGCGAGGCGCATGCAGGCGGTTGCGGCAGCTGTGACACCTGCACCAAGCCCGTCGAGACCTGGGACGGCACGGAAGCGGCGATCAAGGCGCTCGCCGCCGTCTACCGCACCGGCGAGCGCTTCGGCACCGGCCACGTCATCGATGTGCTGCTTGGCAACGTCAACGAGAAGACCGAGCGTTTCGGCCATGTCGACATGCCGGTCTTCGGTGCCGGCAAGGATATCGCCGCGAAAACCTGGCAATCGATCTTCCGGCAGCTGCTGGCGATGGGACTGGTCCGTATCGATCACGACGCCTATGGCGCGATGAAGCTGGAGGCGGAGGCGCGCGCCGTCTTCAAGCACGAGCGGCAGGTGTTGTTCCGCAAGGACCGGGCGGTCGCCGGGCGCAGTAGCCGCAAGGCCGAGCGCACCAACCGGCATGCCGGTCTGTCGGGCGCCGACGGTCTGCTCTTCGAGGCGCTGAGGGCCGAACGCACGTCGATCGCCAAATCGCTCGGCGTGCCGCCCTATGTCGTCTTCCCCGACACGACGCTGATCGCCTTCGCCACCGAGCGGCCCCGCAGCCGCAAGGAGATGCTGGATATCTCCGGCGTCGGCCAGTCGAAGCTCGAGCGCTATGGCGAGGCGTTTCTGGACGTGATCCTCAGTCATGATGAGTGAGAGCGCGCGATAGCGTCGCGCTGTTGAAATAGCCAAACCGAAAATATTTCGTACCGGATCGGGGACATCTGCACTTGCTTTGTGCTAATTGCAGCGCCCGTCGGAGGAAATTTTAGGGGTATTGGCGTTTACAATGACAAAAGCATTTCTCTCACATCTCACGACCGAGCTCGCCTCTCTGAAGGAAGCCGGGCTTTACAAGTCCGAGCGGGTCATCACCTCGAAGCAGGCCGGTGAAATTGCCGTCGCTTCGGGCGAGCGGGTTCTGAATTTCTGTGCCAACAATTATCTCGGTCTCGCCGACAACGAGGAGCTCGCCGAGGCCGGCAAGGCGGCGCTCGACCGGTATGGCTACGGCATGGCGTCAGTGCGCTTCATCTGCGGTACGCAGGAGGAGCACAAGCAGCTCGAGGCGCGCATCTCCTCGTTCCTCGGCATGGAAGATACCATCCTTTATTCCTCCTGCTTCGACGCCAATGGCGGTCTCTTCGAGACGCTGCTCGGCGAAGAGGATGCGATCATTTCCGATGCGCTGAACCATGCGTCGATCATCGACGGCGTGCGTCTCTCCAAGGCCAAGCGCTTCCGCTATGCCAACAACGATATGGCGGCACTCGAAGAAGAGCTGAAGAAGGCCGAAGGCAGCCGCTTCAAGATGATCGCCACCGATGGCGTGTTCTCGATGGACGGCATCATCGCCAATCTGCAGGGTGTCTGCGATCTCGCCGACAAATATGGCGCGATGGTCATGGTCGATGACAGCCATGCCGTCGGCTTCGTCGGCAAGAACGGTCGCGGCTCGGCCGAATATTGCGGCGTCGAGGGACGGGTGGATATCATCACCGGCACGCTCGGCAAGGCACTTGGCGGTGCTTCAGGCGGCTATACGTCCGGCAAGGCCGAAGTGATCGACTGGCTACGGCAGCGTTCGCGGCCCTACCTGTTCTCGAACACGCTGGCGCCGGTCATTGCGGCTGCTTCGCTGAAGGTCTTCGACCTGATCGAGAACGGCGATGCGCTGCGCGAGAAGCTGACGGCCAATGCCACGCTGTTCCGCTCCGAAATGACCAAGCTCGGCTTCACGCTGGCCGGCGAAGGGCATGCCATCATTCCGGTGATGCTCGGCGATGCGAAGCTGGCGCAGGATATGGCGGCGCTGATGCTGAAGAAGGGCGTCTACGTCGTCGGCTTCTCCTTCCCGGTGGTGCCGAAGGGCCAGGCGCGTATTCGCACCCAGATGTCGGCGGCGCATTCGACTGTTGATGTCGAGCGGGCGATTGCGGTGTTTGCGGAAGCGGGCAGGGAGCTTGGGGTTATCTGAAGGCTTGCGGCCTCTTCCCTTCTCCCCTGGGGGAGAAGGTGGCCCGAAGGTTTCAGGTGCAACTCGTTGCACCGGGGATGAGGGGGCCTCTAGCTATATTGCAAATTAATTGATGCCGTGCCGCGCAGCCCCCTCATCCGCCCTTGCGGGCACCTTCTCCCCGAGGGGAGAAGGGAAGGTGGAGCCAGCGGAAGCCAAGAGGAAATAATCTGATGTCGAACATGATGAAGGCGCTGGTGAAGTCGAAGGCGGAGGTCGGGCTCTGGATGGAGACCGTGCCGGTTCCCGAGGTCGGCCCGAACGACGTGCTGATCCGCGTGAAGAAGTCGGCGATCTGCGGTACCGACGTGCATATCTGGAACTGGGACCAGTGGGCGCAGAAGACCATTCCTGTGCCTATGGTCGTCGGCCACGAATTCTGCGGCGAGATCGCCGAGGTCGGCTCCGCGGTCACCAAATACCATGTCGGCGAGCGTGTCTCCGGTGAGGGACATATCGTCTGCGGCAAGTGCCGCAACTGCCGGGCGGGCAGGGGCCATCTCTGCCGCAACACGCTCGGCGTCGGCGTCAACCGGCCGGGCTCGTTCGGCGAGTTCGTCTGCATTCCGGAAGCCAATGTCGTGCCGATCCCGGATGATATTCCGGATGAGATCGCCGCGATCTTCGATCCGTTCGGCAATGCCGTTCACACGGCGCTCTCCTTCGACCTCGTCGGCGAAGACGTGCTGGTCACCGGCGCCGGTCCGATCGGCATCATGGGCGCGCTGGTCGCCAAGCGTTCGGGCGCCCGAAAAGTCGTCATCACTGACATCAACCCGAACCGCCTCGATCTCGCCCGCAAGCTCGGCATCGATTATGTCGTCGACGCCTCGAAGGAAAACCTGGCCGACGTCATGAAGTCGATCGGCATGACAGAGGGCTTCGACGTCGGTCTCGAAATGTCGGGTGCGGCACCTGCTTTCCGCGACATGATCGACAAGATGAACAATGGCGGCAAGATCGCCATCCTCGGCATTGCACCGGCCGGTTTCGAGATCGACTGGAACAAGGTGATCTTCAAGATGCTGAACCTCAAGGGCATCTATGGCCGCGAGATGTTCGAGACCTGGTACAAGATGATCGCCTTCGTGCAGGGCGGGCTCGACCTGTCGCCGGTCATCACGCACCGCATCAAGATCGACGAATTCCGCGATGGCTTCGAGGCGATGCGCTCGGGCAATTCCGGCAAGGTGGTGATGGATTGGATGTAAACAGCGAGGCGACCGCGCCTGACGGAACGGCGATGGCGCGATCAAGCTGCGCTGCGTTCCGGCGATCGATCTCGGGTCGTTGAAGATCAACCCCTATGATGGCCTGCCGCGGTAATGATCTATACTGCGGCAGCCTGGACGAGATGCTCTTCAGGCCACTATAAAACCGCAGTTGACTCGGATATGAGGGCGCATGAGCTTTGCGCTCTTGTCTTTCACCGGTGACATCCTATCTAAGGCTGGCAATCGCTTGAGCGGTTCCTCTGCCTGTGGATAAGGCATTTTCCGTGTTTTCGGCGGCTTTTTTTGTGGAAAAGCTTGACGAGATCAAAAATTGTGGGAATCACCGTTCGACTTGAAGCGGTGAACTTGGGTCAAGGCGGATCGCACAAACCATGGCCGGAATTTTCGAAGCATTGAAGCTCTGTCATCCGGCGCCGGCAATCGTGGTTAATCAGGCTTTAAAGGTCATCCCGTTAGGTGGGTGAAATTGATTCGAAGCGAGCGTTGATGCGCGCGTTTCGAAGCGGCTTCGCACCAGCGAGTTTGGATAGCGTCAGGAAGGCGACGACATAAATGGCAACGAAGGTCAAAGAGAACGAAGAAGCGGAAGTCGAACGCGACGGCGCAACCGACGGCCCTCTTCTCGATCTTTCCGATGACGCGGTCAAGAAGATGATCAAGGCCGCGAAGAAGCGCGGCTATGTGACGATGGACGAGCTGAACGCCGTTCTTCCGTCCGAAGAAGTGACGTCCGAACAGATCGAAGACACGATGGCGATGCTGTCCGACATGGGCATCAACGTGATCGAGGACGAAGAAGCTGAGGAAGCCCAGGGCGGCGCCGGCAGCGACGACGACGACAGCGGCAGCGATGACGACAACGAAGGCGGCGAACTCGCGCCTTCGAGCGGCACTGCGCTTGCGACCACGAAGAAGAAGGAACCGACCGATCGTACCGACGATCCGGTGCGCATGTATCTGCGCGAAATGGGTTCCGTCGAGCTTCTGTCGCGCGAAGGCGAAATCGCCATCGCCAAGCGCATCGAGGCTGGCCGCGAAACGATGATCGCCGGTCTCTGCGAGAGCCCGCTGACCTTCCAGGCCATCATCATCTGGCGCGACGAACTGAACGAAGGCACGACGCTGCTGCGCGAGATCATCGATCTCGAAACCACCTATTCCGGTCCGGAAGCCAAGGCTGCTCCGCAGTTCCAGAGCCCCGAGAAGATCGAAGCCGACCGCAAGGCGGCTGAAGAGAAGGAAAAGACCCGCCGCGCCCGTTCGGGTGACGACGACATCACCGATGTCGGCGGCGAAGGCATGCCGATCGAGGAAGAGGAAGAGGACGAAGACGAGTCCAACCTCTCGCTCGCCGCGATGGAAGCAGAGCTTCGCCCGCAGGTCATGGAAACTCTCGACCTGATCGCCGAGACCTACAAGAAGCTGCGCAAGCTGCAGGACCAGCAGGTCGAGCAGCGCCTTGCCGCGACCGGCACGCTGTCTTCAGCCCAGGAGCGCCGCTACAAGGAGCTCAAGGACGAGCTGATCAAGGCCGTCAAGTCGCTCTCGCTGAACCAGAACCGCATCGAGGCTCTGGTCGAGCAGCTTTACGACATCAACAAGCGCCTCGTGCAGAACGAAGGCCGCCTGCTGCGTCTAGCCGAATCCTACGGCGTCAAGCGCGACAGCTTCCTGGAACAGTACCAGGGCGCCGAGCTCGACCCGAACTGGATGAAGTCGATTGCCAATCTGGCCGCCCGCGGCTGGAAGGAATTCGCCAAGGGCGAAAACACCACGATCCGCGACATCCGCCAGGAGATCCAGAATCTCGCAACGGAAACCGGCATTTCGATCTCGGAATTCCGCCGCATCGTGCACATGGTGCAGAAGGGCGAGCGCGAAGCGCGTATCGCCAAGAAGGAAATGGTCGAAGCGAACCTTCGCCTCGTCATCTCCATCGCCAAGAAGTACACGAACCGCGGTCTGCAGTTCCTCGACCTCATTCAGGAAGGCAATATCGGCCTGATGAAGGCGGTCGACAAGTTCGAATACCGCCGCGGTTACAAGTTCTCGACCTATGCGACGTGGTGGATCCGTCAGGCGATCACCCGCTCGATCGCCGACCAGGCCCGCACGATCCGTATTCCGGTGCACATGATCGAAACGATCAACAAGATCGTTCGTACCTCGCGCCAGATGCTGCACGAAATCGGCCGCGAGCCGACGCCGGAAGAACTGGCCGAAAAGCTCGCCATGCCGCTCGAAAAGGTCCGCAAGGTCCTGAAGATCGCCAAGGAACCGATCTCGCTCGAAACACCGGTTGGTGACGAAGAAGATTCACACCTCGGCGATTTCATCGAGGACAAGAACGCGCTGCTGCCGATCGACGCCGCCATCCAGGCGAACCTGCGCGAGACGACGACCCGGGTTCTGGCCTCGCTGACGCCGCGCGAAGAACGTGTTCTTCGCATGCGCTTCGGGATCGGCATGAACACCGACCACACGCTCGAAGAGGTCGGTCAGCAGTTCTCGGTTACCCGCGAACGTATCCGCCAGATCGAAGCGAAGGCGTTGCGCAAGCTCAAGCACCCGAGCCGCTCGCGCAAGCTGCGCTCGTTCCTCGACAGCTAAGCGAACGACACGACGACATCGAAAGCCCGGCCTCAGTGCCGGGCTTTTCTTTTGGCGGGATACAACCGGCACGCTCGCTGCCTCCGTCCCGCCATAATCGAATTGAGGATGGGCGCAGTTTCACGAGCAACGGGCCGCAGCATGATGAATGCCTCCTGCTTCCACTATCGCCCAGTCTGATGGCTGTCGCGGCGCGCTCGTTCGAGGAGAGGGTCGGCTGGGGTGGGCCGGCGTCGCTTGCGCTGCATGCCGCTTGTCTCGCCCTGCTTCTGATCTATCTGCCGAAGCCGCGGATTTTTCGCACGCCGCCTGACGATAGCGTCAGCGTGGAAATCGTGCCTGCCGCCACTCGATCCGAGCCCGCAGCACCGCCTGCAGACATCAGGCCACAGCCGCAGCAAGCGCCCGCCGCGCCACTTGCGCCCCCGGCGGCCGAAGCGCCGGGCAGGGTGCTGGTGCCGCCGGTGATCAAGCCGGCTCCGGCCCCGGATGCACTGGTTCCGGCCCGGCAGCTTTTCTCTGGTGGCGTGCTCAGCGATCCCCGCAGCAAGAAGGCGCGGGCGGCATTGCGGCAGCTCTCCGGTGACGAGCGCAATCTGCAGCTTTGCGGTCTCGAGGCCATGGAGCAGGTTCGCAGAACGCGTCCCGGCAGCAATCCGGACGCGATCGCGCCCTATGCGATGGCGCCGGAGCGGATCAGGGGCGGGAGCATCGAAGTGAAAGGCGGCGCATTCCGCAGCAAGCGCCTCTGGTACGCGATCCGCTTCAGCTGCGAGGTGGACGAGGGCTCGGGGGCGGTGCGCTCCTTTGCCTTTGCGATCGGCGACGCCATTCCGAAGGATTTGTGGCGGGAGCACAATCTGGTTGCCGATGACGGGGCGGCGGACTGAGCTCTTCACGGCAAATTGCCGGGAAATCGTGCCCCTTTTCCTTTTGCGGCTTGATGCTGCCTGCTTTTGACGCCACATCGGCATCACGTGGTTTAATGGTGGCATGCAGAAGCTAACGAACAAGCGTTTGGCAGGGATCAGTTCAGGTGTGGCGGCGTCGATCGCGCTGCATGCCCTGGTCGCGGCCGTCCTGTTGTTCAAGATGCCGCTGCCGCAGACGGAGCCGGAGAAGGAGGAGGCCGTACAGGTCGATCTCGTGCCGCCGCCGGAGGAAAAGAAGGAAGAGCCGAAGCCGGAAGAGAAGAAGCCGGAAGAGCAGGCGAAGAAGGAGGAGCCGCCTCCACCGCCGCCGCCGGAGGAGAAAAAGCCCGAGGAGAAGGCAAAGGAAGAGCCGCCTCCGCCGCCCCCTGAAGAAAAGAAGGCTGAAGAGAAGAAGGCGGAAGAGCCGAAACCCGAGGAAAAGAAGCCGGAGGAACAGGCAAAGCAGGAGCCACCACCTCCGCCGCCACCACCGCCTCCGCCTCCGCCGGAAGAGAAGAAAGCCGAGCAGCCGAAAGCCGAACCGCCGAAGGCCGAGCAGCAAGCAGAGAACAAGCAGGCCGATGGCAAGCAGGGGCAGGGTGCGCCGATGCCGGTTCTGAAACCCGTGTTCCAGTTCGGCGACAAGGATAGTGGTCCGAAAAAATCCGACGCTGGCAATTCGTCCACAGGCGAAGTGAAGCCGGCGACCAGCGCGCCCGACCACAAGGACGAGACCGGCGAGCCGAAGCCCGCGGCCGATGCCGGCGACAAGCCGGATGCGCCGAAGGAGCCGCCGGCCAAGCCCGTGCCTGACGATATCGATCTGCCGCAGGTGGATATCGCCGACGCGCATTCGCAGAATAATGCGCCTGCCGTCGATGCTGCCGGCGAGGCCGTGACCAGCATCGAGCAGGCAAAGCCGGTCGAGCAGAAACCGACCGAGCCGGACAAGCCGGATGCGCCGAAGAAGGATGAGCTTGCCGAGGCGAAGACGCTGTTTTCGCCTGACGAGAGCGATGACCCCGTGGCGCGGACGGCGATGCTCGGCATTCCCCGCGGGCGGCGTGCGGCGCAGCTCTGCAGCACCGAGCTTCGTGAGCAGCTGGTGCATGGATCGCCCGCCTACCGGCCGGTGATCGTGCCGATGTATGGGCTCGCCAAGGGTACGGTGCTCGACGTCAAGCGCGGCGCCTTCCGCACCGCCGAGACCTGGTACGACGTGCAGTTCCGCTGCGAGGTCAACGAGGATGCGACGGCAATCGTTTCCTTCGCGCTCGATGTCGGCAGTGCGGTGCCGCGCAGCCAGTGGCGCAGCAGGCGCTTCCCGGAATAGGGTCAGCCCTGCGCAAGACAGCCCTCCTATTCTTCCTCCATCGCCGATGTTGCGGTGAATGAAAGGACGATGATATGTCGAACGATATCGAGCATTACCTCGAAACCCAGGATGAGGCCGTCGCCCTCCGTTTCCTCGAAAACAAGTCGGACGAACTGACCGATATCCTGGTCGCAGCCCTTGAAGACGCGCTGCTGATCCTCTCCGAAGAATTCGGACCGCAGACGGTCCACTGATCGCCAATCTTGCGCCGCAGCCCGCGGGCTGGCACTCTTCCGTTCGAAGAGGAGTGTGGTATGGATGGCGGTTTCAGGATGCACCGCTCGGCGGTATCCGGTGTTGAGGCCGTCGAGGCTGCGACGGGCCGGAGCTTCTCCCGCCATACGCACGAGCAGTTCGGCATCGGGCTGATCCATCGCGGCGCGCAGAAATCGCTCAGTGGCCGCGGCATGGTCGAGGCCGAAGCGGGTGATGTCATCACCGTCAATCCGAACGAGGTGCATGACGGCATGCCCGTCGGCGATGCGCGCGCCTGGCGCATCCTCTATTTCGATCCCGACATGTTTCTGAGCCTGGCTGCGGAGGCGGCCGAGGGCTCTTCGATGCGTTTCGAGATCCCGCAGCCCGTCATGCGCGACGGCGCGATCGCCCGGCGCTTTCAGGTGCTGTTTGCGGCCGTCACCGGCGAAGCGGATGCGATGCGCTCAGAGGAGCTGCTCCTCGGCCTGACGGCGGATATCTTGCGCGAGGGCGGCGAGGTGGAGGCCGATCAGTCACTTCCGTCCTCGGTTGCCCGTGCCCGAGATCTCATCGATGACGATCCCTGCGGGGATATCTCGCTTGCCCGGATGGCACGCGAAAGCGGCCTCAGCCGCTTCCAGCTCGTTCGCGCCTTCAGCCGGGCGACGGGGCTGACGCCGCATGCCTATCTGGTGCAGGCGCGGGTGCATCTGGCGCGGCGGCTGATCGGCAGAATGCCGCTTGCCGAGGTTGCTGCCGCCAGCGGCTTTGCCGACCAGAGCCACATGACCCGAGCATTCACGGCGCGTTATGGCCTGGCGCCCGGCGTCTATGCCCGCGGCCGCTCCTGAGCCTGCAATTTCCTTCAAGACCGCAGCGAACCTTTGGCGTCATCTCGCTCCCGATACAGGGGAGTTCTCATGACACCGAAACAACAGGGCTACATCTATCTGACGCTGGCAATGACGACGGTCGGCAGCACTGTCATCGCCAGCAAGCTGATCTCGGCGGGACTGCCGCCATTCACGGCAACGGCGCTGAGGTTTGCCGTGGCCCTTCCGTGCTTCATGCTGTTGATGCGGCTGACCGGCGCCCGGCTGCCGAGGCTTTCGCGGCATGACTGGATCATTCTGGTCATTCAGGCGGCCGCCGGAAGCGTTGGTTATACGACGCTGCTGATCTCGGGCCTGTCGATGACGTCGGCCGCCAATGCAGGGGTGATCATCGGCACGCTGCCGGTGGTTTCAGCCGGGATCTCGATCCTGCTGCTGCGTGAGCGGCCGGACCGTTTCCTGCTCCTGGCGATCGGGCTTGCGGCGGCGGGCGTCTTCTCGATCGTGCTGGCGCCGGGGGCAGGCGGTGGGTCTCTGCGCGGTGACATTCTGATCTTCGGCGCGGTGCTCTGCGAGGGGCTGTTCATCCTGATCAACAAGCGGCTGAGAACGGAGATCGCGCCGCTGGTGCAATCGACGCTGATGACGGCGATCGGCTTCTGCGCGGCGGCCATTCCGGCGGTCTTCGAAAGCCATGCGTTCCCGGCCGCGTCCTCGGCGGCATTGCTCTCCGTCGTCTATTACGCGCTGGTGCCGACGGTCGCCGGGTTCATGCTCTGGTATGCGGGGGCGGAGAGGGTGAGCGGGGCGGAGGCCTCGCTGTTTACGGCGATCGCGCCGGTCTCGGCGGTGATCTTCGCCTTCCTGCTGCTCGGCGAGCCGGTCGGGCTGCATCAGATCGCGGGCATTGGTTGCGTGCTGGCCGCGGTATTGGGGCTTGCGCTGAACGGCAGGCGCAGGCGCCCGGCCTAGCCCTTGCGGAAATGGGCGCGGTAATCGCGCGGTGTCATGCCCTTTTCGGCGCGGAACTGGCGATTGAAATTGGCGAGTGACGCATATCCGACGGCATCGGCGATATGGGCGACCGGCTGGTTCGTCGAGGAGAGGCGGGCGCAGGCATCGCCGATGCGCATGCGGATCAGGTAGTCGCTAACCGTCGTACCGGTGTGGCGGCGGAACATGCGGTGCAGGCCGGAGACGCTGAGCGCCGCGATATCGGCGAGCTCTTCCAGCGTCACCGGCCCGGCATAATTGACATGCAGGTGGGTGAGCACCCGGTCGATGCGCTCGCGGCTTTCCTGCAGCGCCGGCTGATGGCCGGGCGCGCTGGCGAGCGGCACGGCCTGGCTGTCGGCTGCGACCTGGCCGAGGATGGCGAGTAGCGACAGCAGGCGCTCGGCCGGTTCACGGTCGAAGATCGTCTCGAATTCGGCGCGGACGGCCTCTCCGGTCTGGCGGGAGAACTGCAATCCGTTCTGGCCGCGGGCCATCAGCTGCTCGATCGGCCTGAGCTCCACGGCGCCCGCCGTCATCTGCCGCATCCATTCGGGGTGAAACCACAGAACCAAGGCGCGATGCGGCTTGCCGGGGTCGAGCTTCTCGCGCGAGGCCCAGGTGTGGGGCAGGTTGGGGCCGACCAGCACGAGGTCGCCATCCTCGTATTCGCCGGTGTGATCGCCGATGAAGCGCTGACCGGCGGAGTTCAGCGTCAGCGTCAGCTCGAATTCCGGATGGTGATGCCATTCGAAGGGAATGGCATCGTCGAGCCGCCGGTTGAGCATCGGCCAACTGGTATCGGATTGCCGGGGCAGGACTTCGAGAAATGCTCTCATCGGGCGCCTGATTGATGTAAGACGCCAGAATAGTATCACAAGGCGCCAAACGCGGGCAACATCGCCGCGCGCTTGCGGCTACACTCCTCTCATCGCCTGACAGTACAGGGATGACGGCAATGGGAGAGACACATGCAGCAGGCAGCAGCCATCAAGCGCGACGCGCATCCGACCACTTCGTCGAGCACCACGCAGCTCAAGGATATCAAGAAGAAGCTTCCGCTTCGCGTCCTCTCGGAGGAGGACTGGCAGCACTGGACCAAGAAGGGCTACGTCATTGTCCGTCAGGCGGTGCCTGCGGAGAATGTCGAGCGGCTTGTGGAGGTGCTCTGGCGTTTTGACGAAAAGGACCCGAACGATCCTTCGACCTGGTACGCGCCGCAGCGCCGCGAACACAAGATGAAGGAACTCAACAACACCGGCATGCTGGAGATCTACAATCACCAGGCTCTGTGGGACAACCGGATGGAAAAGCGCGTCTATGACGTGTTCGTCGACATCTGGGACCGCGAAGACCTGTGGGTGACGATCGACCGCGCCAACCTGAACCCGCCGAAGAAGGTCAAGGGCAATCCGAACGGCTTCATCCACTGGGACGTCGATACCTCGATCGACCCGCTGCCGATCGGCGTGCAGGCGGTGCTGAGCCTCAAGAAGCAGGACGGCGATGTCGGCGGCTTCCAGTGCGTTCCCTATCTCTTCGAGCATTACGACGAGTGGGTGAAGACGCAGCCTGAAGATCGCGATCCGATGCACCCTGATATGACCGGCCTTTCGACCGAGAATATCAGCATGGAGCCGGGCGACCTGATGATCTTCAACTCGCTGCTCGCCCACGGCGTTCGCCCCAACCACTCCGAAAACCGCGTCCGCATGGCGCAGTATATCTCCATGCATCCGGCGGAATTCGACAATGCCGAGGAACGCGAAGAGCGCATCCGCCTCTGGCGTGAACTCGACAGCCCGAAGCGCGACGCCTTCCCGGGTGACCCGCGCGAATGGGAAAAGCACAATGCGACGACGGCGGAACTGACGCCGCTGGGCCGCAAGCTGCTGGGGTTGGATCGCTGGGGTTGATGGCGCGGGAGTGCCACAGTTTGATTTTGCAGGGGGCGCCCTTTCGGGCGCCCCGTACTTCTTTGATGGCAGAGGGGGGGACGGAGATGCCGTGCCTGTGGCCCCCTCATCCGGCCCGTTGGGCCACCTTCTCCCCGCTGAGGAGAAGGGACGCCGGAGCCGCAACGTTCACTTCCCCTTGTAACTTCCCAAACGCCGGCTTTGAGGCTTTGATGGCTTCAGCGGTGGCGAGCGAGAGACCGAGGCCCCTCTGGGACACCAAGCCCGCGGGAGAGCATGGGTCCTCGCCCGCCGTTCCATTGAACCCGAACAGTCGCCAGGGCCGCTTGCGAAAGCAAAGCCCGATTAGGCAAGGATGGGATCAGATGGATAGGATCATCGGTATCGACGTTTCGAAGGAGCGGCTCGACGTTGCCGTCTGGCCGCAGGGTGAGGCTTTTACTGTCGGCAACGACGACGATGGCATCCGCGAACTGACCAGCCGCCTGAAGGCGATCGGCGCCGATGCAATCGCGCTCGAAGCGACTGGCGGTTTCGAGACCCTGGCAACAGCAGGCTTGTCTGCGGCGGGATTGACGGTGCTGGTCGTCAACCCTGCTCAAGTGCGCGCCTACGCGCAGGCGATCGGCCGCCGGGCCAAGACCGATCCGATCGATGCGGCCGTGATTGCCGCCTTCGTTGCCGCGACCAAGCCTGCTATCCCGCCGCTACGCGATGCTGAGACGCAAGCTCTGTCGGCTCTCGTCAGCCGCAGGCAGCAGATCGTGCAGATGATCGTGGCGGAAGAGAACCGGGCGCGCATGGTGCGCGACAGGCAGGCGCAGAAGAGTATCCAGCGCCTGCTCGCCGCACTCAGGCGCGAGCTTGCCAGCATCGATGCCGATATGGACGGCCATATCCGCAAGTCGCCTGTCTGGCGGGTGCGCGAAGCGCTGCTGACATCGGTGCCGGGCGTCGGGCCGGCGACTGCGCGCACGTTGCTGGCCGAGATGCCAGAGCTCGGCAGTCTCGACCGTCGCCAGATCGCGTCGCTGGCAGGCCTTGCGCCCTGGACGCGGCAATCGGGCAAGTGGAAGGGCAAGAGCTTCATCGGCGGCGGCAGGGGCAAGGTGCGCGCGGTGCTGTTCATGGCGGCTCTGGTCGCCAGCCGCTACAATCCCGCCCTCAGAACCTTCCGCGATCGCCTCGTCGCACAAGGCAAGCCGAAGATCGTCGCTATCGTCGCAACTATGCGAAAGCTCCTCACCATCCTCAATGCCATCATCAGGGACAACAAACCATGGCAAGACGCTTGACGCAGAAGACAGTCGCTCTCCCCAGCGGGGAGAGGGTAGGGTGAGGGGGCTCCGGGCGCGGTGTATCAATTGGCAGTTTGCGGCGATCGATGAGGGAAAAGAGCGAAGGCGGTTTAATCCTGCATCCGCCCCTTGGGCATCCGACACATCCTCCCTATCTCTCCAATCACACTCATTGGAGATCCCCGATGTCAGGCAAGCCCATCAAGATTCCCGGACCCGATCATCCGATCAGCGTCGAGCGCAATCCGGCGCGTGTTGTCGTCAAGCTTGGCGGCAAGGTGATTGCAGATACGCATGATGCGCTGACGCTGCGGGAGGCGTCCTATCCGCCGGTGCAGTATATTCCGCGCAAGGATGTCGACATGTCACTGCTGTCGCGCACCGATCATTCCACCCATTGCCCATACAAGGGAGATGCATCCTATTACAGCATTGTGCCGGGTGGAGAGCGGTCGAAGAACGCGATCTGGACCTATGAGACGCCCAATCCGGCGGTTTCCGGGATCAAGGACCACATGGCCTTCTATCCCGACCGCGTCGATTCCATCGAGGAATTGCAGGCGCCTGAAGCAGGTCAGTTCTGACAGGAAGAACGCGCGGCCCGCGAGGACCGCGCGCCTGATCTAGTCGTTGGTGCGGACCAGACAGCGCACCAGGCCCTCGAGCGAGACGCGACCGGCAGGCATGCCGTTTTCGCCGGTGACGGTCGCCTGCGTCACGTTGTTTTCCGTCATCACACGCATGCCTTCCTCGACATTGTGGCTGCCGGGAATGCGGACCGAGGACTCGCCTGCGGGATTGCTCAGCGGCTCCATCAGCGCATCGATGCGGATGACGCGGCCGCGGTTCACTTCCTTGACGAAGGCCTCGATGTAATCGTTCGCCGGATTGAGGACGATATCGGCCGCCGTGCCCTGCTGGATCACTTCGCCGTCGCGCAGGATGGCGATCTTGTCGCCGAGGCGCAGCGCCTCGTCGAGGTCATGGGTGATGAAGACGACGGTCTTCTTCAGTTCCTTCTGCAGGTCTAGAAGCACGGTCTGCATGTCGACGCGGATCAGCGGATCGAGCGCCGAATAGGCTTCGTCCATGAGGAGGATATCCGCATCGTTGGTCAGCGCGCGGGCGAGGCCGACGCGCTGCTGCATGCCGCCGGAAAGCTGGTTCGGGTAATGGTTGGAGAAGCCCTCCAAACCGACCCGCTTGATCCAGATATCGGCGCGCGCCTCGCGCTCGGATTTCGGCACGCCCTGGATTTCCAGGCCGTAGACGGTGTTCTGCAGCACGGTGCGATGCGGCAGCAGGCCGAACTTCTGGAAGACCATCGCCGTCTTGTGGCGGCGGAATTCGCGCAGCTCTTCCTCATTCATCTTGCAGACGTCGGTGCCGCCATAAAGCACTTCGCCCGATGTCGGGTCGATCAGCCGGTTGATATGGCGGATCAGCGTCGACTTGCCGGAGCCGGAGAGTCCCATGATGACGGTGATGCTACCGCCGGGGATGCTGATGTTGATGTCCTTCAGGCCGAGAACGTGGCCGTGCTCCTTGTTGAGCTCGGTCTTCGACATGCCCTTGGTGACGGCTTCCACGAAGTCGCGGCCGCGGGGGCCGAAGATCTTGTAGAGGCTGCGGATTTCGATCGATTGACTAGCCATGCACGATTTCCCGGTGCTTCTGCAGGCGCAGACCGTAAGCCTGGCTGATGCGGTCGAAGATGATGGCGATGCCGACGATGGCGAGACCGTTGAAGACGCCGAGGGTGAAATACTGGTTGGCGATCGCCTTCAGCACCGGCTGTCCCAAGCCCTGGACGCCGATCATCGAGGCGATGACGACCATGGCGAGCGCCATCATGATCGTCTGGTTGATGCCGGCCATGATGGTCGGCAGCGCCAGGGGGAGCTGGACATTGCGCAGCTTCTGCCAGCTGGAGGAGCCGAAGGCGTCGGCAGCTTCCAGCACGTCCTTGTCGACCATGCGGATGCCGAGATTGGTAAGGCGGATCATCGGGGGAAGAGCGTAGATGACGACCGCGATGACGCCGGGCACGCGGCCGATGCCGAGCAGCATGACGACGGGGATCAGGTAGACGAAGCTCGGCATGGTCTGCATGACGTCGAGCACCGGATTGACGATACCCTGCATGCGGTTCGAGCGCGACATGCCGATGCCGATCGGAATGCCGATGACGATCGAGAGCACCGTACAGACGAAGATCATCGACACTGTCTTCATCGTATCCTGCCACATGTCGAACCAGCCGATCAGGAGCAGGGTGACGACGCAGCCGATGACGATCTTCCAGCTGCGGCTGGCGAGCCAGGCGATGCCGGCAACGGCCAGTATGACCACCGGCCACGGCGCGCCGGTCAGCAGCCGTTCGGCCCAGATCAGGAAGCTCTGCAGCGGGCTGAAGAGGGTTTCGATGCTGTCGCCATAGGCGCGGGTGAAGCCGCGAAAGCCTTCATCCACGGCCCTTTTCAGGTCGCGCAGCATGTCGTCGTTCATCGTCGGAAATTTCCAAAGCCAATCCATGTCGGTCCCCATGGCAAAAGCAGCGGCGGCCCATTCTTGTTATGGCCGTCGCTTGAAAACATCGGGCGGGCGGCGCCTTGCTGTCAAGACGCCGCCCGCTTGCGAGATTTGAGGGATCAGAGAGAAGCCTTGATCTTTTCGGCTACGTCAGGGGAGACCCACTTCGTCCAGAGATCTTCGTTCTCCTTCAGGAAGTGCTTCGCACCGTCTTCACCGGTTGCCTGGTTGTCGCTCATCCAGGCGATCAGCTTGTTGACCGTGTCGTTGGTCCAGGCGCGCTTGTTGAGGTAGTCCATGGCGGGACCGGCGCGATCGGCAAAGGTCTTGCTGACGAGGGTCTGGACGTCGTCGGCCGGCCAGGCGTTCGGCTTCGGATCGGCGCAGTCGGCAACCGAGGTGCAGCGTTTCCATTCGGCGGCGTCATAATCGACGCCGAAGCCGAGCTTCACCATCTCGTACTTGCCGAGAAGCGAGGTCGGAGCCCAGTAGTAGCCGACCCACGGCTGCTTGCCTTCATAGGCCTTGGCGATCGAGCCATCGAGACCTGCGGCGGAGCCGGTGTCGACCAGCGTGAAGTTGGCCTTGTCGCCGCCGTTCGCCTTGAAGAGCTGCGTGGTGACAACGGTGCCGCCCCAGCCCTGCGGGCCGTTGAAGACGGCGCCCTTGGTCTTGTCCTCAGGAGCCGGGAAGAGTTCGGGATGCTTGAAGAGGTCAGGGATGGTCTTGATATCAGGATGGGCGTCGGCGATGTAATTGGGAATCCACCAGCCCTGGATGGCGCCATCGGAGAGGATCTTGGCAGCGGCGACGACCTTGCCGCCTTCGAGGCCGCGCTTGACGAGCTCGGGCTGCAGGCTGACCCAGGCTTCCGGCGCGATGTCCGGCTCGCCCTTTTCAGCCATGGAGGTCAGGGTCGGGACGGTGTCGCCGGTGACGATTTCGGCGGTGCAGCCGTAACCGGATTCGAGAATGACCTTGTCGAGATTTGCAGCAACTTCGGCAGACTGCCAGTTCATGCTTGCAATGGTGACGTTGCCGCATTCAGCAGCGGAAGCCGCGCCGCCCATAGCCATGAGGCCGGCAGCGAGGACGGTTGAAGCCAAAAGTGCTTTCATTTTTTTGTTCCCTCTGGTCGCGGTGTGACGTGAACCCGGGCGCTGGCAGCACCGCGTCCGCCAGCAGGTCTATTGAGCCTGCATAGGGCGTCCAAGCGCCATTCCGATTGCGTCAGAATATGGCGCATTGACGCATTCTTTCAACGATTGCTTAAATGCCTTGTCGCGATCGGAACAATCGTCCCGTATGCCCCGAAACGGTGGTGCACTTTCGCCGCAGTTGACATCCGGTTCATAGAGGCAGAACAGGGGCTTATAAAATTCCTATCAATGGCCCGTGGGTTCCGCCGGCCGGAAGTATCCAATGGACACAGTTCACGCTCCTCGGGATAGCGTTCTCAAGCATCCCGGCTATCTCAATTTCGCCGCCTCCCGGGTCTTCTCGTCGCTTTCGTTCCAGTGTGCCGCGGTCGCCATGGGCTGGATGATCTACGACAAGACGCATAGCGCCTTTGCGCTGGCCCTCGTCGGCTTCTGCCAGTTCCTGCCGATGGTCATCCTGACCTTCGTGGTCGGCCATGTCGCCGACCGTTTCGACCGCCGGCGCATCGGCCTGATCTGCCAGCTGATCGAGGCTGCGACGGCCGCGGTGCTTGCGGTCGCCGTCTGGCAGGACTGGCTGACACCCGCCGGTATCCTCGTTGCGGTGACGATCATGGGCGCCACCGTCGCCTTCGAGCGGCCGACGATGGCGGCACTCCTGCCTAATATCGTGCCGTCCTCGATGCTGCAGCGGGCTGTGGCAACCTCGACCTCGATGATGCAGACGGCGCTGATCATCGGCCCGTCGCTCGGCGGTCTGCTCTACGGCGCCCATCCGGTTGCGCCCTTTGCCGTCGCTGCGGTGATGTTCACCGCCGCCAGCATCAACGTCATCTCAATCCGCATGACTTGGACGCCGTCGAAGCGCGAGCCGGTGACGCTGAGTTCGGTCTTTGCCGGTGTCTCCTTCATCAAGAGCCGTCCGGTGATGCTCGGCACGATCTCGCTCGATCTCTTCGCCGTGCTGCTCGGCGGCGCCACCGCGCTGCTGCCGATGTTTGCCCGCGATATCCTGCATGCCGGCCCCTGGGGCCTCGGCCTGCTGCGCGCCGCACCGGCGATCGGGGCGCTTGCCATGTCGATCGTGCTGGCGCGGCGGCCGCTGACCAGCAATGTCGGCAAGAAGATGTTTGGCGCCGTTGCGGTCTTCGGTCTCGCGACCATCGTCTTTGCCGTCTCCACCAATATCGCGCTCTCGGTCGCCGCACTGCTCGTCGTCGGCGCCTCCGATACGGTCAGCGTCGTGGTGCGCAGCTCGCTCGTTCAGCTCTTGACGCCGGACGAGATGCGCGGGCGCGTCAATGCGGTGAACTCGCTGTTCATCGGCACGTCCAACCAGCTCGGCGAATTCGAATCCGGTATGCTGGCGGGCTTCATGGGACCAGTCGCGGCCGGGATCATCGGCGGCGTCGGCACGATTGCCGTTGTGCTGTTGTGGACGCGTCTGTTCCCCGATCTCGCCAAGGTCAAGACGCTGCAGGGATAACCGTTCCGCGTTTTTCTTTTTCCGGTCTGTCGGTTTGACGGGGCGTCATTCGTCCTATGTCCATCGACAGACGAAAAGGAGGAAGAGACATGGCTTATGTGGATGGTTTCATCGTGCCCGTGCCGAAGGACAAGCTTGAGGCCTACAAGGAATTCTCCGCCTATGCCGGAGCGATCTGGAAGGAATTCGGCGCCCTCGAATATGTCGAATGCGTCGGCGACGATGTGCCCTATGGCGAGGTGACGTCCTTTCCGCGGGCGGTGCATCTCAAGGAAGACGAGATCGCCGTGTTTTCTTGGATCCTCTACCCGTCTCGCGAGGTGCGCGACGAGATCAACAAGAAGGTGATGGCCGATCCGCGGCTCGAAGGCGACAAGTGGCAGATGCCATTCGACGGCAAGCGGATGATCTATGGCGGCTTCAAGGAGCTGCTGCGTCTCTAGACGCCATTGACATCGGGCATGCGGCGCGACAGGTGAGCCGGAGCTGATAACCGGAGCCTGCCGCATGCCAGTCACCTCGATCACGGTCGCGACCCGCGGCCAGGGCCTCTACGAATTCACCGATGAGGCGGCCGCCTTCGTGCGGGCGCAGGATGCGGAGGAGGGGCTGCTGACGGTCTTCGTGCGGCACACATCCTGTTCGCTGCTGATCCAGGAAAATGCCGATCCGGATGTGCGCACCGACCTCAAAGCGTTCTTCGCCCGCCTCGTACCGCCATCGTCCGATCCGTCGATGCGCTGGATCGTTCACACGATGGAAGGGCCTGACGATATGCCCGCTCATATCAAGTCAGCGCTGACGCAGGTGTCGATCGGGATCCCCGTTCTCAACGGCAGGTTGGCGCTCGGGACATGGCAGGGGATCTATCTTTTCGAGCATCGCGACCGGCCCCATCATCGCGAAATCGTGTTTCATTTCAGTGGCTGAACTGAATCTGAATGCGCAATTCGAACACCATTCAGAATTAGCTCTCTATTGTCGAATCATCCCCGCAAGGGAGTTCGACTGCACATTGAAACGAGGAAAACCCCACATGACCAACTTTATTGCCAAGGCTTCCTTCGCGGCATTGCTTGCCATCGCCTCCATTCCGTTCGGCACGACTGCTGCGTCGGCAGCAAGCCCTGACCGCGGCGCTATCGTCGATGTCCAGTATCGCCCGCCGATGCGCGGTTGCTCGCCGATGGAAGCCGTGCGCAAGGCACGTTGGACCGGTCTGCGCGATGTTCGCGTGACCGCCGTGACGCCTCGCCGCGTCGTGGTATCTGGCCGTGACCGCCGCGGCTGGGACAGAATGACCTTTGCGAACGTTCGCGGTTGCCCGCTGATCCGCCGCTAACAGTAGCAGCCGCCGGTCTCCCCGGATGCGGCGGCACAGAACCGCCCTTTGCCAAGGTCTCCCCGGATTGCGGCAAGGGCGGTTTTTTTATGCCCTGAAACGAAAAAAGCCTCGCACGGGCGAGGCTGAGTTCTAGGCCGCCTCGGGGAAAAGAAGAGGCGACGGGGAGTTATCTAGTACCCCGCGGTACGGTTGCAAAGGACACTTTTGTCTATTCCGGTACGCTTTTGCTTCATTCATTCTGATGCTGGTATCAAGAATGCTGATAGCTCCCGGAAGCCGGGCTTTACGCTCGAATGAACAGGGCTCCGACGAGCCCGAAAACTGCGATCGATTGCAGGATGAACATCGGCAGCTGGTCAGACATGGTTCCCTCCCGTGGGGCGATGCGGAGATGTTCTGTTTGTCGGGAGACCCGGGCTCCGCTTCTGCCGGGCCTCCGTCATGCCGTTAGCGGCAGCGCTTGACCGTCTTGGTGACGGTGCGCTCGCCATTGTCATGCGTCACGCTCTTGGTCACGCAACGATCGCGTTCGCGGTAGGCGCCGATGGCGACGCCGCGGTCGCTGATCCTGATGCTCGGGCGGACTTCGCCGCGGTCTTCCGTATAAACGCGCTTCTTGACCGTGACCGTATCGGCCATGGCCGGAACGCTGAAGGTGAATGCTGCCACCGCAGCCATCGTAGCACAAATCATCTTTCGCATTATCGAATACCTCCGTTTTAGCGATGAAGAGGGAACGACGGGTTCTCCTGTCGGTTCCGGGCGGCGGATAACCTTCGGGAACAGGCTGTTACGGAAATTTAGGGCTGCAGGAGGGAACCCGGATTGATCGCTGCAGGCGAAAGACGGCGCGAAACGCTTGTCCGCGGCGGTGCGTTGGTGATAGCGTAATATTTCTTGGGATATAACGCTTCGGGTTCGATATGCCGCCTCTGGCCGATTACAGCCGACCAAAGACAATCTCGTCCAGCGAGCTGTCGCTGCTTGCCGGGGGCGGGCCGCAGGCGCCAAATGCCGTCAAGGCGCAGCGGCGCAAGACCTGGGAGATCTCGCCGACCTTCCATTGCTCGATCATCGGCACCTGCCTGACGGCAGCCGAATTGCGCCAGCTGATCGTCAAGCTCGGCGATGCCGACGCGAAGACGGCCAGCGATCACGCCCTGCATGGCCGCGGCGTGCGTGCCGCCGGTCAGCGCGATATTGCCGGCAAGCTGTTGAACAAGGCGCTGGACCGGCGCCATGAGACGGTGCTCAAGCGCTTCGCCCGGCTGACGACGGCGGCGGAGCTCCGGGCGATGTGGGATGCCTGCCTCGACGAGGGCGAGATCTCCGGCGCCTACTGGGCCGTTATCAGCCATCCCGCCACCGACCATGCGCTGCTGCAGGACGTGTTCGGCGAGGTGCACATGCTCTCGCATCTGGTCGGCAGTTCGAGCCGTCTTGATTTGGCGCGGCTGCGCGCGCTGCAGAATGAAGTGGCGGTCAAGGACGAGAAGATCGCCCGGCAGGAAGAGCGGCTTCGGTCTTCCGCCGAGGAGCGGAGCATGCTTCAGCGCAGGATCGACGCGCTCGAGGATATCGTCGTCAGAGCCAATGCGGTGAAGGCGAGCCAGGCTCCGGAGGCGGCTGGTGCCGTCGAGGCCGCGGTACTGGAAAAGCTGGAGGCTGCGCGCGAGCGGACCGAGGCACTGGAGCGGCGTCTGGCGGAGGCCGAGGCGCAACTGCGCGCGGCGGCAAAGCGCGAGGCTGTCGCTGCCGAGGATAATGCCGCGCTGCTGCACGAAAACCATGGGCTGGAGCAGGCTTTCTCCGGCGTTACAGAACACGGCGCCACGCAGTCCATATCGCTGGCTGGGACGGTCGTTCTTTATGTCGGCGGGCGCAAAAGCCTGTTCGACCGGCTGCGGAGCTTTGCGGCGCGGGCAGGGGTGGACCTGCTGTTTCATGATGGCGGCATGGAGGAGGCGACGTCGCTGTTGCCCGGGCTCGTTGCCCAAAGCGCGGTGACTGTGTTTCCCGTCGATTGCGTCAGCCATTCGGCAGCGGGCATCGTCAAGCGTCATTGCCGGGATGCGGGCAAACCGTTCCTGCCGTTGCGCTCGGCCAGCCTTGCGAGCTTCATCGCGGCGCTCGGAGACATATCGGATCTGCTCGCCGAGCGCGACGATGCCGACGTGCCGCGCCGGAGCGCATCGGCATGAGCAATCTCGGACTGAGCCTGCCGCGAAGCATTTCGCTTCGGGAGCAGGTGACGGATACGCTGCGTCACTCCATCCTGTTTGGCACGCTGAAGCCCGGCCAGAAGCTGATCGAGCGGCAGATCTGCGAGGAGATGGGCATCAGCCGCACCGTTCTGCGCGAGGCGTTGCAGCATCTCGATGCCGAAGGGCTGCTGATCAACGGGCGGCGGGGCCGCTCGGTCGTTGCCATCGGTATGCAGGAGGCGCGCGAGATCGACGACACGCGCCAGGCGCTGGAGCGGCTGATTGCCGAGAGCTTTACCCGCAATGCCGGGAAGGCGGAGATCGCCGAGTTGCGCGTGCTGCTTTCCGCCATGGAAGCGGCGGATGACGAGCGTGAGGCGCTGATCAAGGAAACCGAGTTTTTCGCCAGGCTGGCCGATGGCTGCGGCAACAAGGTGGCTGCCGGGTTCTTCCGGCAGCTCAGCGGCCGCGTGGTGATGCTGCGCGGTGTTACGGAACGGGACGGTGCGGACCGGAGGCAGCGGACGGCCGGAATCCGGGCGATCGTCGAGGCGATCGATGCCGGTGATGCGGAAAAAGCCGGCACTCTTTGCGCATCGCGTGCGGCGGCGGGTGCCACTTATCGGTAAAGTGGAACCTTTTGACGCAGTTCGCGTTACTCCTCGACAGGAGGACACCCATGACAAACGACTTCAACAGACCAAACCCGACTTCGCCTCCGGGCGAACGCCGTTCGTCGATGACGATGTGGATCGGCATTGCCGCGGCGATTGTGATCATTGCACTGGCTGCGACCTACTGGCCGCGGTCTGGTCCGGCACCGGCGACAGCGCCTGCCGGGGAGACGTCGACAACGACGACTCCTGCTGCACCGGCGACCCCGCCGGCGACCTCGACCGCACCGGCAACGCCGCCTGCGGCAGAGCCTGCAGCCCCGGCAACGCCGCCGGCCGCCGCACCGGCGCCCGCAGCGCCTGCTCCGGCAGCCCCCGCACCGGCAACGCCGCAATAACCACGCAAGGCAACGCCTTACTGACAATGAAAAGCCCGGTCTCAACGCCGGGCTTTTCTTTCTCCGCGCTCAGGCGGTGGTTCGCCATTTCCGCCAGAAGGGCAGGATATGATCCGCCGTCAGCGGCGCCATCGGCAGGTCGCCCGGTGCGGCCGGTGACACCCAGGCGATTTCGTCGATCTCGCCGCCAGCAGACATCTGCGGATCGTCTATGGTGATCAGGAAGAGATCGGCATGGACGCGGTGATGCGGTTCGTTTGCGGCGATCGCCTCGAACTCGCCGATCGGCTGCAAGGCATCCTGCTCGACGACCAGGCCGATCTCCTCGTGCAATTCCCTGATCAGGGCCGCCTCCGGCGTCTCGCCGGGCTCGATCTTGCCGCCGGGCTGCATGAAGATTTCGGTGCCGTTCTTGCGCACCAGGAGCACGTCGCCATTGCGGCGCGCGATCAAGGCGGCGGCGATCTTGATGAGTTTCATCGCTTGCTGTCTCCCGGTTCTATCGTCTCGTCCTCTCCGGGATAACCACTCGCGGCGGCTGACGCAATGATATCAGTCGTTTTGACAAGCGCTGCCTGCGGCGGCTAAGGTCGCTGCAAATCACGGAGGAAAACCCATGAAAATCAGCGCGCGCAACCGTCTCAAGGGCAAGGTCGTCGAAGTCACCAAGGGTGCGACGACGGCGCATGTGCGGATCGATATCGGCAATGGCGCCATTGTCACCGCCTCGATCACCAACGAAGCCGTCGACGAGCTCGGCCTGAAGGCCGGCGGCGAGGCCTATGCCGTCGTCAAGGCATCCGACGTCATGGTCGCCGTCGACTGATCGGCGTCACGCCTTCTGGCAATAATGTGCGGTGCCGTCGTCGCCGGTCTCGAAGTCGCCTTTCTGCGGCGGCGCGATCGGCTTGAACAGCGTGCGATCCGGCTTGAGGTCGAGGAGCGGCGTGCCGTCGAGGCAATCGAGGCCGCGTACCAGCAATGCGCCGTCCTCAATGCTCTCCAGCTTGACGATCGAGGTGCCGATCGGGTTTGGCCGCACCGGTGAGCGCAGCGAGAATGTGCCGTGCACCTTGCCGTTGCTGGCCGGGCTCTGCAGCACCAGATCGCGGCGGGAGCGATCGAGCCAGTAGAGCACTTCCAGCCGCTCGAATGCCTCGACGCCCTTCAGCGCCGGGATCCACGGCTCGAAGATCTCGATGCGGCAAACGGGCCCGTCATGGCGGCCCTGCCGCGGCGTTTCCATGCGCGAGATCCAAGGTGTGCGGATGCTGCCGATGAAGACAAGGCCGGCATCGCGCGCCTCCGGCGGATCGATCGCCACTTCGTTTTCCCGGAGTTCGTTTTCGCGGACCATGGTCTTTCCTTTCTATGGCAAGAAGCGGTCGAGGCGTGGGGCGCAGATGCGGGCGCTGCCCTCGAGTTCGCCGATCACGACGTCGATATCGTAGAGTTCCTTGAGTGCCTTCGGCGTCAGCACCTCGGCGGGCGGGCCGAGTGCCGCGAGCTTGCCGCCGTTGAGAAGCGCCACGCGGTCGGCAGCCAGGAAGGCGTGGTCGGGATTGTGGGTCGAGAGCACGATCGACAGGCCCTGCCGGGCAAGGGCGCGGATATGGGCAAGCACCCGCATCTGGTTGCCATAGTCGAGGCTTGCCGAGGGCTCGTCCATCACGAGGATTTCGGGTTCCTGCGCCAGGGCGCGGGCGATCAGCGCCAGTTGCCGTTCGCCGCCGCTGATCTCGGTATAGGGCTTGGCGGCGAGGCCCGACATGCCGAGGCTTTCGAGCGCACTTACCGCCACCTGCCGGTCGTGGCGCGAGGGCATGGCGAATGGGGCGATGCGGGCGGCGCGGCCCATCAGTACGACATCGAGAACGGAGAAGGGGAAGAGAACGGCATGGGCCTGCGGTACATAGGCGATGCGCGCGGCGCGCTCCCGGCGCGGCCACGCGGCTAGCGGCTTTCCGTCGAGCAGGATCTCGCCAGCCTTGACGGGCAGGAGGCCGAGCATGGTCTTGAACAGCGTCGTCTTGCCGGCGCCGTTCGGGCCGAGCAGGGCCAGCACTTCGCCTGTATTCAGCGACAGCGTCAGATCGCTGCCGACGATCCTGCTGCCATAGCCGAAGGCGAGGGACCGGAGATCGAGGCTCATTGCCAGCCTCGCTTTCCTGAAGTCAGCAGCCATAGGAAGAAGGGCGCGCCGACGACGGCGGTCAGGATGCCGAGCGGGACTTCGATCGTGGCGATGCTGCGGGCGAGCATGTCGACGGCAAGCAGATAGGCAGCGCCTGCGATCATCGAGGCGGGCAGCAGGCGGCGGAAATCGGGACCGACCAGCATGCGGGCGATATGCGGGATGATCAGGCCGATCCAGCCGACGATGCCGGTGATCGAGACGGTGGCGGCGGTGATCAGCGTGGCGCCGCAGACGAGGGCGAGGCGGGTGCGTCTGGTATCGACGCCGAGCGTCTGCGCTTCCTCGTCGCCGAGCGTCATGACGTTCATCCGCCAGCGCAGCAGCACCAGCGGCAGCAGGCCGAGCAGGACGGCCGGGAGGATCGAGAGCACGTCGAAGCGGGTGATGGCGGTCATGCTGCCGAGCAGCCAATAGGTGATCGCCGGAAGCTGGTCATAGGGATCGGCGAGGATCTTGATCAGCGAAATCCCGGCTCCAACAAGCGCCTGGATGGCGATGCCGGCGAGAACCAGCGTCAGGGCCGGATCGCGGTGGCGGACGGCCGCACCGATCGCATAGACGGCGGCGACCGAGAGCAGGCCACCGGCAAAGGCCAGCGCCTGGATGGCAAGCACAGGCAGCGAGAGGAAGATGCCGAGAACCGCACCGAGACTGGCGCCGACCGAGACGCCCAGAATATCGGGCGAGACCAGCGGATTGCGGAAGATCCCCTGATAGGTGGCGCCCGCAGCGGCGAGGGCCGCGCCGACGACGACAGCGGCGGCAACGCGCGGCAGGCGGACATTCCAGAGCACGGTTGCCAGCACCGGGTCGTCGGTCTTGCCGCCGAAGAGCGGCTTTAGCGCTTCGATCAGCGGCTCGGGTCCGCCGCCATATTTTCCGGTCATCATCGACAGCAGCGCCAGCAGCAGGAGACCGGCGAGGCAGAGCCAGAGCCAGCGATGGCTTGGTGCCTCCGTCACTTCTGCTGTTTCTTCCGCCGTGGTCATTTCGATTGCGCGCCGGAGCCCTTCAGCAGCATAGCCAGCTGATCGTCCGTCAGGTCCACCTGATAGAAGAGCGTGAAGAACTCGCGCACGTCAGCCTTGAGGTCGCCGGTGAACTGCTTGGGATAGAAGAGATGCTCGAGCCAGCTGATTCCGATCAGCCGGTTGATGCCGGGTGGGGAGTCGAACCAGCCGAAGGGGAGGCTCGGGGTGACGAAGACGCGGTTGTTCTTGACCGCATCGAGGTCCTTCCAGAGCGGGTCGGACTTGACGCTGGCCGCGAATTTTCCCGAGGCGGCGAGGATGGTGTCGGGCTTCCAGGAGAGGATCTGCTCGAGCGAGACCTGCGTCAGGCCGCCTTTGCCTGCTGCCGCGGCGACATTGGTGGCACCGGCGGCACCGAGGATTTCGAGGTTGATCGAGCCGGAAAGGCCGGTCTCCAGGCCTTCCGGTCCGCGGCCGTAATAGACGCGGGGACGATCGCTTTCCGGGATTGAGGCGAGCTTGGCGTTGAGGTCGGATATCTTCGCCGCAGCATAGGTCGCGAGCTTTTCGGCGCGGTCGCCGGCGCCGAGGATGTCTCCGGCTTCGCGCAGCGTCTCGGCGCTGCGGGCGAAGCTGCCGTCGATCAGCACATAGGGAATGCCGGTCTGCGCCTGCACCTTGTCGGCAAGCGAGGCGTAGGTCGGGTTGACCGTGCCGACATCGATGATGATGTCGGGCTTTGCGGCGAGGACCGCTTCCATGTTGGCGGTGCCGCTCTTGCCGGTCAGCTGGCCGAAGGTCGGCAGATCGCGGACAGACGGCATCAGGAACTGCTTTTCGGCATCGCCGGGCTGGCGCACCCAGCCGGTGAGCTTGTCCGGCGCCAGCACATAGACGAGGACCGAAGCTGGGGGACCGGCGGCCAAGACGCGTGTGACCGTATCGGGGATCTCGACCTTGCGGCCGGCGGCGTCGGTGATGGTCCGGGCCTGGGTTTCGGCAGCGGTCAGGCTGAGAGCGGCGAGGAGGAGGGCAGCGAAGAACTTCATGGCGGTTGGCGGCTCGCTTGGATCGGAACCGCACTATGGCATAGCGCTATATCTGTTGGAATATCTCCCGTTGCCGTGGAGAGGCGCCGATCGGCCTTGAAGCGAGCCCGGGCAGGCGCCTATATCTGGCGCAACAGGAAGGCAGGCATCAGATGTTTCAGACGGCAACGATCGATCACACGAACAAGGCGGAATTCTACCGCGAGCTGGCGCAGCAGCTGGAAGCGCTGCTGACGGGCGAGAGCGACATGATCGCGAATGCGGCCAATACTTCGGCGCTGATGTTCCAGATGATGCCGGAGCTGAACTGGGCGGGGTTTTATCTTCTGAAGAGCGAGGGCGAGCTGGTGCTCGGGCCGTTCCAGGGCAAGCCTGCCTGCGTGCGTATTCCGGTGGGCAAGGGCGTTTGCGGCACGGCGGTGGAGCGCAAGAGCTCTGTATTGGTCGAGGACGTGCATGCCTTCCCAGGCCATATCGCCTGCGATGCCGCGTCGCGTTCGGAGCTTGTCGTGCCTTTGATCCATGAGGGACGTGTCATTGGCGTCATCGATCTCGACAGCCCGGTGCCGTCGCGTTTCAATGCCGAGGATCAGGCCGGCATCGAAAAGCTCGCGGCAATCTTCATCGCCGCGAGCTTCTGATTGTTACATCCGCCGCTGGCGGCTGAGGGATGAACCGTTGGCAAGGCGTGCGCCATCCGGCGCGCGCAGGCCGCGGTGCTTGCTTGTGAACACCCATTCGACATTGCCGGGCTCGAACGGCCGGCGCGGATTGCGCAACGCCAGCTGGCGCTCGGCGAGGCGGCGGGGCAGGCTGTCCATCATATCGTTGATGAAGGCGTCCGGGGATTCCCGCCAGCGGGGCGCGACAGCCACGTCGAGGCCGCCATAACGCGAGAAATCCGGGTGTCTCGGGGAATAGCAGGCGCCGATCATCCACGCATGCTGCGATTTCAAAAAACGTTCTTTCAGGGTCATTCCGTCGTCTTTTTCGGCCGAAGCCTTATTATGTCATGTGTCTATTTGTCCGGCGCATCGTCAACGACATCGGCTTGCGGGCGGTCACCACCGTTCGCAAGTTCTGTCGTCCACGTGCCGTCCGCACGCTGAAAGGTAATCTCCGCATCCTGACCGCCAAGCTGCTGCCGCTCTGCGGCTTGCTTTGCCGCGGCCAATGCGAGTTCGTGAGTTGGAAAGGCTTCAGACCAGACATCACCCAAGCCGTAAGCCCAGGCCTCGTCGTGTTCGCCGACGTGGTACGTAATCGACATCGGATTTTCCTTCAAGCGTTTAATGGTGATTTTTTCGGGGCAGCTGCCATGCGCAGGGATCAACGCTTATCGGCCAGCCTTGTTCCGGGCGCGAGGCATGCGTGGGGCTGGATAAGTCAGGAAGGGCGTCTTGCGGCGACGTGGAACGCTTCGTAGGCTGAGTGCGTTGAAGGATTCGCTTCAATAGATTTCAACAGGACCCCTATGCGCGCTCAATCGAAGCCGTTCATCGTAGAAGTCAAATCGTCCCGTCGCGTCGATCGCAGCAAGGAAAAGTCGATCTGGGGCAATATCGATCTGTCGGCGATCGCCGACGAGGTCGCGCCCGAGCCCGCCGAGGCACCGCACGCCGCTTCCGAAGAAGACGGACGCGCAGCACTGCGCTAGCGGGCTCCCGCCCGGCAATCATCATTTCTTGTCGGTTGGCTTCTTGTCGACGCGGCCTGGAGAAATCGGATCGCTCGCCGGGAAGGTCTCTTCGAGCGCTTCCTCGAGATAGTCATCCTGCTCCTTGACGGTCTTCTGTTCCTTGGCTGGCTTTTTCTTGTCGGTCATGGCTCGATCCCTTTTGCTATCCTCAGCAGATAGGGCGTATCAGGCCGTCGCCAAGCAGCGAGGCCGGTGATGTGCCGGCCCCGTCTTGACGCGTAGTCAGTGGTCGCGGCGGTAGCCCGGCGCCATCTGGTCGAAGTGATAGGCACGGACGCGTGACGAGCCGTGGCTGTCGTCGCGGGCGCCGATCGCCGGATTTTCCTCAGGGAAGGCTTCGTCGGCGACGGCGAGATCGTCGGCGGCATTGCCCTTGTTCGCCATGCCGGCAAACGAGCTGTTGCTGGCTTCCCAACCTTCGCTGCGCCACATGTCGGCGCGTTCGTCCATGTCGATGCTGCCTTCGTCATCGAGGATGTCGTGGGCCATATCGTGCTGGGCGTCATCGACGCTGACGGAAACGAGGAAGCCGCCGCGGTGCAGGCCCTCGGCATACACGGTGCGGTCATCGTCCGGGAAGAACCAGTCTTCGAGGGCGGCCCAGAAGCCGGAGCGTTCGCTGACGCCGGCTACCGCCGCATTGTCGGCTTCGTAGCCCGGCATGAAGCGGATGTTGTTGCTTGCAATGCCGGCATCCTGCAGACGGCTGACGGCCTGTTCTGCATCGGCCCGGCTGTCGAAGAATGCGGTCAGCGTATTATAGGCCGAGCCCCTTTGCCCGGTCGTCAGATTGTCGCTGTAGAGATTTGCCATTGCCGTTCTCCTCCGGTTTTGCCGGAGCCGCGCCCGATGCGGGCTCCCGGCTTACCTGCCGGGTCTAACGGGGATGATCGGGCATTGTTCCCTCTGCCATCTTCTCCACAAAGATGAATGCTAGATGAACGGAATGCGCCATTGCGCGTTTCACCATCAGGAGGAACACGACGATGTTCAGCTCATTCATTCAATCCAGCAAGCTTGTCGGCGCCACATTGGTTGGAGCGGCCGAAAGCGTGTCCTCGGCGATCGCCTACGGTGCCGGCATGGAAGATGCCCATATCGAGGTCGTCGAGGAAGCCGGAACGATCTTCCTCGAAGGCACGGCGCCGAGCGCTTCCGTCATCGAACAGGCAGGCGAGATCGCCCGCTCGATCGTCGGTACACATGTCTGCAATCTTGTGAGAATGCCCTAGCAGGCAGAGCGTTCAGTGAACGGGCGACGAGACGCTGATGCTTCCCGTCGTCATCGGTTCGGTCAGATTGCGGCCAAACGGGTTCAGCATGACGAGGCCCGCCATGATGACGGCCAGAACTGAAACCACGAAGACCGGCGACTTGAGCAGCATCTGACTGTTCCCCGAATTAAGCTAGAACACATGCGGCGGCCCAAAGTTCCCGCTGGCCGGGAGCATAGCGCATTTTTCCGCCGTGTCATGATGGAACATCATAAAGATGATCGGCAAAGGAAGCGTAAACCACCAGCGACAAGCTACGAAAACCAAACTGCAACTGGGCCGTTTACCCCCAGGAGGTTTTCGCCATGGACAAGAATTATTGGCCCGATCCCGTTGCCCTGAAGCTCCCCGAGCTCGGCATCCGCACCGTCGAGAACACGTATGACGCAGCCGCCTATCTGATGGAGGAATGGCCGGTCGATCACGGCGAGGCCTATGACCGGGCGCTGCGCATGTGCCTGCTGTCGATTCGAGGAAAGAAGCAGCCGGCAACCGCACGCCGCGCCTTCATCGATGCGGCAAATGAGGCACATATCCACATAAAGCTTGCGGCCTAAGACTTATGGTGATGCTGCACCGCAAAATTTAGTGGGTGCATCGCGAAAAAGCTGCGCGGGAGAGTCGGCATTACGCCAAAAGAATCAGTGGCGAAATAACACACCTTTTTGACGGATATGTCATGTCCCCAAATTTTCCGATACCGCTTGTCGGCGCAATTCGCTAATATAGCAGATAGTTTGGTACGAGCCTCGACTACGGTGAATGCATGTAAACGTGCATTGAAATGGTTGACCGTCAGGTGTCCTATCAATTCACGAAACATATGATTTCCCAACGGGATGCAAGATCGCGGCATGCGTGATCGGGCACCCTGGAGGCTGTGGCACAACCCGCAATGGAGGCCCCATGCTGAATGAATCGTTGTTCGATGCGTTTGCGAGGAGTTACGAAGCGCGACGCGAAACGGATATGTCGATCGCCGACTATCTGACCCTCTGCAAGAAAGATCCGATGGCTTATGCCAACGCCACCGAGCGGCTGCTTGCAGCGATCGGCGACCCTGAAATGGTCGATACGGCAAAGGATGCGCGTCTCGGACGCATCTTCATGAACCGGACAATCCGCAGCTATCCGGCTTTCAACGGTTTCCACGGCATGGAAGAGACGATCGAGCGGATCGTATCCTTCTTCCGGCACGCGGCCCAGGGGCTCGAAGAGCGCAAGCAGATCCTCTATCTGCTCGGCCCTGTCGGCGGCGGCAAATCCTCCCTTGCCGAGCGGCTGAAGCAGCTGATGGAGGCCCACCCCATTTATGTGCTGAAGGCCGGCGACGAAATAAGCCCGGTCTTCGAAAGCCCGCTCAATCTCTTCGATCCCGCCACCATGGGCGAAATGCTGCTGGAGCAGTACAAGATCCCGACACGGCGGCTGACGGGGCTGATGAGCCCCTGGTGCCTGAAGCGCCTCGACGAATTCGGCGGCGACATCTCAAAATTCCGCGTCGTCAGGATGCAGCCCTCGAGACTGCGCCAGATCGCGATCGCCAAGACCGAGCCCGGCGACGAGAACAACCAGGACATCTCCTCGCTGGTCGGCAAGGTCGATATCCGCAAGCTGGAGCACTACTCGCAGAACGATCCGGATGCCTACAGCTATTCCGGCGGCCTGAACCGCGCCAACCAGGGCATTCTCGAATTCGTCGAAATGTTCAAGGCGCCGATCAAGATGCTGCATCCGCTGCTGACGGCGACGCAGGAGGGGAACTATATCGGTACCGAGAATATCGGCGCCGTGCCTTTCTCCGGCATCATTCTTGCCCACTCGAACGAAGCCGAATGGCAGACTTTCAAGGCCAACAAGAACAATGAAGCCTTCATCGACCGCATTTGCGTCATCAAGGTTCCCTATTGTTTGCGGGTGACCGAAGAAGAGAAGATCTACGACAAGCTCATCGAGGGATCAGAACTGGCCGATGCGCCCTGCGCACCCGGCACGCTCGAAATGCTTGCCCGCTTCTCGGTGCTGTCGCGGCTGCGCAAGCACGAAAACTCGACCTACTTCTCGAAGATGCGGGCCTATGACGGCGAGAGCCTGAAGGAAACCGACCCGCGGGCCAGAAGCGTCCAGGAATACAAGGATGCGGCCGGCGTCGACGAGGGGATGGACGGGGTTTCGACCCGCTTCGCCTTCAAGATCCTGGCATCGACCTTCAATCACCATACGAGCGAAGTCGGCGCCGATCCGGTGCATCTGATGTATGTGCTGGAGCAGGCGATCCGCAGGGAGCAATTCCCCGACGAGACCGAGAAACGCTACATGGAATTCATCAAGGCCGATCTGGCGCCGCGCTATGCGGAGTTCATCGGCAACGAAATCCAGAAGGCCTATCTCGAATCCTACTCGGATTACGGCCAGAACCTCTTCGACCGTTACGTCGACTATGCCGACGCCTGGATCGAGGACGTCGACTTCAAGGATCCCGATACCGGCCAGCTGCTCGACCGCGAGCTTCTGAACCAGGAACTGACGAAAATCGAAAAGCCCGCGGGGATCGCCAATCCCAAGGATTTCCGCAACGAGATCGTCAAGTTCTGCCTGAGATCGCGGGCCAACAACGGCGGCAAGAACCCGTCCTGGACGAGCTACGAGAAGATCAGGGAAGTGATCGAAAAGCGGATGTTCTCGCAGGTCGAGGATCTCCTGCCGGTCATCTCCTTCGGCTCGAAGAAGGATGGCGACACCGAGAAGAAACATAGCGAGTTCGTGTCCCGGATGACGGAGCGCGGATATACCGAGCGGCAAGTGCGCCGCCTGGTGGAGTGGTACATGCGCGTCAAACAGGCGGGTTAATGTAAAACTGGAGCCAACATGCACATCGTCGACCGCCGGCTGAATCCGCGCGGTAAAAGTCTGGAAAATCGTCAACGGTTCTTGCGGCGTGCCAAGAGCGCCGTGCAGCAAGCGGTGAAACGCTCCCTGCAGAACCGGAACATCCGTGATGTGCTCGATGGCGGCGAGATCAGCCTGCCGATCGACGGAATGACCGAGCCGAGTTTCCGGCGCGGTGAGGGGGGCATCAGCGATCAGGTGCTGCCCGGCAACAGAGCCTTCGTCGAGGGCGACATCATTCCGCGGCCACCCGGCCGCGGCGGCGGCAAGCCGAAGGAAGCAGGCGAGGGGGATGGCGAAGACAGCTTCCGCTTCGTTCTGACCCGCGAAGAATTTCTCGACGTCTTCCTCGACGATCTGGAGCTTCCCGATCTCGCCAAGCGGCGGCTGAGCGAAACCGAGGAATTCAGCCCGGCACGGGCAGGCTTCTCGGTCTCCGGCTCACCCTCCAACATCGCCGTCGCCCGCACCTCGCGGCTTGCCATGATGCGCCGCATCGCGCTGAAGCGCCCACGCACCGAGGAAATCGAGGCGCTGAAGCGTGAGATCGAGGAGGCCGACGACGAGGAGAGAAAGGCGGCCCTGGAGGCCGAGCTCAAGTCTCTCAACGAGAAGAGCAAGCGCATCCCCTATATCGATCCGCTCGACGTGCGCTACCGCCGCTTCGAGGATGAGCCGAAGCCGGTCGCCAAGGCGGTGATGTTCTGCCTGATGGACGTCTCGGGCTCGATGTCCGAGCATATGAAGGATCTCGCCAAGCGCTTCTATCTGCTGCTCTACCTGTTCCTGTCGCAGCGCTACAAGAAGGTGGAGATCGTCTTCATCCGCCATACCGACCGCGCCGAAGAGGTCGACGAGGAGACCTTCTTCTACGGTCCCGCGACCGGGGGCACGCTGGTCTCCAGTGCGCTTGCCTGCATGCGCCAGATCATCGCGGCGCGCTTCGATCCGGCCGAGTGGAACATCTACGCGGCCCAGGCCTCCGATGGCGACAATTCCTATTCGGACGGGTCGACCACCGGCCAGCTGCTGCAGCACGAGATCCTGCCGCTCTGCCAGTACTTCGCCTATATCGAGGTCGACGAGGAAAGCGGCGACTCCTCCGTCTCGCGCTCCCCGCTCTGGGCGCTCTACGACAGCATCCGGGCCGCGGCCCTGCCGCTATCGATGCGCAAGGTTTGCCGGAAGAACGAGATCTTCCCTGTGTTCCACGATCTGTTCCAGAAACGCGACGGAGAAAAGGTGGCGCCATGACGGCTGCGGCGGTGAAGGAAAGACTGCTCTTCGAGGGCGCCGACTGGGACTTCTCGACACTGCAGCGCATCCACGATGCCTGCGAGGAAATCGCCCTCAAAGAACTCGGCCTCGACGTCTATCCGAACCAGATCGAGGTGATCACCTCGGAGCAGATGCTGGATGCCTATTCCTCGACCGGCATGCCGCTCTTCTACCGCCACTGGTCCTTCGGCAAGCATTTTGCCCATCACGAAGCCTTCTACCGGCGCGGCATGCGCGATCTCGCCTATGAGATCGTCATCAATTCCTCGCCCTGCATTTCCTACCTGATGGAGGAAAACACGGCGACGATGCAGACGCTGGTCATCGCCCATGCCGCCTTCGGCCATAACCACTTCTTCAAGAACAACTATCTCTTCAAGCTCTGGACGGATGCCGAGGGCATTCTCGATTATCTGGATTTCGCCAAGGGCTATATCGCCCGCTGCGAAGAGCGCTACGGCGAGATCGCCGTCGAGCGGACGCTGGATGCCGCGCATGCGCTGATGTCGCACGGCGTACACCGCCATGCCGGCAAGGTGAAGCTCAATCTGCGAGAGGAGCAGAAGCGCGAAGAGGAGCGCCGGCGCCACGAAGAGCAGATGTTCAACGATCTCTGGCGCACCGTACCGGCCGGCAAGGCCGCGAGTGCCGCCGATATCGACCTCGAGCGGCGGCGCGCCGCGCTTGGTCTGCCGCAGGACAATCTTCTCTATTTCCTCGAAAAATCGGCGCCGCGACTGCAGCCCTGGCAGCGCGAGATCCTGCGCATCGTTCGCCATGTGGCGCAATATTTCCACCCGCAGCGCCAGACCAAGGTGATGAACGAGGGGACCGCCACCTATGTGCACTACCGGATCATGAACCGGCTGCATGACAAGGGGCAGCTGAGCGACGGCAACTATCTCGAATTCCTGAAGTCGCACGCCAATGTCGTCTTCCAGCCGACCTACGACGACCGCCGCTTCTCCGGCTTCAATCCCTATGCGCTCGGCTTCGCGATGATGCAGGACATCGAGCGCATCGTGACGCAGCCGACCGAGGAGGACCATTCCTGGTTCCCCGACATTGCTGGGCGCGGCGACGTGATGGGCGTCCTGCGCGGCATCTGGGCCGATTACCGCGACGAAAGCTTCGTGGCGCAGTTCCTGAGCCCGCACCTGATCCGCCAGCTGCGGCTCTTCCATCTCTACGACGATCCGGAGCAGGAAGAGGGCATTCTCGTCTCGGCGATCCACGACGAACGCGGCTACCGCCGCATCCGCCGCCAGCTCGCCCGCGAATATGATATCGGCTGGACCGACCCCGGCATCGAGATCGTCGACGTCGATCTCGCCGGCGACCGCCGCCTGCTCGTCCAGCACCGCGTCACCAACGACTGGATGCTGCAGGAAAACGATACCAAACTGGTTCTCCAGCACCTCGCCGACCTCTGGGGCTACGATGTGCTGCTGCAGGAAATCGACGGCGACGACGCGATCGTCGCAGAGCACCACGCGAGCCCGCGGGGCAAGCTGTTCTAACGCTCAGGACGCCTTTTCGATGGCACCCTGCGCTGCGACCCTGCGAAGGTGATCGTCGACCCTTCTGGTGATCTCTTTCCTGGCTTCGTCCCTGTTGCCGAGATCGACGGCGTAGCTCTCCCGCAGCAGGTACCAGAAGCGGTGAAGCTCCTCACGGGATAGGGCGCTGCGGCCCGGCTGGAATTGCCGGTCGAAGTCGCCTGCCACGGCGCAGACAAAGCAGGCGCCCATATAGTCGGCACGGCCGAAAACATAGACGGGCTTCTCGTGCAGAAGCGCCTCGGCACCGACACCGGAATTGACGACGCAGACCGCGGCCGCGCGGGCGATGATCGCGTGGATGCTGCCTGATGCGAGGGTGATGCGCCCCGAGATCTGCGCTTCTGCGAGATAGCGACCGACGGCTGCCGATCCGCAGAGCGGGTGGCGCTTGACGACGACGGTGTAGCCGCGCCTGGCGCAGGCGGCGATGACCTCATCGAGCATCTCCATCGGCGTGAAATGCGCCAATTCCTGAACGGAGTCGCCGACCATCTGCAGAGCGACGAAGACGAACCGCTCGGGCAGGGGCGTTTGCGTATCGAGCGGGTCCTGGCGGTATTTCGAAATGTTGTTGGCGATGATGCGCTGCTGATCCTTGCGGAAGTAGGCTTCTGCGGCGGATGCATTCACGTCTGCGAGCGGCAGGTCCGCAGCCTGCTGCTTGGAGAAATCCGACCAGCCGGAATAGCCGCCGGTATCGAAGCTGAAGCGCGAGGGGCGATCGGTCTCCTTGAAATGCAGGCCGTTCTTGCCGGCCGACACCGTGTGATAGGCGAAGAAGGGCAGGGACATGTGTTCCGGTCCATGCAGCTTTACCTGGCCGCGGACCTGATAGGACATGCCGAGCGCATCAAGATGTGCGGCGATGGTCTGCAGCACGAAGCGGATATCGGCACGGAAGCCCGGATAATCGATCTTGTTGGCGCGCAGCGCTGCCGAGGGGATGACCAGCACGGCATCGGCATCATCAGGTGAAGCCGCGAGCATACCGGCGCGCGCCAGGATATCCTGGTGTGCCTTGCCGATCAGGGGCGACATCGCCTCGATCTCACCGAGCCGGATGCGACGCTCCAGGCGGCTGGCCGCCGTATCCATTCCCCGGCGGCGGAGCGCTGCGATGACCTGCTTGGCGCCTTCGAGATCGAGGAGCCACATTGAGGCATCGACAGCATGCTGGGCGTAGCGCGAGAGCGCCCGATCACTCTTCTGGATCGCCGCGCGATCCCGCGCGATCCTCTCGATCGCGGTGCGCAGAAGGTCCGTTCGCCCGGCGCTATCGGCCGCGGCGGCGACGGAAGAGGCGTATTGGAACATCGGGCGACCGGCATCGTCGGCAAGCCGCCGGATGCCATCCTCGGCAAACTGCTCGTGATGGCGCCCCTCCAGCAGAAATGCCCGCTTCAGTTCGGCGGCCTGCACGCGTGCCGGAAAGCTCTTCGGGATGATGTCCAGCTTATCGAGGGCCTCAGCCGATTTGCCATCGGCCCAGAGAAGTGCCGCGCCGAGAACCGGAGCGAGATCAGGATCGAAGTGACGCGCAGCCTGAAGCGCGCGGGCATACTTCGCATCGATATGAACGAGGATTTCCTGGAAGAAAAGCCGCATCGCATCGGCGCCCGGCCGGTCGTGCTTCGCAAACGCCGTGAGGATCATCGCCGCTTTGCGGTAATCCCTCTGCAGGCAGGCGACATAGAGCCTGCCATCGCAAATCCGCTGACGCTGCGCCCGCATCGGCAGGATGCGTGTGAGGCAGGCGAGGAACGCCAGCAGCGCGCCGACCGCGCCGAGATGCTTCTTGCCTTCGATCAGGTCCTGGACGAATTCCGACACGCGGTCGGTGAGATAGTTCATGGTTTTACGTCTACCTGCGGAAGAATGCCGTCTGGAGGCGGATTCTGACCTAGCCTGTCGCGCTGCCGGCTGCAACCGCAGCGTTGCATTCAGCGAGGGTCCAGCGGGCTTGCGGTGCCGACATCCTTCCAGATCTGCCGCCGCATCCCGAGCTTGACCATGCAGTCCTCGACAAACCAGCCGATGACTTCCTTGCGGCCACGCACGAAAGGCAGGATGGACGTGTCGAGGCTGACGACCGGGAGAAAGGGGTTCGGCCGCTGCGACGCATAGATCTCTACGCGCACGGAGGGGCGGACCGACTTACCGCGTGCGTGAAAACCGAAGGTATCGCCGACGACCAGCGTGTTAGCGGGCACGGCAAACTTGGTGGGTTGGGGCAGGCGCAGGAGATGAAGGTCTTCGGCCGGGATACGGAAGGAGCCGTTGTCGCCACGCTTGGAGGCAAGAATGCTTCTGCGCTTATGCCAGGCGAGCCGCCTTTTCGTCAGCTTGTGCGACCCTGCGACATAGGTGAAGGGGCCTTCGTCCTCAGGTACGTCATAGAGGAAGAACCAGGCCTTCACCGTGGAGTGAAAGGTATCCATGTGCAGGTCGGTCTGCGGATCCTTGCCCTTTCCTTCGTCCGTTTCGGAGCCGAATATCGTCTGGATGCTGATGACCGGCTCGGCCTTGAAGCCGCCGATGTAGCGAAGCGGATTGCTCCAGGCGTTGCTGTCGACCAGCGCTCGAATGGCCGGATAGTCCCGCAAGACCTCCGGCGTCAGCGAGAGGCGGCGCGTCACTGCCTTGCCCTGTGTCATCTCCCGGGCCGGCGCGCGCAGCGCCTCTACCTCGGCACGAAGTCTGGCAAACATTTCCGGCGGCAGGAAATTGCGTCTCTCGATATAGCCATTCTCGGCGAAGAAGACCTGTTCGGCCTTCGGGATGAGATCTGAGAGACGCTTGCGCCGGGCAGCAGCAATCTTCGCCGCCGTCTTTACCCTCCAGACATGCAGGCCTTTCCTATTCAGCCGGACGCTGCCGAGGATAGGGTTTTCGATGAAGCGCTTCTCGCCGGTGACGATCTGCAGCGCATAGACAGGGAGCATCAGAATCTTGAGTGGCGTCCACTTCGGTCCCGGCATCATCCCCCTCCCGCGCTATTTCAGAGCGCGCTTAAGTTGACCTGAATTGCCAGCCGGTGCAAGCTTTGGAAGCGATGGGCCATCCATGATCCGTCGTCATCAGCGCAGCGGGCGGAGTTTCATGCAGCTCGATTGGAGCTATATCCAGGCCAACGGGGATTGGGCGGGGCATATGGTGGAAGCCATCGGCGTCGCCGCCGTCTTCGCGCTGATCATGCGGCTCGTCTTTCAGTGGCGTATGGCGCTGATGCTGGGACTCGCCTTTGCCGCCGGGCATTTTCATGGGCGGGAGAAGCGCGATTTCGAGATCAGCCAGCATATGCCGCCGCCGCAGCTTCGCGGTTACTTCTTATGGGAATGGAGCTGGGACCAGGCCACAGATTTCTGGCCAGCTGCTATTCTCTGCCTAGTTTTTCTCATGGCGGTCGGCTGGCCTCTCAGAGGAAACAGCGGTTGAAAGACCGCTGCCCGGCGCGGCATCAACACGGAGCATGCGATGGTACGCACTATGGCAATGTTCTTTCTGACTCTGCTTGCTGTGTCCTGCAACGCATCGCATGCGGTGCGCCGCCCATCCGTTGCCGATTACGAAATGATGTCCGATGCGCGGCTTTGCAGCGCGGTCCTCAACCGTGATCGTACGGTTCGGCTGGCGCGGGCGGCGCGTGGATTGAGCTGCTGAGGCGTGTTCACATTCCCGTGATCGTGAGCACCCACGACAGTCCATCGCCGCCCAATATAACAACCCGCATTCCCGGTTAAGGGTCTGTTAGGCTTAACGGCGCTAGCTAGGAATCAATCGCGGAAATAGCGCGCCGGCTTTTCCTCCGTGATCCCTGCATTGCCCCATGTCGATTATTCATGCCGTAACCTCCCGGAGTGGCCGGGTTGTCAGACTGACCTTCGGTTCCGGATCGCGCGAGAAGCGTTTGCGATCCAGTGGCCGCCGAGACAAGCAGACGCGATCGCGTATCTTTACGCTCGCGGGCGCTCTTCTCATGGTCTTTTCTACGATGACCGGAAAGCTCGTCTATTATGCGATGCTGACAGACGATGAGACGTCGAGCATCCCGCCGAACGCTATTGTCGCGTCGCGGCCGGATATCGTCGATCGCAACGGGCAGGTGCTCGCCACCGACGTCCGCACCGTCTCGATGTTTGCCGAGCCGATCCGCGTCGTCGATGCCGACGAGGCGGTGGAGAAGCTGACGCAGCTGTTTCCCGATCTCGATCGCAAGTCGCTCTACCAGAAGCTTTCCGACCGCAAGTCGCACTTCACCTGGCTGCGCCGCCAGCTGACGCCGAAGCAGCAGAGCGAGGTTCTGGCGCTCGGCCTGCCGGCAATCGGCTTCCGGCCGGAGGTCAAGCGCTTCTATCCGGCAGGCCGCACGGCCGCGCATATTCTCGGCTATGTCGATATCGACAATCACGGTGTGGCCGGCATGGAGAAATATCTCGATAGCCAGGGGCTATCCGACCTCGCCTCGACCGGGCTTGCCAGCGACAACAGCCTGGAGCCGGTGAAGCTCTCGATCGATATCCGCGCCCAGAACATCGTCCATGATGTCGTGACGGACGCGCTGACCACCTATCAGAGCAAGGCGGCGGGGGCCGTCATCCTCGATATCCATACGGGCGAGGTGATCGCCATGGCCTCGGCGCCGGATTTCGATCCGAACGACCCGAAGGCGACGGGCGGGGAGGGTTGGCTGAACCGCATGAGCAACGGCACCGACGAGATGGGCTCGGTGTTCAAGACCTTCTCGATCGCCATGGCGATCGACACCGGGACGGTGAAGCTCAGCGACAGTTTCGATGCCAGCGCGCCGCTGCATTATGGCGGCTTCACCATTCACGACGACCGCGACGTACCGCGGCGTGTTCTGTCGATCCCGGAAATCTTCCGCTACTCGTCGAATATCGGCACCGCCCGGATGATGGACAAGGTCGGCATGGATATCCAGAAGGACTATCTGACCCGCTTCGGCCTGCTGTCACGCATGCAGACAGAACTGCCCGAGGTGAAGGCGCCGAGCCAGCCGAAGGTGTGGAAGAAGATCAACTCGATCACCATCGCTTTCGGCCATGGCGTGGCGACGACGCCGATGCAGACGGCGGTCGCGGGTGCGGCGCTGATCGACGACGGCAAGCTGATCGAGCCGACCTTCTTTCCGCGCACGCAGGAAGAGGCGGAAAAGACCGAATCCCAGGTGGTCAAGAAAAGCACCAGCGACACGATCCGCTATCTGTTCCGCCTGAACGGCGAGCAGGGCACCGGCCGCGCCGCCGATGTTCCGGGCTTCCATGTGGGCGGCAAGACGGGGACGGCCAACAAGGTCATCAATGGCGTCTATTCGCACAAGCTGAGCTTCAACTCGTTCCTCGCCGCCTTCCCGATGACCAACCCGAAATATGTCGTGCTGTCCTTCATCGACCAGCCGCTGACCGGCGTGCACAACCTGAACCTGGCCGCAGAAACCGCCGCCCCGATGGTGCACGACATCATCGCGCGGACCGCGCCGCTGCTCGGCGTCGAACCGGATTTCGGGCAGAACCTGCTGGCGGGCTATTGAGAGATTTTGGAACGGCCACGTGATCTCGTGGAAGCAGCGTGACGTCAATCGGCCGCCCGACCCCATTCTTAAGTTAATGGCAGTCGCGTTCTGTCCGTGCCTTTATATCATCCCGGCCTGGATGCAAGGCGGGAGAGCGATTGGGGCTCAAGAACGAGGCTGCGTCCTCAATGGACTGACACGTCGTCGTCCTCGACGAAGGAGGCGATGCCATCGCGGGCAATCGTCGCCAGAAACTCGTCGAAGGCTTCCCTGTCGGTCGCAAACGGCTCGTCCCAGCGAATGAGATCCTCATTCTGCGTGACGACCTCCATCGTCCAGTCTTCCTGGCTGCCGGCCTTGCGGAAGATATCGACGAGCACGGTGATATCTTCCTCGGTGAATTCGCCGGAGAGTTCGGAATGTTCGAGCTTGGGGGATTTGGGTGGTTTGGTCATGTCTTAGCCGTGGGCTGTTCGATGGAATCGGTGCTGGCCGACTTGATGGCAAGCCTTGTGAATTGGACCGCGTCTTCAAAGGCCACGTGCCCGCAGTGAACTGCACATATGACATAATCGGGCGAAAACAATAGCGAGTTTTAGATTGCCGCCGATCAATTGCCGAGCCGAGGCTCACGGACCGTTGCTTGCGGCCAGCTGCGCATCAAAGAGCAGGAGCGCGCAATCGCTGATGCCTGTGATCATATGGTCGTCGGACGAGCATCAGAATAACTGAAATGCTCAGACCTGCGACACCCACGCCGGCGATGACATCGACCAGATAGTGATTCGAGACGACCATCGCCGAGAAGCCCATGAAGATATTGAGTACGAAAAACGGGTATCGTATGGCTTTGACATCCCATGCCGCCCATCCGCAGAGCACTGCGATAGCCGCGTGCATCGAGGGGAATGTCTGTATGCCCGTCGCGCGGGCTAGGCTGAAGACAAAATTCGGGTTGTCATGAACGGCGGTAAGCTCACCCATGAACTGGATCGCTGCCTTGGGATCCAGATTCTTGAGATTGCCTAGATCGTAGCCATAGTGAGTATGGGTGCCTACTGCCGGATACCATATCGAAATCGCTGCCCCAATAAAGATCATCACCGCACTGCAGGTCACCATCTGATAAGCTCTGGCGGTACGTCCAGCCAGGACAAGCAACAGGGGCAAGATCGACAGCTGCAACGCGAAGCTCGCATAGGCTACTGCGAGCAGGCGCGCCAGAACAGGCTGGCTGTCGACGATTGAAATCAGGGTGTACCAATTCCATCCTAGCGCGGCGTCCATGGCGCTGAGTTGAGCATCTGCCCATGGCATTTTCGGGTATACGGCGCAGTAGACGGCCAATCCTTCTGGCAGGATAAAAAGAAATCCGCACACATAGATTTCCAGGCCTGATCGAAGAAGATCGAGTCCTTTCCTCGTGCATGTATAAGCAGCAGTCGCTGCTGTGATGGCTATGACCGCTGTCAGAGGCAACTGAACGGCATGATCTGACCTCATCCCCGAAAAGGAAACGAGCGGCAGGACGATAGCGTAGGATAAGCCTATGAGAATGAGTAGCGTGATGCGCGATCGGGAAATCTCATCCATGCTCTTAAGCCAACCGTGATGCTTGATGCTGGTGTGCACAATGTTCCAGTACAACCTAGGATTCGTAAATTAGATGAATATTGATTGAATATTCGCGTATTAAATGTGGCTTCGCTTGTGTCGCAGGGGAGAAACAGCCGAATGCCGATCGGCATCCCATCGAAGAATGTCGCGAGAAAGATATTGGAAAACATGGTGGGCCCGGAGGGCGGACCACTAGTACCGAAGATCAATGACTTGGCGAAAAGTGGGACCGGATTTTATACCGGTGCTTTCCACGCATTTTCGCCGTGAAAGTCCCACCGCCATTGAGCGGGCTAGGGCAGGGGGCGGCAAGCGATCTTGCAACCCCAGTTTGTTTACACTGAAATCCCGTGATTGCCAAATCCAACCAGCCTGCTGGCGTTCGTCGGCGGGCCGTCCAACCATGGAAAGGAGACTTATGCAGATCCTCGCGATCCGCCCGGAAAGAGGGCCGGGAAACACTGTTGCCCGCTTCGACGTGCAGCTCGACGGCATGCGGCTCTACAACATTGCCTTGAAGCGCGGCCAGGCAGGCTATCGCGTCTTCGCACCGTCAGCCTTTGGTATCGCCGTCGTCACCTTCACCCCCGAAACTGCATCGGCACTGATCAGTGCCGTCCTGGGAGAGATCACCGCCAATGACCGCAAGCACGCAGCCTGACACCGAATGGACGCGCGGCGACCGAGTGCGCCACGGCATGTGGGGTGGAGGTGCGATCATCGCCCTCAGTGATGGCCGTGCAATGGTCAAATTCAATGACGGCGAGATCCGGTCGGTTGGTGTTCAATATCTCAAGAAGCCGTGGCCGCTGCCGCATCCCCCTGCGAATGACAACGAGCCAACGGAACCACAGGCATCGCCACCGTCGCGCCAAGCTTCCCCTGCGCCAGCACCACAGGCGATGCCCTCCCGCACTATAGAAGTCATCACTCCCTCGGAATGGCACGGCCTGCCGGTTCCGGAACGGGAATGGTATGTCGACGACTTGATACCGATGCGGCAAGTCACAATCGTGTACGGTGACGGCGGCACGGGCAAATCGCTATGGGCGCTCCAGGTGGGCGCTGCAGGAGCCATGGGTGTTCAAACGCTCGGTCTTACGCCCGAGGCGGGACGAACGTTCTACCTGGGCGCCGAAGATGAGGCAGACGAATTTCACCGCCGCCTTATTGATATCACGCACGCTCACGGCAAGCACCTCAAAGACCTTTCAGATTTTCGCCTTGCGCCGCTCGCCGGCATGGATGCCCTCCTGTCCATTCCTGATCGAACGGGTAATATGCATCCTACGCCGCTCTGGACCGCAACAGCCGACTATGTGCGGGACTTCAAGCCGAACCTCGTTGTGCTGGACACGGTGGCAGACCTTTTCGGCGGCGATGAGATCAAGCGCGGCCAAGCAAGGCAGTTTATTGGTATGCTCAAGGGCCTGGCGATTGAGGTCAACTGCGCCGTGATCCTGCTGGCTCATCCTTCCGTCGACGGCATGCGCACCGGCACTGGCTCATCTGGTTCGACTGGGTGGAGCAACAGCGCCCGCTCGCGGCTGTATCTGACACGGCCAGAGGGCAAGGAAGCCGACCCCGATTTGCGCATTCTGAAAACCATGAAGATCAATTACGGAAAGGTCGGCAATGAGCTGAAGATGAAATGGCACGAAGGGGTATTCGTCCTCGATGACGGCCGCCCGAACATGGGCGCACAAATGCTCAACGCGAAAGCGGAGCGAGTCTTCCAAGATCTGCTCTCCGCAATCAATCGAGGCGGCGAGCGAGTGGCGAAGACCAAAGGCACTAACTACGCGCCGAAGATCATGGCAGAACGACCGGACGCGGAGGGTATGTCCGTTTCCTTGCTTGAGGGGGCTATGCAGCGTCTTTTCGTGGCAGGCGATATTAGGATCGTTACCGAAGGTCCGCCGTCGAAAAGACGGCAAAAACTCGTGCTTGCGTCAGAGGATTTCGGACCCTCGTGATTAGGGCTTCCACCCTTCCTTCCACCCCCCCTACCACCCCTGTTCCACCCCCTGTTCCTTCCACCCCCTTATACCCCCGTCGGGGTGGAACACCCCTGGAAGGGTGGAAGCCCTTCCGGTGTTCCGACCCCTTAAGCCCATCAACCCGCAATCGAGGAGAAGAAAGCGAATGAACGTATGTTTCCACTCACCCCCTATATCGCCGAATATTCCGTCTTCGTGAAGCAGGGCGACGGCAAGAGCAAACGCGAATGGCGCTCCTGTAAGGTGCTTGGCGTGACTATGGTCGACGAAGCGCCGAATTACCTGATCGAGATCTACCGCAGCGGCACGTCCAGCCTGACGACCGTGGACGAGGTCAGGCGCAACGAGCGCGGCAATCCGCTATGACCAGCCTCGCCACCGAACTCCACGCCATCGCCGACCGGATCGCCCGGTTGGAGCCCAGCCATCGAGATCCTCACCGGTACTTTGAAGAGAAGTCCGAGCTCGTCGACCAGCTGCGGCGGTTGGCCAGCTCGTCGACGTTGCCAGGCCGGCTGCGGGCGGCCAATGATAATCGACCGAACAGGAGTGCCGTTTGACCAATACCAACATTAATCCCGATCGCCCGCTGCGAGGCCGGCGTCTATCTTGGCGCGAGTTCACGGTACTGACAGGGCGGCCGAAGCCGGACTTCGCCAAGCTGGCGGCGAATGATAACGAGCCATCACACGATCGCGATGATCTCGGCCAGCAAAAGGTCGAGCGAGTTTGAGGCGTCAACTTGGGCGATGGTGGGCAGCACCTCTTTACGACGGATCTGCGAATGCAGGTGCAGATCCGCAATATTCCTGGAGGTAGTGTTAAGGTTCGTGAGTTCCCGCTTAAGCGTCTGGCCGCCATAGTTGCTGGCCACTTCCGCGAATTTTTGGAAACCGAAAATGGGTGGTACGTGGTCAACGATAGCTCTGGTCAGCATTGCCATCGCAAGATAACTCTCTGTCGCAAACGCCAGATTGAGCTCCTCGCATAGCCTAATTAGCTTGCTTAGATCGAATTTGTCGGACTGGATGCCGCGGAGGGCCTCGATCCTGGCTGGGTCGACCACAGCGCGCGACGTGAGCGACAACTTTACCTCGCGGCGCCCTGCCTCGGCACCTAGCGCGTTGACTTGCTGAGGTACGGTCAGTTTCGTGATTGCAACGCGGCTAGGCAGCCTGGATAACCAGTTGAGATGTTGGTCAATCTTGATCTCAGCAAGCCCACGCGTGAACTCGGACGGCATATCAATGATCGATCCGATATCAATCAAAGGGAGAGCGGCCCATTCAGCCGCGTATCCGCTCTCCGGAAATTGGTCAACGATCCATTGCTGAACGCGCGCTTTCCAACCGGCCGCCGTCATGTTCACTTGTAGGGGCTCACCGAATTTAACCTGAGTTTTTAGTTCGGCGCCCAGCTGAGCAATTTCGTCAAGGCCTTTCATGCGATGGCGCTCATAACGACCGAAGGGATCCACTTTCCATTTAGGGTCGAATAAGCGCCGCCAACGATGCACAGGGCGGACAACACCCCCAGAATAATTGCGGCCCAGTTCGTGACGTCTAATGCTCGTATGTAGCGACTTTCACCAACCCATTGCTCCGGATCCCAGAGCATCGCTTTATTAGCCCAGCTGTCATAGTTCTCGCTGTGCATGCTCCAATTGAGCCATGCCGCCATGCCTGAGGCTAGGGTCAAGATGATGCCGGCGACGAACCACCAAACGGTCCACTGATACTGGGCGAGAGCATCAGGCTTTCCGGCCAAATCGCTCAGAAACGTGAAAAGGCCGAATAAAGCGCCGCCATGGACAAGCAAGAGACTGGCCAAGAGCCATCGCCCCCATTGTGCTGCAACGTCGAACGTGGCGCGCTGCATCTCCTTGTAGTCTTTATAGACTACTTCGGCGACTTCCGGGCGGGATTTCATGAACTGCTTTGTCGGGCCTTGGTCGGTCATCTCCTACTCACCCCGCCTTTCGCGTCGTCGAGCTGCGGCGATCTCCAGCTTCTTTGGTGCGGTGTAAAGCCGTTCCAGTAGGTTGAACGTGAAGTCTCGCAGATCGAGGGCCTCGTTTTCTGTGAGCGTTCCATCGTGCGCACCGTCGTTGCCGTCTTCCTTAATGGAGTCGGCAAGTTCTTCGAGGTCTGAGGGCAGCAGTCTGTTCTTGAACATCCAATCTAAGCGCAGCCCGAGCGAACGCCTTATCTTAGCGTTCGGCTCTTCCCCATCGGGAGGAAGCATGGACTTGGTGGTCTTATCTACAACAAGCCTGAACATCGCCCCAGCTGCGTTCCAGCAGCGGACGGAGACGCAGGTTGAACCCTCATCATATATCTTCTCAAGATCGTCAGGAATATGCTCGGGAGGAGCTTCGCGATCGCGGTCTTTGAGGCTTACGTAATCTCGGACCTTCATATGATCGTTCAGATAACCTCCGTATTTCACAACGCCTTGGTTGTGATCTCTAAAGTTATCGCGAACGTCGAATGCTCGGTTTTCCAGCACGAACACTGTGGAGCGATGGCAATGGCGACAAACTGCAAATGCTTCGAAATGCTCGACCCAGCCTGCTTCATGAAGTCCCAAAGATTTTTGAGCAGTGATATCGAAAGTAACGTGGTCTGTCGCACAGCGCGGACAGTAAGCTTTGAGTAGCGACATCGGTATATCCATGATTCGAGTGGATCAATGATGACAGAGTGCGACTTGCGCTTGAAGTGGCGTCGCCACTGTCCACAACCCGGCTGAGCCCCACCGGAGGGGCGGTCGACTCTCTAGGGCCACCACCCTGAGGACCGGCGCGGTCCCATAGCGTTAGTGCTAATACAGGAAATTGCCTCCCGACCGGGGGCATCGATATCTCTGGATTGCTCCGAAATCGGGAAACGGCGATGGCCATTTTCGCGCATTTTTCCAATTCAAATGTTGAGGGTCGCGCTTGCGGGCTCTCCCGCGTGCGCAAGCGCGCATTGCGCACGCGCACGAGAAATCATTGAGCTTTTTGACCTCACACGCGCTTCGGATCACACTTTTCTCACTTTGTCAACTAGCATATTGACAAATTCGTTATGATGCATTACAAGTAGGAGATGGACCAACGAGTCCGACGCCGATCCGGCGCATAGCAAATACGAGCCGGGAACCGGCCAGAACAAGACTCCAGACTTGGAGCCGTTTTTGTCCCTACCTACCAATCTGAGAACATCGTCGGCGCGGGCTGATGCCGAGCGTTGGGCCGACAAGTACATTGCCGACAACGACAATACGCCGCCTAAGGGTCGCGCGCCGGTGCATCGTGGCGGAAGGCCAGCCTTCAATTGGGCGGCAAAGCAAGATCGCATAGGCGCCGCCTGTCTCTGGATGATCGCGCGTCAGAGGCTCCCCGGTTCGATGGTTGCCGCTAACGATAACGAGCCGACGCAGGGCGGGCTTGAAACCCGCAGAAATGGCACCGCACGAGGCAAGACAAAACCGAAGTCCAGTCTGGGCGCGCACCTCGATCTCCCGGCTGCAGTCCGGCGCCTTGGTGACGCAGAACCCATTTCTGTGGAGCCCTGCGGCTACACCAGGCTTGATATTCTTCCGCAAAACGTCATCGACGAGCTCTCTGATGATTTCCTCTCATTTGGCGCATGTGGTGACGCAGTCGCGCCCGGGGCCTCGTTCATCGGCGCGGAAAGTGGCTTGGGGACGGCCAGGCCTGGCAAGTCTAAGGGCTCGCCTCTGAAAGCCGAAGAACTGGCCTTCGAAGAGCCGCCGCCGGACATCGATTACGTGATCGAGCTGCTTATGGCGCGTGCGAACGTTTCTGGCATCGGCGAAGCCTTCGGCGCCACCGGCCGTTACCAGGATCGAAAAGGCGCTGCGCTGCTGACGAAGGCCATGGACTGGGCCAAGGCGCAGATCTCCGCGCGCAGCCATTTTCGATCCTATGTTACAAATCCTGCTACGTCATTTAGCTAATAGATGAATGGTAGCAGTGGATACTCGGGCGCCTCGAATGAGAGGCGCCTTTTCTTTTCCTGCCTTCGAAATCAGGGCTGACCGCGGATGTACCGGCAGCTCAGTAATTGCTGCCGAGCCGTAGTAGTCTCCGGCGGCGATCGGGCTATGAGCGCGCCTCCGGGCGCCGCTCGCCTGCCCAATTCACGCGCCCGATGAGCGCTCTTTTTTTGGCCTATCAATTCGCGAAATTCCCGAAAGGATTACCATGGCACTCACCACGCCACTGATTACCGCTGGCTTCGTTGGCTCGTTTACAAGCCGCTGGGCCTCGCTAGCGCTGCCAGGCAAGCAGCTTTGGAGCGAACGCGGCGCGCTACCTTACACAACAACCAAAACCGCACCTGAGCCGATTGGCGACAGCGGCGATCCGGCCTTCACGGTCTTCTCGCCGGTCGACGTGCTCATTGCGATCGGCAAGGCGCCGAACGCTGCCACTGAGCCGCTCTTCTTCCTCCCTGCCAACACCGAACGCAGCTACTACGCCCAGCCGGGTGACAAGCTGTCCGTCGCAGCAGCCTAAGGAGTTTCCCAAATGGCATTTTCTGGTTTTCGAGTGGTCTGCGGCTACGCGGGCTCATACCGTCGTGACAAGTCGCAGGCGATCCTTGGCAAAATCATCTGGGCGGAGACCCCGGCGACTGGCGTGGCCACCACCAACGGCGCACCGGCAGACTCCGACGCCTACGGGCAGCCGTTCTTCCGCCTCCGGTCTTCGGTCGACGCATACGTCTCTATCGGCACCGCGCCGAATGCGAATGCAGAGCCCCGTATCTTGGTCCCTGCAAACACCGATTACGACGTCTTCGCGGGCGGGGGCGAGAAAGTTCAATGGGTGGCAGCATGAGCCCAGTGGAAACGATCGCACAGCTGCTCGAAACGCACGTTGGCTTCAAGCGCAGCCGAGTTCTCCAGGTTGCCCGCGCTCTCAGCGAAGGTGGCCTGATCGCCAGTGGCGGTCCAGGCCGAGCACCCGAATTCAGTCGCGATGACGTCGTCGCTATTCTGGTCGGCGTCGCCACCGGCGCCAAGATTGAGAGCGTGGCCGAAACCACCCGCGCGGTACTTGCCACCACGCCAGGCGGCGCCGACGTCCGCTCTGCGCCGCTCTGCATTCCCAGGAATGCGGAGATCCAGCTGGCCGTCCTCGCTAGCATGTCTCTTGCCGGTGACAGCCTCGAAGGCCTGACGATCGAAGTGGTGCACGGCTGGCCGGAAGTCGCGCTGATCTGGGCCGACGGCAAGGTCCAGCGCTTCCAGGCGGCCGGATCGGTAGCCAATAGCCAACCCAGCAGCAAGAGCCGCGTAGCAGCGCGGATCGCCGGCGACGACTTCGCCAGTTTCATCAAGGAGGCCACCGCCCATGGCTAAGCCATTCATCGTTCCGACGCTCAGCGAAGCCGATGCCGAGTACGGCATGCTGTCCGAGCGTTACACCGCACTGACCAACGAGCTTGCGGGGATTTCCCGCGAGGCCGAAGAGCTAGAAGCGGACATGCGCGCTCGTCGAGCTCCATCCATTCGCCCAGGTGTTGCGGAGCTGATCGGCGAGGCCGTCGATCTTACGCTGCTGGAACGCCCACGGCGCCTGCGGGAGCTTCGTCAGCGCGCCGGTGATCTTGAGCAAGCCGCAGAGATCATTCGCCGCCGTCGTGACGATCGCCTCAGTGCTGCCAGCCTTGCGGCGTGCAAGGCCACGAAGGCCGAGTACGCTCGCCGCATCGGCAAGTTCGTCGACGCACTACAGGTTGCCAAGGCGGCTTACGACGCAGCCGAGGAAGTGCTCGACGCCTTGGAACGCGAAGGCGCCCAGATCGGCTATATGCCGCCGGCGCGGTCGTCCTTCTTCGCAGGCGCCGAGAACGGTGTGACGCGGTTCGTTTCTGAGGCGTGGGGGAATTCGAATGTCTAACCGGCGCGAATATGAGGCCCGTCCGGCGGGCACGGGACGCAAGGGCGTTCGATCCATCAAGCTGCCAGGCGAACAGCGTCACGTCGAGCGCGCCGAACCTGCCGAAGCCATTGCGCGGCGGCTGGCGATCTCGAAGCGCGAGCGCGATCTGAAGGAGCGCACGGGTGGCTGAGATCAGCGGCTATGCCATTCAATGGGGACAGCCGGCAGTCATTGCCGGCCTGTTCGAGGAGAGCTTCGCCCGCGGCGCGTTCAACCAAAGCCTGCTTGATCATCCGGACGTCGTGGTCCTCTGGGCGCACGACCCGAGCCGCCCGCTGGCTCGCGTCTCGAACAAGAGCCTGACCGTCAGGTCCGACAGCATCGGCCTCTGGTACTCGTTCAAGCCCGATGACAAATCGCCTCTCGGGCAAGAAGCGCTGGCAAGCGTCGGCTCCGGCCTGGTCAACGAGGTGTCAGTCGGCTTCTCCTCGATCGAGGAGGAGTGGAACGATAGCGGCCGCATTCCAAAGCGCACCATTACCAAAGCGTTTCTTGGCGAAATCAGCATCGTGCTGTGGGGCGCCTACGGCAGTTCGACGAGCGCGGAGCTGGTAGGCCGATCCACAGCCGCCAGCAAGGCTGAGGCCGCAATGCGTCGGCGCGGCATTTCAACCAAGTAGGAATACAGCATGCAGATCACCTACAAATTCCAGCTCGGCGACGTCGTCGAGACGCGCCGCGGTGAGATCGGCAAGATCGTCCTGGTCTCGGCTTGTGAGAGCCGTGACGGACGTGAGGACCACTACCGCACATACAAAATCGTCGACGATGACGGCAGCCATGTGTGGACGCCGGAATTCGGCATCAAGCGGGTGATCGGGTGGTGAGCGACGGCGGCAAGGCCGGGTGACAGACTACCGCTCGCCCCAATACCAGCATGCGGTCCGGCTTTATCAGGATCCAAGGTGGCGGCGCATGCGTCGACGCCATCTGCAGCTTCACCCGCTTTGCGAAGTGTGCCTGGAGAGCGAAACAGTCGAGCCGGCCTCTGTCGTGCATCACCGGCAGCGCCATGACGGGATCGAGGCCGTGTTCTTCGACGAAGGCCAGCTCCAGTCGCTGTGCTGGGATTGCCGCAATGCGCTACGGACCGCCCCGGAGGGGCACATCAGATCCTTGCCGTCGCGTTCCTCGTGGGAACGGTGACGGGGATTTGCACGCATTTTTCCAATTCAAAAGTTGACCCTCCGCATTTGCGGTTGCCGTCGACGCGTTTCCCAAGAAAGGCCAATCAATGGCAACCCCGGCGCCCGTTATCTGCTTTGGCCGCGAAGGCAAGCCCTGCCGGCGGAAGTGAGCCTACAAAGAGGTCGGCGCCGGTCGGCCCTGTCGGTCTCGATCAGACCGCTTTCCTCGGCGAGGAATATTGTCTTGAGGCCGACATTGGTAGGGGCAGCCTTCAAGGACCCATCGCTAAGATGGTTCAGAAGGTTCATCAGGCGAATGGAGAGCCGTTTCATGGGTGGCCAACTACGAATTTGGATTATCGTTCAGTAACGCCAGATCGCCGTTGGCTCAGGAACAGCTTGCCGGCAGCGGTCAACTTGTAACGCCGAGGTGAAGGTTCTTTTTCTGCCTCGATTAGCCCCTGGATCCTGGCGAGTGTTATTGCCTCTTGCCATGCGGCTGGAGAGGCCGGCAGATAATGGGCGGTGTCCAAGCCTTCTAGGAAGCGAACGAGGTGAGCATCTATCAGCCGTCTCATGTCGTGTAATGTTGATCTTGGTGGAAACTCGCGTCTAAGCTATAAGGTGCTCGACAACAGTTCCCGACCGGTCCCCACCGCCCAGTCATCGCCGCCCGCGTGTCGCAAGGAGGTCGTTGATTTGCATTTCCTCTTCACGGGTCAATGGCCCGGCAGCCAGCCAGTTTAACAAAAGCCTTATCCGGTAGAGCGATTGGCGCGGTGTGTTCCCAGATCTCAAATCTGCGGTGATCTGATCCCTCAGCAGGCCTTCTATTCTGTTCACTTTGTTCTCCGACGCCGTTGAAGCCCGCTAAAGCGCAATGCTCTGCGGGCTTCAGCAAGCTCAGATGCAGTCGGGAACGGTCCCCAGGAACCAAACTACTTCTGGCCGAAGCAGTTTGCTCACACATAGACAGCACTGGCGAGTGAATTTAATTGATGTCAGATTTCAAATTAAAAAAATATTCCAACATAATCTGGGGTAAGGTGCACAATTAAAATCATTTTCGGGTTGGAGCTATGCGAATGAAATCTCTTTTCCCTGGGTTCTCGACAAGGCAGGTCGTCGTTTTCATGATTGAGACGAGCATCGTTACTGCGGGACTGCTCGTTGTTGTCGGCATGATGATTTCGTTCATGTACGCCAGCTAGGGCGTCCGTCCGCTATAGGGAGCGTAAAATGCCAAATGAAAAAGCTGTTGCGGACATGAGTGTCGAACAACGAGAAGCACTACTCAGCGCTCTATCAAAGCGACTTAACTGGTCCGCGTCCATTGCAAACCACGAGGGTAAGCCCATCTGGCGGACCTTGCACGCGCTCAGTGAGAGGCTGCGTCGAGATGGAATCGAGATCGCTAGTGGCACTTGTGATGCATCGTCTGCGGCGGTCCAAGAGGCTATCGAACTTCTGGCCGAATTTGAGATTGGTCGTCCACCGGATGCATCCACTGTCCATTGATGCCCAGCGCCCAGTCGGGATGATCAGCTCGCGCTTTGAAACCGATGGCGGTCATGTTCCCGCTGGTAAGCATCACCGGCTGGGGTGAGTTTGCAGCGAGGTTTGAGGCTTCGATCTTCGACTTGAGCGGCAATAAGGCACAAAGTTAACGATCCTCAATGCTGGACGTGTCGTCGGCAGAGGGAAGGGTTCCGTGAACGCGGCGTCCCCTGAGCGGCGTTATACCTTGGGTCGCATATCGATGCAGGCCCGTGACGTGAATCGAGTTCGGCGCCCTCAGGGGCTTACCGAAGTTCCGCTCCAGGGCACCAACCAGATGCGCCGGCTCACGAATGCCTTGGTAGAAAAGCCTGATTATCAGTTTGGACGCAACATTCAGTTCACCCGTCAGGCTCCTCGATATGTCGCCGCTGTAGCCGCTGCTGGCGAGTACACCGTTCAGCATCTTCAGGTCTTTGGTTGCGAGACTGGTTGTGTCGATCGTGGAAGACATGACGTCCTCCTTTCGGTCAGGGCGAAGCTAACAGCTTCAATCAGCAGCGCCCGTTCCATGGCTGCCGAGACGTTCAACCTGCGCTTAATGTTGGAGGATAGCAAATGAATTCACCGAGAGTGATTCTTTTCGCTCCCGCGGCATCGTCTAACTGGCGACGCCGTGCCGGAAGGGGTGACAGCTATTTGCGTAACACACCGCTCCTAAGGTTCCGCCGTTTCACCCCTTCCAGCCACGGCTCCGACAAAAATCCTCAGCCGCCTCGTACGCACTAGGTTTATCAAAGAAAGGCCCAAGGAAGGTGAGCTTGCCGCGAAAGGCTACGACCACGCTCCGCGTCGAGCTGTCGTAAAAAACAATCATGTCTGGCTCGTAAGGGATGGTGCTGGGCATGAGCCGCTCCGCGCCTTCGCGAGAGCTCAATTATCTCCCAGCCGCCGAGTTATCGACGATAATCAGAAAATAGAGCCCGTCTCAGAAAAGTCTAGCGCTGCTCCCATCACGCCCCCACCACCCGCCAAGAATGTGACGTCTTCCGGTAGCCGGTAGGCGCCGCTTTTTCTTTGGCCACGCCCAAAAATCAAGGAAACAGACATGGAAGATACAGCAACGGGCAATCAGCCCGATCTCTTCGACGTGGCCAGAATTTCGGCCCGCAGCTCCGCACTGGACCTCATTGGCACCGTGCCACCTGCCATAATCGCCGACGCGTTCATTTCGCAGGGCCTCGCAGCCTGGGCGGCTGACACCGGCCGGACCGATGATGCGGCGCGCATGCTCATTGCGTGGGTTGCCATCCGGGATGCCGCATAAATGGCAGCGCAAGACCTTGAACGCCTCGTCGTCCAGCTGTCCGCTGACATCACCAAGTTTGACCGCGCCATGGCGCGCGCGTCAGGCACCGCAAACACGCGCATGAAGGCGATCGAGCGCCGAGCGGTGGCAATGAACAAGAATCTGTCAAGCTCGCTCACGGGCTTTGGTACGGCCTTGGCAGGGGCTTTCACCGTGAAGGGTGTCACCGACTTCCTGGACAGCTTCACCAAAATCCAAAATTCTCTCAAGGTGGCCGGCCTTTCGGGCAAAGAGCTCGATACCGTCTACAACCAGCTATATGCCTCGGCGCAGAAGAACGCCGCTCCGCTGGAAGCGCTTGCCACGCTTTACGGCCGCGTCGCCATCAACCAGAAAGAGCTCGGAGTTTCCTCTGAGCAGGTTTCCGGCCTGGCTGACACCGTCGCGAAGGCGCTGAAGGCTCAAGGCTCAACCGCTGAGGAAGCCTCTGGCGCGCTCCTGCAGCTCAGCCAGGCGCTGGGCTCCAGCAAGGTGCAGTCCGAAGAGTGGGGCAGCCTTCTTGACGGCATGCCTGTCCTTCTGCAAGCGGCTGCGGCCGGCATTGAACAGGCGGGCGGCTCGGTCTCGAAGCTGACGCAGCTGGTGAAGAGCGGGAAGCTCAGCAACAAGGCGCTGTTTGACGGTATCGCCGCTGGCGCGAGTGTCATTGATCAGAAGCTCGCCGGCTCGGCGGAAACGTCCAGCCAGTCGCTCAACAAGATCAACAATGCGCTCACGAACAGCGTGGGCAGGTTCGGCACGGCTGCCAATGCTTCGGCAGCCTTCGGCAACGTGGTCGACCAGATTGTCAGGTATCTCGACAACGTCAATTTCGACCATCTGGCGCAGGAAGTCGCGCACATTGTCGAGATCCTCAACACGGCAACGGGCGCAGTCACGGGCTTCCTGGCGAAGGCCAGCGAGGCAGCGGGCATCGATGTCAGCAAGATTGCCAACTCCATTGTGCCGAAGGCCGGCGAGTCGAGCGGCGACTACTGGTACCGCGCGCTCTATGGCACGTCGCGCGCGGCAGACATGCTCAAGGAGAATGCTGAGCAGCGACTTGAGATTGAGAAGAAGATCAACGAGTACCAGACCAGCCCGTTGAAAGACTCTCCGCTGGTGAAGCGCGAGATTGCCATGGAGCAAGCCAGGATGGCGGCGCTGACTGCAGGCACGCGCTTCGAGCAACCGCAGCGCCCGATCAGTCCGACGCCCAAGAGGCCGGTCCAGGGACCGAACAAACCAGCCTTCGTTGCTCCCAAGGTGAACATTGAGGACGAGAAATATAAGCCAATTGGCGGTTCATCTGGATCCGGCCGCAAGCGTCTCGACGAGTACGCGCGCGAGGTAAAGCAGATCACCGAGCGCACCGCTGCACTCAATGCGCAGACTGCCGCCCAGGCCGAGCTCAATCCGTACGTAAATGACTTTGGGTACAACGTGGAGAAGGCGTCGACCGCGCAAGACCTGCTCACCGCCGCACAGAACGCCGGCACGGCGGCAGGCAAGGAGCTGAAGGACGTCCAGCAGCTTCTCAGCGGCAAGTTCGACGATCTGTCGCCGAAAGCCAAGGAGCAGGCCGTGGCAATGCTTGCACTGGCCAGTGGTGCAGGCGAGGCCGTTGCCAATCAGGAGCGCCTGGCCGACGCCCAGGACAAGCTCCGCCAGAACATGGAGGATTGGCGCGACGTCTCGAAGGACGCGACCAAGGGATTCATCCAGGATCTGGTAGAAGGCAAGTCAGCTGCGGACGCTCTCGCAGGCGCCCTGCAAAAGCTTGGCAACAAGCTGCTCGACCTTGCGATTGACGGGCTCTTTGGCACATCCGGAAGCAACAATTGGTTTCCCAGCCTGTTTAGCAACGGCGCCAGCATTCCAGGTTTTGCAACCGGCACGCGGTCCGCTCCTGGCGGTCTAGCGCTTGTCGGCGAGCGAGGGCCCGAGCTTGTCAATCTGCCGAAGGGCTCGCAGGTCATGCCGACGCTGCCGAGCATGAAAGCATTGAACGGCGGCGCGGCTGGATCTTCGCAATCTTTCACCTTCGCACCGGTGATTGACGCTCGAGGAGCTGATGTTGCCGCGGTGGCGCGCCTTGAGCGGGTGGTTGCTAAGCAGCAGGCGGAGTTCTCGGCCAACGTACTTAAGACGGTGAATCGGGGAAATCGACGGCGGCTGTTGGACTAAGCGCGCGTCACTTGGCGGCAGGAGCGATGGAAAAGCACCATTGCTCCTGCGAGTTGACGAAGCGCCGAATAGCGTCGAGCTTGGCTTTCTCGGTTGTGTACTGAGGCTCGGCGTATGCTTTGATGATCTGGTCGCGGGCTATCTCACGCAGATGATTGAGCGATTCCGCGACCTTCATCTGGTCCGACATTCTGAACCCGTCCTGCCGTGCCCGCATGGTTGATTGCGCTAGTTGCCCGATCTGCTCACAGACGTAGTCGCTTTGCGTCTGATCAGCTTTCGCGGGCAGGGTGGCAAGGCAAGCAACGGCGGCGGTTAGGAAAAGGCGCATTTGATCCCCCAGGTTGCGGGCACAATGCCACAACGCGAAATGGAATCAAGACGCAGAAAGGCCCGCCGAGTGGTGAGCTCGACGGGATTTTAAAAAGGGTCTTAGGGCCTGCTTGTCATAGGTCTTCGATACTCCGCAGCAAATCTTCTAATAGTTCGCGAACTGCTCCCTTGCTTGCTCCGAGGCGCGTTTCGAATTCGGGCAGGTCGATGCCGTTGCACACCTCATTCAAGGCATTGCTGAGAACATAGATCTCGTCAGAGCTGAGGCCGACGATCGCGCCGCCCGCTTTGTGTTCTATTATCTTCATCGGGATCAACCACCGGCACCGGGAGGCGCGTCGTTCTCAAACATGTCCTTGTATTGGATGGTCTCGTCTTCGTTGGTGTCGATAGAGGCACCGGTCGGCGCGAAAAGACGGACGCCAGGCCCGCCGCTTCCGCTGTAAGTACCGTCAATGAAGGTGACGCCGGCCGCCTGGAGGGCGCGGACTACAGCGGCGACGTTGTTGGTCATTCCGGGCACAGCTCCCGTCGCCCCTTCCATCCGCTTGAGGGTGGGAACCGACACATTGGCTGCTTTCGCAACCTCAGCTTGGCTTAACCCAACTAAGCTTCGAGCGGCAGAAATCTGCCTTCCAGTGACCTTCGATTGATCCATAAGTATCAAAATTATCCATAGGTGTTGACATGCGTTTCGCGGTGATCTAAAAGTATCACATGAACACGTAGGTAGCAACGAGGAGCCTCCCATGACGATCCACACGAAGGTGAAACCCGCCGACAGAACTGCGCTTCCGCGCGCGCTTATCGGCAGACGTCCTTTTCCGGAGTACGTTTGGGCCTTCGAGATCGGCGATCGCGTCGAGATCTTCGCGACGAAAGAGATGGCCGTCGTTGTCGGCCGCTCGCAGATATTAGGGCAGCTGGATAGCTTCCTTGTCCAGGTTGTAGGCGACACATGCGCGCCTCTCTGGCTGAAAGACTTCGAAATTCAGGGTTCCCCAACCGCGGTTCGTCCGCGGGAGTGCGGCAACTAGGTCGCACGGCCGACTGCGGTGCGTAGTTACACCGTGGTCGGTCAATGGAATTCGGTCCCTTGCCCTGGGCCGACCGCAGCCTGCCGTGTTGCCGCATCGCGCGGCAGGCTGCGACCTATCCTATAGGCCGCGCGACCCACCACCGGCACTCGCCGCGCGCGGCCACCCCCATTGCCATCGCCGAATGTTTACACCAGCGTCACCCTGACCGAACAAGGAGGACCGATGCCCGCTGCTGCCAACGATAACCGATTGCCGCCAGGAATGACGCCCCGCGGGCTCGCACGCGTCGCTGCGGCGGCATACGTGGGCATTGGCGCAACCACCTTCGATACGATGGTCGCGACCGGCGAAATGCCATCGCCGAGGAAGGCTCGGGGCAGGGTGCTCTGGGACCGTTTCGAACTTGATGAGGCGTTTGACGCTCTGCCTCGCGATGAGGCGCGCCTGTCGCTGCCGTCGACCCCCGACAACCCTTGGGATGACATCGGAGTAGCATGAAGCTCAATCTGCGCGGCATCATCGAAGACACCGACCGTCACGGCAATGTGCGCATATATTTCCGTGTGCAAGGCAAGAAGAAGGTCCGGCTTCGCGAGAAGCCGGGCACCGCTGCGTTTCTGCGCGAGTATGAATGCGCCGAGAAGGGCATCCCCTACGGCGAGGCGCCGGTTGTCGCGGACTCGGCGAAGCCAGTTGTCGCTCGATCGTTCCGGTGGCTATGCCAGCAGTATTTCCGTCGAGCGGCCAATTCGGTCACTGTTGACACGATGAGCCGCCGGCGCCGCCTCTTGGATGATATCTGCGTCAAGCACGGTGACAAGCCTTTCGAGCTCCTCGAGCGCAAGCATGTGACTGCTATCCGCGACACACGGATCGACAGCCCCGGCGCGGCCAATAATATCGTCAAGGCTATCAGCGCTCTCTATGCGTGGGCCATCGAGGTAGGCGAGGCGAAGGTCAATCCGTGCAACGGCATCAAGCGGCTCAAGTCAGGCGAGGGGTGGCATACCTGGACGCTGGACGAAATCGAGCAATTCGAAGCCAAGCACCCGCCCGGTTCCACAGCTCGCCGCGCACTGGCAATCTTCATGTTCACTGGCCTTCGCTTGTCGGACGCAGCTATCCTCGGGCGCCAACATCTTGAAAACGGGTGGATCCGAATTCGCCCCGGAAAGACCCGAAAGTCGAGCGGCGTCGAAGTGAATGTGCCGATCCTGCCTGATCTCGAAGTCGAGCTTGCACAGGTGCCAGCGGGCCAGCTTACATTCCTGGTCACCGAATACGGCAAGCCGTTCTCGGATAAAGGGCTTGGAAACAAGATGCGCCAATGGTGCGACGAATCAGGACTTTTTCATTGCTCGGCCCACGGGCTGCGCAAGGCAGGCGCATCGATCGCCGCAGAGAACGGCGCGACAAGCGATCAGCTGAAGGCGATTTTCGGCTGGACGACGAGTCAGCAGGCCGATTTGTACACCCGTGCTGCGCGAAGAAAAAAACTTGCCGGCGACGGCGCGAAGCTGCTTTTGCCGGACCGTAACGAGAACAAAGAAGTCCCACCTTGGGAGGCCAAATTTGAAAAGTGGGACATGGAGGCCAAAGAAATTATGGAAAAACAAGAGCTTACGGAAATCGATGGTGGGCCCGGAGGGACTCGAACCCCCAACCAAGCGGTTATGAGCCGCCGGCTCTAACCATTGAGCTACAGGCCCTGGCGCAGGCGCCTGCGCTTGCTTCGGGGCAATGGTTCCCCGCAGCGGTTTCGCTCTAGCGTAATTCGGATGCAGCGACAAGACGTTGCCGCAATAGCTTCACAATCAATGGCCAAAGAAGAGAAACGGGGTAGCGACAACCAAGGAGTGAAACATGGCGCTGCAGAATACCAGGAAACTTGCGCTCGGCCTTTTGATGACGGCTGCGGCCGTGCTGCCGGTGACGGCGGCGGCGATTGCCGATGATTCAAAGCCGCGCGAAGCCGTGATCATGGTTTCGGGGGATGGGCAGTCTTCGGTGGCGCCCGACATGGCGATCGTCAATCTCTCCGTCGTCAAGCAGGCGAAGACGGCGCGCGAGGCACTCGACGAGAACAACAAGGCGATGACCGAGGTGCTGGCGGCGCTGAAGAAGGGCGGGATTGCCGAGAAAGACCTGCAGACCGCAGGTTTCTCGGTGCAGCCGCAATATAACTATCCGCAGAGCACCGACGGCCAGCCGAAGCAGCCGGAGCTGATCGGCTACCAGGTGTCGAATGGAATCACCGTGCGCGTGCGCGACCTTTCCAAGCTCGGCGGCATCATCGACCAGTCGGTGACATTGGGCATCAACCAGGGCGGCGACATCAGCTTCACCAATGACAAGCCGGAAGGCGTCATCGACGAGGCGCGCAAGGATGCGGTCGCCTCGGCGCTGAAGAAGGCGAAGACGCTGACGGAAGCGGCGGGCGTCAAGCTCGGACGAATCCTCGAGATCAGCGAAAACAGCGCCCGCCCGATGCCGCAGCCGGTCTATCGCGCTGCGATGATGAAGGAGGCCGCCGATGCCTCGGTGCCGGTTCAGGGCGGCGAGAACACCTATAATGTTACGGTCAACGTCACCTTCGCGCTCGAGCAGTAAGCGCTGACATCGGCTTCCGGTGGCAAAAATAGCCGTTGGTATCGTTAAGCGATATCAACGGCTTAACTGCTTTTGGTGGCGACTTTTCCCAGGGCGTGGGCATAAATCGCTTTATCACGCGAGTGTTACACTATAAAATCGATCGTGTTATTCGGCCGCGCGAGGGAACCCGAGTTCTGTTTTCCGCATTAATTTCCCGGCCGATGAGGAGGAAATGGCTTCATCCCTGCCAAGAGGAGACAGACATGACGAATGCCTTGCCGCCGCTTCACAACGGACACGCCCCGTTCACCCTTCAGGAACTCTTCCGTGAGGCTCTCTATGCCTTCGAAGAATGGGATACGGAACTCACAGAACCGATCGTGACCTTCGAAGGGAAGGTCCTGCCGATCAGCATGGTGTTCGAAGCCATGCGCGAATGCGACGACATCGTGCCGATGAATATCGTCGGTGCCGTCACCGAGCGGCTGACCAAGCCCTGGGAAGGCGAGGGTCCTCTCGACCAGATGACCTTCTCGACAGCGGCGCGCGTCATGCGCGTTCTGGTTCGCAAACGGCTTCTCGCCAATGGCGGGACCGATGTCGTGGCCGTTACCGGCCGCGCTGCACCGCGCGAATCGCGCGAGTAGCACCCAAATCGCAGGATCGCCGTCAGCTGGCGATCCTGCCCCGCTTCCTGCGGGAACCGCTCAGGCCTCCAGCCGTTGATGACGATAGGAAGGATGGGCATCATGCTGAAATCATTCGTACGGGAAATTCTCGGAACCGAGCCGCACACGGTCTCGACGCCGCGCTGCCTCAGGCCGTTCGGCGGCAAGAAGCGCGTGCTGCTGGTGTTTGCCGATGCCGAGGACGACCGCGCATCGCGCCAGGACGATCTCTTGCGCAAGGCGCATCTGCGGTTCATCGAGGAAGATATCGAGGTCTTCAACATTGCCGGCGGCGGCGTGTTTCCGCTGTTCGACGATCCGCATGATCTCGATGCCGACGAGCTGCGCGACACGCTCGATGGTCCGCAACCGGGCGAATTCGGGCTGATCCTGCTCGATCGCGACGGCCGGGTGAAGCTGCGCGCCAGCGAGCCGATGCGGCCCGAGGAGATCATCGGGGCGCTGGCCACCATGCCGCACTAGGCGCTCTCGTCCGGGCAGAGCTATCACTACGATTTCGCTTTACTTTTTTCTGCGCCCTGCGGATGTTCTCTCCTAGTCGTATGAGGAGAGGAGTGCCTGTGATGACCATCGAGGATGATCTGGTTCGCATCGCCGAACAGGAAAAGGTGCTCGCCTTCGACAGCTTCGACCTGACGAGCGCCTGGCAGCTCGGCAAGCTCCTGCAGGAGCTTTCGACCGACCGGGGGCTGAAGGTGGCGATCGATGTGTCGCTGCATTCGATGCAGGTCTTCTACGTAGCGCTGCCGGGCGCGACGCCCGACAATGTGCAGTGGGTCCGGCGCAAGCGCAACATGGTGTTCCGCTATCTGAAGAGCAGCTATGCCTGCGGGTTGAAGCTGAAATCGGATGGCAAGACGATCGAGGATAACGGGCTTTCGAGCGCCGATTACGCCGCCCATGGCGGCAGCTTCCCGATCAATGTGAAGGGCACCGGCTGCATCGGCGCGGTCACGGTTTCAGGCCTGCCGCAGCGCGACGACCATAATCTCGCGGTCGAGGCGCTGGCGCTGATGCTGGCGAAGGATCTGGATTCGCTGCGGCTCGGATAGGGCATGCGGCCATTCCCGCCGGAACGGGAATGGCTCTAGTGCTTAGAGCTTGCCGCCGGCTTCGATGATGCCCTTTGTGATGCTGCCGGTCGCCGGGAAGAGCGGGATCAGGCAGGCCTGCAGGGCGTGGTAGATGTCGCCCTTGCCGGGGAACAGGCTGTGCGAGGGCACGAGGTCTTCCGTCAGCTCTTCGTGCCAGCCGCCGTTCTCGTGGTCGATGAAGCAGCGTTCGATGACGTTCCAGACCTTGCGGTAGCTTTCCTCGTGGAAATCGCTCGGCAGGTGCTCGTTGAGGAAGTGGGCCGCGGCTGCCGCTTCGCAGGCCGGCCACCAGAGCTTGTTGCGCTTGGCGGGCTTGTCGTCCCAATCGAGCGTATAGAAGAAGCCGCCCTTGTCATTGTCCCAGCCGAGCGCCATCGACTGCGAGAACAGGCCCTTGGCGGCGTCCGGCAGCCAGTCCAGCTTCTTGCCGCCGAGAACCCAGAGCTGCAGGATGAGGCGGGCCCATTCCAGCGAGTGGCCGGGCGTGGTGCCGGCCGGGCGGAACATTTCGTTCGGGTGGTAGTAGTTCTTGTCGAGGCTCCAGTCGGCGCCGAAATGCTCGGCGACGCGCCAGCCGACCGAACCGGCGGCGCGGCGGATAACGAGATCGGCGATGCTTTCGGCCTTGGTCAGATATTCGCGGTCGCCGGTCGCCTCGAAGGCGGCCATCAGCGCTTCCGTCAGGTGCATGTTGGAGTTCTGGCCGCGGTAATTGCCGCCATCGAGCGGCTGCCAGTCGGCGGTGAATTCCTCGGCGATGGCGCCGTGCCTGGCTTCCCAGAAGCGGGTATTCAGGACTTCGGTGATATCGGCAAGCATGCCGTCGGCCAGCGGATGGCCGATGGTCTTGGCCGAGGATGCGGCGAGCAGCACGAAGGCGTGGCCATAGCCCTGCTTGTTGGAATCGACGCGGCCGTTATTGTCGAGGGACCAGAAATATCCGCCGTTCTTGCGGTCGCGGTGATGGTTCCAGAGATAGTCCATGCCGTGGTCGACGACATCAGATGCGCCGGGGCGGCCGAGCAGGGTGCCTGCGGCAAAGCAGTGGACGGCGCGGGCGGCGATATGGATGCTGCGCACCTGACCCTCGGCGTCGAGCGGCTTGCCCTGATCATCGAGATCGTAGAATCCGCCCTTCGGGTTGATCGACTGGTGCTGAAAGAAATCGAAAAGGCCGTTTGCCTGGGCCAAGAGCCAGTTGCGGTGATAGGCGCGGGTCGTCCAGTTTCCGAGACCGCTGCTGCCGTTTGCCGATGCCATGTCGCTCCTCCGATTTCATGCACAAAGCCTTGCGGAACGCCTATATAGAGGTCCGCCGAGTCTGTCACGCCGCCCCGCCTTGTAATCCATTCTTGTGGCAGGCATATATTGACATAAAGATATCTTTATGTGATTTCATCACCCTGGTCTTGAACGACGCAAGGAGTCCGCCCGTGTTCGACAATCTTTTCGGTCCTGATGGGGCAAAACGCGACGGCAGTGAAGTGTTCGCGGCGCTTAAGAAAGCCGCTAGCGAGCGCATCCTCGTTCTCGACGGCGCCATGGGCACGCAGATCCAGGGTCTCGGCTATGACGAGGACCAGTTCCGTGGCGACAGGTTCATCGGCTGCGCCTGCCATCAGAAGGGCAATAACGACCTGCTGATCCTCAGCCAGCCCGCCGCGCTGGAAGAGATTCATTATAAATATGCCAAGGCCGGCGCCGATATTCTCGAAACCAACACCTTCTCCTCGACCCGCATCGCGCAGGCCGATTACGAGATGGAAGGCGAGGTTTACGCGCTGAACAAGGAAGGCGCCGAGATCGTCCGCCGCGCGGCACTGCGCGCCGAGCGCGAGGATGGCCGCCGCCGCTTCGTTGCCGGCGCCATCGGCCCGACCAACCGTACGGCTTCGATCTCGCCCGACGTCAACAATCCCGGCTACCGCGCCGTTTCCTTCGACGACCTGCGCATCGCCTATGGCGAGCAGATCGACGGACTGATCGATGGCGGCGCCGATATCATCCTGATCGAGACGATTTTCGATACGCTGAACGCCAAGGCTGCGATCTTTGCCTGCGAGGAGCGCTTCGAGGCCAAGGGCATTCGCCTGCCGGTGATGATCTCCGGCACGATTACCGACCTTTCCGGCCGTACGCTGTCCGGCCAGACGCCGTCGGCTTTCTGGAACTCGGTGCGCCACGCAAACCCGTTCACCATCGGCCTCAACTGCGCGCTCGGCGCCAACGCCATGCGCCCGCATCTGCAGGAACTGTCGGGCGTTGCCGATACCTTCATCTGTGCCTATCCGAATGCCGGCCTGCCGAACGAGTTCGGCCAGTATGACGAAACGCCTGAACTGATGGCGGCGCAGATCGAGGGCTTCGCCCGCGAAGGTCTCGTCAACATCGTCGGCGGCTGCTGCGGCTCGACGCCGGAGCATATCCGCGTCATCGCCGAGACGGTTGCCAAGTACAAGCCGCGCCCGATCCCGGAACACCGTCCGTTCATGTCGCTCTCGGGCCTCGAGCCCTTCGAGCTGACCAAGGATATTCCGTTCGTCAATGTCGGCGAGCGCACCAACGTCACCGGTTCGGCCAAGTTCCGCAAGCTGATCACCAATGCCGATTACACGACGGCGCTGGATGTGGCGCGCGACCAGGTCGAGAACGGCGCGCAGGTCATCGACATCAACATGGACGAGGGCCTGATCGATTCCGAAAAGGCGATGGTCGAGTTCCTCAACCTGATCGCAGCGGAGCCGGATATCGCCCGCGTGCCCGTCATGATCGATAGCTCGAAATTCCAGATCATCGAGTCGGGCCTGAAATGCGTTCAGGGCAAGCCGATCGTCAATTCCATCTCGCTGAAGGAAGGCGAGGAGAATTTCCTGGCGCAGGCGAAGCTCTTGCATCGCTATGGTGCGGCCGTCGTCGTCATGGCGTTCGACGAAACCGGTCAGGCCGACAGCTACGACCGCAAGGTGGAAATCTGCCGCCGTGCCTACAAGCTGCTGACGGAAGAAGCCGGCCTTTCGCCTGAGGACATCATCTTCGATCCGAACATCTTCGCGGTCGCGACAGGTATCGAAGAGCACAACAATTACGGCGTCGATTTCATCGAGGCGACGCGGACGATCCGCAAGGAAATGCCACTCGTCCATATCTCGGGCGGCGTCTCGAACCTGTCCTTCTCGTTCCGCGGCAATGAGCCGGTGCGCGAGGCGATGCATGCCGTGTTCCTCTACCACGCCATCCAGGCGGGGATGGACATGGGCATCGTCAATGCTGGTCAGCTGGCGGTCTACGACCAGATCGATGCGGAGCTGCGCGAAGCCTGTGAAGACGTCGTGCTGAACCGCCGCGCCGACAGTACCGAGCGGCTGCTGGAGGTCGCGGAACGGTTCCGCGGCGCCGGTGGCAAGGAAGCCAAGGTTCAGGATCTCTCCTGGCGCGAATGGCCGGTCGAGAAGCGTCTCGAGCATGCGCTGGTCAACGGCAATACCGAATATATCGAAGCCGATACCGAGGAAGCACGCCAGAAGGCTGCGCGTCCGCTGCATGTCATCGAGGGTCCGCTGATGGCCGGGATGAATGTCGTCGGCGATCTCTTCGGCTCGGGCAAGATGTTCCTGCCGCAGGTGGTGAAGTCCGCCCGCGTCATGAAGCAGGCCGTTGCCGTTCTGCTTCCCTATATGGAAGAAGAGAAGCGGCTGAACGGCGGCAGCGAGCAGAAATCTGCCGGCAAGATCCTGATGGCGACCGTCAAGGGCGACGTGCACGATATCGGCAAGAATATCGTCGGCGTCGTTCTCGCCTGCAACAATTACGAGATCATCGATCTCGGCGTCATGGTACCCGCCACCAAGATCCTCGAGACGGCTGTTGCCGAGAAGGTCGATGTCATCGGTCTTTCCGGCCTGATCACGCCGTCGCTCGACGAGATGGTGCATGTGGCGGCCGAGATGGAGCGCCAGGGCTTCGATATTCCGCTGCTGATCGGTGGCGCGACGACTAGCCGCGTGCATACGGCGGTGAAGATCCATCCGGGCTACAGCAAGGGCCAGGCGATCTACGTGACCGATGCCAGCCGCGCCGTGGGTGTGGTCTCCTCGCTGCTGTCGCCCGAGAACAAGGATGGGTACGTCGCCGATATCCGCACCGAATATGCCAAGGTCGCTGCCGCGCATGCGCGCAGTGAAGCCGAGAAGGTGCGCCTGCCGCTATCGCGTGCCCGCGAGAATGCCCATCAGGTCGATTGGTCTGCCTACAAGCCGACCAGGCCGAGCTTCCTGGGAACCAAGGTTTTCGAGGACTACGATCTCGCCGATATCGCCCGCTATATCGACTGGACGCCGTTCTTCCAGACCTGGGAACTGCGCGGCCGCTATCCGGCCATTCTCGAAGACGAGAAGCAGGGCGAGGCGGCGCGCGCGCTCTGGAACGATGCGCAGGCGATGCTGAAGAAGATCATCGACGAGAAGTGGTTCCGCCCGCGCGGCGTGATCGGCTTCTGGCCGGCGAACGCCGTTGGCGACGATATCCGCCTGTTCAAGGATAATGCCCGCAAGGAAGAACTCGCGACCTTCTTCACGCTGCGCCAGCAGCTGTCGAAGCGCGACGGACGCCCGAATGTGGCTCTCTCTGATTTCGTCGCGCCCGAAGCGACCGGTCTTGAGGACTATGTCGGCGGCTTCGTCGTCACCGCCGGTATCGAGGAAGTGGCGATCGCCGAGCGCTTCGAACGGGCGAACGACGACTACTCGTCGATCCTCGTCAAGGCGCTGGCCGACCGCTTCGCCGAAGCCTTTGCCGAGCGCATGCACGAGCAGGTGCGCCGCGAATATTGGGGCTATGCCAAGGACGAGACGCTCTCGAACGACGAGCTGATCACCGAGCAATATGCCGGTATCCGCCCGGCGCCCGGCTATCCGGCACAGCCCGACCATACCGAGAAGAAGACGCTGTTCGAGCTTCTCGACGCTGAGAACACCGCGGGCGTGAAGCTCACCGAGAGCTACGCCATGTGGCCCGGCTCCTCCGTCTCCGGCCTCTATATCGGCCACCCCGACTCCTACTATTTCGGCGTCGCCAAGGTGGAGCGCGACCAGGTCGAAGACTATGCCGCGCGCAAGGGCATGGAGGTCACCGAGGTCGAGCGCTGGCTCGGACCGGTGCTCAACTATGTGCCTACCAAGGCCAGCGACGAGATCGAGGACGCGGCCTGATTTCGGGCTGCGGTCTTCAGAGATTGAATCAAGAAGGGCGGAAAGTGATTCACTTTCCGCCCTTATCTTTTTGAAATTATGGTAATTTCTCTCTACGTCGTGAGCTCCACCAAGATCGCCGTCGTGTCGTCGCTCTGCTTGAAGCGGGGATAGCGCAGGCCGTCGGGATCGACTTCGCGTTCCAGGCGGCGGAGTTCTTCGATTATCGGGCGCAGTCCTCTGTCGAGCGCCGTTCGGACCAGGCTTGCCGCATCGTAAAGCGTATAGAGCACGACGAGATCGGCCAGGCCGTCGCTGCAGATGATGGCGTGCGCCCGGGCTTTGACCGGTAGCGGCTCATGGACGAGGTGGTCGGCTGCCTCGGGAACGAGGCCGAGCGTCCAGATGCCGCCGGGCGTGTTCTGGCTCTCGCGGTGGCGGCGAAGTGCGGCGAGCGTCTCGGGGTCGGCGAGGGCGCCGCCGCCATTGTTAATGCCACCGGTGCGGGCGATGTGGCTGCGCGCGTGCTCCTGCTCCCTTGCATAGGCGCCGGGTATCGCCGTGTGGAGGCTTGCCGAACCGTCTTCCTGAAGCAGGAAGACGCAGGAGTCGCCAAGGCCATAGAAGGTGAAGGCGTCGTGCGTCGCGTGCACCATCGCAAAGGCCGAGAGCGGCCAGGCGTAGCGGGGGACGTCGGGATGGCTGCCGGTGAAGCTCTTGAGGGCGTCTTCCGATGCCACGCGGGCGATATCCGGGATTGTGGTATCGCGGGTAATGCCGCGCTGAAAAGCGTCCGCGCAACGCGCGGCAATCCAGGCGGCATCGCTACCGTCAGGATCGACATATTGCCGATCCCCGAGACCGGTTGCGCCGTCGATGACGAAGGCGCAGGCCTCGTTGTGGCCGAGACGGTCTTCATTTGCCTTTGCCGGATTGCCCGGATCGGAAACGGCGTCGAGGACGGAAATTCTGGGTGCTGTCGTCATGACCTCAAGGAATAGCCTCAGGCGAGCGGCTCTTCAATGCGATCGGCGCTATTTGCGGGATTTGAGACTGCGTGATCCTATCTGCCTGCCGCCATAGAAAATGCCAAGGATTACGACTGTTCCCTCGGCGACTGTAAATGCGATGCTGACGCGGCGCTTGTAGCCGACCACGCGAAGACCCTTGCGGATATGGTCTTGCCGGCTGCCGCGTTCCGGAAATGTCGCTAGCTCGATGCAGAAATCACGGATGCCGGAGATGAAATTCCAGGCGATGGCAGCGCCCGCCTAATCGGCGACATAGTCGTAGAGTTCGGCGAGTTCGCGCTCGGCTTCCCGGTGAAAGACGACCTTATATTCGGCCACCTACTTCTCTTTCGCCAATCTGGCCTTGTGTCTCTGCTCGATGTTGCTGAAGGCAGTGTCGAGCGATACGCCGGTCTCGATGTCGCCTTTGATCTCGTCGAAGCGGGCCGCGACTTCGTCACGAAGCCACTGCTCCCGACCATCTTCATAGTCTTCCAGCAGGCGCAGGCCGGCGCGAACGACCTCGCTGGCGTTGTTGTAGCGGCCGGATTCAAGCTGCTTCTTGATAAGGCGCTCGTAGTGTTCGCTCAGCGCGATGCTTGCCATTGCTCTCTCCATCGCTTGGTCGGCGATGGATGATAGCAATAGATAACATTGAATAACAGTCTAGCTCGCGCCGATCGTCAGTTCGGCGACGAAATCATAGGCGTCGCCGCGGTAGAGGGAGCGGGTGAATTCGACGGCGCGGCCGGAGGCGAGGTAGGAGATACGCTCGATCGACAGGCCGGCGGCGCCGACGGGGACGCCGAGGAGGTGGGCGTCGGCTTCCTTCATGTTGGTGGCGGAGATGCGCTGGACAGCGCGGGTCGGGCGAACCTGGCGGCGTTCGAGCTCGGCATAGAGCGAGGTGGTGACGACGGACGGGTCGGGCAGGAATTCGCCGGAGACGCTGGCGTTTTCGATGGCGAGCGGCTGGTCGTCGGCGATGCGCAGGCGCGAGAGGCGCGAGACCTTGATGTCGGTGCCGAGGCCGAGGATCATCATTTCGTCGGGCGAGGGTGTGTGAATGCCCTTGTGCAGCCATTCGGAGCGCGAGGTCATGCCGCGCCGGGCCATGTCTTCGGTGAAGGATGTCAGCTGCGACAGGCGCTGCTCGACCTTGGAGACCGGTTTGGCGACGAAGGTGCCGGAGCCGTGACGGCGCACAAGCAGGCCGTCGGCGACGAGATCGTCGATCGCCTTGCGGACGGTGACGCGGCTGACGGCCGCGAATTCGGCGATATCGCGCTCCGGGGGCAGGGCGTCGCCGTGGCCGAGTGTGCCCTTGCGCACGGCTTCTTCCAGCGTGCGGCGGAGCTTGACGTAGAGCGGGCCGGTGCCGCCGGCCTGGACGCGTTCGGGCGAGAGGATGGTGGAGAGATCTTCGGTCATGCCGCACCCCGCGTCTCGACGTTCAGGCGCTTGACGGCCAGCTCGACGGCGCCCTGCAGCACGTCGCCCTTCGGTTCGGCTAGCAATGCCAGATGGCGCTCGGCAAGCCAGGGGCGGTAGGCAACGGCGAGGCCGCCGAGCAGGCAGATCGCCGGGCATCCGGGCCAGATCAGTGCGTCGAGATTTTCGCCGATCGCAGCCGCCGCATCACGGACGATGCCGGCAGCCACGTCGTCGCCACTACCGGCATGTTCGAAGACGGCGGGCGCATAGCGCGCAAAATCCTTGGGTTTCGCGACATGGGCGAATTCGACGAGCTTTTCGGGATCGTTTGCGAACTCGGCCATAACCTTGGCCGTGAGCGCGGAGCCGGCGCGCACCTTGTCATAAGCCAGCAGCGAGCGTTCCAGCAGGTCGCGGCCGAGGCGCGCGCCGCTTGCCTGGTCGCCGACGATGAAGCCGCCGATGCCGCTGACCTTGCCGTTGCGGCGCGCATTATAGACGGAGCCGGTTCCAAAGGCGCCGATCGCGCCATCGGAATCGCCGAGCGCGCCCTGCAGCGCGATCAGCGCGTCGGTGACGACCTTGCCGTCGGCGAAGGGAAGGGCCTTCTCGATGCGGCTGCCGTAGTCGCCGACATTGGCGCCTGCGACGCCGACGACGGCGGAGACGCTGGAAACGGTTTCAGGTGCCAGTGCGGCGTCGCGCAGCGCCTCTTTCGCGGAGAGAATGATGTTCTCGAGCGATCCTTCGAGATTGGACAGGATATTGGCGGGGCCGGCGGTGCCGCGGCCCAGAATATTGCCGGTCCGGTCTGCGACCGCGGCGCGGCAGCTCGATCCGCCACCATCAATGCCGATTGCCAGTTCCGTCATCGGACCCCCGGATAACGCTGTTCCCGTCGTTTTTTATTACCATACCAAAAAAATACCATTTACCAAGCAAAATTGGCTCGAAAATTTCATATTTCTATCATGTTGATTTTAAATAATAAAAATTTTTTATGAAAATTCGGACCGCCAAAAGTTAAATTCGGCTGGACAATTGGTATTTTTTTGGACTTAATTCTGAAAAAGGGAACAGCAAACAGGGGCAAATTTACACCGGCACGAAAATCAGCGGCCGGGACGCTCCTGAAGACGATTGTATCAGGCTTGGGATCGCCTATCGGGCAATCCGCCGCCCCGCAGTCATCAGCTCTTCCCCATGAGAATACCGCGCCCCGCTTTGCGTATTGGGAGGGTGCAGTCCGGCCGGAGGCCTTGCGCCTTTTTCGCCGGTTCGAGCTTAAGGGACCGCCAGCCTTGGCGATCCTCGAAAGGGGGCGTTGGGTGTTTCCTCAGACACGCCGATTGCTTGTTTCAGAACCAAAGAAGCGCCGGATGGCGCTTAAAACAGGAGAGGGAAATGAAAAACACTGCTCTGAAAAGCCTGCTGCTGGCTTCGAGCCTGCTGACGTCTGCCGGTTTTGCCTATGGCGCCGATGTGACGCTGACGGTCGAAAGCTGGCGTAACGACGACCTGCAGATCTGGCAGGAAAAGATCATCCCGGCTTTCGAAGCCAAGAACCCGGGCATCAAGATCGTCTTCGCTCCGACCGCTCCGACCGAGTACAATGCTTCGCTGAACGCCAAGCTCGATGCCGGTTCTGCAGGCGACATCATCACCTGCCGTCCATTCGACGCTTCGCTCGAGCTCTTCAACAAGAAGCAGCTGGCCGACCTGACGAGCCTCCCGGGCATGGAAAACTTCACGCCGGTTGCCAAGGCTGCCTGGTCGACCGACGACGGCAAGTCCACTTTCTGCGTGCCGATGGCCTCGGTCATCCACGGCTTCATCTACAACAAGGATGCCTTCGACAAGCTCGGCATCGCTGTTCCGAAGACGGAAGACGAGTTTTTCGCCGCTCTCGACAAGATCAAGGCTGACGGCACGTTCATCCCGCTCGCCATGGGCACGAAGGACCTCTGGGAAGCCGCAACCATGGGCTACCAGAACATCGGTCCGAACTATTGGAAGGGTGAAGACGGCCGCGCCGCTCTGATCTCCGGCAAGCAGAAGCTGACGGATGCCGACTGGGTCAAGCCTTACGAAGAGCTTGCCAAGTGGAAGCCCTACCTCGGCGACGGTTTCGAAGCCCAGACCTACTCGGACAGCCAGAACCTCTTCACGCTCGGCCGCGCAGCGATCTACCCGGCCGGTTCGTGGGAAATCGCGCTGTTCAACAGCCAGGCTCAGTTCAAGATGGGCGCATTCCCGCCGCCGGTTCCGAAGGCTGGCGACCAGGGCTACATCTCCGACCATCCGGATATCGGCGTTGCCCTGAACGCCAAGAGCGCGCATGCCGAAGAAGCCAAGAAGTTCCTGTCGTGGGTCGCTTCCAGCGAATTCGCCGACATCTACGCGAACTCGCTGCCGGGCTTCTTCAGCCTGAACTCCAACCCGGTCAAGATGAGCGATCCGCTTGCTCAGGAATTCGTTTCCTGGCGCGGCCCGTACAAGTCGACCGTCCGCTCGACCTACCAGATCCTGTCGCGCGGCACCCCGAACCTCGAAAACGAGACCTGGGTTGAATCGGCCAACGTCATCAACGGCACCGACACCCCGGCCGTTGCCGGCGAGAAGCTCCAGAAGGGCCTCGACAGCTGGTACAAGCCGGGCAAGTAACCGAAAACCCCTCCCCAACCCCTCCCCACAAGGGGGAGGGGCTTTTGCCGCAGCGTGCCTGCGGCAAACGGCAGGGAGGGAAGCATGCCGCGAGTTGTCTTCCCCCTTGTGGGGAAGATGGCCGGCAGGCCAGAAGGGGTCTTTCGTCATGCCCACGGCATGACGTTATAGAGGGCACCTGACCGTCCCCGAGATTCATCTGCGCTGCGCTTCGACGTCAGCCAATAGCAATAAGGCGAGGGCCAATGAGCGAAGCCGCAAACCCTGACATCACTCCGATCAAGCGCCCCGTTCGCTGGCATATCGGCGTCTTTCTCTTTCCGGCATTCGTCGTCTATTCGGCGATCATGATCCTGCCGCTGATCGAAACGCTCAGGCTTTCGTTCTACAATCTGGTCGATGGCCAATCGACCTTTGTCGGGCTCGCCAACTACAAGGTGCTGTTCGGAGACGCGCGCTGGGCGCACGACTTCTGGAACGCGCTGGTCAACAACCTGATTTTCTTCGTCATTCACATGTGCGTGCAGAACCCGATCGGCATTGCGCTGGCAGCACTCCTGTCGACGCCGCGGCTGCGTTTCGTTGCCTTCTACCGCACCGCCATGTTCCTGCCGACGCTGCTCTCCTTCGTCATCGTCGGCTTCATCTGGAAGCTGATCCTGTCGCCGATCTGGGGTGTTGCGCCCTGGCTGATGGGCCTTGTCGGCATGAAGGGGCTGTTTGCGCCCTGGCTCGGCCAGTCCGGTCCGGCGCTGATCGCCGTCTCGCTGATTTCCAACTGGCAGTATATCGGCATCCCGATGATGCTGATCTATGCGGCGCTGCTTTCGATCCCGGAAGAGGTGATCGAGGCTGCCGAATGCGACGGCATTACCGGCTGGGCGCAGTTCTGGAAGATCAAGCTGCCGCTGATCCTGCCGGCGATCGGCATCATCTCGATCCTCACCTTCGTCGGCAATTTCAACGCCTTCGACCTCGTTTACACCGTGCAGGGCGCGCTTGCCGGCCCTGATATGTCGACCGACATCCTGGGCACGCTGCTCTACCGCACCTTCTTCGGCTTCCAGCTGCAGCTCGGCGACCGGTCGGTGGGCGCGACGATTGCCACCGTCATGTTCGTCATCATCCTTGCCGGCGTTTCCTTCTATCTCTTCGCCATCCAGCGCCGCATGCGCCGGTACCAGTTCTGAGGAGCGCGACATGTCCAACAAAGCCCGCACTTCTCCCATCCGCACCGGCCTCGTGCATCTGGCGCTCATCGGCTACACGCTGATCGCGATCTTCCCGGTGTTCCTGACGATCATCAACTCGTTCAAGGATCGCAACGCGATCTTCCGCTCGCCACTGCAGGTGCCGACGCCGTCGACCTTCAGCCTTGTCGGCTATCAGACGGTTCTGGGGCAGGGGGACTTCGCGCTCTATTTCCAGAACAGCTTCGTCGTCACCATCGTGTCGATTTTCCTGGTGCTGCTGTTCGGCGCCATGGCCGCCTTTGCGCTCTCTGAATACCGCTTCAAGGGCAATACGCTCGTCGGCCTCTACATGGCGATCGGCATCATGATCCCGATCCGCCTCGGCACGGTGGCGATCCTGCAGGGCATGGTGGCTGCCGGTCTCGTCAATACGCTGACGGCGCTGATCCTCGTCTACACGGCGCAGGGGATACCGCTGGCGATCTTCATTCTCTCGGAATTCATGCGCACGGTCTCCGATGACCTGAAGAATGCCGGGCGCATCGATGGCCTCTCCGAATATGCGATCTTCTTCCGCCTGGTGCTGCCGCTGGTGCGGCCTGCCATGGCGACGGTTGCCGTCTTCACGATGATCCCGATCTGGAACGATCTCTGGTTCCCGCTGATCCTGGCGCCGGCCGAAGCGACGAAGACCGTTACGCTCGGCAGCCAGATCTTCATCGGTCAGTTCGTGACCAACTGGAACGCGGTTCTGGCGGCACTGTCGCTGGCGATCCTGCCGATCCTCGTTCTCTACGTCATCTTCTCGCGGCAGCTGATCCGCGGCATCACCTCTGGAGCAGTAAAATGAGCAGTTCTCAGAAGCCCGTCCGCGTCCTCGTCGCCGGTCTCGGCAATATGGGCCGCAGCCACGCGCTCGCCTATCACAACAATCCGGGCTACGAGATTGTCGGTCTCGTCAACCGCTCGGCGCCGAAGCTCGATCCGGCGCTCGCAGGCTACAAGATCCATCCGGATTTCTATGCGGCTCTTGCCGAGCTGAAGCCGGACCTCTGCGCCGTCTGCACCTATTCCGACAGCCACGCCGACTACGCCGTTGCCGCCTTCGAGGCAGGCTGCGACGTCTTCGTCGAGAAGCCGCTGGCAACGACCGTTGCCGATGCCGAGCGTGTCGTTGCGGCTGCGAAGAAGGCCGGGCGCAAGCTCGTCATCGGCTATATCCTTCGCCACCACCCGTCGTGGATCAAGCTGATCGAGGAAGCGCGCAAGCTCGGCGGCCCCTATGTGTTCCGCATGAACCTCAATCAGCAGTCCAGCGGCCCGACCTGGGAAACGCATAAATCGCTGATGCAGACGACGCCGCCGATCGTCGATTGCGGCGTTCACTATGTCGACGTCATGTGCCAGATCACCGATGCGAAGCCGGTGGAAGTGCGCGGCATGGGCCTGCGTCTCTCCAACGAGATCGCGCCCGACATGTATAATTACGGCCATCTGCAGGTGATCTTCGAAGACGGTTCCTGCGGCTGGTACGAGGCCGGCTGGGGACCGATGATCTCGGAGACCGCCTTTTTCGTGAAGGATGTAATGTCACCGAACGGGGCGGTGTCGATCGTCATGGATCCGAACGCCAAGTCCGACGATATCGACACGCATACCAAGACCTCGGTCATCCGCCTGCATAGCGCCGAGACCGGTCCCGATGGCAAGTTCATCAAGCCGGATCAGGATATGACGATGGCGGGCGAGCCCGGCCATCAGGAGCTCTGCGACCGCGAGCAGGCCTTCATGCTGAAGGCTATCCGCGAGGATATGGACCTCACCCGCCACATGGGCGACGCCGTGGCGTCGCTGCGCATCTGCCTGGCCGCCGACGAGAGTGCGCGCACCGGCAAGCCCGTCAAGCTGTAAGGAATTCGACTTTGGGATCGCTTCAACTCAAATCCATCCGCAAGACCTACGGCACTCATGAGGTGCTGAAGGGCATCGACCTCGAGGTCAATGACGGCGAATTCGTCATCTTCGTCGGCCCGTCCGGCTGCGGCAAGTCCACCCTGCTGCGCAGCATCGCAGGTCTCGAGGATGTGACCTCGGGCACTGTGATGATCAACGGCCGCGACGAAACGCTGACGCCGCCTGCCAAACGCGGCATCGCCATGGTCTTCCAGTCCTACGCGCTCTATCCGCACCTGACGGTCAAGGACAATATGGGCCTCGGCCTGAAGCAGGCCGGTACGCCGAAGGACGAGATCGAGAAGCGCGTCACCGGCGCTTCGAACATGCTGTCGCTCGCGCCCTATCTCGCCCGCCGTCCGGCCGAGCTTTCGGGCGGCCAGCGCCAGCGCGTCGCGATCGGCCGCGCCATCGTTCGCGAGCCGGAACTCTTCCTGTTCGACGAGCCGCTGTCGAACCTCGATGCTGCCTTGCGCGTCCAGACCCGCCTGGAGATCGCCAAGCTGCACCGCCAGCTGAAGGCAACGATGATCTACGTCACCCACGACCAGGTCGAGGCGATGACGCTCGCCGACAAGATCGTCGTGCTCAATGCCGGGGCGATCGAGCAGGTCGGTTCGCCGATGGAGCTCTATAACCGCCCGGCCAATACCTTCGTCGCCGGCTTCATCGGCTCGCCGATGATGAACTTCATCGCCGCCGACAAGCTCGGCGACGGGCAGGCGAAGACCGTTGGTATCCGCCCGGAACACCTGACCCTGTCGCGCGACGGCGGCACCTGGAAGGCGAAGATCGTCCATGTCGAGCATCTCGGCGCCGACACCATCGTCTATCTGGAATCCGACCAGTGCGGCCTGCTGACGGCGCGCCTCTTCGGTGAACATCAGTATGAGCCTGATGAGGTGGTGTTCGCGACGCCTGACAAGGCGCATATGCACCGGTTCGACGGGAATGATCAGGCGATCAGGTAGGGATTGGGGGCAGGAGCCAGCGGCCCCGCAGCACTCACAAATAAAGGGCGGCGTTGCCAAGGCAACGCCGCCCTTTCTCGTATCAAGCCTTCTGCGCCAGCCGGTCCGTCAGTTCCTCGATCCCGACTTCCGCCTCGACGCTGTCGCCCTTCGCCATCAGGTAGAGACCGAGCACGAAGGCCAGCGCTGCTATGAACAGCAGATAGTAGGCATGCGCCATCGGGTTGACCGGCAGAAGCGAGGCGACGGCGAGCGGGGTGAGGCCGCCGAAGATGGCGTAGGAGACGTTGTAGGAGAAGGAGAGGCCCGTGAAGCGGACGCGGGCCGGGAAGGCGCGGACCATCACATAGGGCACGCCGCCGACCATGCCGACCGCAAGGCCCATGATCGCGTAGAGCACGAAGAGCACCGTCAGCGAGACGGCCGAATAGGTGTAGAAGGCGAAGGTCGCGGCGGCGAAGAAGATGCTGGAGAAGACGAAGAATTTGCCCGAGCCGGTGCGGTCGATGATGGCGCCTGCCGCCGCCGTGCCGAAGATCAGGAACAGCGTGCCGAAGCTGGTGGCGGCGAGCGACTGCTGGGCGGTGTAGCCGTAGAGCTTCTGCAGGAAGGTCGCAGTCATCAGCGTGGTGACGACGATGCCGGCCGACAGGATCCAGGTGAGCAGCATCGAGATGATGACGCCGCGCGGATAATCGCGCAGCACCGCCTTCAGCGGCAGCTCGTGGGTCAGCGACCGGCTTTCCTTCATCTCGGCGAAGATCGGCGTTTCCTGCAGCCAGCGGCGCAGATAGACGGCGACGAGGCCGAAGATGCCGCCGAGGAAGAAGGGGATGCGCCAGGCATAGGCGGCGACATCCTCAGGCGTGAAGACCGAATTGATGATCGTCGCGATGAACGAGCCGAGCAGGATGCCGAGCGTCAGGCCGGAGCAGAGGAAGCCGCAGGCGAAGCCGACGCGGCGGAAGGGGACGTGTTCGGCAACGAATGTCCAGGCGCCCGGCACCTCGCCGCCGATCGCCGCACCCTGCAGGATGCGCATCAGGATCAGCAGAACCGGCGCGGCAATGCCGATCGAGGCATAGGTCGGCATCGCGGCCATGCCGAGCGTCGAAAGCGCCATCAGCAGGATCGAGAAGGCGAAGACCCGCTTGCGGCCGAACTTGTCGCCGAAATGGGCCAGCACGATGCCACCGATCGGGCGCACCAGATAGCCGGCGGCGAAGATGCCGAAGGTCTGGATCAGCTTCAGCCAGTCGGGCATGTCGGGCGGAAAGAACAGGCCGCCGATGACGGTCGCGAAGAAGACGAAGATGATGAAATCGTAGAATTCCAGCGCGCCGCCGAGGGCCGAGAGGCCGAGAGTGCGGAAATCCTGGGAGGTGAGGCGGCGCGGAGTTGCCGGCGATGCCGTGGTGGGGGACATGATGCTGCGCTTCTTTATGGACCGGTAATATGTCGGTCCTTGCGCCATCGGGGCGGGTATTTCAAGGGCAGTGGGGGTGTTTATCGGCCTTGGTCGCGACTGCTGCGGCGCGTGGCCCCTCATCTCCGGTGCAACGAGTTGCACCTGAAACCTTCGGGCACCTTCTCCCCGGGGGAGAAGGGAAGCGTGCCGCAGCGTCGATTTCCCCTCTCCCCAGCGGGGAGAGGGTTAGGGTGAGGGGGCTCCCGGCCGCAGCTTCTGCCTTGGTCCGTTCCCCAAGTCTGTTCTCAATCCCGGATCACCAGCAGATCCGCCGCCATGAAGCGCAGCGTTACCGTTTCGCCAGCCTGTGGCGGGGCGACGCCCGGGTTGTTGAACATGTCGAAGGAAATGACGTTGCCGCCGACATTCATGCGGGTGCGGATGACCGAGCCCAGGAAGTGGGCAGAGACGACCTGGCCGGTCAGCGCCGTATCGCTCTTGACGCCTTCGGCCAGCGAACCGGCTTCCGGGCGCAGCGCCAGCTGCACGGTGTCGCCGGCCTTGTAGGTCTGGACCGACTGCTTCAGCGTGACGCCCTGATCGCCGATCTGGATGCGGTTGGCGGCGGGGTCGACGACCTTGGCTTCGATCAGGTTCAGCGTGCCGACGAAGGAGGCGACGAAGCGGGTGGCCGGCGTGTTGTAGATTTCGAAGGGCGTGCCGATCTGGTCGGCCTTGCCCGAGTTCATGACGACGATGCGATCGGAGATCGACAGCGCTTCTTCCTGGTCATGGGTGACGAAGATCGTGGTGATGCCGAGCTGGCGCTGGATCGCCCGGATTTCCTCGCGCAGCGATACGCGGATCTTGGCGTCGAGAGCAGAGAGCGGCTCGTCGAGCAGCAGGACCTGCGGCTTGACGGCAAGCGCGCGGGCGAGCGCCACGCGCTGCTGCTGGCCGCCGGACATCTGGTAGGGGAAGCGGTCAGCGAGGTGGCCGAGATGGATCAGCGCCAGCATTTCCTTCACGCGGGCGTCGATCTCGGCCTTCGGCTTGCCGGCGACCTTCATGCCGAAGGCGACGTTGTCGTGCACCGTCATGTTCGGGAACAGCGCGTAGGCCTGGAAGACCATGCCGATATTGCGCTGGTTCGGCTTCAGCGAGGTCTGGTCCTTGCCATTGATCGTCAGCGCGCCGCCGGTCGGCGTTTCGAAGCCGGCGATCATGCGCAGGATCGTGGTCTTGCCACAGCCGGATGGACCGAGGAAGGAGACGAATTCTCCCTTCTCGATATTCATGTTGAAGTTCTTGACGACCTGGACCTGGCCGAAGGACTTCTGAATGTTGGTCAGCGTGAGAAATGACATGAGACGGATACCTTAAGCCTTGGCCGGACGGGCCTTGCCAAAGCGGGAGACGAGATTGAGCAAGCCCATGCTGAGCCAGGTGATGGAGAAGGCGATCACGGCGAGTGCCGAGGGTTCATAGGCCTTGTTGGCACCGACGAGCTGCAGATACGGGCCGAAGGCCGGCCGGTTGAGCAGGGCTGCGAAGGTGAACTCGCCCATGACGATCGCGAGCGTGATGAAGGCGCCGGAGAGGACGCCGCTCATGACGTTCGGGAAGATGCACTTGAACATGATCGTCGGCCACTTGGCGCCGAGGCTTTCGGCGGCTTCCGTCAGGGTCCGCACGTCGATGGCGCGCATCGCGGTATCGACCGAGCGATACATGTAGGGCAGCGACAGGGTGATGTAGGAGAAGACCAAGAGCACGTTAGTGCCCATGGTCGAGCCCGTCATCGGCAGGATCGACGACGAGTTATACATGCGCAGATAGCCGAAGACGATGACGATCGCCGGAATGACCAGCGGCAGCAGCGTGATGAACTCGACGACCTGACGCATCTGCGGCAGGCGCAGGCGCACCCAATAGGCGGTCGGCACGACGAGCAGCATGCCGAAGATGATGGTCATCAGAGCCATCAGCATCGAATAGCCGAAGGTCTGCTGGAACTGCGCGTCGGAGAAGACCGACTTGTAGGCATCGAAGCTGTAGCCGTCGCGGCGCATGCGCAGCGAGAATTCGAGCGTGCCGAGAAGCGGGACGATGAAATAGGTCGCGCCGATGATGATCGCGATCCAGGCGCCGATACGTTGTCCCTTCATTTCTGCCACCGTTCAGCGCGCATGCGCAGCATGAGGTAAAGGACGTTCGATACGCCGGTGATGACGATCATGCCGAGCGCGATCGCGTAGCCGAGGTTGGCATTGTGCAGAACGTCGCCGCGGATCTGAGCATAGAGCAGGATCGGCACGATGTTCAGCGACGAGCCGGTCAGCGCGTAAGCCGTCGCGATGGCGCCGAAGGCGTTCGCGAAGAGCAGCAGCGTCGTGCCGAGCAGGCTCGGCCAGAGGATCGGCAGTGCGACCATCGTCCAGTACTGGCGGTTGCTGGCGCCGAGGATTTCGGCAGCCTCGCGCCATTCCTTCTTCATGCCGTCGAGGGCAGGCGTCAGAATCAGCACCATCAGCGGGATCTGGAAATACATGTAGGTGATGGTGAGGCCGAAGAAGGACAGCAGGTTGAAGCCGGTGCCGTAGAGATTGAAGCCGAACCAGTCACGCAGGAAAATGGTGACGAGGCCGGTGCGGCCGAGCGTCGCCAGGAACGAGAAGGCGAGCGGGATACCGGCGAAATTGGAGGCGACGCCCGAGAAGGTCAGCAGCGTGCCGCGCACCGACGCGGGCAGGCCGCCGAGCACCACGGCCCAGGCGAGGAAGAAGCCGATGAGCGCACCGCCGAGAGCCGAGGCAACCGAGACGCGGATACTGATCCAGTATGCGCTCAGGATGGATGGCGTGAAGAGATCGGCGATGTTCTTCAGCGTGAATTGACCGTCCGGCGTGAAGAACGCGCCGATGACCAGATAGAGCGTCGGGATGATCAGAAACAGCAGGGCGAAGATGATGAATGGGGCGATGCCGAGCCAATCCACCACGCGATCGCGGTTGATGAATGGGGCACTGCTTGCCGCAGGCGCAGTCACGGTGCTCATGGATGCTCATCCGGGGACGTCGAGGGGAAAAAGAACCTCCCCGCCGTGGGCGGGGAGGCATGGCAGCAGATATTACTGAACGTTGGCGCCGACGACGCTATCCCACTTGCCGGTGATAGCAGCCTTGCCCTTGTCCTGCTCGTCGAGCGTCGGGAAGACGGCCTTTGCATAGCCTTCAGCCGGCGGCAGCTTGTCGAGCAGTTCCTTCGGAACCTTGCCCTTCTGGGCGAGGTCGTTGAAGCGGATCGGGTGGCAATAGCCCTTCAGCCAGCCGAGCTGACCTTCGTCCGAATAGAGGTATTCCATCCAGAGCTTCGCAGCGTTCGGGTGCGGAGCGAAAGCGGAGATCGCCTGGACGTAAACGCCAGCAACAACGCCCGAGGTCGGAACGACGACTTCAACCGGCGGGTTGCCGTTCAGGCTGTCGCGCCAGGAGAGACCGTTGTAGTCCCAGGCGACGACGATCGGGGTGGAGCCCTGAGCGAGCGAAGCGGACTTGCCGATAACCGGAACGAGGTTGCCGGCCTTGTTGAGCTCTGCGAAGTAGGAAAGACCTGCTTCACCAGCCTTCGTTGCGTCCTTTTCGCCGGCAGCGAGGCCAGCAGCGTAGACGGCCTGGACAGCCTGGTTCGAAGCGCGCGGGTCACCAGCGAGCGAGATCGAGTTGGCGTATTCCGGCTTCTTCAGGTCGGCCCAATCCTTCGGGACGTTCTTGACGATGTCGGTGTTTACGACGAACGAGAGAACGCCGTAGTAATCGCCGTACCAGTAGCCGTCAGCGTCCTTTGCGGAGTCCGGAATGGAATCCCAGGTCGAGACCTTGTACGGCTGGATCAGGCCTTCAGCCTTGGCCGACGGGCCGAAGGAGAGACCGACGTCGATGACGTCAGGAGCCTGCGGGCCGGTGTTGCCCTTGTTGGCCTTGATTGCTTCGATTTCGTCGCCCGAACCTGCATCCGGGTTCAGTTCGTTGACTTCGATGCCGTACTTGGCCTTGAAGCCTGCGATGACGTCGCCGTAACCGCACCAGTTGTGCGGCAGAGCGATGGTCGTCAGCGTGCCTTCCTTCTTGGCGGCAGCGATCAGGTCGGCGCTCGGCTCAGCTGCAGCAATTGCAGTCGAAGCAACGACGATCGCAGTAGAAAGCGAAAGCAGTCGAGAAATGTTAGAGATCACTGTTGTTCTCCTTCGGTTTTCAGTGGTCTGGCGAAGCTGTTACTGACCTTGCATGAAGCTTGTATGACAGTCGCGTGACGTTAATTTTTCTTTTGATTGCAGGCGGTTGCCGGTGCTGTTCCGTTTGCGACACGCCGCTCTATTTTGTCTGCGCCTTCATTGATTTTATTTAATCTTGCCCCTTTCCCTCTTACCCAAGTTTGCGGAAGAGCCTGGTCTGTTCGAACAGGCCCTCCAGCGTTTTCATGCGCTCCTTCGTTTCGTCCCATGTCGAGCTCTGGACCGCTTCGATCAGCGCCTCGACAATGAAGAGAGTGACGACGGATGAATCCCAGGCCGACGGCGCCTCGATCTGGACGCGGAAGGCGTGCCTGGCGAGCTTGGCGGCGGGCGATCCCCACTGGTCGGTGAAGACGATGATCTCGGCGCCGCGCTTGCGCGCTGCCTGTGCCAGGCTCACCATCTCCTGCTCGTAGCGGCGGATGTCGAAGATGATCAGCAGGTCGCCGGCGTTCATATTGAGAACGTATTGCGGCCAGCTCGATGAATTGGAGGAGAGCAGGGCGGTGTTCGGCCGGATGACCTGCATATGAGTAAAGAAATACTCGGCGAGTGCGCCGGTGATGCGGCCGCCGACGAAATAGAGGCCGCGCTTGCGGTCCGACAGCAGCGAGGCGACGCTATCGAAGGTCGCGGTGTCGAGATCGCCGAGCGTCTGGCGCAGATTGCCGATGATGGCATCGGCGAAGCGATTGAGAATGTGGGTGCCCGGCGCATTCGAGGCCCAGCGGTCGTGCTTGGCGATCGGATTGGAGATCGTCGCCTCGACTTCCTGATGCAGATGCGCCTGGAAATCCGGGTATCCCTTGAAGCCGAGCTTCTGGACCATGCGCACGACCGTGGGCGTGGAAACGCCGGCATTTTCGGCAATGGTCGTGATACTGCCCAGTCCTGAGACCGGGTAGTTGTCCAGCAGACTTTCGGCCAATTGCTTCTCGGCGCGCGTCAGCACGTCGAAATGCGAATGGATTACGTCCGAGACCGTCTTCGACGCGGCGTTCACTCGATCTTGCTCCCCGGGAATGGCTTGTTTTGATCCCGACGCTTTCCCTTTGCGTCAGGTGCCACTTTCCCACTCAAAGTTAACAACGCTGTCACAATCCATGTCAACCATTGTCATGAAAAGAAATTTTCAGAGCGCGCTTGACAGTGTGGAAAAGCTGAAGAATTCTTTTCTTATTAATTTTTTATAAAGCCATCTGGCGAGGCGCAGCCCACGTGCTCAACGAGTTCAAGGTCCTAAGCGAAGCAGAAGGAAGTTGCGCCGGCATCGAGCGGCGCGGCGGCAAGAGCCCGGTGCTCGTCATCTGCGAACACGCGTCGCGGACCCTGCCGGAAGCCTTCGGCGATCTCGGCCTTTCAAAGGGCGCACTGGAAAGCCACATCGCCTGGGATCCGGGCGCTCTGGCGGTGGCGCGCGGGATTTCCGCGGCGCTGGATGCGACGCTCGTCTACCAGCGTTTTTCCCGTCTGATCTACGACTGCAACCGGCCGCCGGAAGCGCCGGGCGCAATGCCGGAGAAGAGCGAAATCTACGCCATTCCCGGCAACCAGGGACTCACTTCCGAACAGCGGCAGGCGCGCACCGAAGCGCTGTACATTCCCTTTCACAATGCCGTGCGCGAGCTGATTGCGGAACGCAAGGCGAGGGGGCAGGAGAGCGTGATTGTCACAATCCACAGCTTTACGCCTGTCTTCAACGGCAAGCCGCGTGCAGTCGAGCTCGGTATCCTGCACGATGCCGACAGCCGCCTCGCGGACAAGATGCTGACGGCTGCGGCCGATGCGCCGCTCTACAAGACAGAACGCAATGAACCCTACGGCCCTGCAGACGGCGTGACGCATACGCTCATCCTGCACGGGGTTTCCAACGGGTTCCGTAATGTAATGATCGAGGTCCGCAACGACCTTATCAATGACGATGCCGGTCAAGGGGTCATGGCCGACTATCTCACAGGGCTTCTCCAGCAGTGTCTGGAAGGCTGACTATAAAAAGAAAACGGCCCCAGGGAGCAGCTTAGCTGCGGACGTCCGATGGCAAATGCCACGGACAATTTGGCACAGGATCGACCGCAATCCCGCGGCCGATCGCTAACAGGGGGAAGTCATGTCTGACTATACCGATCTGGATAAAAAGCAGGATATGAGCGTCCTGCATTCCATGGGCTATGCCCAGGAACTTGAACGGCGGATGAGCTCGTTCTCGAACTTCGCAGTGTCATTCTCGATTATTTGCATTCTCTCCGGCGGCATCAACTCGCTGGCACAGGCCACGGCAGGTGCTGGCGGCGCGGCAATCGGCATCGGCTGGCCGATCGGCTGCTTCGTATCGCTCGTCTTCGCCGTGGCGATGGCGCAGATCAGCTCTGCCTATCCGACGGCCGGCGGCCTCTATCACTGGGGTTCGATCCTCGGCAACCGCTTCACCGGCTGGCTGACCGCATGGTTCAACCTGCTCGGTCTGGTCACCGTTCTCGGCGCCATCAACGTCGGCACCTATTACTTCTTCATGGGTTCCTTCGGCACGAGCTATTTCGGCCTGACGGATACGACTGCGGTTCGCATCGTCTTCCTCATCGTCATCACCGGCGCACAGGCGCTCGTGAACCACATGGGCATCGGCCTCACCGCCAAGCTCACGGACTTCTCGGGCTACCTGATCTTCGCAACGGCCATCGTGCTTTCGGCCGTTTGCCTGTTTGCCGCGCCGTCCTACGAGATCGGCCGCCTCTTCACCTTCGCCAACTATTCCGGCGAAGCGGGCGGCAACGTCTGGCCGGCGACATCGGGCGCCTGGGTGTTCCTGCTTGGTCTGCTGCTGCCGATCTACACGATCACCGGCTATGACGCTTCGGCCCATACGTCGGAAGAAACCGTCAAGGCGGCTCACTCGGTTCCGCGCGGCATGGTTTCGTCGGTCCTGTGGTCGGCGCTGTTCGGCTACATCATGCTGTGCTCCTTCGTCCTCATGCTGCCGAACATGGACGATGCTGCAAAGCAGGGCTGGAACGTGTTCTTCTGGGCGATGGACGCGCAGGTCAATCCTGTCGTCAAGGACATCCTCTATTTCGCAATCCTCGTCAGCCAGTGGCTGTGCGGCCTTGCGACGGTGACGTCCGTTTCGCGCATGATCTTCGCCTTCTCGCGTGACGGCGGCCTTCCGGCTTCCAAGGCGCTTGCCAAGGTCAGTCCGAAATACCGCACGCCGGTTGCCGCGATCTGGACGGGTTCGATCCTCTCGGTGCTGTTCGTCTGGGGCTCGTCGCTGGTTTCGATCGGCGACACGCCTGTCTACACCATCGTCGTCTCTTGCACGGTCATCTTCCTGTTCTTCTCCTTCGCGATCCCGATCACGCTCGGTCTCTTCGCTTGGGGTACGTCGAAGTGGGACAAGATGGGTCCGTGGAACCTCGGCGAAGGCGTCTTCAAGCTCTTTGCGGTTCTCACCGTTCTCGCCATGATCCTGATCTTCATCCTCGGCGTTCAGCCGCCGAATGGTCCGGCTCTCTACGTGACGGTCGGCTTCCTCGTTCTGACCGGCATCGTCTGGTTCGGCTTCGAGAAGCGCCGCTTCAAGGGCCCGCCGATCGGCGACGAAGTGGCACGCCGTCAGGCGGAGATCGCCGCTGCCGAAAAGGCTGTCGGCCAGCACTAAGGCCAGAGGCTTCCCTCTGGAATGGCGGGGCCGCGGCGCACGCGGCCCCATCCCCGGTTCAACGAAAAAGCATCGGGCAGGCATCGCCTGCCGCTGCATGCCCTTTCGTTGTTCCGAATTCTCAATTTCAAAAGAAGCAGGCGGGTAAAAGATGACGACCAGCTATACTCTCGACGATCTCAAGAAGGACGTGGCCGAGGGCCGCATCGATACGGTTCTGGCGTGCCAGATCGACATGCAGGGCCGCCTGATGGGCAAGCGCTTCCAGGCCGAATATTTCCTCGACAGCGCCTGGAAGGAAACGCATAGCTGCAACTATCTCGTGGCGACCGACATGGAGATGGAGACGGTCTCTGGCTACAAGGCGACGAGCTGGGAAAAGGGCTACGGCGACTATACGATGAAGCCGGACCTTTCGACGCTGCGCCGCATTCCCTGGCTCGAGGGCACGGCGCTCGTTCTCTGCGATCTGCTCGATCACCATACGCATGAGGAAGTGCCGCATTCGCCGCGCGCCATCCTGAAGAAGCAGGTCAAGCGCCTGGAGGCGATGGGCATGAAGCCGTTCATGGCTTCGGAGCTCGAATTCTTCCTGTTCGACCAGACCTATGAATCCGCTCATGCCTCCGGCTATCGCAACCTGAAGCTCGCCAGCGCCTATAACGAGGACTACCACATCTTCCAGACGACCAAGGAAGAGGAAGTGATGCGGGCGATCCGCACCGGTCTGCAGGGCGCCGAAATCCCGGTCGAAAACTCGAAGGGCGAGGCTTCTGCCGGTCAGGAAGAGATCAACGTCCGCTATGCCGAGGCCCTGACGATGGCCGACCGCCATACGATCATCAAGAACGGCTGCAAGGAAATCGCCTGGTCGAAGGGCAAGGCCATCACCTTCCTCGCCAAATGGCATTACAACGCTGCCGGCAGCTCGTCGCATATTCACCAGTCGCTCTGGAGCCTCGACGGCAAGCCGCTGTTCTTCGACGAGAAGGGCAAGTACGGCATGTCGAAGCTGATGGAGCAGTATGTCGCCGGCCTGCTCGCCCACGCGAGCGAGATCACCTATTTCCTCGCGCCTTACATCAACTCCTACAAGCGCTTCATGGCCGGCACGTTCGCGCCGACCAAGGCGATCTGGAGCAAGGACAATCGCACCGCCGGCTACCGCCTCTGCGGCGACGGCACCAAGGCGATCCGCATCGAATGCCGCGTCGGCGGCTCCGATCTCAATCCCTATCTCGCCTTCGCGGCGCTGATTGCCGCAGGCATCGACGGCATCGAGAACAAGCTTGAACTCGAAGCGCCCTTCGTGGGAGATGCCTATGGCGCACGCAAGGTGCGCGAGATCCCGCGGACGCTGCGCTCGGCAACCACGGCGATGACCAAGTCGAAGATGCTGCGCAACGCCTTCGGCGACGACGTCATCGACCACTACACCCGTGCTGCCGAATGGGAGCAGGAGGAATACGACCGCCGCATCACGGACTGGGAGGTGGCGCGAGGGTTCGAGAGAGCTTGAGATAATCGCAACACTCGCTCTGATTGTTGCGTTGGTCGCATTGTGCTAATGTGATCCAGCGTTTCCAGAGGAGATAGACATGGGTGTGATCGACAGCGCATGGTTCTATGAGAAGCTCTCGGAGCGAGGCTCCTCGCTTCGCGATATGGCCCGTTTCATGGGGCTTGATCCGAGTGCGGTGTCGCGCATGCTGAGCGGCGAGCGAAAGATGAGCGCGGAGGAGCAGGATCAGATCGCCGATTATATCGGCGTTCCCTTGGGTGAAGTTGCGGCGCATCGGCGAGGTGACCTCGCCGGGTTCGCCGAGAAGAAGCAGGCGGGCTATGAAAGCGGCGGCGCCAATCCGGCGGAGCTGGATGAGCCGCCGGTGAAGATGTTTACGGAGGACGATGTCATCTACAAGGATGGCAAGCGCTGGATGGAACTGGACGATGGGACGCTGCTGGAAGTGCACCCCGCGTGGGGATGCATGAAGGGGACGCTGACCATCATGCCGGGGGTTGATCTGACCGCGCCTGCCGATCCTGATTGGGGTAAAGTCTACGACGATGACTGACCGCTTTCTGCTCGATACTTGTGCAGTTCTTTGGCTTGTCGAGGGAACGCCACTAAGCAGAGATGCGAACGTTGCACTTAGTCGTGGATGTGAAAAGCGTAGCCTGTTCGTTTCATCAATGTCGGCGTGGGAGATCGGTATATTGATCAGCAAAGGCCGTCTGCCAACAACGAAAGATGCTATGTCCTGGTTTCAAGATGCTGTCGATATGATTGGTGCGCAGACTGCCGATGTTTCCCTGCAGGCGCTTGTCGTGTCGTCCTTTTTGCCGCGGCCCGTTCACAACGATCCCGCAGATCGCATCCTGATTGCGACCGCGCGGGAGAACGACCTGACGATCATCACGCGCGACCGCGCAATTCTTTCCTACGGCGCTGCGGGGCATGTCCGCACGCTGGCCTGTTAAGTCTGGAGTATAACTGATGACTGTAATCCAATGCATATCGCCGGTCGACGGATCGGTTTACGCGGAGCGCCCGGCGCTCTCACTGGAGGCGGCGAAGGAAGCCGTTGCTCGTGCCCGCAAGGCGCAGAAGACCTGGGCCAAGCGTCCGCTCGAAGATCGCGTTCAGCTGGTGCTGAAGGGTGTCGCGCGTCTCAACGAGATGTCCGATGTCGTCGTTCCCGAGATCGCCTGGCAGATGGGCCGTCCGATCCGTTATGGCGGCGAGTACAAGGGCTTCAACGAGCGCTCCAACTATGTCGCGTCGATCGCGGCGGAAGCGCTGGCGCCGCTCGTCGTCGAGGAGAGCGACAAGTTCGAGCGCCGTATCGAGCGTGAAGCGCATGGCGTCGTCTTCGTCGTCGCGCCGTGGAACTACCCGTACATGACGGCGATCAACACGATCGCTCCGGCGCTGATGGCCGGCAATACCGTGGTGCTGAAGCATGCGTCGCAGACGCTGCTGGTAGGTGAGCGGCTGGTGCAGGCCTTCGTCGAGGCCGGCGTTCCCGAAGATGTCTTCCAGAACGTTTTCCTCGATCACCAGACGACTTCGGCGCTGATCGCGGCCGGCAGCTTCAACTTCGTCAACTTCACCGGTTCGGTCGAAGGCGGCCGCTCGATGGAGCGGGCGGCAGCCGGCACCTTCACCGGTCTCGGCCTCGAGCTGGGCGGCAAGGATCCGGGCTATGTCATGGAAGATGCCGATCTCGACGCTGCCGTCGATACGCTGATGGATGGCGCGACCTATAATTCCGGTCAGTGCTGCTGCGGTATCGAGCGCATCTATGTGCATGAATCGCTCTATGACTCCTTCGTCGAGAAGTCGGTCGCCTGGGTGTCGAACTACAAGCTCGGCAATCCGCTCGATCCCGAGACCTCTCTCGGCCCGATGGCGAACAAGCGCTTCGCCAAGGTGGTGCGCGAGCAGATCGCCGATGCTGTTTCCAAGGGCGCCAAGGCGCTGGTCGATCCGAAGCTCTTTCCGCAGGACGATGGCGGCGCCTATCTCGCTCCGCAGATCCTCGTCAACGTCGATCATTCGATGGAGTTCATGCGCGAAGAAACCTTCGGTCCGGCCGTCGGCATCATGAAGGTCAAGTCCGATGAGGAAGCGCTGGCGCTGATGAATGACAGCCAGTACGGCCTGACCGCCTCGCTCTGGACCAGGGATGCCGAACGGGCAGGGCGCCTCGGCCGCGAAATCGAAACCGGAACGGTGTTCATGAACCGCGCCGACTATCTGGATCCGGCGCTTTGCTGGACCGGCGTCAAGGAAACCGGCCGCGGCGGCTCGCTGTCGATCATCGGCTTCCAGAACCTGACGCGTCCGAAATCCTATCACCTGAAGAAAGTCACAGCATGAGCAGCAACATCACAGCCAACTGGAGCTACCCGACAGCGGTCAAGCTCGGCCGCGGCCGCATCAAGGAGCTCGCCGACGCCTGCAAGAGCCTCGGCATGAAGAAGCCGCTGCTGGTCACCGATCGGGGCCTCGCCTCGATGGCGATCACCAAGAACGCGCTCGACATTCTCGAAGATGCCGGTCTCGGCCGGGCGATTTTCGCCGATGTCGATCCGAACCCGAACGAGAAGAACCTTGAAGCTGGCGTCAAGGCCTTCAAGGACGGCGGTCATGACGGCGTCGTCGCCTTCGGCGGCGGTTCGGGCCTCGACCTCGGCAAGTGCGTCGCCTTCATGGCCGGCCAGACGCGCCCGGTCTGGGATTTCGAGGATATCGGCGACTGGTGGACGCGCGCGAGCATCGAAGGCATTGCGCCGATCGTTGCCGTGCCGACGACGGCGGGCACCGGCTCGGAAGTCGGCCGCGCCAGCGTCATCACCAATTCGGCGACGCATGTGAAGAAGATCATCTTCCATCCGAAGTTCCTGCCCGGCGTCGTCATTTCCGATCCGGAACTGACGGTCGGCATGCCGAAGATCATCACCGCCGGTACCGGCATGGATGCCTTCGCACATTGCCTGGAAGCCTATTCCTCGCCCTTCTATCATCCGATGTCTGCGGGCATCGCGCTTGAAGGCATGCGCCTCGTCAAGGAATTCCTGCCGCGCGCCTATAAGGAAGGCACGGATCTGGAAGCCCGCGCCAACATGATGTCGGCAGCTGCCATGGGCGCTGTCGCGTTCCAGAAGGGTCTCGGCGCCATTCACGCGCTGTCGCACCCGATCGGTGCCGTCTACAACACCCATCACGGCATGACCAATGCCGTCGTCATGCCGGCCGTGCTGCGCTTCAACCGCGCTGCGATCGAGGAGAAGATCGCCCGTGCGGCGGCCTACCTCGGCATTTCCGGCGGCTTCGATGGCTTCTACGATTATGTCCTGAAGCTGCGCTCCGAGCTCGGCGTGCCGGAAAGCCTCTCGGCGATGGGAATCGCGCCCGACCGGATCGACGAACTCTCGGCCATGGCGATCGAAGACCCGAGTGCCGGTGGCAACCCGGTTGCGATGACGCTCGAAAACACCAAGGCGCTGTTCAGGGATTGCTTCTAAGGGGATCAGATGAGCCGTTCGTTTCGATATGCAGTTCTGGGCGTTGTGCTGGCGGTCCTCGGGGCGCCGGCCGCTCATGCCGAATCTTTCTCCGCACTGGGCAAGCAGGGTTATGCCGTCGGCCCGATGGGGCAGGGGAAATCCGGCGCTCTCGGCTGGGTCGTTTCCAAGGGTGGCAGCAAGTTCTTCTGCCGCCTGAGGGCGAGCTCCGCCTATTCCGGCGGCAACGGCATGGTGAGCTTCACCACGAGCGGGCGGATGATCAAGATGAACCGCGCGGTCTATGAAGCGACGATCGGCGGGCACGACCCGTCGATTCCTCAGCTTGCCGACCTGAAGGCGGGCCGCGTGCGGCCTGCCGATGTCGGAGCGTGCGGCAGGATCTGAACGGAAGGCTTATAAGGCGGACCAACCAGCTGGCCCGGAAAGCTCAGGCTTTCCGGGCTTTTTTTGTCCGCAGACATCCTGAATTCTGGGGATGTGAGAAATGCAGGCTGCAATTTCGGGCTGTCTGTTTAGGTTTTGTTAACCACGATTGGAAAGGATGCATTAACCGCACGATGAATCGAAAAGTGCGTAAGAGAGCGATACCGGCTCGCGGCTTTTCCATTCGAGGACCTGATATGCCAGTCATTACTTTTGCAAATACCAAGGGCGGCGCCGGCAAGACCACGGCCGTGCTGCTGCTGGCAACCGAGCTTGCGCGCAAGGGATATCGCGTCACCATTCTCGACGCCGATCCGCAGCACTGGATTTCGCGCTGGCATGAGATTTCCGGCAACGTCTACAACGTTTCCGTCATCGATTTCGTCACCTCCGCATCGCTGCCGCAGCATATCAGCGAGAACAAGGCGAATACCGATTACTTCATCATCGACCTGCCGGGCGCGCGCAATCCGCTGCTGGCCACCGCTGTCGGCCTTTCCGATCACGTGCTGATCCCGATCCAGGGCTGTGCCATGGATGCCCGCGGCGGCGCGCAGGTTCTGGAACTGCTGCAGTATCTGGATGAGAAGGCAGGCATCAAGATCGGCCATTCGGTCGTTCTCACCCGCGTCAACTCGATGGTCACCACCCGCGCGCTGCAGCTCGTCAAGGCGCTGCTCAACGAGCGCCATGTCCCGGTTCTCGATACGGCGATCATCGAACGTTCGGCCTTCCGCGATATCTTCGATGTCGGCGGCACGCTCGCGACTATGGACCCGACCCGCGTTTCCAATCTCGACAAGGCGCGCGAGAACGCTCTCTGTTTCGCCGAGGAAATGATGCGCAAGCTGCCGGTGAAGCTGCCGATCGCGGCTCGCCTCTCTGGCCTGCTGATGCGCGACGCTGCCTGATCGGCAAAACGTCAAAACAAAAAGCCGCCGGGAGACCGGCGGCTTTTTATTTGTGCAATCGAAAAATGATCAGTCGACGAATTCGACGGTGACGCCGGGCTTGACCATCTTGGCGAGCTCGGTGGCATCCCAGTTGGTTAGGCGAATACAGCCGTGGCTCTGGGTACGGCCGATCTTCGAGGGTTCCGGCGTGCCGTGAATGCCGTAGGTCGGCTTGGAGAGCGCGATCCAGACCGTGCCGACCGGGCCGTTCGGGCCTGGCGGGATGTTGAGCACCTTGTCGTTGGCGCCCTGCTGGAAGTTGATCTTCGGATTGTAGGTATAGCCGGGGTTCAAGGCGACGCGATCGACCGTCACCGTGCCCGAGGGCGAGGGTGTGTCGGCGGAGCCGATCGAGGCCGGGTAGGCGGCGATGAGATTGCCGGCATCGTCATAGGCGAAGACCTGCTTCTTGGCCTTGTCGGCGAGGATCTTGGCCACCGTGCCGGTCTTCGGGTCGCCGGGATTGACGACCTTGATGATCGTGCCGGGAACGGTGAAATCCACGCCGGGGTTCATTTCCTTCAGGAAGCCTTCGTCCATGTGGAAGCGTTCGGCCAGCGCCTCGGTGGTGGAGGTGTAGGCGAGGGACGGAAGCAGCGCCTTGTGGGCGTAGTCCTCGGGAATTTCCGCGACGTAGGGGCCGGCGGCATCCGAGGGGGTGATCGTGTAGCTGACGACGGGAAGGCCGCCGGAAAGGCGCAGCTGCTCGAGGATCGCGTCCGTATTGTTCGGATCGAGATTTTCGCCGGTCATCTGGTTATAGGCGTAGATCGCCTTGGTGACGTTCGAGCCCATGTGGCCGTCGATGACGCCAGGAGATATGCCGGCGCGGTCGAGGAAGACCTGCAGCGCGACGATCTCCGGCTTCGACTTGCCCTTCAGGGTAATCGTAGGCTCTTCGGGAGTGCGCGGCTGCTCAACCTGCGGCGCCTGCTGATCGGGATCGATCGAAGCGTAGTCGCCGCTCTGCTGATCGGGATAGGGCTGGTCGAGCGGCTGGCGGTCGATGCTCGCGTCGCGCGGGATCGAGCCGGTCACGGCGCCGCGCTCGATGTAGCGGGTGCTGCCGTAACGGCTGTGCTCGCCGTTCTCGGCATTATAGGGGTCGTTGTTATAGGGATCGCGCGAGGGCGCTGCCGGGTAATAGCCGCGCGAGCGCATTTCGGTGGCGACGATCCGGCCGTAGCTGTCGACAAGAACGCGGTTGCCGCTGCGGTCACGGGAATAATAGACGTCGGCGCCCGGCGGGATGTAATCGACGATCTGGCCGTCCGGCGTGACCATGACGACGTCGCGCTGGCCGCGGCCACCCCATTGCTGCGCTTGCGCTTCCGGCATCACAGCAGTGACGGCCAGAACGACGGCGGCGAGCGACAGGCCATATTTCAAAATGCGATTCACGTCTCACACCTCAACCAGTGACTGGGCCGACACACACCCGCGAATTTTGACGCTAGTGTGGAATTTATGAATTCGTACTGAACAAATTATGAAAATATCCGTGATCACTTGCGTGAGGCTAAACGTTTGGTTTGCCTCGACGGTTCCGAGTTGATTGCCGGTTGTGGGCAATTGCGCGCAGCGTGATTGACGAAAGCTTGCGCCACCCCTAACCCTACGGCTGTTTTGATACAGGGGAGGATTGCCATGATCGAATTTGCTGCCGCCAAAGGGCCGCGCCTGATGCTGGATGAAACGTCGGTCATGGATATCGGCGCCTGCGTCGTCGATGGCGTCGATATTTCGCCGAAGCGGGCGATCCCCGATGATGGCGATCCGCGCATCGATCATTCGCTCGAAGGCTTCCTGTTTACCTGCGGCCCTGATCACATCCGCCACCGCGAGCCAATCCCCGGTCGAACCGATGGAGCGATCTATCCGCTGCACGGCTCGGTTTCCGGCCACAAGGCGACGGTGTTGTGGACCAAGTTCGAGAACGGCAATGCCGAGTGCCGCGCCGATATCGATCTTGTCACCGTCGAGGGACTTCCTCAGCGCATCGAGCGGCTCTGGAAGATCGATGGCGCGACCGGCGAGGTTTCGCTGGAGGACAAGGTCGTCAATACCAGTGACCAGACGGTGCCGACCTTCCTGATGTATCATATGAATGTCGGCGGCAAATGGTTCGACGAGGGGACGCGGCTTGAGGGCAAGATGCTTGAGGGCGGCGGTTTTCCCTGGACCTTCGGCGAGGAACTCGGCGGCATCTTCTGCGTCGAGGCGCCGGCGACGGACAGCGGCTATGCCGAGGTGCGGCTCGGGCCGATGAAGGCGGTCCATGGCCGCACGCTCAGGGTTCGCATGCGCGCCGATACGCTGCCTTACCTGCAGGTCTGGCGGAACCAGAAGGAGCCTGCCCATATTCTCGGTATCGAGCCGGTCACGCATCGCTGGGTCTCGCGCGGCGAGCTGGAAGCGGCAGGCGAGTTCAACATGCTGAAGCCGGGCGAGAGCCGCAGCTATGGGCTGACCTTCGCCTTTCTATGAGCGAGTTGTTGACGCTCGCGGTTGCGCATCGTAGAGCTTCTGCCGTTCATTTTCAGGAGGCATTCGCGATGGACATCCGCCCGATCGACGACGAATATTCGGTTTCCGGCCAGATCTCGGTCGAGGATCTCGATCAGATCAAGGCGCTCGGCTTCAAGTCGATCGTCTGCCACCGTCCCGATGGCGAAAGCCCGGACCAGACGCCGTTCTCGGTGATCGAAGCGCGCGCCAAGGAGCTTGGCCTCGACATCGCTCACGTTCCTGTCGGCCCGATGGGCGTGACCGAGGAAGCGGTTGCCGGCATGGTCGATGCGCTCGACGAATTCCCGCGTCCGATGCTCGGCTATTGCCGTTCCGGCGCTCGCTCGACGGCGACCTATCAGAAGAGCCATCACCTTCGCGGCTGATATCCCGGCGCGGCCAGCTTCCGCGCCTTTCATTCCATAAGAAACTCAGGAGAAAACCATGAGCATCAAGCGCATCGGCCCCGGTCCCCGCATGAGCGGCGCCGTCGTCCACGGCAACACCGTCTATCTCGCCGGCCAGGTTGCCGAAGGTGAGACCGTCACCGATCAGTGCAAGGCTGCTCTTGCCGAAGTCGACCGCCTGCTGGCAGCTTCCGGCTCGAACAAGTCGAAGATCCTGCAGACGCTGATCTACCTCTCCGACATTGCCGATTTCGCCGAAATGAACGCTGCCTGGGAAGCCTGGGTCGACCCGGCCAACACTCCGGCGCGCGCCACCAGCGAAGCCAAGCTGGCCGCTCCGAAGTACAAGGTCGAGTTCATCGTCACCGCGGCGATCGACTGATATTTCGGTTGTTTCCGAAATCCGAAGCCGGTGGGTTCGCCCACCGGCTTTTTTGTTTGGCGGGTTCTCAGCTCTTCGTCCGGATCTGCGTCAGCGTCCGCGCCGGTGTGATGGCTTCCGGATCGAGCTTGATCTCGATAATCGCCGGCTTGCCGCTGGCACGGGCCCGTTCAAAGGCGGGGACGAAATCGGCTGTGGTCTCCACCGTCTCGCCATGGCCGCCATAGGCGCGGGCAAGGGCTGCGAAATCGGGGTTGGTGAGATCGGTGCCGCTGACGCGGCCGGGATATTCGCGCTCCTGATGCATGCGGATCGTGCCGTAGATGCCGTTGTTGATGACCAGCACGATGATCGGCAGATTGTAACGGACGGCGGTGGCGAACTCCTGGCCGTGCATCATGAAGCAGCCATCACCAGCAAAGCAGATGACCTCGCGCTCGGGAAACAGCGTCTTGGCGGCAACGGCGGCCGGCAGGCCGTAGCCCATCGAGCCGGATGTCGGGGCAGCCTGCGTATTGAACTGGCGGAAGCGGTGGAAGCGATGCAGCCAGGTGGCGTAGTTTCCGGCGCCGTTGGTGAAGATCGTATCGGCGCGGGTATTGCCTTCGATCCAGTCCATGATCGGGCCCATATGGACATTGCCGGGGCCAGTCTGCGGCGGCTTCGACCATGCGAGATAGCTCTGGTGCATGCGCTCGGTGCGTTCAGCCCAGCGCGGTTCGGCGGGGGCTTCAAGATCGGCAAGCGCATCGACGAAATCCTGCGGCGAGGCGGCGATTGCCAGATCCGGCCGGTAGATGCGGCCGAGCTCGGAGGGATCGGGATAGATGTGGACGAGCTGCTGCGCCGGGTAGGGGATGTCGATCAGCGTATAGCCCGATGACGGCATTTCCGACATGCGGCTGCCGAGCAGGATCAGCAGATCGCTTTCCCTGATTTCCTTGGCGAGCGCAGGGTTGATGCCGATGCCGACATCGCCAGCATAGGAAGGATGGAGGTGGTCGAACAGCATCTGGCGGCGGAAGGAGCAGCCGACCGGCAGCTTGAAACGCTCGGCGAAGGCGCGGAAATCGGCGACGGCATCGGCATCCCAGCGGGTACCGCCGAGGATCACCAAGGGACGCTCGGCCTTCAGGAGCCGCATGTAGAAATCGTCGATCTGGCGGCGGCCGGGATAGGCGGCGACGCGCGAATAGGCCCGCGCACGGGGCGCCTCCACCTCATCGCGCAGCATGTCCTCGGGCAGTGACAGGACGACGGGGCCGGGGCGGCCGGAGGTGGCGATCGCAAAGGCGCGGGTGACGAATTCCGGGATGCGGGCGGCATCGTCGATCTCGCCGACCCATTTGGCATATTCGGTGAGCGCCCGGCGGAATTCGACCTCCTGGAAGGCTTCGCGCTCGCGGGCATCGCGCTGCACCTGGCCGATGAACAGGATCATCGGGATCGAATCCTGGCGGGCGATGTGCAGGCCCGCCGAGGCATTGGTGGCGCCGGGGCCGCGGGTGACCATGCAGATGCCGGGCTCGCCGGTCAGCCGCCCCCAGCAATCGGCCATCATCGCCGCGCCACCTTCCTGGCGGCAGACGACGACCTCGATATCGCTGTCGTGAAGGGCATCGAGAACGGCGAGGAAGCTCTCGCCGGGAACGCAGGAGAGGCGGGTCACCCCATTGGCCTTCAACGCTTCGACGATCAGTTCTCCACCCGATTTTTTCATGATGCCGTTGTCCTCCCTTTTATTGACCGCTCCAGCGCTTCGAGTTCGGCCAGCACCTCCTCCTGGTGCTCGCCGAGGCGCGGGCTCGGTTTTTCGTAACGTAGCGGTGTTTCCGACAGAACCACAGGGGTTCTGACACCGGGGATCATCGTCCCGGCAGCGTCGGCAAGATCGATGCGCAGCCCGCGGGCGATCACCTGCGGATCGGCAAACATTTCCTCGATCGTATTGATGGCGCCGGCTGGCACTGCGTTTTCTTCGCAGGCTCGCAGAAGATCGGCCTTCGGCCAGTTCAGCGTCTTGCCGGAGACGAGGCGGCGGACTTCGTCGCGATTGGCGACGCGGGCCTTGTTGGTGGCGAATCGCTCGTCCTCGCCGATCCCCTCGAGGCCGAGGATGGCGCAGAGACGGCGGAACTGGCCGTCATTGCCGACGGCGAGAATGAGATAGCCATCGGCAGCCGGGATCACCTCATAGGGCGAGATGTTCGGATGGGCATTGCCGAGCCGCACCGGCGCCTGGCCGCCGACGAGATAGTTCATGTTTTGGTTGGCGAGCACGGCGGACTGGACATCGAGCAGCGCCATATCGACGAGCTGGCCTTCGCCTGTCTTCAGCGCGTGGATCAGCGCTGCCTCGATCGCCGAGACGGCATAGATGCCGGTGAAGATATCGGCGATCGCCACGCCCGCCTTCATCGGCTGGCCCTCGGGTTCGCCGGTGATCGACATGAAGCCGGACATGCCCTGGACGATGTAATCGTAGCCGGCGAGATTGGCATAGGGGCCGGTCTGACCGAAGCCGGTGATCGAGCAATAGACCAGCTTCGGATTGACCTTGCGCAGGCTCTCGTAATCCAGCCCGTATTTGACGAGGCCGCCGAGCTTGAAATTCTCGATCAGCACGTCGGCCGTTGCCGCAAGACGGCACACCAGCGCCTGTCCCTCTTCGGTCTTCAGGTCGGCGGTGATCGAGCGCTTGTTGCGGTTTGTCGAGTGGTAATAGGCGGCCGAGAGGTTTTCGCCGTCGGCGCCCTCGACGAAGGGCGGCCCCCAGTGGCGGGTATCGTCACCGCCTTCGGGATTTTCGACCTTGATGACATCGGCGCCGAGATCGGCCAGCATCTGCCCGGCCCAGGGACCGGCGAGCACGCGGGCGAGCTCGATCACCCTGATGCCATCAAGCGGCGGCTTTTTGCTGGTGGCCGTCATGTTCCTCCCGCGGGCGGTTTTACGGCGCCCGTGTTGCCTCAGATGTATCGGATACGGGCTTGGATGCAAAGCGCCGCTCGCGCCAGATGATGTAGAGGCCGGAAGCGATGATGATCAGGATGCCGAGCCATTTCAGCGCATCCGGGAAATCGCCGAAGACCAGCCAGGCAAAGATCGTTGCCGAGACGATCTCGAAATATTGCAGCGGCGCCAGCGTCGAGGCGGGGGCGGCGCGATAGGCATAGACGCCGAGAATGCCGGCGATCGCCGCCATGACGCCGACGCCGGCGAGATAGAAGAAGGCGAGCGCCGAGGGCATGACCGGATCGAACACATCCGAGCCGCTGCTTTCGCCGATATAGAGAATGATGCAGCAGAAGAAGAGGCCCCAGAGGCCCATCTGGAACTGCATGACCCAGGGGTCCTCGCGCTGCGCCAGCGCCCGGTTCATCATCGCCGAAATGGCGATGCAGACGGCGCTGACGACGGGGAGCAGGGCCACGAAGCCGACTTCCTGGAAGCTCGGCTGGATGATCAGGATCGCCCCGAAGAAGCCGACGCCGCAGGCCGTGTAGCGCCGCCAGCCGATGGCTTCGCCGAGGAATATGCTGCTGAGGATCGTCAGGATGATCGGCTCGACGAAGAAGATGGCGATGGCATCGGCGACCGACATGTATTTCAGCGTGGCGACGAAGGAGATCATCGAGATGGTCATGATGATCCCGCGGATCGCGTGATAGAAGGTCTGCCTCCACGAGAGATCGGCGAGGTTCTTGCGCCAGATGACGACGGGCAGCATGCAGATCGCCTGGACGGCGAAGCGCGCCGCGGTGATCTCGGCCGAGGGCACGGTGGCGATGGCCAGCTTGGCGAAGATATCGATCAGCGGCGAGAACAGCACCGAGAGAAGCATGAGCATCAGGCCCATGGTGACTTCGGAGGATGCTGTCGTCTTCATTGCCGTACCATTCTTGTCTGCGGGGCTCTCAGGAGCGTGCTGTCACGCCATCGCACCAATCGGCGAAGGCCGAGATGGCCGCCGCGGCGCCGGTGTCGTTCAGGGTTTCGTGCCGGGCGTCCTGATATATTTCAGTGGTGATACGGGAGAAGCCATGCCGTTTCAAATGGTTTGACAGCCATCCTATGGCTTTCCCGTGCTCGGTTGCCGGATCCTGTCCGCCGCCGACGAGATGGATCGGTAGGGATTTCGGCAGCCGGTTCAGATGCTCGGTCTTCGGCGCCCGGAAGGTCAGCTCGAAGATGTCGAGCCACAGCGATACCGAGGCATCGAAGCCGCAGAGCGGATCGGCGATATATGTGTCGACTTCACTGGGATCGTGCGACAGCCAGTCGAAGGCGGTGCGGTGGGCGGGGATGGCCTTGCCCCAGGCGGCAAAGGTCAGCTTCGGCAAGAGGCCGCTCGGCACATCCGAGCCCTTCAGGGCTTTTTCGGCAAGCAGGATTGCCTGGGCGGCGCGACCCGCCGCGCCGACGGCGAAGTTCGAATTCCAGACGGCGACGGCATTGAATTTTTCGGGGTAGGAGACCGCCGTGTTGAGCGCGATCAGTCCGCCCATCGAATGACCGAAGAGGATGACGGGCAGGCCGGGATAGAGGCCGGCGGCGTAGTCGCGCATGGCGGCGACATCCTCCTGCACACGGGCCACGCCATTGCGCCTCGCGAACTGGCCGATCGGCGCATCGGCCGCCGTCGTTTCGCCGTGGCCGCGGTGGTCGTGGGCGAAGACGTGATAGCCGCGGGCGGCCATCGCCGCGGCGAAGCGCGCGTAGCGTTTCGAATGTTCGGCAAGGCCGTGGCAGATGATCAGGATGGCGCGCGCCGCGCCCTCTGCCGCCTCATGGTGAAAGGCAAGCGTCGCCTCCGGTCTCCTAAGCCATTGTGTTTGCGAAAACATTCGATCCTCCCGGCCGGTACCAGAGCAGATCGGGCGGCAAATGCAAGCGGCGCTGCGACGATATGCAGGGGAAATTCATGCGATTCAGGGTTGCGGGGAGGCGAGCTTCATGCTTATTTGTTCGTGTATTGTTCTATTTTCAGAGGGTAGAGATGAGCAGGTTCCTTGTTGTTGCCGTGATGCTTGCGTTGTCGGGTTTCTCCGCCGGCTCGGCGATGGCGCAGGAGGGGCGCACCCGCTTCATTCTCGCCGCCAGCTGGCAGCCGGCCTTCTGCCAGACGAACCAGAAGAAAGCCGAATGCGCCAGCCAGACGGCCGAGCGCTACGATGCGACGAACTTTTCGCTGCACGGCCTCTGGCCGATGCGGCAGAATTACTGCGGAGTTCCCGGAGATCAGCAGGCGGCCGACAAGGATGGCGACTGGCGCTCGCTTCCCGAGGTCAAGCTGACGCCCGAGAATGCGGCGGCACTCGCCAAGGCGATGCCGGGAACGCAATCGGCGCTCGAACGCCATGAATGGACCAAGCACGGCACCTGCACCAAGCTTTCGGCCGACGCCTATTTCGCGACCGCGGTGCGGCTGATGGGCGATCTCAACGGCTCGGCGGTGCGCGATCTTTTCGCCGCCAATACCGGCAAGGTGGTGACCGCCGAGCAGATCAAGGCGGCGTTCGACAAGAGTTTCGGCGCCGGCGCCAGCGACCGCGTCAAGATGAGCTGCCGCAGGGCAGGCGGGGTGCGCGTCATCAGCGAGCTGACGATCGGCCTCTCACAGGATGCGACGACGGATATGAACGCCGGTCTCGGCAAGCTGATCCAGGGTGCAGGGCGGACGTCGTTCGGCTGCAACGAGGGGATCGTCGATGCGGCAGGCTTCTAGGCGCCGCTAAATCTGGCAGGGACGCAATCGTGAGGCCCGAAATCCGGTAGCAATACCGGTTTCGGCGTTGCCCGGCGCGCCCGTTTCGCCTACATAGCGGCACGGTTTTAAAGTTTGCGCCTGGAGCAGTTCACACATGGCACGTCAGTTCATTTATCATATGTCGGGACTTAACAAGTCTTACGGCGCCAAGAAGATCCTCGAAAACGTCAACCTGTCGTTCTACCCGGACGCCAAGATCGGTATTCTCGGCCCGAACGGCGCCGGTAAGTCGACCGTGCTGCGCATCATCGCCGGTCAGGATAAGGAATATACCGGCGAAGCCTGGCTCGCCGAAGGTGCGACCGTCGGCTACCTCGAACAGGAGCCGAAGCTCGATCCAAGCAAGACTGCGTTCGAAAACGTCATGGAAGGCGTTGCCGACAAGCAGGCCGTGCTCGACCGCTACAACGAGCTGATGATGAACTATTCCGACGAGACGGCGGAAGAGGGCGCCAAGCTCCAGGACATCATCGACAGCCAGAACCTCTGGGATCTCGAACAGCAGGTCGAGATGGCGATGGAAGCGCTGCGCTGCCCGCCGAAGGATGCCGAGGTCACCAACCTCTCGGGTGGTGAACGCCGCCGTATCGCGCTCTGCCGCCTGCTTCTGTCGCAGCCGGACCTGCTGCTGCTCGACGAACCGACCAACCATCTCGACGCCGAGACCATCGCCTGGCTGGAAAAGCACCTGCGCGATTATCCGGGCGCCGTGATGATGATCACCCACGACCGCTACTTCCTCGACAACGTCACCGGCTGGATCCTGGAGCTCGACCGTGGCCGCGGCATTCCGTACGAAGGCAACTACTCTGCCTACCTGACGGCCAAGGCCAAGCGCATGCAGCAGGAAGCCCGCGAAGAAGCCGGCCGCCAGAAGGCGCTGTCGCGCGAACAGGAATGGATCGCCTCCAGCCCGAAGGCTCGCCAGGCCAAGTCCAAGGCCCGTATCAAGGCCTACGAACAGCTGGTCGATGCCGCCGAGAACATCCGTCCCGGCGATGCGCAGATCATCATCCCGGTCTCCGAGCGTCTCGGCCAGGTGGTCATCGAACTCGAAGGCATCAAGAAGGGCTTTGACGGCCGCACGCTGATCAACGACCTGTCGATCAAGCTGCCGCCGGGCGGCATCGTCGGCATCATCGGCCCGAACGGCGCCGGCAAGTCGACGCTGTTCAAGATGATCACCGGCCAGGAAACCCCGGACGAGGGTTCTATCCGCATCGGTGAAACCGTGCATCTCGGTTATGTCGACCAGAGCCGCGATGCGCTGAACGCCGACAAGACCGTCTGGGAAGAAATCTCGGGCGGCGCCGAAGTCATCAAGCTCGGCAAGTTCGACATGAACTCGCGCGCCTATTGCGGTGCCTTCAACTTCAAGGGCGGCGACCAGCAGCAGAAGGTCGGCAACCTTTCGGGCGGTCAGCGTAACCGCGTGCATCTCGCCAAGATGCTGAAGGCCGGCGGCAACGTTCTTCTCCTCGACGAACCGACCAACGACCTCGACACGGAAACGCTCGGTGCGCTGGAAAGCGCGCTCGAAAACTTCGCCGGCTGCGCCATCATCATCAGCCACGATCGCATGTTCCTCGACCGCCTGGCGACGCATATCCTCGCCTTCGAAGGTGACGGTCATGTCGAGTGGTTCGAAGGCAACTTCGAGGACTACGAAGAAGACAAGGTCCGCCGCCTCGGCCCCGATGCGCTGAACCCGGGCAGCCAGGCCTACAAGCGCCTGACGCGCTGAGGTTTGCAGGTTCGACTGACAGGAGCCCCGGCCTTGTGCCGGGGCTTTTGCTTTTGGGGATAGGGTTGGGCGGTGGCGCTGCTCCGCAGGGAAGGCGCCTGTTGGCGCAAGCCGGCGGGGTGTGCGGCGGGCACTGTGGCTGCGGCCCCCTCATCCCCGGTGTAACGAGTTGCACCTGAAACTTTTGGGCCACCTTCTTCCTCGTGGGGGAGAAGGGAAAAGGAGATCGCGGCTGGCGCCGACTTCCTCTCTCCCTTCGGCGAGAGGGCAGGATGAGGGGCTCCGGGTGACAAGCCTGAATAGGGGGCGATATGATGACGCGCATTAGGTCCGTCATCGCCATGCCGCCGCGCAATGACTGACGCACCACCATCGGTTCGCACCCCCACCCAAGTCGCTATCCGGCCAGCAAATTTCGTGAATAGCTGCGATTGGCGCTTGCCACGGTTTCTCAAATCACATAAAGATATCTTTATATGTTGATTGGGTCGAATATGGCTGAACCTGTCAGGCTTGGATTGGATGCGCTCGTTGACGTCTTGAAGGCGGCAGGCGAGCCGACGCGTCTGCGTCTTCTGGCGCTGCTGGCCGCCGGTGACCTGACGGTGACCGATCTTACCGAAATTCTCGGCCAGTCGCAGCCCCGCATTTCCCGGCACCTGAAGCTGCTTGGCGAGGCCGAGCTGATCGATCGTTATCAGGAAGGGGCCTGGGCCTATTTCCGGCTGAAGCAGGAGGGCAAGGCGGCATCGCTTGTGCGCGTGTTGCTGCAGCATTCCTCCGAGAACGATCCGGTGATCCAGCGCGATGGCGAGCGGCTGTCTTCGGTCAAGCGCCAGCGCGCCGAGCGGGCGCAGGCCTATTTCAGCCGCAATGCCGCCGAATGGGACGAGCTGCGCCGCCTGCATGCCGCCGACGAAGAGGTCGATGCCGCCGTCATCAAGCTGATCGGCAATCAGCCGATCCATTCGCTGCTCGATCTCGGCACCGGCACCGGCCGCATCCTGCAGCTGCTCTCGGGGCTTTACCGGCGGGCGATCGGCGTCGATGCCAGCCGCGACATGCTGAGCGTCGCCCGCGCCAATCTCGACAAGTCGGGGATCACCAAGGCGTCGGTGCGCCATGCGGATATCCTGAACCTGCCCTTCGAGGGCCAGGATTTCGATCTGGTGACCATCCACCAGGTCCTGCATTTCTTCGATCAGCCCGAAATCGCCATCAACGAGGCGGCGCGCATGCTGGCGCCCGGCGGGCGGCTGATGGTCATCGATCTGGCCCCGCACGGGCTCGAATATCTTCGCGACGAGCATGCCCATGTCCGTCTCGGTTTCTCGCATCAGTCGATGTCCGACTGGCTGCGCAAGGCGGGGCTCGATGTCGAGCAGGCCGTCGATCTTCATCCGGGTCAGCCGGGCGAGAAGGGCCTCACGGTCACGATCTGGCTCGCGCGCGATCCGCGGCGCCTTATGGCATCCGAAAGCGCCGGTACAGTATTGGCCGGGGAGGTTTGATTTATGACTTTGAACACTGGTAGCCGCCGCGATATCGGCATTTCCTTCGAGTTCTTCCCGCCGAAGTCGGAAGAGATGGAAGGACAGCTCTGGAAGGCCGTCAGCGAGCTGCAGGACTGGAACCCGGATTTCGTCTCGGTGACCTATGGCGCAGGCGGCACCACCAAGGCGCCGACGCTGACCGCGGTCACGCGCTTCCTCAACGAGACCCCGCTTGCCACGGCCTCGCATCTCACCTGCGTCGGCGCGACCAAGGAAGAGACGCATCAGGTCATCGACAATTTCCGCAAGGCGGGCGTCAAGCACTTCGTGGCGCTGCGCGGCGATGCGCCCGGCGGCGCCGGCGCGCCCTATCAGCCGCATCCGGGCGGCTATGCCAATGCCTCCGAGCTTGTCGCGGGTCTTCGCGAGATCGGCGATTTCGAGATCTCGGTTTCGGCCTATCCGGAGAAGCATCCCGAGAGCAAGGATGTCCCTGCCGATATCGACATGCTGAAGCGCAAGGCCGATAACGGCGCCAACCGGGCGCTGACGCAGTTCTTCTTCGACAACGACAATTTCGAGCGCTACCTTGAGAAGGTGCGCGCTGCGGGCGTGAAGATGCCGATCGTGCCGGGCATCATGCCGATCCTCAACCTGACGCAGCTGAAGCGCTTTGCCGGCGCCTGTGGCACCGTCATCCCGGCTTTCCTAGATGAGCGTTTCGCCGGTCTCGACGACAAGCCGGAAGAGCGCGCCAAGGTGGCGGCGGATGTGGCTGCCGAGCAGATCGAGGATCTGGTGCGCCGCGGGCTGCACGAATTCCATCTCTACACGATGAACCGCTCACCGCTGGTTTCGGCGGTTCTCACGAATCTCGGCTTCCGCCGGGGCGAGACCAAGGCCGAGGGCGCAGCTGCCTGATCACGGCAGCAGATTTGACGGCAACAAAAAAGCGCATGTCAGGCGGGACATGCGCTTTTTTAGTTTGCTGAACTGTTCACTCAGGAGTCCGGTATTCCAGTCATAGGGTCCGGTTTGCCGCTCAGATGAAGAGCATAGACAAGACGAACGCGAACGCTGCACTGACCAACAGGACATTCAAGGATCGTGTGATACCCATGTCTGCCTCCTTTGCGTTAACGAGGGCATACTATGTCCGAAATGTGTCGGCTGAAAAGCGAATTCCATGTTGCGCCGCAGCAACAGCCAGTGGATAAGTGCTGTGTGTATCAATCACGGCATTGAAATCGTTCGAAAAATTCAGACGAAAATTTCTTCACACATTTTAACGGCGCGTTAAAGTCGGCGATCCCGGCGTTAAGGCTTGCGTCCGGATGAAGGCTTTTGCCGAAGCTCCTGAAATCGCGGCATAAAAGAAAATCGCGCCCGGTCTGACGGGCGGACGCGATGGCATTGCTGCGTAACGATTTGTTTCGGCGACTCAGAGGGCGCCGAGGAGGCCCGGCGTCGCCCAGCCGTCGGCCGGCATGCCGAGACGCTGCTGTTCCTTCTGGATGGCGACGCGGGTGCCGGAACCGAGGATGCCGTCGATCTCGCCGACGTCATGGCCGAGCGACTGCAGCTTGGTCTGCAGCTGCTTCATCTGGTCGTTGGCAAGGCCCTGTTCCGGGGTGCCCTTCTGGTAGGGCTGGGCGCCGGAGAGGCGGGTCGCGAAATAGGCGGCCGAGGTCGTGTAGATGAACGACTTGTTCCACTCGAGATAGATCTTGAAGTTCGGATAGGCGATGAAGGCCGGTCCGAGGCGGCCCTGCGGCAGAACGAGGTCGCCTTCGAGTTCGCCGAAATTGGTGTTGCCGTCACGCGGCTTGACGCCGAGCGCAAACCAGTCGCCAGCCTTCATCGTGCCGCCGAGGCCGGACTTTTCCCAGGGAAGGTTGTCGGGCACGGTGACTTCCTGCAGCCAGGGCTGGCCGCGCTCGAAGCCGAGATGCTGGATGAACTTGGCGGCCGTCAGGATGGCGTCCGGGCCGCTCTGCTTCAGGCGCACATGGCCGTCGCCATCGCCGTCCATGCCGTAGGCGATGATGTCGCGCGGCAGCATCTGCACCTGGCCGATTTCGCCGGCCCATGCGCCGGTGTTGGTTGCCGGGTCGAGGTCGCCGTGCTGGACCATCTCGATGAGAGCGATCAGCTGTGGACGGAAGAGCTCGGGGCGGCGGCAATCATGCGAGAGCGTCACGAGGGCGTTGCGGGTGTTGAAATCGCCCTGAACGGCGCCGAAGTCGGTTTCCATCGCCCAGAAGGCGGTGATGACGCCGGCCGGCACGCCGTAATCCTGTTCGGCCTTGGCGAAGACATCCGCATACTGCTTCATCTTCTGGCGGCCAATATCGAGGCGGGCCTGGCTGACGGTGCGCTGCGAGAATTCGAGGAAGGTCTGCTTGAAAACGCCCTGGGCGCGGTCGCGGCTCAGAACCTTGGGATCGATCTCGGCGCCGGCGAGTGCCTGGTCCGCGGCTTCGGCGGTGGCACCGGCGGCAATCGCATCGGCCTTCACACCTGCCAGGAACTGCGAGAGGTCACCGTCGCAGGCGACAGCCGGGGTCTGCGGGGCGGCGGGTGCAGCCGGGGCAGGGGCAGCCTGCTGGGCGAAAACGGTGGTGGCAGACGTGACGGCAAACAGAAGAGCAAGTGCAGAGCGGCTTGCGAGCGAGCGGTGCATGGGTTCGTCCTTATATCCGAAATATGTCCGCCGCTTTCACAGATGAATGTGACGGAAGCAAGAAAGTTCGGTGGACGTTACTAAGAATTTCTATCCTTGGAAACCGCAGCGACCCAATTGTTCCAGTTCTTCTGGTTGCCGGCGAAGACATTGATATCCGTCGGTCCCTGAATGCCTGGAATGACGCCCGTCGAGGTGTATTGCCAGAAGGCCCAGCGGCGGTCGCCATAGGTTACTTCGGGGTGTTTTGCCGTCGAGCGCACCCAGAAATGGTAATCCTGGAAATAGCCCTGCAGATTGTCGCGGTGGAAATCGACCGAGGTGTAGATGATCGGGCGCTTGCCGTAATAGGCTTCCAGCCGGTCCATGAAACGCTGCATTTCGGCACGCACGGTGGCCGGATCAGGACGGAGCTTGCAGGTCTTCGATTCCGCGTTCCACTCCACGTCGATGACGGGCGGCAGGCGCATCGATTCCTTCGGCACATTCTGGATGAACCAGTCGGCCTGCTCGTCGGCTGACGAGCAGAAATAGTAGAAGTGGTAGGGCGCGTGCGGAATTCCGACGGCACGGGCGCGCTGCCAGTATTCATTGAACTTCGGGTCGACCCGGTCCTTGCCTTCGGTCGCCTTGATGAAGGCGAAGGCGACGCCGGAGGATTTCACCGTCTGCCAGTCGATATCGCCCTGCCATTTGGAGATGTCGATACCGTGAATATCGTTCTGATGCGGGGTCTTCGGGCCGAAATCCTGCGGATCGGTATCCTGGAAGCGGGGCTTCTTGATCGAGGCTGTTTCGAGATAGTCGTAGCCCGTGGAGCTGCAACCGGCGAGCATCAAAGCCAGCGGCAAAACGCAAAACAAAAGTCCGCGCATGAATATCCCGTCATGTAACGAATGATCTACTTGCCCCACAGCATGACCTTCGAAGACGAATGCAGCCGAGGAATAATCCTCTTTTCACCATATCAACGTAAAAAATCGGTTAGTTTCAAGCGAATTATGCGCGCCTGGCGGTAATGACCGCGCGCCAGGCATAGCCGCCATAGAGCGTCTCGAAAGCCAATTCCGCGCCATTTTCATGGGCTTGGGCCTCAAGAACCTCACGCAGGTTGGCGCGGGGCGTGACGTGGAATTTCGTCAGCCAGCCCTTGAGCAGGGCGCGGAACCAGCCGGGAAGACGCTCCTGCTGGCCGAAATCGACGATATGCAGCTGGCCACCGGGGTTGAGGGCGGCGATGGCTGCGTCGGTGGCGCGCTCCCAATCGGGGATCATCGACAGCGCGTAGGAGATCAGGATGCGGTCGAAACCGGTGGCGCCGAATTCACGCGGCGTGAAGGCGGTGGCGTCGGCGACGCGGAAATCCGGAACCGCAGCCTTGGTGGCGAAGGTCTTGCGGGCCGAAATCAGCATCTCCTGGGAGATGTCGAGGCCGTAGAGGCGGGCGTCGGGGAAGCGCTTGTGGGCGAGCGCCAGATTGCGGCCCGTGCCGCAGCCGACTTCGAGCAGCGTGCCGGCCTTGGGCACATCGAGGCTGCGGATCGCCTTGTCGCGGCCGAGCAGGTAATATTTGCGCGTCAGATCGTAGATGTGACGCTGGTAGCGGTACATGCCGTCCATCAGGCCGGCATGCGCTTCGGATCGATCATCCGGGAGGGTGCGGATTTCGGTCACGCCTTCTTCCCGTAGATGTGGAAGCCGCCATAGATCGCCGAGCGGTCGAGAGCCGTCATGTCGCGCGACTTCTCTTCGAAGTAATCCCACTGCTCGCGGATGGCGGGCGAGAGGCGGCCTTCGATGATGCTCTTTTCGGCCGCGGTGCGGAAGATGACGCGGGCGCCGGGGCGGGCGGTACGGCTGATCTCGGCCCAGAGGCTGTTCAGCTGCTCGTCGGTCATCCAGTCCTGCGCGTCGAGCAGGATGTAGCGGTCGCGCGAGGCGGCCGGTTCCTTGGCGAGCAGCTCGGTGAAGTTCGCGTGGTGCACGGTGACGCGATCGACATTGGCGCGGATCACCTCGTAATGCTCTGGCTTCAGGTAGGTCGGCAGCGGGCCTTCGTCGCCTGCGGCGTAGCGTCGGCCGAAGGCCTGCCAGGCGAAGTAGTTATCGCGCATCGGGAAGTGGCAGGCGAGCTTTTCGAGGCGGTGCTTCAGCACCGGCGCGATCGAATTGTCGGCGGCGAGGCTGGCCAGCTCGTCATATTGCTGCGGCGGGATGCCGAGGCCGAAGAGCGAGCTCTTGCGGCCGGTGATCCAGCGCACGACCGGCTTTTCGAACAGCGGGGCGACCTTGTCGTCGAAGAACTGGCGCTGTTCGCGGATCGACTGGGTCTTGGTCATCTGCTTCAGGTCCACACCATGCAGGCGGGCGAGCAGGTGGGCGGCGCCGATGAAGCGACCGAGCAGGCCGGTTTCATAGATATTGCGGTCGAAGACCGTGACGCGGCGGCGGCCGAACTTACGGCCGTTCCAGTAGCTGCGCGTCGCCTCGTCGAGAACCGGCGACAGATGCTGGTCGAAAGCGCGGCTGTTCGACGCTTCGTTCGGCATCGCCAGGAAGCGGACGAGATCGGCGTGACCCGGCAGGTTCTTGAAGGCGGCGAGCTTCAGGCGGTTCAGCGCGATGTGATGCGGGTTCAGATCGACGACGTCGATCGAGGCCGGTGCCTTGGAGAGGTAGGCCAGCATATTGCAGCCGCCGGAGCCGATCGTGACGATGCGATGATGGGGCTGCAGCTCCATGGCCTGCATGTCGAGATCGGGGTCTTCCCAGATCTGCGGATAGACGAGGCCGGAGAAGAGCAAGCCAAAAAGGCGCTCGGAAAGGCCCTCCTTGGAGAATGCCTTGTGGCGGAGAAGCGCGTCCTTGAGTTTCCGGTTCTTGCGGAAGCCGGCATCCGGTGCAAATTCGGTCATCTGATTCCATCACCGTTTTTAGCGTTCAGGGCGTTTAACGCGGCGCTGCTACAGTTTGATGACGCGGGCTGTGGGCATCGTTTTCTGCGCCGATAGCGTGGGATGAAATGACGCTTCTGCGTTTCGGCTCTTTTTTGTGATTGCGTTTCCTGCTTCTCTCCACCGGTGGAGGAAGAAACATGCGTGTTGTGTTGCGTATCCTGAAGGCGCTGCTGGCGCTCGTCGTCATCGTGGTGATCGGCGGTGCCATCTGGCTCTATGTCCGGCCGCCGGAGCTCCTGCGGGTCGGTGATGGCTATGCGGCAAAGATCGTCTGCTCGAACGTCTTCATGGCGGGGCGCGATCCCGATGCGGTGCTCTATGAGGACGTGCAGGCACCGGGCAATCCGCTGCTGAGGCTCGTGCGCGTCTCGGTCAACCGGGAGGAAGGCAAGGTCTCGGCGCGCATCCTCGGTCTGTTTGCGCCCGGCCATGCGCTTTATCGCGGCGCTTTCGGCTGCACAAGCGTGCCCGATGGCGACTATCAGGCGGCCGCCAATGCCGCGCTGGAGGAGGATCTTGCCGTGCCGCCGCCGAGCGAGGAACTGTGGCCGGAGGGCGATCGTGTCGCCGCGTCCAACAATCCCAAGCTCGCCCCGCTGCTCGCCGACGCCGCACTTGCCGGACCGGCGATGCGGGCGATCGTCGTGGTGCATAACGGCAAGATCGTCGCCGAGCGCTATGGCGACGGTTTCGATGCGCGCACGCCGCTGCTCGGATGGTCGATGACCAAGACCGTCAACGCCGCGCTGGTCGGCCGGGTGATGCTGGCAGGCAAGCTGAATTTCGACGATGCGCATCTCTTTGATGCCTGGCGCGGCGATGGCCGCTCGGCGATCACGCTTGCCGATCTCTTGGGCATGGAGAGCGGCCTTGCCTTCAACGAGGATTACGGCGCCGTCGCCGATGTGACGCGCATGCTCTATCTCGATCCTGACATGGTGACGCTGCCGGTCAATGCGCCGCTGGTGGACAAGCCCGGCCAGACCTTCCGCTATTCGAGCGGTACCGCCGTCCTTCTCTCGCGCATCTGGATGGACCGGCTCGGCGATCCGCAGCGGGCCTTCGATTATCCGCGCGAGGCGCTGTTCGGGCCGCTCGGCATGCAGAGCGCGGTGCTGGAGGTCGACGCTCGTGGTACGTTCGCCGGAAGCTCCTATCTTTATGCTACCGCGCATGACTGGGCGCGCTTCGGGCAGTTCCTGATACAGGATGGCGTGTGGAACGGTCAGCGCATGCTGCCGGAGGGGTTCGTTGCGACGATGCGCACGCCGACGCAGTCGTCAGGCGGAAAATATACGCAGGGGCAGGCGTGGCTTGCAGCACCCGGCGGCGATCTGAGCGCTGCTGCGGGGCTGCCGTCCGATACGTTCTGGCTGGAAGGGCATGATGGGCAGAGCGTGGCGATCGTGCCGTCCGCCGGTCTCGTCGTCGTGCGCATGGGGCTGACGCCAAGCCGCCTCGGCTACCAACCGCAGGCGCTCGTCAAGCAGATCGTCGGGGCGCTGTCGTCGCCCTGACCATCGGGTTCAAAGGGTAGGGATCAGTAGTTGCCCTGGGCAACGTCGTCCATGCCCTTGCGCTTGGCATCGTAATAATAGCCGCGCGCATAGAGGCGGACCGCATCATCTTCCTTGCTGTCGGAGACGAGCCAGGCGCCGCGCAGATATTTCGCGGCGTATTTGATATTGGTCTCGGCATCGAGCAGGCCGGACGGCTCGCCGTCGTAACCCATCGATTTCGCGGTGTTGTACTTGATCTGCATCAGGCCGAAATAGCCGCGCTTGTTATAGGCGCGCGGATTATAGCGGCTTTCGCGATGGACGACGCGGTGAAGCAGGGACGCCGGCATTTCATAGAGCTTGGCGTATTTCTCGATCAGCTTGTTGACGAAGCCCTTCTCTGCAGTCGGCGCATCGTCGGTATCGTTGTCGCTGAACATCGGCGGTGCCGTCGGCGGATCCATCGGACCGGATTCGTCGAAGGTGAAATCGGACATCGAGCGCGGCGCGCTGGTCTGGACCGCAAGTGCTGCGAGCGCGCCGTTCTGAGGCGTGGTCGCTGCAAAGGCGAGCTGGGTGGCGGGCGATGCCGGCGTGCCGGGACGCGGGGTCGGGACGACGGACTGGATCGCCGTCATCTCCGGAGTCAGCGGAATCTCGGTCGGCATGGCGGCCGAAGCGGTTTGCTGGAAGGCGGCATCGGCCGGTGAAACGGCGGTCGGCAGCACGGCTGTCTCTGCCGAAAGAGCCGGCGTCGTCTGCGGATTGGCGGCAGCAAATGCCATCGGGGTCTGCGGAGCGGAGCCGTCGGCAGCCGGAACGGCCGCCATCATCATCGCATCTTCACCCGGCTTCGGCGTCGGAACGACGGTCTGCACCGCGCTCAATTCAGCCTGGGAGGTGTACTCGACGGTCGAGCATCCGGTCATGATTCCGCAGAGCATCGTCGAAACGACCAGACTGCGTTTCAGGCCGGAAAATCCGTTCGCTACCATTCTGTCACTTTCGTGAATCGCGCCGCCCTGGCAGCGTTTAAAAAGTTACTGAGAAGCTAAGCACTGATTTTTCCCATTAACCTATTCGTATGGGCGTCGCAACCCGCTGAAAATTGCGATTGCGCTCAGGCCGCAATGCGGCGGTAGCCGGCGGTGACGGCGCCTGCTGCGATCAGCAGCGTGCCGCCCGTGCGGTTGACGGCGCGCTGGACGCTTGCTTTGCGGATGAGGCCGCGGGCGGCGTGGGCGAGCAGGGCATAGCTCGAGGCATTGATCGTGGCGAGCACCAGGAAGGTGAGCTCCATGATTAGCATCTGTTCGAAGAAGGGGGCTGCCGGGTTCAGGAACTGCGGCACGAAGGCGACGAAGAAGACGATGCTCTTCGGGTTCAGCGCGGTGACGACATAGGCGTGAAGAAAGATCTTGAGTGACTTTTCTTCCGGCAGATTGTCGTTATCGGCAACGGGGCCGGGGATGATCGGCGCCCGCCAGAGCTTGATTCCGAGCCAGATCAGGTAGGCGCCGCCGACCCACTTCAAAACTGTGAACAATGTCGCGGAAGCCGCGAGCAGGGCGCCGAGGCCGAAGAGCGACGCGGTCATGGCGGTGAAATCGCCAAGCGCTACGCCCGATACGGTCGCCAGCGCCGTCTTGCGGCCATGGCCGAGCGCATAGGAGACGACGAGCAGGATCGTCGGTCCCGGAATGGCCAGCATGATGGCGGAAGCAGCAGCAAAAGCGAGCCAGGCTTCGAGCGACATGGAATCTCCTCCTATTCCCTAAGAAACAAGCAAAGACACCATATCAACCCTGCGTCAATCATGCGGCGCGGTATTTTTGGCCAATCTGATCCATCAATTCGGCGAACCACTTGGCCGATGTATCGAAGGCCTTGCCGCCCTTGATGCGCGGGAATTCGATGGTGCGCAGCTTGCCGTTCTGATCCTCGTCATGACCGGTGACGCCGGAGACCTTGTTGAGAGCGCTTTCGACAGCGAGGTCGGTCATGCTCTGGATCAGGCGCAGGTCTTCGGCGTTGGCGGGAGCCGAACGGGCGAAATAGCCGGACTTCTGGACGAGCGAACGTTCGGCATTCAGGAGGCTTGCAAACTGCTTCTGGAACCAGCCGCCGACGTTGATCGTGTCGATCTTCACATGGCCGAAAGCGTCGCGCTTGATTGTTTCGCCGGCAGCTTCGCGCTCGGCGACGATGGCATCGAGGCAGGCGCCTTCGGAGACGAAGACGGTGGCGTGGCCGGTGCGGTCCATGATCTCCTTGAGACGGGCCGCTTCGGCCTGCAGGTCGAAGGCGGTCTCCGGCAGGTAGACGGCATCGATGCTCTTCATGCCTGCGTTCATCAGCATGCCGTCGACATATTCATTGTGGCGCGTGCGCTTCAGGTAGGCCTGCGCGGTCGCTGCCGTCAGCCAGCCGCAGTGGCGGCCCATGACTTCGTGGATGACGAGGGTGCGCGGGGCGGCGCTCTGTTCGTTGCTGACATTGTCGAAGAAATGCGCGCCGACTTCGGCTGCCGTCCAGGCGCCGAGCGACTGGCGGATCGGCACGACGTCGTTGTCGACGGTCTTCGGCAGGCCGACCACGGTCAGGTTATAGTTGTTGGCGGCGAGATAGGCGGCGAGATCGGCCGCCGTCGTATTGGTGTCGTCGCCACCGATCGTGTGCAGGATGGTGACGCCGTCAGCGGCAAGGCGCTCGGCTGCGACGCGCAGCGGGTTTTCGCCTTCCCTGACGAGGCCGCGCTTCACGCAGTCGGCAGCGTTCGTCAGCTTGACGCGGCTGTTGCCGATCGGCGAGCCGCCGTAGCGGTGCAGCAGCGGAGCCTTCTCGCGCATGTCCTTGGTGATTTTTATGCTGTCGCCGAGCAGGACGCCCTGGTAGCCGGACTTGTAGGCGATCAGTTCGATGTCGGGAGCTATGTCGCTATAGCGCTCGATGAGGCCGCCGACAGCGGAAGACAGACAGGGAGCGAGGCCTCCGGCGGTCAGCATTGCGACTTTCTGTTTGGCCATGTTCCCTCCATGTCGACCTGAGATGCGCGATTGCGCACGGCTTAGCTAATGCATGCATGGGGCAGGGAAAGAGGCCTGTAAAGTAAAGAATTGACGAAAAATCGGCACCGCTGGCGAAGCCCGGCCGGAAGCGCCGATATAATCGGTTCAGACGGCGATCGGATGCCGCCAAGATCTGTGGAAACTGTCTCACCGCAGACGGAAAATGCGGCGTACCATCGGCAAACAATTACCGAATTGTGAAAAGTGTTTTCAACCTTACGACTAATCGCTGCCTTGCATTGGCAACGATTATTTGGTCATGGTGTTATCAGATATTGCGATGCGGGAAACTTCGATGTCCTTCTGGGAAAAACTGCTCAACGCCATTGGCAATACTGCGGGCAATGTGCTCTCCGCGGTAGTCGAGGCCGTGCGCACGGTTTTCGAAGGCGATCCCGAGACCCGCCGCAAGGTTGCTTTCTCCGTCGCCGTCATCGCGCTTTCAGCCAAGATGGCGAAGGCAGACGGTATCGTCAGCGAGAAGGAGGTTCAGGCCTTCCGCGACATTTTCGAATTTCCGCAGGATCAGGCGAAGAATGTCGCCCGTCTCTATAATCTTGCGCGCCAGGACGTTGCCGGTTACGAGGCCTATGCCGAGAAGCTGTCGTCGCTCTGCGTCACCTGCGCTGCAAACTGCCCGGTACTGGAAGACGTTCTCGACGGTCTGTTCCATATCGCCAAGGCGGATGGGCTGATCCATGAGAAGGAAATGAACTTCCTTCGTCATATCGCCGAAATCTTCAAGATGAGCGAGCAGCGCTTCGAGCAGATCGCCGCCCGCCACGTCTCGATCGGCCGCGATCCCTACAAGGTTCTCGGCGTCTCCTCCGCAGACGATTTCCCGACGATCCGCCGCCGCTATCTGGCGCTGGTCAGCGAAAACCATCCGGACCGGCTGGTATCGCGCGGCGTGCCGGAAGAGTTTCATGCGATCGCCAACGAGCGTATGGCTGCCCTCAACGACGCCTATGCGGCGATCGAGAAGGAACGCCGCGCAGCATGACCGCCTTCGAGGCTGACTACCGCAAGGCCTCCGTGAAGCCGTCGCCGAACCATGGCGAGCGGGCAGGGGGGCGGAAGCCGGATATCATTCTTCTCCATTATACCGGGATGTCGACGCCGGAATCGGCACTCGACTGGCTCTGTCGCGAGGAAAGCCAGGTCTCGTCGCACTATTTCGTCCATGAAAACGGCGACGTCGTGCAGATGGTGCCGGAGACGCGCCGTGCGTGGCATGCGGGCAAGAGCAGCTGGCACGGCCAGGACGACGTCAATTCCGCGTCGATCGGCATCGAAATCGCCAATGCCGGCCATCCGGGCGGGTTGCCCGAATTCCCGAAAGAGCAGATTGCGGCAGTGATCGAACTGTGTCGGGATTGTGGCGAACGTTGGTCGATCCTGCCCGAAAGAGTGCTCGGACATTCCGATGTGGCGCCGGTTCGCAAGGTCGATCCGGGCGAGAGATTCCCTTGGGGAGAACTGCATAGAGCGGGGGTCGGGCACTGGGTCGAACCGGCGCCGATCACCGGTGGACGGTTCTTCCAGCGGGGCGACCGCGGGCAGCCGATCGAGGCCCTGCAGTCTATGCTGTCGCTCTATGGTTACGGCACGGAAATCACGGGTGAATTCTCCGACAAGATGGCCGGTGAGCTGGAGGCTTTCCAGCGCCATTTCCGCCCGGAGCGGGTGGATGGAATCGCCGACTTCTCGACGATCGATACGCTGCACCGGCTGCTTGGCGCGCTGCCGCGCTATTCGTAAGCGCGGCTGTGGTGCTTTCACCGGCGAATTTGCAGATTCACACTTGAATTGTGCAGTGCCACATCATTTCCCTATTATCTCCTCATTGCGATGGTCTAACCCCTGCCGCTGAACGGCGTCTGCGGCCTTTGTGAAGTGTAGCGGCCAGACGTCAACTGAAACGATAAGAATTGCTGCGGCATGCAGTCATTCCTTGGCTGCGTGTTACCGTGAGACGGCGAGGCGCGCAGTCCGGCAATTCTTTGGGTCGGAGTGTCAAGACTACATGAGAAATGCGATTATTGGTGCTGCGGCATGCGTTGGCGTGCTGCTGGCAGGGTATAACTGTGCCTTCGCGGGCGAAGCAGATAATAAAACTGATAAGACTGAGACGGTTCAATTCAAGACCGTCGATCGCGACAGCGGCTATGCAATGCCTGACTTTGCGACCAACAAGTATTCGGTTCTCATCGCAAAATACGCAAAGCAGTATGACGTACCGGTGGCACTCGCCTCGGCCGTCGTGAGCGTCGAAAGCAACTTCAATCCGAATGCACGCGGCAGCGCCGGCGAAATCGGCCTGATGCAGATCAAGCCGGCAACAGCACGGATGATGGGCTATGCCGGTACCAAGAAGGGCCTCTTCGATCCGGAAACCAACATCAAGTACGGCATGAAATATCTCTCCATGGCCCATGAGCTCGGCGGCGGCGAAACCTGCGGCACGATCCTCAAGTACAATGCCGGCCATGCCGCCAAGCGCATGAACCCGGTCTCCAAGGCCTATTGCGGCAAGGTTCTGGCGCTTCTCTGAGAGCGCCGCTAACCGGCTGATGCGGAATCCTTTTCCGCTAGCACTTCAGAAAATGATTCAACTTTCCGGCCGCAATGTCTGACGTCGCAGAAGCGAGGTGAGACATGGCCGGGTTGAAGACGGGCAGATGCCGGCGGCCATGACGGCTCGCCGCCTTGCCGCCCATCCCGCAGGCGGCTATCCCTGTCCCCGGATTTCCGGAATCCTATTCCGGCAGACAGGGAAGGCAGGCATGGCAGCGGATTTCAAATATATCGTCGTCGGCCGCGGCATGATGGGCGCGGCTGCCGCAAAATATCTCGCCATGCAGGCGGATGGCGTTGCCGTCATCGGTCCGGACGAGCCGGAGAATCGCAGGGCGCATCAGGGCGTCTTCGCCAGCCACTATGACGAAGGCCGCATCACTCGCACGGTCGATCCCGACCGGGACTGGGCGCTTCTCGCCAATCGCTCCATCGCGCGCTACGCGGAGATCGCGGCGGAAAGCGGCATCGATTTCTATACCGAAGCGGGCTGCGTCGTCGTTGCTCCCACCGGTTCCGACTACACCCGCGATACCAAGAATGCGGCGGATTCGCTCGATGTCGAGACGCGGATGCTTGATGGCGCTGCGTTGAAGCAGGCCTTCCCCTATTTCGCCCTACCGCAGGGTTGCGAGGGCGTCTTCCAGCGGGAGGATGCCGGCTATATCAGCCCGCGGCGGCTGGTGAGAGCGCAGTCCACGATTGCCGAAAAGCGCGGTGCCACTGTCATCCGCGACTATGTGACGGCGATCCGCGACGAGGGCGGGATCGTTGCGGTGGAGACATCGGGCGGCAGGACCGTCACGGCGGAAAAGGTGCTGCTCGCGGCGGGCGGTTTCTCCATCAGCGAGAATCTCTTGGCCGAATCCGTTGATATGTCGGTTTATGGGCGGACGGTGGTGATGTTCGAGGTCAGCGAGGAGCAGGGTGCGGCCTTTGCCGGCATGCCGTCGCTCATTCTCGAAACCCGCGATATCGACATCTACCTGCTGCCGCCGATCCGTTACCCTGACGGAAAACTCTATCTGAAGATCGGTGGCGACCCTGATGACTACCAGCTGAAGACTGATGCCGAGCTCCGGGCCTGGTTCCGCACCGATGGCCGGCCGCGGGCACGCGATCACCTGATGCTGATCACCCGGCGTCTGGTTCCGGATTTGAAGCCGCTCTCGGTCTCGACGGCATCCTGCGTGGTGTCGAAAACGGCCAGCAGGCATCCGATGATCGGCTTCACCTCGTCGCCCGGCATCGCCGTGCTGACCGGTTGCGCCGGGACGTCGGCGAAGAGTTCGGACGAGATCGGGCGGCTGGGCGCCGAGCTGCTGATGACCGGCGAGATTGCGCCGCAGGGCTATGCGACGGATTTCAAACCGGCTTTCCGGTAACCCGCGCTGATATTTGCTGTGGCAATTGCCGGCGGGCTCCGCTAAGGGAGCGCTGCCAGTTGGCCGGGCAGCCGCGCTTTACAATGCCGAAAGGTGGTAGGGTGAGGAAAGTCCGGGCTCCACGGAAACACGGTGCCGGATAACGTCCGGCGAGGGCGACCTCAGGGAAAGTGCCACAGAAAGCAAACCGCCTGCGTCCGCGCAGGTAAGGGTGAAAGGGTGGGGTAAGAGCCCACCGCGTTTGCGGCAACGCAAACGGCACGGTAAACCCCACCGGGAGCAAGACCGAATAGGGATGACGCGGTTGGCGCAAGCCTTCCGGCTGGTTTCCAGGCCAGTCATCCGGGTGGGTTGCGAGAGGCAGCGTGCAAACGCTGTCCCAGAGGAATGGCTGCCACGTTCCGGGTCAAACCGGAGCCATACAGAACCCGGCTTACAGGCCAACTGGCGATTTAACTTTCTTCTATCATCATGCCTTCGGCGCGGTGGCGGCAGCCGCCGCCGTCGCGGCCGGTTTATGCTGAGAAATCAGGCGCTCAGCCTATATTTGCGGTTTCTTACGGACGTTTTCTCGGGTGCCGGAAAATGCCGATCCTAACCCTTTGTTAAACTTAACAGCTTATAAATTTTCGGTACTGCGCTCATCGCGAGAGGGGCGTTTCCCATTGACGCCCATATGGTCCCATGGTATCCCATAAGAGCACTGCACAAGGGCAATCATCTGCCCGTCAATCGCAAAGCCAAGGCGCCTTCCGTTCCGGAAGCGCCGGGCGGGTCTCGGTCCGTTCGGCTTGCGAAGCTGTGCTCTGTGTTAAGGGTTCCGGTGGCGGTTCTTCGCTTCGGGCTCTTTCGGAAACGGATGTTTCGTGTCATGAGCCGCTTCCTTTCAAGTGCGACCAACAGGATCGATTCCAAGGGCAGGGTTTCCGTGCCTGCGGCCTTTCGTTCCGTGCTGGCGCAGCGCAATATCCAGGAGCTCTATTGCTTCCAGGATTTTGTGTTTCCGGCGATCAGCGTCGGCGGCCCGGATCTTCTCGAAAGATTCGAGCGGCAGATCGCTGCGGAGGATCCGTTTTCGCCGGTCGCGAACGAGATGTCGCTTCTCATTCATGGGGGCGGGGTCTTCATGAAGCTCGACGCCGAGGGGCGTTTGATGGTCACGGATTTCATTCGGGATTTCACGAGGATCTCGGACGAGGTGACTTTCGTCGGGCGGGCAGATCATTTTCAGCTGTGGCAGCCGCAGGCATTTCAGGCGGCCCAGATGCAGGCACGAGAGGGGCGCGCGCTGGCGGGCAAGCGCTCCTGAACAAGCGAGGGCGCGGAATGGTGACGAATCCTGGCGGAGGTTCATCCGAAGCTGGTGGCGGACCGGTTCGTCACATTCCGGTTCTTCTCAACGAGGTGCTCGACGCGCTGCAGCCGTCTTCCGGCAAGGTCGTTCTCGACGGCACATTTGGTGCAGGCGGCTATACGTCGGCGATTCTCGCCGCTGGTGCTGATGTCGTCGCGCTCGACCGCGATCCGACGGCCATCGCTGCCGGTCAGGTGCTGGTGGCTGAGCATTCCGGTCATCTCCAGCTCATTCACTCGCAGTTTTCCAATCTTGCAGATCATGCGCCTGCCGGCGGGCTCGATGGCGTCGTACTCGATATCGGCGTGTCCTCGATGCAGATCGACGAGGCGGATCGCGGCTTCTCGTTCTCGAAGAACGGTCCGCTTGATATGCGCATGTCGGCTGCCGGTGTCTCTGCTGCCGATGTGGTCAACCGCGCCAAGGTCGCCGAGCTGATCCGCATTTTTCATTTCCTCGGTGAAGAGGATCAGGCGCCGCGCATCGCGCATGCGATCGAGAAGCGCCGCGCCGAAAAGCTGTTCGAAACCACCCGCGATCTCGCCGGGCTAATCGAGCTGGTGACGCCGCGCAAGATGAAGGACAAGATTCATCCTGCGACCCAGGTGTTTCAGGCGCTGCGCATCTTCGTCAATGACGAGCTCGGTGAGCTGGCTCAGGCGCTGTTTGCCGCCGAGCGTGCGCTGAAGCCGGGCGGCCGTCTCGTCGTCGTCACCTTCCACTCACTGGAAGACCGGATCGTCAAGAAATTCTTCTCCGATCGCGCCGGCAAGGCCTCGGGCTCGCGTCACCTTCCGGTGGCGCACGAGCGCGCCGCCACGTTCAATGCGGTCGGGAAGTCTATGGTTGCTGCCAGCAAGGCGGAAGCCGAAGCAAATCCACGGGCACGTTCCGCCAAGCTGCGCGCTGGGGAGCGCACATCGGCTCCGGCCGAAGCAGCGGACATGTCCATCTTCGGCCTGCCTAGCCTGGCTAGTCTCGGAAAACTTGGGGGTTGATGTGCTGAGAACGTTCGACTTCGTTTTGATCGGTGTCATGACGGCCGCGGCCGCCGTGACCTATACGATCAAGCATCGCGCCGAGCTGAAGCTCGAGGAGGTTCATCGCCTCGAGGCCGAGATCAAGCTCGAGAAGGACACGATCGAGCTACTGAAGGCCGATTGGGCCCTGCAGTCTCAGCCGAACCGGCTGGAGCGCCTCGTCAATACTTATAATGACGAGCTGAAGCTGCAGCCGACGGATTCGACCTCGCTCATCCATGCACGCGAACTGCCGATGCTGAAGTCGCAGGTTCCGGTTCCCGATGTCACCGAAGCCAAGGCCGACCAGAAGCCGGGCGTTCCTGCCGTGGCTGCGAAGAAGCCGGCGGCTGGAACGGCTATTGCCGCCAAGGCGGCGCCGAAGCCTGTGCCGCGGGCAGCTGTGCCCGAGGTCGAAGACCAGGACGAAATGGCAACCGGATCGGTGGAGTAAGCATGTCGTTTCTCTCTCGCATCATGGTTCTGAAGAGCCAGGCTCATTTCTCCTCCGGCGTCTATAACCGCTTCGGCGGCCCGACCGGCAGCCTTCCGCTGGAAGGTTCGCGCAAGAAGAAGTCCGGCCAGGCGAAAAGCCGCGTCGGCCTGCTGATCATCGGCTTCACGGCGCTTTACGGCGTCATCGGCGGCCGTCTCGTCGAATATGCAATGAAGGATCCTGAGGTCGTTTCCTCGATCCTGCCGCCCGACCGGCTGATGGCCTCGCGCCCTGATATTCTCGACCGTAACGGCGAAGTGCTGGCGACCGACATCCGCACGGTGTCGCTGTTTGCCGAGCCCAACAAGATCGTCGATGCCGACGAGGCGATCGAGAAGCTGGCGACCGTATTGCCGGATCTCGACGTCAAGGGCACCTATCGCAAGCTTTCGGTGAAGAGCTCGCATTTCGCCTGGCTGCGCCGCCAGCTGACGCCGAAGCAGCAGAGCCAGATCCTGGCACTCGGCATTCCCGGTGTCGGCTTTCGTCCGGAAAAGCGCCGCTTCTATCCGGGTGGTCCGACGGCCTCGCACATTCTCGGTTACGTCAATATCGACAACCGCGGCGTCTCCGGCATGGAGAAATATATCGACGATCAGGGGCTTGCCGATCTCGCTTCCGTCGGCATGACCAGCGGTCAGCCGCTCGAGCCGGTGAAGCTGTCGATCGATATCCGCGTTCAGAACATCGTCCGCGACGTCGTCACCAGCGCCGTGACCAATTACGAAGCCAAGGGCGCCGGTGCCGTCGTGCTCGACATCCATACCGGCGAAGTGCTCGGCATGGCTTCGGCGCCTGACTTCGATCCGAACAATCCGGAAGAGGGCGCCAAGGAAGGCTGGCTGAACCGCATGTCGAACGGCACGTTCGAAATGGGCTCGACCTTCAAGACCTTCTCGACCGCCATGGCGCTTGACAGCGGCAAGGTCAGCATCAACGACAGCTTCGATGCCAGCCGCCCGATCCGCATCGGCGGCTTCACCATCAACGACTTCCACGGCCAGCGCCGCTGGCTGACGGTTCCTGAAATCTTCGAATATTCGTCGAACATCGGTACCGCGAAGATGATCGATATCGTCGGTATGGAGATGCAGAAGGATTACCTGACGCGCTTCGGCCTGCTGACGAAGATGAAGACCGAGCTTCCTGAAGTGAAGATGCCGAGCCAGCCGAGGGTCTGGAAGAAGATCAACTCGATCACGATCTCCTTCGGCCACGGTGTTTCGACAACGCCGATGCAGACGGCGGTTGCCGGTGCTGCTCTCGTCAATGGCGGCAAGCTGATCGAGCCGACCTTCCTGCCGCGCACCCGCGAACAGGCGGACGAGACGGCGGAAGTCGTCGTCAAGAAGAGCACCAGCGACAGCATTCGCTATCTCTTCAAGTTGAACGGTCTGAAGGGGTCGGGCCGCAATGCCGACGTGCCGGGCTTCAATGTCGGCGGCAAGACGGGTACGGCCGACAAGGTCGTCAACGGCCGCTACGCCCACAACCTCAACTTCAACGCCTTCCTGGCAGCCTTCCCGATCGACAATCCGCGCTATGTGGTGCTGACTTTCTGCGACGAGCCGCATAACGGCGAGAAGGGCCAGAACATTGCCGCTTACACGGCTGCGCCGATGGTGAAGAACATTATCCGCCGCGCAGCCCCCATTCTTGGCGTCGAACCGCAATTCGGCGAAGACGGATCGGCCTTGTTGGTGTCTTATTGAGTCTGAATGAATACGGCGCCGATTCGCGTGGGGTGAGCGGCGCCAGAGAGAAAAGACATTGATGAAACTGCGGGACATTGCCGGAAGCGCATTTCCGGAAATCAAGGATCAACTCGACGGACCGGCAGGCGGGCTGGAAATTTCAGGCCTGACAGCCGACAGCCGCAAGGTCGAACGCGGCATGGCTTTCGTCGCCGTTGCCGGGACCAAGGCCGATGGCGCGGGCTTCATCGCCGACGCCGCCAGGAACGGTGCCGCAGTCGCGATCACCTCGCAGCCGGTCGAAGCTTCCATCCCCGTTCTCGTCGTCAAGGATCCGCGCCGCTTCCTGTCGCTTGCGGCCGCCAACTTCTACGGCAAGCAGCCGGGCACGATGGTTGCCGTAACGGGCACGGCAGGCAAGACCTCGGTCGCCTCCTTCACCCGCCAGATTTATGCTCATGCCGGGCATCCGGCCGCGATGATCGGTACGACCGGCGTCGTTTCGCCGACCCGCAACGATTACGGCTCGCTGACCACGCCCGACCCGGTTTCGCTGCACAAGCTGCTTGCCGAACTCGCCGATGAGGGCGTGACGCATGCCGCGATGGAAGCCTCAAGCCACGGTCTCGACCAGAGCCGCCTCGATGGTGTCAAGTTGGCCGCCGCCGCCTTCACCAATCTCGGCCGCGATCACATGGATTATCATCCGACGGTCGAGGACTACATGGCCGCCAAGATGCGGCTCTTCGATACGCTGCTGCCGAAGGGCTCGCCAGCGATCATCTTTGCCGACGACCCATGGTCGCCGCAGGCCATCGAAGCGGCCACCAAGGCCGGTCACGATGTCCGCACAGTCGGCCGCAAGGGCGATTACCTGACATTGAAGCGCGTCGAGCATTTCCGCCACAAACAGGTGGCCGAAGTGCATGTCGGCGACGAGATCTTCGAGGTCGATATTCCGCTGGCCGGCGATTTCCAGATCGCCAATGCGCTGGTTGCCGCAGGGCTTGCGATGTCGACAGGCGTTCCGGCCAAGGTCGCAATGGCTGCGCTCGAAAAGCTGCAGGGTGCTTCCGGCCGCCTCGAGCTGGTCGGCCACACCCAGGATGGCGCGCTCGCTTACGTCGATTACGCCCACAAGCCGGATGCGCTTGAGAACGTCCTGAATTCCGTCCGTCCGTTCACCACCGGCCGTGTCGTCGTGGTTTTCGGCTGCGGCGGCGACCGCGACAAGGGCAAGCGCCCGATCATGGGCGAGATCGCCTGCCGTCTGGCCGACGTGGTGATCGTCACCGACGACAATCCGCGCTCGGAAGATCCGGCGACGATCCGCGCCGAGATCATGGCGGCTGCGACCTGCGCCACCGAAATCGCCGACCGGTCGCTGGCGATCAGCAAGGCCGTCGCAATGCTGAAGTCGGGCGACACGCTGATTGTCGCCGGCAAGGGACATGAGGAAGGGCAGACCATCGGGAGTGTGACGCTGCCTTTCTCGGATCACGCCGAAGTGCGTGAGGCCTTGGAGGAGCTGAAACCTTGAACTGGCTTTGGACCACGGAAGACATGATCACCGCGATGGCGGGACGCCCCTTTGGCACGCTGCCGCAGGGGATCACCGGCATTTCCATCGACAGCCGCTCGATCGGGCCGGGCGAAGCCTTCTTCGCCATCAAGGGCGACCGCGTCGACGGTCACGACTATGCCTCGATGGCGATGGCCAACGGTGCGTCGCTGCTCGTCGTCAGTGAAGCGCGGCTTGCGGGTCTCGGCCGGCTGACCGTGCCGATGATCGTCGTCGACGATGTGCTGGATGCGCTTGGACGCCTGGCGATCGCCTCGCGCCAGCGCTCGCGGGCGCAGATCATCGCGGTGACCGGTTCGGTCGGCAAGACGACCACCAAGGAGATGCTGCGCCACGTGCTCTCGCCATCCGGCAAGGTGCATGCCTCGGTCGCCTCCTTCAACAACCACTGGGGCGTGCCGCTGACCCTGGCGCGCATGCCGCTCGATACGCATTTCGGCGTTTTCGAGGTCGGCATGAACCACCCGGGCGAGATCCGTCCACTGGTGCAGATGATCCGCCCGCATGTCGCCGTCATCACCACGATCGCGCCGGCCCATCTCGGCAACTTCAAGAGCATCAAGGAAATCGCTGCCGCCAAGGCCGAGATCTTCGAAGGCTTGACGCCCGGCGGTCATGTCGTGCTGAACCGCGACAACGACCAGTATAATTTCCTCGACCGCACCGCCCAGGCGCTCGGTATCACCAACATCCATTCCTTCGGCCAGCATGCCAAGGCGGAATTCCGTCTTGCCGAATTCAACGGTTCCGACGAGAGTTCGGCGCTGTGGCTGACGATCGATGGCGATACGCTCGAAGTGGCGATCGGCGCGCCCGGCCGCCATATCGCCGAGAACGCGCTTGCTGCACTCGGCGTCGTGACCCTCGTCGGTGCCGATCTCGACAAGGCGATCGATGCGCTGGCGACGCTGCAGCCCGAAAAGGGCAGGGGCAAGCGCCACAAACTGAGGCTCGGCGCAGGCACCTTGACCGTCATCGACGAGAGCTACAACGCCAACCCGGCCTCTATGCGCGCGGCGATCGCGCTGCTCGCTGCCGCCGTCCCGCAGGGCTACGGCCGCCGCGTCGCCGTGCTCGGCGACATGCTGGAGATGGGCGAATTTGCCGAGCGCGTACATTCCGATCTCGCCGGTCCGCTGCTTGCGGCCGGTATCGAACATGTCTGGCTCGCAGGCAAGGACATGCAGGCGCTGAGGGACTCGCTCCCCGACAGCGTTGCCGTCGAGTACCGCGAGACGACGGAAGAACTCAAAGATTTTGTACTGAACTCGGTCGAGCCGGGCGATGTCTTGATGGTCAAATCGTCATTGGGGATTGGTTTCGGCAAGATCGTTGCCGCGCTCCTTGACAAGTTTGCGCCATTTGCGGACACGCAGCGCGAGATTTGACCGGGTAAACAAGGGGCCCTGAATGCTGATTTGGCTAGTCGAACTGTCGGAACATTTTAAATTTCTGAACCTGTTCAGATACATTACCTTCCGCACAGGCGCCTCTCTTTTTACGTCCGCACTGATCGTCTTCCTGTTCGGGCCGATGATCATCCGGTCGCTGCGCATCCGCCAAGGCAAGGGTCAGCCGATCCGCGCCGATGGTCCGCAGACGCATTTCAAGAAGGCCGGTACGCCGACCATGGGCGGCCTGATGATCCTGGCCGGTATCGTCGGTTCGTCGCTGCTCTGGGCTGACCTCTCGAATGTCTATGTCGTGGCGACCCTGCTGGTGACGCTCGGTTTCGGCGCGATCGGCTTCTATGACGACTATCTCAAGGTGACGAAGCAGAGCGACAAGGGCTTTTCCGGCAAGGCCCGCCTCGGCATCGAGTTCATCATTGCCGGCATCGCCGTCTATTTCATGATGCGCACGTCGCTGGCCTCGGGTCCTGCGGGCTCGACCTTCGGCTCGTCGGTTGCCTTCCCCTTCTTCAAGGACTTCCTGATCAATCTCGGCATTATGTTCGTTGTCTTCGGCGGCTTCGTCATCGTCGCGGCCGGCAATGCCGTGAACCTGACCGATGGTCTCGACGGTCTGGCGATCGTTCCGGTGATGATCGCCGCGGCCTCCTTCGGCATCATCTCTTACCTCGCCGGTAACGCGGTGTTCGCGGGCTATCTGCAGATCAATTTCGTGCCCGGCACCGGCGAGCTTGCTGTCGTTCTCGGCGCCGTCATCGGCGCCGGTCTCGGCTTCCTGTGGTTCAATGCGCCACCCGCTGCAATCTTCATGGGCGATACCGGTTCGCTGGCGCTCGGCGGCACGATCGGCACCGTTGCCGTCGCCACCAAGCACGAGATCGTCATGGCGATCATCGGCGGCCTGTTCGTGATGGAGACGCTCTCGGTCATCATTCAGGTCGGTTTCTTCAAGATGACCGGCCGCCGCGTCTTCCTGATGGCGCCGATCCACCACCATTTCGAAAAGAAGGGCTGGACGGAAAGCCAGGTGGTCATCCGCTTCTGGATCGTTGCCGTCGGCCTGGCGATGCTCGGCCTTTCCACCCTGAAGCTGCGGTGAGCGGGCAATGATTCCGGTCACGACACTCGCTGGTAAGAAGGTCGCGCTTTTCGGGCTCGGCGGTTCCGGCCTTGCCACGGCCCGGGCGCTGGTTGCCGGAGGCGCAGAAGTCACGGCATGGGACGACAATCCTGATAGTGTCGCCAAGGCAGGTGCCGAAGGCATCGCGACGGCCGATCTTCACGGTATCGATTGGGCGGCGCAGTCACTCTTTGTGCTGTCTCCGGGAGTACCGCTGACCCATCCGAAGCCGCATTGGACCGTCGATCTGGCGCGTGCCGCCGGTGTCGATATCGTCGGCGATGTCGAACTCTTCGTTCGCGAGCGTCGCGCCCATGCGCCTGACAGCCCGTTCATCGCCATAACCGGCACCAACGGCAAGTCGACCACGACGGCGCTGATCGCCCATATCCTGAAATCGTCAGGCAGGGATACGCAGCTCGGCGGCAATATCGGCACCGCCGTTCTGACGCTTGATCCGCCGAAGGCGCAGCGCTTCTATGTGGTCGAGTGCTCGTCCTACCAGATCGATCTGGCGCCGACGCTCAATCCGTCGGCTGGCATCCTTCTCAACCTGACGCCCGATCATCTCGATCGTCACGGCACAATGCAGCATTATGCCGACGTCAAGGAACGCCTAGTCGCCGGAAGCGATACGGCGATCGTCGGTGTCGATGACAGCTATTGCGAAATGATCGCCGACCGCGTCGAGCGTGCCGGGACCAAGGTTGTCCGCATCTCGCGCCGACAGCCGCTGGCCGACGGTATCTACGCTGAAGGCACGCGCCTCATTCAAGCCTCCGGTGGCGCGGCACTGCCGCTTGCCGATCTCGATGGCATCCAGACGCTGCGCGGCAGCCACAACGCGCAGAATGCGGCTGCGGCCGTTGCTGCCTGCCTTGCCGTCGGCGTCAGCGCCGATGAGATCAGGGCAGGGCTCGCGTCCTTCCCGGGCCTGAAGCATCGCATGCAGCCGGTCGGCAGGCGCGGCCACGCCGTCTTCGTCAACGATTCGAAGGCGACCAACGCCGATGCGGCTGCACCAGCGCTGTCGAGCTACGACCGTATCTACTGGATCGCCGGTGGCCTGCCGAAATCCGGCGGGATCACGACGCTTGCGCCGTTCTTCCCACGCATCGCCAAGGCCTACCTGATCGGCGAGGCGGCGGCCGAATTTGCCGCGACGCTCGGCGAGGCGGTGCCCTACGAGATCTCCGGCACGCTGGAGCGCGCCGTCGCGCATGCGGCTGCCGATGCGGAAAAAGATGAAACTGGCCCTGTCGCGGTGATGCTATCCCCGGCTTGCGCAAGCTTCGACCAATATAAGAACTTCGAAGTCAGGGGCGATGCATTTGTCAGCCATGTGGCAGCGCTCGACGGAATCACCATGCTGATCGGTTCGGCAACAGGAGATAAATGACATGGTAAGCCGCGCGGAACGTGGGCCTCTGGCCGATTGGTTTTGGACCATCGACCGCTTTTTCCTGGCGATGTTCGTCTTCCTGATGGGCATCGGCTTCATGTTGTCCTTCGCCGCGTCGCCCGCGGTTGCCGAGCGCATCGGGCTCGAGCCCTTTCACTTCGTCAAGCGCCATGCGGCCTTCATGATCCCGTCGCTGATGGTGATGATCGGGCTGTCGTTCCTGACGCCGCGTCAGGTGCGCCGCACCGCCATCCTGCTGTTGATCGTCGCGCTGGCGATGATGCTGCTGGCGCTGTTCTTCGGCGTCGAAGTCAAGGGCTCCAGGCGCTGGGTAACGCTCGCCGGCATCTCCATCCAGCCGTCGGAATTCATGAAGCCGGCTTTCGTCGTCGTCTGTGCCTGGCTGTTCGCCGAGCATGCGCGCCAGCCGGAAATTCCGGGCAACCTCTTCGCCATCATCCTGTTCGGCATGGTCGCGGCACTTCTCGTCGCCCAGCCTGACCTTGGCCAGACGATCCTGACGACAGCGGTCTGGGGGGGCATGTTCTTCATGGCCGGGATGCCCTGGCTCTGGATCATCGTGCTCGGCGTCGGCGGCGCCGGCGGTCTCGTCTCGGCCTATTACGTCTTCCCGCACGTTGCCGGACGAATAGACAAGTTCATGACCGGCGAGGGCGACACGTTCCAGATCGATACCGCCCGCGAAGCGATCATCCGCGGCGACTGGTTCGGCCAGGGTCCGGGCGAAGGGATCGTCAAGCGCATCATCCCGGACGCGCATACCGACTTCATCTTCTCGGTCGCCGCCGAGGAATTCGGCATCATCTTCTGCATCGCGCTCGTTGCGCTGTTCACGGTCCTTGTCTTGAGGGGGCTGTCGCACGCATATAAGGAGAAGAACGACTTCAACCGGTTTGCCGTCGCCGGCCTCGTGCTGCAGATGGGCATCCAGTCGATCATCAATATCGGCGTCAATCTCGAACTGCTTCCGGCAAAGGGCATGACGCTGCCGCTGATTTCCTACGGCGGCTCGTCCATGGTGGCGATCTGCGTGACCGCCGGTTTCATTCTCGCGCTGACGCGCCATCGCCCGGAAAAACGTGCGCAGGACCGGAGCCTCTTCCGCGTGCCGCACGGAATGCCGGCGGAGTAAGAATATGAGTAAAGGCATCGTCCTTCTTGCCGCCGGGGGAACCGGCGGCCACGTCTTTCCCGCTGAAGCCCTCGCTTACGAGCTGAAGGCCCGCGGTTATTCCGTTCATCTAGTTACCGACAGCCGCGCCGAGCGCTATGCCGGCAAATTCCCGGCCGAACAGATCCATGTCGTGCCCTCGGCGACGATCGGCTCGAAAAACCCGATCGCGGTGGCGCGCTCGCTCTGGACGCTGTGGAGCGGCATGCGCGCGGCCAAGAAGCTGATCCAGAAGCTGAAGCCCGCCGTCGTCGTCGGTTTCGGCGGCTATCCGACCGTGCCGCCGCTGCTGGCCGCGACGCGCCTCGGCGTGCCCGCAATGATCCACGAGCAGAACGCCGTGATGGGCCGCGCCAACAAGGCGCTGGCGGCCCGCGTCCAGGCGATCGCCGGCGGCTTCCTCCCTGAAAATGGTGGCGCCTATCCCGAGAAGACGGTGACGACGGGCAACCCGGTTCGCCCGGCGATCATCGAGGCGGCAAAGGTTCCCTACGCGCCATCGCATCCGGGCGAGCCCTTCAATCTGGTCGTCTTCGGCGGCAGCCAGGGCGCGCAATATTTCTCCAAGGCGATGCCGACGGCGATCAGCCTGCTCGACGACAACCTGCGTGCGCGGCTGCGGATTACCCAGCAGGTGCGGCCAGAGGATATGGAAATGGTCGGCGGCTGCGTCGCGCAGCTGAAGATGGGCGCCGATATCGCGCCGTTCTTCACCGACATGGCCGAACGCCTCGCGAAAGCGCATCTTGTGATCTGCCGTTCGGGCGCATCGACCGTGTCGGAAATCTCCGTCATCGGCCGCCCGGCCGTACTCGTGCCTTATCCGCATGCTCTGGATCATGACCAGGCGGCGAATGCCGCAGCGCTTGCGGCGACCGGCGGCGCCAAGGTCATCGTCCAGGCCGAACTGTCATCCGAGAAGATCGCCTCGATCCTGACGCATGCGATGAACGACCCGGAAAAGCTGGCGCGGATGGCGGCGGCGGCAAAGCAGACCGGGAAACCGGACGCTGCGAACTTGCTTGCCGGCATGGTAGAGGCTATTGCCGCCGGACGTACAATTGCAGAGTTCAAGGGGGCACAGTCATGAAACTGCCGAAGGCCATAGGCCTCGTCCATTTCATCGGCATCGGCGGCATCGGCATGAGCGGCATTGCCGAAGTGCTGCATAATCTCGGCCACAAGGTTCAGGGATCCGATCAGTCCGACAGTGCGAACGTTCAGCGCCTGCGCGAAAAGGGCATCGAAGTCTTCGTCGGCCACAAGGCTGAGAACCTCGGCGATGCCGAAGTCGTGGTCGTTTCGACGGCGATCAAGAAGACCAATCCCGAACTGATCGCGGCGCGCGAAAAGCTGCTGCCGGTCGTTCGCCGTGCGGAAATGCTGGCCGAGCTGATGCGCTTCCGCAATGCGATCGCCATCGGCGGTACGCATGGCAAGACGACGACCACCTCGCTGGTGGCGACGCTGCTCGAAGCCGGTGGTCTCGATCCGACGGTCATCAACGGCGGCATCATCAACGCCTATGGCACCAACGCCCGAATGGGCGAGGGCGAGTGGATGGTGGTCGAAGCCGACGAATCCGACGGCACCTTCCTGAAGCTGCCGGCCGACGTTGCCGTCGTTACCAATATCGACCCCGAACATCTCGACCATTACGGCAATTTCGATGCCGTGCGCGCGGCCTTCCGCCAGTTCGTCGAGAACGTGCCGTTCTACGGCTTCGGCGTCATGTGCCTCGATCATCCGGAAGTGCAGGCGCTGGTCAGCCGTATCGAGGACCGCAAGGTCGTCACTTACGGCGAAAACCCGCAGGCCGACGTGCGTTTCATGAATGTCCGCATCGACGGCGCGCGCTCGATCTTCGACGTCGAGATCCGCCGTCGCCGTACCGGCAAGGTGTTCAAGCTCGACAATCTGGTGATGCCGATGCCCGGCCGTCACAATATCGCCAACGCCACGGCGGCGATCGCCGTCGCCAATCGCCTTGGCATTTCCAACGAGGACATCGCCAAGGGCCTCGCGTCCTTCGGTGGCGTCAAGCGGCGCTTCACGCTGACCGGCGAATGGAACGGCGTGCAGGTGTTCGACGACTACGGTCACCATCCGGTCGAGATCAAGGCTGTGCTGCGCGCCGCGCGCGAAGCCTGCAAGGGCCGGGTCATCGCCGTTCACCAGCCGCATCGCTATACGCGCCTGTCGAGCCTGTTCGAAGAATTCTCGAACTGCTTCAACGATGCCGACAGCATCTTCCTTGCTCCGGTCTATGCCGCGGGTGAAGAGCCGATCGAGGGCGTCGATTCCGAGGCGCTCGTTTCGCGCATCAAGGCGGGCGGCCATCGCGACGCGCGGTTCCTTCCGTCACAAGACGTACTACCTGAGCTGGTTGCAGAGATTGCAAAGCCGGGTGATTTCGTGGTTCTCTTGGGGGCTGGGAGTATCACTTATTGGGCAGCTGCACTGCCAAAGCAATTGGAAGGCCTTTCGGGAAAGTCTGCATGAAACAGGTCAATGGGGAAAAGCTTCTCGAGTCTCTGGGAGAAGGCGTCAAGGATATCCGCGGTCGTATCACGCCGGATGCCCCCATGGATCGCGTCACCTGGTTCCGTGCCGGCGGTCTCGCCGAGCTGATGTTCCAGCCGCATGACGAGGACGACCTGGTCGCCTTCATGAAGCTGCTGCCGGAAGAGGTGCCGCTGACCGTGGTCGGCGTCGGCTCGAACCTTCTGGTGCGCGACGGCGGCATTCCGGGCGTCGTTCTGCGCCTATCCGCCAAGGGTTTTGGCGGTCTGGAGCTTGCCGGTGAGAACCGCATCCGCGCCGGCGCGATCTGCCCCGACAAGCATGTCGCGGCGATGGCGATGGATAACGGCATCGGCGGTTTCCATTTCTACTACGGCATCCCGGGCAGCATCGGCGGCGCGGCGCGCATGAATGCCGGCGCCAATGGCGGCGAGACGCGCGAGCGTCTGGTCGAGCTGACGGCGATCGACCGCAAGGGCAACAAGCATGTGCTCTCGAATGCGGATATGGGCTATTCCTATCGCCATTCGTCGGCTGCCAAGGACCTGATCTTCACCTCGGTGCTGTTCGAAGGCTATGCCGAGGACCGTGCCAAGATCCGTGCCGACATGGATGCCGTGCGCAACCATCGCGAGACCGTTCAGCCGATCCGCGAGAAGACCGGTGGCTCGACCTTCAAGAACCCCGAGGGTCATTCGGCCTGGAAGCTGATCGACGAAGCGGGTTGCCGCGGTCTCGTCATCGGCGGCGCGCAGATGTCGTCGCTTCACTGCAACTTCATGATCAACATGGGGCAAGCGACCGGTTACGATCTCGAATATCTCGGCGAACAGGTTCGCCGCGAAGTCTTCGAGAATTCCGGCATCAAGCTCGAATGGGAAATCAAGCGTTTCGGCGTGTTCATGCCGGGCCGCGAAGTGCGTCCGTTCCAGGGCGTGACCAGCGAATAAGGCTGGCTTTTACAATCTGAGGGCTTTGCTGAAGGCGGTGTCGAAACGGACGCCGCCTTTGTCGTCTGCGGCTTCGCCGATCGCCACGTCCATCCGGTCGTTGCTGACACGCACCAGCGTGAAGCCGCCCATGAAGGCGGCCTTGGCCTTGAAGATGTCGATGCCGTTGACCTTGTAGGCCATCGGCGTGTCGTGTTCGTGGCCGTGGAAAATGCCGATTACGTTGTAGCCGCTGAGGCTTGCTAGCAGATCCTGACGTTCTGATTCATCCCACCAATGCGGCGTTCCGGTGCCGTTGTCGTCGAAGGTGCTCTTGGCCGGGTCCCAGCGCTCGGTGGAGAAATGATCCCAGCCGTAGTGCTGGAAGATGACGACGGGCCTGCCGTCGGATGCGTAGGTCTTCAGATCCTGCTTCATCCAGTCGAGGCTGCTTGCCGTGCCCTTGCTGTTATCGCCGCCATAGCGCTGCGCCTGGATCAGATGCAGGCCGCCCCAGTTCCAGGAGTAATTGTCGGAAGCCTCGTCGTAATTGTCGACGGGAACGGCCGGTTTGAAGAAGACGCTCGGTTTGTGGTTCATCTGCACGTAGTCGCGCAGCTCGTCGCGATACCAGTCGACCTGCGGCGGGCGGCCATCCTGATCGAGGTCGTGATTGCCGAGCCCGACATAGACGGGGAAATGGACGTGGTCGGAGCCGCGGCCTTGCTGGTAGCGATGCGAGAACTGCAGGAGTTGCGAACCCTCGGCGAATTCCGCCGTCTGGCCGCCGCCATCGTCGGTGACATCGCCGCAGACGATGATCCCCTGCGGGCGGGCGATCTCCTTGCCGGCGACGCTGAGGCCGCTCGGCTTGCCGGCGATCTCTTCGGGCCATGTCTGATGGTGGATGTTGTTGAGCGCCAGGATGTGGCGCAGCAGGTTGGCGTCGGTCTTGCCTTCCTGCTGGCAATTGGGGCTGAGGCCATCGCCGATACGGCAGGCATGGACGTCGTTGATGACGAGGAAGGTGACGTTGACATCGGGGACGGCGGCGCGCGACAGGCGCGGCATCGACAGCGCAAAACCTGCGCCCATACCCTGTGTCAGCAGTGACCGTCTCGTCAGCATGATCGTCCTCTCTCCTGCTTTTGAGGAGAGAGTAGGGGGCAGATGTTAACAGACAAGAATCGAAAAGGCCGCGGTGTTATCACCGCGGCCTCTCATCGATTGGGCTTTTGAAGCGCTTAGACTTCTTCGCGGCCGGACAGCAGGATGCAGACCAGCGAGATCACTGCTGCGCCGGAAAGATAGTAGCCGACATAGGAGAGATCGTAATGCGTCGCCAGCCAGCTGGCGATGTTGGGTGCCAGCGAGGCGCCAAAGATGCCGCCGAGGTTGAAGGTCATCGAGGCGCCGGTATAGCGCACCGAGGTCGGGAAGGGGGCCGCAAGTGCAGCGCCGATCGGACCGTAGGTGAAGCCCATCAGCGCGAGGCCGATGATCGAGCACAGGAAGGCGCCCGTCAGGCCTGCGGTCAGCAGCGAGGCGTAGAAGAAGCCGAAGATCGCGATGCCGATCGTTACCAGGATCAGGATCAGGCGGCGCGAGTAGCGGTCGGAAAGCAGGCCGGAGAGCGGGATCGTCAGGCCGAAGAACACGACGCCGACGAGCTGGATGACCAGGAACTGCTCACGCGAGTAGCCGAGCTTCGACGTGCCCCAGGACAGTGTGAAGACCGTCATCAGGTAGAACAGAACGAAGGTGGCGACGGCGATGAAGGTGCCGAGAACCAGGCTGCGGAAGTGCTTGGTGAAGACGACGGCGACCGGAACGGCAACGCGCTCGTGCTTCTCGACGGCCTTCTGGAACTCCGGCGTTTCGGCGATCTTCAGGCGGACATAGAGACCGACGGCGACGAGCGCGAGGCTGGCGACGAAGGGAATGCGCCAGCCGAAGGCCAGGAAGTCCTCGTTGGTCATCGTTTCCGTCAGGATCAGGAAGAAGCCGGAGGAGAGGATGAAGCCGATCGGCGCGCCGAGCTGCGGGAACATGGCGTACCAGCTGCGCTTGCCGGGAGGGGCGTTTTCAGTGGCGAGCAGCACGGCGCCGCCCCATTCACCGCCGAGGCCGAGACCCTGGCCGAAGCGGCACAGTGCCAGGAGCAGGGGCGCCACGATGCCGATCGAGTCGTAGCCCGGCAGCATGCCGATCGCCACGGTCGACAGGCCCATGGTCATCAGCGCGGCAACGAGCGTCGCCTTGCGGCCGATACGGTCGCCGAAATGGCCGAAAAGGATGCCGCCAAGCGGGCGTGCGAAGAAGGCGATCGAGAAGGTGGCGAAGGACTGAAGCTGTGCAGAGGCCGGATCACTCGTCGGGAAGAAGAGATGCGGGAAGACCAGCACGGCGGCCGTCGCATAGACGTAGAAGTCAAAGAATTCGATGGTGGTGCCGACGAGGCTCGCGATCAGAACACGCGCCGGCGAATTGACTTGCGCACTGTTCGAAGAGGAGGGAGTCGGCGATACGGGTGATATCGCGTCAGACATTGTCATTCCAATCAGGATTGCTGTTTGCCTTGGGAGGCAAGCGGGTCTTAACGCAATTTTAAGTCGGCGCAAACGCCAAAGACGCAAGAAAGCCACAAAATCGCGGGGCTTTTCTTTGGCTTTCCGATTCTCCTCGATTCCGTCGCCGCGCGCCTTCGGTCCGGCGATTGTGACAGCGGCGGCGGAAGGCGCTAGGGGCTGTGGAGTTGATTCAAGGCTGAATCATAAGTCTATGATAAAGCGAAGCTATTTCGGCTGTTTCAGCTTCATGATCGGATTCAAGAATGTTTCATAAATGACGTCCGTTAACAAAAGTAAACGGTTCATTAACCATATTAGTGTTTGATTGCCTTCAAGTCTGAAGGGCTGAGATTCGACTGCGAAAGCCTCGCGCAAGCGTCGAAATTCATGCCGGAAGTTATTTTGGGGGTAAGTATGAGTCGCAAGCATGTCGCTGTCCTGATGGGCGGATTTTCTTCGGAGAGGCCTGTGAGCCTGTCTTCGGGGAAGGCATGCGCTGAGGCTCTCGAAGCTGAGGGCTTCCAGGTCACGACCATCGATGTCGACCGCGACGTTTCCGCCAAGCTTTCTGCTCTCCGTCCCGATGTTGCCTTCAATGCCCTGCATGGGCCGTTCGGCGAAGATGGGACGATCCAGGGCATTCTTGAATATCTCGAGATTCCCTACACGCATTCCGGCGTGCTCGCCTCGGCGCTCGCCATGGACAAGGGCAAGGCCAAGGGTGTTGCAGCGGCGGCCGGTATTCCGGTCGCTCAGTCCGAAGTCATCAATCGCTTCGCCTTTCCGGCCGAGCACCCGATGAAGCCGCCCTATGTCGTGAAGCCGGTTCGTGAAGGTTCGAGCTTCGGTGTGCTGATCGTTCAGGAAGATCAGTCGCATCCGCCGCAGGTCATCAGCTCTCCCGAGTGGCGCTATGGCGAAGAGGTTCTGGTCGAGCGCTACGTTCACGGCCGCGAGCTGACGTGTGGCGTGATGGGTGATGCGGCACTTGGTGTTACCGAGGTGGTGCCGCTTGGCCACAACTTTTATGACTATGATGCGAAGTACGCCGCGGGCGGTTCGAAACATGTCATTCCAGCAAAAATTTCACCGAAAATTTACCAAAAAATACAATCATTGGCACTAAGGGCGCATCAAGCAATTGGTTGCCGTGGCGTTAGCAGATCCGACTTTCGCTACGACGATCGCTTCTCCGAAGATGGCGAAATCATCTGGCTCGAGGTCAATACTCAGCCGGGAATGACTCCAACCTCTCTGGTGCCCGAAATGGCCGGTCATGCCGGTTATTCCTTTGGTGAGTTTCTGCGCTGGATGGTGGAGGACGCTTCTTGTTCTCGGTGACAGTTAAAAGGATAGGGCGCCCGAGCCGCCAGGACGACGTCGCCTTCCCGGAAGGTGATAGCCGCATGGTGCTGCCGCGTCCGCTGCGCCGCGTCGTGCGCTTCCTTGTCAGTCTCGGAACCGGGCGCATCTATATCCCTGCGCATGCCGGTACCGTTTCGGCTCTGGCCTTTCTTGCCGCGACCGGCCTCTACGGCATGTCGCTCGGTGGTCACACGGAAGCGGTCGCGCAGGCGACGACGACGGCTGCTGGCTTTGCCATCGAAGACGTGAAGGTCTCCGGCAACACGGCGACTTCCGAAATCGAAATCCTCGAGCTTCTCGGCCTCGACGGTACGACGTCGCTCGTCGCTCTCGACGTCGATGCAGCCCGCCAGAAGATCGCCAAGCTTCCCTGGGTCGAAAGCGCCGAGGTTCGCAAGGTCTATCCGAAGACGATCGAAGTGAAGCTCAAGGAGCGCCAGGCCTATGCAATCTGGCAGCACGGCCAGGAGCTTTCGCTGATCGAGCGCAACGGTTCGGTCATCGCGCCGCTGCGCGACAACAAGTTTTCCAACCTTCCGCTTGTCGTTGGCCGCGATGCCGAGACGGCCGCAGCCGCGCTCGAGGGCGAATTCGCCAACTGGCCGGATATCAAGGCCCGCGTGAAGGCTTACGTCTGGGTCTCCAGCCGCCGCTGGGATCTGCATCTCGACAATGGTGTTGTCGTGAAGCTGCCGGCCGACGATGTCGACCAGGCTCTGGCGACACTTTCGAAGCTCGACAAGGAACAGGATCTTCTGGCGCGCGACATCGCAGCCGTCGATCTCCGATTGGCAGACCGGACCGCAATCCAGCTCACCCCCGAGGCGATGGCCCGGCGTCAGGTGGTGCTCGATCAGCGGACCAAGGATTTGAAGAAGGCGGGGCAGAATATATGAGCTTGTTCGGTTCATCCCACTTTGGATTGCCGCGCCTGAAGCCGCTTTCGTCTAAGCGGTCGCACATCGTTTCGGTGCTCGACATCGGATCGACGAAAGTCGTCTGCATGATCGGCCGGCTGACGCCGCGCGAGGAGAGCGAAATCCTCCCGGGCCGCACGCACGACATCGAGATCATCGGTATCGGTCACCAGCGCTCCCGCGGCATCAAGACCGGCGTCATCGCCGATCTCGACGCGCTCGAGAGCGTCATCCGTCTCGCCGTCGATGCGGCCGAGCGCATGGCCGGCCTCACGGTCGAAAGCCTGATCGTCAACCTGACGGCCGGCCGTCTCGGCAGCGACGTCTATACGGCGACGATCGATCTCGGCGGCCAGGAAGTCGAACTCAACGACCTCAAGAAGGTTCTGGCTGCAGCCTGCCAGCAGTCGCTGCGCCAGGACCGCGCCGTGCTGCACTCGCTCGCAACCGGCTTCTCGCTGGACGGCGAGCGCGGCATTCGCGACCCCTTGTCCATGTACGGTGACATGCTCGGTGTCGACATGCATGTCGTCACCGCGGAGCGCGCCGCCCTCAAGAACCTCGAGCTCAGCGTCAACCGCGCGCATCTCTCCGTTGAAGGCATCGTTGCGACGCCTTACGCTTCGGGTCTTGCGGCACTCGTCGACGACGAAGTCGAGCTCGGCTGCGCGGCTATCGACATGGGCGGCGGCACGACGACGATCTCGGTCTTTGCCGAAGGCAAGCTGGTTCATACCGACGCTGTCGGCCTTGGCGGCCATCACGTCACCACCGACCTCGCACGCGGTCTGTCGACCCGTATCGAAGATGCCGAGCGCCTGAAGGTCGTTCACGCTTCGGCGATGTCGAATTCTTCGGACGAGCGTGAACTGATCTCGATCCCGCCGATCGGCGAAGACGAGCGCGATCTGCCGACGCAGGTTCCGCGCGCACTCGTCTCGCGCATCGTCGGCGCGCGCATCGAAGAGACGATGGAATTGATCCGCGACCGGATCCAGCGTTCGGGCTTCAGCCCGATCGTCGGCAAGCGCGTCGTGCTGACGGGCGGCGCAAGCCAGCTCACCGGCCTTGCAGACGTGGCCCGCAAGATTCTGGCCCGCAACGTTCGTATCGGCCGCCCGATGGGCGTCTCCGGCCTGCCGACGGCAGCCAAGGGACCAGCCTTTTCGACGGCGGTCGGCCTGATGATCTATCCGCAGGTCGCGGACATGGAAACACATGCGTCACAGAGCGGCCTGCTCTTGTCGCTTGGGGGAAATAACAGCCGCATAGCCCGGATGGGCCAGTGGCTGAAGGAAAGCTTCTGAACATCGAGTGAATTGGCCGGCGTGGCGATGCGGCCATAAAGAGAAGGAACGGGTACCATGACTATCAAGCTGCAAAAGCCTGACATCACAGAGCTGAAGCCGCGTATCACCGTGTTCGGTGTTGGCGGCGGCGGCGGCAATGCTGTCAACAACATGATCTCCGCCGGCCTCCAGGGCGTCGACTTCGTCGTTGCCAACACGGATGCGCAGGCTCTGACGATGACGAAGGCGGAGCGGATCATCCAGCTCGGCGCCAACGTCACCGAAGGCCTCGGTGCAGGTTCGCAGCCGGAAGTCGGCCGTGCAGCCGCCGAAGAGTGCATCGATGAGATCATCGACCACCTGAACGGCACGCATATGTGCTTCGTCACCGCCGGCATGGGCGGCGGTACCGGCACCGGCGCTGCTCCTGTCGTCGCACAGGCCGCCCGCAACAAGGGCATCCTGACCGTCGGCGTCGTCACCAAGCCGTTCCAGTTCGAAGGCGGCCGCCGCATGCGTCTGGCCGAAGCCGGTATCGAAGAGCTGCAGAAGTCGGTCGACACGCTGATCGTCATTCCGAACCAGAACCTCTTCCGTATCGCCAACGACAAGACGACCTTTGCCGACGCCTTCGCGATGGCCGACCAGGTCCTCTACTCGGGCGTTGCCTGCATCACCGACCTGATGGTGAAGGAAGGTCTCATCAACCTCGACTTCGCCGACGTCCGCTCGGTCATGCGCGAAATGGGCCGTGCGATGATGGGCACCGGCGAAGCATCCGGCCAGGGCCGCGCGATGCAGGCTGCTGAAGCCGCTATCGCCAACCCGCTGCTCGACGAAACCTCGATGCGCGGCGCACAGGGCCTGCTGATCTCGATCACCGGTGGCCGCGACCTGACGCTCTTCGAAGTCGACGAAGCCGCAACCCGCATCCGCGAAGAAGTCGATCCGGACGCCAACATCATCCTCGGCGCGACGTTCGACGAATCGCTCGAAGGCATCATCCGCGTATCGGTCGTTGCGACCGGTATCGATCGCGCTGCCGCCGAAGCGTCCACCAAGACCTTCCAGCCGGCCGCAAAGCCGATCATCCGTCCTTCGGCGGCCGTTGCTCCGGCTCCGGCCGCAGTACAGCCTGCTCCGGTCATGCAGGCACCGAAGCCGGTTGATACCGTTGCGCAGACGATCCGCATGGCGGAAGCCCAGATGGAACGCGAACTCGACATCGTCGCTCCGCGCGCTCCGGCCCCGGCTCCCGTCCAGCAGCCGGTCGCCCAGGAAACCTTCCGTCCGCAGAGCCGCATCTTCGCAGCAGCACCGGAAGCTCCGGTCGCCCGTCCTGCACCGATGCAGATGCAGCCTGCTCCGGCTCCGGTCATGAGCCAGCCGGCTCCCCAGCCTGTCATGATGCAGCAGCCTGCACCGGTTGCGCCACAGCCGGTCCGCCAGGAGCCTGCCATGCAGCAGCCGACGCGCATGCCGAAGGTCGAGGACTTCCCGCCGGTCGTCCAGGCCGAGATCGATCACCGCTCGCAGCCCGTCGCCGCACAGGCTCACGAAGAGCGCGGCCCGATGGGCCTGCTCAAGCGGATCACCAACTCGCTGAACCGCCGCGAAGAGGAAGTTGCTCCTGAGATGACGTCTGCTCCGGCAGCCGCTTCCCAGCAGCGCCGTCCGCTTTCGCCGGAAGCCAGCCTCTACGCTCCGCGTCGCGGCAACCTCGACGACCAGGGCCGCGCCGTTCCGCAGGCCCGCATGATGCAGGAAGACGACCAGCTCGAAATTCCTGCCTTCCTGCGCCGTCAGTCGAACTAAGCAGACACAGAATCGCCACGCCGAGCGCCCGGGATCACAGTCCCGGGCGCTTCTGTTTCAAGCCCTCGCGCGAGGGTGAAATTAACAAATCATTTCAAGTGCATGGTTTCGTAACAATCCGAAACGAACAGTGATTTGGAATGGAGCCCGGGCGCACGTATGTATGAGGTCAGGGGACCGCGCCTTGACGCCATATGGCGACAATCCGGCGGTGTGGACAAAGAAACTTGGCGGTTTGTTTTCGGTGCTTTGAGCGCTAGGAACCATCAAGGGTAATGAAGGCAGAATTTTATGGTTATTGGCATGCTTGGCTTCCAGACGACGGTTTCTCGCCCGGTGACGCTTTCGGGCACCGGCGTTCATTCCGGCGCGGAAGTCTCCATCACCTTCAATCCGGCTGAAGTTGATACGGGCGTTGTTTTTCAGCGCATGCACGAAAACGGCTCGGTGACTGAACTGCGCGCGGTTTCCTCGCAGGTCGGCAATACGGACCTCTGCACGGTTCTCGGTTTCTCTCCGGCGCATTCGGTCGCGACGATCGAACATGTCATGGCCGCCGTCTATGCGCTTGGCCTCGACAACGTGATGATCGAAGTTCACGGCGCCGAAATGCCGATCATGGACGGCAGCTCCGCTCCCTTCATCGAAGCGATCGAGCAGGTCGGCCTCGTCTCTCTCGGCGTCAAGCGCCGCTACATCCGTATCACCAAGCCGGTTCGCATCGAGCATGGCGGCTCGTGGAGCGAGTTCCGCCCCTATGACGGCACGCGTTTCGAAGTCGAGATCGATTTCGAATGCCCGCTGATCGGCCGCCAGAAGTGGGAAGGGGACCTGACCGCGCAGACGTTCAAGACCGAACTGTCGCGGGCCCGCACCTTCGGCTTCATGCGCGACGTCGAGCGTCTGTGGGCTTCGGGCCACGCTCTCGGTTCCTCGCTTGAGAATTCCGTCGTCATCTCCGACGACAACACGGTCATCAATGTCGAAGGCCTGCGTTACGCCAAGGACGAGTTCGTACGTCACAAGACGCTCGACGCCGTCGGCGATCTGGCGCTTGCCGGCGCTCCCTTCATCGGCTGCTACCGCTCCTACCGCGGCGGTCACAAGATGAACGCCAATGCGCTCAAGGCGCTGCTCAGCGATCCCAGCGCTTACGAAGTCGTCGAGACCTCGGCTGCCCGCCCGCGCGTTGCCGCTCGTGACTTCATTGCAGTGAATGCTCCCGGCTTCGCCCCCTGGTCGGCGTGACCTCCAGAACGAATTCCTAGACCAGGACCGCCTCCCTCGGGAGGCGGTTTTTTTATGCCGGGTTTCCACCGGATAGTGTTTTTGCGGCAGATGCTTAGCTGCAACAGAGGGAATCAAAGATAAAAAGCCGGATATTCTCTGGGCCGATGCCACAAAAATGCGTTAATGCGTCATCATTGCGTTGCTCTCGCCGCACATTTATGGCTAGAAACGCCAGCGAGGTGTGGCTGCCGCTAAGAGTGGGTAGCGGGAGTCGGGATTTATCTATGAGTTATGCAAGGTCTGAAGGTATGATGAAGACAGCGCGCGCTTTGCTCGCATCGCTCGTGGTGCTGAGCGCAGGCGCCTTGATTTCCGGTTGCCAGTCGGATCCAGATATCGACATCACCAAGCTCGGCCTCGACAACGACCCGCCGGATGTTCTCTACAATCAGGCGCTTGCCAACATGAAGGCAGGCAACATGGCCGAAGCGGCGCGCAAGTTCGACGCCATCGACCGTGAAAACCCGTTCTCCGAATGGGCCCGCAAGGCCCTCGTGATGAGCACCTTCGTCAAATACCGCCAAGGCAAGATCGACGACGCTCTGGCTTCCGGCAACCGCTACATGGCGCAGTATCCGGCCTCCAAGGACGCCGCCTACGTGCAGTACCTGATCGGACTGTCCTATTCGAAGCAGATTTCCGACGTCACCCAGGACCAGCGTGCCTCGTCCAAGACGATCGACGCGATGCAGGCCGTCATCGACAAGTATCCGGACTCCGAATATGTCGACGACGCTCAGGCCAAGATCCGCTTTGCCCGCGACCAGCTCGCCGGCAAGGAAATGCAGATCGGCCGCTACTATCTTGAGCGCAAGGAGTATCTTGCCGCTATCTCCCGTTTCCGTATCGTGGTTGAAAAGTACCCGAATACGAATCAGGTCGAGGAAGCGCTCGCCCGTCTGGTCGAAGCCTATTACGCGATGGGTATCGTGGAAGAAGCTCAGACTGCGGCAGCCGTTCTCGGCCACAACTATCCGGATAGCCAGTGGTACGCCGATTCCTTCAAGCTGCTGAAGAATGGCGGCGCGGAGCCGCGGGAGAACAAAAGCTCCTGGATTTCCGAAGCCGGCCGGAAGCTGCTGCTCGGCTCGTGAGGCCTGTAACGCAATGCTGATCCAGCTTTCGATCCGCGATATCGTTCTGATCGAGCGGCTGGATCTCTCATTCGAATCCGGTCTCTCCGTTCTGACGGGGGAGACGGGTGCCGGCAAATCCATCCTTCTCGACAGTCTGTCGCTCGCCCTTGGCGGGCGCGGTGACGGCGGCCTCGTGCGCCATGGCGAAGACAAGGGGCAGGTGACTGCCGCCTTCGACGTGCCGATGAACCACGGCGCCCGCAAGCTCCTGCGCGAAAACGGCATCGACGACGACGGCGACCTGATCTTCCGCCGCCAGCAATCCGCCGACGGCCGCACCAAGGCCTATGTCAACGACCAGCCGGTCAGCGTGCAGCTGATGCGCCAGGCGGGGCAGATGCTGGTCGAAATCCACGGCCAGCACGACGACCGCGCGCTTGTCGATACCAATGCCCACCGCATCCTGCTCGATGCCTTTGCCGGCATCACCGAGGATGTCGCTCACGTTGCCGATCTCTACAGAACCTGGCGCGACGCCGAGCGGACGCTGAAGAAGCACCGCGAGAAAGTGGAGAATGCCGCCCGCGAGGCCGACTATCTGCGCTCGTCGGTCGAGGAGCTCGAGAAGCTTTCGCCGCGTGACGGCGAAGAGGACGAGCTGGCCGACCGCCGCCAGAAGATGATGAAGGCCGAACGGATCGCCGGCGACATCGCCGAGGCTTCCGAATTCCTGAACGGCAATGCCTCTCCGGTGCCGCATATCGCCTCGCTGGTGCGCCGCCTGGAGCGCAAGAGCCATGAGGCGCCCGGATTGCTCGAAGACACCGTGGCGCTGCTCGACGCGGCGCTGGATCAGCTTTCCAACGCGCAGATGGAAGTCGAGGCTGCGCTCCGGAAGACTGAGTACGATCCGAAGGAACTGGAGCGGGTCGAGGAACGGCTGTTTGCGCTGCGCGCAGCGTCGCGCAAATATTCCGTGCCGGTCACCGAGCTGCCGGCGCTTGCCGTGAGGATGATCGCCGATCTCGCCGATCTCGATGCCGGCGAGGAGAAGCTCGTCAAGCTCGATGCCGAAGTGGGCGTCGCGAAGGCTGCCTATGACGCGGCGGCGCGCTCGCTCTCCGAGAAACGTCATCATGCCGGTACGGCGTTGTCGGAGGCCGTCATGGCCGAGCTTCCGGCTCTCAAGCTCGAACGCGCCCGTTTCATGGTGGAGATCACCACGGATGCCGCGGAAGCGGCTGCCGAAGGCATCGATATCGTCGAATTCCATGTGCAGACCAATCCGGGCACGCGCCCGGGCTCGATCATGAAGGTCGCCTCGGGCGGCGAACTCTCGCGCTTCCTGCTGGCGCTGAAAGTGGCGCTTGCCGACCGCGGCTCGGCGCCGACGCTCGTCTTCGACGAAATCGACACCGGTGTCGGCGGCGCCGTTGCCGATGCGATCGGCCAGAGACTGAAGCGGCTTTCCGACAAGGTCCAGGTTCTCTCCGTCACCCATGCGCCGCAGGTTGCCGCGCGGGCGGCGACGCATCTGTTGATCTCCAAGGGTCCGGTAGAGGGCTCCGAGAAGATCGCGACGCGGGTGGCGACGATGGCGCCGCGGGACCGCACCGAGGAGATCGCCCGTATGCTGGCCGGGGCTTCGGTCACCGACGAGGCGCGGGCTGCGGCTGCCAAGCTGTTGTCGGGGAACGGGTAGGGCGGGCGTTGCGCCCGGCCGCCCTCGTCCTTCGAGGCTACGCCCTGCGGGCTTCGCACCTCAGGATGAGGGCTCCCGTGGGTGCTTCGCTTCGCTGAGCCCAAGGCTTCATAGCAACCTCCATGGTGCGCGTTGCCTTCAGCACTCGCACCAGCGTCGCTCCGCCCCTCATCCTGAGGTGCGACCGCAGGGAGCCTCGAAGGGCGAGGGGTGGCCACCGCTCCACGGATGCTAGCGACCACACCTTCCCATCCAGCCAATTTGCGCTAAAAAACAACTCCAGATTCTCCGGAGTGAGCACGCATGTCCATCGAAGCCGATAGCCTGACGATCGAAGAGGCCGCAGCCGAGCTTGAGCGCCTGGCGAAGGAAATTGCCCATCACGATGCGCTCTATCACGGCAAGGACCAGCCGGAGATTTCGGATGCCGATTATGACGCGCTGAAGCGGCGCAATGATGCGATCGAGGCGCGGTTTCCGGAGCTGATCCGCGAAGACAGCCCGACGCGGCGGGTGGGCGCTGCGCCATCCGCAACGTTCTCCGCCGTCACGCATGCCCGCCCGATGCTGTCGCTCGACAACACCTTCTCGCAAGAAGACGTCGAGGATTTCGTCGCCAGCGTCTACCGCTTCCTCGGCCGATTGCCCGACCAGTCGATCGCCTTCACCGCCGAGCCTAAGATCGATGGTCTCTCGATGTCGATCCGCTATGAGAATGGCAAGCTCGTCAGCGCCGCGACGCGCGGCGACGGCACCACGGGCGAGAATGTCACCGCCAATATCCGCACCATCAAGGAAATCCCGCAGGTGCTGCCGAAGGGCGTGCCTGAGGTCGTCGAGGTGCGTGGCGAGGTCTATATGGCCAAGAGCGACTTCTTGGCGCTGAACAAGCAGATGGAGGCGGAGGGCAAACAGACTTACGTCAATCCGCGCAATACGGCGGCCGGGTCGCTGCGCCAGCTCGACGCCAAGGTGACGGCGAGCCGCAAGCTGAAATTCTTCGCCTATGCCTGGGGCGAAATCTCGGAGCCGAACGATCTGCCGAAGACGCAGTTCGACATGGTGCAGACATTCAAGGAATGGGGTTTCCCGGTCAATCCGCTGATGAAGCGGCTGAACTCGGTGGCCGATATTCTTGCCCATTACGACGACATCGGCCTGAAACGCTCCGATCTCGACTACGATATCGATGGCGTCGTCTACAAGGTCGACAGCCTGGAACTGCAGCAGCGCCTCGGCTTCCGCTCGCGCAGCCCGCGCTGGGCGACCGCGCACAAATTCCCGGCCGAGCAGGCGTTCACCGTCGTCGAGAATATCGACATCCAGGTCGGCCGCACAGGCGCGCTGACGCCGGTGGCGCGCCTGACGCCCGTTACCGTCGGCGGCGTCGTCGTCACCAATGCGACGCTGCATAACGAGGATTACATCAAGGGCATCGGCAATTCCGGCGAGCGCATCCGCGAGGAGGAACACGATATCCGCATCGGCGACACCGTCATCGTGCAGCGGGCGGGGGATGTGATCCCGCAGGTGCTCGATGTCGTCATGGAGAAGCGGCCGGCGGATGCCGCCGCCTACAAGTTCCCGAAGACCTGCCCGGTCTGTGGTTCGCATGCAGTGCGCGAAGTCAACGAGAAGACCGGCAAGGTCGACGCGGTCACCCGCTGCACCGGCGGCTTCATCTGCCGGGCACAGGCGACCGAGCATCTGAAGCATTTCGTCTCGCGCAATGCCTTCGACATCGAAGGCTTCGGAACGAAGCAGGTGGATTTCTTCTTCGAGAGCGAGGATGCGTCGCTGCAGATTCGCACGGCGCCCGATATCTTCACGCTGGAGAAGCGTCAGCAGGCATCGACGCTGACGAAGCTCGAGAATATCGACGGCTTCGGCAAGGTCAGCGTCGGCAAGCTCTATGCGGCGATCAACGAGCGCCGTTCCATCGCGCTGCACCGCTTCATCTATGCGCTCGGCATCCGCCATGTCGGCGAAACCACGGCAAAGCTCTTGGCGCGCTCCTACGGCAGCTACGAGGCCTTCGCAGCCGCCATGCAGGAGGCGGCACCGCTTTCCGGCGAGGCCTGGAACGAGCTGAATGCCATCGAGGGCATCGGCGAGATCGTCGCCCGCGCCATCGTCGAGTTCTACAAGGAGCCGCGCAATGTCGAGGTCATCAACGCGCTGATCGCCGAGGTGACGCCGCAGGAGGCCGAGCAGCCGGTAACCTCGGGCAGCCCCGTCGCCGGAAAGACGGTGGTTTTCACGGGCTCGCTGGAGAAATTCACCCGCGACGAGGCGAAGGCGCGCGCCGAAAGCCTGGGTGCAAAGGTCGCCGGTTCAGTCTCGAAGAAGACCGACATCCTGGTCGCCGGCCCGGGTGCAGGCTCCAAGCTCGACAAGGCTAAGGAGCTCGGCGTTCAGACGATGGACGAGGACGAGTGGCTGGCGCTGATCGGTGGCTAGTGCATCCAACTTGAAATGTTCCCGTATTGGGAATATTATCTGACGATGCAGGTGATTGCCAAGTCGACATTGCGCGCGTTTTGGGAGTTGCACCCGCAAGCGAGGGTGCCGCTCGGCGTCTGGTATTCAACGGTCAGTAAGGCCGAGTGGACCGCACCTGCTGACATCAAGCGGATATTCGGCGCGAATGTCGATTTCGTCGGCGACAATCGTGTCATCTTCGATATCGGCGGCAACAAATACCGCCTTATCGTGCACGTCGCCTATGCTTACCGGCGCGTGCTGATCAAGTTCGTCGGAACCCATTCGGACTACGACAGGATCGACCCGGAGACTGTGTGATGGATATCAAGCCGATCAGGAATGACAGCGACCTCGCCTGGGCGATCGGCGAGGTGACGCCTTATTTCGAGGCGCCGCCGGAGAAGGGGACCGCGGCGGCGGATCGTTTCGATGTGCTTTCCGATCTGATCGAAGCCTATGAGAGTCGGAATTTTCCAGTTGCCGATCTCGACCCGGTCGCGTTTTTGCAGGCATTCATGGAAATGAGCGGCAGGACGCAGGCCGATCTTGGCGATCTCCTGTCGTCCCGCTCACGCGCCTCGGAAATTCTCCACCGCAAGCGGGCGCTCACGGTGGACATGATCTTCAAGCTGACTGATGCCTGGGGCGTACCGGCAGAATGCCTGGTGAGGCCGTACAAGCTCGAAGTCGCGTAAACGGGACGATCATCGCGGAAAAGCGGTTCATGCCGATGGCAATGGCAACCTTCGCATTTGCCTGATTTGGTTGCCGTGATTAAGCCTGAGTAAGGAAACGCGAATCACGGACCTCTCCTTGAAGACCATTGCCATCGACTTCGAAACGGCCAACGAACAGCGCGGCAGCGCCTGCTCGGTCGGGCTTGCCTGGATCGAGGACGGCAGGGTGACGCGCGTCGAGGAGCGATTGATCCGCCCCAGGGACATGCGCTTTTCGGGCATGAACATCGCCATCCACGGCATTCGCCCTGAACATGTCGAGGATGCGCCTGAGTTCCCCGAGGTCATGGACGAGTTTCATGACGACTTCAGGGGCTCGACGATGATCGCCCATAATGCCGCCTTTGACTTCAGCGTCTGGCGCGCCTCGCTCGATCTCTACCGGCAGTCCTATCCGGAGCTCACCTATCTCTGCAGCCTGAAGATGGCGCAGCGCATCTGGCCGCAGTTCCTGTCGCACAAGCTGAACATCATCGCCGAGCATCTCGGCCTGCGCTTTGTCCATCACAATGCCGCCGAGGATGCGGTCGTCTGCGCCCAGGCGGCGATCGAGATGGCGAAGGCAGTCAAGGCTGCGGCGGTGCATGCGATCCCGGCCATGATCGGTATGAAGCCGGGGCGGCTGCTTGCCGCCGGCTACGAGCCTTGCACCTGCAAGCGCGCCTGATCGTTAGGCTTTTCTTGTATTGCGCCTGATGCTGCCTATCTAGAAAGCGGTTCAATCAGGAGCTTCCATCCATGTTTCGTAAGATCGTTCTTGCCGCTGCGTCCGTTGCTGCGCTCTCTGCCGGCGGCGCCTCCGCCGAGGTCGTCGGCAAGGTCGGGGTCGACTGGATCGGCAATGACATCATCGTCGATGCCATCCCTGATCCGGCGGTGAAGGGCGTGACCTGCCACGTCACCTATTTCGACCGCAGCCTGATCGACAGGGTGAAGAACGGCAACTGGTTCGAGGATCCTTCCAACAACTCCATCGCCTGCCGCCAGACCGGGCCGATCGAGATCGGCGACATCAACCTGTCGAAGGATGGCGACGAGGTGTTCAAGGCGGGCATGTCGCTGATCTGGAAGAAGCTGGTGGTCACCCGCATCTACGACAAGACCAACGACACGCTGATCTATCTCGCCCACTCGCGCGAGCTGACGGATGGCTCGGCGAAGATGTCGATCTCGACGATCCCGCTCTATGGGCAGAACCCGGTCTGGAAGAACGGGAAGCCTCAGTAACTGGGCTACTCGCGTTCAACGAAAAAGGCCCGGCTTGCGACCGGGCCTTTCCATATCTGCGATGCGCTGCCGATCAGGCTGCTTCGCGCGCCAGCTCGTCGGCGATGACGGTGTCGAGGTTGAGGAAGCAGACCATGGTCTTTTCCAGGGCGACGATGCCACGGCAGAAGGCGCGCTGCTGTTCCGGGATGATTTCCGGCGCCGGCTGCAGGTCTTCGCTCTTGATGGTCATCATGTCGGAAACCTGCTCGACCAGCAGGCCAACCAGCTTGCCGGCGATGTCGGTGACGATGATGGCGGAGCGCTCGGAGGGCTCGGTCATCTTCATGCCGAGGCGGCAGGCCATGTCGATAACCGGGATAACGGCGCCGCGCAGGTTGATCAGACCGAGCACGTAGGGCGGCGTATGCGGCATCGGGGTTACCGGTGCCCAGCCGCGGATTTCGCGGATGGCCATGATGTCGATGCAGAATTCCTGCTCGCCGAGATGGAACGATACGATTTCGAGATGCGATCCGGCCTGTGTGATAATGGCGTTAGTCATCAAAATTCTTCCCAATTGTCTCCGGCCGGAGCGGCCATGGCTCTGGCGGCGGCGCCGCCACTGAATGCGCCCGCGACCTTGCCGATCAAGCTCCGTGCGGGTGAGGGTTTAGGATGCGAGGCGGCGGAAGCTTCTCGCGGCGTTGAACGGGCATTCATGCCCTCGCCGATCTGGAACTGACCGACCAGCCTGATCAGATTGTCGGCGTCCGTCGCAAGCGTATGGCTTGCTGCGTTCGTCTCCTCGACCATGGCGGCGTTCTTTTGCGTCACCTGGTCCATCTGGCTGATGGCCGTATTGATCTCGTGCAGTCCGGTGGATTGTTCGCGCGCAGAGGTTACGATTGATTTAACATGTTCGTCGATGCGCAAAACATCTTCGCCGATCTGGCGAAGCGCTTCGCCGGCAGCCGTGACCAGCTCGCCGCCGGTCTTCACTTCGGCGCCTGATTTGGTGATCAACGCCTTGATATCCTTGGCAGCGCCGGCGGCGCGGCCTGCAAGTTCGCGAACTTCCTGAGCGACGACTGCAAAGCCCTTGCCGGCTTCACCGGCACGTGCAGCCTCGACGCCGGCGTTGAGTGCCAGGAGGTTCGTCTGGAAGGCGATCTCGTCGATGACGTTGATGATCGTGCCGATTTCCTGAGAAGCGCCTTCGATTCGCTCCATCGCCGCCATTGCCTGGGTGACGACCAGATCCGACTTCTCGGTGTTCTGGCGGGTATGGGCGACCATGTGGCCGACTTCCTCGGCGCGGCTCGTAGCGCTGCGTACGGTCGCGGTGATCTCGTCGAGCGAGGCGGACGTCTGCTCGAGGGAGGCGGCCTGCTGCTCGGTGCGCTTGGCGAGATCGTCGGCGGCGGAGCTCATCTGGCGGCTGTTGGCCTGGATCGAGGTGCTGTTTGCCGTGATGTCGCGCATCGCCTTGCGCAGATGCTCGGTGGTCTGGTTGAAGTCGTTGCGCAGGCGTTCGAGCTCGGCCTTGAACGGGCGGTCGAGCGTGACGGTGACATCGCCGCGGGCGAGGCGGTTGAGGCCCTGGCCGAGATCTTCGACGGCAGCGTTCAGCGCTTCGGCATCGGCAAGCTTGAGGGCTTCGCGCTCGCGGCGCTCGGTCTCGCTCTGGCGGCGTTCGCTTTCGGTCTGGCTCTCAAGCTTCTGCTTGTCGATGGCGGCCTGGCGGAAGCTTTCCGCGGCACGGGCCATCTCGCCGATCTCGTCGCCGCGCTCGGTCGCCGGGACCTTGCTGTGCAGGTCGCCCTGCATGATCCGCACCATGCTGGAACGCACGGCTTCGATACCGTTGCGGATCGAGCCGCCGTGGATGTACTGGAGAAGAGCCATGCTGACGATGGCGAAGAAGCCGAGGCCGATCTGGATCCAGAGGGCGTTGGCGGAAATCTCGTTGGCCTGGTTGACGCGAAGCTCTGCGACATCGCCGCCGTCCTTCGCCAGCTTGTCGAGCGTTGCCGACAGCTTGTCGCCGCCGCCGTCGATGGCGTCGTCGAGCTTGTCGAAAGCCTCGTCCGGGGCGCCGGCTTCGACGGCAGCCTTGAGATCGACGGTGATCGCCTTTTGCAAGGCGGCGACATCGGCGTCGTAGCTGCTCAACAGGGCGCCGGCATTCAGCTCGCCTGCGACGATCTCCATGTCCTTCGAGCCGCTCTTGAGCGTCTCGATCGTCTTGGTCATCAGTGCCAGACGCTCGGGAGCGATCACCTTGTCACCGCGATCGACGATCGTGTCCATCGCCGCGAGAATGAGCGTCAGGTTGGAGATGCGCATGTCGCTGACGCGATCGACGCTGTCCTGGATGTCATTGGCGCGCTGGAGCGCGCGGTCGACGCGCGCGTTCTCATACCAGCCGACACCGACCATCGAGCCGAAGCCGATCAAGGCCGCTCCGCCGAGTGTCCAAAGCCGCTGGCTGACGGATAATGTCTTGCGTATCGAATTGCTGGTCATGAAATGAAAGCCCCCGGCTGAAATAAAGCGGATGAAATGCCGTGTATCGTCGCGTTCGCCAAATCTGTCTTGATAGCGCTGACATCATGTCAAACGTAGCGCCAATGGCGCCGGCCGCAGTGCGAAATATAAAGGTGACCGATTAAGTCTTCGCTAACGATGTATTTCTTCTGATCTTTGGATGTAACGGTGTTAAATAGTTGCAGGATAAGAGAATTGTTTCTTTCGTCATAGGCGCGGCGGGATGACCGGAGGTTACCGGGTGAGGCAATTAATCACGGGTGAGAAAACGGGTTGTTGAATTGCGCGGCGTTGCCGGAGGTTATATTCCGCTAGCGATGGGCGCTTTGCGCCGCTAGGGGTTAGATTGATGAAGAATTTCCGTATCGCCGTCTGGATCGCCGTTCTGCTCGTAGCAGGCGTACTCGGCTGGCTGACGCTCAATGTCACCAAGACCAAGGACCTGCCGCTGGCGGCCGAAGGGCCGTATGGCGTGCCGTTCACGCTGGTGGCGCAGGATGGCAAGCCGATCACCGAGCAGGCGCTGCGCGGCAAGCCGAGCGCGCTGTTCTTCGGCTTTACCCATTGCCCCGAAGTCTGCCCGACGACGCTGTTCGAGCTCAATGGCTGGATGGAGAAGGTGGATCCCGCCGGTGACAAGCTGAACGCCTATTTCGTCACCGTCGATCCCGAGCGCGATACGCCGGAGATCATGAACCAGTATGTCTCGAACGTCTCGAAGCGCATCACCGGTATCTCTGGCTCGCCGGACAAGATCGCCGATGTCGTCAAGGGCTTCCGCGTCTATGCCAAGAAGGTGCCGGTCGACGAGAACAATCCGAACGGTGACTACACGATGGACCATACGGCATCGGTTTTCCTGCTCGATGGGCAAGGCCGTTTCGCCGGCACCATCGCCTATGGCGAAAATCCCGATACGGCTGTAAAGAAGCTCGAGAACCTGATCACCAAGGGGTGACACATGCCGGGCGGACATCGTGATATCCTGATCGTCGGGGCCGGGGCGACCGGCCTGACTGCAGCGCTCGAACTCGTTCGGCGCGGCCACCGCCCAAGGATCATCGACAGCGATGCCGGCCCGGTGCCGCTGGTGGAAAGCCGGGCGCTCGGCATCAATGCCCGGACGATGACGCTTCTTTCCCCCTCGCGGGTCAGCGACGTCATCCAGCAGGTGGCGTTCCGCGTCGATCGTCTGCGGGCGCGTTCGGGCGAGCGCATCCTGTTCGAGATCGATCCGGGCCGCGTTACCGGCAAGTTCCATGCGATGCAGATCCTGGCGCAGGGGCATACCGAGCGGCTTTTGATCAGCAAGCTTTCCGACTATGAGGTCGAGCCGGAATGGCAGACCGTGCTGGAGCGCGTCGAGGGCAGCATGGAGAAGCCCATCGTCGTGCTACGCCGTCCGGATGGCACGGCCGAAGAGGTGGCTCCCGATATCCTGATCGGCGCCGATGGTGCCCATTCCGCAGTGAGGAAGGCAGCCGGGCTCGGCTTTCCCGGCCAGGCGCTGGAGGCCAGTTTCTATCTCGCCGACTATCAGTATCCGCAGCCGGTCGATCCGCATTATGTCGAGATCGAGCTCGTCGATCCCGGCATGATCGGCCGCCTGCCGGTGTCCTCGGATACAGTGCGCTATCTCTCGACGCTGCCGGATTTCGAAAAGCGCATCCGCCATCCGATGCCGGGCGGCCAGGCAGTCTGGGTCTCGAATTTCCGCATCCATTTCCGCCATGTCGAGAAGATGTCCGTCGGCAATGTTTTTCTGGCCGGAGATGCGGCGCATATTCACTCGCCGGCCGGTGCGCGCGGCATGAATCTCGGCATCGAGGATGCCTGCTGGCTCGCCTATCTGATATCGGAGGGGCGCGAGCAGGAATATTCGGCGCGGCGTATTCCGGCCGTCAAAACCGTGCTGAAGCAAACCTATGGTTTGACGTCGATGGTGACGATGCGTAATCCGGTAGCGACGAAATTGCGCAACATGCTTGCTCCGCTCGCCGTTCGCATTCCCTTTGTTGCAAACCGCCTGCTGCGCGGTGTTGCCGGTTATGATACGCCGCCTCCGCCCTGGATCGATGGCGCCCAGTAAAGAAAGACGAATTCGTGAGTGAAATCCGCCTGTATGTCTCGACCACCGAGAAGAAGGCCGAGCAGGTGCTCGATCTGCTGACCGAGGTTTTCGGCGAAGAGGACTTCGCCATTGCCACGACCGAGATCGACGAGAAGAAGGATATCTGGGAAGCCTCCGTCTACATGATGCGGGAAGACGAGGACGAGGTGCGCCGGCGCGTCGACGAGGCGCTGACGGCTAATTATCCCGAGCTCTCGGTCGAGCGCGAGGTCATTCCCGATGTCGACTGGGTGGCGAAGTCGCTCGAAGGGCTGAAGCCGGTGCGGGCAGGGCGCTTCCTGGTGCATGGCTCGCATGACCGCGACAAGGTGCGCTCCGGCGATATCGGCATCGAGATCGACGCCGGCCAGGCCTTCGGCACCGGCCATCACGGAACGACAGCCGGCTGCCTCGAGGTGATCGACCGGGTGATGCGCTCGCGCACCGTCAGGAATGCGCTCGATCTCGGCACCGGCAGCGGCGTTCTGGCGATTGCCGTGCGCAAGCTGAAGAACATCCCGGTTCTGGCAACCGACATCGACCCGATCGCCACGCGCGTTGCCGCCGAGAACGTACGCACCAACGGCATATCGTCAGGGATCGTCACCAAGACGGCGCCGGGCTTTCATTCCACCGCCTTTTCCGAATACGGGCCTTTCGACCTGATCATCGCCAACATTCTGGCACGGCCGCTGATCCGCATGGCGCCTAAGCTGACCGACAATCTGGCGGCTGGCGGCACGGTCATCCTGTCGGGCATTCTGGCATCGCAGCGCTGGAAGGTGTTGTCTGCCTATAACGGCCAGAAGCTTCGCCATGTGCGCACCATCTGGCGCAACGGCTGGGTGACGATCCATCTCGATCGTCCGTAAGGGCCAGAGAAAGCAATTCCGGGAAAAAGAAAAGGCGGTGCCAGTGGCACCGCCTTTTGACCGTCTAACGGTCGTGCCCACGAGCTAAAGGAGGAGGAGCGCTCAAGTGGGCTCTACAGTTCTGATTGCCGGTCCGTCGAGGGAGGAGGAGAGACGAAGCGGCAAATAGCTCAGAACGCGTAGCTGGGTGCGCCCTTGTGGCGCGTAGCCTTGTGGCTGGTGCCGAGCATCTTGAGGCTATCCTCATTGAGCGGGCGGCGCGAGCCGATGACATGACGGACAGTCTGGCGCTCGCCAGCCTGCACCGGGCTGCTGTAAGCGAAGCGCGACAGAGAGGCAGTCATTTCAAAATTCCTTTTTCGTTTGAGGTTCATCTCGAACCCGTTTGATGCGCTCTATATAATCATCCGAAAAAACTCAGGCAGAGGGTTTGCGTCATGGGAGCCATGCGTGGAATGCATAAAGCGTGCCAGTTTCACATTTGCTGTCACATTTCTGCCAAAATAATGGGCGGCCTGCCTTAAGGAGAGGTGGTGGCGTTTTTCTCCACTTCCCTAGAAATTCCGGTAACATAGCGCCAACCGCTCTCAGGCGGATTCGGCCTTCAGCATTGGGTTTTCAGCATGTTTCAGTCTTTTGAAGTGACGTCCACGCCGCAATTCGGCCGCGATCGGGTCTCGGGTTTGCGTGAAAGTTTCGATGCGCTCGGGATCGACGCCTTTCTGGTGCCGCGCGCCGACGAGTTCAACGGCGAATATGTGCCGAAATGCGCGGAGCGGCTGGCCTGGATTTCCGGTTTCACCGGATCGGCCGGCATTGCGCTGATTGCGCGCACGCAGGCGATCGTCTTCGTCGACGGCCGTTACGTGACGCAGCTTGCCGAGCAGGTGGACGGTTCCGTCTTTACCGGCGGCGATCTCGTCAACGAGCCGCCGCATCTGTGGATCCCCAAGAACGGCAAGGAAGGCATGCGTCTCGGCATCGATCCTTGGCTGCATTCGGGATCGGAAGTCCGCAAGCTGCAGCAGGCGCTCTCCGAGATCGGCGGCAGCCTGGTGTTCCTGCCGCATAATCCGCTCGACAGACTGTGGAGCGATCGTCCGGCCGAGCCGCTGGGCGCCGTGGCGATCCAGAATATCGCCCAGGCGGGCGTGCTGGCGAAGGACAAGATCGCGACGGTTGCCGCCGACCTTTCCAGGAAGAAGGTGGCGGCGGTGCTGATCGCCGATCCGTCTTCGATCGCATGGATCTTCAATATCCGCGGTGCCGACGTGCCGCATACGCCGCATCCGCTGGCGCGCGCCATCATTCATGCCGACGGCAAGGCCGAGCTCTTCCTCGACAAGCGTAAGACCGGCATCGAGCAGGAGGCCTATCTTGCGCAGATCTCGACGCAGCTGCCGCCGTCGTCGCTCGACGAGCGGCTGGCTGCGGTTTCGAAGGATGGCGGCCGGGTGATGATCGATCCCGAGATCGCCTCCTATGCGCTCGCCGAGATCATCCGCAAGGCGGGCGGCGAAGTGGTCGAGGGCGCCGATCCGGCGAAGCTGCCGCGCGCCATCAAGAACGATGTCGAGATCAACGGTTCGGCCGCAGCGCATCTGCAGGACGGTGCGGCGATGGTCGAGTTCCTCTACTGGCTCTCGACGCAGAAGCCCGGCGGTGTCACCGAGATCCAGGCCGCAGAGAGGCTTGAAGCGGTGCGCGCCAGCGTCGGCCAGAGCATGCAGAACCCGCTGAAGGATGTGTCCTTCGATACGATCTCGGGTGCCGGCGAACACGCGGCGATCATGCATTACCGCGTCACTGTCGATACCGACCGGCCGATACAAGCGGGCGAGCTGTTCCTGATCGATTCAGGCGCACAATATATCAACGGCACGACGGATATTACCCGCACTGTCGGCATCGGTGCGGTCACCGAGGAGCACAAGCGCTTCTTCACGCTGGTGCTGAAGGGCATGATCCAGATCAGCACGGCGCGCTTCCCCAAGGGCACGCGCGGCTGCGATCTCGATCCGCTGGCGCGTATCGCGCTGTGGCGGGCAGGGGCCGATTTCGGCCATGGCACCGGCCATGGCGTCGGCTCCTATCTCTCTGTGCATGAGGGGCCGCAGCGCATCTCCAAGCTTTCGACGCAGGAGCTGCTGCCCGGCATGATCCTTTCCAACGAGCCGGGCTATTATCGGCCGGGGAGCTTCGGAATCCGCATCGAGAATCTGATTTATGTGCGCGAGGCCGAAGAGGTCGCGGGCGGCGATACGCCGATGCGCAGCTTCGAGACGCTGACCTTCTGCCCGATCGACCGCTCGATCGTCATTCCGGAACTCCTGACGCATGACGAACTGCACTGGTTCAACGACTATCACGCCCGCACCCGCGAGGCGCTGATGCCGCTGATCCATGACAAGGATGTCCAGGCGTGGCTGGAGAACGCGACGCTGCCGCTGGAATATTGAGGCGCGATATGCCGACAAAAACAAAGGGCGGCCTTAAGCCGCCCTTTTCCGTTACATGCCGATCGTGTGGCGCCAGGCCATGACGATGACCCAGGAGACGGCGAGCATCCACATATGCGAGTAGCGCAGGCCGATGACGAGGGCGGCGGCGAGCGCCAGCTTGGAATCCCAACCGCCATCGAAGAAGGCAGGGGCGACCAGCGTAGTCAGGACGGCGGCGGGAACGGCATTGAGCGCCGCTTCCATGCGCGGCGGAATGCGCTTCATCGTGGTGATCAGCACGTAGCCGCCGATGCGCGTCGCATAGGTGGCGACGGCGGCGGCGATGATGACGAGGACCATGTGGAGATCGAATTGCATGATCAGACCTCGTGCGGCTCGTTGGCCGGTTCCGGCGCGTGGACGGCTGGTAGCGGCAGAAGGGCCGCCAGGATGATGCCGGCAGCGGCGCCGAGGCTGACATGCCAGGGCGAGCCGACGAGGTGATAGGCGATCACTGAGGCGACGGCGCTGACGAGCGCCACCGGCAGGAAGTTGTCGCGGCTGCGGAAGCCGAGCACGATGCCAAGGAAATAGGCGGGCAGCAAGATATCGAGACCGAGCGTCTTGGGATCGCCGATGAAGCTGCCGAGAACGCCGCCGAGCAGGCTGATCAGCACCCAGGGAATGTAGATGATGATGCCGAAGCCAAGGTACCAGATGAAGGTGACCGGCTTGCCGGCTTCGCCGCGCTTGACGGTTTCGGCAAATTGCGGATCGACCAGCAGGAAGAAGGTGAAGAACTTCTGCAGCGCCGTGAAATGGCGGATGTGCTTGGCGATCGCTGCCGAATAGAGCACGTGGCGGAAGTTGACGGCGAGGATCGAGGCGACGATCACCCAGGCAGGCACATTGCCGCCGAAGAGCTCGATGCCGACCATCTGGCTGGCCCCGGCATAAACAGTGGCGCTCATGAAGGTGAGCTCGGCAAGCGACATGCCGTGATCGGCGGCGAGCGCTCCGAACAGCGCGCCGAAGGGGGCGGAGGCGAGGGCCACGGCAAAGCCGCCCCGCAAGCCGTCAACGAAATCCGACCGACTCATCGGTATCTTCCTTTTCTCGAATGGGCCTCCTCTATGGCGCAAAGGCTTCCGCCGCAATCGAATTTCCTTGATTGACCGATCGATTTCGCTGAACGGTGGTGGCGTTCACGAGGAAAGGAAGAGCGATGAAAGCGGTGGAATTCTCGAAGGATGAGAAGGCGCAGCTGAGCGCGCGCATCCAGCATTTCTTCGACAGCGAGCTCGATCAGTCCATCGGCATCATCAAGGCGGAGCTGGTCATGGAGTTCTTCGCCAAGGAGATCGGCGCCGCCTATTACAAGAAGGGGCTGCAGGATGCGCATGCGGCGTTTGCTAAGCGCGCGGAGGATCTGGCCGACGATATCTACGGATTGGAGCGGGCGGCGACGGACTGAGGCTCAGGCCTCGAGCACCTGCTCGCTGCCGATGATCTCGATGCCGCGGGCGCGCATTTCCTCGATTGCGGCGTCCACACCCTCGGCCGTAATGCCGCGGCTGGCATCCTCGATGAAGCGGACCTTGACGCCCGGGATCATGTCGAGCGCGTCGATCGCCGAGAACTTCACGCAATAATCGGTAGCGAGGCCGCAGACGTCGAGTTCGGTGACGCCCTGATCCTCCAGGAAATCCGACAGGCCCGTCGAGGCATCGCGGTCGTTGTCGCGGAACGCCGAGTAGCTGTCGACATGCGGGTTTTCACCCTTCTGCTGGATAAGGTCGATCTCGTCGGCCTTCAGCTCCGGATGCAGCTCGGAATCGACTGTGTGCTGGACGCAATGATCCGGCCACAGCATTTGCGGCTTGCCGGAGAGCTCACCCATTTCGAAGGGTTGTTTTCCAGAATGCGAGGAGGCGAAGCTGCCATGGCCGGGCGGATGCCAATCCTGCGAGGCGACGATCAGCTGATATTTTCCACTGTCGATCAGACGATTCGCCACCGGGACGACCTTGTCGCCATCGGGAACGGGAAGATTGCCACCGGGACAAAAGCCGTTCTGGATATCGACGAGCAGAAGCGCTCTCATCAAAAAGGACTCCCTCGAAGCGTGTCTTGCGCAATCGGGATCGCGATCATCTCAAGCGATTAGTGGGGGTCTCAGGCTTTGCATGCAAGCCCTATTTTTCGGGTATTTCGATTGGCGGTGCGGTACTTTAAGCACGTTCGCCTCATCTGCCTGACATCACGCGCGTGGCGTGTGCATTTTGCCGTTCTCTGCGTCTTTAGACTGCGGCAGTCCGGTGACGCGGCTGCCACTCATCAATCAACGTCCATCTTCCCCGGCAAGGCTCCCCCGGCGGAGCCCGGCTCGGGTCAGATGGCCTGGATCTCGCCCTGCGTGTCTGCCGTATCGGCAGCAGGGGAGGAACCGTAGGTATTCTGGTAGGCCTGCTGCGACTTCTGGATATCGCTGAGGATATTGGTCAGGAACTGATCGTCGTCATCGCCCGACGCATTGCCTGCGAGGGCCTGCGTATCGCCGGAGAGGATTTCGCTGGTCGTCAGCTGACCGTCGCCATTGGCATCGAGCGAAGCAAGAACGCCCTGCGGGCCGCTTGCGGCGTCGGTGCCGTCACTGCTGTCATCGCTGCTGGTGCCGCTATCGGATTGCTGCTGCATCTGCAGCATCATGTTGAGGATATCGGCGGTGATGCGCTGCACGACGTCGGTGGTGGAACCGCTGTCGTCGTCGGTGCTGGTGGAGGACGCCTTCGCAGTACTGGTGGCGGGCGTCGTGGCGCCGGTGGAAATGTTTGCCGCTGCAAGCTCGTCGGCGGAAATGATGCCGTCGCCGTTTTTGTCGAGGCTGGAAATGGGGGACTGATACTGGGTGAGGGCGCTGCCCAAGGAGGAAACACTGGTCACTTGAAGCTCCTGTGCGAGTTCTTCGTGAAGCCCGGTCTTCATGGCCGGACAGGAGCCGGGCTAAGCCGATTTGCAAACGCGGTCAAAGCGAGGTTTTGACAGGGGAGAACTGCGATTGACGGATGGCTGCGACGCAGTTTAACCTTTCGTTTACCTTATTTATTTCCTTGAAATCACTAATGAATTTTGCGGCTTGCGAGCGGAATCGGCGCGCTTGCGGCGCCCGGCGGTTGTGCGCTGGCAGGGCTTCCGGCATCCAGCGGATGCAAAGGTGCTGCTTTGTCGATTTGTGCTGCTGCGGCATATTGTCGGGCAGTTGCGGCGCGGTCGTCCGGCGAGGGAATCAGTGGCTGGATATGAGTCTGATCGGCACGCAGCAAAAAGGCGCGAACCCCGGCCCGCGCCTTCTGTTCCCTTGCGTCGAGGGCTCAAGATCCGATGATCTTGTTGCAGGCCATGGCGATGCCCGGATTGCCGATGATGGCAACCAGGAGCGAAAGGCCGATCATCGACAGCGAGTAGCGTTTCATCTGCTTCCTCCTTATCCAGCCCGCGGGCAGTATGCGGGAGGAGGGGCGGCAGACGAAGTCACGAATGGGTGACATCGGCTCACATAAGGTCCATCGCGCCATGAAGCCTTGCCCTATGCCCTGCGTAAGCCCTTGCAGAAGCGCGCCATTTCTGCCTTTCTTGGGGTGACCGTCATCGGGAGGGAAAGCGGTGGCAGAGCCCGGTCCAGAAGAGAAGATCGACTCGACATTCCGGAACGGCTCGCTGACGGCGGCCGGGATCATCCTCGGCTTTTCCCTGAATTTCATCAGCCGCTGGGTCTCCAACCCCAACGACTGGAGCCGCATCGACATCCTCCCCATGGCCTTCCTCACCGTCGGCATCGCCATCCAGGTCAAGGTCTTTGCCGATCTCTTGGCCCGCGACTCGCTGATCGCCGCCAACTACGACCGCTCGCGGCGGCTGTTTCTGATCGGGCTGGTGATCGTGGCGCTGGGGATGGGGATTGCGCTGCTCAACGATATTCTGGGGCTGGGGTCGATGCAGATGCTGGGGTGAGCGCGGCGCAGATGAACTTGCGCGCTCCTACTCTAGGCTGCCGGTTTCGTAGCTTTGAAACGAAGATTGGCCGTGTTCTGGCTATGGTGCCACAACTAAAAACCCATTGGATTTGTGCCACCGCTAGCCGATCGACGGTTTTCTTCCGCTCTTTCAAGCAGTACTGCCTCCCATACTCTATAGGTCGCAGTAATCATCTCGTTGAGTTCGTCAAAGGTGAATAGTTCGACATTTTCGTCGGTTCGCCGTTGGACAATTCGGCTTCCATCATTGAGCTTCTTGAACTGATAAATGGCTAACGATACCTCGGCCAAATCGGGATCTAAGGCACGTGTTCGCTCGTGCATAACAGAGAATGCAAACCGAAGCCCGTCGTTGTTCAGTCTCTTTGTCAGGCGATAATCATGAAAACATATTTCTGGCTTGCCGCCGACGACTGATATGTAATCAGGCCAAAAGCGGATCGATTGACCAAAGCCGATAGCCCAATTCGACATCGAACGCTGTCGGGAAAACAGCTCTTCGCTCTCCGCGAATTCGTATAGTGCCTTAGCAACACTAAGATTATGTCGAAACTCATCATCGTGTTTCGCAGATTTCCGCAGAGTTTCGACGATTGCGTCCCAAGGCGTCCGAACTTGACTTGGAAATAGCGGCGACTGTCTATTGAGGATATCCGGTTGAGCTGAACGAACAGGATTGTATGTGTGAGGTGGGCGAGCAAATCTATGCTTGCGCAAAACCTCCCATTTTTCGTCTTCAGATAAAACGGCAATACGAGCTAGATCAGTTTCAGCTAAACGGCGTATCTTCATCGGGCTCTCCCTTTTCGGAGCGTTTTCCAATGGCCAATTTCAAAAACTTGAATCTCTCTCTTGTAACATCGTCGGTGATTCGCAATCCGATATTCGCGTTATTTTTCGCGTTTTCCACAGTAAAGTGCCATGGGCCGTTTATGGCGTGAGATAGTTCCACAAGTTGACCCGCGGACAGCCTCGCGTAGTTCGCCATCACCGATCTAATAGACCGTCGGGCTTCGTTGTTGTCTATGGTCGGTATGGGTGTCGTTACACCTGTAATCAGGTCATGCTTGACTGCCGCCGATGTTATTGGCTTTGCGCCAAATTCTCGGAAGGCTTTGTAGACGGCGGGATGGACCGGCCCATAAGTCCAAGCCTCGAAATAGCCGGTCACAAGAGGCCTTCCGTTCTCCAGCAAAAAGAAGGCGTGCGAGAAATATACAAGCTTCTGCAGAACGATATTGGTAACAGGCCGCGCATCTTCATGCGCAAGCTCAACTATATAGTTTGCCACTGCCCGCGGATCGTTCATTAATTTTATTCTTGGCGCATGAGATAGGAAACCAAACCGGTTTACACCCGCTCCACAAACCCGTCCAGCACCCGCTTCTGCCCGGCCCGGTCGAAATCGATCGTCAGCTTGTTGCCTTCGATGCCGACGATGTTGCCGTTGCCGAACTTCATGTGGAAGACGCGGTCTCCGGTCTTGAATTTCGAGGGTTCGGCGGAGGTGGACTTGGCGACGAGCTCGCCTTCGATGGTGCGGCCGCGCGGGCCGCTTTCGCCATAGCCGATGCGTTCGACAGCGTGACCGGAGCGTGTGCCCCAGTTGTCGCGGGTGGCGTCGGTCTTGTTCTGCTGGGCGCGCTTCCAGCCGGGCGTCGAATAGGAATTCTGGAAGGGATCGGCCTTGTCGAAGCGGGACTGGCCGTAGCCACCGCGTCCGTAGCCGCCGTAGCTCTGCTCGGTCTCGGCGACTTCAACATGCGTTTCCGGCAGTTCGTCGAGGAAGCGCGACGGGATGGTCGATTGCCAGAGGCCGTGGATGCGGCGGTTGGAGACGAACCAGATGTGGCAGCGGCGCTTGGCGCGGGTGATGCCGACATAGGCGAGGCGGCGTTCTTCCTCGAGGCCGGCGCGGCCGCTTTCATCGAGCGAGCGCTGATGCGGGAAGAGGCCTTCCTCCCAGCCGGGCAGGAAGACGGTGTCGAATTCGAGACCCTTGGCCGAATGCAGCGTCATGATCGAGACTGCATCCAGGTCTTCGTTCTGTTCGGCATCCATGACCAGCGAGACGTGCTCCAGGAAGCCGCGTAGCGACTCGAAGCTGTCCATCGAGCGGATGAGTTCCTTGAGGTTGTCGAGGCGGCCGGGCGCTTCAGCCGTCTTGTCGTTCTTCCACATGTCGGTGTAGCCCGACTCTTCGAGGATGGTCTCGGCAAGTTCTGTATGCGGGGTATTCTCCAGCAGTCCCTGCCAGCGGCGGAAGGACTGGATGACGTCGAAGAGCGCTTTGCGCGCCTTCGGTTTCAATTCGTCCGTTTCGATTATGTCGGCGGCGGCCGCCAGCATCGGGATGTCGCGGGCGCGGGCATAGTCGTGGAGCGCGCGCACAGTGGTGTCGCCGAGGCCACGCTTCGGGGTGTTGATGATGCGCTCGAAGGCGAGGTCGTCGGCGGGTTGGGCGACGAGGCGGAAATAGGCCATGGCATCGCGGATTTCGAGGCGCTCGTAAAAGCGCGGACCGCCGATGACGCGGTAGTTGAGGCCGAGTGTCACGAAGCGGTCTTCGAACTCGCGCATCTGGAACGAGGCGCGCACCAGGATCGCCATGTCGTTCAGCTTATGCTTGTCGCGCTGGAGCTGCTCGATCTCTTCGCCGATGGCGCGGGCTTCCTCTTCGGAATCCCAGGAGGCATGCACCTGCACCTTGACGTCGTCAGGATCGGAGCGGTCGGTGAACAGCGTCTTGCCGAGGCGGCCTTCGTTATGGGTAATCAGGTGGGCTGCGGCGCCGAGAATATGAGCGGTCGAGCGGTAGTTGCGCTCCAGCTTGATGACCTTTGCGCCCGGAAAGTCCTTTTCGAAGCGAAGGATGTTGTCGACTTCGGCGCCGCGCCAGCCATAAATCGACTGGTCGTCGTCGCCGACGCAGCAGACATTCTGCGGCTCGCCCTTGGGCCGCTGGGCGAGAAGCCTCAGCCACATATATTGGGCGGTGTTGGTGTCCTGATACTCGTCGACGAGGATATAGCGGAAGCGGCCGTGATATTCCTTCAGCAGATCCGGGTTCTTGCGGAAGATCGCGATCGGATGCATCAGCAGGTCGCCGAAATCGCAGGCGTTCAGCGTCGACAGCCGGTTCTGATAGGCGAAATAGAGTTCGCGGCCCCGGCCATTGGCGAATGCGCGGGCATCGCCTTCCGGGATGTCGGCGGGGCCGAGGCCCTTGTTCTTCCAGGTGTCGATCATCCCGGCGAACTGCTTGGCCGGCCAGCGCTTGTCGTCGAGCCCTTCGGCCTGGATCAGCTGCTTGATGAGACGCACGACGTCGTCGGTATCGAGAATGGTGAAATCCGAGCGCAGGCCGACGAGCTCGGCATGGCGGCGCAGCAGCTTGACGCCGATCGAGTGGAAGGTGCCGAGCCAGGGCATGCCTTCGACCGCGCCGCCGACGAGAACGGCGATACGTTCCTTCATCTCGCGGGCCGCCTTGTTGGTGAAGGTGACGGCAAGGATCTGCGAGGGGAAAGCGCGGTTGGTATTCAGGATATGGGCGATGCGCGTCGTCAGCACGCGGGTCTTGCCGGTGCCGGCGCCTGCGAGAACGAGGACGGGGCCTTCCAGCGTTTCGACGGCATCGGTCTGTTCCGGATTGAGGCCGGAGAGATAATCCGGGCGTCTTCCGCCATCGCGCGCTGCCATGGCACGGGCCGCCAGGCCGCCCGCTGCCGGGGCGCCAGCAGCTGGTTTGCGCGGCGCCTGCGGCTCTTCGTCGAAGAAGGGGATGTCGTCGAAACTATTGCTCATGCCGCGTAATGTAGTGATTCGGTACCGAAAGACCAGAAAAGATGTTCTGGTTCCGTACCCCGGGCTTTTATGGGGTTTTCGCCGGGCGGAAGGCGAGCGCCACCGAGGCCAGCGCCAGCAGCGGCGGAAGCGCGAAACACCAGACGCCTGCGACGATATAAGAGAGTGCGGCCAGCCCGCAGCCGAGTGCGAAGGCGGCAACGGCGAGCGCCATCTTCGAGAGACGGGTTTTCACCGGCTTTTCGGGATCGCCCGTCGCGCCCTGGGCGACATCGGCAAGGTCGATCATGATCTGCGTCGTCGTACCGGTCATTAGTGTGGTCGGCGGAGCGGATGAGAGGTGGATGCGGTGGACGGCGTTCTGGATCGCCATGGCGGTGACCAGGAGCATGCCCGTCGCGACTAGCGGCAGGCCGTCGGGATTGGTGAAGGGGCGGAGGCGGATCGCCAGTACCGCACCTGCCGTCAGGAACAGCAGCTTGAGGATCAGCATGATGCGCAGGCTATGGTCACTGTTGCTCACGCTGCGGCGCATGACGTAACGCAGCAGGAAAATGGTGAGGCAGAAGACAGGCAGTGCCAGAAGCTTGGCGATGATGCCCGAGGTGCCCGACGCGAGGGCCGCGCCGAGCGTCACGAAATTGCCGGTGACATGGGCGGTGAAGAGGCCGCCGAGCCCCAGGAAACCGGCGGTATCGACATAGCCGCCGGTGAAGCTCAGGAGGAAGGGAAGGGCGGGGCGCATCGGTCCTCCGGATACGGGGGATTGAGAGAAATCTGCGTCTTCTACTGCGCTTTTCTGGCATCGCTAAAGAAGCGGGCCGTAAAATTCTTCAAAAAGCTGCGCTTCTCAAGCAAAAGTGACTTGCATCGCCACTTTCCCGACCTCGTCCAGATTACAATTCTGTAATGACGGATGGATACGCTTGAAGCCGGTTTGTAAAGGGGTGATATTGCCGCAGTCAGGCGGGAATCTTTGCCCCAGTACGCCTCTTTCGACCGACCCTGGTCCAACCTCGAGTCCCTCTGGAGACGTGAATGGCTTTTTGGAAGCAGTTTGTTCTTTCTATAGTTGTTATTGTTGCCGGTTTCGCCGGATGGATATTTTTTGCGCCCGGTGCGGCGGATAGTTTGAAAAATGCCGGGGTTCCCGAGAGCCTCGTTTCCAGGATTGCGCCGTCTGCGAAGACGGCTGATGCGACGGCTCCTGCTGCAGAGGGCGGCAATCGCCGCAATGGCGGCGGACGCGGCGGCAATGGCGCGGTTCTCGTCGTCACGCAGGATGTCGTCCAGGGTGTCGTCAACGACCGGCTGAGCGCCATCGGCACCGGTGATGCCATCCGCTCGGTTGCGGTCACGCCGCAGGCGACCGGAACGATCCGCGAGATCCTCATCAAGTCGGGCGACAAGGTGACGGCCGGTCAGGTGATCGCCAAGCTCGACAGCGAAGAGCAGGTGATTGCCAAGGGGCAGGCCGAGGTGGCGCTGAAGGCGGCACTCGAGAAGTCCAACCTCTATCACAACATCAAATCCAGCGTGTCGCGCATGGATGTGTTCGATGCCGAGATCGCGGAGCAGGGCGCACGCCTGCAGCTGCAGGCCGCCGATCTCAATCTGACGCGCCGCGATATCACCGCACCGATCGACGGTATCGTCGGCATCGTTCCGGTCAATATTGGCGACAATGTCACGACCACGACGCCGATCGTCACGCTCGACGACCGCAGCGAGATCCTCGTCGATTTCTGGGTGCCGGAGCGATTTGCCAATACGGTTTCCGTCGGCCAGCCGGTCGAGGCGACGTCAGTTGCGCGCCCTGGCCAGGTGTTTTCGGGTGAGGTGGAAGCGGTCGACAACCGCATCGATTCCGCCAGCCGTACGCTGCGCATCCGCGCCCGTATCGATAACGCGTCGGACGAGCTGCGCGCCGGCATGTCCTTCAATGTCGGCATGAAATTCCCGGGTGACAAATATCCGGCGGTCAATCCGTTGGCGGTGCAGTGGGATTCGCAGGGTTCGTTCGTCTGGCAGGCGCTCGACAACAAGTCGCACAAGGTGCGCGTCAGCATCGTGCAGCGCAATCCGGATTACGTTCTCGTCAAGGCCGATATCAAGGATGGCGACGCGATCATCACCCAGGGCCTGCAGCGTATCCGCGAAGGCGGGGCAGTGCGGACGGCCAATGAGGTTGCTTCCAATAACGGAGTGGCGACCCAATGAGCGTGACCGAGATCCACGACCGCGCCTCCGGCAAGCAGAGTTTCACCGCTCTCTTCGTGCGTCGGCCCATTCTGGCGCTGGTCTTCAACACATTGATGGTGGTTGCCGGCCTTGCCGCCTATGTCGGCATCGAGGTGCGCGAACTGCCTGACGTTGATCGCCCTGTCGTCACCGTGCGCACCACCTTCGACGGTGCGTCGCCGCAGACGATCGACCAGGAGCTGACAAAGGTGATCGAAGGCGCGGTTGCCCGCGTCAGCGGCCTGAAGTCCATCTCCTCGCAATCGCAGTTCGGCCAGAGCCGCGTGACGCTGGAATTCTCCGATTCCGTCGATCTTGCTGTTGCCGCAAACGACGTGCGCGATGCGATCGGCCGGATCACGCAGAACCTGCCTGACGACGCCGACGCACCACAGATCGTCAAGGCGGACTCGGATTCGCAGGCGATCATGCGTCTGGCTGTCACCTCCAGCAATCTCAATATGGACGACCTGACGCTGCTCGTCGAAAACGAGATCGTCGACCGCCTGGCATCCGTCGATGGCGTTGCCGATGTCGAGGAATATGGCGATCAGGAAAAGGTCTTCCGCGTCGATGTCGATCAGAGCGCGCTGGCAAGCCGCGGGCTGACGATCGGCGACCTGACGCAGGCGCTCAGCAATGCGGCGCTCGATGTGCCCGCGGGATCACTGAAGAGCACGACGCAGGATATCGTGGTGCGCGCCACCGCCAACCTGCAGAAGCCCGAGGATTTCCAGAATGTCATCCTGCAGGACCGTGTTCGCCTCGGTGACGTCGCGACCGTGACGCTCGGCCCGCGGGATGGAGAAACGGCGCTGCGCTCCAATGGCAATCCTGGCATCGGTCTCGGCATCATCCGCCAGGCGCAGTCGAACACGCTGAATATCTCGGCGGGCGTCCATGCCGCCGTCGAGCAGCTGTCGAAGACGCTGCCCGAGGGCACCAAAATCGCGATCACCAGCGACGATGCGGTGTTCATCCAAGGTGCGATCCATGAGGTCGAGCTGGCACTTATCCTCGCCGCCGTGATCGTCACCGCCGTCATCTATCTCTTCCTGCGGGACTGGCGGGCGACGCTGATCCCGGCGGTTAGCATGCCGGTGGCGCTGATCGGCACGCTGGCGGCGATCTACATGGTCGGCTTCTCGATCAATATCCTGACGCTGCTCGCCATCGTGCTGGCGACCGGCCTTGTCGTCGACGACGCGATCGTCGTGCTCGAAAACATCGTGCGGCGAAGGGCCGAGGGCATGGGGCCGCGTGCGGCCGCGGTGCTCGGCACCCGCGAAGTGTTCTTCGCCGTCATCGCAACGACGGCGACGCTCGCTGCCGTGTTCATCCCGCTCTCTTTCCTGCCCGGTCAGGTCGGCGGTCTGTTCCGTGAATTCGGCTTCGTGCTGGCCTTCTCGGTGGGGCTATCCTCGCTCGTGGCTTTGACGCTTTGTCCGATGCTCGCATCGCGCATGCTGACAAAGCCGATGCGTGAGGATCACGGGGCGCTCGGTCGCTTCGGCAACCTGTTTGCCACCGCCTATAAGTGGGGGCTGCAGCGCTGCCTCAATGCACCGCTCGTCGTCATCATCGTTTCGCTGCTGTTCGGGGGCGCTGCACTGCTCGCCTTCTCGACGGTCAAGAGCGAACTGACGCCGAACGAAGACCGCGCCATGGTGATGATGCGCCTGACCTCGCCGCAGGGCTCCAGCCTTGAATATACGCGCGACAAGATGCAGCTCGTCGAAGAGTATCTGCAGCCGCTGGTCAATAGCGGCGACATCCAGAACGTCTTCTCGATCTCGGGACAGGGTGGCCAGGCAAATAGCGGCTTCATGGTGCTGACGCTGGCGCCGTGGGGCGAGCGTGAGCGGACCCAGGCGGAGATCGTCCAGGATATCAACCGGGCGGCCTCGCGTGTTCCGGCGCTGCGCGGCAACGCGATCTCCTCGAACAGCCTGCGCATCCGCGGGGCCGGCAACGGCCTGCAGATGGCGCTGATCGGCAACAATTACGAAGATCTGACGGCCGCGGCGCTGAAGCTGGTCCAGGCGCTTGACGCCACCGGCCAGTTCGACACGCCGCGTCTGACCAATGAGCCGACGCAGGCGCAGGTTTCGGTGTCGATCGACCGCGAACGGGCTTCCGATCTCGGCATCGATATCACCGGTCTTTCGACGGCGATTCAGTCGCTGCTGGAAGGGCGCTCGGTGGTCGATGTCTTCGTCGACGGTGAATCCTATCCCGTGCTGCTGACCTCGACGACCCGGCCGATCGACGATCCGACCGATCTCGAAAACGTCTTCCTGAAAACGGGGGACGGCAAGATCGTGCCGATGTCGGTCATCGCTTCGCTGAAGGAAGGATCGGTTGCGCCGCAGCTGAACCGTGAATCACAGCTGGCCTCAGTGGCAATCACCGCCGGTCTCAAGGACGGCATGTCGCTCGGCGATGCGGTGCATCAGGTGACACAGCTTGCAGAGCCGCTGCTGCCCTCAGGCGCCCGGCTGCTGCCGCTCGCCGAAGCTGCGACGCTGGAAGAGAATTCCAGCGGCATGGCGCTGACCTTCGGCTTCGCCATCGTCATCATCTTCCTGGTGCTGGCGGCACAGTTCGAAAGCGTGCTGTCGTCGCTGATCATCATGTCGACGGTGCCGCTCGGCCTTGCCTGCGCGGTGTTTGCGCTGATCATCACCGGGTCGAGCCTCAACATCTACAGCCAGATCGGTCTCGTGCTGCTTGTCGGCGTCATGGCGAAGAACGGCATTCTGATCGTCGAGTTCGCAAACCAGCTGCGTGACCACGGCGTCGAGGTGCGCGAAGCCATCGAGCGGGCCTGCGAGCTTCGCCTGCGCCCGGTGATGATGACGATGATCGCGACCATTCTTGGGGGCGTTCCGCTGGTCTTTGCCCATGGCGCCGGCGCCGAAGCCCGCGTGGCGCTCGGTTGGGTGATTGTCGGCGGTCTCGGGTTTGCGACGTTGGTGACGCTGTTCATCACGCCCGTCGCCTACCTGCTGATTGCCCGCTTCGCCAAGCCGCATGCCCATGAAGAGGCCCGGCTGCACGAGGAAATGTCGCATGCGACGCGGCCAAAAGCGGTGCCGGATGCGGAGCAGCTGCAGGCTGCCGAATAAGCGTTTTCGCTATATTTTCACGAGACGCCGCCGGATTTCCGGCGGCGTTTTTTATGGTCAACGAAGAATTGTAAAACAGCGTGAATCACTTCTGAAAGTTAGCCGTTTTTTAAGTATAAACGGCAATGATCGCGCCGTGACCGATCAATGCCTCCAGCGTTTTTGGAGGTGCTTTTCTTCCGCTGATCCCAGCGCCCGAACATGACGTTTCGCGGACCCGGTCATGTTAGTTAGTTGCGTATAGTTGTGTTCGGAGTTCGAGTTCTGTGAGTATCTTTCAACGCACATCGGTTGATGCGGCGCTGCATATTTTGCGCGACACCAACCGTAGTTTGACCACAACGCAAAATCATGTCTCCACCGGTCTTCGTGTCGCCAAGGCGCAGGATAACGGTGCCTATTGGGCGATCGCCACCACCGTTCGCACCGATAACAAGGCGAACGGCGCGATCCAGGATGCACTCGGCATCGCGGCGGCGACGATGGGCGTTGCCTATACGGCCGTTTCCAGCGCCATCGAGATCGTCTCCACCATCAAATCCAAGCTGGTGGCGGCAACCGAAGAGGGCGTCGACAAGACCAAGATCAATGACGAGATTACCCAGCTCAAGTCGCAGCTGCGTTCGGTGTCCGAAGCCGCGAGCTTCAACGGCGACAACTGGGTGCAGCTGACCGACGAGGACGATCCGACGAAGCCGAAGGAGATCCCGGCGGCCTTCATTCGCGGCGACGACGGTTCGGTCAAGGTCTCGACACTCACCTATCATATCGACGTTCCCTCGACCGGTGTCACGACCTCTGCCGACGCGCGCTACATGGTCGATGACCGCGCCGGCGGCACCGGCGAATATGGTGCGTTGACGACTGATCACTACGCGACCGAACTCGGCGCTGCGCAGAACTATGTGATGATCTTCAGCAAGGAAGGCGATACGACCGGCCAGGTCGAGATCGGTCTCGATGCCAATACGTCAGCCGACGATCTCAAGGACATGATCAGCGTCACCGATGCGGCCCTGAAGCAGATGACCACCGTCGGTTCGTCCTTCGGTGCACTGGAAAAGCGCATCGACCTGCAGAACGACTTCGCCAAATCGCTGACGGATTCCTATACATCCGGTATCGGCCGCCTGGTCGATGCCGACATGGAGGAGGAGAGCGGCCGGCTGGCGGCGCTGCAGACGCAGCGGCAGCTCGGCATCCAGTCACTGCAGATCGCCAATGCGAGCTACAACACCATCACGCAGCTCTTCCAGAATATCTGATCGCTGTTCTCCAAAACGAATCGCCCGGGCTCTCCCGGGCGTTTTCGCGTTTGCGGATCGCCGCAAAGCTGGTGATATCCGGGCACAGTCTGCCGCACGCCGTGTGCATTTGCCGGATTTTACGGTATCGGATGTGCACGTTTCATCTTGTTGCCGCATTCCTTAATATTTGCTCGGGTCAGCTTCGAACGGAGAGCCTTCTGCCAATGATCAAGAAATTCATAGTCCTGGCGCTTGCCGCCACCTATCTGAGCGCCTGCACGACGACCGATCCCTATACAGGCGAGCAGAAGATGTCGAACACGGCAGGCGGTGCGATGCTTGGCGCCGTTGGCGGCGCTCTGGCGGGTGCTGCTCTCGGCGGACGCGGCCATGGTGCGCGCAACGCTGCCCTGATCGGCGCCGGTATCGGCGCGCTCGCCGGCGGCGCGATCGGCAACTACATGGACCAGCAGGAAGCCGAGCTTCGCCAGCAGCTCGAAGGCACCGGCATTTCCGTTACCCGCAACGGCGACAACATCATCCTCAACATGCCGTCGAACATTACCTTCGACGTCGACCAGGATGCGGTGAAGCCGGGCTTCTATCAGACGCTGAATTCCGTCGCGATCGTGCTGCGCAAGTTCAACCGCACGCTCATCGACGTCAACGGCCATACGGACTCGACAGGCAGCCTGCAGCATAACCAGGATCTCTCGCAGCGCCGCGCCCTGTCGGTTGCCGATTATCTCGGCGGCCAGGGTATCGACCAGCGCCGCGTCTCGGCCGTCGGCTTCGGCCCGTCGCAGCCGATTGCCTCCAACGCAACGGAAGCAGGGCGCTCGCAGAACCGCCGCGTCGAAATTCAGATCGCTCCGGTTACCCAGGGCTGATCCATCTTCCATTTGCATAAGAAGCGGCCGGGCCAATGCCCGGCCGTTTTCGTTCAGGCATGCATCCTGGCGCCCTTGGTGATCTTGTCGACGATCTTCTTGTCGGCGCGCATGGCGATGCCGACGACCTTGGCATCGTCTGGGGCAAATTGCGCGAAGACCTCGCGGTTGGCGGCATCGTGGCCGGTCGCAAACATTTCCTCGATGAAAATCGACGTAGCGATGCCGCGCTCCAGCGAGCGGCGGTGAACGGCGGCGATGGTCGCGTCGTCGGCCGAAAGGACGATGATCGGCTGGATCGAGAGGGCGTTGTAGAGATTGCCCGCCTTGTCCTTGTAGGCCTCGCCGATGATATCGGGATTCTGCCCGGCGATGCCGCTCATCAGGAAGGCTGTGACATTCAGCGTCTGCCAGGAGGCAAGATTGTTTCGCAGGACGATCGCAATTTTGGTATCAAACATTCCAGGTCTCTTCGTGAGTGCGAGGTGGCATTGAGCCAGGATGTAAATTCAACCCTCTTCCAGGGTCTTGAACGTTTGTGCGCGCCATCGGGCGCGGACGGCATCCTGACTGCGCCTGCCTTTCCGGGCATCGAGCGCATCGAGGCGCAATTCTCCGGCAATGCCTTCGAGCCGCACCGCCACGACACCTATGCAATCGGCGTGACGCTAAAGGGCGTACAGACTTTCAGCTATCGCGGTGAGAAGCGTTTCAGCATGCCCGGCCAGGTGATCGTGCTGCATCCCGACGAGGAGCATGACGGCGGGGCGGGCACCGAGGACGGGCTGCAATACCGGATGCTCTATATCGAGCCGGCGCTGGTCGCCGAATGTCTGGATGCGGAGAAGATGGGGTTGCCCTTCGTCGGCGAGCCCGTGTTCGGCGATGCGGCGCTTGCCAATGTGCTGCTTGGGGCGCTCAGCGATCTCGATGGCGAGCTCGACGGTCTGTTCGTCGACGATTTCCTCACGGAGGTGGCGGGCGGTCTGGCAAGGCGGGCGAGTGCACCGGTGAAACCGATCGGCAAGCTTGCCTGGCGGCAGGCGCGCAAGGCGCGTGACTATCTCGAGGCGCATGCGACGCGCGCCGTTCATTCGGAAGAGCTGGAAGTTGTGACCGGTCTCGACCGTTTCACGCTGTCACGGCATTTCCGCGCGGCCTTTGCCACCAGTCCGCACCGCTATCTGCTGATGCGGCGGCTGCAGCAGGCAAGGGCGCTGATCATCGAAGGCGAGAAGCTGCCCGAGATCGCCTTTGCGACCGGCTTTGCCGACCAGAGCCATTTCAACCGGCATTTCAAGAAAGCCTACGGCATGACGCCCGGGCAGTGGGCGGCGCTCAGACGCGGCTCATCGCCAGGCCGCTCTTCCTGGCGATGAAACGGGCGAGCATCGGGCCGGTCAGCAGGATGACCAGGAAGCGCCCGACCTGCATCGCCATGACGAAGGGCATGTCGACATCGCTCGATGCGGCGATGATAGCGACCGAATCGGCGCCGCCGGGGCTGGTTGCCAGATAGGCCGTCAGCGGATCGACGCCGGCAAGCTTGTGGAGCGCAAAGGCCATCAGGCCGCAGATCGACATTAGCGTCAGGATCGAGGCCGCGACGCGGGGCAGGGCGCGGGCGGCGTGCGCCATTATACCCGGCGTGAAGCGCAGGCCGATGCTCCAGCCGATCAGGGCATAACTGATGGCAAGCAGCCAGAGCGGCAGCTCGATCGTCAAAAGACCCAGTCCCTGCAGCGTCGAGCCGATGATCAGCGGCAGGATGATCGTGCCGCCCTGGATGCGCAAGCGCGCGGCGCCATAGGCGCAGAGGCCGGTCAGCGCGATCGTTGCGGTAAAGGCCGGCCAGTCGACCGGCGGAAAGAAGATCAGCGGCGGCGGTTCTGCGCCCTCGGCGCTGGTCCAGAGGGTTGAGACGACAGAGGCGGCGACGGCGACGAAGACGACGCGCAGGTATTGCATGAAGGCGACGAGGCGGGCATCGGCGCCGTAGCTCTCGGACATGATGGTCATCGCCGCGGCGGCGCCGGGGGAGGAACCCCAGACGGCAGTGGTGCCCGGCAGCACCTGCAGTTTGGTCAGCACGTAACCAAGCAGGCCGGCAGCCGCGATGATCGCGAAGATCAGCGACAGGAAGAGTAGGGCATCATCGGCCATGGTCTTGACGATGTCGACGGTGATGGCGCGTGCCATCAGGAAGCCGACCAGCGCCTGCCCGAAGAGCAGCGGCCAGCGGGGCACGCGCAGCTGCGTCTTCGATGCCGTCAGCGCCACGACGATCGCCGCGACCATCGGCCCGATCAGCAGCGATGCCGGCAGGCCGAGCATTTCCAGGCCGAGAACCAGGATGACGGAGAGAGCAAGCAGGATTGCCCATCGGGGCATACTCGCCTTCGAAGGTAGGAAGCTGGCAAGGGCTTTGAACGGCATCAACGATATCTTCTTTGCCGATCGGCAGGCACCGCCAGAGCGGTCGAAGGATGATTATCGGCGTGACTTCTGGACCGGCGGGGATGCCGGAGGCGCAGTGCGGATATATTTGTCAGCCTGCCGCAGGGTCAACTGCGAAATGTGGCACTGCGCGCCGCCAGGGTCTTGCGGCGCTGGATCCGATCCGGTCACTTATGAACGCATTTTTTGCTGATATTGTTGTTTCGTTTCGCCTTGGTGAACTTCGCGATCATCCCGGCAGGGCAGGTCTTGTCGTCGTAAAGGACCGGCTCACCCGGCGTCATCGTGGCTGCCGTGGGCTTGGTCGTCACCGTCTTGATCTCGGCGCTTGCCGGCGATGTCAGCATCGCGAGAACCGCGCCTGTCGATGACAGGACGGTCATGCCCTTCAATTTCGGATAGGTCTTGGCCTGCATCTCTATGTCCCTCCGTTGCCGGGGAGGAAGACAACATGGCTTTGCGGCCTCTGCCAATTCGCCTTTTCGAGCTAACCGGCAGTTCTCATAGCTTGGCGTGAGTAGCCAGGAAATCGAGGAGGGCGCGCACGCGGGCCGGAAGCGGGCCGCCCTGGCCGAGATAGACGGCGTAAAAGTCCTCGATATCGCCGGGATTGAAGTCTTCCATGACGACGGCAAGTCTCCCAGCCGTAATATCTTCCCGTAAGGTGAAGTCGGCGAGCCGGGCCAGCCCAGCGCCGGCAACCGCCAGATGGCGCATGGCCTCACCGTCGCTGACCTGCACCCCCGGTGTGACCGGCACGTTGACCGCTTCGGCGCCATCCTGAAGCGGCCAGCCCTGGATGGCGCGGGAATAGGAAAAGCCGATGCGGCAGTGGTTTTCGAGATCGGCGATGGATTTCGGCACGCCATGCGTCGCGAGATAGCTGGGAGCGCCGACGATGAGCTTGCGGGCGCCGCCGAGCTTGCGGGCGATCAGGCTGGAGCTCTTCAGCGGACCGGCGCGGATCGCCACATCGGCCCGCTCTTCCATGAGATCGACGATCTTGTCGGTCAGGGTAATGTCGAGGGTGATGCCGGGATGTTCGGCCAGGAACTGCGGCACGAGCGGCGCCAGGATGTGATTGCCGAAGGAGCCGCTGGTATTGATACGGATCGGCCCGGTCGCCTGTTCGCCTGACGATGCATAGCGCTCGGCCTCTGAAATATCGGCGAGGATCGAGACGCTGCGCTGGTAGAAAGCCGACCCTTCCGGTGTCAGCTGCAGCTTGCGGGTGGAGCGGTTGACGAGGCGGGTGCCGAGCCTTGCCTCAAGGCGGGTAATCAGCTTGCTCACCGCCGAAGGCGTCATCTTGCAGGCCGTCGCGGCCGCCGAAAAGCCGCCGAGCTCGACGGCGCGGACGAAGACTTCCATTTCGCCGGAGCGATTGATGTCCTGCCTGCTCATGATGAATTCAAATCACAAATGAGTTTCTTCGAGGCAATCTATATCAGCGTAATTTGAGTGTCTATCTTCTGGAGACAACAGGAGAAAGACTATGGACTATCGAAATCTCGGCCGGTCAGGCCTGCGTGTGCCCGTTCTGAGCTTCGGCGCCGGCACCTTCGGCGGCTCCGGCCCGCTGTTCGGCGCCTGGGGCAATACGGATGCCGCGGAAGCCCGCCGTCTCGTCGACATCTGCCTGGAGGCCGGCGTCAATCTGTTCGACACGGCGGACGTCTATTCGGCGGGTGCCTCCGAGGAGGTGCTGGGTCAGGCGATCCGCGGCAAGCGCGATCAGGTGCTGATCTCGACCAAGACGGCTCTTCCCGTCGGCGACGGTCCGGCCGATTGGGGCGCCTCGCGCTCGCGGCTGATCCGTTCGGTCGACGCGGCGCTGCGCCGTCTCGGCACGGATTACATCGATCTCCTGCAGCTGCACGCCTTCGATGCCTCGACGCCGGTCGAGGAGGTTCTGTCGACGCTTGACGGACTGATTGCAGCGGGCAAGCTGCGCTATACCGGTGTCTCGAACTTCGCCGGGTGGGAGCTGATGAAGTCGCTTGCCGCGGCCGATGCGAACGGACATCCGCGCTATGTCGCCCATCAGGTCTACTATTCACTCGCCGGCCGCGACTACGAGTGGGAGCTGATGCCGCTCGGCGCCGATCAGGGTGTCGGTGCTCTGGTCTGGAGCCCGCTTGCCTGGGGCAGACTGACCGGCAAGATCCGCCGCGGCCAGCCGCTGCCCGAGGGTAGCCGCCTGCACCAGACGGCGGAGTTCGGGCCGCCTGTCGACGACGAGAAGCTCTATGCGATCGTCGATGTGCTGATGGAAATCGCCGAAGAGACCGGTAGGACAGTGCCGCAGATCGCCATCAACTGGCTCACCAGCCGCCCCACAGTCTCGAGCGTCATCATTGGCGCCCGCAACGAAGAACAGCTGCGCCAGAACCTCGGCGCGGTGGGCTGGTCGCTGACGACGGAGCAGATCAAGCGGCTGGATGCGGTGAGCGCCGTGACCGCGCCCTATCCCTATTTCCCCTATCGCCGCCAGGAGGGTTTTGCCCGGCTGAACCCGCCTCTGGTCTGACGATCGCGCGGCGGGCGGCCTTATCCGAAAGGCTGCCCGCAGCTCACCCCGATTGCGCGCAATCTTGACTGGACATGTCATTCCACTTGTCCCATACCAGCCTGCCTGTCGATGGTAGAACGTATTGGAGATCAACGGGATGGCTCTCAAGGATGCGAAGGCTGGATTGCGCAATGAGGCAGGGATTTCTGCCGTTCTGGGCATCCTGAAGCAGAGTTTCGGCGAGCGGTTCCAGACCGGCGAATCCTTCCGCGCGCAGCACGCCCATACGACCACCTATATTCCGGCGCAGCTGCCCGACGGCGTGCTGTTTGCCGAGACGGCGGATGACGTCAAAGCCGCGGTCAGGGTTTGCGCCGAGCACAAGGTTCCCGTCATCGGCTTCGGCACGGGCTCGTCGCTCGAAGGCCAGGTCAATGCGCCCTCCGGCGGCATTTCCATCGATTTCAGCCGGATGAACCGCGTTCTCGAAGTCAATGCCGAGGATCTCGACTGCACTGTCGAGCCTGGCATCACCCGCGAGGAGCTCAACGTTTACCTCCGCGATACCGGCCTGTTCTTCCCGATCGATCCCGGCGCCAACGCCTCGATCGGCGGCATGGCCTCGACGCGCGCTTCGGGCACCAATGCGGTGCGCTACGGCACGATGAAGGACAACGTGTTGTCCGTTACCGCGGTGACCGCCAATGGCGAGGAGATCCGCACCGCGCGGCGCGCTCGCAAATCCTCGGCCGGATACGACATGACGCGGCTCTTCGTCGGCTCGGAGGGCACGCTCGGCATCCTCACGTCGGTGACGCTGAGGTTGCAGGGGATCCCGCAGAAGATCGGCGGCGGTGTGTGCCCGTTCCCGACCATCAAGGCGGCCTGCGATGCCGTCATCATGACCATCCAGATGGGCATCCCGGTCGCCCGCATCGAGCTTCTCGACGCGCTACAGATCAAGTGCTGCAACGCCTATTCGAACCTCAGCTACCAGGAGACGCCGACGCTCTTCCTCGAATTCCACGGCACGGACGAGACGGTCGCGCTGCAATCGCAACAGTTTGCCGAAATCGCCGCAGAATGCGGAGGCGGGGAGTTTGTCTGGACCGTCAATGCCGAGGAGCGCGCCAAGCTCTGGAAGGCCCGCCACAACGCCTATTGGGCCTCGCGGGCGCTGGCGCCCGAGCTTGCCGCACTTTCGACGGATGTTTGTGTTCCTATCTCCCGGCTGGCGGATTGCATCACGGAGACGCAGGCGGATATCGAGGCGCACGGCTTGCTGGCGATGATCGTCGGGCATGCGGGCGACGGGAACTTCCATGTCCTGGTGTTGTTCGACGACAAGACCGCGGAAGGTGTTGCCGGCGTCGAGAATTTCGTCTCGCGGCTCAATGCACGTGCGCTGGCAATGGATGGAACATGCACCGGGGAACACGGGATCGGACAAGGCAAGATGTCGTTTCTTCAAGAGGAGCTCGGCGGCACCGTCGATCTGATGCGCCAGGTCAAGCGCTCGCTCGATCCGGACAACATCTTCAACCCGGGCAAGATTTTTCACCTCGGCTGAAAACGGAATAATCTCATGATCTTCGGCCTTGCTACCGGCATGAATAACAGTAGTGTCGGCAACAGAATCCCGAATGGAGAATCCTTGATTTGGTAGGCCGGTTCCTCGTCTTTCTAGGGGGAGTGATCGTGGTAGTGCTCTTTGTGGCGCTACTCGCACCGCTATTCATCGACTGGACGGACTTCCGCAAGAATTTCGAGGATCAGGCAAGCCAGATCATCGGCAAGAAGGTCACCGTGCACGGCACCGTCGATGCACGGCTGCTGCCGTTTCCGTCGGTGACCATGCATGACGTGCGCGTCGGCCAGGAGCCGGATGGCCAGCCGATCGTTCAGGTCGAGCAGTTCTCCATGGACGCCGAGCTTGCGCCGTTTCTCTCCGGCGAGGCGCTGATTTTCGACATGCGGGTCGTCAATCCGAAGGTGCGGCTGCGGCTCCTCAAGGATGGCACGCTCGACTGGATGCGCGGCAGCCAGGCGGAAATTCCGGCCAAGACAGTGGTGCTCGAAAATGTCCACGTCAGTGGTGGCGATGTGCAGTTCATCGACGACCAGTCCGGCCGTTCGCGCAACATCAGCGGCCTGAATGCCGAGATGTCGGCAAAGTCGCTCGCGGGTCCCTGGCGCATCGATGGTGACGCGACTCTCGACGGCGAGCATGGCAGCTTCTCGATCGCCAGCGGCCAGCCGGACGAAAACGGCGTGTTGAAAGTCCGCACCCGTCTCGTTCCCGACCAGCATCCTGTCAGCGTCGATCTGGATGGCGAGCTGAAGCTCGTCGACCGCAAGCCGAACTATCAGGGCACGATGTCGGCAGCGATCGAGAACCGCGGGCAGAGCAAGAATGACAAGACGCTGCCGCCGCCTCGCGTCAAGGGCCGTTTCGAGCTGACCAACGAGCGCATCCGCGTTCCCGAATACCGGCTGGAAGTCGGCTCGGCCGATGACCCTTATGTGATCACCGGGGAGGCGACGCTCGATACCGGCAGCGCGCCGGAATTCCTGCTGACCGCCAATGGCCAGCAGATCGACGTCAACCGCATCGGCAATCAGGGCGCGGGCGGCAAGACGGCGCGCGATCCCGGCCTTTCGGCCCGCCAGCGCCTCAACTCGCTGATCAATATCGTGGCGCAGGTGCCGATCCCGCAGGTGCCGGGTAAGGCGAGCGTGCGCCTGCCGGCCATCGTCGCCGGCGATACGACCATCCGCGACGTGCAGCTCGATCTGCAGCCGGCCGGTGACGGCTGGACGATCGACGATGCCGTCGGCACGCTGCCGGGGCGCACGCAGGTGGAAGGCAAGGGGCGGCTTGCGCTGCGCGGCCAGCCGTCGTTCAACGGCCAGGTGACCGTCGCCTCCAATCAGCCGAGCGGGCTTGCCTCCTGGCTTGCCGGTTCCGTCGATCCGGCGATCCGCCAGCTGCGGCAGGCAGGTTTTTCCGCCGATGTCAGCCTGACGCATCAGAAGCAGAGTTTCGACAATCTGGAGATCGCCGTCGGCCCTGCGACGCTGAAGGGCAGGGTGGAGCGGCTGGCGCCCAAGGACCAGACGCCATCGCTGAATGTCGCTTTGAACGGCGACGCGCTGGATCTCGATGCCCTGAGGGCGCTGACCGGCCTCTTCACCGGCCAGGATGCCGGCGACAATGTGCTCGATCACAAGATCACCGCGCAGCTGAAGGCCGACAAGTTCACGGCCTTCGGCGTCGAGGCGTCGAATGTCGAGACGAGCTTCACCATCGCCGACGGCGCGCTTGCTGTCGAAAAGCTGGCGGTGAAGAATTTTGCGGGCGCCGAGCTGACCGCGACCGGCCGCGCCGAGGGCTCGCTGCTCGACTACAAGGGTTCCGGCGAGATCACCTTCAAGTCGGCCGATCCCGGCCCGTTCTTCACCATGCTGAAGGAGCATCTGCCACAGCATCCCGTCATGGACCGGCTGGTGCGCAATTCGGCCTGGTACACCAATACGGCGCTGCGCGGCGCTCTCACGCTCGGCGGCGACCAGAGTGACGGGCTGACGCTGACGCTCGCCGGTGTTTCCAACGGCAGCCGCGTCAATCTCGATTACCGCATGTCCGATCTTCTGGCGCTGACCGGCAAGGGGACGACCAGCCTCGAGGCGACGCTCGAGAATGCGACGACCTCTGTGCTGTTCGGCCAGGCCGGTCTCGATCCGCTGCCGGTGGAAGCCGATGCCAATGGCAGGCTGTCGCTGAAGGTGCAGGTCAACGGCACCGATCCCGCCGATGCCTCGCTGGCCTTTGCGACCGACCGCACGTCGTTTACCGCCAATGGCAAGGTCGATGTGCGCCCCGATACCTTCATGAACGGCCAGGTCGGCGTGTCCCTGGAGAGCGCCGATCTCGATCCCTACCTGATCATGAACGGCATCGCGCTGCCGCAGCTCGGAACCGGACTGCCGTTCGGCCTCCAGACGACGGCGACGATCGATAGCGGCAAGATCACATTCGCGGACCTGAAGGGCCATGCTGCCGACAACAAGTTCGCCGGCTCGCTGGCGGTCGACAGGGCAGCGAACAAGACCACGGCGAGCGGGGAGCTGGCGCTCGACCGCGCCGATGCGATCTGGCTCGGCGAGGCCGTCTATGGGCCGATGACCGATCCTGCAACCGGCAACCTGACGACCCAGGGTCTCGGACAGCCGGTCTTCAAGGATATGGACGTCAACCTGAAGCTCTCGGCCCAGCAGTTCTGGCCCGGCTGGTCTGGCGCCGTCAGCGATTTCGCCAGCAACATCGCCTATAAGGGCGATGAGCTGCAGCTGAACGACATGCAGGGCACCTGGGATGGCGGCAAGCTTTCCGGCAACCTGCTCTTCACCAATGCTGACGGCACCGGCTTCTTCCAGACGAAGCTGGCGCTTGCCGATGCCGATCTCGGCGGTGTCGTTTGGTCGCGCGACGGGGCGCCGATCGCTAACGGCAAGTTCGGTCTGTCGCTGAGCTCCGAGGCATCCGGCAAGTCGATGACGGAGCTGGCGAGCTCGATGACCGGCTCCGGCGAGATGCGGCTTGGCGAGACCAGCGTGCGTGGCCTCAATCTGGCGATCCTGGCGCCGCTGCTCTCGGCCACCGATCCGATGCAGGACCAGCTGAATGCCGGCAAGGTGCATCCGATCGTCGAGACGCTGCTGAATAACGGCGAGGCAAAGCTGCCGCCGCTCGGCATCCCGTTCAATATCACCGACGGAATGCTCCGGGTTCAGAACGTCACCGTATCCAACGACCTCGCCAAGGTGACCGGCAACGCGCAGATCGACCTGCCACAGGAGCGCATCAACGCCTCGCTGAATATCGGCTTCAACCCCGGCAACGACGCGCTTTCCGGCGCCGATCCGGCGTTGAGGCTCGATTTTTCCGGTCTGCTGGCATCGCCTGGCCGCACCATGGATGTGACCGATATCACCGGCTACCTGTCGCTGCGCGCCTTCGAACGCGAACGCCGCCGCGTCGAGCGCCTGCAGGCCAACGTGCTCGAAAAACAGCGCCTGCGCCGCGAAGTGGCTCTCTACAAGTTCAATGACGCCGAACGCGCTAAGGCGGCTGCGATAGAGGTCGAGCGCAAGGCCGAAGAAGAACGCCTGCGAGCGCTCGCCGAAGCGGCTGCGAAACAGAAGGCGGAAGCGGAAGCCAAGCACAAGGCCGAGGCGGATGCGAAGGCTGCTGCCGACGCCAAGGCCGCGGCGGAGGCCGAAGCACAACGGCGTGCGGCTCAGCAGAACAGCGGCCAGGGCCAGACACCGGCAGGCGGCAACGGCCTGAATTTCAACACCATGCCCGGCGCCGGCATTCCGCAATAAGCCGGATGTCCGTCTTTCCACAATCGACCAGCGATTTACGTCCTTCGGACAAGTCCGGGATGCGGCGAGCGCCTTCATCTAGCGCGAATGCCGCAGCTTCTGATCGAAAGACGGCGTATCGCGGTTTTCAGAAACGCATAAGCTGAAATCGGGTGGTTACCCGAACCTAGCCATCAAGGGGTCATTGCCGGGCGCTCACGGGCGCGGCAATGACCTCGCCAAAGTTACCATCATCCGCTGTTCTTGAGCCAGGCGAGCACATGCAGGCGCAGCGCCGAGGAGAGGTTGCTGTCGGCGGCGCGGCTATCGTCGATCTCTGAAATCAGTGCGGCGAGCGGGATTGCGCGGGCGGTGGCGATCGTCTTCAGTTCGGCCCAGAATTCGTCTTCGAGAGTGAAACTGGTGCGGTGGCCGTGAAGCGTTGCGGAATGCTTGCGGATCATCGGCGAGACTTATTGGCTTGATTAAACGGACGAAGCAGTGCGATCGGCAACGGGCCTATTCGTCCTTGTCCTTCTCGATCCGGCCCTGGCTATGGCTCTTCTCCGCCTTGTCGTTCAGCGCCTTGGTCAACTGCTTCTCGGCTTTGGTGCGGCCGAAGCTGATGCGGTTCTGCTCGGCCTCTTTGTCCTTTTCCGAACGGGCCTGCTTCTTCCTGAACTGGCGGAGATTGACGATTTCGGCGCTCATGGCATGCCCCGATCTGAAATGAATTCGGCCGGCCAAAATGCATTTTGGCTGGAATGAAAAAGGGAAGCCTTGGCTTCCCTTCCGGTTACTGCTTCTTGCGGAAGGCGTCGAGCGAGACGACCGATCCGGGCTTCTTTTCCTCGCCGCCCTCGGCAGGCTTGGCCGCCGGCGTTTCCTCGCTCTTTTCGGGAGCGACTGGATAGGCGGTGATTTCGGCTTCGGTCAGCTCCTCGCCATCGGCGAGCGGCACGTCGAATTCCAGCTCGAAATTCACCGAGGGATCATAGAAGCCGCGGATGGCATTGAAGGGGATGACGAGCTTTTCGGGAACGTCGGAGAAGGAAAGGCCGATCTCGAACAGCGATTCGGTGATCTTCAGATCCCAGAACTGGTGCTGGATGACGATGGTCATCTGCTCGGGATATTTGCTCTTCAGGTGCTGCGAAATGCGCACGCCGGGAGCGCCGGTCAGAAAGGTGATGAAAAAGTGGTGGTCGCCGGGAAGGCGGCCCGTCGCTCCGACTTCGGACAAGACCTTGCGGATGACGCCACGCAGCGCGTCCTGTGCCAGAATGTCGTAGCGGATGTGGTCCTGCCCCATGCTTTTCCTGTCTTTCGTTGGTTCGGAAGTCTTTTCGCTCGCTTATATGCCATGTCCGGCCGCGCTGCGGAAGCCTTGCCCCGAGTCATGCTTGACGGAAGCATACATGATTTCAATGGCAGGGAGAAGGTGAAGGCTTCTGTTGCCAGGTGCCTTCGGACCCCGCCTCAAGGGGCTAACCTAGAGGACTTGGAGCGGAATTCCCGCACCGCCATTAGGCAGCGAGAGCGTATTCCTTAGCGTTGTTGTCGTTTGCAACTACACTTGTGACCCGATAACGGCGGTATCATGCCGAGCGAAAAGTCGATCTTTACACCCTTGTCGATCCTATTTCGCCCCCATCAACAGCAGCCGTACATCCGGCTGTTCTTGGTGGAGGCGCCGGGTACCGCCCCCGGGTCCAATAGGCTTATTACACCGCCCATTTATCGCCATAGCCGGCCCGAAGACCGGCAAGGCTGATATAGTGTTTTCCTGACGGCATGGGAAGAGGCTCGTCACAAAAGCGTCGTTGATATCGGCGGATTTTGCTTGGAAAAGCGATGCCGCGTGGTTGGTTTCGGGGCGGGGACGGCTTAAATATAAGACGAAAACGGAGTCGGCGGCGGCCATGAAGCAATATCTCGATCTTCTGACCCATGTGATGGACAAGGGCACCGACCGTGGCGACCGGACGGGAACCGGAACGCGCTCGGTCTTCGGCCATCAGATGCGCTTCGACCTGAACGACGGTTTCCCGGTTCTGACGACCAAGAAGCTGCATCTGCGCTCGATCATCCACGAGTTGCTCTGGTTCCTGAAGGGCGAGACCAATATCCGCTATCTCAAGGACAACGGCGTCTCGATCTGGGACGAATGGGCCGATGAGAACGGCGATCTCGGCCCGGTCTATGGCGCGCAGTGGCGCTCCTGGCCGGCGCCTGATGGCGGGCACATCGACCAGATCGCCAACCTGGTGAACGGCATCATCAAGAACCCGAATTCGCGCCGCCACATCGTCTCGGCCTGGAACCCGGCCGAAGTCGACAACATGGCGCTGCCGCCCTGTCATTGCCTCTTCCAGTTCTATGTCGCCGACGGCAAGCTCTCCTGCCAGCTCTACCAGCGCTCCGCCGACATCTTCCTCGGCGTGCCCTTCAACATCGCTTCCTATGCGCTGCTGACGATGATGGTGGCGCAGGTGACCGGCCTGAAATACGGCGATTTCGTCCACACGCTCGGCGATGCGCATCTCTACCACAATCACTTCGAGCAGGCGAAGCTGCAGCTGACGCGCGATCCGAAGCCGCTGCCACGCATGCTGATCAAGCGCGACGTCAAGGATATCTTCGATTTCAAATTCGAGGATTTCGAGCTCGCCGGCTACGAGGCCTATGCCAGCATCAAGGCGCCGATCGCGGTTTGACCTCTTCGCAATTTCAGCAAAGCGCTGGACCGCGAGACGATTGAAAACGTCTTTGTCCGGCAATGTCTGAAAATGTACCAAGTTTCATCAGTAAGATATTAATAGCCCTCGGTTATTTTCTCCCGCGCAGGTAATGCTCCCGGGACCGCAATGGACGATACTGACCTTCTTCCCCCAGATGTACTGTCGTCGATGCTGATGCGCATGTTCGAGTTTGCGCCGATCGCCATGGCGATCACCACCAGCGACACGAAGACGTCGAGCTATGCGAAGGTCAATGACGCCTATCTGAAGCTGACGGGTCTGAAATGGGAAGATATCAGCGGCAAGAAACTGACCTCCGAGGGTGCGGCGATCGACAATCCGGCGCGCGATCGCCGGCACAGGATGCTGGCTGAGGACGGTGCCTATGTGCTCGAGGAGGTCGATATCCGCCATGCCGACGGGACGATCATTCCGACGCTGATTTCGGCGCAGCGTACAATCGTCGGCGGTGTTTCCTTCGACGTCGAAGTGATCATGGATGTTTCGGCGCGCGTGCGCCATCAGCGTGAGATCGAGCTGGCGCTTCGCGCTTCGGCACGCACGGATGCGCTCTCCGGCCTGCCGAACCGGGCCTGTTTCGACGAGACCCTGGCAGAGCAGATCGAGACGGCGCGGGCGGCGGAAAAATCGATGGCGCTGGCATTCATCGATCTCAACGGCTTCAAGGCGGTCAACGACCGGCTGGGGCATGGTGCCGGTGACGAGGTGATCCGCACGCTTGCCAGCCGTTTTCGCGAGAGTTTTCGCGCCAATGATTTCATCGCCCGGATCGGCGGCGATGAATTCGTGGTGCTGATCGAAGTGGATCCGGTGCTGATCCACGATGTCAGGAATACGGTGACCGACGCTGCGGAGCGCATCTTCAAGCCGATCGCCATCGATGGGGCAATCACGGAAGTGGGTGCTGCTGTCGGCGTGGCGCTGCTCGAGCCGGCGGATACGGCGGCGTCCTTCGTCAAGCGCGCCGACAATTACATGTATCTCGCCAAGCAGACCGGCGAGCGCGTTGCCGTCATCTGGCTCGGCAATCCGGATGCGCAGCAGACGTCTGCCGGGCGCGCCGTCGGCTAGCTTTCCCCCTCATTAGCGGGTAGGTGTCCGCACTGGCATCGAATGCGGAGGCGGGGTCTCATGTCCGGTATCATCAAGACGATCGTTGTGGCTGTATCTGAGAACGGCATCATCGGCCGGGACGGCGATATGCCCTGGCGCCTCTCGACCGATCTCAAGCGCTTCAAGGCAATAACCGCGGGCAAGCCGTTGGTGATGGGCCGCAAGACCTACGAATCGATCGGTGGCAAGCCGTTGCCGGGGCGCCCGCATGTGGTGATCTCGCGCCACGCCGCGATCGATCATCCCGATGTGACGATGGCGCATTCGCTGGCCGAGGCGATCGGCAAGGCCGAGGCGATTGCGGCTGAGCAGGGGCTCGGCGAGATCATCATCGCCGGTGGCGGTCAGATCTATGCGCAGGCGATCGATCTTGCCGACCGCATGTGCGTTACCCATGTCGAGACGCATGTGGAGGGCGATACTGCTTTTCCGGCGATCGACGCCGCGCGCTGGAAGCCGGTCGAGACGCTCGACGTGCCCGCCGGCGAGAAGGACAATTATCCGACACGCTACGTCGTCTACGAGCGCCGCAGCTGACGATAACGAATTATTTTCCAAGAAAGAACACCAAGTCCTTCATGTCGCGTTGAAAGCAGGGTCGGCGATACCTATAACGGTCACAATCGCTTACCGTCTGCCGCCCCCGCGGGCATATGCGATCGGGAGTTCAACGAACAAAGAGGTTTTGATGCCCTGGAGCAATCAGAATGGCGGCGGCGGCCCATGGGGCGGCGGCGGCGGTAACAATAACAATCAGGGACCATGGGGGCAGGGCCCGAACCGTCCGAAAGGCGGCGGCGGGGGCAAGGGCGGTCCGCCCGATCTCGAAGACATCATTCGCCGTGGTCAGGACCAGCTGGGCCGCATGGTGCCTGGCGGTTTCAATGGCGGCGTGGCGCTGATCATCGTCGCAATCCTCGCGGCCTTCTGGCTCTTCCAGTGCATCTACATCGTCCAGCCGGACGAGCGTGGTGTGGAACTGCGCTTCGGCCAACCGAAGCAGGAAGTCTCGATGCCGGGCCTGCACTTCCATTTCTGGCCGCTTGAGACGGTCGAAACGGTCAAGGTCACGGTGCAGCAGCAGAATATCGGCGCGACGTCGTCGTCGTCTTCGAGCGGCCTGATGCTCTCGGGCGACCGCAGCGTCATCAACGTTCAGTTTGCGGTGTTCTTCACCGTCAGCGATCCGAAGGCCTATCTCTTCAACGTCGAGAACCCGGCGGAAACGCTGCAGCAGGTTTCCGACAGCGCGATGCGCGAGATCGTCGGCCGCCGTCCGGCACAGGACGCGTTCCGCAGCAATCGTCAGCCGATCGAGACGGACGTTCTCAATATCGTTCAGGGGACGATGGACCGCTACAAGGCGGGTATCACCGTTACCGGCGTGACGATCCAGAACGTCGCTCCGCCGCGCGAAGTCTCCGATGCCTTCGAAGAAGTGCAGCGTGCAGGCCGCGACCGCGACAGCACGATCGAAGAGGCAAATCGCTATACCAACCAGCGGCTCGGCCAGGCGCGAGGCGAGGCGGCTCAGATCCGCGAAGACGCCGCCGCCTACAAGGACCGTGTCGTCAAGGAAGCGGAAGGTGAGGCACAGCGCTTCGCATCGATCAACGACGAATATGCAAAGGCTCCTGACGTGACGCGCAAGCGGCTGTTCCTGGAAACGATGGAACAGGTGCTGAAGAATTCGAAAAAGGTCATCATCGACGAGAAGCAGGGGGTCGTACCCTATCTGCCGCTCAACGAGATCGGCAAACCGGCACAGCAGGGAGGTTGAGCCATGACATCCAATAAGCTTCCCGCCGTGCTGATCGCACTCGCGGTCGTCCTCTTCGTCGTCTATTCGTCGGTCTTCGTGGTCAATGCCCGCGAACAGGCGATCGTCGTCCGCTTCGGTCAGATCCAGTCGGTCAAGACCGAGCCGGGCCTGTATTTCAAGCTGCCGTTCGCCTTCATGGATGCGGATCGCGTGCAGTATGTCGAGAAGCAGGCGCTTCGCCTCGATCTCGATAATATCCGCGTACAGGTTCAGGACGGCCAGACCTTCGATGTCGATGCCTTCGTGATCTACAACATCGCCGATGTCCGCCGCTTCCGTGAAACGGTGTCGGGTGACCGCGAGGCTGCCGAGGCTCGTCTTCGCGCACAGCTCGATTCGTCGCTGCGCCGCGTCTACGGTCTGCGTGACTACAATGCCGCTCTTTCCGAAGAGCGCGTTGCGATGATGCTCGAAATCCGCGACGACCTCAGGATCGATGCCGAGAACCTCGGCCTCAACATCGACGACGTCCGTATCCGCCGCACCGACCTCTCGCCCGAAGTCGCGCCGAACACCTATAACGCGATGCGTTCGGAGCGTCTGGCGGAAGCCGAACGGATCCGTGCTTCGGGTAACGAAGAAGGCCAGCGCCGCCGCGCCGTCGCCGACCGCCAGGTCGTCGAGATCACCGCGGAAGCGCAGCGTGATTCCGAAATCCTGCGCGGTCAGGGCGATGCCGACCGGAACCGGATCTTCGCCGAATCCTTCGGCAAGGACCCGTCGTTCTTCGAGTTCTATCGCTCGATGTCGGCCTATTCCTCGTCGCTCTCGTCGCAGGATACGACACTGGTGCTGTCGCCGAACTCGGAGTTCTTCCGCTACTTCGACAGCGCGACCGGCACGCCTGCGGCACCGCCGGCCGCTCCGGCGCCGGCGGCACCCGCCGCACCGGCAAACTGACAATAGAGGACTGCAGGATTTCCTGAGGGTGCCTGCATTCTTTCTCGTGATCGAGGGGCTGGTCTATGCACCGGCCCCTCGTTTTCTTGTGGAGATGGTCAAGCTTCTGCCATCGGTTCCGGAGCGCCAGATTCGCGGCTTCGGACTGGCCGCGATCGCCCTCGGCGTGGCCTTCGTCTGGCTTCTGAGAGGCTAAGTTGAGATTGCACGGGATTTCGCGAAAAGGTGATTTCACGCTCCATCATTCCGCCCTATGTTGGTGGTCAGACTGCCGCTTTGACCTGACATGAGGAAGCTTGATGGCCCCCACGACACGCCCGACCTTCAGACGATCGCTCGCTCTCCTGGCCGGCGCAGCCCTTCTTGCCAATATCGGTCTTGCCGGCACCGCAGCCGCCCAGGGAGTGCCGCCGACAAACGGTCCGGCTTCCGTCGCCGATCTCGCTGAAGGTCTTCTCGATGCAGTCGTGAACATCTCGACATCGCAGAACGTCAAGGACGACGAGGGCGCCGGTCCGGCGCCGCGCGCGCCCGACGGATCGCCCTTCCAGGAATTCTTCAACGACTTCTTCAACAAGCAGCAGGGCGGCAAGGGCGGCGGCAACCACAATGTCAGCTCGCTCGGTTCCGGCTTCGTTATCGACCCCGCGGGCTACATCGTTACCAACAACCACGTCATCGAAGGCGCCGACGATATCGAGGTCAATTTCGCCAATGGCTCGAAGCTGAAGGCCAAGCTGATCGGCACCGATACCAAGACCGACCTGTCGGTTCTCAAGGTCGAACCTAAGACGCCGCTGAAGGCGGTGAAGTTCGGCGATTCCAGCGGCATGCGCATCGGCGACTGGGTGATGGCTATCGGCAATCCGTTCGGCTTCGGCGGCTCGGTGACCGTCGGCATCATTTCCGGCCGCGGCCGTAACATCAATGCCGGCCCCTACGACAACTTCATCCAGACCGATGCGGCAATCAACAAGGGCAATTCCGGTGGTCCGCTCTTCAACATGAAGGGCGAGGTCATCGGCATCAACACGGCGATCATTTCGCCGAGCGGTGGCTCGATCGGCATCGGCTTCTCGGTGCCGTCGGAACTCGCTTCGGGTGTCGTGGCGCAGCTGCGTGAATATGGCGAGACCCGCCGCGGTTGGCTCGGCGTGCGCATACAGCCGGTGACCGACGACGTCGCCGACAGCCTCGGCCTCGATGCCGCCAAGGGCGCGCTGGTCGCCGGCGTCATCAAGGGCGGACCTGTCGACAACGGCTCGATCAAGGCCGGCGATGTCATCCTGAGATTCGACGGCAAGGCCGTCAACGAGATGCGCGATCTGCCGCGCGTCGTCGCCGAAAGCCCTGTCGGCAAGGAAGTCGATGTCGTGGTGCTGCGCGACGGCAAGGAGCAGACCGTCAAGGTGACGCTCGGCCGTCTCGAAGACAGCGACCAGGCTGCGGCAAACAGCGATGACGGTTCGCAGAATGGCGGCGTCATCAATCCGGATCCCGGCGAGAACGACGACATGGACGAGCCCGATAGCGATCAGGCTCAGCCGTCACCCGACAACAAGGGCACGGAAAACAAGACGCCCGAGAACAAGGGTCCCGAGAACAAGGGCCAGGGCCAGACCGACCAGCAGGGTCAGGTCGCGCCTGACTCGGCAACGCCGAAGAACGTCCTCGGTCTGTCGTTGTCGTTGCTCAACCCGGATATCCGCAAGACCTTCAACATCGCCGAAAGCGTCGACGGCGTCGTCGTGACGGAAGTGACGCCCGGCTCGGCTGCGGCCGAAAAGGGCCTGAAGCCCGGCGACGTGATCGTCGAGGTGGCGCAGGAATTCATGAAGTCGCCGGATGCGGTTGCTGCCAAGGTTCAGTCGCTGAAGCAGGAAGGCCGCCGCAACGCCCAGATGATGATCGCCGCCGCCAATGGCGACCTGCGCTTCATCGCAGTGCCGATGGAATAGGGTCAGCGGCGCTCGGGCGCGCTGATCGCATAGAGCACGTGGCGGATGAAGTCCGGGGTGGTGGCCGGGACCTTCGGGTGGTCGAAGTCGCGATCTTCATGATGCGTCATGCCGATGCGTTGCATGACGGCGCGTGAGCGGCGGTTCTGGGGGACAGTGAAGGCGACGATTTCCTTGAGGCCGTGGTTGTCGAAACCGTGCTGCAGCAGCGCGGTTGCGGCTTCGCTGATATAGCCCGCACCCCAGTGGCGCTTGGCGAGCCGCCAGCCGATTTCGACGGTGCCGTCGGGGATTGCCGGTTCGTGCGAGGTTCGCATGATGCCGCAGAAGCCGAGCGTGTCGGCGGTTTCCGTCCGTTCCAATGCGTAGAAGCCGAGGCCGGTGTCGGAGATCAGCTTGCGGAGGTAATCGAAGAGCTCGTCCGATTCTGCGCGGTTGCGCCGCCGCGGGAAGAATTCCATGACATCGGGGTCGGAATTGATCTCGTGGAAGAGATCGCGGTCCTCCTCGCGCCAGTTGCGGATGATGAGCCTGCTGGTCGTGAGGATCGTCTCGGTCATGGCGTGACGAAATCCGTTTTGCGGTAACCCTGGATGTAGAGAAGCGCGGTCAGGTCGCCGTGGTTGATGCGCATCTTCGCTTCGGCGGCGACGGCCGGCTTGGCGTGCAGGGCAACGCCGGATCCCGCGAGATGCAGCATGCCGAGGTCGTTGGCGCCGTCGCCGACGGCGATGGCGTCCTCAGGGGTGATGCCGAGCTTCTCCGAGATATCGATCAGCGCGTCGACCTTTGCCTGCTTGCCGAGGATCGGCTCGGCGACGAAGCCGGACAGGGTGCCGTTCTCGTCGAGCAGCAGATTGGCGCGGTTCTCGTCGAAGCCGAGCGTGGCGCCGATGCGGCTTGTAAACACGGTGAAGCCGCCGGAGACAAGGGCGGTGTAATAGCCCTTCGCCTTCATCGTGGCGATCAGTTCTGGGCCGCCAGGCGTCAGCGTGATGCGCTTGGCGATGACCTCGTCGACGACGGAAATGGGCAGGCCCTTCAGCAGCGCGACGCGTTCGCGCAGCGCCGGTTCGAAGGCGATCTCGCCGTTCATGGCGCGGGCGGTGATCGTTGCCACCTTGTCCTTGAGACCGACTTCGGCGGCGAGCTCGTCGATGCATTCCTGGCCGATCATCGTCGAATCCATGTCGGCGATCAGCAGCTTCTTGCGGCGCGTCTCGGCGTCCTGAACCACGACATCGACCGGCTGGCCGGCGAGGACCGAAAGAATTGCAGCTTCGGCTTCTGTGGCATCCGTGCCGTCGCGAAGGGCGATATCGCAGGCGATGCCATCCGCCAGCCAGTAGAGACCGGAGGCTTTGACGCTGTCATGCGCCTTCTCGGCAAGCGCCGGAGACAGAACGGGGTTTGACGGATTGGCAACAAGCGTGGCAACGAGAGCCATATGGAAAACCTTCTGAGCACAACAGGTGCGATCCTGATAACCGGGCCGACCGCAAGCGGCAAGTCCGCGCTGGCCGTGAAACTGGCGAAGCAGAATGGCGGCGCCGTCATCAATGCCGATAGCATGCAGGTTTACGACACGCTGCGGGTGCTGACGGCGCGACCCGATGACGCCGACATGGAAGGCGTGCCGCATCATCTTTATGGGCACGTGCCTGCCGGTACCGCCTATTCGACCGGTGCCTGGATTCGGGATGTCGTCGAGCTCCTGCCGCGTTTGCGGAACAAGGGGCGACTGCCTGTTTTCGTCGGTGGCACCGGGCTCTATTTCAAGGCGCTGACAGGCGGGCTTTCCGACATGCCGGTGATACCCGATGAAATCCGCGCAGGATTGCGCCAGCGGCTGATCGACGAGGGGCCGTCGCAGCTCTATGCGGCGCTGCAGGAGCGGGATCCGGCGGTTGCGGAAAGCCTGAACCCTGAAGATGGGCAGCGCATCGTCCGCGCGCTGGAAGTCCTGGAAGCGACGGGCCGTTCGATCGCCGCCTTTCAACAGCAGACCGGACCGGTGATCGTCGATCCCGATAGCGCCCGGAAGATCGTCGTGCTGCCTGATCGCGCGGTGCTGCACCAGCGGATCAACGGCCGTTTCGAGGCGATGCTGGAGCAGGGCGCGGAGGATGAGGTTCGGGCGCTGCTTGCCCTTAATCTACCAGCCGAGATGCCCGCCATGAAGGCGATCGGCGTTTCGCAGATTGCAGCGATGTTTCGCGGCGAGCTGACGAGGGACGAGGTGATCGACAGGGGTTCGGCGGCGACACGCCAGTACGCCAAGCGACAGATGACGTGGTTTCGCAATCAGATGGACGACAGTTGGGAGCGTATGGCGCCCTGACGCATACACTCCGCGGCAAGCTTGGCGCGGGGATGCAGTTGTAGAGGTTCTCCAGGGACAATCTGGAGAAACTCCATGAACAACTTTCTGGCCAAGACGCTTGCTTCCATCAATGCAATCATCGCCGTCATCATCCTGGCATTCTCGACATTTTCAGCCGGAGCGGCCGCGTCTGCTCAGGGTGGATCGGGAATGTTCCTGGTTGGCGCGCTGTTCGGTGCCATCGGCGGTATCGTGCTGGCGTCGCTGATCTGCGGCACGATCGCCTTTCTCACCCTGATCGAGCGCCATCTCAGCGTGATCGCTGCGGCGGCGAAATCGAAGAGCGTCTAAGCCTCAATCCTTGTTGTAAAGGCTGCTCAGCGGCTTCCTGAGGATGCTTTCGCGCAATGACGAGGTGCCGGGTTCGCGGCGCTGGACTGTCGGCGCCGGTTCCTGATTGCCGAAGGAGCGGGGCTGGCCGGCTTCCTCACGGCGCATTTCACGGCGCAGCGCCTCGAGGCGGCTGTCGATCGATCCGGCGGCTGCCGGCTGCGGATCCTGCGGCGCGTAGCTGCGCGGCAGCATATCCGGGCGGTAGGGCTCGTTCAGCGACATCGACGGCGTGGCGGCGGCCGGCAGCGGATAGGCCTGGCCCTCCGGCGGCTCCTCGTCGTCGAACAGCATGTCGCTCTGGACTGAGGCGTTGTAGCTGTTCTGGAAATTTGAGATATCCGGGCCGGCGGCGCCGCTGACGGCGCGCATGCGGGTGACGATCTTGCGCAGATCGACGGTATCGGGATCTTCCTCGGACTGCTTTGCCGTTGCGCCATGGGCTTTCGGCAGCAAGTTCTGCGCAACGCGCGAGAAGCGCATGCGCATGGGAACGCTGATCGCCTCGCCGAAGGCGATCGCTTCGCCGTTGCCGATCGAGGAGATGAAGCTGGTCGTCGAGATCGACGAATTCGGGATCGCCGATCGGATGATTTCCTGGTCGCGGTCGTTGGACAGGCGCATCGCAAACAGCGTAGAGCACTGCGACAGGATCGTCTGGTCGAGTTCGCCAGGACGCTGGGTGATGATGCCGAGCGAGACGCCGTATTTGCGGCCTTCCTTGGCGATGCGGGCGATCGCCTGGCGGGTCGGTACGAATCCGAGCGTCGGGTCGGCCGGAATGTAGCGGTGTGCTTCTTCGCAGACGACCAGCATATGGATCGCGCCTTCGCTCCAGAGGCCGATTTCGAAGGCCATGCGGCAGAGCACGGACGCGACCGAATTGACGACTTCCGACGGGATGCCGGAGAGCTGGAAGGTGCAGATCGGGCGGCCTTCGCCCGGGATGCGGAAGATCTGCGCCACGGTCTCCACAATCGTGTCGGAGATCGTGTTGTTGGAGAACATGAAGTGGTAGCGCGGGTCGTTGATGGCGGCGATGATGCGCATCTTCAGCGATCGCAGGAACGGCTTTTCGGCGCGGCCTTCGAGGCGGCCGATGCGCTCGTCGATCAGTGCCAGGAGATCGGCCATGCGATAGGGCACTGGCGTATCGGCGGTGATCGAGCTTTTCTCCGTCGTGCGGCGCACCAGCGAGCTGTCGCTGCCGCGGAAGGCGCGCTTGGCCTCCGGCATGATGTCGCGCAGCATGTCGAGCTCTTCCGGCACCGGCGGGCGACCGCGGAAGACCACTTCGGCGAATTCCTCAAGCCGCATCAGCCAGAAGGGCAGGTCAAGCGTGTCGGTGTCGATGACGACCGAATGCTTGGGGAAGGCCGCGGCAAATTCGTTATGCGGATCGAGGATCAGCACGCGCAGCTTCGGATCGGCCTCGATCGCCTTGTGCAGCAGCAGCGACACCGCCGTCGACTTGCCGACGCCGGTCGAGCCGACGATGGCGAAATGCTTCGACAGCATCGAGGGCACGTGAATCGCCGCGTCGATGCTTTCGTCCTGGGTGAGGTTGCCGATCACGGCGGTCGCGCCAGCACCGGCATCATAGATGCGCATCAGGTCGGCAGAGCGGATCCGGTGGGCGATGGCGCCGAGATAGGGATAGCGCGAGATGCCGGTCGAGAATTCCTCGCGGCCGTCTTCATCGACGCGGACTTCGCCGAGGAGCTCGGCCTCGATGCTGAAGCCGTTGTCCTCACCTTCGCCCCACATGTGGGAGCCGGTGTTCATCTGATAGACGAGGGCGACGACGCGGTTGCGCCCGACGCTGATCGAAATCAGCCGTCCGACGGACCAGAGTTCGGTGAGATCGGTGCCGCCGCCTTCGGCGATTGCGGCGATCGTCGTGCGGGAACCGCTGCATGCGACGACACGGCCCAGAAAGCGGTTACCCCGCGCCTGGCTATCGCGGCGGTCATGCTCGCCGGCTTTCCCTGACGTCTGCAAGTCGTTGTTGAGCAACGGCCTACTCCCTGCGTTAGCGATCCAAGATATGACTTATCTTTTAATAAATGGTTCCGGCCCTTAATTCTGGAGGGTAAGAACCTGTAGATGGCGCTGCCGGACGCGTCGTTTTTTTATTTCGGCAAGCGTTGACGCTGCGAAATTTTCTGTCTATCACTTGCGCCCATGAAAATCGCAGCAGCTCTTATTGTGGTGGGAAAGCGCATGGGCAGGATGGTGTAACCATCCGGCGATAGCCACCCATGCGCTAGATGACAGGCTCCCTCAGGGGCCTTTTTTTATGCCTGAAATTCAGGCTTGCCGACCACAAAACTTAAATCCCAGCAGTCAGAACGGAACAGAGAAATGACGGGCACGGACAATCAGACGGCAGATAGCAATCGGATGACGGGAGCGGAGATCGTACTCCGGGCGCTGAAGGACAACGGCGTCGAGCATATCTTCGGATATCCGGGTGGTGCCGTGCTTCCGATCTATGACGAGATCTTCCAGCAGGACGAGATCAAGCACATCCTCGTTCGCCATGAGCAAGGCGCCGGCCACGCGGCCGAAGGCTATGCCCGCTCCACCGGCAAGGTCGGCGTCATGCTGGTCACCTCCGGTCCGGGCGCGACCAATGCCGTCACGCCGCTGCAGGACGCGCTGATGGATTCCGTCCCGCTCGTCTGCCTCAGCGGTCAGGTTCCGACCTCGCTGATCGGTTCCGACGCCTTCCAGGAAGCCGATACCGTCGGCATCACCCGCCCTTGCACCAAGCACAACTGGCTGGTCAAGGACGTCAACCAGCTGGCGGCGATCATCCATGAAGCCTTCCGCATCGCCCAGTCCGGCCGTCCGGGTCCGGTTCTGGTCGATATTCCGAAGGACATCCAGTTTGCGACCGGCACCTACACGCCGCCGTCCGCCCATGTCATCCAGAAGAGCTACCAGCCGAAGGTCCAGGGCGATCTGAGCCAGATCCAGGCAGCGATCGAGCTGATGGCGACGGCGCGCCGTCCGATCATCTACAGCGGCGGCGGCGTCATCAATTCCGGCCCGGAAGCCTCCAAGCTGCTGCGCGAGCTGGTCGAGCTCACCGATTTCCCGATCACCTCGACGCTGATGGGTCTCGGCGCCTATCCGGCATCCGGCAAGAACTGGCTGAAGATGCTCGGCATGCACGGCTCCTACGAAGCCAACATGGCGATGCATGATTGCGACGTCATGGTCTGCATCGGCGCTCGTTTCGATGACCGTATCACCGGCCGCATCAACGCCTTCTCGCCGAACTCGAAGAAGATCCATATCGACATCGATCCGTCGTCGATCAACAAGAACGTCCGCGCCGACATTCCGATCCGCGGCGACGTCGGCAATATCCTCGAGGATATGGTTCGCCTGTGGCGGGCTCTGCCGAACAAGCCGGCGAAGACCCAGACGGCGGAATGGTGGGCCGATATCGCCCGCTGGCGCGCCCGCAACTCCTTCGCCTACACGAAGAACAACGACGTCATCATGCCGCAATATGCGCTTGAGCGTCTCTATGAACTGACCAAGGATCGCGACACCTACATCACGACCGAAGTCGGTCAGCACCAGATGTGGGCGGCGCAGTTCTACGGCTTCGAGAAGCCGAACCGCTGGATGACCTCGGGTGGCTTGGGCACCATGGGCTACGGCCTGCCGGCAGCGCTTGGCGTCCAGATCGCCCACCCGGAAAGCCTGGTCATCGACATTGCCGGCGATGCCTCGATCCAGATGTGCATTCAGGAAATGTCGGCGGCGATCCAGTATGACGCGCCGATCAAGATCTTCATCATGAACAACCAGTACATGGGCATGGTGCGCCAGTGGCAGCAGCTCTTGCACGGCAACCGCCTGTCGAACTCCTATACCGAAGCGATGCCTGATTTCGTCAAGCTCGCCGAGGCCTATGGCGCCGTTGGCCTGCGTTGTGAAAAGCCCGAGGATCTCGATGCGACCATCCAGGAGATGATCGACGTCAAGAAGCCGGTCATCTTCGACTGCCGCGTTGCCAATCTCGCCAACTGCTTCCCGATGATCCCGTCGGGCAAGGCACATAACGAGATGCTGCTGCCTGATGAAGCGACTGACGAAGCCGTCGCCAACGCCATCGACGCCAAGGGCCGTCAGCTCGTCTGATCGAAGTAGAGGAAGAACAAGACCATGAACGCACACCTTCAACCCACCGGTTCCGCCTACTTCATCTCCCCCGAAACGGCTGCCGCCGAGAGCCATACGCTCTCGGTGCTGGTCGATAACGAACCGGGCGTTCTCGCCCGCGTCATCGGCCTGTTCTCCGGCCGCGGCTACAACATCGAAAGCCTGACCGTTTCCGAAACCGAGCATCAGGCGCATCTGTCGCGCATCACCGTCGTCACCCGCGGCACGCCGCAGGTTCTCGAGCAGATCAAGGCGCAGCTGGAGCGCATCGTTCCGGTTCACCGCGTCGTCGACCTGACGGTGCGTGCCCGCGAGCTCGGCCAGGACCGGCCGATCGAGCGTGAAGTCGCGCTGATCAAGGTAGTCGGCGAGGGCGATGCCCGCGCCGAGACGCTGCGCCTTGCCGATGCCTTCCACGCCAAGGTCGTCGACGCCACCGTCGATCACTTCATCCTGGAAATTACCGGCAAGTCCTCGAAGATCGACCAGTTCGTCTCGGTCATGAAGCCGCTCGGCCTCATCGAAGTCTGCCGCACCGGCATCGCAGCGATGAACCGTGGCGCGCAGGGCATGTAAGTCCAAGGCTGATTACGGAATTCAGAGAGCGCCCGGGTTTGATGCCCGGGCGTTTTTATTTTGTGTCACAACATCTCCAGCGAGGATTTCCGCGCCGGTGGCGGGAAGGCGGCGTCGAGGGCGGACCAATCCTCGTCGCTGAGATCGAGGGAGACGCTTTCGCGGTTTTCGCTCGTGCGCGCTGCGGACGAGGTCTTCGGTATCGGGATGACGCCGTCGCGTTCGAGCAGGAAGGCGAGCGCCACCTGCGCCGGGGTCGCCTGATTGGCCTTGGCGATGCGGATCAGTTCGGGCTTGTGCAGGATACGGCCCTGTTCGATCGGCGAATAGGCCATGACCGGCACGCCGTATTTCTGGCACCAGGGCAGCAGATCGTATTCGATGCCGCGGCGGGCGAGATTGTAGAGCACCTGATTGGCGGCGCATTTGCGCCCGCCGGGGACGGAAAAGAGCTCTTCCATGTCGGCGGTGTCGAAATTCGAAACGCCCCAGGCGCCGATCTTGCCGGCGTCCTCCAGGTCTTCGAAGGCCTCGACCGTCTCTTCGAGCGGGTGCTCGCCGCGCCAGTGGAGGAGATAGAGGTCGATGCGATCGATGCCGAGGCGCGATAGGCTGCGGTTGCAGGCCTCGATCGTGCCGGTGCGGCTGGCATTGTGGGGATAGACCTTGCTGGTGATGAACACCTTGTCGCGCTGGGCCTTGATGGCGCGGCCGACGATGCGCTCGGCGCCGCCTTCGCCGTACATTTCGGCGGTGTCGATCAACGTCATGCCGAGATCGATGCCGGCCTTCAGGCTCGATATCTCGCGTTCGGATTCGGTGCCCCGTTCGCCCATGTTCCAGGTGCCCTGACCGAGCGCGGGCACTTCGATGCCGTTGGGGAAAGTGATGGTCGGGATCGGGTCTTCCTGCATGGCTTTGCCTTTCCGGGTTATGATGACGGAGATTGCGCAGATACTCCATCTTTCAAGCAATTGTGTCACGGTGACAATCATCTGCTGGCGAAGGAAAAATAGGACAGTTAGGCTGACCTAATAAGCGGATCGCGGCAACAAGCGGTCGCTCTGGGAGAAGACGATGCCTTTGGACACTTTCGCAGCCCTGGTGCTGTTTGCCTTCACGACGTCGATCACGCCGGGGCCGAACAACATGATGCTGTTCACCTCGGGCGTGAATTTCGGCTTCCGCCGGACGATCCCGCATATGCTGGGAATCGGCGCGGGCTTCCTGTCGCTGCTGCTCGGCGTCGGCCTCGGGCTCGGCGCGCTGCTGCATACAGTGCCGCTGCTCTATACCGTGCTGAAATTCGCCGGCGGCGCCTATCTGCTGTGGATCGCCTGGAAGATCGGTTCGTCGCGGTCGCTGAGCGAGGGCAAGACGAGTGCGGCGCCGATGTCTTTCCTGTCGGCGGCGGCCTTCCAGTGGATCAATCCGAAGGCCTGGGTGATGGCGGTGACCGCCATGGCGACCTATACCAATCCGGACGTCTATTTCATCAGCGTTCTGATCGTCGGCTTTGCCTTTGCGCTGGTCAATGTGCCGAGCGTTTCGACCTGGGCAGGGTTCGGCTCGGCGCTGCGGGACTGGCTTTCCGATCCGGTCAGGCTCAAATGGTTCAATATCACCATGGCGCTGCTGCTCGTGCTCAGCCTGTGGCCGATGCTGAAGTGATTTTCGTGGCTTGGCGCGGAAGCGGCAAGCGCCTAAACAGGATTGCAAAGCGCGGAGGGGACAGTCATGCACGATCACGACGACGATCACCATCATCATGGTCACCACCACGATCATGACCACGGGCATGATCATGACCACGACAACCGCTATACCGACATGCAGGCGCGTGTCAGGGCGCTGGAGACGGTACTGACGCAGAAGGGGCTGATCGATCCCGCCGCGATCGATGCCATCGTCGAGACCTACGAGACGAAGATCGGGCCGCGCAACGGGGCGCGGGTCGTCGCCAAAGCCTGGAGCGATCCTGCCTTTGCCGAATGGCTGAAGCAGGATGCGACGGCGGCGATCGCCAGCCTCGGCTATACCGGCCGCCAGGGTGAGCATATGCGCGCCGTCTTCAACACGCCAGATACCCACAATCTCGTCGTCTGCACGCTCTGCTCCTGCTATCCGTGGTCGGTGCTCGGTCTGCCGCCGGTCTGGTACAAGGCGCCGGCCTATCGCTCGCGCGCAGTCATCGATCCGCGCGGCGTGCTTGCCGAATTCGGCGTGACGCTGCCGGAAGAGAAGAAGATCCGCGTGTGGGATTCGACGGCAGAGCTTCGCTATCTCGTCATCCCTGAGCGTCCTCAAGGGACCGATGGCCTCGATGAAGAGGCGCTTGCCGATCTCGTCAGCCGCGATGCGATGATCGGCACCGGCATTGCCGCAGCACCGGGAGCGGGCGCATGAACGGCCCGCACGATCTCGGCGGGCAGATGGGTTTCGGGCCGGTGGCGCCCGAGCCGAACGAGCCATACTTTCATGCCGAATGGGAAAAGCGGGCGCTTGGCGTCGTGCTGTCCTGCGGTGCCTTCGGCGCCTGGACGATCGATGAAAGCCGCCACGCCCGCGAGAGCATTCCGCCGGCGCAATATCTCTCGGCAAGCTACTACGAGATCTGGACGCGGGCGCTCGAGGTGCTTCTGGAGCGCCACGGCTTTGCGACGCAGGCAGAGATCGCCGATGGCCACAAGCGCGATGACGGTGCCGCGCCGAAGCGGGTGCTGAAGGCCGATATGGTGGCCGGCGTGCTGGCCAAGGGCGCTCCGTGTGATCGGCCGGTTCAGACGGCTGCACGCTTTGCCGTCGGGCAGACGGTGCGGACGCGGAATTTCAATCCGGAAACCCATACGCGCCTGCCGCGCTATGCGCGCGCCAAGACCGGCGTCGTCGAAGCCGTCCAGGGCTCCTTCGTGTTTCCCGACGATCACGCCCATGGAAAGGGCGAGAACCCGGAATGGGTCTATACGGTCGTCTTCGATGGTGGCGAGATATGGGGCGAGGGCGCCGATCCGTCGCTGACGGTGTCGATCGATGCCTGGGAGAGCTATCTTGAGCCAGTGTGATCAGGTGTCACCGCTGCGGGACTCGCCGCAGCTGCCGAAATCGGCCGAGGGCGATCCGGTGTTTCCGGAGCCCTGGGCGGCGGAGGCCTTCGCGATCACCGTGCATCTGCATGAGCGCGGATTGTTCGCGTGGAGCGAGTGGGCGGAGACGTTGTCTGCCGAGCTGCACAAGCCCGGCCGTGCCGCCGATGGTGCCGACTATTTCGACTGCTGGGTCGCTGCGCTGTCGCAGATCGTCGCCAGCAAGGGCGTAACCGATGCCGCGACGATCCTGTCGCTGCAGGAAAGCTGGCAGCGTGCCGCCGAGGCGACGCCGCACGGCTCACCGATCGAACTCGCCAACGATCCCCAGCGCTAGGGAAGGTCCTAGGACGGGAATTGCCGGTAACACTCTTCGGCGATCTGGCGCAGCAGGTCGCGGGAGATTTCGCCGGTGACGGCATAGCCGAGTTCGCCGTCGATCCAGTAGAAGGTCTCCAGATTGTCGGCGGAGGCGAAGCGGAAGCTTGTGGTGCGATTGCCGGCATTGCGGCCGACCAGCACCGTCAGGCGCTCGCCGCCCTGATCCTCATACATGAACATCGCCCCCGGCTTGCCATCGACCGGCAGCAGGCGGCCGCCGACGAGGTGGAAGCCGAGTGCCTGCAGATCGGGCACCTTCAGGTTCTGGATCGCCAGCCGCTTGCCGAGCCAGGTGGCGAGGTGGGCTTCCTCGTTGGCAAAGACTTCGACGGGGTGGCGGACTTCGCTGGCATAGACCAGGAAAGCGTTCTGGGCCTGCTGCGGCAGGGTTTCGGACGCCGTCAGCTGCAGCTCCGGCTTTTCGAACAGGGCAGGGCCGTAATGGCCGCTCAGCGCACCGGCGGCGAAGATCGCGGCGATGAAGGCGGCGATTGCGGCGCGGCGGGGCCATGACGGCCGGGCGCCACGAGGCGTAACGAGCAGCGCGTCGTCGGGGCGGGCTGCGGCATAGGTGCCGAACATCTTCTGGATTGCGGCGCTCTGCGATTGCCATTCGGCAACGGCGGCGGCCTCATCGGGATTGTCCTTCAGCCATGCCTCGATGCGGGCGCGGTCGGCTTCCACCAACTGGCCGTCGGCAAAGGCATGCAGGTCCGCTTCGGTCACGGTCGGGTTGGTCTCGCTCATTTCGGTCTCCGAAGCGTAATCACATTATCGGCCTTCATTCTTTCGGCAACGCGCTGGCGGGCGCGCGACAGGCGCGACATCACCGTGCCGATGGGGATGTCGAGGGCGGCGGCAACCTCGCTATAGGTGTAGCCCTCGATGACGACCAGCATCAGCACGGCGCGGTTTTCCTCCGATAGGCTGTTCAGCGCATCTTCCAGGCGGGCGCGCTCCAGCGGATCGGACGGCGTCTCGGGTGAGGCGATATTCTCTGCCGTATCGAGATCGACGGTCATGCTGCGCGGGCCGGGGCGGCGGGCATTGCGGTAGAGATTGGTCATGATCGTCAGCGCCCAGCCGCGCAGGTTCAGGCCGCGCCATTGCGAGCGGCGGGCCAGCACCTTTTCGACGCAGTCCTGCAGCAGATCCTCGCCTTCGGCATCCGACCGGGTCAGGCTTCGAGAATAGCGCCGGAGCGAGGGGAGGAGGGCCAGGATCTGGCCCTCGAATGTCTCGGGTGCGGGTGTTTTCACGCGCCGATACTCAGGGCTTGGCAAGGTCCCAGTTGCCGCCGACGCCATCGCCGGTGATATCGCCCTTCTTCTTGTCCTTGACCCAGAAGTAGAGCGGCATGCCGTCCTTGGCCCACTGTTTCGTCCCGTCCTTGCGATCGATGACCGAATATGCCCCATCCGCCTTGGCATCGCCAGCGGCAGCGAGCGGCGGCCAGTTCTTGGCGCAATCGCCATTGCAGTTGGACGTGTCCTTGGCGTCCTTCTTGAAGGTGTAGAGCGTCATGCCGTTTTCGCCGGCGAGCACCTTGCCCTTGGCGGATTCGACGGTCTGGACGGGGGCGGCTGCAAAGGCGGCGGTGGCAGCGGCTGCGGCAACGGCAAATGCGGTTGCGAAGGTTACGATCTTCATGTGGGTCTCTCCTCACGTTCGGCAGGCTTTCTTGCTTTGCCGGACATGAGACACGCGGGGCGGTGATTTTATTCCGCGCTGTCACGCATTTCTTTCGAGGGCGTCCCAGAGCGTGGTCCTGTTGAAGCGCCAGTTCTCTGGCGGGGCCGTATATGTATCGGGAGCGGCAATCACTGCCGCGAGCAGTTCCTCGGCATCGCGGCGCTTCTGGTCGATGGCATTGGCGGCGATCAATCGCGTCAGCTCTTCAGCGCGCGTAGCCTCGATTTGCGCTGCGGCCAGAATGGATTTCCAGGTCCGCTGTTTGAAGAATATTTCCCGAGCGCTTTCATCGAGGATCCGCTGTTCCTCATGGCCGATCAACCCGCGGGCTAGCATGTCACCAAGCGTGGACACGACATTGACGAGCGGTTCGCTGAGCGAGCGGTAGCCGAGTTCGCCCGGCGCATGCAGCTGGGCGACGGCGCTGTCGTCTTCGAGTTGGCCGCTCGCATACATCTCATAGATCCGGCCGATGCCGGTCATGCCATAGGCGGCGCATTCGGCGGCGCGGAGCGCGCCCATGCTGGCGGCGCCGAAGACGCGGATGCCCTGCGACAGGGCGAAAAGGATTTCCTTGTGCCAGATGGGGGCGGCATATTCGAAATAGCCGTCGACGATGCCGATGACGGTCGCGCCGTCTTTCACCGCGCGGAAGACGTCGCCCTGCGATGCAGGAGGGCGGATATCGATCTCGCCGCCTGCAAGCTTGCTGGCATCCGGGAACGTCGGGCCGACGAAGACGGTCTTCATAGGAACTCCATCGATCGCGAGATGGCGCGCGGGCCAAAGCGGTGCTTGCGATTGCCCTCGGGATTCTCGAGAGCGGGGATGAAGATTTTCGAGACGGCAATCGGCAGGCCGGGCTCCTGGAGCTCGACAGCGATGGCGGGACCGAGGCCCGCGGCGCTGAGCTTTTCGAGGGTCAGGGCGAGGAGCGCGGAGGTGCCGAACGGGAGGTCGCTGTTTGCGATCCCCACTTCCCGGACGTGCGCGGCGAACAGGGCTCGTATCGCTTCCGGCAGCGGCCGCGCAAAGACCTCGGGCAGGATATCGTCCCGGGCGCCGCTGATGAAGGTCAGGCGCGACTGGGCGGCTTCGGTGATGGCCCGGATGACGGCGCGGACGGGATTGGGGTGGCAGCCGCATCCGTGAGTGACGTCGACGAAGCGGACATGTCTTGCCTCGGTGACATTGCCGGGGCCGAGCAGGGCCGCGATGCAGGGGATGCCGATATCGCTGGTGACGTCGAAGAGGCGGAGCGAAAGACCGGCAGCGGCGATGCGCGCGCAAAGGCTGTCGATCGCCGGATCGGCGAATGTTTCAGGTGACAGTGCTTCGATCTGGCCCGGCGGTGTCATCTGCCACAGGGCGTAGGCGTCGCGTTCGATCCGTTCGAGAAGCGCATGGAGCCTCGCTTCCTCGACGGTGTTGCCGGATGCGAGGCCGTCGGAGGATTGCCAGAAGCGGCAGTCGGACACCGTGCGGTCGAGCGGGATCGCGTCCCTGGGGACGTAGATGGTGGAACCGTCCTCCAGGCTCGTGCCGGCGACCCATTCCAGCAGCCCATCGGCTTCGATGTCATTGTGGCCGGCTGCTATCAATTCGTTCAGCGGATGCCAGCGGGCGCCCGATGCGGAGAGTTCGGTGCCTGTTGAAAACCGGCCTGCCAGATGCGGCTCGCCTGCGATCGCGCGCTCCAGCGCTTCCATGGCGGCGGACACTTTTGCGTCCGTATCGGTGAGACCCTTGCCCTGGTTGATGACGATCGAGCGGGCGTTGGGAACGATGGCGTTCCAGACGGGGATGCCGATGCAATCGAGGCCGGTGACGCGGGCGAGGCGGGTGATGCCGTAGCGGCTGAGCAGTGGGGCGATGCGGGCGAGCGTTTCCTCCGGCGCGCAGGCGCGGTCCGAATAGATGCCGGAATTCTGACGCTCTACCTCCGTCACATCCCTTCCTTCTGATATCAGGGGCCGTTGACCAGCTTCAGGATCAATGTCTGGACATTGCCGCCGTCGCCCATCTCCACCTTGTCGAAATCCCGGCCCTGCTGGCGCTGGTGGCCGGAAAGCTCGCCAAGCCGCTGCTGCAGGGTGACGCGGATCTTCTTGCATTGCGGATCGTCGGCTGCCGTCAGGCCGAAGCTGAAGGCTTCGATCTCTCTGACCATCTCCTTGATCGTCTCGCCATGCCAGTGCTCGTGCGTCTCGACGCCCGCAAGGAAGCTCTGCCAGCTGGCTTTGACGGCAGGCGGCAGGTCGACCGATGGCTTCGGCAGCGTGTAGATGATGATCAGCTTGGGGCGCGCCACCGTGATCTTGCAGGCATTGTCCGGCTGCACCTCGTATTTGCGGGTCCAGGTCAGCTTGAAGGTCGTGTGGGCGATGACCCGGCCATTGCCGGCAGCGGGGCCGCGCTCGCCGATCGACTGGTAGAGCTCGGCACCTGTCCGGCCCGATATCGCATAGGTCTTGATCTGCTCGACGGGCTGCCAGTCCGCATGAGCGGCGGCGGGCATCACGAGCGATGCCGTGATCAGAGCAAGGCCTGCAATATTCTTCACGCGATTCCCCTTCGATGCGAGCTCTGCGAGACTAAGGGCGAGGGCGGCACCTTTCAATCTCGGCCTTGCGCAACTGAGGGGCGTTTTCGCCTTGCGTCCGGCTCGCGAATCCTGCCAAGTCGCTCATCATGCAATTTGCTCCGCAACAGGATGAAGCCCTGAAGGCCGTTTCGAAATGGCTGAAGGAGGGCAGGTCACCGCTCTTCCGTCTTTTCGGCTATGCCGGAACGGGCAAGACGACGCTTGCGCGCCATTTTGCCGAGAATGTCGATGGCGACGTGCTGTTTGCGGCTTTCACCGGCAAGGCGGCGCAGGTTTTGCGCTCGCGCGGTGCTTCGAATGCGAAGACCATCCATTCACTGATCTACCGGCCGCGCGGCGAGGAAGCCGTCGAGGACGAGGAAACCGGCAAGACCTCGATCGCGCCGATGTTCACCATCAACCGGCAGAGCCCGGTCGCCAAGGCGGCGCTGATCATCGTCGACGAATGCTCGATGGTCGATGAAGCGCTCGGCAGGGACCTGATGAGCTTCGGCACGCCGATCCTCGTGCTCGGCGATCCCGGCCAGTTGCCGCCGGTGTCGGGTGGCGGCTATTTCACCAATCAGGATCCCGATTACCTGCTGACGGATATCCACCGCCAGGCGCGCGACAACCCGATCATCAAGCTCGCCATGCAGGTGCGCGAGGGCAACGAGATCATGTTTGGCGACTACGGCGCTGCGCAGGTGATCTCGAAGAACGAGGTCAATCAGGCGCTGGTCATGGATGCCGACCAGGTGCTTGTCGGCACCAACCGGACGCGGCGGCGCTATAACCAGCGGCTGCGCGAGCTGAAGGGCTTTTCGGCCGATTATCCGCAGACCGGCGACAAGCTCGTCTGCCTGCGCAACGACCCGGCCAAGGGGCTGCTCAACGGCTCGCTCTGGCAGGTGATGACGTCGTCGAAGGAGACGACGAAGCCGGGTATCAACCTGTTGATCCGCCCTGAAGACGACGACATGGATCGGGGTGCGGCGAAGATCAAGCTATTGAAGCAGGCCTTCGAGGATGTCGAGGGCGAGATCCCCTGGAATACCCGCAAGCGCTATGACGAGTTCGACTACGGCTATGCGCTGACCGTCCACAAGGCGCAGGGTTCGCAGTGGAACAATGTCGTGCTGTTCGATGAAAGCTGGGCTTTCCGCGATACGCGCGAGCGCTGGCTCTACACGGCGATTACCCGCGCGGCGGAGACGCTGACGATCGTGCGGTAGTTGGACAGGCGTGGCGGCGCCGTTCCTGTTGTTATGTTTCCGTCAGACCTGAACGATACCGAGCAGGACGGCCTTGGCGATCGCCTGGAAGCGGTTGTTTGCCCTGAACTTCAGGATGATCGCGGATTCGAGCGCCTTTGCCTCGTCATGGGTGAGATCCAATGCCCTGGCGATGCGTTGCGTCGAATAGCCCTCGGCCATCAGCGACAGGCAACGGCGTTCCTTGTCCGAGAGACCGGCCGGATCATCGTTGTCGTTCAGCGGCGGCATGTCGCCCTGGGCGTCGAGATCGAGCAGGTCCCCAACCTGCTGGAGCTGGCGGTGCAGGGTGGACATTTCGGCCGTCAGCTCTCGCTTACGGACGCCGAGCGCTTCGCGGAACATCGCCTCGGCCTCGTCCTGCGAGCGGGCGCGGCGCAGCTCGTCCATCAGATCCTGGATGACGGCGATCGGCATGCCGGTTTCGCGGCAGACGTTGATGACGGCCATGCGCATCACGTCGTCCTGGCCGTAGACACGCATCAGGCCTATGCGGTTGGCCGAGAGCAGGCCCTTTTCCTCGTAGAAATGTAAGGTCCTGTGGGTGACACCGAATGCATTCGCCATGTCGGCGATGGGCACCGGTCCATCAGGGAGATCCGGCGGCAGCGCGGCAGAAGGCAGGAACCGGTATTTGGACCGGGCCTCCGAAGCGTTGCCGGCGGCAGCAAACATGCGTTTGGAACCGTCTGGCATGAACCCTCCTAGGGCATACTGTTGCACCTCATGCGGTTGCCAGTTGCTTCGACGGCGCTGTGGAGTGGGGTTTTCCTCGAGGCGTTCTTGTCGTTGGGTAAGGAAGCAGTACGCGGCGTACTAAACTCGAACCATATTCTTCACGTTATGCGTGAACGGTCTTTTTTGTAAGTGCTAAAAATAATCGTTTTTAAATAGGATAGCAATGAGTGCCGGAATGCCCGGAATGCCGAGAAAAGATAGCCGGATGCCGTTTGCGGGAGCGAAAAGATTTCTTCCAGCTGAACGGGAAATACTCAAAGCGGTACTGAAGACATCACGCAGCGTGAAGCATCACAGATTTGCATGCGGTCATCTGCGAATCTCGTTGGCCTTGAGGGCGCCGTTGGCATAAAAGCGGAGCACGCCCCGACACCGAATGGATCATCGCCATGCCGACAACGCTTTCCGTGAACCTCAACGCCATCGCCATGCTGCGCAATCGCCGCGATCTGCCGTGGCCGAGCGTCGAAGCGCTGGGGCGGATCGCGCTGAAGGCGGGAGCTAGCGGGCTGACGGTACATCCGCGGCCGGACCAGCGCCATATCCGCTTTTCCGACCTGCCGGCGATCCGCAACCTGATCGACGACGAGTTTCCGGAAGCCGAGTTCAATATCGAGGGCTATCCGACCGAAGATTTCCTGGAGCTCTGCCGCAGCGCGGCGCCGGAGCAGGTGACGCTGGTTCCCGATGATCCCAGCCAGGCGACATCCGACCACGGCTGGAATTTCCGCAAGGACGAAGCCCTGCTCACGGACGTCATTGCCAAGCTGAAGAAAATGGGCACGCGCGTTTCGCTGTTTGCCGATGGCGACGGCGATGTCGAGGCGGTGAAGATCGCCAAGGCGGTCGGCGCCGATCGCATCGAGCTTTACACCGGCCCATACGGCGGCTGCTACGATGCGCCGGAGCGGATCGGACCGATCCTCGAAGGGCTTGGAAAGACGGCGGATGCGGCGCTGGCGATCGGTCTCGGCGTCAATGCCGGCCACGACCTGACGGTCGCCAATCTGCCGCCGCTGGTGAAGCGCATTCCGAAGCTCGCCGAAGTTTCGATCGGCCATGGGCTGACGGCGGATGCGCTGGAATATGGCATGGCGGAAACCGTCCGCCGCTTCTGCCGCGCCTGCGGCCAGAAGGTCTGATGCGAAAAGCCCGCCGCGGTGGTGCGCAGCGGGCTCTCCTTCAGCACTCTTTTCGCCTGCAATCAGGCGGTGAGCGCTGCCTTGCGGTCTTCGATGAACTTGCGGAGCGTCTGAGGCTCCTTGCCGGTCAGCGTCGTGAAGTCGCCGCTGAGGCTATCGAAATTGCCGGCGCGGATATTGGCGTCGGCCGATACCAGCATGTCGACGACGAAGGACGGCAGACCGGCGCCGGTCAGGCCGGCGGAAAGCTGCTCGTCGGTGACATCGATCACTTCGAGCGGGCGGCCGGTGATGGCGGTGACGGCGGAGGCGACATCGGCGATCGAGTAAGAGGTCGATCCCGTCAGCGTGTAGGTCTTGTTCTCGGGCTTGCCGACGAGGGCGGCGGCGATCGCGAGGGCGCAGTCTTCGCGGGTGATGTAGGGCACCTTGCCGCCCTTGGTCGCCGTGTACCACTTGCCGCCTTCGAGATTATGCGGCAGCGACATCATGAAATTGTCGAAGTACCAGGCGTCACGCAGGATCGTGTAGGGCACGCCGCTTGCCTTGATGGCATTCTCGGTGCCGAGATGGTCGGGCGCGAAGGTGACCAGCGATTTGTCGGGCGAGGGCATCGACGTATAGGCGACATGCTTGACGCCGGCCTTTGCAGCGGCGTTGACGGCAGCGGTGTGCTGCTTCAGGCGCTGGCCGGGAACGGCGAGCGCATCGGTGCTGATGATGAGAACGGTACCGGCGCCCTCGAAGGCGGAGACGAGACCGGCGGCATCATCGAAATCGGCCTTGCGGGTGGCGACGCCCTTGGTGGCGAGATCAGCGAGCTTCGACGGATCGCGGGTTGCGGCGATGATCTTGCTGGCCGGAACCTTGTAGGTTTCGAGCAGGTGGTGGACAACGCGCTGGCCGAGCTGGCCGGCTGCGCCGGTGACGAGAATGGTATCGCTCATGGTCTTCCTCTTGGTGGTCTCAAAAAGAGAGTAGCTCTAAAATAGGAATTGACCGCGTTCTGTAAAGAAGGCAGTTTTGGCGCCATACGTTACCAAAAGGGAACCACCCCATGAGCGGCGCGGTCGTCAACCTGAAAAGCAAAGCGGCATCCGGCATTCGCCGCGAGATCGATTTCGGCGAGCTGAATTTCGATAACTGTCCGGTCCGGGACATGATGCAGCAGATCGGCGGGAAGTGGTCGACGCTGATGATCGAGGCCTTGTCGGCGCGGCCCTATCGCTTCGGCGAGCTGCGGCGGAAGATCCCGGATATCTCGCAGCGCATGCTGACGCAGACGCTGCGCGACCTGCAGCGGGACGGCTATATCGAGCGCGAGGTTTTTCCGACCAAGCCGCCGAGCGTCGAATATCGCATCACCGATCTCGGGCGTTCGCTCTATGCGACGATGGCGCCGCTGTTGAACTGGGCGGAAGCGAACCATGATGCGGTTCGTGCCGCCCGTCTCCGCTTCGATGCCGCGGAAGGCTGAGACGCGGCTTACTTGCCGCGTCCCTCGGTGAGGAAGAGCAGGAAGGCGAAAGCCGGGAAGCAGAAGCCGATCCAGGCCGTCATCGTCCAGCCGCCCGTTGCATAGGCCCAGCCGCCGAGGGCCGAGCCGATGGCACCCCCTGCAAAGAAGGTTGCCATGAACAGGCCGTTGAGGCGGCTGCGGTGCTCGGCGCTGATCGCATAGATCGCACGCTGGCTGCAGACGAGATTGGTGGTGACACCGAAATCAAGCAGGATTGCGGAAGCCGTCAGCAGGCCGATCGCCAGCGTCGAACCATCCGTTGCGAAATGGCTGACCAGGAACGAGCCCATGCCGAGCAGCATGGCGAGCGTCGAGGCGGCCTTGGTCATGCCGCGGTCAGCGAGGCGGCCGGCAATCGGCGAGGCGATCGCACCGGCGGCACCGGCAAGCGCGAAGACGGCAATGCCGTTCTGCGTAAAGCCGAAGGCGGGGCTAGCGAGCAGCAGCGGTGTCGTCGTCCAGAACAGGCTGAAGGCGCCGAACATGCCGGCCTGGTAGAGTGCGCGGCGTTGCAGGACCCGCGAGGTCAGCGCCAGGTGGCCCATCGAGGCGAGCAGTGCGCCGTAGCTGAGCTTCGTATGCGGCTTGCGAACCGGCAGTGTGGCGCGCAGCAGCAGGACGAGCAGCACCATGATGACGGCGGTGACGTAATAGACCATGTGCCAGGACGAGGCCTCGGCGACAAAGCTGGCGAAGGGCCGCGCCAACATGATGCCGCAGAGCAGGCCGCTCATGACATTGCCGACGACGCGGCCGCGGCTTTCATCCGGCGCCATATGGGCGGCGAAGGGCACGACGACCTGAACGGCGACCGAGGAAAGGCCGATACAGAGAGAGGCGAGCAGGAAGAGCGAGGGCGTGGAGGCGAACGAGGCGCCGACGAGGGCGACGGCGGAGGCGGCGATCAGCACAAGCACGAGGCGGCGGTTTTCCAGGAGGTCGCCAAGCGGAACGAGCAGCAGCAGGCCGAGGCCGTAGCCGATCTGGGTGAGCGTGACGATCAGGCCCGTGGCGGCCGGGGTGAAGCCGAGATCGGCGCTGATCGGGCCGGCCAGCGGCTGGCCGTAATAGAGGTTGGCGGCGACGAGGCCGCAAGTGGCTGCGAACAGAAATGTCATCAGCGACGAGATTGCCGGGGAGGCGGCCGTCTCGTCCGTTGCCGAGGAAATGCTCATAAGAACTCCAATATGCGGATCTGGGGGAGGATCGGTATAAAAAGTCGGTTCAGGCCACCCGTTTCGGGCGGGTGGAATCAGGTCAGTAATTTCATCGCGGTTTCGGCCACGGCATTCATTTCGGCCGCCGTGCTGCCGGTCTTGCCGACGATGCGCATGCCGTTCATCACGCAGAGGAGGCTGATCGCCGCTGCGGCCGGATCGACGGACGGCGAGATGGAGCCGTCGGCCTGACCGATAATGATGAGATCGAGGATGAACTCCTCGTTCGACGTATAGGCATCCTCGATGCGCTTGGCGGCCTCGGCGTCGAAGGTCGAGATTTCATTGGCGCTGCCGACGACGAGACAGCCGCGGCGGCCGGATTCGCCATGCGAGGAGACGGCGTAGAGGCCGAGCAGGGCCCTGAGCTTGTCGCGGCCGGTTTCGGCGCCGATCATGCTTTCGCTGATCTTGCCGCGGCGGATGGCGCGGTAGCGGTCGAAGGCGGCGAGAAAGACGCCGCGCTTGTCCTTGAAGGCCTTGTAGACGCTGCCGGAGGTGAGCCCCATGGCCTCGGTCAGTTCGCTGATCGAGGTGGCGTGGTAGCCGCGTTCGGAAAACACCAGAAGCGCCTTGTCGAGGGCGGCATCCATATCGAATTCGCGCGGGCGGCCGCGGCTGCGGCTTACGTCTTCGGGGGCGAGCGTCGTCATGGTTCACTCAATTAGGAAATGATCGTTTCCAAATCAAGTGAAATTTTTACGATGCACAAGCGTCAGAGCACCAATCGATTGACCCTAGAGCTCGAGGACCCAGGTCTGGCCGTTCTCCTCCGGGCCGAACATGCGGTGTCTCTCTTCGGAGACAAGCCTGAATCCGGCCTTCACATAGATGGCGCGAGCCGGGTGGAGGACGTCGTTGGTCCAGAGCGAAATCTGCCGGTAACCCTTTGCTTTTGCGAAGCGGATGCATTCGTTGACCAGCGTCTTTCCAAGTCCGAGGCCGCGGGCGGCCTTGTCGACATAGAGCAGCCGCAGCTTGGCGATGCCATCGCCGCCATTGGTGATCAGGATCGAGCCGATGTTGATGCCGTTGCGCTCGGCGATCCAGCAATATTCCATGGCCGGATCGAAATGCGCCAGGAACTTGCCGGCGACCTCGGCGACGAGGCCTTCGAAGCGCATGTCCCAGCCATATTCCTCGGTATAGGCCTTGGCCTGGCTCTGGACGATCCAGCCGATATCGCCGGGGCGGTGGGCGCGGATGATCGGGGCCGGAGACTTGGCTTTGGGGTCGAGCAGCGAGCGGATTGTCTGCATGGCGCTAACGACGCTCTGCGGCTCGCCATCTGCCAGTGTCACGAAACGCTCCGCAAGCTGGGCGTTGGAGCGGCGGCCGAACTCTTCGAACTGCTGCTGTCCCTTCTCGGTGACGTGGATGATCTGGCTGCGCCTGTCGCTCTCGTCGACTTTGGTCTCGATCAGGTCTTCGGCGCGGAAGCGCTTGAGGATTCGGCTAAGATAGGCGGGGTCGAGCTGCAGATCAGAGGCAAGCGTGGTGGCGCTGATGCCCTTGTGCGAGCCGATCTCGAACAGTACCCGCGCATCGGTCAGCGTGAAGGGCGTATCGAGATAGGCCTTGTTCAGGACGCCGAGGAAGTTGGTGTAGAAGCGGTTGAAGTCGCGGGCGGCTTTGATGAGCGCGGAATCGGTCATGGACAAAATCTCCTGTCGAAGATTTTGTCCATTATTTATTTGACTGAGTCAACCAAATGCTCAAGCGGCTTTCTGCTTGCGCTCGTCGCCGATGGAAAAGCCAACGGCGGCCTGGGCGTGGATCGCCGTGGTATCGAAGCCGGGCAGGGGCAGGTTGTCGGGGTCGAGGATCAGGCAGATCTCGGTGCAGCCGAGAATGATGCTGTCGGCGCCTTTGGCCTTCTCGCGCTCGATGATCTGCATCAGCTTCTGGCGCGAGCTGTCCAGCACCTTGCCGGCGCAGAGCTCGTTGAAGATGATGTCGTGAACGACGGTCCGGTCTTCGGCTTCGGGAACGACGATCTCGACGCCGAGGTTCTTCATGCGATCGGCATAGAAGCCATGCTCCATCGTGTAGCGCGTGGCGAGCAGCAGCGGGCGCTTGCGGCCGGCCGCCTTCAGCGAGGCTGCCGTTTCGTCGATGATGTGGATCAGCGGCACGGAGATGCGGGCTGCGACCCTGTCGGCAATCAGATGCATGGTGTTGGTGCAGATGAGGATGCTCTCGGCGCCGGCGATCTGCAGTTTCAGGGCCACGTCGCCCAGGCGGCGGGCGGCGCCATCCCAGTCGCCGGCCTTCTGCATGGCGACGATGTCTTCGAAGTTGACGGAATGCATTAGCAGTTCGGCCGAGGACAGGCCGCCGCAGCGCTCGCGCACCATCTCGTTGATCATCCGGTAATAGACTGCAGAGCTCTCGAAGCTCATGCCGCCGATCAGGCCGATTGTGCGCATTTCCGTTCTCCCATGTCATGTATTCGATGTGCAAATCATGCCGCACACCGCGCGCCGAATGTTTGCATTGTTTTAGCGGCAATGCGACACGGCGCTTCCATTTTGTGGAGAAATGACGGATCGTGCAAAAATTGAGCGCATGATGGAGGTGAGGCAATGCTTGATGATCGCGACCGCAGGATTCTCGACCTGCTGCAGGCGGATGCCGGGATATCCGTCAGCGAGCTTGCCGAGCGGGTGTCGCTCTCGGTCTCCGCCTGTTCGCGCCGCATCCAGCGGCTGGAGGAGAGCGGCTATATTGCGCGCCGGATCGTCGTTCTCGACCGGGAGAAGATGGGCGTTCCGACCACCGTCTTCGCGCTGATCAAGACCGCGCATCATTCCGATGAATGGATCGAGAGCTTTCGCAAGGCGATCAGCAGCGTGCCGGAGATCGTCGAGGCGCACCGGCTGACGGGCAATCACGATTATATCCTGAAGATCGTCCTGCCGCGGGTCGAGCATTACGATGTCATCTACAAGCAGATCGTCCGCAAGATCGAGCTCTTCGATGTCTCGGCCTCGATCTCGATGGAGATCCTGAAGAGTGGCACGGCGATCCCTGTCGGATACGCCGGATAGCTGCAGGGGAGCTATTCGCAAACGTTCATTGAAACTGCCCTGGAAGTGACGACATTAGCGTCGGCTGAATGACGCTTAAGGGGGTTGTCATGAGCGAACATCGCGTCGTCGTTGTCGGCGGCGGTTTCGGCGGGCTGCAGCTCGTCAATGATCTCAAGGGTGCCGGCGCGGCAATCACGCTCGTCGACCGGCGCAACCATCATCTTTTCCAGCCTTTGCTCTATCAGGTCGCCACGACCATCCTGTCGACCTCCGAGATCGCCTGGCCGATCCGTCATCTCTACGGCAATCGTCCCGACGTGACGACGCTGCTCGGCGAAGTCACCGGTGTCGACAGCGCGGCCAAGACCGTCAGCTTACGCAACGGAATGACCTTGCCCTACGATACGCTGGTGCTGGCGACCGGGGCGACCCATGCCTATTTCGGCCGTGACGAATGGGAGCCGGTGGCGCCGGGCCTGAAGACGCTCGAGGATGCGACGACGATCCGCCGGCGCCTGCTGCTGGCCTTCGAACGTGCCGAGACCGAGGCCGATCCCGCCATCCGCGAGGCGCTGCTGACCTTTGCGATCGTCGGTGCCGGACCGACCGGCGTCGAGCTTGCCGGCATCATCGCCGAGCTGGCGCACAAGACGCTGCCGGGCGAATTCCGCAATATCGATACACGCAAGACCCGCGTCGTGCTCATCGAGGCCGGGCCGCGCGTCTTGCCCGCCTTTGCCGAGGAGCTCTCGGCCTATGCGCAGCGCGAGCTCGAGAAGCTCGGCGTCGAGGTGCATCTGCGCGAACCGGTGACCAATTGCAGCGCCGACGGCGTGTCGATCGGCGAGAAGTTCATCGCCAGCCGGACGATCGTCTGGGCTGCCGGTGTCGAAGCCTCTGCGGCCGCGAAGTGGCTGGGCGTTGCCGCCGACCGGGCAGGGCGGGCGGTGGTCGAGAAGGATTTGACGGCGCCGGGGCTGCCTGACGTCTTCGTCATCGGCGATACCGCGCAGGTGATCCAGGCGGATGGCAAACCGGTTCCCGGCATCGCGCCGGCGGCCAAGCAGCAGGGTTCCTATGTGGCGAAGGTCATTCGCGCCAGGATCGCCGGGAGGCAGGCGCCCGCAGCCTTCCGCTACCAGCATCAGGGCAGCCTTGCCACGATCGGCCAGAGTGCTGCGATCATGGACTTCGGCAGGATCAAGCTGAAGGGCTGGCTCGCTTGGTGGGTCTGGGGCATCGCCCACATCTATTTCCTGATCGGCACCCGCTCACGCTTCGCCGTCGCCTGGAGCTGGCTGTGGATCTATCTGAGCGGCCAGCACAGCGCGCGGCTGATCACGCAGAAGGAGACGATGCGGGAGGAGAGTTAGGGGAAGCGGGTTTTTTGCTTCTTGAAGGCGAGGTTGTGCCCTTGGCCCCCTCATCCGACCCTTCGGGCCACCTTCTCCCCGTTGGGGAGAAGGGAAATGCCGAGATTGCCTCCGCGCCGACTTCCCCTCTCCCCGGCGGGGAGAGGGTAGGGTGAGGGGGCTCCGGGCGCGACGGGTTGGTGGCGCACGGACTTGGTGGGGCGGCGATAGCTGCCGCCACCCCTAAAAGCATCAGGCCGCCAGCGAGGCGATGTCGATGACAAAGCGGTAGCGGACGTCGCTCTTGAGAACGCGCTCGTAGGCTTCGTTGACCTGCTGGATGTTGATCTTCTCGATTTCGGAGACGATGTTGTGCTCGCCGCAGAAATCCAGCATTTCCTGGGTTTCCTTGATCGAGCCGATCATCGAGCCGGAGATGCTCTTGCGGCCGGGGATCAGCGAGAAGGCGTGGACCGGGATCGGGTTCTCCGGAGCGCCGACGACGACCATCGAGCCGTTGACCTTGAGCAGGCCGAGATAGGCGTTCCAGTCGATTTCGGCGCTGACCGTGCAGATGATCAGGTCGAAGGTGCCGGCGAGCTTGGTGAAGGTCTCGGCATCGTTCGTCGCGTAATATTCCTTGGCGCCGAGCTTCAGGCCGTCTTCCTTCTTCGACAGCGACTGCGAGAGGACGGTGATGTCAGCGCCCATGGCGGCGCCGATCTTCACGCCCATATGGCCGAGGCCACCCATGCCGACGATCGCGACCTTCTTGCCGGGGCCGGCATTCCAGTGCTTGAGCGGCGAGTAGAGGGTGATGCCGGCGCAGAGCAGCGGCGCGGAGGCGTCGAGCGGCAGGTTTTCCGGGATCGACAGGACATAGCCTTCCTTGACGACGATCGAGTCGGAATAGCCGCCCTGGGTCGCCGTCTTGCCATCGGCTTCGACGCTGTTGTAGGTGCCGACGAGGCCGGGCATATACTGCTCGTTGTCGACATCGCGGCTGGCGCAGCCGACGCAGCTGTCGACGAAGCAGCCGACGCCGACGTGGTCGCCGACCTTGTACTTGGTGACGTTGGCGCCGACGGCGGTGACGATACCGGCGATCTCATGGCCCGGCACGATCGGATAGACGGCGTTCTTCCACTCGTTGCGGACGGTATGGATGTCCGAATGGCAGATGCCGGCATATTTGATGTCGATGACGACGTCGTCGGCATTCGGTTCACGGCGTTCGAAGGTGAACGGCGTCAACGGCTTGGATGCGTCGGTAGCGGCATAGCCTCTTGCGATTGGCATGGGGTAGTTCCTTCTTTTCAGGAGGGTGGAAGGGATGGCGGACTATGCCCCGGTCTTGCGGCAAGCGGTATAGCGATCCTGCAAGCTTCTTGTACGATCCTGCAAATCTCCTTGCGCCGAAACGCCATCCGCTCCATGATCTGGCCAAGCGCCTGTGGCGTAACATCAAGAAAACAAATGGTAATGTTATGACGTTACATGTTGGCCCCTTCGATGAAATGACATCGATCATTGCCCGTTACGCCAGGAAAGACGGGGATTCCGAGACGGCGATCGAGAATCTGCACGTCTTCAAGGGCAGCTGTCCGACGCGGCTGCAGCACATGGCCTATAAGCCCGGATTCTCGCTGGTCCTGCAGGGAAGCAAGCGGCTGATGGTCGGCTCCGACGTGCATGTCTATGGCGCCGGGCAATATGTGCTGACCTCGCTCGACCTGCCCGTTGCCTCGCATGTGACGCAGGCGACGGCCGATATTCCCTATCTCTGCTTCACGCTGTTCATCGACAGCGAAAAGCTCAGCGATCTCCTGTCAAAGACCAGGATCCAGCGCGTGCCGCCATCGCCTGACGATGCCCGCGGTCTGGTGGTCAAGACGGCGCCGCCGGAGCTGCTCGATGCCTCGGCCCGGCTGCTGCGCTTGCTCGATAATCCGCAGGACATTCCGGCGATGGCGCCGCTGATCGAGCAGGAGATCTCCTATCGCCTGCTGAGCGGCCCCGATGGTCCGCGGCTGCTCGACATGACGCTTGCCGAAAGCCAGAGCCACAAGGTTGCCCGGGCCGTCGCCTGGCTGCGCACCAATTTCGTCCAGCCGCTGCGCATCGAGGACCTGGCCGACCACGTCAGCATGAGCGCGTCGTCGCTGCATCACCACTTCAAGGCGGTCACGGCGATGACGCCGATGCAATATCAGAAGCAGTTGCGTCTGCATGAGGCGCGCCGGCTGCTGCTGACTGAGCATGTCGATGTCGCGACGGCGGGATATCGCGTCGGCTATCAGAGCCCGTCGCAATTCAGCCGCGAATATAGCCGTCTCTACGGTCTGCCGCCGCTGAAGGACATCGAGGCGATGCGCGGGCAGATGGCCGCCGAGTAACGCTTTTCTTTTGATGCGTCGCAGCAACGAATTTCGCTTGACGGCGAAAAGCACCTCGTTCATAACACGCCGCGAACCGTACCGTACGGTACGTATTGGGGAGTGCTTATCGTGTCTGCCGAAACCTTGGAGCCCAGCGAATTTTCGCCGCGTCAGAACGCCGTTCTGGAGCAGGCGTTGCAGCTTCTCGTCGATGGCGGTGAAAAAGCGCTTACCACCTCGGGTGTGGCGCGTGCCGCCAACTGCTCGAAGGAAAGCCTTTACAAGTGGTTTGGCGATCGAGACGGCCTGTTGTCGGCGATGATCGCCTATCAGGCCAGCAAGGTGCGCACCTTCGAGCGCAACGGCGAGCGCCTGACGTCGGCCAGCCTGCACGACCACGTCGTCATCTTTGCCCGCGATCTCCTGGAAGTTCTGGCCGGCGACGTGTCGCTGGCGCTGAACCGCCTGGCGATCGGCCAGTCCCATCGCGATGGCTCCAAGCTCGGCAAGCTGCTGCTCGAACGCGGCCGCCGCCAGATCGACCGCCGCGCCATGGCGCTGATCGATGCCGGCAAGCGGGCAGGGCTATTACGCTTTCATGATGCCGACGAGGCATATCACACGCTTTATGGCCTTGTTGTCTCCGACCTGCATGTGCGCATGCTGCTCGGCGAACCGGGCCTCAAGGATACGGGCCGTCAGGCGGAGAAGGCGGTCACCGCTTTCCTGCGCCTTTACGGCACGGAGAAGGTTCTTGCGGAGATGCCGGCACTCGCCTGATCTCCGCGTCTATCAAACGATGCGACAAGCAAAAGGGAAGGAACTCTACAATGCGCGTCTATTACGATCGTGATGCCGATCTCAACCTGATCAAGTCCAAGAAGGTCGCCATCATCGGCTACGGTTCGCAGGGCCGCGCCCACGCGCTGAACCTGAAGGACAGCGGTGCACAGAACGTCGTCATCGGCCTCAAGGCCGGTTCGCCGACGATCAAGAAGGCCGAAGCCGATGGCTTCAAGGTCATGACCGTTGCCGAAGCTGCCGGCTGGGCCGACCTGATGATGATGGCCACTCCGGACGAACTGCAGGCCGACATCTACAAGGCCGACATCGCCGCCAACATCCGTGATGGCGCCGCGATCGCTTTCGCACACGGCCTCAACATCCATTTCGGCCTCATCGAGCCGAAGGCCTCGGTCGACATCGTCATGATCGCGCCGAAGGGCCCGGGCCACACGGTTCGCGGCGAATACCAGAAGGGCGGCGGCGTTCCCTGCCTCGTTGCCGTTCACCAGAACGCTTCGGGCAACGCTCTTGAACTCGCTCTCTCCTACGCCTGCGGCGTCGGCGGCGGCCGTTCGGGCATCATCGAAACCAACTTCCGCGAAGAGTGCGAAACCGATCTCTTCGGCGAACAGGTCGTTCTCTGCGGCGGTCTCGTCGAGCTCATCCGCGCTGGTTTCGAAACCCTGACCGAAGCCGGCTACGCTCCGGAGATGGCCTATTTCGAGTGCCTGCACGAAGTGAAGCTGATCGTCGATCTGATCTATGAAGGCGGTATCGCCAACATGAACTACTCGATCTCGAACACGGCAGAATGGGGCGAATACGTCACCGGCCCGCGCATCATCACGGCTGAAACCAAGGCTGAAATGAAGCGCGTCCTGCACGACATCCAGACCGGCAAGTTCACGTCCGACTGGATGCAGGAATACCGTGCTGGCGGCTCGCGCTTCAAGGGCATCCGCCGCATGAACGACAGCCACCAGATCGAAGAAGTTGGCGCCAAGCTCCGCGGCATGATGCCGTGGATCGGCAAGAACAAGCTGGTCGACAAGTCGGTCAACTAATCGCTGCTGCGATTGATATTGCGAGAGGCCGGGGCGAAAGCTCCGGCCTTTTTCATTTCCGGGCGGTGAGGAAGAGCCAGCGGGTCGGCTTGCCGTCGTAGCCGCCGCCATCCGCTTCCGATAGCGCGATGTCGCGCCAGCCGCCTGCGGTCAGGCACTGCGAGAGCCAATCGGGCGAGGGGTAGTTGTAATAGCGGCCGAAGCCGTCATGTCCCTCGGCTTCTCCGGCCTTGAAGCTGGCATGCAGGGGAGCGCCCGGTTTCAGCGCGTTGTGGATGCGGGAGAAGACGTCGGGCAGCTCGTCGCGGGGAACGTGCAGCAGGCTGGCTTCCGCCCAGACGCCGTCGAATTCGCCGGTGGCCTGCAGATCCTGAAAGCGCATGACCGTCACCGGCCGGCCGATCAGTTTTTCCGCCTGCCTGGCGAGCTCTGCCGATCCATCCGTCGGCGTCACGTCGAAACCATTGCCCAGCATATAGGCGCTGTCCTGCCCGCCGCCGCAGCCGAGTTCGAGGATTTTTGCGCCTGCCGGGAGTGCGGCGAGGAAGGCGTCGAGGCGCTTTGTTGGCAGACGGCGCTCGCGGGAGGCGTAGGTTTCGGCATTGCCGTCGTAGAAGGCTGAGGTTTCGTCGTTGGACATGCTGGGGACCTCTCCAATAGCAAGAAACCGGGCGAGGAGCCCGGTTTCGAAGGTGGTTTCGTCCGTTGCGGCTAACGCAAGGTCAAGCCGGAATGAGGCGGGTCCAGCCGCGCTCGTCATTGGTGGTGCCCTTCTGCAGGCCGACGAGCTGCTGGCGCAGTTCGGTGGTCAGCTTGCCGGTCTGGCCGTCGCCGACCAGGAACTCGCCGCCGGCATGGCGCACGAGGCCGATACCGGCGAGGACGGCGGCCGTGCCGCAGGCGAAGGCTTCGACGAGCTTGCCGCTCTTGGCGTCAGCCTGCCATTCGTCGAAGGAATAGGGACGCTGTTCGACGCGCAGGCCCTTTTCCTCGGCAAGCACGATGACCGAAGCGCGGGTGATGCCCGGCAGGATCGTGCCACCGAGCGGCGGGGTGACGACCGTACCGTCGTTCATCACGAAGAAGACGTTCATGCCGCCGAGTTCTTCGACCCAGCGGTGTTCGGCTGCATCAAGGAAAACGACCTGGTCGCATTCCTTCTTGGCGGCTTCGGCCTGGGCCACGAGGCTGGCCGCATAGTTGCCGCCGCACTTCGCTGCACCGGTTCCGCCGGCGGCCGCGCGGGTATATTCCGTCTCGACCCAGAGCGACACAGCCTTGGCGCCGCCCTTGAAATAAGCGCCAACAGGCGAGGCGATGATGCAGAAGATATATTCCTGCGCCGGCCGAACGCCGAGGAAGGCTTCGTTGGCGAACATGAAGGGGCGGAGGTAGAGGCTGGCATCGCCCGAGGGGATCCAGTTCTTGTCGACGCGGACGAGCTCTTCGACGGCCTTCAGGAAAAGATCTTCCGGTACGGCGGGCATTGCCATGCGGGCTGCCGACTGGGCAAAGCGGCGGGCGTTTTCTTCCGGACGGAAGAGAAGGACGCGGCCGTCATCAGCCTTGTAGGCCTTCATGCCCTCAAAGATTTCCTGGGCGTAGTGCAGCACGGCGCTGGCGGGGTCGAGTTCCAGCGGGCGACGAGCCGTGACCTTCGCGTCGTGCCAGCCCTTGTCGGCTGTCCACTTTGCCAGGACCATGTGATCGGTGAAGACCTTGCCGAATCCGGGTGTTTCGATCGCCTTGATGCGGTCGGCATCGGAGACCGGAGATTTGTGGAATTCGATTGTGATTTCAGGAGAGGGCGACGTCGCGGTCATTGCTGGCACCTTGGTAGTCCATTGAATAATGCGCGGCACACTACTGCTGCCGCACCTGTTTTGGAAAGGTCTGTTTCAGCGAGTTTCGGCATTTCGTCAGCGAATGATGACTGGGTGCGGCGAATGTTCAGGACAATTCGGCCCGGTTTCCTCATCCGTGCTCCTTTCGAGGGCCAATTCGCCCAAACTTGTCACCGCGACAAGAAAATAGGTCAGCATTGTTGACATAATTTCTGTGCCGTGATGATCTGCCGGCATCATAAAAAGAGACTGAGGAAACCCCGATGCTGAACTGGGATGAAATGTTTGCGACGCGCTCGTCACGCATGCGCGCTTCCGAAATCCGTGAACTGCTGAAACTGCTCGATCAGCCTGATATCATCTCCTTTGCCGGCGGCATTCCGGATCCGGCGCTGTTTCCGGACAAGGAGTTCAAGGCGGCCTATGCCGGGATTTTCGATAGCGGCGCGGTCAACGCGGCGCTGCAATATTCGGTCAGCGAAGGCTACAAGCCGCTGCGCGAATGGCTGGTGAAGCAGATGGCCGGTCTCGGCATCCCCTGCGAAGCCGAAAACGTCTTCATCGTCTCCGGTTCGCAGCAGGGTCTCGATTATCTCGGCAAGCTCTTCCTGTCGCCCAAGGATACGGCGCTGGTGACGTGGCCGAGCTATCTCGGCGCGCTTCAGGCCTTCAACGCCTATGAGCCGTCCTACGACCAGCTGACGCCAAACGGCAACCGCACGCCGGAGAGCTACAAGGCGGCGGCCACGCAGAACGGCGGCAAGGTGAAGTTCGCCTATCTCTCCGCCGACTTCTCCAACCCGACCGGCGAGACTGTCGACCGCGACGGCCGCGAGAAGGTTCTGGCGCTGGCCGAAGATCTCGATATCGCCGTCATCGAGGACGCGGCCTATCAGAACCTGCGTTACGACGGCGAGGCGATCCCGCCGATCCTGTCGCTTGAGATCGCCCAGAAGGGCCATATCAACGATACCCGCACGATCTATTGCGGCAGCTTCTCGAAGACGCTGGCGCCGGGCCTTCGCGTCGGCTTCATCGTCGCCAATGCCCCCGTTATCCGCAAGCTGGTGCTGATGAAACAGGCGGCCGACCTGCATTCCTCGACGATCAACCAGATCGCCATCGCCGAAGTCGCCGAGCGCGGTTTCGATGCGCAGGTCGCCAAGATCAAGGCCGCCTACGGCCATCGCCGCGATGCGATGCTGGCAGCACTCGCCAGGCACATGCCTGATGGTGTCAGCTGGACGAAACCGGAAGGCGGCATGTTCATCTGGATCACGCTGCCGGAGGGTATGGATGGGGCAGCGCTGCTTGCCAAGTCGATCGAGACCACGCGGGTCGCCTTCGTTCCCGGCAAGGCCTTCTTCGCCGACGGCTCTGGCGCCAACGCCATCCGCCTCAGCTTCTCCTGCGCCAACGATCAGATGATCGAGGAGGGAATTGGCCGTCTCGGCAAGCTGGTCGCCGGTGAGATCGGCGCGCTTTAGGGCGAATAGTCTGCGTGATTGGTGCGACGCGACCTTTCGTCGGATGCCTGGTTGCATCGACTCGCCTCGCGTTGCATCTTCCCGCCGCTTCGGAAGGTTGAGGAACGACGATGAGCGGGATCAAGGTCAGGATGGCAACTCTGTCTGATGCCGAGGAGCTGGCGAGGCTGATGGCCGAACTGGGTTATCCGACAACCTCCGACAGAATGACTGCCCGACTTGAGCGGCTGAGCGGCCGTGAGGACCACGCTATATTTGTCGCCGATGAAGACGATACAGTTGCCGGAATGATTGGCTTGTCCGTCTCCCCAACGCTCTACCGGGACGATCTTGATGGTGCCATCGTCGCGCTGGCCGTTTCCTCGAACTTCAGGGGAAAAGGCATTGCCGGATTGTTGGTCGCTCATGGCGAGCGCTGGCTCTATGACCGCGGCGCCCGCCTCGCGACGGTGAAGCCCAACTCCCGCCGCGAAGACGCGCACCGCCTCTACAAGCGTTGCGGGTATGAACATACCGGTTTGAGATTTACGAAGGTGCTTGAAGGACTCGGCGGATAGCGGTTCTCCGATGCCAAATCGGCGCCTGGAGGGCGCCGATCAATCTCTGACTTTTACTGGTTCAGGTGCGGGGCGATCAGTTCGAGATCGGCCTCGCTCAGCCGGTCGCTCGCCGTGTTGCGCTGGTGCCAGTAGGGGTAGAGGAGCGGCGGGACGCTGACGTCGTCGAGGCGCTTGCGCTCTTCGGCGGTCAGTTTCAGGTCGGCTGCGGCGAGATTGTCCTTGAACTGCGCTTCCGTGCGGCCGCCGATGATGACCGAGGTCACCGTCCTGCGGCCGATCAGCCAGGCGAGAGCGACCTGGGCTGCCGAGACGCCGCGGCTTTCGGCGATCGAGACCAGCGTATCGACGATATTCCAGAGACGGTTCTCATCGCGGATCGGCGGCTCGGGCCAGCCGGCGAACTGGCGGGTGCCCTCAGGCGTCGCCTGGTTGCGGCGGTGCTTGCCGGAGAGCAGGCCGGCGGCCAGCGGGCTCCAGACGAGGACGCCGAGGCCCTGGTCGATCGACACCGGCAGCAGCTCGTATTCGGCATCGCGGGCTTCCAGCGTGTAGTGGATCTGCTGGCTGACAAAACGCTGGTAGTTATGCTCTCTGGAGACGCCGAGCGCCTTCATGATGTGCCAGCCGGAGAAATTCGAGCAGCCGATATAGCGGACCTTGCCCTGGCGCACGAGCGTATCGAGCGCTTCCATGGTTTCCTCGACCGGCGTCTGGCCGTCCCATTCATGCAGCTGGTAGAGGTCGATGACATCGGTCTTCATGCGGCGAAGGCTGGCTTCGCAGGCCTCGATCAGGTGCTGGCGCGAGGAGCCGACATCGTTCGGGCCGTCACCCATGCGGAAGCGTGCCTTGGTGGCCAGCATGACACCGTTCTTGCGCTTGCCGCCAAGCACTTCGCCGATGATCTCCTCGGAGGCGCCGGCCGAATAGACGTCGGCGGTATCGATCAGGTTGACGCCGGCATCGAGGCAGAGATCGACGAGGCGGCTGGCTTCGGCCACATCCTGGCTGCCGGTCGCCTTCGCCCAGCCGACGCCGCCGAAGGTCATGGTGCCCATGGTCACGGTTGAAATCTTCAGGCCGGAACGGCCAAGCAGACGATATTCCATTATCCTCTCTCCCAAATTTGAACGGAAACGCGCAATCTGCCGCAAACAAATAGCGGCTCGGCGTCATGGTCAAGCGCAGATGGCCATCTTCGACGCGGCATCTTTAGCCGACTGTCACAATCATGTTATTCGGCCTGTCTATGGAACGGCTAACTTTCACGCTCAGGGATATCACCATGAAGAAGAAGCTCTCCGCTCTCGCTGCGCTGATCGCGGCCGGTCTCGTCTCCGTTTCCGCCCATGCCGGCAATCTGGTGCTCTATACGAGCCAGCCGAACGAAGACGCCCAGGCGACCGTCGATGGCTTCATGGCCGCAAATCCCGACATCACGGTCGACTGGGTGCGCGACGGCACGCCGAAGATCATGGCCAAGCTGCAGGCCGAGATCGAGGCCGGCAATCCGGTTGCCGACGTCCTGCTGATCGCCGACACCGTGACGCTCGAGCGTCTCAAGGAAGCCGGCAAGCTGATGGCTTACAAGTCGCCGGAAGCCGCCAATTACGATGCTGCGCTCTATGACGCCGACGGCTACTATTATTCGACCAAGCTGATCACCACCGGCATCATGTACAACACTTCGGCCTCGATGAAGCCGACGAGCTGGAAGGATCTGACCAAGCCGGAAGCCAAGGGCCTCGTCACCATGCCGAGCCCGCTGACCTCTGGTGCGGCGCTGATCCATGCACAGACGCTGGCCGGCGTTTCCGGTCTCGGCTGGGATTACTACAAGGCGCTCGCCGATAACGGCGCGACGGCTGCCGGCGGCAACGGCGCCATTCTGAAGGCCGTCGCCTCGGGCGAAAAGGCTTACGGCATGGTCGTCGACTACATGCCGATCCGCGAAAAAGCCAAGGGCGCGCCGGTCGAGTTCGTCTTCCCGGAAGAAGGCGTTTCGGCCGTGACCGAGCCGGTCGGCATCCTCTCCAGCGCCAAGAATGCCGATGCAGCGAAGAAGTTCGTCGACTACGTTCTCTCCGAAAAAGGCCAGGAAGGCTTCCTGAAACTCGGCTATATTCCGGCCCGCAACGGCATGAAGCTGCCGGAAGGCTTTCCGGCGCGCGACAGCATCAAGGTGCTGCCGATCAATGCCGCCGAGGCGCTGAAGAATACGGATCAGGATCTGAAGACCTTCTCGGGTATCTACGGGTCGAATTGATCGAAACCGGATAGTCGATGCAGGGTTACGTTCGTCCGGGAAACAGCCAGCCAGCCTGGCTGTTTCCCTTTATCATTCTGGTGGTGCTTGTTCTGAGCGTCCTGCCGCTGGCGCGGCTGGCGGTGGCGGGCATCGCTGCGCTGTCGAATGGCGGGGCAGGGGCGGTGCTCGGCGATCCGGCGCTCTGGTCGGCAACCTATTATACGCTGGTGACGGCAGTGTTCGGGGCCATCATCTCGCTCGTCATCGGCTGCGCTTTCGCCTTTCTGCTGACGCTGACAGATATCCGCGGCAAGGGGCTGATCAGCTTCCTCTTCGTGCTGCCGATGATGATCCCGCCGCAGGTGACGGCGCTTGCCTGGGTGCAGATGTCCGGGCCATCGAGCCCGCTTCTGAAGGCGCTGCATATTGCCCCGCCACTGGGGACGCCGCAGCCGCTCTATTCGGTCGGCGGCATCGCGCTGCTCTACGGCGTCCAGCATGCGCCGCTCGTCTATCTCGCGCTGCGGGCCGGGTTGATGAGCCTGCCGCGCGACGGCGTCGAGGCGGCCCGGCTTTCCGGCGCCTCCAGCCTGCGGGTGTTTCGCGATATCATCCTGCCGCTGTCACTGCCCGGTGTCATCGCAGGTGCGGCGATCTCCTTCGTCTCCTGCACCGGCAATTTCGGCATTCCGGCGATCCTCGGCATTCCCGCCTCGATCTATACGCTGCCGACGCTGATCTTCTCGAAATTCTCGGCCTTCACCAGCCGCACCTTCGGCGACGTGGCGCTGCTCTCGGCGATCATCGCGCTGATTTCAGTCGCGGGTCTCGCCATTCAGGAGCGGGCGCTTCGCGGGCGCGATTACCGGGTGCTCGGCCTCTCCGGGGCGACCGCCGCCTTCGAGCTCGGCGGCTGGCGCCACGTCTTCACGCCGCTGCTCTGGATCGTGCTGTTCTTCATGCTCGCGGCGCCGTTCTTCGCGCTGGTCGCGGGCGCGCTGGTTCCGGCTTATGGCGTGCCGCTGACCTTCAAGACCATGTCTTTCCACGCTTTCTCGGAAATCCTCTTCCGCCAGGCGATCACCCGCACGGCCTTCGTCAATTCGCTGTCGCTGGCGGCCGGTGCCGCCCTGTGTCTCCTGCTGGTGACGGTGCTTGCCGCCTATGCGCTCAGCCGGCGGCGGGATCTCTTGGCCCGGCTGGTTTCGAGCGCGATCGAGATACCCTATTCGCTGCCCGGCATCGTCATTGCCGTGTCCTTCATTCTGGTGTTCGCAGCACCGCTGCCAGTCCTCAACGTCACGCTTTACGGTACGGTCTGGATCATTCTCGTTGCCTATCTCTCGAGCTTCTTCGCGGTCAGCCTGAAGCCTGTCGTCAGCGCCTTTCATCAGCTCGATCCGGCGCTGGAGGAGGCCGCGCGTCTTGCCGGCGCCGGCTTCTTCCGGCGGCTTGCCGATATCATCGTGCCGCTGATCGCGCCTGCTGCCGGTGCCTCCGTCATCCTCGTTTTCCTGATTGCCTGCAACGAGCTGACGATCTCGGCGCTGCTCTGGTCGGCGGGGACGCAGACGCTGGGTGTCGCGATCTATAACCTCGACGACAGCGGCAGTTCGGATCTTGCTTCGGCGCTCTCGGTGCTGGTCGTGCTGATGGTCGTTTTCATAATGCTGCTTCTGGAACTGATGGCAAAGCGGCTGCCCAAGGGAGTGGTGCCGTGGCGAAACTGACGCTCAATCAGGTCAGCAAGGATTTCGGCACCGGGCGTGCGGCCGTCAGCGGTCTTTCGCTCGATGTGCGGGACGGCGGCTTTCTGGCGCTGCTCGGTCCTTCGGGCTGCGGCAAGACGACGGTTCTGAGGATGATCGCCGGGTTCGAGACGCCGACGGATGGTTCGATCCATCTCGGCGAGCGGATGCTTGCCGATGCCGCACAATCGCTGCCGCCGGAGCGGCGCAACATGGCGATGGTCTTCCAGTCCTATGCGCTCTGGCCGCATATGAGCGTTGCCGACAATGCCGGATATCCGCTGAAGGTGCGCGGCGTGAAGGGCGAGGCCTATCGCAGCAAGGTGCGCGAGGCGCTGGCGACGGTGCGGCTCAGCGACTATGCGGATCGGCGCCCCGCCGATCTCTCCGGCGGCCAGAGGCAGCGCGTGGCGCTTGCCCGCTGCCTGGTGACATCGCCCGATGTCGTGCTGCTCGACGAGCCGCTCGCCAATCTTGACCGGCACCTGAAGCAGGAGATGGAGGAGACGTTCCGCGAGTTCCACCAGCGCTCCGGCGCGACGATGATCTATGTGACGCACGACCAGAGCGAGGCGATGGCGCTCGCGACCGACGTTGCCGTTATGTCGGAAGGGCGGCTGCTGCAGGTGGCGGCGCCTGCCGAGATCTATGCGCGGCCGGAGGGGCGGATGGTTGGCGGGTTGATCGGCCGTGGTGCCATCTTGCGTCTTGCATCACCGATCGGTGACAAACGTCAGCTTGATTGGGAAGCGATGCGTGGGGCGTTGGGGACCATCGGTGCGGAGGGGGGCACGGCGGATATTCTCGTGCGGCCCGAGGATGTGGCGATCGGCAGCGAGGGCGTTCCCGCTCTCGTCGACAGCGTGCTCTATGAGGGCGAGCGCTATGCGGTGAAGCTGTTGCTTGGCGATGGCCAAGTTCTCCGCGCCTTCAGCCGCGAACGGGTTTCGGGGGGCGATAACGTGATGGTGGCGGTGCGCTCGGCCTGGCGGCTCTGATCGGGCTTCGGCCTTCACGAACGCAATTTTCGCCTGTACCAATGGCGAAGCAGCATGCAAACGGGAATGCCTGATGTCGCTTCGCCTCGCTACCTTCAATGTCGAAAATCTGATGACGCGTTTCGACTTTACCGGCTTTCGCAACCAGCTGCGCCAGGACCGGGTCATCCAGCTCTTCGAGGTGCGCAGCGAGGGCGTCTACCAGCAGCTGGAGCAGGCGCGCGTGATCGCGGCGACCGACGATACCCGCCAGATGACGGCCTTAGCGATCGCCGATGCCGATGCGGATATCCTCTGCCTGCAGGAAATCGACAACATGGCGGCGCTGCAGGCCTTCGAATACGGCTATCTGTTCCGCATGGTCGGCAATGGCTACCGGCAGAAATATCTGGTCGAGGGCAATGACAGCCGCGGTATCGACGTTGCCGTGCTGATGCGCGAGGAGACGCGCGACGGACGCAAGATCGAGCTTCGCGACATCAAGAGCCATGCGATGCTGACCTATCGCGATCTCGACTTGTTCGACGAGGCGCTGGGGCAGAATGCCCATCTCGACGACAAGATCTTCAAGCGCGACTGCCTGGAGCTCGATCTCCTGATCGGCGGCGTGCCTTTCACGCTCTATGTCGTGCATTTCAAATCGATGGGCAGTCCGCGTGACGGGCTGGACGGTCGCCAGGCGACGATGCCGGTGCGCCGTGCCGAGGCGCGCGCCGTGCGCCGGATCATCGAGAACCGCTTCGGTGCCGGGCAGACGGCCACGAAGAATTTCGCCATCTGCGGCGACATGAACGACTATCAGGAACGCATCGATGTCATCGGCACGCGGCGCACCGGCTATCGATTCGAGCACAAGAACGAGGCCGAGAGCGCGCTCGACGTTTTCAGCCATGACGGCTTCGCCGAGAACGTCATGCGCCGTCGCGACGAAATGGATCGCTGGACGCTCTACCACGCCCGCGGCCCGCAGGAGCAGTGGCTCTGCCAGCTCGATTATATCTGGCTGTCTCCGGCCCTTGCTGCGGCGAATACCGAGCGAAAACCCGAGATCATCCGCCATGGCCAGCCTTTCCGCACCGTCTTTCCGCCGGGCCAGGAAGTCGAGCGCTATCCGCGCACCGGCTGGGACCGGCCGAAGGCGTCTGACCATTGCCCTGTAGTCATGACATTGGATTTGAAATGAACTCGATATTTTCAGAGGAATTTGCCGGTTGGCCGCCGGAGCAGACCGTATTTCCCGTTGCCAAGATCGACCTTCGTGTTCTCGACGGCGAGCATCCCTACCGGATATCCAGGCGCGACGAGATCGCCGCCAACTGGGAGGCCGAGGTGAAGGCCAATCCGGCCCTGTTCGATGGGCGCATGGTGTTTCAGCACCGGTTGGCACTTGGCGAGGATGGGATCAGGGGGCAGGGATATGTCATCCCGTTCTCGACTTTCATGTACTGGCGACGGCAACAGGACCGGACGGGCGGCATGCACCTCTTTTCCTATCCTGTCATCGAAGCCTCCGACAACGCGCTGGTGGCGATCCGCATGGGCGCGCATACCGCCAATCCCGGCCAGGTCTATTTCGCCGCCGGTTCGCTGGAGCCCGAGGATATCGCATCCGGCGTCTGCGACCTTGAATTCAACATGCGCCGCGAGGTGCTGGAAGAGACCGGCCTCGATCTCTCCCACTCGACGCCGGGCGACAGCTACTATGCCAGCCGCTTCCGCCGCACCGTCACCGTCATGCGGCTGTATCGTTTCGATCTGACTGCGGACGAGATCGTCGAGCGAATTGCGGCGCATATGCTGGTGGCCGAAGACAAGGAAATCGCCGGTGCGGTGGCGATCCGCTCGGCCGATCACTCGGCCTATCCGTATAACGTCGCCATGCTGCCGGTTATCGATTGGTATTTTGGTAATCCAGACAAAACCTAAAACCTTGCACTCGTTTCGCCGGTCGGGCAGGTTGGCGGTTCGATGACCGATTCAAGGAGGCCGATGTGGCGCGCAGCTACAGCGTCTACGATGTGTTCACCGACCGCAAGCTCGCCGGCAATCCGCTGGCCGTCATCTTCGACGGCGAGGACCTGAGCGACGAGGCGATGCAATCGATCGCCCGCGAAACCAATCTGTCCGAGACCGTCTTCGTCCAGAAGTCGGCCAATCCCGCCTATAGCGCCAGGATCCGCATCTTCACGCCGGGCCGTGAACTGCCGTTTGCCGGTCATCCGACCGTGGGTACCGCGATCGCGCTCGCCGAGCGCACGCATGGCAGCGATGCGACGCTCGATCTCGTCTGCGTGCTGGAAGAAAATGTCGGGCCGGTGCGCTGTGCGGTGCGGCTGCGCGAGGGCGTCGCGAGTTTTGCCGAATTCGATCTGCCGCGCAAATCGCAGCAGATCGCCATGCCGCTCGAGAAGCTCGGTATCTCCAACGCGCTGTCGCTGAAGGTGACGGAGGTGGGATTCGAGAATCACGTTCCGTCGATCTGGAGCGCCGGCGTGCCGTTCCTGCTGGTGCCGATCCATGACGTCGGTGCGGCCCAGCGCATGGAGTTCGATCCGCAGCTTTGGGAAAAGACGGTGCCCTTCGTCGATGGCGCGCTGGCTTCGGCCTATATCTACTGCCGCGGCGGGGTGAACCATTCGGCGAAGTTTCATGCGCGGATGTTTGCGAGCGGAATGGGGATCGTCGAGGACCCGGCGACCGGTTCTGCGGCGGCTGCACTCTCCGGAGCGATTCACCATTTCGACCGTCTGCCCGATGGTCATCATCCGATCACCATCGAACAGGGTGTGGAAATGGGCCGTCCCTCGATTATCCACCTTCACATGGATGTCGAGGCTGGAGCGATCTCAAACGCCCGGATTGGCGGCCAGGCAGTGCGTTTGGCCACGGGTTCGCTCGACCTTTGATTTCATTGCATTTCAGCCATGCAGAAAAAAATCGAAGAATTTTTCGAGGGGCGCTAGACAAGGTCGAATATCCTGTTTATACGCCCCCTCACACCGCGCCGAGAGGCACGGGACACCGAGCGGAAACGCAAGGGAATGGGTGATTAGCTCAGTTGGTAGAGCAGCTGACTCTTAATCAGCGGGTCGTAGGTTCGAGCCCTACATCACCCACCATCTTCTCCTTGAAAAGATTGAAGATAAAGCGCCGCAGCGCCCCACCAGGGGCGCTGCGCTTTTGCGTTTTGGAAGGCCGCTAACGCGGGAATTTGTTGTAGAAAGATTCCGGATCGTAGACGCAGGCGTAGTCGAGAACGCATTGCTTTCCGGTGGCGTCCCTGAGGCTCGTGGTCGCCCATTTGTCGCCCAGCCGGCACTGCGATGGCGGGTGGCGGAAACTGCGGCCGCCGATGCCGATCCGAACGAAGACGGCCGGATTCTGGCGGATGATTTTCGCGAGTTCGTTGCAGGTGTGGTCGCGGGCCTTGACCTCGATGGCATCCAGGGCGAAGGCGGCCGACGGCAAAAGCACCGCGGCGGCGAGTGCGGCGATAACGATCTTCATATGCGGATTCCCTCTCATGCGCGGCGGCAGGAATTGTCTCTGGCCTCCATCATCAGATGGTTGCGTTTTCCGGCCAGACAAGCCCGTCAGCGCGCGATCGCGGTGCGTCTGATGTAGCGGGCGCAGAGAGCCAGCAGGATGACGCTGAAGGCGCAGAATACGCTTCCGCCCGCCGCCTTGTATCCGAGCACGCCAGCGACGCCGCCAAGCAGGAAAAACAGCACTGTCGCAGCATGCAACGTCAGGCGGCGGACGATCTGCGGGCGCTCGGGTGCGGCCTTGCCGCCGATCAGCAGCGCGAGACCGACGCCGATATCTGTGGCGATGCCGGAAACATGGGTGGTGCGCACGCGGCTGCCGGAGATACGTGTCGATGCAGCGTTCTGGATGCCCATGGTGAAGCTGAGGAGCCCGGCGATGGTGATGCCGTTCGCGGCCGGTCCGGCGCTGCCGGCATAGAGCCCCACGGCGAGCAATAGCGCTGCTTCGGAGAGCAGCGTCAGGGCATAGATATTGGCAAGCCGCCGCTGCTTGCCGATCTCGATGAAGAGCGAGGCGCTGAAGGCACCGAGAACGAACATCACGACAATCATCAGGAAGGCGAGAGCAGCGCTGAACTCGCGGACCGACATGTGATCGGAGATCATCGAGACATTGCCGGTCATGTTGGCGGAGAAATAGCCGAAGGCGAGGAAGCCCGCGCTGTTGACGCCGCCCGCCACAAAGGCGAGCACGGCCGCGAGAAGAAGATCGATCTTGGATGTGCGGCTATCGCCTTCGTGGACCAGCATATCGGGGGAGCTCGCTGAAACGCCTTGAGAGCCCTAGTCAGCCGTGAGTCTGCGATCGGCGCAAGCCGTGAAAATCATGGGGTGTCAGGCGAAGATCCGCGGATCGGCGCGGGCGGCGTCTTCCTGGCGATATTCCCAGCCATTAGCAGTGATGCGGCGCCAGGTGGGCCGTCCATCGCTCGTATAGCTGCCGTCGATCGACTTGCGGGGCGGGAAGGGCGCGGCACATTGGTGCCAGATATAGCTGTTCGGCGGTGGTGGATTCAAAAACCTGGTCAATCGCTTCAACATGGCGAACCCCGAGGGTGGTGAGGCCCGCCGCGTTAGGGGTGAGGCGGGCCTTTGAACAGGAGGACATACGCAAAACTGACGCCTCGTCATGGTTGTAGCATCGACGTCGGAAAATCCAGCGTGACACGGGCGTGACATTGGCATTTGCGCGGTTACGTTGAATAAATCGTAGCGAAGCTGCGGCCGCTATTGATTTCGGCACAGTTGGTAACATCTTCATCCCATTGCCAGTTTCGACACAGGGGATATCAATGCCGAAGTCCGCCCTCGCTTTTGTCTGCCTTTCCGCTCTTCTTTTGTCTTCCTGCGGGAATACCGCCTGGGGCCTGAAGAAGGACGGCCAGGATGCGAGCCATGCCATGGACAATGCCACGCATCGCGTTCTCTCGGCCGGTGCCAAGAAGTAGCGCCGCCCGGCCTGCAGGCGGCGCCTAGCGCATCGGCTGCGGCGTCGGCGCGCTGATCGTGCTCTTCGACGAGAACAGCACGAAGGCAAACAGCAGCACGCCCACAAAGACGATCAGCGAGGAGACGGCGACGAGCGGTTCCATCGCCATATTGCCTTCGAGCATCATGTAGAGCGACGGCACCATGATCACGACGCCGGCCGTATAAATGTAATACTGGATCATCGCTATACGGCGCTCGGCCTTGGCCGGGTTCAGCGCGTAATAGACGCCGAACAGCGCCATGCTGACCCATCCCAAGAGATTACAGTGCGCATGTGCACCGATCACCGTATGATCTTCCGATATCGCCATCTTCAGCCCGATGCCGATACCGATGATGAAGAAGATGACCGCGGTTTTGAAGTAAAGTTCAGCTAGACGTGGCATGATATTTCCCCTCCGTTCGTCTGCAATCAAGACTAGCACTTGTTGCGATCCGGGAAAATGCATGCTTTTCTATGAGGAGCTGCTGACGTTTCTTTCGATAAAAAGAAACCCCGCCGGGGGCGGGGCAGCTGGGGAAGTGAGAGTAAAGCGATCTCCATCGCACGATATGAATTAGGGCGGCACGCTTTGCCGGCTACCCCTCATGAGCAGAAATTCCGTGTCCGGTTATGGTTAATTTTTTAACTATATCGGCAGTAGGGTGGAACGGAAGCGAGCTGCTTGCCGTTGTGGCAGCGAACTGGAGGAAACGATGATCTTCAAAATCTTTGCTGCCAAACCCGAAGTCGAAACCGCCGACACCGGCACCTTTGCGGATGGGCATTTCGAAACCCAGCGCATCGATGTCAGCAGCCGGCGTGATGGCCGTTACCGTTCCTCGCATGAGCGTGACTATGGTCCGGGACGCAAGATTGCCGAGGTTCCGCTCGGTCTCGCCTGATCGTCAGGCGGTCTTTTCCGTCAGTGCCCGGAAGGCGAATTTCCGGTTGCACTCACATCTGATGATATAGGTCTCCTGAAAATTGGAGGCCTTTTCCTCGAAGAAGCCGCGCGGCATCTCGTCGATCAGAAATGCCGGATGCTTACGCGTCGGGTGGTCGTCCTCTGAGACCTCTGCGATACCGGTATTGCCGCATTGCGGGCAGGTTAGCTTCTTCGAAAAGCGGTCGCGTGCGGCCATTTCATTTCCTTCCAGATTCACCCGGTCATACAGGCGAACGGCTTTTCAGGAAAGCCGCTCAGGGTGCTGGCGTCTCGATATGCTGTGGTTTCGGCGTCGATCCCGTTGTTGCCGGATCGGGCCCGGGCGATATGGCGACTGTGCCTGCAATGATGACCGCGACAATGGCGCCGGCGATCCCGAAGGTCCAGATCAGCCAGCTGCGGCGCTCCTGCTCGTAGATACGCTGTTCCTCCTCGGCGGGAGAAATATAGGGTTGCCGGCCCTCGGTCCTGTTTTTGTCAGCCATGAAAACTCCGTGCTTTTAGGGGGAACAGGCCGATGCCCGGATTGTTCCCGCCACGGAGCTTCAAAACCGGCTCAGTCGGTGGCGACCGTCGTGACCGCAGGCGCCTGGTTGTCGGAGGAGACGACGGCCGTCGGCAGCGGCGTCCCGCGCTTGCGCTCGCGCACCAGAGTCAGCAGGCCGGAGCAGATGATCAGCGCGATGCCGCCTGCCATCGGCAGGTCGATCGTGTCGTCGAAGATCAGGTAGCCGAAGGCGATCGCCCAGATCATCTGGCTATATTGCGGCGGGGCCACGAGATTGGCCGGAGCGAGGCGGGCGGCGGTCATCAGCAGCACGTTGCCGATCGCGCCGAGAATGCCGTAGCTCGCAATGAAGAACCATTCGCGTGCCGTTGGGATGGCGATGTTGGAGACCATCAGCAGGCCGCTGACGATCAGCGTGCCCAGGAGGCCGGCGCCATAGAGCGACAGGCGCTTTTCCGCCGGACCCATGGCGCGCAGGATGACGATCGAGATCGCGGCGCTGATGCCGCCGATCGCGGCTGCCAGGTGGCCGACGGAGAGTTCGCGAAAGCCCGGGCGCAGCACGATCAGCACGCCGATGAAGCCGACGATGACTGCCGTCCAGCGCTGCCAGCGGACATCTTCTTTCAGGAAGATCACCGAGAGGATGGTGACGAAGGAGGGGAGCAGGAACAGCAGGCAGAAGGCTTCCGCCATCGGCAGCTTGGTGAAGGTGATGATCGAGGCGATGGCGCCGATCGCGCCGCAGGCAAAGCGCAGCATCCAGAGCGTGCGGTTCGAGGTCTTCACCAGATCCGTCCAGCTGTCATCCCTGCCCTTGATGAAGGGGAGGACGACGATGCCGAAAGCGCAGCCGAGAAAGGCAATCTGATAGGCGGGGATCGCACCGTGGAGGATCTTGATCGACGCGTCGCTGAAGGCAAAGACGGCGTAGGCCGCGAACGCGACGAGGACGCCGCGAAGCGGCGAGGCAGAGGAGGGCATGACATAGAATCGCGTGAGAGGGATCGCAGCCTTCCATACGCGGGAAATGCCGCCCCAGGCAGGGGCGGCGGCGAATAGCTGCCATGCCGTTTCGGCGGTGCTGTCTGCGCTCAGCGGGCCTCGCTGCGCAGCTGGGCGCCATATTCGCGGTAGATGCTCAGGCAGTCGGTGTAGCTCAGCGTGCCATTGTCGCCATAGACGATATGGACGCTCGAGGCGTCGGTTGCGGCTTGCTCGACGACGAAGAGAATGGCGTCGCCGAGCGATTTGCCCGTGATCGGCAGGTCGCTGCCATCTTCCTTGGTCATTCCTTCGACGGTGGCTGCAATCTTGCGATGGCTGAAAACGGCGCGTCGGTCTTCCGGCGTCATGAAAATGTCCTCAATCGAAAAGGGGGCGATTTGCCCTTACGATCGATGAAACGCCCGGCGGGGCATTTTGTGCCAAAGAGAGTGAACCGATCACGCAAGATTTGACCTTTCCGAAGCCGGATAAGGGGCGTATGCACGGTCATCCCCTTTTTGCCGGCCGGTCCGCCCGGGCCATCCGCCGCCGGCGCCACGGAATCGCAATCGCATTGGCTTCTCGATGACCCCGGCTGACATGACAGACAAGATCGACGACGCGGCAAGCGCCCGCCAGGCGAAGATCGTCGCGCTGGTGGTTGCCGTTTCCTTCTTCATGCAGATCCTCGACGGCACGATCGTCGCCACCTCGCTGCCGCAGATGGCGGCAAGCTTCGGGGTGCAGCCGGTGTCGATGAGCATCGGCATCACCGTCTACATGCTGACCGGCTCCGCCTTCATTCCGCTGTCTGGATGGCTCGGCGACCGCTTTGGCGCCCGGCGTATCTTCCTGATTTCGATCGCCGTCTTTACCGGCGCCTCGCTGCTTTGCGGCCTTTCCGGCAGCCTGACGCAGTTCATCATCGCCCGCGCCATCCAGGGCGCAGGCAGCGCGCTGATGACGCCGGTCGGGCGGATCATCGTGCTGAAGAATGCCCGTAAGTCGGAACTTGTGCAGGCGATCGCGCTGATCACCTGGCCGGCGCTGACGGCGCCGGTCGTCGGCCCTGTGCTCGGCGGGTTCATCACCACCTATGCCAGCTGGCACTGGAACTTCCTGATCAACATTCCGATCGGCCTGATTGGTCTGTTCCTGGTGATGCGCTTCGTGCCGGAGCAGAAGGAAGAGGAAGCAGGCAGGCTCGATATCCTTGGCTTCCTCCTCAGCGCTCTGGGCTTGACGCTGCTGCTGACGGCGCTGGAGATTTCGGTCAAATGGCATGGCGGGATGCTGCCCGTCGCCGCGATGTTCGCCGGCGGCGTGCTGTTTTCCTACCTCGCGACGCGCCACTTCCTCGTTGCGCAAAACCCGCTGCTCGATCTCTCGGCCTTCAAGGTGCAGACCTTCGCGCTCTCGACGCTCTATGCCGGAACGGCCTGCCGCGTGGCGATCAATGCGACGCCGTTTCTGCTGCCGCTGCTCTTCCAGCTCGGGTTCGGGATGAGCTCGATTGCGGCGGGCACCTGCCTGCTCGTCTATTTCCTCGGCAATCTCGGGATGAAGACGGTGACGACGCCGCTGCTGGCGATCTTCGGTTTCCGCAACGTGCTGGTGTTCAATGGCCTGATCGCCGCGGGCTCGATCATCGTCTGCGGCTTCTTCACCGAGAGCACGCCGCAGGTGCTGATCTATGCCATGCTGTTCATCGCCGGTCTGTCGCGCTCGATGGAATTCACGGCGCTCAATACGCTGGCCTTTGCCGATATCAATTCGGCGCAGCGCAGCTCCGCCTCGACACTGTCGAGCATGCTGCAGCAGGTATCGCTGCTGCTCGGTGTTGCTGTTGCAGCGGCAGCACTCAACATTTCGGCGGCCTTCCGTGCAGCGCCCCAGCCGGAGCTTTCGGATTTTCGCTGGGCGTTTCTGACCGTCGGGCTGATCGGCATCGTGTCCTGCCTGCGGTTTGCCAAGCTTCCGCCGGAGGCGGGTGCCGAGGTTTCGAAGCACCGGCGATACTCAAAAAAAGTCTGATTGCGATGGAACCATTTGGACTTACCGGCGTTTATCGCGCGGGTTAGTGCGTCCTCTTGTGTCTTTTCATTCTTAATCGCGCCTTGGCGGATACTACCGCAAGGTGAAGGTACATTGCAGATGGTGTCGTTTGAAATTCGACGGTCGATATATTTCCGGGGACGGGGCGGATTTGCTGCTGTTTACGCACGATGACCGATACAATACGACAATCCAGAGCAGACGATTCGGCCGCCAGGCAGCCACGTTGCTGCGAGGCAGAGTCCGGAGGCGGAATGGGTGACGACACGGTCGATGCGGGCAAGACGATCCGCATCCTCTACATCGATGACGACGATGCGCTCGCAATGCTGATGCGCCGCAATCTGTCCCGGCGGGGTTTTACCGTCGAATGGGCGGAAGACGGCGCGACGGGGCTGAAGCGTGTTGCCGAAGGCGGCATCGATGCGGTCATCCTCGATCACTTCCTCAAGGCCGAAACCGGGCTCGACATCCTGCCGAAGCTGATGGAGCTGCCGGATCATCCGCCCGTCATCTACGCCACCGCGTCCGGTGATACGAGCGTTGCCGTCGCCGCCCTGAAGGCGGGGGCTGACGATTACGTTTTGAAGGGCATCTCGCACGACTACTTCGATCTTCTGGCCGCCGCCCTCGAACAGGGGCTGGAGCGGGCACGCTTCCGCCGCGAGACGGCGCAGGCGCAGGAAGTGATCCGCCAGCAGCGTGACCATGCCGAAATGCTGCTCGCTGAAGTCAATCACCGCATCGCCAATAGCCTCGGCCTCGTCGGCGCGCTGATCCGCATGCAGTCGTCGATGACGACGGACCAGGTGGCGATCGACGCGCTGCAGGAAACGCAGATGCGTATCAATGCGATCGCCAGCGTCCACCGTCGCCTCTATACAAACCGCCAGGTCGGCACCGTGCAGATCGACGAATATCTCGGCAGCCTGCTGACCGAGCTCGAGGCGTCGATGCGCGACGACAAGCGGCCGCACCGGGTGGTGCTGGCGGCAAAGCCGGTCAACCTGGCGACCGACAAGGTCATCACGCTCGGCCTTATCGTCAGCGAGCTCGTCACCAATGCCTTCAAATACGCCTATGGCGACGGCATCGAGGGCGAGGTTCGCGTCATCATCGACCAGACTGACGATCTCCTGCGCGTCATTGTCGAGGACGATGGTGCCGGTTTCGATCATGCGGGTCCGGCAAAGGGCACGGGTCTCGGCACGAAGATCCTGACGGCGATGGCCGCAAGCCTGAAATCCGAGCTCGGCTACGACAGGGAACATCGCGGCACGCGGGCAACGCTTGTCTTCTCGATCGGCTGAGCGGCTGACGAAGCGCCGGGGAGGGACGCTTGGCTAAAATCTGTACGCCTGACGAGGTGCTGCGCTTCTGGCTGGAAGAATGCGGCCGCGACATGTGGTTCCGGTCGTCGCTGGCGCTGGACGAGCAGATCATGGCGCGGTTTCGCGACACGCATCTGACGCTTGCCGGCGGCGGCGTCGAGACGTGGCGGGCGACGCCCGAGCAGCGTCTGGCCGCGATCATCGTCCTCGACCAGTTTCCCCGCAATATCTACCGCGCCACGCCGCTTGCCTTCGCGACCGATCCGCTGGCACTGCGGGAGGCGAAGCTCGCGATCGAGGCGGGGGCGGACAAGGCGATTGCGGCGGCGCATCGCTGCTTTTTCTACATGCCATTCGAGCATTCAGAAGTGCTCACCGAGCAGGATCGCTCGGTGGCGCTGTTCGAAGAGCTGGGTGATGCCGAATATGCCGATTATGCGCGGCGTCACCGCGAGGTGATCGTCAAATACGGGCGCTTTCCACATCGCAATGCGATCGTCGGGCGCAGTTCGAGCGAGGCGGAGCTCGCCTATCTCGCGCAGCCCGGCTCCGGCTTCTGACCGGGCATTTTCACATCCGCCTTTCTGTCGCCTTTCTTTGCGATAAGAAGCGGCCTCATTGATTGATAGAATCCTGCGGGGATATTTTGCGGCCCATTCATTTCCTGCTCCGAAGCCTCGTTCTGGTGATGCTGACGATTGCGACGCTGGCACAATCCACCGGTGTGCCGATGGCGCAGGTCGCCCAGCCGGCCGCACCGGCACCCGCCGCGCAACCGGCGCCAGCACCGGCAGCCCCGCCTGCAGCCGCTCCTGCGCCAGCCGCCGCGGCTCCCGCAACCGCTGCGCCGCAGGCTGATGCTCCGCTTGCCAACAGCGGGCTTGAACAGGCTCTGAAGGATATCGAGGGCGCCAAGAAGAAGCTTACCGCCTATCAGGAAAGCGCCAAGACCAATGCCGGTGATGACGACGCGCTGGTGACGCTTGCCGGTCAGGTGGACGAACTCGGCCGCGGTGTGATCGCTACATCCGTCGGTCTTCGCCCGCGTTTCGACCAGATCAAGAACCGCCTGGCCGAGATCGGCGAGCCGCCGAAGGACGGGCAGCCGCCGGAAGCCGAGATCGTCACCAACGAGCGCAATGCGCTGACGGCCGAGCGGTCACAGATCAACGCGGTGACCGGCGATGCCGAGAACCTCTCGATGGCGATCAACAAGCTGACCAATCAGGTCGCCGAGACCCGCCGCCGGCTGTTTGCCGCGACTCTATTGCGCCGGACCGACGTTTCGATGTCGGTGCTCGACGATGCCGGGAGCTCGTTCCTGGTCGAAGTCGGGAAGTTCAATGACGCGCTGACGAGCTGGCTGGTCTTCGTCTGGAAGTTCAAGAGCCTGCCGATGTTTACGGCGCTGTTCCTGTCGCTGGCGACCGCGCTCATCCTGCTTTCCGGCGGCTACCGGATTTTCGGCCGGTATCTGAGGCGCGACGACAGCATCGAGCAGCCGAGCTATATCAGCCGCTTGTCGATCGCCTTCTGGGCCACCGTCATCCGCACCTCGTCGCTCGTCGTGCTGCTCGTCACCTCCTATTTCTTCCTCGACAGTTTCAATGTGCTGCGGCCCGACATCGCGCCTGTCGTCGCGGCGCTGTTTGCGGCGATCGGGCTTATCTATTTCGTGCGGCGCTTCACCAATGCCGTCTTTGCGCCGGGTGAGCCGCACTGGCGCCTGGTGCGCCTCTCCAATCGCGGGGCGCAGTCGATCGGCGCCTGCCTGCTGGCAATGGCGATCGTCAACGCGCTCGACTATTTCTTCGGCAGCATCGGCGAGGCGATGGGATCACCGCTGGTGCTGACGGTGGTTCGCAGCCTGATCGCGTCGATGATCATCGGCCTGATCCTGATTGCCGCCTCCTTCGGCCGCCCGATGCTGGCCCGCAGCGGCGATCCGGATGCGCCCGGCCGTCATTGGCCGCGCGGCATGGCGATCATCCTTCGGGTGCTCGGTGCCGGCCTGATCATCACGGCGCTGACGGGCTATGTCGGTCTGGCGCGTTTCGTCGCCACACAGCTGATCATCACCGGCGCCATCGTCGTCACCACCTATATCGGCCTCCTGTCGGGCAAGGCGATCTCGAAGACCGAGACCTTTGGCGAGACCTTCATCGGCCGCTTCCTGATGCAGCGTTTCAAGCTTGGTCCCGTTGCTGTCGACCAGGCGGGGCTTGCCGTTGGTCTGGCGATCTACGCTGTCGCGCTGATGACCGGCATTCCGCTGGTGCTGCTGCTCTGGGGCTTCCACATCCAGGATCTGCAGCAGATCGCCTACCGGCTGTTCACTGAGGTTCGTCTCGGCGGCATCAGCATCTCGCTGGTCGGCATCTTCACAGGCATCCTGCTCTTTGCCGGCGGCTATCTCGTCACGCGCTGGATCCAGCGCTGGCTCGACGGCAATGTCATGGCGCGCAGCCACGTTGATCTCGGCGTGCGCAATTCGGTCAAGACGGGCATCGGCTATCTCGGCGTCGGCGTTGCCGCCATCATCGGTGTTTCCGCTGCCGGTATCGACCTGTCGAGCTTCGCGCTCGTCGCCTCGGCCCTGTCGGTCGGTATCGGTTTTGGCCTGCAGAATATCGTTTCGAATTTCGTCTCCGGTCTGATCCTGCTGGTCGAGCGTCCCTTCAAGGTCGGCGACCACGTTGTATCGGGAACGGCCGAAGGTATCGTCACCCGCATCTCGGTGCGCGCGACCGAGATCGAGACCTTCCGCAAGCAGTCGATCATCGTGCCGAACTCGGAGCTGATCAACGCGGCGGTCGGCAACTGGACGCATCGCAACAAGGTCGGCCGTTCGGAAATTCCGGTTTCCGTCAGCTACGATGCCGATCCGCAGAAGGTGATGGATATCCTGCTTGAGCTCGTCAACGCCGTACCGCAGGTGCTGCGCAATCCCGAGCCGCATGTCGAGTTCCTGCGCTTCGGCACCTATTCGCTGGATTTCGAACTGCGCTTCATGCTGGCCGATATGGGCGACGGCCTGAAGGTGCGCAACGGGCTGCGTATCGCCATCCTGCGGCGCTTCCGCGAGGAGGGGATCGAGATCCCGCTGCCGCAGAGCGACATCACCTATCATCGCGACAATGCGACGCCGCCGCTCATCCAGGCGAAGGACGAGCCGGAAGAAAATCCTAAGGATAACGAGACAAAGGAAGAGGGCGGCCAGGTACGCCAGTTGCGCGGCAAGACGGCCGATGGCAAGCTCAAGGGCTAGGGGCCTTATTCAGCGGCCGTTCACGGGCGGCCGGCTATAAGGTTCGGGTAATCGGGTTTTCGCTGCTGGGGGCAGCAGCGCCGATATGCTCCTGAGGGCGCGTCAACGCGCCGTTACGAATGGCAAGACTTGCCGCCGGATTGCTTCTTTCCCTCTTCGCCGCCTGGGGCGCATCAGCGGCGACCATCACCAATACAGACCCAGCCGCGGTCGTTCTCGTCATCACCGAGGGCGGCAACAAGGTGGAGATCGTCGTCGATAGCGGCGCTTCCGAAAACCTCTGCGCATCCGGCTGTTTCATGACGACGCCCGACGGCGATCGCATCGGCCTCGATGGCGGCGAGACGATCGAGATCGTCAAGGGTTCGGCGGTCATCAAGTAAAGCGCTTGCGCCCGGAACGGGGTTGTGGCGGCTTGCGGCCTGCGCAGCCCTTGCGGGCGCTTGAGCATAATCTTTTAAGCATAAGCAAAAGAAGGTATCGGGCCGGCGCTGCAAGAACTTCCGGGCGGTTTTCCGGGGCGTTCGATTAATAATTGTTCAAATGAATTGATATATCTGTCCCATCGAGGGGCACATTTTCATTCAAAGGTTTGCTATGTCGTTTTTAGGTATTTCGGGAATGCAATATTCCGGCGAAATGTTTGCGGGTGCGCGTATTATTCTTGCCGAGGATTCCAACGTCTTCACGTCGATGGTCAGCAAGCGGCTGAAGGAGCTGTTCGACATCACGGTCGAAGTATGCCGTGACTTCGAGGAGCTGCAGCTCGCCTACGACAAGTCGTCCGATCCGATCACGCTGGCGATCTCCAATATCAACCTGCCGGGCGCCGAAAAGGGCGAGGCACTGGAATATCTGGTCGATCTCAGCATTCCGACCATCGTCTTCACCGGCACGTTCAACGAGACCCTGCGTGACGAGCTGATGGCCAAGGACATCGTCGACTATATCCTCAAGGACAATGTCTTCGCCGTCGATCTCCTGTCGGAATCGATCTGCCGCTTCCTCACCAACAAGCGCCATCACGTGCTGATCGTCGACGACAGCGCGACGGCCCGCGCTCTGCTCTCCAGCCGTCTGAAGCGCTATAATTTCCGCGTCAGCGTGGCCGAAAGCGGCGCCAAGGCGCTCGAAATCCTCAAGGCCAATCGCGACATCGGTCTGATGGTCACCGATTACAACATGCCCGATATCGACGGCTTCGAGCTGACACGCCGAATCCGCGCCAATATCGGCTCGCATGAACTGCGCATCATCGGCGTTTCCTCGTCTTCGAACCGGCTGCTTTCGGCCCGCTTCCTGAAGGCCGGCGGGAACGATTTCATGCTGCGCCCGTTCATCGACGAGGAGTTCTATTGCCGCGTCAATCAGAACCTCGACACTTTGCTGCAGATCAAGACGATGAAGCGAGAGCGAGCGGTTGCATAGTTCGACAATCTTCCATGACGGATTGTGGAGGGCCCCCGGATGAACGAGGGCCCTGCTTCCGTTGTTAAGAGAAGTCGAATTTTTGCAATTTCAGGTTATTTTAGAGCCCGCTTGGCTCTTCACCCAATTGGGTGTGTCCGCTATCGTCCGAGCCGTTGTGGAAAGAGTCGATTCGACTCTCTCTTGCAGCACGGGGAGTAGGGGACTGAATGGCTTTCCAGGCGGATTTCAATCGGGACAGTTCCGCGCCGCGTTTCGGCGGCCATAAGATACTGCTGGTTGAAGATTCCCGCATGTTTTCCGCGGTTTTGTGCCATCGCTTCCAGACGGAGCTCGGCCTGAACGTCAAAGCCTGTCCTTCGCTCAAGGCGCTGCAGGAGGCGCTGGCCCAGGATTCTCACGGCTACACAATGGCCGTTGTCGATCTCAATCTGCCGGATGCGCCCTATGGCGAGGCGCTGGACTGCGCGATCGAGCACAAGATCCCGGCGATCGTTTTTACCGCGACATTCGACCTCGAGACGCGCAACAGGATCATGGAGCGCAATGTCATCGACTATGTGCTCAAGGACAATGAATTCGCGCTCGACAATCTGGTCTCGACCGTCCGCAGGGCGATCACCAATCGCAAGACGCGGGTGCTTGTCGTCGATGACGTCGCATCGGCGCGTCAAGTGCTGGTCGATCTCCTGACGGCGCAGCAATATATGGTGGTTGAAGCCAATTCTGGGCTGGAGGCGCTGGCGGCGCTGGAGGCCTATAGCGACATCGAGCTGGTGGTCACCGATCATCACATGCCTGACATGAGCGGCTACGAGCTGACGCGGCGCATCCGCCATCGCTTCGGCTCCGACAAGATCCGGGTGATCGGTGTGTCCTCGTCGAACGACAGGATGCTTTCGGCGAGTTTCCTGAAGGCCGGGGCGAGCGATTTCGTCTACCGGCCCTTCGTTGCCGAGGAGCTGCAGTGCCGTATCGCCAACAATGTCGAGACGCTGACGCAGATGAAGCAGCTGCGCGCTGCCGCCGCCTGCGATTATCTGACGGGTCTCTATAACCGGCGCTATTTCTATGATTACGGCCCGAAGGTCGTGAACGAATGTCTGCGGCAGAAGTCGGCGAGCTCGGTCGCCATTCTAGACATCGACCATTTCAAGCGGCTGAACGATACCTATGGTCACGAGATCGGCGATAAGGTGCTGATCGCGGTGGCCGCGCGGCTGGCGACGATCTTCGAGGGCAGCGACAATCTTCTATCGCGCCTCGGCGGCGAGGAATTCGCCATTCTCTTCCCGATGATGGATTCGCAGGCGGCGACGAAGCTTTGCGACGAGGTGCGCTCGGATCTGTCGCGGCTCAAGGTTTCGGCCGACGACGAGGAGCTGTCGGTGACGGTCTCCATCGGCGTTGCCGAAATTGCCGGCTACGAGACCTTCGAAAACTATCTGAACGCTGCGGACCAGTTCCTCTACATGGCCAAGCACAAGGGCCGGAACATGGTCTATTCGGATGCCCGCATGACGGAAGAAGCGGCGCAATAGGCGCCGCTCCGAATGTCCAATCCCGCTATTTTCAGGCTGCCAGCGCCTGGCGCGCCGTTGCCATGGTCATCTTGCGTTCGGCACGCTCCTGCTGGGGCGAGCGGTTGTAGAGTTCGCGATAACACTTGGAGAAGTGCGAGGCGGAGACGAAGCCACAGGCGACGGCCACTTCGACCACAGGCATCGACGACTGCACCAGGAGATGGCGGGCGCGGTCGAGGCGGATTTCCAGATAGTAGCGAGCAGGCGAACGGCCCATTTCCTGGCGGAACAGGCGCTCGATCTGGCGGCGCGACAGGCCGGCGCCATCGGCGATCTCCAGCAGCGACAGCGGCTCGGCGAGATTGCCTTCCATTAGCTCGATGATGGAGAGAACCTTGGCGTTCTGGACGCCGAGGCGGGCGCGCAATGGCAGGCGCTGGCGGTCATGCGGGCTGCGGACGCGGTCCGTCAGGTGCTGCTCGCAGATGCGGTTGACGAGGCTTTCGCCGAAATCCTGGCCGACGAGGTTCAGCATCATGTCGAGCGAGGCGGTGCCGCCGGCGCAGGTATAGAGATTGCTGTCCACTTCATAGAGATCGGCATAGACCTCGGCCTGCGGGAAGGCTTCGGAGAAGCCCGGCAGGTTTTCCCAGTGGATCGCGCAACGCTTGCCATTCAGGAGCCCTGCCTGAGCAAGCAGATGCGCGCCCGTACAGAGACTGCCGACGGCGACGCCGCGGTTATAGCTTTCGCGCAGCCAGGCGTTGACGGACTTGTTGTTGAAGTCCTCGACATCGATGCCGGAACAGACGAGCACCATGCTCGGGCGGTTCTCGCCGCCGAGATGACGGCGCTCTTCGGCGAGCGAGGAGTTCGCTTCAACGCCGATGCCGCAGGAAGAATAGACCTTGTTGCCGTCAACCGAGGTGAGGCGCCAGGTATAGGCCTGATAGCCGAGCATACGGTTGGCGATGCGCAGTGTGTCGATCGCCGCCGAGAACGGCAGCATGGTGAACTGGGGAACCATGAAGAAGACGAGAGAGCGCTTCTTGGTCAGCATCTTGTTCATTGAGCAAAATCCATGCTGGAGGGCGATGCATATTGGTTGCCTGAAATGCGTCGCCTAGATGTTCCAAAAGCGACATTCGCATGGAAATATGCGGCTAGTAAGAGCAATTTTGCGACATTGTCGGAAAGGGCTTCCGTCAATTGCCCAAAGCGAGGGTCAAAAGTCGCGCGGTGAAACTGCTTTCAAATATATGCTTCTGAAATTCAAGATTAAATTTTGCCGCCCGGAAACGATGAGGGCGGCGCTGCCAGTGGCAGGACGCCGCCCTCACGCTGGGAGGTATGTCGCATTCATTACATAACCTTGCGTTCGTCCGCGGCTTCTGCCGACGGGTAGCCAACGTCCTTGCGGATGTCGAACGGCATGGATTCGATTTCACGCGCTGCCTGCCACTGCTGCCAGGAGTGCGAAACCTTCTGAAGAAGGCTGCCTACGTCGAAATGCAGGCCGGATGAGCTCTTGCTCTCGCGATAGGTGATGGTGGTCATTGTCCTCGTCCTTTGTTCGTCAGGCGTGTTGCGCCTGTTCCACATATTAGATCTTGCTATCCATCAATCAAACGAATTGATTTTATGGATACCATCAGTTTTGTTGAAGCTCTTCGTCATCAGCTCACGCTCGGCTGCGGCGGCTGCGTAAGGATCGACATCGGCGATCAGGTGATGGGGCAGGGCCGTCATCTGGCGCATCGTGTTGTTCCAGGCGGTGCGCTGGATCTGCCGCGAGCGGAGCGCGAAGAAGGCGTCAATTGCGGTCTGTACAGTGTCAGTCATCATGGCCTCCTGTGTTCGTGTTTCAGCCATGAGTAAAATATAAGGTTCGATTGACTTTCAAACAAACGAAATGATATGGTGTTTAAATTCAGAAAAATTGAAAGATGCGCCGATGACGATGCCCTTTCGCAGGCCTATCCCGCTTCTCGATAACGACGTTCTGCGCACCTTCGTGGCAATCGCGGAAACCGGCAATTTTTCGACTGCGGCCGAAGCGGTGTTCAGGACGCCGTCGGCCGTCTCCATGCAGATCAAGAAGCTCGAGGAACAGCTCGGCGCGACGCTGTTCATGCGCGACGCGCGCTCGGTGACGCTGACGCAGCATGGCGAGCTGCTCTTGACCTATGCGCGCAACATCCTGGCGCTCTCCAACGAGGCCGTGTCGCGCTTCATCATGCCCGAACTTAGCGGCGTCGTCCGTCTCGGCGCACCTGAAGATATCGGCGAGCGGCTGCTGCCGAGCATTCTGAAGAGTTTTGCCGAGAGCTATCCCGGCATCATGGTCGATGTGACGATCGACATGAGCATCGGCCTGAAGAAGCGGATGGAAGAGCAGCGCCTCGATCTGGCGCTCGTCAATTTCGCGACCAGGCCTTTCCCGACCGGCGGCGAGATCGTCTATCGCGAGAAGCTCGTCTGGGCCGGTGCCAAGTGCGGCACGGCGCATCGCAAGGAGCCGCTGCCGATCTCGATATGGGAAGAGGGCTGCATCTGGCGCCAGGAAGCGTTGGCGCAGCTCGAGCGCAACAAGCGGCCTTATCGCGTCGCCTATCTCAGCGGTCACACGATGGCGCAGCGCGCTGCCGTGGTGTCCGATCTGGCGATCGCGCCGCTGCCGCGCTCCTATGTCAGCGAAGACATGGTGATCCTCGGCGCTCAGGAAGGTTTGCCGGAACTCGGCTCCTTCGAAATCCGGCTGCTGACGGCATCGCAGCTTTCCGGGCCGATGCAGGCGGTGGCCGACAGCATTCGCCATGCCTTTGCCGAAAAAGCCAAGGCCGTCGCCGCCTAAGCCATTATTGGCGTGAACCTTTTTGGCTTTGGCGCGTTAATCGCCCGGAGCGGCGCCCGCCGCTTTGGAGAGGTCATATTTGCAAAGGATTTCCAAAATGACGACGACAGCCAAAATCGGTGCTGCCTTCCTGCTTCTGCTCGCCCTGTCTTCCTGCGGCAACACGATCCGCGGCATGGGCCGCGATACGGCCAACGCCGTCAACGCCACGCAGGATGCCGGCCGCTCGGTTGACCGCGCGGCGCGCCATTAACGATCAGATCTTGGCTGCCGGATAAGCCTTTTCGAGGCCGCCGGAGCGGGAGAGACCATTGCGGAAGGCCTGATAGGCCGGATGCTGGCTCGACTTGGCGGCCTCCATCAACCGGATCTGAAGACGGGCAGGTGCAGCCGTGCCGATCCATGTCCCCGTCGTCTCAAGCTTCAGCGAATTCAGGAAGCGGCTCTCCGCGGAGAGATCGAGATAGCGGTGCAGGCCATCGACCAGATTGTCGTCCTGCGCGACGTTTTCCATCAGCAATTCGATATAGGACTTGTCGGCGTCACTGGCGCCGGCAAACTTCTGGGCAACGGTTTCGCGATCGGGGAAGGAAGCGGCTGGGGTCATCGGGTACCTCAAGAAAATCGTTTTGGCGCGCAACAGAGGCGCGGTCGTTATCGGTTCTTCCTTTTGCCCGCTCTGGCCTTCGCGAAGCTTGCAGCGCTTTAGAGCGCGCGCTTGACCCGTGCGGCGATCTCTTCGGGAACCCAGGTGGTCCAAAGCTGCGGATAGTTCTCCAGGAAATAGACGGCGGCGTTCCGGCTGCTTTCGCTGTTCTCGTCCTGCCAGGCCAATACCTCATTGATCGTGCCGTTATCCCAGCTGCGCTTGCGCAGGTAGTCCATTGCCGGGCCGGCGCGATCGGCAAAGGCCTTCGTGGTGACGGTGACGCCCTGCGAGGTCGGGTATGCATTGCGCCGCGGGCGGGCGCAGCCGGAGACCGCCGTGCAGGTGTTCCACTCCATCTCGCTATAGGGAACGCCCATGCCGAGGCGGATCATGTCGTATTTTCCGATGAGGGCGGTCGGCGCCCAGTAGTAGCCGAGCCAGCCGCGCTTGCGCTCGAAGGCATCGGCGATCGAGGCGTCCAGGTCTTTCGGCGTATCGGCGCTGATCAGGTTGAAGCCCTTGGCTTCGGCATAGTAGGCCTTGAACAGGTTCTGCGTGGTGATCTTGCAGCTCCAACCCGTCGGGCAGTTGAAGACCGCGCCTTTTGCGGGGTCGTTCTCATCGGGGAACAGATCGGGCCTTGCGAGCGCATCCTCGATCGTCTTGATCGACGGATTGGCATCGGCAACGAATTTCGGGATCCACCAGCCCTCGACCGCGCCGTCGGCGAGGATCTCGGCGCCCTCGACCAGCCGCCCGGCGGCAATCGCCTTGGAGAGCTCGATCTCGACGCCCTTGACCCAAAGCTCGGGCGCGATATCGGGCGTGCCCTTGCCATCCATGGATGCGAAAGTCGGCATGGTATCGCCGGGGACGATCTCGACGCTGCAGCCGTAGCCGGCCTCCAGGATGATCTTGTCGAAATTGGCAGCGATCGCAGCCGACCCCCACTTCATCTCGGCGATCGTCACCGCGCCGCAACCTGCCGCTACGGCAGCTGAAGCGCAGGCCCAGGCCATGGCTGACAGGAACAGCATTCTCAATGCGGCCTTCATCTGCGCTTCCTTTGTTCCACTTGTGATTTTTTATTTTGCCGATGGTAATGCCGAAAAGGTTGAGATCAACTTTCTCAGGTTGAATTTTTCTGGGCTAAATCTTTGATTTGTATCGGCTAATATTACGGGTTCGCGCAACTTTCCGTTAGGTGAGTGCAGGAGTCGGTTTCGCGTCGCGGTCAATAAAAGTTCAAAAAAGGTCGAAATTCATCTTTGCTTAAGAGCTCAATAACTCTCCGGTAAGAATGTCGCGCTATCAGTGTAACCACGGCGGGGGACAAACCGCCGGTTCTCCGGATCAGGTTCTGCGTCCCGGAGAGCACGAGTTTCGCCGTGTATGGGCGATACGCCAGAGTTTTACGGCAAACCGCGCGGCTCCCGGCTGGCGCGGTTTTCGCGTTTTGGGACCTGCCGTTGACCGCGCGCGGCAACGCGTTGTAGGCGTCATCCATGACCAGAGCCATCATGCTTCAGGGAACAGGATCGGATGTCGGCAAGACGGTGCTCGTCGCCGGGCTCTGCCGGCTGGCGGCCAATCGCGGGCTGACCGTTCGTCCCTTCAAGCCGCAGAACATGTCGAACAATGCTGCCGTCGCCGATGACGGCGGCGAGATCGGCCGGGCGCAGTGGCTGCAGTCGCTTGCCGCGCGCACGCCGTCCTCCGTTCACATGAACCCGATCCTGCTGAAGCCGCAATCGGAGAATGGCAGCCAGATCGTGGTTCAGGGCAAGGTCTGGGGGCAGGCGAAAGGGCGCGACTATCAGCGCCTGAAACCGCAGCTGCTCGAGTATGTTCTCTCCAGTTTCGCGACGGTTTCTGAAGGCGCCGATCTCGTCATCGTCGAGGGCGCGGGATCTCCGGCGGAGATCAATCTGCGGCCGGGCGATATCGCCAATATGGGCTTTGCCACGCGGGCGGGCGTGCCGGTCGTGCTGGTCGGCGATATCGACCGCGGCGGCGTCATCGCCTCGCTGGTCGGAACGCATGCGATCCTCGATGAGCGGGATCGCGGCATGATCTCCGGCTATATCATCAACAAGTTCCGCGGCGACGTTTCGCTCTTCGATGACGGGATCTCCGCGATCGGGCGCTATACGGGCTGGCCGTGTTTCGGCGTGGTGCCGTGGCTGAAGGCTGCCGGCGGTCTTCCGGCCGAAGATTCCGTCGTTCTCGAAAAGCTGGCGCGCGGAAGACCGGCGGCGCTGAAGGTCGCCGTACCCGTGCTGCCGCGGATTGCCAATTTCGATGATCTCGATCCGCTCCGCGCGGAAGAGGATGTCGAGCTTGTCTTCGTAAAGGCCGGCGACAGTCTTCCTGATGATGCCGCTCTCGTCGTTCTGCCGGGCTCGAAGTCGACGATCAGCGATCTCGCGGATTTCCGCGCAGCCGGCTGGGACCGCGATCTCGCGGCCCATATGCGGCGTGGCGGGCGGGTGATCGGCATTTGCGGCGGCTACCAGATGCTTGGGCGCAAGGTTCACGATCCACTCGGCATCGAGGGCAGTGCGGCTGAGACGGACGGGCTTAGCCTTCTCGACGTCGAGACGGTAATGGCGCCGGAAAAGGTCGTGCGCAACAGCCGCGCGGTCTCCGCCGAATATGGCACGCCGCTTTCCGGCTATCAGATCCATCTGGGCGTGACGGAAGGCGCGGATTGCGACCGCCCGTCGGCCCAAATCGACGGCTTGCCTGACGGTGCGATCTCCACCGATGGCCGGGTGATGGGCACCTATCTGCACGGGCTGTTTTCGAGCGACTCCTACCGCGCGCGACTGCTCGAAAGTTTTGGTCTCGCAGGCGAACGGAAGAGCTATGCCGAAAGCGTCGACAGGGCGCTGGATGACGTGGCGGCCGAGCTGGAGCGCCATCTCGACCGCGACTGGCTGCAGCGGCTGCTGGGCTAGATTTCGCCAGAAACCTCGCGGCGGCGGCGGTCCAGTTCTTCCGTATAACGGCGCAGCGTATGGCTTTCGCTGAGCTGGCCGACGACCTTTCGCTCGATCAGATTGTTGAGCACGGCCAGCGCTTCGCTCTCGGTCTTGTCGAAGATCGCGGCGGCCTGCTTGGCGTTCATCTGCGGCTGCAGGAAGTCGTTCTTGTAGCGGATGAAGCTCTCCAGGCCCTTGCCCTCGTCATCCGTATCGATCGGATTGGAATGGATTTCGGGAACGAGCACGAGGCCGGCATATTTGCCGGTGTCATCGACGAGGATGACGCGCTGCGTCGAACCGGCCGGGAAGGTCTTTTTGAATTCCTCGACGGAGGTCGCGACATTGGCGGTCTTCACGTCGGCGCGCATCAGCTTGCCGACCGTCAGGTTGCGGATCCAGCCGACATCATGGGCGCTGCGAATGCTTTCGCCACGCAGATGGAAGCGCCATGTGGCGAAGGAGTAGCCGAAGGTGGTGCGCACGACGAGCGAGGATGTGATGACAGCGGCGAGCACCAGGGCGGTGATCGGGAAGTCGCCGGTGATCTCGAGCGCCAGGAAGGTCATCGTCAACGGTCCGCCGATGATGGCGACGGCGAGCGAACTCATGCCGACGACGGCATAGACCTCCGGTGTCAGTGACGCATGCGCGAAGAACGGCGCCGAATAGGCGAAGAGCTTGCCGAGCAGGGCGCCCATGAACAGCGAGGCGAAAAACAGGCCGCCTCTGAAGCCGGAGCCGATCGATACGGCGGAGGCGAAGGATTTCAACAGCAGAATGCCGATCAGCGCCGGGATCGCCACCTGGTGCGACAGGTTGAGATGCAGGGCGCCATGGCCTGCCGAGAGCACTTGCGGCGAAATCATCGCCAGCAGGCCGACGACGATGCCGCCGAGCGCTGGGCGGGCATAGGTCGGCACCGAGCTCTTTCGCGCCAGTTCCTCGATGAAGGAGACGCCCTGCATGATCAGGATGCCGGCACCGGCGCAGCAACCGCCGAGCAGGATCGCCGGAACGTAGTCGGCCGGAACGACGCTGCCGAATTGGCCGACATCGATGGTAAAGTCGCTGCCGGCCAGCAGGCGGGCGATCAGCGTCGAGAGCAGTGCGGAGACGACCACGGGGGTCAGCGAGACGATCGTGTAGGTGCCGATGATCAGCTCGAAAGCGTAGAAGGCGCCCGTCAGTGGCGCGTTGAAGGCGGCGGCGATGGCACCGGCCGCGCCGCAGCCGACGAGGACGCGCAGATCGGCGCGGCGCAACTGCAGCTTCAGGCCGAGCTTGGAGGCAAGACCGGCCGCAAGCTGCGTATAGCCGGCCTCGAGGCCGACGGAGGCGCCGAAGCCGTTTGAAATCAGGTTCTGGATGGCGACGATCACGCTATCGGTCAGCGACAGCCGGCCGCCATGCAGCGCGTTCGCCTCGATCGGGTCGACCATCGGCTTCTTGCGCGTTCTGCTGAGGATGAACAGCAGCAGACCGAGAAGCAGACCGCCGCAGATCGGCGCCAAGAGCAGGAGCAGCTTGTTGTCGATCTCCGACGAGCTGAGACGATCTACATCGCTGATGCCGAAGATCAGGCTGTGCATTTCGCGCGAGATCAGACTCATGCCGGTCACCGCGCAACCGGCGATGATGCCGACAGCGCCGCCCGCGAAAACCATGCCCATTTCATTCTGGCGCGCCAGCGCGCGCAGCCGCGCCATATCGAATTTGAGATGGCGCCGCGCCAGGCGGCCGATGTCGGTTTTCGTGAGCATGGTGAGAGAACTAGGCGATGGAATGCAGGATCAAGGAAGCGCGCTTTTTGCGCCGCATGATTTCGCGAGCAATTGCAGCAAAAGAGAGGCGGCCGCAAGTGAAATTTCGACTTAAGTCAATGAATTTAATAGACTATCTGTTTGGTAGACTCAGTCGGGTTAAGAGCGGGCTGTTTGGATCGTCCTGGCATCGATTGACTTCGCGTGGCCGCACGCCTAACGATGCGTTCAATTACGGATGGTTCCGGGGCAGCGGTTGCTGCCCGGGATGAAAAGGGAATGTGACGGGGCGGACCCAAACCGGGCGCCTTCATCACAGCCGACCCCGCGACTGTAGAGCGGTCAGGGTCTTCCATCCGGTGCACCGGCACCACTGCCTCATCGCTGCATTCCGCAGCAGGGCAATGACTGATGGACACCGGAAAAGCCACTGGAAATGCATCGTGATCAGCCGGGGCAGGACGCCTCTTATTCTACGAATCGTCCGCCTTTTCACGAAAATGCAGCCGGGAAGGCGAGGAAGATCCGCTGGCACGATCAGGGATGGCCTTTCGGCCGTCCCTGTCGGGGCCGACAACCGCGAGCCAGGAGACCTGCCATCTGTGCCGGGCGAAGAGCCCCTTGGGCATTCCCGCCCGCTGCCAGCACGGAGGTTGTCATGGCTGAAACGAGAATTTTCATGCCGCTATGTGCGGCGCCTCAGAGGGTTTCCCTCACTCCTGTGGTCTTAGGACTGCGCCCACTGGATGTCACAGGAATCCAGCAGCGGCGCGTCCGCGCCGTGAATGAATCGAACCACGGAAAAGAGTCTTCTGTGCCCAAGGACTTGGGCACGCTGGATTCCTGTGCCAAGCACAGGAATGAGGGAGGCGTATGGGATAGCCGCGCAGAGACGGCGGCCTTCGCATGAGCAGTGCGACTTTCATCCTCGGCGGCGCCCGGTCCGGCAAATCCCGCTTCGCTGAAAATCTCATCACCGATACCGGTCTCGAACGTCACTATGTGGCGACGGGACGGGCATGGGATGAGGAGATGCGGGCGCGGATCGATCAGCATCGGGCCGATCGCGGGCCGTCGTGGCAGACGCATGAGGAGCCGCTGCAGCTTGCCGAACGGCTGGCGGCGATCGACGGCGAGGGGCGGGCGATCCTGGTTGATTGCCTGACGCTGTGGGTCACCAATCTGATGACGGACGAGCGCGATGTGGCGGCGGAAAGTGCCGCGCTCGCGGCCTGGCTGCCGAAGGCGAAGGCGCGGCTTGTTCTTGTTTCCAATGAAGTCGGCCTCGGGATCGTTCCCGAAAACCGGATGGCGCGGGATTTTCGCGACCATGCGGGGCGGCTCCACCAGATGATCGCGGGCTGCGCCGCGGACGTGTATTTTATCGCGGCAGGCCTGCCGCTGAAGATGAAGGGTTGAACGAATGAACCAGCAGAAAATCCCCGCAACCGTGATCACCGGCTTCCTTGGGGCCGGCAAGACGACGATGATCCGCAACCTGCTTTCCAACACCGGTGGCAAGAAGATCGCGCTGATCATCAACGAATTCGGCGATCTCGGCGTCGATGGCGATGTGCTGAAGGGCTGCGGTGCTGAAAATTGCACCGAGGACGACATCATCGAGCTCACCAATGGCTGCATCTGCTGCACCGTCGCCGACGATTTCATTCCGACGATGACCAAGCTTCTGGAGCGCGACCAGCGCCCCGACCATATCGTCATCGAGACCTCGGGTCTGGCTTTGCCGCAGCCACTGGTCGCTGCCTTCAACTGGCCGGATATCCGCAGCGAAGTCACCGTCGATGGCGTCATCACCGTGGTCGATAGCGCCGCAGTCGCTGCCGGGCGCTTTGCCGATGACCACGACGCCGTCGAGGCGCGCCGTGTCGAGGACGAATCCCTCGATCACGAAAGCCCGATCGAGGAGCTGTTCGAGGATCAGCTGACCTGCGCCGATCTCATCGTCCTCAATAAGACCGATCTGCTCGATGCGGCCGGCATCATCCGCGTCCGGGATGAGGTTGCGTCGCGCATCGCCCGCAAGCCCGCGCTGATCGAAGCGAAGAACGGCGATGTCCCGGCCAGCGTTCTGCTCGGCCTCGGCATCGGCACGGAAGAGGATATCGCCAACCGCAAGTCCCATCACGAACTGGAGCATGAGGATGGCACGCCGCACGACCACGACGAGTTCGACAGCTTCGTCGTCGAGCTCGGCACGCTTGCCGACCCTGCCGGTTTCATCGAGAAGCTGAAGGGCGTAATTTCAGAGCATGATGTGCTGCGCCTGAAGGGCTTTGCCGACGTCTCCGGCAAGCCGATGCGCCTGCAGATCCAGGCTGTTGGCAGCCGTATCGACCAGTATTTCGACCGGGCCTGGGCGCCGGGTGAAACGCGTGGCACGCGCCTCGTCGTCATCGGCCTGCACGACATGGGCGAAGCCGCCGTGCGCAAGGCGATCGAGGCGCTGGTCTGATCCATGCATCTGCTCCTCGCCCAGAAAGGAACGATCAGCGATGGTGACGAGGCGATCGATCTCGGCCAGTCACCCGGCGATATCCTGTTCCTTTCTGCGGCGGATACGGAGCTTTCGGCGATCGCCGCCGCCTACAGTCAGGGCGGCGGTTCACCGCTGACGCTGCGCGTCGCCAGCCTGATGAGCCTGAAACACCCGATGTCCGTCGATGCCTATGTCGAGCGGACGGCGCGGCACGCGAAGCTGATCGTCGTCCGGGCGCTCGGTGGTGCCAGCTATTTTCACTATGCTCTGGAGGCGCTGCATGCCTGCGCGGCCCGCAGTGGCGCTCGGATTGCGGTGCTGCCTGGCGATTCCAAGCCGGATGCGGGGCTGACGCCGTTTTCCAATGTCGATCTCGATGATCTCAATGCGCTCTGGTCCTACCTGATCGAGGGCGGCGACGAGAATTCGCGCCGGTTTCTGGATTATGCGGCGGCGATGATTGCCGGTGGAGAGAAGCCGGGTGCGGCTGCGCCGCTGATGAAGGCGGGGATCTGGTGGCCGGGGCGGGGTGTTGTCGGGGTCGAGGAGTGGCGGACGCTTTCGGCGGAGATGCTGCGGGTTGCGGTACCCCCCTCTGCCTTGCCGGGCATCTCCCCCACAAGGGGGGAGATTGGCTGGGCGGACCCGCTCGTTTCGACCTCGATTGTTTGGGGAGAAGCGTCCCACGAGTCGATCTCCCCCCTTGTGGGGGAGATGTCCGGCAGGACAGAGGGGGGCGACCTATCCTCCACCGAAGCCCCCATCGCAGCCATCAGCTTCTACCGAGCCCTCGTCCAGAGCGGCGAAACCAAGCCGATCGAAGCGATGATCGAGGCACTGGCAGCGGAAGGCCTGCGGCCGCTGCCGGTCTTTGCCTACAGCCTCAAGGATCCCATCTCCACGGGCATCATCCAGAGCGTCTTCGCCGAGGCCGCACCCGATGTCGTCGTGAACACAACAGGATTTGCCATCTCCGCCCCCGGCGCCGACCGGCAGCCGACTGTCCTCGAAGCCACCGGCGCCGTCGTGCTGCAGGCGATCTTTTCAGCCTCCTCGAAGGAGGCATGGAGCGGGTCCTCACAGGGCCTGTCAGCCCGCGATCTCGGCATGAATGTCGCGCTTCCCGAAGTCGATGGCCGGGTGCTGTCGCGCGCCGTGTCGTTCAAGGCGGCGGCGCGCTACGATGCCAATGTCGAGGCCAATATCGTCGGCAGCGAGCCGGATGCCGGGCGGATGCGCTACACGGCCAAACTTGCCGCCCATTGGGCGAGGCTGCGGCGCAAGACAGTAGCGGAGCGCCGGGTGGCGCTGGTGATGGCCAACTATCCGAACCGCGACGGACGGCTCGGCAACGGGGTCGGGCTCGATACGCCCGCCGGGACTGTCGAGGTGCTGAAGGCGTTGCGCGAGGCGGGTTACGGCGTCGATGCGTACCCGGCTGACGGCGATGCGCTGATGCGGCATCTGATGGACGGGCCGACCAATTCCGGGCGCGATGGGCGCGTGATCCGTGAGCGGCTTTCCTCGAGTCGGTACAAGACTTTCTTCAAAAGTCTTCCGAAAAAGATTCAAGACGAGGTGACGGCGCGGTGGGGCAGTCCGGAGGCGGATCCCTATTTCGTCGATGGCGGCTTTGCCCTGCCGTTTTCGCGGCTTGGCAACGTGCTGATCGGCATCCAGCCGGCGCGGGGCTACAATATCGATCCGAAGGAAAGCTACCATTCGCCGGATCTGGTGCCGCCACATGGCTATCTCGCTTTCTACGCTTTCCTGCGCCAGGAATTCGGCGCCGATGCCGTCATCCATATGGGCAAGCACGGCAATCTCGAATGGCTGCCGGGCAAGGCGCTGGCGCTGTCGGAGGAATGCTATCCCGAAGTGATCCTCGGGCCGCTGCCGCATCTCTATCCCTTTATCGTCAACGATCCCGGCGAGGGCACGCAGGCCAAGCGCCGCACCGCCGCCGTGATCATCGACCACCTGACGCCGCCGCTGACGCGGGCTGAAAGCTACGGACCGCTGAAGGATCTGGAGGCGCTGGTCGACGAATATTACGAGGCCTCCGGCGGCGATCCGCGTCGCATCCGGCTGCTGTCGAAACAGATCCTCGATCTTGTCGCCGATATCGGTCTCGACAGCGATGCCGGGATTGCCAAGGGTGAGGCTGAGGACGAGGCGCTGAAGAAGCTCGACGCCTATCTCTGCGATCTCAAGGAAATGCAGATCCGTGATGGGTTGCATGTGTTCGGCGTGTCGCCCAAGGGGCGGTTGCTGACCGACCTGACCGTGGCGCTGGCGCGGGTGCCGCGTGGGCTCGCCGAGGGTGGCGATCAGAGTTTGCAGCGGGCGATTGCTTTGGATTTGGGATTGGGTGTTGCGGGTGCGGCTCTACCCCCCTCTGTCCTGCCGGACATCTCCCCCACAAGGGGGGAGATCGACTCGCGGGACGCTTCTCCCCAAACAATGAAGGTTGAGGCGAACGGGTCCGCCCAGCCAATCTCCCCCCTTGTGGGGGAGATGCCTGGCAAGGCAGAGGGGGGTGCCCCTCCTCATACGCCTTTCGATCCCCTCGACTGCAACATGGCCGCCCCTTGGACTGGCCCCAGACCGGCGATCCTCGCCGACATCCTCGACAGCCCCTGGCGCACCCATGGCGACACCGTCGAGCGCATCGAGCTGCTCGCCGCCAAGTTGGTCTCCGGCGAAACACAGTGCCCTTCCACCTGGCCGCAAACCCGGCAGGTGCTCACCACCATCGAATCCCACCTGAAACCTTCGATTCTCGCCTGCGGCCACGCCGAAATCTCGGCGCTCCTCACCGGTCTCGACGGCCGTTTCGTGCCTCCCGGCCCCTCCGGCGCCCCGACACGCGGGCGTCCCGACGTTCTCCCGACGGGGCGGAATTTCTATTCGGTGGATAGCCGCGCCGTCCCGACGCCGGCCGCCTATGAGCTCGGCAAAAAATCCGCCGAGCTTCTGGTGCGCCGCTATGTACAGGATCATGGCGAGTGGCCGGTGTCCTTCGGGCTGACGGCCTGGGGTACGTCGAACATGCGCACGGGCGGGGACGATATCGCCCAGGCGTTGGCGCTGATCGGCGTCAAGCCGGTCTGGGACATGACCTCGCGCCGCGTCACCGGCTATGAAATCATTCCACCTGCGATGCTGCGCCGTCCGCGGGTGGATGTGACGCTGCGCATTTCCGGCTTCTTCCGCGACGCCTTTCCGGAACAGATCGCGCTGTTCGACAAGGCTGTCAGGGCGGTCGGCGCTCTCGATGAGGATGCTGACGACAATCCGATTGCGGCGCGCATGCGCGGCGAAGCCATGCGGCTTGCGGCGTCTGGTCTGGACGAAGCTTCCGCGATGAAGCGGGCCGGTTATCGCGTCTTCGGTTCGAAACCCGGCGCTTACGGAGCCGGGCTGCAGGCGCTGATCGACGAGAAGGGCTGGGAGCGGCGCGCCGATCTGGCCGAGGCTTATCTGGTCTGGGGCAGCTACGCCTATGGTGCGGCCGAGGAAGGCCGGGCCGAGCGTGGCATTTTCGAGGAGCGGTTGCGGTCGATCCAGGCGGTGGTGCAGAACCAGGACAACCGCGAGCACGACCTGCTCGACAGCGACGATTACTACCAGTTCGAAGGCGGGATGGCGGCGGCGGCCGAGCATGTCGGCGGCGTCAGACCATCGATCTATCACAACGACCATTCGCGGCCGGAAAAGCCGGTGATCCGCTCGCTCGAGGAGGAGATCGGCCGAGTCGTGCGCGGGCGCGTCGTCAATCCGAAATGGATCGATGGCGTCATGCGCCACGGCTACAAGGGCGCCTTCGAGATCGCGGCAACCGTCGATTATCTCTTCGCCTTCGCGGCAACGACGGGTGCCGTCGGAAATCATCATTTCGAGGCGGTCTATCAGGCCTTCGTCGCCGATCCCAAGGTGCGCGATTTCATGGCCGAGAAGAACCCGGCCGCACTTGAAGAGATGAAGGAGCGGCTGATGGAGGCGATCGACAGGCGCCTCTGGACGCCGCGCAGCAATTCGGCGCGCTTCGACTTAGCGCCCCATATCCATACTGAAACAGCATAAGACTGGACATGACGATGAGCGAAGAGACTGTAGGAACCGGCGAGAAAGACGATGCCCGCCATAACGAAAAGATGGCGAAGAAGAAGGCTGCCCGTGACAAGATCATGGCCACCAAGATCGATGAGAAGGGCCTGATCATCGTCCACACCGGCAAGGGCAAGGGCAAGTCGTCCTCGGCCTTCGGGATGATCTTCCGCCATATCGCCCATGGAAAGCCGTCGGCCGTGGTGCAGTTCATCAAGGGGGCGATGTGGACCGGCGAGCGCGATCTGATCGAGAAGCATTTCTCCGATATCTGCCAGTTCCACACGATGGGCGAGGGCTTTACCTGGGAGACGCAGGACCGCGCCCGTGACGTGGCCGCCGCCGCCGCCGCCTGGGAGAAGGCGAAGGAGCTGATCCGCGACGAGCGCAATTCGATGGTGCTGCTCGACGAGATCAATATCGCGCTGCGCTACGACTACCTCGACGTGAACGAAGTGGTCGCATTCCTGCGGGATGAAAAGCCCTATATGACTCATGTCGTGCTGACCGGCCGCAATGCCAAGGACGAGCTGATCGAGCTTGCCGATCTCGTGACCGAGATGGAGTTGATCAAGCATCCGTTCCGTTCCGGCATCAAGGGGCAGCCCGGCGTGGAGTTCTGATGACGCAAAGCTGGCTATTCTGGGCGGTGCTTTCGGCGGCCTTTGCGGCGCTGACGGCAATTTTCGCCAAGATCGGGGTGGCCGGCGTCAATTCGGATCTGGCGACGCTGATCCGCACCGTCGTCATCATCCTGATCATCACGGCGATCGTCGCTGCGACCGGCCAGTGGCAGCCGATCTCCAGCATATCAGGCAAGACGTGGCTGTTCCTGGCGCTTTCGGGCGCGGCGACGGGCGCGTCGTGGCTCGCCTATTTCCGGGCGCTGAAGCTTGGCGATGCGGCCCGCGTCGCGCCGATCGACAAGCTCTCCATCGTTCTCGTCGCCGTGTTCGGCGTCGTCTTTCTCGGCGAGAAGCTCGGGCTGGTGAACTGGCTCGGAGTGGCGATGATTGCTGGCGGCGCGCTGCTGCTGGCGCTGTTCTAGTCTATCATTCCCCTGAGAAGCGCAGCCGTTTCCTCGTCGGCGGGGAAGAAGGATTCGATTGCCAGTTCCGAGAGCGTGACATCGACGGGCGTGCCGAACACCGTCGTCGTCGAGATCAGCGATAGCGTTCCCCCGGTCGTGCGCAGTTTCAGAGGAACGGCAATTCCCGCATAGTCGTGTCTGGCCTCATCGGCGGGTTCACCGCCGGGCGAGAGCTGTTGCAGTTCCTTGAGCAAGCCGCCGAGGATCGGGTCGGCAGTCATGTCGATCTGCTGGCGAAGCCGTTCCAGCAGGTGGGCGCGCCATTCCGCGAGATTGACGATATCGGGCGCCAGTCCCTCGGGATGCAGGCTGAGGCGGAGCACGTTGACCGGGCCTTCGAGCAGGCTTGCGTCCCTGACATTGCGCAGGAGCGGCGCGATCGCTGCATTGGCTGATATCAGCGTCCAGTGACGATCGATGGCGAGCGCCGGGAATGGCTCATGCGCTTTCAGCACCATGTCGATCGCCTGGCGGGCTGGCTTCAGCGCCGGATCGTCGAGGGAGCGTTCAGCAAAGAGCGGGGCATAGCCGGCAGAGAGCAGCATCGGGTTGCGGTCGCGAAGCGGCACGCCGAGCCGTTCTGCCAGATGCAGCAGCATGTCGCGGCTGGGCGTCGAGCGCCCGCTCTCGATGAAACTCAGGTGTCTCTGCGAAATCTCGGCTTCGAGCGCCAGATCGAGCTGGCTCATGCGGCGAAGCTTGCGCCATTCGCGGAGGTGGTCACCAAGAGAGCGGGCTGACGGGATCATTATGCGGCTTCCGGAACGAGATCGAGGAACCCGTGTACGGCTTTCAGGCGGCCGTCTTCGAGCAGGGCGAAGTCGGTTCCCTTGATGACAGCCTCGCCGCCATCGGGCCCGAGACCCCAGGAAAAGCGCAGGTTGTCGCCGTGGCCGTCGACTGCACCGATCAGATTGAAGCGGAAGCCGGGAAAGCGGGTCTGAACGGCTTCGACGAGGGCGTTGATCTGCTCATGGCCTTCGCCGCGCATCAGCGGGTCGATATAGACGGCGTTCTCGGTCCAGCCTTCGGCGATCAGCGCCTTGCGGCGGCCGGCATCTTCCTCGTTCCAGATGGCGATGTAGCGTTCGGCCTTGTTGGTCGCGTCGGTCATTCTCTGTCTCCTTGTGATCGCCCGGTTCGTCCAGGCAGGGCGATCATCGGCAAAGGGTGGCCGCTCATCAATTACGCGAGAGGTAATCATGCTCGCGGCTTGGTGATTTGACAGTGCGTGTCGCGGTCAGAAGATTTCCGTCAGGATTTCGAGAAGGAGGATGTCATGGGTTTTCCATCAGTGATGCGTAGCGCGGGTATCGCGATCATCGTTTCCGTCGCGGGTATATCGGCGGCGCATGCGGCGACCATTGTCGACGAGTGGAAGAAGATCAAGGCGCCGGCGGCACCCAAGCTCGGCGAGGTGACGGTCGATCCCTCGACGACGGCGCTGCTGCTTCTCGATTTCAACGGGGCGCAGAACCCGGAGAAGGGGCCGTGCAACACCAAGGTCAAGCCGCGCTGCATCGCCGAGCTGCCGCATGTGGCGAAGCTGATGAAGGAGGCGCGCGATAGCGGGACGCCCGTGGTCTACAGCATCACCTCCAACGCGGCGCCGGAAGATATCGCGACGGTGCTGGCGCCGAAGGGTGGCGATCCGATCGTGAAGTCGGGCGCCAACAAGTTCATCAATACCGACTTGGAAAAGATCCTCGCCGACCGGCATATCAAGACGGTGATCGTCACCGGCACGGCGTCCGAAGGTGCGGTGCTGAACACGGCCGCCTATGCGGCGCTGAAGGGCATGGATGTGGTGCTGCCCGTCGATGGCATGTCGTCCACCGATCCCTATGCCGAGCAGTATGTCACCTGGCATTTCGCCAATGCGCCCGGCGTTTCCGCCAAGACCAAGCTGACGAAGATCGATGCGATCAAGTTCGGCAAGGCGGGCTAGGAAAAAACCCTAGACGCCGAGCCAGACGCGCAGCGGATTGGCCGGATCGGCGATCAGCTTGATCGCGAAGGCGATGCAGACGACGACGAGCAGCGGCTTGATCAGCCTGGCGCCGGTGCGCATCGCAAGCCGCGAGCCGACCTGCGCGCCGATGAACTGGCAGACGCCCATCATCAGACCGACGGTCCAGAGAGTCGCGCCGAAGGAAGCGAAGACGATCAGCGCGCCGACATTCGAGCCGAGGTTCAGAAGCTTGGTATGGGCCGTCGCCTTCAGCATGCCGAAACCGGCAAGCGTGACGAAGGAGAGCATCAGGAAGGAGCCGGTGCCGGGTCCGAAGACGCCGTCATAGAAGCCGATCAGCGGCACGAAGGTCATGCCGAAGAGATAGGGCGTAATGCGGCGATGGGTGTCGAGGTCGTTCAGGTTCGGCTTGAAGGCGAAGTAGAGGGCGATGGCCACCAGCAGCACCGGCATGATGGCGCGTAGGACGTCGCCTGGGACGATCGTTGCCAGCGCGGCGCCGAGTGCGCCGCCCATCAGCGCCATCATTGCCATCGGCAGCTGCTCGCGCAGGTTCACATGGCCCTTGCGCGAATAGGCGAGTGTCGCGGACGCGGCGCCGAACATCGACTGCACCTTGTTGGTCCCGAGCGTCTGCAGCGGCGGAATGCCGGCGATCAGCATGGCGGGAACGGTGATCAGGCCGCCACCGCCGGCGATGGAATCGACGAAACCGGCACAGAAGGCAGCGAGGCAGAGAAGGGCGAGAAGATGGGGGGCAATATCGGACAAGGAAGGACTCTGAATGCAGGCGTGATGGAAATCGGCGCCATGTTGCATTTCCGGCCCCGGGCTGCAATGGCTGCGGGGACACAGTTTTCTCCTTTCGGATTCCGCAGATGACCGGCTCCAGCACAGACAGGGCAAGGCTCTACGTTCTCGGCCTCGGCTGCGACCGGGGAGCGGATGCTGCCGAGGTTGCGGCGCTGGCGCGGCAGGCGCTGGAGGCTGCGGCGATCGGTGCGGATGATGTCGCAGCCATCGCTTCGATCGACAGCCGCAGGGAGGAGCTGGCGATCCTCGCTGTGGCCGATGAGCTCGGCGTTGCCGTCTCCTTCTTCACCGCTGCGCGGCTGGAAGAAGAGACGCCGCGGATCAGGAATCCCTCAGCCATCGTCTTTGCCCGTGTCGGCTGCCATGGCGTGGCGGAATCGGCTGCACTTGCTGCGGCGGGGGCAGACGCGGAGCTCGTGGTACCCAAGATCAAATCGGCGCATGCGACGGCGGCTGTCGCGCGCATGCTGTTGCAGAAAGAATAGCGGGCGTTATGGTGGCTGCCAGCTCGCGGAGCGCCCCAGGGCATCTGCGACGAGAATGAGAAGGAATATTTCATGCATAAGGTCATTTATGACACGGACCCGGGCGTCGATGACGCCATGGCGCTCCTCTTCCTGCACCGTCATCCGGAAATCGATCTGATCGGCATCACCACGATCTTCGGTAATGCCTCGATCGAAACGACGACGCGCAATGCGCTGTTCCTTAAGCGCGAATGGAACATTGCCGCCCCGGTTGCCAAGGGCGCCAACGTCACCTTCGATCCGTCGCGCAAGGAGATCGGCTGGCCGACCTTCGTGCATGGCGATGACGGTCTCGGCAATATCGGTGTCCCCGCGACCATCGACCTTCCCACCGATCCGCGCCCGGCGCACCGCTTCATCATCGAAACCGTTCGCGCCAATCCGGGCGAGGTGACGCTGGTTGCCGTCGGCCGCATGACCAATCTGGCGCTGGCGCTGAAGGAAGATCCTGAGATCGCCAAGCTGGTGAAGCAGGTCGTCATCATGGGCGGCAATTTCTATGTGCCGGGCAATGTCTCGCCGGTCGCCGAAGCCAATATTCATGGTGATCCGGAAGCCGCCGATGCCGTGATGACGGCGCCGTGGAAGGTGGCGATCATCGGTCTCGATGTCACCGCGATCACGACGATGAGCCGCAGCTACCTGAAGGCGGCGGCCGACAAGGGCGATGCGGCGGTGAAGCTGCTGAACGACCTTTCGCAGTTCTATATCGACTTCTACAAGCACGCCGTCGAAGACGGCATGATGGTGCATGACAGCTGCGCCTGCGTCTACGTCGTGGCGCCGGAGCTGTTCACCACTGTTACGGGCGCCGTGCGCGTCGTCTGCGGCGGCATTGCTGATGGCCAGACGATCGTCAAGCCGGACGGGCGCCGTTTCCCGCCGGGCGATTGGGACAACCTGCCGAGCCAGACCGTCTGCACCGGCATCAAGTCGGAAGAGGTCATCGATCTCATCCGCGATACGCTTCTCCGGGCCTGACGCCCCAAGAGGGTCGGGCGTTTTGCGTCCGGCCCCGTTTTGTCGAGTCCAATCAAATTCATCCGGCCGTCTGCTCAGATTTTGAGTCGGCTTCTTCGTAAATTGAGTCGGCTGTCAGACGGCAATTGGCGATTGCCATGACGCCGTTGCCGTTGACCTCGCGGAATGGCGGGCATAGACCACCTCTATGATCGAGAATGCGTTCGCCCATCTGCCGGCACTGGAGCCGGGAACCGTCTGGCTCGTCGGTGCAGGGCCGGGCGATCCCGGGCTGTTGACGCTGCTGGCTGCCAAGGGGCTTTCGGAGGCCGATGTCGTCGTTCACGATGCGCTGGTCAACGAGGAATGCCTGAAACTGGCAAGGCCGGATGCCATCCTCGAATATGCCGGAAAGCGCGGCGGCAAGCCGTCGGCCAAGCAGCGCGACATCTCGCTGCGGCTGGTGGAATTGGCGCGCTCCGGCAAGCGCGTGTTGCGGCTGAAGGGCGGCGATCCCTTCGTCTTCGGCCGAGGCGGTGAGGAGGCGCTGACGCTCGTCGAGCACAATGTTCCGTTCCGCATCGTGCCCGGCATTACCGCGGGGATCGGCGGGCTCGCCTATGCCGGCATTCCGGTGACGCACCGGGATATCAATCATGCCGTGACGTTCCTCACCGGGCATGATTCTTCGGGGATCGTTCCCGATGCGATCAACTGGGATGCCATCGGGCGGGGCTCGCCCGTTATCGTCATGTATATGGCGATGAAGCATATCGCGCAGATCAGTTCGTCGCTGATGGCTGCCGGGCGCAAGGCTGACGAACCCGTCGCCTTCGTCTGCAATGCGGCCACCAGCGGGCAGCAGGTGCTGGAAACCACGCTTGGCGAAGCCGCTGCTGCGGTCGAAGCCTCCGGACTGGAGCCGCCGGCGATCGTCGTCGTCGGCGAGGTGGTGCGGCTGCGTTCGTCGCTCGACTGGCTCGGCGCCCTCGGCGGACGCCGCCTTCAGCCCGATCCCTTCCGGCAGAGCGGAAAGGAGACGGCATGAGCGGCCTCCTGATCGCGGCACCGTCCTCCGGCTCGGGCAAGACGACGATCACGCTCGGGCTTCTGCGCGCGCTGCGCAATCGCGGCGTGGCGGTGGCGCCCGGCAAGGCGGGGCCCGATTATATCGATCCGGCCTTTCATGCGGCTGCGAGCGGGGCGCCCTGCCTCAACTTCGACCCCTGGGCGATGCGCCGCGAGCTGATTTCGGCCAATGCGGCGATCCATCGCCAGGGCGACCGCATTCTCGTCATCGAGGCGATGATGGGTCTCTTCGATGGCGCCGCCGACGGCAAGGGCACCGCGGCCGATCTTGCGGCGATGCTCGGGCTCTCCGTCGTACTCGTCGTCGATGCCTCGCGAATGTCGCAGTCGGTCGCGCCGCTGGTCAGCGGCTTCGCGAGCTTCCGCGCCGATGTGCGGATTGCCGGCGTGATCCTCAACAAGGTGGGCAGCGAGCGTCACGAGATGATGCTGCGCACCGCGCTCGACGCGATCCGCATGCCTGTCGTCGCCGTCATCCGCAGCGACAAGACGCTGGCGCTGCCGGAGCGGCATCTCGGCCTCGTTCAGGCCGGGGAGCATGCCGGCCTCGAAGCCTTCATCGATCATGCTGCCGAGGCAGTCTCGGACGAGTGCAATTTCGAATTCCTGCTGCGGATCGCCCGGCAGGGGCTGAACATCGCCTCGACCGCTAACATCAGGCGTCTGCCGCCCCTAGGCAAGAAGATTGCCGTTGCGCGCGATATCGCCTTTGCCTTCTGCTACGAGCATATGCTGCTCGGCTGGCGCCGCCGCGGGGCGGAGATCTCCTTCTTCTCGCCGCTCGCCGACGAGGCGCCAGCGGCCGATGCCGATGCGATCTATCTGCCGGGCGGTTATCCCGAACTGCATGCCGGAGAGATCGCGTCTGCCGCGAATTTCCGGCGCGGGATGCTGGATGCCGCGAAGAGCGGGACACGGATTTACGGCGAGTGCGGTGGATACATGACGCTGGGCGAGGGGCTTGTCGATGCTGAAGGTGTCAGGCACGAAATGCTCGGCCTGCTGCCGCTGGTGACGAGCTATGAAAAGCGCAGCCGCCATCTCGGCTATCGTCGTGTCCGGCCCGTCGATAGCGGCTTCTTTGAAGCGCCGATGACCGGGCATGAGTTTCACTATTCGACCGTCGTCTCGGAAGGCGATGCCGACCGGCTGTTTTCGGTGACCGATGCGCTCGGCACCGATCTCGGTCAGGCCGGGTTGCGGCGCGGGCAGGTGGCCGGGTCCTATATGCATATGATCGATCTCTCCGGGGAAACGGCATGAGCGGTCCGATCGTGCATGGCGGCGGGATCACCGCTGCCGCCGCCGAATTCGGTGGCAGGCCGGAGGACTGGCTCGACTTGTCTACGGGTATCAATCCCTGTCCGGTGAAGTTGCCCGAAATACCGCAATCCGCATGGCACCGGCTGCCCGACCGGCATTTGCTGAATTCCGCCGTCGAAGCGGCGCGCGACTATTATCGTAGCGGGCCGCTCTCGCCGTTGCCGGTGCCCGGCACGCAGTCGGTCATCCAACTGCTGCCGCGCCTCGTTGTGCCGGGAAGCCGCGTGGCGGTGGTATCGCCCACCTACGGTGAATACGAGAAGGCCTTTCGCAGCGCCGGATGCGAGGTGGATACCGTTTCCAGCCTTGATGAGATTGGTGACGGCACGATGCTGGCGGTCGCGGTCAATCCGAACAATCCGACCGCCAGGCTGCATGATCGCGACAGCCTGATCCATCTGCATGATACGCTGAAGGCGAGGGGCGGTTATCTCATTGTCGATGAGGCCTTCGGCGACATCGCGCGCGGGGAAAGTCTTGTGCCATCGGCGGCCGAGCTCTCCAACCTGATCATCTTCCGGTCTTTCGGGAAGTTCTTCGGCCTTGCGGGTCTGCGCCTCGGCTTCGTCATCGCTCAAGACAGCCTGCGGGCGAAGTTCGAGGATTGGCTTGGTCCCTGGGCTGTCTCCGGCCCGGCTCTGTCGATCGCTACTGCATTGCTGCTGAGCGACCCCGCGCCGATCGTTGCCGGGATTGCCGAGCGGAATGCGGGGCTTGTCGCGGTGCTCGAGGCTGCAGGCCTGGCGGTCACCGGTAACGCAGCCTTGTTCACGCTTGTCGAAGACAAACGCGCCGGCGATCTCTATAGGCATCTCTGCCGGCATCACATTCTGGTTCGCAGGTTCGACTACGCGCCTCATTGGCTGCGCTTCGGCCTCGGGCCAGACCGATCTGCGGACCGCAGGCTGGCGGCCGCACTGGAAAGCTTTGACGCATGACGATCGACGAACATCTGCTCGTACTTCTTCTGGCCCTGCTTCTTGACCGGATCGCCGGCGATCCCGAGTGGCTCTGGTCGCGGGTGCCGCATCCGGTCGTGTTGTTCGGCAAGGCGATTTCCTATTTCGACCGCACCTATAATGGCGAGACGCTGACGCGGCCCGAGCGGCGGCTGAACGGAACGGCGTCGATTGCCGGCCTGCTGTTCGGCAGCGCGATCGCCGGATTGGTGCTGCACTGGTTCTTCAATCTCTTCGGCGTCATCGGCATCGTTCTGGAAGTGATCTGCGTCGCGGTCTTCCTGGCGCAGAAGAGCCTTGCCGATCACGTCTCCGATGTTGCGGACGCGCTTCGCTCGGAAGGGATTGCCGGTGGGCGCCGCGCCGTGTCGCGCATCGTTGGCCGCGACCCGGAGACGCTGGACGAGCCGGGTGTTTGTCGCGCGGCGATCGAGAGTCTCGCCGAAAACTTCTCCGACGGCGTCGTTGCGCCGGCGCTCTGGTATGCGGTGCTCGGCCTGCCGGGCCTCTTCATCTATAAGATGCTGAATACGGCGGACTCGATGATCGGTCACAAATCCGACCGCTATATCGACTTCGGCTGGGCTTCGGCGCGGCTCGACGATATCGCCAACTGGCCCGCCGCGCGGCTTTCGATCTTGCTGATCGCTGCCGGTGCCTGGCTGCGCCGCGGCGCCCATGCCTGCAAGGAAGCCGTCCAAGTGGCGATCCGCGATGGCGGGCTGCACCGTTCGCCGAATTCCGGGCGGCCGGAGGCGGCGATGGCAGGCGCGCTCGATGTGCAGCTCGCCGGCCCGCGCGTCTATTCCGGCATCGTCGTCAGCGAGCCGATGATCAACGGCGCCGGACGCGACACGGCGACGATCCGCGACGTCGAGGATGGCGTTCTGGTGTTCAACGGCAGCTGCATGATCCTGGCGATCACTGTCTTCTTGGCCTTCCTGTTCTTCCTCTGACGGCGTTACCTGTCGTCTCAAAGTACAGTTTCTTGCAATGCTGCGTTATCTTTCCGATTACCAAGCGCCTTAAGTCAAAATAATCAGTATCTTTATAAGCTTCTTCTCACCGGTCCGGATCGCCAGTGTCCTGCCGAAGAGGGGAAGTCATGAAGACGTTTATGGCGGCTGCTGCCGCGTGCCTTTTACTGCAGTTTACTCCTGCAACCGCGAGTGCCGCCAATCTCGTTGCCAAGGTCAGCCTGGGATCGCAGACGATGACGGTGACGCAGAACGGTTTCGTCAAATACCGCTGGAAAGTATCGACCGCGCGGCGCGGCTATGTGACCCCGACGGGGTCGTGGTCCGCCAAGTGGCTGTCGCTCAATCACCGCTCGCGCAAATACGACAATGCGCCGATGCCCTATGCCGTGTTCTTCAACGGCGGCTATGCCGTTCATGCGACATTTGACCTCAAGCGGCTGGGCCGCCCGGCCTCGCATGGCTGCGTGCGGTTGCATCCCGACAATGCGGCGCAGTTCTTCTCCATGGCAAAGCAGGCGGGGCTTTCCAATACCCGCGTCGTCATCACGCAATAGCTGTTGCAGCGATCATCTGCTATCGAGGTCCGGGAAGGTGTTTCCGGGCCTTGCGCGCATTGCTGTTTCGGCAACAGTTGCCATGCAAATTTGAAACGTGCTTGAGCGAAAGCATTGGCTTTTGAAATGGATTTGCCTATGAGGGGGATAAATTCGTTGTTCAAAGAGGTAAGCGCGTGACCGCTACATTCGATAAAGTTGCCGACATCATTGCAGAAACCAGCGAGATCGACCGCGAGACGATTACGCCGGAGAGCCATACGATCGACGACCTCGGTATCGACAGCCTCGATTTCCTCGACATCGTCTTCGCGATCGACAAGGAATTCGGCATCAAGATTCCGCTCGAAAAGTGGACCCAGGAAGTGAACGAAGGCAAGGTTTCCACCGAAGAATACTTCGTGCTGAAGAACCTCTGTGCAAAGATCGACGAGCTGCGCGCCGCCAAGGCTTGAAGCAACACCGCCGTCTTTTTTATCCGCCCTGCCACTGCAAACCGTAGCGGCCGGGCGGTTTTGTTCCTAACTAGGCGTAACCGGCGCGGCTTTTCGCGACGGGCCGGAGGATCCGATGCTGCTGGAATATTTCCAGATGATTGACCGCATCGAAGCGGTCGACCTTCAGAAGGGCGTGCTCAAGGCGCGTTCCGTGGTGCCTGCAAAGAGCCCCGTCTTCGAAGGTCATTTCCCGGGTATGCCGCTCGTTCCGGGCGTGCTTCTCATCGAAACCATGGCGCAGGCCTCGGGCATGCTGGTGCTGGCCGCGACCGATTTCGCCGCCATGCCGTTCCTGATGTCCGTCGACGGCGCCAAGATGCGCACCTTTGTCGAGCCGGAAGCGGTGCTCGACATCGAGGCGTTCCTGGAACATGACGGGTCCGGATTTGCTGTCACCAAGGCAAAGATTACCAGCGGCGGCAAGAAGGTCTGCGATGCGCAATTGAAGTTGCGCACCATGCCTTTCAGCGAAGTTCCGCTCGGCGATATCGTGAAGAAACGTGCTGGCGAAGTCGGCCTGATGGACGCGATCGCAGCGCAGGGAGTGAAGGAATGAGCAAGGCTCAGAATGATGTCGTCATCACCGGCGTCGGTATCCTGACCTGTCAGGGCGTCGGCAAGGACGCGCATGTCGCGTTGCTGACCGGCAATGGCGCGCCGCCCGTCATCGTCGAGACGGAAAAGTTCAAGCCCTATCCGGTGCATCCGCTGCCGGAGATCGACTGGTCGCAACAGATCGCCAAGCGTGGCGACCAGCGCCAGATGGAAAACTGGCAGCGCATCGGCGTTTTCACCGCGGGCCTGGCGCTCGACGATGCCGGTTTCAAGGATGATGCGGAAGCCTGCGGCACGATGGACATGATCGTCGCGGCCGGCGGCGGCGAGCGCGACATCAATGTCGATACGCTGATCGTCGACGAGGGCATGAAGCGCAACGACCGCGAGCTGCTGTTGAACGAGAAGCTGACGACGGAACTGCGCCCGACGCTGTTCCTGGCGCAGCTGTCGAACCTAATGGCAGGCAATATCTCGATCGTCCACAAGGTCACCGGTTCGTCGCGGACCTTCATGGGCGAAGAGGCCTCGGGCATCTCCGCCGTGGAGACCGCCTTCTGGCGCATCAAGTCCGGCGAATCCACGCATGCGCTCGTCGGCGGCGGCTTTGCTGCCGAGCGCGAGGACATGCTGCTTCTGACCGAAGCGATCGGCGCCAATGCGCAGGGCGAATGGGCGCCCCTCTGGTCGCGTGAAGACGGCGCTGGCGGCGGTCTGATCTTTGGATCGGGCGGCGCTTTCCTGGTGCTCGAATCCCGCAAGCATGCGGAAGCGCGCGGCGCGCATATCTATGCGACCATCGATTCCATCGAAGGCGACCGCGGCAATCGCGCTGCCGGCAATTTCGAGAAGCGTCTCGAGCGTCTGCTGGAGCCGGCCTCGAAGCTTCCTGCCGAGGGCACCGTGGTGTTCTCCGGCGCGACCGGCATGCATGAGATCACGGCCCGCGAAAAGGCCGTTCTTGAGAACAAGCTGCCCAGTGCTGCCATTCGCGGCTATTCCGGTGTTTCCGGCGTCACGCTCGAAGCCCAATTCGGTCTCGGCCTGGCTTTCGCAGCTCTGGCCATCGGCGCCAAGGCCAAGGTGCCGGCATTCGATGCGGCGCATGAAAAGCCGATGAATGCGGCCGCCAAGGCTGCCGTCGTCACCACGGTCGGTCATCAGCGCGGCGAGGGCGTCGCCGTTCTTTCCGCGGAAGCGTGAGGAGTTTTCACATGACAGAAGCTGCTTACAAGGATCACCTCGGCCGCCCGATCGTTGCGGTCACCGGCATGGGCATCATCACCTCGCTGGGGCAGGGCCTGAAGGATAACTGGTCGGCGCTGACTTCAGGCACGTCTGGTATCCACAACATCACCCGTTTCCCGACCGAGGGGCTTTCGACCCGGATCGCCGGAACCGTCGATTTCATCGATATCCCGGTGCCGAACGCCGTCGAGCGCTCTTTTGCCTTCGCGCGCGAAACGACGATCGAGGCTCTCGCCGACGCCGCTATTTCCGGCGATTTCAACGGTCCGCTGTTCCTCGCCGCGCCGCCGATCGAGCCGGAATGGAGCGCCCGCTTCGAGCTTGCCGACCGTGCCCCGCCATCCGATCATCCGGGCGATGCCTATGAGCGCTTTCTGGCGGCAATGCGCCAGCGGACCGATGCTTCCTTCCATGAGGCGGCCCTTTTCGGCGCGATCTCCGAGCGCCTTGCCGACCGTTTCGGCACGCGCGGCCTGCCGGTGACGCTGTCGACGGCCTGTGCCTCTGGCGCGACCGCCATCCAGCTCGGCATCGAAGCGATCCGTCAGGGTCGCACCGACCGTGCGCTTGCCGTTGCGACCGACGGCTCGCTCAGCGCCGAAGCGCTGATCCGTTTCTCGCTGCTTTCGGCTCTCTCGACCCAGAACGATCCGCCGACCAAGGCTTCCAAGCCGTTCAGCAAGGACCGCGACGGCTTCGTCATCGCCGAAGGGGCTGCGACGCTCGTGCTGGAATCGCTGGAATCGGCGATCGCCCGCGGCGCCAAGATCCTCGGCATCATGAAGGGTGCCGGCGAGAAGGCCGACAGCTTCCACCGCACCCGTTCGTCGCCTGACGGCGGCCCGGCGATCGCAACGATCCGCGCGGCTCTCGCCGATGCCGGTCTCGACGAAAGCGCCATCGGCTACATCAATGCCCATGGCACGTCGACGCCCGAGAACGACAAGATGGAATATGGCTCGATGCTTGCAGTCTTCGGCGAACGCATGGCCTCGATTCCGCTGTCGTCCAACAAGTCGATGATCGGCCATACGCTGACGGCTGCCGGTGCAGTCGAGGCCGTCTTCTCGTTCCAGACGATGCTGACGGGCACGCTGCCGCCGACCATCAACTACAACAACCCGGATCCGGCCATCGTTCTCGATGTCGTGCCGAACAAGAAGCGCGATCAGCAGGTTTCGGCCGTGCTGTCGAACTCCTTCGGTTTCGGCGGACAGAACGCCAGCCTTGTCATGGCGCTCGAACCGGCTTAATCGGTTCCGACAAAATTCAGAGATAAGAACGCCTGAAAGGCGAGAGGTTTTGCCATGCGCGCATTGCAATTGATCGACGACCGCAAACTGGAAACCGTGGACCTTCCGGAACCGGAGGCTCCCGGTGCCGGTGAGGTAACGCTGCGCGTGAAAGCCGTGGCTCTCAACCATATCGACGTCTGGGGCTGGCGCGGCATGGCCTTCGCCAAGCGCAAGATGCCGCTGGTCATCGGTGCGGAAGCGTCTGGTGTGGTCGAAACGATCGGCCCAGGTGTTGCCAATGTGCTGCCGGGTCAGCTGGTATCGATCTATGGCGCGCGCACCTGCGGCCTCTGCCGCCCGTGCCGCGAAGGCCGTGACAATCTCTGCGAACATGTCTCCGGCGTTCATGGCTTCCATCTCGATGGCTTCGCTCAGGAGAAGGTCAACCTTCCGGCCCGTCTGCTGGTTCCGGCACCTCCCGGTGTCGATGCTGTCGGCGCAGCTCTTGCTCCTGTGACGTTCGGTACTGTCGAGCATATGCTGTTCGACAATGCCAAGCTTGAACCGGGCGAGACGATCCTCGTCCATGCCGGCGGTTCCGGCATCGGCACGGCGGCAATCCAGCTTGCCAAGAAGATCGGCTGCACTGTCATTACGACGGTCGGCTCTGACGACAAGATCGAGAAGGCGAAGGCCCTCGGTGCCGATCACGTCATCAACTACCGCACCGACCGCTTCGAGGGCGTCGTGCGCAAGCTCACCAAGAAGAAGGGCGTCGACGTCGTCTTCGAACATGTGGGCAAGGATACCTGGGCTGGCTCGATGCTCTGCATGAAGCGCGGCGGCCGTCTCGTCACCTGCGGCTCGACCTCCGGCGTCTCCACTGACATGAACCTGATGATGCTGTTCCAGCAGCAGCTGAAGCTGCTCGGCTCGTTCGGTTGCCGCATGGAAAACATGGCCGACGCCATGCAAAAGATGGGCCGCGGTCTTGTGCATCCGGTCATCGATACCGAAGTCGGCTTCGACGATATCGACCGGGCGCTGGAGCGCATGGAATCGCGCCAGATCTTCGGCAAGATCATCCTGAAGATGGACTGATCTTGTGAAGCTTTTCATCACCCGGATCGTTCTGAAGCTCGAGCATTTCCGCCAGTGGCTAATCGCCCAGCTGATGTTCGGGTTTCTGAACTTCCTGAAGATCTTTCCGGCTGACGGCGCGATCCGCTTTGCAGACTGGCTGGTGCGCAAGATCGGCCCGCGCATGCCGCGACACAAGCTGATGCTCGTCAATCTGCGCAACGCCTTTCCGGAAAAGAGCGATGCCGAGATCGAAGAGATTGCGCTCGGCAGTTGGGGCAATATGGGCCGGCTGGCGGCCGAGTACGTCTTCCTCGACCGGCTGTTCGACTTCGATCCGGAGCGCAGCGAGCCGGGCCGCGTCGAGGTGTCGGGGATCCCGCTATTCCTCGATCTACGCGACAATCCGCGCCCGTTCATCGTCTTTACCGGTCATACGGGCAATTTCGAGCTGCTTCCGGTCGCAGGCGCGGCCTTCGGTCTGCACGTGACCGTGCTGTTCCGTCCGCCGAACAACCCCTACGTGGCGCAGAAGGTCTTCGATTTCCGCAGCGCGCGCATGGGCAAGCTGGTGCCGTCGCATGCCGGCTCCTCCTTCACGCTGGCGCGTCAGCTCGAGGCAGGGCAGGGCGTTGGCGTCCTCGTCGACCAGAAGTTCCGGAAAGGGCTGAAGACCAAGTTCTTCGGAATCGACGTCACCACCAATCCGCTGGTGCCGAAGCTCGTGCGCCAGTTCGATTGCGAGGTCTATCCGGCCCGCTGCATCCGCTTGCCAGGTAATCGCTACCGTCTGGAGATCGAGCCGAAGTTCGAAATCCCGCGCGACTCAAAGGGCAATCTCGACCTGACAGCCATGGCCCAGATGCTGAACGACAAGGTCGAATCCTGGGTCCGGCAGTATCCGGAGCAGTGGCTCTGGTACCACGACAGGTGGAAAATCAAACAAAAAGTGCTCAACTAGCGCTCTTCACCCCCAAAATTCATATGTAAGAATATGACCGCCGTTTTCGTTGAATGTGAACGGTGTTCATGTTAATGCTCGCTACCAAGGCGAGTAGCCGGTTGGCACAGATCGAGAATCGACGGGCTGGCGGTGAAAACTGACATATGCTGGTTTCCCCTATGTATCAGGGGATTGGGGGGCATATTGCTGGAACTGCTGCAGGCATTCTCATCCCGTTGTGCGCAGATCGATGCCGCGATCCGCGCTGGCGACGATCATCGAGTCTCAACCCTTGATAGCAGCGTCGATGATCTCATCGACGCAATAGTTAAGTATCAAGCTACGAATGTACTCGAGATCTACATGCAACTTCAGTTCGTGGTCTATCTGCTGGAGCAGAATGCCGACGACTGCGCAACGGTGACCAATCACGCGGCGACGCTGTCGCATCTTCTCGACCGCTATTTCGGCAATCCGGTGAAACGCCGCCTGCCGCAGGCGGCCGAACGCATGCCAGAGCCGGAGGGCTACCTGCCCAATATGGACAACGGCAATTTCCTGAATTCGGCGATCCTCGAGACACTGCCGGATCGTGTCGCGGTGCTGACGCGCGATTACCGCTATCTCTATTCGAACCCGGCGAACTGTACCTATCTCGGCCGCAAGCCGATCGACATGATCGGCCGCCACGTCGCCGAGTTCATCGGGCCGGAGCGCTTTGCCGAGACCAAGGCGAATTTCGACGCCTGCTTTGCCGGCGAGCGGCGCGAGTATAACTACCAGCGTGCTTCGGCCGAAGGCATGAAGCTGATCCGCTGCCGGATGTCGCCGCTGCGCGACAGTGGCGGGCGGGTGATCGGCGCGCTGGTGATGATGGAGAATGTCAGCGCGCCTGAGGCGGTGAAGGCCTGAAGCCTCGCGTCAATCGTTGAGGCCCTTGCCGGCGAGGATCTGCGGCGTCGCCTTCTCGATCCTGGATTCCCGCGTCTTGGCCTGTTTCGGCTGGGCGAAGTGCAGGAGATAGGCGCGCTGCCGGCCGGGTGTTAGCGCTTCGAATGCCGTCTTCAGCGAAGGCGTGCTGTCGATCTTTGCCTGGAATTCCTCGGGCACGGCAAATTCATCCGTGCCCTTGAAATCCACCTTGGCGCCGGAGCGTTCGATCTCTGCGGCCTCGGCGACATAGGCTTTCAGCACATTCTCCATGCCTGAAATCTCGGCGGCATTGGTGAAGCGGATCTGCCGGGCGGCCTGGACGTTCTTGGTCTGCTGGATCAGTACGCCGGCCGTATCGGTCATAAGTGCGCCCTTGAAGAACAGCGGGGCGCAATAGTCCTTGAAGCCGTGGATCAGTACGATATTGGCGCCATTGAGCGTATAGCAGGGCTCGCCCCATTTCAGGTCTTCGCTCAGCCCGGTATCGAGGAGGATGCTGCGCAGGCGCGTGAATTCCTCCTGCCAGCTGTCTCGGCGGCTGAAATAGGCGTCTACCTTGGGGTTCGTCACTGTTTGAGGCATGCTCAATCCTTGCTCCAGACCGCAAGCTCGTAGCCGTCGGGGTCGCCGAAATGAAAGCGGCGGCCGCCGGGGAAGGCGGTGATCGGCTTGACGATCTTGCCGCCGGCGCGCTCGACAGCTGTGAACGAGGCTTCGAGATCGTCCGCGTAGAGAATGACCAACGGGCCACCCGGCTGCGGCTTGCCCATCGTCGTGAAGCCGCCGGTCAGGCGGCCGTCGCCGAATTCGCAATATTCCGTCCCGTAGTCGGTGAAGCTCCAGCCGAAAGCGGCGCCGTAGAATGCCTTGGAGGCGGCGATATCGGCAACCTTGAACTCGATATAGTCGATACGCAGGGTCGTCGGATTTCCAGCCATCTATTTCTCCATCAATGCCTTGAGCGCGTGCAGGTCTTTCTCGACATGGGCAGCGTCGGCGGCAAATTGCGCGTCGGTCATGCCGGGCTGCTTCAATAGCGTGAACATGACCTCGCAGCCATCGCCGTTCGGCACGATGCGCAGCGCATTGTAGACGCGAAGGCCGCTCTCGATGGTCACGGTATGATCGATGATGCCGAAGGGATTTTCCGGCACGAAACTGACCCTGACAGTGCCGAGGACGCCGCGAGCGACCCAATCGTCGCCATCCCGGTCGAGGCCGGTTGCCAGGCCAGATGCCCAAAGCGGCATGTTCTCGGGCTTTCCGGCGAAGTGGTAGATATCCTGCCAGTCGCGGTCGATCGAACAATGCACGATCTTCGCGGTCATCGTCGTCATCATGGCCTCCCATGGGCGCAAAGTGCGGCCCCGCATCTCCTCAGATGGGGCCGTCGCGCCATCGATCAATATCGCGCCAGTGCTCTGACGTCGATTCCGGAGAACCATTTAGGCCGCTTCCCGTCTTGCCGTTTCGGGCTGGGAGTGCCAAAACACCGGTCGAATTTGACTCATCGGAGGATTGTCGTGGAAAAGGCAGAAATCGGACTGATCGGCCTTGCCGTCATGGGTTCCAACCTGGCGCTGAACATTGCCGAAAAGGGCAACAAGATTGCGGTTTTCAACCGTACGCCTGAGAAAACGGATGAATTCTACGAAAGCGCCGGCGATCTGAAGAAGCAGATCATTCCGTGCAAGACGATCGAGGAATTCGTCGAGGCGATCCGCCCGCCGCGCCCGATCATCATCATGATCAAGGCAGGTGAGGCTGTCGACCAGCAGATGGAACTGCTGCGTCCGTACCTCTCCAAGGGCGACATCATGATCGACGCAGGCAATGCCAATTTCCGCGATACGATCGCCCGTTTCGACCGCCTGAAGAATACCGACCTGACCTTCATCGGCATGGGCGTTTCCGGCGGCGAAGAAGGTGCGCGTCACGGCCCGTCGATCATGGTCGGCGGCACGGAAGACAGCTGGAAGCGCGTCGAGAAGGTGCTGACCTCGATCGCCGCCAAGTACAAGGGCGATCCCTGCGTCGCATGGCTCGGCAATGACGGCGCCGGTCACTTCGTCAAGACGATCCATAACGGCATCGAATATGCCGACATGCAGATGATCGCAGAAATCTACGGCATCTTCCGCGATGGTCTCGGCAAGAACTCGCAGGAGATCAGCAAGATCTTCGGCCAGTGGAACAAGGGTCGCCTGAACTCCTACCTGATCGAGATCTCCGAGAAGGTGCTGGCCGCCACCGACCCGATCTCCAAGGGCTCGATGGTCGACATGATCCTCGACAAGGCTGGCCAGAAGGGCACCGGCAAGTGGTCGGCGATCGAAGCGCAGAACATGGGGATCCCGGCGACCGCCATCGAAGCCGCCGTTGCTGCCCGCTCGATCTCCTCGATGAAGGATCAGCGCGAAGCTGCCGAAAAGATCTTCGGCAAGCCGGATTACAAGTTCCCGATCGCTTACGGTCCCGAGCTCGACAAGGATCTGGAACTGGCGCTGTTCGCCGCCAAGATCGGCGCCTATGCGCAGGGCTTCGCCGTCATGGCCGAAGCATCCCGCGAGTTCAACTGGTCGCTGCCGATGCCGACGATTGCCAAGATCTGGCGCGACGGCTGCATCATCCGCTCGCAGTTCCTCGACGAGATCACCTCGGCCTTCACCAAGGCGCCAGACGCAGCGAACCTGATCGTCACGCCTGCCTTCTCGGAGATGGTCAAGGAATCGATCCCGGCGCTGCGCCGCGTCGTCACTGCCGCCCTGCAGGCCGGCCTGCCGGTTCCGGCGCTGACTTCGGCGCTGACCTATTTCGACGCCTATCGCCAGGGCCGTGGCACTGCCAACCTGATCCAGGCGCAGCGCGACTTCTTCGGCGCCCACGGCTTCGACCGCCTCGACGGCAAGGACTTCCACCACGGCCCCTGGGGCAGCGGTGCGGCGACCTTCTGAGGTTGCTTCCAGGAATAAGAAAAGCCCGGTTTCGACCGGGCTTTTTTGTTCCAGTCGCTACCTCTACTCCCTCATTCCTGTGCTTGTCACAGGAATCCAGTGCGCCCCAGTCTTGGGGCGCGGGAGAATTCTTTCTTAGAAATGAGTCATTGACCGCGCAGACGCGCGGTCGCTGGATTCCTGTGACAAGCACAGGAATGAGGGAGGGAGGCATGCTGCGCGCCGCCCTGAAGCGCTCTCAGCCCCGCCCATCCGCCCAGACCGGCTTGCTGACGCTCTGCAGCAGCTCCGGTTCGATGCCGTCGATGCGGGCGATGACGGCTTTGGCCATTTCGCGGCCGGCGTGGCGGACGTCTTCGTAGGCGGTGATGATTTCCGGGCGGATCCAGTTGAGGATCGGGGCGGATTCCTTCGAGACCATGTCGACGTCCTTGCCGAGGTGCTTGCCGGCAGCCTCGATCCCGGCGTTGACGGCAATGGCGGCGCTGCCGGCGGAACAGACGATGCCATCGGGAGCATTCGGCGAGCGCATCATCGCCTCAATGGTATTCCTGATCTCGTCGAGCGGCGCATCGATGTTGACGCGCAGCGGCACTTCCTCGGCGCCGTAGTCATGCAGGCCGGTCTGGAAGCCGATGCGGGTATGGGCGTAGTAGGTGAGCTTGCTCGGCGGCTGGAGCAGGGCGATATGCCGGCGTCCGCGATCGACGAGACGCTGCACCGCCTGGTGGGCGAACGCCTCGTTGTCGAAGTCGTGATAGGGATGCACCAGCCCGGCATCGGTGCGGCCGTGGGTGGCGAAGGGGATGTTCTGCTCGGCAAGCAGCCGCACGCGCGGATCGTCAGGCTCGATGCGCGAGATGATGACGCCGTCGGCCGATCCCGTGTCGAGGATATAGCGGACCGGCATCATCGGGTCCTTGCTGTGCGAATGCGGGGTGACGACGATATGGTAGGGCGTACCCGTCAGCACTTCAGATATGCCGAACACCATCTGGCTCGAAAAGCCCATGATCTCTTCGTCGATCGACAGGACGAGGGCGATGACATTGGTCTTGCCGGTGCGCAGGCGCACGCCGGCACGGTTCGGCTGGTAGCCCAGCTGGCGCGCCACCATGCGCACCCGCTCCTTGGTTTCGGCGCCGATATCCGGCGCGTCCTTCAAGGCGCGTGAAACGGTGGTAATGCCGAGACCGGTCATGAAAGCGATCGTCTTGAGCGTCGGACGCTCACGTTGGACGGCCGCCGCCGTTCCCCCGAAATTTCCCTTGCTTTCCATAGGCCTAAGGTACCCTCACGCGAATTGCGTCTGCTTATAGATGCTTTTTCGAAACGCCGTAAGCGCCGCAGCATCCAAAAGCGTCTCCTCCCTGAGAAATAAAATCTGTAACGATACAGTAGAAAAGTCGAGCACTTTTTGATGTTTGCGCCGCAGCAATAGACGCATAGGTTGAATCGTCTAAAATCGCACAGTTTTTTTGCGCCTGCGAAGCGTGTTTCGTTGGAATTTTCGACATGTCTTGAGAATTACGATGTTAAAACAGAGTTTTAGTCTCAGAAGTGCATTGCGGCATTGGCCGCACAGAATTGCGCCATCCCTGTCCGATTTGTGAATTATGGACAGGCATTGGTAGCAAAGGGGTGACTGAAAGAAAATTTTACGAGCAGGCTGTTGCGCCAAAAAATCGATTGCACTAAGTTTTTCCGGCAACGTTTCAGTGAGGGAGGAGAACTCATGAATATCCGTTCGTTCGCGGCAATGCTCGCCGCTTCCGTCATCATTCCGCTTGGCGCAGCCCAGGCAACCGATCTCGAAGTCACCCATTGGTGGACCTCGGGCGGTGAAGCTGCGGCTGTCGCAGAACTCGCCAAAGCATTCGACGCCACCGGCAACAAGTGGGTCGACGGCGCCATCGCCGGTTCCGGCGGTACCGCGCGTCCGATCATGATCAGCCGCATCACCGGCGGCGACCCGATGGGCGCCACGCAGTTCAACCACGGCCGCCAGGCTGAAGAACTCGTCCAGGCCGGCCTGATGCGTGACCTGACCGATGTCGCGACCGCAGAACACTGGAAGGACATTGTCCGCCCGTCGAACCTGCTCGATTCCTGCACGATCGACGGCAAGATCTATTGCGCTCCCGTGAACATCCATTCCTGGCAGTGGCTGTGGCTCTCGAACGCTGCCTTCAAGAAGGCCGGCGTCGAAGTGCCGAAGAACTGGGATGAATTCGTCGCCGCTGCTCCGGCTCTCGAAAAGGCCGGCATCGTGCCGCTCGCCGTCGGTGGTCAGGCATGGCAGTCCGCAGGCGCCTTCGACGTTCTGCTGCTGGCGCTTGCCGGCAAGGACACCTTCTACAAGGTCTACAAGGACAAGGACGCGGAAACCGCTGCCGGCCCCGAGATCGCCAAGGTCTTCAAGGCTGCCGACGACGCCCGCAAGATGTCCAAGGGCACCAACGTGCAGGATTGGAACCAGGCAACCAACATGGTCATCACCGGCAAGGCTGGCGGCCAGATCATGGGTGACTGGGCGCAGGGCGAGTTCCAGCTCGCCGGCCAGAAGGCCGGTGTGGACTACACCTGCCTTCCGGGCCTTGGCGTGACCGACATAATCGCAACAGGTGGCGACGCCTTCTACTTCCCGCTGCTGAAGGATGAAGAGAAGTCCAAGGCGCAGGCCGTTCTCGCCAAGACACTGCTCGACCCCAAGACCCAGGTTGCCTTCAACCTGAAGAAGGGCTCGCTGCCGGTTCGTGGTGACGTCGACCTCGGCGCTGCCAACGACTGCATGAAGAAGGGTCTCGACATCCTTGCCAAGGGCAATGTCGTCGAGTGGACCGACCAGCTGCTTTCGGCCGACAGCCAGAAGCAGAAGGAAGACCTGTTCTCCGAGTTCTTCTCGACCTCGATGAGCGTGGCTGACGCCCAGAAGCGCTTCGCCGACATCATCGGCTCTGCCGACTGATCCCGTTCACCTGCTGCTACGGTCCGGCCCTGGTTCTCCAGGGCCGGCTGCCCGGACTTCGTTTAGACCCGGCAGGCGGCAGTCATTCTCAGGTGGGCTTGAACCGCCGTGCTGAGATGGGAGCGATTGGGAGACCTGCCGCAAGGCGGGCTTCCATTCCGGATCACGAAACGCGATTGCGATTCAGGAGGTCACAATGACGGGTCAAGCGAGAGCAGGCCGGCCAAATCAATTACTGCGCAATCTCAATGCGAAGATTGCATCCATTCCCATGATCCTGACGGCGGTGGTTATCTTCCTCGGCGGCACGGTCTGGACGGTATTTTATTCCTTCACCAATTCGAAGCTTCTGCCGCGGATGAGCTTCGTCGGCTTCGATCAGTATGAGCGGCTGTGGGCCGCGCCGCGCTGGGTGACGGCGATCGAGAACCTTGCCGTCTACGGCATTCTCTCGCTGATCTTTTCCCTTGTCATCGGCTTCGTGCTGGCGGCGCTGATGGATCAGAAGATCCGCTTCGAAAACACCTTCCGCACCATTTTTCTCTATCCTTTCGCGCTGTCGTTCATCGTCACGGGCCTGGTCTGGCAGTGGGTCCTGAACCCCGATTTCGGCCTGCAGTCCGTCGTGCGCTCGATGGGATGGACGAGCTTCACCTTCAATCCGCTCTATACGCCCGAGATCGTCATCTACGGCATCCTGATCGCTGCGCTGTGGCAGGGGACCGGGCTCGTGATGTGCCTGATGCTCGCCGGCCTGCGCGGCATCGACGAGGACATCTGGAAGGCCGCGCGCGTCGACGGTATCCCGATGTGGAAGACCTATCTGTTCATCGTCATCCCGATGATGCGCCCGGTCTTCATCACCACGCTGGTCATCATCGCCTCCGGCATCGTCAAGGTCTACGACCTCGTCGTGGCGCAGACCTCGGGCGGTCCGGGCATCTCATCGGAAGTACCGGCGAAGTATGTCTACGACTACATGTTCCAGGCGCAGAACCTCGGTCAGGGCTTTGCCGCATCGACGATGATGCTGATCACGGTTGCGATCATCATCGTGCCCTGGGCTTATCTGGAATTCGGAGGAGGGCGCAAGCGTGGCTAATATCGGAACCCTCAACACCACGGCCGCCGGCTTCGACGCCGTCTCGACGAAGATCGGTGCCGGGCCAAGCGGCCCGCGGCCGAAGCCGGCGCTGTCGGCCCGCAACATCATGCTCTATGGCACGCTGTTCGTCGCAGCCCTCTATTACCTGCTGCCGCTCTACGTGATGGTCGTCACGTCGCTGAAGGGCATGCCCGAAATCCGCATGGGCAACATCTTCTCGCCGCCGATGGAAATCACCTTCGAGCCCTGGGTGAAGGCCTGGGCCGAGGCCTGCACCGGTCTCAACTGTGACGGTCTTTCCCGCGGCTTCTGGAACTCGGTGCGGATCACCGTTCCGTCGGTGGTGATCTCGATCGCCATTGCATCGGTCAACGGTTACGCGCTCGCCAACTGGCGCTTCAAGGGATCGGAACTGTTCTTCTCGATCCTGATCATCGGCGCCTTCATTCCCTACCAGGTGATGATCTATCCGATCGTCATCGTGCTGCGCGAGATCGGCCTCTATGGCAGCCTGACCGGCCTCGTCATCGTCCACTCGATCTTCGGCATGCCGATCCTGACGCTTCTGTTCCGCAACTACTTCGTGTCGCTGCCGCAGGAGCTCTTCAAGGCGGCGCGTGTCGATGGCGCGGGATTCTGGCAGATCTTCCTGCGCATCATGGTGCCGATGTCGCTGCCGATCTTCGTCGTTGCGATGATCCTGCAGGTCACCGGCATCTGGAACGACTTCCTATTCGGCGTCGTCTTCACCCGCCCGGATACCTATCCGATGACGGTTCAGCTCAACAACATCGTCAATTCCGTCCAGGGTGTGAAGGAATACAACGTCAACATGGCCGCAACGATCCTCACGGGTCTGGTGCCGCTTATCGTCTACTTCGTGTCCGGACGTCTCTTCGTCCGCGGTATCGCCGCCGGCGCAGTGAAAGGTTGATCATGAACACAAGCGTTTCCATCAAAGATCTGTCGTTGAATTTCGGCGCTGTCAGCGTTCTCAAGGACCTGAACCTCGATATCAACGACGGCGAATTCCTGGTTCTGCTCGGCTCGTCCGGCTGCGGCAAGTCCACGCTCTTAAACTGTATTGCCGGCCTCCTCGATGCGTCGGAAGGGCAGATCTACATCAAGGGCAAGAACGTCACCTGGGAAGAGCCCAAGGACCGCGGCATCGGCATGGTGTTCCAGTCCTACGCGCTCTATCCGCAGATGACGGTCGAGAAGAACCTGTCCTTCGGCCTGCAGGTCGCCAAGGTTCCTCAGGCGGAGATCGACAAGCGCGTCGCCCGGGCTGCCGAGATCCTGCAAATCCAGCCGCTCCTGAAGCGCAAGCCGGCCGAGCTTTCGGGCGGCCAGCGCCAGCGTGTCGCCATCGGCCGCGCCCTGGTGCGCGATGTCGACGTGTTCCTCTTCGACGAGCCGCTGTCGAACCTCGACGCCAAGCTGCGCTCGGAGCTGCGCGTCGAGATCAAGCGTCTGCACCAGTCGCTGAAGAACACGATGATCTATGTCACGCACGACCAGATCGAGGCACTGACGCTGGCCGATCGTATCGCCATCATGAAGAGCGGCATCATCCAGCAGCTCGCCGATCCGACGACGATCTACAACAAGCCGCGCAATCTCTTCGTCGCCGGTTTCATCGGCTCGCCGTCGATGAACTTCCTGCGCGGCGAACTGGCAACTGCGAACGGCAAGCCTGCCTTTGTGGCAAACGGCGTGACCTTCTCGCTGGAGGGATACCAGGCTTCCGAGCCGCTGCAGCCCGGCCGAAAGGTGGTGCTCGGCGTCCGTCCCGAGCATATCAAGGTCAACGAAGAGCTCGGTGCCGAAGTTCATGAAGCGACGGTCGACGTCGAGGAGCCGATGGGCGCCGACAATCTGCTCTGGCTGAAACATGCCGGACATACGATGTCGGTACGCATCAACGGCGCGCGCCGCTTCAGCCCCGGCACGCCGGTCAAGCTCGGCTTCGACACCTCGCTCGCGTCGGTTTTCGATGCCGAGACCGAGGACCGGATCTGACAAACGCAATAGGGGCGGGGCGTAAGCTCCGCCTTATCCTCAATAGCGGCCGAAAGGCCGTCCAAGTTTGGCCGCGGACCGGTATCGGTCTTCCCAAGGCGGCCTGATCGGAAACATACCATGACGTCCTTGCCGAAGAACGGTTCCCCCATCGACCTCTCGGGCAGCTGGCACCTTGCCTCCGCCGATGGCGAGGTCAAAACCACGATCAATATTCCGGGCGATGTGCACACCGCGCTGCATGCCGCCAATCTCATTCCCGATCCTTATTTCGGCCGGAACGAAGAGAAGATCCAGTGGGTCGCGCATCAGGAATGGACGATCGAGCGCAGCTTCAAGCTTAAGGAAACCGAGGGCGACTGGTATCTCGATATCGACTACCTCGATACGGTCGCCTCGGTCTATGTGAACGGCTTCCTGGCGCTTTCGGCCGATAACGCCTTCCGCCGTTACCGTCCTGACGTGACGTCGATGCTGAAGGCCGGCGATAACACGGTGCGTATCGTCTTCAAGTCGAGCATCGCGGAAGGCGCCGACCGGCAGGGTAAGCAGCCTTTCTACATTCCCTATTCGACCGGCAATTCGCCGATCCCGAACGGCAACATGCTGCGCAAGCCGCAGTGCCATTTTGGCTGGGACTGGAATATCGCTCTCGCGCCGCTCGGTCTCTACGGAACGGTCGCGCTGAAGAAACTGGAAACCGCCCGCATCGAGCATGTGACGACGCGCCAGACGCATAATCTCGACGGCAGCGTCGAATTGCAGGTGACCGCGACGCTCTATTCGAAGAACCCGGGCATCGTGCCTGTGCATTTCGAGCTCGACGGCGAGCGGGTGCGCCTTGATGTCGGCGTCAATGGCGGCGAGACCGTCATCAATCAGTTCTTCCAGATCGACAAGCCGAAGCTCTGGTGGCCGTCGGGCAGCGGCGAGCAGGCGCTCTACACGTTGAAGGTCGAGCTTCCCGCCGATAGCGTCACCAAGCAGATCGGTCTGAGGACCGTTGAGCTGATCACCACGCCCGATGCCGCCGGCAGCCGTTTCGCCTTCAAGGTCAATGGCCGCGAAATCTTCTGCCGCGGCGCCAACTGGATCCCGGCCGACGCGCTCTATTCGCTGTCGTCGCCGGAGAAGACCGAGGACCTGCTGCAGTCGGCGAAGGCCGCCAACATGAACATGATCCGCGTCTGGGGCGGCGGGTTCTACGAGCAGGATTATTTCTACGATCTCTGCGACCGGCTGGGCCTGATGGTCTGGCAGGACTTTATGTTCGCCTGCAACCTCTATCCCTCGACCGATGACTTCCTCGATAGCGTTGCGCTCGAGGTGGACTATCAGGTCAAGCGGCTCTCCTCGCATCCGTCGATCGCCATCTGGTGCGGCGACAACGAGCTGGTCGGGGCGCTCACCTGGTTCGAGGAGTCGCGCAAGGATCGCGATCGCTATCTCGTTTCCTACGACCGCCTGAACCGGGTGATCGAGCTGGCGATGAAGAAGGCGGCGCCGGGCGCCATCTGGTGGCCGTCGAGCCCGGCTTCCGGCTATCTCGATTTCGGCGATGCCTGGCATGCCGATGGTTCCGGCGACATGCATTACTGGTCGGTCTGGCACGAGAACAAGTCGTTCGACAATTACCGCACGGTGCGGCCGCGTTTCTGCTCCGAATTCGGCTTCCAGTCCTATACGTCGCTGCCTGTCATCAAGACCTATGCGGACGCCAAGGACATGAACGTCGCGTCGCCGGTCATGGAGCTGCACCAGAAGAATGCCGGCGGCAACGAGCGTATCGCCGGCACGATGTTCCGCTATTTCCGTTTCCCCAAGGATTTCCCTAATTTCGTCTATCTCAGCCAGATCCAGCAGGGCCTGGCGATCAAGACGGCGGTGGAATACTGGCGGTCGCTGAAGCCGCATTGCATGGGAACGATCTACTGGCAGCTCAACGACACCTGGCCGGTCGCCTCGTGGTCGAGCCTCGATTACGGCGGCCGCTGGAAGGCGATGCACTATCTGGTCAAGCGCTTCTTCCAGCCAGTAGCCGTCGCCGCCATTCCGGCCGATGACGGCAAGTCGATCCGCTTCTCGCTGGTCAACGATACGCTGGATGAAGTCAGCGTCGATCTCTCGATCTCGATCCTGACGATGAAGGGTGAGCGCAAGCACCTGCGGGATGTTCAGGCGGTCTGCTCGCCGGACGCGGCGGTGACGGCTGCCTCGATCGATATCTCGGATATCCCCGAGGGAACGCTGCTTGCCTGGCGCTTCACGGCCTCGAACGGCATGGGGGGCGAGGGGCATCATGTCCACGGCACCTACAAGGCGCTGGAGCTCGAACCCGCTGATCTGCAGGTGACGCATGAATATGTCGAGGAGGACGGCTCGGTCTGCCTCAATGTCACCGCCAGGGGACTGGCGCTCTTCGTGATGATCGAGACGGACGAGGACGGGAAATATTCCGACAACGCCTTCGATCTCGCGGCCGGTGAAACCCGCCGCATCACCTTCACCCCGGCCAAGGCGCTCAAAAAGGGCAAGCTGCCGGACTTCCGTTTCTACGACCTGCATTCCTGCCAGTCGGCAGAATGAATTTGAAAGATGGGCACGAGGCCCGAGGAGGAAATGATGACGAAACTCAGCTTTCAGCTCTATAGCGCGCGCAACTTCCAGCCCTATTCGGCGATCTTCGAAAAGCTCGGCAAGGCCGGTTACGGCGAAGTCGAAGGCTTCGGCGGTATCTATGCCGATCTCGACGATGCCGGATTGAACAGCCTGCGCGGCGAACTGGACAAGAACGGCCTGACGATGGCGAGCGGCCATTTCAGCCCGGATTTCCTGGATGGCGAAGTCAAGAAGTCGCTCAACATCGCCAAGCTTCTCGGCATGGATTCGATCTATGCGCCGCATCTGGCCGCCGATCAGCGCCCGACCGACGGCGCCGGCTGGCTGGCATTCGGCAAGCGCCTGCATGAGATGGCAAAGCCCTTCAAGGATGCCGGCTACGAGTTCGGCTGGCACAATCACGACTTCGAATTCGTGAAGCTCGCCGACGGTTCTCTGCCGATCGAGCGCATCTTCGAAGGCGCGCCGGATATTTCCTGGGAAGCCGATATCGCCTGGGTCGTCCGTGGCGGCGCCGATCCCTTCGCCTGGATCGAGAAGCTCGGTTCGCGCATCACGTCGGTCCACGTCAAGGACATTGCGTCCGCCGGCGAGAACAAGAACGAGGACGGCTGGGCCGATGTCGGCCATGGCACGCTGCCCTGGGCAAAGCTGATCGCCGCGCTGAAGGGCACCAAGGCCAAGCATTTCGTCGTCGAGCATGACAATCCGGCCGATGTCGATCGCCTGATCACCCGCTCGATCGCATCCTTCAAGACCTATTGAGGCATATCATGACCAAGGAACTTGGCGTCGGCATCATCGGATGCGGCAACATCTCCACCACCTATTTCTCCCTGTCGCCGCTGTTCAAGGGCCTGAAGGTCCTGGCCTGCGCTGACATCAACATGCAGGCGGCCGAAGCGCGTGCCGCCGAATACGGCGTCAAGGCGCAGACGATCGAGGAGCTCCTCAAGAACGATGAGATCGACGTCGTCGTCAACCTGACGATCCCGGACGCGCATTTCCCGGTCTCGAAGTCGATCCTCGAGGCGGGCAAGCACGTCTATTCGGAAAAGCCGCTGGTTCTGACGCTGGAGCAGGGCGAGGAACTTCGCCGCATCGCCAAGGAAAAGAACCTCTCCGTCGGCTGCGCGCCCGACACCTTCCTCGGGGGCGCGCATCAGCTCGCCCGCAAATTCATCGATGAAGGCGGCGTCGGCCGGATCACCTCGGGCGCCTGCTACGTCATGAGCCCGGGCATGGAAATGTGGCATCCGAACCCGGACTTCTTCTTCCTGCCGGGCGGCGGCCCGATCCTCGATCTCGGTCCTTACTACATCGCCAATCTGATCAACCTGATCGGTCCGGTGAAGCGCGTGGGCGCCATGACCTCGATGGCATCGGAAACCCGCACGATCACCAGCGCGCCGCGCAACGGCGAAGTGATCCCGGTGAAGACGCCGACGACGATCCAGGCGATCCTCGAATTCGTCAGCGGCGCAACGGTGACGTTGACGGCAAGCTGGGACGTGTGGTCTCACCGCCATGCCAATATGGAGCTCTACGGCACCGAAGGCTCGCTCTATGTGCCGGATCCGAACTTCTTCGGCGGCGTCGTCGAGGCGAGCGGCAAGGACAAGGACATTAAGCCGGTCGAGGGCTGGGATCATCCCTTCGGCATCTTCAACCAGGAGAGCCCGCAGGGACCGCGCGCCAACTACCGCACGGCCGGTCTCGCCGACATGGCGATGGCGATCATCGAGGGGCGTGATGCGCGCTGCTCGCTCGACCGCACGCTGCACGGCGTCGACGTCATGACGTCGATCCTGAAGTCTGGCGAAGAAGGCCGCTTCATCGAACTGACGACGACCTGCACGCAGCCGGCTGCCCTCGGCATCGAAGAGGCGCAGGCGCTGCTTCGCTGAACAAGGGACGGGAAGGTTCGCCATGCGCGAGCCTTCCCGCAGCCGTCATCCTCGGGCTTGTCCCGAGGATCTAGTGATGGCGCGGCAGATCCTCGGGACAAGCCCGAGGATGACGAAATTTAGGTCTGCGCTGAGGTTGCCTAAGGCGTATAAGTGCGGCACTAGCGGGTCATCGAGACCCGATATTTTATCAAGGAGAATTTTATGAGCTGGCAACCGGCTTCCGACCGTTATTCGAAGATGAAATACAACCGCACGGGCCGTTCGGGCCTGAAGCTGCCTGCCGTCTCTCTCGGCCTCTGGCACAATTTCGGCGGCGACACGCCACATGACCGCAAGGTCGACATGTGCCGCACGGCCTTCGATCTCGGTATCACCCATTTCGACCTCGCCAACAATTACGGCCCGCCTCCCGGCAGCGCCGAGACCGCGTTCGGCGAGATCCTGCGTACCGATTTCGCAGGCCTGCGCGATGAGCTGATCATTTCGTCCAAGGCCGGTTACGACATGTGGCCGGGTCCTTACGGCGAGTGGGGCAGCCGCAAGTATCTGATCGCGTCCTGCGACCAGAGCCTGAAGCGCATGGGCCTCGACTATGTCGATATCTTCTATTCGCACCGCTTCGACCCGGAGACCCCGCTGGAAGAGACCTGCGGCGCGCTTGATCATATCGTCCGCTCCGGCCGCGCGCTCTATGTCGGCATCTCGTCCTACAATTCGCAGCGCACCCGCGAAGCGGCCGCGATCCTTAGGGAACTCGGTACGCCATGCCTGATCCATCAGCCGAGCTATTCGATGCTCAATCGCTGGGTCGAGGACGACAAGCTGCTCGACACACTCGATGAAACGGGCATGGGCTCGATCGTCTTCTCGCCGCTGGCGCAGGGCATGCTGACCACCAAGTATCTCGGCGGTATCCCGCAGGACAGCCGCGCGGCGCAGAACCACTTCCTGAAGAAGGACTTCATCCGTCCTTCGATCATCGACAACATCAAGAAGCTCAACGAGATCGCCGAGAAGCGCGGCCAGACGCTGGCGCAGATGGCAATCGCCTGGGTGCTGCGCGGGGACCGCGTGACCTCGGCACTGATCGGCGCCAGCCGCTCCTCGCAGATCGTCGATTGCGTCAAGGCACTCGACAATCTCGAGTTCACCGCGGACGAGCTGAAGCAGATCGATGTCTATGCCAAGGAAGCGGATATCAATCTGTGGGCTAAGTCGGCTGAGCTGGACTAATCATCCGGCAAGCTGGGTGCTGAGGGGGGTGACGGGCGACGTGTCTTCACACTCCCTCATTCCTGTGCTCGTCACAGGAATCCAGCCGCCGCGCGTCTGCGCGGCGAAGAGAGGCTTTCCAGCCCAAGGACTTGGGCTGGCTAGATCTCTGTGACGAGCACAGAGATGAGGGAGCGCGCGGGGCTGATACCGGAGTCTCTGTCGTTCTGATGTACGTACCGCAAATTCTGGAGGAGCCGCCATGATCCGCAATCCCATTCTGCCCGGTTTCAATCCGGACCCGTCGATCTGCCGTGTCGGCGAGGATTACTATATCGCGACGTCGACCTTCGAGTGGTATCCGGGTGTGCAAATCCATCATTCGCGCGATCTGGTGAACTGGACGCTGGTGAAGCGTCCGCTGGAGCGCAAGTCGCAGCTCGACATGCGCGGCAATCCTGACAGCTGCGGCGTCTGGGCGCCCTGTCTTTCCTATGCAGATGGTTTGTTCTGGCTCGTCTACACCGACGTCAAGCGCTTCGATGGCAATTTCAAGGATGCGCATAATTACATCGTCACATCGCCGTCGATCGACGGCGAGTGGTCGGAGCCGATCTACGTGAATTCTTCCGGCTTCGACCCGTCGCTGTTTCATGATGAGGACGGCCGCAAGTGGTTCGTCAACATGCAGTGGAACCACCGCACCGAGAGCTACGGCGGCGCGCCGAAGTCACCGGCTTTCGACGGCATCCTGCTGCAGGAATGGGATGCCGAGACGCGTTCGCTCGTCGGGCCGATCAAGAACATCTTTGCCGGCAGCCCCCTGGGGCTCGTCGAGGGGCCGCATATCTTCAGGAAGAACGGCTACTATTATCTGACGACAGCCGAAGGCGGCACCGGATACGACCATGCGGTGACGATGGCGCGCTCGCGCAGCATCGATGGTCCCTATGAGATGCATCCGAACATGCATCTGATCACCTCCAAGGACCAGCCGGGCGCCGTGCTGCAGCGGGCAGGGCATGGGCAATATGTCGAGACGCCGGATGGGCAGGTCTATCACACCCATCTCTGCGGGCGGCCGATGCCGCCGAAGCGGCGCTGCACGCTGGGGCGCGAGACGGCGCTGCAGAAATGCGTCTGGAAGGAGGATGGCTGGCTCTATCTCGAAAACGGCACCGCCGTGCCCGATGTCGAGGTGCCCGGCCTGAATGGCGCGACGCTTGCCGAAAAGCCGGTTCGCACCGAGTACAGTTTCGACGGCGGCAAGCTGCCAGCCGATTTCCAGTGGCTGCGTACGCCGGAGCCGCAGCGCATCTTCAACCTGACGGAACGGCCCGGTCATCTGCGCCTGATCGCCCGCGAAAGCATCGGTTCCTGGTTCGAGCAGTCGCTGGTGGCGCGCCGCCAGGAGCATCACAGCTTCCGCGCCGAGACGGTCGTCGAGTTCCAGCCGGATACCTACCAGCAGGTGGCGGGCCTGACGCATTACTATAACCGCCACAAGTTCCATGCCGTCGCAGTGACGCTGCATGAGAAGCTCGGGCGCTGTGTGACGGTGCTCTCCTGCGATGGCGATTATCCGAATGGGCGGCTGAGCTTCCCGGCAGGCAGTGGTGCCGGCGTGCCGGCCGAGGGCCGCGTCCAGTTGTCGATGGAAATCCGCGAGAACGGGCTGCAGTTCTTCTGGCAGACCGAGGGCATGGGCGCCTGGCAACCTGTAGGCCCCGAGCTCGATGCCGGCGTCGTTTCCGACGAGGGCGGGCGCGGCGAGCATGGCTCGTTTACCGGCGCCTTTGCCGGCGTCTTTGCCTTCGATACGTCGGGCAGGGCGAAGACGGCCGATTTCGACTGGTTCAATTACGAGGAGCTGTAAGGGAACAATGAGCGATATAGACATCGTCCCGATCGCAGAGCAGCATATCGACGGCTTTCATCAAGCGCTCGATACCGTCGCCCGCGAGCGGCGCTACTTGACCTTCCTGGAGGCGCCGCCGCTCGAGAGCACGCGGGCCTTCGTACGGGATATGATTGCCAACGGCCATTCGCAATTCGTGGCGATCGCCGACGGCGCGGTGGCCGGCTGGTGCGATATCCGCCGCCACGCGCAACCGATCCATGCCCATGGCGGGGCGCTCGGCATGGGCATCCTGTCGGCGTTTCGCAGCAAGGGACTTGGCGAGCGGCTGATCAGGAAAACGATTGAGGATGCCCAGTCGAAGGGGCTGGTGCGCATCGAGCTCAACGTCCATGCCGATAACGCCCGCGCCATCCGGCTTTACGAGCGCGTCGGCTTCGTTCGGGAGGGGATCGGCAAGGACTTCGTCTGCATCGACGGGCGTTATCTCGACGTCATCTCAATGGCAATCGTGCGCCGCTGACGCTGCGAACGCTACATTAGATATCCGGCATAAGCCTTTGTCTGGATTACAGAAGTTTAATTAAAATTTCAGATTCGGTTCATCTTTATGGACGTAATTTCGGGGCGTGTTCAACACGAGGAAACCCCAATGAAAAAGTTCTTCGCCGCTCTTCTCTCCGCCTCCTTCCTGCTGTCGCCGATCGTTGCTTCGGAAGCCAGCGCCAACGATTACCGCCGCCCTGTGGTCGTCGAGAAGAACGTTCACAAGCAGGTCATCGTCAAGAAGTACCGCTGGACCAAGGGTCATCGCGTCACCGCCGCCGAGCGTCGCCGCATGGCTGACGTTCGCGATTACCGCCGCTACCGCCTGTCGGCTCCGCCGCGCGGCTATCACTGGGTAAAGGTCGACAACGACTTCCTGCTGGTCGGCGTCGCCACCGGCATCATCACCAGCATCATTGCCGGCCGCTAAGCGGTTGCGGGAATGAAACAGAAAGGGCGGCAGCGATGCCGCCCTTTTTCATTCGTCCTGACCGGCAGCCGGTTTGTGTCCGATGGCTGCCTTGAGCAATGCTGCTGCCAGCGCCCTGGCTTTGGTCGGCTGCGGCTCGGGAATGCTGAGGCCGGGGATCGGCGGCAGCGGTTCGCATTCCTCGCAGACGCAGCGGAAAGCCTTTGCTCTTTCGCTCATGCGGCGCGCAATGCCCAGCTGGCGAAGGGATCTGGAAGATCGCGCCATTTCTCGGGCGTGAAATCCGCGGCATCGACGAGACATGCATCCAACCCGGCGCGAATCTCGGCCTCGTCCATCGGCTCGGCGCCGATGAAGACGATCTCTTGGCGGCGATCGCCCCAGACAGGGTCGAGATAGGGCGCAATGTTGTTTTCGAAGCCAGGGTCGCGCGGCCACTGCTCCTTCGGCACCGCCGTCCACCACAGACCCATCTTGCCGGTGCGGACGATGGCGCCGGCCTGGCTGATCTCGCCGACATAATGTGGGCGGGTTGCCAGCCAGAAGAAGCCTTTCGAACGGACGACGCCCGGCCAGGGGCGATCGAGGAAGGCCTGCAGCTTTCCGGGGTGGAAGGGCCGCTTCTCGCGATAGACAAAGGAGCGGATGCCATATTCCTCGGTCTCCGGCACATGATCCCGGAAGCCGTGCAGCTCCTTGTACCAGAGCGGGTGGGTCTCGGCCTTGTCGATATCGAAGCGGCCGGTGCCCAGGACGTCTGCGAGTTCGACGCGGCCGAAATCCGTCTCGATCAGCTTCGCATCCGGGTTCAGCCCGGTGATGATGATGCGGGCGGCGTCGCGCTGCTCCGGCGTCGCCGTGCCGGCCTTGTTGAGGATGACGACATCGGCGAATTCGATCTGCTCGACCAGGAGATCGACGATCGTCCTGTTGTCGCCATCGCCTGCAGTCTCGCCGCGATCGGCGAGGAAATCGGTAGAGGCGTAGTCCGCCAGCAGATTGGCGGCATCGACGACGGTGACCATGGTGTCGAGCCGGGCGAGATCGGAGAGGCTTTCGCCGGCCTCATCGCGGAACTCGAATGTGGTGGCGACGGGCAGGGGCTCGGCAATACCTGTCGATTCGATCAGCAGGTAATCGAACCGGCCCTGTTCGGCGAGCTGGCGGACCTCGGTCAGCAGGTCGTCGCGAAGCGTGCAGCAGATGCAGCCGTTGGTCATCTCGACCAGCTGTTCCTCGGTGCGCGACAGGTTGGCGCCGCCATCCCTCACCAGCGCAGCATCGATATTCACCTCGCTCATGTCGTTGACGATGACGGCGACGCGCATGCCCTGTCGATTGGAAAGGACGTGATTGAGCAGCGTCGTCTTGCCTGCGCCGAGGAAGCCGGACAGGACGGTGACCGGGAGCCTGTTATCCATGGATGTCTCCGTGTTAATGTTATATCATTACATATTCTGATCTGAAAAAGGCAAGCGGAAGGGCTCGCCTCTCTCATCGGTATTCGAAAGCTCAGCTCTCGCGGCTGAGGCAATCCTTCATGCTGGCTGCAATGCCGCGCATCAGGGTGAAGTAGAGATCGGGACCGGCTTCAAGCGTGGCGGCTTCCGGATCGAGGACGCCCGACTTCGCCTTGGTGCCTTCGATGACGACGTCGACGAGGCGGGGTTCGAATTGCGGCTCGGCGAAGACGCAGGTGGCGCCAAGTTCGGCGACCTTCTTGTGAATCTCGGAAACGCGCTCGGCGCCGGGGATGGTTTCCGGGCTGACGGTGATCGAGCCAGCGACCTTGATGCCGTAGCGGTGCTCGAAATACTGGTAGGCATCGTGGAAGACGATGAAGGGCTTGTCCTTGACGGGCGCGACGGTGGCCGCCAGCTCCTTGTCGAGGGCATCCAGCTTGTCATCGAGCGTCTTTGCATTGGCCTGATAGGTCAGCGCGTTGGCCGGATCGGCGGCAACCAGCGTCGTGGTGATTTCGGCGGCCATCGCCTTGGCATTGGCGGGATCGAGCCAGAGATGGGTATCGAATTCGCCGTGATCGTGGTCATGATCATGCCCGTGGTCATCGTGACCGGCGGCTTCCGCATGGTCGTGGTCGTGCGCTTCGGCCTCGTCGCCATCGTCATGCGGCTCGAAGGCGCCGCCTTCACGGAACTTCAGCTTGGTGAGGCCGGGCGCATCGTCGAGCTCGGCAATGCTGGCATCGGAGCCGAGCGATTCCAGCGGCTTTTGCAGAAAGGCCTCGAGGCCGGGGCCGACCCAGAAGACCACCTTGGCGTCCTGCAGCGTGCGCGCATTCGAGGGCTTCATGCTGTAGGTATGCGGGGAGGCGGCGCCATCGACGATCAGCTCCGGCGTGCCGACGCCCTGCATGATTGAGGCGACCAGCGAATGGACAGGCTTGATCGAGGTGACGACGACAGGCGCATCGGCGGCCTGGGTTGCGCCCGCCAGAAGCAGGGCCGGAAGGGCGAGGGAGAGGCCGGCGGCCAGTTTCATGTGCGCGCTCCGCTTGAATAGCGTTTGTTATGTTATTACATCAATTGCGTAATGCTATAACGTGTGCGATAGCATGACGCAACAGCACATCAGGAAAATTATGTTATCTCCCGCCAATACAGGGGCGAAGCCGCTGGTTTCCCTCAACAATGTCGGCATCAGGCGCAACGGGCGCTGGCTGGTCCGCGGCGTCGATTTCTCGGTTTCGCCGGGCGAGATCGTGACGCTGATCGGCCCGAACGGCTCCGGCAAATCGACGAGCGCCAAGGCGGTCATCGGTGTTTTGAAGCCGGATGAGGGCACGGTCGAGCGCCTGTCCGGCCTGAAGGTCGGCTATGTGCCGCAGAAGTTTGCGGTCGACTGGACGCTGCCGCTCACCGTGCGCCGGCTGATGACGCTTACGGGGCCGCTCGCCGACAAGGAAATGATGGCGGCGCTTGAGGCGGCCGGCATGGCGCATATGCTCGATGCCGAGGTTCAACACCTCTCCGGCGGCGAATTCCAGCGCGCCCTGATGGCCCGCGCCATTGCCCGCAAGCCCGATCTGCTTGTGCTCGACGAACCGGTGCAGGGCGTAGATTTCTCCGGCGAGATCGCCCTCTACGACCTGATCAAGCAGATCCGAAACAATACCGGCTGCGGCATCCTGCTGATCTCGCACGACCTCCATGTCGTCATGGCCGAGACGGATACCGTCATCTGCCTCAACGGCCATGTCTGCTGCCGCGGCACGCCGCAGACGGTCAGCCAGAGCCCGGAATATGTGCGCCTGTTCGGCAGCCGCGCGGCGCAGACGCTTGCCGTCTACAGCCACCATCACGACCACACGCATTTGCCCGACGGCCGCGTCCAGCATGCCGATGGAACGGTGACCGATCACTGCCATCCGGAGGATGGTCATCACCACGATCATGATCACGCGCATGGTCATGACCATGACCACGACGGGCACGATCACCATCATCACCATGCGGGAGAGCGCCATGCTTGACGATTTCTTCGTCCGCGCGATCCTCGCCGGTGTCGGTCTGGCGCTGACCACCGGGCCGCTCGGCTGCTTCATCATCTGGCGGCGGATGGCCTATTTCGGCGACACGATCGCCCATTCGGCGCTGCTCGGCGTGGCGTTGTCGCTGCTCTTCCAGTTCAACCTGACGCTCGCCGTCTTCGGCGTCGCCGCGACGGTGTCGATCCTGCTGCTTCTCCTGCAGAAGCGTCAGGCACTGTCGGCTGATGCGCTGCTCGGCATTCTCTCGCATGCAACGCTGGCGATCGGTCTCGTCATGGTCGCGTTCATGAGCTGGGTGCGCATCGATCTCATCGCCTTCCTGTTCGGCGATATCCTGGCCGTCTCCAAGAGCGATATCGCGGTCATCTGGATCGGCGGTCTCTTCGTCGTTGCTGCGATCATCTGGCTGTGGCGGCCGTTGCTGGCCTCAACCGTCAATCCGGAGCTGGCCGAAGCCGAGGGCATGCAGCCCGAGAGGGCGCGGCTGTTTTTCATGCTCCTGATGGCCGTCGTCATCGCCATCGCCATGAAGATCGTCGGGATCATGCTGATCACCTCGCTGCTGATCATTCCGGCTGCGGCCGCCCGCCGCTTTTCGCCGACGCCTGAGATCATGGCGGTGCTCGCATCGCTGATCGGCGCCGTCGCCGTGGTCGGCGGGCTGTTCGGCTCGCTGACCTATGATACGCCATCCGGCCCGTCGATCGTGGTGGCTGCACTCATCCTCTTCATCCTCAGCCTGCTGCCGCGGCTGGGACGCAGACAAGCGCAAGGACAAGGCACATGAACACGCCGCAACTGACCAAGAACCAGGCTCTGGTCTATGACGTCCTGGAAAAATCCGAAGGGCCGCTCAGCGCTTACACGATCCTCGACAAGCTCAGGGATCACGGTTTTCGCGCGCCGCTGCAGGTCTACCGGGCGCTCGACAAGCTGCTCGAATATGGCGTCGTCCACCGGCTCGAAAGCATCAACTCTTTCGTCGTCTGCGCCCATCCGGACGAGAACTGCCACAACCACGGCACCGTCGCCTTCGCCATCTGCGAAAGCTGCGGCCAGGTCATCGAATTTCACGACCACGAGGTGGATCACAGGCTGATGGACCGGATGCGCGCTAAGAAGTTCAAGGCCGAGAAGACGACGATCGAGATCCGCGGCGTTTGCGAGAGCTGCGCGGCTTAGGCTTTCGCGCGATTCAGGCCGCGGAGGCTATTGCTCTCTCTTCTTGCCGTACTTGCGGATGATCTTCGGCGCAACGAAGCGCATGATCAGCTGGAAGCCTACGACGATGGCGAACATGTAGAGCCAAATGCTCCAGTTGCCCTCAGCGGAGAAGGCGAAGTTCAGGCCTATGATGACGGCAAAACTCAAAGCGAATGAAATGATGTAAATGGCCATCCGATCCTACCCCCAGACAATCCTATTGTAGATATCGACGGGGTGCCTTTCAACCTGGAGGGGATTTCTGGCCGTAATCCCTTAGTCTAGTCGCCTGAGATCGCGCGCGAACCTTTGCCAGTTCGACACGTATTTCTCCGCCGAGCGCTTCAGCCCTTCTATCGCCTTATCATCCAGTGTGCGGATGGCGCGGGCGGGGGAGCCGACGATCAGCGAGCCGTCGGGGAATTCCTTGCCCTCGGTGACCAGCGCGTTGGCGCCGACCAGGCAATTGTTGCCGATCCTGGCGCCGTTGAGCACCGTCGCGCCCATGCCGATCAGCGCGTTGTCGCCGATGGTGCAGCCGTGGACGATGGCGTGGTGGCCGATGGTGCAGCCTTCGCCGATCGTCACGGGCGCGCCTGGATCGGTATGCAGCATCGCGCCTTCTTGGATGTTGGTGTTGCGGCCGACGAAGATCGGCTCGTTGTCGCCACGCAGCACCGCGCCGAACCAGATGCCGGCGCCTTCACCGAGCTCGACGTCGCCGATCACATGCGCATCCGGAGCGATCCAGTAAAGACCGCTTGCGGGAAGGCGTGGCGTCAGTCCTCCGAGCGCATACACCGGCATGGCAATTCCTCAGCTGACGGTGACGGTGAGGGTGGCAATGCCATCGATACCGCATTCGACGATATCGCCCTTGATGACGGCGCCGACGCCCGCGGGCGTGCCGGTCATGATCACGTCGCCAGGCGCCAGGATGAACAGCTTCGAAAGTTCGGCGATGATCTCCGGCACCTTCCAGATCATCTGGTTGAGATCGCCTTCCTGGACGCGCTTGCCATTGTGATCGAGCCAGATGCGGCCGCTTGCGGGGTGGCCGAGCTCATCCGCGGGGACGATTGGCGAGACCGGGGCGGAGAATTCGAAGGCTTTCGCGACCTCCCAAGGGCGGCCCATCTTCTTGGCGACGGCCTGCAGGTCGCGGCGGGTGAAATCGATGCCGATCGCGTAACCATAGATGCATTCAAGCGCCGTCTCGACCGGAATGTTCTCGCCGCCTTCCTTCAGGAAGATCACGCATTCGGCTTCGTAATGCACATCTTCGGAGAGCGGCGGATAGGGGAAGGGTTTTCCGGCGGGCAGCAGATTGTCCGGGTTCTTCTGGAAGAAGAAAGGCAGCTCGCGGCTCGGGTCATGGCCCATCTCGATCGCATGGTCGGCATAGTTGCGGCCAACGCAATAGACGCGGCGCACGGGGAAGAAATCGGCGCTGCCTTCGATGGGAAGCAAAACGGGCTGCGGAACGGGGATGACGGTCTTGAGATCGGCGGACATGGCATGCTCTTGCTGTTATCGGTGCGGCGATCTTAGACGTAAAAGGTGACGCAGGGAAAGGACGCTGGCGCGATTATCGGTCCTGTGCCGCGTCGTGGCGCATGACTGCGTAATAGCCCGAAAGTTCCGGGATCATCGCCGCCATCACGTCGAAGCGGGGATCGTCCTCGACCAGTTCGCCGGCATATTTCGCCTGCAGGAACAGCGCGTGGGCGGCGAGCGCATCGTCATTGGCCCGGTGCAGAATAGTGAAGACAGGGGCAGGGACGGTCTTGCCCTTGACGATGACGCGGTCGAGCTCGGCGATTGTATATTTGCCGCTGACCAGGAATGCCGTGGTCTCGCCGAGCAGAAGCGCGACGCCATAATTCTTCGAGGCGCCCTCCAGCCGTGAGGCGAGGTTGACGCTGTCGCCGAGGCAAGAGTAGTCGAAGCGGCGGGTGGAGCCCATATTGCCGACGACGCATTCGCCGGTATTGATGCCGACGCCCATCTTCAGCACATGCAGCGGCGTACCAAAGGCCCTGGCTTCGGCTTCCAGCTCGTGATTGAGCTTGGTGATCTCCTCCTGCATCGCCAGCGACGCGGTGACGGCATGCATGGCATGATCGGGATCGTCGAGTGGGGCGTTCCAGAAGGCCATGATGCAATCGCCCATATATTTGTCGATCGTGCCGCCATGGTTCATCACCACTTCGGACAGCGGCGTCAGCAGCCGGTTGATCAGCGTCGTCAGCTGCTCCGGATCGTCCTTCATCGTCTCGGCGATGGTCGTGAAGCCGCGCACATCCGAAAACAGCACCGAGAGCGTGCGCCGCTCGCCACCGAGCTTCAGCTGCGAGGGGTCTTCCGTCAGCCGCTTGACGAGTTCCGGCGAGATATATTGCGAGAAGGCGCGGGTGATCTGCTGCTTGTTGCGACGCTCCTCGGCGAAGTCGAAGGCAGCCTGGCCGAAGGCGACGGCGATATAGGCGATCGACGGGCCGAGCGGCGAGACGAAGACATGGCCGAAGCGGATGCCGGCAAAGCTTGCGGCAGCGAAGACGCCGATCGCGGCAATCGCGGCTGCGAGTGTCAGCCAGCTGGTGGAGCGCCAGACCGTTGCCGCCGCGAGGATCGCCGCGACGAGGATCGCCAGCGCCACCAGCGGCAGCGCGCCCCTGGCGATATAGAAGCGGTGGACGATATTGTCGTAGATCGTTGCCTGGATCTCGACGCCAGCCACCAGCTTGCCGGTGTGGACGGTATAGGGCGTCGCAAAGGTATCGGCGCCGCCCTTGTCGATCTCGGGTGCGTTCTGCAGGCTGAGGCCGACGAGCACAACGCGGTTCCTGAAGAAATCAGGGGGCAGGAAAGTCGGCGGATCGAGCGCCTGATAATAGGAGACCGTCGGATAGCTGCGGGCCGGGCCGAAGGACTGGATCATCGCGCCCGCGGGCGGCATCGCGGCCGCCTTTCCCGCGGCGGCCGCCAGCATCACGGCAAAGCCGTCGCGATAGGCGGGAATGGTGCGGAAGGTGCCGTCGCCGCCAAGCTCGATTGAGGCGATGCCGGTTCTGGCACCGGCGGCCGTGAACTGCGGCATCGGCGTGGTGCGGATCAGCTGATCGGCCTGCGGCGCCTGGATCAGCGTTTCATCACCGGCGAGCACCAGATCGGGTGCGGAGGCTGCGGTGATTGCCGCGTCATTCTCGGGAGACGACGGCTCGGCCATGATGATGTCGAGACCGATCGCCTTGGCGCCGGCGGCCCGCAGCGCCTTGATCAGGTCGGCGTGCAGGCGGCGCGGCCAGGGCCATTGGGCGTTGATCTGCGCCAGCGCCGGTTCGTCGATCGCGACGATGACGGGCGCATCCTCGGGCGGAAGGGGATCATCGACCGTCGAGAGATAGTCGAAGCTCCGGAGCTCGAGCAGCGACCAGGCGGGCAGCCGCGACAGAAACGAAATTGCCACCAGCGTCGCCAGCACCAGCACGGCAAGCCTGACCGGCCGGCTGCTGAACGGCCAGCCGGGAGCGCGGGTGGACTGGCGGGGATTGGAGCGCATCAGAAGCGGATCTTCAGGCTGCCCTTGACCGCACGCCCCCAGCCCGGCACGCCGGGCGCAACCTCGAAATCCTCGTCGAGAAGGTTAAAGGCAGAGGCTTCGAGGGCGAACCGCTTGTCGAGCGGCTCCCAGATCATGTTGGCGTCGAGGGTCCAGTAGTCGTCAAGTTTAACGGTCGTGAAGGGACCGAGTTGCCCCTCGCGTGTGCCTATGTAGTTGGCCGCGAGTGTTGCTTTGACATTGGCTTCGTTGACCCAAGTGACAGCAAGCTGGGCACTGCGTTCCGGCACATAAGGCAAAGCCTCACCGAAGCCAATGTTGCTCGCATCCTCGTTTTTGGAGTGCGCATAGGCAACCGTTGCAGAGATACCAAAGCCGTAGGAGAGAGCAACGTTGGCTGTGGCACTTAGCCGATCAAGTCTACCATCACTGATGCTGATGCCCCCTGGAAGATAGGGAACAAAGGGGCTGGTGATCGGGTAACCCAGGTTCAGATCCTTGATCTGCTGATGCTGGTATTCGACACTCGTGAAGAAGCTATCGGTCCACTGCGCGTCCCATTGTACCGCAATGGTGTCGGTGTATCCGTCGTTGCCTGAGTATAGCTGGTTTGATTGCAGGCCCAGAACGCCAATCGGCGACAGCGTCGGGCTGCCAAGGTCGAAGCTCTGGCGCATGTAGGCAACACGTAACCACTGGCCGTCGGAAGGTGTCCAAGCGACACCAAGGCGAGGCTCAATCCTAGCCGTGTCTGTTGTCTCGCCATCCACTAACGTTCCGAAGATTGCATACTCGGCTTTCAGCGTGGGAGTGATTTCATGAAGCAGGTCGATATAGGCACGGCCAAGACCGATTGCTTCATCAGTTCCGGCCGCGAAAGGAAATGAATCCGACGCCTCTGCATGGATGACACCGCCTTCCAGGCCGTACCGCCAAGTCAAATCATCACTTCCGTAGAGGTGGTTGATCGCAACTATATAGTTCTGTTGAGAACTTGTAGCAAAGCGCCCTGTAACTGGTGGTATGCCAAAACCTTGGGTAATGCGCTGTTCACTATCGGTATAGAAGAAAGCTGAATTTACAACGTTGCGATACCCGAAGGTATGGCTCCAACCAATCCCGGCCGCAGTCTCCCTTGAGTTGACCCTGTCGCTTTCGTTGTACGGCACACCGCCCGGTGCGAAGGGGAAATCGATCGTTTGATCGATCCGGCTATCGCTATGATTGGCGTAGAGGACGAAGCGATCGTCGGGATTTGGCGTTGCGGTCAAATACGCATTACCGGACCAGTTTTTGATATCGCCATTGTTGGTTCCAGGCCCGAGCAAACCGACTAGAGATTGACCATAATCGCCGCCATACGGCGTCTGCACCCACGTCAAATTCAGATACCCGCTCACCGGGAACGGGGCATTGGCAAAACCCTGGAGCTCCGCTTCACCCGTCGGTTTCGTCTCGCCAGCCGAATTGATAAAGCCCGCGCCAAGCGACCCCTCCAGAAACGGGCGGCGCAGGAGGTTGGCGGAGCGTGAGCGGCCGGACAGCATGTGCGGATCGAGCAGCAGACCCTGCAAGAGCGCTGAGAAGCTGTTCGAGTTCAGCTTGTAGAGATCGATCTCGTCGTCGAAGATTTCGGTATTGGCGAAGGGGCGGATGTTGCCGCGGATCGACTGGTCGACATAGCCGCTGCCGGCGAAGGGGTCGAAGACCGCATCGCCGTAATAGCGGCCCCAGGCGTTGAGGCCGCGCAGGCGGAAGGCATTGTTCAGCGTCGAGCCGGCATCCTGATTGGCGCCGAGCGAGCCGTAGTGGCCGCCGCGGGCCTTGGAGCGGCGCAGGAATTCCTGGGCATTCTCAAGCGCGCCATCCGGATCGTAATCATCGATCGCGACGGCGGTGCGGAATGACGAGATCACCGGATCATTCTTGTCCAGCCGGTCGGCATTATCCAGCGCCTGTTCCGAGAGGACGCGGTCGCCCTTTTCGTAGTGGCCGGCGGCGAGCATCAGCTGCGCCTGCGAATGCGCCGGATTGGCGGTCGAGGATGCCAGGAGATCGTCGATCGCCTTGTCCATCTCGCCCATCTGCAGATAGTAGCGGCCCCGGGCGAGCAGCGCGATGTCGAAGGCCGGGTCGGCGGCGAGCGCGAGGTCGATTTCGCGCTTGGCTTCCTTCATCCGTGACTGATCGAGATAGAGAATTGCCAGATTGGCGTGGCCGATCGGATCGTCGGGATCGAGCTCGATCGCCTTCTTGAGGGCGGCTTCGGCTTCGCGCGAGGCGCCGCGGGCATCCTGCAGCAGACCGAGGTCGTTCCAGGCCATGGATGAGCCGGGCGCCACTTCGATCGCTGCGTTCAAGTCGGCGAGGGCGCCTTCGAGATCGCCCTGATAATCTGCGCGCATGCGGGCGCGGGCCTGCAGGGCGTTCGGGTCCTGCGGGTCGATCGCCAGCGAGCGGGCGATTGCATCCTGCATCTGGACGCGGTCGTTGATCAGCAGCGCGAGCTGGGCGCGCAGCGCCGGAAGCGTCGAGTCCTCGGGGTAGTGCGCCTCGGCTTGCTTCATCGTGGCGATCGCTGCCGGGATGTCTTCGAGGAAGCCTGCCGTATAGGCCTTCATCACCGCGGCGTAGGGGCCGGTGACGCTCGCCGGCGGCTTCTCGTTGCGGGAGGGATCGCGCAGCGACCGGGCGTAATAGCCGCCGTAGGCGGCGATGCCGCGGCGCAGCGGATCGAGGGAGCGTTCGGCGCTGGCAAAGAGTTTGGCCGCATCGTCATAGCGCTTCTCGGCGCCGGCGATCAGCGCCTCGATGAGATCGGCGCGGGCGCGCTGGGAGGCGGAGAGGCGAGAGGCGCGGGCCTGCGCCAGGGATTCCAGCGCTTTCCTGCGGCCATCGAGCGAGAGCTGCACTTCGGCAAGCGTCAGCCAATCCTCGGCGCTGCGGGCGCCGGGCGCCTTGGCTTCGATGCGGCTGCGCTCGCTGCGCATCTTCTGCACCGGAAGCGGCGAGGCGGGCATGAAGGTGAAGCCGCTGCGCAGCGTCAGATAGAAGAGCATCTGCTCGCGATCATCCGGCGTGACGATGACGAGCTTGCGCGGCGCCTGGCCGATGGTGGCGACGGCGCCTTCGCCCTCCGCCACCTGGACGCTGCCATACTCGTTCTTCAGCTCGACCTGTCCCTCAAGCACGATCAGCGAGGTCTGGTCGCCCTTGACGGTCAGCGTCCAGTCCGTGCCGCGGATGGCGGCGGCCGCTGCCGGGGTCTCGACCGTCAGCCCCGTGCCGCCGCGCTGGGCGCGGGCCCACATGGTGCCGGATTGCAGGTTGAGGATCGTGTCGCCGTCGCGCGCCATCTTCTTGACCTGCAGCGCCGAATTGCGGCCGAGGCGAACCTGGGTGCGGTCGGCAAAGAGGATGGCGAGCTGGCCGGATGCATTGGTGCGCAGCACGTCGCCGCCGAGCAGATCCTGGTGCAGGTCGACATTCTGCCAGTTCGACAGATCGACGAAGCGCACTTCCTCGCCCATCTTGCGGTCGATGACGGAACCGGCTGCCGGTTCAGCGCGCAAAACAGGGTCGGCCGCTGCCGGCCGCGCAACAAAAGACGCCGCCACAGTCAACGCCATCACGGCGGACATGGAATTCGTAAATCTACCCCTCATAGAAAAGCGTTTGTCTTTGGCGTCGCCAAAAGTCAAGCAGAGTTCTACTTATGCTCTTGCTTTGGTTGTGAAGTGTAATATCAGGGAAACACTTTGCGGCGGAGGTAAGTGCGTGGCGGATTTCGAAAGTGCGACTGAACTGATGATGAGCGATCCTTCGACAGAGGATATCGGATCGGAATATTTCGACCATATCAAGAAGATAAACGATATCTTCTACGATCAGATCAAGATATCCGATCAGAAGGCGGCTTACATCTTCACCTTCATGCTTGCCTTTCTCGTCAGCTCAAGCGAGGTACGCGCGGTCTTTACATGGACGCGCTATGCCGACGGAAACCTGCAGCACATTCTGTTCTCCGGTCTGCTTGCAGCGGCGTCCGTCTTCTCGATCCTGTCGGCGATCCTGGTGGTGCTGCCGCGCCATCTCACCAAGTCCACCTCGCTATTCTGGGGCACCTGGGGCGAGCACCGGCAGCTCTTCTGGGACGCGGCGGCGCGGCGCGACGAGCGCTATCTCTTCGCCGAATATCTCGACAATGCCGATATTCTCTCCACCATCGCGCGCGGCAAGTACCGTTGCGTCACACTCGCGTTTCGCGGATTGATGGTAACCGTCATCGCTTATGTGCTGCTTCTGGTCGCCGGGTAACGACCGGTCCTTTTCCGGCACGGAATCCCGTTTTGAAACAGCAGTGGCTGTGGAGCGTTACCATTGGTCAAGTATCTGAATCTTTGGCATTTCCGGCCTTGCTCATGAGCATGTCACAATATTGCCGCTTGCTTTTTTTCCCGAATGCTGTCACGTCATGCAGTACTCGGGCATTAGCATGCCGGTGACTGGACAGATGTGGTAGCCCTCCCGCAAGGGTGGCAGAGCGGCTAGAAACCGCTTCGTAGACGTTCTTTCCCCGTACGTGACTTCTCCGACTGACCCTTCGCGCCCGGTTTCGGGACGAAAGCTAAAGCCGTCCGCTTCCTCTCGAGGGGGCGGATACTAAGACAAGACTAAGGGAAAAGGACTATCCCACATGGCCACCAAGGGCACCGTAAAATTCTTCAACCAGGACAAGGGTTTTGGTTTCATCACTCCGGAAGGCGGCGCTAAGGACGTATTCGTCCACATCTCCGCTCTCCAGGCTTCCGGCATCCAGTCGCTGCGCGAAGGCCAGCAGGTCACGTTCGACACCGAGCCGGATCGCATGGGCAAGGGCCCGAAGGCCGTCAACATCTCGGCTAACTAATTCGATTTCTGCCTTCCGGCAGGAATGAGAACGGCGCCCTCAGGGGCGCCGTTTTTCGTTTGGGCCGTGGCCAAAATCAGGCGCTGAGGGCTTCCGCCGGCGACGGCGAAACATCGACCGCGGCGAAGGCGGCGGCGATGACATCGGGGCCGGCGCCGGGCTTCGTCGCATCGGTCGAGAGGATCTGGCGGTAGCGGCGCGCACCCGGCAGGCCGGTGAACAGGCCGACCATGTGGCGGGCGATATGCTGCAGGCGGCCGCCATTGTCGATATGGGCGGCGGCATAGGCCATCATCCGGTCGCGCAATGCGTCCCAATCCATCTCGCGCGCAGGCGCTCCGTAGAAGCGCTCATCGACTTCGGCGAGGATTGCGGCATTCTGATAGGCGGCGCGGCCGAGCATGACGCCATCGACATGCTGCAGATGGCTTTCTGCCTCATCCAGCGTATGGATGCCGCCATTGATGCCGATGAAGACATTCGGCCAGCGTTCCTTCATGCGATAGACCATCGAATAGTCGAGCGGCGGGATCTCGCGGTTTTCCTTCGGGCTCAGGCCCTTCAGCCAGGCCTTGCGGGCATGGATCCAGATGGCGTCGGCGCCGGCATCGAGCACGCGTGTGACGAGATCGGGCAGGGCGGCCTCCGGATCCTGCTCGTCGACGCCGATGCGGCACTTGACGGTGACCGGCACCGAAGACACCGCCTTCATGGCGCGCACGCAGTCCGCCACCACCTCCGGCGTCAGCATCAGGCAGGCGCCGAACGTGCCGGATTGCACGCGGTCGGAGGGACAGCCGACATTGAGATTGATTTCGTCATAGCCATAGGGCGCAGCGATCCTGACGGCTTCGGCGAGCTTTGCCGGATCGGAGCCGCCAAGCTGCAGCGCGATCGGATGTTCGGCAGCATCGAAGGAGAGCAGCCGCTCGCGCGGCCCGTGAATGATCGCGTCAGCCACGACCATCTCGGTATAGAGCAGGGCGTTGTGGCTGATCTGGCGGTGGAAATAGCGGCAATGACGGTCGGTCCAGTCGATCATCGGGGCCACGGCAAAGACCGGCCCATTGGAATAATGCGCCTTGCCCTCAGCCAAAGATATCCCGCCGCCTTGCGCCGCCATGCCGTCTCGATCCTGTTTCGCTGCCGTCCCGCCACAATCTGGCCCATCAGAGATGGGAAGGCGGGGCGCGAAGCGCAACCGCCGGGAACGAGGGTGCTATACAGAACAAACCGCACGAAAGCGAGCGGCAAAATCCGGGCGCGACAGCGGCCGGCCGCCGCGCTTTCCCCATGAAAATGGCGGCGAGTTCACAATTTCGTCCCGACCGGCGGAATAATGTGGGCCGGCGCGGCCGGGGCTTGATGCATCCGGGGCAAGCGCGTAGGTCTTGAAGCAAGGATGCTGCAGGGCGTCACCGGCCGGAGACATGGCCGGGAATGGGCGCGCTGCGGGAATGCGAAATGCGGAAGAGGTGGGCGGTTTGATCGATCCCTATGTGATGCTCGGAATTGACCGCGATGCCGGGGAGCAGGCGATCCGCAGCGCCTGGCGCAAGGCCGCCAAGACCTCGCATCCCGATGCCGGTGGCGATGCCGAGCATTTCGGCAAGCTGCAGGCCGCCTATGATCTCCTGAAGGACCCGGTGCGCCGCCGCGTCTATGACGATACCGGCTACGATCCGCAGCTCGCCGACCCCAAGGATATCGAGGGCGTGCTGATGCTGGAAAAGCTCGTCAACGACATCATCCTCGACGAGCGCGAGCCCGGCAGCTTCGACCCCGTTGCCGCCATCCGCCGCAAGCTCTCCGACGACATCGTCAAGAACCGCTTCCACATCCTCGAACTGGAGCGCCACCGCAACCGCGTCCGCCAGCATATCGACCGCCTGGGCCGCCGCCCCGAAACCGACGTCCTCGGCTCCATGCTGCGGGCGCGGAGCCAGTCGATCACCGACGCGATCCAGAAGGCGCAGGGGCAGATCGAGGCGATCGAGCATGCGTATCAGATGCTCGAGGGGTATAGCTATGAGCTGGAGGCGCTGGTGATGGTCGCGGAGCGGGAGAGTGAGGTTGAGGTGAGGCGGGGGGAGGCTGCGGAGTAAATACTCACGTGCTCTTGACCATAGAAAGCCAGTGCGAGACAAGAACGCTTGGGATGGATGGTTGGAAGGACTTAGTTTGGAATTCACCCGTTTCGCTATGATATAAGCACATCGAGTATCTTTTATCGCAGATGGAGAATAGTGATTTTAACGTAGAGTATGCTTGTGAATTTCTCCGGCCCATCTCGATGAGAATTCCATTTTCTCCGATCTTCTCGGCGCGTTGAAATAGAGCGTGAATCCAGTTGCTAACGTTCGCAAGAGATAGAACGCTGTTCACCGCCTCTTGCTTCATTGGAAATGCGATATAGCTTATAGCGTTGCTAGATATCAGATTATTTCTCCCGCGTAGAAGAGTAAGCCTCCGGTGAAGGCCACAGGTCAGGCAGCTTGAGCGTTGACGGTCGGCGGCGTCCAATTCCACGGAAGCAACTGCTCCAGCCTGATAATCGGCGTGTCAGCTATGCGGGCAAGAACGTCGGCCAGCCACGCCTGCGGATCGATGTCGTTGAGCTTTGCCGTCATGATCAACGTTGCCATGAAGGCTGCACGATCCGCGCCGCGGTCTGATCCGGCGAAGAGCCAGGACTTCCTACCGAGTGCGAAGCCTCGCAGGGCTCGCTCCGCGGCGTTGTTCGTGAGGCAAATCCGGCCATCCTCCAGGAATGACGTGAAGCCGTCCCATCGCTTGAGCATATAATCAATGGCCTCCGCGACCGGAGAACTGCGTGACAGCTTTAACCGCTCGGTTTGAAGCCAAGCCTGCAGATCATTGACGAGCGGCAGGCTTTCCTTGTGGCGACTCTCCAGGCGTTGATCGGCGGTGAGCCCGTTGATCTCGCGCTCGATATCGAACAGGCTGTCGATCCGTTTGACGGCCTCAAGCGCCATAGGCGAGATTGGCGTGGCGTTCTTTCCACGCTTGGCGTTTGCGGCAATGTCGGCGAGCACGAAGAACTTGCGCCGCGAGTGCGCCCAGCAAAACGCCTGACTTAGCGGATTTGGATCGCGATCATCCTTGAACAGCGGATTGTAGCCACCATAGGCGTCCGCCTGCAGAATACCGGTGAAGGTCTTCAGGTGGCGCTCCGGATGTTCCTGCCGCCGATCGCGCGAGGCATAGTAAAGGGCTGCCGGCGGTGAGAGGCCTCCGAACGGCCGATCATCCCGGACATAAGTCCAGATGCGGCCCGTATCGGTCTTTCCCTTTGCGAGGATCGGGACGGTCGTGTCGTCGCCATGCAGTCGCTCGGCGGCAAGGACATGCGTCTCGATCAGGGAGTGGATGGGCTTCAGCGCCGCTGCACATGCTCCAACCTGATCGGCCAGCGTCGACAAGCTGAGGTCGACGCCCTCGCGGGCATAGCGTTCGCTCTGGCGATTGAGTGGCTGGTGCTGGGCGAACTTCTCGAACAGGATCATCGCCAGCAGGTTCGGCCCTGCAAAACCGCGGGGCGTTACGTGGAATGGTGCCGGCGGCTGCGTGATCTTCTCACACTCGCGGCAGGTAAACTTCTCCCGCACCGTCTGGATGACCTTCCACTGACGCGGTACGACCTCCAGGGTCTCGGTGATGTCCTCGCCAAGCTTCGACAACTTAGCCGATCCGCAGCAGGCGCAATTGGCGGGAGCGGCGATAACGACGCGTTCGCGTGGCAGGTGTTCGGGGAATGACTTACGTGACGGACGCCTGCGCTCGAAGGCTTTGACGGTTGAAGCTTTGGCGGCGATTTCCGCGACCAATTCATCTTCACCGGCATCCGCTTCGAGCTCCTCGAGCTGCAGTTCCATCTGCTCAAGGAGCCGCGCCTTACGCTCGGATCGGCTGCCGTAGAGTTCACGTCGAACCTTGTCGATCTCCAGCTTCAGCCGTGCGATCAGCGCCTCGGAATGCGATACGAGTGCCTTGGCGCTGGCGGCTTCTGCCTTGGCGGCCGCCGCTTCTGCTTCGGCTGCGACACGGCGCGCACGTTCCTGGGCCAGCAGTGCGAGGGCACTGGCAAGGTCGTCCGGAAGCTCTTCGGTCGCATTGCTCATGACAGGATGGAATCATATTCGACCCCATCATTCCAGTGTTTTTGCTTATCCGGCCGACGTTGGCCGCCAGGTCTTTTGCGGCATCCGCCAGTCGATGCCCTCCAGCAGATAACCGAGCTGCGCAGGCGTGATCACTACCGTGCCATCGGCCGCTGAAGGCCAGATGAAGCGTCCTCGCTCGAGCTTCTTCGTGAACAGGCAAGCTCCCTGGCCGTCATGCCAGATCACCTTGATCAAGCCACCGCCTCGGCCGCGGAATACGAACAGGTGACCGCACATCGGGTCGCGCTTTAGCGCCTCCTGCACCATCAACGACAGACCGGGGAAGCCTTTGCGCATATCGGTGTGGCCCGTCGCCAACCAGACCTTCACTCCACTCGGAACCGGGATCATCGCAGCCCCAGCACGCAATCGAGTATCCGGCCAAGCGCTTCCGTGTCGATGTCGCTATCCACGCGGACGCGTCGGCCCCGACCAAGTTCGATTGTTACATCACTGCGCTTCCGACGAGGATGGAATTTGGTGGGTGGTTCCGGCTGAGCGGGGGAGACTGTCGAAGCGGCCTCGGACACGATCACCGGCACCAAAGCCGCAGTGTCAGATCTTGGCTCCTCGATCCGACAAAGCTCTTTGCGCCAACGGAACAACTGGCTGACATGGATGCCGGCCGCGCGGGCAATCTCGGAGATGACCGCGTCTGGCTCAAAGCACGCAGCGACGAGCCGCTCTTTATCTTCGCGTGACCAACGCCGACGGCGCTCCACAGACGTGATCACCTCAATTGGATGCTTCGTCATATGACTACTCCTAGTGTTACCACTAGGACTGGCAGTCAGCAGGCCGTCATCGCAAGACGGCCTTCACCGTGGGCTTACGTAGAAGATAAACTAGATCGCTTGCTGTATACCCGCGATGGTTGATGGGCATGAAATGCGAATCTGGAAATTTATCGTTCAGAAGTTCTGCGTTGTCATGAGGAACTGGCACGCAAAAAACCGAATTTACGCCATAATGTTTATAAAGATCCACGTCGTTAGGGAATGCAATTTTTCCTCGAAACAGAAAGCTCGATCTGTCAAACGACAATAGGCAATCTTTATCTGAGTTCGAGCTAAAGTATCTTAGCTTTGACACTTCATCAGCTTTGCTGTCAATAAAGCGAACCGCGGATCTAAAAATTGTCGTGTCGATCGCGTCAGATATGTCGCTGTCAAACGCTAAAAACTTATCTCTAGCGAGATTAATTGGTGCTAGGGCGTTTCCATCTCTGATATCTACCCATACATCTCGTTTGCGAGCGAAAAAATCATTCGAATTATGGTAACGTTTGGCAAAAGCCGGCATCTCAAATAGAGATCTTTTCTGATATATAGGATTGCGAGTACGCGGCTTCTCAGATCGTTCAATTGCGGCAATGGCGATGCCATTTACATAATTCTTTGTAATATTTTCGCTCATTCCCCATGTTACCGCCGGATATTGCTCTGTTGAGAACGTGTCAATTGCTTTGGCAGCTTCAGATCTATTGGCAGAAACCATTTTGTCTGCGGTTCCGTAACCCTTTATTTGAAATGTGACTTTGACGCTTTCGTCGAACTCATAATAATTATTGGCGTCCCGGAAGTAACTCTTTAGAGATTCCTCTGTTTTCTTATCGCAATCTATTTCTATCAGGGTGCCAACTGCGCAGTCGACATAGGAAACATTTATTTCTTTATCGTGTAACGCAGCTTCAAAGGTAATTCCGCGGTTCGATTTCCAGTGACGAGTAGTTAACTTGATAACACGTCCTATGAGAAAAGCCGCTAAAGCACCGACACCAAAGCGTCCTGACCTCGCGACCCGCGACTTTCCATGATTGTCTAGATTGTCAGATTGCCAGACCTTCGAAGACCGATATGATACCCCAGCATTGAGGAAGTAATTCTTGAGGATATCGACAGTCATACCCGCGCCGTTGTCTATGACGCTTACCTTTGCCCCACCTTCTTGTTTTTCTAGAACAACAGAAACGTGCGCTTGCTCGGCGACCAGGTGCGGCGCGTCAGCAGCCTGCGCCTCAAGGACAGCGTCACGCGCATTCTGCAGCAGCTCTCGCACGCCGTATCCAGGATGGTCACCATAGAGAGGTGCAAGTAGGAGAGAAAGCATCTCTGTTTCTGCAACTCGGAATGCAATGCTCTCGGGCACGAACTGTTCGGTTGCAAAGCCCTCAATTATTTTGCTGCGAATACGGCGAATAGACAGTTGTAGCCGGTCAAGTCCGGTCAGTGATTGTCGGCCGTAAAGCTCGCCCAATGTTGCCCAGGTTTTATCGAGCTCTAATTGGAGATCAACTAGCCAGCTTTTGACACGTAGAAAATCGCTGACGCAGGTTGGTCGGCTGTCAACGAATATGGCTTCCGGGTCATCGTGAGTGCGTGTAATGTTGATGATGCTTTGGTGCACACGCCACTCACGCTGCGACACGGGGCTTCTGATCCGATGAATGGCAGCTTTCAATATAGGAGCCCTTGACGCCTGTATCTGGGCATAATCAGCCAAGCGGATTAGCCCCATAAGATAGACCACATGAATTCCGTTGTAATCTCTTAGGTTGTATTCGTTCTCTAGGTAAGAGAATCTATACCTAAGATCTTCGCCGTGGCTTCGCGCAATTAAGCCGATGATGTCGCGCATTCTCTCGTCGAAACCTTCAAGTAGCGACGGGAGGCCCAGCTTGGTGTCTAAGCCATTAGCAATATCATGGGCCAGGCGAGGGTGCTTCCTCCGTATGAATTCGCCGATCAAGAGCCTATGTCGATCTGTAAAATCGAACTCACAATCCGGTATTTCTGGTACCGGTTTATTGTCTCCGAATATTGCGACTAGAGTATCTTCGTTGAACCGCCGGGCTTCGTGAATGAAATCGGACCATTCTTCACTCCAGGACTTGGAATCTAGATTCGTGAATAGAACCGTGTTTTCCTCTGAAATTAGCTGGATAAACTGCGTTTCTGTGAGATGCATTCCTGCGTCATGACAAAAACATGCGCAAATAAGTACTGACAAATCATATGCTGAAATTATATCAAACGCATCTTCATGCATGAACTCGATCGATGACGAAAATACATCTAAACTATGTTTTTCAGAGTGGTTGGTATAATTCCGAAAGAATGGTGCATTGCTATGCTGAAACCATTCGCTAAATCTGTTTATCGCTACTATGGCTTTTGCCGCCATAACGTTATCGGATCGAAACTTGATTCTCAGCTCTTCGGGGAGTGTTTTTTCTATCTGCTCAATCGGGAATAACATATCTATGACCGTCTAATGCGCGTTCAAATAGTATTTCCGATTCTGAATTGCCCATCAAGCTTTGCGTTTTGAGCCACGGTTCACCGCCCCGGCCGCCCAGTCTTCCCCTTCGTCCGGCTCTTGCGCTTCTGCTCGCCCGGATCCTCATAACTCCCGACACCCGTCTTCCCGCGCACCAGCGGGCGCGGGTCATCACGCTCCGGCTGGCCCTCGAGCAGGGGCGAGAAGCGCTTGGTGCTCATTGATGCCTGCGGCTTTTCGGGCAGCTTGCCGCTGACCGGTTTTTCGGTGCGGCCGACGGTCATTTCGTCGAGGTCGTTGCGGCGGAAGAGGGATTTGCCTGCCGGTTGCTGGATGTCGCGGCCCATCTCGTCGAGATTGGGGCGGGAGAAGTAGGAAGTCGCACTTCCGCCCTCGTGGTTCGAGACGGCCCTTTGGGCCTCCTCACCATGAGGGCTACCGTCTGCGCCTGTGGCTCTGCCGTTGCCATCGCGTGTGCTGCCTGCCTCACCCTCATGCTGAGGTGCGGAGGGCGAAGCCCGGAGCCTCGCATCCTTCTTGCCGCCCTCAGACTGAGGCGTTGACGCCGTAGACCGCAGCCTCGAAGCATCCCGCTTGCCGGCTTCCATCGATTTGGCTTCCTCGCGCGCCATCGGGTCGTCCATGACGGCGAGTTCGGCGGCCTTGAGGCGTTTGATTTCGTCGCGCAGGCGGGCGGCCTTTTCGAAGTCGAGGTCGGCGGCGGCGTCGCGCATGCTCTTCTCCAGCGCGTTGAGATGGGTCTGCAGGTTATTGCCGACGAGGTTGCCGCCGTCTGCAAAGCCCTTGCCGTTGACGCCCGAGATGTCGGCGCGGACGTGGTCGCGCTCGTAGACCGAGTCGAGGATGTCGGAGATGCGGGCCTTGACGCTTTCGGGCGTGATGCCGTGTTCGCTATTGTAGGCCATCTGCTTTTCGCGGCGCCGCGCGGTCTCGTCCATGGCGCGCTGCATCGAGCCGGTGATGTTGTCGGCATAGAGGATGACCTTGCCGTCGACGTTACGCGCGGCGCGGCCGATCGTCTGCACCAGCGATGTCTCGGAGCGCAGGAAACCTTCCTTGTCGGCATCGAGAATGGCGACGAAGCCGCATTCGGGAATGTCGAGGCCTTCGCGCAGCAGGTTGATGCCGACGAGGACGTCGAAGGCGCCTAGACGCAGGTCGCGGATGATCTCGATGCGCTCGAGCGTGTCGATATCCGAGTGCATGTAGCGGACGCGCACGCCCTGTTCATGCAGGTATTCGGTCAGGTCCTCGGCCATGCGCTTGGTCAGCACGGTGCAGAGGGTGCGGTAGCCCCTGGCGGCCGTCTCGCGGATTTCGCCGAGCACGTCGTCCACCTGGCTGCGGGCGGAGCGGACTTCGACCGGCGGATCGATGAGGCCGGTCGGGCGGATGACCTGTTCGGCGAAGACGCCGCCTGATTGTTCCATTTCCCAGCCGCCGGGGGTCGCCGATACCGCGATCGTATCCGGGCGCATCGCATCCCATTCCTCGAAGCGGAGCGGGCGGTTGTCCATGCAGGAGGGCAGGCGGAAGCCGTATTCGGCGAGCGTCGCCTTGCGCCTGAAGTCGCCCCGGTACATGCCGCCGATCTGCGGCACGGTGACATGGCTTTCGTCGATGAAGACGATGGCGTTGTCAGGGACATATTCGAATAGCGTCGGCGGCGGATCGCCGGGGTCGCGGCCGGTCAGGTAGCGCGAATAGTTCTCGATGCCCTGGCAGGAGCCGGTGGCTTCCAGCATCTCGACATCGTAGCGGGTGCGCTGCTCCAGGCGCTGGGCCTCCAGCAGGCGGCCGGCCTTTTCGAGCTCGACGAGGCGGAGCTTCAGCTCTTCCTTGATCGACTTGATGGCGCCGTTCAGCGTCGGGCGCGGCGTCACATAGTGCGAGTTGGCGTAGATCTTCACCGATTTCAGGTCGCCGGTCTTGGCGCCCGTCAGCGGGTCGAATTCGGTGATAGCGTCGATCTCGTCGCCGAACATCGAGATGCGCCAGGCCGCGTCTTCCAGGTGGGCCGGGAAGATTTCGATCGTGTCGCCACGGACGCGGAAGGAACCGCGGGTAAAATCCATGTCGCGGCGCTTGTATTGCTGGGCCACGAGGTCGGCCAAGAGCTGGCGCTGGTCGAGGCGATCGCCGACATTCATCTGGAAGGTCATCGCCGTATAGGTCTCGACCGAGCCGATACCGTAGATGCAGGAGACCGAGGCGACGATGATGCAGTCGTCGCGCTCCAGCAGCGAGCGCGTCGCCGAGTGGCGCATGCGGTCGATCTGCTCGTTGATCGAGCTTTCCTTCTCGATATAGGTGTCGGAGCGCGGAACGTAGGCTTCCGGCTGGTAATAGTCGTAATAGGAAACGAAATACTCGACGGCGTTGTCGGGGAAGAAGTTCTTGAATTCGGAATAGAGCTGGGCGGCCAGCGTCTTGTTCGGCGCCAGGATCAGCGCCGGGCGCTGGGTTTCCTCGATCACCTTGGCCATGGTGAATGTCTTGCCCGAGCCGGTGACGCCGAGCAGCACCTGGCTGCGGTCGCCATTCTCCAGGCCCTCGACGAGATCGCGGATCGCCGTCGGCTGGTCGCCGGCGGGCTTGTATTCGCTGTCCATGCGGATGGTGATGCCGCCTTCGGACTTGTCGGGGCGGGCCGGGCGGTGCGGCGTCCAGATCTTGCCGTTCTTGTGCAGCGGGTTGCCGCTCTCGATCAGCTTGGCAAGCGCATCGACCGTGGCGGTGACCGCGGTGCCAGCCGAGAGCGACGACGCTTCTTCGAGGCCGACATCGAGGCCGGAGACCGGATTGAGGCCGGCGGCGGCACGGGTCTTCGGATCGGTCGAGCCGCCGATCGAGACGCCACGCGCCGTCTTGGAGACCGTCGCCTTCTTGTTGACGCTGACGGCTTCGCTGTGCTTGCGCGCCTCGTTCTCGACCTTCTTGCGGTGCTTGCCCGCCTTGGAGGCGATCTCGCGCTGGCTTTCGACGCCCGCGGCCTCGGCATCGCGCTCCAGCTGCTTCACCCAGTCGGCGACGGACCCTTCGAGCGGGGCGCCTTCGAAAGACGACTGGGGAGCTTCCTCGAAGCCATTCGGGGCGGGAGATTTCTTCGGAGTTTTGGCCATGGCCGGAATATGGAGAGAGTCAGCGCGAAATGGAAGAGGCAAAGAGTACAAAAGGGAAACGAATGAATCGTTCGGATTTCGCCAATAGTCGGGCCGAAACAGAAAACCGGCCGGGTTGCCCCGGCCGGTTCATCAGGCGCTGAGTAGGTCTCAGCCGTTCTTCTTGATGACGCCGTAGACGATGTTGCGGTTCTTGCCGAAGAAGACCTTGGATTCGTAGTCCTGGCCGGCTGTCGCCTCGTGGATGATCTTCCACATGTCGGCTTCCGAACGGAGCAGCAGCGCCCAGTTCATGAAGGTCTCGATGTAGCCGTCGACGAGGATCGGGTAGGAATAGTTGGCGAACAGGAAGGTACCGCCGGGCTTGACCATTTCCAGGCAACGCTGCGTCAGCTTGACGGCGACGCGATCGACCAGGTAGTCGTAGAGGCCGGAGGCATAGACGAGGTCGAAGGTGCCCGGGTTGGAGCGGCGCATCAGCAGTTCGCGCACCGAGCCGTCGATCGCCTCGACCGCCGTGCCCTGGAAATCGCGGGCGATGGTGCCGATGCTCATCGGGTCCTGATCGAGGGCGACCCAGCGCTTCAGCGCCTTCTGCTTCATCGCTTCGGAATAGGCGGCTTCGCGCAGATGGCCGGCGGCGACGCTGAGGACTTCCGTGCCCGGGCCGCGTTCGGCGGCAACTTCGTCGACCTGGCGGGCGAGGATGTCGCGGCGGTCCCAGTTGGCCTGCGAGGAGGGGGCGGTGCTGGTATATTCGAACAGCGCCTTGCCGAGATCGGAGGCGGCGTTGACCTTATCCATCACGCTTTCATGGCGGTAGATGAAGTCCAGCAGGGTGGCATCGCCGGAATAGCCGCGCGGCTTGTCCCACGACCACTTGGTCAAAGGATCCTCAAGGAAATAGCTGGTGACGGCGTGGTTCTGGATCAGCGGAACCAGTTCCTGCCAGACGCGCGGGTGAATGCGGGCGCGCATTTCATGCAGCTGCACGGTGACATTGTCGATGATCTTCGTCGGGTCTTCGGATTTCACGAACTGCTGGCGCGCAAGCTCCAGCATGAGGGCGACTTCACCTTTGCTGATGGCCAGATGCTCTTCGAATCGGTCGCTTTTGGGCGCTTCGAGCTCGTTGGCTATGGCTTTGGGCGTAATAAGGCTATGGCCGTCGAAATCCATCTTAGGCTGGGTCACGCGATACGTCCTCTAATCAATTGGGGTTAAATTACCGGGGCACACCTGTACCGTTTTCGGCGATACCTTGAATTGTATATTAGCGAGAAACTCTTCATTAACCATTGAAATCCATAAACATGATTAACGGCGCCGGTTTCGCTGGAATTTAGCAAGCTTTAATGCAGCCCCTCTATTTTGGTGGGGTCGGATTGCCGGTATTGCCGTGTCTCATCACCTGAAGGGGCTAAGCGAACCGCACGAATGCGTCGGTCAATTCCGTCTGGATCAACAGCGGAAAACTCCGGCGGAGATAGTACGGAGCGGTGGAAGAGTGCATGAAGCACGCGATTGCTTATGCGGCAGAGATTGATCTTGAACCCAAGTTGCTGCGGCCAACGCCGGGCGAACTGCGGGATCTCTATCGCATGGAAGGGGAGACTGAGCGAAAGACGGCGACACGGCAGGGGCTGTGGATCGCGGTTATCGTCTATATCCTATTTTCCGCTACCGACCTGCTGCTGATCCCCGACGTCGCCACCTATACGATCCTGGCCCGCGTCACCGTCGGCACGCTGGCGCTGCTGATGCTGGAGGCCGAGGTCTATTTCGGCAAGAGCATCCAGTGGCTCGACCGGACCAGTGCCACGGCGCTGGTGCTCGGCTTTGCCGTCTGGTGCTTTCCGGCGGTGCGCACCGTGCATGCCGACAGCCTGTCCTATTACATGATCTTCGGCGCCATCTTCATGATGGGCGCCAACCAGTTCTTCAATTTCCGCTTCGGCCTGTCGGTACTGGCCTCCAGCGCCGTGCTGACGACCTTCCTGGGCTCGCTGTTCTTCTTCTGGCCGACCAGCATCTACGCGATGGCCTTCGGCATGTTCTACGTGTCGTGCTTCGTCTTTACCTCCTATGTGAACTGGAAGCTCAATCACGAGCGCTACCATGTGTTTCTCAACGCGCTGGAAGCCCGGATGCAGCAGAAGGAAGCGACGGAGCGCGGCGAAGCGCTGCTGCGCATGTCTAATACCGATTACCTGACCGGCCTCGAAAATCGCCGCGCCGTCGACCAGCGTCTGCGTGATCACTGGAAGGAATGGCAGCGCAAGGGCGTCGGCTTCACCGCCATCCTCGTCGATGTCGACTTCTTCAAAAAATATAATGACGGCTATGGCCACCAGGAAGGTGACCGCTGCCTCATCCATGTGGCGCGCACCATCAAGGACGCGATCGAAGTCTACGGCGCATCGATCGGCCGTTACGGCGGCGAAGAGTTCATCGTGCTGGCGCAATTTGCCGAGCGCGAGCGTGTTGCCGAGCTCGCCGAATGCATCCGCGCGACCGTCGAGCAGATGGGCCTGATCCACGAGGAGCGCCGCGACGGCACCTCGATCGTCACGGTCAGCATCGGCGCGGCCTATACGCGCGACCAGAGCGGCAAGCTTGAAAAGATCATCCACGAGGCCGACCGGGCGCTCTACAGTGCCAAGGCAAGCGGTCGCAACTGCGCGCGCCTGTTCGATCCGAACGATCCGTTCAGCAGCGACGAGAGCGAGAATATCGCCGCACTGCTGCGCATCGCCGTGGCGCAGGATCTGTTGTCGCTGGTCTATCAGCCGATCGAGGATATCCGCACCGGCGGCCGCGATGCTGTCGAGGCGCTGATGCGCCTGAAGACGCTGGACGGCAGCTCGATCCCGCCGAGCCTGTTCATTCCGATCGCCGAGCGCACCGGGATGATCCTGGAACTCGGCCGCTGGGTCATTCAGACCGCTTGCCGCGACGTGCTGCTGCCGAACCTGGCGCAGATCGCCAGCGTCAACGTTTCGCCGATCCAGCTGCGCATGCCCGGCTTCGCCGCCAGCGTCGCTGCGATCCTTTACGAGACTGGCGTCTCCGGCAATCGCCTGGCCTTCGAGATCACCGAAGGGCAGGAGATGGAGATGCATGCCGACGTGCTGAAGTGCATCAGCGACCTGAAGACGCTTGGCATCCGCATCTGGCTCGACGATTTCGGCACCGGCTTTGCGGGCCTGTCCTGGCTGCGCCTGATCGACTTCGATACGGTCAAGATCGACCGCTCCTTCCTGCATGGCAGCGCCACGCCGCGCGGCAAGGCGATGCTCGAGGATATCGTCGGGCTGATCCGAAATCGAGGGCCGAAGATCCTGGTCGAGGGTGTCGAGACCGCCGAGCAGCTCACCCTGCTTCGGCAACTGCGTATCGACTATGCCCAGGGCTACCATCTCGGCCGGCCGGCGCCGGTTCAGGCAATCGACTCTACGCCCTCGAAGCCGCCGCGGCCGACGCTTGTCGCCTCGCGTCCGGCAGGCCGCTGACGCCGCCTGCCAAAATGCCGCAGTCTGGCGGTGGAACAATGTCAGGATCGCTGACGTTCTGAAGTGTCACCTCCCGGTGGCACTTCCGCCCGTTTCTGGGCGCTCTCTCCGACGGCATCCGGAATTGCCCCGCCTCGCCGCCGCTTTCGGACGGAGGAACAGACATGTCCGCATTGGCAAGCCTGCGTGCGCTCTCCCCGCAGCAGCGTAATACCCTTGTTGCCAGCTATCTCGGCTGGACCCTTGATGCCTTCGATTTCTTCATTCTCGTCTTCGTTCTCAAACATATCGCCGAAGAATTTCACACGGATGTTCCGGCCGTCTCGGCAGCGATCTTCCTGACGCTTGCGATGCGTGCCGTCGGCGCGCTGATCTTCGGCCTTGCCGCCGACCGCTTCGGGCGGCGCGTGACGCTGATGGCCGACGTGCTGCTCTATTCGATCTTTGAGTTCCTGACCGGATTCTCGACCGGGCTGACGATGTTCCTGATCCTCCGCGCGCTCTATGGGATTGCCATGGGTGGCGAGTGGGGCGTCGGTGCCTCGCTTGTCATGGAGACCGTGCCGGAGGAATCCCGCGGCATCGTTTCAGGCATCCTGCAGGCGGGTTATCCCTCCGGCTATCTGCTGGCCTCGATCGTCTTCTTCCTGCTGTTCCCGGTCATCGGCTGGCGCGGCATGTTCTTCGTCGGCGCGCTGCCGGCGCTACTGGTGCTCTATATCCGCCGCAATGTGGAGGAGAGCCCGGCGTTCATCGAGAGGCAGCGGAAGGGGCGCAGGCCGTTCCTGACGATCCTGCGCGAAAACATCCCGTTGTTCATCTGGTCGGTGCTCTTGATGACGGCTTTCAATTTCCTCAGTCACGGCACGCAGGATATCTATCCGACCTTCATGGAAACCCAGCGCGGCTACGACAGCTACACGACCGGCGCGATCGCCATCGTCTATAATATCGGCGCAATGTGCGGCGGCCTGTTCTTCGGGGCGCTGTCGCAGCGCATCGGCCGCAAGAAGGCGATCGTCATTGCCTCGCTGCTTGCGATCCCGGTCGCGCCGCTCTGGGTGTACGCGCCCGGTCCGGTTCTGCTCGCCATCGGCGCCTTCCTGATGCAGTTCTTCGTCCAGGGTGCCTGGGGCATCGTGCCGGTGCACCTCAACGAGCTGTCGCCGGACGAGGTTCGCGGCACATTCCCGGGCTTTGCCTATCAGCTCGGCAATCTGCTGGCCTCGGGCAATGCGACGATGCAGGCCGGTCTCGCCGCCCACTGGAACGGCGACTATGCGACGGCGCTGCTCGTCGTCGCCGCCGTGGTCGCGGCGGTCGTCGCCCTGTTGGCCGGCTTCGGCTACGAGAAGAAGAATGTGCGCTTCGGCACGGAGGAGGCCGAGGCGCCAAGCGGCGCGTATCGCGCCTGAGCGCGAGGGGCGGGTCACTCCACCCGCCCTTCGCCCGTTTCCGGCTGTAGCTATTTCTTAACCAGCGTCTTCTAATGTTTGTTTTGCGGTGGTCAGGTATTGCGTTCCACTGCAGCTTGATCTGGCTGGCGTGGTGCTAGCTGAAATCCACAAATCCCAGATTGATTGATTCTACACGGCGCCTGTTGCGCGTGAAGACACCATATCCCTCGCGGCTGCCATCATTGTTGGTGTTGCCTTCGAGCGTCACGAGCTTGCCGTCGGCGAGACCGGTCACGAACCCCGTGTGCCCGCTTCGGCCGCCGGTATCGATATAGAAGACCATGCCGGGAATAAGCCTGTCGGGATCGGCGCGGGCCTCGGCTGCGCTGACAATGTTTGCCGTGCGTGCTTCATGTACCATTTCCCAGGAGCGCCAAACGCTAGCCGTCTTGGGCGCCGGGTTGGAGACGCCGATATTGGCGGATGCCTTGGCGAAGCACCAGTAGACAAAGGCCATGCACCAGGGTTGCCCGAGAAGCGATGCCGAGACGCTGCTGAGATAGGCATCCACCTCCGGACCACGGTTGCTGCCGCGGGGAATTTCACGGACGTCGAGCTGTGAGCGCGCGACATCGAGGACGGCGTCCAGCAAGCCGCTTGGTGCTTTGGAGGCGGCAGGAGTGGTGGAGGTTGTCTGATCTTCGTCGAACAGCGAACCCCAGGTCTTCGGGCCGACGACCCCATCGATATCGAGCGGTTCGCCGCCGCCATCTTCATGCCGGGCCTGAAACAGCTTTACCGCCCATTCGGTCTTCTCACCGAAATCACCGTCGACACCGCCTGCTTCGCCGATACCGAGAAGGATGAGCTTTTCCTGTATCCGGCGGACTTCGCCGCCGCTGCCACCACGGCGGAGCATCTGGCCGGGATAGGCCGGCGCCTTGACGACGGTGATGTTCGCGAAGGGCTGCACCGGTGGCTCGTCCGCAGCTGGTGCAGCGGGAGCGGTTAGCGATATGAGGCTATGTTCGACCAGATAGCGCAGGATCGCCATGGCGCCGCATTGCCGGCTGACGGCGCTATCGGACCATTTGCCATCCGCAACATATTTGCCGCTCGTGTAGGCCGTCGTGAAGCTCCAGAGATAAGGGCTTTTGACCTGCGGGTGGAAGCGGCGGTAGCCCCAGCCATTATACTCTTCGAACACAAAGGCGATCTCGGCGACAGACCAGCCCTTGGATTTGACGTCGGCCAGCGCATCGACTGCGCTTTCCTCCCAGGTGAATGGCGGCTTGCCGCTTTTCGGTCGGCCCGCGGGCACCTGAACCGTGCGTGCGGTGAGCGGGTCGCCATTGTGGAGATGGCGGTCGAACCGGCCGTTGGCTTCGAGGCTGTGAATGATGCCGATTACATAAGGTGGAATGCCGGTCTTGCCGCCGACATCCTGATAGCGAGCCCAGTTGGCGGGCGAGATGATCCGCTCGGCAACGGCTCGCACCGCGGACAGATATTCGCTGCGAATTTTCGCCGAAGCGAAGATCAGGTCGTATTCCTGGGTCAGGCCTGGTGAAAGAGTAATGGCTGTCATGGCATTCCTCCCGTTGCGAAGCGGACATGCGCTTGCGCCGTACGGCCCTTCGGGCGCGTGCCGTTCGAAATGTGTTGAGATACCGGTCTGAGCGCCTCGGCCGGTCATGGCCGATGGCGAGATCGCGCTGTATCAAGTCACATCACGGGATGATTTGAAACGAATTGCCTGCAATCAGGGGTGGTTGTCTATTCGGTTGCGGTAGTAGCCCGCCGCTCCGGCACAATTTCCCGCCGCCCGTAGACAAACACCGCAATTGCCGCAAGCGCGGCGAGGCCATGCACCCAGTAGGCAAGCCCGTATCCGCCTTCCTTGGTCAGCCATCCCGCGACGATATTGCTTAGCGAAGCGCCGATGCCCTGGACGGTCATGACGGCGGCGAGGCCGGCGTTGAAGCGGCCGGTGCCGGAGAGGATGCGTTCGGCAGCGAGCGGTGTTGCGATGCCGATAAGGCCGGCACCGGCGCCATCGAGGAACTGGACCGGATAGATCGCCGCGAAGCTTTCGAAGCTGCCGGCGATGGCGCCGCGCAGTGGCAGGGCGCAGAGGGCGATGATGAAGATCGAGGCGAGGCCGAAGCGGTGGATCAGGTAGGGAGCGGCGAGGGCCATGCCAATCATCGACAGCTGCGAGACGCCGGTGACGATCGCCGTCGTGCGGAAGGGCGTGCCGAGCTGGATCGAGAAATCCTGGGCGATCAGCCGGCTCATCGGCGCATTGCCGAAATGGAAGATCAGCAGCGTCACGGCAAGCAGGATGAGGCCGCGCGAACCCGCGATGACGGAATAGCCTGACGGTCCCGGGCTGCCGTCGTCATGGGCAAGGCCACGGGCGACCTTGTTGTCGATGTGGCGGGGATCGATCGCCAGCGTCGCGGCGATGGTGGCGAGGGCGGTGAGGATCATCAGGCCGATGACGCCGTTGAGGCCGAACAGCGAGGTGGCGAGATAGACGCCTGCCAGCGAGACGACATTGCCGGCATGGTTCCAGAATTCGTTGCGCGCCACCTGATCCGGAAAGGCCGCTTCGCCGACGAGGCCGAGTGTCAGGCCCATCAGCGCGGGGCCGATCACGGCGCCGACGATCGCCGTCATCGATTGACCGCCGAAGACCGAGGCGTTGTCGGGGCTGGCGAGCGTCCAGAGTGCGGCTGCTGTCACCAGGACCACCGGCACGATAATCAGCAGCCGCTTGTGAGGTGAGGTATCGACGAGAGCGCCGAAGAGCGGCGTGGCGATCAGCCCGAGAATGCCGCCGAGGGTGGCGACCACGCCGAGCGTCATCGGCGTCCATCCATGCGTCGCGAGGAAGCCGTCGAGAAACGGGCCTAATCCGTCGCGGGCATCCGCGAGGAAGAAATTCAGGGTTGCGAGGGCGGCGAGCGAGCGGCCGGAGAGGCGGGATGGGTGCGAGGCGGTCACGGGGCTTCCTTCGGGACTATGCTTTGTCCTGAAGGTGGATCCGCTTTTGTGCGGGCCGCTTCCGGCGCTCGCCATGAACGGTGGACCCGATCGAAAGTTCCCCGGTTTTGCGGCGTGAGCGGCTATTGCTGTGAAAATCCGTTGCGCCGCCAGAGAGGCCTTGAAGAGCGTGGATTTCGGGATACATGGTGGCGCCAGCAGTCACGCCTCAAGGATTCTCCCATGCCGTTTTCGCTGAGCCCCGCCGCCGTCTGGCCGGTCATCATGCTTTTTGCCTCGAATATCTTCATGACCTTCGCCTGGTACGGGCATCTGAAGCACAAGAGCAGCGCCATCTTCTTGGCGATCATCGCCAGCTGGGGCATCGCCTTCTTCGAATATTGCCTGGCGGTTCCGGCCAACCGTATCGGCTCGGCGGTCTATACAACGGCGCAGCTGAAGACGATGCAGGAAGTGATCACGCTGATCGTCTTCGCCGGATTTTCGATCTTCTGGCTCGGCGAAAACCTCACCTGGAACCACGCCATCGGCTTTGCGCTGATCGCGATCGGCGCATCTTTCATCTTCCGCGGCTGAGGAGTGGCCGCCTGCCTTAGGGCAAAAGCGACAGGCGGCCGGCCCTGCGATAGGGGTGGCTGATCCCAGGGCAGGCGGGTCCGTAGCGGATCGACTGGCGGCGCTCCATCAAATCGGCGCCGTCTTTTCAACGGTGCGTTGCCACTTGCCATTCTCCCTGCCTGCATGGAAACTGCACGGATAGGGGGAGTGGACCATGGCAGAGCGCGGCCGCGAGTTTGCAGATATCGCCTATACTGTCCTCGTCGTCGAAAAGAAGCCCGGGGTCGAGACCGTGGCGGCTACCCTCGGCATGACCTATGCGGTGCTGCACTCGCGGCTGATAAACCGCACCTGCTTTTCCGCCGACGAGATCAACGCCCTGGTGCGGGCGGTGCCGGATGTGCGGCTGGTCAACTACCTACTGAGGGAGACAAGTTTTATTGCCGCCGACCGGCCGTCGCCTGAGACGGCTGATATAGACGGCGCGCCTGTCGACCTGCAGCGCAGCGCGACGCGTGTGGTGGTCAACGCGACGGGCATATTGGAGGTCGTCGATGCGGTGCTTGCCGGTGGCGGGATCGACCACCGGCGCGAAGCGCTGGTGCACCGGGAGATCGACGCAACTGAACGGGCGCTCGCCACGTTGCGGCTCCGGCTCACCGGCGAGTGATCAGAGCGCCATACTGGCGCGGCGCAGCTTGCAGAGCCATCCGTCGCCTTCGGCCTTGAGCGCCTCCATCTCCGCAGCAATATCTTCATGGCGCTGCTCCAAGAGCTGCTTGCGCGCGGCGGTGCCGCCCTTGCGGAGCTTGGATTCGATGGCGAGCAGCTGGAGCTTGTAGAGATTGAGGGTGCGCACGATGCGCATATATTCGCGGAGCGGATCAGGATCAGGCATGGCAGGCTTTTGGGCACGTGGTTTCACATGCCAGCCCATATCGCGGCTCTGCCGCCCGCGACATCAAAACGGCCCCAGTTTTTCAACGGCTGATAGCATTGCTCTTAACGCTCGGTAACATGGAGTGACCGGCGAATGGGGAACGGGTGAGGACGGCGCGCGTTGGATTTCCATGAACTGGAGATCACAGATGCAGAAGAACAAGCCGCTCGTCGAAGTCGTCGTATCCACCAGCAAAGGCAAGGTGCCGCTCGGGATCATGAATACCGAACAGGCGCTGGCGCTGCCCGATGAGATCGAAGCCAAGGTTTCGCATCCGGATCACAAGCCGGGCGAGACCGATGTCTATATCCCGCTCGAGGAGCTGGAACGGCATCCGGTGGTGACCGCGACGGAGCGAAAATCCCAATAATTACAAATAGTCCATGTCCGTCCGCCGCCCGATTGCGGTCGCATTTGGCTGAGACCCTGTCACTATCCGGTGATGACGAGGTGATCGGTCATGAGCGTCTCCTTCCAGACAATGGCGGCAATCCGTTTCGGCTATGGCTTCAGGCCGGGCGAGGCGCAGCCCGAGGACAAGCAGGCCCTGTTGGCTCAACTCAAATTGGGGGTGGAGGCTACGCCTGCCTTTCCCGATGGTGGCGCCGAGGCCTGCCGCAAGCATATTGGCGACCTGCAGGATCAGCTGAAGGAAATCCGCCAGGAGGCCGGGGATGACGATGAGCAGCGGCGCAACCGGCGCCGTCAGCTACAGCGGCAGGTTCAGCGTGGATTTCAGCGCGATGCCAATCAGCGGCTGATGCAGGCAGTGCTGTCGCCCAACGGCTTTTACGAGCGCCTCGCGACCTTCTGGACCAACCATTTCTCGACCAGCGCCAACAAGAGCCTGCCGATGCGGCTGATCGTGCCGCTCTATGAGGCAGAGGCGATCCGCCCGAATATCGGCGGCCCGTTCCGCGATCTGCTTCGGGCGGCGACCGAGCATCCGGCAATGCTGATCTATCTCGACCAGGCGCAGTCGCAAGGGCCGGATTCGCCGGGCGGCATGCGCCAGAAGAAGGGGCTGAACGAGAATCTGGGCCGCGAGCTGCTGGAGCTGCACACCCTCGGCGCCGGCAGCGGTTATACGCAGGCCGATGTCCGCTCGGCGGCCATGGTTCTCACCGGGCTGACGATCGATCGCGACGATATGGATGTGGCGTTCCGTCCGCGAATTTCCGAGCCCGGCCAGCATACCGTCCTCGGTGTCAGCTATGGCGGCGACCGGCGCACGCGCAAGGACTATCTCGCGATGCTCGACGATCTCGCCGCGCATCCGAAGACGGCCGAGCATATCTGCCGCAAGCTCTGTATTCATTTCATCGCCGACCAGCCGGCGCCCGAGATGATCTCCGCGATGACCGATGTCTGGAAACGGACGGATGGGGATCTGACTGCCGTCTATGGCGCCATGCTCGATCATCCCGCCGCCTGGCGCGACGAGGGTGCCAAGGCGCGGCAGCCCTTCGATTTCGTGGTGGCGGGGCTGAGGGCGCTGAATGCCGGAAGCTTCATGGAGGCCAATCAGGACAACGACGATGATGCCGATGCGATGATGGCGGCACCCGCCAAAGATGCGGACAGCGGCAACGGCATGAATGCCATGGCGCCGCCCGGCTCTGCCGATGAGGACAAGTTCAAGCGGCGCAAGGCGTTTCAGACGGCGCGGGCGCTCGGGCAGGGCGCCTTGCGGCGCATGGGCCAGCCAATCTGGCTGCCGCCGAGCCCGGCCGGTTTCGAGGAGACATTCGACGCCTGGATCACCGCCAGCCAGCTCGCCGAGCGGCTTGCCTGGGCGCGCCGTGCCTCGGCGCAGTTCGGCAAGGATCAGGATCCGCGCGAGTTTCTGAAGGCCACGCTGGCGGATGCTGCCCGCGACGAGACGATCCGTGTCGTGTCGCAGGCGCCGAACAAGATCAGCGGCCTGACGCTGGTGCTCGCATCCCCCGAATTCAACCGCCGATAAGGAGCCTCGCGATGACAGAGATTGTGCTTTCGCGCCGCGGTTTTCTTGCTTCCGCCTGCTGCCTTGCCGCAGCACCTGTTTTCACGCCGGTGACCTTTGCGGCCATGCCGGGGGATAACAGGTTCGTCACCATCGTGCTGCGCGGCGCCATGGACGGGCTCGATCTGGTGCAGCCCTATGGTGACGCGGGTTTCGCGGGTTTGCGGCCGACACTGGCGCTGACGCCCGATAAGGGGCTTATCGATCTCGACGGTCATTTCGGCCTCAATCCGGCCGGCGCCGATCTGCTGCCGCTGTGGAAGTCGAAGGAGCTGGCCTTCGTTCATGCGGTGTCGACGCCCTACCGCGATCAGCGTAGCCATTTCGATGGGCAGGACATGCTGGAATCCGGCGGCGAGCATGTGGCCGAAGAAAAGACCGGCTGGCTCAACCGGGCGCTCGCCGTCATCCCGCGCTCGGATGCGCGCAAGGCGATCGACGTCAATACGTCCACGGAGCTCATCCTCTCCGGCCCGAACAATGTCGATGTCTGGGCATCCGATTCCAATCTCGGCACGGCGAAGGACGAGATGCAGTTCCTGATGCGGCTCTATGCCGGCGATCCGGCTTTCGCCAAGGCCATGGAGGAGGCGACGCGGGCCAATGGCGCGGCGATGATTGCCGAACCCGATGGCAAGCGGGGCGAGAAGATCGCCGATGTCGCGGCGCTCGCCGGCAATATGCTGAAGGGTGATTATCGCATCGCCAGCTTCTCGATCACCGGCTGGGATACGCATGTCGGGCAGGCCGCCCAGTTCAAGCGGCCGGTTCAGGACCTGGCACAGGCGATCACGACGCTGAAGACGGCGCTTGGCCCGGATATCTGGTCGAAGACGGTCGTGCTCGCCATGACTGAGTTCGGCCGCACCGTCCGCCAGAATGGCTCCGGGGGAACGGATCACGGCACGGGTGGCTGCGCGCTGCTTGCAGGCGGGGCGATCAATGGCGGGCGCATCCTCGGCAAATGGCCAGGCATCGGCGATGCCCAGCTGCTGGAGGACCGCGACCTGATGCCGACAGCCGATGTCCGCGAGATCGCCGCTGCGATGCTTTACCGGCAATTCGACGTCAGCCCTGACGACCTGACCGCGAAGATTTTCCCGGGGCTGAGCTTCGACAAGTCATCGCAATTCTTGCGCGCTTGACTTCGATCCCGGATGTCACTCTGCGGGGACAGGCTTCGGCGCGCCGTCCTCGTCGAGCGCCACCATGATGAAGGTGCCGGCGGTGACTTTTTCCATCTTGTTGTAGCGGGAGCGGTGGGCCCAGGCCTCGACGATCAGGGTGATCGAGGTGCGGCCGACGCGGTCGATATCGGTATAAACCGAGAGCGTGTCGCCGATCTTGACCGGCAGTTCGAAGGCCATTTCCTTGACGGCGGCGGTGACGACGCGGCCGCGGGCGCGTTCGGCGGCGCGGATGCCGCTTGCCAAGTCCATCTGCGCCATGACCCAGCCGCCGAAAATATCCCCCGCCGGATTGGCGTCGCCGGGCATGGCGAGCGTGCGGAGGGTCAGTTCACCTTTCGGCTTCGGGCTGTCGTTCATCGTCAAGTCCTTGTCATTTCACGAAGCGTGAAGATGGCAGGCTTGACGGCTGGATGGCAAGGGCAATGACCCGGTTATGCAGGGATGGCCGTCGGCGATCTCTCAGAGACGGCCGAGCGTGAAGAACAGAGCTGCCCAGAAGAGAGCCGACAACTCGGCTGCCACCAGAAAACCGATCGCGCGTTCCGTCATGGAGCTTCTCCTCGTGGGTTAAAAAGGGGGCTCGCGACCCCAGACGCGAGCCCCAATCCTTTCGTGTCCGCCAAGACGCGTTAGGATGGCGAGCGAAATACTCAAAATGGGGGAGGCGCGGTATCATAAGATCTTGGGATAGGGATGCTGGAGCAGGGCTCGACGTGCCTCTCGTGCCCGGTCACAGATTATTATGCTTACCAGACCGCAAAAAAATCGCTGAGCTTAAATATAATAGAATTCATATGCTTGGCCAATGGGATGCCGTTGCAAGAGGTTCCTTTCGTTACGTTATGTGATGCCGAACTAATAATGCTTCACCGGCCAGTAAGACATGCGCTGCAGAATTTGCGCCGATCATGACTGCGTGAATGCGAGGGGACTTCGTGCGCAATACAAAGATTTCGACCCGTCTCTACGGGCTTGTCGGGCTGACGCTGGCGATTTTCGTCGGCGTGATGGCTTTCTTCCTGAACTATTCCTACTCGGAGCTTGAGGCGGAGCGGAAAGCCGGGCTGGCGCAGATGGATGCGACGGCCATCAACATCATGAAGAAATACTACAAGATGGAGCAGGACGGCACGCTGACGCGCGAACAGGCGCAGACGGCGGTCAAGGACGTCATCGCCTCCATGCGCTACGGCGACAGCGGCTATTTCTGGATCAACGACATGCATCCCAACATGGTGATGCACCCGATCAAGCCGGAGCTCAACGGTACCGACCTCACACAGAACAAGGATCCGAACGGCAAGTTCCTGTTCGTCGAGTTCGTCAATACCGTCAAGGCGCATGGCCAGGGCTTCGTCGATTACTACTGGCCGAAGCCGGGTGCCGAGCAGCCGGTTCTGAAATACTCGCATGTTGCCGGCTTCGAGCCCTGGGGCTGGGTTGTCGGTACCGGCGTCTATGGTGACGACCTTGCCGCACTTTACCGGCAGAACGCGCTGTGGGCGGCGCTGCTCTGCGGCCTGGGCGCGATCATCACCCTGCTCATCGCCTATGCGATCGTCCGCAGCGTCACCGGTCCGGTGGCGCGGATCGGTGCTGCCATGCATGCGATTGCCACCGACGACTCCGCTGCCGCCGTGGTCGACAGCGAGCGCCGCGACGAAATCGGTCACATGGCGAAGGCTCTGCTTGTCCTGCGTGACTCGATGGTCGAACGCAGCGAGATGCGTTCGCGCGAAGATTCCCGCCAGCGCGAGCTGGATGGCGAGCGCCGCAGCAGCGAGCAGCGGATGCGCAGCTCTGCCGAACGCCAGAACCACGCGATGATGACGCTCGGCCAGGGGCTGGAACGGCTTGCCGCCGGTGATCTCACCGTCACGGTCGGCGATCTCGGCGAGGAATATTCCAAGCTGCGCTCCGACTTCAACGCTGCTGCAGGTGCGCTTGCCAGCGTTATCCAGGCGATCTCGGAATCGAGCCATGTCGTCAATGACAGCGCCTCCGATATCAGCGAAGCGACCAGCAACCTGTCGAAGCGGACGGAGCAGCAGGCTGCGGCTCTGGAAGAGACGGCGGCGGCTCTCGATGAGATCACCGCAACCGTTCGCACCGCCTCCGAGCGGGCAACGGAAGCGCGTGAGATGGTGTCAGAGACGAAAACCAGTGCCGGCAAGTCCGGCGAAATCGTCCGCAACGCTGTGGCGGCAATGAGCCGGATCGAGGATTCCTCGAGCCGGATCGGTCAGATCATCGGCGTCATCGACGAAATCGCCTTCCAGACCAATCTTCTGGCGCTGAACGCCGGTGTCGAAGCGGCGCGTGCGGGTGAGGCGGGACGTGGTTTCGCCGTCGTTGCGCAGGAGGTGCGCGAGCTGGCGCAGCGTTCGGCGAATGCCGCGAAGGAAATCAAGACGCTGATCAGCAATTCGGCGGCCGAAGTCGAAACCGGCGTGTCGCTGGTTCGCTCGACCGGCGATGCGCTGGTCGAGATCGAGGCTCTGGTCAACAAGGTCAACGACCACGTGAATTCCATCGCGACGGCTGCCCGCGAACAGGCGACCGGACTGCAGGAGATCAATACCTCGGTCAATCACATGGACCAGATGACGCAGCAGAACGCGGCGATGGTGGAAGAGACGACGGCCGCCAGCCAGACGCTCGCCACCGAGAGCAACCAACTGCGCACGCTGCTTTCCAACTTCCGCCTCGGCCAGGGCCAGGCCCAGGCGACGGCTCAGCGCTCCTATAACCGGGCGGCTTGAGAATATCAGGAGAGGGCGGGAAACCGCCTTCTCCGTCACGGGTAAGCTTTCCTTCACCAGTTTTATTTAAATTTGAGTGGAATTCTTCAGGTTGCAAGCAGGGCTGCGGGGCGATGGAGGGTATTGTGTCTGTCTCTCTTTTGCGGCGTATCGTGCTGACCACGCTGGTTTCCACGGCGCTCACGACCTGTTCCGTCAGTGACGGCCTCGTGCCGCCTGCAAGTGTCGATACCGGCACGAAAGTCAGCTCCATTTCTCCGCCAAGACAGTCGGCCATGCGCATGGCGCCGATGGAAACGGCGCAGTCCTATCCTGCATCCGCGCCCGTCTCTCGCGCCGGCGGGTCGGTCGATTATCTCGATACGCCGAACCTTGCAGGCGAGGGCCATGCTGCAGGCGATGCCGCTCCGGCGTCCGGCCGCAGGCTGCCGATGATCGATAGTGACGAGGCGCTCGCCCAGCAGCAGGTGCCGCGCTCACAGAACGCAGCCGGCAACTGGGGCGGAACACAGCAGCTTTCGGTGCCCGACGGCGGCGTCAACATGGATTCCGAGCTCGGCGCCGAACCGGTGGTCGGGCTGGCGCAGGAGCAGCAACAGCAGATCGCCGAGGGCGAGACCGCCGAGCCCGTCGTCGATGGCATCGGCACCGATGCGCCGACGCAACGCAACGCCATACCGCGACCCGCCGCACAGGCGCAGATGAGCCAGGCCCGCGTCTGGAACGATGGCAGCGCCGTTGTCGCGCCGCAGCGCGTTCCCGAAGAGGACGAGAGCCAGGAAGTGGCGATGCTGCGGCCCTCGAACCCGATGATGAGCACACCGGCAATGCCCGCCGATCCCGGCATGATGCCAGCCTCCGAGCGCGCCTGCCGCCAGGAGCTGAAGCGTCTCGGCGTGATCTATTCCGACAAGCCGGCGATCTCCAACGGTCCGGCCTGCCAGGTGCCGTATCCGATCTCGCTGCAGGGCCTTTCCGGCAATATCGGCGTGAAGCCGGCGGTGACGCTGAACTGCCAGGTGACGCTTGCCTTTGCCAAGTGGGTGAAGAACGAGCTCGCGCCCTCGGCGCGCTTCCGCTACTGGTCGGGCATTCAGACCATCGAGCCACTCGGTGGCTATTCCTGCCGGCGCATGAACAACAGCCGCCAGAAATACAATCCGATGTCCGAGCATGCACATGGCAACGCGATCGATGTCGGCAAGTTCGTGCTGAAGAACGGCCACGAGATCGATATCCGCAAGAAGGGTCTTTTCTCCTTCCGGGAGGGGCGCCTGCTGAAGGCGGTGCGCAGCGATAGCTGCCGCTATTTCAATACCGTGCTTGGCCCGGGCAGCAATCCGGAGCACTGGAATCATTTCCATTTCGATCTCAGAGAGCGCAAGAGCGGTCGGGTCTATTGCAGCTAGGCTGATGGCTTGGCCTCGACAGGGGAATCTGATCTGACGGGCTCTTCCTGAGAGGAGAGCCCGGATGGCCGAACGCAAGCGCCCGAATTTCATCATTCTCATTCTTGTCGTTGTCATTGCTGCCGCCGCCGTGTTCGGCGGGCGTTGGTATGCCTATGTCGCCTATGCGAGCGACCCGTTCGATGAGGTCGGCATCAGCCTCAACACGATGATGCCGGCGCCGATCCGCGACATCGGCTGCGGCATGCTGAAGAGCCGTTTCGAGGGCAAGACGCTGCCGCCCTTCGGCTGCGGCGTGAACGGACAGTGGTGAGCGGACAAAAAGAAAGCCGGCGAAACGCCGGCTCAGACTGACCGGCCTTCAGGGGAGATCGACCGGATATTCAAAGTGTTCGTGCTTACAGCGGCATTTCGATACAAATAGAGACAGCGGAAATAAGGGGCGTAACGAGCGCCCGATGACGGTTCCGCAAAGGGATGGGCGGCGGCGCGGGAACCGTTGCTTGCCTCTGTGGCGGTTATCCCCCGCAAAGATCACCGGTTGATGACAAAGGCGGTGGAAAGACGATTTTCGATGAGCCGCTTTGCTTGGCGCCACTATGGGCAGCCCTCTGAATAGTGTGTTCACGGGCTGCGGGATGTCAAAGTGTCATAAAGGGACTATATAGCGGCACAATAAGAGGAAACGTCCAAAAAATCGCATGGCTCCCATCATTTCTATCCGCAATCTCACCAAGCACTACGCCAACGGCTTCGAGGCCCTGAAGGGCATCGATCTCGATGTGGAGAAGGGCGAGATCCTGGCACTGCTCGGCCCGAACGGCGCCGGCAAGACGACGATGATCTCGATCGTCTGTGGCATCGTCAATCCGAGCGGCGGCGAAGTGCTCGTCGGCGGTCATGACGTCGTGAAGGATTTCCGTGCGACCCGCACGATGATCGGCCTTGTGCCGCAGGAGCTGACGACGGACCAGTTCGAGACGGTCTGGAACACCGTCAGCTTCTCGCGCGGGCTGCACGGCAAGAAGCCGAACCCGGCGCATATCGAGAAAGTGCTGCGCGAGCTCTCCCTCTGGGACAAGAAGGATAATACGCTGCGCCAGCTTTCGGGCGGCATGAAGCGGCGCGTGCTGATCGCCAAGGCGCTGAGCCACGAGCCGGAAATCCTGTTCCTCGACGAGCCGACCGCCGGTGTCGACGTGACGTTGCGCAAGGATATGTGGCGCGTCGTCGAGCAGCTGCGCGAATCCGGCGTGACGATCATCCTGACGACGCATTACATCGAAGAGGCCGAGGAGATCGCCGATCGCGTCGGCGTCATCAATGGCGGCAAGCTGCTGCTCGTCGAAGAGAAGGCGGCGCTGATGGCCAAGCTCGGCCGCAAGCAGCTGATCCTCGAACTCGCCGAGCCGCTCGACAAACTGCCGGAGCATTTTGCCGGAAACGGCCTGTCGCTGGAGCAGGGCGGTGCGCGGCTGGTCTATAACTTCGACGCGCATAACGAACAGGAAAGCATCGCGGCACTCCTGACCCGGCTTTCGGCCGACAACATCCATTTCAAGGATCTCTCGACGCGGCAGAGCTCGCTCGAGGATATCTTCGTGGCACTCGTGGGAGGCGCCAAGTGAACATCGAAGCCATCAAGTCCATCTATTTCTTCGAGATGGCCCGTACGCGCCGCACGCTGCTGCAGAGCGTCGTCTCGCCCGTCATCTCCACTTCGCTCTATTTCATCGTCTTCGGCGCAGCCGTCGGCTCGCGGATCCAGACGGTGGAGGGCGTCTCCTACGGCGCTTTCATCACGCCCGGCCTGATCATGCTGACGCTGCTCGGCCAGTGCATCAGCAACGGCTCCTTCGGCATCTACTTTCCGAAATTCACCGGGACGATCTACGAAGTGCTGTCGGCGCCCGTGGCGATGACCGAGATCCTGCTCGGCTATGTAGGGGCTGCTGCGACCAAGGGATTGCTGATCGGGCTGATCATTCTGCTGACGGCTAATGCCTTCGTGGAGGTGCGCATCGAGCATCCCTTCATGATGATCCTGTTCTTCCTGCTCACCGCCATCACCTTCAGCCTGTTCGGCTTCATGATCGGCATCTGGGCCGGTAATTTCGAACAGCTGAACCTGATCCCGATGCTGGTCGTGCCGCCGCTGACCTTCCTCGGCGGCAGCTTCTACTCGATCAACATGCTGCCGCCCTTCTGGCAGGCGGTCAGCCATTTCAATCCGGTGCTCTATCTCGTCAGCGGCTTTCGCTGGAGTTTCTACGGGATCGCCGACGTCAATCCGCTGATCAGCCTGTCGATGATCACGCTGTTCCTGGCGATCTGCTTGGGCACGCTTGGGTGGATGTTCAAGACCGGTTATCGGCTTCGCAACTGAGGTGCAATTGCACGCAGGTGTTGAATTCGTACATCGACACGTATCGCCGTGATGCAAATGTGCAATGCATGGCTGTGCAATAGCTGAAATCTCAAGGAAGATTTTACCTATGGTGGCGTGATTTCGCGTTTACGTGTGGAAATCTTGCCTTGTCACGCTTCCGTCACGCGACAACCTTATCGTTAGTGTGCTTAATTAGCTTTGCGAAGCGAGGGGATCGCTAGCGTCTCCTTCACTTCTGTCTTCGGACGGCGGTGAAGATTCTACCGCCACTAGAATACGGACGCCGAGAATGATCAGACTGCAAATTTTGTTCGCTGTCGCGTTCATGGTCGCGATGTGCTCGCTGGCCTTTGCTGTCAGCTACAACCATTCGAAGGTGAGCGACAGCCACACGGGAAGCACCGGCTTCCTCTGGCTCTCGGCCTCAAGCTGATGCCTGCCGCCTTTTAACGTGCATATCTCTCAAGGATCGCGCCACCGAAGGCCGGCAGCAATCCGAAGATCAGAAGCTGCAGTGTGCCTTCGATACGACAAGCCAGTTCAGCAGGAAAGCCGCCGCAAGACCCGCAGCGCAGCCGATGATGAAACTGCCGTATCCCCGCATGTCGCTGTCCTCACCGGCTGCCTGATATAGCCAACAAAACTCAGTTCTGCGTCGGGCGGATATTGCCGACGCCGATTTCGCCTTCGAGCACGCCACGCTGCAGATCGCTGCGGCCATGCTCGATCTCGATGACGCTGTAGAGCTTGTCGTTGCGGAAGGCGCTGGCATTGATCGTCGTGACATCCTCGGCGGGCGCGGAATCGATCTCCATGAAATCGAGCTCCCGGCTTGCCGCCACGATCCGCGCATCGCCTGCCGTGCGGGCCGCGACGATCACTTCGCCTTGTGACGGCGCGTTCTGCCAGTTGGTGTCGGTGGCGGCTGCGATCGGCACCAGCCGATAGACGTTCAGCTCCTCGTCGCCTGTTGCATGCCCGTGCTCTCGGGCGGCATCTTCCATCTGCGCCTGGCTTTCGACGGATTGTCCGAAATGGGTGCGGCTGACGCCATTGAAGGCATCCTTGCCGCCGGTTCTGACGGTATTCGACATGGTGATCTCCTATTCTTCGCGCTGGCAGCCGCTCACTTGGCGTTGATGGTCGGCAGAAAGAGTTCGACCTGCCTGCGGCTATCCGTGTCGAGCGTTTCGACGCGCGCCTTCCAGAAAGCAGCCGCCTCGGGGGTGTCGGCTTCCCAGCTGCGGGTGGACACGATGTTATCGTCCACCACCGCCCGGCGATGCCCACCGAGACGCATATATTCGTCGGCAATGTCCTTGGTCTGGTTGTCCATGACGGCCTCCTTTCAAGGTTTGAACCCTGTTGGAGCGTGCAAGTTCCATGGATATGCCGATAAAGGCGGGGCTCAATCCCGCAGGCGCAGTTCGTCGGTCTGCATCTGCATCGAGCCCAGCGTCTCCAGGAAGCTCATGCCGAGGAGGCTCTGGTCGAGCTTGCCGTCTTCGGCGACGCTGGCGGCGACGCCGGTGCGGGTGATCGGGCCGATGGAGACGCGGTCTAGGGTGACGGGGGCGGCGCGGGTGCGGCCGTTGGCGGTCATAACGGTCATCGAGTATTCGAGATTCTCGGGGATGATGCCGATGCGTTCGGCGTCGGCATGTGAGAGCGCCACCATGCTGGCGCCGGTATCGACCAGCATCTGGATCGTCTGGCCGTTGACGGCGACGTCGGCTTCGAAATGGCCGTTCAGCAGCTTGTGGAGGATGACCTCGCTGCCGCCCTCGCTGGTGGTGACGACGACGGCGCGGCCGGGCACGAGGCCGGCGAGCAACCGGTTGCCGACGCCCTGCAGATCCTGCCGGTAGAGATAGACGGTGGCGAGCGCCAGGATGATGACCAGCCAGATCATCAGGTTGCGCATCGTTTCGCCGATATTGCGCCGGCTTGCCCAGACGCCGGCGGAGAGCATGAGCGCGATCGGCAGCAGATAGATCATGCGGCCGAAATCATCGGCTTCCATGCCCATGATCCGGTCATTGCCGTTGTTGAAGAGAAGGATTGCAAGACCGATGCCGATGATCAGCAGGAAGACCGTCAGCCGGGTCATGCAGAGTGCCTCGTGCTGGTATTTTGCCGGCTATCATTCTGCGCAACGCCCTCGAAGAGGCGAGCGGGGAGGATTGCCATGAGCCGCGCGCGCTCCGCATCGGAATAGCTCATCCAACCGCCGATTTCCTGAATCGTGCGGCCGCAGCCCATGCAAAAGCCGGTTGCGGGGTCCATCGAGCATACGTTGATGCAGGGTGTTTGCATGAGCGATATATCGTTGTTTCACAAGGCCATGGCAAGGGCGCAGAAGGCGGCGATCTCGGAAATCTGTTCGGCGGCGCCGAGCGTATCGCCGGTGTGGCCGTTCAGTTTGCGGCGGATGTAGAGGGTGAAGACGAGAACCGAAATGCCGGCCGCCAGCAGGCTGCAGACGAGCGGCAGCAGGCCCATGACCGGCCAGACGATCAGCGCTGCGAACAGGCAGCCGGAGACGACGGCGATATGCATGGCGCTTTCGCCGGGTTTGCCTGAAGATGCGGCGAGCCCGTCCGCCTTCGCCGGGGGCAGGCGGTGCCAATGCCAGACGAGGGCGGATCGCCCAAGGCAGGCGGCGACCGGGATCGCGAGTGCGGCTTCCATAGACGGGACTTCGCGGGCGATGGCGGCAAGTGCGGCGGCGCGGATTGCTACGGAGAGGATCAGGGCGAGGGCACCGTAGCTGCCGATCCGGCTGTCCTTCATGATCAGAAGGGCATGATCCCGGTCGCGCCCGCCACCAACACCATCGGCGGTGTCCGCCAGTCCATCCTCGTGGAGCGCGCCGCTGATGATAGCGAGCACGGCGATTGCCACGAGCGCTGCCATCAGGCGGTCGGCGCGCAGGCCGAGCAGCAGCAGAAAGATTGCGGCGGGGACGATGCCGATCAGCAGGCCGGCCAGCGGGAAGGCGCGCGCCGTACGGCTGAGCTTGCCGTCATCGCCTGCGAAGACGAAAGAGGGCATGGGGATGCGGCTCAGGAACGCGACGGCGCGGGCGGTGTCGAGCGCATAGGCCTTGATGATCATGTCCCCCACTTCATGCATGGAAGCTGCGGCGCTTTTGGAGTTGTTCGCCTCTGCCGCTGGCTTTAAGAGAGTCGCGACGAAAGAAGCCGATTTGCTGCGAAAAGACAAGTTGGCCCCGGCAAGCCGGGAGAAAACAGAATACAAGGAAGTCCCTTCATGAGCGTTTCAGGTCTGCCGTTCGACGATTTCCGCGCGCTGCTGCGCGAGCTGCCGGGTCCGGATGCCCGGGCGCTGGTTGCGGCGCGCGAGCGCGACGCGCAGCTGACCAAGCCGCCGGGCGCGCTTGGCCGCCTCGAGGAAATCGCCTTCTGGCTGGCGGCATGGACGGGGAGGGCGCCCGCCGTCAACCGGCCGCTGGTGGCGATCTTTGCCGGTAATCACGGCGTTGCGCGCCAGGGCATCACGCCCTTCCCGCCGTCCGTGACGCAGCAGATGGTCGAGAATTTCGCGGCCGGTGGTGCGGCGATCAACCAGATCTGCGTCGCCTACGATCTCGGCCTCAAGGTCTTCGATCTGGCGCTCGATTACCCGACCGGTGACATCACCCAGGAAGCGGCGCTTTCCGAGCGTGACTGCGCCGCCACCATGGCCTTCGGCATGGAAGCGATTGCCGGTGGTACGGACCTGCTCTGCATCGGCGAGATGGGCATCGGCAACACGACGATTGCGGCGGCGATCAACTACGCGCTTTACGGCGGTTCGGCACGCGACTGGGTCGGCCCCGGCACGGGCTCGGAAGGCGAGATGCTGGAGCGCAAGGTGGCCGCCGTCGAGCGCGCCGTCGAGCTGCATCGCGATCACCTCAACGATCCGCTGGAAATCATGCGCCGTCTTGGCGGACGTGAGATTGCGGCGATGGCGGGAGCGATCCTTGCAGCCCGCGTCGAGAAGATTCCCGTTCTGATCGATGGCTATGTGGCGACCGCCGCGGGTGCTATCCTGCAGGCTGCCAATCCGTCGGCGCTCGATCACTGCCTGATCGGTCACGTCTCCGGCGAGCCCGGCCATCTGCGCGCCATCGAGATGCTCGGCAAGACGCCGCTTCTGGCGCTTGGCATGCGTCTCGGCGAGGGTACGGGTGCCGCACTCGCCGCCGGTATCGTCAAGGCCGCGGCCGCCTGCCATTCGGGCATGGCGACCTTCGCGCAGGCCGGCGTCACCAACAAGCATTGAGCGCACGCGTCGCGTTCAGCTTTGTGACAGGTTGATGACAGACGCTTGCGGCGCGGACCGGGAAACGGTATTCGCATTTTCACTGATGGACGGCGGCAAGACGCCGTCCGCGACCGCAAGACGAGGACGCCTTGGAGAAACCTGCCGTTCGTAAGCTGACAGGCGTCAGCCATTTCTTCGCCGCTGCGAGCTATTCCTGGGCGGGATTCCAGCGCCTGATCAAGGAATCCGCCTTCCGGCAGGAGTTGCTGTTTGCCGCCGTGTCGCTGATCCTGCTGATCGCGGTCGGCGCGACGCTTGCCGAATTGGTGATCGCCGTCATCCTGTTCCTGGCGCTGTTTGCCGTCGAGGCACTGAACACGGCGATCGAGGAAGTCATCGACCGCATCTCACCGGAGATCTCGATGGTCGGCAAGCACGCCAAGGATCTCGGCTCCTTTGCAGTGCTCTGCATGCTCGGCGCCTGCGGGCTTTTCCTGCTGTTCACGATCGGCAAGCATCTGATCGCGATTGTATCCGCCTGACCTTAGGCGAAGCTCTTCCGCTTGCGTGAGACTGCATGCGCTTCCTCGACTGCGGGGAGGCTTTGGAGCACGCGCTTGCCCGGCAGGATGGCGATGACTTCGGTGCCTTCGCGCAGCTTGGATTTCAGTACGAACTGGCCGTCATGCTTGGCAAGGATCGCCTGGACGATCGGCAGGCCGAGGCCGGTACCCTGTTCGGCGCTCTTGATGGCGATGGAGCCCTGGCCGAAGGCCGAGAGCACGATCGGGATTTCCTCTTCGGGAATGCCGGGGCCGTTGTCCTTGATCGAGATGTATTGGCCGCCGCCCGCCGTCCAGCCGACCTTGACGTGGATTTCGCCGCCCTGGGGCGTGAATTTAACGGCGTTGGAGAGCAGGTTCAGGACGACCTGGCGCATCGACTTCTCGTCTGCCCAGACCGAGGGAAGCTCAGGCTCGAACTGCTGGCTGATGGTGATGTTCTTGCCGCTGGCGCGCAGCTGCACCATGCCGATGCAATCCTCGGAAATATCGAGCAGCGAAATCGCCTCTTCAGCGAGCTCATACTTGCCGGCCTCGATGCGGGAGAGGTCGAGGATCTCGTTGATTAGGTTGAGGAGGTGCTGGCCGGAGCGATGGATATCGCCGGTATATTCCTTGTAGGTCGGGTTGTTCAGCGGCCCCATGACCTCGGCCGACATCACTTCGGAGAAGCCGAGGATGGCATTCAGCGGCGTGCGCAACTCATGCGACATGGAGGCGAGGAAACGCGACTTGGCAAGGTTTGCCTCCTCGGCGCGGCGCCGCGCCTCGTCGGACATAGATTTTGCGACTTCGAGCTCGGCGATCAGGTCGTCCTTTTCCGACTGGAAGGACAGGATGCGCAGGTTCTGGCGGAACAGGCGGTCGCTGATATAGCCGAAGAAGATGACGGTCGTGGTGAAGAGCGCCGTGAGGCTGACTTCGAGCACGTCGCGGGAAATGCCGGCCTTGACGGCCAGCGCCAGCACGGCGGGGCTGAAGGTGATGAGCACCGACGGCGTCAGCATGAAATTCGACATTGCCGTGACCGACAGGGCAATGAGCAGCGTCGCACCCTTATAGAGGATGAAGCGGGAGGGCTCGCAGGTGGCGCAGCCCTGAAGCGCGAAGAAGGCCCAGCTGAGGCCGATCAGCAGTTGGCCGATCAACAGGGCGCGGCGCCACTTGCGGGCGGATTCCGCCGTCATTTCTTGCTTGCGGGCGCGGCGGACAAGATAGACGTTGGCGGCATAGGCAACCAGCGTCGCGACCGCCCAGAAGAAAATCTCGGTGTCGCCGGTGAAATAGATGCCGAGGGCGGAAATGATGATGACGAAAAGCGGCATCAGGGCTGCGCCCTGCGTGAATGCCGTCATATACATGCGAAGGACGTCGCGATCGAAAGCGGCCGTCGAGGAATGGCCCGACTGCAAGCGCTCGCGTGTCTGCCGAACAGCCTTGGAGACAGGCTTGTTGCGGTGACTGCGGGACTTGTCGACGATAATCTTATCTGTCGATGTGCTTACGCCGTTACTCATCTGCACTTGATACTTGATCCGCGGATGGTTTCACCCTAACCGGCAAATCTTAAGAAGGTGTTTGCCATTTCTCTCAACGGTTTGTTTTTGAAGGAGGCGGAAGCGTGACGCGCGGTTTCAGGACGATTCGCGACGGCGTGACCGCCTTTGCGATGCTGGCGCTGATCTGGCTGATCGCGGTAAAGCTCAACAGCGATGCGGAGACCGTGCATAGCGGCGCCTTCCATGCTGCTGACGGCGACAGCCTGGCGATCGGCGGCGAGCGGATGCGGCTGAAGGGCATCGACGCGCCGGAGCTGGTGCAGAGCTGTCAGCGAGGCGGCAAGCCATGGGCCTGTGGGCGAGAGGCGCGGGATGCGCTGCAGCGGCTGGTCTCAAATGCTGGAACTCAATGCAGCGGTACGGAGCGCGATCAATATCAGCGGCTGCTGGTGACCTGCCGCAGTGGCACGCTCGATATTAATGGCGAGATGGTGAGAACGGGTTATGCCCTGTCTTATGGCAACTACCGCAGCGAGGAGGACGAGGCGAGAGGTGCGCGCTCGGGTCTGTGGGCTGGAACGTTCGAGCGGCCGCGGGATTTTCGCGATGACGAGCGGCTGCATTCCGGTGGCGTGATGCGGCTGATCGGGCAGGCGGTCGGATGGAACTGACGCTCGAAACCTTGCAGGAAGAGATTGCCGCCTGCCGCATCTGCCGGGATGCGCCGCTTGATCCGGCAAAGCCTTTGCCACACGAGCCGCGTCCGGTGGTTGTCCTGTCGCGCACGGCGCGGGTGCTGATTGCCGGGCAGGCGCCGGGGCTGAGGGTGCATGAGAGCGGCATTCCGTTCAACGACGCTTCGGGAGACCGACTGCGCGACTGGCTGCAGGTCGATCGCGAGACCTTCTACGATGCAAGCCGTCTGGCGATCGTGCCGATGGGCTTCTGTTTTCCGGGATATGACGAGAAGGGCAGCGATCTGCCGCCGCGCCGGGAATGCGCGCCGATCTGGCGGGAGAGGGCCGTGGCGGTGATGCCGCAGATCGAACTGATCCTGACCGTCGGCCAATATGCGCAGAGCTGGCATATGGGGGCGGCGGCGAAGGGCAATATGACCGACACGGTCAAGGCATGGCGCGAGACGCTGTTTGCAAACCGCTCGCCCGCCGTCCTGCCACTGCCGCATCCGAGCTGGCGCAACAGCGGCTGGCTGAAACGCAATCCATGGTTCGAGGAAGAGCTGCTGCCGGTGCTTAGAAGCAGAATAAAACTGCTTATAAACTGAAACAAAATTCTTTTCGCGCGCCGGAATCGCGGTATACAGAGAATATAATTCGAAAGGGCTTTCGCATATGGACCGTCTCGACCGTAAGATACTGCGCCTGCTTCAAGAAGATTCGACCCTTGCGGTCGCCGATCTCGCCAAGAAGGTCGGCCTTTCGACAACTCCTTGCTGGCGCCGTATCCAGAAGATGGAAGAAGACGGTGTCATCAAGCGCCGCGTTGCCATCCTTGACCCCGAGAAGGTCAATACCAAGGTCACGGTTTTCGTCTCGATCCGCACGGCGACACATTCGATCGAGTGGCTGAAGCGCTTCTCGGAAGTGGTCGTCGAATTCCCCGAAGTGGTCGAGTTCTACCGCATGAGTGGCGATGTCGATTACTTGCTTCGCGTCGTCGTGCCCGATATCGCGGCCTATGACGCCTTCTACAAGCGGATGATCGCGAAGATCGAAATCCGCGACGTCTCCTCGGCCTTCGCTATGGAGCAGATCAAGTATTCGACGCAGTTGCCGCTCGACTACATGCTGCTCGATAGCGCGAAGTCCAACGAGGACTGAGCTATTTCAGCCGGGCGATGATGGCATCGCCGGTCAGCTCGCGCACCGCATCCTTGCCGATCCATCTTGCCGTCTTGCCGGAACTCTCCGCAAGGCGGCGAGCGAGTTTCAGGGCAGGCGCATGGCACGCCTTGTTGTGCTTGCCGATATTGTGCAGCGCCCAGTTGACGGCCTTGCGGACGAAGTTTCGTTCATCCTCTGAATAGGCTTCGATCAGCGGCAGCCAAACGAGAATTGTCTCGTCGGGATCCTTCTTGCGATGCACAGCCATAGCGGCGATCATTGCGAAGGCCGTGCGCCGCACGAATTCCCGCTCATCGGCAGCAAAGTCTTCAATGAGAGCGTCCAGCCGTGCCTCGACGAAGAGGTCGGCGGCGGTATCGACGATTTCCCAGGAATTGAAGTCTTCAGCGAAGGCCTTGGCTTCATCCGCAGTCAGCCGCTTCGGTTCTGCGGTCATAAGGGCGAGCAGTCGTGCTTCCCTGATGCCGCTTTGCCAGAGCGCCAGGGCGCGCGGATGATCCTTCCTGGCGAGCCGGGCGACGCTCCGCAGTTGCGGGTTGGAAATGCCAAGCGCGCTGCCGGTGACGATCCCGAAGCGGGCCATGCCGGCAATGCCGTCTTCGGAGCGCAGCGTCTGCAGATGCGCGATCAGGTCTGCTGCGCTCGAGGACGGGCCGATCATTTTTCCAGGCGGGCGAGGAGCGAGGACGTATCCCAGCGATTGCCGCCCATGGCCTGGACGTCGCCATAGAACTGGTCAACGAGGGCGGTGACGGGGAGCTTGGCGCCGTTGCGGCGGGCTTCGGTCAGGACGATGTCGAGGTCCTTGCGCATCCAGTCGATGGCGAAGCCGAAATCGTACTTGCCCTGGTTCATCGTCTTGTGGCGGTTTTCCATCTGCCAGGAGCCCGCGGCGCCCTTGGATATGACGTCGACGACCTTCTCTATATCCAGACCGGCGCGCTTGCCGAAATGGATGCCTTCGGCGAGGCCCTGGACAAGACCGGCGATGCAGATCTGGTTGATCATCTTGGTGAGCTGGCCGGCACCGGCCGCTCCCATCAGGCCGACCATGCGTGCATAGGCGTCGATCACGGGCTTTGCCTTTTCGAACACGGCTTCATCGCCGCCGCACATGACGGTCAGTACGCCGTTCTCGGCGCCCGCCTGGCCGCCGGACACCGGCGCGTCGATGAAGTCGCAGCCCTTGGCCTTGGCGGCTTCATAGAGCTCGCGGGCGACTTCGGCGCTGGCCGTGGTGTTGTCGATCAGGACGGCACCCTTCTTCATGCCTTCGAAAACGCCGCCTTTGCCCGTTGTCACCGAGCGGAGATCGTCGTCATTGCCGACGCAGGTGAAGACGAAATCGGCGTCTGCGGCAGCTTCTGCCGGGGTCGGGGCGGATTTGCCGCCGAACTTTGCCGCCCAGTCGGCGGCCTTGGCGGTGGTGCGGTTATAGACCGTGACGTCATGGCCGCCCTTCGTCTTCAAGTGACCCGCCATCGGGAAACCCATGACGCCGAGACCGATAAAAGCGACTTTTGCCATATGCCAGATCCTTCTCCTGATGCTGCGGCATGATTAGCGGAAAGTGCCAAGGCTGGAAAGGCACCGCCGGCTGGCGGCGGTACGCCAATGCGGGAGCCGGAGAATAAAATTCTGCGGGAGCCCGGCAATCCGGTCAGGAAAATTTCCGCCGCGCCAAAACTCACAGATATAATTGTCGATCTAATTTATAGAGTTTCTCATTATCAGGTCATCGCAACGCAGCGGTGATGCGCTTCGTATCGCCGATAAAGGGGAAAGCCATGATCTCACGCCGTCAGACCCTTGGTCTCTTCGGGGCCGCAGCAGCTGCCGCCGTCCTGCCGTCCATCAAGCCGGCGCGGGCGGCTTCGGCCACCGAGTTCCGCATCGGCTGGCAGAAGAACGGCGTGCTGGCGCTTGCCAAGCGGCGCGGCGCTCTTGAAGCGCGGCTTGCCGACAAGGGCATTTCCGTCAGCTGGTCGGAATTCACCTCCGGGCCGCCGCTGCTCGAAGCGCTCGGCGCCGGCGCGCTCGATTTCGGCGCGACAGGCGACGTGCCGCCACTCTTCGCGCAGGCTGCAGGCGGCCACCTCTATTATGTCGGGACATACCGCGGCAGCCCGGCGGCGTCGGCGATCCTGGTGCACAAGGATTCGCCGATCCAGAAGCTTGAGGATCTGAAGGGCGCCAAGCTAGCCTTCAAGCGCGGCTCCAGTGCCCATAACGTCGCCGTCAAGGCGCTGCGCAAGGGTGGGTTGACTATCGACGATGTGCAGGCGCTCGATCTGGCGCCGCCGGATGCCGCTGCCGCCTTCAAGACCGGCAGCATCGATGCCTGGTCGATCTGGGATCCCTACCTCGCCATCGCCCAAGCCGATCCAGATACCCGGGTGCTGACGACCGCCGAAGGGCTCGTCGATTCCTACAGCTTCTTCCTCGCCAATCAGGACTTCACCGACAACAACGGCCAAGTGATCGTCGATGTGATCGACGAGCTCGCCAAAGTGGGCAAGTCGGCGCAGGGGAAGCTCGACGAGACGGTCAAGGAGCTTTCCGAGATCACCGGTGTTCCCGCCGATGTGACGCGCATCACCCTCAGCCGCCCGGGCGCCGATCTCGGTGCGGTGACGACGATCACCGATGACGCAGCCGCCTACCAGCAGGCCTTGGCCGACGAGTTCTACGCGCTTGGTATCGTGCCGAAGAAATTGACGACCGGCGATATCGTCTGGCGCCCGAAGGCCAGCTGAGCCGTATTTCACGAAAGGACAATTTGATGAGTTCCAAACCAATCGATTTTCTCTGGTTCATCCCGACCTCCGGCGACGGCGCCTATCTCGGTTCGTCCGACCAGACGCGCGCTCCTGAGATCGGCTACATGACGCAGATCGCCCAGGCAGCCGATCGCCTCGGCTTTTCCGGCGTGCTGTTGCCGACGGGTGTTGCCTGCGAGGAATCCTTCGTCACGGCGGCCGCACTTTCGCAACATACGGAGAAGCTCAAGTTCCTGGTGGCGATCCGTCCCGGCACGGCGTCTCCCGCCTATTACGCGCGTCTGGCGACGACCCTCGACCGGGTCTCGAACGGCCGCGTTCTCCTGAATATCGTCGTTGGCGGCAGCCCGGCCGAACTTGCCGGCGACGGCATCTTCCTGCCGCATGACGAGCGCTACGACCATGCCAACGAGTTCTTCGATGTCTGGGAAGAGCTGCTGGAAAAGGGCGTCGCCAGCATCGACGGCAAGCATGTCAAGGCGACCAATGCACGCCTCGGCTTCCCGTCCTACCAGAACCCGCGCCCGCCGCTCTATTTCGGCGGCTCCTCCGATGCCGGCATCGACTTCGCCGTCGGCCGCGTCGACAAGTATTTGACCTGGGGCGAGCCTCCGGCGCAGGTCGGCGAAAAGATCGAGCGCGTACGCGCCGCGGCCGCCAAGAAGGGCCGCGAAGTCAGCTTCGGCATCCGCCTGCATTTCATCGTCCGCGAGACGGACGAAGAGGCATGGGCGGCCGCCGACCGGCTGATCTCGAAGCTCGACGATGCGACGATCGAGGAAGCGCAGCTTCGCTTTGCCAAGGAATCCGACTCCGTCGGTCAGGCGCGCATGGCCGCGCTTCATGGCGGCCGCCGCGACAAGCTCGAGGTTTCTCCGAACCTCTGGGCCGGTGTCGGCCTGGTGCGCGCCGGCGCCGGCACGGCTCTCGTGGGTTCACCCAAGACGGTCGCGGCGCGGCTGCGCGAATATCAGGAGCTCGGCATCGAGACGGTGATCGGCTCCGGCTACCCGCATCTGGAAGAGGCCTATCGCGTTGCCGAACTGCTGTTCCCCGAGCTCGGGCTCGGCCAGCCGGAGCAGCGCCATGGTCTGCGCAACGATTTCGGTTCGAAGCAGGTATTCGCCGGCGGCAGCCATGGCGGTAACCTGAAGGTCGTGTCGGGCTCCTGACCAAACCAAGCGAGGAGAAGAGCATGTCGGTATTCGAAACGCCGTTTTCGCGGGTTGCGGCAGGGGCGGGGCGCCGGAAGGGCCGGGCGCTGCCCGCCTTCCCCAGTGGTGCGGCGCTGCTGCCCTATCTCCTGCCGGTGACGATCGTCATCTGCTGGCAGATCGCCTCGTCGGCCGGGTTCATCTCCTCGCGCATCATGCCGTCTCCAGCCGATGTCGCCGTCGCCTTCTGGTCGACGACGATTTCCGGCCAGCTGCCGCATGACGTCTTGGTCAGTGCCGGGCGCGCCTTTGCGGGCCTGCTGGTCGGCGGCGCAATCGGCTTCCTGCTCGGCATCGCCAACGGCGTTTCGAAGGTCTCGGAGCAGCTGACGGATACGACGCTGCAGATGCTGCGCACCATTCCGCATCTGGCGATGATCCCGCTGGTCATCCTGTGGTTCGGGATCGGCGAGGAATCGAAACTGTTTCTGACCTCGCTCGGCGTGCTCTTCCCCGTCTATCTCAACACCTATCACGGCGTGCGCAATGTCGATCGCGACCTTATCGAGATGGGCCGCGTCTATGGCATGGGCAGCTGGACGTTGTTCCGGAAGGTGATCTTTCCAGGCGCGCTGCCGTCGATCTTCGTCGGGCTGCGCTATGCGCTGGGGATCATGTGGCTGACGCTGATCGTCTCCGAGTCGATTGCCGCCTCCTCCGGCATCGGCCACATGGCCAACAATGCGCGTGAATTCATGATGACCGATGTCGTGGTGCTCGCGCTGGTGATCTATGCGGTGCTCGGCAAGCTCGCCGATGTCGTTGCCCGGGCGCTGGAGCGGCGGGCGCTCACCTGGAACCCGATCTATCAGAAGTAGGAGCTGGCGATGAGCGTGATCACCCATGAACGTTTCCACGGCTCCATCGAGCCGGATTATGTGGCGCACGGCGAAAAGCCTGCGACACCGCCAGCCGGGGCGGCATCCATCACCCTGACCGGACTGGAGAAGAGCTTTGGCGGCAACCGGGTGCTGCGCGGCATCAATCTGCATATTCCGGCCGGTCAGTTCGTCGCCGTCATCGGCAAGAGCGGCTGCGGCAAGAGCACGCTGCTGCGGGTACTGATGGGCCTCGATCAGCCGAGCGCGGGCAGCATCCGCTTCGAGACCGGGGATAGCGGCGGCGAGCGGCCGAATGCGCGCATCGTCTTTCAGGAGCCGCGGCTTTTGCCCTGGCTCAGCGTGGCGGAGAATGTCGCGGTCGGTCTCGGCGACGGGATCGACAAGCGTCTGGCGCTTGCAGAGGCAGCAGCCGTGCTTTCCGAAGTGCAGCTGGTGGAGAAGGCGAAGGAGTGGCCGTCGCGGCTTTCAGGCGGGCAGCGGCAGCGTGTGGCGCTGGCCCGCGCGCTGGTCAGCAAGCCCGGCGTTCTCGCGCTTGACGAGCCGCTCGGCGCGCTCGATGCGCTGACGCGGATCAGCATGCAGGAACTGATCAACCGCGTCTGGCGCGAGCTCGGTTTCACGACGGTTCTCGTCACCCACGACGTCAGCGAAGCGGTGCATCTGGCGGACCGGGTGATCGTGCTGGAAGAAGGGCGGATCGCGCTTGATCTCGACATTCCCCAGCCGCATCCGCGCCGGCATGGCAATCCGGAACTTGCCGAGCTCGAGGGCCGGCTGCTCGGTGCCATTCTCGGCGCCGGACGCTGAGCGTCTCAGTGGACGCCGCCGGCCTCGCGCTCAAGGAATGCCTCGAAACTGTCGAGGCCAAGCTCGGTGCCTTGGCGGCGCATTCCGTCATCGGGGTAGCCATCGAGGAAGACGACCTGCTCGGTGAAGAGCATGCGGGTGCCTGCCGCTGACGGCTCGAAGGTGACGGTGGCCAGCGACACGGAAATCCTGGTTTCGCCGAGCCGCATCTCGTAGGCGTAGACGATCCTGATGTCCTCGACGACATCGAGATAGTGGGCGTCATAGGCATGCAGCAGGCCGTCGCCATCGGCCGTGTAATTGCGCTCGCTGCCGCCGGCGCGGAAGTCCAGGCGGTATTCCAGCGTCGTCCAGTCGCCGTGGCAGGCAAACCATTTTTGCTTCGAGGCCGGATCGGCCCAGGCGCGGAAGGCGCGCTTCGGGTCGGCCTTAAGCTGCCGCTCGATGGTGAAGGTCGTGTGGACGGCGGAGCCGGGGCTTGCTGGTGTCACGGTCAAGGCTTGGGTTCCTCTTCGGCAAGAAGCAGGTCGAGACGGTCGAAGGCGGAGTTCCAGCCGGCCTTGCGCTCACCGATCCATCGCTCGAGCTCGGCGAGCCGCTCCTGGCGCAGCTGATAGGTGCGCACACGGCCGGCCTTGGCGGATTGCACAAGGCCGCTCGTCTCAAGCACGTTCAGATGTTTCATCACCGTCGGCAGCGCCATCGGGAACGGGGCGGCAAGCTCCATCACCGAGGCGGGACCGAGGCCGAGACGGTCGATCATGCCGCGGCGGCTGCTATCCGACAGCGCGTGGAACATCCGGTCGAGAGAGATGGCATCGATCGTCATTCGGCAGGCATCGCCTTGCGGATCGCCTCAGGCAGCTGGTGCTTGTAGGGATAGAACTTGAAATAGGGCAGTGCTTCCTTCAGCACGCGGGCAAAGGAGGGGCGGTGCACGAGCCGCTCGTAATAGGCCGACAGCTTCGGCCGCTCCGCGCCGAAGGGAACGAGCGTTTCGCTGTAGAACAAGGCGGGGGCTGCGGCGCAATCGGCCATGGTAAAACTGTCGCCGGTGATCCAGAGGGCGTTTGCCAGCTGCCGCTCGATCATGTCGTAGGCCATGGCGAGCGTGGCGCGTGCTTCGCTCTCGCCCTGCGGATCCTTGGCGTCGGCTGCGTGCATCTTGTCGGCAACGATCTTCTGCATCGGCGTCTGGATATAGAGATCGAAGAAGCGGTCCCAGAGGCGCACCTGAAGGGCACGGTCCGCATCGAGTGGCAGCAGATGCGCTTCGCCCGGATAATGCCGGTCCAGATATTCGATGATGATGCTGGTTTCCGGAATGGTGCTGTCACGCGCCTCATCCCGCAGGATAGGCATCTTGCCGACCGGCCAGTAGCGGAACAGCTCGGCCCGCGAACTCTCATCCGAGAGATCGACCAGCCGGTCCTCGAACGGCGTGCCGTTCTCATAAAGCGCGATCAGAACCTTGTGGCAGAAGGAGGCGAGCGGATGTCCGTAAAGCACGAGCGGCATGGGGCATGGCCTTTCAGCTGTTGGAAACTTTGCTGAAAGGCTAAGTATCAGGGTGTGGCAGTTGTGGCAAGGGATAGTTTGCTGAATGGGTAACTATTGGGCTGGCTCTGTTTCTTGTTCCGGTGCCGGAGGTCGAAGGATGAACGAGGTGTCCATGCGCTTCGAGCGGTCTCCGAGGTCATCGGACATTTCCTGCCAGATCCGGCGAAGGCGTCTCACATGGAGGTCATCTGCGATCCAGCCCATCAGATGTTCCATACAGCGCTTGGTTGTTGGAGGATCGGCGGTGATTGTGGCGCAGGCCCAGACGCAATAGGCGTCGACGCCAACGGCTTCAATCTGGGGAGCGGCGTCTGCTTGTGTCTGCTTATTGACCAGCGGCTGGATACCGCTGATTTCGCCAATCTTCCGCATGGTGTTTGTGGCAGCAAAGAGCACACCGGCATAGATCTTGTCGAACTCGTCCGGTCCCTCGCTTACTCGCCATTTGCGCTCGTCGAAGCTCCGGAAATCCAACGATCTTTCCAGATCGAAAACGGTTCTAATGTTCATCTGCTTCAGCAGCAGAAACTTGTCGACACCTAGGATGTTGCAAAGCTGAGCCTGCCCAACCCAATCGATGGTCTGATAGATTCCATAGGGTGATTCGACGTGCAGCATGATGGGATTGTAGGTCGCCAAATTCTGGACATCGTAGATGCCGCATTCTTCGAGGCGAAAGCGCGTCGAATAGTCGATGCCATCGATGATATCCAGCGGCGTCAGGCGCGTAACCGCATTGAAGCGGTCGTCGTCCATCTTGATCCAGGCTATGAGCGACTGCATCTTCAGCGCCAGAAACTTGGTTGCGCTCTGCGGCAAAAGCCCGAGAAGCGGCGCGAGAGCCATCCAGATCCACGGCACATCGCCACACTGACGCACGGTAGAATCACCGCCAGCGATCAGAGCCTCCAAAGCCTTCGATGGGTCTTCGAATGCCTCGTAGAGGAAGATCACGATGATGACGGAAGCAAAGATTTCGACCGTCTGCCAGAGGAAGGTGTAGGCGGAAAGATCGAAGACTGCGAGACTTCGAACGAATTGGCGCGATGCCGCAATGAAGGCGCCGGCAAATGCGAGTGATCCTACAATCTGCAATTGGCCGTTGACGCTGCCTTCTGGACAACAGGCCGCGGCAGCGCCGGCTATGGCGCAGACCCGCGCGCCCGACGCCGCCAGTATCTCGAAGCCGTTTGCGATGACACGGAAGAGATTAAGGAAGCCAAAATAGCATAGCGCGGCAAAACCGGCAGAGGCGGCGAGGAGCCTGTAGTCGCCGAGATTCCCGAAAACTCGTGAGGAGCGGATGCGGCGCTCTATCTCCTCGACAAGCTCGACCGAGTTCGAACGAGAGAGTTTGTAGTCGGGTTCGCCAAGGTCGGCGAGGTATTTGGCGGTGACCAGTTCAAGTGATGGATTGCTTGCGGGTTCGAGCCCTGGCGCGGATGTGGACGAACGTTTGTCTCGCGTGGTCGGATAGGAAAGAACGAAGTCGGCTATGAGACGCAGCCTGCGGACTCTTATCTCATTCCGGCAATAGATCAGCAGGACCGGAACGAACAGCGCCTGAAGGAGCGCTGCCCAGCTCATCGGCGCGATCAAGGTGCCTATCGCATCAAAAAGGCCGAGAATGCCGGCCTTCTCCCAGACTGCATATAATTCGGCAAACATGGGCGCTCCCCCTTGCGAGGAAGCTTTCACCCTTTCATGCGCGACGTCCACCAACGACATAAACGCATAAGTTGTTATTGGCTTTGACGACTACCCCGCCAGCTTCGCAATCACCAGATGCCCGGGGCTCGGTTCGCCTTCCTGCATGCGCACGTTGATGCCGGTCATTTCCACGAGCTCGAAGCCGGTCGCGGTCAGGCGTTCGCGGATGTAGCTTTCTGCGTGGAGGAAACGCTGGTGGGGGCCGACGGCGTAGGGGCGGGTGTCGGCTTGCGGCAGGGTTTCGGAGGAGAAGATGAACAGGCCGCCGGGCGCCAGGTTTTCGGCGGCGCCGAAGAACAGCGGCTCGAGGGCGCCGAGATAGGGCAGGACGTCGGTGGCGGTGATCAGGTCGAAGGCATCCTCGTCGTTGTCATCGAGAAAGTCCTCGACTTCGGCGACGAACAGCGTCTCGTAAACGTCCTTCTCATGGGCGATCTCGACCATGTTCTCGGAGATGTCGATGCCGGTCATGTCTTCGCAGAGATCGCGCAGCGTGCCGCCGGTGAGGCCGGTGCCGCAGCCGAGGTCGAGCATGCGCTTGAACGGGCCGAGCTTCAGCTCCTGCAGGCGCTGGCGCACCATCATCGGTACGTGGTAGCCGAGCTGCTCGACGAGCACGTCCTCGAAGACCTCTGCATGCTGATCGAAGAGGGTTTCGACATAGGCGTCGGGGGCGCGCACTGGCGTCTCGCCGCGGCCCATCGAGGCGATGCGGACGGCGGCGCCGCCGTGATCCTCGGGGTCGATCGCCAGCACTTCCTCATAGGCCTTCACGGCCGCGTCGACGTCGCCAGACTTTTCCAGCGCAAGCGCGCGGTTATAGGCCTCGGCCAATGCCTCTTCGTCGATCTTCTTTGCCATGCCCGTCCACCTTTTTCGTTGTCACGCAAGCCTCTAAGGCGGTGAGGCCGCTTTGGCAATGGCGGGCGTTGCCGGCCGGCCTTTCAGTGAATGACGAATTCGCCGCGCAGCGCGCGCCATTCCGTTGCCGAGATCAGCTTGCGGTGGATGTAGCGGACGGAGTGCAGCGGGCCGTCGAGCTTTTCCTGCCAGAATTTCAGGAAGCCGCGCATTTCGGGGAAATCGGGAGCGAGGTCGTATTCCTGCCAGATGTAGGTCTGCAGGATCGCGGGATGATCCGGCATGCGATAGAGGATCTGCGCCGTCGTCAGTCCATAGCCCTGCAGCTGCTTTTCCAGGTCCTTGTTCATGTGCATCTCGCTTTCGTTCCCACTGCCGCTTATTAGCGGCAGATAAAATGGAAACACGGCGCGGTTAACCGAAGCTTGACATGCAGCGGGCAAAAGAACCATTCATTTTTGTTTGATTTCAATAGTTTGGCAGCATCCCACAGGGAGTGCTGCCAAACCGGTCAGCGCTGCAGGTGGCGCGTCAGACGGCGCTCGATCCAGTTCCAGAAATGGCGGAGCGCTTCAACCATCGTCAGGTAGAAGATCGCAGCCCAGAGATAGGTCTGGTAATCGAAAGTGCGCGAGAAGGCGTATCGGGTTTCGCCCATCAGGTCGAAGACGGTGATGATGGCGACGACGGCCGAGCCCTTGATCAGCAGGATGATCTCGTTGCCGTAGGGACGCAGCGCCACGATCAGCGCCTGCGGCAGGATGATCTTGCGGAAGGCGACGGTCTTGGAAACGCCGAGCGAGTCCGCGGCCTCATGCTGGCCCTTCGGCACACTCTCGATGGCGCCGCGCAGGATTTCGGCCTGGTAGGCGGCGGTGTTGATGGTCATCGAGAACAGGCCGCAATACCAGGCGTCGCGGAAGAACCACCAGAGGCCGACGGATTCCAGCTGCGGGCGGAAGCCGCCGAGGCCGTAATAGACGAGGAAGAGCTGCGCCAGAAGCGGCGTGCCGCGGAAGACGTAGACGTAGCAATAGGCAAAGCCGCTGAGGAACCTGTTCGTCGACATTCTGGCGAATGCCAGCGGCAGGGACAGGACGGCGCCGCAGATGACCGAAATCGTCACCAGTATGATCGTCGTCATCAGGCCGTGCAGATAGCGCGGTCCGTAACGGGTGAACTTTTCGGGATCCCAGCCGGCGACGACCATGTAGATCAGCGTTGCGGCAAGAGCGAGCCAGATCAGGACGAGGATCGAGCCGGTGACGCGCGCCACCGAGAGGGGCTTGGCGATATGCTTCGGCGCCGGCTGCGGCGGGATAAGGGTTTCTGCAACGCTCACCGGCGGACCTCCGAGCGCTTGGCCCAGCGTTCGATATAGCTGAGGCCGTAGGAAGAGATGACTGCGAGCACCAGATAGATGATGCAGGCGAGTAGATAGAAGAAGAAGGCCTGCTTGGTGACGCGTACGGCGACGGCGGTCTGGCGCAGGATGTCGGCGAGGCCGATGATCGAGACGTAGGACGTATCCTTCAGGAGGATCATCCAGAGATTGGTGAGGCCGGGCAGGGCGATGCGCACCAGCTGCGGCAGGATGATGAGGCGGAGCGTGCGGCCGCGGTGAAAGCCGAGCGCGTCTCCGGCCTCGTACTGGCCCTTCGGAATGGCGCGAAATGCCGAGAGCAGCACTTCCGAACAATAGGCGGAGAAGACGACGGCAAGGGCGATCATGCCGGCCACGAAGGCGTTGATCTCGATCCGCTCGTCATAGCCGAAGGAGGCGAGCGCCGACTGGATGAGGATCTGCATGCCGTAATAGATGATGAACAGCGTCAGAAGCTCGGGCAGGCCGCGGAAGATCGTGGTGTAGATGCCGGCGGCGAGCCGCACCGACTTTTCTTCGGATTGCTGGCCGAGCGCCACGAGGAAGCCGATGATCAGGCCGACCGGCAAGGTCAGCAGCGCGACGGCGACGGTGGTTTTCAGGCCGACGGCGATTTCATCGCCCCAGCCGGTATCGCCGCAGGCGAGGATAGTCGACTGGCCGAACCAGGTGAAAAGACCGGCAGGTCCGCATAGCGGATCGAAAACATACCCTATCCAGGCCCAGAGCGAGCCCAGCGCGGAAAATAATCCGCCCATCCAACTTTCCCCTCACGGCTTATGCCGTTTTGATCTTTAGCATGTTGTCAGACAAAAATGGCGGAAGAGCAAGCCTTCCGCCATCATCTTTACAGGTCAGTTACAGTTTTTCTCAATCGCCGTAAACGTTGAAATCGAAGTACTTGTCCTGAATTTCCTTGTACTTGCCGTTGGCGCGGATCGCAGCGATCGCGGTGTTCAGCTTGTCCTTCAGCGGGTCGCCCTGGCGGACGGCGATACCGGCGCCAACGCCGTTGATTTCCTTGTCGACCGGCAGGGTCGTGAGGATCTTGCAGCAAGCGCCGGCGTCCGACTTGACCCACTGTGAGAGAACGACGACGTCATCGATAACGGCGTCGATACGGCCGTTCGAAACGTCGAGCTTGTACTCGTCGGCAGTCGGGTAGAGCTTCAGCTCGGTGTCGGCAAGGTGCTTTTCAGCATAGTTGGCGTGGGTGGTCGACGTCTGGGCGCCGATCGTCTTGCCCTTCAGGCCGGCGACGTCGGTGATCGTCGAGTCCTTCGGCACGGCGATTGCCGGCGGGGTGTTGTAGTACTTGTTGGTGAAGTCGACGAGCTTCGAGCGCTCCGGCGTGATCGACATGGACGAAACGATCATGTCGAACTTCTTGGCCTGGAGAGCCGGAATGATGCCATCCCAGTCGTTGCTGACGAAGGAGCATTCAGCCTTCATCTCGGCGCAGAGTGCCTTGGCGATGTCGATGTCGAAGCCCTTGATTTCGCCGCTGGCATCGACGAATTCGAAGGGCGGGTAGGTCGAGTCGGTGCCGATCACATACTTTTCGCCATCGGCCATTGCCGAACCGGCGAAGAGGGACAGCGCTGCAAGCGAAGCTGCGGCGAGGAGGTTGGAGATACGCATGAGGATCCTCTCTGTTGGTGACCGCTGCGTCTTTTTCTTATTCGGCAGCGGCCATAATGCGGCGGGCATCAGCACCGCCTTGGCGCGATAATCAAACCTTTTTTTTGCAAATTGCAACTGGAATCGCGCGCCATTGTTGCGTCGCAAACTATGACCAAGATGAACGAAGGCGGACCGGGACGTTCATAGCGGGTTAATCCAGGCGTTTCTAAAAAATGCATGGAACAAATCCGGGCCTCGGAAATTTCGGTCCCGACCCAACATGCGGGGTGTCAAAACTGAACACCCCCAATAGCCAATAGGAACGAGGAAACCCAATGGGCATGAAATCGAGATTGTTTGCCAGCGCTGCTTTTCCGCTGCTGTCGCTGACACTGGCCGTTACGCCGGTGCATGCGTCGGCACTCGGAGGAACGAGCGCGGCATCGTCGCCCCAGGTGGTCAGCGGTTCGTATGAGGTCGCGCAGGATGCACCGTCGGATGAAGAGATCCTGAAGAAGCGCCACAAGCAGCCGCAGGCCGAAGAGCAACAGCAGCAGGAAGCGCAGCCGCAGGCGGAGCAGCAGCAGGAACAGCCGCGCCGCAAGCAGCGCGAGGCGCAGCCGCAGGCAGAAGAGCCTGCTCCGCAGGCCGAGCAGGCTCAGCCTTCCGAAGAACAGCAGCCGCGCCGCAAGAAGCGTGAGGCAGCCCCCGAGCCGGAGCAGGCCGCTCCGCAGGTGGAGCAGGCACAGCCGGCCGAAAACCAGGAACAGCCGCGCCGCAAGAAGCGCGAAGCCGCCCCTGAGCCGCAACAGCAGGAGCAGCAGCAGGCAGCCCCGCAGGCCGAACCTGCCGAGCAGCCGGCCGAAAAGCCTCGCCGCAAGCGCGACCAGCAGCCTACCCAGCAGGAGGCTGCGCCGGCGCAGAACGAGGCCCAGCCGCAGGGTGAGCAGGCCGCTCCTCAGGTGGAGCAGGCCAAGCCCCAGACCGAAGAGGCACAGCCCGAGCAGCAGCGTCCGCGCAAGGGCGACAAAAAGCAGCAGCAGGCAACCGAAGGCGAACAGCAGCAGGAACCTGCCGCCAAGCCCGGCCGGAAGAATGCCCAGCAGCAGGGTGAGCAGCCCGCCGAAGGCAAGACGCCGGTTCCGTCGGAATCGCCGGCTCCCGATCAGGCGCCTGTCCCGGCCGAATCTCCGGCACCCGCAAAGCCGCCGGTTCCGGCAGAACCCGATCAGGCACAGAAGCCTGCACCTGATGGCCAGCAGCAGCAGGGCGAGCAACAGCTCAAGCCCGGCCTGCAGCCTGGCGCCAACACTGCCGAGCAGCCTGCAGCCAACGGTCAGCAGCCTGTCGTCGAGCAGGCGATCCCGGCACCTGAGAAGGTAACGCCGCAGGAGCTGGAGCGCCGCAAGCAGATCGCCGCCGATCCGAGCAAGAGCACGGAAACCGTCGTCCTGCCGGTCGAAAACGGCGCGGCCGTGCTCGACAGCGACAAGGATGCCGACCGCTCCGGTGGCCGCGATGGCCGGCGCCAGCGCGACCGCCAGCGTGCGGCCGAGACGCAGCAGGAGATCTTCGTGCCGAAATCGGATGCCGATGCGCAGCGCGCAGCCGGTGGCGAAGCACGTCCGCCGGTCAAGATCGAAGCCGTCACGGCCGAGGAAGGCCGCCGGCTCGACCGCCGTCCGCAGTTCCAGCGTCCTGACGGTGCGCAGGTCGAAGGACGTGTTGGCGATGACAACCGCGTTCTGCTGCAGATCAACAACAATATCGTGGTGCGCAGCGACGACGACCGCCGCTTCATCCGCGATGGCGAACGGCCGATCTACGAGCAGCTGCCGCGCGACCGTTACCGCGAAACGATCGACCGCCCGGATGGCTACCGCATCGTGACGATCCGCAACCGCTATGGTGACATCATCCAGCGTTCGCGCGTCGACAGCCGCGGCCGCGAGTATGTGCTCTACTACTCGCCGGAGCTCTACGATAATCCGGACCAGGATTACTTCGAGGATCCGGGTGCCGATCTGCCGCCGATGCGTCTGCAGATCCCGGTTCGCGACTACATCATCGACACCAGCAGCGATCCGGATCGTGACTATTACGACTTCCTGCGCGAGCCGCCGGTCGAGCCTGTCGAGCGCGTCTACTCGCTGAACGAAGTCAAGTATTCGGCCCGTATCCGCGACAAGGTGCGCCGTATCGACCTCGATACGATCACCTTCGCCACCGGCAGTGCCGAAATCCCGATGAGCCAGGCGCGCAGCCTGCGCAAGGTCGCGGATGCCTTGAACGAGGTGCTGCAGAAGGATCCGAGCGAGACCTTCCTGATCGAGGGCCATACGGATGCTGTCGGCTCCGACCAGAGCAATCTGGTTCTCTCGGACCAGCGCGCGGAATCGGTCGCCAACGTGCTCTCCGATGTCTACGGCATCCCGCCGGAAAACATGGCGACGCAGGGCTATGGCGAGCGCTACCTGAAGGTCAACACGGCTGGTCCGAACCAGGAGAACCGCCGCGTTACCATCCGCCGTGTGACGCCGCTCGTGCGTCCGGTCGCCTCCAACAACTGAGGCAGGTAAATCTGAGAACAAGAAAGCCGCCGGGCGACCGGCGGCTTTTTCTATGCCGTGATGGCGGGAAGACCGAGCTTCGCCGCGATGAAATCGGCGATCGCCATCGTGTCGTCGAGATCGAAGACCGGCAGGTTATTCTCTGTCACCGGATGGTCGGCGGCGATGGCGCAGATATGCGGGTCGGTCGGCGCCAGCGGTTCGCGCTTGGCGGCCTCCAGGCGGCGGGCCTCGATCTTCGGGATAGGCTCGCGCTTGTAACCCTCGATCAGGACGAGATCGCAGGGAGCGAGGCGGGAGAGGATGTCCTCGAAGGCAGGTTCGGGTTCGCCGCGCAGTTCGTGCATGATGGCAAAGCGGGTGCCGGAGACGATCGTCACCTCATGGGCGCCGGCCTGCCGGTGGCGGTAGCTGTCGGCGCCGACCTTGTCGATGTCGAAATCGTGGTGCGCGTGCTTGATCGTCGAGATGCGGTAGCCGCGGCGGGTGAATTCCTCGACGAGGCGCACGGCAAGGCCTGTCTTGCCCGAATTCTTCCAGCCGGCAATGCCGAAGACGCGTGGCGTGCTCATGGCGAAAGCGCCCGCAGCCAGCGTTCGGCCTCGATCAGGTCGTCGGGCGTGTTGATGTTGAAGAACGGGTCGAGAAGGGCGGCCCGTGTCGGATGCAGCGGAAACTGAACTTCCGCGACGTCATGCCGTAACAGGAAGTCGCGGACGCGGCGCTTTTCGTCAGTGGCAATCCAGGCTTCGAGGTCTGCAGCGAGCGCCACGGGCCAGAGGCCGAAGACCGGGTGGCTGCGGCCCTCGGACGCGGCGATCGCGATCTTTTCCGGATGGTCGGCGGCGGCGATGAAGTCGGATACCAGCTCCGCCGGGAAGAAGGGACTGTCGATCGAGACCGTCACGACATGGCTGACACCATCGAGCCTGGCTGCATAGGCCATCGCGGCATGGATGCCCGCCATCGGCCCGGCCTTGCCGGGAATGATATCCGGGATGAAGGCGAGGCCGCATTGCGGCTCGCTGCCGGCATTGACGGCGACGGTGGAGACCTGCGGGGAAAGCCTTGCGATCGCGTGGTCGAGAAGCGGGCGGCCGCCGAGCATTGCCGCAGCCTTGTCCGTCCCCATGCGCGAGGAGCGGCCACCGGCCAGGATGACGCCCGGGATTGCGGTATTTGCGAGTGAAAAATCTGCCATTGCTTATCTCAGACGGGGCTTCTCGGCTCGGATTCCTGGGCCAAGGGGGCGACGCGGCGCTTGGCCTCACGATAGAAGGTATAGAGGCCGGAAGCTATGACGATCCCCGCACCCGCCAGCGTCCAGGCGTCGGGGACCTCGGCGAAGAAGATGAAGCCGAGCAGGCCCGAGAAGATCAGGCTCGTATAGCGGAAGGGCGCGACGAAGGAGACTTCGCCGGTGCGCATGGCGGTGATGACGGACTGGTAGCCGATCAGCACGAGGACCGATGCCATCAGCAGGTGCGACAGCGCCGTCAGCGACGGCGTATGCCATCCACCGAGCGCCGGCATCAGCAGGGCGCCGAAGAAGGCGACGGTGATGGCGGTGACGACAGTCACCATCAGCGAGGGGATTTCCGGATCGATCGAGCGGGTGGCGAGGTCACGGCCGGCTGTCGTCAACACGCTGGCGACGCAGAGGAGGGCGGCCGGGGTGAAGCCTTCCGGACCGGGGCGGATGATGATCATCACGCCGATCAGGCCGACGAGGATCGCGGACCAGCGGCGCCAGCCGACCGGCTCACGGAAGAACAGGGCCGCACCGAAGGTGACCACCAGCGGCAGCGACTGCAGGATCGCCGAGGCATTGGCGATCGGCATCATGCCGAGCGCGGTGATGTAGGTGACGGCAGCGAGCATCTCGCAGAGGACGCGCAGGATGATGATCGGCTTCAAGATGATCGTCCAGGAGCGGAGCGCGCCCATCTTGCGGGCAATCAGGTAGATCAGGATGCTGGTGAACAGGCCGCGGATGAACATGATCTCGCCAGCGTTCATATCGCCGATGACGGATTTCGAGAGCGCGTCGCTGGCCGAAAAACCGGCCATGGCCATGCTCATGTAGATTGCGCCCTGGGTATTGCGAGACCGCGGCATGCGAAGAGATTCCCGATAGTTCTGAGGCCCTTGTAGAAGGGAACCGGCGGGAATGAAATCGATTGCAAGCCACAGTCTGCATAAATCGATTGCGCAGCGCACAAATTAGCGGCAGCCATTTCAAACTGTTCGAGAACGAACAGATGGGCGTTGCCGGACGGATCTTTTGAACAAACGCGATCGCGTGGCGTTCACCACAGTAAGGAAGCTGCGCCGTGCGCGGCTGGTGAACCCGAAGGGAAATCCCTATGCCGACAGAAATTCCCAATCCCGCCGAAACGCCCCGCGGCCCGACACCGGCACCTGGTGTTCCCGATCGCGTGCAGGAAAAGCCGCCGCTGACGCCGGCTCAGGACCCTGCAGACAACAAGAACCCCAACGACCCGACACCGCCCGATCCGGCGCTATTGCCGATCGGCGATCCGGCCGGTGCGGCCTGACAGTTGATCTAATCGGAAACGAAAGTTGATCTAATCGGAAACGAAAGTCACCCGCCGGTGACGCTCATATGCCGAGCCACGGCGGGTTTCTTGTGCGTGCGGTCGATGATGAAGTCGTGGCCCTTGGGCTTGCGGGTGATGGCTTCGTCGATTGCCGCATAGAGGAGGCCGTCGTCTTCGGTGGCACGCAAGGCCGAGCGGAGGTCTGCGGCGTCATTCTGGCCGAGGCACATGTAGAGCGTGCCGGTGCAGGTGAGGCGGACGCGGTTGCAGCTCTCGCAGAAATTATGCGTCATCGGGCTGATGAAGCCGAGGCGGCCGCCGGTCTCGGCGACTTCGACATAGCGCGCCGGGCCGCCGGTCTTGTAGCCGATATCCTCAAGCGTGAACTGCTTTTCGAGCGAGGCGCGAAGCTCCGAAAGGGGCAGATACTGATCGGTGCGGTCTTCATCGATCTCGCCCATCGGCATCGTCTCGATGACGGTCAGGTCCATGCCGCGGCCGTGGGCGAAGCGCAGCATGCCGGGAATCTCGTCCTCGTTGAAGCCTTTCAGTGCCACCGCATTCAGCTTGATCTTCAGCCCCGCCTTCTGCGCGGCATCGATGCCTTCCATGACCTTTGAAAGCTCACCCCAGCGCGTCACCTTGCGGAACTTGTCGGGGTCGAGCGTATCGAGCGAGACGTTGATGCGGCGTACGCCGCAGTCATAGAGTTCTTCGGCATGGCGGGCGAGCTGCGAGCCGTTGGTGGTCAGCGTCAGCTCCTCAAGACCGGTGCCAACCTGGCGACCAAGCTCGCGGATCAGGAACATGATGTTCTTGCGCACCAGCGGCTCGCCACCGGTCAGGCGGATCTTGCGCACGCCCTTGGCAATGAAGGCGGAACAGAGCCGGTTCAGCTCTTCCAGCGTCAACAGGTCCTTCTTCGGCAGAAAGGTCATGTTTTCGGCCATGCAATAAGTGCAGCGGAAATCGCAGCGATCGGTCACGGAGACGCGCAGATAGGAGACGGCCCGTCCGAACGGGTCGATCATCGGGCTTGCATCCGCCACGAGCGGTGCAGCGCTTCCTATCGTACCGACATTGCTGTTCACGAATACCTCCGCAGTCATGCTAATGTGGTCATATGTGACTGTGCCGTCAAGGTAAACGGCACAGATGCACGGCAAATTGAGCTTGCCAGAAAATGCGGCTTTGCCTACTCAACAAAGGCGAACGGAGAGCATCAATGAGCGACATCTGGCCCACCGAACTCAGGGTTTCCAAAGACCGGCAGCGGCTTGCCGTGACTTTTAACGACGGTCAGAGCTTCGATCTATCTGCAGAAATGCTGCGCGTGCTCTCGCCTTCAGCAGAAGTGCAGGGGCATGGGCCGGGGCAGAAGGTTACCGTGCCAGGCAAGCGCAACGTCGCGATCATCTCGATGACGCCGACCGGAAACTATGCCGTGCGCATCGGTTTCGACGATATGCATGATACCGGCATCTTCACCTGGACCTATCTGCGGGAACTCGGCGAGCGGGGGGGCGAGCTGTTTGCCGATTACGAAAAGGAACTGGCCGAGAAGGGCATGAGCAGGGACGTCTCGGCGCAGCCGCGCTGATTGAACAACAGCCATAGGGGGCATTGATGGCAGGGACGACGGTGAGAAACTGGCTGCGGGCAAAAGGCAGCCCGGGCAGCAGCAAGGTGACCTTCCTCGAGCTGTTCTTCGACCTTGTCTTCGTCTTCTCGATCTCGCAGCTTTCCCATGCGCTCGCCGCTCACTATTCGCTGCTCGGCGCGGCGGAAGCGGCGCTGATGACCTTTGCCGTCTGGTGGGTGTGGATATTTACCGCCTGGGTGACCAACTGGCTCGATCCTGAAAAGATGCCGGTTCGCGCCATGCTGATCGTGCTGATGCTGCTCGGCCTGGTCCTGTCGTCCTCGATCCCCGAAGCCTTCGGCGACAAGGGGCTGCTGTTTGCCGGCGCTTACGTTCTGATGCAGGTAGGCCGGTCGGTCTTCACCGCCTATGCCGTCCGCCATTCGAGCCATTCGAACTATCTCAACTTCACCCGCATCAGCATATGGCTCGCCGTAGCCGGTGTGTTGTGGATCGCCGGTGGTCTGCTGGAGCATGAGGCGCGGCTGATTGCCTGGGTGATTGCGCTGGCGATCGAATATGCCGGTCCGGCCTCGGGCTTCTTCGTGCCGGGGCTCGGTAAGTCGTCGACCGCCGACTGGGACGTCTCGGGCGCCCATATGGCCGAGCGTTGTGCGCTGTTCATCATCATCTGCCTCGGGGAGGCGGTGCTGGTGTCCGGCCGGACCTTCTCGGAAATGCCGTTCTCGCCGATGACCGGGCTGGTGCTCGTCACCAGCTTCGCGTCGACGGTGGCGATGTGGTGGCTCTATTTCCGCTTCGGCCATGAGCGCGCCGCTCACCGCATCGAGCACGAGGCGAAGCCGGGCAGTATGGCGCGGCAGGCCTTCACTTACGCGCATATCCCGATCCTGGCCGGTATCATCGTCGATGCCGTTGCCGTCGAGTTCATCTTCTCGCATCCGCATGAGGTCGGCGATCTCGGCATTGCCGCTGTCATCCTCGGCGGATCCGGCCTGTTCCTGGCGGGCAATCTCTGGTTCAAGGGCGCCACGAGCGGCAAGGCACCGCTCTCGCATCTCGCAGGCATCGTGCTTCTGATCCTGCTGACCTTCCTGGTGCCGGCTGTGGAGATCTATGTCTTGGGTATCCTGGCGGCGCTGGTTCTCGTCATCGTCGCGGCCTGGGAATACCGGTCGCTCGGTTCGGCGGCACCGGCACCGACGCTGCATTAGCGCCGGTCAGTCCTCGTCCTTCAGGTCATTCTGCAGGAGCGCGATGATGCGCTCCATCGAATCGGCCATCGCCATGCATTGCTCCAGCGGCTCGTCCGTCAGCATGCGGTCGATGAGGCCGGTCTGGATCACCATGGCCTTTTCGGTCAGCACGCGGCCCTCGGCGGTCAGATAGAGCCGCAGCACGCGCTTGTCGCGCTCGTCGCCGCGGCGTTCGATCAGCCCGCGCTTTTCCATCTGCGGCAGCAGCATGCTCATGTTGGAGCGGCCGACCAGCAGCTTGCGGGCCAGATCCTGCTGCGTCAGGCCTTCGAAGCGGTAGAGATTGATCAGGATATCGAGATGCGGCGTCTTGATGTCGAGCTCCGCAAGCGAGCGGCCGAGCGATTGCTGCATCAGCTGACAGGCGCGGGCAACGGCGATCCAGCTGCGAAAACGCGGATGATCCCAGGGTAGGGATTGATTTTTGTTCATCGTTGTACTTTATTGTTCAGTGTTGAACATTATCGGATTCCCACTATGGCAAAGTTTGCGCTTGGCGTCACCCGCCTCGGATTTACCGCGCTGCAGGCAATTTCACCCCGTCTTGCAGGCGAGGTGGCATTCCGCCTTTTCTGCAGGACGCCGCCTCAGCGCCCGCAGGGTGCCAAGGCGAAGGCGGCGCATGCGGCGGGTATGGACTGGCTGAAGAATGCCGAACGGATCGAACTGCCGCTTGCGAGCGGCAGGCGTGCGGCGGCCTTCCGGATCAATGGCGGCGCTCTCGGCAAGCGCAAGCGTTACCTCGTGACCCATGGCTGGGGATCCGGCATGGCCTACATGACCGATCTGATTGCGCATCTCGCGAAGGATGGGGCCGAGGTCATCGGCCTCGACTTCCCGGGACACGGTCTCTCCGGCGGACGATTCCTGCATATGGGGCTCGCCGTCGAGGCGATCGCGGCTGCGCAGGAGCGCTTTGGCGCTTTCGACGCGGCGGTCGGCCATTCCTTCGGCGGCGCGGCACTGATGGTCTCGGCGACCGGCATCCTGCCGCATATGCGGCCGATCGAGGTGGAGAAGATCGTCACGATCGGTTCGCCGAGCGAAATGGCGTGGCTCTTCACCGATTTCGGCAGGATGATCGGGCTCGGCAAGGCGGCTCAGGCGGCACTGGAAGGCAAGGTCGGCAGGATCACCGGGCGGCAGCTTGCGGATTTCGATGTCGCGAAACCGGCGGGACGGTTGAGAGCGCAGGTGCTGACGATCCATGCGGAAGATGACAAGGAAGTTGGAGCGCATCATGCACGGCGCTATCAGGCGGCCGGGGACGCGGTCCGGGTCTTCTGGGCCAACGGTTTCGGCCACCGGCGCATCATCGGCGCCAAGCCGGTGCTTGACGAGATCGAGGCTTTCCTCGGCGATCGACAGGGCGAGGGCGCCGAGATTGTTTCCTTTGTCGAGCTTCCTGTCCGGCGCGCGTCATTGTAGCGTCATCTTAGGTGGCTAATTGCCGTCCGGTAGAGATGGCGGGACGATCATGAAAATCATCAGCACGGCGGAAGAGCTCAGCGAAATCTACGCCGGTGGCCTGTCGCAGGCTTCCGTCGCGAAGGTGACCAAGGCGCTGACGCCGCTTTATCGCCAGATGATCGAGGCCTCGCCGTTCATGGCGCTCGCCACCGTCGGCCCCGAAGGGCTCGATTGCTCTCCGCGCGGTGACATCGGCGGCGTTGTCCGGATCATTGACGACAAGACGATCCATCTGCCCGACTGGCGCGGCAACAACCGCGTCGATTCCCTCTTGAATATCGTGCGCGATCCGCGGCTGGCGCTGATGTTCCTGGTGCCGGGATCGAATACGACGATGCGGATCAACGGGCATGGCGTGGTGTCCAACGACGAGAGCCTGCTTTCGAGCTTCGAGATGGACGGCAAGCATCCGCGCACCGTCGTCGTCATCACCATCGATGAGGTCTATTTCCAGTGTGCGCGGGCGCTGATGCGCTCGCAGCTGTGGAACCCGGAGAATTTCATCGATCCGGCCAGCCTGCCGACACCCGGCATGATGCTGAAGGTGGCGACGGAAGATTTCGACCACGAGACATACGACCGCGAATGGGCGGGACGTGCGGCGAAGACGATGTGGTGATGAGCGTCACCAGATGGTGACGCGTCAGGCCTTGTAGATCAGCCAGCTCTTGGTGAAGTCCTTCTGCATGCCATCCTCGTAGACGACGCTGCAGTTGCGGCCGGCATGCTTGGCGCCGTAGAGGGCGATGTCGGTCTTATAATAGAGCTCGCCGGCATCCTCGGCGTGAGACGCCATGCAGACGCCCATCGACACCGTGACCGGGCCATAATTGACCCGCGTGCGGGAGTTCTTGAAGGGGGTTGCTTCCAGCGTCCGGCGGATGCGCTCGGACATGGCGACGACCTCTTCCTGGGTATTTCCGTCGATGATCAGCGCGAATTCCTCGCCGCCGGTGCGCGCGACGAAGACATCGCGGCGGACATTGGCGCGGATGACCGATGCAACGGTCGCCAGGATCTTATCGCCGACCGGATGGCCGTAGGTGTCGTTGATCTTCTTGAAATTATCGATGTCGGCAAGCACCAGGGCAGTCACCGGCTTCAGCGCTGCATTGTCGAAAACGGCGGCGAGCCGGTCGTCGAAGGCGCGGCGGTTGGAAAGGCGGGTCAGCGAGTCGGTGTTGGCGATGCGCTTGTACTCGTCGAGCTCCTTGCGGACCTGATCCATTTCCTGCGAGCGCTGGGCGACATTTTCGACGGTGCGTTCGCCGTGGGCCATCGTGTCGCCGGTTGCTTGGGTCAAGAGGTTGATGGCGTTTTCGAGGAGGTCGACGCTGGTCGTGTTCTTGGTGTTGATGCGGCGGTAGGTTTCGCCGAGCAGCTTGTTGTAGCTTTCGAGAGAGGTCTGCTCCTGGCGGAGAACCCTCAGCAGGCCCTCGAGTTCGGCGGCGATGCGGGTGTGGACATCATCGAAGACGCGCGCCGGGGAGTGGCAGAAATATTGTGCGCCGAGCTCATCCAGTTCTTCCTGCGTCGCCTGATTGCCGAGTGCTGCGAGGTCGCGGGTGAGGGCGGGATTGGAGCCGATATAGGCTTCGTAGAAGAGTTCGTAATTGCGCGGGATTGGCGCGACGCCCATCGAACGCATGGCAAAAGTGATCTGGCCTGCGACATCCGGGATCTGCGCTTTCTGCGCTGCAGCCGTATTCATCCGGCATACTCCTCAAGGAATTAGAAAAGCAATCTTCTATTGGCTAGCTTAAATTCGTTGGGAAACAATTAAGACGATATATACCAACGATTACATGTGATTATTCTGGTTGTATATTCCGGAAATACTATGGCATTGAAAATGCTAGAAAATCTGAGGAATATTCACACCCATGGGTGTCTTTCGCGTGGCGGCGGTTGAAATTTTCCCGGAAAATCTCTGAAAAAATTTGCATAACCGTGTTCTTATTTCATTGACGGCGGCCATCGAAATGGCCGCGCTTCTGTGAACACGTTTATGCCTAAAGCTTCAGCGATCAGCAGCCATCGGCTTCCGAAGGCGCTTCGGGAGCCGATCATTGGCATTGTCTTAACCCAGATTGAGTTCCTGGAAGAAGTCGTTGCCCTTGTCGTCGATGACGATGAAGGCGGGGAAGTCTTCGACCTCGATCTTCCAGACGGCTTCCATGCCGAGCTCCGGATATTCGAGCACTTCGACCTTCTTGATGCAATCCTGCGCCAGACGGGCGGCCGGGCCGCCGATCGAGCCGAGATAGAAGCCGTTGTGCTTCTTGCAGGCTTCGCGGACGGCGCGCGAGCGGTTGCCCTTGGCGAGCATCACCATCGAGCCGCCGAAGGACTGGAACTGATCGACGTAGGAGTCCATGCGGCCGGCGGTGGTCGGGCCGAAGGAGCCGGAGGCATAGCCTGCCGGGGTCTTTGCCGGGCCGGCGTAATAGACCGGGTGGTTCTTCATGTAGTCCGGCATGCCTTCGCCATTTTCCAGACGCTCACGGATCTTCGAATGCGCGAGGTCGCGGGCGACGATGATCGTGCCGGTCAGCGACAGCCGGGTCTTGACCGGGTGCTTGGAAAGCTCGGCGAGAATATCGGCCATCGGCTGGTTCAGGTCGATGCGGACCATCGATTCCGACAGCTTGGATTCGTCGATCTCAGGCATGTATTTCGACGGATCGGTTTCGAGCTGCTCGACGAAGATGCCGTCGCGGGTGATCTTGCCCTTCGCCTGGCGGTCGGCGGAACAGGAGACGCCGAGGCCGATCGGCAGCGAGGCGCCGTGGCGGGGCAGGCGGATGACGCGGACGTCGTGGCAGAAATACTTGCCGCCGAACTGGGCGCCGACGCCCATCTGCTGCGTCAGCTTGTGGATTTCCTTTTCCATCTCGATGTCGCGGAAGGCATGGCCGCTTTCGGAGCCTTCGGTCGGCAGGTCGTCGAGATAGCGGGTGGAAGCGAGCTTCACCGTCTTGAGATTCATCTCGGCGGAAGTGCCGCCGATGACGATCGCAAGATGATAGGGGGGACAGGCTGCCGTACCGAGCGTGAGGATCTTCTCCTTAAGGAAGTCGATCATCCGATCATGCGTCAGGAGCGACGGCGTGCCCTGGTAAAGGAAGGTCTTGTTGGCCGAGCCGCCGCCCTTGGCGACGAACAGGAAGTCGTAGCTATCTGTGCCTTCCTCGTAGATGTCGATCTGGGCCGGGAGATTGTTCTTGGTGTTCTTTTCCTCGAACATCTTGATCGGCGCCAGCTGCGAATAGCGCAGGTTCTTCTTCTCATAGGCGTCGAGAACACCCCTTGAGAGTGCTGCGGTGTCACCGCCTTCCGTCCAGACGCGGCGGCCCTTCTTGCCCATGATGATCGCGGTGCCGGTATCCTGGCACATCGGCAGGACGCCGCCCGCAGCGATATTGGCGTTCTTCAGGAGGTCATAGGCGACGAAGCGGTCGTTGTCGGTCGCCTCAGGGTCATCGAGGATGGAAGCCAGCTGCTTCAGGTGGCCCGGGCGCAGCAAATGGTTGATATCGGCAAAGGCGGTCTCTGCCAGCAGCCGGATGCCCTCCGGCTCGACCGTCAGGATGTCCTGACCCTTGAAGCTGTCGACAGAGACATGGTCGCTGCTGATCTTGCGGTATTGCGTGGTGTCTTTGCCGAGCGGAAAGAGATCGTTAGCCATCGGAGACCTTTCAAATGGGCTAGTTTGGAAGCGATCTAAATCCGGGCGCGGGGAAATGCAATGCAATGCGGACGCGCAGACGTTCGGCCGCGGCAAAAAGCCCGCCCGGCAGAGCCGGACGGGCCTCGATCCGAAGGAGTCAGATCAGATTAGAATGCACGCTGCAGGCGGAAGAAGCCCTGGACGAAGTCCGTGTCTTCAGCTGCATCGTGGTCACGCTTGACGTAGGTTGCGGTGAACTTGGACGAGAGGTTGTCGACGATCTGGTAGTCGAGCGTAACGCCAACACGCAGTTCGTTGCCCGAGTCATATTCGCCATCGACTTGATCGATGTTGTCCGTGTACTGGACGCCAGGCGTGATCGTGAACTTGTCAGTTGCCTTGACAGCGTACTGAGCAGCCACGGACCATTCACCCTTGGTGAAGTAAGCACTCGGGCCGCTGGACCAGATTGCAGCGAGGCCAAGCGTGCCCGGGCCGACGGCAACGCCGAGCTTAGCGCGGACTGCGCCGTCTTCTGCGTCAACGTCATAACCGCCGAGCAACTCGTAGGTGAAGTCGCCGACCTTGCCGCCAACGGCAGCGTCGATACCGATGTCGTTGCCACCATGCTGCCAGGCAGCAAAGTCGCTTACGCCGCCAACTTCTTCAACCGCAATACCGGCGTAGAAGCTGCCTGCTTCATACTGGTAACGGATGGTGTTGAAGCTCGTCGTGCCGGAGTTGGTCACGTCGAACTCGCCCGAGAAGTCGTTATCCCACCAGTTGAGCATCTTACCGACGCGCAGACCTGCGATGTCGATGTAGGCCTGATCGAGCGACATCTCATTCGACGCACCACCGAGGCTGGCGGTATCGATACCCTTCATCGCGTTCGGGCGGAAGTTGTACTGATAGACGATGACGCCGGTAAGCGGGCCGTATTCAGTGTCACTCTTGGAGGTGAACTGAACCTGTGCGCGGGTGCGGACGTTCCAGTCTTCGAGGCCGCCGTTTTCGAAGCCTTCGCCGAAGCCGTAGTTGACGTCGAAACGGATGTAGCCGTTGATTTTCAGGCAGGTTTCGGTGCCCGGGATGTAGAAGTAGCCGGTGCCGTAAGCGTCGCAGACGCGAACGTATTCGACGGCTTCCGGTTCAGCGGCGACGATGGCGTCTGCGGCGTGAGCGCCGGAAACTGCTGCGAGAGCCGCAGCGGAGCCAAGGAGAAGGCTCTTGATGTTCATGGATAACCTCCAATTCAAAGTTTCGATTGGACCGGGATTTTTTGCCAACGGCATTCCCTCTCCCGGACCTTGTTTTTGAGAAGAAGGTGGCATGCCCCCGACTTCGAGGCGGTGGGTACAGGGCAAACCAAACGTCAAAATTACAAGTTTGTCACAAGGCGTTGTAAAGTATCGATGTTGCGTATTTATCACGCGTTTATATATATAAACGTCAACGTACAGTAATATACTTAACTATAGGTGATATATTATAAGTTTATAATGAATCCTTATGTTGAGTTTGTATTTCGTTATATATTGCTATACTGCGCGAGTATGCGAATCTTAATCTTATTTTTTAAAGTCCGCGCGGTTTTATACATACGTCATGGTGTCGCGTTAGACACGCTGCCGGGCAAACCCAAGGCCCGTTTATGCCGGGAAAAACGGCGAAAGGCTCGCGAAGTGACCTCCGCGAGCCTTTCTTGTCTGGGCGTTCGGCCGTGTTGCTGCGTCAGCGAATCGCGCCTGCGCTTATTTCGGGCCGATCATCTGTTCGGGGCGGACGACGGCATCGTATTGCTCGGCGGTGACCAGGCCGCTGGCGAGAGCCTCTTCCTTTAGCGTCGTGCCGTTCTTGTGGGCGGTCTTGGCGATCTTGGCGGCGTTGTCGTAGCCGATGGTCGGGGCGAGTGCGGTCACCAGCATCAGCGAGCGTTCCAGTCCGGCCTTGATATTGTCTTCGCGCGCCTCGATGCCGACGACGCAATTGTCGGTGAAGGAGACCGCGGCGTCACCGAGCAGCTGAACCGACTGCAGGAAATTATAGGCCATCATCGGATTGTAGACGTTGAGCTCGAAATGGCCCTGGCTGTCGGCGAAGGTCAGTGCCGCGTGATTGCCGAAGACGTGGATGCAGACCTGGGTCAGCGCTTCGCACTGGGTAGGGTTGACCTTGCCCGGCATGATCGACGAACCCGGTTCGTTTTCCGGCAGCGCCAGTTCGCCGAGACCGGCGCGCGGGCCGGAACCGAGCAGGCGGATGTCGTTGGCGATCTTGAAGAGTGCGGCGGCAGCGGCGTTGATGGCGCCATGGCTGAAGACCATGCTGTCATGCGAGGCCAGCGCTTCGAACTTGTTCGGGGCGGTCACGAAGGGCAGGTGGGTGATTCCTGCAATTTCCTCGGCCACCTTTTCGGCGAAGCCAACCGGCGCGTTAAGGCCGGTGCCGACGGCGGTGCCGCCCTGGGCGAGTTCGCAGAGGCCGGGAAGGGTCATCTCGATACGCTTGATCGCCGATCCTACCTGCGCCGCGTAACCCGAAAATTCCTGGCCGAGCGTCAGCGGGGTCGCGTCCTGTGTATGGGTACGGCCAATCTTGATGATATGATTGAACTCGACGACCTTCATGTCGAGCGCCGCATGAAGGTGCTTCAGCGAGGGCAGCAGATGGTGGGCGATCTGCTCGGCGCATGCGATGTGCATTGCCGTTGGATAGGTGTCGTTCGACGACTGACTCATATTGACGTGATCGTTCGGATGGACGGGCTTCTTCGAGCCCATCTCGCCGCCGAGCATTTCGATTGCCCGGTTGGAGATCACTTCATTGGCATTCATATTGGATTGCGTGCCCGAACCGGTCTGCCAGACGACGAGCGGGAAGTGGTCGTTGAGCTTGCCGTCGATAACTTCGTGCGCCGCATCGGTGATCGCCTTGCCGATCGCGGGGTCTAGCTGGCCGAGCTCGACATTGACGCGGGCGGCCGCCTGCTTGACGATGCCGAGCGCCCGGACGATCGACAGCGGCTGCTTTTCCCAGCCGATCTTGAAGTTTCCGAGCGAGCGCTGCGCCTGCGCGCCCCAGTAACGGTCGCTCGCCACTTCGATCGGGCCAAAGGTGTCTGTTTCGGTACGGGTCGCGCTCATGGCTGTCGCCTTCCTCTCGCTGACTTAAGGATACGCGTCTTATATGCCTGCCAACGGCGCAAGAAAACCGGTTGCGGCCCTAAAACATGAAGGTGTTTTTCATGTTTTGGCGCCTTTGTGACGTGGCATTTGGGACACGGCCGGAATTTTATACCAAACGGCGGGAAAAACGGACTTTGGCGCCGGTGCGAAATTGAGTAAAAAATTAACTAATAATTTCATAATTTTGTGTGAACTGCCTGGCGTCGCTGCTTCGGGTTACGTCACGCAAAGTTGAGTCGTCCGGCGCTGGCGGCGCAGGCCGGATTCTGCCAATGAGCAGATAGCCAGGCGGTACGAATTTGAATGGGCTTTGCCCCGCCAAGACAGCATGACACTGGGACTGGAAAAAGCATGACATCGTTTTTCAAGGGTGCGGTCTCCGCACTGGCACTTTCCTGCGGCTTTGCGGCTCTCGCTGCACCCGCGCATGCCTATACGCTGATGGACATGATCCGTGGCGACCGGCAGCGCACCCAGAGCACGATCATCGATCCTTCCAATCCGGCGCAGATGCCGACGATGCAGCCGCCGGTCAACGCGCCGCTGCCGAAGGTGACCGCACCGACCTATTATACCTATAAGCCGGACCCGATGCGTCTGGTGAACACCGCGAAGTTTGCGGATCCGGTTGTAACCGGTGCCGTCGTCGATGCGTCCGCAACGTCGGGCGACCAGTTGGGCGTTCAGCGACGCTATCTCGCCGATGCCAAGGTTCGCGCTGACGCCAATGTCGCGAAGTCGCTGGAAACTTATTACGGCGATACCAAGAACCCGCTTGTCTGGGTGACCGGCACCGAAGTCAACGATCGCGCCAAGGCGGCGATGGGCTTCCTGGCAAACGCCGGCACCGTCGGCCTCGACCCCGCCGATTATGCCGTCAACCTTCCGGCTGCCGATCCGGCCAATCCGGACCCGACGGTTCGCGATCACGCGCTGACGCAGTTCGAGCTCGAGCTCTCGTCGAAGGTTCTGGCCTATGTCCAGGACACGGTGCGCGGCCGCATCGATCCCAACAAGCTGTCCGGCTATCACGATTTCAAGCGCAAGGTCGTCAATCTCGATCCGGTACTGAAGCTTGCCCGCATGAGCCCGGATGTCGGCGCCTATCTCGCCAGCCGCAGCCCGGATGGACGCGAGTTCGACATCCTGAAGAAGGAACTTGCCAAGCTGAAGGCTGAAGGCGGCGACCAGGAGCAGATCACCATCTCGCTCAGCGGTCTGCTGCGCCCGGGCGACAGCTCGCCTGAAGTTGCCAACATCGTCAAGGCCGTCGGCAAGCATGGTTCGGAAGCGCTGAAGACCCAGCATGCGGCGATGCTTGCCGCTTACACCGGCGCTCCCGAATATTCGCCCGACGTTGTGTCGCTGGTCGAAGACTTCCAGAAGGAGCATGGCCTGAAGCCTGACGGCGTCATCGGCCAGGCGACCGTCCGCGTCATGACCGGCGGCGACAGCAATACGGCAAAGATCAACAAGCTCGTCGTGGCCATGGAACAGGCCCGCTGGCTGCCGGAAGATCTCGGTCCCCGCTACGTGATGATCAATCAGCCGGCCTTCATGGTCTATTACCACAACGACAACAAGGAACAGCTGTCGATGCGGGTGGTGGTCGGCCAGCCGTCGCACCAGACGTTCTTCTTCGAAGACCAGATCCAGACGGTCGAGTTCAACCCGTTCTGGGGCGTTCCGCAGTCGATCATCATCAACGAGATGCTGCCGAAGCTGCGCGCCGACCCGAACTATCTCGACCGCATGGGCTATGAAGTCGCCGTCAACGGCCGCGCCGTTCCGTCGTCCAGCGTCGACTGGTACGGCTCGACGTCCAATGTTTCGGTGCGCCAGCCACCGAGCGGTGACAATGCTCTCGGCGAACTGAAGATCCTGTTCCCGAACGTCCATGCGATCTACATGCATGACACGCCGCAGCGCAGCTTCTTCAAGCGTGACATGCGCGCGCTCAGCCACGGCTGCGTTCGTCTTGCCGATCCGCGTGCGATGGCGGCCGCCGTGCTGAACACGACGGTCGACGATGTCGCCAAGCAGATCGCCGGCGGCCAGAACAAAGCCGTGTCCGTGCCGCAGCGGATCCCGATCTACATCGCCTACTTCACAGCCTGGCCGAACAAGGACGGCAATGTTGAATATTTCAACGACGTCTATGATCGCGATACCTACACGATGAAGGCCTTCGACATCACCAGCAAGGCGCGTGGCGCTCAGATCTGAGCCGTCAGGTATTCATGAAAAAGGCGGCCGGTGGCCGCCTTTTTTGTTTGCTCTGATCGCCGGCTTAGACGGCCTGCGCGGTCTTGTTGCTTGCCGCGTAATCGCGGATCAACGCGTTGGCGAAGTCGGGCGTCAGGTCATCGAAGTGCTGGATGATCCGGGTGGGCTCCAGGCTTTCGATCGGCACATCCGAATAACCGAAGGGGACGCCGATCGAGGCGACGGCGGCGTTCTTGGCAACGGCGATGTCGTTGAAGCTGTCACCGACCATGATGCTGCGCTCGGGCGTGCCGCCGGCCTTTTCGATCGTCCCGAGCAGGTGGCGGGCGTCGGGCTTGCGGACCGGGAAGGTATCGCCGCCGGTGATCGCTGCGAAATAATGCGTGAGGCCGAGCGCGTCGATCAGCGTGCGCGCCAGTGATTCCAGCTTGTTGGTGCAGACGGCGAGCGTGAAGCCGTTTGCCTTAAGATTGTCCATCGCGGCGATCAGGCCCGGATAGGGCTTGGTGTGGCCGGGCATGGTCGAGCTGTAATGCGCGATGAAGCGCTGCAGCAGCGGCCCGGACTCGTCTTCGGTCAGCGGATGGCCGTGCAGCTTGCAGGCGCGCTCGATCATCACCTTGGCGCCGTGGCCGACGAGATGGGTGAGGTCGTCATAGCTGACCGGCGCAAGGCCGATCGAGGCAATCGTGTGGTTCAGGCTGTCAATGAGATCGGCATGCGTGTCGAGCAGCGTGCCGTCGAGATCGAATACGACAAGGGCAGGGGTCAAAGTCTATTGCCTCTTCATGAAATGCTGATGGTCCGGAGTAGGGTAAGGAGGCCGGAAAAGCAACGCCAAGACTAGCTTTTGGCGGGTGGGCGCGGATGCTTCCGCTTTTCAGTTTGCTACGGTTATTTTGGCTTTCGTTTGGCAAACGAGCCGTGTAAACAGCACATCCAACGAAACAATCGGAGTAAGCGGCGCATGGATGCCCGCGAAATGAAGATCAAGGCCGCCGAGGTGGCGCTGACCCATGTGGAAAGCGGCATGCGCCTCGGAATCGGTACGGGGAGCACTGCGGAGGAATTCGTCCGGCTGCTGGCGGAAAAGGTCGCCGGGGGCTTCAAGGTCGAAGGCGTTCCGACATCCGAACGCACGGCGCGGCTCTGCGTCGAACTCGGCGTTCCCCTGAAATCGCTCGACGAACTGCCGGAGCTCGATCTGACGATCGATGGCGCCGACGAGGTCGATGGTGCCTTGCGGCTGATCAAGGGCGGCGGCGGTGCGCTGCTGCGCGAAAAGATCGTCGCTGCCGCGTCCGGGCGTATGGTCGTCATTGCCGACGAGAGCAAGCTGGTCGAGACGCTCGGCCGCTTCCCGCTGCCGATCGAAGTCAATCCTTTCGGCCTCGTTTCGACGCGCATGGCGATCGAAAAAGTGGCAAGCAAGCTCGGGCTGACGGGCGGACTTTCGCTGCGCCGTTCCGGCGACGGCGATTTCATGACGGATGGCGGCCATCACATCATCGATGCATCATTTGGCCGTATTCCTGATGCAGAGGCGCTCTCGAGCGAGCTGAACTCGATACCCGGTGTCGTTGAGCACGGGCTTTTTCTCAATATGGCGGCACTTGCGATCATTGCTGGTCCTTCCGGTGCACGCACGCTGCAGGCGAACAGATAACAGGAGCACTGAAACTCATGAAGAAATTTGCAGGTCTTGGCCGTATCGCCGCTGCGACCGTTATTCTCTCCAGCTTCGCTTTCGGTACCGCCGTCAAGGCTCAGGAAGTTACGGACGAGCAGCTGAAGGCAGCGCGCGCGGCAATCGCTGCGATCGGCGCCACCGCTCAGTTCGACAACATCCTGCCGGGCCTCGCCGAACGCCTGAAGGCCGGCCTGATCCAGGATTCGCCGAACTACGAAGACCAGATCTCGCAGACGGTCGATGCGACGGCGCTTGCTCTGGCGCCGCGCCGCGCCGATCTCGAGAAGGAAGCCGCAACCAACTACGCCAAGGCCTTCACGGTCGAAGAGCTGAAGGCGATTGCCGATTTCTACAGCTCCGACGTCGGCAAGAAGCTGCTCAAGGACGGCCCGATCGCTTCGCGCGAAACCAACCGCGCTGCCGACATCTGGGCACAGGGCATTGCCCGCGACCTGCAGAAGAACGCCAGCGACGAGCTGAGCAAGGTCATCAAGGTCGAGCCGGTACAGCTCGATACGCCGGCTGCAGCACCGGCCGATGCCCCGGCCGCCCAGGCGCCTGCAAAGGCTCCGGCCAAGGCTCCTGCAAAGGCTCCGGCACCGGCCCTGAACCTGCAGACCCCGCAATAAGCATCTTCACAATCCGCATGACAAAAGCCCGGCTCTCGCCGGGCTTTTGTTTTGGCGGCGACCGATACTATATGCAGGGTCATTGTCCCTCCCGATTCCCAAACGGAGCATTCCCCCATGTCCTCATATGATTACGACCTCTTCGTCATTGGTGGCGGTTCGGGAGGCGTAAGAGGCGCGCGCGTCGCCGCCTCGCTCGGCAAGAAGGTGGCGATCGCCGAGGAATATCGCTACGGCGGCACCTGCGTCATCCGCGGCTGCGTGCCGAAGAAGCTGTTCGTCTATGCCTCGCAGTATCATGAGCATTTCGAGGACGCGGCCGGTTTTGGCTGGACCGTCGGCGAGAGCAGCTTCGACTGGAAGAAGCTGAGCGCCGCCAAGGACGTCGAGATCGCCCGGCTTGAAGGTCTCTACAAGAAGGGGCTCTCCAATGCGAACGCAGAAATCCTCGAAACGCGCGCCGAACTGATCGATCGCCATACGGTGCGCCTGGTCAAGACCGGGCAGACGGTGACGGCGAAGACGATCGTGATTGCGACCGGTGGTCGCCCGAATGAGCACAGGGCGCTTCCCGGCTACGAACTTTGCATCTCCTCCAACGAGGCCTTCCATCTCGACGAGCTGCCGAAGTCGATCGTCATTGCCGGCGGCGGCTATATCGCCGTCGAATTCGCCAATGTCTTCCATGGCCTCGGCGTCGAGACGACGCTGATCTATCGTGGTGCTGAAATCCTGTCGCGCTTCGACCATGACCTGCGCCGCGGCCTGCATGAGGCGATGGTCGCCAAGGGGATCCGCATTCTCTGCCATGACGTGATCGAGAAGGTCTCGAAGGGCGCCGATGGCCTTGTCGTCGAGACGAAGAATAACGGTACGCTGAATGCCGGCGTGGTGATGCTGGCGCTCGGCCGCGATCCGAATACCGAAGGCCTCGGCCTCGAGGCGGCCGGCGTGAAGACCGATGCGCGGGGCGCTGTTGTCGTCGACGAATATTCGCGCACCAGCGTCGATAACATCTACGCGCTCGGCGATGTCACCGACCGGGTACAGCTGACGCCGGTGGCGATCCACGAGGCGATGTGCTTCATCGAGACCGAATACAAGAACAACCCGACCAAGCCGGATCACGAGACGATCGCGACCGCCGTCTTCTCGCAGCCCGAAATCGGCACCGTCGGCCTGACGGAAGAGGCGGCGGCCAAGGCCTACAAGGAAATCGAGGTCTACCGCGCGCAGTTCCGGCCGCTGAAGGCGACGCTGTCAGGCCGCGGCGAGAAGATGCTGATGAAGCTGATCGTCGATGCGGCGAGCCGCAAGGTGATCGGTGCGCATATCCTCGGTCACGACGCTGGCGAAATGGCGCAGATCCTCGGTATCACGCTGAAGGCTGGATGCACCAAGGACGATTTCGACCGCACCATGGCGGTTCATCCGACTGCGGCGGAAGAGCTCGTCACCATGTATGCGCCGAGCTACCGCATCGTCGACGGCCAGAAGGTCTGACGGTCAGCTGGTGATCCGCGGCATGCGGATCACCTTCAGGAAAAGCGCGTTCATCGCCTGGGCGATACCATCGGTTGGGGTCACCTCGAAATAGAGGCCGGGCGAGGCGCACTCTGCCATCTTGGTCGGGATCTGGCTCTGGAAGGGCTTGATCCAGCTGTTGTACCAGCTGTTGTTCGGCAGGGGCAGGTAGGTGGTGTAGAGCACGGCGATCTTGATGCCCTTGTCCTTCAGCGGCTTGCAGAAGGAAGTGTCGATCGGCTCCTGGCAGCGGCCGCCCGTCGTCGCCTTTGTGCAGGTGCTTGGCTTGTAGCTGTCGCCGACGCCATCGGAGACGAAAAACAGGATCTTCTGCGGCTGGGTCTGCGTGTTACCATCGCCCTGATCGCCGATGATCGTCTTCATCTGCGTCAGCGCGTTGTCGAAGCTGGTCTGCTGGTCGTTGTTGTAGCCCTGGTAGGGGATCGACATCAGGTCGACCGCATTGGTGTAGTTCGCCACCTTGTCGAGATCGGTGATCGGGCTGGAGATCGTCGTCAGGTTGGCGTCCTGGGCGCGCTGGCCGAACGTATAGACACCCATGGAAAACTGATTGTCGCTGACGCGCTGGGTCTTGGCGGTCTGGGTCAGCTGCTGCGTTGCCTGGCGCACGACGTCGATGCGCAGCGTCACATTGTTCTTCTTGGCGAGATTGTAATAGCTGTTGGGGTCCTCGACGCCGGCATCGGAGACGACATGGCAGGCGAAGGCGCAGGTATCGGGCGTCTTCTTTTCCATCGTCGCGACATCGGTCGGCGTGGCGCCGACGCCCATCGAGGGGGTGTTGTCGAGCAGGATGTAGAAATTCATGAAGGCGGCGGTCTGGAAGACCGCATTCGCCGTGCCGCTGATGTCGATGGTGTTGCGGCCGAAGATCTGCATGAAGGTCGTCGGGACCGAGGCGCTGAAGGTCACCTGCGAGTTCAGCTGGTTGGAGACCTTGTTGACCTGGATGTCGACATTGACATTGCTGGCCGTCAGTTCGCCCTGCATCTGCGACATGAAGATGCTGCGGGCGTCGGTCTGGCCGACCGTGAGCGCGCCGTCGCCGCTCATGGTCATCGCCTGGGTCACGGCATTGGATTTCTGTGAGATAGCGCCGACGGCGGCGGCGTCTGCAGCGGCGTAGAGCTGCGTGCGCAGGCTCATCGCGTGGCCGTAGTCGATCGCCATGCCGGCCGAGCCGATCAGCGGCACCATGAGCAGCGCCGTCAACATCCCGAAATTGCCAGAGCGATCAGCGAGCAAACGGCGGGTAAACATGGGGCGCAGCATCCCTCTATAGGCGCGTTGAGGGCCGGCACCGCGCCGGTCCCTGGATATTGAGGGGCGTTGTAACAGGGAAAGCTAAATTGCTCGCAAAATGATGTGGTATAGTTTGTCTTAACGGCCGGGATTGAAGAGTGGCTGCGGCATTCCTTTATATGCTGCAAAACGTCGTTCTTTGCGCCTGAAACTGTCTGAAACGCCGCTAGGCAAGTCGGACCTAAAGGTTTATAAGCCGCCGTTATTCTCTAGGGACAAAGACGCCGGATGGTGTCCGGCGCAATAAAGGTGAGTAAGATGGCACAGACTTGGACCCCGAGCAGTTGGCGGCAAAAACCGATCCAGCAGGTTCCGGAATATCCGGACGCAGCCGCGTTGGCGGCAACGGAAGCCCAGCTTGCCACCTATCCGCCGCTGGTTTTTGCCGGTGAGGCCCGCCGCCTCAAGAAGCAGCTCGCAAGCGTTGCCAATGGTGATGCGTTCCTGCTGCAGGGCGGCGATTGCGCCGAGAGCTTCGCCGAACACGGCGCCGACAACATCCGCGACTTCTTCCGCGCCTTCCTGCAGATGGCCGTCGTGCTGACCTATGGCGCGCAGCTGCCTGTCGTCAAGGTCGGCCGTATCGCCGGTCAGTTCGCCAAGCCGCGTTCGTCGAACATCGAAACGATGAACGGCGTGTCGCTGCCGAGCTACCGCGGCGACGTCATCAACGGCATCGAATTCACCGAGGAAGCCCGCATTCCGAACCCGGAACGCCAGCTCGACGCCTACCGCCAGTCGGCGGCGACGCTGAACCTGCTGCGCGCCTTCGCGATGGGCGGCTACGCCAATCTCGAAAACGTTCACCAGTGGATGCTCGGCTTCATCAAGGACAGCCCGCAGGCAGACCGCTACCGCAAGCTCGCTGACCGCATTTCCGAAACCATGGACTTCATGAAGGCCATCGGTATCACCGCGGAAAACCAGCCGAGCCTGCGCGAAACGGATTTCTTCACCAGCCACGAAGCGCTGCTGCTTGGCTATGAAGAAGCGCTGACCCGCGTCGATTCCACCTCGGGCGACTGGTACGCGACCTCCGGCCACATGATCTGGATCGGCGACCGCACGCGTCAGCTTGACCATGCGCATGTCGAGTATTTCCGCGGCATCAAGAACCCGATCGGCCTGAAGTGCGGTCCGTCGCTGACGCCTGACAACCTGATCGAGCTGATCGATGCGCTGAACCCGGCCAACGAAGCCGGCCGTCTGACGCTGATCTGCCGTTTTGGCCACGACAAGGTTGCCGACAACCTGCCGAAGCTGATCCGCGCCGTCGAGAAGGAAGGCCGTAAGGTTGTCTGGTCCTGCGACCCGATGCATGGCAACACGATCACGCTCAACCACTACAAGACGCGTCCGTTCGAGCGGATCCTGTCGGAAGTCGAAAGCTTCTTCCAGATCCACCGCGCCGAAGGCACGCATCCGGGCGGCATCCATATCGAGATGACCGGTAAGGACGTCACCGAATGCACCGGCGGCGCCCGCGCCGTGACGGCAGATTCGCTGTCCGACCGCTACCACACGCATTGCGACCCGCGTCTCAATGCCGACCAGGCTCTCGAACTGGCATTCCTGCTGGCCGAGCGCATGAAGGGTGGCCGCGACGAGAAGCGCATGGCCGCCAGCGCCTGATCCGGCGATATCGTGAATGATGAAAAGCCCGGCTTCGCGCCGGGCTTTTTTATTGCACCAGCACCGATTGCTGGCAGCGGGCGTCGGTGACGCGGATATCGGCTTCGCCGATCTTGATGCCGAGCATCGACAGCGTGTTGTAGAGCAGCTCATCTAAGGGCTTGGTCAGCCCGGTCAGCGTCTGCGATACCGCTGCGGTCACCGCCTTCGGCGTGCCGAGCGTCAGGGTCAGCAGCTGGACGTCGACTTCGGTATTGCCGAGCAGGCTCTGGACCGTCGAGGTCAGCGTGTCCTTGGTCGAGATGTTCTTGATCGCCTTGGCGGCGATATCGGAGGGCTGGAAGGTCAGTTTGCTCTTGTCGAGATTGCTGACGTTGACGTCGGCGATGGCGCTTGCCTTCAGGAGGCCGAGGATATCGAGAAGCGTTGCCTTGTTGACGCGCGGCTTGCTGCCGAAATTGGCGAAGGCGCTGGTATCGACATCGCCGAGCGCGATCTCGGCAACGCCGGGAACGGCCTCGACGCCGACATTGACGTTCTTCGCTCCGCCGCCGAGACACGAGATGCTGGAGAGCCTGGCTTCCGCATAGGCGACCTCGACATAGAGCGGGACGCGCAGTTTCATGCCGCCGATGATGCCGATACCGGGGACGCTGGTTTCGATCGCCAGGCGGATCTGCGGGGTGCGCACCGCCGATCCCGATGTGCCGACCGCATTTGCGGCATAGCCGACGGGCTTCTCGCCGACCGCAAGTGTAAGCTTGACATTCAGCAGGCCGGGAATGGCGCTGTTGACGTTGGCGGCGACCTGCTTCTTCTGATTGGCCGCGAGCGCCGTTGCGGAGAGGAGCTCCATGACTGTTGCATCGACCTGCAGGTTCGATCCGCTGCCGATTGCCCGCTCGCCGGTACTGCCGAGATTGAGGATATCCTCGAGCTTCACCTTGATCTGCGACGTTCCGAGTGTCTTTTCCAGCGAGCTCAGCGTCTTGTCGACAGTAGCGGGCAGGCCCGGCGTCTTGCCGAGCGTGTTCAGCAGGCGCGGATAGGAAATGTCGGTGGCCAGGAGCTCGTCATAGGTGGCGGCGCTGGCATTGATGTTGGTCGCCAGCAGATCGAGGAAGGAGAGCAGGTTGATATCTGTCGATGCGAGGCTTTCGTAGTCGACGGCCTTCAGGCTGATGCTCGTGCCAAGCAGGGCGCCGAGCAGCGCATTGAGAACGCCGTCGTTGATGCTGGCAAGGCGCGAGCCGACGGAGAAGGCGGCGACCTTGGCCGCCGATGCGGTGCCGGCGGCGCTGAGGGTCGGGGCGCTGGCGAAGATATTGGCGAAGGCGAGCTCGCCCTTCTGCGACACTGCAACTTTTACGGCATCGTATGGCTGCCTGCCGGCGACGAAGCGCTGATCGGGCGCAATGGCGAGATCGGCGAGGTAAGCGCCGGGCGCATAGCTGACCACAGCCTGGAATTGTGACAGGTCGGCGCCCTTCGGGAGCGTTCCTTTACCGGTCAGGTAGCCGTTCTCGATCGTGACGGCGGCGTCGATGCCGTTGTGCTTGAAATTGGCGAGCAGCTGTTCCGGCGCATGGTTGATGTCGGAGGCCGCGGCAATGGCGCCGATATCGCTCAACTGCTGCAGGCGGCGCTGCTGCAGCGTCAGCATGCCGTAGTCGATACCCATGCCGAGGGAGTAGACGATCAGGGGCGCGCAGATGGCAGCGCTGATGGCGATGTTGCCGCGGGTATCACGGCAAAAGCGCAGGGCATTGAACGGCATTCAGATGCCTCCCATCCGGATGGTCGCGAAGCGCCGGATCATGTGTTCGGGGAGAGGAAAAGTGTAGAGATTCCAGATCGGTAGATTGTTGGCGTCATACTCCGTCGTCACCGTGAACTGGTTGACGTTGCTGGGATCGGTGGTGACGGTGATGTGGATCTTGTCTTTCTGGAGCAGGGGATGATTGAGCGTCGACGAGGTGATGAAATTATCGACCAGCGTTTCGCGCTCCTTCGCCGATAGGCCGGCGACAGCGGTGCGGGCCGCGTCTGCGGTGATCTGCTGAACGGAATGGGCGGCGGTCAAATAAATGGCGTAGGCGATGAGCGTCAGGATGACGAGGAGGAAGATGGGCGCGACAATCGCAAATTCGATGGCGGCGGCGCCTCTTTCATTCGACCGGAAACGGTTGAATACGATCATGTTGGACCTCATGTCAGCTCGGTTGAGCTTCGTCTTATATAAGGCCGCATCTCTTAATTTTAGATTAGCTAATGAACGTGATGCGTGTGTCTCAGCTTTTCGAGCCTGCCCCATTTCGGGAAACTCGCGACCGGCGGTCAGTATTCGCCTGCAACTTTTGCTGGTTTGTGCGCGACCCTGTCCCGGCGTGGGGCGGGCGCAAGTCATCAATAATGCTGACCTTTTCCATCAAGAGATTGGATTTGACCGGGCGCGCGGCTGCAGCCAATTTCCCCTGCAGATGACGGCGGAGGATCGGACGATGGACAGGGAATATACGGGAGGCTGCGCCTGCGGTGCCGTCCGGTTTCGGAGCAGGAATAAGCCCGGGCCGGTGGTTGCCTGCCATTGCTCGCAGTGCCGGCGCCAGACCGGCCTCTATTTCACCTCAGCCGATGTACCGCTCGACGGGCTGGTGATCGACGGCCGCGAAACCCTGCACTGGTACCAGTCGAGCGAGGCGGCCGAGCGCGGCTTCTGCCGCAACTGCGGCTCCGCGCTGTTCTGGCAGCGGATCGGCTCGGATGCGGTGTCGATCCTCGCCGGTGCCTTCGACAAGCCGAGCGATCTTGCCATCGGCTATCACATCTATTGCGCCGACAAGGGTGATTTCTACGAGATCAACGACGGACTGCCGCAATATCCGGGCGCTGGCTAGATCTTCTTGGCTTCCAGGGCGGCGCTGAGGCGGGCGACATCCTCGCGAAGCGCGGTCAGTTCGGTCAGCACCCGCATATCGATCTTCTGGTGCAGCGACAGGACCTCAAGCTCCGACTTCAGATTGACCTCATAGTCCTTGGCTGCCTCGAAGCGGTCGCGTTCGGCCTGGCGGTTCTGCGACATCATGATGATCGGCGCCTGGATGGCGGCCAGCATCGACAGGATCAGGTTGAGGAAGACAAAGGGGTAGGGGTCGAAGGCACCGGTGGCGAGGATGATGGTATTGACCACGGTCCAGATGGCCAGGAAGGCGAGGAAAGCGATGATGAAGGACCAGGAGCCGCCGACGCGTGCAATGCCGTCGGCAACCCGCTGGCCGAAGGAGGATTCCGCCGAGAGTGCAGCGTTGACGTCGGTCGAGATGATTCTGCGCTCGTGAGCCTTCGCGAGGACGCGCTTCTCGATATCGCCGAGTTCGTCGGCGCTCTTGCCGAAATGCGTGTGGATGAAATTGGGAAGATTATACATGCCTGGCTCCGAAGCGTTATCGCGTCGGAGCCAGTATTCCCGCCGACCGGCGGAATGCAATGCAAATTAAAGTCTTAGGCTCAGTAGCTGGCTTCGTTGACCATCACGTGCTGCGGGAAGAAGCGGTCGAGCGTCTGCGCCTTGCCGAACATCACGTCATGCTGGAGATAACGGTAATCGCGCACCAGCGGGTCGAGCTTCTTCGGGTCGAGAACCCAATCCGGCGTGACTTCGTTCTTGCGCGTCGCCAGCTGGTAGCGGTCGATGATGTCGTATTTCTTCTGAACGCGGCCGAGGAAGCCCGTGTAATAGGGATGCTCGAAGCCGGCGAATTTCAGCAGGTTATAGGAGATCAGCGACGGGCTGATGGTGCCGACATCCTGCTTCACGCCCTTCTTGCTCGACCAGATGACCAGCGGCGTCTCGTGCTGCTGCTTCATGACGTCGAGCGGCGCCTTGCGGGTGGCCACCTGGTCCGGCATGTAGCCGGCACTCATGTAGACATTGCCGAGCGGCGGCAGGTGGTCGCCCCAGAGCACGATGATCGTTTCGCGATCGCGGTGCGAAGCCCAGTCCATCAGCATCTTCAGGCTGTCGTCGGCTTCCTTGACTCCCTGCGTATAGGTGGCGAGCGTGGCGCGGTCGGCTTCCGGGATATTGCCCTGGATGTCGATCGAGTTATGCGCGTAGCGATTGGCCTCGTAGGGGCCATGTCCCTGCAGGGTGACAGCGAAGAAGAAGAAGGGTTTGTCGAGGCCGTCGCCCTCGCGCATGATCTCCTTCATCAGCGAGTCATCGGAGGCGAAGATGCCGCGCTTTTCCATCGGCGGAAGGGTTTCCTCGGTGCGGAATTCCTCGAAGCCGAAATCCTTGTAGACCTCGTTGCGGTTCCAGAACCAGCCGCTGAACGGATGCAGCGCGCGCGCCGCATAGCCTTCGCCGCGGAAAAAGGTGGCGAGCGAGGGAATATCGCGGCGTATATACTGCTGATAGGGAATGCTGCCATAGGGCAGGAAGGCATTCGAGAAGCCAGTCAGCGCCTCGAACTCGACATTCGCGGTCATGCCGCCGAATTCCGGCGAGAAGACGTAGCCGGATTGCGAAGCGCGGATCGTCGGCATCGGGTCGGCGCTGAAATTGAGGTTCTTCAGCCGCGTCGGATCCCAGAAGGATTCGCTCATCAGCATGATCACGTCAGGCTTTTCGCGCGGGCCTGCGAGATAGCCGTAATTGCGGGCGGGGATCGCATCCAGCGCTTCGGTATTCAGCCCGGCCGGAGCCGCGACGTCGGCCATCGGCACGTTGAAGATGAAGGCCAGGATGAAACCGTTGCTGCGGTAGTTTTCCTTCTGATCCCACATCATCGGCACGACCTGCAGGCGGTCGCGGATATAGGAATATTGCGAATAATCCATCAGCGAGCCGAAGGCGGCGATAACGGGCAGGCCGAGGCAGAGGCGGCGCAGACGCGCCTGGCCCGAGAGCTTCGGGAAGGTGCGCCAGGCATAGCGCCAGCCGAAGACGATGCCGGCGGCGAGAAGCGCGATACCGATGACCAGGGCGACCGCGGTGAAGGGCCGGTCGCGGACCATCACCGGCAGAAGCTCCATGATCTGGCGGGCAAACAGGATATCCGACGGATAGAACGGGTCGGAGAGATAGTGCTGCTTCTGGTTCGAGACGAAAGCCGGGATCAGCACCAGTGGCACGACGATCAGCGCGGACTGGTGGCGGCGGCCGAATGCGGCGTCCAACGTCAGCATCAGGATGGTCAGCATCGCCACCGTGGTCATGCCGGGGCGGGCCGTCGAGGTCAGGAAATCGCCGACATCGGCAAGCGTGCTGCGGGCGATCCATTCGACGGCGATGACGCTGAGCAGCGCGATCGACAAGGTCAGCGCGACGCTGAGGACACTGCGGGCAGCCGGAGAGCGGACATTGGAGCCGAGACCAGTGGAAAGCAACGCCATTCTTCTGGCCTGCGCGGACTTCATGACCGATGCGATCAAGGGCGGACTCCAATGTCATTCCCGCCGATTTCGCGGCGTCATAAAAACTTCATCGAACTGTCACATGCCCGCCATGAACGCTAGATGAACCATTAATGTTTCCTTGCTTTTCCCTGGGATTTGAATTTTCCGCGTATCAGACACCGCCGCTTTTCATGGCGGAGCACGTTGCGGGGCGAGGACGCGCGCGCTAAATAAATGACATGACACAGGAAAACGCTCCCTTGAACACGCTCCGTATCGCCGTCGCGCAGCTGAACCCCACAGTGGGCGATGTTGCAGGAAATCTTGCGAAAGCCCGCGAGGCACGCGCCGATGCGGCACGCCAGGGCGCGGACCTTCTGCTTTTGACGGAGCTCTTCATTTCGGGCTATCCGCCAGAAGACCTGGTGCTGAAACCGGCCTTCCTGAAAGCCTGCCAGAAGGCGGTCGACGATCTCGCTGCCGATACGGCCGATGGCGGCCCGGGCGTCATCGTCGGCTTCCCCCGCCAGGGCGAAACCGGGCGGCACAATTCGGTTGCGGTCATCGACGGCGGCAAGATCCTGGTGCTGCGCGACAAGATCGACCTGCCGAATTACGGCGAGTTTGACGAGAAGCGCGTTTTCGACGAAGGCTCGATGCCGGGGCCGGTGAATTTTCGCGGCGTCAGGATCGGCGTGCCGATCTGCGAGGAAATCTGGAACGATCTCGGCGTCTGCGAGACGCTGGCCGAGAGCGGCGCCGAAATCCTGCTGGTGCCGAACGGCTCTCCCTATTATCGCGGCAAGGTGGACGTGCGCCATCAGGTGGCGCTGCGCCAGGTCATCGAGACCGGCCTACCGCTGATCTTCGCAAACCAGCTCGGCGGCCAGGACGAACTGGTCTTCGATGGCGCGAGCTTCGCCTTCAACGGCGACAAGTCGCTGGCCTTCCAGATGAGCCAGTTCGAGCCGGCGCTTGCGGTCACGACCTGGAAGCGTGGCGAGAATGGCTGGCGCTGCAGCGAAGGGCCGATGTCGCATGTTCCGGAGAAGGAGGAGGCCGATTACCGCGCTTGCCTCCTCGGCTTCCGCGACTACGTCAACAAGAACGGCTTCAAGAATGTCGTGCTCGGCCTTTCGGGCGGCATCGACTCGGCGATCTGCGCGGCGATCGCCGTCGATGCGTTGGGCGAGGAGCGGGTGCGCACCGTCATGCTGCCCTATCGCTACACGTCGGAGGATTCGCTGAAGGATGCCGCCGATTGCGCCAGGGCACTCGGCTGCCGCTACGATATCGTCCCGATCGAGGAGCCGGTGAAGGGCTTCACCTCGGCGCTTTCGGATCTCTTCGAGGGCACCGACAGCGGCATCACCGAGGAGAACCTGCAGAGCCGCGCCCGCGGCGTGATCCTGATGGCGATTTCCAACAAGTTCGGCTCGATGGTCGTCACGACGGGCAACAAGTCGGAAATGTCGGTCGGCTATGCGACGCTCTACGGCGACATGAACGGCGGCTTCAATCCGATCAAGGACCTCTACAAGATGCAGGTCTATGCGATCTCGCGCTGGCGCAACGAACATGTGCCGCCGGATGCGCTTGGTCCGTCGGGCGTCGTCATCCCGCAGAATATCATCGACAAGGCACCGTCCGCCGAGCTTCGCCCGGACCAGAAGGACCAGGATTCGCTGCCGCCTTATCCTGTTCTCGACGACATTCTCGAGTGCCTGGTCGAGAAGGAGATGGGCGTCGACGAGATTGTGGCGCGCGGACATGACGTCGCGACCGTCCACCGCGTCGAGCATCTGCTCTATCTCGCCGAATACAAGCGCCGCCAGTCGGCGCCGGGCGTGAAGATCACCAAGAAGAATTTCGGGCGTGATCGCCGCTATCCGATTACCAACCGGTTTAGAGATCGCAGTTAGCGATCGTTAACCCGATCAACCGAAAGCTGCTGACTTCCGCATCTTCCCGCGTTTCTATCGTCAGAAATGCGGGAGGTCCTGATCGTGCGTGATACGAAAGTCGCCGTCTTCATCGATACCGAAAACCTGCCGGCGCGCTCGGCGGCCGAGATCATCGACATCGCCTCGGGTTACGGACGCCTTGTCGAGCGGCGCGCCTATGGCGACTTTACACGGGAGGCTGCCCAGCCGTGGGTCGCGGCTGCCGGAAAGCATGCGCTCAGCCTGCAGACGGCGGTCAGTTCGCAATCCGGCAAGAATGGTGCGGATATCCTGCTTGCCGTCGATGCGATGGAATATCTCGGAGCCTCGACGATCGATCTCTTCTGCATTGCCAGCAGTGATCGTGACCTCGGCCATCTGGCGGCGCGTATCCGGATGCGCGGCAAGCAGGCGATCGGCCTTGGTGCGCCGAATGCTTCGAGGCTGCTGCGCGAGTCGTTTGACGATTTCTTCGAGCTGCGTCTGCTAGAGGCGCCGACGATCCTTCCGGCTCTGGCCAAGGTCGTTGCGCTGCAGCCATCACCCAGCATCCGGCCCTATATCGCGCAGGCGCTGCAGACGGCGAAGCTGAGGGAGGAAGGCTGGCTCGATATCGCCGAGCTCGGCACCCTGCTGCGGCAGGTCTATCCCGACTTCAAGGCGCAGCATTTCGGCGCTCCGAACCTCAGTTCGCTTTTGAAGCGATGCGACTTTATCGAGACACAGATGCATGGCACAAACCGCATGCAAATCAGAATGAAGCGGAACGGCAAATAGCCGGACCGCCGCACAATGCGGGAGGCATGCATGCGCAGTTCGGTCGAGATCTACAATATCCGCACCGGCCAGAGCCGGGTGGTTTTCCAGACGGAGCAGCTGATCGAGGCACCGAACTTTTCGCCCGACGGGCGCTATCTGCTGCTGAACGGCGACGGGCTGCTCTTCCGCTTGTCACCGGATGGTGAGGGCGGGCTGAAGCAGGTCGATACCGGCTTTGCCGCCGCCTGCAACAACGATCACGGCATTTCGCCCGATGGAAAGCGGTATGTGATTTCCGACAAGACGGAATATGGCAAATCCTGCATCTACACGCTTTCGGCGGAAGGTGGGGCGCCGAAGCAGGTGACCACGAACTTGCCGTCCTACTGGCACGGCTGGTCGCCCGACGGCAAGGAATTGGCCTATTGCGGTATCCGCGACGACGTCTTCGACATCTACACGATAGCGGTCGATGGCGGCGCCGAGCGGCGGCTGACGCATGGCGAGGGGCGCAATGACGGGCCGGATTATTCCTTCGACGGGCAGTGGATCTATTTCAATTCCAGCCGGACCGGGCTGATGCAGATCTGGCGCGTTCACCCCGATGGAACCGGGCTGGAGCAGGTCACGCATGACAATTACGGCAACTGGTTTGCCCATCCGTCGCCAACCAACGACCGGGTGCTGATCCTCTCCTACGATCCTGATGTTTTCGACCACCCGCGCGACCTGCATGTCAGGCTGCGGCTGATGAACATGGACGGCGGCAATCTGACGACGCTTTTCGAGCTTTTCGGCGGGCAGGGCACGATCAATGTTCCCTGCTGGTCACCGGATGGTGATGAGTTTGCCTATGTGCGCTAATTCCCGGCCACTTGAAGCGCGCCGGTAAAACGGGCAAGAGGTTCTCGTCAGGTGCCCGCCACGGCGGGAGAATCGGGAATCCGGTGGAAGACCGGAACGTGCCCAACGCTGTAAGGCTGACGCCTGCCGCATCGTGCCACTGGTTGACACCGGGAAGGCTGCGGCGGGCGGATGACGCCAAGTCAGAAGACCGGCCTGGCATCATAGACTGATCCCGCGCGGACGGCGGGTCGGTTGCGTTGTTGGGGATTTGACGATGCGACCCTTGAGCGGGGATGCGCTGCAGCGCGCATCCGCTTTTTCCGGTGACGAGCGCGATGCCGTCTACCGGGCGATCATGACCAGGCGCGACGTGCGCGACCAGTTTTTGCCGGATCCGGTACCCGAGGATGTGCTGATGCGGCTGCTTGCGGCCGCCCATCATGCGCCGTCGGTCGGCTTCATGCAGCCGTGGAATTTTATCGTCGTCGATGATGCGGCCGTGCGCCGGCGGGTATGGGAGGCGTTTGATCGCGCCAACCATGAGGCGGCCGGGATGTTCGATGGCGAGCGGCAGGCGACCTACCGGTCGCTGAAGCTCGAAGGCATCCTCAAGGCACCGCTCGGCGTCTGCATCACCTGCGATCCCTCGCGTAGCGGCGAGGTGGTCCTGGGGCGTTCGCACAATCCGCGGATGGACAGCTATTCGACCGTTTGTGCCGTGCAGAACCTGTGGCTCGCAGCGCGGGCCGAAGGCGTTGGTGTCGGCTGGGTCAGCATCTTCCGTGAGAACGAGCTCAAGGAGATCCTCGGCGTGCCCACGCATATCGAGATCGTGGCCTGGCTTTGCGTCGGCTATGTCGACGAGCTCTACCGGGAGCCGGAACTCGCCGTCAAAGGCTGGCGGCAACGGCTGCCGCTCGAGGAGCTGGTCTTCCGCGATGGCTGGGGCCGCCGCTAGGAACGGCAGACGTTCAGTGTATGCCGGCTGGTCTTAGTTCTGCTGTTGCTGCTGCGGCTGCGGGCCTGAGGTTGCCGGGTTCTTCAGATCGATGCTGCCCTGGTCGCCAGCGAGAAATTGCGGGCCGATCTGGCGGACCTTGCTGTTCTGCGGATCGTAGGGCCTGTCTGGGACCTGCACCTGTGGTGCTGCGGGCGCCGGAGCCGCCGTTGCCGGCGGCTTGGTGGTGATCGTCGTGATCGAGCCCTTCGGCGGCGGCGCGCTGGCGGTCTGGTTCTTTCGCATCTGCTCGTAATAGGCGGTCAGATTGCAGGTGCAGGACGACTTTTCGCCGGGAGCGCGGTTCTTGTAGGCGAAGGCGTTCGGCATCGCGCTGTAACGGGCGCCCGTTGCGGCCGAGACCATGTTGGCGGCGTCGGTGTTCGAAACGTCCTGATAGAAGAGCTCGGTCTCGATGCCGGGGCACATTTTCGAACAGGTCGAGGCATCGCGGCTGAAATCGATCGAGGTGGCGTTGGTGCTGATCGGGAAGAAGCCGCCGTCGCAGGTGCGCACGCACATGGTGCTGACATGCGACATCATCTCGCCGCGCGGCACGCCATATTGCGTGTTGCCTTCCTCGCCATTGCCGAGCGGGATGAACGTATCGCCGCGCATCGCCTGTTCTTCAGTGCTTGGCGCTGGTTGATAGGCGCGCTCGTCCGGTTGATAGCCCGGATCGTCGTTGCAGCCGTTGTCGTCAAGGGCGGCCATCAGCTGGCGGCGTTCGTTGATATCGCTGCCGCCGGATTCGCGCAGCTGGTTGCGGCGGTCCTGGAGGTAGTGGATGTTGTCGATCATCCGTGCTTCGGATTCCTGCAGGTCGCTGCAGTAGCCGGCATTCTCGCCGCCGATGACGACCATGCTGTCGACGGTGCAGCCGTTGCTGCGCAGGTCGTTGCGCAGCTTGCGAAGCTCAAGGTTCTGCTCGGCTATGGCGCTTGCATATTGGCGGATTTCCGGGCCGTTGCCGATCACCTGCGGCAGGTCGGCAAGACGGCCGCGCAGATCCTCGCAGATCGCACTCGTTTGGGCCGCCGCGGGCGCGGCAGCCGCAAGGAAAAGGGCAAGGGTCAGGCTTCGGCGTTTCACGGTATCATCCCGCAGCATAGTCAAACCGGAAGCGGCAGGGCATTTGCCGCATCCATCCTGTCTAGCTGCCTTCCGTTAACAAGCTAACGAAGGAATTCTAACGCATTTTTCCGATCGACCGCAAATTCACGCCGGCTGCTGTGCCTCGACGACGGCCAGAGCCGCCATGTTGACGACGCCGCGCGAGGTGACCGAAGGCGCCAGGATATGAGCCGGGAGCGCCGTGCCGAGCAGGATCGGGCCGACATGTAGGCCGTCGGTCATCGACTTGACGACGCCGAGTGTGATGTTGGCCGCATCGAGGTTCGGGAAGACCAGAAGATTGGCTTCGCCGTGCAATGTCGTGGATGGCATGACGCGCTTGCGGATCTCATCGGCAATCGCGCTTTCGCCATGCATTTCGCCATCGACTTCGAGATCAGGCGCTGCATCGCGGATCAGCTGCAGGGCGCCGCGCATCTTCGTGGCGCTCTCGCTTTCGCGCGAGCCGAAGTTGGAATGCGAGACGAGGGCGGCGCGCGGCGTGATGCCGAAGCGCTTGATTTCCTCGGCGGCAAGAACCGCCGATTCCGCCACTTCTTCGGCGCTCGGATTGAAGGTGACGTAGGTGTCGGTGAAGAAGGTCGCGCCGCGCTGCGAGATCAGCAGGCTGAGCGCCGAGAAATCACGGACATCCTTGCGCTTGCCGATGATCTGGCGAACGTCGCGCAGATGCTTCTCGTAACGTCCCTCAAGGCCGCAAATCAGCGCGTCGGCTTCGCCGCGGCGAAGCGCCAGCGCACCGATGACCGTGGTGTTGGTACGCACGATGGTGCGCGCCGCTTCCGGGATGACGCCGCGGCGGCCGACCAGCGACAGATAGAGATCGACATATTCGCGGAAGCGCGGATCGTCCTCGGGATTGATGACGGCGAAATCGGCGAGCGGACGGATACGCAGGCCGTAGCGCTGCAGGCGGGTCTCGATGACCTGCGGACGGCCGATCAGGATCGGCTCGGCAATGCCTTCTTCGATCAGCACCTGGGCGGCGCGCAGCACGCGCTCGTCTTCACCTTCAGAGAAGATGACCCGCTTTTTCTCGGCAGCCTTGGCGGCGGTGAAAATCGGCTTCATGACGAAGCCGGACCGGAAGACGAAGCGGTTCAGCTGGTCGAGATAGGCGTCGAAATCGGTGATCGGACGGCGCGCGACGCCACTTTCGGCCGCAGCCTTGGCGACGGCCGGCGCGATGCGCAGGATGAGGCGCGGGTCGAAGGGCGACGGGATCAGGTAGTTCGGCCCGAAGACCGGCGTTTCGCCGGAATAGGCGCGGGCGGCGACATCCGAAGGCTCTTCGCGGGCGAGACCGGCGATGGCGCGGACGGCTGCCATCTTCATGGCTTCGTTGATCTCCTCGGCGCCGCAATCCAGCGCGCCGCGGAAGATGAAGGGGAAGCAGAGAACGTTGTTGACCTGGTTCGGGAAGTCCGAACGTCCGGTGCAGATCATCGCATCCGGGCGGGCGGCGCGGGCGAGTTCCGGCATGATCTCCGGCGTCGGGTTGGCGAGCGCCATGATCAGCGGCTTTTCTGCCATCTGCTCCAGCAGTTCCGGCTTCAGGACGCCGGCGGCGGAGAGGCCCAGGAAGACATCGGCGCCGCCGATGTTTTCGGCGAGCGTGCGGGTGTCGCTCTTCTGCGCATAGACGGCCTTCCACTGGTCCATCAAGACGTTGCGGTCCTCGTAGACGAGGCCTTCGATGTCGTGGACCCAGATGTTTTCGCGCTTGGCGCCGAGTTCGACCAGGAGATTGAGACAGGCGAGGGCGGCAGCACCGGCGCCTGACGTGACGATCTTGACGTTGCTGATCGATTTGCCGGCCAGTTCCAGGCCGTTCAGGATTGCAGCGGCGACGATGATCGCGGTGCCGTGCTGGTCGTCATGAAAGACAGGGATGCGCATCTTCGCGCGCAGCTGCTGCTCGATCTCGAAACATTCGGGCGCCTTGATGTCTTCGAGGTTGATGCCGCCGAAGGTCGGCTCCAGTGAGGCGACGGTCGAGACCATCTGCTCGACGGTCGAGGCATCGACCTCGATATCGAAGACGTCGATATTGGCGAACTTCTTAAAGAGAACGGCCTTGCCTTCCATGACCGGCTTGGACGCGAGCGGGCCGATATTGCCGAGGCCAAGGACGGCGGTGCCGTTGGAGATGACGGCGACCAGATTGGCGCGCGACGTATAGTCGGCAGCGGTTTCCGGATCGTCGCGGATTGCCAGGCAGGGGGCGGCGACGCCCGGCGAATAGGCGAGCGCCAGGTCGCGCTGGTTGCCGAGCGGCTTGGTTGCCTGGATTTCGAGCTTGCCGGGGCGGGGATAGCGGTGGAAGAACAGCGCCTGTTCGTCGAGAGTTCCGCCTGTCAGGTTCTTCTCCGTCTTGGATTTGTCCTGATTATCCATTGCCTTCTCCAATGCCGCAGTCATGTCGTTTGAAGACTTCTCCATACAACAATCGGCGTGGCTGGACAGTGAGAATTTGAGCTCAAAAGCGGAAAACTCTTATGCCCGCGCCATGCGTCAAACAACCGCGCTGTCATCTTCCTGAAACACGAGTCTGGTTTTGGAAGGCCAGATGAACGATGGGGCATGGGCAGGAAGCCTGTGAAGGATATTATGGATACGCGCCACTTCCGTACGCTCTTCATTTCCGATGTGCATCTTGGTTCGAAGGCTGCCAAGGCCGATTTTCTGATCGATTTTCTGCGTTACCACGAGGCCGATACGATCGTGCTCGTCGGCGATATCGTTGATGGCTGGCGGCTGAAGCGCAGCTGGTACTGGCCGCAGGTCTGCAATGATGTGGTCCAGAAGCTGCTGCGCCAGGCGCGCAAGGGTACCCGCGTCGTCTACATCCCCGGCAATCACGACGAGTTCTTGCGCGACTTCCCCGGCATGCATTTCGGCGGCATCGAAGTCGCCGAGCGGATCATGCATGAAGGCGCGGACGGCAAGAAATATCTGGTGCTGCACGGCGACGAATTCGACGTCGTCGTGCGTAACGCCCGTCTGCTCGCCTATCTCGGCGACTGGGCCTACGACATGGCGATCCGCATCAACATCGTGCTCGCCGCCATTCGCCGCCGCATGGGCATGCCCTACTGGTCGTTCTCGGCCTGGGCCAAGCTGCAGGTCAAGCACGCCGTCAATTTCATCGGCGAGTTCCAGCGTGTCGTCGCCGACGAGGCCCGCAAGTGCGGCGCCGATGGCGTCATCTGCGGCCATATCCACCATGCCGTCATCGAAGAGATGGACGGCGTGCGCTACATCAATACCGGCGACTGGGTCGAGAGCTGCACGGCGATTGCCGAGCATGAAGACGGTACTTTCGAGCTGATCACCTGGAATGCCATTGCCAGCACCGAGCCCGTCACGCTGAAGCTGACGCACCAGCCCGAGCGCGCTCCGCAGGCTGCCTGATTTTCAACCCGCCATATTGCAAGACCTTTAGCCGTTGCCTCCGGGCAACGGCCCTATTTATTTTTTAAAACGTTTCAAATGGGCTATTTCTCGCCATAGTCGCCCCTAGGTTGATGTGTTAGGCAACGCACAGTTTCCTGCAGGTCCACCATGATTCCCGCCCATAATGCCTCTGCCGATGAGGGGGCTCCGCCGCGTTTCCGGCTGCTCAGCGCCCTGTCTTACTGCGCCCCGCTGATCGTCAACGGTGTGGCTCTTCCGTTCTTCCCCGTCTGGCTTGCGGTTCACAAATTCACCGATCACGAGATCGGCGTCATCCTTGCCGTGCCGATGGTGGTGCGCGTGCTCGTGGCGCCCATCGTTGCCATGTACGCCGACCGGATGGAGGAGCGCGCCGACGTTCTCCTGTGGTCGGGCGGGCTGTCGCTGCTTACCGCGATTGCGCTCTACTGGACGACGACCTTCTGGCCGGTCCTGATCGTCTACAGCATCCAGGGCGCCACCTTCGCGCCCTATGTGCCGATCGTCGAATCGATCGTTATTTCCGGCGTGCGCCGCTGGGGCCTGGATTACGGCTCGATGCGCGTCTGGGGCTCGATCGCCTTCATCGTCTCGACGATGATCGGCGGCGAGATGATCGGTGTCTGGGGCGGCAACATGGTGCTGCCCGTGATGATCTTCGGCTTTGCGACGACAATGGCGATGGCGATCTATTGTCCTCGCATCGGCCCGACGCGGCGGCGCAACGTGCCCGTCGATCTGCAGCAGGCGACGGGGAGTTCGCTCCGCCAGCCGCATCTTCTCGTGCTGCTCTGGGGCGTGGCGATCCAGCAGTCCAGCCACGCGCTGCTTTATGCCTTCGCCTCGATATACTGGCACCAGCTCGGCTTTTCGGGGACGCAGGTCGGCATTCTCTGGAGTGCCGGCGTTGCCTCCGAGGTGATGGTGTTCTTCATCTCAAAGCACCTGAACCGCCGCTTCAATGCGTGGACGCTGATCCGCATCGGCTGCGCCATGTGCATCTGCCGCTGGGTGCTGTTTCCGATGCATTGGAGTTTCGCAGGCTTCTTCTTCCTGCAGTGCTTCCATTCCTGCACCTATGCCTTCGTCCATACCGGCGTGCAGCGGCGGATCGTTGCCTCGGTGCAAGCAACGCAGGAATCCTCGGCGCAGGGCGCCTATTTCTTCTATAACGGCATGTTCATGGGCCTGATGACGCTGGCATCAGGCTATCTCTATGCCTGGCTCGGTCTTGCCAGCTACTACGTCATGGCGCTGGTCGCCGCTATTGGCATGACGCTGGTCTTCGTTGCCTATTACCTTCAGCCCCAGAGTTCTCTTTCCGGCGGGAAGACAAGGGAAGCTTCGTAACGCAGGCCGGGTTCCCGGTCTCTGGCGAGCAGGAGCGGGCCGTCGAGATCGACGAATTCGACATCCTGCGCCAGCAGCACGGCGGGTGCCATCGCCAGGGAGGTGCCGACCATGCAGCCGAGCATGATCTGGAAGCCCAGCCGTTGCGCCTCGCGCTTCATCGCCAGCGCCTCCGTCAGGCCACCGGTCTTGTCGAGCTTGATGTTGATCGCGTCGTAGCGGTCGCGCAGGCTGGCGAGATCGCCGGTGTGGTGGACGCTTTCGTCGGCGCAGACGATGACCGGGCGATTGATCACGGCCAGCATCTCGTCCTTGCCTGCCGGCAGCGGCTGCTCGACGAGGGCGATGTTCATTTCGGCTGAGATTTTCAGGTGATGCTCGAGTGCCGCTTCCGGCCAGCCTTCGTTGGCGTCGAGGATGATCGCCGCATTCGGGGCTGCTGCACGCACGGCGCGGATGCGGCTTTCATCGTCGCCGGTGCCGACCTTGACCTTCAGCAGTGCGCGTCCGGCATGTTCGCCGGCCTGCGCTGCCATCACGTCGGGCTCGCCGAGCGAGATCGTATAGGCAGTGGTGAGGGGTTTCGGCGCCGTCAGGCCGATGCGGCTTGCGACGCTGGTGCCCGAGAGTTTCGATTCGAGATCCCAGAGCGCGCAATCCACGGCGTTGCGGGCGGCACCTGGGGCCATCGCCGAGAGCAGGTCTTCGCGAGAAATTCCTGATTCGATCAGCGGCCGGGCGGCTTCGATCTGTGCCTGGACACTTTCCATCGTCTCGCCGTAGCGGCGGTAGGGCACGCATTCACCCCATCCTTGCCCGCCATTTTCGCGCAATGTCACCGAGATCACCTCGGCGGAGGTTTTTGCACCGCGCGAGATGGTGAAGGTGCCCGCGATCGGGAATGAATTCATTTGGATTTCGAGGGACCGTGGCATATTTGCAATCCTGCAAGCATGGAAATTCTGTGGGTCTTGGGTATATTAACCCGCCGGGCGTGAGCGATGCTTCGCGAGTCGGCAATGTCGCCGCAAGCCCTGAAAGACACAAGCATTTTGAAGCCCGAGCCCAGCAAAGCCGCCTCACTCCACGTGGACGACCAAGCCAATGGCAACGGGCGGATGGTCCGTCTGGAAGGCAATTGGCGCAGCGCCAATATTCATACCGTCATCAAGGATTTCGACAAGCTGCCGCAGAATGACGGCGACCTGACGCTCGACCTTTCCGATGTCACCGATATCGATACGGCGGGTGTCTGGCTGCTGGTGCGCCTGAAGATGCAAGAGGAAGCGGCCGGGCGGCAGGTGCATTTCGAGTGCACCAATCAGCATATCGACGAGATGATCGAAGAATTCTCCCGCAAGCCGGACAAGCAGGAGACCGAGACGCCGAAGCAGAAGCCGTTGCTGGAGCGCGTCTTTGCGCCCGTCGGCAAGATGACCTTCGATCTCTGGGATAATTTTTCCGCTGCCATGTACATCCTGGGCTCTGCCGTGCGCGGTGCGCAGATGAAGTTTGGCCGCGGTTCCGGTGTGTCGCCGGCGTCTATCGTCAACCAGATCGATCACATGGGCGTCCGCGCGACGCCGATCATCCTGCTGATGTCCTTCCTGATTGGCGCGATCATCGCGCAGCAGGGCGCGTTCCAGCTTCGCTATTTCGGCGCGGAAGTCTTCGTCGTCGACCTCGTCGGCATTCTGCAGCTTCGTGAAATCGGCGTGCTGCTGACCGCGATCATGATCGCCGGCCGTTCGGGCAGCGCCATTACCGCCGAAATCGGCTCGATGAAGATGCGCGAGGAAGTGGACGCGCTGAAGGTCATGGGGCTGAACCCGGTCGGCGTGCTGATCTTTCCGCGGCTGGTGGCGCTGACTGTGGCGCTGCCGCTTCTGACTGTACTTGCCAATTTCGCTTCGCTGCTGGGCGCCGCAACCGTTGCCTGGGCCTATTCCGGGATCACCTTCGCGACCTTCCTGTCGCGCCTGCATGAGGCGGTGACGCTGTCTACCGTGCTTGCCGGCATGATCAAGGCGCCGTTCATGGCTCTCGTCATCGGGATTGTCGCCGCCGTGGAAGGGCTTAAGGTCGGCGGTAGTGCCGAATCGCTCGGCCAGCACGTGACGGCCGCAGTCGTGAAGGCGATCTTCGTTGTCATCCTCATGGACGGCATGTTTGCCATCTTCTATGCGGCCATCAATTTCTAGGGTTTGAGCGTGAACGGTCAGGAAAACGAAACGGGCAGTGAGAAGGAGCGGGACATCGTGCTTTCGGCGCGCGACGTCACCGTCGGCTTCGGCTCGAAGATCGTGCTCGACAATCTCAATCTCGATATCTACCGCGGCGAGATCCTCGGTTTCGTAGGTGCCTCCGGTACGGGCAAGTCGGTGCTGATGCGCACGATCCTGCGCCTGTTGCCGCGCCAGTCGGGCACCATCGAAATCCTCGGCCAGAATTTCGACGAACTGAACGAGAGCGAGCGCAACTCGCTCGACATGCGCCTCGGCGTTCTGTTCCAGCAGGGCGCACTGTTTTCCTCGCTGACGGTGAAGGAAAACATCCAGGTGCCGATGCGCGAATATCTGGATCTGCCGAAATCGCTGATGGACGAGCTCGCACATCTGAAGATCAAGCTCGTCGGCCTCGCGGCCGATGCGGCCGACAAATATCCCTCGGAGCTTTCGGGCGGCATGATCAAGCGCGCTGCACTTGCCCGCGCCCTGGCGCTCGATCCCGATCTCGTCTTCCTGGACGAGCCGACATCGGGCCTCGACCCGATCGGTGCGGCCGAATTCGACGACCTCATTGCCAGGCTGCGCGATACGCTGGGCCTCACCGTCTACATGGTGACCCACGATCTCGACAGCCTGTTTTCCGTCTGTGACCGTATTGCCGTGCTCGGAAAGAAGCGGGTAATGGTGGAAGGGACGATCGACGACATGCTGGCCTACGACGATCCGTGGGTTCAGTCCTATTTCAAGGGCAAGCGCGCACGCTCGATCGTGCCGCAGGAAGAGACTGCCGGCGCCGGGCGCGCGGGCAGTCACGACAGCCGCGGGAAGTGACCGGAGACGATGGAAACCAAAGCGAACTACACGATTGTCGGCATTTTCACCGTTCTGGTGATCGCAGCGGCGTTCGGCTTCGTCTACTGGATGGCGGAATACGGCCGAAGCGGCCCGATGGCCGAGCTCGTCGTGCGCATTCCGGGATCGGCAAACGGCCTCAGCGTCGGTTCGCCGGTCCGCTTCAACGGCATCCAGGTCGGCTCCGTCAAGTCGCTGTCGATCGATGCGGACGATCCGCAATATTCGCTGGCCTTCACCGAAGTGCGCGTCGATGCGCCGATCTATCCCTCGACCAAGGCGATCCTTGAAATCCAGGGCCTGACGGGTGCTGCCTATATCGAAATGTCGGGCGGCAAGGTCGGCGAGGAGAACATCCTGCAGAAGTCGATCGATAGCGGCAAGCGCGCCGTCATCGTCGCCGACCAGTCGAGCGTGACGAACCTTCTGGCGACCGCCGACAAGATCCTCGATCGCGCCAACGATGCGGTCGGGCAGGTGCAGGGCTTCGTGCAGGATGCGCGCGGACCGCTGACCAAGACGCTGCAGAATGCGGAGACCTTCTCGGATGCGCTCGCCAAGAATTCCGGTAATATCGACAGCTTCCTGCAGAGTGTCGGCCAGCTTTCCGAGACCGTCCGCAACGTCTCCGGCAAGGTGGATTCGACGCTTGCCGCCGTCGAGGCGCTGGTGAAGGCCGTCGATGCCAAGAAGATCGATACGATCCTCGCCAACGCGGAGAAGGTCAGCAAGGACGTTGCCGATGCATCCGGCGGCCTGAAGGGCGCGATCGACAAGTTCGACCAAACGGCGACGACCTTCAACGATGTCGGCAAGAAGGCGCAGACGGCGCTCGATCGCGTCGATACGCTGATTGCGCAGATCGATCCGCAGAAGCTGAAGGGCACGGTCGACGACATCTCGCAGGCGACCAAGGATGCGCGCGTTGCCGTCGCATCGATCCGCGACGTTGCCAATACGGTTTCGTCGCATCAGAAGGACATCAACCAGACGATCCAGGACGTCTCGCAGATGGCGAACAAGCTGAACTCGGCTTCGACGCGTGTCGACGGCATCCTGATCAAGCTCGATGCGCTGCTCGGCACCGACAATTCGCAGTCGCTGTTTGCCGAGGCGCGCGACACGCTGGAATCCTTCAAAAAGGTCGCCGACAACCTGAATGCCCGCATTGGGCCGATCGCTGACAATCTGCAGAAGTTCTCGAGCGGCGGCCTGCGCGATGTGCAGTCGCTGGTCAACGATACGCGCAGCACGGTGCAGAACCTCAACGACGCGATCAGCAATTTCGACAAGAACCCGCAGCGCCTGATCTTCGGTGGCGATACGGTGAAGCAATATGACGGCCGGACACGCCGTTGATCTGGGGAAAGCAGGGGAAGCGTAATATGGCCGTATCGCATCTGTTGGCGCGCCGTTCATTGCTGGCGAGAGCAGCGTTCACGCTGCCGCTGGTGGCGCTGACCCTTGCCGGCTGCGGCACGGGCGCCAAGAACGACACCTACGATCTCTCGGCTGCGATGGCCGATGGAGCCGGCCCGGCCGCCAAGCGCAGCCAGATCCTGGTGCCGGAGCCGACGGCGCTGCAGGCGCTGAACAGCGAACAGATCGTGGTGCGCGTTTCTCCGTCCGAAATCCAGTATCTGGCCCGCTCGCAGTGGAGCGACAAGCTGCCCCGCATGGTGCAGTCGAAGCTGGTCGAAGCCTATGAGAATTCCGGCAAGCTCGGCGGCGTCGGCAAGCCCGGGCAGGGGCTGGCGATCGACTATCAGGTCGTGACCGATATCCGCGCCTTCGAGATCGACAGCAGCAAGGGTAGCCAGGCCGTCGTCGAGATCTCTGCGAAGATCATCAACGACCGCAACGGCACGGTGCGTGCGCAGAAGGTATTCCGCGCCGCGGTGCCGGCTGGCGGCGGAGCGGCCGATGGCATGGTCAAGGCGCTCGACCGGTCGTTCTCGGCGGTCACGACGCAGATCGTCGACTGGACGCTGCAGTCCATCTGATACGGGATATCGGCGGCGAACGAGAAAAATTGGCTGCCGATGTCGGAACACGACGTGTTCGCGCGTCCTTTGCTTAGCTAGAGCAAGGAGATGCAGTATGAACAAGCTCGTCCTCACCACCTTCGACTGGGTTCCCGATCTGCCGCGCGGCTATGTTCGCGACATCCGCGTGCGCTGGGCGCTGGAGGAGGCAGGATTGCCCTACCGTGTCGCGGGCATACCCTTTGCCAAGCGTGACGCGCAGCATTTCGCGCACCAGCCGTTCGGCCAGGTGCCGTGGCTGACGGACGGCGAACTCTCGATCTTCGAAAGCGGCGCGATCCTGCTCCATCTCGGCAACAAGAGCGAGGCGCTGATGCCGGGCGACGACAAGGGCCGCAGCGAGGCGCTGGAATGGCTGTTTGCATCGCGGAATTCGGTCGAGGCGGCAAGCCTGCCGTGGACGATCATGATCTTTTCCGGGCAGGATGGCGATACACCGGCCTGGAAGAGCCTGGATTCCTTCCTGAAGGCGAGGCTGAAGCATATGGAGCCGGTGCTTGCAGCGCGCGAGTGGCTGGCCGGACGGTTCTCCGTCGCCGATATCCTGATGGCGGACGTGCTGCGCCTGGTCGACCGCTTCGATGGATTGGCCGCCTTTCCGGCCTGCCGCGCCTATGTGAAGCGGGCGACGGCACGGCCGGCTTTCGCGAAGGCCCATGCGGACCAGCTGGCACATTTCGCGGCCGCCGATGTGAAGCAGCCGGCGTAGCGATCAGTTTGCGGGAACGGCGGCGGTGGCGGCCGACGGGTCGGCGGCAGCCGTTGCGGCGGCCGGAGCACCGGTCAGTGCGGCGTCCAGCATGGCGGCCATCTTGTCGTCGCGGATCGCCGCGGTCTTCTCGCCCATGACGACGCCGACGACATGGCGGCCGTCCTTGTTGACCGAGGTTACGACGTTATAGCCGGATGCATCCGTGTAGCCGGTCTTGATGCCATCGGCGCCCTGATAGCGGTACATGACATTGTTGTGGCCGCGCAGTTTCATGCCGCGGAACTGGAAGCCGCGCATGGAGAACATCTTGAACTCCTCAGGATAGTCGCGGATCAGCGATGCCCCAAGGGTCGCCATGTCGCGCGCCGTCGTCACCTGCTCGGGGTCGGGAAGACCCGACGGGTTCTTGAAGACGGTGTTGGTCATGCCAAGCTGATGGGCTTTTGCCGTCATCAGCTTGCCGAAGGCATCTTCGGAGCCGCCGAGCTGTTCGGCGATCGCCACAGCGGCGTCATTGGCCGAGAGAACGATGATGCCTTCGACCGCTTCGCGCACGGTGACCTTGCGGCCGGCGCCGACGGCGAGCTTGAAGGGCTCCTTGCTCTCGGCATTCTCGGACATGGTGAGCTTCTGATCCCAGCTGAGACGGCCGGCATGCATGGCCTCGAATGCCAGGTAGAGCGTCATCATCTTGGTCAGCGATGCCGGGTAGTTGAGATCGTCCTGATTGGCGCTCGCCAGGACCTGGCCCGTCTGCGCGTCCATCAGGAAGCTTGCCTGTCCGGCCGAGGATGTGGAGGCCAGCCCGAGGAACAGGGAAGCGGAGAACGCTGCGGAGAGAAGCAGCGGCATGGTCTTTGGCATCGAATGTGATCTCTTCAAAACGGCGGCAGCACGCTGGCAACCTGCATAGGGTCGTGACGGAGTGACGTTGTCTGGCCCGCCGGGTTGAGCAAATCTACGGCATTATGACAAGCGTGTCTTGCTGATAAGCCCGGATTTACGGCGGCCGTTTGTCTCACTTTGCCGTGAGGCGCTTTCGGTACCGCACTGCTGAAACGGAAAAGGGCCGCGGATGAAGCGGCCCTTTTCTTGTACTTAACTGCGATTTCGCTTCCGTTACGTCAGGCGGCCCGCGGCGTGGGCCAGCATGGTGTAGACCTTGCCAGTATCCGACGTCAGGTAGGACTGGGTGATCGTCCGGTCGCGGTCGCTGCGGGCAACGTCGGCGAGCAGCTTTTCGAAGTCGGCGATGTAGCGGTCGACAGCGGTGCGGAATTCCGGCTCGCGGTCATACTTGCGCTTGATCTCGTCGAAGGTCTGCTGGCCCTTCAGCGTGTAGAGGCGGCGCGTGAAGACGTCGCGCTCGCCGCGCTGGTAACGGCGCCACAGATCGACCGAGGCATCGTGATCGATGGCGCGGGCGATATCGACGGAAAGCGAGTTCAGCGATTCCACCACATGGCGCGGATTGCGGCTGTCGGCGGCGCGCTGCTGTGCCGGTGCGGCTGCTTCGGCGCGTGGTGCTGCCGGACGGGCAGGAGCCTCTTCGGCATCTTCGTCACGCGAGGCGCCGCGCAGCAGATCGCTGATCCAGCCGCCGGATTCCTGGCGGGCCGGTGTTGCGGCTGCAGGAGCCGGGGCGACCGGAGCGGCGCGTTGCGGCGCTGCAGCCTGAGGCGGAGCGATGGTGCCGCGAAGCGCGAAGCCATCCTCGATCTGCGGGCGGGGTGCCGGGGCCGGAGCGGGCTGCGGGGCCGGCTGGGCGGCCACAACAGGCGCTGCGACCGGAGCCGGTGCCGGCGGAGCCTGGCGGGGCGCAGGAGCCGGGGCAGGCTGTGCTGCGCGCGGAGCCGGTTCGGACACTTCGAACTGCTGAACCGAGCGGCCGACGATATGCGAGATATCCTGCAGCGCCTTGATCTGTTCGGCAACGGCGCGGCGCATGGCGGCAGCGCTTTCCTTGGCTTCCTCGGGAAGGTCGAAGGCACCGCGCTTCAGCTCGCTGCGGGTCATGTCGAGTTCCTTGCGGATATCGCCAGCGGAGCGGCGGATCTCTTCCGTCGCACCCGAGAAGCGGGCGACCGCTTCCTCGACTGCTTCGCGGAGCGATTCACGCAGCTGCTGGGCAGCGCCGTCGGAGGCGCGGCCGGCTTCGCCGAGCATGCGCTCGACATCTGACAGCGACGCCGTCAGGCCACCGCGCAGGCGGTTGGCAAGCTCGCTCGAGCGGCGCTCGGCATTGCCGAAGGTGCCGTCGATCGTGGCATTGGCTTCTTCGCCGGCCTTGACGATCGAGCTGCGCATTGCTTCGGCAGCTTCCTCGGCGCGCTTCTCGGTATCCGAGAGAACGCGGCCGATATCGGCAAACGACGTCTGCACGCTCTGGCGCAGATTGCCGCTGACCTGGTTGGACCGCTGTTCGGCACGCTCGAAGGCGCCTTCGACCATGCTGCCGAGCGAGCGCATCGTCTTTTCGATTTCTTCCGAGCGCTGCACGAGGCCGAGCGACAGGTTCTGCAGCGCGCCTTCGCGTTCTTCCAGCGTCGATACCAGGTTCGACTGGGCGGCGGCGAGCAGACCAGAGGCCTGCGTCAGCACCTTCGAATGTTCGTCGAAGCGGCCGATGATCGAGCCGACCTGGGCGAGCGTCTGGCCGGAGATATCCGAGAGACGATCGACCTTGCCTTCGAGCAGGCGGGTCGAGGCGGAGACCATTTCGGCGGCCTTGGCGGCAGAGTCCGTGAAGCGCGAGGTCGTGTCGCCGAGGCGGCCGTCGACATCGGTCAGGTCCTGAGCGGCGCGGTTCATCATCAGCGCCATCGAGGCGCTGTTGTCGGAGAGGCGCTCGATCAGCGAGTTGACGTTGGCAAGCAGGCTGGTCTCGATGGCGTTAACGGCCGTCGAGGCGCTTTCCGTGCGGGCAGCGATTGCGTTGGCAAGCGCAGCGTTTTCGGCACGCAGGCGGTCGGCGCTCTGCTCGGCGGCGGCCGCGATGCGGGCCGCAGCTTCCTGGCCTGTTTCGGCGTAGCGCTCGATCATCGGGCGGGCGGTCTCGTCGATCAGGCGCGACAGTTCCGAAGAGCGGCCGGCCAGCATCGAGTTGAGCTCGCGGGTGCGTTCGTCCAGCGTTGCGCGGATCGAGCTGCCGCGAGCTTCGAGAGCCTTGTCGACATCGGTGAGCGAGGCGTCCAGTTCGCGGGCACGGTCTTCGAGGCCGGTGCGGATTGCGGTGCCGCGTGCTTCGAGCGTGCGATCGACATCGGACATGGTGCTGGCGATTGTCTCGCTGGCGGTGGCGATCGTCGTGCGGATCGCGTCACCACGGGTCTCCAGCGACGACTGGGCGTCGGACAGAGCCTGCGAGATGGCGCTGACCTGGCCGCTGACCAGCGTTTCGGCTTCGGCGACCTTGTTGACGATGGCATTGCCGGCTTCCGAGAAGGTCTGGGCGACGGCGGCAGCCTGGCCGGCGAGGCGGTTCTGTGCCTCGGAGACGCGGCCGACAATCTGTTCGGAGCGCTCGTCCATCGAACGGGCGAATTCGCCGCTCTTGGCATCCAGCGTTTCGGTGAACTGCTGGCCGGTGCGGCCCATCAGGTCGGCGGTGCGCTGTGCTTCGGCGTCCATGCGCTGGGCCGCGTCGGCAACGGCATTGCGCAGCGTCGAGGCGAGACCGGCGGCCTTGCCTTCGATCGTCTGGTTGACGGCTTCCAGGCCCATGGTGAGCGCGCGGTCCATGGTGGAGAGGCGCTCGCCGAGACGCTCGCCGCCGCGATCCATGGTGTCGCCGAGATTGGAGGTGCGCTCGTCGATCGACGACGAGAGCGTAGCGGTACGCTCATCGAGCGAAGACGTCAGGCGCGCCGTGCGGTCGTCGAGCGACGAGGAGAGACGGGCGGTGCGGTCATCGAGCGCGGAGGAGAGATGCGTGGTGCGCTCATCCAGTGCAGTGGTCAGGTTTGCCGAGCTCGCTTCGAGCGAGGCGTTCATCTGCGAAGCGCGGACGTCGAGGCTGGCTGCGAGGCTGGAGGCCTGTGCATCGATCGAGGACGACAGGCTGCGGGCGCGTTCTTCGAGCGTCGAAGCCAGGCTTGCTGTGCGATCGTCGATTGCGCCGGTCAGCGTGTCGCTGGTGCTTTCGAGAACGGTGGTGACGCGGAAGGCGGCATCATCGCCGAGCTCGCGCAGCTGGTTGATGCTGTCGGAGAGCGTTTCGGAAAGACGCGCGCCGGCTGCATCGACCTGCTCGGCAACGCCACCGACACCATCGCGGATGCGGTTTTCAAGCGTCGTCAGGCCGGCCTCGACGCGCGAGCCGGTTTCGGCGAAGCGCTCGGTCATGCCGCTGACGGAATGGTCGAGATGGGTCGAGAAGGTCTCGGCCGTGCGGGAGATTTCGGCTGCAGCACCCTGGAAGCGTTCGGCGATCTGGCCGGCACCTTCGCGGAGGCGCTCGTCGAGGGCACGGGAGCTGTTATCGATCGTCTGGCGCAGCGATGCCTCGTGATCTTCGAGCGACATTTCGAGCATGCTAGTGCTGGCGGCGACCGAAGCGCTGATCGTCGTTGCCTGTTCGGAGAGCGTGTCGCTGATCTGCGCATGGGCTTCACCGAGGGCCAGGCTGATGGCGTTGGTACGGTCTTCCAGTGTCGAGCGGATGCGGTCATGCGCCGAGGCGAGGCCGCCTTCGATGCGTTCCGCAGCGTCGCCCGTCAGGGTCTGGAAGCGTGCTGCTGCGTCGCCGGTTGCCGCTTCGATGCGGTCGGCGGCTTCGCCTGCGAGCGACTGCATGCGGGTCGCTGCACCACCGGTGACGGCTTCGATGCGATCGGCTGCGGCACCGGTCAGCGTCTGCAGGCGGCTTGCGGCATCGCCGGTTACTGCCTCGATACGGTCTGCAGCTTCACCGGTCAGCGACTGGAAGCGTGCCGCTGCGTCGCCGGTCACGGCTTCGATGCGGTCGCTGTTGCTCGAGAGCGAGGAGTGCAGAGCGGCTGCATGTTCGTTCAGCGAGCGCTCCAGGCGATCCTGGCTGTCGATATAGGCGCTGCGGATCGCTTCCGACTTGTCGGCGAAGGCGCCAGCAACGCGGGCCTCGGCACCGGCAACGGTGTCGAGCATCGCATTGGCGCGGGCTTCCAGTGCGCTGTCGAAGCGGCTCTGGCTGTCGTCGAGCGAAATGGCGAGCGCCATGGTCTTCTCGTCGAGAGCGTCGGAAAGACGATCGTGATTGGCGGAGAGCGTATCGGACAGGCGGGCGTGGTTTGCCGAAAGCGCATCGTTAAGCGCATTGGCGCGGTCGGACATGGTGCCTTCGAGGCGTTCCTGGGCGGCGTCGAGCGAGATGGCGAGCGCCATGGTGCGTTCGTCGAGCGCGTCGGCAACGCGGTCGTGGTGGCTCGATAGCGTGCTTGCGAGAGCATTGCTGCGCTCGGACATGGCGCTGTCGATGCGCTCATGCGCGGAGTCGAGTGCCGTGGTGATCGCGGCGGCGCGCTCGGAAATGACGGTGTTGAGATCGTCGGCGCGGCCGAAGGCGGAGCTGATCTGGTCGGCACCGGCGGAAACGGCAGCCGTCAGTTCCGAGGTCGTCGTCAGCAGCGTGTCGCGGAATTCGGTCGAGCGAGCCGAGAGATTGTTATGCAGCTCGGACGTGCCGGCAGCGAGCGCCAGCGAGATTTCGCCGGTGGCGCTGTGCAGGGCCGAGGAGAGGTTTGCGGTGTGCTCGGCAAGACCGGCCTGGAGACCGGATGTGCCGGCTGCCAGCGCCTGCGAGATCTCGCCCGTGGCGTTCTGCAGCGTGGTGGTGAATTCGCTGGTGCGCCCCGTGAGGTTGCCGTGGAAATCGGCCATGCCGGCGGCCAGGGCGTCGTTGACGTCGCTGGAAGCGGACTTGAGGGTCTGGTTGATTTCCTTGGTGCGGGCGGCGAGGGCCTCGGAAATTTCCTCGACCTTGCTGCCGAGCGAGCTTTCCAGCACTTCCTGGCCGGTGCCAAGTGCGGTTGCCAGCGCGAAGGACTGGTCGGTCATCGAGGCGCCCAGCCGCTCGATGCTGGAGTTCAGGATGCCGTCGATCGATTCCGAACCGCCTGCCAGCGTTTCGTTGATGCGGGCGAGGCTTTCCATGAGCTTGGTATCGAGCGAGCCAGCGCGCTTGTCGAAGGCGGTCGCGAATTCGGCGACGCGCTCGTCGAAGGCCGTCGACATCTGCGCGACAGTGCTCTGCAGGCGCTCTTCGAAGAAGCCGGAGCGCAGGTCGAGATCCATGATCGCGTCGTCGGCGCTGGACTGCAGGCTCTGGCGGAAGCTCGCGCCACGCTCGTCGAGCGCGCTGTTGAGCTTGGCGAGAACGCCATCGAGCGAGCCGGTGATCTCGCGTTCGCTGCCGGTCAGCGTCTCGTTGATCTCGCGGGTACGGGCGATCAGGATTTCGTTCAGCTGGCGGGCGCGGTCGTTAAGGGCAGCGTTCAGCTTTTCGGCGCTGCTGTCCATGGTGGAGGCGCGCGTCTCGAACTGGCTGAGCAGGTGCTCGCCGCGTTCGCTGAGGCTGGAAGTCAGCGTATCCAGGCGGGTGTCGAATTCATGCGCCAGCGCAAAACCGGAGGAGGTCAGCGTCTGCAGCAGCGAATCCGTCTTGGCAGCGAGCAACGTGCCAAGCGACTGGATGGCGGCTTCCGACTTTTCCGTCAGCGTCGCAGCGCGCGTGTCGATCATCGAGGCGAAGGCTTCGCCAGAGGTCGAGAGGCGGACGGCGATTTCTTCGGTCGCCAGCGACAGGTCTTCCTTCAGCTGGTCGTGAACGCCGACGATCGAGCTGCGGATACGCTCGGCGTGATTGACGATCGCTTCGCGTTCGGAGCCGAGCTCGTGCACGAGGCCGCGCACGCGCAGTTCGTTATCGGCATAGCTGCGCTCGAGCGCATTGACTTCGGAATGAACCAGCGTTTCCAGCTCGGAGGCGCGCGCGATGGTGCGCTCGATGCCTTCATTCATTGCTGAGACTTCACGGCGCACGGCTTGGCCGACCGTCATGATGCGTTCGGAGGCAATGGTTTCCGGCTCGGCAAGGCGCAGTGCGACTTCGGCCATCGAGCGGGCAGCGTTGCGCATGTCCTGCGCACGGGAAATCATGATTGCGAAAGCGTAGAAGAGCAGGACCGGCACGATGATGCCGATGATGCCGGCGATCACGCCGGGAAGCGCCACCAGATCGGCGATCGAGCGGATCTGCCAGATCTGCGGCGAATAGAGCAGGGACATCAGGCCGATGCCGCCGACGATCCACAGGAGCGAGAAGAGCGTGGCGTTGCGAATGGCCGTGCGCGTCGAGCCACCATCGAGCGACTTCAGAAGCGTTGCGGGAGTATTGCGATTGGCGTCGTTGGCCGGCGCGAAGGCCGGGGCGCGGGGGGCGGGCTGTTCTGCAGCCTTTGCGCGGCCGCGGCGGCGCTGGCTGTCGTCCTGTTCCTGCTGATTACGCGCAGATGGGTTCTCAGACACATTGGCCTCCGGGGCGTCGGGCGTTTTGCCGCTGCGAGACGGCGCTTTCTGCTGGCTGAAGTCGATCTGGAGCGCCTCGTCCAATGCCTTGAACGCCTTGTCCTCGATCGACTCGTTGTACTTGTTGTTCGCCATTCCGTTACGCCTCGTTACATCTCAGCCGGTTCAGCCGCTGATCCGGGCATCGCCGCGCCCGGACGTCAACCTTTTGCTCTGACCTTACCATCCGAGACGACGGACGGATAAGCATGTCATTTCAGAGTGGATAGCCGCTTTTTCAGACGGACGGTATCAAAACATTACCATTATCCACTTGGCCCGCAAAGGCGCGTAGCACAAACCCACTGTACCAGTATCGTAGTGACACATCCGGGCTTCGGAGACAATTAACGAAGGCTTGCTAATCACCCGCCGTTAAAGGGTTGTTAACATGATTTAACGGCAGAGCCTGTTGAAAAACCAATAATTTAGCGATGTTTAACGGATATTAACCATAGCGGGAGAATCCCGCCCTCAGTGTGCCGGAATTTAACGCGATCGCCACGCTCCAACCGCACTATTGAGTTCAACCGCGGGGATAAAGACGGGAGTTTGGCACATGGCAGCAGTCAGTATCGCGTTCGAAGCGCCGGATAATTCGAAGGGGCCGTGCCCCTCCAAGGTCCGTCCGATCGACTTGGTGCATCTTGCGAAGCAGACGATGGGCGACAAGGCCCTCGAAATCGAAGTGCTTCAGATGTTTGCGCGCCAGGCGCGCGCGTGTCTCGGAGAAATCGCCTCCGGCGAGGCGAAGAAGATCGTCGCAGCCGCCCACCGGCTGAAGGGCGCGGCAAGCGCCGTCGGCGCGTTCCGGGTCTCCGAGACGGCTGAAATGCTCGAAGAGAATGCCGGCGATGCGGCATCGATGGCCGCCGTCGGCGCCGCCGTCGTCGAGGCGGAAAATTTCATCCTGAAGCTCAGCCGCTAAGAGCAGAGCATCGGTCTACAAAGCTGGACCCGCTGCGCCATTCCGAAACAGCAAGTCTGTTCGCGTGAACAGCAAGTCTGTTTTAGGGCACAGCGGGTCTTTTTGTGACCAGCGGCATGACGCAATCAAGAAAGCCTGTCGCTTTTAAGTATGGGATGAAGAGCGCGAGACGGCCGATGTTGACTGGCTCGCAGATTTGTTGGAAGAAAAATTCTGATCCTCCCTCATTAAGTTACCGGAAATCAAAATGCCCAAACTGACCATTGTCGCCTTTGACGGCACGCGCTTTGACCTCGACGTCGATCAGGGTTCCACCGTCATGGAAAATGCCGTGCGCAATTCCGTCCCGGGCATCGAAGCCGAATGCGGCGGCGCCTGCGCCTGCGCGACCTGTCATGTCTATGTCGACGAAGAGTGGGTAGAGCGCGTCGGCCCGCCGGAAGCGATGGAAGAAGACATGCTCGACTTCGCCTTCGACGTCCGCCCGAATTCGCGCCTTTCCTGTCAGATCCGCATGAAGGCTGTACTCGACGGCCTGACGGTGCACGTTCCGGAACGCCAGGCGTAATCGACGCCACTACTGAAAATTCACTTCCATTCGGCTATATATGTGCACAATAGGCGCCGTGCCGGGCACGGCGTCTGCAGGCTGCGGGAACGTAGCATAGGCAGGATCAGCCCGGGCGTTTGCCGGGCGGGAGAAGTGACGGCATGAAGCATGTATCCATTTTCGTGCGCGCCGATTGGGATGACGAGGCCGGCGTATGGGTTGCGACCAGCAACGATATCGACGGCCTTGCAGTCGAGGCCGAGACGCTTGAGGCGCTGAGCCCGAGGGTTCTCGCGGCGATCTCCGATCTCCTGGAACTTAACGGCATCTCGTCTGATCTCGCCGAAATCCCGGTCCACATCATGGCTGAGCAACTCGCTCGCGTTCCCAATCCGAATTTCTGACGATGGTTGGCTACCTTCGGGAACTGAAGGAGCTATTGCGCAAGGCTGGCTGCGACTATGTGCGGCCGGGCAAGGGCGATCACGAAATCTGGTATAGTCCGGTTTCCAAGCGGCATTTCACCGTCGATCACGGAACCAAGTCCCGACATACGGCAAACGAGACCTTGAAACAGGCCGGTCTTCCGAAAGCTTTCTGAGAGAGGAAGTGCGCTCCAAAAAAAGCCTCGCGCGCCGGATGACGAGCGAGGCGAGGCGGGCGCATAACCATCGGACGAGGGAGGACCGTCCGCGGCTTGGAACGCGCCAGGAGAACCCAGAGACAAAAGATCAGGTCGTTCACACCTGAACTTTCGAATGTGTTCATATTAGCGCGCCTCAGTTGAGTCGCCTATCGCAAATTTTTACCATTGAGAGGCTGGGGAGGGCGCAAGTTTCGCACAGGTTTCGTTGTGCAGCTAACGATCAAACATCGTCTTTCGCCTGGAAATGCGCTAGTTTTTGCCGCCCGATGCACCGATTCGGTTGTTCAACAAACGTAGCATCCGGTTTTGAAAGTTGACCGCCTCGACCTTGTCGAAACGCGCCTGAAGCCGGTCGTGCTCATCTATACCGCGAGCTGATACATCCGATACCAACTCCTGCATGGTCTCGCAGCTGCGCTGGGCGGGCAGGGCCAGGATCTGGCGCTCCATGACGCGGGCCTGATTGCGGGCGATTTCGGCGTGGCGCTCCTCGTGGCGCTTGATGTCGCTCGAGAGTGCATCCCAGATCATCGACAGCTCCTTCGATGCGCCCTTGCGGCTGCGCCAGCGCGGCAGGATGATCTGCGTATGCACGGTCACCTTGGCGCTGCCGACGCGGCAGCGGCCGTCATGCTGGACATAGGTCGCTTCGCCGCCGAAGCGGATCTTGGTGGCGCCGGGATGGCGGGCGGATGAGCCGTTGGCAGTGGGACCGCGGGTGCTGAGCTGCTGATCGAGCTCGTCTGCGGTTTTGCCGCGGATATCGAAATAGGAATAGCTTTTCGTCGCGACCACGGCCGCCTGGGCGGAAGTGCAAAGGGCAATCGTCATGGAAAAAGCAAGGAAGAGACGCATATTACGCGATGCGGAAGGCATTCTAGACGATAACCCGTGTTGAAAGTTGGCGGAGCTTGGGGCATAGCCACCGCGAGCGCAATAGAGCGCGCCGGAATTTTTGTTTTCAATGGGATAAACGCTCATGGACGAGCTTCGGAGCAGTCGCTGGCGCCTCGCGCATGGCCGCGAATTGGAGCTCGGCGGCAAGAGCGTCATCATGGCGATCATCAACGTGACGCCGGATTCCTTTTCCGACGGCGGACGCTATGACAGCACGGAAGCGGCGGTCGAACATGCGTTGGCGGCGATCGCCCATGGCGCCGAGATTATCGACATTGGCGGCGAGTCTACGCGGCCGGGTGCTGCGAAGGTCGATGCGGCGGAAGAGCAGCAGCGGGTGCTGCCTGTCATCGAGGCGCTTCGCGACAGGTCAGACGCACTGATTTCCATCGATACCTACCGGGCCGAGACGGCGCGGCTGGCGCTCGAAGTGGGCGCTCATATCGTCAACGACGTCTTCGGGCTGCAGAAGGAGCCGGAGATCGCCGGCGTGATAGCGAGCGCAAAGGCCGGCGTCTGCATCATGCATACGGGGCGGGAGCGCGAGAAGCTTGCCGATATGATTGCGGATCAGGCGCTGTTCCTCGATCAGTCGCTCGAGCTTGCGCGGCAGGCGGGGATCGACAGCGAGCGGATCGTGCTCGATCCGGGCTTCGGTTTTGCCAAGGAGACGGCGGAAGAGAATTTCGAGCTGATGGCGCGGTTTGCCGAGCTTGAGCGTTTCGGGCTGCCGCTGCTGGCCGGAACCTCGCGCAAGCGGTTTATCGGCGCGGTCACCGGTCGCGATGCGGCTGACCGTGACGTCGCGACGGCGGCGAGCAGCGCGCTGCTGAGATTGGCGGGCGCTGCGGTTTTCCGCGTCCACAATGTCGCAATCAACAGGGATGCGCTGTGCGTTGCCGATGCTATGCTGGCGGCACGCCGTAATTACGAAGGACGCCGGGGCCAATGAGCACGAAATATACCATCCTGATGCAGAACTGTGCGTTCTTCGCCCGTCATGGCGTCCATGATGAGGAGGAGTTCCTCGGCCAGCGCTTCTTCGTCGACGCGGAGCTCGATGTGATCGCCGGCAAGGCGCTGGAAAGCGACTCGATCGAGGACACCGTCAATTACGGTATTGCCTTCACTGTCATCGAGGAGATCGTCGTCGGCAAGCGGCGCTATCTCATCGAGGCGCTGGCACTCGATATCGCCAAGGGGCTCTGCGAGCGCTTCCATCAGATCACCCGCGCCAAGATCACGGTGCGCAAGCCGAGTGCGCCGGTTCCGGGCGTGCTGGATTTCGTTCAGGTGAGCGTCGAACATTTTGTCCAGTGATCATTTCAGACCGGCGACGCTCGGGCTCGGCGGCAATGTCGGCGAGCCCGTCGCCTCGATGGCGGCCGCCTTGCAGGCGCTCGATGCGCGCGCCGATACGCGCGTGACCGCGGTGTCGCGGCTCTACCGCACGCCGCCATGGGGCAAGACGGATCAGTCCTTCTTCTTCAACGCCTGCGCCGCTGTCGAGACGCAGCTGACGCCAGAGGCGCTTCTCGATGTCTGCCTCGATATCGAGCGGGAGATGAAGCGCGAGCGGATTGAGCGCTGGGGACCGCGCACGCTCGATATCGACGTGCTGACTTTCGACAATGTCGAGCAGGCGGCGCCGCGGCTGGAGCTGCCGCATCCGCGGATGACGGAGCGCGGTTTCGTGCTGATGCCGCTCGCGGATTTTGCCGCCGATCTCGTTGTTAAAGGCCGCAGCGTAGGGGAATGGCTGAAGGATGCCGATGTGCAGGGCATCGAGATTGCCGACGCTTCCCGCGACTGGTGGACAAAGTCCTGAAACGCAAAGCGGCGGAAAATCCGCCGCCTGGTGTGTCTGCGTGATCGGCTAAAGCCTACTGAACCGAGCCGACCGTCATTTCGTCGAGCTGGCGGGTCAGCGTCAGGCCGATGACCGGGATCATCCGGTCTTCCACCTTGACCGAAACCGTGACGTTCATCGTCTTGTCGTCACGGATGCGGGCGATCATGGCGCCGTTGAGCTTGGAGCGGTTGAGGCCAACGACGACGGTATCGGGCGTCACCGTGCCCGAAATGACGTCAAGGCCCTTGCCGGCTGCGCCATCCAGGAACTGGCCCTTGTAGCTGTTGCCCGATTGCGTAATCGTCGCGGTCATCGGCTGCTTGAAGACGCCGACGCGGCAGGAGCCGTCGAGCTTGATGCCCGTACCGTCGGTGACCGAAGAGCCGACGAGATTGCAGGTGAACTTCGTGCCCTTGTATTTGCCGGCGACGATTTCACCCGGGCCTCTCCAGGAGCCGGCGACCGACTCGAAGAAGGCTTTGTCGCGTGTTGCGGCGGTTGCTGCCGGCGTGATTTCGGCGATCGGCGACAGGGCCACGGCGGCGAGGCCGCAGACGATAAGAAGCTTGCGCGAATACATGGAATTTCCTTGGCACACCTACCCGTTACTGCCTCGGAGTTTTGCCGAATAATGGTTAATGGTTGGTTTCCGGCCTGCCGAAATGCACTGGAAAATCGGGATTTCCGTCGCTGCTCGCATGTTGATTTCATGCCGCTACAGGCATGAAAACTATGCGTTTCCAGGCCGCTTCCGTTACGTCAGGCTCACAAGCTGAGAAAAAGCGCTTTGCTGTCACTTCGGCTGGTCGCGGCCGGTCATGGACGGTGTGAGATCGCCGATGAAGTCGCCGATTCCCGGGCGTTTGAGTGCGCGGAAGGCAAGCGGACGGCAGAGATCCATCGCCGCGATTCCGATGCGCGCCGTCATCAGGCCGTTGATAACGCCTTCGCCGAGCCGGGCAGAGAGCTTCGAGGCAAGGCCGTGGCCGAGCACCTGCTGGACGAGACTGTCGCCGACGGCGATCGAGCCTGTCACCGCGAGGTGAGCAAGCACATCGCGCATCAGCCGGATCATGCCGAGCGTGCCGGGACGGCCGCCATAGAGCTCGGCCATGGCGCGGATCAGCCGAGAGGCCTCGTAGAGGACGTAGAGAAGATCGACGATGGCACGGGGGCTGACGGCCGTGACGATCGAGACGCGCTTCGACGAATTGACGATCAGCGCCCGGGCCTGGCGGTCGAGCGGGCCGAGCAATTCGCGTTCTGCAAGGGCGACGAGATGCGGCGCGTCGATGATGTCGTTTTCGGAGGCTTTCAGCGTGGCGCGGCCCTTGGCGGTCTCGGGCTTGGCCGAGAGCATGGAGGCGAGCCGGTTGACCAGCGTGCGCGCCTTGGCGGGCCTGGTTTCGAGGATTGCGGCTTCGGCCTCAGCCTTGATCGTCTGCACTGCCGTCAGCCGCATCATTCCGGCAGTCTCGCGGATGACGATGCCGATGACGGCGAAGATGCCGACGGCAAGCGCTGTGAGGCCGGCGTAGCCGAGCCAATCGGCGCGGGAGAACAAGTCGCGGATCAGGCTATCGGTCCAGAGACCGAATGCGAGCGACAGCAGGATGCCGAAGCCGCCGCCGGCGATCTTGGCGAAGGAGAGGCGGCGCTTGCGCGGCAGGGCGACCGGAAGCGGGGCGCTGTCCTTTTCCGGATTGAGGAAGGGATCGTCTTCATCCGGCGTCAGGATGACATCAGCTTCGAAGGCCGAGGGTTTGCGGCGCTCAGGCGGCAGCGATGTCTCGACCGGACGCGGATCGTCCTCATAGACGAAGGCGGCGGGGGCGCGGGTCTTGCGGCCGGGATCTTCTGGAGCGGACTTGCTCATGCGAGACGGTCTCCAAACAGGAACTGCATGGCGCGGTCGAGCCGGATATGCGGCACCGAGAGCTTGATGCCTCCACCGGTCTCCTCGAGCTGCGGCGGGCGGAAGCGCACGACGTTCACGTCAGGCAATTGGATATCGCGGTCTCCCGATTCAATGCCAGCAAACAGGCTTTCGGGATCGGTGGGGAGATCGCCCGGGAAGATCGCCGTCTTGCGCAACCCGTCGAAACGCTCGCCGCCGATGGTTTCACCCTCGATCGGCGTGCCGACGATGACGGGCAGATCGTGGCCGTCGCGCTTGACCGTCGCTTCGCGGGTGGCGCGCACCGAGGCGAGCGCCATCACGTCGATCCCGGCGCCGGCCATGCCGATGCGGTGGATGGCGCGCTCGACGAGGCGGCGCGTCAGGGCATCCAGCCGGTCGTGGCTTTCATGATGCAGGTGATCGGCCTTGGTGGCGGCGACGAGCACGCGGTCGATGCGGCGGCCGAGCAGCGAGGAGAGCAGCGAATTGGTGCCGGGACGGAAGCAGGCGAGAACGTCGCTCAGCGCCCGTTCCAGATCCTGGACGGCTTCCGGGCCGCGATTGATCGCCTGCAGCGCGTCGACGAGGACGATCTGGCGGTCGAGGCGGGCGAAATGCTCGCGGAAGAAGGGTTTGACGACAACGGACTTATAGGCCTCGTAGCGGCGCTCCATCATTGCCCAGAGCGAACCTTTTCCCGGCTTGCCATCGGCGGGCAGGTGCAGTGGTGCGAAGGTGAGGGCGGGTGAACCGTCGAGATCGCCGGGCAGCAGGAAACGGCCGGGTGGCAGGGTCGAGAGCGACCGCTCGTCGGCCTTGCAGGCCTTCAGGTAGGCGGCGAAGGAGGAGGCGAGATCGCGCGCCGTCATCTCGTCGGTTGCGGCGTGGATATCGGTCTGGTCGGTGAGTTCCAGCCAGGTGCGGGAGAGTTCGGCGCGGATGCCGGTGCGGGCCAATGCCAGCGTATCCTCGCTGAAGGTACGAAAGTCCTTGGCGAGCAGCGGCAGGTCGAGCAGCCATTCGCCGGGGTAGTCGACGATATCGATCGAGAGGCGGCCGGGCGAGAACATCCGGCTCCAGCCGCTGGCGCTCTGATAGTCGATGGTGACGCGCAATTCGGAGATGGCGCGGGTCGAATCCGGCCAGACGCGGTCCTTCACCAGCGCCCGGATGTGATCCTCGTATTGAAAACGCGGCACGCCGTCATCGGGCTGTTCCTCGAGACGCACCGCCGAGACGCGGCCGGATTGCACCGGCTCGAACAGCGGCAGGCGGCCGCCATGCAGCAGATTGTGGACCAGCGAGGAAATGAAGACGGTCTTGCCGGAACGGGAAAGGCCTGTCACGCCGAGACGGATCGTCGGGTGAACCAGACCGCTGGCGCGGTCGGTCAGATTGTCGAAGGCGATGCGGGCATCGTCGGCGAAGGAGGTCAGGCTTGGCGGCAAGGCGGGTTCCCTGGTGTCATTGCTCACCCATATAGGATCGCTTGGCCGCCGGAAAAAGGATTGGCGTTAGGCGACGAGAAACTCGCGCAGTTTCCAGGCCGCCGCGGCGGCATCGAAATCGAGGACGGCAAGACCGCCGGCGGGAAAGCCGTTCGGCAGCGTACGTAGCAGGGCATCGTGGCCGATCAGCGTTTCGAGCGTCTGCTCGATCGTCGGATTATGGCCGACCAGCATGACGGCGGTTGCCGTCTGCGTGCGCAGGATTTCGAGATAGACGTCAGGCGTCGTGTTGTAGAGCTCGTCGACATAGCGCAGGTCGACCGAGAGGCCCATGGCGCGATGGACGGCATCGGCCGTCTCGCGGCAGCGCCGCGCGGTCGAACTCAGGATGATGTCGGGCCGGTAACCCTTGTCGGCGGCGTGGTCGGCGACGATCTCGGCATCGCCATATCCCTTCTCGCTCAGGTCGCGGTCGAAATCGCCCTGACCGGGCTGCGGCCAGACGGCTTCAGCGTGCCGAAGCAGGTAGATTCGTGAAGGCGAAGGCAAGGTTGCGGCCATAGAAAAATCCACGTGCGAAGGAGCCTTTTCAGTAGCTGCCGGGTATTGCCGGCGTCAACCGGTGACGTGCCGGAGCGGTGCAAAAGCGCTCCACCAACACGGCTTGTTGAAGGCGGGGTGAAAAGGCGGAATCGGAATAATGATGAGAAAATAGACTGTTAGCTCAAAAATGTGACAGATTTAAAAATCTGTTTACATGTCGTATTTGGCTTGAATCGATATTAGCGCATGGGATATACACCCCGCCACATGAGATGTTCTTCAGGAGAATCGCGTTGAGTGAGAAGATCGATCTTAGCAATTACGTTCCCTCGGAAGACGAGGAGTTCATGAACGTAAACCAGCGAGCATATTTCCGGGCAAAGCTGGTCGCATGGAAAAACGACATCCTTAGAGAAGCGCGCGAGACCCTAGATCATCTCGCTGAAGAAAGCGCCAACCATCCCGACCTCGCGGACCGGGCATCTTCCGAAACAGACCGGGCCATCGAACTTCGCGCCCGCGACCGTCAGAGAAAACTGATCTCCAAGATCGACGCCGCGCTGCAGCGTATCGATGACGGCACCTACGGTTACTGCGAAGAAACCGGCGAGCCGATCGGCCTCAAGCGTCTCGACGCCCGCCCGATCGCCACGCTGTCGATCGAGGCACAGGAACGCCACGAGCGCCGCGAAAAAGTCTACCGCGACGAATAAGCGCCTCACGGCAGAGCAAAAAATAAAGGCACCGCTTTACGGCGGTGCCTTTTTCGTTTGGGGCCTGTGTTTCAGAGCTATTTGTCGCGATTGACGCTCATTTCGCCGAAGATACGGGCCACTTCCTTCTGCAGTTCGGCATCGGCGCCCGTCACCGGCGCCATCTCCGGATCGCGGCGCGGCAGATTGGCCGGCTGCGGCGGGATAACGGGACGGACCGGCATGCTCTGCGCCGGCAGGATCGTCGGCACCGGCTGAACGACGCGTTCGGCGGTGAAATTGGTGTTCATTTCCTCTTCGAGAATCCGCTGGAAATCACCCTTCGGCTGCTGCGGCGGCGCGCCGGCATCGGCGGTCACGACGGGCGTCCCCTCGGAAACGGTCGGCAGGCTCTGGGCGGCCGGTGTCGAAACCTGCGGCTCGATGCGGACCTGCTGCGGCAGCACACGGGCGCGGGCGGCGTCGAGAATATCGGCGGCATTGCTCGCGGTTTCCGGGGCGGGCGTCATCTCGGCGCGTTCAGCCGGGCGGATCGAAATCGGCGGCTGGACGCGGGTTTCAGGGGCCGGAATGACCGGCGGGACGATGATTGCCGGGGCCGGGGCGGGCTCGGCTGCGGGAGCAGGCGTTGCTGCCGGCGCGACGGCAACGGGTGCTATCGGCTGCGGGCGGCGCGGCTCGATCACCGGTGCGGGTGCCGGAACGTAAGGCTCGGGTTCAGCCTCTTCCTCTTCGAAGATTGCGACCGGCTCGGGCTTCTGTTCCGCTTTCGGCTCAATTTTCGGTTCCGGACGCGGCTCAGGCCTGGGGTCGGGAACGGCGCGCAGCTGCGGGCGCTCGGCAACCGGCTGCGGCCGGAACTCGGCAACGGGAGCGGCCGGTGCTACCGGGGCAGCAGGACGCTGAGCGGCAACAGGCTTCGGCTCTTCGGCGCTTTCCGGCAGGATCCGGCTTTCGATGACGACGTCGCTCGGGCCGCCGATCATGATCAGGTGCTCGACATTGTCGCGGCGCACCAGCACCAGGCGGCGGCGGGCATCGACGGCGGCGGCGTCCAGCACCTGCAGGCGCGGCTGGCGGTTCTTGCCGCCACGCACGAAAGGCGACGGTGCGCGGGTGCGCATCAGCCAGAGGACGCCGACCAGCACGAGGAGAGCAAGGCCAACGCCGCCGGCAGCATAGAGGAAACGGCTGCCATAGTCGGTCATTACGCTGTCTAACATGATCTCTTACTCCTCTTTACGCAGGCCGCATCATGAAGGCTTTTCAGCTCCTTAGGCAATAGGGCGCGTGCTTGTCCAGTCACGCCCCTGCGAGAAGATTGCAACAAAGGCCCGATGGCATGCGAAACTGGCGCTGTTCCTTGTGAATTCAAGCGCTCTTGCGGCGCGGCACTGTTTTTGCAAGGCCTGCAAATTGCTAAGAAGGAACGAACGCCTGATTCCTGCTTTGTCTTCCGGATACAAAGCGAAATGCCGGATCGGCGCATGCGAGGACTAGATGACGACACCGCGTGAGGCCGACGACTACAATGCCCCGATCGTGGATCGCGGAGGACGTTCAGGTACGGCCATTCGCATCATCCTGCTGGCGCTGGTGCTGATCGCCGCCGCGGCCGCCTTTGTGGTGTTCAAGAATTCGCTCGATAACGAGATGGTGCTCGGTGTTCTCGGCGTTCTCGCCATGGTGGGCATCTTCTTCCTGGTCTCCTCGGTCATCGGCTTCATCGAAGTCATGCCGCAGCGTCAGTCGGACAGTCTCGCCCGCTCGTTCCTCAACAGCCACCCTGACGGTTCGCTGATCACCGACGACAAGGGCCGGATCATCTATGCCAACGGCGCCTACGGAAAGCTGACGGGCGCCCGCAAGGCGACCGAGGTGCAGACGCTGGAAGCGCTTCTCTCGCGCCATCGCGAATCCAACGAGGCGCTCTACCGCCTTTCCAACGGGTTGCGCGAGGGACGCGAGGGCCAGGAAGAGTTCCGCCTGCTGCGCGCACTCGGACCGTCGCCGAATGGCTCCGGTGCGCATTGGTACCGGCTGAAGGCGCGCACGCTGAAGACCGAGGAAAGCGGCAGCAAGCCGCTGCATATCTGGCAGATCAGCGACATTACCTCGGAGCGCGACGACCAGGAGCGCTTCTTCAAGGAATTGCAGAACGCCATTGACTATCTCGATCATGCGCCTGCCGGCTTCTTCTCGGCGGGCCGCAAGGGCGAGATCTTCTATCTCAATGCGACGCTTGCCGAGTGGCTGGGGCTCGATCTCACCAAGTTCATTCCGGGCTCGATGGCGATCGGCGATCTGGTGGCGGGCGAGGGGCTGGCGCTGATCCAGTCGGTGCAGGCCGAGCCGGGCCTGAAGAAGACCGATACGCTCGATCTCGACCTGAAGAAATCCAACGGTCAGAGCCTGCCGGTGCAGATCGTTCACAGCGTCACCTCGATGCGTGACGGTGCGCCGGGCGAGAGCCGGACGATCGTGCTACGCCGCCAGGCCGGAACGGAGAGCGAGCAGTCGGCCTCGGCCGCAGCGATGCGCTTTACCCGCTTCTTCAACAATACGCCGATGGCGATCGCCTCGGTCGATGGCACCGGCCGCATCCTGCGGACAAACGCGCCGTTCCTGAAGCTGTTCTCCGGCATCGTCTCGCGCGACGACGTCGATAACGGCGCGCTGCTCGAAACCATCGTCCAGGAAAGCGACCGCGAGCGCCTGCAATCCGCGCTTGCTGCGGCGAAGGACCGGCAGGGCGATATCCCGCCGATCGATTCCCGCACACCCAACGACGAGGCGCGGCACTTCCGCTTCTACGTCAACGCCGTCATCGACCAGAGCGACGAGGCGCCGGAGGAGGCTGCGATCGTCTATGCCGTCGAGGTGACCGAGCAGAAGGCGCTCGAGGCGCAGATGGCGCAGACGCAGAAGATGAATGCTGTCGGCACGCTGGCCGGCGGTATCGCCCACGACTTCAACAACGTGCTGACGGCGATCCTGCTCTCGTCCGACCATCTGTTGCTGCAGGCGCGCTCTTCGGATGCGAGCTTTGCGGATCTGATGGAAATCAAGCGCAACGCCAACCGCGCAGCCGTGCTGGTGCGCCAGTTGCTGGCCTTCTCGCGCAAGCAGACGATGCGCCCGAGTGTGCTCAACCTGACCGATGTCGTCGGCGACCTGCGCATGCTCGTCGACCGGCTGCTGTCTGGTACGCATGTGAAGCTTGACGTCGAATATGGCCGCGATCTCTGGCCGGTGAAAACCGACCTGTCACAATTCGAACAGGTGCTGATCAATCTCTGCGTCAATGCCCGCGATGCCATGCCCGAGGGTGGCAAGCTGACGGTGCGTACGCGCAATGTGACGGCCCAGGAAGTCGCGGCCTTCAATTATTCCTATATGCCGGCCGAGGATATGGTGCTGGTCGAGGTGGCCGATACCGGCACCGGCATCGCGCCCGAGATCATGGACAAGATCTTCGAGCCGTTCTTCACCACCAAGGAAGTCGGCAAGGGCACCGGTCTTGGCCTTGCCATGGTCTATGGCATCGTCAAGCAGTCGGGCGGCTATATCCAGCCGGAATCCGAAGTCGGCAAGGGAACGACGTTCCGGGTATTCCTGCCGCGCCATATCGTCGAGCCGGCGATTGCAGCGGAAGCCGAGGCTGTCGAGGCGGGCGAAACCAGCAATGTCGTGCCGATGCCGGTTGCCGCCCAGCCGGAGCAGCCGGAGGATCTGACCGGCAGTGCCGTGATCCTGCTCGTCGAGGACGAAGAAGCGGTGCGGCGCGGCGGCAAGCGAATGCTGGAGACGCGCGGCTATACCGTGCACGAGGCCGGATCTGGCATCGAAGCGCTCGATATTCTGGACGAGCTGGAAGGCAAGGTCGATATCGTCGTCTCCGACGTCGTCATGCCGGAAATGGATGGACCGAGCCTGCTGCGTGAGCTGCGCAAGAAATATCCGGATATGAAGTTCATCTTCGTGTCCGGCTATGCCGAGGATGCCTTCGCCCGCAACTTGCCGGAGGGCTCGAAGTTCGGCTTCCTGCCGAAGCCGTTCTCGCTGAAGCAGCTGGCCGTCGTCGTCAAGGAAACGCTCGACCAGAACTGAACGGGGAGGCGTTGCCGCCTCCCGCAAGATTTTTTTCTAATCAGGCTTCCAGCGCCACGGCGATCTCTGCCGCGAGCCGCGCGTTGTTTTCGACCAGCGCGATATTGGTCTTCAGGCTCTGGCCATCGGTCAGGTCGAAGATCGTGCTGAGCAGGTAGGGCGTGACGGCCTTGCCGCTGATTTCGTCACGCTCGGCGCTGTCGAGGGCGCGCTCGATATAGATTTCCATCTCCTCGCGCGGGATTTCGTCGGCTTCCGGAACCGGATTGGCGATCAGCATGCCGCCGTCGATGCCGAGCTGTTCGCGGGTCGCCTGGAAATTGGCGATCGCGGCCGGGCTGTTCAGCGTCAGCGGGCTCTTCAGGCCCGATGCACGCGACCAGAAAGCCGGGAATTCTTCGCTCTCGTAGGTGACCACCGGGACGCCCGAGGTTTCCAGCACTTCCAACGTCTTCGGAATATCAAGGATCGCCTTGGCGCCGGCGCAGACGACAATGACGCCGGTGCGGGCGAGTTCCTGCAGGTCGGCCGAAATATCGAAGCTTTCCTCAGCGCCGCGGTGAACGCCGCCGATGCCGCCTGTCGCAAAGACCTTGATGCCGGCACGCGCCGCGGCAATCATCGTTGCGGCAACCGTCGTCGCACCGGTGCGGCGCTCGGCGATCGAGAAGGCGAGGTCGGCGCGCGACACCTTCATCACGTCCTTTTCCTTGGCGAGCCTTTCAAGCTCCTCCGGCTCCAGGCCGATATGCAGCACACCGTGCATGACCGCGATCGTGGCAGGGATAGCGCCCTGTTCGCGGATGATCGCCTCGACGCTGCGGGCCATCTCGATATTGCCGGGGTAGGGCATGCCATGGGTGATGATGGTCGATTCCAGCGCTACCAGCGGGGCGCCGCGCTGCCTGGCGGCGGCGACTTCCTTCGAATAGGCAATCGGCAGCTGAGGGGAGATCGGTTTCGTCATTGTCTTTTCCAGTTCATCGATAAGCGCGCTTCAATGCAGAATTCTGGCGGCTGGAACAAGTGCCAGCGTGTCGCGGAGCAGTTCCGGCGTCAGATTTTCACTGACAGCAAGCGGTGACTGCACGGTGACAGCGGCGGCGGCGGCACCATGGCGCACGGCCTCTTCCAGCGGCAATCCCTGCATGATGGCGGAAAGCACGCCGGCTGCAAGGGAATCTCCCGCGCCCGTGACATCGGCCACCGTCTCTATCGACGGCGGCTGCAGGGCAATCGCGCCGCCGCCTGTAAAGGCGATCAGCTCGCGCTGACCGCGGGTGACGATGCCGCCCTTCAGCCCGATGTCACCGAGCAGAGACGCCCATTCGGCGGCATTCTCGGGCCGCTGTCCGGCAAGGGCGGCAGCTTCCGCCTCGTTGAGGAACAGATAATCGATGCCGCCAGCCGATGGCTTCAGCTTGACGACCTTGGCCGGCGAGATGGCGATCGCGGCAACTGGCTTGCCGAGGCTGTTGGCGCGGGCGACGATCGCGGTGATCGTGTCCTCAGGCAGGTTGGCGTCGAAGAGGATCAGATCCGTCGCCGCAAAGGCATCGCGCAGCCAGCGGATCGCCAGGCGGCGGGGAACGAAGAGGCGGTAGAGATCCATGTCGGCGAGTGCAATGACGAGATTGCCGTCGCGCTCGAGGATCGCGGTATAGCTCGGCGTCTTGCGGTCGAGGAACACGAAGGGGCGGTCGTTGATCCCGGCGGCATAGGCCGCCTCGGTGACCATTTCGCCGGTCGGGTCGCCGCCGCGCGGCGAGATCATCGTGACGTCGAAGCCGAGGCGGGCGAGGTTGCGAGCGGCATTGAAGCCGCCGCCGCCGGCTTCCTCGAACCAGCTGCCGGGATTGCTGGAGCCCGGCGCGGTCTCGCCGGAAATGCGGCCGCGGCGATCGACATGAGCGCCGCCGAGAACGAGAATCTTGCGCTTCACCGTCATGCTCCAGCCGCTCTTGTTTTAGCGAATCGTGCCTGCGGGAAATTCTCCGGCTGCCGACGCCCGGGCGCTCTAAGCCCTTGCTTCACATCGATAAAACAAAAGTAGAACACGTACTTATTTACCTTTTTCTTTCAACCGCTTGAGCGCCTCTTGCGAAATGAGAACAAATCACGTACAAAATCGACATCGGCGGCGACATTGCTAGAGCGGCTTCAATAACCTAAAGGTGGATCGAATGTCACAGAATACATTGCGGCTTGTAGAGGACAAATCGGTGGACAAAAGCAAGGCACTTGAAGCGGCACTCTCTCAGATCGAGCGGTCGTTCGGCAAGGGCTCGATCATGAAACTCGGCGCGAAGGACAGCGTCATCGAGGTCGAAACCGTATCGACGGGTTCTCTCAGCCTCGATATCGCGCTCGGCATCGGCGGTCTCCCGAAGGGTCGTATCATCGAAATTTACGGACCGGAAAGCTCCGGTAAGACGACGCTGGCGCTGCAGACAATCGCGGAAGCACAGAAGAAGGGCGGCATCTGCGCCTTCGTCGACGCCGAACACGCGCTGGACCCGGTCTATGCCCGCAAGCTCGGCGTCGATCTGCAGAACCTCTTGATCTCGCAGCCCGATACCGGTGAGCAGGCTCTCGAAATCACCGACACGCTGGTTCGCTCCGGCGCCGTCGACGTTCTCGTCGTCGACTCGGTCGCAGCGCTGACGCCGCGTGCCGAAATCGAAGGCGAAATGGGCGACAGCCTACCGGGTCTCCAGGCCCGCCTGATGAGCCAGGCGCTGCGCAAGCTGACGGCCTCGATCTCGAAGTCGAACTGCATGGTGATCTTCATCAACCAGATCCGCATGAAGATCGGCGTCATGTTCGGTTCGCCTGAGACGACGGCACCGACGTGTGCCCGTCCCTGCACCTCGGATGCCCTCGGCATCCCGCCAGCCTCAACAGATCGAGCGCGAAGGGGTGATCAAGCAACAGACCACGTCAGGTCATCCGACAAGATGCTCGCCTGCAGCCCGGGTGAATTCCAGCAGCTGTCCGCCAACGCAGCGGCGAACACCCAGAGGTCCAGCAGGCTCATCGATCTCAGCTCAGGCCAGCATCGTCAAGTCAGACTTCGTTCTCTCTGCTGGCCAACGCTCTGGCAAGGAACCATGGAACACCAAAGTCACTGCTGCAGGCAATCAGATCTTCTGCAAGATCAGACGTGCCTGGGGCCAGCCTGATCATGGCCTGTTCTGCAGACAGGAACAGCCTTGGCAGCAGCGACAGTGACAGCAGACCCTGAACAAACGCTCTGACAGGGCTGGAACAGGCCTTGAGCACATTCAGACCAGGCTCTGGTAGGACATCTTCTGGATGCCTGGCCGCCCTAGGCTATCAGCTTGTGCCTTCCTTTGGGCAATGGGCCAGCCACAGACGTGCTCCTCGTTGGGCACAGGCACCGCCAGGAGCATGGCTGAAGAACCATGGGCGTGGGTGAGGCCTCCAGTGTGCCTCTTCGACTGTTCAGATTGCGTGCAGATGTGCAGGCCAGCAGCCTCATGCTGCTGCTGGCAGCAGGCAGCAGTGTTGCCCAATGCCAGCATGGTGCAGTTCAAGAGCATCTTCTGGATGCATTTCTTGGCGAGCAGCCAGGCGACAGAGGGCCATGCATGGCAGCCAGCAGGCCTCAGACATTAATAAACACCGCCACTCCTGTGACACTCCAGGTCCTCAAGCAGCCTGTCCTTCAACGTTGGCCTAAGGGCAGCAGATCAGGCACTGGATTCAGATCACAGGAATGACATCGATACCCAGCACTGCTGTGGCCATCTCACACCAGCAGCAGGCATAGCTGCATGGGAAGGGATCAGCCAGTGCATGCAGCAGGCTGGATCATCACATTGTCACTGTGTTGGAGCCATGGGCAGTCTGAGCCCACACTGTAGTCAGCAGGTTTCTGGCTGCAGCAGAGTGTGCTCTGGGCAGCCTCTGGACCCTTGGGAGGAGCAGCGACGGACTGTCAGGATCTGAACCTCATGCTGTACCTGACAGGCAGGGTGGCAGGAAGACATGGAGAGCACACTTATCGATCAGCCGGCACTGAGCCAACAGCTCAGCCACGGCACTGCCATTTCTTGGCTGTGCAATCAGGCTGCTGTTCAAGGAAACAGTCAAGGCCTCCAGAGAACACGACAGCTCAAGGCGCAAAACGACAAACAGCCCTTGGATGTCATAAATCCATCTGCGCTCCTCTGCCGCCGCGATCGCGGGCATCTGCCGTCGCCGAGGAAGGTGCGGCTATCGCTCTGCTGCATCGCCTGCCGCGCCATGTCCTTCAGGCCATCTCGGCCACCAGGCCGGCGAACAGCAGGAAACTGCTGCGGCGCCTGGTCGTAGTCGAGCCGGGCCTCCTCCAGGCCAGGCGGCGCAGGCATGTCCTGGAGGACCTGGGCTGCAGGAGAACAGGTTGCTGCCCTGAGCACCGGCCTGCTCGCGCGCAGATCGGCTCGGCAGCGCTCGCCGAGGCCAGGCGCCGCTCGACGGCGAACAGCCGCTGGCCTGCAGGCTGCAACCCGCTCGACCTGACGCAGGACGCGTTGCGCGCCCGCGAAATCAGCGTCGATCTCAGCGGATTCACCGATGCCATGGAGCGCCAGAAGGCCGAAGCGCGTTCGCATTGGGCCGGCTCAGGCGATAAGGCGACCGAGACCATCTGGTTCGAGCTGCGCGAAAAGCATGGCGCAAGCGAGTTTCTCGGCTATGCCACGGAGAGCGCCGAAGGCGTCGTCCAGGCGATCGTCAAGGACGGTGCTGCCGTTGCTCAGGCTGCCAGCGGCGACAAGGTTCAGATCGTCGTCAACCAGACGCCGTTCTACGGCGAGTCCGGCGGCCAGGTCGGCGATGCCGGCATCATTTCGTCCGATCATGCCAAGATCGAGATCACCGATACGCAGAAGCGCGGCGAGGGTCTGTTCGTGCATATCGGCACGGTCGTCGAAGGCACGATCAAGGCCGGCGATGCCGTGGCCTTGACGGTCGATCATGCCCGTCGCTCGCAGATCCGCGCCAACCATTCGGCAACGCATCTGTTGCATGAGGCGCTGCGCGAGGTGTTGGGTACCCACGTAGCCCAGAAGGGTTCGCTGGTCACGCCCGACCGCCTGCGCTTCGACGTGTCGCATCCGAAGCCGATGTCAGCGGACGAGCTCAAGGTGGTCGAGGATATGGCCAACGAGATCATTCTGCAGAATTCACCGGTCACGACGCGTCTGATGAGCGTCGACGATGCCCGTGCCGAGGGCGCTATGGCGCTGTTCGGCGAGAAGTACGGCGAGGAAGTGCGTGTCGTGGCCATGGGCCAAGGCCTGCATGGCGCCAAGACCGGCAAGCCTTATTCAATCGAGCTCTGCGGCGGCACGCATGTGTCTGCGACCGGTGATATCGGGCTGGTGCGCATTCTCGGCGACAGTGCCGTCAGCTCGGGCGTGCGCCGTCTCGAGGCGGTTACCGGTGAAGCGGCTCGCGCCTATCTCGCCGAGCAGGACGACCGGGTCAAGGCTCTGGCCGGTGCGCTCAAGGTGCAGCCGGGCGAGGTGCTGTCGCGTGTCGAAGCGCTGATGGATGAGCGCCGCAAGCTGGAGAAAGAACTGGCCGATGCCAAGCGCAAACTTGCCATGGGCGGCGGGCAGGGCGGCTCGGAAGACGCCGTTCGCGACGTGGCCGGCGTCAAGTTCCTCGGCAAGGCAATTTCGGGTATCGATCCGAAGGACCTCAAGGGTCTGGCCGACGACGGCAAGGCTAGCCTCGGCTCCGGCGTCGTGACGCTGATCGGCGTCTCCGAAGACGGCAAGGCGAGCGCCGTCGTCGCCGTTACCGAAGATCTGGTCGGCCGCTTCAGCGCCGTCGATCTCGTGCGCATCGCCTCTGCCGCGCTCGGCGGCAAGGGCGGCGGCGGTCGCCCTGACATGGCGCAGGCCGGCGGTCCGGATGGATCGAAGGCCGACGAGGCGATCGAGGCTGTTGCGGCTGCGCTCGCCGGCTGATCGATAAAGGCCCGGAGGGCAGGAGGTTCTCGATGAAGGTCCACCGCTCTCCGGCCAAGATGATCGGTCTCGCCTTTCTTTCGCTGCTCATGACAGCGCTTGCGCTTTTTGTCGGGTTCACCGGCTATCAGAAGGAAGGCGCGGGCGGTTTTCCGGTTTTCATCGGTATTATCGGCGGGCTTTTCTTCCTGCTCGCCTTCATCGCCATCGCATGGAAGGCCTTCGACCGGCGGCCCGTTCTGGATTTTTCCGACGAGGGCCTGCTGGCAACGGAAGTTGCACCGGAACGCATTGCCTGGCGCGATCTACTGGCGGTGCGGGTCTTCCAGCTTCACAAGCAGCGTTTCATCGAACTTCAGGTTACGCCGCAGGCGTCCGCCGCTTTGACGCTTTCGCGCATGGTGCGGCTGAACAATCGCGCGCTTGGAAAATCCAACGACTATTTGACGCTCTCGACAAGCGGCCTTGACCGTTCCGTCGAGGAGATCTTTTCGCTGATCCAGCAGCGGGCGGAGGCGGCGCGCCAGAGCTGAGCGCGCCGCAATCGGCTCAGTTCCTCGACTGCAGAGCAAGCCGGCAGGCGAGCCCGGTGAAGACCGCCGCCAGCGCATATTGCGGCATCCGTGGAAACCGGCGCATCGCCCTGAGGCGATTGCGTATCTGGCTTCCGAGCAGGATCACCGCACCATTCACCGCGAAACCAATGATGTTGAGGATGCTTGCCAGTACGAGCATCTGGCTTGCCATCGAACCGGCATTCGGCTGGATGAACTGCGGAAAGAGGGCGAGCACGAAGAGCGCCATCTTCGGATTGAGCAGGTTCGTCGCCAGGCCCGTCGTGAAGATGCGGATGCTGGATATCCTCTGCGCCGTTGACGTGGGCTCGAAGGCGGTCGTCTGCGAGCGGATCGTCTTGTAGGCGAGGTAGAGCAGGTAGGCGCAGCCGGCCCAGCGGACGGCCTCATAGGCGGCGGGGACGGTGACGAAGAGCTGCGACAGGCCGAAGGCGGCGGCGAGCGCGTGGCAATAGGTGCCGGCGGCAATTCCGGCGTAGGTGAGAAAGCCTGCGGCGCGGCCCTGGCTGATGCTGCGCGAGGCGATCAGCAGCATGTCGGGTCCGGGCGTCGCGGTCAGCACCAGGGCTGCAGCGGCAAAGAGCATGAGTGTTGAAAAATCCGGCATTGTGAAATCCTCTTGGGTTCGAGCCGGAATTCCGGTCTATCAAGATTCGCGGGCCGCGCAAGTCCGCAGGATTTGTCAAATCGGGCTGTGCTTTCCTGCAGCCGATCGATTTGCATGAGGTTTGACATGAACGGGCAAACGGCTTGGTCTCTCTATGAAAACCGCCTCCAGCGGGTTTCGGCCTATATCTACGACCACCTCGACGAGGAGCTGGATATGGCGCGGCTGGCCGAGATTGCCTGCATGTCGAGCTATCACTGGCACAGGATCTATCGCGCGGTTCATGGCGAGACGCTGGCGGCCACCGTCAAGCGGCTGCGGCTGCATCGCGCGGCGGGCGATATCGTCCGCACCGATCTTGATATCAGCGAGATTGCGAAACGATCCGGCTATCCCAATCTCCAGTCTTTCAACCGGATCTTCAAATCCGTCTATGGCATGCCGCCGGCGCGCTACCGGAAAGAGGGAAGCCACACAGTCTTCCAACCTCCGCTGCCAGGAAAGGCAACAGCCATGTTTGACGTGACCTTGAAGACCATCGAGCCGATCGATCTGATCGGCGTGCCGCATCGCGGACATTACATGCAGATCGGCAAGGCGTTCGAGACGCTGTTAGGAACGCTGCATGCCCGGGGGCTGGCGAAACCCGACATGCGGATGATCGGCGTCTATTTCGACGATCCCGATATCGTTCCGGCCGAGGAGCTGCGTTCGATCGCCTGCGTTACCGGCGGCGCGGATATCGCAGCCGATCCGCCGTTCGAGCGCCGGCGGATCGATGGCGGCGAATATGCGGTTCTGCGCCACAAGGGACCCTATGCCGATATGCACAAGGCTTATCAGTGGCTCTATGGCGAGTGGCTGCCGGTTTCCGGCCGGCAGCTGCGCGATGCCTTGATGTTCGAGGACTATCTCAACAATCCGCGCGATACAGCGCCGACCGGATTGCTGACGGATATCTATATGCCGCTAGTATGAGGCGGCCTGCGGCATGCCCTTCAACGCCTCGTCGTCGATTGCGGCGGCGCGTTTGTAAGCCTCTCGGCTCGTGACGCGGCCGAGATAATCGGCAAAGGCCGGCCGCTTTTCGATGGAGCCGAAATTCAAACCCCAACTGACATGCGAGCCGACATAGACATCGGCGGCGGTGAAGCGGTCGCCGGCGATATAGGGCGTCCCGGTCACTGCTTTTTCGAGCGTGTCCATGACATCGCCGAAGCTGCCATATCCGACGCTGCGGGCCTTGTCGGCGGGGGTGACGACGCCGAGCATGCGGATGGTGACGACCGATTCCAGCGGGCCGGCGGCAAAGAACATCCAGCGATAATAGGAGCCGCGCTCTTGCGGGCGCGGCGCCAGTTCATTCTCAGGGAAGGTATCGGCGAGGTAAGCGCAGATCGCGGCGCATTCGGTGACGACAGTGCCGTTATGGCGGATCGCCGGCACCTTGCCCATGGGGTTGACCGAGAGATAGTCCTCGCCCTTCATTGTGCCGCCGAAGGTCAGGATTTCCGTGCGGTAGGGAACACCGGTTTCCTCCAGCATCCAGCGGGCAATGCGCCCGCGCGACATCGGGTTCGTGTAGAATACCAGCTCTTCTGTCATGACCTCTCCTTCTCCATTGTCGATATCTGGCGCAGGCCAGCGATGCGGCAATGTCTAGAGGAGGCTGCTGCCAGATTCTGTCAGCAGTCAGAGCTGCTTGCGGTATTGGATGAAGCCGGAGCGCTCGGCGATCTGGTCGTAGAGGCGGCGTGCCCGCTCGTTGCTCTCGTGCGTCATCCAGTAGAGCCGGCCGGCGCCATTCTCGCGCGCCAGATCGGCGACACGCTCGATCAGTGCGGCGCCGGTGCCAAGCCCGCGCTGGTCTGCCTCGACATAGAGATCCTGCAGATAGCAGGTCCATTTCGGCAGCCATGTCGAGCGATGGAAGATCGCGTGGACGATACCCTTCAGCGTGCCGTCATCGTCAAAGGCGCCGAAGGCATGCATCGGCTCGTTTGCGGCGTGGAAGCGCGCCCAGGTGAGATCGGTGGTCTCAGGCGGAATGACGACTTCGTAGAAACTCTGATAGCCCTTCCACAGCGGCTCCCATGCAGCGCGGTCGGAAGGCGTGAGCAGGCGGATCGTCGTCATGTTCTGTTCCCTTGTTGATGAAACAAAAAACGGCGGGAAGACCCGCCGTTCTGCTGTTTGCTATTGCTGGCCGCCTCAGGCGCCCATGGCCTTCTGCAGGTTCTCGTCGATCTTGTCGAGGAAGGCGGTGGTGGAGAGCCAGGGCTGGTCCGGGCCGATGAGCAGCGCCAGGTCCTTGGTCATGAAGCCGGCTTCGACGGTGTCGACGCAGACCTTTTCGAGGGTCGCTGCGAACTTTGCGAGTTCGGCATTGTCGTCGAGCTTGGCGCGGTGTGCGAGGCCGCGGGTCCAGGCGAAGATCGAGGCGATCGAGTTCGTCGAGGTTTCCTGACCCTTCTGGTGCTGGCGGTAGTGGCGGGTAACCGTGCCGTGAGCGGCTTCGGCTTCGACCGTCTTGCCATCCGGCGTGAGCAGAACCGAGGTCATCAGGCCGAGCGAACCGAAGCCCTGCGCAACCGTGTCGGACTGGACGTCGCCGTCGTAGTTCTTGCACGCCCAGACGTAGCCGCCGGACCACTTCAGAGCCGAAGCGACCATGTCGTCGATCAGGCGGTGTTCGTAGGTGATGCCGAGTTCCTTGAACTGATCCTGGAATTCAGCTTCGTAGACTTCCTGGAAGATGTCCTTGAAGCGGCCGTCATAGGCCTTCAGGATGGTGTTCTTGGTCGACAGGTAGACCGGCCACTTGCGCATAAGGCCGTACATCATCGAGGCGCGGGCGAATTCGCGGATCGACTCGTCGAGGTTGTACATCGCCATGGCAACGCCGGAACCGGGGGCGTCGAAGACGTCCTTCTCGATGACAGTGCCGTCTTCGCCGACGAACTTGATGGTCAGCTTGCCCTTGCCCGGGAATTTGAAGTCGGTGGCGCGGTACTGGTCGCCGAAAGCGTGACGGCCGACGACGATCGGCTTGGTCCAGCCCGGAACGAGGCGCGGAACGTTCTGGCAGATGATCGGCTCGCGGAAGATGACGCCGCCGAGGATGTTGCGGATCGTGCCGTTCGGGCTCTTCCACATCTGCTTGAGGTTGAATTCCTTGACGCGGTCTTCGTCCGGCGTGATCGTAGCGCACTTGATGCCGACGCCGTGCTTCTTGATGGCGTTGGCGGCCTCAACGGTGACCTGGTCGTTGGTGGCGTCGCGGTTTTCGACCGAGAGGTCGAAATAGTCGATTTCGAGGTCGAGATACGGATGGATCAGCTTGTCCTTGATAAGCTGCCAGATGATGCGCGTCATTTCATCGCCGTCGAGATCGGCGACGGGGTTAGCGACCTTGATCTTTTTCATGTATCTGCCTCGTAAGCTTGATGGGGACTGGGTCCCGTGGCGGGTGATTTCTAAAATCCCGAGGGCTATAGCATTGTGTGCCCGGAACGCAAAGCCGCAAGCGCCCCCGAAAGCGGATTTTGGGCCCCATTGCCAAGCGCGCGAATTCGGCTAGTGTCCGCGGCAATTGCTTCGTTAACGGACATTTCATCATGAAGACGATTGCCTTGCTGATCGCCGGTTTGGCCGGCCTGCCGACGCTCGCAACTGCCGCCGATATTCCGGCGCCGGTTCAGGAAATCATGGACGCGACGGTCAACAACTGGTCGGGCGACGACATCGAATGGGTCGACATTTTCGATGCGGCAAAACTCGACAAGCTCTACAGCAAGGATTTCGCCGCCAAGTATCGTGAAGCGGCCAAACATCCAGCCGTCGACGACGGCATTTCGCCCTTCGATTACGATGTGATCATCAACGGTCAGGACGCTTGCCCGCTCGAGGATCTGAAGCTGACGCCGCAGAAGACGGCCGAGGGAGAGGACGAGGTCGTCGTCTCCTTCCGCAAGATGGGCTGCGCCGATGGCGACGAGGCGAAGGCGGTCTCGACCGTGCGTTTCGAGATGGTGACCGAGGACGGCAAGCCTGTCGTCGACGACATCATGCTGCAGGATGACGAGACTAAGGAGACGAGCTCACTGAAATCGACGATGGACGAGATCGCCAAACAGTAGGCGCCGTCAGCCGTTTGATTTTGGCCTTTGCGGCGGTATGTCCGGGTAGCGCATCTTTCGAGATTCCGGTGCGTGAGGGCTTATCTGTTGTTTTCGGGTTTCGATCTTCGCGACTGGTTGCTTGCCAACGATCCGGCGCTGTCGCGCTTGCGGATCGCATCGCGCGTGACGCTGACAATCGTCATCTCCTTCGCCATCCTGTTTGCCATCCACCTCTTCGCCGTGCCGCTGCCGACGGCGTCCTACGGTCTCGGTATCCTGCTCTCGATCGAGGGTGGGGTTGCCGTGCGCGACAAGGGCAATGCGCAGCAGCTGGTCACCCGGCTGCTTGGCTGTGTCGCCAGTCTGGTGGTGGTCGGGGTCGCGGCGGCGCTGGAGGGCCACCGGGTTCTCTCGGACCTTGCCTTTCTCGTGGTGATCTTCCTGGCGGCGTCCGCCCGCGTCTTTGGGGCGCGCGGCTTTGCGATCGGCATGTTCGCCTTCACCTCCTATTTCATGGGCGCCTATTTCCAGCCCGACATTGCGGAACTGCCGCTGGTGGCGGTCGGTCCCGTCGTTGCGGCGCTGACGGGGCATGTCATGCGCGTCATGGTCATGCCCGAGGATTGGCGCCGCGACCTTCTGCGATCGCTGGAAAGCGTGCAGGGCAGGGTGAACCAGATCCTGTTCAAGCTCGCGGCCCTCGCATCCGAAGGGAAAGTCGGCGAGCATGATCGCCGCGAACTGCGGGTGCTGGAGGAGCGGCTGAAGGAAGTCGTGCTGATGGCCGAAAGCTTCATTCCGCGCCCGGCCGGCGGCGTGTTCGACAAGGGCGGCGACCCGGCAGCGGAACTGGCGATCCGGCTCTTTGATCTGCACCTTGCCGCCGAGAGCGCCATCGTTCTCAGCCTGCAGAGCGTTCCGGATTTCACCCTCGTTCACGCCATTATCGAGGGCCGGCACAGGGGGCTCGATGAGGACAGGGACGCATCGCCCGATGCTGCAGCGGAGACGCGACGGGCGCTTTTCTGGCTCGGTGAAACCAAATGTCACCTAGGGGAGACAATAGCCGAGGCGCGGCTGACCAACTTTGCCGGGATACTGCCCGTGGAGGACCAGGCTACCGCCACCGGGATCGACTTCTCGCTTAAAAGCCCGCAGATCAGGTCGACGCTGCAGATCACGCTCGCGGCGGCGCTGGCGATGAGCTTCGGTCTGCTCCTGTCGCGCGAGCGGTGGTTCTGGGCCGTGCTGGCCTCGTTCCTGGTGTTCACCAATACCAATTCGCGCGGCGACACCGCGATGAAGGCGTTGCAGCGGTCGCTCGGTACGCTGTTCGGCATTGCGATCGGTCTTGGTCTGGCGACGCTGATCGGCAGCGAGGATGCAGTCGGTATCCCGGTCGCCATCGTCTGTATCTTCCTCGCTTTCTACTTCCTGCAGATTTCCTATGCGACGATGACCTTCTTCATCTCGATCGTGCTCTGCCTTGTCTACGGGATGACCGGGGCGCTGACCGTCGATCTGCTGGCGCTGCGCTTCGAGGAGACGCTGATCGGCGCGATTGCCGGGACGGCGGTTGCCTTTCTCGTCTTCCCGGCGCGCACCCGCGGCGCGCTCGATGCGGCCCTCCGGAAATGGTTCGATGCACTCGACGCGCTGCTTGCCGCTACCATAGACGGGAAGCCGCGCTATGAGCTGATCGGTCTGTCGCAGACTCTCGATGCGGCCTATCGGGATGTGACGGTTGCGGCGCGGCCACTCGGCTCCACGTGGTCTGTCGTGACGCGGCCGGGACCTATTCGCCAGACGCTGGCGATCTTCCTGTCGGGGACCTATTGGGCGCGGATCGTCGCGAGTTCGTACGGCGGCAACACGGGTGCCGACGACCACGAGCAGATCGTTGTTGCGCTGAGACAGGCGCGAGCGCGGATCGCCGAGATCGCGCCGCGTGCGTCCGAGTGCTTCTTCATCGAGCGGCAGTCGCCGTCATCCGCGGCACGCAATCTGCCGATCTCGGCTCAGGGTTCGCGGCTGGGCGTCGAGATGATCGGCGGCGTGCTCGATCGGCTCTATCCGGCGGCATAAGCCTTGCCGTTTGCCGCCAGCGGGGCTATTCCGGCTCGAAAGGAAGGACGGCGCATATGGCAGGCACAAACAGCGAGCGGCAACTTCTGACCGAGGGACCGGCGATCATTCTGGTCGAACCGCAGATGGGCGAGAATATCGGCATGGTGGCGCGCGCCATGGCGAATTTCGGCCTTTCGGAGCTCCGGCTCGTCAATCCGCGCGACGGCTGGCCGAACGAGCGGGCGCAGGCGACGGCGTCCAAGGCCGATCACGTCATCGAGGCGACCAAGGTTTACGACACGCTGGAAGAGGCTATTGTCGACCTCAATTTCGTCTATGCGACGACGGCGCGCGAACGCGACGGTTTCAAGCCGGTACGCTCTCCGGTCGTTGCGGCGGAGACGTTGCGGACGAAATTTCGGGCAGGCGAGGGCACAGGTATCCTCTTCGGCCGCGAGCGCTGGGGCCTCACCAATGAGGAAGTGGCGCTGGCCGACGAGATCGTCACCTTCCCGGTCAATCCCGCCTTTGCCTCGCTGAACATCGCCCAGGCGGTGCTGCTGATGTCTTATGAGTGGATGAAGTCGGGCATGGAGGACCTCTCCGACGTGCCGTTCCAGGCTATGGAGCAGACACAGTCGACCAAGGAGCAGCTCTTCGGTTTCTTCGACCAGCTCGAGGAGGCGCTGGAAGCGCGTAATTATTTCCATCCGCCCGCGAAAAAGCCCAAAATGGTGGACAACCTCCGGGCAGTCCTTTCCCGCCGCGCTTTCACTGAACAGGAAATCAGCGTGCTGCGCGGCGTAATCTCCTCCCTCGACCGTTTCTCGCGGCAATATCCGCGCGGAAGCCGGTCTCCCGCAGTTGCCAAGGAACAGCCGAAAGATGACGTCAGCGGCGAATGAGCTGAAACCGGTCCTGGTCTTCGATTCCGGTATCGGGGGCCTGACCGTGCTGCGCGAGGCGCGCGTGCTGATGCCGGAACGCGGCTTCATCTATGTCGCCGACGATGCTGGGTTTCCCTATGGCGGCTGGGAAGAGCAGGCCTTGAAAGAGCGCGTCATCGCGCTCTTCGGCAGACTGCTGAACGACTATGACCCTGAAGTGTGCATCATCGCCTGCAACACGGCCTTCACGCTCGTCGGCGCCGATCTCAGGGCGGCCTTTCCGCAGATGACCTTTGTCGGCACCGTGCCGGCGATCAAGCCCGCGGCGGAGCGCACGCGGTCCGGTCTGGTCTCCGTGCTGGCGACGCCCGGCACTGTCAAGCGCGCCTATACGCGCGATCTGATCCAGTCCTTCGCGCAGCAATGCCACGTTCGTCTCGTCGGTTCGGAGAACCTTGCGCGGATGGCGGAGGCCTATATTCGCGGCGAGACGGTTTCGGATGAGGCCGTGACGGCGGAGATCGAGCAGTGCTTCGTCGAGAAGGATGGGCACAAGACCGATATCGTCGTGCTCGCCTGCACGCATTATCCGTTCATGGCCAATCTTTTCCGCAGGCTGGCGCCCTGGCCCGTCGACTGGCTCGATCCGGCCGAGGCGATTGCGCGCCGCGCCCGCAGCCTCGTCCCGCAGGTGGCCGGCGCCGTTCACCCTGACAATTTCGACTTCGCCGTCTTCACGTCGGGCAATCCCGATTTCGCGACGGCGCGGCTGATGCAGGGTTTCGGCCTCAGCACGCGATAGGTGATCCGCGCTTTCCTTAGGCGCGGCAATGACGCAGATTTGTCGATGGGGAATCAGAAGCGGCGCCTTCCGCCTCTGAGAATGAAGGGATGCGCGCCGTGCCGCTTCAAAGACTTGTCATGCTGATTTTCTTCCTGCAGCCGATTGCTTTCGGGGCATGGCTGCCGCGTATCCCGGACGTGCAGGCGAAGCTGAACCTCGGCACCGCGGATCTCGCGATCGCGCTTCTCGGCCTGCCGATCGGTACGCTGCTGACCCTGTCTTTCGCCGGCCGCGTCGTCTCGCGCATCGGCGGACGGGCGGCGATCATCTATGGCTTCGTCTTCTTTCTTGCCGTCGTTTCGCTTCCGGCCTTCGCGCCGACTGTGACGCTTCTGTTCTTCTCGCTGATGATCCTCGGTGTGGCACTCTCGACCGTCGAACTCGGCATGAATGTCGAGGCTGACCTGACCGAGAAGGTGACCGGGCTGATCATCATGAGCCGCTCGCACGGCTTCTGGAGCCTCGGCATCATGTTCGGCAGCCTGCTCGGCGCCGGTGCGATTGTCATCGGCGCGCCGCCGCATTGGTCGATCCTCGCCATTGCTGTCGTCGTGCTGCCGATTGCGCTCTTCGTCAGCACCCGGCTGCCGAAACTGCCGGAAAGTCACCATGCGGAGACCGCCGCGACTTACCGCTTCAAGCTGCCCGGTCTGGCGCTTATCGGCATCTGCGCCTTCGTCTTTGGCGTGACGATGACCGAGGGCGCGATTGCAGACTGGTCGGCGGTTTATCTCCGTGATGTCTTCGGTTCCGAGGGTGCGCAGATGGGGCTGGGCTATTCCGTCTTCGCCTTCATGGTGGCGGCGGGCCGTTTCAGCGGCGATTACATGAAGGGCCGGTTCGGGCCTGTGGCGATTGCGCGCGGATGCGGGATTGCCTCGCTTGCCGGGATGCTGATCATCCTGGTGGCGCCTGCGCCGGCTTTTGCGCTCCTCGGCTTTGCGGCGATCGGCGTCGGCGTCTCCGTTGGTTTTCCGCTCGCTGTGACGGCGTCGGCGGCGCTGACCGACCGCCCGGCGGCTGCGAGCCTGGCGATCCTGTCCTTCGTGGCGCTGCTCGGCTTTCTCGTCGGGCCGCCGATCATCGGTTTCATCGGTGAATATTGGGGCTTGCGGATCGGGCTTGCGGTGCTGATGGTGCCGCTGTTCGTCAGCCTGATCTTCACGCATATGCTGACGCCGCGCGCTACCGAGAATAGCGGCCGGCTGGTCGAGCGCGAGGCCGTCTGAACGCTCGCGTCTTTCTGTGGGTTTTTGCGCCAAACGGGTAACAATCGCGGCGGCGAATATGCTAGACACGCCGGTGAAATCTTAAGGGGAATCAGACTTGCAGGTTGGCATCGATATGGGAACGGCGTCCGGCAGCAGCCCGGCGACACTCGATATCGAGGAGCTGCTGGCAACGCGCCTGCTCGTCCAGGGCAATTCCGGCTCCGGCAAATCGCATCTTCTGCGACGCCTGCTTGAGCAATCCGCCCAATGGGTTCAGCAGGTGATCATCGATCCCGAAGGCGACTTCGTGACGCTGAGCGACCGATTCGGCCATATCGTCGTCGATGGCGAGCGCACCGAGGCAGAGCTTGCCGGTATCGCCAACCGCATCCGCCAGCACCGCGTTTCCTGCGTGCTGACGCTTGAAGGCCTTGATATCGAGCAGCAGATGCGTGCTGCGGCCGCCTTTCTCAACGGCATGTTCGATGCCGACCGCGAATATTGGTATCCGGTTCTCGTCGTCGTCGACGAAGCGCAGATGTTTGCGCCCTCCGTTGGCGGCGATGTCTCGGAAGACGCGCGCAAGATGTCGCTCGGCGCGATGACCAACCTGATGTGCCGCGGCCGTAAGCGCGGTCTGGCGGGCGTCATCGCGACGCAGCGTCTGGCGAAGCTTGCGAAGAACGTCGCGGCCGAAGCCTCGAACTTCCTGATGGGCCGCACCTTCCTCGATATCGACATGGCGCGCGCTGCCGACCTGCTCGGCATGGACCGGCGCCAGGCGGAAATGTTCCGCGACCTCAAGCGTGGCAATTTCGTTGCTCTCGGTCCGGCGCTGTCTCGCCGTCCGCTGCCGATCCAGATCGGCAATGTCGAGACCTCGGCGCGTTCGTCGAGCCCGAAGCTGATGCCACTGCCAGATGCGCCGCAGGATGTCGAGGACCTGATCTTCACTCCGGATCCGGAAGAGTTTCAGAGGCCGATCGTGCGCCGCGCGGCGCCGGCGCCACGCCCGACGACTGATATCCTTGCCGAGCTATCGCGCTCGGCGCCCGCCGCAGTCCCGGCGCCTTCCGAGCCGCGCTCCAGCCAGCCGGAACTGTCCGCCGAAGAGCGCGAGGAACGTCTGTCCGGCGTTCTCTCCGAAATCCTCGACGATCCCTCATCGGGCTTCCGCACGGATTCGGTACTCTATCAGGAATTCCTGGTGCGTCTGCGCATGCGCCGCGTTCCCGGTCCGCCGCTGTCGCTGCAGGACTTCCGCCGCCGCGTGGCCGTATCGCGCTCGGGCGTCGATCCCGAAATGGCCGCCAGCGAAGGCTGGGCCACGGCGCTCTCGCTGTCGAATGGCGTGACCGACGATCTGCAGGGCGTGTTCCTGATGATGGCGAAGGCAGCGCTCGGCGGCGAACCATGCCCGTCTGACGCCCGCATCGCCCGCGCCTACGGCACCCATTCGGCCCGCCGCGCCCGCCGTCTGCTCGGCTATTTCGAAGAACAGGGCCTGATCGTCGTCCACACGGATTTCACCGGCAAGCGCATCGTCGCGTTCCCCGATCTGCAGGCCGAGACAGCGCCGGGTTCAGCAGATGCGCCTGACGACGACGCGCTGAAGAGCGCTGCCGAGTAAGGCTGCGAACTAGATTTCGATCTGATAGAGCGCGCTGCTGCCACCGATGACGGCATTGGTGCTGATGTGCCGGTCAAAGGTGGCGAGATGGCCGCGATTTCGCACCGCCAAACCGAGCAGATAGGTGTCGGTAATCTGCTGGTATGAGCGCAGCTGGTTCGGCCTGAAGACACTGCCTTCCAGAATGCTTATTGCTTCCGGCCAGAATTCATAGCCGGGAAGCGCTTTGAGCGCGGCGAGCATTTCGGCGACGACGACAGGCGAGTTCGTACTGTTCGGATAGCGCGGGTTGGAGACAATTCTGATCAGGCCGTTCTCGGTGATCGCGCATGTCGCCCATCCATCCCGGTTTTTCTCGAACCATCGATGGGCGGGATCGTGATGTTCGTGATTGCTGTCGACGAGCGCGATCAGCACATTGACGTCGAGCAGATAGCTCACGAATTCTCATCTCGGAGAGAGTTGACGATCTTCATGGTGACGGGCTTTCCCTGCGCGTGCTGCGGCAGCAGGGGGATATTGTTGCGCGTCTCCCGCGGACGGTTCTCCTCGATGGAGCGACGCGCGAGTTCGGAAATGATTTCGTCGACCGTCTTATGCTGCTCTTCGGCCATGGCCTTCGCAGCTTCCAGGACGTCGTCATCGATTGCCAGAACGGCCTTCATCCGAAATCTCCAATTGCCCAGAATGAAATATAGCGGTGAACGCCATATTTCTCAACGGATGTAGCTCAAACCCAACTCTGGATAATTTCCGGGCTGGCGTGGATGCAGGTCAGTTCCAGCCGTGTCGTGCCGACATTCTTGAAGCAGTGGGGTGTCTCGGCGTTGACGACGACGATGTCGCCGGGGTTGGGGTCTAGGGTCTCTTCGCCGACGGTGAAGCGCGCCTGTCCCGAGCGGACGATCCACATTTCGGTATAGGGATGGACATGCAGGGCAGGGCCTTGGCCCGGCTCGTTGTCTATGAGGAAGATCGAGACGGGTGCGCCGAACGCGCCGCCTTCAAAGAGAATGGTTCGGTTCGGGGACTGCTGCTGATTTTCGCGGCTGATGACGTGGAACATGATTTCCTCCCTTGGAACCTGAACCGGATTTCGCTATCAATTTATCTTAGCGAGAAGATAATCCGATTTATCTTCTCGTCAAGACAAATCGGATTTGACCATGACGACTGAAGACCATGTCGACCGCTTGCGTGCTCTCTGGGCCCGGGAACTGCCGGATCTCGATACGACGCCGATGAGCATTCTCGGCCGCATCTACCGGCTGTCCAATCTTGTGCGGCCGTCGATCGAGGCGACCTTTGCGGAATTCCATCTCGATCGCGGCGAGTTCGACGTGATCGCGACGATCCGCCGGTCCGGGCCGCCTTACCGGATGATCCCGACGGAGCTTTACCGTCACCTGATGATTTCCTCCGGCGGGTTGACGCACAGGCTCGACCGGCTGGAGGAGGCTGGGCTGGTCACGCGCGAGCGCTCCGATCAGGACAAGCGCAGTTTCGTCGTGGTCCTGACCGCAGAGGGTATCCGCCGCGCCGAGGCTGCTTTTCGCGAGGACATGGGCCGGGAGCTCGGTCTCCTCGATGCGCTCGATGAGGGGGAGCGCCGGGCGTTGTCCGGTCTGTTGCGCAAGCTTGCGGGTTCGCTCGAACCGGCCGAGGGCGAGGCATCAGCGGCAGATTCCGTTTGACAATCCCGTGACTTATCCATAAACACCGCGCCAGCACCGGGCAGCAATGTCCGGTGTTTCATTTGACATGTCCCGTGGATTCATCCCGTTCGCGTAATGGTTTGGTCCTGTCGGGCTTTCGAGAGAAAGCTAAAGGAGGGCGTGTTTCCTTCGCGCGGTTTGGCAACAGACCGTTCTAACACTCTGAAAGGAAATACGATGAGCAAGCGCGAATCGTCCAAGTACAAGATTGACCGCCGTATGGGCGAAAACATCTGGGGCCGTCCTAAGTCCCCGGTGAACCGCCGCGAATACGGCCCGGGCCAGCATGGTCAGCGCCGCAAGGGCAAGCTCTCTGACTTCGGTGTGCAGCTGCGCGCCAAGCAGAAGCTGAAGGGCTACTACGGTGACCTGCGCGAAAAGCAGTTCCGTGCGATCTTCGATGAAGCCAACCGCCGCAAGGGTGACACTTCCGAAAACCTGATCGGTCTTCTGGAGTCCCGTCTCGACGCGATCGTTTATCGCGCCAAGTTCGTCCCGACCGTTTTCGCAGCCCGCCAGTTCGTGAACCACGGCCACGTGACCGTGAACGGCGTCCGCGTCAACATCGGTTCTTACCGCTGCAAGGCCGGCGACGTCATCGAAGTTCGCCAGAAGTCGAAGCAGCTCGTAACGGTTCTGGAATCCATCTCTCTCGCTGAGCGTGATGTTCCTGACTACATCGAAGTTGATCACAACAAGATGGTTGCGACCTTCGCGCGCGTTCCTTCGCTCTCCGACGTTCCGTACCCGGTCGTCATGGAGCCGCATCTGGTGGTCGAATTCTATTCGCGTTAATCGCGAGGCGTTTTCGCATACGGAAAAGCCGCCTCACAGGGCGGCTTTTTTGTTCTCTGGAGAGAAGTCATGGTGGATTTGCAGGCAGTCCTCGACAGCATCTACAAGGAACTGACGCCGCGGATCGGCGAGGGCAAGGTTGCGGATTACATTCCCGAGCTCGCCAAGATCGATCCCAACCAGTTCGGGATGACGATCGCCACTACGGACGGCAAGATCTACAGCGTCGGCGACGCTGCCGTAGCTTTCTCCATCCAGAGCATTTCCAAGGTCTTCATGCTGACGCTGGCGCTCGGCAAGGTGGGTGAGAGTCTGTGGAAGCGCGTCGGCCGCGAGCCATCGGGCTCGGCCTTCAATTCCATCGTCCAGCTGGAACATGAGAGCGGCATCCCCCGCAATCCCTTCATCAATGCCGGCGCCATTGCCGTCACCGATGTCGTGATGGCCGGCCATGCGCCGCGTGAAGCGATCGGTGAGCTGCTGCGTTTCGTGCGCTATCTGGCAGACGACGAATCCGTGACCATCGACGAGAAAGTGGCGCGCTCGGAAACACAGACGGGCTACCGCAATTTCGCGCTCGCGAATTTCATGCGCGCCTACAAGAATATCGATCATCCGGTCGAGCATGTGCTCGGCGTCTATTTCCATCAATGCGCGCTGTCGATGACCTGCGAGCAACTGGCCCGCGCCGGGCTGTTCCTGGCGGCTCGCGGCAGCAATCCGGTCACCGGTCATTCTGTTGTTTCGCCGAAGCGGGCGCGGCGCATCAATGCGATGATGCTGATGTGCGGCCATTACGACGGATCGGGCGACTTCGCCTATCATGTCGGCCTGCCCGGCAAGAGCGGCGTCGGCGGCGGCATCTTTGCCGTGGCGCCCGGCATCGCCTCGATCGCGGTCTGGTCGCCAGGCCTCAACAAGGTCGGGAATTCGCAGCTCGGCGCCGTGGCGCTGGAAATGCTGGCGGCGCGCACCGGCTGGTCGGTTTTCGGCGATTGATGCTGTGTGCTGCCGTTGCTTTCTGCTAAGGCAGATCAACTGACGATCCGGAAGAGACGATGAATATCGCTGCCAACATTGCCGACGCCCTCGATGAAACCACCGAAGACGGTGGTATCGCTCACGCGCTGTTTGCCGATGCGCCGCGTTCGGTCTCGTTCAACAAGCTGCGCAAGCGTCTGCTTCGCAATGTGCGTCAGGCATTCGACGATTTCGATATGCTGAAGGGCCAGAAGCGCTGGCTGATCGGCGTTTCCGGCGGCAAGGACTCCTATGGCCTGCTCGCTCTCTTGCTCGATCTGCAGTGGCGCGGCCTGCTGCCGGTGGAGCTGGTCGCCTGCAATCTCGACCAGGGCCAGCCGAACTTCCCGAAGCATATCCTGCCGGAATACCTGAGCGGTATCGGCGTGAAGCACCGGATCGAGTATCGCGACACCTATTCGATCGTGAAGGAGAAGGTGCCGGAGGGGGCGACCTATTGCTCGCTCTGTTCGCGTCTCCGCCGCGGCAATCTCTACCGGATCGCCAAGGAGGAGGGCTGCGATGCGCTGGTGCTCGGCCATCACCGAGAGGACATCCTCGAAACTTTCTTCATGAATTTCTTCCATGGCGGGCGCCTTGCCTCCATGCCGGCGAAGCTGCTCAACGATGAGGGCAACCTCATGGTTCTGCGACCGCTGGCCTATTGCGCCGAAGACGACATGGCGAAGTTCGCTTCTGCCATGCAGTTTCCGATCATTCCCTGCGATCTCTGCGGTTCGCAGGACGGCCTGCAGCGCAATGCGATGAAGGATATGCTCGCCGATATCGAGCGGCGCATGCCCGGCCGTAAGGATACGATGCTCAGGGCACTCGCCCACGTGAACCCGTCGCATCTTCTCGATCCCAAGCTTTTCGATTTTTCGTCCCTGATGGTCACCGAACCGTCATCGAAGAGCGAGTAACTGGGCAGACGCCCGAAACAGGAACATGCCATGACCTCGAAAGTTGATGTAACGACGCTCTCCGATCTCCTCCGGCGGGCGGCGAAGGCCGAGATATTGCCGCGCTTCCGCCGCCTCGGCAGCGGCGACGTCCGCGCCAAGTCGGAGGCGACCGATCTGGTGACGGAGGCTGACGAACAGGCCGAGCGGATGATCAAGGCCGAGGCCGCCAAGCTTTGGCCGGACGCGCTGTTCATCGGCGAGGAATCGGTCGCGGCGGATCCGGCATTGCTCGACCGCCTCGAAGGCGCCGATCTCGCGATCATCGTCGATCCCGTCGATGGCACGTTCAATTTCGCGTCGGGCATTCCGGCCTTCGGCGTCATGGCCGCCGTCGTCTCAAAGGGCGAGACCGTGGCCGGGATCATCTACGATCCGATGGGCGACGACTGGGTGCTGGCGGAGAAGGGCGGCGGTGCCTGGCTGAAGCGGCCGGATGGCGAGACGGAGCGGCTGAAGGTTGCCGAGCCCGTCGAGCTCGGCCAGATGGTCGGCATGGCCTCGACCGGCTTCTTCGCCAAGGAGAAGCGCGCTGAAATCCTCGCCAATCTCGCCAAGGTGCGCTTCCTCGCCAACTATCGCTGCGCGGCGCATGAATACCGCGCCTTCGCGTCAGGTCATGTGCACTATCTCTCGTACAACAAGCTGATGCCATGGGATCACCTGGCGGGGACATTGATCTCGCAGGAAGCCGGCGCCTATGCTGCCCGTTTCGACGGCTCGCCCTATCTGCCGCACCATGTCGACGGCGGACTGCTGATCGCACCGGACAAGGCGTCGTGGGAGTTGCTGCGGAAAGAGGTCTTCACCGTCTAAGTTGGTGGGGGCGCAAGCTTCGGTCCAGCCCGGATAGATAGGAGGAAACGCATATTTCCTCCCAAGCATTTTGATCACGAACCGGCCCCGCTCATCGAGCGGGGTTTTTCGTTTGCGCGACGGCTCAGTTCGTCGAGCTGGTCACCAGCTGATCGACCGGAACAATCGGGTTGCTCTGGGGGAGGGAGGCGATGGCGAACATCGCGAAAGCATAAGCGGCAAACACAGAAGCCGCGATGGTGGTCTTGATCATGTCTTGCTCCATCGTTGCCTGCTAAAACTAACCCTAAAGAGCGATGGCAACAAGGAATATGAACGCCAGATGAACGGAATGTCATCGCAATGCGGCCTTTTGGTAGGCGCTGTGTGGTTCCTGCACCATGAATGGTTGCGGTTAACCCCGGAAAGGAAGGAACGAGTCGCGCGGTGATTCGTTGAGTCGCGTGTTTTGCGTGAGGTATTGCGTCATGGAAAAGACTGACATCCGGAAATTCGATCCCGTCAGGCTGAAGCTGCGCGGCCGCAACCGCGTCGTCCGTTCGGTGCACGATGCCTACCGGATGATGGTCACCGAATGGCCGGTTGCCGATGGGCCGGCGCTCTATCGCGCCGAGGTGACCTGCCTCGATGTCTTCAATGGCGCGGTCGGCGCCAGGGAGGCGCGCAAGAAGTTCATTGCCGCCGTCAACGAGGCGCATCTGCCCTATATGGACTGACAGCAAAAGGCCCGCTCGAGAGCGGGCCTTCGTTTTTTAGAAATGTGCGGCACCCGCATCCAGCTGCGGGCTGTCGCCGGGATGGGTGAAGAGCTTGCCCTTCTCTGCCCAGAGTGTGGCGGCAACGCTGACGGCGCCGAAGATCGCAAAGCCGGCGAAGAGCGGCTGGACCGTGCCGTTGAACATCTGGCCGACGGCGCCGCCGAGCACGGCACCGAAGGTCGTCGAGACGAAGCCGGTGATGGCAGTGGCGGTGCCCGCAAGATTGCCCATCGGCTCGAGGCTGATCGCCGTGAAGTTGGTGGCGATGACGGCAAACATCATCAGCAGCACGGTGAAGAGCGCGTAGTCGAGCACGAAATTGACCGCGCCGCCGAGCGCCATCACGTAGCCGAAAGCCGAGACCAGCGTGAAGAGGATAACCGCTGCATGCGAAATGCGGCGCATGCCGAAGGTGCGCACGAAGAAGCCGTTGGCGAAATTAGCAACGGCAATACCGCCGGCCGTCGCCGCAAAGGCGATCGGCAGCCAGTCGCCGAGGCCGTAGACCTCGCCGAAGACCTGCTGGACGGAGATGACATAGGCGCTGATGACGCCGGTGAACATCGTCAGGCCGATCATGTAGCCGCAGGTGATGCGGTTGGTCAGCACGGTCTTGAAACCGTCGGTGACGGCGCGGACGGAGAGCGGGATGCGCTCCTCACGCGGCAGGGATTCCTTCAGGCGGCTTGCGGCCCAGATGAACAGGATCGAGCCGACGAGACCGAGCAGGATGAAGATCCAGTGCCAGTTGGCATAGCTGATAATCAGCTGGCCGACCGACGGCGCGACGATCGGCACGATCATGAAGACGATCATGACGAAGGACATGACGCGCGCCATCTCGCGGCCGCCGAAGCAGTCACGCACGATCGCCATGCTGGTGATGCGCACGGCAGCTCCGCCGATGCCCTGGACGAAACGCATGACGAGCAGCATTTCGAAGCTTGAGGTGGCGGCCGCGCCGAACATGGCGAGCACGTAGACGGCGAGACCGCCGAGCAGGATGTTGCGGCGGCCGAAGGCATCGCAGAGGCTGCCGAACAGGATCTGCGAGACGCCGAAGCCGAAGAAGAACACGGCGATGACGAGCTGGGCATCATTGGTGTTGGTGACATTGAGCGAGTGCCCGATGGCGGGCAGGGCAGGCAGCATGCTGTCGATCGCCATGGCGATGCTGGCTGTCATGATCGCGATGGTGATGACGAATTCCGCAAAGCCCATGCCGATGCGGCGCGAGCCCTGGTTTTCGACGTGCGGCGTGTGATCCGGCGCCATGATGAATTACCCCCAAGAAAGAATGCGTCCGGCGGATCAGACCGCCGGATTATGTGGCTGGAACAGCCGTCCCTTTTCGGCAACGAGCACGAAGGCAAGGCCGATAAAGGCGACGGTGAAATAACCGATGACCATCGGCAGCGCCGTGCCGTCGAATGCCTGGCCGATGGCTGCGCCAATCGCTGCGCCGCCGATCGTGCTGGTGAAGCCGAGCACCGATGAAGCGGTGCCGGCGACATGACCGAGCGGCTCCATGGCGAGCGAATTGAAGTTCGAGCCGATCCAGCCGAACTGGAACATCGCCAGACCGAACAGGCAGATGAAGACCGGGAACGGCGTCGGCTGCGGCCCATAGAGCTGGACGAGCAGCCAGATCGTGTTGACGACGATGAAGCCGACCAGCGAGGCATGCGACAGGCGCCGCATGCCGAAGCGGCCGACAAGGCGCGCATTCAGGAACGACGAGAAGGACATGAAGATCGCCACACCTGCAAAGGCGAAGGGAAAATAGACCCCGAGCCCGTAGATGCCGACATAGATCTGCTGTGCCGAGTTGATGAAGCCGAACAGCGCGCCGAAGACGACGGTGGTTGCCAGCGTGTAGCAAAGCGCGCTGCGGTTGGTCAGAACCACCTTGAAGCCGCCGATGACGGACTTGGCCGTGAACGGACGGACATTGGCGGGCGCCAGCGTTTCCGGCAGGCGGTTATAGGCCCAGAGCAGGATCAGTGTCGCCATCACCCCAATGAAGACGAAGATCATGTGCCAGGTCGAAAACAGCATGACGAGCTGACCGGTGCCCGGCGCGATGACCGGCACGATCATGAACGTCATCGAGATCAGTGACATGACTTCGGCCATCTGCCGGCCGCCATAGATGTCGCGGACGATCGATATGGTGATGACGCGGGTGGCCGCAGCGCCGATGCCCTGGATGAAACGCAGGACGAGAAGGCCGCCGAAGGACGGGATGAGCGCAATGCCGAAGGCGGAACAGATATAAATGACGAGGCCGATAAACAGCGGCTTGCGGCGGCCGAACCGGTCCGAGATCGGGCCGAAGAACAGCTGCGCGAGGCCGAAGCCGAAGAGATAGGCCGAGACGACGAACTGGCGGTGGTTCTCGCTTTCGACCCCCAGATTGGCGCCGATCTGCTGGAGGGCAGGAAGCATGACGTCGATGGCGAGAGAATTGACCGCCATCATGAAGGCAGCCAGAAAGATGAACTCTCGCTTGCCCATAGGTGTTCGACCCGCGGTAACGGTGGGAGAGGTGTCCGTCACTTTAGAAATTCCCATAAACAGGCCAAGGCGCTGTTCAGCACAGCGCCTCGGACTCAAATCAAATCAGGTTTGGAAACCGGGCGGACGCCCGGTGCCCGGTCAGGAGGCGGCGCGAACCGCGACGCCGTTTTCCTGCAGATGCTGCTGCAACTCGCCAGCCTGGAACATTTCCCGGACGATGTCGCAGCCGCCGATGAATTCACCCTTCACGTAAAGCTGGGGGATCGTCGGCCAGTTGGAGTAATCCTTGATGCCCTGGCGGATTTCCGAATCGGCGAGCACGTTGATGCCCTTATAATCGACGCCGATGTAATCGAGAATCTGCACGACCTGACCGGAGAAACCACACTGGGGAAACTGCGGCGTGCCCTTCATGAAAAGGACGACGTCGTTGCTCTTGATTTCGTTGTCGATGAATTCGTTGATGCCGCTCATGGGACCTAATCCTTTCAACAGGCGGGTTAAAGGCCCACCGTTTCAATCGTTAGCTTTAGATAGCATGCGCCGGTTCAAATTCCAGCAGTCAATGCCAAAAAAAGACCAATCGTAAGCATGCTAGGTAATGCTGTTGCGCTTTCGTTACGCCTGCGGTGTCAGCGGCTGCGCTGCTTGCTGCGAACGGCGGCGGTGCGGCGTTTGCTGACCTGCTTCTTGGCGGTCTTGCGCGGGGCGGCGGCCTTCTTGAACCGGCCCGTCGTTGCCGAGCGGGTCTGCCGCTTGGTGCGCTTCGTCGTCGAGCGGCCGCTCGTCTTCTTCAGGATCTCCTTGAGGACGCTTTCGACCACGCCGTTGACGATTTCCTTCATGAGATCGGCCATCATTCACCTTCTGCGATAGAAACTGATTTTCCGGCTATTGAATTCCGGATGTTTTGCGTTAGCAAGCGCTGTTCGCGCCCGTCCGTGTTTTTTCCGCCTTATTTGGCGTGCAAGGCGGCGCCGATGGTGCCATGGGGGCTTGCCGGAAAGACCGTGATGGAATTGATCAGGAAGCGGGTCGTGCTGCACTTCCCGGGCTTTGAGCCGCTGGATGGCCGCGCGCAGCGCGCGCGCTACGAGCGTTCGGCAAAGCAGAGCGGCAAGGTATGGGGCTTCGAGACTGAGATCGGTGAAGTCGAGAATGCCGGCTATCCCGTCTCCTTCACGGTCGACGCCAAGAGTGCGGCCTGGCAGACGCAGAACCGCATCCATATCCTCGACCACGACGAACTCGTGCAGTCCCTGCGCAACAAGCCTCTTGCCCGGCGGATGATCGACGGCTTCACGGCAGCCGCCAGGATTATCGGCGACGGGGCCATGGCCGCCTATTTCCGCCACGCCTGGCGCTTCGGCCTGTTTTTCATCTTTCCGTTTCTGCTGATGACGCTGGGTATGCTGCTGACGGCAACGATCGCCCTTGCACCCCTCGGCTTCGACCTGCCGGCATGGAACCTGATCTGGAGCCTGCCGCTCGCTGCCGCATTCTTCGCCTTCGTCTTCCTGCCGTTCACAGAGCGGTTCCACACGCTGCATCTCTTCGCCGATTGGGAAATGGCAGTCGCGCTCGGACGGATGAACCGCCCCGAATTCAGCGCGTTTCTCGAACGTTGCGCCGTGGCTGCACGCGCTGCCCTTGCGGAAGAGGCAGATGAATACGTGATCTCCTCGCACAGCATGGGCTCCAGCGTTGCCGCTCATGTGCTAGGCATGCTCCTGGAGCGGGAACCAAATCTGCTTGCCGGAAAGCGCGTCGTCTTCGCTTCGCTCGGCTCCGCCGTGCTGCAATGCGCGCTTCTGAAGCCCGCCAGTGTCCTGAGATCCCGCGTCGGCGCCATCGCCCGAAATCCCGCGATCTTCTGGCTCGACGTCCAGTGCCTGACCGACGCCATCCACTTCTACAAGGTCCCGGTCGCCGCCGTCACCGGCCACCCCGACGCGCCGCCCGCCAAGATGCTGTTCATCCGCGTCAAGCAGATGCTGACGCCGGAGCATTACAAGAAGATCAAGCTCGACTTCCTGCGCGTCCACCGCCAGTACGTGCTCGGACCGGACCTCCAGGCGCCGTTCGATTTCACCTTGCTGACGGCGGGGCCGCTAGCTGGCGCAATCGTCGCTGAGAGCAAGCTTGGAGAGCTGATGGAGTTCGAAGCGGCCTAAACAAAAATGCCCGGCAGTGCCGGGCATTTTGCATTTCACTCAGGTGCTGATGTCTGCAGCGCCAGGGCGTGCAATATGCCGCCCATGTTGCCTTTCAGCGCTTCGTAGACCATCTGGTGCTGCTGCACGCGGCTCTTGCCGCGGAAGGCTTCGGCGACGACTTCGGCGGCGTAGTGGTCGCCGTCTCCTGCCAGATCGCGGATTGTCACCTTGGCACCGGGGATCCCGGCCTTGATCATGTCTTCGATATCGCCGGGTTTCATGGGCATGATCGATTACTCCTTGCGCATCATTCCGCAGCGGCGAGTGCGCCGCGGCCATCCATGAATTCAGGGAACCACGATTCATGGGCGTTGCGCAATTGCTGAATGGGCAGTGCGATCAGATCATCGACAACCAGTTTGTCACCGGCAACGGTGCCGAGGCGGCGGAAGGGAACGCCGGCGCCTTCTGCATTGGCGCAGAGGAAGTCGGCGACATCGGCCTTCACGGCGACGACGTAACGGGCCTGGTCTTCGCCGAAGAGCAGCGCATGCGGCGCGCCCTTGCTGTCCGAGAGGCTAACATCGAGACCCTTGCCCGAGGACATCGCCATTTCAGCCAGCGCCAACGCCAGGCCGCCCGACGAAATGTCGTGGCAGGCGCTGATCTGGCCGTTGCGGATCGCGGAGCGGACGAAGTCGCCGTTGCGGCGTTCGGCGAAGAGATCGACCTCCGGCGCCGGGCCATCGGTGCTGCCGATGATGTCGCGCAAGTAGATCGACGAGCCGAGATGGCTGCCGTCGGTGCCGATCAGGATCAGCTGGTCGCCTTCGGCGGCGCTGCCGATACGGGCCATCGACTTCCAGTCGGGCAGCAGCCCGACGCCGGCGATGGTCGGGGTCGGCAGTATGGCGACGCCGTTGGTCTCGTTATAGAGCGAGACGTTGCCCGAGACGATCGGGAAATCGAGGGCGTGGCAGGCTTCGCCGATGCCCTTGATGGATTCAACCAGCTGGCCCATGATTTCGGGCTTTTCGGGGTTGCCGAAGTTCAGGTTGTCGGTCGCAGCCAGCGGCTCGGCGCCGGTTGCGGTGATGTTGCGCCAGCATTCGGCAACGGCCTGCTTGCCACCTTCGAACGGGTCGGCCTCGACATAGCGCGGCGTGACGTCGGAGGAGAAGGCGAGCGCCTTGGTCGGGTGGCCTTCGACGCGGACGACACCGGCGTCGCCGCCGGGCAGCTGCAGCGAGTTACCCTGGATCAGAGTGTCGTACTGTTCGTAGACCCAGCGGCGGCTGGACTGGTTGGCGGAGCCAACGAGATCGAGCAAGGCCTTGTTGTAGTCTTCGGGGGCAGCGACGAGTTCGGCCGGCAGTGGCGCGCGCTTGCCGGATTCGCGCCACGGGCGATCATATTCCGGAGCCTGGTCGCCGAGATCCTTGATCGGCAGGTTCGCGACTTCCTCACCCTGGTGGACGCAGCGGAAGCGCAGGTCATCGGTGGTCTTGCCGACGATCGCGAAATCGAGGCCCCACTTGACGAAGATCGCCTTGGCGACCTCTTCCTTCGATGGCTCGAGAACCATGAGCATGCGCTCCTGGCTTTCCGACAGCATCATTTCATAGGCGGTCATCTGCTCTTCGCGGACGGGAACCGTGTCGAGGTCGAGCAAAATGCCGAGATCGCCCTTGGCGCCCATTTCGACAGCCGAGCAGGTGAGGCCGGCGGCACCCATGTCCTGGATGGCGATGACGGCGCCGGTCTTCATCAGCTCAAGGCAGGCTTCCAGCAGGCACTTTTCGGTGAAGGGGTCACCGACCTGCACGGTCGGACGCTTCTCTTCGATCGACTCGTCGAACTCGGCCGATGCCATGGTCGCACCACCGACGCCGTCACGGCCGGTCTTGGCGCCGAGATAGACGACGGGCAGGCCGACGCCCTTGGCTTCCGAGAGGAAGATGGCGTTCGACTTGGCGAGGCCAGCGGCAAAGGCGTTGACGAGAATGTTGCCGTTATAGCGGGCATCGAATTCGACTTCGCCGCCAACGGTCGGGACGCCGAAGGAATTGCCGTAGCCGCCGACACCGGCGACGACGCCGGAAACGAGGTGACGGGTCTTCGGGTGGCTCGGCTCGCCGAAGCGCAGCGCGTTCATCGCGGCGATCGGGCGGGCGCCCATGGTGAAGACGTCGCGCAGAATGCCGCCGACGCCGGTCGCAGCGCCCTGATAGGGCTCGATGTAGGACGGGTGGTTATGGCTTTCCATCTTGAAGACGACGCAGTCGCCGTCATCGATATCGACGACACCGGCATTTTCGCCCGGCCCCTGTATGACGCGCGGTCCCTTGGTCGGCAGCGTGCGCAGCCACTTCTTGGAGGACTTGTAGGAGCAGTGCTCGTTCCACATGGCCGAGAAGATGCCGAGCTCGGTAAAGGTCGGCTCGCGGCCGATCAGATCCAGGATCCGCTGATATTCATCCGGCTTCAGGCCGTGGCTGGCGATGAGTTCGGGGGTGATCGGGCGGGTATTGGATATGGTCATGAGCTCTCGAAAGTCCCTGCCGTTGCGCGTTTTGCGGTGTCTTTAACCCAAGTTGGCCGCGCGCGCGACAGGAAAATGGCCGCCGTCAACAATGAGGCTCGGAGGCGCCTTTCGAAGTGGCAGATGCCTAGAATTTATAGCCGAGCTGCAGGCCAGCGCGGGTCATGCCGTTGTTCGGGCCGTCGCAGAGATTGGCGTGCGAGGAATGGGCGACCTGAGCCATGACATTCCAGTGATTGTCGAAGCGATAGCCGGCACCGATGTATTCGTGGAACAGCACGCGGCAGCCGAGCGCAGGGCCGTCGTCATTGTGGTCGAGCTCGCCGGTATGAATGACGCCGCCGAAACCCGCCTCGGCGAAGAGCTTCTCGGAAAAGTCAGCAGTCCAGGAGAAGCCGGTGAAGACCTGCGTGGCGGAGCCCGAGGTGCCGATCGAGGTGCCCAAGTGGATGCGCGGCCGCGCAAGCTTCTGCAGGCCGGCGGCTTCGTCATGGCCGAATGGATCGAAGAAGAGGGTTACTTCGGGAAAGACGCCGTCTTCATGTTCGCTGCCGCCCTGGATGGACGCTGAGGCGCCGAAGCGCAGTTCGTCGAATATCTGATCCTGCGCATGCGCGGGCAGGCTCGATGCACCGGCGGCGAGAACCGCGACGGTGGATGCAGACAGGAAACGCAGGACCACTTTGCGGATACAAGCGTTCATCGGTTTCCCTCGCGCTGATCGAATCGCAGCATGCGCTGCTGATCGATTGGTACCCAGCGAGGGGCAAAGGTAAAGCCGCCCCTAAAATATGACAGTTTTTGGCGACGTGCTGAGTCTGAAATGCAACAGGATCAGACTTCGCTGTCGTAGGAGGAGACACCGCTTTCGAGCAGGCGCCGCAGGGTCGTCAGTCCGCGGGAGAGCTCGGTGACATCGGCCGGCGAAGAGAATGAAACGCGGACGCGGTGATAGACGCGCTCAGAGCGCGCCGACTTGAACTCGTCTTCGTCGTCGATCAGCACGCCTTCCTGATAGGCAGCATTCTTGAAGGTGCCGGAATGCCAGGGGTCGGGAACCTTCAACCACAGGAAGGGCGCGTGCGGATGGGAGACGAAATCGAAACCGGCGAGATGTTCGCGCACGATCGCCTCGCGGCACGCGAGTTCCTTGACGCTTGCGGCGCGGACGCTGTGGGCCTCGCCCGACTCGACGAGCCGTGCGGCTGTCTCTGCCAGAATGAAGGGCAGGCCGCCGGTGATCATCTTGTGCGTCACCTTGATGCGCTGAGCAAAGTGCGGCGGGCAGGCGGCCCAGCCGCCGCGAACACCGGCGGCGACGGATTTCGACAGGCCATTGATCAGGAACGTTCGCTCCGGCGCGAGCGAGGCGAGCAGCGGCGTCGTATCACCGGTCATGCCGCCATAAAGATCGTCTTCGATCAGCCAGACGCCGTGGCGCCGCGCGATCTCGGCGATTGCCTGGCGCCTGTCGAGCGGCATGGTCGCGAGCGTCGGATTGTGGGCGGTCGGCATCAGGAAGGCGAGCTTCGGATGCTGCTGGTGGCAGACACGCTCGAAATCCTCGGGGATGACGCCGTGTTCGTCGGAATCGACGATGATCGTGCGGCGGCCAAGGATGCGGGCGCTGCGACTGACCTGCGTATAGGTGAGGTTCTCGAAAACGATCTTGTCACCGGGGGAGGACACAGCGGAGATGATGGCGATTGCTGCGGCGTGGACGCCAGAGGTCGGGACGATATTGGCGGCATCCGGCGCCCAGCCATTGCGCGACAGCCATGTCCGTCCGGCGGTGAACCAGTTCTGCGGGAAGGTTCGCGAGTAGGATGAGACCTCCGACATGTGCTGCTCGCCGATTTCGCCGAGGATGCGCCCGACAATCCTGCCTTGGCCGAGATCGGGTGCCGCGGTCGTGTCGAAGCGGATCTTGTTCGGCGGTGCGTCGATGGCGCGGGTGCCGCCGAGCGAAATCGTTAGCGGGTCGACCTGTTCGCTTGGCGAGGCCTGATTGCGGTCGATCACATAGGTGCCGCGGCCGACTTCGCCGGCAACGAGGCCCCGTTCGTGAACGAGCGCATAGGCCCGGCCGATCGTTCCGATTGTCACCCCGATATCATAAGCGAGATTTCGCTGCGGCGGCAGCTTGCTGCCGGCGGGCAGCGCGCCGCTGGCGATGGCGGATTCGATGCTGTCGGCCAGCCGCATATAGACCGGGCCGGAACCGCGCGAGAGATCTGGGAGCCAATTTGTCATGGTTACAATGAATAGATTGTCACCCTTGCGCTGTCAAGAATATGAGACATTTACGCCGGCCGAACGATAGGAGGATGGCGATGTCGATAATGCCTCAGCTAAAGGGTGAAATTGTACCCATTGCATCGGTAAGCGATCCGCGCGCCATTGCGCCCCGCGTCACAACGACCGGCGGGACATGGCTTGAGCGTCTCTGGAATGGATTTATCGAATGGCACAGCAAGCGCGAGGGACGCCGGGCGCTGCGCGAGCTGACGGCTGATCAGCTCAAGGATATCGGCATGTCGCAGTCCGATGCGGCCCGCGAAGTCGGCAAATCGTTCTTCTGGGATTGATCAGCTGCAGGCTTTGCTGCCCGCGGACCAGCGGTTCACGTCGGCTGCGATGCGGGCGGAGACCGGCTGGGACATCAGCGGGCCGAAGGCCTGCAGGCGGGCCGGATTACCTTCCGCCTGGACGACGAGATGCGGCAGTCCGGCAGGGCTGTTCTTGTGAACGACGAGAATGCGCGGGCGGCCGGAGAAGGAATTGAGCTCCGGCGCCAGACGGTAGGTCGCGAAGGCCGCGTCGCCCGACTTGAACCAGCAATTATTGGCGCCGACGGCAACGCGCTCCATGGTGGAGAGCGCGTCGCGGTTGGCGCTGACGGGCGGCGCCTTGGACTGGCAGGACGCGGCCAGCATTCCGATGACAGCAAGAGCGGCGGCAGCCGTGAGGGTGGTCGCAAAGCGCATCGGTGGTCTCCAGCGGTGGTTTAGATCCACCTGATATCCGGCGAAGATTAAGCGGCGATTACATCCAGCGCCGAAGCGAAGAGACCGCGGCCGTCGGAGCCGCCATGGGCAGCCTCGATCAGGTTTTCCGGATGCGGCATCATGCCGAGAACATTGCCGCTCTCGTTCATCACGCCGGCGATATCATTGATGGAACCGTTCGGGTTGGTGCCTTCGGCATAGCGGAAGACGACCTGGCCGTTGCCTTCGATCTTTGCCAGCGTCTCGGCATCGGCGAAGAAGTTGCCGTCGTGGTGGGCGACCGGCGAACGGATGATCTGGCCCTTGGCATAGGCGCGGCTGAAGTCTGTATCGGCGTTAACGACCTCGAGCTTGACTTCGCGGCAGACGAACTTCAGCGACGAATTGCGCATCAGCGCACCGGGGAGGAGGCCCGCCTCGACGAGGATCTGGAAGCCGTTGCAGACGCCGAGAACCTTGGTTCCCTGCTTGGCCTTCTCGATGATCGCCTGCATGACCGGCATGCGGGCAGCAATCGCGCCGCAGCGCAGATAGTCGCCGTAGGAGAAGCCGCCGGGGATGACGATCAGGTCGACATCCGGAATCTGCGTTTCTGTCTGCCACACCGTCACCGGTGCGTGACCGGAAATCTTGGTGAGTGCAGCGATCATGTCACGATCGCGGTTGAGACCAGGGAGCTGAACGACGGCGGACTTCATGGGTGCGGTTCAAACCTTGCTTGTGCTTCTGCCAGTTCTCGGAGTTCGAGACGGTTTTCAATGCGATCAAGACGCTGCTCGTGACGATCCAGAATACCGTAAATATTATGGAGATCCTGATGGACCGAAATCATCGTGCCGCGCATGCTTTGCATTTCGCTGCGAATTTCTGCCAGCGAAATGTCAATCTTGTCGAAGCGCTGATGCATCTTCTTCAGAAGCTCATACATGAATTCCTGAGTTACATCAGCCATCGCGCATTCTCCGCAACCTTCAGTCGAGAGAAATAGTATAGTTCTCGATCACCGTGTTGGCGAGGAGTTTCTCGCACATGGCCTTGAGGTCGGATTCGGCCTTGGCCTTGTCTGCGCCTTCGAGCTGCAGGTCGAAGACCTTGCCCTGGCGGACCTGGCCGATGCCGGAAAAGCCGAGGCCGCCGAGGGCGCCTTCGATTGCCTTGCCCTGCGGGTCGAGAACGCCATTCTTGAGCGTGACGGTTACACGAGCTTTGATCACTTGCCGATTTCCCTGACTTACTTGACCAATACAGGCCCGGTGCCGCGCACGGGCTCGTTTTCATTGATGATGCCGAGGCGCCGCGCGACTTCGGAATAGGCTTCCAGCAATCCGCCCATATCGCGGCGGAAGCGGTCCTTGTCCATCTTTTCGCGGGTCTCGATGTCCCACAGACGGCAGCTGTCCGGGGAGATTTCGTCGGCGAGGATGATGCGCATCATGTCGCCTTCGAAGAGGCGGCCGCATTCGATCTTGAAATCGACGAGCTGGATGCCGACGCCGAGGAAGAGGCCGGTCATGAAGTCGTTGACGCGGATGGCGAGCGCCATGATGTCATCGAGCTCGGCAGGGTTGGCCCAGCCGAATGCCGTGATGTGTTCTTCGGAGACCATCGGATCGTCGAGCGAGTCCGACTTGTAATAGAATTCGATGATCGAGCGTGGCAGGACCACGCCTTCCTCGATGCCGAGGCGCTTGGCGAGCGAGCCGGCGGCGACGTTGCGCACGACGATCTCGAGCGGGATCATCTCGACTTCGCGGATCAACTGCTCGCGCATGTTGAGGCGGCGGATGAAATGCGTCGGGATGCCGATCTTGTTCAGATGGTTGAAGATGAACTCGCAAATGCGGTTGTTCAGAACGCCCTTGCCGTCGATAACTTCGTGTTTCTTCTTGTTGAAGGCGGTGGCATCATCCTTGAAGAACTGGATCAACGTACCCGGTTCCGGTCCCTCATATAGAATCTTGGCCTTGCCCTCGTAGATACGGCGGCGACGGTTCATTTTAAGCTTTTCTCTGTCTTGGCGCTCTTGGGATAGCGCAGTGGATCGATCTCGTGGCGTCCCCATAAAGGAAAAGAGTGACTTTCACAATGCGCCAGTAGCTCCTTCCCCGGATTCCCAAGATATAGGGATGCCGCCTGAGAGAATCGAAGATATTGCGGATATCAGCCTACAGAGTTTTGGTGACTGTTGGAAATCAAAGCCGCGTGGCAGGCCGGTTATGCAGGCTTATTTGGTCCCGTTGCGCTTGATGTCGCGGCTGAGACCGCTTTGCAGCGCACGTGCTCCACCTTCCGGATGACGCCAGCTGGCGGCCTGGACATAGGCCGGGATCTGCGCCGCGGGCATCGGACGTGCCAGCGCATAGCCCTGGAGGACGTCGCAGCCGAGATCGGCGAGGATGCGGACGTGATCCATGGTCTCGACGCCCTCGGCGGTCACCAGAATGCTCAGCGAGCGGCCGATATCGATGATTGAGCGCACCAGTTTTCGCTGTTCTGCCGATTGCGGCAGCATGCGAATGAGCTCGCGGTCGATCTTCAGGGTGCGCGGGCTGAGCTTCAGCAGGCTGACGATCGAGGCGTGGCCGGTGCCGAAGTCATCGATCTCTATGTCGATGCCAAGACGGCGGATCTGCCGGAGATTGGCTGTGACGGCGTCGTCGCAGTCGTCGAGCGAGATCGATTCCAGGAGCTCGAAGGAGAGGGTGCCAGGCTCGACCTTCAGCGCCTTCAGCTTTTTGCCGAGCGTCGGGTCGTTGAGGCGGCCGGAGGAAACGTTGACGGAGATCTTCGGTGTCCGAAAACCCTGCTTGGCCCAGGCGGCGCGGTCGGCAAGGGCGTGCTCGAGGATGAGGCCGTCGATCGTCGAGACGACGTCGAGGTCCTCGGCGATCTTCAGGAAGCGATCCGGCGCCATCAGGCCGTGTTCAGGATGCTGCCAACGGGCAAGCGTTTCGACGCCTGCGACTTCGAGGGTGCGGGCGTTGAACTGCAGCTGGTAGACGGGGACGAATTCGTGGCGTTCCAGGCCCTGCAGGATTTCGTCGGCAAGGCGCTTGGCAGCAATGATGCTGCGGCGGGCATCCTTGGAGAAGAATTCATGCCGGTTACGGCCGGCACCCTTGGCGCGGTAGAGCGCGATATCGGCGTTCAGCAGCAGTTGCTTGGCATCGAGATCGGCGCCGCTATCGGCGGCAATGCCGATGCTGGCGCCGAAGCGGCATTCGTGTCCCTCGTAGCGGATTGGCTTGGAGAGTTCACGGATGATGCGGGCGGCCATGTTCGACAGCTTCTTCGTGCCGCTGTCGATGGCACAGAGGACGACGAATTCATCGCCGCCGATACGAGCGACGAAATCGGTCGAGCGGACGCAGTCCTTCAGCACCTTCGCGGCATGTTTCAGCATCGCATCGCCGGCGCGGTGGCCGAGCGTGTCGTTGATCTGCTTGAAGCGGTCGAGATCGATATGCAGGACGGCGAGCGTCAGGCTGCCGTTGCGGCATTCCTCGGCGCGCTCTTCCAGGGTGCGGTCGAGATAGCGGCGGTTCGGCAGGCCGGTCAGGTAGTCGTGAAGCGCGAGGTGCTCGATGCTTTCCTTGGCGGCCTCCAGTTCCTGGTTGCGCGCCTCGGCGAGGTTCTTGGCATTCTGCAGGTCGTTGCGGAGCTTGACCTCTTCGGTGACATCCCAGTTGGCACCGATCAGTTTGCGCTTGCCTTCGGCATCGACGAAAAAGGCCGAGCGGGCGCGGATGACGCGCTCGATGCCATCGGCCCGGATGATGCGGAACTCGTGCAGCAGACCCTGGTCCTTGTCGAGGCTCTCGTCGAGGCGTGAGAGCGCGCGGGCGCGGTCATCAGGGTGCAGCATCTTTTCCCAGGCTTCGCCGGGTTTGACGCGCGACGTGCCTTCGAGCCCGTACATGGCCAGCAGACGGTCGTCCCATTCGACGGCATCGGCCTCCAGATCGGCCTCGAAGACGCCGATGCGGGTGATGTCGAGCGCCAGATCGAGGCGGCGCGAGAGATGCTCCAGCATTTCCTCGGCGCGCTTTCGGGCGGTGATATCGGTGTCAGTGCCGACGATGCGGGCGGGGTTGCCGTTCTCGTCCCATTCGACACAGGCGCCGCGGCATTCGATCCAGACCCAGTGGCCGTCCTTATGGCGTTCGCGATATTCGAAGACCTGAAAATCCGGGTCGCCGGCGATCTGCTTGTCGATCGCCTCGATGACGAAATCGCGATCGTCAGGGTGGAGAAGCGCCAGCCATTCTTCGTAGTCGCCGTCGGCGCTCTCATCCGGGCCCATGCCGCGGATTTCTTTCCAGGTTTCGGAATAGTATTTGGTGCCGGCGCGGTGATTGTGATCCCAGACGCCGAGACCCGAGCCGATCAGCGCGTAGTTCCAGCGGCTCTCGCGCTCTGCAAGATCAGGCGTGTCGTGGATTTCCAGCCGTCGTTTCTCGTCGGGCCTGGCCTGCTGTGCCGCGGTCTTCGCCTTAGGGTCTTTGCTGGATTGCTTCAATGCGCGCACTCGATCTGCTGATTGCGCGCATTATCCGTGTCTTCGCTAAAATAACTATTAAACCCCAAATTTTAGAGGGGAGGCAGGGCGTTACGGCTTCAGCTTCGAGAGAAACTGGGCAAAGACCATCGTGCCTTCGGGCCAGGGACCGTGGCCGGACTCCGAATTGATATGGCCGGATTCGCCTGCGTCGATCAGCAGCGAACCCCAGCTTGCGGCGATGTCATCGGCATGTTCGTAAGTGCCGAAGGGATCGTTGCGGCTGGCGACGGTGATCGCCGGGAAGGGCAGCGGATCGCGCGGGTAAGGGCCGAAGGTCATCAGATGCTTCGGGCGGATATCCGGATTTGCGACATCGGGCGGTGCCACGAGGAAGGCGCCGGCAACCTTGTTCTTGAAATGCGGGATCGCGTGGATCGTCGAGGGAATGCCGAGCGAGTGGGCGACCAACACGACCGGGCGCGTCGAGGCGTTGACCTCCTCGGCGATGCGGGCGATCCAATCGTCGCGGACCGGCTTCGACCATTCGGCCTGCTCGACACGGCGCGCCGTGCTCAGCTTGGCTTCCCAGCGGGTCTGCCAGTGATCGGGACCGGAATTGGTGTAGCCGGGGATGATAAGAATATCTGCGTCTGAGGCTTTCATGATGCCGCCGATGTGAGAAGGCTTGAACGTTCTGTCAAGGGAAAGCAGGACAAAGGCGGTCAAATTTGTTATTCTTGGCCATTGCCGGTTGCGGTTTTCGTGTCGGCCAGTTCAAAGCCGATGCTTTTTCCGCCGCCGGATGAACGGCTCACGGAGGAGAAAGCCATGACGGCATTTCATGTCATGACGGGAGCAGGCGAAGCCTACGCGCATCCCGCCATCAACAAGATCAGCATTGACGATGTGTTCGACGCGCTGCGGCGCGGCCTGGACGATTTTCGCGAGAAGCCGTCTCACTATGTCTTCCTATGTCTGATGTATCCGATCGCCGGTGTGTTCCTGGCTGTCGCGACATCGAGCGCCAATCTGCTTCCTATGATCTTTCCGTTGATCTCGGGCTTCGCGCTGATAGGGCCGGTCGCAGCGATCGGTCTCTACGAGATCAGCAAGCGACGCGAGATGGGCGAGGACACGTCCTGGCGGCATGCGTTCGACGTACGCCATTCGCCGGCGCTGCCGTCGATCATTGCCGGCGGCCTACTGCTGTTCGCCTTCTTCGTTGTCTGGCTGGTGGCAGCTCAGACGCTCTATACCAACCTCTTCGGCGACGTCTTCCCGCGGTCGATCGATACGTTCACCGCGCAGATCTTCGGCACGCCTGAGGGCATGCAGCTGATGATGTGGGGCAATCTGCTCGGCCTCGCTTTCGCAGTGATCGTGCTGGCGACGACGCTGGTGACGTTCCCGATGCTGCTTGACCGGGATGTCGGGCTTGTCGCGGCAATGAGCGCCTCGATCCGCGCTACGCTGACTAATCCCATTCCGGTACTGGTCTGGGGCTTCATCATCGCCGCGCTGCTGGTGATCGGTAGCATCCCGCTCTTTGCCGGTCTGGCGCTCGCGATGCCGATCCTCGGCCATGCGACCTGGCACCTCTATCGCAAGCTGATCGGACCGGCATAAGCCTGTCAGCAAGCGTACCGGAACTTTGCTGCCTCTCTCAGAGTTGTTTTGTCATGTCTTTGAGGGAGGCAACTCATGGAAGGTGCGAAGAAGCTTTTCGCGCATTTCGCAACGAAGGTGTCGGAGCTGGCAGGTGCGCCGGTCACCTTCGTTCTCGCCGTCATTTCCGTCCTGATATGGGCTTCACTCGGGCCAGTCTTCGATTATTCGGAGACGTGGCAGCTGGTGATCAATACCGGCACGACGATCGTTACATTCCTGATGGTTTTCGTGCTGCAGAACGCGCAGACCCGCGACACCCGCGCCATTCAGGCGAAGCTCGATGAAATCATCCTGACCAGCCATGCCGAAAACCGCTTCATCGGCATCGAGAACCTAGATGAAGACGATCTGAAGCATCTGGACCGGCTGGTTGCCAAGGCAGCGAAGGGGCGGACAAATCAGACCAATGGCGACGTGGCGCTGGCGGACGAGCCGAGGAAGCAGAAGGGCAACAAACGCGCCCGGGCGGCCGCCGAGCTGAAGATCAGCCAGGCGGCCGACAAGCCTGCGGCACCGCGTAAGGCCACTCCGCAGAAGGCGACAGCCGCGAAACCCAAGCCGCGCAAGCAGAAAACAAAAACGGCGCCCTGAGGCGCCGTTTCATTGTCCTGTGACCGGCAATCAGCCGAAGACGCGCTTGAAGATCGTGTCGACATGCTTGGTGTGGTAGCCAAGGTCGAACTTCTCGCGGATATCGGCTTCGGAGAGCGCGGCGCGCACTTCCTGGTCGGCCAGCAGCTCTTCGAGGAAGTCCTTGCCCTGTTCCCAGACCTTCATGGCGTTACGCTGCACGAGACGATAAGCGTCTTCGCGGGACACGCCGGCCTGCGTCAGTGCCAGGAGGACGCGCTGGGAGTGGACGAGACCGCGGAACTTGTTGAGGTTCTTTTCCATGTTCTCGGGATAGACGACCAGCTTCTCGATGACGCCGGCGAGACGGTTCAGCGCGAAGTCGAGGGTGATCGTCGTATCCGGGCCGATGGCGCGCTCGACGCTCGAATGGCTGATATCGCGCTCATGCCAGAGGGCGACATTTTCCATGGCCGGGACAACCGACATGCGCACGAGGCGCGACAGGCCAGTCAGGTTTTCGGTCAGGACCGGGTTGCGCTTGTGCGGCATGGCCGACGAGCCCTTCTGGCCCGGCGAGAAGAATTCTTCGGCTTCCAGCACTTCGGTGCGCTGCATGTGGCGGAATTCGATGGCGACGTTCTCGATCGACGAGGCGATGACGCCGAGCGTGGCGAAGAACATGGCGTGGCGGTCACGCGGGATGACCTGCGTGGAGACCGGCTCCGGGGTGAGGCCGAGCTTGACGCAGACATGTTCTTCGACGCGCGGATCGATATTGGCGAAGGTGCCGACGGCACCGGAGATCGCGCCCGTTGCGATTTCGGCGCGGGCAGCGACGAGGCGGGCGCGGTTGCGGTCCATCTCGGCATAGAAGCGGGCAAGCGTCAGGCCCATCGTCGTCGGCTCGGCATGGATGCCGTGGCTGCGGCCGATGCGGACGGTGTCCTTGTGCTCGAAAGCGCGGGTCTTCAGCGCTGCGAGAACGCGATCGACGCCGGCAAGCAGGATATCGGCAGCGCGCACCAGCTGCACGTTGAGCGTCGTGTCGAGAACGTCTGACGAGGTCATGCCCTGGTGCACGAAGCGGCTGTCGGGGCCGACGAATTCGGCGAGGTGGGTCAGGAAGGCGATGACGTCATGCTTGGTGACGGCTTCGATCTCGTCGATGCGGGCGACGTCGAAGTTCGCGGCACTGCCCTTTTCCCAGATGGTCTTTGCAGCTTCCTTCGGGATGACGCCGAGCTCGGCCAGCGCATCGCAGGCATAGGCTTCGATTTCGAACCAGATGCGGAACTTGGTTTCGGGCGACCAGATGGCGACCATCTCTGGGCGGGAGTAACGCGGGATCATGGCTCACTGCTTTCGTTGGGAGGTAAAACTTGCTGGCGCCCCTGTAGCAAAGACGGGCGGCAATCTCAACGCATGCGTTTCGCAAGGGTGAAACTGGTCAGCAGCAGGCAGGCAAGGCCGAAGGGCAGAAACAGGCGAACGCCGAGCACCGCAAACTGGTAGACGGCATTGGCGCCAGTGAAGATGAACTCGAAAATCCAGATGACGCTGCCGAATGGCGCGTGCCAGCGCGAATAGAAGATACGGTAGTCCATCGAGAACAGGAAGGCCGTCATCAGGATGGTACCGGCCGTCAAGCAGGCGAAGAAGGCGGCAAAGCGCGTTTCGACCGGGCGCTGCCAGGCGAAGAAGCGGGCAAGCGGCAACATGAAGGGCCAGGCGAACAGGCCGCCGAAGAAATAGAGCAGCGCGAGTTCAGCCAGGTGGCTGGTTTCGAAGCGGTTTCGGGCATAGAGCGCCGCCATTGCCGACGCCGTCATCATCAGTGCCCAGAGGAGGGCGCCTGCGAAGAAATCGGCGGCGGGCGGTTTGGCGGCGCGCAAGCGTTCCATCGTCAGAGCGAACCCGGGACGGCATGCATCATGCGCGGCCGGCTTCGGCAGCGCGGCGCAGGCCGTCGATCTCGGCGCGGTAGCCTTCCAGCGATCCCGCCTTGAAGATCGCCGATCCCGCGACGAGGACGTTGGCGCCGACTTTGCCGACGATCGGGGCGGTTTCGAGCGTCACGCCACCATCGACCTGCAGTTCGATCGGCCTGTCGCCGATCAGCGACTTGGCGGCGGCGATCTTGCCGGCCATGGCGGGAATGAATTTCTGGCCGCCGAAACCGGGATTGACCGACATGATGAGGATGAGGTCGATATCATCCAGCACGTTCTCGATGACGGAGAGCGGCGTTGCCGGGTTAAGGGTGACGCCGACCTTCTTGCCGAGATTGCGGACGGTCTGCAGCGAACGGTGCAGGTGCGGGCCGGACTCCGCATGAACGGTGATGCGGTCGCAGCCGGCCTTGGCGAAGGCTTCGAGATAGGCATCGACAGGCGAGATCATCAAGTGGCAGTCGAAGGTCGCATCCGTGTAGGAGCGGACCGACTTGATGACATCGGGGCCGAAGGAGATGTTCGGGACGAAATGGCCGTCCATGACGTCGAGATGGATCCAGTCGGCACCGGCCGCGGTCACGTCTCGAACTTCCTGGCCGAGCTTGGCGAAGTCGGCGGCGAGGACGGAGGGGGCGATGCGGATCGGCAGCGTCATGTGGAACTCTCTCTCGTTAAGATGCTCGCCGCGGATTTAGCAGTGCGCGGCGCAACGGGCAACTGATCGCAGCGCGATGACGCAGCCTCACTCCGAGGCGGCGCCGAGGATCTGGAAGGCGCCGTTGCGCCATTCCTGCAGGCGGTAGGGGTTGTCCGTCAGTTCGTGATTGGCGCCGAAGGTGACGGGGCCGATCGGGGTCATGAAATTCGTGCCGGTCAGGACATCGGCAAGCGGCTTGCCGTTTGCTGCCGTTACCGCCTGTTGGGCGATCGCCGCGGCTGCGGCGGCGGGAAGCACGTAGCCTTCCGGCTCGATGCCTTCAGCGCGCATTGCCTGCACGGTATCGCGGGCTTCCGGCTGGTTCGCATATTCCGCGATTGCGACGGCACGCACGCCATCTGCCAGTGCCAGCGGCTGATTGGCGGCGCGCATCGCATCGCCGCCGAGAATATCGAGCGGGATCTTTTCTGCTGCCGCATCGCGGGCGATGATCGCGACGTCGGAGCGGTCGCCGCCCACGAAGACCTTGGTGGCGCCGGCGCGCTTCAGCCGGCGAACAAGGGCGATCTGCTGTTCCTGGCCCGGCCGGTAGGTGTCGGTGAAGGCAGGCTTTAGCCCGTTCTGCTCCAGCGCGTTGCGGACGGCTTCGGTCAGTTCGCGGCCATGGATGGTGCCGTCCTCGATGAGCGCGATCGGGGCTGCTGCCCAGTCGCGGAGGATGACCTCGATGATCTTGGCGGCCTCGGCGCCATCAGGCGGGCCAAGGCGGAAGAGCGGCCATCCGTTCTTCAGCGAATCCTCCATCAGGATGCGCGAGCGGACAGAGACGGTGATTGCCGGGATATTGGCGTCCTTCAGCTTCGGCAGGGCGCCTTCGAGCGTCTCGCTGCAGAGGAAGCCGATGGCGATCTGGACCTTGGCACTGATGAGCTGGTCGGCGAGCGCTCCGCCGCTGTTTTCCTCGCAGCTCTCGTTGATCGCGACGAAGGTATTGCCGTCCCTGGTGATCTGAAAATTGGCGCCGGCGAAGACCTGGGTGCCGAGCTGCTGCAGGCTGCCGCCCTGTGGGGCGACGACGCCGATCGTCACGCCGGCTGCATGGCCCGCCGACGCCGCCACCAGCAGCATCGAAACAGCAGCTATGCCACGCAGAATATTCATAAAAGTCGCCGGCTCCTGACCTTCTTCATGCCCTTTTATCCGGCGATTGGTAATCGTCAAAGAAAAACAGCGGAATAGGCAGCATTTCGTCGCGTTCATTGTAGAAAAGGTAACCGATGACCGCCATATTAGCGGAAGAACAACAAGCGGCGAGGCCGCGGGAGACACCTTTTGTTGAGCAGACAGCCGATCGATCCCAAGCTTTATCGTGATGCCATGAGCCGTTTCGGCGGCCACGTGCAGCTCGTGACGACGGCGCTTGGCGATCAGGTGCGCGGCGTGACGATCACCGCCGCCTGTTCGGTCTCCGACAGTCCGGCCTGCGTGCTCGTCTGCCTCAATAATTCCAACCCGAAGAACGAGATCTTCTTCCGCAGCGGCATCTTCGCTCTGAATACGCTGGGCGCCCATCATCAGGGGCTGGCCGATGCGTTTTCCGGCCGCACGCAGCTCAGCAACGAAGAGCGGTTCGCGACCGGCAAGTTCGAGAAGCTGGTAACCGGTGCGCCGGTGCTTTCCGACAGCTTGGCCTCCTTTGATTGCCGCGTCATGGAAATCAAGGAGATGTCGACCCATCACGTCATCTTCGGCGAGGTCGTCGGCGTCCGCTTCGACGAAACAAAACCGGCTCTCCTCTATATGAACCGGGACTATCACACGCTATAACTTCCCCAAAAGGGAGGAGACATGGCTGATCAGACCGCGCCGATTCTGCCGCAGTCGATCGACGAGACGATCGCGCTGCTCGGCGGGCAGGACTATCTTGCGGGCCGGGCGCTCGGCACCGTGCTTTTCCTGGCATTGAAGATGAAGCGGCCCCTGTTTCTCGAGGGTGAGGCGGGCGTCGGCAAGACCGAGATCGCCAAGGTTCTGTCAAAGGCGCTCGGGCGCCCGCTGATCCGGCTGCAATGTTACGAGGGGCTGGATGTCGCCTCCGCCGTCTACGAGTGGAACTACCCGGCACAGATGCTGGAAATCCGGCTGGCGGAAGCATCGGGTCTGACGGACCGCGGACGGATCGAATCCGATATCTTTTCCGAGCGCTATCTGATCCGGCGTCCGGTACTGCAGGCACTGTTCTCCGAAAATGGCCGTGCCCCGGTTTTCCTGATCGATGAGCTCGACCGTACCGACGAGGCCTTCGAAGCGTTCCTCCTTGAAGTGCTCTCGGATTTTCAGGTGACTATTCCTGAGCTCGGGACGATCAAGGCCGCCGAGCCGCCTATCGTCATCATCACCACCAACCGGACGCGCGAGGTGCATGACGCGCTGAAGCGGCGGTGCCTATACCATTGGGTCGATTATCCGCAGGCGCAGCAGGAGCTGGAGATCATCCGCCGCAAGGTGCCTCACTGCAACGAAACGTTGTCGCGCGAAATCGTTGCTTATGTGCAGCGCCTGAGGACGCTTGATCTCTTCAAGAATCCCGGTGTAGCCGAGACGATCGATTGGGCGACGGCGCTGACCGAGCTCGACCGGCTGGCACTCGATCCCGAGACCATTTCCGACACGATTGGCACGCTCCTGAAATATCAGGACGACATCGCCCGTATCCAGGGCGGGGAGGGTGCGCGGGTGCTGAAAGACGTGCAGGACGAATTGCGGGCAGCGGGATAGGCGATGCAGGGCGGAAAGGCTGAAGATGGTATCGTCGTTCCGCCGCTTCCGCTGGGTGACGGCCGGTTTGCCGATAATATCGTTTTCTTCGGACGGACGCTGCGCAAGGCAGGACTGAAGGTTGGCCCCGCGGCGATTGCCGACGCCATCGAGGCGGTGGAAGCCATCGGCATGGGATCGCGCGACGAGTTTCATGCGGCGCTTTCGGCCGTCTTCGTCAAGCGGCACGAGGATGCTGCCGTCTTCGACGAGGCATTCCGGCTCTTTTGGCGCTCCCGAAATCTCGTCGAGAAGATGATCGCGATGATGTCGCCGCAGGCGCCGGATACGCGGGAGAAGGAAAAGCAGAAGCCCGGCGAGACGCGCGCCAGCGATGCGCTGCTCGGCGACCGCCGCCCCGATAAACCGCCGCGTGAAGAGCCCGATATCGAGATCGACGCGCGTTTCACGACTTCGGGCAACGAGATCATCCGGCGCATGGATTTCGCGCAGATGTCGGCGGCAGAGATGGCGCTCGCCAAGAAGGAGCTGTCGCGGCTACAGCTGCCGCTCGATCGTGTCACCACCAGGAGATTCAAGCCGTCGCATCGCCACGCGACGGTCGATCCCCGTGCAACGATGCGCGCCGCACTTCGCACCGGCGGGTCGCTGATCCTGCCGCGCTACCGCGAGCGCAAGGAGATACAGCCGCCCTTGGTGGTGCTTGCGGATATCTCGGGCTCCATGAGCCAGTACACGCGGATCTTCCTGCATTTCCTGCATGTGCTGACGGAGCGGCGGCGCCGCGTCAGCACCTTTCTGTTCGGGACGCGGCTCACCAACGTGACGCGGCAGATGCGCAACAAGGATCCGGATCAGGCGCTGGACGAATGCGCGGCTGCCGTCAACGACTGGTCGGGCGGAACGCGGATCGGCGAAACGCTGCACGAGTTCAACCGGCTCTGGGGGCGCCGCGTCCTGGGTCAGGGCGCCGTGGTGCTGCTGATTACCGATGGGCTGGAGCGCGAAGGCGTCGAGCAACTTTCGGCCGAAATGGACCGATTGCACCGCTCCTGCCGGCGGCTGATCTGGCTCAACCCGCTGCTGCGCTTCGACGGATTCGAGCCGCGGGCGCGCGGCGTTCGCGCCATGCTGCCGCATGTTGACGAATTCCGACCGGTTCACAATCTATCTTCCTTGAGCGACCTTGCTGCGGCGCTCGGTTTCGGACGCGCCGGTACCTACGAACCGCGGCGCTATCTGGAGCGATTGAGAGGCCCGGCATGAGCGAAACGTCTATCGGCCTCGATCCGCTGGTGACGGCGGAAGCCTGGAGGAAGAGCGGCCGCGATGTGGCGATCGCGACCGTCATCGAGACATGGGGGTCTGCGCCGCGCCCGGCCGGCAGTCATCTGGTGATCGATGCCGACGGGAATTTCGAAGGCTCGGTTTCCGGCGGCTGCGTCGAAGGCGCGGTCATCACTGAAGCGCTCGACGTCATCGGCAGCGGCGAGGCGAAGATGCTGGAATTCGGCGTTGCCGACGAGACGGCCTGGCGTGTCGGGCTTTCCTGCGGCGGGCGTATCCGCGTCTATGTGGAAAGGCTCGGCTGATGGAGCTTGCGACGCTCGAGAGGCTGAATGCCTGCCGGCAGGCGCGGATCGCGGCCGTCCTGGTCACCGATCTCGGTGGTGGCCGGGCGAGCGTCGTTGCGGAAGGTGATCAGATCGATGGGGCGCTTGGCGAGGCGGTGGCTACGGCCTTTCGCTCCGGGCGCTCCGGTGTGATCGAGGCTGATGGCGGGCGCTACTTCCTCAATGTCCATCTGCCACCGGCCGCCATCGTCATCATCGGTGCGGTCCATATCAGCCAGGTGCTTGCGCAGATGGCGGCGCTTGCAGGCTTTGACGTCAGGATCATCGATCCCAGGACGGCCTTCGCGACGCCGGAGCGTTTCGCCGGGATCGATCTCACGGCCGATTGGCCCATCGACGTCTTGAAGGACAAGCCGCTCGACGCCTATACGGCGCTGGTCGCGGTGACGCACGATCCGAAGATCGACGACTTCCCGATTGCAGAGGCGCTGCGCCGAGGCTGTTTCTATGTCGGGGCGCTCGGTAGCCGGAAGACCCATGCGTCGCGTATCGAGCGGCTGAAGGCCGAGGGCTTTCCAGATGAGGCGCTAGCACGCATCAACGGACCGATCGGGCTCCATATCGGCGCCGCCAGTCCCGCGGAAATCGCCGTTGCAATTCTGGCGCAGATCATCGAGGCGTTGCGCTCGCGCGATGTCGTGTCGCCGAAGGGTGACATGCGATGAAGTTCGGCGAATTTCCGGTGGCCGGTGCTGAAGGGCTGATGCTCGCACATGCGGTGAAATTGCCGGAGCGGACCTTGCACAAGGGGCACCGCGTGTCGCCGGCGGATATCGAGGCGCTCAACAGCGCCGGTATCGCCAGCGTCACCGCAGCGCGGATCGAAGACGGGGATCTTAGCGAAGACGAGGCTGCTCGCCAGCTCGCCGCAGCGATTGCGCCGGATCATCTGCGCTTCTCCGAGGCTGCAACGGGGCGGGTGAATGTCTATGCGGCGGCCGACGGCCTCTTCGTCGCCGACCGCGATGTCGTCGATCGCGTCAACCGGATCGATCCGGCGATCACGCTTGCCTGCCTCGCCGACCATGCACGCGTGAGGGCGGGCGACATGGTGGCGACGTTCAAGATCATTCCGCTGGCTGTGCCGGGCCGCAAGGTGGAGGCAGCGTGCGAGGCTTTGAGGGCGGCCGTTGCCTTCGAGGTCAAGCCCTTTGCCGACTACGCGGTATCGCTTGTCGCCACCGAACTGCCATCGCTGAAGCCTGCGGTGATGGACAAGACGGCGCGCATTCTGGCGCATCGGCTTGCGGCATCCGGCAATCGGCTGGTCCGCGAGCAGCGCGTGGCGCACCGGAGGGATGCCGTTGCCCTTGCAATCAGTGAGGCCATGAGCGCCACTGATCGCTTGCCGAAGCTTGTGATCGTCTTTGGGGCCTCGGCGGTGATCGATGAGGACGATGTGATCCCGGCGGCGATCCGGCAGGCGGGCGGCGAGATCCTCAGCGTCGGCATGCCGGTCGATCCCGGCAACCTGATGGTGCTCGGGCGGATCGGCGAGACCTATGTCGTGGGGGCGCCGGGCTGCGCGCGGAGCCCGAAGGAGAATGGCTTCGATTGGGTCCTGGATCGCATCCTGGCGGGCGAGAATCCCGATGCGCGCGATCTGACGGGCATGGGTGTGGGAGGGCTTCTGATGGAAATCGAGACACGGCCGCGGCCACGCGACAGCGCCGAGGAGCATCACCGGCCGGTGACGGTTGCAGCCGTCATCCTGGCTGCCGGCAAAGCCAGCCGGATGGGCGAGGGCGGCGCGCACAAGCTGCTGGCCGAATTCGATGGCGAGCCGCTGGTGCGCCGCGCTACGGAGACTGCGCTCTCTGCCGACGCGGCATCGGTCATCGTCGTGACCGGTCACCGGCGGAGCGAGATCGAGGCTGCGCTCTCCGGATTGGATGTCACGGCCGTCGAGAACCCGGATTATGCATCTGGCATGGCAAGCTCGTTGATCTCCGGATTTTCGGCCTCGTCTGCGCGTGATGCGGATGGCGTTCTCGTCATGCTCGCCGATATGCCAGGCGTGACGTCCGCCGATCTCGACGCGCTGATCGCGGCCTTCCGTGCGGCTTCCGGGCGTGCGATCGTCCGTGCCGTCTCTCGCGGCAAGCGCGGCAACCCGGTCATTCTTCCGCGATCGCTCGGCGATGCCGTGATGCGGCTTGAAGGCGATGTCGGGGCGCGGCATATCATCGAGACATCGGGGCTGCCGGTGATCGATGTCGATATCGGCGATGCTGCGCACCTGGACGTGGATACGCCTGAGGCCGTTCTGGCGGCCGGTGGCATTTTGAGGGGATAGAATGGATACGGCGGCGATCGAGGAAATGTTTCAGGGGCTCGGCCCTGTCACCATAAAGCGGATGTTCGGCGGCAAGGGGATCTATCACCTCGGCCGGATCGTCGCGATCGAGCTGCGCGATGAAATGCTCCTGAAGGCCGACGAGAAAAGCGCACCGGAATTTGCAGATGCCGGCGCCATCCAATGGTCCTACGAGGGCAAGAAGGGCAATCCGGTGAAGATGCCCTACTGGTCGATCCCCGAGAATGCCTATGACGATCCGGATGAGATGGCGAAATGGGTCAGGCTTGCCTATGAGGCAGCGCTGCGGGCGGAATGATCAGGAGAGCGCTGTGTCGGGAAGCAGCGCGATTGCGGCTGCGGCAAATTCCGACAAAGGCTGCGGCAGTTCGCTAAGGTCAAACCAGCCGAAATCGGTGAGCTTGTCCGGCTCGGTCAGCTGAGGTTCGCCCTCGAAGCTTTCTGCCAGATAGAGGAGTGAGATCCAGTGCTGCTTGTCGGCGGCGCTCAGGACTTCCGATGGTCCGAGAAGCCTGACCTTGCCGATCGCAAGGCCGGTTTCTTCTTCCGCCTCACGGCGTGCGGCGTCTGCCGCCCGCTCCATCAAATCGACCTTGCCGCCCGGAATGCTCCAGTGGCCCGGTTCCGGCGGCTTGACGCGCTTGTAGAGCAGAATTTTTCCGTCACGCACAATCACCAGGCCTACACCGAGGCCTGGGAAGTCGATGCCCGGCTTCCCCATAAGGGATCAGGCCTTGGCGCCGGCTGCAATCAGCATGAACGCCGGGATGTCGTCACCGAAACCGACCGGAGTCGGGCCGTCATCGTGATCGCGATAGCGGCGGCGATCGCGGGAGTCGTCGTTTGCCGGGTAAGGGCGAGCGTGGCGCGTGTTGTTCTGCTGCTTGTTTTCTGCTTTGCGCTCTTGCTTCACGCTTTCGACCTTTGCTGGTGCTGCTGCTTCAACGACTTCGGCGGCATTATCTTCCGCGGCGATATCAGATTTATGACCACGGCGATCCTTGCCGCGGCCACGGTCCCTGTCGCGATCACGGCCGTTGCGGCGAGGACGATCGCTTTCCTTGCTTTCCTCAGCGGGAGGCAGGGCGTTGAGATCGCCGTTCAGCCACTCGACTTTCTCGCCGATCAGCTTTTCGATCGCATCGGAAAACTTCGTGTCGCGCTTGGTGACCAGCGTGAACGCGGCACCGGTGCGGCCCGCACGGCCGGTACGGCCGATGCGGTGGACATAGTCTTCCGAATGGATCGGTACGTCGAAGTTGAAAACGTGGCTCACATCAGGAATGTCGAGGCCACGAGCAGCCACGTCGGAGGCTACCAGGAGCTGGAGCTGGCCGTCGCGGAAATTCTGCAGCATTGTCGTGCGCGAACGCTGGTCCATGTCGCCGTGCAGGGCGCCGACGGAAAAGCCGTGGCGTTCCAGCGAACGGAAGAGATCAGCGACATCCTTCTTGCGGTTGCAGAAGATGATCGCGTTTTTCAGGTCTTCCTGGGCGCGGATGAGATCACGCAGGGTAGCGCGCTTTTCGTAGTCCTTGCCATGGGTGGCAACGAAGCGCTGGGTAATGGTCTTGGAAGCCGATGCCGGCTTTGCGACTTCGACACGTTCCGGGTTCTGCAGGAAGCGGTCCGCGAGCTTCTGGATTTCTGGCGGCATCGTTGCCGAGAAGAACAGCGTCTGCCGCGTGAACGGGATCAGCTTGGCGATGCGCTCGATATCCGGGATGAAGCCCATGTCGAGCATGCGGTCGGCTTCGTCGATGACGAAGATCTCGACTGCGGACATCAGGAGCTTTCCACGCTCGAAATGGTCGAGCAGGCGGCCGGGCGTGCAGATCAGAACGTCTGCGCCACGCTCAAGCTTGCGGTCCTGGTCTTCGAAGGACACGCCGCCGATCAGCAGGGCCACGTTGAGGCGGTGGTTCTTGCCGTACTTTTCGAAGTTTTCTGCAACCTGGGCCGCGAGTTCTCGCGTCGGCTCCAGGATCAGCGTACGGGGCATGCGAGCGCGGGCGCGGCCTTTTTCCAGCAGCGACAACATTGGCAGAACGAAGGACGCCGTCTTGCCCGTACCCGTCTGCGCGATGCCGCAAATATCGCGGCGCTGCAGGGCAAACGGGATCGCGCCCGCCTGAATAGGGGTTGGGGTCGTGTAGCCGGCGTCGGTAACGGCGGAAAGCACTTTTTGGCTCAGGCCAAGATCAGCAAATGTCGTCAAAGGGAAAACTATTTCCGTTCAGGTTCGGCCGAACTCTGGCTGAGTCGGCGGGATTGCATGCCGCAATGCAGCGCGACATATTCCCAAACGGCTTGCAAGTCAAGGAATACGGGCCTTGCAGCCCTTGCACAGGTAAAGCTGTGGTTACTGCGTTTGGTTATTTTATATAGGTCGCGAGTTTCAACCCTGCATTCATGAAATACATCGGATCAACGGCCCGGCCGTTCTGGCGTACTTCGTAGTGCAGATGCGTGCCCGTCGAGCGGCCCGTGCTGCCGGCAAGACCGATGACATCGCCGCGATCGACGGTATCGCCAACCTTGACCAGAATTTGCGACATGTGACCGTAGCGGGTCGAAATGCCGTTGCCGTGATCGACCTCGACCATGTTGCCGTAGCCGCCGGTCCAGCCGGCATTGATGACCTTGCCGGGTGCGGTCGGGCGAACCTTTTCGCCGGGGGCGAAGCGGAAATCGATGCCGGAATGCAGGGCAAGCCGGCCCAGGAACGGGTCACGGCGGTTGCCGAAAGGGCTGGTAATGTCCTTGCCGATGCCGGGATTGCGGAAGGGCAGGGATTCGGCGGTATTGCGCACGGCCTCGAGGCGCGTCAGCGCCGTATCGAGCTGTGCCAGCGAATTGTTGAAATCGTCGTCGCTCTCGGGCTCGACATAGGGACCGCCGACTGCGCTGTCGTCGTCGGCCTTTGCCGTCTGCTGCGGCACCTGAATGCTGAAGCGGTTCAGGACGGTGGAAATGGCATCGGCGGCGTCGCCTGCATCTGCCGTCAGCTGATCGACCCGCGAACGCTGGTCTTCTTCGACGCCTTTCAGCGACAGCGTCACCTTGGAAAACAGACGGTCGGCCCGATCGCCGACGGTTTCAGGCGCGGGAACATAGGCGAGCGTGGTATTGTCGGGCGTCGCATCGGCCGGTTCGCTATTGCCGGTCAGCAGCTTGTTGATAGCTTCCGCGCCGCCGGAGAGCGAGGCCCGCTTGTCCTTGGCATCGGGAGCGAAGGATTGCGCGGCAGGCGCCGGTTCTTCCTTGCCTGTCAGGCCGGAGCTTTCGGCGCGGTCGAGCAGCGAGCCGAGCTTGCCGTGGCGCGAGGTCAGCGCCATCTGCTGTTCCATCAGCTTGTCGACCTTGTCCTCGACGACCTGCTGGTCGAGCAGCTGACGGGAGGTGACGCGGTCGACCTGGGCGCGGAGCGCGGCAATGCGGTCTTCATAATCATGCTGCATGCGGGCCTGACGGGCCATGGTGGCGCCGATCAGATCGTCGCGGAGCACGAGATAGGAAGTGGCGAGAAGATAGCCGATGGCGAAGACGCCGACGAAGCAGAAGGCGAGGGCCGCCATCCAGGGCTTGACCGTCATGTGACGGACCTTGTCGCCACTGGCGAGAATGAGGATATGTTCCTGTGAACGCTTGCCGAATACGCGCTGGTGCTGTGCATGCGTCACGGAGAATCTCCCAATTGATGCGCCCGTGCCTCGATTGGGTTGATTACACACCGTTAAGGTTAATAAATTGCTTCTTTCGTTAATGTGAATGCACGCAATGGTTACGCATTGCTTGTCGATGTCAATGACCGGTAGAAGGATGGCGTGAGGCCGGCTTCGGCGCGCGCCAGGTCATTGAAGGGCGGTTTCAGCGGTCCGCGAAAATTGGCGCGCACCAGTTCCCTGAAGGTCTGGGCGGGATCGCGGCGCTCGCGGGCGCAGAGAAAGCGGAACCATTTGGCGCCGATCGCCACATGGCCTTTCTCGTCATTGTAGATCACGTCAAGCACGGCAGCGCTGTCGAGATCGCCGGTCTCGCGCATCTTCGCCTGCAGCGATGGCGTCACGTCAAGTCCGCGGGCCTCGAGGATGAGCGGGACGACGGCGAGCCGCGCCGTCAGATCGTTGCGGGTCGAGTGGGCGGCCTGCCAGAGACCGTCATGGGCGGGCATGTCGCCATAATCGGCGCCGAGATCGCGCAGGCGGTCGCGCACCATGCGGAAATGCTTGGCCTCCTCGAAAGCCACCTGCATCCAGCCGTCGAAGAAGGAGTTCGGTACCGGCTCTGTGGCGAAGCGGGCGACGATGTCGAGCGCGAGATCGACGGCATTGAGCTCGATATGGGCGATTGCATGCAGCAGCGCGATGCGGCCGTGGACGGTATGCAGCGAGCGCTTCTGAACTTGAGTCGGCGGCACGAGCGCCGGTTTTTCGGGGCGGCCGGGCCGCTCCGGAAGTGCGGCATCGAGCGGCGAGCGCAGCGATATCTTGCGGGCGAACCAGCGGGTGGCGGCTTCCTGGGCGAGCGCCGTCTTGCGATCGAGATCGGCTGAGCGGATGGCGTCGATCGCGCCACCTCTCAGCGATGTCATCTGCAAAGCGGTCATGCCGCGAGGTCCAGCACGGCCTTCAGAACGGCTTCGGCGTGGCCTGGAACCTTGACCTTCTGCCAGATGGTGGCGATCGTGCCGTCGGCGCGGATCAGGAAGGTCGTGCGCTCGACGCCCATATAGGTGCGGCCGTACATGCTCTTCTGCTTCCAGACGCCATAGGCCTGCAGCACGGTCTTTTCCTCATCCGATGCGAGTGCGACGGCAAGGTTATGCTTCTTGATGAAACGGTCGTGGCATTTGACCGAATCAGGCGACATGCCGACGAGCGCCGCACCTGCCTTTTCAAACTCGGCGGCGAGTTCGGTGAAGCCGATCGATTCGGCCGTGCAGCCTGCCGTGTCATCCTTGGGATAGAAGAACAGAACCAGAGGCTTGCCTTTGAATTCCGTCAGCGATACGCGGCCGCCGCCATCACGCGGGAGGTTGAAGTCCGGGGCTTCGGCGCCGATACCGATATCCGCCATGTGGAAACCTTTCTTTTGCCGGGTTTATGAGTGACACTGAACCTGGCCGATATATATTGGGCGAGTATCCGGCGAGCTAGACCGGAAAATAAGAATTCAAGGAGTTACCCAAGGCGTATGTCGGCCATCCGCGGCGAAAAGGTTACGTTTCGCAAGAAAGACATCGTCGCTTTGCATGAACTCCCCTCGGCGCAAGCCGAGGATCCGATGATCGTGCATTGCCCGCCGCCGCGCTCCCGGCTGCGGCGCACCGCCGGCTGGACCGGTGCCTGCTTTGCTCTCCTCTTCATCATCATTGCCGCGATCGTCGGCGTGATCGAAAGCGGCATGATCGATACGGCGCTGTCGAAGCAGGCGCAGATGGCGCTGAACAACGCGATGGGGCCGCGCTACAAGGCCGAGGTGGGCTCGACGGTGGTGCGCTTCACCTCCGGCCTGCGGCTGGCGCTGGAGGCCCGCAACGTCAACCTGATCGATCAGCAGAGCGGCGAACATCTGTCGACCGTCGAAGCGATGCGCATGGCGCTCGATCCACTGGCGCTGTTTCGCGGGCGGATCGCCATCACCGATGTCGAGGCGGAGGATATCGCGCTCGATACGGCGCTGCTGCCTGCCGGTAATCCCATCAAGCTCGACAATCTTCGCGTCGACGAAGTGCCCCAAGCGCTCGAATCGGCATTCTCGCATCTCGACCTATTCGACAGTTTCGCCCAGCGCGGCGGCACGGACAGCGTCCGCATATCGGGAATCAACGTCAAGCTGGCCGATACGGCGAACGGACCGGTGTCGCTTGTGATCGACGATCTCGTCTTTGCCCGGCCGACCGATCATTCGCTGCAGCTGACCGGCGAAATCGCCATCAACGGCCAGCCGGCGACGCTCGACGTTCAGGCGGAAAGGCTGGGCGACAAGACCCAGCGCTTCACCGCCAAGCTCAGCCATGCCGACCTGACGCCGTTTGCCATCAAGCGAAACGTGCTGGGTGAGATCCGCCAGGGCATCAACGCTTTCGCCGACATCAACATTTCGGCTGTCAGGGACGGCGAGGGCACCGATCCGTCGTTGACGACCGGCGTGACGCTGGCGCCGGGGCTGATCTATGTCGATGGCGACCAGCAGCAGCTGAGTGGCGGCCAGATCAATCTGAACTACGATTTCAAGAAGGAAACGATCGAGATAGCCCGGTCGCAGGGGCAATTCGGCGCGACAACCGTTCCCTTCAACGGCGGCCTGATCGACCTCGACCGGCTGGATCCGACAGCCGGCAAGGGCTTCGGCATCGATCTCTTGGTCAGTGGTGGCAGCGCTTCTCCTGTCGGATCCGGCGAGCAGCCGGTGCCGTTCGATATCCAGACGAGCGGCCGCTTCATGGTCGCGACCAAGGAGCTGCAGTTCCCCGGCATCACGGTATCGACACCGCTCGGACAGCTCTATGGCTCGCTGCATGCGAAATTCGGTGACGTTTCGCCGGAGATCAGCTTCGTCGGCCAGTCGCAGCAATTGCAGACGGCGGCGATCAAGCAGCTCTGGCCGTTCTGGATGGCGCCGAAGGCCCGTGACTGGGTGCTGAAGAACCTGTTCGGCGGCACGGTCTCCGACGCCTCGATTTCCGTTTTCATCCCCTTCGGGCGCCTCGACGAGGCCGTCGGCAAGGGGCTGAAGCTCGATGAGAACCAGATCAAGATCGCTTTCGATATCGCCAATGCCCGGATGAATGTCGCCGGCGAAATTCCGCCGATCCGCGATACTTCGGCGCATTTCGACCTGAAGGGGCCGCGGGCGACGATCTCGATCAAGAGCGGCACGTCTTTCTTTGCCTCCGGGCGTTCGGTCAATCTTGGTGCTGGCAGCTTCGTGCTGCCGTCGACCTATGACAAGCCGCTGATGGCGGAGATGCAGCTTGGCATATCGGGCTCAGCTGATGCCGTGGGTGAGCTTCTCACCTACAAGCCGATCCAGGTGCTGCAGCGCGCCGGTCTCGCGCCACAAGACCTGAACGGCAAGATCAATGCCACCGTGCAGGCTCGCTTCGGCCTGGTCAGCGCACAGAATCCACCGCCGCCGGACTGGAAGGCTTCGATGCAGCTTTCTGGCGTCGATGTCGGCAAGCCGATCTCCGGGCGCAAAATCACCAATCTGGACGGGACGCTGAATGGCGATCCGAAGCAGGTGACGCTCGACGGCAAGGGGCAGATCGATGGCGTGCCGGCGGAGATTTCGCTGCTGGAACCGGTCGAGAAGAATTCGGGCATCACCCCGCAGCGCGTCATCGCGGCGACGCTGACAAACGACCAGCGCGAGAAGCTGCTGCCGGGCCTGTCGGATATCATCGACGGCAGCATCAAGGTCGAGCTGACGCGGATCGACGAAGAGCGGCAGTCCGTCGATCTCGACCTGTCGCGCGCCGCCCTGCAATTGCCGTGGGTCGGCTGGGCGAAGGGCAGCGGCATTCCAGCAGAGGCGACGTTCGAGGTCTCCGGCCCTGCAGAGAACACGCAGGTCAAGAATTTCAAGCTCAAGGGCGACGGCTTTGGTGCCAGCGGATCGCTGAACGTCGCGAAGGGCGGGCTGACATCTGCCGATTTCGACAGCGTCAAACTCTCGTCGCTCGACGATTTCGCCATCTCGATCCGCCGCAGCAAGGGCGTTTTCGACGTTTCTGTCTCCGGTGATACCGCCGATGCGCGGCCAATCCTGGCGCGTCTGAAAAACGGCCAGAACGGCAGCGGCGACGATGGCGGCGGCGACAGCAAGGGCGGTGATATCACCGTGCGCGCCAAGCTCGGCCAGATCGTCGGCTTCAACGACGAACGCGTGCGCGGCCTCGATGCGCTCTACATGATGCGCGACGGCGAATTGCAGGTGCTGAACCTCTCCGGTGTCACCGACAGCGGCGAGGCCGTCGTGACGCAGATGAAGGACGGGCGCGTGCTCAACATCACCACCGGTGACGCGGGATCGGTGTCGCGCTTTGCCGATTTCTACAAGCATATGCGCGGCGGTCTGCTCAACATGACCGTACGTTTCGGCCCGCGCGGCTGGGACGGCTCGGCGGATGTGCGCCGCTTCCAGATCGTCAACGAAGACCGGCTGCGGTCGATCGTGGCAACCCCCGTCGGCAAGGATCAGCGAAGCCTGAATGCCGCCGTGAAGCGTGAGATCGATACGTCGGCGCAGCGCTTCCAGCGCGGCTTTGCCCGTATCGTCTCGCAGGGCGGTACCGTCACCATCGAGAACGGCGTGGTGCGCGGCGAGCAGATCGGCGCGACCTTCCAGGGCGTGATCCGCGATACCAAGGGTAACATGGACATGACCGGCACCTTCATGCCGGCCTACGGTCTGAACCGGCTATTCGCCGAACTGCCGGTCATCGGCATCATTCTCGGCAACGGTACCGACCGCGGCCTGATCGGCATCACCTTCAAGCTGACCGGCAAGTTCGACAAGCCGAACCTGCAGATCAACCCGCTGTCGATCATCGCCCCTGGCGTCTTCCGCAACATCTTCGAGTTTCAATAAAAAAGCCGGCGCGTGGCCGGCTTCTTTTCAATCAGATTATCCGGACTGCTCAGGCAGCGGGGCGGATCAGGATGTGCTTCTTCTTACCAAGCGACAGCTTGATCACGCCATCAGCGGTGATCTCGGCACTGCCGATCACCGTGCGTTCGTCGCTGATCGCCTGATCGTTGATGCGCACGGCACCGCCCTGGACATGGCGGCGTGCTTCGCCATTCGATGCGGCGAGGCCGGCGCGGACGATGAGCGACAGCAGGCCGAGACCGGCATCGAGTTCGGCGGCCGGAATTTCCACCGACGGAAGGTTGTCCGAGAGAGCGCCTTCTTCGAAGGTCTTGCGGGCGGTTTCAGCCGCCTGTTCTGCGGCGGCACGGCCGTGCAGGATGGCGGTGACTTCCGTCGCGAGGATCTTCTTGACCTCGTTGATCTCCGAACCTGCCAGCGCCGAGAGGCGGGCGATCTCGTCCATCGGCAGCGTCGTGTAGAGCTTGAGGAAGCGCGATACGTCAGCGTCCTCGGTGTTGCGCCAATACTGCCAGAAATCGTAGGCCGAGAGCATGTCGGCGTTCAGCCAGACAGCGCCGGTCGCCGACTTGCCCATCTTGGCGCCGGATGCGGTCGTCAGCAGCGGCGAGGTCAGCGCGTAAAGCTGCTGCGTCCCCATGCGGTGACCGAGGTCGATACCGTTGATGATGTTGCCCCACTGATCCGAACCACCCATCTGCAGACGGCAATCATAACGCTCGGCCAGCTCGACGAAATCGTAGGCCTGCAGGATCATGTAGTTGAATTCGAGGAAAGAGAGCGACTGCTCGCGATCCAGGCGCGTCTTGACGCTATCGAAGGAGAGCATGCGGTTGACCGAGAAATGGCGGCCGACATCGCGCAGGAATTCGAGGTAGTTGATCGAACGCAGCCATTCGGCATTGTTGATCATCAGGGCGTCCTTCGCGCCTTCACCGTAGGTGAGGTAGTTCGAGAACACGCGCTTGATGGAGGCGATGTTGCTCTCGATCGTGTCGACCGTCATCAGCTGGCGCGACTCTTCCTTGAAGGAGGGATCGCCGACCATGCCGGTACCGCCGCCCATCAGCGAGATGGCGCGGTGGCCGGTTGCCTGGAACCAGTGCAGCATCATGATCTGGATCAGCGAGCCGGCATGAAGGCTCGGCGCCGTCGGATCGAAGCCGATATAGGCCGTCACGGTTTCCTTGGCGAGCAGATCGTCGAGGCCGGATTCATCGGAGACCTGATGAATGAAGCCGCGCTCTTTCAGGGTGCGCAGGAAATCGGATTTGAACTCGGACATGACTTCGTCTCTTGAGGCTTCGGAGGGAATTGAGATCGGCACTTGTTGAAGCGCCGCGGCGCGTTTAGCACTGTTTTGCCGAAAGTGCACTATTCGGCGGCACAGTTTTTGGAGGAAGCATGCCCGGAGTGAGAACCGCGATCGGCCTGATGAGCGGCACGTCGATGGATGGGATCGATGTGGCGTTGCTGCGGACCGATGGCGACGGCTTCGTCGAGCGCGGTCCGTTTCTCGGCGTTTCCTATGATCCGGCTTTTCGCGAACGGCTGAAAACGGCACTCGAGCAGGCGAAGGCGATCAAGAACCGGCAGGAACGGCCGGGCGATCTCGCGGCCATCGAACGGGAGCTTACGCAGCGTCACGCAGCTGCCGTTAGGGAGTTTTTGCAACAGAATGCAATGGAGGCCGGCGCTATCGACGTTCTCGGCTTTCACGGCCAGACCGTCCTGCACCGGCCGGACGAGGCCTTGACCGTTCAGATTGGCGACGGCGCGCTTCTCGCCCGCGAGACCGGTATTGCGACGGTTTACGACATGCGGGCGAACGATATGGTGCATGGCGGCCAGGGCGCGCCGCTCGTGCCTGCCTATCACGCTGCGCTGGCCGCCAATATCAGCAATGCCAAGATGCCGGTCTGTTTCGTCAATATCGGCGGTATCTCCAACCTGACCTATGTCGGCGCCGATGGTACGGTGATCGCCTATGACAGTGGCCCCGGCAACACGCTGATCGATCAGTGGGTGGAGGCCCATGCCGGGGTCCCATTCGACCAGGGCGGCATGATCGCCTCAGAGGGCCATGTCGTCAGCGAATTGGCCGAGCGCTATCTCGCGAGCCCGTTCTTTACCGCGGCAAAACGGCGATCGCTCGATCGCAATGATTTCCTGCCGCCACAGGGACGGGAGGCGGAGCTTGCCGATGGCGCACGCACGCTTGCCTATGTAGCGGCGGCATCGATCATCAAATCGGCCGGTCACCTGCCGGTGACGCCGGCGCTCTATGTGATCTGCGGTGGCGGACGGCTGAACAGGGTGATCATGCGCGATCTTGCGCAGCTGGCTGCAGAGCATCAGGCGACGGTGATCTCGGCGGAAGAAGCCGGTTTCAACGGCGACGCGATGGAGGCGGAGGCTTGGGCTTATCTGGCCGTGCGCTCGCTCGAGGGGCTGCCGTTGACCTATCCGGGCACGACGGGTGTCCGGGAAGCGGTCAGCGGTGGTGTGCTGACGGAGGCTATCGGTGCAAACAATTCTTGAGACGGAGCGGCTGCAGTTCGTGATGTGGCAGCCGGACGAGGCACCGTTGGTTCATGCCCTGCATTCGACGCTGGCGACGAGCCGCTTCATGTCGGGTGGCCTGCCTTGGACGATGGAACGCTGCCAGTCGCGCATCGAGCAGTGGATCGACGAGCAGGACGATGATGGCACGACGAAATACAAGGTCGTGGCCAAGAGCGACGGGCGCTTTGTCGGCCGTGCCGGGATCTCCCTGCATGACGAGGAGGCGCGCGAGTTTGAGCTCGGCTACGCATTCCATGAGGACGAGTGGGGAAAGGGCTATGCGACGGAGGCGGCGCGGGGACTGATCGCCTGGTTCCTCGGCAAGGGCTTCAGCGACCGCTTGATCGCCTTCACGCATCCGGAGAATTTTGCTTCCCAGCACGTGCTGCGCAAAGCCGGCATGCGGGAGATCGAGCCGAGGCTGATCGATGGCTTCGTGGCGCCGACCTTCGAGATCGGCGCCAGCGAGATCAAGGCTTAGCGAATGCGCTTGGCAGCCGGTTCCGGCACCAGTTCGCCGTTCAGGCGGCGGTCGAGGTAATCCTCGCACTCGGCCATCAGTGGCTCGACCTGGCCGTTGAAGAAGTGGTTGGCACCCGGAACGGTGCGGTGGGTGATCAGAATACCCTTCTGGGTCTTCAGCTTTTCGACGAGGCCGTTGACGTCCTTTTCCGGGGCGACCTTGTCCTGCTCGCCGTTGATGATCAGGCCGGAGGACGGGCAGGGCGCCAGGAACGAGAAGTCGTAGGTGTTCGGCTGCGGGGCGATCGACATGAAGCCTTCGATCTCCGGGCGGCGCATCAGGAGCTGCATGCCGATCCACGAACCGAAGGAGTAGCCGGCGACCCAGCAGGTCTTCGAATCGGGATGCAGGCTCTGCACCCAGTCGAGTGCCGAGGCGGCATCCGAGAGCTCGCCGGCGCCGTGGTCGAATTCACCCTGGCTGCGGCCGATTCCGCGGAAATTGAAGCGCAGTGTCGTGAACCCGCGCTTCTGGAACATGTAGAAGAGCTGGTAGACGATCTGGTTGTTCATCGTGCCGCCGAACTGCGGGTGCGGGTGCAGGATGAGGGCAATCGGTGCGCTTTTTTCCTTGGAGGGCTGGTAGCGGCCTTCAAGACGGCCGGCAGGGCCGTTGAAAATGACTTCGGGCATCGGTACTCCGGGTTTTATTTTCGCGTTCGGACTGCGCAGACTTGACGGACGTTGTCAGCTTTTCTAAAACGCAGTTTAGAACAATTCGAAACTTTGCATGGCACGCCACGCAGTGTGAAAGTGTCATAAGGCAAGCCCGGCGGAAATTTCAAGAAAAATGAGCCGGACCACCGAAGCAGAAACCAAGCGCAGGACTTGAGATCATGGCGCCGCCCCGCCTTTATCTTGACTGGAACGCGACATCGCCGCTGCATCCCGCAGTGCGCGAAGCAGTTTTGCGCGCCATGGATCTGTTCGGCAACCCCAATTCCGTGCATGGCGAGGGACGTGCCGTTCGCGCCGCAATCGAAGGCGCGCGTCGCGAGGTTGCCTCCCTTGTCGGGGCCGAGCCCGCGCATGTCATTCTGACGAGCGGTGCGACCGAAGCCGCCAATATGGTGCTGACGCCGGAATTCCGCATGGGGCGCACGCCGCTCGCGGTCGGTCATCTCTATTACAGCGCCGTCGAGCATCCCGCTGTTCGCGAGGGTGGGCGCTTCCCGAAGGACAAGACCACCGAGATTCCGGTGACGTCGGATGGTACCGTCGATCTTGCGGCGCTTCAGGGCCTGCTTGCCGGTCACGATGCCTCATCCGGTCTGCCGATGGTGGCGATCATGCTCGTCAATAACGAGACTGGGATCGTCCAGCCGGTTCGCGAGGCAGCCGAGATCGTCAAGGCGCATCGCGGCCTTCTCGTCGTCGATGCCGTGCAGGCCGCGGGACGGATTGAGATCGATATCAATGCGCTCGGCGCCGACTTTCTGATCCTGTCGTCGCACAAGCTCGGCGGGCCCAAGGGCGCCGGCGCTCTGGTGTCGCGCGGCGAGATCCTGATGCCGAAGCCGCTGATCCATGGCGGCGGGCAGGAAAAGGGTCACCGGTCGGGGACAGAGAATTCGCTTGCCGTCATCGGCTTCGGTGCGGCTGCCGCACAGGCGCGATCGGATTTCAGCGAACGGAACGACCGGATCGCGGCCTTGCAGGCGCGGCTTGAAAGCGGCATGCGGGCAGCGGCACCCGATGTGGTGATCTACGGCGCCGATCGCGCGCGTGTCTCGAACACGACGTTCTTCACGCTGCCGGGCCTGAAGGCCGAGACCGGCCAGATCGCCTTCGATCTCGAAGGTGTGGCGCTTTCGGCGGGCTCTGCCTGTTCGTCCGGCAAGGTCGGCGAGAGCCATGTTCTCGTTGCCATGGGCCATGACCCGAAGCTCGGCGCGCTGCGCATTTCGCTCGGCTTTGCGACCAGCGACGAGGATATCGACCGGGCGCTTGCCGCGTTCGGAAAAATTGCCGGACGGCGCAGGCCGGCCGGGGAGGCGGCCTGACCGTCTCACAAAATTGCGGAAACGGAAATTTCCGCTTGCCATCAGGGCTGAAAAGGCCCTTTTGGCCCACTACATAAGGGGCAATCAGAAAATTGCCCGCACGACAGCCTGCCGGACCTTTAGCCGGCGAGATTGGAGAACGACATGCCAGCCGTACAAGAAACGGTTGATCGCGTCCGCGAGATCGACGTCGATCAGTACAAATACGGTTTCGAGACCATCATCGAAATGGACAAGGCACCCAAGGGCCTGTCCGAAGATATCATCCGCTTCATCTCCGCCAAGAAGCAGGAGCCGGAATGGATGCTCGAATGGCGCCTGGAAGCCTACAAGCGCTGGCTGACGATGGAAGAGCCGAACTGGGCGCGCGTCGATTACCCGAAGATCGATTTCAACGACATTCACTATTACGCCGCGCCGAAGAGCACGCCGGGTCCGAAGTCGCTTGATGAAGTCGACCCTGAAATCCTCAAGGTCTACGAGAAGCTCGGCATTCCCCTGAAGGAACAGGAAATCCTGGCCGGTGTCGAGAAGCCGCGGATCGCCGTCGATGCCGTCTTCGACAGCGTCTCCGTCGTCACCACCTTCAAGGAAGAGCTGAAGAAGGCCGGCGTGATCTTCATGTCGATCTCCGAAGCGATCCGCGAGCATCCGGAACTGGTTCAGAAATATCTGGGCTCGGTCGTTCCGACCTCCGACAACTACTATGCGACGCTGAACTCGGCCGTCTTCACCGACGGTTCGTTTGTCTTCGTGCCGAAGGGCGTTCGCTGCCCGATGGAACTGTCGACCTACTTCCGCATCAACGAGAAGAATACCGGCCAGTTCGAGCGCACGCTGATCATCGCCGAGGAAGGCGCCTACGTGTCTTACCTCGAAGGCTGCACGGCGCCGCAGCGCGACGAAAACCAGCTGCATGCTGCCGTCGTCGAGCTCGTTGCTCTCGATGATGCCGAAATCAAGTATTCGACCGTTCAGAACTGGTACCCGGGCGACGCCCAGGGCAAGGGCGGCATCTACAACTTCGTGACCAAGCGTGGCGATTGCCGCGGCGACCGTTCGAAGATTTCGTGGACGCAGGTCGAAACCGGTTCGGCGATCACCTGGAAGTATCCTTCGTGCATCCTGCGCGGCGATGACTCTAGAGGCGAATTCTACTCGATCGCCGTTTCCAACGGTCATCAGCAGATCGATTCCGGCACCAAGATGATCCATCTCGGCAAGAACACGTCGAGCCGCATCGTCTCGAAGGGTATTGCCGCCGGCGTTTCGCAGAACACCTATCGCGGCCAGGTCTCGGCCCACCGCAAGGCTTCGAACGCCCGCAACTTCACGCAGTGCGACTCGCTCCTGATCGGCGACAAGTGCGGCGCCCATACGGTGCCTTATATCGAGGCGAAGAACTCGACCGCGCAGTTCGAGCACGAGGCGACCACCTCGAAGATCTCCGAAGACCAGCTCTTCTACTGCCTGCAGCGCGGCATCCCAACCGAAGCGGCGATCGCCCTGATCGTCAACGGCTTCGTCAAGGAAGTCCTGCAGGAACTGCCGATGGAATTCGCCGTCGAAGCGCAAAAGCTGATCAGCATCTCGCTTGAGGGGTCTGTCGGCTGACGCCGTCTCTGCATTGATTATTCGAGGGCGCGGTTGGGCGCGCCCGTTTCCGAACGCTTTTATGGAACAAGAACATGCTTGAAATCAGAAACCTGCACGCCCGTATCGCCGAAGACGGCACCGAGATCATCCGTGGTTTGAACCTGACGGTGAAGGCTGGCGAGATTGCCGCGATCATGGGGCCGAACGGCTCGGGCAAGTCGACGCTCTCCTACATCCTGTCGGGCCGCGAAGACTACGAAGTCACCGAGGGCGATATCCTCTATAACGGCGAGAGCATTCTCGAGCTCGACGCGGCTGAGCGCGCTTCCAAGGGCATTTTCCTGGCCTTCCAGTATCCGGTCGAAATTCCGGGCGTTGCCACGATGCAGTTCCTCAAGGTGGCGATGAACGAGCAGCGCAAGGCTCGCGGCGAAGAAGAGCTGAAGACGCCTGACTTCATGCGCCTCGTCAAGGACGCTGCCGCCAAGCTGCAGATCAACCCCGATATGCTGAAGCGCCCGCTGAACGTCGGCTTCTCCGGCGGCGAAAAGAAGCGCGCCGAGATTCTGCAGATGGCGCTGCTGCAGCCGCAGCTCTGCGTGCTCGACGAAACCGACTCCGGTCTCGACATCGACGCCCTGAAGATCGTTGCCGATGGCGTCAACGCGCTGCGTTCGCCCGATCGCGCCGTGATCGTCATCACCCACTATCAGCGCCTGCTCGACTACATCGTTCCCGACACCGTTCATGTTCTCTACAAGGGCCAGGTGATCAAGTCGGGCGACAAGACGCTGGCACATGAGCTGGAAGCCAACGGTTATGCCGACATCATCGGAGCGGCAGCCTGATCAGGGCGGAAAGGATGTGTCCATGAACATGCAGACCACGAGCCGCCTGACCGCCGCGGAAGCTGCGCTCATCGAGGCTTTCAACAATCAGTTCGGCGAGCTGCCGGGCGACGGCGCGGTCACCGCGACGCGCGACCGCCTGCTCGACGACATCAAGAAGTCCGGCCTGCCGACGCGCCGCGTCGAGGCCTGGCACTATACCGACCTCAAGAACCTGCTGCGCGCCATCCCGGCCGTTGCCGGTGACGCTGCCTCGAAGACGGTGAAGCCGCTCGTCGAGGGCTCTTCGGTGCTTTCGATTGTCCAGGGCCATGTCGATGCCAAGGCTTCGGTCGGCGGTATCGAGATTTCGAGCTATGCCCAAGGCCTGCTCGATGGTTCGGCTGCGACCTCTCTCGGTGCGCTTGGCGCCGACGATGCGGTTGGCCGGATCAACGGCAGCTTCGTGCGCGACGGCTATGTGATCGACATTCCGGCCGAGACCGAACTCGAGCAGCCGCTCGAGATCGATATCGTCCATGCCGGCGGCCAGATCCATACGCGTCTTCCGGTCACCTTCGGCGCCGGCGTCAAGGGCACGGTCATCGAGCGTCACCTGTCGGTGACCGCGGATGCGGCGCTCGTGTCCCATGTCAGTGACATCACGATCGGCGACGGCTCGGACCTCACCTGGATCATCCTGCAGCAGCAGGGTGGTGACGACACGCATCTCGGCCAGATCCGCATCGATCTCGGCGCCGATGCGAAGCTGAAGCTCTTCGTCATCAATGCCGGCGGCAAGCTGGTGCGCCAGGAGCTGCATATCAAGGCGACGGGCGAGGGTTCCGACCTGACCCTGCGCGGCATCAACCTGCTCGGCGGCGAAACCCATACCGACGTCACCATGGTTCTCGGCCATAACGTGCCGAATACCGGTTCGACGGAAATCATCCGCAACGTCGTCTTCGATCGCGCCAAGGGCGTGTTCCAGGGCATGATCCGGGTTGCCCCGGATGCCCAGAAGACCGACGCCAAGATGGCCTGCAACACGCTGCTGATGTCCGATGATGCCGAGTTCTCCGTCAAGCCGGAGCTCGAGATCTTCGCCGACGACGTGCAGTGCGGCCACGGTGCGACGGTTGCCGATATCGACAGCAACCACCTCTACTACCTGATGGCTCGCGGCATTCCGGAGAACAAGGCGCGGGCGATGCTCGTCAACGCCTTCGTCGCCGAGATCGTCGAGGAGCTTGAAGACGAGGCTCTGGTGGATGCCCTGGAAGGCATCATCTCCGCCTGGCTTGAAAAGCACGCTTGAGTTACGGCGGAGGGGCAATCTCTCCTCCGTCATCCTCGGGCTTGTCCCGAGGATCTAAGCCGGTTCAGAAACGTAGACGTGGATAGATCCTCGGGACAGGCCCGAGGATGACGTAGCGCAGGCGGTAACGGCTGCGAAACCAAAACCTTCTGCGGTAGCTCCTCTAAGGAGCGACATGAAAGGGTCTGAAAATGGACCAGACAACGCCCGTAACCACGTATGACGTCGAAGCCATTCGCAGGGATTTCCCGATCCTGGCGAAGGAAGTGTATGGCAAGCCGCTGGTCTATCTCGACAACGGCGCGTCGGCCCAGAAGCCGCAGGCCGTCATCGACGCGGTGACGCATGCCTATTCGAACGAATATGCCAATGTGCATCGCGGCCTGCATTTCCTGTCGAATGCCGCAACCGAGGCCTATGAAGCTGCGCGCGAAAAGGTGCGGCGCTTCCTCAATGCGCCGTCGGTCGATGATATCGTCTTCACCAAGTCGTCCACCGAGGCGATCAATACGGTCGCCTACGGCTGGGGCATGCCGAAGATCGGCGAGGGCGACGAGATCGTCGTGTCGATCATGGAGCATCACTCCAACATCGTTCCCTGGCACTTCATCCGCGAGCGCCAGGGCGCCAAGCTGGTCTGGGTTGATGTCGATGACGACGGCGCCTTCCATATCGAGGCTTTCGAGAAGAGCCTGACGGAGCGCACCAAGCTCGTTGCCATCACCCATATGTCGAATGCGCTCGGCACAGTCGTTCCGGTCAAGGAGATCTGCCGCATCGCTCATGAGCGCGGTATTCCGGTGCTGCTCGACGGTTCGCAGAGTGCTGTCCATATGCCTGTTGATGTGCAGGATATCGACTGCGACTGGTATGTGATGACTGGCCACAAGCTCTACGGTCCGTCGGGGATCGGCGTGCTCTACGGCAAGAAGGATCGCCTTCGCGAGATGCGCCCGTTCCAGGGCGGCGGCGAAATGATCTTCGAGGTCACCGAAGACAACGTCACCTATAACGAGCCGCCGCATCGTTTCGAGGCCGGCACGCCGCCGATCGTTCAGGCGATCGGTCTCGGCTATGCGCTGGATTACATGGACAAGATCGGCCGCGAGGCGATCGCGCGCCATGAGGCGGATCTGACGGCCTATGCGACCGAGCGGCTGCGCGAGGTCAATTCGCTGCGGGTCATCGGCAATGCGCCGGGCAAGGGCGGCATTTTCTCCTTCGAGCTTGCAGGCCTGCATGCCCATGACGTCTCGACGGTTATCGATCGGCGTGGTGTTGCGGTTCGCGCCGGCACGCATTGCGCCATGCCGCTCTTGAAACGCTTCGGCGTGACCTCCACATGCCGTGCGTCATTCGCGATGTATAATACCCGCGCCGAGGTCGATGCCTTGGCCGATGCGCTGGAATATGCGCGCAAGTTCTTTGCTTGAGGATACCGTAATGAGCCTTGATGACAGCGAACAGAAGACCGACGTGCGCGAGGGTATCGTGCATTCGAGCATTCCGGCGGAAGAGCTGGCGCGTCTCAGCGACGACGTGATCGGCGCACTGAAGACGGTCTACGACCCGGAAATTCCGGCCGATATCTTCGAACTCGGTCTGATCTACAAGATCGACATCGAAGACGACCGCATGGTCAAGATCATGATGACGCTGACCGCGCCCGGTTGCCCCGTGGCCGGCGAGATGCCCGGCTGGGTCGAGAATGCCGTCGGCGCCGTCGAAGGCGTGTCGGGCGTCGAGGTCGAGATGACCTTCGATCCGCCGTGGACGCCGGACCGCATGTCGGAAGAGGCGCAGGTCGCCGTCGGCTGGTACTAATTGGCGGCTGGTATTGATCGGTTAAGCCACTGGCACTACATTTGATTCATGAAACACCGGACCTTCAATCCGTGTGCGTAAGGAGAATGAGCCGATGGGCTTTGCAGTGATGAGCATGACGCAGGAAGCGGCCGATCGCGTGAAGGCGATCGTCGGCGGTGCAGGACCGGATGCCAAGGGCATTCGCGTCGGCATCAAGAAGGGCGGCTGCGCCGGGATGGAATATACCATCGACATGGTGACCGAGCCCAACCCGAAGGACGACCTGATCGAGCGCGATGGTGCGAGCGTCTGGATCGAGCCGTCGGCCGTGCTCTATCTGCTCGGCACCCAGCTCGGCTTCGAGCAGACGACGCTGCGCTCCGGCTTCACCTTCACCAACCCGAACCAGACATCGGCCTGCGGCTGCGGGGAATCCGTCGAACTGAAGCCAGCCGATCTCGCGGCACTTGCTGCGCAGGGCAATCCCGTGGTGACCGCTTCGCATTGATGCGCGGTCTCATGGCCACCAACAGGCCGCCAGCGATGGCGGCTTTTTCTTTTTGCGGTTGTCCGATCGCGGCGGCGTAACATCTCTCAGGCATGATCATCGAAACGCTGCTTCTGCTGTTTGCCAAAGGCGCTCTGCTCGGTCTCGTCATCACGATACCGCCGGGGCCGATTGCGACGCTTTGCATCGACCGCAGCCTGAACCGCGGTTTCGCCTCGGGTGCGGCGATAGGCATCGGCGCGGCGCTCGGCGATTCCGTCTACGCGCTGGTCGCTGCGGCGGGTCTGGCGATGGTGTCCAATGTCGTCGATGCCTATTCGCTACCGATCGCGGCGGTTGGCGGGCTGCTCCTGATCTTTCTCGGCATTCGCGACCTCGTGACGCCGCCGGCGGCTGCGCGCGAAATGGGGGCAGGGATCCGCACGATCGCCTCGACCTTCCTGCTGGCAATTTCAAATCCCGGCGCGCTGCTCTCTTTCGGCGGTTTGTTTGCCGGTCTCGGGCTTGTGGACGGCAATACGCCGATGGAAACGGCGGCGATCGTCGTTGGCGTCTTTGCGGGTGCGATGGTGTGGTGGACGCTGCTCAGCGCCGTCGTCAATCTGGCGCGGGACCGGATCTCGCGCGACGTGACGCTGCTGATCCGCCGCATATCCGGATGGCTGATCATCGGCTTCGGCGGCGCCATTCTCGGCTATGCCGCGGTCAATCTGTTCGGCTGAAATCAGTCGCGCTTGATGGTGGCGAGCAGTTGCCAGAGATCGGCGCCGGTTTCGAAGACGATCGCATTCGCCTTGTAGCCCTGTGCCGACTGCATCATGTCCGTCATCTCGGTGGCGAGATCGGCCGGCTGACCTTCATCCGTCGTCATCGTCGAGGGATCGATACGGCTGTAGCCCGGCGTGTTAAGATTGGCGACATTGTTGGCGGTGGCGGCGAAACGGTTGGTCTGCGCGCGCATGCCCGACGACGCGGTATTCATGATGCTCGAGATGTTCATCAGCCGGTATTCCCCACACTTCCGTAGACTTGCTATAGCAGCCGGCGCTTAGCGAATGCTGAACGGGTTTCGTTAACGGCATTGGCGCTCGAAAGCACGATCTGTTTCGAACTGGTGCAGCTTCGTGAAGTCGGGCGGCGTGGTCCGTGCTTGGCAAGGGCGAGGCCGGGGATTACCATGCTGGCAGTTGACGGAGGCGCCGATGTCCTCGAGTTTCAATGTCCACAAGGCATCCGGATACGAACAGCTGATGGGACGCTGGAGCCAGAAGCTCGCGCTGCCATTCATCGATTTTGCCGGTGTTGAGCATGGTGATCGCATTGTCGATGTCGGCTGCGGCACCGGCAGTTTGACCTTCGCGCTTGCCCATTCCCGGCGTATCCAGGCGATCGAGGCGATCGATTTCTCATCCGTCTTCGTCGAGGAGGCGCTGCGGCGGAACAATGATCCGCGGATCACCATACGGCAGGCCGATGCCTGCGCATTGCCTTTCGAGGCCGCGAGCTTCGATCGCGCGCTGGCTTTGCTCGTCCTGCATTTCATTCCCGAGGCAAAGAAGGCGATCGGCGAAATGCGCCGGGTCACGCGGCCCGGCGGTACCGTTGCGGCCGTCGTCTGGGATCATCTCGGCGGCATGGCGGGCATGCGGATGATGATCGATACGGTCGCGGCGCTCAGCGAGGCCGGACGCCAGCTTCGCAACCGCTATTGCTTCCAGCCGATGATGCAGCCGGGCGAGATGAAGCGGGCTTTCATCGAAGGCGGGCTCCTCGATGTCGAGGAGACGCAGCTCATGATCCGCATGAATTACGAAAATTTCGACGACTACTGGGGGCCGGTTGCAGCGGGGGAAGGGCCGCTCGGCGCATTTGTGGGCAAGCTCGACGGCGCGGAGAGGGCGCAGGTCGATGCTGCGGTACGCGATGCCTACGAAGCCGGGCGGCCCGACGGTCCGCGATCCTTTGCCAATGTCGCATGGGCCTGCCGGGGCCGCGTGCCCTGAGGCGGCTTATTTCTTGATGTCGATACCGGCTTCGACAGCCGCGGCGATGAAGGCGTTGCGGGCTTGTTCGTTGCTGGCCTTGCCCTTGATGACGTCGGCGCAGATCAGCAGCGCCTTGTCGAGCGCCGGGCCATCCTCGGTCGGCCAGTCCTCGATCATCGCCCAGGAGGCGGCCTGCGTGGTGCCGATCGTCACATATTGGCCGGGCTCTTCGAGCGCCAGCAGCACGGGGTTTGCCCAGGGCACCTGAGTGAGATCGTTGTCGGATTTTGCCATGGGGGAACCTGCCTTTATCGAAAGTCCGATGTCCTTAGCGGTGCAGGTCTTCTGCGACAAGGGAAAAGGTCTCGGTCTCCAGCCATCGCTTGATGATGCCGGGTTCGTTCTCGTGGAGGCCATGGCCCGTTGGCGAAATCTGAAATTCGACTTTCGCGCCGGCGGCCTGGAGTTGCTGCGCGGATTTCGCGGCATCTTCGGGCTGGCGGCGATCATCGTATTCACCGCCGAGGATCAGGATCGGCTTTGCCGCCATCGGTGGCAGGGCTGCGTCAGGTGCGGGAGATAGCGGACGGATGAGGACTGCGCCGAGCGCGCAGGCCGGATCGTGCATGAGCAGCGATGCGGCCATAATCGCGCCGTTCGAGAAGCCAAGCAGGATGGGTGGTGCTGATATGAGTTGGGTTTCGATGGCTGTGGCGAGGAACAAATGGATTCGTCCGGTCTGAACCGCAAGATCTGCGTTATCCAGCGTCCGGTCGCTATTGCGCCGGAAGAAGGCATAGCCGCCTTCCCAGGCAATGCCACCGCGCAGTGATATGACCGGGTGATCCGGTGCAGCCTCCGCGGCGAGCGGCAGAAGTTCCGTCTCGTCCATGCTGCTGCCATGCATCAGCAGCAGTGGCGGTAAGCGGCGATCGCCTGCTAAGGCGATGTAGTGGAAGCCCTGCAGGTCAGCCATCGTCAGGTCACGATCTTCGAGAAATGAAAACGCCCGGGCAAAGCCGGGCGTTTCGTTGTTCAGCGCTTACTCGGCCGCTTCGGCGTAGTCTTCCAGCGGCGGGCAGGTGCAGATCAGGTTGCGGTCGCCATAGACGTTGTCGACGCGGTTGACCGGCGACCAGTACTTGTCGACACGGAAGGCGCCGGGCGGGAAGCAGGCCTGTTCGCGCGAATAGGGGCGATCCCACTCGCCGACCAGGTCTTCGACCGTGTGCGGGGCGTTCTTCAGCGGGTTATTCTGCTTGTCCGACCGGCCTTCCTCGATGTCGCGGGCTTCCTGCCGGATCGCCAGCATGGCTTCGCAGAAGCGGTCGAGTTCGGCCTTGGTTTCGGATTCCGTCGGCTCGATCATCAGCGTGCCGGCAACCGGCCAGCTCATGGTCGGTGCGTGGAAGCCGCAGTCGATCAGGCGCTTGGCGACGTCATCGACCGTCACACCGCAGCTGTCGACCAGCGGGCGGGTGTCGATGATGCATTCATGCGCCACGCGGCCAGCTTCGGACTTGTAGAGCACGTCATAGGCACCCTTGAGGCGGGCAGCGATATAGTTGGCGTTGAGGATCGCCACCTTGGTAGCCTGCGTCAGGCCTTCGCCGCCCATCATCAGGCAGTAGCTCCAGGAGATCGGCAGGATCGATGCCGAACCGAAGGCCGCAGCCGAGACGGCGCCGGGGCGGCCGTCGGTTTCCGAGTGACCGGGCAGGTGCGGTGCCAGATGCGACTTGACGCCGATCGGGCCCATGCCCGGACCGCCGCCGCCATGCGGAATGCAGAAGGTCTTGTGCAGGTTGAGGTGGCTGACGTCGGAGCCGATGTCACCAGGGCGGGACAGGCCGACCATGGCGTTCATGTTGGCACCGTCGAGATAGACCTGGCCGCCGTGCTTGTGCACGAGTTCGCAGATTTCCTTCACCGTTTCCTCGAACACGCCATGCGTCGAGGGGTAGGTGATCATGCAGCAGGAGAGGTTCTCCGAATACTGCTCGGCCTTGGCGCGGAAATCGTCGAGGTCGATGTCGCCGTTTTCGCGGACCTTTACCACCACGACCTTCATGCCGACCATCTGGGCAGAGGCCGGGTTGGTGCCGTGCGCGGAGGTCGGGATCAGGCAGACGTCGCGGTGACCATTGCCATTGGCAATATGGTAGTTGCGGATCGTCAGCAGGCCCGCATATTCGCCCTGTGCGCCGGAGTTCGGCTGCATGGAGAAGGCATCGTAACCGGTGACGGCGCAGAGCTTTTCCGTCAGGTCGTCGATCATCTCGCGATAGCCGAGCGCCTGGTCGGCCGGAACGAACGGATGGATATCCGAGAATTCGGGCCAGGTGATCGGCAACATTTCAGCCGTGGCGTTCAGCTTCATCGTGCAGGAGCCGAGCGGGATCATCGAGCGGTCGAGCGCCAGATCGCGGTCGGAGAGCCGGCGGATGTAGCGGGTCATTTCGCTTTCGGCGCGGTTCATGTGGAAGATCGGATGCGTCAGGTATTCGCTGGTGCGCAGCAGATCCTTCGGCAGGCGATAGGACGGCTCGAAATCGCCGACGGCGAAATTGCCGCCGAATGCGCGCCAGACGGCTTCCAGCGTTGCCGGGCGGGTACGCTCGTCAAGGCTCATGCCGATCTTGGTGCCGCCGACCTTGCGCAGGTTGACGCCTTCGGCGACGGCTGCGCGCAAGATCAGACCCTGCATGTGGCCGACATCGACGGTGATCGTGTCGAAGAAGGTTTCCGGCTCGGCCCTGTAGCCAAGCTTTTCGAGGCCCTTGGCCATCAGCACGGCCTTCTGGTGGACCTGCTGGGCGATCGCCTTGATGCCCTTCGGACCATGGAAGACGGTGTACATGGAGGCCATGACGGCGAGCAGGACCTGCGCGGTGCAGATGTTCGACGTCGCCTTTTCGCGGCGGATATGCTGTTCGCGGGTCTGCAGCGACAGGCGGTAGGCGCGGTTACCGCGGGCATCGACGGAGACGCCGACGAGACGGCCCGGCATCGAGCGCTTGTGCGCGTCCTTGACCGACATGTAGGCCGCATGCGGACCGCCATAACCGACAGGAACGCCAAATCGCTGCGACGAACCGATGGCGATATCGGCGCCCATTTCGCCCGGCGACTTCAGCAGCGTCAGAGCCAGGATGTCGGCAGCGACGATGGCGATCGCGCCCGTCTGGTGCAGGCGGGAGATAAGGCCGGTGAAGTCGTGGATGTGGCCATGCGTGCCCGGATACTGGAAGATCGCGCCGAAGACATCGACGGGATCGAGATCGGTGAAGGGATTGCCCACGATGACCGACCAGCCGAGCGGCTCGGCGCGGGTCTTGATCAGCTCGATCGTCTGCGGATGGCAGGCGGCGTCGACGAAGAAGGCCTTGGCCTTCGACTTCGAGACGCGCTCGGCCATCGCCATGCCTTCGGCGGCAGCCGTTGCTTCGTCAAGAAGCGAGGCGTTGGCGACGTCGAGACCCGTGAGGTCGCAGATCATCGTCTGGTAGTTCAGGAGCGCTTCGAGGCGTCCCTGCGAAATTTCCGGCTGGTAGGGCGTGTAGGCCGTGTACCAGGCGGGGTTTTCGAGAATGTTGCGCTGGATGACCGGCGGCGTGATCGTGCCGTAATAGCCCTGGCCGATCAGCGAGGTCAGAACCTTGTTCTTGTTGGCGGTCTCGCGCAGCTTGTCGAGCGCTTCGCGCTCCGTCATCGGCGCGCCCCAGAGGAGCGGCGCCTTCTGGCGGATGGAGGGCGGGACGGTCGCGTCGATCAGCCCGTCGAGGCTGTTATAGCCGATGACCTTGAGCATATCGGTCATTTCGGCCGGAGACGGACCGATATGGCGGCGATTGGCAAAGTCGTAGGGCTGGTAGTCGGTGAACTGGAATTCGGTCGGCGTCGTCATTACGCGGTGAGCTCCTTGTAGGCCGCTTCATCGAGCAGGCCATCGGCATCAGCCGCATTTGCAAGCTTCAGCTTGAAGAACCAGCCGGCGCCCTGCGGATCGGAATTGACCAGCGACGGGTCGGCAACGATGGCTTCGTTGACTTCGGTGATCTCGCCATCCAGCGGACAATAAACGTCGGAGGCCGCCTTGACGGATTCGACGGTGGAAGCATTGTCGTTCTTGGCGAAGGTCGCGCCGATCTCCGGCAGTTCGACGAATACGAGGTCGCCGAGCTGATCAACGGCGTAATTGGTGATTCCGACCGTTGCAACGCCGCCTTCGATCTTCAGCCATTCATGTTCTTCGGTAAACTTGAGCATTGTTTGTCCTCTCTGGGAAAAGTTTCAGCGTTTGTAGGTCGGCGTAATAAAGGGTAGGGCGCTGACGGTGACGGGCAGGTACTTGCCGCGCACTTCAGCGAAAATGACCGTTCCGGCAGCCGCATGCGACAACGGCACGTAACCCATGGCGACGGGACCCTCGACGCTCGGGCCGAAGCCGCCGGACGTGACTTCGCCGAGCTCGGTCTTGCCTTCGGCATCGGCATAGAGCTTGGCACGGCCGCGCACCGGCGCCTTGCCGTCCGGCTTCAGGCCGACGCGGCGGCGCGTGGCGCCATTGTCGAGCTCGGAGAGGATGCGGCCGGCACCCGGGAAACCGCCGGCGCGGACGCCGCCCGTCTTGCGGGCCTTCTGCATGCCCCATTCAAGGGCAGCTTCGACCGGCGTCGTCGTCGTGTCGATATCGTTTCCATAGAGGCAGAGGCCGGCTTCGAGGCGCAGCGAATCGCGGGCACCGAGGCCGATCGCCTCAACATCCGGATGCTCAAGCAACCGCTTGGTGACATCCTCGGCCTTGTCGGCGGGAATGGAGATTTCGAAGCCGTCTTCGCCGGAATAGCCGGAGCGGGAAACCAGACAGGAAACGTCATGCAGGCGGCAGTGGCGCACATCCATGAACTTCATGGCGGCGACGTCGGCCCAGAGTTCGGCGAGCACATCGACGGCGCGCGGTCCCTGAAGCGCGATGAGCGCGCGGTCGAGCAGGGTGATGTCGCAGCGATCGCCGATGTGCTTGCGCATATGCGCGACGTCTTCTTCCTTGCAGGCGGCGTTGACGACGACGAAGAGATGATCGTCGAGATGGGTGATCATCAGGTCGTCGAGAATGCCACCGTTGTCATCGGTGAAAAAACCGTAGCGCTGGCGTCCTTCGGCGAGGCCGAGAATATCGACGGGCACGAGGCTTTCGAGCGCAAGTGCGGCATCTTCATACTTGCCCGACTTCGCCTTCACGATGACCTGGCCCATGTGGGACACGTCGAAGACGCCGGCCGCCTGGCGGGTCTGCAGGTGTTCCTTCATGACGCCGGCCGGATATTGCACCGGCATGTCGTATCCCGCGAAGGGAACCATGCGGGCGCCGAGCGACAGATGCAGCGCATGAAGCGGGGTTTTCTTGAGGGCAGCAGTATCGTCCAATGACGCCTCCGGTCGTTGCGCGTGGAATTCCATGCGCGGGCTCAAATGAAGGCGCGGCTGCGCCTCGTTATCGAGCCCCCTCTGTCCTTGCGCCTGAGATTGTTATCCCTTCGGCGAGCGTTTCGAGAACGCCTCTCTCCAGAGTTCCGTCTGCCCCTTGTGGTCCTTTTGCCTGAGAGTTTCCGGGGCGGTTGCTCCTTCGGCACCGGCACTTGCGAACCGGCTTCTCCCAACAAGGTCGCGGCAATTATCGGGCGGAACGGGTTGTTGGCAAGGGGGAATGTCGCCGCCGAACAAATTTTTGTCGCGGCATCACGGCGCAAATTGTGATCTGCGTCAAATCGGCTTTTGCTTTTCGCCAATAAAGTGATTAATCGCGACAGCCGCGGAAGGGGATTTGATGGCGAACACAGGCCGGAAAGCTGGGATGCTGACGCGCATGATCTGCGCGCTGGGCCTGCTTGTGCTCGGCCTTGCGCATCAGGCGCCGCAGCTTGCCGCCGAACCCCTCTATAGCAGCGCCGAATATGCCCTGCCTGACGGCTCCTTCGCCTCGCTTTGCGTGACTGTCAAGGACGATGACGGCAAGCACCTGCCGATGGGGCCGAATTGCGAGGTCTGCCGTCTCGCTGCCTTGATCATCCTGCCTGCGCCGGATGCGGCCGCATGGCTGAAGCTCGACTTTGCTTCTTTCGAGAATACCCTGACCAGCGATATCGCCGCCCTAGCGGTGCGCGCGGTCGCGCAGCCAAAATCCCGGGGGCCGCCGGTTCTGGCCTGATCTCCAGCCCGAACCGAAATGCAACATGATGCCGGAGCCCGCCAAGACGATGCGGATGCCGGCGAGGAGACACCAGATGAAAACCGTTCAGACCCTTGGCCTTGCCGCCGCTCTTTCCTTTGCCGCAACGGCCGCCAGCGCCCATGTGACCTTCCTCGACGCCGAGGCGCCGCAGGAAGCGACGATTCTCGCGACCCTGCAGGTGCCGCATGGCTGCGATGGCAAGCCGACCAATGAAGTGCAGGTGAAGCTGCCGGAAGGTTTCGTTTTCGCTAAGCCGCAGCCGAAGGCCGGCTGGCAGCTCGAGGTCATCAAAGGCGACTACAAGAAGAGCTACGACAATCACGGCACGCCCGTGAAGTCGGGCGCGATCGAGATCCGCTGGAAGGGCGGCAATCTCTCCGACGATTTCTACGACACCTTCGTCATCCAGGGTAAGGTCTCCGGCGTCGATGCCGGGACGTCGCTGGCTTTCCCGGTCACGCAGCTCTGCGGCGATACCGTCGAGGCCTGGGACCAGGTTGCCGCCGAAGGCAGCGATCCGCACAAGCTGAAGAGCCCGGCGCCGGTGCTGACTGTTGTCGCGGGCAGCGATCACGGCCACGGTCATGACGACATGGCGGGCATGGACATGAGCGGCATGGCCGGAATGGCGATGGCTGCACCCGCTGGCGATGAAGCCAAGCTCGGCGATCTCGAAATCTCCGGCGCCTTTGCCAAGGCGATGCTGCCGGGCCAGCCGGTCGGTGGCGGCTTCCTGACGATCAAGAACGGCGGCAAGACCGACGATACGCTGATTTCGGTGTCCTCGCCGAAGGCCGGCGAAGTGCAGATGCACGAGATGAAGACCGAGAACAACGTGATGAAGATGCGTGAGCTCAAGGGCGGCATCAAGGTTCCGGCCGGCGAGACCGTCAAGCTGGAGCCAGGCGCCCTGCATCTGATGTTCCAGAAGGTGACGGCGCCGTTCAAGCAGGGCGACAGCGTTCCAGTAACGCTGACCTTCGAGAAGGCCGGCAAGGTGGATGTGACGCTGAAGGTCCTGTCCGCCCAGGGCAAGTAAACAGCAAAAGGCCCGCGGCTTTCACCGCGGGCCTTTTCGCTTCCTGGGGGTGAATCAGACTTCCTCGTAAGACCTGAGCGCCTGCTGCAGGCCGGCCTGCGGTTGCTTGTTGCCCTTGGTCATCAGGTCGAGGGCCACCTCGGTCGATTGGATGATGTTGGGCGAATCTTCGAGCTCGTCGGCGGCTGCCACGCCGCGCAGCTGGCGTTCGGCCATCCGGCGCGTTTCCTTGGCGGCCATGTTCGGCGGCACGCGCTGAGCGATCCTCAGCGACTCGAAAGCGGCGGCCGCGGTGCTCGCGGATATGGTTACGACCTGTGTCATCCGCTTCAGGATAGACAGTCCGTGTTCTTGCCCCGCTAAGGAAATCGCTCGCATTTTAGCGATGGGCCGGAAACTGTTGGAATCGGCGGGCTGCTGCGCTACACAACGCCCATGTTTCAAGCTCTTCTCGTTGCCGGCGGCGGTGCTGCCGGGTCTGTGCTGCGCTATTTCGTCGGTCAGTGGTCCCTCAGATTATGGGGGCCGAACTTTCCGTGGGGTACGCTGATCGTCAATATCGTCGGCTGCTTCATCATCGGCGTGTTTGCCGAGATGATCGCGCGCCGCTTCAATGCGTCGGCAGATCTCCGGCTGCTGCTGATCACCGGCTTTCTCGGAGGCTTCACGACGTTTTCGGCCTTTTCGCTCGATGCTATCTCGCTCTTCGAGCGCGGCGAGGCGGTGATGGGCGGCGTCTATATTGCTGCCAGCGTCGGTCTCTCGATGGCCGCCGTCATCGCTGGTCTCGCCCTGATGCGCGCTTTGCTCTGAAAGGCGGTTCCCGCGCGAGCAAAAATGCTCTAAAGCCAGCGGCAACCGCCGCGCCAGGCGCAGGCAATCATTTCCGGAAAGACAAGAACAATGGCCGGTATCGAACATATCACTGTTGAAGCCGACGAAGCGGGCATGCGCCTCGATCGCTGGTTCAAGATCCATTATCCGGGGCTCGGTTTCGGCCCCTTGCAGAAACTGCTGCGCTCCGGCCAGGTCCGTGTCGATGGCGGCCGGGTGAAGACCGATGCGCGCATCCAGCCGGGACAGGTCGTCCGCGTGCCGCCGCTTGACGTCGATGCCAAGAAGACCGGGCCGATAGCCTCTCATGACCTGAAGCACGGTGACGATTACGATCTCCTGCAGCGCATGGTACTGCACGAAGACGACAAGGTGATCGTGCTCAACAAGCCTGCCGCCCTTGCCGTGCAGGGCGGATCGGGCGTCACCCGCAACATCGACAAGATGCTGGAAGCCTGGACCAACAAGAAGGGCGAGAAACCGCGGCTCGTCCACCGCCTCGACCGCGACACGTCGGGGGTTTTGGTCATCGCCCGCACCCGCGGCGCGGCGCAGAAGCTGACGGCCGCCTTCCGTGAGCGCGATACGAAGAAGACCTACTGGTCGCTGGTACGCGGCGTGCCGCGCAAGCACGAAGACAAGATTTCGACTTGGCTGGTGAAGGAAGCGACCGAGGACGGCGATCGCATGCGGATCGCCAAGCATGGCGAGGACGGCGCCGACCACGCCATTTCCTACTACCGCGTCCTTGAGACTGCCGCTCAGAACCTCGCCTGGCTTGAGATGGAGCCTTATACAGGACGTACACACCAGCTGCGCGTCCACGCCCTCCACATCGGACACCCGATCATCGGCGATCCCAAATATTTCATCGAGGATCCGAACTGGGCATTCCCGGGCGGCATCCAAAAGCGGCTGCATCTGCATGCCCGCAAGATCGATATTCCGCATCCGGACGGCGGCCGCCTTAAGGTGACCGCGCCGCTGCCGCCGCATATGGTCCAGACCTGGAACCTGCTTGGCCTCGATCTCGCCGGTGCCGAAAGGGACGACGAGGAATGAAACTGGCGCTTTTCGATTGCGACGGCACGCTCGTCGATAGTGCTGCGCTGATCCACGAGGTCATGGCGCGCACCTTCGTGGATTTCGGCCATCCGCGGCCGGATATCTCGGCAACCAAGTCGATCATCGGCCTGACGCTCGATATCGCCATTGCCCGGATGCAGGGCAAGCCGCATGTCGATGACGAGGCGGTGGAGATGACCGCGCATTATAAGAAGATCTACATGGACGTGCGCAGCGAGCCGGGCATGGACGTGCCACTGTTCGACGGCATCAAGCCGGTGATTGCAGCGCTTGCCGCGCGTGACGACATCCTGATCGGCGCCGTCACCGGCAAATCGCGGCGCGGCCTTGTGAACGTTCTCGAAACGCACGGCTTTGCGCCGGATTTCATCGTCTCGCGCACCGCCGACGACTGCCCGTCGAAGCCGCATCCGGCGATGGTTACCGAATGCTGTGACGAAACCGGCATGAATCCGGCCGACGCCATTGTCATCGGCGATGCGATTTACGATATGCAGATGGCAAAGGCGGCCGGCGCCAAGGCGATCGGCGTATCCTGGGGTTATGCAAGTGTCGAAGACCTTGTTGCCGCCGGGGCCGATGCCATCGTCCGCCATCCGAAAGACCTGCTCGAGCATTTTTGAGGTGACGCCATGCGCGACCTGTTGAACGACCTTTCCGAAGGTCTCAGCCATCCCGATCCGATCCGCCGCGCGCAGATCCAGATGAAGAAGCCGCTGCCGAAGCGCTTCTACAAGGATGTGACCGTTGCCGAACAGGAAGACGGCGGCTTCGCCATCCTGCTCGACGGCAAGGCGGTTCGCACACCTGCCAAGCAGATTCTGGCCGTTCCCGCCAAGGCGCTTGGCGATCTGCTTGCTGCCGAATGGGATGCGCAGGCCGAGATGATCGATCCGTCGACCATGCCGGTGACCCGTCTGGCCAATACGGCACTCGATGGCGTTGCCAGCGATACGCAGGCGGTCATCGAGGATCTCTTGCGCTTTTCGTCCAGCGATCTTCTCTGCTACCGCGCCGACGGCCCGGAAATGCTGGTGAAGCGGCAGGCCGATCGCTGGGATCCGGTGCTCGACTGGGCGGCCGACGATCTTGGCGCGCGCTTCATCCTGATCGAGGGTGTCATTCACCACGAGCAGCCGCGTGACGCGATCGCCGCCTTCGGTGTGACGCTGCGCCGCCACGACGATGCGCTGACGCTCGCCGCCTTGCATACGATCACGACGCTGACAGGTTCGGCGATCCTGGCGCTCGCTTTTGCCGAGCGGCACCTGACTATGGACGAGGTTTGGTCGCTCGCGCATCTCGATGAAGACTGGACGATCGAGCATTGGGGCAGCGACGAGGAAGCCGAGGCGCGCCGCGCCAAGCGCTTCGAAGACTTCAAGGCCGCCGCGGATGTTTTTTTGGCGCTAAGGGCCTGAAACATATTGCTTTGACAGCCAGAATGGCGAAATCTGCGACTCCTGACGGGGGATAGGTGCAGGTTTTGCAATGAAGTTGCTGCGGTTATGTTTTTGCCAATTGGCGGTGATTTGCGTGGCCTTGAGCGCCTGCAGCATGGGCTCGAAGGAGCCGCCTGCGCCGATCTATGACGTCCGCAGCGCGGTCGTTCTCGGTGGCGTCGGCGTTCCGCCGGCGGTATTGTCGGGGATCAGCGACCGCGTCAATGCGGCTATCAACGCCACGGTCCGCACCGACGTCTATCCGCGCGTCGTTCTGACGATCCGCATCGTTTCCGTCACCAAGGGGCAGGGGTTCGACAAGAACCGCAACGTCGCCAAAATCACGGCCGACGCGGCCTCGGTCGACGACGGCTCGGTCATCGGTGTCTCGGCCTTCGACGTTTCGAGCTTCGCCAACGATCCGGCTATGGCCGACCAGATTCTTGCAGAGGATATTGCCGCGCGCATCCGCTCGGCGTTCCAGCTGACGGCCGGGCGCGGCTGACGACGAGCCGCTCGCGCGGCGGGAGGAGATTTCATGAAGGAAATTCTCGAAGAGCTTGAGCGCCGGCGCGATGCGGCCCGTCTCGGCGGCGGCGAGGCGCGCATCGAAGCGCAGCACAAACGCGGCAAGTTGACGGCGCGCGAGCGCATCGACCTCATCCTCGATGAGGATTCCTTCGAAGAATTCGACATGTTCGTCGAGCATCGTTCGACCGATTTCGGCATGGAGAAGAGCCGGATCGCCGGCGACGGCGTTGTCACCGGCTGGGGAACGGTCAATGGCCGTACGGTCTTCGTCTTTGCCAAGGATTTTACCGTCTTCGGCGGCTCGCTTTCGGAAGCGCATGCCGAGAAGATCATGAAGGTGCAGGATATGGCGCTGAAGAACCGCGCGCCCATCATCGGCATCTATGACGCCGGCGGCGCCCGCATCCAGGAAGGTGTCGCGGCACTCGGCGGCTATGCCGAGGTGTTCCAGCGCAATGTGCTCGCCTCGGGCGTCATCCCGCAGATCTCCGTCATCATGGGTCCCTGCGCCGGCGGTGACGTCTATTCCCCTGCCATGACCGATTTCATCTTCATGGTCCGCGACACGTCCTATATGTTCGTCACCGGCCCCGATGTGGTGAAGACCGTGACCAACGAGACGGTGACGGCAGAAGAGCTCGGCGGCGCCTCGGTCCATACGACGCGATCTTCGATTGCCGACGGCGCCTATGACAATGATGTCGATACGCTGCTGCAGGTGCGCCGCCTGATCGATTTTCTGCCGCAGTCCAACACTTCGCCGATCCCCGAAATCGAATGTTACCAGCCGGTGACAGAGTCCGACGAGTCGCTGGATACGCTGGTTCCGGCCAATGCGAACAAGCCCTACGACATCAAGGAACTGATCCTGAAAGTCGCCGACGAGGGCGATTTCTTCGAGATCCAGGCGAGCTTTGCCAAGAACATCGTCTGCGGCTTCGGGCGGATCGAGGGCTCGACGGTGGGTTTCGTCGCCAACCAGCCGATGGTGCTTGCCGGCGTGCTCGACAGTGACGCCTCGCGCAAGGCGGCGCGCTTCGTGCGCTTCTGCGACTGCTTCAACATTCCTCTTGTCACCTTCGTCGACGTGCCGGGATTTCTGCCGGGGACGGCGCAGGAATATGGCGGTCTGATCAAGCATGGCGCCAAGCTGCTGTTTGCCTATGCCGAGGCGACGGTTCCAAAGCTGACGGTCATTACCCGCAAGGCCTTCGGCGGCGCCTATGACGTCATGGCGTCGAAGCACCTGCGCGGCGACTTGAACTATGCCTGGCCGACAGCGCAGATCGCCGTGATGGGCGCCAAGGGCGCCGTCGAGATCATCTTCCGCAAGGATATCGCCGATCCCGAAAAGATCGCCGCGCATACGAAAATGTACGAGGACCGGTTCCTGTCACCCTTCGTCGCCGCCGAGCGTGGCTATATCGACGAGGTGATCATGCCGCATTCGACGCGCCGCCGTCTGGCGCGGGGATTGAAGATGCTGCGCAACAAGGATCTCTCCAATCCCTGGAAGAAGCATGACAACATTCCGCTCTGACCGAATAAAACTGTGCTTTCCGGTGTTTAGGCACTGTCGAAGATGTGAACGCCATCCGTGATTCCGTGATTTTTCTCGGCATCGCGGACAGGCTAACGCTCTTCCTGCCCCTAGAAGGAGAGTCTTTATGTCTGCTTTTGATCGTTTGAGCGCCTATCAGCCCTATGCACTGGCTGCGCTCAGAATTTTTGCCGCTCTGCTGTTCATCGAACACGGCACGATGAAACTTTTCGCCTTCCCGATCCCGCAGGGTGACGGTGGCTCGCTGCCGCCGCTGTTCCTCGTCGCCGCATTGCTGGAAGTTATCGGCGGCCTGCTTGTTCTCGTCGGCTTCCTGACGCGTCCGGTTGCTTTCCTGCTGTCCGGCGAAATGGCGATCGCCTATTTCATGGCGCATTTCCCGCGCGGCTTCTATCCGGCGGTCAATGGCGGCGGTGAAGCAATCCTGTTCTGCTTCATCTTCCTGTTCCTGGTCTTTGCCGGCGCCGGCGCGCTTTCGGTCGATAGCCGCAAGACGGTCTGAAATGAGAAATGCCGCGGTTTGATCCGCGGCATTTCCACTTTATGCGGTGAGTTTCAGTCCGGCGATGCCGGCAACGATCAGGCCGATGCAGGCGAGGCGCGCAGCGTTTGCGGGGTCACCGAGCAGCCAGATGCCGAGCAGCACGGTGCCAACTGTGCCGATACCGGTCCAGATCGCGTAAGCCGTGCCAATCGGCAGCGTCTTGACCGCCAGCCCCAAGAGAACCACGCTGATCACCATCGAGACGACCGTCAGAACGGTCGGCATGGGGCGTGTGAAGCCATCGGTATATTTCAGACCGATCGCCCAACCACATTCGAAAAGACCTGCGAGAAACAGCAGGAACCAGGCCATCTTACTCTCCTCGTTAAGAGCGAGGCCGTCCCCGCGACTTTTGCGCCCGAAGGCTCGGGCGCCGCAGTCGTCTGCGTTGTCAGTCATATGCGACGCGGGGCGGCGAAGTTCAAGCTAGGATTTGGCATAGCTGCCATGCCACCCGTTTCCTGTGCTCAGCCGAGGCGTTCGGCGTGCCAGCGCAAGTGGTCGTCCATGAAGGTGGAGATGAAGTAGTAGGAGTGATCGTAGCGCTCGTGCATGCGCAGCGTCAGCTGGATGTCCGTGCCCTTGATCGCATCCTCGAAAAGCCAGGGGCGCAGGCCGGTTTCGAGGAAACCATCGGCCTTGCCCTGGTCGATCAGGAATTCCGGGAAACGTGCGCCGTCGCTTAACAGAGCACAGGCATCATATTGCCGCCAGGCCTTGCGATCGGCGCCGAGATATTTTTCGAGCGCCGGGGCGGACCAGTCCGCGGTCGAGGGTTCGACGATCGGTGCGAAAGCCGAACAGCTCTTGAAACGGCCGGGGTTCTTCAGCGCGATCGTCATGGCTCCATGACCGCCCATCGAGTGGCCGAAGATGCCCTGACGGCTCATGTCGGCACGAAACTGTTCGGCGATCAGGGCAGGGAGCTCTTCGGTGATGTAGGTGTACATCTGGAAGTGTTCGGCCCAGGGCGCCTCGGTCGCGTCGAGATAAAAGCCTGCGCCCTTGCCCATCTGCCAGTTGGTCAGCTCATCGGCGACGTCGTTGCCGCGCGGGCTGGTGTCGGGGCAGACAATGATCATGCCGAGCTCGGCGGCGAGGCGGCGGTATTCGCCCTTTTCCATGACGTTGGCATGGGTGCAGGTCAGGCCGGAGAGATACCAGAGCACCGGGCAGGGCTCCTTGATGGCTTTCGGCGGCACGAAGACGGCAAAGGTCATCTCGCATTTGCAAGCCTCGGATTCGTGGCTGAATACGCCCTGCATGCCGCCGAATGCGGTCGCCTGCGAAATGATCTTCATGTCAGTCTCCAGTCTGTTCGGAAATGTTCTTGGCGCGGCGGCAGAGCCGGTCGAAGGTTTCGAGGAAACGCGAGCGATCCTTCGGGCCGAAAGCGGCGTTGTAGCCCTTGCTCTCGCCAGTCTCGCGCAGATGCGCGCCTAGATCGCGCATGGCGCTCGCCATGCCGATATTGGTGTCGTCGAAGACACGGCCTGTGGGGCCGCACACCAATGCACCGGCAGCCACACAGCGCACGGCGAGTGGCACGTCTGCGGTGACGACGACATCGGCTATTGCCGCATGCTCGGCAATCCAGTTGTCGGCGGCATCGAAGGCGTTCGAGACGATGACGTTGCGCACCATCGGATCGCGCGACGGCCGCAGCCCGGAATTGGCGACGAACGTCACCTCCATCCCGAGCCTTTCGGCGACCTTCAGGATTTCCGGCTTGACCGGACAGGCGTCGGCGTCGACGTAGATTTGCGGCATGGTCTTTTGTTTCTATTCGTCGAAATAGCGGTGGTAATCACGTGCGGCGTTGAGGATGCGGATCAATTCAATGCCACTGCCGTCAGGGATCGGATCGTAGATGATGATGTAGCTGCGGTATGGGAACATCCGAAGCCTGGGATAGCGGCGGAACCGCTGAACACCAAGCAACGGGTTATTCGCCAGTATCTCGTAGCGCATCTCCAGTTCCAGAATGAAATCATCCGCCCGGGCTTCGCTGTCGCGGGCGATGAAGCGCCAGATACCGTAGAGATCCTCGACGAATTGCGGTCTGCGAAGGATAACGGCCACCTAGTCAGGTCCGCGCCCGGAAGGATGCGAGAAGCTTACTTGCGGGCTCCATGGGCGCAGCCTCGCCGCTACGCAGGCCGAGCTCGACTTCATCTTCCAGAGCGCTGACAAACGCGGCAGCCTGGTTCTCACGATCTTCGAGCAGGCGCAGCCCAGTGGCAACCACGTCGTTCGCTCCCGCGAAGCGTCCCGTCCGCACCAGCTCATCGACAAGAGCCTGCTGCTCTGACGTAAGAGATATCGAGGACGATTGCGCCACACTGGCTCCCATCGGTTTGCTATTCCATCAGTCTAACAAGGCGAGGCCCGCATTTCCAGATCGATGGAAATGCAGGCCGCTCTGCTTAGTATACCACCACGCCGCGGATGCTTTCACCCTTGTGCATCATGTCGAAGCCCTTGTTGATGTCTTCGAGGGGCATCGTGTGGGTGATCATCGGGTCGATCTGGATTTTGCCCTGCATGTACCAGTCGACGATTTTCGGGACGTCGGTGCGGCCGCGGGCGCCGCCGAAGGCCGTGCCCATCCAGTTGCGGCCGGTGACCAGCTGGAACGGACGGGTGGAGATTTCCTGGCCGGCGCCGGCAACGCCGATGATGACGGACTTGCCCCAGCCGCGATGCGAGGATTCGAGCGCCTGGCGCATCACCTTGGTGTTGCCGGTGCAGTCGAAGGTGTAATCGGCACCGCCGATCAGGTCGCCGTTGCGCTTCGTCAGGTTGACGAGGTAGGGCACGATATCGTCGCCAACATCCTTCGGGTTGACGAAATGCGTCATGCCGAATTTCTCGCCCCATTCCTTGCGGTCGTTGTTGATGTCGACGCCGATGATCATGTCGGCGCCGGCAAGGCGCAGGCCCTGGAGAACGTTGAGGCCGATGCCGCCGAGACCGAAGACGATCGCCGTCGAGCCGATTTCCACCTTGGCGGTGTTGATGACGGCGCCGATGCCTGTCGTGACGCCGCAGCCGATGTAGCAGATCTTGTCGAAGGGGGCGTCCGGGTTGACCTTGGCAACGGCAATCTCGGGCAGAACCGTGAAATTGGCGAAGGTCGAGCAGCCCATGTAATGATGGATCTTGTCCTTGCCGATCGAGAAGCGCGAGGTGCCGTCGGGCATCAGGCCCTGGCCCTGCGTCGAGCGGATCGCCGTGCAGAGATTGGTCTTGCGCGACAGGCAGGAATAGCACTCGCGGCATTCAGGCGTGTAAAGCGGAATGACATGGTCGCCCTTCTTCACCGAGGTGACGCCCGGGCCGACATCGACGACGATACCTGCGCCTTCGTGGCCGAGTATGGCCGGAAACAAGCCTTCCGGATCGGCGCCCGAGAGGGTGAAGTCGTCGGTATGGCAGATACCTGTTGCCTTCACCTCGATCAGCACTTCGCCGGCCCTCGGCCCGTCGAGCTGAACTGTCATGACTTCCAAAGGCTTGCCTGCCTGAACGGCGACTGCAGCGCGAACGTCCATCGTCTGATCTCCCTATCTGATTTGCTGGGCGGACAATCGCACGGCGGCAGAGGGGCGCTCAAGCGAAAAGCTTGATCAAAAGACACTTTGTCCGGGATGCGGCAGCCAGTTTGCCACCAACGTCAGAAAAGCTTTTCGCTCGCGAAAATAATGGCATAGCCGTGCATGGCGATCGCCGCGTAGAAGCCGAATGCAACGAGCATCCTTTCACCATCATTCATCTCATCAAGCTTCTGACGCGGGTTGACCGAGCCGGAGCCGATCATGCTCATCAGGATGAAGACGGCCAGCCCGGCGATCAGCAGATTGTTCGACAGGCCGATCGCCCAACCGACGCCGACAATGCAGGCGGTGACGGTGAAGCTGGCGACGATCAGCGAGTGCCGGGTGCGGAAGATCTGGCGCAGCACCTGACCGCCGTCGAAACGGTGCATCGGCAGCAGGTTGAGAAGATTGAAGGCGCCGAGGATCAGCAGCAGGACGAGCAGCGGCCGGCCGACGCTAGCCGGCACGACGCCGTGGCCGATGCCCTGGATGGCAGCGATGATGATCGGCACGACGAATGCCGACATTCCTGCGCCCATCAGAGCGCAGGCGGCAACCTCGAAAAGAGTCTTGTAGGGGCGCCCGCCAATCGCGATACCGCCGAGCAGCGGGATGAAGATCATCCGCACCGATCTGTGCCCGAAGGCGCGGTAGGCCGCCATGTGGCCGAGCTCGTGAAGGGCGATGACCATGGTCAGAAAGGTCGAGATCATCAGGCCGCTGGCAGTGAGCCCGAAGAACGGCCAGAGCAGCAGAGTGGAAAGCACGGCCAGGAAGGTTTGAACCAGAGGCCTTTCGAAATGGCCTTGCGGCCTGGAAATGCCGGTTTCCAGCCATCCCTGCAAGGAGCGGATTTCGCGCTGGAGCACGAAATAGCGGAAGATGAGGAAGGCGAGGCCGCGATAGTGGTCGGTCTGGCTTATCTCCAGCGCAGAGCCCTGTGGCGTGGACCTGATGATGCGGCTTTCGCTGTAATGCTGCCAGAAGGCCGGATCGAGCGTGCTGTCGTCGGCGATCCGCGACCGGAAGGCATGCGCGCCGCCGGCAGGAAGCGGATCGAGCGCCAGGACACGGCGCAGCGGCTCTCCATTGCGGTCGAGATGGCTGTAGACCTGCTCGACGAAACCCGGCCGATGGGCGATGGCCCTGCTGCTGATGACGGCATGATGCCAATCGGCAGATTCGCCTACTGGATTGATCGCCTTCCAGAGGGTTTCGGGCGGACAGCGGAAGGCTCTGGTCACGCTGATCGTGCGCAGACCGAGCGGAATGCGCATCAGAAGCCAGAGCAGACCGAGATTGATGAACAGCAGGATGGCCGCCGATTGAAGCGCCGACATAGAGGACTCCGGCCCCAGCCACAGGGCGAAAACGGCTCATCATAGCGCGAGCCGCATTAACAAATGCCCTTGTCACCGATGGGTGAGTATCTCGCCGCTGTGCCGGAACGGGTCAGGCGAACTCCATGATGACGGCATCGACGGCGAGGCTTTCGCCCGGCTTTGCCTTCACTTTGCCGACAACGAGGTCGCGCTCGGCGCGCAGCACGTTTTCCATCTTCATGGCCTCGACGACGGCAAGCGTCTCACCGGCCTTGACCTCCTGGCCCTCGGCAACCGCAATCGACACGACGAGACCGGGCATCGGGCAGAGCAGGAGTTTCGACGTATCCGGCGGGAGCTTGACCGGCATCAGGCGGTCGAGCTCGGCATGGCGCGGCGTGAAGACCTTGGCGCGAACGGAGAGACCCTGCCAGTCGATGCGCAGACCGTTCAGAACAGGCCGGATCTGGGCGATGACCTTGACGCCATCGATGGTGCCGGACCAGACTGGCTCGCCAGGTCTCCAATTGGTGACAACGTGCAGCTCGCGGCCATCGGCCTTCATTCCCATCTCGAAGGGGATGGTGACATGGCCTTCGAGGAGGCTCGCAGCGACGTAGTCGCCACCGACCTTCACCACCCAGTCGCTGCGCAGATCGCCCGTCGCTGCACGGAGGCGGTCGCCATGGCGTTCGCGGCGGTTGGTCTCGATCAGCGAGGCCGAGAGGGCGATTGCCGCCAGCGCGGCCTTCTGCGACGCATCGGGTTCTACCGGTGCGAAACCATCGGGATATTCCTCGGCGATGAAACCCGTCGAAAGCCGACCTTCGCGCCAACGGGGATGTTTCATCAGAGCCGAGAGGAACGGAACATTGTGTTCGATCCCGTCGACCACGAAGGCATCGAGCGCCTCGGCCATCGCATCTATTGCGGTCAGCCGGTCCGGCGCCCAGGTGCAGAGCTTGGCGATCATCGGATCGTAATACATCGAGATTTCGGCGCCTTCATAAACGCCGGTGTCGTTGCGGACGATGATATCGCCATGCCTGCCCTCAGCGGGCGGGCGGTAGCGGGTCAGGCGACCGATCGACGGCAGGAAGTTGCGGTAGGGGTCTTCGGCGTAGAGGCGGCTTTCGATCGCCCAGCCGTTCAGCTTGATGTCCTTCTGCGCGAAGGGCAGCTTCTCTCCGGCCGCAACGCGGATCATCTGCTCGACGAGATCGATGCCGGTGACGAGTTCGGTCACGGGATGCTCGACCTGCAGGCGGGTGTTCATTTCCAGGAAATAGAAATTGCGGTCGCGATCAACGATGAACTCGACTGTGCCGGCGCTTTGATAGTCGACGGCCTTGGCAAGCGCGATGGACTGCTCGCCCATCGCCTTGCGGGTCTTCTCGTCGAGAAAGGGCGAGGGCGCCTCTTCGGCAACCTTCTGGTTCCGGCGCTGGATCGAGCATTCGCGCTCGCCGAGATAGACCGCATTGCCATGCCCGTCAGCAAGCACCTGAATCTCGATATGACGGGGATCGACGACATATTTCTCGATGAAGACGCGGTCGTCGCCGAAGGAGCTCTTCGCCTCCGAACGGGCGCGATCGAAGCCGTCGCGCACTTCCGCCTCGTTCCAGGCGATACGCATGCCCTTGCCACCACCGCCGGCCGAGGCCTTGATCATGACCGGATAGCCGATCTCGCCGGCGATCTTTTCCGCCTGCGCCACGTCCTCGATGACACCGAGATAGCCCGGCACGGTCGAGACCTTGGCGGCGTTGGCGAATTTCTTCGATTCGATCTTGTCGCCCATTGCAAGGATCGCCTTGGGCTTCGGTCCGATAAAGACGATACCTTCCTTCTCCAGCGCCTCGCAGAAAGAGGCGCGCTCGGAGAGGAAGCCGTAGCCGGGGTGGACGGCTTCGGCGCCTGTTTCCTTGCAGGCTGCAATGATTTTCTCGGCGACGAGATAGCTGTCTGCAGCAGGCGCTGCGCCGATATGAACGGCCTCATCGGCCATTTCGACATGCAGCGCGTCCCGATCCGCGTCGGAATAGACCGCGACGGTCAAAATACCCATGCGCCGCGCAGTCTTGATCACGCGGCAAGCGATTTCGCCGCGATTCGCGATCAGGATTTTCTTGAACATGAAGACTCCACCCGAGAAATGCGTCCTGAAGTTCTACGCAGAAACTTCAGGACGCACAATCGTACGAAAGCCTTGCAGCTATTCAGCTTTACGGCGCAGGGATCAGGCCACGGCCTGCTCGTCGTCGACGATCCTCAGCCAGCGGCTGGTGCGCGGCTGGTGATAATCGCGTAGCTCGAGCGCCCGCATGATTTCGGTCCATCGGGGATGGTTGGCGGCGGGAAGTGTTTCCATCTCGATGCGGCGAAGGACGCCGTGGGTAACCGGCGAAACGGGGATGACGCCGCCTTCGCAGACATTGCGCAGCACGCGCATGACGTAATCGACGTCCTGGCGGGTGATTCCCTTGCGCTCGACGGCGCGCGTCAGCTTGTAGCCGCCGACATTGTCGGTGATCGCAAGGCGGAGCTGGTCGAGGGCGAAGGCGCGCAGCTCATCCGGCACATAGGACGAGATTTCCATGATGTGCAGCACCAGCTCCAGCTCGAGCGCCGAGTTCACGACGCCATCGGTCGCGAACATGCGCATGATCCAGGCGGCGTTGATCTCGTCGAGCGATCCCTGCGGATAGCTGTAATTGACGATGAAACCGGCGAGGCTTTCGACGAAGAAAGCGTTCCATTCCGGGCATTTTTCGGGGCAGGAATTGTTGAGTGCGAGCATGACGACCACGTCGTCGGCGGTCCGGACGCCGTCCGGGAAGCTATGCTTGCGCAGAAGGCCGATGTCGTCGGCGGCCAACCGGTGCTTTCCGGCGATGACGCATGCCGGGAAAGCGAGTCGGAATTCGCTCATTTTTTATCTCCAGAACCTCATCATGAGGCCGGAGACGCTTCTATCGCGCGCGGATTGAAGATCCCTCAACAACGACAGTTAACGAATTGCCGTTTCATTCAGGCCGAATTGACGGACTTCGACTGCAGCCGTTCGCGCCAGATGATGAAAAGCCCGGACGCGACGATGACGGCGATTCCTATCCACTTGGAAACAGTGGGGAAATCATTGAACAGCGCGTAGCCGAGAACCGTGGCCGAGATGATCTCGAAGTACTGAAATGGGGCAAGCAGCGAGAGCGGCGCCAGGCGAAAAGCCCGAACGACGAGCAAATGCGCATAGCCGGAGAGCGAGCCGAGAATCAGCAGCAGCACCAGACCGAGGAGAGACGAGGGCAGGGAGATCTCGAAATCCGCGATACCGACGGCATTTCCGCCGAAGAGCGCAACGGCCATGAACAGCGTTCCACCGATTCCGGCCATGGTCTGCATCGTCAGCGGCGAATCGGCTTCGCCGATCGCGCGGTTGAGGAACAGGTAGAGCGAATAGAGGAAAGCGCAGAAGACCGGGAGCAGCGCCTTGAGACCGAAGATTTCGTAGCTCGGCTGGATGACGATCATGGCGCCGCCGAAGCCGACAACGATCGCCGTCCAGCGCCGCCAGCCGACCTTGTCTCCTAGGAAGAGCGCCGACATCGCCGTCAGCATGAAGGGCTCGACGAAATAGATGGCGAAGACATCGGCGAGCGGCATGTATTTGACGGCGACGAAGAACAGCAGGCTTGCCGCGCCATGGAGGACACCGCGCAACAGGTTCATCCAGGGGCGCTTGGCGTGCAGCGCCTTCCAGCGGAAGAGCACGAACAGCAGCGGCAGCGTGCAGACCAGCTGGAAGAAGAACCGGTAGAAGGTCACCTGGCCCGGCGACATCGATTCGAAGGTCGCCATATATTTGGCGATCGCATCCATGGCGGGAAGGACGATCATGGCACCGGCCATGATGGCCATGCCCTGGAGGGGATTCTGCTGGGATTGTGGCTGGGACATGCTCGGCTTCCGGAAACATGACCATCAACCACAGGACCGGCCCGCAGGCAAGGCGCGCCTCAAGCCTCGTTGACGGTCTCTCCGAAGACGGCTTCGAAGGATTCGCGCAGGCGCATGTCGACATCGGCCATCATCACCGGCAGGCCGAGATCGACGAGGCTGGTGACGCCATAGGCAGAGATGCCGCAGGGAACGATGCCGGTGAAATGATCGAGGTCCGGCTCGACGTTCAGAGAGAGCCCATGGAAGGTGACCCAGCGGCGCAGGCGGATGCCGAGGGCGGCGATCTTGTCTTCGCTGACCGAACCATCCGGCAGCAGCGGCTTTTCGGGACGGCGCACCCAGACGCCAACCCGGTCCTCGCGCCGTTCGCCGCGGACATTCATCGAATCGAGCGTGCGGATGACGACGTCTTCGAGGGCGGCAACGAAAGCGCGGACGTCCTGGCGGCGCCGCTTGAGGTCGAGCATCACATAGGCAACGCGCTGGCCGGGTCCGTGATAGGTATATTCGCCGCCGCGGCCGGTGGCGAAGACAGGGAATCGGTCCGGCTGCACCAGATCCTTGGCATCGGCGCTGGTGCCGGCCGTATAAAGCGGTGGATGTTCGACGAGCCAGACGAGTTCGTCGCCGCCATCGGCAATCGCCGCGACCTCTCGTTCCATTGTTTCCACAGCCTGCTCATAGGGCACCAGGCTATCGGCGATCCGCCAGCGGACGGGATTATTGCCTTCGCGAGGAAACATGGAGAATTGCAAATCGGTGCGCAGCATGGACTTTTCCCTTGCCGCACAGGGGAAGCGGCAGAGCGCTATATGGCCCCGTTTGATGCCCAATTCAAATGCTGTGATTTGTTTTGAAAAAAACTGTCATATCGCTCTTGTGCGCCCAAAATGCTTTTGCTACATGCTGCCTCGCCGACGCAAATCGGCCCTACCACGATGCGGTCGTGGCGGAATTGGTAGACGCGCAGCGTTGAGGTCGCTGTGGGGCAACCCGTGGAAGTTCGAGTCTTCTCGACCGCACCAAGAACCCGGCTTAGGCCGGGTTTTTTGTTTTTCTACAGTTCATTACGTTGTTTTCTTTATCTCGTATCTCAAGACCGTTCCGGCGGCCGGCTATCGATACGGCCGCTTCGTGCTCTAGCTTTCAAGGCAGATAAGGAGCCGCAGCATTGAGCCTGACCTTCGCAATCGGCGACATACATGGCTGCATCGATCCGATGATGCGGATGATCGAGCGGGTGGAAGCTTACGCTCCGGCAGGCAAGATCGTGTTTCTCGGGGATTATGTCGATCGCGGTCCGGATAGCCGCTCCGTGATCGAGAGGCTAATCGCCGGACCGAGTTCACCGGACTGGCAGTGGATCACGCTGAAGGGCAATCACGAGGACATGCTGACCGGCGCCCATGACGGCCGGCATGCCGAATCGTGGTGGCTGGAAAATGGCGGGATGGAGACCTTGGCGTCTTATGGCGGCGCTCTGCCGCCCGAACATCTGCGCTGGATGGAATCGCTGCCCTTCATTCATACCGATCAGCACCGCATTTTCGTTCACGCCGGGGTGAGGGAGGGGTGCTATCTCGAGGAGCAGACGCCGCATGATCTGATGTGGATCCGCTTTGCGGATGGCGTCTCCGGGGAATATTGGGGCAAGCATCTGGTGCACGGCCACACCCCCTCGGCCTCCAATCCGCGTATTTGGGGCAACCGGACCAATGTCGACGGCGCCTGTGTGTTCGGCGGCAGGCTTGCTTGCGCGGTGTTCGATGACGAAGTGCCAGGTGGGCCGGTCGAGTTTCTGACGGTAAGGCCTTAAACAAGAGAAGGGCCGCAAACGCGGCCCCGGCTCATTTTCAGATCAGCAAGTGGTCAGTGAACGCCCATGTCGCGGCAAGCGTCGGTGTGGGTTGCGCCACCGTCACCGGCCCTCGTCTGCGGACCCTTCAGCTCATCCGGCGTCTGGCAAGGCGGAAGATGCTCAGCCTGCAGTTTGGCTTCGAGCTTGTTGTAGTTGATCTTGCTCGGTGCCGGCATCTTCGACTGGTACCAGCCATCGCTGTCATTGGTGTAGTCGCTGGAATAGGCGGGCGCTGCATGCTGCGTGTAGTGCACTGCCTTCGGCGGGCTGATCAGGACCGGCTTGACATAGCTGTCATCATACATCGGAGCGGCGAAGACGGACGACGCCATGCTGATGGCGAAGAGGGAGGCGGTTGCGGCGAGCTTGATGCTCATGGTTATATCTCCTCAATCAGTTGTTGCAATCAACAACGAAACGATAACCCTCGGCAACTACGAGTTCGCTCCCCAATTGGGGCGAAATTGCGGGAGGTTGCAGGCGGATTGGGTTACGAATTGTCCATGTAATTCACGAAATCGTGGGCTTTTCTCACCAATCCGTGACGAACGTTAGTGTGCTATCAAAAGCATTTTGCCCGGCCTTTCGCAAAGCCGGGCGCCAGTATAAATACAACCCTTGGAATTATTAATAAGCGCTACAATTTTAGCCACCTAATCTTCATTCGGGATATGGGAGTCGACGCCTGTCGTTTCCAGGCGATTGCGAATGTGGCGCACGCCATCGACCGCGAGGGCGCCGAGTTCGACCTTGCGCGCCATGCCGATCGTCTCCACCGAGCCTTCAAGCGTCACCGTGTGGCCGTCGACATGGATGTCGATGCTGTCGGGGTCGAGGCCTTCGATGTTCTCCAGGTTTTCGAAGACGCGCACCTCAAGGTCGTCGCTGTCGTCACGATTGATGCTGTCGGCCCGTAGCGTGTCCCTGAGCCGGTTCTCGTTGCCGTCCTCGTCGGTCCCGTCGATGCGGAAGCCGCTGTTGCGGTCGCGGTCGAAATTGGCTGCTGTCTCTCCATAGGCGCCGTTTCCGGGCTTTCCATCCGATGCCCCTGAGGCATCGGAGTAGGGCCAGCCATCGTCGAGGTTACGTTCCTCGTAGTCGCGGTAATCGTCTTCGCGCGACAGCGTCTTCTTGTCGTCGGTCTTCGGCATGGTCTTCCTCCTTGAAGGCTCATGCTCGAACAACGCCTGCAGACCGGAATGGTTCGGCGCCGGATTATGAAATTACCGGCCGGCCTTCTCCCATTTGCGGATCAGCCGGTCGCGCTTCAGCTTCGACAGGCGCTGGAGCCAGAAGATGCCATCGAGCTAGTCGATCTCGTGCTGGATGCAGATCGCGAGGAAACCGTCCGCATCCTCTTCCTTCATCTCGCCAGACAAGGTCTGATAGCCGAGCCTGATGGAGGCGGGCCGCTCCACATCCTCTGTCGCGCCCGGCATCGAGACGCTTCCTTCCGTCTGGCGCACCAGGGTGGGCGACGAGGAGATGATCTCGGGGTTGACGTAGTTTCTGACGCCATCAGCCTTGCTGAGTTCGAGAACGAACAGGCGCTTGAAGACGCCGATATGAGCGGCCGTGATGCCGACGCCGGGGGCTGCCCGCATGGTCTCCAGCAGGTCGCCGGCGAGCGTTTTCAGATCGTCGTCGAAGGCGGTCACGGGAGTGCAGACTGTCTTCAGGCCGGGATGCGGATAGCGGAGGATGGGGCGGATCGTCATGCGGGCTTAGGCTCCTGATCAATTGCCGGGAAACTATCCTCCGGCCCGCGCATTGTCATCTCCAGAGAGGGTTTTTGACGCTAGACGGGAGAGGGCGTTTCAGTTAGCAGGGGCTTGAGTTCCTGCCGCTGCCCGGGCGGCCGGGATTCGTTTATCCGCTTGTTGACAATACCTTTTCCGCCGCCATTCTCGAACGCGGCAGGAAAGCCGTAACTGTTATGAAATTGGATGCGAGGGCGCAGATGACGGCAAGCGAAGAAGACGAACGCATCCGCAAGCGTCCAGACGACGAAGACGCCGATATCTATGACGAGGACGGCAACGTCCGCAGCGACTTCCTGACGCTTGTCGGCGCCGCCATTGCCGATCGTGATACGATATTCCTGCGCCAGAACGTGGCGCGCCTGCACGAATCGGAAATCGGCGACCTCTTGGAGGCGATCCAGCCGGAACAGCGTCTGGCGCTGGTGCGCCTGCTCGGCGACGACTTCGACATGACGGCGCTGACGGAGGTCGATGAGGCGATCCGCCGCGAAATCGTCGATCAGATGCCGAACGAGCAGATTGCCGCGGCGATCGGCGACCTCGATTCGGATGATGCCGTCTACATTCTCGAAGACCTCGACCAGGAAGACCGCGAAGAGATTCTGGCGCAACTGCCGTTTACCGAGCGGGTTCGCCTGCGCCGGGCGCTCGACTATCCCGAAAGCTCGGCAGGCCGCCGCATGCAGACGGAGTTCGTCGCCGTGCCGCCGTTCTGGACCGTCGGGCAGACGATCGACTACATGCGCGAGGAGGAGGATCTACCTTACTCCTTCACGCAGATCTTCGTCATCGATCCGACCTTCAAGCTCTTGGGCGCCGTCGATCTCGACAAGATCCTGCGCACCAAGCGGCAGACGAAGATCGAACAGATCATGCGGGAGATGAATCATCCGATCCCCGCGGAGATGGACCAGGAAGAGGCGGCGCAGCTTTTCGAGCAGTACGACCTTCTCTCGGCCGCGGTCGTCGACGAGAACGAACGGCTGGTCGGCGTGCTGACCATCGATGACGTCGTCGACGTCATTCACGAAGAAGCCGATGAGGACATCAAGCGCCTCGGCGGTGTCGGTGACGAAGAACTGTCGGACAATGTTATTTCGACGGTACGCTCGCGCTTTTTATGGCTGCTGATCAATCTCGGCACGGCGATGCTGTCGGCGAGCGTCATCGGGCTGTTTGACGGATCGATCGAGAAGATGATTGCGCTTGCGGTGCTGATGCCAATCGTCGCCTCTATGGGCGGCAATGCCGGGACTCAGACGATGACGGTCACCGTGCGGGCGCTCGCGACCCGCGATCTCGATATCTACAATGCCGGGCGCATCATCCGCAGGGAGGCGAGCGTCGGCATCATGAACGGCGTCATCTTCGCCATGATCATGGGGGCGATTGCCGGAACCTGGTTCCACGACTACCAGCTCGGCATGGTGATCGGCGCGGCGATGATCATCAACCTGATCGCGGCAGCGCTTGCCGGCATCCTGCTGCCGCTGTTGCTGGACAAGGTCGGTGCCGATCCGGCCATCGCATCGTCGGTCTTCGTGACGACGGTGACCGACTGTACGGGGTTCTTCGCGTTTCTCGGTATTGCCACCTGGTGGTTCGGTATTTAACCACGCCAACCCGCTCAAATTGACTATTACGTAAAAGTCAATATTATTGCCGGGAGAGAGTGGGAATCCGATGCCTGTGAACAAATACTATAGCATAACGGAGCTGACGCGCGAATTTGGTGTTTCGACGCGGACGCTTCGCTTCTACGAAGACGAAGGTTTGATCCATCCGGAACGCCGTGGCCGTACGCGTCTGTTCCGCCCGGCAGACCGCAGGCTCATCCAGGAAATCCTGCGCGGCAGGCGTATCGGTTTCACGATCGCCGAGATCCGCGAAATCATCACCGTCTACAAGGAGCCGCCGGGCGAGCTCGGGCAGCTGAAGCTGTTGATGAAGCGTGTCGACGAGAAGCGCGAAGACCTGCGACAGAAGCGCAAGGATATCGACGACACCCTGACGGAACTAGACAATATCGAGGAAGCCTGCCTCGGCCGTCTGGCCGAAATCGGCGTCGGCACCTGAGGGATCACTGCTGCTCTGGCGGAAGCGCCTTGATGCTGCACTGATTGGCGATCGCCTGCACGCGGTCGTCATCAGCCTTGACGACACCCGTGTGGAAGGGCTCGAGCAGCTTCTGGTCCTGCATTTCGGTCAGCGTGCATTCGCAATAAATCTGGCATGACTTGGGGTCCATGCCCTGGCACCAGCCGGGATTGCACTGGCGCATGTGGATTTCGGCGAGATCGGGCTTCGCCGGCGGCATGACGAAGGTCATTCCGTAAGCGATGGCGATCAGCACCGGCTGATGGATCAGATAGAAGGCAAGGCTGTGCTTGCCGGCGCGAGCAAGCAGTGAGCTGCCGGTGCCGATCGCGGCAAGCTTCTGCGGCAGGCCGGTGCGCAGTGCGATCAGAGACAGCGACAGGCCGGACATATAGGCGGCGGCCCAGGGGAATAGCGGCACATAGTCGTTTGAGCGCGGCGGCATGTCGGTCAGGCCGATCCACCAGAGTAGCGGATGATTGAAGATCGCGGACCTGAGGATGCCTGGCGCGACGAAAGTGTCGGCGATCCAGGCGCCGACCAGTGCGACCGTGACAACGAGTGTCACCGGAAGCGGCAGGCGGACGAAGACGACGCCGATCAGCGTCATCGCCGCCATGCAGTGGAGAATGCCGAAAAAGATCCATTCGCCGGGCATGGCGATGCGTGTTGCGACCGAGATCAGCAGCGCAGCACCAGCGATCATCGCGAAGCGCTTCCAGAACGGACGCCAGCGAATGCCACCCTGGCTCGACAGCGCCATGCTGATGCCGGCGATGAACAGGAAAGTCGTGGCGATGGCGCGGGCGTAGAGCTTCAGCCAGCCGGTCTCCGCGGTCCCGGGCGTCAGGTAGCCCATGAACTCCAGGTCCCAGCTGAAATGGTAGGTGGCCATGGCAATGAGCGCGGCGCCACGCACCGTGTCCAGCAGGCCAATACGCGGAGGACGCGCGACCACGCCGCTATCAGTCGCCAAAACAGTCATTCACAGTCTCCCGGACAAATCACCATCGCCATCAGGCTTGGGATCGCGGGGAATAGGAGAAAGGTGGAGATTTGATGGCGGGCCGCCATCCAGGATCGCCAGGCGCGCCTCGGAGAAGAACTGTCGACGGGTGAGGACGAAGACGACGGTCGCCGTCGTTGCCATGAAAACGTAAGGGTTCACGAACCAGCCGAGATAGCCGATCGACAGGAAGATTGCCCTGAGGCCTTCGTTGAAGTGGCTGCCGGCGATGATGTTCATGCGGATGACGCGTTCGGCGGCGCGCTCGGCGGCATAGATGTCGGCCTCCGTGTCGCGCATCATCGGGATCGAGCCGAACAGGATGGTGCAGTAATTGAAGAGCCGGTAGGACCAGCCGAACTTGAAGAAAGAATAGGCAAAGAGCGCGGCGAGGCCACCGACCTTGATCTCGAAGCTCGCATGGCTGCCGCCGAAGACATAGGGCAGATCGGCAAAGATGGCGCTGACCTTGTCCGTCGCTCCGAGAAGCGCGAAGCAGCTGCCGATCGCGAAGATCGATGTGGAGGCGAAGAAGGCGGTGCCGTTCTGCAGGCCGGCCATGATCTGTGTGTCGATCATCTTGAGGTCACGACGGAGCGAATTGTAGATCCACTCGCGGCGGCGCTCACCCATCGCATGGGTCAGGCTGGTGCGGCCGAAGAAGGTGCGGCCGCGCAGCAGCCAGGAATAGCCGAGCCAAGAGACGGCAAAGAAGGCGAGCGAGATGTAGTCGGCGGTGGTGAGCATCGGTGATTCAGTCCCTGATCTGCGGCGCCACTCTACAGATGCTTCAGGGTGCTGCAATCGCCACAACGGTTGCTTGGCGGCGATTTCCGCATGGACGGGCTTTCGCAAGCGGGCCGCAGGCATTAAATCCATGTGATCGGTGGTGTCGCGCCGGTCAAACGCGATGTCGGTCCGCCGCATGCGGCAGATCGTGACCGGGGTTAGTCTCGGCAGAATTTCATTATTGGGAAGCAGGCATGTTCCTTTCGGTATTCGATGTATTCAAGATCGGCGTCGGGCCTTCGAGCTCGCACACGATGGGGCCGATGTCGGCGGCCAACCGCTTCCTCGATCTCATCCTGTCGAACGAATGGCCGCGGCCGTCGTCGGGCGCGCAGGTTGCTTCGATCAAGGCCAGCCTGCACGGCTCGCTCGCCTATACCGGTATCGGCCACGGAACGGGCAGGGCGGTTATCCTCGGCCTGACGGGCGAGGCGCCCGATAGCGTCGATCCCGACAAGATGGATGGTATCATCGACCAGGTGGAGCGCTCCGGCCGCATCACGCCGCCCGGCCATCCCGCCTATTTCTTCCTGCCGAAGAACGACCTGGTCTTCGACAAGAAGCAGACGCTGCCCGGTCATGCCAACGGCATGATCTTCTCAGCTTTCGACAAGGACGAGCGCCTGCTGCTGAAGCGGATCTACTATTCGGTCGGCGGCGGCTTCGTCGTCACCGATACCGAGCTCGAGCAGATGCGCGCGAAGAAGAAGGCGGTCGCCGGTGCCACCAAGGTTCCCTATCCCTTCGCGACGGCAGCGCAGATGCTCGAGATGGCGGATCGCTCCGGCCTTACCATCGCGCAGATGAAGCGTGCCAACGAGGAAAGCCAGCGCAGCCGCGAAGAGCTCGACGCCGGTCTCGACAAGATCTGGGAAGCAATGCGCTCCTGCATCGAGCGCGGGCTGAAGGTCGACGGTATCATGCCGGGCGGCCTGAAGGTTCGCCGCCGTGCACGGCAGATCCATGACAAGCTGCAGGAGGAGTGGCGCAGCAACCGTATCAATCCGCTGCTCGCCAACGACTGGCTGAGCGTCTATGCGATGGCCGTCAACGAAGAGAATGCCGCCGGTGGCCGCGTCGTGACCGCGCCGACCAATGGTGCAGCCGGTGTCATCCCGGCGACGATCCGCTACTACGAGCATTTCCATGACGACTGGGACCAGAACGGCATCCGCGACTATCTGCTGACGGCGGCCGCCGTCGGCGGCATCATCAAGCACAATGCCTCGATCTCCGGCGCCGAAGTCGGCTGTCAGGGCGAGGTGGGTTCGGCGGCTGCGATGGCGGCTGCGGGGCTTGCCGCGGTCATGGGGGCGACGCCCGCCCAGATCGAGAATGCTGCTGAAATCGCGCTAGAACACCACCTCGGCATGACCTGCGATCCAGTCGCCGGTCTCGTGCAGGTTCCCTGCATCGAGCGCAACGCGCTCGGCGCCGTCAAGGCGGTCACGGCGGCGTCGCTGGCGATCAAGGGTGACGGCCAGCATTTCGTGCCGCTCGATGCCTGCATCGAGACAATGCGCCAGACCGGATACGACATGAGCGAGAAGTACAAGGAAACCTCCACCGGAGGTTTGGCCGTCAACGTCGTGGAATGCTGAGTTTGTGGACTTGCGGCCGGTAGCGCTTGACGCTGCCGGTCAAAAGGATTTCAACACCAGCATGGCATTGCATCTCATCAAATTATGCGTCGGCGCAGACTCGATCGAGGATCTGCGCGAATGGGTCGCCGAGCGTTCGCTCCGGGCGATCGCCGCGGGCCTCGAACCGCATTCCGTCCACACCACCCGCATGGTCCCGAAGCGCGTCGATGAACTGCTCGACGGCGGCTCGCTCTATTGGGTGATCAAGGGTCAGGTTCAGGCGCGGCAGAAGCTGCTGGGGATCGAGACATTCACGGATGGCGAGGGGATCGGCCGCTGCCATCTCGTTCTCGGCCCGGAGGTGATCGAAACCGCCGTTCAGCCGAAGCGGGCCTTCCAGGGATGGCGTTACTATCCGGAAGAGGATATCCCGCGCGACATGATGAGCCTTGGCGCCGGTGTCGCAGAGATGCCCGCGGACTTGCGCCGCGAGCTTTCGGAGCTTGGACTGCTTTAAGCGGTCAGCGCAGGCGCAGCATCACAGGCGATTTGCCGCCCGGGCATGTCACATGCAAATGGATGCGGGCTTCCGGCTGCGAATAGCGCCAGGCGCGCGCGCCATGGCAGAGCAGCAGATTGATCAGATCCTTGGTCTTGGCAGACTTGGCGCGCGGCTTCTGCAGGCCGATTTCGGCGAGGCGCAGAGCGGCCTCGTGAAGCGGATGCAGGCCGGTGCGGGCAGGCTTTCCTGCTGCGCGTGCTTCGGGCGGAAAGCCCGGTACATTTCCATTGATCGCCATAATATTCCCCGTACGCACTAACAATCGAGGTCACGAATTTCGGCGGGAGCCGCACACACTGGCCCTGCCGTGAACGGTGCCGTCAGAAACAGAACTGCCGGCACCGAAGAGATCATTGGGCAGCAGCCCAGCATTTGACGCCTGCGCGCTTCAGCGCCTTGCAGGCATTGACCGCGTCACGCTGGTCGTCGAAACCACCGAATCGGGCGCGGTAAATCTGTTCGCCGTCATTGGCATAGGCGACGGCGAAGGGCTTGGCCGAACGCAGAGCCTTGCCGCCCTTGGTCTTGGCATTTTCCAGAAGGTCCATCGCGGCATCCTTGCTGGAGGAAACGCCGATCTGGACAACCCAGCCAGCCGGACCCTTCTCGGTGACGGCAGCAGGCGTTGCAGCGGCCTTGGCAGCGGGAACCGAAGCGGTCGTCAGCTGATCAACGGAATTCTCTTCAGGCTGTTCCGGCATATAGGCGGGAGCAGGCGTCGGAACCGCGACATTGCCCTTGATCGCGACGGTCTTGACCTTGGTCGGCTGCGGCATCTCTGCCGGCTGTGCTGCGACCAGCGGGTTCTCGGACTTTACGGCAGGTGTATCGGTGTAGGCGGTCTGCGCGGCGGCGACTTCGTAACGGGCGGCCGGTTCCGGAGCGGTGTGCGGCAGATCAATCTCGGAGGCTGCTGCGACCGGGATCTCAGGAGCGCGGGTCGGAGCCGGCTCGGCGATCAGCTTGGATCCGCCACGAGTCGAGGCCTTCGGCAGGTAGGCAGCGATCAGCTTGCGCATCTGGTTGTCGCGGGCAGGGGTCGAAGCACCACCCATGACGACGCCGACGATCGAGCGGCCTTCGTCCTGCACGGAGCTGACGAGATTGAAGCCTGCAGCGCGGGTATAGCCGGTCTTGATGCCATCGACGCCGCGGACAGAGCCGATAAGGCGGTTGTGGCTGCGGATGGTGCGGGTACCGAACTTGAAGCTCTGCGTGGCGAAATAGCCGTAATATTGCGGGAAGTGCTGGCGAAGCGCGATGCCGAGGCGGGCCTGGTCGCGGGCCGTCGTCATCTGCGCAGTATTCGGCAGGCCGTTGGCGTTGCGATAGGTAGTGCGCGTCATGCCGAGCGCATGAGCCTTTGCGGTCATCATCTGGGCGAAGCGGTCTTCACTGCCGCCGCCGAGAAGCTCGCCGAGCGCGGTTGCCGCATCGTTGGCGGAGAGCGTCACGAGGCCGAGAATGCCCTGCTCGACGGTGATCGAGCCGCCGGCGCGAACGCCGAGCTTGGTCGGGGCCTGGGCCGACGCATGCGGGGAGAAGGGGACGCGGGTATCGAGCGCGATGCGGCCCTGTTCGAGCGCCTCGAACGTCATATAGAGCGTCATCATCTTCGTGAGCGATGCCGGATATTGAAGACGATCGGCATTCTCGCTGTAGAGGACGTTGCCGGTCTTGGCGTCGACGACGATGCCGGCATATTTCGGATTGGCAGCCTCGGCTTCGGCAGTGACCGACTCGGCCAGGAAGGCCGCAGTGGCGATTGCGAGCGCCGTAATCATCTTCACCAGAAAATGGCCGGACCGGGACGGAACAACGGAGGAGGCTGACCTTGACACTATTTCACTCTTCGCTTGCATTTCTGACAGTTTTGAACCGGATCGCGCGCCCCTCCGCGCCGACCGTTGTCTTCGGAAGTTACCGGGGCTGAGTTACCAATCCGTTTATGATTAATCGTTTCTTTCGCCACCAAGCTGCATTTTAGCGGCTTGTTGCAGAACGGGTCGCAAGGCGCGCCTCCACAAAGGTGCGAATAGCGGCATCAATATGGTCCCAATCGTTCAAATGACGGCTGGAGAATCGGTAGAGCACGCTCAGATCCTTGCCGACCTTGATATCGCGCTGGCAGTCGCCGCTGGTGGCAGCCTCGGGTGAGTCGGGCAGGACGCAGCGGACAGCGTAGTCGGGGGCGTTCTCACGCGCTGCCGTCAGCAACACCTCGCCGCTATAGCCAGCATCGGCGCGCAGACGGTGCAAAGTCAGGCCATCGGCATAGGGAGCGGCCGCGCCATCCATCAGATGCGTATAGATCGGCTCGATGCGCCCCGACATGTCGCGCGACATAGTGCTCTGGGCGATCTGCAGGAAGATCAGGCCAGAGGATTGCGCGACGTCATCGAAGCGGGCGCGCTGTTCCTTGGTGTAGCCCTGCATTTCCGGCCAGGTGAGATAGAGGTCGGCGCGCTCGGCGACGCCGCCGTGACGCTGGCTCGGGAATCGGAGGGTATTCTCGGAAAGGTTCAGGGTGTCGCGGCCGATGGTGATGCTGACAGCTGCGGTGCTGTCGCTATTGCCGGCAAGCGTGATGTGGCGGCCGAACCAGCGTCCGCCAAAGCTGATCGCCACCGTCAGCAGCGCCAGGACGGCGACGACAGCTGTGAGCTTGATCAGAAAACCATTGGAGAGAAGCGGCGTCTCTTCCGCGGCAACATTGGAAGCGGGATGGCTCATGGCGGATCTTCAGTCGTTGACCGCCGCAAGAGAAACGTGAGCCGCCGGTGTCAGTGATGAATCTACCGGTAGGATCGGGCGAGGGTGGTTAATATCGCATTAACCAAAGGGCGGCTCTGCCCTACAAAAGAGGCGAGCCGCTCCCGGGACAGCGGGAGCGGCTCTGGGGCGCCGGTCGGGGACGGGGATGCGGGGGACTGACCGGTGCCTAGCCTTGGGCCGCCGGACTGGCCGGCGGGGTATTTCAGGTGTTAGCGAACGCTACCGACGGCGACCGCACGGCCATCCTGAAGCTTCATCCAGCGATTCGGATCATCCGAAGACTGACGCTTGAGGTAGGTGTATTCGGTATCGGCCCAGAGCATGACCTTGTTGCGCATGTTATCGAGAATGAAGTCGCCATGGTCGGTGCGGACGGTGAGCACGGCGTGGCCTTCGCCATTCGGCTGAAGCACGACGGTCATCAGCAGGTCGGAGGGCGATACGCCGGCATCGATCAGCAGCTTGCGCTTCAGCAGCGCATAGTCCTCACAGTCGCCGACGGTGCGCGGATAGGCCCAGCGCTCTTCGACGCCGTAGATTTCCATGTCGGTCATCGGCTGGATCGAGGAATTGACCTGGTAGTTGATCTTGAGGACCTGCTTCCAGCGATCTTCGGTCAGAAGCAGCGGACCGGCGTCGCCGGCGGGATTGCTGCAGTCTGCCGGGTTTTCCTTGCAGAACTGGTAGGCGCCGATCGGCGGGCTGGCATTGCCTGCGAGTGTCATGCTGCCGGGCGCCGCCTGTCCTGGGCCCGTCATCGTGATCATCATTACAGTGGCGATAAAGGCGCCCTTGATTGCGTTGAACATTGTCGTTGTAGTCTCCCCGTTTGTTGGGAGGACAATGACACGCACGATTTTATCTCACGCAAAATTACGCAGTAAAATTAAATGCTTAGTTGATTCAAAAGCGCGGAAAACTTGAAGAATATTTGACTCGAATGCGCATAAAAGACGCAGAAAATTCGAGGCGAATTTGAGTAAAATTGTTCCATTCCGGGATAGGTCTTCTGTGCCGAAATGGCGCTATTCCGGCGAAAGTCTTAACGCGACACGGGCCGGATTTACGATTTCGTTACGAATTGAGTTGTTTCGGGAGGTGCTTGCTGAGGTGTCCAAAGATGCGGAATCGCTCAGGTAGAGCGGTGAAAACGGCTGAAAACAGCGATTTCAGACGTTGCGGCGCCAAAATTATTTTTTGAGAAAATGCAGAATTTTTGCGGTGGCCGCGACGATTTCGGCGGAAATGCCAGCGTCGTCAGTCGAATGGGCGGCATTTTCGACGATGACAAGCTCGCTGCCTGGCCAGGATTGGTGCAATTCCCAAGCCGTAACCAGTGGTGCCTCGAGATCGAAGCGCCCCTGGATCAGGATTCCCGGTATGCCGGCAAGCGCTGCGGCACCCTGCAGCAGCTGCCGGTCGGAAAGCCATGCATCGTGGTGGAAATAATGTGTGACGATCCGCGCACGGGTCAGCAGGTAGCGGGCATCCGCCCAGCGGCGCGGCAAGCCGTTCGGATCGGCAAGCAGGATCGAGGCCGCCTCCCAACGATGCCACGCGACGGCGGCAGCCTGCCGTTCGGCCGGATCGGTGCTATTGAGCAGGCCGTGGTAATAGGCGAGAGGGGCGAGATCGCCCGGGATCGACTGCGTGAAATCGGCGTATTCGTGTGGGAAGAACCGCGCCATTCCGGTGCAGAGCCAGTCGATCTCGGAGCGGCGGGTGGTTGTGATACCGGCAAGCACCATGGCGGCTACATGACCGGGATGCGACTCCGCATAGGCAAGCGCGAGCGTCGTGCCCCAGGAATTTCCGAACAGCACGAATCGGTCGACGCCGAGATAGGCACGCAGCCGCTCGATGTCGGCGACCAGATGCCAGGTCGTGTTGCCGGAGAGGTCGCAATCCTGATCAGCCGCATTCGGGAGGCTGCGGCCGCAGTTGCGCTGATCGAAGAGAATGATGCGGTAGGCCGATGGATCAAAATAGCGGCGCGCTCCCGTCGAGCACCCGGATCCGGGTCCGCCGTGGAGAACCAGAGCAGGAATGCCGTCCGGATTGCCGCAGCATTCCCAATAGAGCCGGTTGCCGTCGCCGGTATCCAGCATGCCGTGGCCATAGGGCTCGATGTCGGGAAATAGCTCAGCCATCAAAAAAGCCGCCTTTTGCAAGGCGACTGTATTCGTCGACGACGGTGACGGGACGATGACGTCTTAGAGAAATTCGCGCAGCGTCTCACGGGACTGGAGCGACAGGAATTCCAGCGCCACGCCTTCGGAGAAGTGACGAACCACGCGGCCGCGCATATTGCCGAGGCGGACGGCAGAGCCGAGCGGCGGACGAGCCTCAACATCGACGGCAGCGCCGGACAGCGAAAGGTCCATGATGCGGCAGACATAACGCGTGCCGTCTTCGAGCGTCAGTTCGCTCTTGGTCTCGCGCGGCGTCAGACGGTCGTGGCGGCGATCTTCGGGAAGGCCGAGCTCGTGCTTGTTGGCAAGCCAGGTCAGCTGCGCGGCAAGCTTTTCGCGCTTGCGCTCAGTCGCATTGATGGACATCGTGAAGCCGCGGGCATCGACCGTCATCACATGGCCTTCCACACGGCCGAGATGATCGATATAGGCGACGACGCGTTCATTGGAGCGAGGGCGGCCGATGCAGGTGACGTACATATCGCCCGGCGACATGTCGATGACCATGCATTCGTACTCTTCGTAATTCGCAAGCATCAGGCGGCCCTGCATATTGATGGGCACGCGCTGAAAAACACCCTGTTCAGGGCGCGGCGCTCTCTGCGTCTGGGCTTGCTGGAACGAGTGCATGAAAGCGCTTCTTTATAAAATGATATGCTGGGATCATTACCCGCAACACATTAACAGAAGGTTGTCTGACTGCCCCTGATTACAGCTTCCGGAATGGGTTCCGGTTGTATCGTTCCGGGACAGTCAGCGGGCGCTTGAACCAGGACGGAACGAAGAGACGACGCGGCCGAGAATTCCCGCCAAGCCCTGCTGGCGCGGCGTGCGCGGAGCGGCGGGCCAGACACCGTCGGGTGCGCCCTGGAAGCTGCGCAGTGCCCGGCAACGATCGAGAACCAGGAAGTCAAGCGGCACGACTTCGAGCCAGGTCGCGACAGTCATCGCGGCGATGACGCCAAGCATCCGCTCGCAGTGACCATCTTCCGAGCGCAGCGGCATGAGCGCGATCTCGAAAGCGGCGCGATGGCCGGCGGTGCTATAACCGGTGGCATTGATGAGGGCAGGCATTGTGTGGCGCATGGCGCCGGCAATGGTGGCTTCGATCGTCGCGCTATAGCCATCGCCGAAGAGATCCGAGAAGCTTTCGTCGCGCAGATCGCGGCCGAACAGGTCCGAGATCTTGGCTCCCGCGAGGCGGAAAGTGATGATGTCGTCGCCGCTCTTTTCGAGGATGAAAAGGCTTGGCAGGAAGTGACCCAAACTGGACGGCTCGATCTGCGACTTCAACGGCGCTTCGCCGGCGCCGCGCAAGCGGTTCCAGTAGTCGTAAACATCGATGACGGTCTGATGACGCACGGGACACCCAATCTGTTTCATTACAGTCCAGAAACGGGCCTTCATGGCCCATCTGAGGGTTACCCTGCGGGTTTCATGCCAGTTCGGAGCCGTTAAGGTTAAAGAAGGGTTTCGGTTGTGCTGGCGCAGGCTTCATGGGACTGTCGCTCATCACTTCGGCAACGAAGTTCAGCACACAAGCTCATCGGGCACGGGGTCATCCCCGGGGGACGCTCGGCCGCCGTCCGGTTCTTCCGGACGGCTTTTTTTTTGCCCGGCGCTCCTGTAATGCTTTGGCCATCAACGGCGAGGGCAAAGATGGACGATCAATCGGCGGGACGGCAGGTCAACGAGGAAGAACGGATTCCAAAGCGAGAGCCGATCTTCAATCTGCCGGGCATTCTCGTCGCGACGCTCGCGCTGCTCGCCATCATCTATGCCGTCCAGACGCTGGTTCTTTCCGATCAGGCTGTCGAATGGCTGCTCGTCACCTTCGGCTTCATCCCCGCCCGCTATGTCATGCCGCTTACGGAGCAGGGGCTGGAGTGGCTCTGGAGCCCGGTGACCTATTCGCTGCTCCACGGCAGCATCGAACATATCCTCTTCAACGGCCTGTGGCTGATGGCCTTCGGTGCGCCGGTGATCCGGCGAATCGGTGTCGCCCGCTATCTGGCTTTCTGGGTTCTGTCGTCGATCGCCTCGGCTGCACTTCATGCCGCGCTGAACTGGGGCGATCCGACCTTGCTGATCGGCGCTTCGGGGGTGATTTCCGGCCTGATGGGCGCGGCCTGCCGCTTTGCCTTCCCGGCTCAGGCGCGGGCCGGCGTGCCGGCGCATCTCAATCCGCGGCTGTCGATCGCCGAGACTTTCCGCAGCCGTACCGTCATCGTCTTCACGCTGTTCTGGCTGTTCGGCAATGCGCTGATCGCCGTCGGCGTGCCGCTGATCGGTGACGGCAGCCAGGCGATCGCCTGGGATGCGCATATCGGCGGCTTCGTCTTCGGATTCTTCCTGTTTCCGCTTTTCGACCGGGCTCTACCGCCTTCGGACGAGGAGCCCGAGGAACCGGCCGTATTGCAATCTTGAGCGTTGAAGTGCACCATTCCAACTGATCCGCGCTGGGAGGAGAGACCGCCGCGGATGCCTGTGAACAGTATAGTGTTTCCACTTACGACATAGGAGGTTGTGAATGTCCAATACCGTAAAGGCCATCCTCGATCTGAAGGGCCGCGACGTCGTCACGGCCGGTCCAAACACGACCGTCGCGGAGGCTGCCAAGGTGCTCAGCCAGAAGAAAATCGGCGCGATCGTCGTGGTCGGGGTGCAGGGAAAGATTTCCGGCATCTTCACCGAACGTGACGTCGTCAATGCGATTGCCAAGTCCGGCAAGGACTGTCTCGATCAGCCGGTGGCTTCGCTGATGACATCGAAGGTTTTCCGCTGCCATGAAGAATCGACGGTCAACGAACTGATGGAACTGATGACCAGCAAGCGCTTCCGCCATGTTCCCGTCGAAACCAACGGCAAGCTTGCCGGGATCATTTCGATCGGTGACGTGGTGAAGACCCGCATTGCGGAAGTCGAGCGCGAGGCCGAAGAAATCAAAGCCTATATTGCAGGGTAAAGAGGTTGCCGGCCGCCATCAGCCGTGGCCGGCGAACACTTCCTGCATTCTCTTGAGTTCAGGAAGCCTGATAGAGGCTTCCTCGTAGCCGCGCTCGATTGCTTCGCCGGCGCGATGGAACTCGGACAGCCCGATATCGCTGAGCCGCGGATGAAGCGAAATGTCCGGCGGATCGCCGGCGAGGCGGGCGCGCGAAATCCTGTCCTGGATGATGTTGAAAGCCTGGACCATGACGCCGGTCATGCCGAGGCGCGTATAGGGCGTTTCCTCGCGCTTCTGCACTTCCTGTGCCGTCAGCCCGGCATTGTGCTTGACGACGGCCGAGCGGCCGAAGAGGTCGTAATTCAGGTTCACGGCGCAGACCAGCGGCTGCTCGTAGCTGCGGCAGACGGAGACCGGGACAGGATTGACGAGCGCACCATCGACCAGCGTACGGTTGTTGCTGCGGATCGGCTCAAAGATGCCGGGGAGGGCGTAGGAAGCGCGCAGCGCGGTGATCAGCGAGCCGTTCGAAATCCAGACCTCGTGACCGGTATTGACCTCTGCCGCGACGGCGACGAAGGGACGGTCGAGATCCTCGATATTCAATCCTTCCAGATGCTCGGCCATGCGCTTCGTCAGCCGCATGCCGCCGAACAGGCCGCTGCCGCCGATGGTGAGGTCGAGAAGACTGGCGATGCGGCGCATGGTCAGAGAGCGGGCGAATTCCTCCAGCTCGTCGAGCTTGCCGGCCAGATAGCAGCCGCCGACAAGGGCGCCGATCGAGGTCCCGGCGATCATGCCGATTTCGATCCCGGCTTCATCGAGCGCGCGCAGCACGCCGATATGGGCCCAGCCGCGCGCAGCACCGCCGCCGAGCGCGAGAGCGATCTTGGCTTTCTTCTGGGGCAGGGGCGAGATAGGCGGAACGGTCATGTCGGGCAATGTGGAAGATGCACCGGAGTCGGATGTGCCAGCCTCAGAGCCTTGACGGTGCAAACTCCAGTTCAGCATGGCGTGCCTCCTCCCGGCAGAACACTGTGGTCTTCTAACTGTGTCCCTCTTCCCTTTCCAAATCGTATATAGCGGGCGAAACTGACCCAATAAGAGGCAAAATGCCCCAGTTTTGCGCTATTTCTTGTAGACGTCAGCCGGGTCGAAATGGCGCTCGTCATCGACGATGTCGAGCATCGGCTTTCCATCCTGCAGCGATACGGTGCGGTAAAAACAGGAACGGCGGCCAGTATGGCATGTCGCTTCGTGACCGGCGACCTCTACTTTCAGCCAGATGGCATCCTGATCGCAATCGGTACGGATCTCCCTGACCGTCTGGACATTGCCCGACGTTTCACCCTTCAGCCAGAGCTTGCCGCGCGAGCGGCTGAAATAGTGGGCCTTGCCGGTCTGGATGGTCAGCGCCAGCGCCTGGGCGTTCATATGCGCCACCATCAGCAGCTCGCCGTCGTTGATGTCCGTGACGATGGCGGTGATCAGGCCGCGATCGTCGAAGCGCGGGGTGAAGTCCCCCGCGTCCTCGAGCTCGGATTTGTCGTCTGAAGGCGCGTTGAAGGCGAAGGGCGTCATCGATCGGCTCTCTCTATGGAGCCGGATCAGCGGCCCCGTACCATGGACATGAATCGCGCCTGTTCGGCGGGCTCGGACTTGAAGGTCCCAGTAAAGGTTGTCGTCAATGTGGTCGAACCCTGCTTCTGCACACCGCGCATCGCCATGCACATATGTTCGGCTTCGATCATGACTGCGACACCGCGCGGACGGAGCGTTTCGTCGATCGCTTTCGATATCTGCGCCGTCATGGTTTCCTGGGTCTGCAGGCGGCGGCCGAAGATCTCGACGGTGCGGGCGATCTTCGAGAGACCGAGCACCTTGCCGTCCGGTAGGTAGGCCACATGCGCCTTGCCGATGATCGGCACCATGTGATGTTCGCAATGCGAGAAGAACGGAATGTCCTTCACCAGCACCATGTCGTCATAGCCGGCAACCTCTTCGAAGGTGCGTCCGAGAACGTCTTCGGCGTCCATGTCATAGCCGGCGAAGAGTTCACGATAGGCCTTGGCGACGCGGGACGGCGTGTCGAGCAGGCCTTCGCGCGCCGGATCGTCGCCCGCCCAGCGGAGCAGGGTGCGGACGGCCTCTTCGGCTTCCTTTTGGGTGGGGCGGTTGGAATCGCGGCTGTTGTTCGGAAAATTCTTTACGATGGCGTCCATACTGTTCAAGTCTCCTGATCCGCTGTCATGCGGACCCGTCTTCGGACTCGCCACTGGTATTCCCTTCAGGAATTTTTGCACCTTTGGCAGGCTCCGGGGCTTTCGGGGCGATGGCCCTTCCGGCACGGTTTCCCAATCAAACTTACCGGGGGCCATTGCATTTTCGTGGCCCTCGAACGACATACATATAGGAAGACAGCGTCTTCATGTAAGTATCCTAACACGACACGGTGTGTTTTTTGTTTAAGATACAATGGCCACCAAGCGAGCCGGTCCGCGGAACTCTGGAGCGGAATTGATCATGGACGAGATCTACAACAGCAAAATCCTCGAATTCGCAGGCAATATTCCGCGCATCGGCAGTCTCGATGACGCCGATGCCAGCGCTCAGGCGCATTCGAAGCTCTGCGGCTCCAAGGTGAAGATCTGGCTGAAGATGGACGGCAATACCGTCAGCGACTTCGCCCATGACGTCAAAGCCTGCGCCCTCGGCCAGGCATCCTCATCGGTGATGGCGCGCCACGTGGTCGGCGCCACGGCCGCCGAGTTGCGCAAGGCGCGCGAGGACATGCTCGCCATGTTGAAGGCTGATGGCGAGGGACCGGAGGGCCGTTTCGAGGAGATGCGCTACCTGCGTCCCGTCAAGGATTACAAGGCCCGCCACGCCTCCACCATGCTCACCTTCGATGCCGTCGTCGATGCGATCGGCCAGATCGAGGCAAAACGCGCCGAGATGGCGGACGCCTGAGCCGATGTGCGAATTCTGCGCCCTTAAGCATGATGATGAAGATGAAGGGGGTGCCGCGGCTCCCCCGCCGAAGGCCAAGCGCTTTTCGCGAAACTATTCGGGCCGCTTTTCGAAGACGCCCGGCCGGCTGTTCGGCATGGGTTTCATCCGCCTCTACCAGCTGACGCTTTCAGGCTTCATCGGCAATTCCTGCCGGCATATTCCAACCTGCTCCGAATATGGCTACGAGGCTGTCGCCCGGCATGGCCTGTGGGCCGGGGGCTGGATGACGCTGTTTCGCGTCGGGCGTTGCGGCCCGGGCGGCACGAGCGGGCTCGACCCGGTGCCCGAGGCGCTCGAAAAGCGGTTCCATTGGTGGACGCCGTGGCGCTACCTGGCGTTTGGCCGGAAGGCCGCATGACGACTTATGTCGCGCTGCTGCACAGCATCGTCATTGCGCCCGGCAAGCGGGTGGTGATGGCGGATTTGCGCGACATGGCATCCTCGCTCGGCTACCGCAATCCACGCACGCTGGTTTCGACCGGCAATATCATCTTCGAAACGCCGGAGTCACCGATCGGTGAAATTGAAACCAAGCTTGAGGCCGCATTTCGCGAAAGGTACGGCAAACCGGTCGATATCATAGCGCGGACCGGCACAAGCTGGCAGCGGCTGGCGCGATCGAACCCGTTTCCTGATGGCGAGGGCAGTCAGGTGATCATCCGGGTGATGCGCAGGGCACTTGAACGGCCTGTTTTCGAGAAGTTGAAGCCCTATGCCGATCCGAGCCAGCGGTTGGCGCTTGTCGATGGCGATCTCTGGATCGATTTTGCCGGCAAGCCGAGCGAATGGAAGCTGTTGTCGGCGCTGACGACCAGGCGGATGGGCGTGGGTACGCTGCGCAACTGGAACACCGTTCGGGGCATTGCCGATCTCATCTAGCAGCCCGCTCATCCTTTACTAAAAGAGCAAATCCGACTATCACGCGGCAGCGCTTGCGTACGGACGCAGCCGCTTCATTTGCAACCACCCGCATTCGTTGGCGGGACTGGACAAGGAGAATATCGATATGTCCCAATCCGTTTCCCTGACTTTCCCTGATGGCAATGTGCGCGAGTTCGCGGCCGGTACGACCGGCAAGGACGTTGCCGAATCCATTTCCAAGTCGCTGGCCAAGAAGTCCGTCGCGATCGCGATCGACGGCGTTGTGCGCGACCTGTCCGATCCCGTCGTCAACGGCAAGATCGAGATCATCACGCGCAGCGATGAGCGCGCGCTGGAGCTGATCCGTCACGATGCCGCCCACGTCATGGCCGAAGCCGTGCAGGAGCTCTGGCCCGGCACGCAGGTGACCATCGGTCCGGTGATCGAGAACGGCTTCTATTACGACTTCGCCAAGAACGAGCCCTTCACGCCTGACGATCTGCCGAAGATCGAAAAGAAGATGAAGGAGATCATCGCCCGGAACGCGCCCTTCACCAAGCAGGTCTGGTCGCGTGAAAAGGCCAAGGAAGTATTTGCCGCCAAGGGCGAGCAGTACAAGGTCGAGCTCGTCGATGCGATTCCTGAAGGACAGGACCTGAAGATCTACTATCAGGGCGACTGGTTCGACCTCTGCCGCGGCCCGCATATGGCGTCGACCGGTCAGATCGGCACGGCCTTCAAGCTGATGAAGGTTGCCGGTGCATACTGGCGTGGTGACAGCAACAACGCCATGCTGTCGCGCATCTACGGCACGGCTTTCGCCGAGCAGTCGGAACTCGACAACTACCTGCATATCCTCGCCGAAGCCGAGAAGCGCGACCACCGCAAGCTCGGCCGCGAAATGGACCTGTTCCATTTCCAGGAAGAGGGTCCAGGCGTGGTTTTCTGGCATGGCAAGGGCTGGCGGATGTTCCAGTCGCTGACCGCCTATATGCGCCGCCGCCTGGCCGGCACCTATGAAGAGGTCAACGCGCCGCAGGTTCTCGACGCCTCGCTCTGGGAGACCTCCGGTCACTGGGGTTGGTACCAGGAGAACATGTTTGCGGTGAAGTCGGCCTATGCCTTCACGCATCCCGAGGACAAGGAAGCGGATAACCGCATCTTCGCGCTGAAGCCGATGAACTGCCCGGGTCACGTGCAGATCTTCAAGCACGGCCTGAAGTCCTACCGCGAGCTGCCGATCCGCCTTGCCGAGTTCGGCAACGTGCACCGCTACGAGGCCTCGGGCGCTCTGCATGGCCTGATGCGCGTGCGCGGCTTCACGCAGGACGACGCGCATGTGTTCTGCACCGACGAGCAGATGGCGGCGGAATGCCTGCGCATCAACGACCTGATCCTCTCGGTCTACGAGGACTTCGGTTTCAAGGAGATTGTCGTCAAGCTCTCCACCCGCCCGGAAAAGCGCGTCGGCACCGATGCCCTCTGGGATCGCGCCGAAAGCGTGATGATGGACGTGCTGAAGACGATCGAGGCGCAGTCCGAGGGCCGCATCAAGACCGGCATCCTGCCGGGCGAGGGCGCCTTCTACGGTCCGAAGTTCGAATATACCCTGAAGGACGCCATCGGCCGTGAATGGCAGTGCGGCACAACGCAGGTCGACTTCAACCTGCCGGAACGCTTCGGTGCCTTCTACATCGACAGCAATTCGGAGAAGACCCAGCCGGTCATGATCCATCGCGCCATCTGCGGCTCGATGGAGCGCTTCCTCGGCATCCTGATCGAGAACTTCGCCGGTCATATGCCGCTCTGGATCGCGCCGCAGCAGATCGTCGTTGCGACGATCACCTCGGAAGCCGACGGCTACGGTCAGGAAGTTGCCGATGCGCTGCGTGACGCCGGTCTGAACGTGTCGACCGACTTCCGTAACGAAAAGATCAACTACAAGGTCCGCGAACATTCCGTTACGAAGGTTCCGGTGATCATCGTCTGCGGCAAGAAGGAAGCGGAAGAGCGCACCGTCAACATCCGCCGTCTCGGCAGCCAGGAACAGACCTCGATGACGCTCGATGCGGCGATCGAGAGCCTGACCTGGGAAGCGACGCCGCCGGATGTGCGCCGCAAGATCGAAGCGAAGAAGGCCAAGGCTGCCTGATCGCTTCCGGTTGAAGCAAACAGATGAAAAAGGGGCGGCGCTCGCGAGAGGGCCGCCCCTTTGATTTTCATATTCCGAGAACGGTGACGCTTGGCGGCGTGAAATCCTTGATCCCCAACTTCGGCCAATCGCATTTGCGGTCAAACTTGGCCTTCGATACCGTCCGCATGCATTTCGGGTCGGTCTTGAAGGCATATCCGGGCAAACTGACGTACTTGACACTCGGCGCACAGAGCGCGAGCGCGATACACATCGTCAATGCCGCGCAGATGGTCCGCATGGGACACCTCCTTCGTTCGGCATGACTTCTCGATACGGAACCCCTCCGTACGCGCAACCATCGCATGTCCGGATACAGGCTTCTATTCGCCTAATCGGATGCGGCGACGCGGGGCGCGGGCTATGCGCTGATCATCGGGATGGGCGAGGGGAATGCTCCGTTCAGACGAGGTGAACGGCCGGTCAATCGGCGTCTGCGCCGTCCGATCCGCTGCTCGGAACGAGCTGGTCGTAGGACGGGAGCGGTGCCTGGGCGGAATTCTGCGGCGGTTCGCCCGCAGCCGCCGGCTGCGGCTCGGGCTGGACGGTGGTCGCAGCGCTATCGGGCTCCTGCGGCTGAACATCCTTCATGAGGACTTCCACATCGGTGTTCTTGCCGGCTGCGACCTTGAAGTCGCGCTGGTAGATCTTGTCCTTGTTGCGGGCGACGGCGGAATATTCGCCCTCGGCCAGAACCATCGTCGGGAAGGCGCTGACGCTTTCGCCGACGCTGTCGCCGGCCGCCGTCAGGATCGACCAGGCCGTATCGGCGATCGCTTCGCCACCGGCTTCAGAGACGAGCTTGAAGGTGATCTGCGCCGCGCGGTGCTGGATCGTCGCTTCCGTCAGTTTGCCGGCTTCGACCTGGATGTCGGCGCGGATGACGGCGTTGACGTCGCCATATTCGGAGACGACGTGATAGGTGCCGGCATTGAGGCGCACGACGGTGTTCGGCGAAACGTCGGCCATGACGAGGCCGCGCTCACCGTCGTCGCGTACTTCCGAGGAATAGATCGAGAAGCTCAATTGCTCCGGGCGGATGCGAACATCGGAACCGGAGACGGCGTTGAGCAGCAGACCACCGGCATCGAGCACCATGACCTGCTTGTCGACTGCGCCGCTATCGGGAACGTTGACCTTCTTGGTGACGCCGGCGCGGCCGAAGGAGACGTTGACGAAATAGTCGCCGGGCGCGAGCTGGAAGGCGGCCGAGCCGCCCTTGGCGCTGGCGATCAGCGGCAACTTGCCATCGGCGCCGGCAATCGGGCTAAAGACATACCAGGAAAGACCGTCCTCGACCGGCTGGCCGTCGGCGGTCAGCTTGGCCTCCATCGGCACTTCATGCAGCAGCGCGCCCGGAGGTGTCGTGCCCGGCGCGATGAAGGCGTTGAGCTTCGGCATCTTGGACGTCGTGTCGAGCTGCTTGAAGTCCTTGAACGCCTCCTGCGCGCCTGCCGAAAACGGCGAGGCGATCACCAGTGCGAGCGCAAGGGCGAGCCGCGCGAAGGGCAAAATGCCGGTCATGTGTTTCCTGGACAGATTGACTTTAGAAATCACAGGGGCCACTTCAAGACCAACCCGATGGCAAATTCAAGACCCATCCCCCTCGCTGTCCCGAAATTGAAAGTTTCTCCCGCATGAAATCCGATATCAAGCTGATCGATTACCTCAACGTGCGCCGCTCCATCCCCGCGTTCCAGATGTGCGAGCCGGGTCCGGAGAAGGCCGAGATCGAGGAAATCCTCCGCCTGTCGTCGCGCGTTCCCGATCACGGCAAGCTCGCCCCCTGGCGCTTCATCGTCTATCGCGGCGAAGAGCGCGTGCGGATCGGCGAGGAGCTTCTGAAGCTCGCGCTCGAAGCCAAGCCTGATCTCTCCGACGAAATGATCCAGGTCGAGCGGACGCGCTTCACGCGCGCTCCTGTTGTCGTCGCGATCGTCAGCAAGGCAGGCCCGCATTTCAAGATCCCTGAATGGGAACAGGTGATGTCGGCAGGCGCGCTTTGCCTCAACGTCATCTTCGCCGCCAATGCGCATGGCTGGGTGGCGAACTGGCTGACGGAATGGTTCGCCTTCGACGAGCGCGCCTATCCGCTGCTCGGCGTCCAGCCGGGCGAGAAGGTCGCCGGCTTCATTCATATGGGCTCGTCCGAGTTTCCGCCGGTCGAGCGGCCGCGTCCGGAACTGACCGAGACCGTCACCTGGGTCGGCGGAGACACGTGATGTTCTACCCGACCGATACCAACAAGCATGGGCTGGCGCACGATCCCTTCAAGGCGATCGTCGCCCCGCGGCCGATCGGCTGGATCGGCACCAAAGGGACCGATGGCTCGCTGAACCTCGGCCCATATTCGTTCTTCAACGCGATTTCGGATCGCCCGAAGCTGGTGATGTTTTCATCCAGCGGGCGCAAGCACAGCCAGCAGAATGCCCGCGAGACCGGCGTCTTCACCTGCAGCTTCGTCAGCCGCAATCTCGTCGACCAGATGAACCTGTCGTCCGCGACCGTACCTTATGGCGTCAACGAGTTCGAATTCTCCGGGCTGACGGCCAAGCAGGGGGAGATCGTCGACGCGCCCTACGTCGCCGAGGCATTTGCCGTCCTGGAGTGCAAGGTCACCGAGATCATCGAGCCGAGGGGCTTGTCCGGCGAACCCTCCGAGAATGTCATGGTGATTGGCGAAGTCGTCGGCATCCACATCGATGAGACGATCATCCGCGAGGGCCGTCTCGACATGGCGATCGCCCGGCCGGTGGCGCGCATGGGCTATATGGACTACGCCGAAGGCAGCGACGTCTTCGAACTTATCCGCCCCAAGACGCCCTGACGCGGCCCGCGCAAGGGTTAATGAATATGGTGAACCAATCATAAACCATTTGCCGGTAGCGTTCTCAGAACAAGAGGGACGTGAAGGAATCACGTTCAGCAGACTGGGGCGTAATGGTGATTGTAGAGGCATTCCTTCGCTGGGTCGAAACCGCCAAGTCCGGAGACCGGGCACGAGCGGCCAGCGCCCTTGGCCGGGCCTATCTCCAGTCCGAGATGCAGCCTGAAGAGCGTAAGGCCGCCGAGATGGCGATGACCTTCCTGCTCGACGATCCCTCGCCGAAAGTTCGCCTTGCCCTTGCCGAAGCCATCGCCTGGTCCGGCGAGGCGCCGCGGTCGCTGATCCTGGCACTTGCCGAAGACCAGCCTGAAATTGCCTGCCATGCCGTTACCTGCTCGCCGCTCCTGACCGATGCCGATCTGGTCGACCTGGCCGGCCGCGGCAGCGACGTGACGCGTATGCTGATCGCTGCACGCAGCGCGGTATCGCGGGCCGTCTGCGCCGCCCTTGCCGAAGTCGGTGGGGAGGAGGACGTTCTCTGCCTTCTGGAAAACGAGGGCGCTGCGATCGCGCCGCTTTCCCTGAAGCGTATTGCCGAACGGCTCGGCGACTGCTGCGATATCCGCAATCTGCTGCTCGATCGCGACAGCTTGCCGGCCGATGCCCGCCAGCTTCTGACGCAGCATGTCAGCAATGCGCTTGTGGCGCTGCCGCTCGCGCAGGCCGCCATCGGCATCAACCGCCTGCAGCGTATCAGCCGCGAGGCGACGCAGTCTGCCGTCGTGTCGATCGCCGGAGAGATCCAGCCGCGTGAGATTGACGACCTTGTGGAGCATCTGCGCGTCCACGGCCATCTGACACCGTCCTTCCTGATGCATGCGCTATGCTCTGGGAAGGTCGATTTCTTCGCAAGCGCCGTCGTCAACCTGACGGGCTGCAGTGAAAAGCGGGTCCGCTCGATCCTGGCGACCGGCCGTATGCATGCGGTCCGGGCTCTCTACGAGACCGCGGGGCTAACCCGCGAGATCAGCACCATTTTCGTCGAGGCGACGCTGCTCTGGCGCGAGGCGTCGCGCAAGGCTTCGGGCACGATGCTTTCTACGATCTGCGGACGGCTGCTCGAACGCTTCCGCCATCACGGCGCCCATGACGCCGTCAAGGAGCTACTCGACATGGTCGAGAAGCTGCACATCGCCGAGCAGCGTCAGTCGGCGCGCGCCTATGCCTCGCAAGCAGCGCTCGTCGCCGCCTAGTTGGTAAGCCGCTGGGCGACCCAGGAATATCCATTCGAAACGAAATGAACGGGCTTGGCGAGTGTCGCCTTGATGCCTTCTCCTGTCGGCAGGCCGGCGCGGACGCGCTCGGCAACCCTTATAGCGTAGGCGCGAAGGCCGGTTGGCTGCGGCTGTTCGGCGGCTGGGGCCGCGGCCGTTGCCTGCGCTTCAAGCTTCGCCGTCTCGGGAGCGGTTACGGGCTTGGGTTCCTCGCAGACGGCGATAACCGTCGGATACTTGGCGTTAGTGAAGCCCTTCAGCTGCTTTTCCGATTCGGCATCGCACATCGCCACCGTCTGCCAGTGCTTGTCGACCGTCGCCACGTAATTGCATTGGGTGACGGAATCGTTGCACCCGAAGATGGTCATGGCGATGAGGACGGCTTGCATATCCGGGATCCCTGGCTATTGAAACTGATGATCTTAGACGTTCCAATTCCAACGGAATAAAGGCGGCTGCATTACCATTTCGTCATGCAAGCCAGCCGGGAAAGCAGGAGCAGCATGACCGTTAGCATCGCCCTCGAATCGCCGCGCCAGCCTGAGGTCGTGCGCCTGCTCGACCTTTCGGATGCCTATGCGGCCTCGCTTTATCCGGCAGAGAGCAACCATCTCGTCGATCTCTCGACGCTGGAGAAGCCTTCGGTGAGCTTCTTCGTGGCGCGCCATGACGGCGCTGTCGTCGGCTGCGTGGCGCTCGTCGAGGCGGGTGACGGCACCGCCGAGATCAAGCGAATGTTCGTCGATCCGCAAGCGCGCGGGCTGCGCGTGGCGAGCCGGCTGATGGATGAACTCGAGACACAGGCAAGGAGGCGCGGGCTCGGCGCAATCCGGCTCGAGACCGGCATCCGCCAGCCCGAAGCGATCGGCCTTTACCGCAAGTATGGCTATGTCGAGATCGAACCGTTCGGGTCCTACCAGCCGGACCCGCTCAGCCTTTTCATGGAAAAGCGGCTCGGCTGATCAGCCGTCGGCAGCCCGCTGCGAAGGCGGCGCCTGTTCGTCGATGATGATTTCGGGGCCGGTGCCGCTCTGATCCGAGGTGCGGACCTCGTGCATCCATTCACGCCAGATGGCGACCAGAAGCGCCATCAGCACCGGGCCGATGAAGAGCCCGAGGAAGCCCATAGTTTTCACGCCACCGACCAGGCCGAAGAAGGTTGGCAGGAACGGCAGCTTGATCGGACCGCCGACAAGCTTGGGGCGGAGTGTCTTGTCGACGATGAAGAGTTCGACACTGCCCCAGATAAAGAGCCCGGCGCCGGCGACATGCGAGCCACTGGCGACCAGATAGATCGAAACGAGCGTGAAGGAGAGCGGCGCGCCGCCCGGGATCAGCGCCATGATGCCGGTGAGAACGCCGAGCGTGACGGGCGAGGGGACGCCGGCGATCCAATAGGCGATGCCAAGCACGATGCCTTCGCCGATGGCGATCAGCGTCATGCCCATGACGGTCGAGCTGATCGTCGCCGGCACGACGCGGGAAATGCGCTCCCAGCGGTTCGGCAGAATGCGCTCGCCGAGCATGTCGATCTGTTTCGAGAAGGACGCGCCATCGCGATATACGAAGAACAGCGCGATCAGCATGAAGAGCAGCGTCAGCAGCAGGTGGAACGAGGCGCCGCCCGCGGCGAGGACCGCGCGGTAGATATTGCCGATATTAGCGCCGCTGACGGCCTGGATGACTTCACCCATGGAGCCGGGGCTGCCGATATATTTCGTCCAGAGCTCGTCGATGTAGGGACCGGCGAAGGGCAGGGCGAGGATCCATTGCGGGGTCGGGGCGCCCATACGGTTGGCGCGGATCGCCCAGGCGACCCATTCGCGCACTTCGCCGGTCGTATAGGTGACGGCAAAGACGATCGGGATGACCAGGAACGTGACGATCAGGATGATCGCCACCGTCGCCGCAACAGTGGTATTGCCGCCGACGCGCGCCAGCAGCTTGCGATAGAGCGGCCAGCTGGCAAAGCCGATGACCAGCGCGGCGAGAACCGGGACGACGAAGCCGTAGAAGAAATAGACGCCGGCCGCGACGATCAGAATCAGAAGCCAGCGGGCAGCCGAAATCGAGGGAATGAGAGGCGTGCGGGCAGGCGCGGACGGACCAAGCCACCGCGGCTCGCCTGGCAGTTTGTTTTTATTCGAGAGGCTCACGTCGTTCCCTGCTTTTCTTCTCAACCACGGATATGGGCCATCGTGCCACCGGACGCAAGCATTTCGGCCAGGAAATACCCGTTGGTCCGGTCGCGCCAAGGACCATGCCGCGGTTGGCATAGCGCTTCGTGCTGAAGGCAGTGTGACGGCAATTTCCTGCCAGAGTGTTGATCGCCGGACAAAAGATCATGCAGGCCATGCAACGAGAAATCGCAACGGCATGGAAACGCCAAACGAAAACAGCGCGACGGACAGAACCGTCGCGCCGTTTCGAGAGCCCTGAAGGCTATGTCTCAGATGTCGAGATTATCGGCGAAGGCGGCGCGATCCTGGATGAAGCGGAAGCGGGCTTCCGGCTTCGTACCCATGAGATCGTCGACGGCCGTGCGTGTACCCTCGAAATCGACTTCGTCGATCAGCACGCGCAGCATCGTGCGCTTGCTCGGATCCATCGTCGTTTCCTTGAGCTGTGCCGGCAGCATTTCGCCGAGACCTTTGAAGCGGCTGATCTCGACCTTCTTGCCCTTGAACTCTGTGGCGATCAGTTCGGCGCGATGGGCGTCGTCGCGAGCATAGGCCGACTTGGCGCCCTGGCTGATCTTGTAGAGCGGCGGAACGGCGAGGAACAGGTGACCGCCGCGCACGAGCTCCGGCATTTCCTGGTAGAAGAAGGTGATCAGCAGCGAAGCGATATGCGCGCCATCGACGTCGGCATCGGTCATGACGATGACGCGCTCGTAGCGGAGATCTTCCTCACGGTATTTCGAGCGGGTGCCGCAGCCGAGCGCCTGGACGAGGTCCGAGAGCTGCTGGTTGGCGCCGAGCTTTTCACGGCCGGCGCTGGCGACGTTGAGGATCTTGCCGCGCAGCGGCAGGATCGCCTGATTGGCGCGGTTGCGCGCCTGCTTGGCGGAGCCACCTGCCGAGTCACCCTCGACGATGAAGAGCTCGGCGCCCTGGGCGGTGTTCTGCGAGCAGTCGGCAAGCTTGCCGGGCAGGCGCAGCTTGCGCACGGCGGTCTTGCGGTTGACTTCCTTTTCCTTGCGGCGGCGAAGGCGCTCTTCGGCGCGCTCGATGACCCAGTCGAGCAGCTTGGCCGCCTCGTTCGGGTTATCGGCGAGATAGTGGTCGAAGGGGTCGCGAAGCGCATTTTCGACGATGCGCTGGGCCTCGACGGTCGCCAGCTTGTCCTTTGTCTGGCCGACGAATTCCGGCTCGCGGATGAAGACCGAGAGCATGCCGACGGCCGAGATCATCACGTCATCGGTGGTGATCTGCGCGGCGCGCTTGTTCTGTGTCAGGTCGGCATAGGCCTTGAGGCCCTTGGTGAGCGCGATACGAAGACCCGCCTCATGCGTGCCGCCTTCGGGCGTCGGGATGGTGTTACAGTAGGAATGGACCTGCGGGTCGCCGCCGTACCAGGTGATCGCCCATTCGAGCGAACCATGGCCGCTTGCCTTCTCCGACTTGCCGGCGAAGATCTCGCGGGTGACGGTGAATTCCTTGCCCATCGTCGCCTGGAGATAGTCCTTCAGGCCACCGGGGAAATGGAAGACCGCCTTGTTCGGAACATCAGAACCCTCGGGCAGAACGCCGTCGTCACAGCTCCAGCGGATTTCGACACCGCCGAAGAGATAGGCCTTCGAGCGCGCCATACGAAAGACGCGGGCGCCATCGAACTTGGCATGATCGCCGAAGATCTGCGGATCGGGATGGAAGCGGACGCGGGTGCCGCGGCGGTTGTGAACATCGCCGAGATCCTCGAGCCCGCCCTGCGGCAGGCCGCGCGAGAAGCGCTGGCGGTAGAGTTTGCGATTGCGGGCAACCTCGACTTCCAGATCATCAGACAACGCGTTGACGACCGAAACGCCGACGCCGTGCAGACCGCCCGACGTCTCATAGGCCTTGCCGTCGAACTTACCGCCGGCATGGAGCTTGGTCATGATGACTTCGAGCGTCGACTTGCCGGGAACCTGCGGATGGTTCTCGACCGGGATGCCGCGGCCGTTATCCGTGACGGTCAGGTAGCCCTGGAGATCGAGATGAACCTCGATGAAATTGGCGTGACCAGCAACCGCTTCATCCATCGCGTTGTCGATGACTTCGGCGAAGAGGTGGTGCAGCGCCTTCTCGTCGGTGCCGCCGATATACATGCCGGGGCGCATGCGCACCGGTTCAAGGCCCTCGAGGACGCGGATCGACGAGGCGCCGTAATCGTCGCCATTCGATGTTGCCGGGGCAGGGCGTGCCGTTGCCGCGGGGGCCGCGGCAGGGGCGGGAGCTGGCTTGGGTGCCTCTTCCTGCTTGGGCGCGAGAGGCATTCCGGAGAAGAGGTCGTTGCTGTCTTCCATGGAGTCGTTCAGATCTTCAATCCTGTTCGGGCGGCACGTCCGCCGGGGCGTGACCCAAAATCACCGCATTTGATGTCACGTTTGCGAATCAGGCAGATTTTGCCAGAAAGCGCCTCGTTACGCGACGCCGCCCGATTTGGCGGAATTCTCTAGAATTGGTTTGCGTTGCCGGGCGCGGAATGGCAAGCGGACTTATCTCTGAGGAAACCGCTCGCATGAAAATGTCCACAAGTCATTGCATGATTATCACCGCAATTGCGGCCTTTTTGCTGTCCGGCACCATAAGCAGTGCTTCGGCGGACGCGCTGCCGCCCTACAAGGACGAGCTGTTTTCGGCGCAGACTGTGATGCAGACGTCAGATAACGGCGCCTTCGAAACCATCAATTACGACGAAATGCGCGATATCAACGGCCGCGACCAGGTCCCGGAGCAGCGGGTCCAGCAGAAATATGTGTCGCTCGGCATCCGCAAGCTGCAGCAGGACGAAACCTTGTCGCTCAACGGCCACAGGCTGGATGTCACCAGGGTGGGACCGACTGACAATGCAGCCTTCACCGTGATCTTCATTCACGGTCGCGACGGCACGCGCAGGCTCGGCGCCAACGACTTCACCTTCGGCGGCAACTTCAACCGGGTGAAGAACCTCGTCGCCGGAAATGGCGGCACCTACTATTCGCCGACGGTCAGGACTTTCGACAGCGACGGCGTTGCCAACATCGTCGAACTGATCCGCTATGCCAGCGAGAAATCGGGCGGGCGGCCGGTCATCCTCTCCTGCGCCTCGATGGGCAGCCAGATCTGCTGGGGCGTCACCCGCGATGCGGCGAGCGTCAAGCGGCTGAAGGGCATGCTGATCATGAGCGGCGTGACCGATCCCGATTTCACCAAGAGCGCGTTCTACAAAGCCAAGCTGCCGATGTATTTCGCCCATGGCAGCCGCGACCCGGTCTATGCAGCGACCGACCAGCAGGGACTGTTCGAGGCGCTCTACAAGTCCAAGTACCCGACGCGCTTCACGCTGTTCGATACCGGCAACCACGGAACGCCGATCCGGATGATCGACTGGCGCAAGGTGCTGAACTGGATTCTGGCTTCTTAGGCAAATCGGCGAGCCGATTTTAAGCATTCTGCACGCGAAACCGTCTTTTTCCCTTACGTAAGGGGCGGAAAGCTTTTCATTCGCTGCTGCTTTTGCTAAGGCCGCAGCATACCGGAAAAATGTGGAAGGCTTGGCATGACACCTGACGTGCGTCCGCTCGTGGCGGGGAACTGGAAAATGAACGGTACCCGCGACTCCCTCGATCAGATCAAGGCGATCGCAGAAGGTGTCAAAGGCCCGCTCTCGTCGAAGGTCGAAGCGCTGATCTGCCCGCCGGCGACGCTGCTCTACGTGGCGACGGCGCTCTGCACCGACAGCCCGCTGGCGATCGGCGCGCAGGATTGCCACCAGAAGCCGTCGGGCGCCCATACAGGCGATATTTCCGCCGAGATGATTGCCGATTGCTTCGGCACCTACGTCATCGTCGGCCATTCCGAGCGCCGCACCGACCATGCCGAGACCGACCATCTGGTGCGCGCCAAGGCTGAAGCCGCCTTTGCGGCCGATCTGACAGCGATCATCTGCATCGGCGAGACGGCAGACGAGCGCAAGGCCGGGCAGACGCTCGACATCATCAAGCGCCAGCTTTCGGCTTCCGTTCCCGAAGGGGCGACGGCGGAAAACACCGTGATCGCCTACGAGCCGGTCTGGGCGATCGGCACCGGCCTGACGCCAACGGCCGATGACGTCGAGAAGGCGCATGCCTTCATGCGCGCCGAGCTGACGGCCCGCTTCGGAGCCGAAGGCAAGAAGGTCCGCATTCTCTATGGCGGCTCTGTCAAGCCTTCGAACGCGAAGGAGCTGATGGGCGTTGCCAATGTTGACGGCGCATTGATCGGCGGCGCGAGCTTGAAAGCGGCCGACTTCCTCGCCATCTACGGCGCATACAAGGAACTCACTGCCTAAATCTGAGCTAAGGGCTTGGAATAGGCGAACGCCTCATGTAAAGAGCGCCAGATTTTTATTCGATGCCCGCCGTTTGCGGGCAGGACTGGACCCATGCAGACCGTATTGATTGTCATCCACCTCATGATCGTGCTGGCGCTTGTCGGCGTGGTGCTCATCCAGCGTTCGGAAGGCGGCGGCCTCGGCATCGGCGGCGGTTCCGGCTTCATGTCGGCGCGCGGCACGGCCAATGCCCTGACCCGCACGACGGCGATCCTGGCGACCCTGTTCTTCCTGACGTCGCTCGGCCTCGGCATTCTGACGCGCTACCAGGGCAACCCGACCGACATTCTGAACCGTATTCCGGCAACGAGCGGTCAGGGCAACGGCATTCTCGATTCGCTGGGCGGCGGCGCAAAGCCTCCGGCAAATCAGCCGGCCAATAACGGCGTTCCGAACAGCGGCGCAGCTGCTCCGGCTCCTGCAGCACCTGCACCGGCCGCTCAGGCACCGGCTGCATCGGCTCCGGCCGCAGACGCTCCGGCCGCAACGCCGGCCCCGGCAACGCCCGCTACTCCTGCCGCTCCGGCCCAGCCGGGTGGCGTACCGACCGGACAATAAACCGGTCAGCGAAATAAACCGCCGGCAGGCCCAAGGGTCTGCCGGTTTTCTTTTGTTCAGATTTCACGCTGGCACCAAAAGTTCTGGAAAAGAATTTTTGGGCTGGTGGAATCGTTTTTGAGAAGGTATCCGGTGACTCCCATGGCGCGATACGTATTCATCACTGGCGGCGTGGTTTCCTCTCTCGGTAAAGGAATTGCGGCCGCGGCTCTCGGAGCGTTGCTGCAGGCCCGTGGTTATCGGGTGCGGCTTCGCAAGCTCGACCCCTATCTGAACGTGGACCCGGGCACTATGAGCCCGACCCAGCACGGCGAAGTCTTCGTCACTGACGACGGCGCGGAAACCGATCTCGATCTCGGCCACTACGAGCGCTTCACCGGGCGTTCGGCGACCAAGACCGACAACATCACCACCGGCCGCATCTACAAGAACATCATCGACAAGGAACGCCGCGGCGACTATCTCGGCGCCACCGTCCAGGTCATTCCGCACGTCACCAACGAGATCAAGGATTTCGTCATCGAAGGCAATAACGACTACGACTTCGTCATCTGCGAAATCGGCGGCACGGTCGGCGACATCGAGGCGATGCCGTTCATGGAAGCGATCCGCCAGCTCGGCAACGACCTGCCGCGCGGCACGGCGATCTACCTGCATCTGACGCTGATGCCGTATATTCCGGCAGCGGGCGAACTGAAGACCAAGCCGACGCAGCATTCCGTCAAGGAACTGCAGGCGCTCGGCATTCACCCCGATATCCTGCTTGTTCGCGCCGACCGGGAAATCCCGGAAGCGGAACGCCGCAAGCTCTCGCTGTTCTGCAACGTCCGCCCGTCGGCCGTTATCCAGGCGCTCGACGTCGCCAATATCTACGACGTGCCGATGGCCTACCACAAGGAAGGTCTCGACAACGAAGTGCTCGCCGCCTTCGGCATCGAACCGGCTCCGAAGCCGCGTCTCGACCAGTGGGAAGAAGTCTGCAACCGTATCCGCACGCCTGAGGGCGAGGTGACGATCGCGATCGTCGGCAAGTACACGGGTCTCAAGGACGCCTACAAGTCGCTGATCGAGGCACTGCATCACGGCGGCATCGCCAACCGCGTCAAGGTCAAGCTCGAGTGGATCGAATCCGAAGTCTTCGAAAAGGAAGATCCGGCGCCGTATCTCGAGAAGGTCCACGGCATTCTCGTTCCCGGCGGCTTCGGCGAACGCGGCTCCGAGGGCAAGATCCTGGCGGCGCGCTTTGCCCGCGAGCGCAAGGTGCCGTATTTCGGCATCTGCTTCGGCATGCAGATGGCCGTCATCGAAGCGGCCCGCAGCCTTGCCGGCGTCGAAGATGCGTCCTCGACCGAATTCGGCCCTGCCAAGGAACCGGTCGTCGGCCTGATGACCGAATGGGTCAAGGGCAATGAGCTGCAGAAGCGCAACGCTTCGGGCGACCTCGGCGGCACGATGCGTCTCGGCGCCTACAAGGCGGCCCTGAAAAAGGGCACCAAGATCGCTGATATCTACGGCTCGACCGATATTTCCGAGCGCCACCGCCACCGCTACGAAGTCAATATCGACTACAAGGACCGGCTGGAGAACTGCGGCCTCGTCTTCTCCGGCATGTCGCCTGATGGCGTGCTGCCCGAGACGATCGAATATCCTGACCATCCCTGGTTCATCGGCGTTCAGTACCACCCGGAACTGAAGTCCCGCCCGCTCGACCCGCATCCGCTCTTCGCCAGCTTCATCGAGGCGGCAACCGAGCAGAGCCGCCTGGTCTGATTTTGCAAAGGCCGCCTCGTTCATTCGAGGCGGCCTTTAAAATAGGGTGGCCGCCACTATCTTGGGCGGCATGAGTTCTCCCCGCACCACCACCGTCTCCCGCGTCATCAAAGCTCCGCCGGCCGCGATCTATGCGGCGTTTCTCGACGCTGATGCCGTCGCGGCCTGGTTGCCTCCCGGTGACATGCGTGGCGTCGTCCATGCCTTCGAGGGACGGGAAGGCGGGGCGTTCAGCATGTCGCTGATCTATGCCGACGATGAGAGCGAGATGACCGGCAAGACGTCGGAGAAGACGGACCGTTTCTCCGGTCGGTTCGCCAAGCTCATTCCGGATACGCTCGTCGTGTGGGCGACGACCTTCGACAGTGCCGATGCCGATTTTTCTGGTGAGATGATCGTCAGCACGCACTTACTCGCCGTCAGTGATGGCACGGAAGTGACGATGGTGACGGAGAACATTCCACCGGGTATCCGTCTCGAAGACAACGAGATGGGCTGCCGGGAAACGCTGCAGCAGCTCGCCAACTATCTCGGCGGCTGACGGGAGGATTCCCGCCTGCGGGCGTATAGGGGTTCACAGGCGCAGCCGGAGATGGTAGAAACTTGAGTATCCGCCGGGCTTTCCCGGCATGAAGCGACCCATGGGGAGATCGTTTGATGAAAACCAACGGCACCGGAAACAACCGCTGAACAGCGTTGCCGTTTGGGCTGCCTGTTCGGTCCATCATCAAATGACATCATCCTGCCCCATGGAGGGCCTTCATGTTTCGTCGCTTCGAAGAGCTGACCGATCCTTTCCAATCGCATGCCGATGAAACGCCGCCCCGCCGCGTCTGGCCGTTCATCTTTTCCACACTGAAGCCGCTCCGCGGCACCGTTGCCGCAAGCCTGGCGCTGACCGCAATTGGCGCCGTCCTCGAAGTCTGGCTGATCGGCTATTCCGGCCGTCTGGTCGATACGTTAGCGGCCATCCGCCCAGACGAACTCTGGGAGCGCCATGGCAGCGAACTGATGTTCGCCGCCTTTCTGCTGCTCGTGGTCCGCCCGGGCACGGCAGTGCTCAACGAGGGGCTCGACGATATCGTCTTCCGGCCGAACGCGGTGGCGATGATCCGCTGGCATGCGCTCCGGCATGTCAAACGCCAGTCGGTCGGATGGTCCCAGAACGATTTCTCCGGGCGCATCGCCTGGCGCGTTCAGGAACTAGGGAATAGCGCCACGGGCGTGGCCTACTCCGTCATTCACACCATCACCTATGTCGCGATCTATATCGCCGGCTCCTTACTGCTGATGGCGTCGGTCGATATCAGGCTAGTCATCCCGATGCTCATCTGGGTCGCGCTCTACTTCGCGCTGATGGCCTATGTCATCCCACGCGTCAGGGAGGCGTCGCAGCGCTTCCAGGAGGCCGATTCGGCGCTGTCGGGCATGCTGGTCGACACGTTCTCTAATATCGACACGATCAAGCACTTTTCGCGAGATCAGGACGAGGATCGGGACAGCAGGCGTCATCTCGATACGACCCGGCGTGCCTTCATCCGGTCGCAGGTGCTCGAGGTCACCGTCAACAGCAGCATGGTGTTTCTGAGCAGCCTCCTGATGGTCAGCCTGATCGGCTATTCGATCCTGCTGTGGCAGGCAGGAAGCGCGCCGCTCGGGATGGTCGCGGCGGCCATTGCTCTCGGCTTCCGTATCACGGCCATGGCCGAATGGCTGCTGGATGCTGTTGCTTCGTTGTTCAACCACATGGGTGCGGCGCGCGACCAGCTCAGCACCATCGCCCAGCCTGTCGATATTCCGGACGCACCTGATGCAAAGGAATTGCGGCTGGACGGAGGGACGCTGCGCTTCGAAACCGTCAGCCATCACTATGGCAAGGGGCAGGGCGGTCTCGACCACGTCAGCCTGCATGTCGCCGCCAGAGAGAAGGTTGGGCTTGTCGGCCGCTCGGGTGCGGGAAAATCGACGCTCGTCAATCTGGCACTGCGCTTCTTCGAGGCCGAGAGCGGGCTGATCACCGTCGATGGCCAGGATATCCGCTCGGTGACACAGGAGAGCCTGCGCGGGTGCTTCAGCATGGTGGCGCAGAATGCGGCGCTGCTGCACCGTTCGGTGCGCGACAACATCGCTTACGGACGCGAGGACCTGCCGCAGGCAATGATCGAGGCGGCGGCAGCAAAGGCGCATGCCGACGGTTTCATTCCCGGCCTGCGCGATCAGCAGGGCCGCAGCGGCTATGATGCCCATGTCGGCGAGCGTGGGGTGAAACTTTCGGGCGGCCAGCGCCAGCGCATCGCGCTCGCCCGCGCCATTCTGAAGAATGCTCCGATCCTTATACTGGACGAAGCGACTTCGGCGCTCGATTCCGAGGTCGAGGCGGCAATCCAGGACACGCTCTACGACTTCATGGACGGCAAGACGGTGATCGCCATCGCGCACCGGCTATCGACGATCGCCCGCATGGACCGGATCGTCGTCCTCGATAGGGGCAGGATTGCCGAGGAGGGCCGTCACCAGGAACTGCTGGCGCGAGGCGGCATCTATCATCGGCTCTGGTCGCGCCAGTCCGGCGGCTTTCTCGGGGTCGATTCCGGAGATTGAGAAAAGGCCCAGCGCCGGAGCGCCGGGCTTATGCGTCAGGCAGCTTTCGGCAGTGGGCCGACATAGACCGAGCGCGGGCGGATCAGCCGGCCGCGCAGCGCCTGTTCGCGGGCATGGGCGATCCAGCCGACGGTGCGGCCGATGGCGAAAACGCCGGTGAAGGCTTCGCGCGGGAAGCCCAGCGTTTCCAACAGCAGCGCCGTGTAGAACTCGACATTCACGTCGAGCGGCCGGTCGGGCTTGCGCTCCTTCAGGATCGAGATCGCCGCAGCCTCGACGGCCTCGGCAAGCGCCACACGGTCGGCATCCACCTGACCGGTCGCCGTCAGCGGCTTCAGGGCGCCCTTCAAGGCGTCGGCGCGCGGATCGCGGACGCGGTAGATGCGGTGGCCGAAGCCCATCAGGCGCTCGCCGCGATCGAGCGCGTCGCCAAGCCATGTCTCAGCCTTGGCGGGCGTACCGATCGCATCCAGCATGTCGAGTACCGGGCCGGGCGCGCCGCCATGCAGCGGGCCCTTGAGGGCGCTGACTGCGGCCAGCACTGATGACGTCAGTCCGGCCTGGGTGGAGGCGATGACGCGGGCTGCGAAGGTCGAGGCATTCAGGCCGTGATCGGAAATCGTCACGAGATAGGCGTCGAGAGCCGCTGTCTGCTCGCGGCTCGGCTGGCGTCCCGTCAGCATCTTCAGGATGTCTGCCGACTGCGACAGGGTGGCGTCAGGCTCGATCGGACGATTTCCCTGCTGGAGCCGCAATACGGCAGGCAGGAAGACGGCGGGGGCGGCCATCAGGCGGACGGCGGTATCGACGCCATCGCCATCCTGCAGGCGGGCGAGGAGGGCTCTCACGGCGTCAACAGGCGGCAGGGCGAGAATCTGGCTGTCAGCGGTGGCGACATGCGCGAAAACCTCACTGCGGGCCAGACCAAGGCGCGGACGCAGCTCTTCTTCGGTGAGCGCCTCCGGCATCATGCCATCGAGCAGCAGCGTCGCCGTGCTCTCATAGGTGCTGTTCGCCACGAGGTCATCCAGCGATACGCCGCGGATGATCAGCCGGCCGGCTTCGCCATCGACATCCGACAGCTGGGTTTCGGCGGCAATGACGTCTTCAAGACCATTCTTCATCGGTGTTTCTCCTTTACCGGAGTAAAGATCGAGCCTAGATTAGTTGACGTCAATCTTGACGCAATTGATCAATGTGAGGCCTCCATGTCCTGGCTCTCCGCCGATGAGGCGCTGGCGCGTCTCGGCACCAAGCCGCAGACGCTTTACGCCAATGTCAGCCGTGGCCGCATCCGCGCCAAGCCGGATCCCGTCGATCCGCGCCGCAGCCTCTATCATACCGCCGATGTTACCCGGCTTGCCGAGCGGCATGCCGGCCGGCGCAAGAGCGAGGCGGTGGCAGCCGAGGCGATCCAGTGGGGCGACCCGGTTCTGCCCTCGGCGGTCTCGACTATTGCCGACGGCAGGCTCTACTATCGCGGCCGCGATGCCGCGGCACTTTCAGCGTCGGCGACACTGGAAACGGCCGCGGCACTTCTTTGGGACATGCCGGGCGTGACGCTCCCGGCGACAGCTGCCATTGCCGGGACGCCCTCGATCGGCGATGCATTCGGCGGGCTTGCCGCACGGGTGACGCGCGATCTGCCGAGCCTTGGCCGGTCGCGGATGGTGCTGCGCAATGAGGCGATCTCGGTCTTCGCAACGATCAGCGCCGCGCTCGCGCCAGGCAGGGGCGATTTCACCCACGAGAAACTTGCCGACGCCTGGGGCAATCCGGAGGCCGCAGATTGCCTGCGGCGCGCCATGGTGCTGCTTGCCGATCACGAGTTGAACGCTTCCACCTTTGCCGCCCGTGTCGCGGCCTCATCGGGTGCCGCGCTGTCAGCAGCTGTTCTCTCAGGTCTTTCGGCACTGACGGGTCCGCTGCATGGCGGCGCCTGGCAGGGTGTCGCCGGGCTTGCGGCGCTGGCAGAGACCATCGGCGCCGAGGCGGCCGTGCGCCGAACCTTGTCTCAGGGGCATCCGCTTCCTGCCTTCGGGCATCCGCTGTACCCGGACGGTGACATCAGGGCTTCCGAGCTCTTTGCGCATTTCGAACTGCCGCCGGTGTTCCGGGAATTGCGCCAGGCCGGTGAGGCGATGACCGGCGAGCAGGCCAATGTCGACTTCGCGCTGACGGCAATGGCGGCGAGCTTCGGTCTGCCGCAGGATGCGCCGATGGTGATCTTTGCGCTGGCGCGCACCTGCGGCTGGCTTGCGCATGCGATGGAGCAGGTCGAGGGCGGCCATCTCATCCGCCCCCGGGCGCGTTATTGTGGCCCGCCGCTTGCCGTCATCGGCTGACGCTTGCCAGGGCGGCCGCTTTTCTGCATACGGGATCAAGCTTTTGTTTTATGATAGCGAACCGGGAAACGGACTGGCCGCACGACGCCTCTGTATGGCGCAGCGGCGGCAGGTCTCAGCGATGTGGGGACGGATCATGGGCGTGGTTTCAGCAATCCTTCGCGGTTCCGCCGCGGCGTGCATCCTGCTTGCTCTGCCCGGGGCGGTGATGGCGCAGACCAGTGGCTGCGCGCTGCAGAATGGTGATGGCGGCCGCCGCATCCTGCGCTGCCCGGGCGGCGTTACCGTGACGGCAGAGGCCGGTGCCAGCTTCACGCTCCACGACCGCAATGGCGACGGCAGCCCTGACAGCGCATCACTCCGCCGCAAGGCCATTCTCGTCGATGTCGACAGCAGCCGGCATAGCGGTGGTTTCCAGGTGGTGACACCGCAGGCGATCGCCGCCGTGCGCGGCACGCAATGGGCGGTCGATGTCGGCGGTGGGCAGACTTCGGTGCTCGTCGTTCGCGGCGCTGTCGGCGTGCGCCGCCCGCAGGGTGATCCCGTGGTGCTGCGGCCGGGCGAGGGCGTCGATGTCCGCAGCGGCTCGGCGCCGCTTGAGGTGCGCCGCTGGCCGGGTCCTCGCGCTGCAGCACTCCTTGCCCGCCTCGGTCAGTAGCAACCGATGCCGCGCCAGTCTGTTATCGTCACGGCCGCATTGCTTGCCGCGGCACTCTGGGGAGCGTTCCTCGGGTCGCTGCAGCTTTCCGGCGGCGCCTCGTTTCTCGATCGCCCCGAAGCGACCCTCACCGATCTGAAGAGCACGCTGATCGGGGCACGAAAGCCGCCGCCGGTCGCAACGATCGCGGCCATCGACGACCGGACCGCCGCCGAGCACGGCTATCCGCTTGACCGGGCGACGCTGGCGCAGGCCGTGACCGAGATCGCGGCGCTGAAGCCGAAGGTCATCGCGCTCGATCTGCTGTTCGTCGATCCCGGCAGTGAGGCAGGCGACAGCGCGCTGACCACGGCGCTGCGTCTGGTACCCTCGGTCATTGCCGGCGCCGCGGTCTTTCCGCAGAGTGCCCAGACCGTCGTCAGCGAGGCCAATGATCCGTTGGCGGCGATCCCGGCGGCCCAAAGCCTGCTCCTGCCGCAGAAGCGCTTTGCGGATGTGGCGGCGACATGGATCGTCAACGTCGCGACCGACCAGACCGGCGTACCACGTTTCATTCCGCTGCTGTCGCGCGGCGAGGGGCGGGTCGATGCATCCTTCCCGCTCAGGACTGCATCCCTGGCCGTCGGTCACGACCCGGCGTTCCAGCCGGGCGCCATTTCCTTCACCGAAACCCGGATCCCGACCGATACAGGCCAGCGCCTGCCGCTGACCTTCTACGGCCCGCGAGGCACGATCCCGACGGTCAGCATCGCCGATGCGCTGGACGGCAAGCTCAGCGGGCAGGAGATCACCGACAAGGTGGTGGTGATCGGCGCGACGGTCACCGGCGGCGGCGATGTCTTCCCGACGCCGTTCGATCCGGTTCTACCGGGTGTCGAGGTGATGTCGACGGCGATCACTCATCTTGTGGCTGGCGACAGCATCATCCGCGACCACAATATCCGGCGGCTCGATGCGACCATCGCCGTGCTGCTGCCGCTGGCGGTCATCGGTTTGCTGGCCTGGCGCCGCAGCCTGATCGGCTTCGTGCTGATTGCGCTCTTGTTTGTCACCTGGGCGATGATCAATGTCGCAGCCTTCCGGCAGGGATACTGGCTGAGCGCAGCGCTGCCGATTGCTGCGGCGCTGCCTCCGGCGCTGATCTTCGGTGCGGTACAGCTTTTCGCCGATCGTAGCCGTGCACGGCATTTTGCGGCGCAGAGCGAGCTGTTGCAGCGGATCGAAGCGCCCGGTCTTGGCGAATGGCTGGCGCGCGATCCCTCGTTCCTCTCTCAACCCGTCCGGCAGAACGCGGCCGTGATCTTCATCGACCTCTCGGGCTTTACCGGCATGAGCGAAGCCGTTGGCGCGGTTGCCGTGCGCGAAATCCTGAGCGGCTTCTTCGAGCTCGTCGATGAGGAAGCGCGTGCACATGGCGGGGCGATCACCAGCTTCATGGGCGATGGCGCGATGATCCTGTTCGGATTGCCCGAGCCGCAGGCGGATGACGCGACGCGGGCGGCTGCCTGCGCGCTGGCGCTTGCCGAGCGCACCCGCAGCTGGCTCGCGGCCAATCCCGCCATTCCTGACGGCCGCAAGATCGGCTTCAAGATCGGTGTGCATTGCGGGCCGGTCGTTGCCTCACGTCTCGGCACCGGCAGCCGCCAGCAGATCACGGCGACCGGCGATACCGTCAACGTCGCGAGCAGGCTGATGGAAGTGGCTGCGAGCCGCGGCTCGGAGATCGCCTTCAGCGCGGCACTTGTTCACGCAGCTTCTGCCGGTGGAACGCCACCGGCGGGCGGTGTGCTGGAGGGACCGTTCGAGACGCGGATCCGCGGCCGGGCCGGGGGCATCGAGGTCTGGTTGCGGCGCCAGCAGGCGGCATGATCTCGCACTTTGACTTTTTGCGCGCGAAGAGATAGGAACGCGCAACCGTCCGGCCGGGCTGATCCCGGCCAAGGCGCAGGTGCGCCTGAAAATTCCGAAAGACAGATCACATGACAGAGATTAACGGCGTCGTTCCGGCGATCGCCAAGGCGTTGTCGAAGCGCGGCTATACGACGTTGACCCCGGTTCAGCAGGCGATGCTCGACCCGGCGCTGGCCGCTTCCGACGCGCTTGTTTCCGCCCAGACCGGCTCCGGCAAGACCGTTGCCTTCGGCCTGGCGCTCGCTCCGACGCTGCTTGAAGACAATGACCGCTTCGAGCCGGCCGCCGAGCCGCTGGCGCTTGTCATCGCGCCGACCCGCGAACTTGCCCTGCAGGTGAAGCGCGAGCTGGAATGGCTTTATGAAATGACCGGTGCGCTGATCGTCAGCTGCGTCGGCGGCATGGATATCCGCAGCGAGCGCCGGGCTCTGGAGCGCGGCGCCCATATCGTCGTCGGCACGCCTGGCCGTCTCTGCGATCATATCCGCCGCAAGGCGCTCGACATGTCGGCGCTGAAGGCCGTCGTGCTCGACGAAGCCGACGAGATGCTTGATCTCGGCTTCCGTGAAGATCTCGAATTCATTCTCGAAGCTGCTCCCGACGACCGCCGCACGCTGATGTTCTCGGCGACGGTACCGGCGGCGATCGCCAAGCTCGCCAAGAGCTACCAGCGCGACGCGGTGCGCATTTCGACGCAGTCGGAAGAAAAGCAGCATGTCGATATCGAATATCGCGCGCTGGCCGTGGCACCTTCGGACCGCGAAAACGCCATCATCAACGTGTTGCGCTACTACGATGCGAAGAACGCCATTGTGTTCTGCTCGACGCGCGCGGCCGTCAATCACCTGACGGCGCGGTTCAACAACCGCAATTTCTCCGTCGTCGCACTCTCCGGCGAACTCACCCAGAATGAACGTACGCATGCGCTGCAGGCGATGCGCGACGGCCGGGCGCGGGTCTGCATCGCGACCGACGTCGCCGCCCGCGGCATCGACCTTCCGGGCCTCGACCTCGTCATCCATGCCGACCTGCCAACCAACCCGGAAACCCTGCTTCACCGCAGTGGCCGTACCGGCCGTGCAGGGCGCAAGGGCGTCAGCGCGCTGATCGTGCCGCTCAATGCCCGCCGCAAGGCCGAGCGTATTCTCGACGGCGCCGGCATTTCGCCGACCTGGGCGCGCCCGCCGTCTGCCGAGGAGGTCATGCGCCGCGACGACGAGCGGCTGCTGGCCGATCCGATCCTTAGCGATGCAGACGTGCAGGACGACGAAATCCTCGTCAACCAGCTGATCGCCAACTATGGCCCCGAGAAGCTCGCAGCAGCCTTCGTGCGGCTCTACCGCTCCAACCAGTCGGCACCCGAGGACATTACCGAAGTGTCGCTCGACGGCGGTGCACGCAAGCGCCGCGACAATGCCGATGGTCCGCGCGAACCGAGCCAGAAGGGTCCCCGCGACGATTTCGGCCCGAGCGTCTGGTTCTCGCTTTCGGTCGGCCGCAAGCAGAACGCAGAGCCGCGCTGGCTGATTCCGATGATCTGCCGCAACGGCAATCTGACGAAGCGCGAAATCGGCGCGATCAAGATGCAGCCGGAAGAGACTTTCGTGGAGATCGCAGCCGACAATGCCGAAGCCTTCCTGAAGGCGCTTGGTCCGAACAAGACGATGGAACGTGGCATCCGCGTCAATCGCCTGACCGGCACGCCCGATTTCAGCAAGCCGGCCGCCGGCAAGCCGCAGGGCAAGAAGGCCTATGAGGCACGCCGCGACGACGATTTCCGCGAGGACCGGCCGAAGGCCAAGTTCAAGAAGGATTTCCAGGCCGAAGGTGCGCCCGAGCGCAGCGACAAGCCCTGGAGCAAGAAGCCCGGCAAGGGCAAGTTCGAGGGCCAGGCGAAATTCGGCGACAAGCCCAAGTTCGGCGACAAGCCGAAGTTTGAAAGCAAGCCGAAATTCGAGGGCAAGGGCAAGCCCGAGGGCAAGGGTGGCTTTGCGCCGAAGGGCAAGTTCCCCAAGAAGAAGCAGGGCTGACAACAGTGGTAACCGGCACATTGCCAGTGTGAGGCGTTGATGCCGGTCACCCCTGAAGACGCCGAAGCCTTCATCATCAGAAATCTCGAGCTTCGTCCGGCACCATCGGTGCCGGAGATCAGGCTTTATGCGGCGCATTCCGCAAGCCGGCTTGGCCGTCTCCCCGGTGGAGGCGGCGAGCCGCCTTACTGGGCCTATCACTGGGCCGGCGGCAGCGCGCTGGCGCGCCATCTACTTTCTCATCCCGAATGCGTCCTTGACCGCGACGTCATCGATCTCGGCTGCGGTTCCGGCATCGTCGCAATGGCTGCGGCCATGGGTGGGGCGCGTGTTACGGCGATCGACACGAATGCCTATGCGATCGCGGCAACGCGTCTCAACGCGGCCGCCAATGGCGTGACGCTGGCGGTGCTGCAATCCGATCTGCTCGATGGTCCGCCGCCTGCGGCCGATGTCATTCTTGCCGGCGATCTCTTCTATAACCGGACGCTCGCCAAGCGCAGCCTCGCATTCCTTCGACGCTGCCGGGATTCCGGCATCGAGGTGCTCATCGGCGATCCCGGGCGCAAGCCGCTGCCGCGCGCCAAGCTGAAGTTGCTGGCGAGTTACGCCGTCGCAGATTTCGGTGAAGGGGAAACGGAAAGCGGCGTCTATACGCTCGCTTGAGGTGACGCCCGCCGCACAATGCGAACGGGCGCCAGCATTTGTCAGACGGAGCGGGTCAGGCCGCCATCGACGCGCAGGTTCTGGCCAGTGATGTAACCGGCGCCATCGGACGCCAGGAAGGCGATGGTGGCGGCGATTTCCTCGCTGGTACCGTAGCGCTTCATCGGCACGCTGTCGCGGCGCTCCTCGGTGGCTGGCAGGCTGTCGATCCAGCCGGGGAGCACGTTGTTCATGCGGATATTGTCACCCGCATAGGTCTCGGCGAAAACCTTGGTGAAGGATGCCAGACCGGCGCGGAACACCGCCGAGGTCGGGAACATGGCGCTCGGCTCGAAGGCCCAGGCGGTGGAAATGTTGATGATGACGCCGGATTTCTGCTTCTGCATCTGCGGCGTGACAAGGCGGGTCGGGCGGATGACGTTCATCAGGTAGACGTCCATGCCGCGATGCCAGTCTTCGTCGGTGATCTCGAGGATCGGCGCGCGCGGGCCATGACCGGCGCTATTGACGAGCACGTCGATGCGGCCCCATTCGGAAAGGGCACGATCGGTCAGCTTGCGCAGGTCGTCGTTCGACTGATTGGAGCCGGTGACGCCGAAGCCGCCGAGTTCCTTGGCGAGTTCTTCGCCCTTGCCCGAAGAGGACAGGATCGCGACCTTGTAGCCGTCGGCTGCCAGACGTTTCGCCGCAGCAGCACCCATGCCGCTGCCGCCTGCCGTGACCAATGCTACCTTTTCAACCGCCATACTCGCCTCCATTGCCTATGCGCGCCGGAACCCGGCGCCGCGTCCAAATAACGGGTGCCGTGATATCATTCCGGTGCCGGGAAGGCGAGAGCGGTAAACGTGGCCGGCTACATCGCGAGGCGAAGGCGCATATCCTCCGGCTCCCGGTTCCGCTCGAAGCGGACGATGAGTTCGTCGAGCGCCACGCCGATATCGGCATCGCTCCATCCCTGGCTCTTCAGCCGCAGGAAGATCTCCTGCATGCGAAGCTTCAGGAACACGGCAAGATCGGGGTCTGAATCTTTGATCGAACGCATGGCTTTACTCTGAAATCCCTTGAGACCACGGATGACGAAAGAAAAAAAATGGGCTCGCCACGCGAAACACAGGCGAGCCCTATTGCCCTCGCAGGTCCGCCGACTTGCATCAGGCCGCCCGCCGAAGTGCAACGGGCATTGAATTGGAGGTTCGGAGGCGGGTCGGACGCCTCACGATCAGGTAACCATAAGACGCCGTTGGTGTCGCGTGACGTCGCCGTGACACGACCTTTGCGCGAATCAACGTGTTTTACTTGCCTGCGACTGATCCGAAACATTCCACTCTGCGTAGTTCGTGCCGCAAACACGGGAATGTTTCATGCGCCTACTGATTATCGGATTGGGAATACTGGCGATCCTCGCCTGGGCAGCGGTCTTCTATGTCACGTCGGGAGCCTTTTAGGGCGGCGGCATTTCAGGCCGGCGGCGGCGCATTTCTCCATCGCAGGACGAGAATATTTCATGTCGGCGCGTCCTTGCGCCAATTTAGATGATATGTCACTTATTGTGATGTCAACGGATATGCCTCATGCCTCCCGAGCACGATAGAATTCTCGCCACCTTCGGCACGCTTGTCGGTCAGGCCGGGCGCCTCTGGCGCCGCGCCGCCGATCAGAAGCTGCAGCCGTTTGGTCTCACCGAAGCCACCTGGCTGCCCTTGCTGCGCATCTCCCGGTCGGCGACACCGATGCACCAGAAGGCGCTGGCGGCCTCGCTGTCGCTCGATAATTCCTCGGTCGTGCGGCTGATCGACAATCTGGAGGCAGCGGGTCTCGTCGAACGGCAGGAAGGGGAGGACCGGCGCGCCAAGGCGATCGTGCTCACCGAGGCAGGACGTCGCACCGTCATTGAGGTCGAGCGTGTGGCGCAGAGCGTGCGCGAAGAGGCGCTCGCTGAATTGCCGCGCGAAGATGTCGAGACGGCCTTCCGCGTGCTCGAACATATCTCAGCCGCCTTTTCCCGCCCAAGCGAGGAGCAAGTATCGTGAATTCCCATCCTGGCCGGTTGGCCGGTGCCGCGCCGCTGACACCGCCGAAAAACGTTCCGGTCTGGCTGCTGGCGCTCGTGACCTTCAGCGGCACGCTTGCCATGCACATCTTCGTGCCGGCTCTGCCGTCGGCCGCAACCGATCTCGGGGCCAGCATCGGCGAAATGCAGATGACGGTCAGCCTCTATATTTTCGGCCTTGCCGTCGGGCAGCTGGTCTATGGCCCACTCTCGGACCGCTACGGCCGCCGTCCGGTGCTGATGAGCGGGCTGGTGCTCTATACGCTTGCGGGGCTCGCGGCACTCGTTTCGCCGAGCGTCCATGCGCTGATCGCCGCGCGGCTTTTTCAGGCGCTCGGCGGCTGCGCTGGCCTCGTCATCGCAAGAGCCATTGTCCGCGACACCTCGACGGCTGACGATACAGCCAAGCGGCTTGCGGTCATGAACCTGATGGTAACGGTCGGCCCCGGTCTTGCGCCGATCGCGGGCGGGGCGCTTGCGGCAACGCTTGGCTGGCGCTCGATCTTCGTGGCGCTCTGTGCGCTCGGCATTCTCAACATGCTGATGACCTGGAAGCTGGTGCCGGAGACCGGACGGCGCAATGCCGAGACCTCGGTCAAGTCGCTGAGCCGCGACTATCTCGGCCTGCTGCGCTCACCGGCTTTCGTCGGCTACGCGATCGGCGGGGGATGCGCGACGACGTCGATGTATGCCTTTACGGCCTCTGCACCCTTCATCGTCATGAACGAGCTGCACCGGCCGGCAACCGAGGTGGGCATCTGCCTTGCTTTGCTGATCTTCGGCTACTGGATCGGCAGCATGATCGCCACAAGGCTGATCGGGCGCTTTGCGATGAAGCGGCTGATGGTGATCTCCAACCTCGTCAGCATCGGTGCTGCACTCGCGTTCCTGGCGCTGGCAGCGAGCGGCGAACTCCAGCTGCTGCCGATGATGGGGGCGATCATGGTCTATACGATCGGAGCGGGCGTGGCTTCGCCGAATGCACTGACCCTTGCCGTCAGTGTCAATCCGAAGGTCACCGGCTCGGCTTCCGGGCTCTATGGCGCAACGCAGATGGCTGTTGGAGCCGTCTGCACGGCGCTGGCAGGCATCGGCGGCGATCCGGGCCTGGCGGCGGCCAGCGTTCTCGTCGGCGCCAGCATTCTGGCGCAGAGCTGCTTCTGGATCGGCGTGAAGGCGAGCGACGCTACGGCAGCAGGCCGGGGCGCAGCAGCATGACAGGGCAGGGCGCGCCAGCGGCAAGTGCCGGCGCATGCGGCGGACGGACGATCAGGCAATCGGCGGCCGCGAAGATCTTCATCATCGATGAATCCTGCTTGCCGAACGGCTTTGCCTGCCATGCGCCGGATGGCGATTTTACGAGTGTGGCGCGGACATAATCCTGACGCTGGTCGTTTGCTGCCAGTTCGACGGCCGCTTCCGCAACGATCTCGCGCTTGACCGGCGGCAGCGAGGCGAGCTTGCGGACCAGCGGCTCGAGGAAGAGCAGCGCGCAGACCAGCGTCGAGACAGGGTTTCCTGGCAGGCCGAGAACGTGGATCTTGCCGAGGCTGCCGACCATCAGCGGCTTTCCGGGCCGCATGGCGATCCGCCAGAAATCGAGCGTCATGCCTGCGGCAACCAGGGTCGACTGAACGAGATCGTGGTCGCCGACGGATGCGCCGCCGAGCGTGACGATGACATCGGCGCCTGCGCCTTCGGCCTTGCGGATCGCGGCGGTGATGGCCGCCTTGTCATCCGGGACGATACCGAGATCGAGCACCTCACCGCCGGCATTGCGCACGAGAGCGGAAACGCCAAAGGTGCTCGACGCGATGATCTGCGATGGGCCGGGTTTGCTTCCGGGAGTGACCAGCTCGTCTCCGGTGGCCAAAATGGCGACGCGCGGCTTGCGCAGGACTGGTATGTCCGGCTGGTTCATCCCGGCAGCGACCGTCAGCCTGCTGAAATCCATCACCGTGCCGGCAAGCAGCACCGGTTCGCCTTCCAGAAAATCCTGGCCGCGCGGGCGGATATGCTGGCCCTGGCGCACCGGGAATTTGGTGCGGACGCCGCCATCGATCTTTTCGGCATCCTCCTGCAGAAGCACGCTGTCGGCACCCTCAGGCACCGGTGCGCCGGTGAAGATGCGGACGGCTTCGCCCTTGCCGACCGTGCCCTCGAAGGCGTGACCGGCGGAAGAGGTACCGATGACGCGAAGCTCTGCGCCGGGCTCCGGCGCATCGTCACGTCGCAGCGCGTAACCATCCATGGCGGAAGCATTGAAGGGAGGCTGGGTCAGCCGGGCAACGAGATCGGCTGCCAGGACGCGGCCATCGGCCTCAGCCAGTGCCACGGTCTCATGCTCCGAAACGGGCGATGCACTGCCGAGCAGGCGGGTCTGGGCTTCGGCGACCGGCAACAGGCTGCTCATCGGCCGGCCTCCGGATGACGGAAGTCGTCGGACTTGCCGCCGGACTTCTCCAGCAGGCGGATGCCGCCGATTTCCATCGCCTTGTCGGCTGCCTTCGCCATGTCGTAGATCGTCAGGCAGGCGACGGAGACCGCGGTCAACGCTTCCATCTCGACGCCGGTCTTGCCGGTGAGTTTGGCCGTCGCAGTCACCCGCAGGCCGGGCAGGGCGGTGTCTTCTTCGATCTCGACGCTGACCTTGGTCAGCATCAGCGGATGGCAGAGCGGAATGAGACTGGAGGTCTGCTTTGCGGCCATGATGCCGGCCAGGCGGGCAGTGCCGATGACATCGCCCTTCTTGGCATTACCGTTACGGATCAGCGCCAGGGTTTCGGGCACCATCCGCACGTGACCTTCGGCCGTGGCGATGCGCGTCGTTTCGGCCTTGTCGCCGACATCGACCATGTTCGCCTCACCGGAGGCGCCTATATGGGTCAGGCGGGGCTCGTCGCCGCTCATCTCATTCAGCCGCGATTGCGGCTTCGCCGAACAGCAGCGCGCGGGTGGCGGCTGCGACATCGTCCTTGCGCATCAGGCTCTCGCCGACGAGGAAGGTATTGATGCCGAACGCCTGCAGGCGCTTGCAATCGGCATTGGTGAAGATGCCGCTTTCGCCGACGAGCAGACGATCGTCGGGCACCATGGCCGATAGCTGTTCGCTGACCGTCAGGCTGACTTCGAAGGTGCGAAGATTGCGATTGTTGATGCCGACGAGCGGGGAGGAGAGTTTCAGCGCCCGCTCCATTTCCTCGGCATCGTGAACTTCGACCAGAACGTCCATGCCGAGCCCGAAAGCTTCATCCTGCAGGCGCTCGGCGTCGCTGTCGCTCAGCGATGCCATGATCAGCAGGATGCAGTCTGCGCCCCATGCGCGGGCTTCGTGGACCTGGTAGGTCTCGAACATGAAATCCTTGCGCAGCGCCGGCAGCGAGCAGGCGGCGCGGGCAGCGGTCAGGAATTCCGGCGCGCCCTGGAAGCTCGGCGTATCGGTCAGAACCGAAAGACAGGCGGCGCTGCCGTTCTCGTAGGCCTTGGCAAGCGCCGGCGGATCGAAATCCGGGCGGATCAGGCCCTTGGACGGGCTCGCCTTCTTGATTTCGGCAATCAGGCCGAACTCACCGGCATCCCGCTTGGCAGCGAGCGCTTGGTGAAAGCCGCGCGGTGCCGATTGACCGGCCTGCATCGCTTTCAGGTCGGCAAGCGACACCTTGGCCTTGGCGGCGGCGATCTCTTCGCGCTTGTAGGTTTCGATTTTCTTCAGGATATCGGTCATCGGGCAATCCTAGTCGATATCGTTGGAAACGGCGATGAGTTTGTCGAGGGCTGCCGCCGTCGCGCCGCTATCCAGCGACTCCGTGGCGAGCGTCATGCCCTTGGCGATAGTCTCGGCCTTGCCGGCAACGACCAGCGCGGCTGCGGCATTGGCGAGCGCGACGTCGCGATAGGCATTCTTGGCGCCGCCTAGCACTTCGCGCAGTGCCGCCGCGTTGACGACGCCATCTCCGCCCTTCAGGGCCGAGAGCGTGCAGGGCGACACGCCGAAATCGGCCGGCGACAGCTCGAAGGTGCGGATCTTGCCGTTCTCAAGTGCTGCGACGCTGGTCTTGCCGGTCGTCGTGATTTCGTCCAGGCCATCGCCGTGGACGACCCAGACGCTTTCGGAGCCGAGATCGCGCATGACTTCGGCGAGCGGCACCACCCATTGCGGTGCGAAGACACCGAGCAGCTGGCGGCGGACGCCGGCGGGGTTGGTCAGCGGTCCCAGCAGATTGAAGATCGTGCGCGTACCGAGTTCGACGCGCGATGGGCCGACATGGCGCATCGCCGAGTGATGCTGCTGCGCGAACATGAAGCCGACGCCGGCTTCCGCGATGCAGCGGCTGATCACCTCGGGGCTGATCTCCAGCTTGACGCCGAGTGCCGAGAGGCTGTCCGACGCTCCGGATTTCGAGCTCAGGGCGCGGTTGCCGTGCTTGGCGACCGGAACACCGGCACCGGCGACGATCAGCGCCGCCAGCGTCGAGATATTGTAGGTGCCGCTGCCGTCACCGCCGGTGCCGACGATGTCGATCGCATCATCGGGGGCGACGACGCGCAACATCTTGGAGCGCATCGTGGTGGCGGCGCCGACGATTTCGTCGACGGTTTCGCCACGCACCCTGAGGGCCATCAGGAAGCCGCCGATCTGCGAAGGCGTCGCCTGGCCCGACATCAGGATGTCGAAGGCCGCCTGGGCCTCCTCACGCGTCAGAGGCTCGCGGCTCGCGGCCTTGGCCAGAAGCGGCTTCAGATCGGTCATCAGCTCAAGCTCCTGCTAGCGAACGGCTGCCTGATCGGCGAGCGTCTGGTTGATCGAGGCACCGTACTGCGTCTGCAGCAGGGTCACCATCTGGTCGAGGATATCGTCACCGGCGGCATTGGCGACGGCGGCGATCTGCGCATCCTGGTTGGTCAGCGCATCGGTCGTCGGGTCGTCATTGACATTGGTGACCTTGAGCAGGATCTGCGTGCTCGGATCGGCGCCGACGGCACTGGCGACGGTGTCAGCCGGACCGCTGAAGGCAGCATTGACGGCGCGGCCGAGGACAGCATCGTCGGTGCTGCGGGTCACGCCGGCCTTGCTTTCGACGGCGATGCCGAGCGGGGCAGCGATATCGGCCAGCGACTTGCCCTTCTGTGCTTCCTGCTTCAGCTCGTCGGCCTTCTTGGCAAGCTCGAGCTTCTGCTGCTCTGCCGTCCAGTCGGCAACGGCCTTGTCGCGCACTTCGGCGAGCGGGCGCTCGCGCTCCGGCGTCACTTCGCGAACATCGAACCAGACATAGCCGTCATTGCCGAGCGAAACGGCAACCGGCTGGGTGCCGACTTCGGTCTTGAAAGCTTCGCCGAGCAGCTGCTGCTTGGCCGGGATATCCTTGACCTCGTTGCCATCCTTGTCAGCGCCCGTGGCGTCGATCGCGTCGATGACGACGGCCTTGAGCTTCAGCTCCTTGGCAATGTCTTCGAGCGACTGGCCGGCGCTGCGCATATCCTCGATATGATCGTGGACATTGATGACTTCCTGCGAAGCGTTGACCAGCGCAAGCTGCTTGCGGATGTCTTCCTTGACCTCGTCGAGCGTCTTCGTCGTTTCCGGCTTGATATTGGTGATGCGCAGGATGACCGGACCGAAGGCGCCGTCGACGACAGGCGTCGTGCCGCCGCTCTTGGCAACGGCAAAGGCTGCATCGGCGACGGACTGATCCGGAACCTTGTCCTTGGTGAAATCGCCGAGCAGTACGTCGGTCGCCGTCTTGCCCTGGTCGGTGACCAGCTGATCGAACGTCGTGCCCGTCTTCAGGGCGGCGAGGGCCGCCGCGGCCAGATCCTTGTTGGCGAAGGTCAGCTGTTCGATCGTGCGGGTCTCGGGCGTGCGGAAGGTTTCCTTGCGCTTGTCGAAATCTTCGCGGATCTGCTCGTCGGTGACCGTCGAGACGTCGGCAATGTCGGCAGACTCGAGCTTGAGATAGGCGACCTTGCGGTATTCCGGCGCGCGGTAGCGGGTCTTTACGCCATCGAACCACTTGGAGAGCACGTCGTCGGCAGGCGCCTTGATCGGCTCGATATTGGCGTTGGTGAGCAGCAGGTAATCGATGTCGCGGCTTTCCTGGCGATAGACCTTGAGCGCATCGACCAGCGTCTTCGGGGCGGTGAAGCCATTCGAGACGGCATCGACGATCTGGCTGCGGACAGCGACCTTGCTGCGCTCATTGATATAATCGGCCTCGCGGATACCGGCATTGCGCAGGCGCGACGTGAAGAGCGTGCGGTCGAACTTGCCGCTGACATCCTTGAACGCCGGATCGTCACCGATCAGCTGGGCGAGGCGATCTTCGGAGAGGCCGAGATTCATGTCTTCGGCGAGCTGATCGAGCGAAGCGCCGGCAACGAGCTGGGCAATCGTCTGCTGCTCGACACCGAAGGCCTTGGCCTGATCCGGCGTCAGGCGCATGCCGAACTGCTGGCTGAGGCTTGCCACCTGGCGCTGGTAGGCGAGGCGGAACTCGTTGACGTCCACCTTCTGATCACCAACGGTGACGACCGTCGTGCTGGAACCGCCGCTGATCAGCTCGCGGGATATGCCCCAGATGCCGAAGGAGGCGACCAGAAGAAGCATGAGGAGCTTGGCGACCCACGTCTGGGCAGCTCTTCTCAGGATATGGAACATCGAAACGCAAACCTCGCATTATATTCCGCCCATTCACGGGCAAAGCTTTCGACGTTCCTTAGAGCAAAGCACGGCGGAATTGAAGCGTTATCGGACGAAAACATGACAGTGTCCGGAATGGATTTCGCGAGGCCGCCCCAGGCAACAAAAGCGCGCATTGCCGGGAACCTTTCGCCGCCTCCATCCGTTGTTGCGGCATCCGGAAAAATAGGAGCAGACAATGGCCGAACTGAAAACCGCCTCCGCCCAATCCACAGCTGCGCGCGTCAAGGCGGAAGTCGCCGCCGATGACCTGTCCGCACAGGTCGCTGCGCTGCGCGAGGATCTGGCCCGCCTTTCCGAAAGCGTCGTGGCGCTGGGGCAGGGTGCGAAGACCGCCGTTGCCGACGAAGCTTCTGTGATGACGGAAAAGGTGCGCGACAAGGTGCGCGAGGAGCCGATCTTCGCTCTCGCCGTCACGGCCGGCATCGCCTATGTCTTCGGGCTGATGAGCCGCCGCTGATTGCCGCCATCCAACAAAAAAGCCGGGAGTGAAATCCCGGCTTTTTTCATGCGCATTTTTCTTGGGATCAGCGCCGGACCATCCGGCCGATGGCGATCAGCAGGCAGGCGCCGACGAAACCGGTGATGAGATAGCCGAGCCAGCCCGACAGCGGCTGCACATGCAGAAGCCCCAGAATGAAGTTGGCGACGATAGCGCCGACAATGCCGAGAATGATGTTCATGAACACGCCCATGTTGCTGCTCATGAATTTTTCGGCCAGCCAGCCGGCAAAGCCGCCGATGATGATTGCCGCAATCCAGCCTACGCCCTGATCTTCCATAGTGATTTCCCTCCGAGAAAAACAACGAAATGAACGCGGAAACTGCAGAAAGGTTCCCCGATTCTCAGGGCTGAAGCAATGTCACCGGCATATGCATCGCATGGCTGACCAGCTGAAACAGCAGGCCCGACAGGGCAAGTGCTGCAAAACCCAGCGGCATGATCAAACTCTTACCGGACATTTTTACTCTCTCCCATTTGACGTTCGAGAATAAATCATCGGGTAAGCGCGGCAAGCCAAATATTAACGGATGGTTAAGCATAAAATTTGAATGAAACGGCTGAGAAGAAACCAGTTTTTACTTCGCCACGTAAATTATTCCAGGTTGCAAAATTAACGTGCCATTAAAGCATATTAGTGATCATCGATACACAGCAACCGTCGGGAGACTCAGATGCGTCATTCACACCTTATGGAACACCTGGAAGCAGCCCGCAAAATCGCCGAGGCCGACAACGAACTGTTCGTCGCCTACCTGATCAAGATGGCGAAAGAGGCTGTGCGCAAGCAGGATAAGGGCGTAAAGCCCAAGGAAGCCGTCGCCGCCTGAAGCTCAGACGGCACTTAGCCCCCAACGCGCGACATTCTGACGGCCAATCGGAAAATTGGCCGCCATGGCACATCGTTAGGGCGGTTTTCGCTCCGTTTCGGACTATGACGGCGCCTCGGCCCTGCGTTGTACGACAACCATAGCGGGCCACAGCCGAGAGCGGCTTGGATACTAGCTGCAGTCACGCGACAGGCACCCAGACGCGCGTAACGGCCTTATTGTGCGCACGCGGCCGAATTATCCGGGCTCACGACATTGCCGGATGGACCGGTATTGCCGCTTGCATTTGCCTGCGGCTCACGGCGGCAGTCGTTTGAATCACCATTCGAGCCGGAATTCCCGCTATTGATCGTGCTGTTCGTCGTGTTCGGATCGACGATCCCGGGATTGCTGTTGGTCGTCCCGTTCGTGCCGCCGCTTCCATTGCCGCTCATGCTGCCGGCCCCTGACATCGTCCCGGTCCCCGATCCGCTTCCCGCTGCACTACCACCCGAAGAACCGCCGCTGGACGACTGGGCGAGGGCGGATGTTGCCAGCCCGAGAGACAGCAGGGATCCGGCAGCTATTTTCACAAACATGATTTCCTCCTTCATCAGCGTTGAAGAAGACCCAACCGCCTGCCGCGTCCTATGTTCCCATTTTTCCGGTACGGGCGATCGCGCCGCTGCAGAGTTTTTTGGGTCCAGCCCTTGCATTGACGCGCGGCTTTGCGTCATAAGGCGCGGAACGGAAGAGTGTCCGAGTGGTTTAAGGAACCGGTCTTGAAAACCGGCGTGCGGGAAACCGTACCGTGGGTTCGAATCCCACCTCTTCCGCCACCTGTTTCACGGCGTGAAACACCTTTAATTTAACCATTCATAAACCATAACCATTAAAATTGCGGCTATCGCTGCGATATTGTTCGCAAATTCGGCACATTGGCCACACAATTAAAGTCTCGTTAGGTGCAGGGGCGTAGGCAGGGTTGGTCCGATTTAGGGCACTTGCTTAACCATAACGATCTTTGGCGGCGTGGGACAAATGAAGTTGGAATACGGGGCGGCGTCTTTCGCAACGGGTGTGCGGTGGCTGGCATTGGCGGCGATGTGCGCTGCGGTCACGGCGTGCGGTACAACATCTCAGGCGCCGAAGAAGCGCGCTCACGGCAAAGAATACTTTTCCGAAAAAGAATATGGCGTCAAAGCCAGCCCCCGTGTCGTCGAGGGCGGACCGATCCCGAAGGGCGGCGGCCGCTATATCGTCGGCAATCCCTACCAGGTGAAGGGCAAGTGGTATTATCCGCAGGAAGACTTCTCCTATAGCAAGGTCGGCATCGCCTCCTGGTACGGCTCGGCCTTCCATGGCCGCCTGACGGCGAACGGCGAGGTCTATGACCAGCTGTCGATCTCGGCGGCGCATCCGACATTCCCGCTGCCGAGCTATGCGCGCGTCACCAATGTCGAGAACGGCTCGTCGATCATCGTCCGCGTCAACGATCGCGGCCCTTATCACGAGGGTCGAATCATCGACCTGTCCAACAAGACCGCCGATCTCCTCGACATGAAGCACAGCGGCACCGGCCGCGTTCGCGTTCAGTATGTCGGCAAGGCGCGCATGGATGGGCATGACATGCCGTATCTGATGGCCTCCTACACGCCGAAGGGCAGCCGCATCCCGGCCGTAGATCCGGGCGGGCAGATTGCAAGCGGCGTGATGGTCGCTTCCAACGATCGCCGCATCACCAGCGACCAGCTGCGCAGCCTGGGCACGCTGACCGTGCCGCAGACCTCCAAGGTTCCGGTTCCGATGTCGGCGACGGCTTACGGCGGTTCGACGCCGAGCGCCCGCTATAATGCCGCTCCGGTCCCAACGCCCGCACCGGCGCAGCCTTTCGGCACGATGGGTGCGCCGCAGGGATTTGGCGAGATGGTGGTTCTGCCGGAGATCGGACCGATCCCGTATGAGCGTCCGTATGGCTGGGGCAGCTCGCTGGCCATGGGCTATCAGGAAACCGAAACGGTCACGGTTCCGATCGCCTTCGACGCCGTCATGGTCCGCAACGACGGCCTGACACAGGAATCGATCCTCGCCTCCTACAAGCGCCAGCAGGCAAAGCAGCCGGTGCGCTAAGACGCCGATTGCAGGCGCGCACCAGGTTCACTAACCTCCAGAATCGAATTTCGTGCTTGGGGACTTGCGATGCTGAAGCGTCTCATCGGTTATTGCGTTTGCCTGCTTTCTGCCGCTTCGGCGGCAGCGGCAGCTGATCCGGCACCTGCCGGTTTCGTCACCAAGGCGGCGCAGGCCTATATGATCGAGGCTTCGACCGGCACGGTTCTTCTGGCGAAGAACGAGGACCAGTCGTTTTCGCCGGCCTCGCTCGCCAAGCTGATGACGATGGATATCGTCTTTGCCTCGCTGAAGGGCGGCGAGATCACCCTTGATACCGATTATCCGGTCTCCGAATTCGCCTGGCGCACCGGCGGCGCACCGTCACGGACGGCAACGATGTTTGCTTCGCTGAAGAGCCGGGTGCGCGTCGAAGATCTGGTCAAGGGCGTTGCTATCCAGGGCGCCAATGACAGCTGCATCATTCTTGCCGAAGGCATGAGCGGCACCGAGGAGAATTTCGCCGCAGCCATGACGCGCCGTGCCCAGACGCTCGGGATGACCAAGAGCATCTTCGGCAATTCGACGGGCCTGCCCGACGGCGGCAAGAGCAAGACGACGGCGCGGGATATGGTGACGCTGGCCGCCGATCTGCAGCAGACCTATCCGGCCTATTATCCCTATTTCGCGCAGGCCGATTTCGAGTGGAACAAGATCTTCCAGCGCAATCGCAATCCGCTGCTCGGTCTGGGTCTAGGCGCCGATGGCCTTGCGACCGGCTTTGCCGAAGGCGAGGGCTATTCGATCGTTGCCTCGGTGCAGCGTGACGGCAAGCGGCTGTTCCTGGCACTCGGCGGCACCGCCTCCGACAAGGAGCGCACAGACGAGGCCAAGCGCATTCTCGAATGGGGGCTGACCTCCTTCGAAACGCGGCAGATCTTTGCCGAGAAGGAAGTTGTCGGGTCGGCGAGCGTCTATGGCGGGCAGTCGGGCAGCGTCAACCTCGTCGCCAAGACGCCGGTCAGCGTCTATATCCCGGTCAGCAATCCCGATCGGCTGGCGGCGCGAATCATCTATCGCTGGCCGCTGACAGCGCCGGTAGCGGCGGATGCGGAGGCGGGGACGCTGGTGATTTCCTCCGGCGGGCGCGTGTTGCGCGAAGTGCCGCTCTTTACCGCGCAGAGCGTGGCCGAGGGCTCGCTGACCAGCCGGGCGGTCGATGCGCTGCTCGAACTCGGCGAATCCGTGTTCTTCTCCTGGCTTTGGGACAAGGCCGAAGGCGCCTGACGACCGGGCCGGCACTTGAAATTGGCGGGGAAGGGCGCTTGCCCGGCTCAGTGCAAGGTTTCACTTGGCGGCGTCTTCGGCTAGATAGGTCAGGAGCCCTGCGTCAATTCTTTCGCAGGATGGCGAGAAGACGGGAAAGTGCGCGTGTCGTCCGGTACGGGATTGTTCGTTACATTCGAAGGCGGTGAGGGGGCTGGCAAATCGACCCAGATCCGCCGCCTTGCCGAAGCTTTGCGCGAGCGCGGACATCAGGTGCTGCTGACGCGCGAGCCCGGCGGTTCGCCAGGTGCGGAAGCCGTTCGCCATGTGCTGCTGTCAGGCGCGGCCGAAGCTTTCGGCACGCGGATGGAAGCGATCCTGTTTGCCGCGGCGCGTAACGATCACGTCGAGGAAATCATCCGGCCGGCGCTGCTGCAGGGCAAGATCGTCCTCTGCGACCGTTTCATGGATTCCTCGCGCGTCTATCAGGGCGTAACCGGCAATCTGGAGCCCGATTTCATCGAGACGCTGCAGCGCATCGCCGTCAATGGCGTGGTGCCGGATTGCACCGTCATCCTCGATATTCCCGCAAGCGCCGGTCTTGCCCGGGTCCAGAAGCGCAATGCGGATGGTCCCGATCGCTTCGAGAAAGAAGAGCTGGAAACGCACGAGAAGCGCCGCGAGGCCTATCTCGATATCGCCGCCCGCGAACCGGAACGCTGCCACGTCGTCAACGCCATGCAGGACGAGGCCGCTATCGCCGCCGAAATCCTCGAGATCATCACGCAGCTGACGAGCACTGACGCGGCCGAAAAGACGCCGGAAGCCGTTCATGAGTGAGGACCGGCCCGGCCTGCTGGATGGGGCGATCTGGCCGGCGGAGAATCCCAAGCTCTTTGGTCACGAGGATGCGGAGGCTTTCCTCTCGCAGTCCTATCGCTCCGGCAAGGGACATCATGCGGTCCTGATCGAGGGACCGGAAGGTATCGGCAAGGCGACGCTGGCCTTCCGCTTTGCCAATTACGTGCTTTCGCACCCCGATCCCGGGACCGCGCCTGAAATCATTCCCGATCCGGATCCGAATTCTCCCGTCAGCCGGCAGATCTCATCGGGTGCCTCGCACAATCTCCTGCATCTGGCGCGGCCGGTCGACGAGAAGACCGGCAAGGTCAAGTCGGCGATCACCGTCGACGAGGTGCGGCGCGCCGGGAAATTCTTCTCGCAGACATCAGGGACCGGCAACTGGCGCATCGTCATCATCGATCCGGCCGACGACATGAACCGGAATGCCGCCAATGCGATCCTGAAGATCCTCGAGGAGCCACCGAAGCGGGCGCTGTTCCTGGTTCTCTCGCATGCGCCGGGAAAGCTGCTGCCGACCATCCGCTCGCGATGCCTGCCGCTGAAGCTTTCGCCGCTTGGCGAAGGCGACCTCGCGGCGGCGCTCGGCAATCTTGGCGCCGCGGCCGACGACGCGTCGCTGCTTGCGGCCGCTAAGGGCAGCGTCGGCGAGGCACTGAAGCTGATGAACTATGGTGGCGGCGAGATCATCAATGCCTATCAGGACGTGCTTTCGGCACAGGGACCGGCGGCGCGGCGCGCGATGCACCGGCTGGCCGATGCTCTCTCCGGCAAGGAAAGCGATACGATCTTCGAGTTCTTCGTGAGCCATGTCGGCGAAGACCTGATGGACCGGGCGCGTCAGGCGGCGCGGGCAGGGGATATCGCCGGTGCCGAGCGGATGGCGCGGCTGCAATCGGATGTGAACGAGCGGCTGACGGTGTCGGGCGCCTATAATCTCGACCGCAAGCAGACGATCCTCGGCATTCTCGCCGATATCAAGCAACCCGGGCCGTAATCAAGCCGTCAGCAGCTTCCAGGCGACGACGGCAAGCGTCAGCGCCAGCACGATGCGGATGGTGCGCTCGTGCAGCTTCGGCGCCAGGAGGCTACCTGCGATGATCCCCGGGATCGAACCGATGAGCAAGGCAACCAGCATCAGCCAGTCGATCTCGCCGATGAACCAGTAGCCCATGCCGCCGATCAGCGTCAGCGGCACTGCGTGGACGATATCGGAACCGACGATCTCGCGCACATCGAGGTTCGGATACAGAACCAGGAGAATGGTGACGCCAAGCGCACCAGCGCCGACCGAGGTCAGCGTGACGAGAACGCCGAGCGCCAGCCCGAGGATGACGGTGAAGATGGCGATCGTCGCGGGCTTCGGCGGCGAGCGCTCGCCGATGGCGCTCTTGGCAAAGGCGAGCACTTGGGAGCGGAAAATCAGCATGAAGGCGGTCATGACCAGTAGCCAGCCAAGCGCGATGGTGATCGTATGGGCGACCTCGACGCTCTTGCGGTCGACGCCGGACATCAGCCAGAGCATTAGCAGGGCGGCCGGGACGCTTCCGGCGGCGAGCGAGCCGACGATGCGCCAGTTGATGCGGCCATGTATGCCGTGGACCGCGGTACCCGCTGATTTGGTGATCGCGGCATAGAGAAGGTCGGTGCCGACGGCAGTTGCCGGATGGACGCCGAAGAGCAGCACCAGCAGCGGCGTCATCAGCGAGCCGCCGCCGACGCCTGTAATGCCGACGAGCATGCCGACAAAGAAGCCGGAGAGCGAATAGAGCGGCTGGAAGGTTTCGGGAAGGCTCAAGCGGCATTCCCCGATGCGCGTGCGGCGATCAGCTCAATTTTCACGGTCTACTCTGCCTCGCCCCTGATGATGGCAAAGGGGTAGGATGCGGGCAAAAACGAGTCAAGCTCAGCTTGCCGCGCAGACGGCCAAAAGGCTGCCGCTTTCGAAACTTAGTGTTTCTCTTCGCCATGACATGCGCTAAGAGCGGCTGACAATTTTTATAGAGTAAGCCGGACAAGATGGCCGCCATGACAGACAAGAAGCCCTTCTACATCACCACCGCGATTTCCTATCCGAACGGCAAGCCGCATATCGGCCATGCCTACGAACTGATCGCCACCGACGCCATGGCGCGCTTCCAGCGCCTCGACGGCCGTGATGTGTTCTTCCTGACGGGTACCGACGAGCACGGCCAGAAGATGCAGCAGACGGCGCGCAACGAGGGCATCACGGCCCAGGAACTTGCCGACCGCAATTCCGGTGAATTCCAGGCGATGGCGAAGCTGTTGAATGCGTCGAACGACGACTTCATCCGCACGACGCAGGAGCGCCACCACGAGACTTCGCGCAACATCTGGAACCTGATGGCCGACAACGGCGACATCTACAAGGATTCCTATGCCGGCTGGTACTCGGTTCGTGACGAAGCCTATTACCAGGAAGACGAGACCGAAGTGCGCGCCGACGGCGTCCGCTATGGCCCCCAGGGCACGCCGGTCGAATGGGTCGAGGAAGCCAGCTACTTCTTCAAGCTGTCCGAATACCAGGACAAGCTCCTGAAGCACTACGAAGAGAACCCGGATTTCATCGGCCCGTCCGAGCGCCGAAACGAGGTCATTTCCTTCGTCAAGTCCGGCCTGAAGGACCTCTCGGTCTCGCGCACGACCTTCGACTGGGGCATCAAGGTTCCGAACGATCCCGAGCATGTCATGTATGTCTGGGTCGACGCGCTGACCAACTACATCACCGCGACCGGCTATATCGAAGACCGCAATGGCCCGCGGGCGAAATACTGGCCGGCCGATGTGCATATCATCGGCAAGGACATCATCCGCTTCCACGCCGTCTACTGGCCGGCCTTCCTGATGTCGGCTGGCCTGCCGCTGCCGAAGCGCGTCTTTGCCCACGGCTTCCTGCTCAACAAGGGCGAGAAGATGTCGAAGTCGCTCGGCAACGTCGTCGACCCCGTCAACCTCGTCAATCACTTCGGTCTCGACCAGGTGCGCTACTTCTTCCTGCGCGAAGTCTCCTTCGGCCAGGACGGCAGCTATAGCGAAGAGGCGATCGGCCAACGCATCAACGCTGACCTTGCAAACGGTATCGGCAACCTTGCCAGCCGCTCGCTGTCGATGATCGTCAAGAACTGCGACGGCAAGATCCCGGAACCCGGTCCGCTGACGGATGAGGACAAGGCGATGCTGGCTGCTGCCGATGCACTGCTGGATTCCAACCGCGAAGACATGGGCAAGCAGATGATCCACAAGGCCGTTGCCTCGATCATCGCTGTGGTCTCCGAGACCGATCGCTATTTCGCCGGTCAGGCGCCGTGGGCGCTGAAGAAGACCGATCCGGATCGTATGGCGACCGTGCTTTACGTTACGGCCGAAGTCGTGCGCCAGATCGCCATCCTGCTGCAGCCGATCGTTCCTGAATCGGCCGGAAAGCTGCTCGATCTCGTTGCCGCTCCTGCGGACAAGCGCGATTTCGCAGCGCTCGGCGGGGCCGGCCGTCTGGTGCCGGGCACGCAGCTTGAGGCACCGGCACCGGTCTTCCCGCGTTACGTCGCGCCCGAGGCGTAAGGACTGCCGATGCTGATCGATACGCATTGCCATCTGGACTTTGCCGATTTCGACGCCGAGCGCGACGAGATCGTCGCGCGGGCGCACCAGTCCGGCGTCAAGCAGATGGTGACGATCTCGACGCGCGTCAGGAAGCTCGACGGGCTGCTGACGATCACCGAGCGCTACCCGTCGGTCTTCTGCTCGGTCGGCACGCATCCGAACAGCGCCAACGAGGAACTCGATATCCAGACGGAAGATCTCGTCCGTCTGGCGAACGCCCATGAGAAGATCGTTGCGATCGGCGAAGCCGGTCTCGACTATTTCTATGACACGCAGACGCCCGAGGACCAGCAGACCGGCTTTCGCCGCCACATCGCAGCCGCGCGCGAAACGCAGCTGCCGCTGGTCATTCACAGCCGCAGCGCCGACGAGGACATGGCGGCGATCCTGACCGAGGAAACAGGGAAGGGGGCCTTCCCTTTCATCCTGCACTGCTTCTCCGCCGGCCCCGAGCTTGCGAAGACCGGCGTCGAGCTTGGCGGTTATATCTCGTTCTCGGGCATCCTGACCTTCCCCAAGTCGGAAGAACTGCGGGCGATCGCCAAGACGATCCCGCATGACCGGCTGCTCGTCGAAACCGACGCGCCGTATCTGGCGCCCAAGCGCTGGCGCGGCAAGCGAAACGAGCCGTCCTACGTCGTGAACACCGCCGAGGTGCTCGCCGAGACGCTTGATCTCAGCTACGCCGACATGGCGCGCATCACCACAGACAACGCCTTCCGGCTGTTCACCAAGATGCCGAGGATCTAGCGGCGTGGGTTACCGGCGGCGTTTCACCATTCTCGGCTGTTCGTCGTCGCCAGGCGTGCCGCGCATCACCGGTGACTGGGGCGCCTGCAACCCGGACAATCCGAAGAACCGGCGCACGCGCGCGTCCTTCATGGTGCAGCAGTTCGACGGCAATGGCGGCGTCACCACCGTCGTCGTCGATACCGGATCCGATTTTCGCGAGCAGATGATCGCCGCCAAGGTCGGTCATATCGATGCCGTGCTTTACACGCATCCGCATGCCGACCACATCCACGGCATCGACGATCTGCGCGGCTACTATCACAATGCCCAACAGCGCGTGCCGATCTACGCCAATGCTTTCACGATGGAGCGTATCCGCCAGGGTTTCGGCTATTGCATCGAAACGCCGCCAGGCAGCAATTATCCGCCGATCGTCGAGCCCAGGCTGATCGAGACGCTCGACGCGCCAATCCGCATATCCGGCGCCGGCGGCACCATTTCGTTTCTGCCGCACGAGCAGCAGCACGGCGATATCATCTCGCTCGGCTTCCGCATCGGCAATGTCGCTTATTGCAGCGATATCAGCGACTTTCCGCCGGAAACTGCAGTGAGGCTTGAAAATCTGGACGTGCTGATCATCGACGCGCTGCAGTACCGCTATCATCCGAGCCATCTGTCGCTGGAACAGTCATTGGACTGGATCGCAAGACTGCAGCCGAAGCGCGCGATCCTGACGCATATGCATACGCCGCTGGACTACGACACGGTGATGGGCGAGACGCCTGACCACGTCGAACCGGCTTACGACCAGATGCAGTTCGAGATCGAACTCAGCGAGCTGGAAGAGCGCTAAGCGCGCCAGAATGCCGGTTTTCCGGGGTTCTCAGGTAACCTGGGCATATCAATTAGTTCCATAATCTATCTTATGCGATATTTGCATGTAGCCGCAAAGTTAGAATGTCCTGTTTCTGCAAAGTTGGAATGTCACACTCCCCGGGTCTGAAGGATGCGTGGGAGATTGCAGATGGGATTGATAGCGATGAGCGAGCGCGATCTGCAGCGGATTGAGATTTTATCGAAGGTGGCCGCTGGCCGGATGACTACGGTGTCAGCGGCACACGTTCTTGCCGTGAGTGAGCGCCAGGTGCGTCGGCTTTTGGAGCGGATGCGAACTGGCGGCGCGGCGTCGATCCGACACAAGGCGATCGGCCGACCATCGAACAATCGGATCAGCGACGGGGTTCGCGATTATGCGGTGACGCTGATTCGCGAACGTTATGCGGATTTCGGCCCGACGTTGGCGACGGAGAAGTTGGCTGAGCGCGATGGCTTGCGGGTGTCACGCGAGACGGTGCGCGGTTGGATGTCCGGGGCCGGACTGTGGCTGTCGCGCAAGCAGCGCCGGACGTTTCACCAGCCGCGGCTTCGACGCGAGGCTTATGGCGAGTTGGTGCAGATCGACGGATCGGAGCATCGCTGGTTCGAGGATCGCGGGCCGCCTTGCTCGCTGCTGGTGTTTGTCGACGATGCGACCGGCAGGCTGATGCAGCTGCGTTTCGTGCGCTCGGAAAGTGCCTTCACCTACTTCGAGGCGCTGGAACTCTATCTCCACCGTCACGGCGCGCCGATTGCCTTTTATTCGGACAAGCATTCGGTGTTCCGGGTGGCGAAGAAGGATGCCAAAGGTGGCCAGGGCATGACCCAGTTCGGGCGTGCACTTTGCGAGTTAAACATCGAGATTCTATGCGCAAATTCGAGCCAGGCCAAGGGTCGTGTCGAACGCATGAACCGGACGCTGCAGGACCGCCTGGTCAAGGAGCTCAGGCTTTGCGGCATCGACAGCATGGAGGCCGGCAACGCGTTTTTGCCGGACTTCATGGAGGACTACAATGCGCGTTTTGCGGTTACCCCTGCCCGGTCTGATGATCTGCATCGGCCGCTGAATCTGGCGCCAGATCGGTTGACGGAGATCCTGTGCAAACGCGAGCAGCGCTATGTTGGATCGCAGCTGACGTTTTCGTTCGAGCGCCAGCGGATCATGCTGGAGGAGACCGATGTGACGCGTGGGCTGGTGGGGCGCTATGTCGAGACCTATGCCTATGCCGACGGTCGTCTGGATGTGCGGTGGAAAGGCTACTCCCTGCCCTACACGGTGTTCGACAAGGACCAGCGGGTGACGCATGCCGCGATCACCGAGAACAAGCGGTTGGGTGATGTTCTGGCCTATATCAAGGAGCGCCAGGAGCAGCAGGACAAGCCGAAGGTGAAGAGCAGCAGTGACAAGAATGGCTACGTCAAACGGGCTCGCGGACCTGGCCGGCGGAAGGATTTCATGAACGATCCGGCAGTGATCGCACGGCGCCAGAAAGCACTGTCGCGACAGCAGGCTGCGGAGTGAGGCGTGTCAAAGCTAAAGCCGAAGAGGTGTATTTACCACCCGCCCCGATCTGATCTTGCAACCGGGATCAGCCGCTCAGATCGGGGCTGACCGTTGTGCCGTGTGATGACCACGCGGACATTTCTACCTTGCAAACCGCCGGACATTCCAACTCTCCCGCCACATTGCATAGGCGTTTCCGAGGGTCTGATAAAGCCGCCCGCTTCCCTGATTGGCTGCGGTCACGTCCTGCGCTTGAATGTGTGCTCCACTGCCGGAAACGCTCGTGAGCGGACGTCCTTCGCATATTCCTCTGCAGCGGCCGCGGCGCGCTTGCCGAGTTCGTCGTAGCGTTTGACGAAGCGTGGCGTGAAATCGTTGAAGAGACCGAGCATGTCGTCGGAGACCAGGATCTGGCCGTCGCAGGCCGAGGATGCGCCGATGCCGATTGTCGGGATATGGATCGCCGATGTGACCTCGCGGGCCAGCGGCTCGACGGTGCCTTCGACGACGACGGCAAAGGCGCCGGAGCCGCCGATCGCGTGAGCGTCGCGGCGGATCTTCGATGTCTCGTGTTCTTTATGACCGACCGAGCGGTAGCCGCCGGCGGTATGGACGAGTTGCGGCATCAGGCCGATATGGCCGAGAACCGGGATGCCGCGCGCCGTCAGGAACGCGATCGTCTCCACCATCTCCTCGCCGCCCTCGAGCTTGACGGCGTCGCAGCCGGTTTCCTGCAGGATGCGGACGGCGTTGCGGAAGGCCACTTCCTTTGATTCCTGGTAGGTGCCGAACGGCATGTCGACGACGACGCAGGCCTTCTCGACGCCGCGCATCACCGCCTTGCCATGGGCGACCATCATGTCGAGCGTCACGGCCGTCGTGGTCTCCATGCCGTAGAGCACCATGCCGAGCGAATCCCCGACGAGGAGAAGATCGCAATGGGCATCGAGGAGACGCGCCATCGGCGTGGTATAGGCTGTCAGGCAGACGATCGGCGTGCCGCCCTTCATCGCGGTGATGCGGGATGGGGTCAGGCGCTTGCTTGTTCCGGATGCACTCATCGCACGGCTCCTATCCTCGCCACGCCCTGCCCGCCGATAACCCTGTTATCCAGCAGCCGCGTCGTGCCGATCCTGACGAAGAGCGCGACGACAACGGGATCGCTGATGACCTCGACCGGCTTCAGCGTCTCGGCGTCGCGCACGGCGACGACTTCGGGATTGGCGAGCGGCTCCCGGCCAAGGAATGCTTTCAGCAGATGTTCGAGCTCGGCGGGATCGGTCAGGCCGGCGGCGACCAGCCGCTCAGCCTCGGCGAGCGTCTGCGGCACGATGACTGCTGCCTTGCGCTCGCCGGCGCTCAGATAGACATTGCGCGACGACAGCGCGAGGCCGTCGTGATCACGCACTGTCGGCACGGGTACGATGCGCACCGGCAGCGCGAGATCATCGACCATGCGCCTGATGACGACGACCTGCTGGTAATCCTTCTCGCCGAAATAGGCGCGCTGCGGCTGGACGATATTGAAGAGCTTGCAGACGACGGTGGCGACGCCGGCGAAATGCCCGGGCCTCACCGCGCCTTCGAGTTCGCGGCCGATCTCGGGCACATCGACAACCGTCATCATCGGCTTCGGATACATGTCGGCGACACCGGGCGCGAACAGGATGTTGACGCCGCCCTGGCGGAGCATAACCGTGTCGCGGTCGAGATCGCGGGGATATTTGCTGAGGTCTTCGTTGGCGCCGAACTGCAGCGGATTGACGAAGATCGAGGCGACGACGATGTCGTTCTCCACCCTCGCCCGCGATACCAGCTCCATATGGCCGGCATGCAGATAGCCCATGGTCGGAACCAGGCCGATGGTGCGCGATTGCCGACGCAAGGCCTCGAGCGCTGCGCGCAGTTCGCCGATGTCAGAGAAAACTCGCATTATCCACCCGTCACTCCACCTCGCGCGCATAGAAATTGCAATCGGGCCGGAAGGTCAATCCTCGTACGGGCCTTCGTCCAGGATATAAACGATTATATGCTAATCTGCTGATAATGGGAGCAAATTTCGGGAGACCGAACTGTGCTGGAGGGCAGCGCCTGCCCTTGCTTTCCCGCCGATGATGCCAATCTCACAGGGGATCCTGTTTCAGCTGGAGGTTCCCTTGCCCTGGATTGCCTATATCGTTCATTTCATCGCCGCCGCGTTTCTGACCAACGGCATTCCGCATTTCGTCAACGGCGTCAGCGGGCGCGCTTTCAGGACGCCTTTCGTGAGGATGAGCGGCAGCAAGCTGAGCTCGCCCGAGGTCAACGTCATCTGGGGCTGGCTGAATTTCCTCATCGCCTTTCTGCTCTTCGCCAATATCGGGCCGCTTTATATCGGCACGCCGGGTGACACGATCTTCGTTGCTGCGGGCATGCTGGTGATGGGCGTCATTCTCGCCCGGATCTTCAGTTCCGACGCGCGCTGAAGAGTGACTTGCTAAAAGCAAGTGACTGCGATAGTGACTTGCTTCATGCAACGGACCAGCTTTGCCATCTTTCCATGCCCTGCCGCCCGCGCGCTGAACAGCGTCGGCGATTCCTGGAGCATCATGATCCTGCGCGACGCCTTTCAGGGGCTGACGCGCTTCGACGACTTCCAGAAGAGCCTTGGGATCGCGCCGAACATCCTGACGCGGCGGCTCGCCCATCTGGTCGAGGAGGGCATTTTCGAGAAGCGGCTCTATAGCGAGCGCCCTGCCCGCTACGAATATGTGCTGACGGCGAAGGGGCAGGATTTCTTCCCGGTGCTGATGGCGCTGTCGACATGGGGCGGACGCCACGCCCCGCAGGAAGATCTCGCCTATCTTCTCGGCAATGCATCCGGCGAAGCGCTTGATGCCAAGCTGGTCGATGCCCGGAACGGCGAAGAACTCACCCCCCGGAATACCTGCCTGCTGCCCGGCCCTGCGGCCGATGAGGCCGCGCATGAGCGCATTGCGCGGATGAAGGCCTGGTATCTCGGCTTTGATGCCTAGAAAGGACAAGAATATGGATCGGATCGTCGTTACCGGCATGGGCCTCGTCTCGCCGCTTGGAACGGGCGTCGAGACTGCCTGGAAGCGCCTGCTTGCGGGCGGCTCGGGGCTGCGCGTGCTTGGCGAGGATGTCGTCGGCGATCTGCTGGCCAAGGTCGGCGGCGTCGTGCCTGACATTGCCGAGGATGCCGAAGGCGGCTTCGATCCCGACCGCTACATCGTGCCGAAAGACCAGAAGAAGATGGACCGCTTCATCCATTTCGCGATGGGGGCTGCCGATGAGGCCGTCCGCCAGGCTGGATGGATGCCTGAGGACACAGCTTCGCGGGAGCGCACGGCAACGATCATCGCCTCGGGCGTCGGCGGCTTTCCTGCCATCACCGATGCCGTGCGGACGGTCGAGACGCGCGGGCCGCGGCGTCTGTCGCCCTTCATCGTCCCCTCCTTCCTGGTCAATCTGGCAGCCGGTCAGGTCAGCATCAAATACGGCTTCAAGGGGCCGCTCGGCGCGCCGGTCACGGCCTGTGCCGCCAGCGTCCAGGCAATCGGCGACGCAGCGCGGCTGATCCGCTCCGGTGAGGCCGACGTGGCAATCTGCGGCGGCGCGGAAGCCTGTATCGACCGCGTCAGCCTCGGCGGCTTTGCGGCGGCGCGAGCGCTGTCGACGGGGTTCAACGATACACCGGAACTTGCTTCGCGGCCGTTCGATACCCAGCGCGACGGTTTCGTCATGGGCGAAGGTGCGGGCATTCTGGTTATCGAGACGCTCGAACATGCGCTGGCGCGCGGTGCGACACCGCTCGCCGAACTCGTCGGCTATGGCACGGCGGCCGACGCCTATCATATGACGGCCGGACCAGAGGATGGCGACGGTGCGCGACGGGCGATGGAAGCCGCCATCCGTCAGGCGAAGATCGCTCCCTCCGAGATCAAGCATCTCAACGCTCACGCGACCTCCACCCCGGTCGGCGACCGCGGCGAGATGGCGGCGATCGCAACGGTTTTCGGCCGCAATCGCGAGATCGCCATCAGCTCGACGAAATCGGCGACCGGCCATCTGCTGGGTGCGGCAGGCGGGCTGGAGGCGATCTTCACGATCCTGGCGCTGCGCGATCAGATCGTGCCGCCGACGCGCAATCTTGAGGAAGCCGATCCGGTGGCAGAAGGCCTCGATATCGTCGGCAAAACGGCGCGCAAGGTCGAGATGGAATACGCGATCAGCAACGGCTTCGGCTTTGGCGGCGTCAATGCGAGCGCCCTCTTCCGCTGCTGGCATTAAACGCGATGGCGGGCGCTGAGCCCGCCACTTTCAAATCCCCGCAGATGCCCTACACTCCTGTCTATATGGCTGGAGGCTCCCGCATGCGTGCTCTATCCGCAATTCTCGTCCTGTGTGCCGCATTCATCGCCGCTTCTCTGCCGGCGCGAGCGGAAGACCCGTTGGAAACGACGCAGCAGGTTATCGAGCGGCAGATCAGTGCCTTCCTGAAGGATGATCCGGATACGGCCTATTCCTATGCCGCGCCTGGCATCAAGGCGCTGTTTCCGGACAAGAACGTGTTCTTCGCGATGGTGAAGAAGAGCTATGAGCCGGTCTATCATCCCGGCAATTACGCCTTCGGCCGCAGCAAGTCGGTCGATGACGGCGCGATGATCTATCAGGAAGTGCTGATTTCTGGCCGCGACGGCAAGGACTGGACGGCCATCTACCAGATGGCGCGCCAGCCTGACGGGCAATACAAGATCAACGGCGTCCAGATCGTTCCGAACACCGACAGCAAGGGTATCTGATCTCAAACGGGATCGAGATCGCCCCTCGCCCATTCGTCCATCGTCTCGGCCATGAAATCGGCGAAGCGGTCTTCGGCGATCGCCTTGCGGATGCCCTGCATCAGTTCCTGATAGTAGTTCAGGTTATGCCAGGAGAGCAGCATGCCGCCGAGCGCCTCGTTGGCGCGGACGAGGTGGTGCAGGTAGGCGCGGGAGTAATCGCGCGTCGCCGGGCAGTTCGACTGGTCGTCGAGCGGGCGCATGTCCTCGGCATGACGGGCATTGCGGATATTGACCTTGCCGCGGCGGGTGAAGGCGAGACCATGACGGCCGGAGCGGGTCGGCATCACGCAGTCGAACATGTCGATGCCGCGGGCGACCGATTTCAGCATGTCATCAGGCGTGCCGACACCCATCAGATAGCGCGGCTTTTCGGTCGGCAGAACGGGAAGCGTCGTGTCCAGCATGCGCAGCATGACGTCTTGCGGCTCGCCGACGGCGAGGCCACCAACGGCATAGCCCTTGAGGTCGAGCTGGGCCAGCGCTTCGGCAGAGCGGATACGCAGGTTCGGCTGGTCGCCGCCCTGGACGATGCCGAACATCGCCTTGCCCGGCTGGTTGCCGAAGGCGACCTTGCAGCGCTCGGCCCAGCGCAGCGAGAGCTCCATGGCGCGCTCGATCTCGCGCGGTTCGGCGGGAAGCGCCACGCATTCGTCGAGCTGCATCTGGATATCGGAACCGAGCAGGCCCTGGATCTCGATCGAGCGCTCCGGCGACATGTGGTGCAGGCTGCCGTCGACATGCGACTTGAAGGTCACGCCCTGTTCGTCGAGCTTGCGCAGACCGGAAAGCGACATGACCTGGAAACCACCGGAGTCCGTCAGGATCGGGTGTTCCCAGCGGATCAGCTTGTGCAGACCGCCAAGGCGGGCAACGCGCTCGGCGCCAGGGCGCAGCATCAGATGATAGGTATTGCCGAGAATGATATCGGCGCCGGTGTCACGCACCTGGTCGAGATACATCGCCTTGACGGTGCCGACGGTACCGACGGGCATGAAGGCCGGCGTGCGGATCGTGCCGCGCGGCATGGAGATTTCACCAAGGCGGGCGCCGCCATCGGTCTTCTTGAGGGTGAACTGGAAGTTCTCGGTCATCTGTCGTTCCGGAAAAGAAGGCTCGAGTCGCCGTAGGAATAGAAGCGGTAGCCTGTCGAAATGGCGTGTTCGTAAGCAGCGTGCATGGTCTCGAAACCGGCAAAGGCGGAGACAAGCATGAACAGCGTCGAACGCGGCAGGTGGAAATTGGTCATCAGCATATCGACCGCCTTGAAGCGGTAGCCCGGCGTGATGAAGATGCCGGTGGCACCGGCCCAAGGCAGGATTTCGCCGCTGTCGGCCGCCGCACTCTCGATCAGCCGCAGCGATGTGGTGCCGACGCAGACGATGCGCCCGCCCCTCGCCCTGACGGCGTTGAGCTTGGCCGCAATCTCCTCGGTCACATAACCGCTTTCGAGATGCATCTTGTGATCGTCGGTGTCATCGGCCTTCACCGGCAGAAAGGTTCCGGCGCCGACATGCAGCGTCACGAAATGGCGTTCGATGCCGGCCTTGTCGAGAGCGGCAAAGAGCTCCGGCGTGAAATGTAGGCCGGCCGTTGGTGCGGCGACAGCGCCTTCTTCGCGGGCGTAGATCGTCTGGTAGTCGGCGCGGTCGCGGTCATCTTCCGGGCGTTTGGCAGCGATGTAGGGCGGCAGCGGGATATGGCCGACCGACGCGATCGCTTCGTCGAGCGCCGGACCGGAGAGATCGAATGCGAGCGTCACCTCGCCGGCATCCCCCTTCTCGACGACGGTGCAATCGAGCTGGCCGAGAGAGCAGCTCTCGCCGCTATGGCCAAAGGCGATGCGATCGCCTTCCTTGATGCGCTTGCCGGGCTTTGCGAAGGCCTTCCAGCGGTTGGCGCCGACACGCATGTGCAGCGTCGCCGAAACCTGCTGGCCGCCCGCCCCTTCGCGATGGCGAATGCCCTCGAGCTGCGCGGGAATGACCTTGGTGTCGTTGAAAACCAGCGCATCGCCGGGCTTCAGGAAATTCGGGAGATCGCGAACAATATGGTCGCTCAGCACCTCGCCGGCGGACGCATCGACGACCAGTAGGCGCGCGCTGTCGCGCGGCTCGGCGGGCCTCAGGGCAATCCGCTCATCCGGCAGGTCGAAATCGAAAAGGTCTACGCGCATCGGGGTACTTTCAGGCAAAGCGAAACCCGCCCCACGTTCTCACGCAAGGGCGGGTTCCGTCAGAAATCACAATCAGACGTCGGCGGCAACCCGCATCGAGACGATCGAATCCGGGTCTACGACCGGCTCGCCCTTCTTGATCTTGTCGACGTTGTCCATGCCTTCGATGACCTGGCCCCAGACGGAATACTGCTTGTTCAGCCACGGAGAATCCGCAAGGCAGATGAAGAACTGGCTGTTGGCCGAGTTCGGGTTCTGCGAGCGGGCCATGGAGCAAACGCCGCGAATATGCGGAGTGGCGGAGAATTCTGCCTTCAGGTCCGGCTTCTCGGAGCCGCCCATGCCTGCACGGCCCGGGTTGAAGCTCTCGCTGCCCTTCTTGCCGAACTTGACGTCGCCGGTCTGGGCCATGAAGTCGTTGATGACGCGGTGGAAGACGACGCCGTCATAGGCATTCTCGCGGGCGAGCTCCTTGATGCGGGCGACGTGCTCAGGTGCCACCTGCGGCAGAAGCTGGATGACAACCTTGCCCTTGGTGGTTTCCAGGATGATGGTGTTTTCGGGATCCTTGATCTCGGCCATTCTTATTCTCCTCGTTGTTCTTGAACTGCTTGCTTCTGGTTACTTGGCGACGGTGACCTTGACCATGCGGTCAGGATTGCTGACTTCGCCGTTCTGGCCTTCGCCCTTCTTGATCTTGTCGACGAATTCCATACCGGAAACGACCTTGCCGACGACGGTATACTGGCCATTCAGGAAGGAGCCGTCAGCGAACATGATGAAAAACTGCGAATTGGCCGAATCCGGATCCTGCGAGCGCGCCATGCCGACCGTGCCGCGCACGAAAGGTGTCTTGGAGAACTCGGCGGGGATGTTCGGAAGATCGGAACCGCCGGTGCCTGCGAGGCTCGGATCGAAGCCCTTCGACATGTTGCCGTACTGGACGTCGCCGGTCTGGGCCATGAAACCGTCGATGACGCGGTGGAAGGCCACGTTGTCATAGGCGCCCTTCTTGGCGAGCGCTTCGATCTGGGCAACGTGCTTCGGCGCAACGTCGGGAGCGAGCTGGATGACGACGGGGCCGTCCTTCAGCTGGATGGTCAGCGTGTCGGCTGCAAGGGCGTCGCCAACGAAGGACGCGACATAGAGCACGGCGGCAAAGGCAACATAAAAGAGTTTCATTGTAGCTCCGGTGCGGCGGAAAACCGCCTCAAGATTTGCGCTTGGATTGAAGGGCTTTAAGAACTGCGGCCGGTACGAAGGCGCTGACATCTCCACCCATGGCGGCGATTTGACGGACCAATGTGGCGGTTATGGGCCGCGAGGCCGTTCCGGCCGGCAGAAAGATGGTCTGGATATCCGGCGCCATCTGCCGGTTCATGCCGGCCATCTGCATTTCATAGTCGAGATCGGTGCCGTCGCGCAGGCCGCGGATCAGCAGCGAGGCCTTATGCTTGCGCGCCGCATCGACGACGAGATTGTCGAAAGACACGACCTCGATGCCGGCAGCCTTCTGCGGCAGGATTTCGGCGAGCGACTGGCGGATGAGATCGGCGCGCTCCTCGAAGGAAAACAGCGGCGCCTTGCCCGGATGAATACCGATCGCAACGATGACTTTTTCGGCGACGTTCAGCGCCTGAATAAGCACATCCATATGTCCGTTGGTGATCGGGTCGAAGGACCCCGGATAAAAAGCAAGCGTCATGGGACCCGGCCGTTTCGTTCGTTGCCTTTTGTCATGGATGCCCCTTTACCGCAAGTCATTTGGCATGCCGATGCCGGGTGCGTGAACGGCTGATGAATGGGTCGTTCAAGGCCGTTTCAGGTGCGATCTGCATAATCAAAATCATCAACGCAGCCGATGCCATTCCGGCATCCGGCTCTCCCCGGAAGTCACTTCGATGCTCATGCTCCTGATCGCCCTTGCCGTCATCATCTCCCTTATCGGCGAAGTGGCCTATGGGCTTCTCAAGGAGAAGTACGAGGTACGCTGGGTGCGCCCGGAGGTCAGCGAGCACGATGCACTGATGCGCCAGCTCGGCCGGCTGCGGTGAAAACGGGCCTCGAATCTGAACGCCAGATGAACGAGGCATTCAAGGTCGCTTCAGACCAAGCTTAGTAAACGACACGTCAACATCCCACGGAACCATTTCCAGGCGGATGCATTTAAACACCGAAGCGTAGATGCGATACGCGCAAGAAGGAAAAGAAGATGCCTGATAAGATTACCGTCATTAACGTTTTCTGGATGGCAATGATTACGGGAATGCTTACTGCAACTGTCGCACTCTATGACCAGAAGCCTGATACGTCCAAGGTATATGGCCCTTACGCCGCTGCCCGCACGGCAATCGTAAGCCAGTACTGAGGAACGTGAACGCAACTTCGGAAAGGATTGCCCATGTTCACGATTTTGACCGTTCTGACCGCCCTCATCAGCGTAATGTTCATCGTGTCCGTGGCGTCAACGATTTCCGCTCTTCGCCGTGAAAGCGAAGAGGTGAAGGCTTACAACGAAAAGCGCATCACTTTCTAAAGCCAGTTCCCCTGCCCTGAGCGCATTCCCCTCCGCGCTCGGGCAATTCAAAAAGCCGGACGCCCTCCCCGCGTCCGGCTTTTTCTTTGTCCTTATGCCGGGCGATAGGCGAGGCAGCCGCTCTTGCGATAGGGCAGTACGAGGATTGCTCCCGATGCATAGAGCTTGCGGACGTAATCGGGGCTTTCACCACGCACCACAGCAAAGACCGATCCCCAGCGCAGCAGCTTGACGCCGTCAGGAAGGCTCGCCGGGCTGCCGGGCGGGCGGAAGACCATGGCGGCAGGCGCCTCCCCAGTTGCGGCGAAAATGCCGGCAAACAGCATGAAGACGGCGCAGAGGATGATGAGAGCCGTCACGCCCGTTCTTGCGATCCGCCGCGCAAATACCATCACCGCACTCCCTTTCAGAAGTCGAATATATGCTCGATGCCGGGATCGGCAATCGGCCGGTCGCGCAGCAGCTGCGCCAGATCGGTGATCCTGACCAGAACCAGCAGGCGGTCGCTGTCGAAACCGGCACGCGGGAAGCGGGCGATCAGTTCACCGGGCGGCGGCGCCTGATCGCTCGCCGGTGCGGTCAGCGACACCATGATCTGGTCATTTCCGGCAATCTCCCGGACATTTCCGCCCGCCTTGGCGATGTCGGAGAGAATATGGGTGAAACGGTCGTAGCGCGGTGTTTCGATGAGGATGCCATTGGCACTCTCGGAGATGACGCGGACATCGGGCATTGTTGACAGTGCCTCGGCCGGCATACCGGAAACAACGGAGAAGATCGTCAGCTTGGCCTCGCCGGTGGCTGCCACCGCATCGGCGATCATTCCGGCATAGGCGATCTTCGCCTTCCATTCACCGCCGAGCGCCAGGCGACGTTCCCAACCGCGCAGGGGCTCATCGACGGGTGCCGCCCAGAGCTTGTCGATCTGTGGCTGGAAGGGATATTTGTACCAGGGCGTCTGGCGCAGGAAGGCGGCGTAATCGATCGCCATGTCGCGGGCGACACTATCCTGCGGGGTCTTCTGATCGCCACGCCAATAGGCGGTCAGCCGTCCCAGCGTTTCTTCGTAGGCGGCCTTCAGGCCCATTTCGAGGGTGAAACTGACGCCGATCGTCGCGACCATCATGCGCGTCTGCGTGTCGGCGCCGCCGTGGCGGTCGGCGATCGCCGTCAGTGCACAATCGGCCTTCCAGAAATCCTTGACGCTGGCGAGATAGTCGAAGCGGTATTCGTCGCCCGTCTTCAAGACCTCGGCGAGACCGTCATAGGCATAGACGATATGCCATTCGGGATAGGTCAGGAAGGTATTGGCCTCCTCGCGGCGCATCGCCGGATCGCGGATCAGCGGGCTGTAGCTATCTGCCTGCGGATCGGCATGGCAGAAGGTCTCCACATAGGCGGCAGGACTCAGAAGGAGGAGCACAACCACGACGACGGCGGCGACGAACAATGCGAGGATCTTGAAAGCCCGGCGCATCAGCGCGCCTCGCTGCGGAAGATGTAGCTCGATGCGATCGCTGCGCCGCCGAGGAAGAGATGCGGCAGGTTTGCGAGGACCTTGAAGCCGAACGGCAGATCCTGGATGCCGTAATTGACGATGCCGAGATCGAGATAGCCGGAGCCGGTGATCAGGCCGAGCAGGCCATCGGTGAAATAGAGCAGGCCGAAATAGAAGAGGAAGAAGCGCGAGGCTCGCACCGAGAGATAGGCAGCGATCGCAGCCCAGAGCGCCGAAGCCAGATGCAGGCTGTCATCATAGATGTCGAGCGCGAAGATGCCGAAGGCCCTGCCCTCGGCGTCCGTCAGGCCGGGAATGTAATTCAGCGCCGCGGCAAACAGCAGCGCCACAGTATAAAGCCCGGCAATCAGTCGAAGCTTGCTCATCATTCCCCCTCAGATCTTGCCCAGATAATTATCCCAGAAGCGGTTGCGGAACAGCAGGCCGGGATCGGCCTTGCGTTTCACCGCAGCGAAATCACCCGACCGGACATAGGCGCGCTGCAACTGGTCGAGGCGTGCATGCGGCCGATACGGCAGATAATAGCTGCCGCCGATGGCGATGACGCGTTCGATCAGCGCCTCGGTCATTCGCGCCATATCGGCTTCACCGCGCACGGTCTTTTCCTGCGAAAACAGCATGACCGCGGCAATGCGCGGCTCCGTCGCGTAGGCCAGAACGCTATCGTTATCGGTATTCACATAACGTAGCGTGATATTCAGCAACTGCTGATAAGAGGCCGGGATAACCTCCTGGCAGGCCGTGACAAAATCGGCAAAGCGCGATGGCGAGACGAAATATTCGTGCAGGATATCGGTGCGTGTCGGATCGCGGTCGTCGAGGGTGATGACGGGTTCGTTCATCAGGCTGTTGCGGGTCGATGCGGCAGCGATCTGCGGGTTCAGCACCGCCTCCGTCCACCAGCGCATATGCTTGACGCCGTCCGAGCCGAGCTGGCGGCGGAAGATTTCGCGCGAGACGTGGCTGATCAGGCCGGAGCCGGTCGCTGCCGGAATGTTCGACTGATCGGCCGAGGGGCGATAGGTGATCAGCAGCGCATCCTCGAAGAAGCGGTCGAGCGAGATATCCATGCGGCCATAGGCCATCTGGATTGTGGGATCGGACGCCAGGACCTCGGCAAAGCGGCGGCCGATATCCTCGCCGGCCAGATGCTCGAAACTCGGGTCCAGCAAGGTATTCGGCACCATGTCGAGCTCAAGTTCCGTAATGACGCCGAACAGGCCGTAGCCGCCCATCGCGTGATTGAAGAGCTCGGTATTTTCAGTGCGCGAGCAGGTCAGCAGATTGCCATCAGCCGTCATCATCTTCATCGAGCGCACGGTGCTACCGCAGCCGCTAAAGGGTACCGGCCAGCCGTGGGCATTGACGGAAAAGGTGCTGGCGACGCCGAAATCGTTGTTCGACTGCATGACGGCGGGCGAAAAGCCGATCGCATCGAGCTTGCGGATGATCGTCGACCAGCGGGCACCGGCTGCGACGCGATAGGTCTTGGCCGAGGTGTCGGCCTCCAGCCAATCCTGATCGAGGGTCAGTGCCGTTCCGTTCAGCGGCAGGCTATGGCCGCCCATAGAATGGCGCGCGGCGCTGGCGGCGAACGACTGACCGTTGCTGCGGGCGTCGACAAGTGCGGCACGGAGCTTGCCAATCAACGCGTCCTGCGGCGGCTCGCTAAAGGTCAGATGCTGGGCGACCGGGGTCGGCGATAGCTCGCCTGCGTCATTGAGAATGGTGGCGCTTGAGGAAACATCGTCTTCTGGCGGGAAAGCCGGACCAGGATCGCTCACCGGCGTCAGAAGATACTGCCCTGCAACGGCGCCGGCGATCGCCGAGCCCGCAACGAGAACGCCGCGCCGCGTCCAATTCCCCATGATTCCCTCACCCTAAAATCAACTCAGACTAGCAGGAATCTCTTTAGCGCATAAAAAAACCGGGCGGCAGGGGCCGCCCGGTTTTCCAGCCAAAGCCGGTTAAATTATTCTTCCGTGGAAGATGAAGGTTCGTCGCCTTCGGTTGCCGGAGGCACTGCGCCGGCTTCGATCGGCGTTTCGTTGGTGATCTCACCAACGTCTTCGCTATCGTCTTCCGGTTCGCTGATGCGCTCGACCGAAACCACCTTCTCATCCTTTGCGGTCGAGAAGATCGTGACGCCCTTCGTCGCGCGGCTGGCGATGCGGATGCCGCCGACCGGAACGCGAATCAGCTGGCCACCATCTGAGACGAGCATGATCTGGTCGCCGTCATCAACCGGGAAGGCAGCGACGAGTGCGCCGATTTCGCCCGTCTTCGACGTGTCGGTGGCACGGATACCCTTGCCGCCGCGGCCGGAGATGCGGAAGTCGTAAGACGAGGAACGCTTGCCGTAACCCTTTTCGGAGACCGTCAGCACGAACTGCTCGCGTGCCTTCAGCTCTTCATAGCGCTCGTCGTTAAGCTGTCCCTCTTCGGTGACTTCCTCGCCGACAAGAGCGATATCCTCCTCATCGACGCCGGTTGCGCGACGCTCTGCAGCGGAACGCTTCAGATAGGCAGCACGTTCCCACGGCTCGGCATCGACATGGCCGACGATGGTCATCGAGATGATGCTGTCGCCATCGCCGAGGTTGATACCGCGAACACCGATCGAGTTGCGGCCGGCAAAGACACGGACGTCATCGACTGGGAAGCGGATGCACTGGCCGAGCGCCGTGGTCAGAAGCACGTCGTCGTGCTCCGTGCAGGTCTCGACGGAGAGGATTTCATCGCCCTCCTCTTCCAGCTTCATGGCGATCTTGCCGTTGCGGTTCACCTGGACGAAATCCGACAACTTGTTGCGGCGAACGGTGCCGCGCGTCGTCGAGAACATCACGTCGAGGCTTTCCCAGCTGTCCTCATCCTCGGGCAGCGGCAGGATCGTGGTGATGCGTTCGCCGGGTGCGAGCGGCAGCATGTTGATGAGCGCCTTGCCGCGCGAGGTCGGCGTACCGATCGGCAGGCGCCAGACCTTTTCCTTGTAGACGATACCGCGCGACGAGAAGAACAGAACGGGCGTATGCGTGTTGACCACGAATAGCCGGCTAACGAAATCTTCGTCACGGGTGGTCATGCCGGAGCGGCCCTTGCCGCCGCGGCGCTGCGCACGGTAGGTGGTCAGCGGCACGCGCTTGATATAACCGAGATGCGAGACGGTCACGACCATGTCTTCGCGGGCGATGAGGTCTTCATCGTCCATTTCGAGACCGCCATCGATGATCTCGGTGCGGCGCGGTGTGCCGAACTCGTCGCGAACGGCGCCCAACTCTTCCTTGACGATGGTCATGATGCGAATGCGCGACGAGAGAATATCGAGGTAATCCTTGATTTCTTCGCCAATCTTGTTGAGCTCGTCGCCGATTTCATCGCGGCCAAGCGCCGTCAGGCGGGCGAGACGCAGTTCGAGGATGGCGCGGGCCTGCTCTTCCGAGAGGTTATACGTCATGTCCTCGTTGATCCGGTGACGCGGATCGTCGATCAAACGGATCAGGCTTTCGACATCCGCTGCCGGCCAGCGGCGCGTCATCAGCTGTTCGCGTGCGGTCGCAGGATCCGGCGCCTGGCGGATGACGCGGATGACTTCGTCGATATTGGCAACCGAGATCGCCAGACCGACCAAGACGTGGGCGCGCTCACGCGCCTTGCGGAGAAGGAATTTCGTTCTCCGGCTAACGACTTCTTCGCGAAAGGCGACGAAGGCGCGGAGCATGTCGAGCAGGTTGAGCTGTTCCGGCTTGCCGCCGTTCAGCGCCACCATATTGCAGCCGAAGGAGGTCTGCAGCGGCGTATAGCGGTAGAGCTGGTTCAGGATGACGTCGGCATTGGCGTCGCGCTTCAGCTCGACGACGACGCGGTAGCCCTGGCGGTCGGATTCGTCGCGCAGGTCGGAGATGCCCTCGATGCGCTTTTCGCGCACCAGCTCGGCCATCTTCTCGATCATCGTCGCCTTGTTCACCTGATAGGGGATTTCGGTGATGATGATCTGTTCGCGATCGCCGCGCATCGGCTCGATCGTGGCAACGCCGCGCATGACCACGGAACCGCGGCCCGTCTCATAGGCCGAGCGGATGCCGGAACGGCCGAGGATCTTTGCGCCGGTCGGGAAGTCCGGACCCGGGATGATCTGCATCAGATCCGGCAGTTCGATCGCCGGATTGTCGATCAGCGCGATACAGCCGTCGATGACTTCGACGAGATTGTGCGGCGGGATGTTGGTCGCCATACCGACGGCGATGCCGCCTGCGCCGTTGACCAGCAGGTTCGGGAATTTCGCCGGAACCACCGACGGCTCGGAAAGCGTGCCGTCGTAGTTGTCGCGAAAATCGACCGTTTCCTTGTCGAGATCGTCGAGCAGCGAATGCGCGGCCTTTTCCAGGCGGCATTCGGTGTAGCGTTCGGCCGCCGGCGGGTCACCGTCGACAGAGCCGAAATTGCCCTGGCCGTCGATCAGCGGCAGGCGAAGAGACCAGTCCTGCGCCATACGGGCGAGCGCATCGTAGATCGCCGAGTTGCCGTGCGGATGGTATTTACCCATCACGTCACCGGTGACGCGGGCGCATTTGACGTATTTCTTGTTCCAGTCGATGCCGAGCTCGGACATGCCGTAAAGGATGCGCCGGTGGACGGGCTTCAGGCCGTCGCGCACGTCAGGAAGCGCGCGGCTGACGATAACGCTCATCGCGTAATCGAGATACGACCGCTGCATTTCCTCCATGATGGAGATGGGCTCGATACCTGGCGGGAGCTTCCCGCCGCCTGGGGGTGTTTGTTCAGTCAAAACAGATCACGATCTCTTTGTAGAATCACTGAAAGATTTATAGCGGAAAGCCCCGTCCCGCGCCAATTTGAGCGGGAGTTTTGAACAGGCTTTTACGGCGGAAAGGCGGCAATTCTGGCGTTTTTGCGCCGGGAGGAGGCCTACGTGAAAACAGGCGGTTTGCCAAACGCGGGCAGTCGCTCCACAATCGCGAAAACCTCGCCTCATATGGTGTTTTGGAGACCGAATGGCAAGCACCGACCAACTGATCAATGCCTTCACCACCCTGCTCGTGACCATCGATCCACCGGGGCTGGCGCCAATCTTTCTGGGGCTGACCGCTGGCATGAGCCGGCCCCAGCGTAAGCAGGTGGCGCTGCGCGGCTCGATGATCGCCTTCATCATCCTCGCGGTCTTCGCGCTGTTTGGTGCCGGCGTCCTCGGCGTGCTCGGCATCTCGATGGGGGCGTTTCGCCTCGCGGGCGGCCTGCTGCTCTTCTGGATCGCCTTCGAGATGGTCTTCGAGAAGCGCCAGGACCGCAAGGAGAAGACCAGCGAAGTCGCGATCACCAAGGACCACATCCAGAATATCGCCGTCTTCCCGCTGGCGATCCCGCTGGTTGCCGGTCCGGGCGCGATCTCGGCGACGATCCTGCTCTCTGGTGCCTTCGCCTCGTCGATCGAGCGGGCGCAGTTGATCATCGTCATCGCCGCCAACCTGCTGATCACGCTGGGCGCACTGCTGGTCGCCGACAGGCTCGACCGTTTCCTCGGCGCCACCGGCCGGGCGATCCTGACGCGGCTTCTCGGCGTCATCCTGGCGGCCCTGGCGGTGCAGTTCGTGGTCGATGGCGCCAAGGCGGCGCTCAATCTGATCAGCGCCACACCGGCCTAACAAAAACGGCGCCTCAAGGGGCGCCGTTTTCATTTGATCCGTCCGGTTCTCAGAATGGGATGTCGTCGTCGAGATCTCGCGAGAAGTTGCCGCCTCCACCGCCGCCACTGCTGCTGCCGCCACGGCCGCCGCCGGAGGACTGTGAGGGCGCGCCGTAATCGTCGCCGTAGCCGCCACCGCCGCCACCATAATCGTTGTTGTTGCCACGGCCGCCGCCACCGCCGAAGCCGGAGCTTGCGCCGCCGCCGTCGCCACGGCCATCGAGCATCGTCAGCGTCGAGTTGAAGCCCTGCAGCACGACTTCCGTCGAGTAGCGGTCCTGACCCTGCTGGTCCTGCCACTTGCGGGTCTGCAGCGCGCCTTCGATATAGAGCTTGGCGCCCTTCTTGACGTATTGCTCGACAACCTTGCAGAGGCCTTCGTTGAAGACGACGACGGTGTGCCATTCGGTCTTTTCGCGGCGTTCGCCGGAATTGCGGTCGCGCCACTGCTCTGAGGTCGCGATACGCAGGTTGGCGATCGGACGGCCGTCCTGGGTCCTGCGGATTTCGGGGTCGGCGCCCACGTTTCCGATCAGAATTACCTTGTTTACGCTACCAGCCATGCTTTTCACCTTACCTGCCGCCCTGCCCGGCGGCGCTTGAAACAATCGGTGTACCTTAAACTATAGAGCCCTTGCGAGGCGCGTCCATCGGGCCGTCATCCACAAGGAATTTTGTTCTTTCTTTGTTCTAATTATTCACTATGATCCTGTCAACAGAATCGAAAACCTTCTCCTACCCCGGATTTGAGCCTCGACTCGCCCGCGAGCATCACTAAATAAGGGGCTTCATCCAAGAGACCAAAGCAGAAGACGATGAGCGAACTGAAGACGATTTCCATCCGCGGCGCGCGTGAGCATAATTTGAAGGGCATCGACCTCGATCTGCCGCGCAACAAGCTTATCGTGATGACGGGCCTTTCAGGGTCCGGCAAATCCTCACTGGCATTCGACACGATCTATGCCGAAGGGCAGCGGCGCTATGTCGAAAGCCTGTCGGCCTATGCGCGCCAGTTCCTGGAAATGATGCAGAAGCCTGACGTCGACCAGATCGACGGCCTCTCACCTGCCATCTCGATCGAGCAGAAGACGACGTCGCGCAATCCGCGCTCGACGGTGGGCACGGTCACCGAGATCTACGACTATATGCGTCTGCTGTTTGCGCGCGTCGGCGTTCCCTATTCGCCGGCCACCGGCCTGCCGATCGAGAGCCAGACGGTCAGCCAGATGGTCGACCGCGTGCTCGCCTTCGACGAGGGCACGCGTCTCTATATTCTGGCGCCGCTCGTGCGTGGCCGTAAGGGCGAGTACAAGAAGGAACTCGCTGAGCTCATGAAGAAGGGCTTCCAGCGCGTCAAGGTGGACGGCCAGTTCTACGAGATCGCCGACGTTCCGGCCCTCGACAAGAAGTACAAGCATGACATCGACGTCGTCGTCGACCGTATCGTCGTGCGTGCCGACATGTCCTCGCGCCTGGCGGACAGCCTGGAGACCTCGCTGAAGCTCGCCGATGGCCTGGCGGTCGCCGAATTCGCCGACAAGCCTCTGCCGCCGGAGGAAACCGCTGCCGGCGGCTCGGCCAACAAGTCGCTGAACGAGACGCATGAGCGCGTGCTCTTTTCTGAAAAATTCGCCTGCCCGGTTTCCGGCTTCACCATTCCGGAGATCGAGCCGCGTCTCTTCTCGTTCAACAACCCCGCCGGCGCCTGCCCGACCTGCGACGGTCTCGGCGCGCAGCAGAAGATCGACGCCAACCTGATCATCCCGGAACCGGAGCGGACGCTGCGCGACGGCGCGATTGCACCTTGGGCCAAGTCCTCGTCTCCCTATTACAATCAGACGCTGGAAGCGCTCGGCAAGCATTTCGGCTTTAAGCTCGGCAACCGCTGGAGCGATCTCTCCGCCAAGGCGCAGGATGTGATCCTGAACGGCACGGAAGAGAAGATCGAATTCCACTATGCCGATGGCGCGCGCTCCTACACGACGCACAAGACCTTCGAAGGCATCATCACCAATCTCGAGCGCCGCTGGAAGGAGACGGATTCCGCCTGGGCGCGCGAGGAGATCGAGCGTTTCATGTCTGCCGCCCCCTGCCCGTCCTGCGCCGGTTACCGCCTGAAACCGGAAGCGCTCGCCGTCAAGATTGACAAGCTGCATATCGGCGAGGTCACGCAGATGTCGATCCGCGTCGCCCGCGACTGGTTCGAAGTGCTGCCGTCGCATTTCACGGCGAAGCAGAACGAGATCGCCGTGCGCATCCTCAAGGAAATCCGCGACCGCCTGCGCTTCCTGAACGATGTCGGCCTCGAATATCTCAGCCTGTCACGCAATTCGGGCACGCTATCGGGTGGCGAAAGCCAGCGTATTCGCCTGGCGTCGCAGATCGGCTCGGGCCTGACGGGCGTGCTCTACGTTCTAGACGAACCATCGATCGGCCTGCACCAGCGCGACAATGCCCGCCTGCTCGATACGCTGAAGCACCTGCGCGATATCGGCAATACCGTCATCGTCGTCGAGCATGACGAGGACGCGATCCTGACCGCAGACGATGTCGTCGATATCGGCCCGGCCGCCGGCATTCACGGCGGTCAGGTCATCGCCCACGGCACGCCTCAGGACATCATGGCGAACCCGAAGTCGCTGACCGGCAAGTATCTTTCCGGCGAACTCGGCGTTCCCGTGCCCGATGAGCGGCGCAAGCCGAAGAAGGGCAAGGAGATCAAGGTCGTCGGCGCCCGGGGCAACAACCTGAAGAACGTCACCGCCTCGATCCCGCTCGGCGTCTTCACAGCGGTGACGGGTGTTTCCGGCGGCGGCAAGTCCACCTTCCTGATCGAGACGCTCTACAAGTCGGCAGCGCGCCGCGTCATGGGCGCGCGCGAAATCCCGGCCGATCACGACCGCATCGACGGCTTCGAGCATATCGACAAGGTGATCGATATCGACCAATCGCCGATCGGGCGCACGCCGCGCTCGAACCCGGCGACCTATACCGGCGCCTTCACGCCGATCCGCGATTGGTTCGCCGGCCTGCCGGAAGCCAAGGCGCGCGGCTATCAGCCGGGCCGCTTCTCGTTCAACGTCAAAGGCGGCCGCTGCGAGGCCTGCCAGGGCGACGGCGTCATCAAGATCGAGATGCACTTCCTGCCGGATGTCTACGTCACCTGCGACGTCTGCCACGGCAAGCGCTACAATCGCGAGACGCTCGACGTCACCTTCAAGGGCAAGTCGATCTCCGACGTGCTCGACATGACGGTCGAGGAAGGCGTCGAGTTCTTCGCTGCCGTTCCCGCGGTGCGCGACAAGCTGCAGTCGCTGTTCGATGTCGGCCTTGGCTATATCAAAGTCGGCCAGCAGGCGAACACGCTGTCGGGCGGCGAGGCGCAGCGCGTCAAGCTCGCCAAGGAACTGTCGAAGCGCTCGACCGGCCGCACGCTCTACATTCTCGACGAGCCGACGACCGGCCTGCACTTCCACGACGTCGCCAAGCTGCTGGAAATGCTGCACGAGCTGGTCAACCAGGGCAACTCCGTCGTCGTCATCGAGCACAATCTCGAAGTCATCAAGACAGCCGACTGGGTACTCGATTTCGGCCCCGAAGGCGGCGATGGCGGCGGCGAGATCGTTGCGACCGGCACGCCTGAGGCGATCGTCAAGGAGAAGCGCTCCTATACCGGCCACTTCCTGAAGGAGCTACTGGAGCGTCGCCCGGTGAAGAAGACGGTCGCGGCGGCCGAGTGAGATGCTGAGACAGGCGGCCGCTGACGATCTTGAGACCGTGCGCCGCCTGACCATGGCGGCTTACGGCCCCTATGTCACGGAGTTCGACGGCGAGCCGCTACCGATGCGCGAGGATTACGCGCCGCGGATCGCCAATGGCGAGGTGTGGCTGCTCGATATCGATGGCGAGCCTGGCGGGCTCGCCGTTCTTGAACGCCACGCGGATCACACGATGCTGTTCAGTATCGCCGTGTCGCCTGATCATCATAGCCGCGGGATCGGCCGTACGATCCTCGGCTGGGTGGAAGACAAGACGCGCGAATGGGAGCTGCCGGAAGTCAGGCTCTACACCAATGCGCGGATGGAGAGGAATATCGCGATCTACCGCGCCTTCGGCTTTCAGGAAACGGGTCGACGGCCGAACCCCTACCGGCCAGGATGGGTGATCGTCGACATGGCAAAGCAAATCGCCTGAACGGGCAAAGGGAGGAAGAGAATGAGCAAATCCGGCACTATCCGCGTCGGTATCGGCGGCTGGACATTCGAGCCTTGGCGCAATCATTTCTTCCCCTCCGACCTGAAGCAGAAGGACGAGCTCAATTATGCCAGCCGCCAGCTGAAGGTCATCGAGGTCAACGGCACCTATTACAGCTCGCAGAAGCCTGAGACCTTCGCAAAATGGGGCGCGGATGTGCCCGATGGTTTCATCTTCTCGCTGAAGGCCAGCCGCTTCGTTACCAACCGCAAGGTTTTGGGCGAGGCCGGCGAATCCATGCAGCGGTTCCTGACACAGGGACTGACGGAGCTCGGCGACCGTCTCGGGCCGATCCTCTGGCAGTTCGCGCCGACCAAGAAGTTCGAGCCCGACGATTTCGAAGCGTTCTTGAAGCTGCTGCCCGACAAGCAGGATGGCCTGCCCTTGCGCCATGTCGTCGAGGTCCGCCACGACAGTTTCAAGGCGCCGGATTTCGTGGCGCTGCTCGCCAAGTACGGCGTGGCGCCCGTTGTCGCCGAGCATTTCGACTATCCGATGATAGCGGACGTCACTGCGGATTTCGTCTATGCGCGGCTGCAGAAGGGCTCGGACGAGATCAGGACCTGCTACCCTCCCAAGGACCTAAAGGCCTGGGCAAAGCGGCTGGAGACCTGGGCCGAAGGCAAGGTGCCCGACGATCTGCCTGTCATCGACGCGGATCGCAAGGTGAAGGCCGAGCCGCGCGACGTCTTCGCCTTCATGATCCATGAGGGCAAGGTGAACGCCCCCTTCGGCGCCATCGCGCTGCAGGAAGAGGTCGGCAAGTAATCTCCGGCGGTCAGAACGGCAGGACGTGGGCGGCGAGATCTTCCGCCGTCAGCCCCTTGCCGGCGCGCTGTCCGGCGAGGCTGTGCAGGTAGACGCCGATCGCCGCCGCCTCGAAGGCCGGAAGGCCCTGCGCCAGATAGGCGCCGATGATGCCGGCAAGCACGTCGCCGGACCCTGCTGTCGCCAGCCAGACCGGCGCATTGGTGTTGATCAGCGCGCGGCCATCGGGTGCGGCAATAACGGTATCGGCACCCTTGAAGACGATCGCCGCATTGGCGCGCTTTGCCGCCATCTGTGCCTTGGCGGTCTTGCCGAGCCCGGTATCGGCGGCGATATCGGGGAAGAGACGGGCGAACTCGCCGTCATGCGGCGTCAGGACCAGACGCGGGTCGCCACCGGCGAACAGGTCGAACAGGCGCTTAGGCTCCTGGCGGAACGAGGTTATGCCGTCGGCATCGAGCACCAGGCGGCGATCGCTCAGCGCTGCCGCATAGTCCCTCGCCTGCTCGCCGATCCCGAAGCCCGGCCCGAGCACGAAAGTCTGCAGCCGGTCATCCTCCAGCCATTCTTCCAGCTGTTCCGTATCGCCGATCTCGCGCAGCATGACAGCCGTCAGATGCGCGCTGTTTTCCGCAAGCGCTTCCGCCGGCGCTGCGATCGTCACCAGACCTGCACCGGCCTTCAGGCCCGATATCGCCGACATCCGCGCCGCGCCGGTCTTTCCTGCCGAACCGGAGAAGACAACCAGATGGCCGCGCTTGTATTTGTGGGTCTCCAGCCGCGCCGACGGCGTCAGATGCGCCCATTGGGCCGGGGTGTTTTCGGCGATATCAGAGCCAGCATGTGCGCGGACGATCCGGGCGGGAATGCCGATATCGATCACATCGAGCGCCCCGCAAAGCTCCCTGCCCGGCATCAAGAGATGGCCCGGCTTGCGGGTCATGAAAGTGATCGTCTGCGTCGCTGAAAAGGCTGCGCCGAGCACCTCGCCCGTCGCACCGTCGATGCCCGATGGCAGATCGACGGCGATCACGGGCAAATCCGCCCAGCGCACGGCCGAGATGACGTCCTCGACCTCGCCGGACACATCGCGGCTCAGTCCGGCGCCGAACAGCGCATCGATGACGACGTCGCCGTCTTGTGGCTGGTATTCTTCAAGCGGCTCGACATCGCCGGTCCATTCGGAATGGGCCCGCCCGGCGTCGCCCTTCAGCCGTTCGGGATCGCCGAGCTGGAAGAGAGCGACCGCTGCGCCGCTCTCGGCCAGGAAGCGGGCTGCCACATAGCCGTCGCCGCCATTGTTGCCGGGTCCGCAGAGGACGGCGAAGCGAAGTGCGCCGGGATAAAGCCGCATCGCGGCCGCAGCCACAGCCGCGCCTGCGCTGCTCATCAGCGCAAAGCTGTCGATGCCGCTTTCGGCCGCGGCCTTGTCGACAGCCGCCATTTCGGCGGGCGTCAGGAGCAATTCACTCAATCGATCGGTCATGACCCCATTGAAGTCAAAAAACGCCTAAAAAACAACCGGTTTCGGGCGATACAGACGAGATCATTATTTGTGCAATTGCCTATTTTTAGCCCATACGCACTCGGTAAACCGAAACTCGTCTCCACAGAAAAATCTGCGATTTCCGCGGTGTTTTCGATTTTTTCCGATCGAAATTGTCATCTTTTTACGAAAAATCGCAGCTAAACAGGAGCCTTGGCGCGGTTTTGGGTGCATTTGCCGCATTTTTTCGATCTGGCCCGTTGCGAACTGGCATGATACCTGCATCATGTTTCGCGAGCGGCATACGCACGCTTTAACGGGAGAAGCGGAGAGTCATTTTCTCATGAAAAAGATCGAAGCGATCATTAAGCCTTTCAAGCTCGACGAAGTGAAGGAAGCCCTTCAGGAAGTCGGCCTGCAGGGCATTACGGTTACGGAAGCAAAGGGCTTCGGTCGCCAGAAGGGCCACACGGAGCTTTACCGTGGCGCCGAATATGTTGTCGATTTCCTGCCGAAGGTGAAGGTCGAAGTGGTTCTCGCCGACGAGAACGCCGAAGCCGTCATCGACGCGATCCGCAAGGCCGCCCAGACCGGCCGCATCGGCGATGGCAAGATTTTCGTGTCGAATGTCGAGGAAGTCATCCGCATTCGTACTGGCGAAACCGGTATCGACGCTATTTAAGCAGGCCTTGCCCCCAAGAGGCAAAGCCAAGTCGTCATAGCAAATCAAAGGGAGTGTTTCATGGCGAGTGCAAGCGAAATTCTGAAGCAGATCAAGGAGAACGACGTCAAGTTCGTGGATCTGCGCTTCACCGACCCCAAGGGCAAGCTGCAGCATGTGACGATGGACGTCGTCTGTGTGGACGAAGACATGTTTGCCGACGGCGTCATGTTCGACGGTTCCTCGATCGGCGGCTGGAAGGCCATCAACGAGTCCGACATGGTTCTCATGCCGGATACCGACACGGTTCACATGGACCCGTTCTTCGCGCAGTCGACGATGGTCATCATCTGCGACATTCTCGATCCGGTCTCGGGCGAAGCCTATAACCGCGACCCGCGCGGCACCGCCAAGAAGGCCGAAGCCTATCTGAAGGCATCCGGCATCGGCGACACCGTATTCGTCGGCCCGGAAGCCGAATTCTTCGTCTTCGACGACGTCAAGTACAAGGCCGACCCGTACAACACCGGCTTCAAGCTCGACTCGACCGAACTGCCGTCCAACGACGACACCGAATATGAAACCGGCAACCTCGGCCACCGTCCGCGCGTCAAGGGCGGCTACTTCCCGGTTCCGCCGATCGACAGCGCCCAGGACATGCGTTCCGAGATGCTGACGGTTCTGAGCGAAATGGGCGTCGTCGTCGAAAAGCACCACCACGAAGTGGCTGCCGCCCAGCACGAGCTCGGCATCAAGTTCGACACGCTGGTTCGCAACGCCGACAAGATGCAGATCTACAAATACGTCGTGCACCAGGTCGCCAATGCCTACGGCAAGACGGCGACCTTCATGCCGAAGCCGATCTTCGGCGACAACGGCTCGGGCATGCACGTCCACCTGTCGATCTGGAAGGGCGGCAAGCCGGGCTTCGCAGGCGACGAATATGCAGGCCTTTCCGAATCCTGCCTCTACTTCATCGGCGGCATCATCAAGCATGCCAAGGCGCTGAACGCCTTCACCAACCCGTCGACGAACTCCTACAAGCGTCTCGTCCCGGGTTATGAAGCACCGGTTCTGCTGGCCTACTCGGCCCGCAACCGCTCGGCCTCCTGCCGCATTCCGTTCGGCAGCAACCCGAAGGCAAAGCGCGTCGAAGTCCGCTTCCCGGACCCGATGGCGAACCCCTACCTCGCCTTCGCAGCGATGCTGATGGCCGGCCTCGACGGCATCAAGAACAAGATCCATCCGGGCAAGGCCATGGACAAGGATCTGTACGACCTGCCGCCGAAGGAACTGAAGAAGATCCCGACGGTCTGCGGCTCGCTGCGCGAAGCGCTCGAAAGCCTCGACAAGGACCGCAAGTTCCTGACCGCCGGCGGCGTTTTCGACGACGACCAGATCGACTCGTTCATCGAGCTGAAGATGGCCGAAGTGATGCGCTTCGAAATGACGCCGCATCCTGTCGAATACGACATGTACTACTCGGCATAAGCGAATACCGGAAAGCCCTGGCGAAAGCCGGGGCTTTTCTCGATGTCACTGAGGCTGATGGCGACATGACACTCATGTGACGAAATCCTGCACAAATCTTGATTTGAGCAGGCCCAATCACCAAATCTGGTGATGAAAGGAAGTCGTACCATGAAAGAAAGAGTTGCAAAGTTCGGTATCGGTGAAGTGGTCCGGCACAAGGTATTTCCGTTTCGCGGCGTGATCTTCGACGTCGATCCGGAATTCGCGAATACGGAGGAGTGGTGGAACTCCATTCCCGCCGAAGTTCGCCCCAGCAAGGACCAGCCGTTCTATCATCTGCTCGCCGAAAATGACGAGAACGAATACGTCGCCTACGTCTCGGAGCAGAACCTGGTAAATGACGAAAGCGGCGTGCCGCTGCGCAATGAGCAGGTCTACCAGATCTTCGACATGGCGCCGACCGGCCAGTTCAAGCCCAAGATGAGCCTGGCCAACTAAGCGCATCAAATACCAATCTAAGGAAACCCCGCTCCGGCGGGGTTTTTCTTTGGCGGGCTTTTTCTTTGTCTGCGGCAACAAAAAAACCCGGCGCGATGGCCGGGTTTTCCGATGCGATATGGTCAGACGCTTACTGAGCGGTCTTTGCAGCGTTCTGCGCGTCTTCCAGCTTCTTGCGAGCTTCTTCAGCCTTCTTCTGCATGCTGTCCTGCAGGCTCTTCTGGCTTTCGGCAAGCTTCGATTCGGAAACTGCTTCGCCATCATAAGCGCCGGTGAATCCTTCGAGCGAGATCTTGATCGGGTTCGGAGCGCGGCGGAAGTTGATCGAGGTGAAGATCACGTCGCTGCCCTTCTTGAGGCTGGCGATCATCGCGTCGGTCAGCGGCAGTTCAGCCGTGCACTTGTCGGGCAGGCAGACTGCGTAGTCGAGCTTCTGGCCCTTGTTGTTGTCGATCTGCATCATGATGCCGGGCGGGATCAGGCGGGCGGTCGGGACCGAGACCTGGAGGATCTTGCGGTTGACCTTGCCGGAAACGCTGATGAGGCCGACAGCCGTGACCAGCTGGCCGCCATTGGCGAGGATCAGGTTCTGAACGACGCAGATGTCGTTGTCTTCCTGCTTGCTGCAGGTCTTGTACCAGCCGAGCCGCGGTGCGCCGGCAGCCTGCTGCGGGGCATTGGCGGCGTCCTGAGCGAAGGAGGACACCGGTGCCGAGGCGGCGCCGAAGGCAATTGCGAGAACGGACAGGGCTGCCCGCATTTTCTTTTCAGACTTGAAGATCATAACGGATTCCGTCTCCTGATACCCATTCGGGACCGCGACCTGCAGCCCTCTCCAACCGGGTCATTCGGCACTCCACCTCATAAAACAATGAGGCAAATGCATGACCCCGAACTTCGGGAACACCTGTTACATTGAGGCGCTCCAGATATCCAGTATTTCTTTGGCAATTTCTGGATGCTCGTAAAGATTTGAGGGCGTGAATGTTCGATTTTTCGCGCTCCGTGATAGTCTTCGCGCGAATCGAGCCCTGCCGGAAAGGAAATTCAGAGATGCTCCGGATCGCCCTGCCCGCCGTCTTCGCCCTCATCTGCACCGCCGCTGCCGCCGAGCCGCTTCACGGCATTGCAATGCATGGCCAGCCGGCGCTGCCTGCTGATTACAAGAGCTTCCCTTACGTCAATCCGGATGTGAAGAAAGGCGGCCATATCACCTATGGCGTGGTCGGCACCTTCGACAATCTCAATCCGTTCATCTTGAAGAGCATGCGCACGACGGCGCGCGGCATGTGGGACCCTGATTACGGCAATCTCGTCTACGAATCGCTGCTGCAGCGTTCGCGCGACGAGCCCTTCACGCTCTATGGTTTGCTCGCCGAAAGCGTCGAGTGGGACGACAACCGGACCTTCATCCAGTTCAACCTCAATCCGAAGGCGAAATGGGCTGATGGCCAGCCGGTGACGGCCGAAGACGTGATGTTCACCTTCGAGCTCTTGCGCGACAAGGGCCGGGTGCCCTTCTCGACACGGCTCAACCTGGTCTCGAAGATGGAGAAAGTCGGCGAGCGCAGCGTCCGCTTTACCTTCAACGAAAAGGCCGATCGCGAGACGCCGATGATCTTCGGGCTGATGCCGGTGCTGCCGAAGCATCTCATCGACCCTGAGACCTTCGACCGCACGTCGCTGACGGCGCTGGTCGGTTCCGGGCCGTACAAGATCGCCACGGTGAAGCCCGGCGAGAGCATCACCTTCGAGCGCGACCCGAATTACTGGGGCAAGGATATCCCCTCCAAGGTCGGGATGGACAACTACGACCGGATCACCGTTCAGTATTTCCTGCAGGACACGACGCTGTTCGAAGCCTTCAAGAAGGGCGATGTCGACGTCTATCCGGATGGAAGCCCCGGTCATTGGGCGACCGCCTATAATTTCCCGGCGGTCAGTTCCGGCGCCGTCATCAAGGACACGTTCCAGCCGCAGCTGCCGAGCGGCATGTTCGGCTTCGTCTTCAATACCCGCCGGCCGATGTTCCAGAACGTCAAGCTGCGCGAGGGGCTGTCGCTGGTCTTCGATTTCGAATGGGCGAACAAGAACCTGTTCTCGGGTGCGTACAAGCGCACGGAAAGCTTTTGGCAGAATTCCGAGCTCTCAAGCTTCGGCGTCCCGGCCGATGCGCACGAGCTTGCGATGCTCGGGCCGCTGAAGGACAAGATCGATCCTGAAATCCTCGACGGCACCTACAAGCTGCCGGTTACCGACGGGTCTGGCCGTGACCGCAAGGTGCTGAAGCAGGCCGTCGATGTCCTCAAGGAAGCCGGTTATTCGATCAAGAACGGCAAGATGACCGATGCCAAGGGCAAGGCGCTCGCCTTCGAGATCATGACGCAGAATGCCGATCAGGAAAAACTGGCGATCGCCTATCAGCGCTCACTGCAGACGCTCGGCATTACCACATCGATCCGCACCGTGGACGATTCGCAGTATCAGAGCCGGACCAACAGCTTCGACTATGACGTCATCGTCAAATCCTATGTCTCGTCGCTCTCACCCGGAAACGAGCAGCTCTCCTATTGGGCATCGGCAAGCCGCGACCGCGAGGGCAGCTCTAATTTTGCCGGCGTTGCCGATCCCGATGTCGATACGGCGATCAAGCATCTGCTAACGGCCCGCTCCGACGAGGATTTCACCGCGGCCGTGCGCTCTCACGACCGGCTGCTGTTGTCGGGCCATTATGTGCTACCGCTCTATCACATCGACCAGCAATGGATCGCCCGAAGCAAGCGCATCGGTCATCCGGACAAGGTGCCGCTCTACGGATACCAGCTGCCGGCCTGGTGGGACCAAAGCGCCCAGTAGGCGGTTCCTTTTTCCTGCCTGGTTGAAGTCGGCGGCGTGAGCGCATAGATGGCGTGAAGCACCGAAGCCAGAAAAGGAAAACACCATGGAACGCATTACCATCGACGTCGTCTCGGATGTCGTCTGCCCGTGGTGCTATCTCGGCAAGGCGCGGCTGGAGCTCGCCATTGCCGAAGTGCAGGACGAGGTCGGCGTCGACATCAACTGGCGCCCCTACCGGCTGAACCCCGACTATCCGCCTGAAGGCGTCGATCAGAAGAAGAGCCTGGAAGAAAAGCTCGGCGGCGCCGAGCGTGTGGCTCAGGCCCACAAGATGCTTACCGATTTCGGCAAGGAAGTCGGCATCAACTTCAATTTCGAGGCGATCAAGATCGGACCGAACACGCTCGATGCGCACCGGCTGATCCACTGGGCGATGATCGAGGACCGTGAGAAGGCCGACAAGGTCGTCAACGGCCTGTTCAAGGCGAATTTCGAAGAAGGCCGCAATGTCGGCGATCACGCCGTCCTGCTCGATGTCGCCGAGAAGGCCGGTCTCGACCGCGCCGTGACCGCTTCGCTGCTGGCTTCGGATGCCGACAAGGTTCTCGTCGTCGAAGAAATCGAATCGGCGCAGAAGATGGGCGTCAACGGCGTGCCGTTCTTCATCTTCGACCAGCAATATGCCGTCAGCGGCGCACAGACGCCGGATGTGCTGGCCGGCGCGCTGCGCGATATCGCCAAAGCGAAGGCCGAAGCCCGCGCCGGGATGAACTGATCCCGGCGACAGCTCGCGCTTGATTCAAACGGCTAACTACTTCGACAATTGTGAGCGAAGGAATTTAACCGCACTGTCGTGGGCTGCTCTGCTCTCTTGCGTCTTCGACTTCAGGAAGAAGTCATGCGGGCCTTCGTAGATATCGAGATCTGCGGGCCCGCCGAGATCATCTGCCAATTTTTGTAGCTTCCGTCCGGTTGATAGCGGGAAGGTCTGGTCTGCTCGTCCCCAGATCAAAAGTAGTGGCGGCAGCGACCTCACTATCTCCGAATAGCCGTTAGGCAAGCCGCCATCGACAAGCACCAATGCTGCCACGTTGGCGTTATTGACCGTCGCTGCAGCGGCGATTTGCGCCCCTAGAGAAATGCCGAGTGCTCCGACCTTCCTGGCAGGGCCTGGCGTCGTGCGAAGATAGGCGACAACATCTTTCACCGCCGCGATCCAATCGGTCTCACGAGTCGCGTAGTAGGCGAGCCTCTCCTTCGCGCCGCCAGCATCGGCGATGCGCTTCAGATCGGTCGGCGAAAGTATATGAACTAAATAGACGTCGAGGCCCGCCGACTGAAGAGCTTCGGCGATCTCGTCGTAGGCCGGGGACCGAAAACCGGCGCTACCGCTCAATACGACGACAGCCGGCCTAGGTGTGCCCGTTTCTTTCCTCCCCTCGACAACGACAGGCCCGCCGCGCGTAGACATCGTGAAACCATCTGCTGCGATGGTGGCGTCGCATAGCGTCAAATAGCAGAGGGCAGAGACAACGATCGAAGCTAATCGCGTCAATAATATCGGCTTAGCTTCTGAGGTCGACATCAACCCTTCGCCAGTTCCGCCAATTGCGTCATGATAACGGCTGCGCCCTGCAGCCGTTTTTCCGGCGTGGGGAGATCGCGGGTCAGGAACAGGCTGTGATCGGGGCGGATCTTCGCCATCGAGCCCTGCTTGCCGATATAGCCGACGAGATTTGCCGGGTTCGGGAACTCCTTGTTCCGGAACTGCACGACGATGCCCTTCGGGCCGGCGTCCAGCTTCTCGACATTGGCGATGCGGCAGAGCGATTTCACGTAGACGATCTTCAGCAGATGCTGAACCTCGATCGGCATCGGGCCGAAGCGGTCGATCATCTCGGCGCCGAAACCGTCGATCTCCTTCAGCTCGGTGATTTCGCCGAGGCGGCGGTAGAGCGCCATGCGCAGGTGCAGGTCCGGCACGTAATTGTCGGGGATCATCACCGGCGTGCCGACAGAAATCTGCGGCGACCAGCCGGTATCGGCGATCTCGTCGACGCCCTTCACTTCGGCAACGGCTTCCTCAAGCATCTGCTGATAGAGCTCGAAACCAACTTCCTTGATATGGCCTGACTGTTCCTCGCCGAGAAGATTGCCGGCGCCTCGGATGTCGAGGTCGTGGCTGGCGAGCTGGAAGCCGGCGCCCAGCGTATCCAGCGACTGCAGCACTTTCAGGCGGCGCTCGGCGGTTGCCGTCAGTACCTTGTTGACCGGCAGCGTGAAGAGCGCGAAGGCGCGCACCTTCGAACGGCCGACGCGGCCGCGCAGCTGGTAGAGCTGGGCGAGACCGAACATATCAGCGCGGTGGACGATCAGGGTGTTGGCGGTCGGCACGTCCAGACCGGATTCGACGATGGTCGTCGAGAGCAGCACATCGTAGCGGCCTTCATAGAAGGCGTTCATGATGTCTTCGAGCTCGCCCGCCGGCATCTGGCCGTGGGCGACCGCGACCTTCAGCTCAGGCACGTCGGACTGCAGGAAGGCGTGAACGTCTTCGAGATCGGCGAGACGCGGGCAGACATAGAAGCTCTGGCCGCCGCGATAATGCTCGCGCATCAGCGTCTCGCGGATGACCAGGCTGTCGAAGGGCGAGATGAAGGTGCGCACCGCCATGCGGTCAACGGGCGGCGTGGTGATCAGCGACAGCTCGCGCACACCGGTCATCGCCAGCTGCAGCGTGCGCGGGATCGGCGTTGCCGAGAGCGTCAGGACGTGGACGTCGCTCTTCAGCTCCTTCAGGCGTTCCTTGTGCTTGACGCCGAAATGCTGCTCTTCGTCGATGATCAGCAGGCCGAGATTGGCGAAATTGATGCCAGCGCCGAGCAGCGCATGCGTGCCGACAACGATGTCGGTCTTGCCGTCGGCGACTTCCTTCTTGGTCAGCGCCAGATCCTTGGAGCCGACGAGACGCGAGGCCTGCTGGACGCGTACCGGCAGGCCGCGGAAACGCTCGGAAAAAGTCTTGAAATGCTGGCGTGACAAGAGGGTCGTCGGAACGACGACGGCAACCTGGACACCGTTCATGGCCGCAACGAAGGCTGCGCGGAGCGCCACCTCGGTCTTGCCGAAGCCGACGTCGCCGCAAACGAGGCGATCCATCGGACGGCCGGCGGCCAGATCGCCGCGGACAGCCTCGATGGCCGTATCCTGATCCTCGGTCTCGTCATAGGGGAAGCGGGCGGCGAATTCATCGTAGAGGCCTTCAGGCGTCGTCAGCACTGGCGCGTGACGCGTCAGGCGCTCGGCGGCGATGCGGATCAGCGCATCGGCCATGTCGAGCAGACGCTTCTTGAGCTTGGCCTTGCGCATCTGCCATGCGCCGCCGCCCAGCTTGTCGAGCATGGCCTCGGTGCCCTCGCCGCCATAGCGCGAGAGCAGATCGATGTTTTCGACCGGCAGGAAGAGCTTGGCCTCGTCGGCATATTGCAGTTCGAGACAGGCATGCGGGGCGCCCGCCGCCTCGATCGTTCTGAGACCGATGAAGCGGCCGATACCGTGTTCGGCGTGAACGACGATCGAACCCTCGTCGAGGCCTGCCACTTCCGAGATGAAGTCGGCGGCGCGCTTGCGCCGCTTCGAGCGGCGCACCATGCGGTCGCCGAGGATATCCTGCTCGCCGATGACGATGAGGTCGCCGGTTTCGAAACCGGATTCGAGGCTGAAGACGGCCGATGCCGCCTCGCCCTTTGCGAGCGACACGACGTCCTTCAGAGCCTCGATCGGCTTGACGCGCTCGAGGCCGTGTTCGTTCAAGACCTGCAGCAGGCGGTCGAGCGAGCCTTCGGTCCAAGCGGTGATCAGCACCTTGGAGCCGCCTGCCCGCTTGTCGGCGATGAACTTGACGACGGCGTCGAAGACGTTGACGCGCTCGGCATTGCCGCCGCCTTCGGCATTCGACCGCGCCCAGCGCTCGCCCTGGCGGGCATCGATATTGACGACGCGGCGCGCCTCGCCCTCGTGCTCGTTGAACGGCGTCATGCGGATGGCGTTGAAGGCATCCAGCGTACTGGCGAAGGTCTTGCTGTCGAGATAGAGCTGGCCCGGTGTCACCGGCTTGTAGGGCGTGCCCTGCGCCATCTGGCCCTTGGTGGGCTGGCCGGAGCTCAGGCGAGCGTCATAATAGTCGAGGACCAGCTTGGAGCGCTCCTCGGCGGCTTCGCGGACCGTGTGATCGGTGACAAGCTGGAAGCCCTTGAGATAGTCGAAGACCGTTTCCAGCCGCTCGTAGAAGAGTGGCAGCCAGTGTTCCATGCCGGCATAGCGGCGGCCCTCGGAAACGGCGAGATAGAGCGCATCGTCGCGGGTCGCCGCGCCGAAGGCCGAGAGATAGTTCTTGCGGAAGCGGCTGATCGTATCCGGCGTCAGCGTCACTTCGCTCATCGGGTTCAGATCGAGCGAGCGGACCTGCCCCGTAGTCCGCTGGCTGGCCGGATCGAAGCTGCGGATGCTTTCCAGCGTGTCGCCGAAGAAATCGAGGCGCACCGGCTCCTCCGAGCCCGGCACAAAAACATCGAGAATGCCGCCGCGCACGGCATATTCACCGACTTCGCGCACCGTTGCGACGCGGTCGAAGCCGTTGCGCTCCAGGCGGCTGGCAATGTCGTCCATGCGCACCTGATTGCCCGGGCGGGCGGAGAAGGCCAGACTTTCGATGACCTCCTGCGGCGCCACTTTCTGCAGCATGGCATTGACGGTCACGAGAACGATCGCCGCATGCGGTTTCTTATGGTGGGCGATCAGGCCGCTCAGCGCCGCCAGACGGCGTGCCGAGGTATCGGCGCTCGGCGAGACGCGGTCATAGGGCAGACAGTCCCAGGCGGGCAGCGTCAGGACCGGGATTTCGGGTGCAACGAAAGTAAGCATCTGCTCTAGGTCGGCCATGCGCTGGCCGTCGGAGAGAATATAGGCGACCGGCTTTCCAGCGCGCGCCAGTTCGGCGAGCAGCAGCGGCTCCATGCCCGCGGGCACGTTGCCGATCGTCAGCGGCTCGGAAGCGGCTGCGAGCTTCTTTGCATCAAATCCTGAAATCATTCCGGTTTCCTGGGAAGATCATCGGCCGGATAGGGAAAGTCTGGCCTGAAAGACACGATCCGTTCGAACATCGGCGTCTGAAAACGCTCCGGCACCGGCCATGTTCCCATCACCCAGCGCAGAAGATCGTTGTCCTCTTCGTTCATGATGGTTTCGAGCTCGTCGAGTTCGGCGTCTGAAAGAGTCGGAAGCTCGGATTCGGCAAACTGGCCGAAAACCAGATCCATCTCGCGCAGGCCCCGGTGCCAGCAACGGAACAAGATCCGGCGGCGGCGCGGGTCCAGCCCGGCACTCGAGAGCGTTACACCTGTCATGGCAATACCTTCCTGTTGATGCGCCTCTATAGACCCTGGAAAGCGGCTTGTCAGCCTTGCCAAGGCCCCATTCTTCATCGCATTTTGCGGCCATGCGCCCGACCATTCTCGATCCGCTGTTTTCCCCCGTTTCGGCCCTCGCAGGCGTCGGCCCGAAGATCGCGGAGTTGCTCGTCAAGCTGCTCGACCGCGAGACGCCCGACGACACCCGCATCATAGACCTCCTCTTTCACGCGCCTCATTCGTTAGTGGACCGCCGCAACCAGCCGGGGATCGCGCGGGCGCCGCAGGGCGCGATCGTGACGATCACCGCACGCGTCGACCGGCATCAGGCGCCGCCCCGCGGCAAGAGCAACATTCCCTACCGCGTCTTCCTGCATGACGAGACCGGCGAGCTCAGCCTCGTGTTCTTCCGCGGCCAGGCGGCCTGGCTGGAAAAGCAGCTGCCGCTCGACGAGGAAGTCACCGTCAGTGGCAAGGTCGACTGGTTCAACGGCCGTGCGACGATGGTGCATCCCGATTACATCGTGAAGGCCAGCGAGGCGGAGAACCTGCCGCTGGTGGAGCCGATCTATCCGTTGACGGCCGGCCTCTCGCCGAAGACGCTGCGCAAGATCATCGACGCGGCACTGCCGCGGATGCCCGAGCTGCCTGAGTGGATCGACTTCCCGGTGGTCCAGAAGCAAGGCCTGCCGTCGATCCGCGACAGCTTCATGATGCTGCACGAGCCGCGCGACCCTGAAGATATCGATCCGCAGACGCCGGCGCGCCGCCGCCTTGCCTATGATGAGTTTCTGGCCGGTCAACTGTCGCTCAGCCTTGTGCGTCAGAGGCTGCGCAAGGTCGCTGGTCAGCCCGTACATGCTACTGGAGAAATCAGCTCCAAAATATTGCAATCCCTTCCCTTTTCGCCAACCAACAGCCAGACGGAAGCGATCCGCGAGGCGCTTGCCGACATGGCGGGCGAAGATCGGATGCTACGGCTCCTGCAGGGCGATGTCGGCTCCGGCAAGACGCTGGTGGCGCTGATGACCATGGCTGCGGTCATCGAGAGCGGCGGCCAGGCGGTGCTGATGGCGCCGACCGAAATTCTGGCGCGCCAGCACTATGCGACGATCTCGAAATTCGCGGCATCCGCCGGGTTGGGGATCGAGGTGCTGACCGGGCGGACCAAGGGCCGGGAGCGCGAGGATATCCTCGAACGCATCGCCTCGGGCCAGGCACAGATCATCATCGGCACGCACGCCCTCTTTCAGGACAGCGTCAGCTACAAGAACCTGATGATCGCGGTCGTCGACGAGCAGCATCGCTTCGGCGTTCACCAGCGCCTGCGGCTGACAGCGAAGGGCATCTCGCCGCATATGCTGGTCATGACCGCGACACCGATCCCGCGCACGCTGGTTCTCGCCGCTTTCGGCGACATGGACGTCTCCAAGCTCACCGAAAAGCCCGCAGGGCGCAAGCCGATCCAGACGATCACCATCCCGAACGAGCGCACCGGCGAGATCGTCCAGCGGCTGAAGGGCGCGCTTGCCGAAGGCAAGAAGGCCTATTGGATCTGCCCGCTGGTCGAAGAGTCCGAAGAGAGCGACCTGATGTCGGCGGAGGAGCGCCACGCCACGCTGACCTCCGCGCTCGGGCCCGGCATAGGCCTGATCCACGGCCGCATGAGCGGACCGGAGAAAGACGCAGTGATGCTCGCCTTCAAGAACGGCGAGATCCGGTTGCTGGTCGCGACGACCGTGGTCGAAGTCGGTGTCGACGTACCGGACGCGACGATCATGGTGATCGAGCATGCGGAGCGTTTCGGCCTGGCGCAGCTCCATCAGCTCCGCGGCCGCGTCGGCCGTGGCGACGAGGCCTCGACCTGCATCCTGCTCTACAAGGGACCACTCGGCGAAACCGGTCATGCGCGGCTATCGATCATGCGCGAGACCGAAGACGGTTTCCGGATTGCGGAAGAGGACCTGAAGCTGCGCGGCGAAGGCGAGCTTCTGGGCACCCGCCAATCGGGCACGCCAGGTTTCAGGATCGCCAGCCTTGAGGATCATGCCGATCTCCTAGAGATCGCCCGCAAGGATGCCGCCTATCTGATCGAGCGCGATCCCGATCTGACGAGCGAGCGCGGACAAGCGGTGCGCACCCTGCTCTACCTATTCCGGCGCGATGAGGCGATCCGCTTTCTTCATGCGGGCTGAGGCCTTCGGCTTCAGCGGCGCAGGTTCGGCGCCCGGCACGAGCGGCAGATATTCCGGAGTGACGAGACCGCCTGAAACCAGAAGCTTGGCGCCATCCTCTGCGGTCATATCCAGCACGACGATCTTTTCGCGCGGCACGAAAATCAGGAAGCCTGCCGTCGGCACCGGCGTCGGCGGCAGGAAAACGCTGACCATGTCCTTGCCCATCGCATTGAACTTCGAGGCGATCTCGCCCTTGGCGTCCGTGGCGATGAAGACCAGCGACCAAAGGCCGGCGCTCGGATATTCGATCAGACCGACCTTCTTGAAGGAATCGCTGCGCTCCTTGAGCACCGTCTCGAAGATCTGCTTCAGGCTCTTGTAGATGCTGCGCACCAGCGGAACCCTGCGCACCAGCGACTCGCTGAACTGCACTATCGTCTGACCGATAAGGTTCTTGCCGAGGAAGCCAATGATGGTGATGAAGATCATCGCGATCAGCAGGCCGGAGCCGGGCACGGCGAAATTCAGGTAACTGTCGGGATCGTAGCGCGCAGGGATATAGGGCTTCACCCAGCTATCGGCCCAGCGCACGACGGACCATGTCAGCCAGAGCGTAATGGCGATCGGGGCGCAGATGATGAGGCCCGCAAGGAAGTTGTTTCTGATGCGCGTGGCAATCGGCAGGCGGGGAAGCTTGTTGGTCATCGCTCGCGATGAACTCCCTTGAGTCTATCAGCTTTCGTGATCAGGCGCTCCCCCGTACCTTCGTAACGAAGCTGCCAGAATTCGGTTCCCCGGACAAGCCTCGTCCGGGGATTTCAGGCTTCACTCCACCGTGACCGACTTGGCGAGATTGCGCGGCTGGTCGACGTCCGTGCCCATGAAGACGGCCGTGTGATAGGCGAGCAGCTGGATCGGCAGCGAGAAGATCATCGGGGCGATGATTTCATCGACATTCGGCAGCGTGATCGTCGCCATGGTCGGCAGCTTGGAGGCGCCCGCACCCGCTTCATCGGTGATGAAGATGATGCGGCCGCCACGGGCCGCGACTTCCTGCATGTTGGAGACGGTCTTTTCGAAGAAGCGGTCATAGGGCGCGATGACGATGACCGGCATGTTCTCGTCGATCAGCGCGATCGGGCCGTGCTTGAGCTCACCGGCAGCATAGCCTTCGGCGTGGATATAGGAGATTTCCTTGAGCTTCAGCGCGCCTTCCATGGCGAGCGGGAAACTGGTGCCGCGGCCGAGATAGAGGACATCGCGGCACTTGGACAGCTCGCGCGACAGGCTTTCCATCTGCGGCTGGATGAGGTTCAGCACGCGGCTCATGATGCGCGGCATTTCCGAGAGATGCTTGACCAGAACCTTCTCATCCTTGGCGCTCAGCACGCCGCGGGCCTTGGCGGCGCCGAGCGCCAGCGAGGCGAGCACGGCGAGCTGGCAGGTGAAGGCCTTGGTGGAAGCAACGCCGATCTCGGGACCGGCCATGATCGGGAAAACGGCATCGGATTCGCGGGCGATGGTCGACTCGCGCACATTGACGACTGCGCCGATCTTCAGGCCATTGTCCTTGCAGTAGCGCAGCGAGGCGAGCGTGTCGGCGGTTTCGCCTGATTGAGAGATGAAGAGCGCGGCCTGCGTTGGCTGCAGCGGCATTTCGCGGTAGCGGAACTCGGAGGCGACGTCGATCTCGACAGGCAGGCGCGCATAACGCTCGAACCAGTACTTGCCGACGAGACCGGCAAGATAGGCCGTGCCGCAGGCGGAGATCGCCAGGCTGCTGACCGACTTGAAATCGATCCCGGCGGCATTGGCGCCGATGGTGTTCTCGGCGAAGTTCACATAGTGGCTGAGCGCGTGGGAGATGACCTCCGGCTGCTCGTAGATTTCCTTTTCCATGAAGTGGCGGTGATTGCCCTTGTCGACGACATAGGCCGTCGCCTGGGAAATCTGCTTCTGGCGCTTCACGACATTGCCGTTGAAATCGACGATCGTCGCGCCTTCGCGGGTGATGATCGCGCAGTCGCCATCGACGAGATAGGTGATTTCGTTGGTGAAGGGCGAGAGCGCAATGGCATCCGAGCCGAGGAACATCTCGTGTTTGCCGTAGCCGATGGCGAGAGGCGGGCCGGAGCGCGCGGCCATGATCGTGCCCGGATGATCCTTCAGCATCACCGCCAGCGCATAGGCGCCGGTGACGCGGTTCAGCATCTTCAGCATCGCCGCCTGCGGCTGCAGACCTTCGCGCAGATACTTCGCCATCAGGTGGGCGATGACTTCGGTATCGGTCTGGCTCTCGAAGACCGAGCCTTCGGCGGTCAAGTGATCGCGGATTTCCGAGAAGTTTTCGATGATGCCGTTGTGGACGACGGCGACGCCTTCGACGAAATGCGGGTGGGCGTTGGTTTCGTTCGGAACGCCATGCGTTGCCCAGCGGGTGTGGGCGATACCGGTCGTGCCCGGCAGCGGCTCCGAATCAAGGCGCTTTTCCAGATTGAAGAGCTTCCCCTCGGCGCGGCGGCGATCCATGAGGCCGTCATGGACTGTCGCGACACCGGCGGAATCGTAACCCCGGTATTCCAGGCGCTTCAGCGCATCGACCAAACGCCCGGCAACCGGCTTGCTACCGACGATCCCAACGATACCACACATGAAATAATCCCCAACCGCTTCGAAATAGTGACGCCACTCCTAGCAATTTATTCTTATTTCTCAATCGGTCAGGCGGTCACTTTGGATTTCGGGCCGTAACTCAGCCCTTGGCCTTCTTCTGAGCCTTGATTGCCAGGGCGCGCTCGCGCAGCAGCTTGGCGCGCTCAGGCTTTATTTCCTGACGGGCGCGGCCGAATGCGAGGGCATCGCCGGGAACATCATCGGTGATGACGCTGCCGGACGCAATGTATGCGCCATCCCCAATCTGGACAGGTGCGACCAGCGAGCTGTTCGACCCAATGAAGGCGTTGGCACCGATTCTGGTCTCGTGCTTGTTCACCCCGTCGTAATTGCAGGTGATCGTCCCTGCCCCGATATTGGTGTGCGCACCGACCACGGCGTCGCCGATATAGGTCAGATGGTTGACCTTGGCGCCCTCCGCGATCTTGCCGTTCTTCACCTCGCAGAAATTGCCGACCTTCGATCCCTCGCCGAGATCGGCGCCGGGGCGCAGGCGGGCGAACGGGCCGACGGTGGCGCCGGCGCTGACATGGGCGCCCTCGATATGCGAGAAGGCATGGATGACGGCGCCGCCGTCGATCGTCACGCCGGGGCCGAAGACGACATTCGGCTCAATCAGCGCATCCTGGCCGATGACGGTGTCATGCGACAGGAACACGGTTTCCGGCGCGACCATCGAAACGCCAGAGATCATCAGCTCGTGGCGGCGGCGCTCCTGCCAGAGGCGCTCGATATTGGCGAGTTCGGCGCGATTGTTGCAGCCGGTCATCTCGACTTCCGGAGCATCGACCGCCGTGACACGCCCACCGAGCGAGCGGGCGATCTCGACGAGATCGGTCAGATAATATTCGCCCTTGGCATTGCTGTTGCCGATGCGGGCAAGCAGATCGAGCGCCTTGCGGCCGTTGATCGCCATCAGTCCGCTGTTGCACCATTTGACGGCGCGCTCGGCATCCGTCGCATCGTTCTCCTCGCGGATGGCGATCAGCTCGCCGTCCTTGACGAGCAGACGGCCGTAGCCGGTCGGCTTTTCGGTATGGAAGCCGATGACGACGATGTCGCTGCCGTCGGCCAACCCCTGGCGGGCCGCCTTCAGCGGTCCGTCGGTCTGCAGCGGTACGTCACCATAGGTAACCAGGATGTCGTCATAGCCGCGGGCGATCGCCTCGCGGGCGGCGAGCACCGCATGGCCGGTGCCAAGCCGCTCCTTCTGCAGATGCGTCTCGACAGCAACGCCACCAATCGCGGCCGCCTTCGCAACCTCATCGGCATCACGGCCGACGACGAGCGCAACCGAGGAAATGCCTGCCTTCGAGACCGCATCGACTACATGCGCGATCATCGGCCGGTTGGCGACCGGATGCAGAACCTTCGACTTCGAAGACTTCATGCGGGTGCTGTCGCCGGCGGCGAGAATGACGGCAAGGCAGGTGCGTTCCATGTGCAGGCTCCGGGAATCCATTATTCGACGCTTTGCTGTGACATAGCAGCAAGGCGAAGCGGCGACAAAGATGAAAAATCGGCTTACGCCGCTAGGCCGAGACGCGGCTGATCGTCAGGAAAGCTTCATGGACGTGATCGCGCCCGTCGATGATCACGTCCTCCATCGCCTTGCGGGTCGCGGCGACATCACCGGCGGCGATCATATCGACGATGCGCATATGGGTGTCGGCAATATTGGAAAAGCCGTTCTGAGATGGCGGCGTACTGATGCGGAACATGCCGACGAGTGCGGCCTCGATCAGGCTGCCGAGCGTGCGCATGAACGGATTGTGCGAGGCATCGGAGACGGCCAGGTGAAAGCGAAGGTCGGCGAGCGCCAGGCTTTCGGTCGTGTGTCCGGGCTCGGCCATGACAAGCGCCAGTTCACGCAGGTGGGCGATATCGTCGCCGGTGGCGCGCTCGGCCACCAGGCCTGCGGCAAAGGGCTCGAAGGCCAGGCGGATATCGTAGAGCTGCAGAAGGAACTCTTCGGTGACGCCATTGTCGAAATGCCAGGCGATGATCTCGCTGTCGAACATGTTCCAGAGGTTCTTCTCCGTCACACGCGTACCGACGCGGGCCTTGGCGACGACCATGCCCTTGGCGGCCAGCGTCTTCATCGTTTCGCGAAGAACGGTGCGCGATACCTTGAACCGCTGGGCGAGCTCCGCGTCGCCGGGCAGAATGGAGCCGACCGGATATGTTCCGGCGACCATGGCCCTGCCAAGCTCGTCCACGACCTGCGCGTGGCTCGTCCGCGTTTTCCGTCCCGCCTTGCGGGTATCAAGCATTCTGCTGCGCAAGCAACACGTCCTCCGTCAGGCATACCTCTTGTTCAGGCTGGAAAGGAACAGAATGGCCTTCTGCATCAAGATGAATGCGAAGAGCAGAAGCCCGATCAAGATCTTCGTCCACCAGCTCGACAGGGTTCCGTCGAAGGTGATGTATGTCTGAATGAGCCCCTGTATCAGGAGACCGATAAAGGTTCCCGCTACGAATCCTGCACCCCCAGTCAGCAGCGTCCCTCCGATGACGACCGCTGCGATGGCGTCGAGCTCGACGCCCACCGCTGCAAGGGAATAACCGGCCGACGTATAGAGAGAAAAAACGATTCCGGATAGGCCCGCCAAAAAGCCCGAAAGCGCGTAGATCTGGATGGTGGTCTTGGCCACCGGAACGCCCATCAACTCTGCCGTTTGAACCCCGCCGCCGAGCGCGTAGACGTTGGTACCGAAGCGGGTGCGGTGGGCGAGGAAGATGCCAGCCGCAAAGACGATCAGCATGATGGCGCCGATCAGCGTCAGGCGCCCGCCGCCCGGCAAGCGGTAATAGATGCCGGTCAATGTCGTGTAATAATCATGCTCGATCGGGATGCTGTCGATCGACAGCACATAGGACATGCCGCGCGCCAGGAACATGCCGGCGAGCGTGACGATGAAGGGCGGCATCTTCAGGTAATGGATGACCGCGCCCATCAGGCCGCCGAAGGCGGTGGTGATGACGAGCACCATGGCGAAGGCAACGAGCGGATGAACGGTCGTGTCACGCAGGACGACGGCGAGGAAGACGCCGGTGAAGGCGATCACGGACCCGATCGACAGATCGATGCCGCCCGAGATGATGACGAAAGTCATGCCGACGGCGGCAATGCCGAGGAAGGCGTTGTCTGTCAGAAGATTACCGGCGACGCGGGTCGACAGCATGTTCGGATATTGCAGCGCGCAGGCCGCATAGGACAGGATGAAGATGACGATCGTGGCGAGCAGAGGCAGGTAACGGGAATTCATTTCGGCTGCTCCACGCGCACGCCCGCACTCTCCGCCGGCTTGCGGCTGAAGAAGGCGGCTGCCGATTGCAGCGCCGGCGACTGGATGATGAGAATGACGAGGATGATGATCGCCTTGATGATCAGGTTGAACTCCGGCGGAAAGCCGGAGAGCAGGATGCCTGTATTGACCGCCTGAATGATCATCGCGCCGATCAACGACCCCAGGATGCTGAAGCGGCCGCCAAGCAGCGAATTGCCGCCGACGACCACCGCCAGGATGGCGTCGAGTTCCAGCCACAGACCGGCATTGTTGGCATCGGCGCCCTTGATGTCGGCGGCGACGATGATGCCGGCGATGGCGGCGCAGAGCGCGCTCAGCATATAGACGGCCATCAACAGAACAGGGGTACGAACCCCCGAGAGCGTGCTGGCGCGTCTGTTGATGCCGACGGCCTCGACCAGCATGCCGAGCGCGGTTCGGCGCACCAGCAGGATGACGATCGCGCCGACGAGCAGCCAGATGACGACCGGCATCGGCAGATAGGCGAAGGAGCCGCTGCCGAAGAAGATCAGGCCTGGATCGTTGAAGGTCATGATCACGCCCTCGGTGATCAGCTGCGCGATGCCGCGGCCCGCGACCATCAGCACCAGCGTGGCGATGATCGGCTGGATGTTGAGGATGGCGACGAGGAAGCCGTTCCAGACACCACAGAGCAAACCGACCGCAAGCGTGACGACGAGCGTATAGGCCAGCGAATTGCCCGAAACGATCGACGAGGCCGCGACCGCGCCGCAGATAGCGATGACGGCGCCGACCGAGAGGTCGATGCCCTTCGTGGCGATGACGAGCGTCATGCCGATCGCCAGCAGCGCCACGGGCGCGCCGCGGTTCAGCACGTCGATGAGACTGCCGTAGAGCCGGTCATTTTGAACAACGACATTAAAGAATTGCGGGAACATGATGAAATTCAAGGAAAGAATGACAACAAGCGCAATCAATTGCGGCGCCAGGCGGATGGCGAGCGCCTTAAGTGAGGAACTCATGCATCCTCCGTCTTCTTCTCGGCCGCGGCGATGGCATCGACGATGCCCGAGGCGGTAATGCTATTGCCTGAAAGCTCAGCGATATGCTCGCGGTCACGAAGTACGATGACACGTGAACTATAGGCGACAAGCTCTTCTAATTCCGACGAAATCACCACCAGCGACATGCCCTTGGCACAGAGCTCCTCGATCAGCCGAATGATCTCGGCATGCGCCCCGACATCGATGCCGCGGGTCGGTTCGTCGAGGATCAGGAAGTCTGGATTGGTGGCGAGCCAGCGGGCCAGGATGGCCTTCTGCTGATTGCCGCCCGATAAGAGCCGGATCGGCTTCTCGCGGTCAGTGGTGCGGATATCCAGCGCCTTGATGTACTGGTCGGCCAGGGCGTTCTGTTCGCTGCGGGAGAGCGGCCTTGCCCAGCCGCGGCGGGCCTGCAGGGCCAGGGCGATATTCTCGCGGATTGAGAGATCGCCGATGATGCCATCCGTCTTGCGGTCCTCCGGGCAGAAGCCGAAGCCCTGCCGGATCGCCGCCCGCGGGCTGTTGAGCGCAGCGGGCTTGCCATCGATCTCCGCCTTGCCGCTATCGGCATTCTCGATGCCGAAGAGCAGTTCGGCCGTCTCCGTGCGTCCGGAACCAAGGAGGCCGGCGACGCCGACGACTTCGCCGACGCGGACGTCGAGATCGAAGGGCTTCACCTTGCCGCGCTTGCCATAGCCTTCGAAGCGATACTTCACCGCGCCGGCCTCAGTGCTGCGTTCCTTGGCCGCTTCCTCGGCATGGGCGAGTTCGCGGCCGAGCATCATGGCGATCAGGCCCTGGCGCGGCAGCTCGGCGGTATCGCGCGTGCCGACAAGGCGGCCATTGCGAAGCACCGTTATGCGGTCGCTGATCTCATAGACCTGCTCAAGGAAGTGCGTAATGAAAACAATACCTAGCCCCCTCTCCTTCAAGTTTCTGATGATGCCGAAGAGCATCGCCACTTCCTGCGTATCGAGGCTGGCGGTGGGCTCGTCGAGGATCAGGACCTTGCCGGAGAGATCGACGGCGCGGGCGATGGCGATGACCTGCTGCACGGCGACCGAGAAGCGGTCGAGCTGTGCGGTCACGTCTATCGTCAGCCCATATTGAGCGAGCAGCTCGCGTGCCTGCCGGTTCATGGTGCGGATGTCGACCATGCCGAAGCGCCGCGGCTGGCGGCCGAGGAACAGGTTCTCGGCAACGCTGAGATTGGGAAGGAGGTTGACCTCCTGGTAGACGGTGCCGATGCCAAGCCGCTGGGCGGCGAGCGTATCGTTCGGATCGATGTCACCGCCATCGAGCGTCAGACCGCCGCCGTCACGGCGATAGGCGCCCGTCATGCATTTGATGAGTGTCGATTTGCCTGCTCCGTTTTCGCCGAGCAGCGCATGCACTTCGCCCTTGCGCAGGGTGAAATCCACCTTGTCCAGCGCGACTGCGCCGGGGAAGAATTTCGATATGCCTGATGCGACGAGGACGTTCTCGAAATCGTGAATCATGGTCCGGCCGTTTCCTGATATGCACCCCGTCATGCCGTTGCAAATGCGGGACATGACGTCCCGCACGCAGAGGCAGTCCCGCACCGGTCCATGATGGGCCGGTGCGGTTCCAGCGTCAAATCAGTAGCCCTGCCCCTTCTTCTCCTCGTAGACCTTCATCGGATCGTCGGCCTGCGTGTAGAGCTTGGATTCCGTCTGGATCCACTTCGGCGGTGCCTTCTTGTCCTTCAGATACGCATCGAGCGCATCGAAGGCCGGACCCGCCATGTTCGGCGTCAGCTCGACCGTGGCGTTCGCCTCGCCGTCAGCCATCGCCTTGAAGAGATCCGGAACGGAGTCGATCGAGATCGTCAGGATGTCCTTGCCCGGCTTCAGGCCGGCTTCCTTGATCGCCTGGATGGCGCCGACGGCCATGTCGTCGTTATGGGCGTAGAGGGCGCAGATATCCTTGCCGCCGTTCTCCGCCTTCAGGAAGCTTTCCATGACTTCCTTGCCCTTGGCGCGGGTGAAGTCGCCGGTCTGGCTGCGGACGATCTTCAGGTTGTCATGACCCTTGATGGCTTCTTCGAAGCCCTTCTTGCGGGCGATCGCCGGCGAGGAACCGGTCGTGCCCTGAAGCTCAACGATGTTGCACTTCTTGTCGCCCACGGTCTTGACCAGCCAGTCGCCGGCAACCTTGCCTTCATGGACCTGATCCGAGGTCACGGCTGTGAGATAGAGATCCTCCGGCGCCTTGATCGTGCGGTCGAGCAGGATGACCGGGATATCGGCTTCCTTGGCTTCCTTCAGGACGGCATCCCAGCCGGTTTCGACAACAGGTGCGAGCAGGATGGCATTGACGCCCTGGGCGATGAAGGAGCGGATCGCCTTGATCTGGTTTTCCTGCTTCTGCTGAGCATCGGAGAACTTGAGATCGATGCCGCGCTTCTCGGCCTGCTGCTTGGTCACGGTCGTTTCGGCAGCGCGCCAGCCCGATTCCGAGCCGATCTGCGAAAAGCCGACAACGAGACCGGCGGCCTGGGCCGAACCGAACATGCAGGCAGCCAGAATCGTGGCACTCAAGAGTGCAGTTTTCAGTTTCATGATTGTCTCTCCCAAAAGGCCGCCTCCTCGCGGCACGAGAGTCAAAAAATCATATAGTATTACTTTTGTAAATCGTAATTCTAGCATGCAGTGCAGCAAAAAAAAGGCGCCCCTTCGGAGCGCCTTTCGCAATCGCAAAAGTTGCGGCCGGATATTATTGCGGCAGCTTGTCGTCGACGCCTTCGACGTAGAAGTTCATGCCGAGCAGCGTGCCGTCATCAGCCTTCTCGCCGGCCTTCAGCCAGGGCGTACCGTCCTGCTTGTTGATCGGGCCGGTGAAGGGATGCAGTTCGCCGGACTTGATCTTGGCTTCGGTATCCTGCGCCATCTTCTTCACGTCGTCAGGCATGTTGGTGTAGTCGGCCATCTTCAAGATGCCGTCCTTCAGGCCATCCCAGCTCTGCTCGGACTTCCAGGTGCCGTCGAGCAGCGCGTGAACGCGCTTAGAGTAGTAGTTGCCCCAGGTGTCGACGATCGCCGTCAGCTGTGCCTTCGGGCCGGCTGCGATCATGTCGGAGGCCTGACCGAAAGCGTGGATGCCGCGCTCCTCGGCAACCTGCATCGGCGCGGTCGTGTCGGTGTGCTGCGTCAGGACGTCGACGCCCTGGTCGATCATCGCCTTGGCGGCATCGGCTTCCTTGCCCGGGTCGAACCAGGTGTTGACCCAGATGACCTTCAGCTTGAAGCTCGGGTCGACGGACTTGGCGCCCTGCTCGAAGGAGTTGATGCCCATCACGACTTCAGGAATCGGGAAGGAGGCGATGTAGGCAGCGCCGTGGTTCTTCGAGGTCTTGGCAGCGATCTGGCCGAGGATGTAGCGGCCTTCATAGAAGCGCGAGTTGTAGGTCGCGAGATTCGGGCCGGTCTTGTAGCCGGTGCCATGCTCGAACTTCACGTTCGGGAACTTGGCGGCAACCTTGACGGTCGCATCCATGAAGCCGAAGGAGGTGGTGAAGATCAGCTTGCAGCCGGAGCGGGCGAGACGCTCGATGGCGCGCTCGGCGTCCGGGCCTTCCGGCACGTTTTCGAGGTAAGGCGTTTCGATCTTGTCGCCGAATTCCTTCTGGATCTGCTGGCGGCCGAGATCGTGTGCCTGCGAGTAGCCGCCGTCGGTGTGCGAACCGACATAGACGAAGCAGATCTTGGTCTTGTCCGCCGCCTGAGCGGAACCGACGCTTATCAGCGCGGCAGCCGATGCGGCGAGTGCGAGTGCTATTTTCTTCATGGTGACCCCTGTTGGTTTTGAAGAGATTTCCGGAAACCCGTCTGATTTTTTCTTCTATCGCTCCGGTACGAAGGCTTTTCCAAGCGACGCGGGCGTGTTGATCAACGTCGTGCGCCGATTATGAGAAATGATGATGAGAACCACAATAGTGGCCGCATAGGGCAGCATCGACAGGAACTGTGCCGGAATGCCGATGCCGAAGGCCTGGGCATGCAGCTGCAGAATGGTGACGGCGCCGAACAGATAGCCGCCGGCGAAGACACGCAGCGGACGCCAGGAGGCAAAGACGACGAGTGCGAGCGTGATCCAGCCGCGGCCCGACGACATGTTCTCCACCCATTGCGGCGTATAGACGAGCGACAGCTGCGCGCCGGCAAGACCAGCGCAGGCGCCGCCGAAGATCACGGCGAGATAGCGGGTGCGGATGACATTGATGCCGAGCGCATGGGCCGAAGCGTGATTGTCGCCGATGGCGCGCAGCTTGAGCCCGGCGCGGCTGCGGAACAGGAACCAGCTGACGCCGACCAGGAGCGCGATCGACAGGTAGAAGGTCAGGTCCTGGCGGAACAGCACCGAGCCGATCACCGGAATATCCGACAGGAACGGGAAGACGATCGGGCTCAGCCGGATGCCGGGAACGCTGACGAAGGATTCGCCGAGCATGCCTGACACGCCGAGGCCGAGAATGGTGAGCGCCAGACCCGTCGCCACCTGGTTTGCCACCAGCGTCAGCGTCAGGAAGCCGAAGAGCAGCGAAAACAGAGCGCCGGCGGCGATGCCGCAGATCAGGCCGATGTAGGGCGAGCCGCTCATCTGCGCACCGGCGAAGGCAGCGACAGCGCCCATGATCATCATGCCCTCGACACCGAGATTGAGGACGCCAGACCGCTCGGCCACGAGTTCGCCGAGTGCGGCGATGACCAGCGGCGTGGAGGCGGTGATGACCGTCAGCAGGATTGCTTCGAAGATGCTCATGCCGCGCCTCCCCGAACCCGCGACCAGATGATGCGGATCTTGTAGTAGATGAGCGTGTCGCACGAGAGCACGAAGAACAGCAGCAAGCCCTGGAACACGCGCGTAACCTTGTCGGAGACGCCGATCGACAGCTGCGCTGCCTCGCCGCCGAGATAGGTCAGCGCCAGCACCAGGCCGGAGAGAATGATGCCGAGCGGATTGAGGCGGCCGAGGAAGGCGACGATGATCGCGGTAAAGCCGTAACCCGGCGAGATTGCCGGCTGCAGGTGGCCGATCGAACCGGAGACTTCGGAAATGCCTGCGAGACCGGCCAGAGCGCCTGAGAACAGGAAGCCGAACCAGATCATCCGCTTCGAGGAAAAGCCTGCAAAACGCCCTGCCCGCTCCGACTGCCCGAGGACGACGATCTCGAAGCCCTTCAGCGTGTATTTCATCATGAACCAGACGAGGATCGCGGCAACGATCGCGAAGATGAAGGCCCAATGCGCGCGGCCGGACTCCTCCCAGATCGCCGGAAGCGTCGCCTCAGGCGGAAAGCCGACGCTTTCAGGGAAGTTGAAGCCCTGCGGATTGCGCCAGCGGCCGCGGATCAGCCAGTCGAGGAAAAGCTGGGCGATATAGACCAGCATCAGCGACGTCAGGATCTCGTTGGTGTTGAAATGCGCCTTGAGCAGCGCCGGGATTGCCGCAAACAGCGCTCCGCCGATCGCGCCCATGATCAGCATCAGCGGCAGCACCATCGGCGAATGCCATTCGGTGAAGACGATCGGCAGGATCGAGCCTGTGATGGCGCCGACCGTGAACTGGCCTTCGGCGCCGATGTTCCAGTTGTTGGAGCGGTAACAGACCGACAGGCCGACGGCGATCAGGATCAGCGGTGCGGCCTTGATCGCCAGCTCATGCAGCGACCAGACTTCGAGCAGCGGCTCGATGAAGAAGGCGTCGAGCGCCTCGATCGGGTCCTTGCCGAGAATGGCGAACATGATGGCGCCGGCAATCAGCGTCAGGGCCAGCGCGAGCAACGGCGAGACGAAGGCATAGAGCTTCGAGACCTGCGGACGCTTTTCGAGTTCAATGCGCATGTCCGGCCTCCGCAGCGGGCTTGCTTTCATGCAGGCCGCCCATGAGCAGGCCGATCTTTTCGCGGGTCAGCTCGCCCGACGGGAATGGCGGCGACAGACGCCCTTCGGAGATGACGGCGATCTCGGTCGCGACTTCGAAGATCTCGTCGAGATCCTGGCTGATGACGACGACGGCAGAACCGGCGCGGGCCAGATCGACGAGCGCCTGACGGATGCGGCTTGCCGCACCGGCATCAACGCCCCAGGTCGGCTGATTGACGACGAGGACGGCCGGCTGGCGGTCGAGCTCACGGCCGACGATGAATTTCTGCAGGTTACCGCCCGACAGCGACCCGGCCGCCGGATCGTCTCCGCTCTTGCGGACATCCATGGCTTCGGAGATGCGTCGCGCGGCGGCCTTGACCGCGCCGTGCTTGATGACACCGAGGAAGCCGCCGCCAAGGAAGGACTTGCGGTCCGACTGACTGCGCGCCAGCACGAGATTGTCAGAGAGCTTCATGGCCGAGACGGCGGCATGGCCATGGCGCTCTTCCGGAACGAAACCGGCGCCGAGAAGACGGCGGGCGGTGATGCCGAGCGTGCCGACCGGCTTGGCGCGGATCATCACCGCGTTCGGCTCGGCAACGGGATATTCGCCGGAGAGCGCATCGAAGAGTTCGCTCTGGCCATTGCCGGCGACACCGGCGATCGCCAGGATTTCGCCTGAGCGGACAGCCAAAGAGACATCCTTGAGCGGCATTGCGAAAGGCGTACGCGCAGAGACCGAAAGGCCGGTCACGGCGAGCTGGACTTCACCCTTGTTGCCGCGGTCGGGATGGGTGACGGCCGCGACATCGCTGCCGACCATCATGCGAGCCAGCGACGCCGGCGTTTCCTGCCTCGGATCGCAGGCGCCGGTCACCTTGCCGTGGCGAAGAACGGTGGCACGATCGCAGATGCGCTGCACTTCCTCGAGACGGTGGCTGATATAGAGAACGGAGCGCCCCTCGGCCTTCAGCTTGAACAGTGTCTCGAACAGCTTGTCGGCTTCCTGCGGCGTCAGCACCGAGGTCGGCTCGTCGAGGATGATCAGCTTCGGGTTTTGCAGCAGCGCGCGTACGATCTCGATACGCTGGCGTTCGCCGACCGAGAGGTCAGCCACATGCGCATGCGGATCGAGCGGCAGGCCGTAGGCGCGCGACAGCGTGCGTGCCTCTTCGGCGATCTTGCCGATCGGAATGGTGTCAGCGAGCGAGAGAGCGATATTTTCGGCGACGGTCAGCGCTTCGAACAGCGAGAAGTGCTGGAAGACCATGCCGACGCCGAGATTGCGGGCCTCGCCGGGGGAGCCGATGGTGACGGGCTTGCCTTCCCAGAGGATGTGACCAGCCGTCGGCTCCAGCACGCCGAACAGCATTTTCACCAGGGTCGATTTTCCCGCACCGTTTTCTCCAAGCAGAGCGTGGATTTCGCCGGGGGCTATATCGAGGTCGATTTCATTGCAGGCAGCAAAGCTGCCGAAATGCTTGGTCAGCTTCTGGACCGACAGTAACGCACCCGACGACGGCGCATTGGATGACGACACGTTCCCCTCATTTCTCTCTGCCGATCCGTCCTTTTTCACGGAATCTCTATGGGATCAGCAGCGTAGTTCCAGTCGTTTTTCTTGCTTCCAGATCCGTGTGAGCCCGTCCCACCTCACGTAGCGGATATGTTTGATTGATATTGATACGCACTTTGTTGCTCAGCACAACAGCAAATAGCGCGTTTGCACAATCCTTAAGCTCTTGCGGTGTCGCAATATAGCTGAAGAGCGTCGGCCGGGTGGCGAAGAGCGAGCCGCGCTGGGCGAGTGCGGCAAGCGTGAAATTCTCAATGCCGCCAGAGGATTGACCGAAGGAGGCGAAGAGACCGCGCGGCTTCAGGCAGTCGAGCGAGTGCGGGAAGGTGTCGCGGCCGATGGAGTCATAGACGACATCGACGCCCTTGCCGCCGGTGATTTCCTTCACCCTTTCGACGAAGTTTTCGGTCCTGTAGTTGATGACGTGATCGTAACCGTGCTCGAGCGCCAGCTTGACCTTGTCGTCCGATCCCGCCGTACCGATGACGGTAGCGCCGAGCGCCCTCGCCCACTGGCCGGCAATCAGGCCGACGCCGCCGGCAGCGGCGTGGAACAGCAGAACCGTTTCCGGCCCGACCTTGAAGGTGCGGTTCAGCAGATACTCGGCCGTCATGCCCTTGAGCATCATCGCGGCCGCGGTTTCGAGACTGATGCCGTCGGGTACCTTGACCAGATGTTTGGTGTCGATGTTGCGCTCGACGCTATAGGCACCGTCAGCGCTCGCGTAGGCAATTCGGTCGCCGACGGCAAAGCCGGTCACGCCCGGGCCGACAGCGGTGATGGTGCCGGAGGCTTCCTTTCCGGTGACGAAGGGCAGATGCGGCGCCTTGTAGGTGCCGTCGCGGAAATAGACGTCGATGAAGTTCAGGCCGATCGCAGCATGTTTCAGCTGCACCTCGCCGGCGCCGGGCGGCGGCAGATCGACATCCACATAGTCAAGAACCTCCGGGCCGCCATTGCGGGTGAATGCGACTGCCTGCGTCTTTGCCATTGCGCCTGTCCTATTCGCTCTTTCCAAGCGCCGGGAAGAACTGCAGCACGGCGCCGATGCAATAGAGGTAGATACCGCTGATGATGAAGAGGACAACCGCCCAATGCGGCATGTCGAAATGCATCAGCAGCGAATAGATGCCGAGCGCCGACCAGAGGAAGAAGACGCCGAGATTGAGCGGCCGCAGGCGCTTGACGCGGACCGGATGCAGGAAATTGATCGGCAGGAACGTCAGGAATACCGAGACCGTGACGACGATCATCGCGGTCATGGCGCTCGCATCCATGACGAAGAGCGTGAAGACGATCATGTTCCAAACGACGGGGAAGCCCGAGAAGAAGTATTCCTCGGTCTTCATGCCCATATCGGCATAGTAGATGGCGCTCGAGACGACGATCATGCCGGCGGCGGCAAAAGACCAGGGCTCGCCGATCATGCCACTCTGATAGAGCGCGAAGGCTGGTAGCAGCACGTAGGTGACATAGTCGATGATGTTGTCGAGCGTGTCGCCCGACCAGTTCGGCAGCACTTCCTTGACCCGCACCTTGCGGGCGATCGGGCCGTCGATGCCATCGACGAGGAGCGCCAGGCCCAGCCACCAGAACATGTCGATGAAACGATGCTCGGCGGCGGCCACAACGCCGAGGAAGGCCAGGAAGGAGCCGGAAGCTGTCAGAATATGGACGGAAAAGGCGCGCATCTCCGCGTAGGGTACGCGCTTGTAATTGAAAATCTTCATGTTTCCCCGTAGCGCCTGCCGCCCCCTGATACTCCCGGGCGCGTTTTGGCCCTAATATGCATCCTTTGCCCCGCTCCGCCAGATCAAAAGCGAAAAGAGCCCACAGAGCATTGAATCATGAGAATGACATGCATATTTCGCAGCTGGCACGCGGCAGAGAATGGATTGCCTTTAATTTGCGGTGGTTTTGTAATATCAGCCTCGCAATAGAACTTTCGTGCGATGAATACGGGATCCGATACCGAAATGAACGCCCCTGCAAAGACCGAAGATTTCGCCTCCTCCATTCCGGCAAACGTCTATGCCGAAACGGTGCTGAGCGTGACCCATTATACCGACCGGCTCTTCCGCTTCACGATGACCCGGCCGCAGGGCTTCCGTTTCCGCTCGGGCGAGTTCGCGATGATCGGCCTGATGGTCGAGGGCAAGCCGGTATTCCGCGCCTATTCGATCGCCAGCCCGGCCTGGGCCGAAGAGCTCGAATTCTTCTCGATCAAGGTTCCGGATGGCCCGCTGACCTCACATCTGCAGGGCATCAAGCCGGGCGACCAGGTGCTGATGCGCAAGAAGCCGACGGGCACGCTCGTTCTCGACGCGCTCACCCCCGGCAAGCGCCTCTACATGTTCTCGACCGGCACCGGCATTGCACCCTTCGCAAGCCTGATCCGCGATCCGGAGACCTATGAGAAGTTCGAGGAAGTCATCCTCACGCATACGACGCGCGACGTTGCCGAACTGAAATACGGCTTCGACCTCGTTGACGAAATCCGCAACGACGAGCTGCTCGCCGAAATCGTCGGCGACAAGCTGCGCCACTATGCGACCGTGACCCGCGAGGATTTCGAGCGCACCGGCCGCATTACTGACCTCATCGAGTCCGGCAAGCTGTTCAGCGATCTCGGAATCCCGCCGATCGATCCGGCGATCGACCGCGGCATGATCTGCGGCTCCTCGGCCATGCTGAAGGACACCAAGGAACTGCTCGAAAAGGCGGGCCTGGAAGAAGGCGCCAACAGCAAGCCAGCCGAGTTCGTCATCGAACGCGCCTTCGTCGGCTGATCGCTCCAGACAATCTGATTGCAAACGGCTCCGGAAACGGGGCCGTTTTCATTTCTGGCTGAGATAGTCGATGAGTACGGTCATCGTGTCACGGGCGGCGTCAGTGCGTCCTTCGCGGATCGCCTCGATCGTTGCGACATGCAACGCGATCGAGCGCTCCATGCGGGACGGGTTGGCGGTCGAGTACCAGATGCGGCGCGAATGGGTCTGCACCGGGCCGAGCGCCGCGGTGATGAACTGGTTCGGACAAGCCTCTTCCAGCACTTCGTCGAACGCCTTGTCGGCGGCGAAGAAGGCGGCGAGATCGCCGCTGTCGGCGCAGGCCCGCATGGCGTTCTCGCAGCCGGCCAGCGCCTCGCGCTGATCCTCGTTCGCGTGCTCGGCAACGAGGGCCGCGGCAATCGGCTCCAGCTCGCGGCGCACCTGCATGACGCTGGCGTGGTCGCCAGGGCCGATCTCGGCAATCTGCAGGCCGACGCGTGGGCGCACGATGATCAGGCCCTGCCACGCGAGCTTTTGGATCGCCTCGCGCACCGGCGTGCGGCCGTGCCCGGTCATGTCGATAAGCTGGCGCTCCGTCACCATGGCACCGGGCTTCACAGCGAGCGTCACGATCGCATGTTCAAGCGCCAGGTAGGATTGGTGACTTTGCGAGTTCTGCATTCGGTGATCCGCCGCAACTTACTGATATATCATCCCTTACACGCATCCTGCGCAATGGCAAGGTTGGGTGTGGGGATGACATATCAAAGAGCGGTGACTTCACGTCACTCGTGACGGAGTGCCTCGATCGGGTTCAGCTGGGCGGCGCGCCGGGCCGGAAAATAGCCGAAGATCATCCCGATCGCCGCCGAGAAGGCGAAGGCGACGCCGATCATCAGCGGGCTGACGACGAATGGCACCTTTAGCAGCGTCACCGAAACGAAGCCGATCCCCATGCCGAGCACGATACCGGTAATGCCGCCGAACAAGGACAGCGCCACCGCCTCGACGAGGAACTGCATGAGGACCTGCGTCTCCAGCGCGCCGATCGCGAGACGTATGCCGATCTCGCGGGTTCGCTCCGTCACCGATACCAGCATGATGTTCATGATGCCTATGCCGCCGACCAGCAGACTGATGGCGGCGACGGCGCCGAGCAGGCCGGTCAGCAGCGTCGTCGTTCCGGTCATCGCTTCGGCGATCTGTGTCATGTCGTTGACGTTGAAATCGTCCTCGCGGCCTGGAATGATCTTGCGGCGCTCGCGCAGCAGGTTTTCGGTCTCGTCCTGGATCTTGGAGGTCTCGACACCATCGCGCGCCGAGATGACGATCATCTGCACATTCGCATTGGCCTTGCCGCCGATACGGCGCTGGTAGACCTTCACCGGCATGATCACCACGTCGTCCTGGTCATTACCCATGCCCGACTGACCGCGCTTGGCGAGAACGCCGATGACGCTGCAGGAAACCTTGCCGACGCGGATCTGCTGGCCGGTGGGATCGGCTGCGCCGAAGAGCTGGGAGCGCACGGTCTCGCCGAGGATACAACGCGCCCTGCCCCGTTCCTCGGCGGCATCGAAGGTGCGGCCGAGCGCCATGTCCCAGTCCTGGGCGATGAAATAGTCGTTGGTCGTACCCATGACGCTCGTCGAATGGCTCTGGCCGCCATAGATGACCGTCGCAGTCGTCTGGTTGAGCGGCGCGACAGCGCGCAGGCCACTCACCTGATCGCGGATCGCATCGACATCCTTGACCGTGAAACGCCGGGCCTCCGTACTGGCGCGTCCGGGGCCGAACTGGCCGGGCCGGGCAAAAAGCATGTTGGTGCCGAGCCGGGAGAGCTCGGCCGATACCTGCGCCGTCGTGCCGTTACCGATCGTCACCAGCGCGATGACGGCGGCAACGCCGATGACGACGCCGAGCACAGTCAGGAACGAGCGCAGCATGTTGCGGGTGATGGCGCGCAGCGCGAGCTTCAGCGTCTCAAGAAACATGGCTGGCCTCCTGCTGATGCGCCACTTCGGCTTCCAGCTTGCCATCGACGAAGCGCAGCAGGCGCTGGGCGTAGGCGGCGATATCGGGCTCGTGGGTGACCATGACGATGGTGATCCCCTGCTCGCGGTTCAGGCGCGTCATCAGATCCATGATCTCGATGCTGGTCTTGGTATCGAGATTGCCCGTCGGTTCGTCAGCGAGCAACAGTGCCGGTTCGGTGACGATGGCGCGGGCGATTGCGACGCGCTGCTGCTGGCCACCGGAGAGCTCCTGCGTCTTGTGATGTTCGCGGCCCGAGAGGCCGACGAGCTTCAATGCTTCGCAGGCGCGCTTGTGACGCTCCGCGGCATGCATGCCGCGATAGATCAGCGGCAGCTCGACATTTTCGAGCGCCGAGGTGCGCGACAGAAGATTGAAGCCCTGGAAGACGAAGCCCAGCATGTGGCGGCGCAGCAGCGTCAGCTGGCTGCGATCGAACCCGGTCGTCGAGATGCCCTGGAAGACATAGTCGCCCGAAGTCGGCACATCGAGGCAGCCGAGAATGTTCATCGCCGTCGACTTGCCGGAACCCGAGGGACCCATGATCGCGACGAATTCATGCGTGGCAATCGCCATATCGACGTGATCGAGGGCGCGGATCGCGGCTTCGCCCTCGCCGTAGATCTTCGACACCTGCCGGAATTCCAGAAGCGGCGGAGTGCTCATCATCCGCCCGCCTATCGTGTCCTGGCGGTGGCGTCGGTCACGAGCGCATCGCCGTCCTTGATCTCACCCGAGGTCACCTGCGTGAACTGGCCATCCGACGAGCCCACCTGGATGACGAGTGGAATCTGGCGTTCGCCGCGCAGTACCCAGACACGGCGCTTGTTGCCGGCCAGTGCTTCGCCACCGGTGCCCGATCGCGGTCCCATGCGGGGCGGACGGAAGAGACCGAAAATGCCGCGGTTGCGGCCGGCGCCCGTTTCCGGCGGCGCATAGCGCAGCGCGGCATTCGGCACCATCAGCGTGTCCTTGACGGCTTCGACGGTGACGTCGGCTGTCGCCGTCATGCCCGGGCGCAGCAGCAGGTCGGCGTTATCGACAGAAAGGACGGCCTTGTAGGTAACGACGTTGTTGGTCGTCTCCGAGGCAAAGCGGATCTGCTCGATCTCGGCGGGGAACGTGCGCTCCGGATAGGCGTCGACGGTGAAGGTCGCCTTCTGGCCGACGGCGATCTGGCCGACATCGGCCTCATCGACATCGACCTGCAGCTCCATCTTCTTCAAGTCGCCGCCGATGACGAAGAGAACCGGTGCGGAGAGCGACGCAGCTACTGTCGCACCCGGATCGACCGAGCGTGTCAGGATGACGCCATCGATCGGCGAGACGATCTTCGCCTTGGCGAGGTTGACTTCCGCCAGCTGTAGATCGGCTTCCGACGACAGCACGTCGGCTTCGTTGATCTCTTTGGTGGCGACGGCGGAATCGAACTTGTAGCTCGCGTCGTCGAGGCTCTGGCGCGTCGTGACGTTGCTCTGCACGAGGTTTTTGACGCGATCCAGCGAGGTGCGCGCCGATTCGAGATCGGCACCGGCCTTGGTGACATTGGCTTTCGCGGAAGCGAGCTTGGCGCGCGAGCTCTTGACGTCGGCTTCCAGCTTGTTGGTGTCGAGGACGGCAAGCACGTCGCCCGCCTTGACGGTGCTGTTATAGTCGACATTGACGTCGCGCACCGTGCCGGAGAGCTCGCTCGAAATATCGACCTGCTCCGTCGGCTGCACCGAACCGGTGGCGGTGACGAGAACCGTCAGGTCGCCGCGCTTCACCGGCTGGGTCGTATAGCTGTATTCGTTGCCGCCGCGGCCGGAATAGTAATAGGCCGCACCGCCACCGATGATGACGATCGCCGCGGCTGCAAGCAGTCTCCCCCGCCAGCGGCCGGATTTGCGGCGCTTGCCGGATGCGGCGAGAACGGCCGCGAGATCGTTTTCGGCATGCTTGGTGGGCGATGTCTGCGGGCCGGTTCCAGTTTCGGAATCGCTCATAAAATCCTCAAACAGAGATATGGGAGCACCTGCTCCGTTCATCCCTAGATAGTCACAGGGTAGATGAACCGGAGATTAGCGATAGCGCCGCATTGGCACGGAAAGCGGGCATTGCGCAATTAAATCTTGGTAATAAAACTCCGCTTTTCAAACCGGATCTCTCGGAAACTGCGCCGCGCCGGCGACGGGATGCAGCCAGCGCTCGCGCCTGATGATCCAGACCTCCTGTGCCGGCTCGATACCAACAGGAGGACCATCGAGCGAGCCGAGACGCAGCTCGGCTTTCTCATCCGTCAGGCAAAATAAGCGACCAGCAATGCGGACAGAAGCTGCGCCCGGCAAAGACGGAGACGGTACCGGCATAAGTCAGGGCGGCGCGCGGCCATATCGCATAGGCGGAGAACAGCGAGCCGCTTTCCTTGCGGCAATCGGCACAATGGCAAAGACCGGATGTCAAAGGCTCCCCCCGGATCTCGTAGCGGACGGCGCCGCAGAGACAGCCGCCGCTGCGCAGCGCGCTCACATGCCGAGGCCGGGCGTCGGGTGCGGCGGCCTGCGCTTTGCCGCCATCAGCAGGTCGAGCTCCGTAGCTGAGGGACCGAACTTGTCGAACAGCCGCTTCGCCTCGTCATCATCGAGGCGGTATTTGCGCGCGAATTCGCTGATGCTGTAGGGCCGTCCACGGATCACCTTGTGGGATGAGATCTTGCTGTCAGTCGTATGTCCGGTCATCGAAAGAGCCCTCCTGCGCGCTGCATTTACAATCTAGGGCGGCGGCCGATCATGGAAAGGCCAGCGGAAAAACGTGAAACAGAATGCAACCTGAAAGTAATCGTGGAACTATACTTATAGTTGGTGAGATAAATTGCCGCGTTGACTGAGAATTTCATCCGGTCCGATAGTTTACGGGCACACGGTACAATCGGAGGATGGACCAATGCTCAATCGTGCACTTCTGCTTACATCGCTTGCTTTTCTCGGCGCCACGGCCTTTATGGCAACACCGGCCTCGGCGCTGACAATGAAAGAATGCAGCGCCAAGTATAAGTCCGCGCAGGCGGACGGCTCGGCAAAAGGCGTGAAGTGGAACGACTTCCGCAAGGCTCAATGCGGCGCTGACGCAACCGCCGAGCCCGACGTTTCTCTCAACACCAATGAAGAGCCCGAAAAGCCGACAGTGGCTGCTCCCTCGGGCGTGAAATTCCCGACCGCAATCTCGACGAAATATGCCAGCGAAAAGCCCGGCAAGGCCCGCATGCATACCTGCGTCGATGCATACAACGAAGACAAGGCCAAAAATTCGCTTGGCGGCCTGAAGTGGATCCAGAAGGGCGGCGGCTATTACAGCCTCTGCAATGCCAAGCTCAAGGGTTGATGGCGGACCAGGAGCCGGTGCCTCGCCGAAGCTAGCGGCGGGGCATCCCCAAATCTCGCGATATGCGATAGCTTAGGCTTCGATCATATTAAGGCCATCCGCAAGTGCGATGGCGGTCGCACCCGGAACATGACGGCAGCCGATGAACGGCCCGTCCAACGAGGGGTCAGGCCATGTGGGATATCATCACCATCGTCGCAATCTTCAGCGTATTGTTCCTTGGCCGCGAGGCCCAGACCGTTGTCGCCAAGGCACGGGCATCCAACTGGAACGACTTTCCGCGGCGCTGAACCGCGATAATCGACGGCAAACAAAAAGCGCGCTCAACGGCGCGCTTTTTCATTTCCGCTTTCGTCCGGCCTTAGCGGCAGACGCGAACACTTTCCATATGCCAGCCGCCATCATAGGCGTTGGCCACCTGGCGGTCCTCGAACCAGCAACGCGGCGGCGGGGGCGGCGGCTCGACATAACGTGGGCCGTTATTGACAAGGGCTCCGCCGATCATGCCACCGATGACGCCGGCAGCCAGGCCACCGGCGATGGCTGCGCCGGTATTGTCGTGATAGTGGCGATCATAGTGGCGCCGATGGCGCCAGTCGTCCGCGGCTGCGTTGTCCGTCACTGCAATCAGGCAGCTCGCACCAATCACCGCCGCCAAGATCGAACTCGTTATCTTCTTCATCGTCTCTCCAGTCGAGCTTCCGCGCTTCGCGCTGTGGCACTCAAACATCGAAACAATGGCATCATTGCGATTAATCCCGCATTAACGACGCCGTCCCACAGACATGACAAAGCCCCGGCGCGAACCGGGGCTCTTCCTCAGTCACGGGCGACTACCAGCGTGAATAGCTGCAGACGCGCTTCTTGGCGAAGACCACACGGCCATGGCGATGGTAGCGCACGGTCCTCACACTGCAGTGGCGGCGCGCGTGATGGCGCGAGCGGTAGTGATGGCGGCGCCAGTCGTTATGGTGACTGCGATTCCAGCGATCCCCATGATGGCTATCCCCGATCGTCACCGTGACACTGTCGGCCATGGAGGGCGTGGCACTCGCGGTGATCGAGGCGAGACCGATGAAACAGGCAACAAGAAGCTTCTTCACTATATTCTCCGCATATTGAGCCGGATACTGATCCGGGTATGACATCATTCAGTCGATGCCAGCTAACGCGGGGGAAATGTGATTGTTCCGCAAAAGACGGAATGCGGCGAGCGCTAAGCCTTGGAAAAGGCGGGAGAATGCCGATTCGGGTTGGCAGAGAGAGGCAACGCGAACAGTCTTTGCCGGTTGCTCAAATCGGAAAATCACTGGGAGAAAGTGGTGAGAGCGTCGGGGTTCGAACCCGAGACCTACTGATTAAAAGTCAGTTGCTCTACCGGCTGAGCTACGCTCTCCCACGGTGCCTTGGGCAGCGATTTGCCGCCCCGGCTGGAAGTGCGCGGAACATATGCAGGCGACCCATTGCGGTCAACCGAAAAATCATGCCTTTCACAGGCGTTCGGCACATTTCTTGCCGGAGCGCAAAAAGGTGATTGGCAATCGCGTGGCCGCAGCGCTAGAGAACGGCCTGATTGCAGCCGGAGAAGATGCGTGTCGATTGCCGATATTTCCCTGTGGAGCGCCCTGATTGCCGGTGCTCTGTCCTTCCTCTCCCCCTGCGTTCTGCCGCTCGTTCCGCCCTATCTCTGCTATATGGCCGGGATATCCGTCGATCAGTTCCGTGGCGGGACGGCTGTTGCCGTGGCTCCCGATGTGCGCCGCGGCGTGTTCTTTTCGGCGCTGTTCTTCACGTTCGGATTCGCGACCGTATTCGTGGCGCTGGGTGCGGGTGCCTCCAGCATCGGCATGGCTCTCCGCCAGCATCTCGACATCCTCTCGAAGATCGGCGGCCTGATCATCATCATCATGGGCCTCAACTTCCTCGGCGTGTTCCGAATCGGATTGCTGGCGCGCGAGGCCCGCTTTCAGAATGGCGGCAAGCCGGCGACGCTGACCGGCGCCTATGTCATGGGTCTTGCCTTCGCCTTCGGCTGGACGCCCTGCATCGGTCCGGTGCTCGGCGCGATCCTCGGCATCGCCGCGTCGCGCGAGACGGTCGGTTCCGGCGCCGGGCTGCTTGCCATCTATTCGCTGGGCCTTGCCATTCCCTTCTGGATCGCAGCCGGTTTCTCGGGCGCCTTCATGCGGTTCCTGGTGCGCTTTCGTCGCCATCTCGGCACCGTCGAGAAGGTTCTCGGCGGGCTTCTGGTGCTGACCGGCCTCGCCTTCATGTTCGGCTTTATCAGTCAAGCCGCGATCTGGTTCCAGCAGACCTTTCCAATCCTGATGCAGATCGGCTAAGCGGGAAGCATTCGCCCGCTCTGCAACTTGCCCCGGACGGTCCAGTGGCCGACATCATCAGCCTGCTCCTGCCCTTCTTCGGCCTGATCCTGATCGGCTATATCGCCGCGAAAGTGACGAAACAGCCGGCCGAGGCGCTCGGCTGGCTGAATACGTTCATCGTCTATGCCGCCCTGCCCGCGCTGTTTTTCAAGCTCGTATCGCGCACGCCGGTCGAGGATCTGGCGCGGATCGATTTCATCGTCACCGATCTGGCCGCCACCTATTCGATCTTTATCGCGATTTTCGTTATCGGCCGTTTCATCCGCAAGAGCCGGATGGACGAATCGACGATCCAGGCCTTTGCCGGTGCCTATGGCAATATCGGCTACATGGGTCCCGGGCTGGCGCTGATCGCCTTCGGTGACAGGGCCGCGGTTCCGGTCGCGCTGATCGTCTGCCTGGAGAACGCGCTGCATTTCATCGTGGCGCCGGCGATGATGGCGGCTGCCGGCGATGACAAGCGCTCACGGGGACAGATTGCCGCCGATATCGTCCGCAAGGTCGCGTTGCATCCGTTCATCCTGTCGACGGCGGCCGGCTTTCTTGCCGCGGGGCTGCAGTTGGAGCAGCCATCGGCGCTCAGGCAGTTCATCGACTATCTTGCCCAGGCGGCCGCGCCCTGCGCCCTGTTTGCGATGGGCGTGACGCTGGCGCTGCGGCCGCTCAAGCGGGTGCCTGTTGAAATCAGCTACATCGTTCCGGCCAAGCTGATCGTCCATCCGCTCGTCGTCTATGCGGCGCTGACGCTGGTCGGTGGCTTCGAGCCGGTCTGGGTTTATGCCGCGGTGCTGCTCGCGGCACTACCGACCGCGACGAATGTCTTCGTCCTCGGCCAGCTCTATCACGTGTGGCAGGAGCGCGCGTCGGCGACCATCCTGATCACCACCGCGCTGTCTGTCGTCACCGTGTCGATGTTCCTGATCGCGATCAAATCAGGCTTTCTTCCGGCTTAGCCTTTCCTTCAGAGCATCCGGAATGCCCCGGAGACCGCGGCCGGGCTCGATGCCCTCGCGCATCACGACATTGCGCAGCGGCGGGATGGCCGAGAGGATGTGCAGGCCGGCGGCGCGCAGCATCTGCACCGGCAGGAAATCCGACAGAAGCGAACGATTCAGAAGGTCGACGCTTGCGGTGCGCGTCATGATATCGGCGCGGCGCTTGCGGTCGAACTGGTCGCCTGCATCGGCCGCGACCGGCAATTCGGCGCGTGTGCAGAGAATGTCGGTCAGCGCCATGATATCGCGCAGGCTGAGGTTCAGGCCCTGAGCCCCGATCGGCGGGAAGACGTGGGCTGCCTCGCCGATAAGCGCGATCCGGCCCTTGCCGAAGCGATGCGCCATCATGCCGGACAGTGGCCAGACCTGGACGCCCTGCTCGACAGTGACTTTGCCGAGCATCGACTGCATACGCTCTTCGACAAGACGGCTCAAATCCTCAAGGGAGAGTTCCACATTCTGAGCGGCTTCCGCCGGGTTCTGGACCCAAACGAGGCTTGAGCGGCTTCCTGACAGCGGGACCTGGGTGAAAGGGCCATGCTCAGTGTGGAATTCGGTGGAGATGTTCTGGTGTGGCACCGAATGGCTGAAATTCAGCACCATGGCCGATTGCGGGTAGGACCAGTTGCGGACGTCTATGCCGGCCGTTTCGCGGAGCTTCGATTTGCGCCCGTCAGCGCCGACGGCGAAATCGGCCGTCAGCTGCTCGCCGCCAGCAAGTGTCAGCGTCACGCTCTCGGCGCCGATTTCGATCGTCTCGGCGAAGGCGTCGAAGCGGGTGATATTGCCCTCGCCTGCGATAGCGGTTTCAAGCACATCGGTCAGCGCTTTGTTCGGGAAATTGTAGCCGAAGGCATCGAGGCCGACTTCGGCGGCACGGAAGGTCGTTGCCGGTGCCCGTAGCAGGCGATTCGTGCCGTCGATGATGCGCATGCTGGTGAGCGGCGCGGTCGACGGCTTCAGCTTGTCCCAGAGGGTCAGGCGATCGAGGAAGCGGATCGACTGATCCATCAGCGCCGTGGTGCGGCGGTCTTCCTTGGCTGCAGGCGGCGCGATCAGCGCCACGTTGCGGCCGCCGCGGGCAATCGCTACCGCGGCAACCATGCCGGCGAGACCGCCACCGATCACCGCCACTTCGAAATTTTTCATCGCATTGCTTCCGTCATCAGATGACGGCGAGCCGGCCTTATGCCGCCGGCTTCGCCTGACGGCGCCAACTATAGCCCTTGCCGCTGTCCGCGTCACGCACAGCCGGCTGATAATGATGCTGAATTCCCGGCAGACGATTTTCCGAGAGACGCTTGAGCGCCGTCTCGTTGGTCACGGCGAAGCTGTCGATGCCGACGCGCAGCATCAGCGGCACCTGGTCGATCAGCACGTCGCCGACGGCGCGCAATTCGCTCTTGTAGTCGAGGCGATCGCGCAGCAGCGAGGCGTGGCTGAAGGCGCGGCCATCGTTGAATGCCGGGAAGGCAACGGCAATGATCGCCAGGCGGTCGAGATAGGGCTCGAGCTTGCGGACATCGTCGGCCGGCTTGACCAGCACACCGAGGCCGACATCGTTGCTTTCGTCCGCCTTGGCGATGAGCTCGTCGAGGCCAAGCAGCGGCTTCTGATTTTCGGTTGCCTTGACTTCCTCGGTCTCGATGACCCAGGGATCGTTTTCGACAAAACCGGTCTCTCTCCAGATCTTCGTCATCATCCCCTCCTTATGCAGCTTCGGCGGCAGAGCCGTAGAGCGCGTCCTTGAACGGCTGCGGTCCGACACGGCGATAGGCTTCGAGGAAGATTTCCGACTGGTCCTTGCGGATCTTCAGATAGGTATCGACGATCGTCTCGATGGCGTCCGTCACCTTCTCGGGCTCGAAGCCGCGGCCGATGATTTCGCCGATCGAGGTGTGCTCGTCGCCGGAGCCACCGAGCGTGATCTGATAGAGCTCGGCACCCTTCTTCTCGACACCGAGCAGACCGATATGGCCGACATGGTGATGGCCGCAGGCATTGATGCAGCCGGAGATCTTGATCTTCAGCTCGCCGATTTCGGCCTGGCGCTCGGGATTGCCGAAGCGACGGGAGATTTCCTGGGCCACCGGGATCGAGCGCGCGTTGGCGAGAGCACAGTAGTCCAGGCCCGGACAGGCGATGATATCGGTGATCAGCCCGGCATTGGCTTCGGCGAGATCGATCGCCACGAGGCCGCGATAGACAGATTCGAGATCGGCCAGCGCGACATGCGGCAGGATCAGGTTCTGTTCGTGGCTGACGCGGATTTCGTCGAAAGCATATTCTTCGGCGATATCGGCGATCGCATCCATCTGGCTGTCGGAGGCGTCACCCGGAATGCCGCCGATCGGCTTCAAGGAGATCGTCACCATGCCGTAATCGGGGTTCTTGTGCGGCTGCACGTTCTGCTGGACCCAGCGGGCGAAAGCCGGATCGGCCTTCTTCCAGCGGGCAAGGTTTTCCCAGCCTTCGGCGCGCTGCGGCAGGGCCGGCGGCGCGAAATAGGCGGTGATCGCCTCGACGTCCTGTTCCGGCAGCTTCAGCTCGGTGTCCTTCAGCTGCGCGAACTCGACCTCGACCTGACGGGCGAGCTCTTCGGCGCCGGTCTCATGAACGAGGATCTTGATGCGGGCCTTGTACTTATTGTCGCGGCGGCCGTGCAGATTGTACACGCGCATGACGGCGGTCGTGTAGGACAAGAGGTCCTCTTCCGGCAGGAAGTCGCGGATCAGCTTGGCGACCATCGGCGTGCGGCCCTGGCCACCGCCGACGTAAACGGCAAAGCCGATCTCGCCCTTGTCGTTCTTCTTCAGATGCAGGCCGATATCATGGACCTGGATTGCGGCGCGGTCACGCTCGGCACCGGTGACGGCGATCTTGAACTTGCGCGGCAGGAAGGAGAATTCCGGATGGACCGACGACCACTGGCGCAGGATTTCCGCATAGGGCCTGGGATCAGCGACTTCATCGGCGGCGGCGCCGGCGAAATGGTCGGCCGTGACGTTGCGGATGCAGTTACCGGATGTCTGCAGCGCGTGCATCTCAACGGTTGCCAGTTCGGAAAGAACAGCCGGCATGTCCGAGAGCTTCGGCCAGTTGAACTGCAGGTTCTGGCGGGTGGTGAAGTGGCCATAGCCGCGGTCATAGGTGCGGGCAACGTGGGCCAGCATGCGCATCTGTCTTGAGCTCAGCGTGCCATAGGGAATGGCAATGCGCAGCATATAGGCATGCAGCTGCAGGTAAACGCCGTTCATCAGGCGCAGCGGCTTGAAGGCATCTTCGGAAAGCTCGCCGGCGAGACGGCGCTGGACCTGGTCGCTGAACTGCGCAACGCGCTCGGCGACAAAGGCGTGGTCAAATTCGTCGTAACGGTACATCAGCTTCCTCAGACATCAATGAACTTGGGATCGGCAATCGCATATCCCGGAGCATATTCCATGGTCGGGCCTTGCGCGCGAATGCGCTCACGCAGGCGCAGCGGCCACAATACGCCGTTGGTTTCCTGAACCTCGATGACATTGACGTCAACGACCTTGTTGTCGGCATAGGCTTTCTTGCCGATGTCCTCGAGCGCGGCGACCGCTTCCGCATGGCGGGCGACCAGCGCATCCTGCAACGAGGTGACCCACGCGCCATTGGCGTCGAGCCAGACGGCAATGCCGTCCGTCAACCGATTGGCGGTCAGTACCTTGTCTACCATAGTCAGCTCCTTGCAAGTTCCGGCACGCTCGCCTCCCGGCGAACCAGCGGCTCGGACAGTTCGAAATTGGCGCCTGCCACTGCATCGCCGATAATGACCATGACAGGTCCCGTCAATTCGTCACGATGCTGCAGGTCGGGAAGATCGCGCAGAATGCCATGCATGAGACGGCGCTCGGCGCGGCTGGCATTCTCGATGACGGCAACCGTCGTCTCGGCGGGTATGCCGGCAGCCATCAGGCGCTCGGCGACGGAGGCGGCAACGGTGCGGCCCATATAGACGGCGATGGTGGCACCCGAGACGGCGAGGCTCGCCCAATCCGGCAGCACGTCGCCGGTCAGATCATGACCGGTGGTGAAGACCAGCGACGAGGCGACGCCGCGAAGCGTCAGCGGCAGTTCGAAATCGGCAGCGGCGGCGAAGGCGGAGGTGATGCCGGGCACCACTTCATAGGCGACACCGGCGGCGCGCAGGGCAGCCATCTCTTCCCCTGCCCGGCCATAAACGAGCGGATCGCCGGATTTCAGGCGCACGACGCGCTTGCCTTCGCGGCCAAGCTGGACGAGCAGATCGTTGATCTCTTCCTGAGACTTGGAATGGCAGCCCTTGCGCTTGCCTACCGAAATGCGTTCAGCATCGCGGCGGCCCATGTCGACGATCGCCTGCGGCACGAGTGCGTCGAAGACGAGCACATCGGCTTCCATCATGACACGCTGGGCGCGCAGCGTCAGCAGGTCTTCGGCACCGGGGCCGGCGCCGACGAGCCAGATACTACCCTTCGCCTTGCCGGTTTCCTGCAGCAGCGCATGTGCGGCGCGCTCGGCTTCCGGCAGATTGCCATTGGCGACGGCATCGGCGACGGGACCGGAGAAGAAGCCGCGCCAGAAGACACGGCGGGAAACGCCGCGCGGAATGAGGTGCTCGACCGTCTTGCGGTAGCTGGTCGCCAAGGTCGCGAGGCGCCCAAGCGAAGGCGAAAGCAGCTGGTCGATCTGTGCGCGGATCATCTGGGCCAGGACCGGACCGGCGCCCTCCGTTCCGATCGCGACGGCGACGGGCGCGCGATTGACAAGCGCCGGCGTGAAGAAATCGCAATAATCGGGCTGGTCGACGGCATTGGCCGGGATTTTTGCGGCGCGCGCTGCATCGACGATGGCGCGGTCGGCGGCCGCTTCTCCAGTAGCTGCGAACACAAGGGCTGCGCCCTCGACTTGTTCGGCAGAGAATGCCGCCCGGACGGTCTCGATGCGATTGGCGATCAGGAAGGCGTGGTAGCTGGCTTCCGGATGATCGGTATAGGCAATGACCCGCGCTTGCGTATTCAGCAGCAGGCGCACCTTCGCATAGGCCTCGTCTCCGTTGCCGAAGACGGCTGCGATCCGCCCTTCCACACGGAAGAAGGCGGGGAAAACCGATAGCTGTTCGCTCTTGGAAGGCATTATCATTCCACTTCGAAGTTGCGCCAATATGCCTTTAACCGGCAAGGCGTTGAAGAAACAGAAATTCGAAAGCCTACGCGGTCCGCGTAATCTTTTGCCTGCATGCCACTGATTTGAGAAAAGTCGCCCGAGCGACGCCGTTGTCGCTGCAGTGCAATGTAAAGCCTGTGATCAAAAACGTCCATCGGGCAATTCGGCATTTTTCTTCTTGCCCGGGCGGGATAGACTTGCTGCGACAAGGAGAAAGTCATGGCTTCAAAGACGATTGCTCCACGCCTGCTCGAGGTGATGGAGCGCGATATCCTGCCGATGACCGAGCGCGGCGTTTCTGCCGGCAACAAGGTGTTCGGCGCGGCAATCCTGCGCAAGTCCGATCTCTCGCTGGTGGTCGCAGAGACCAATAACGAGCTCGAAAATCCGCTCTGGCATGGCGAAGTGCACACGCTGAAACGCTTCTACGAACTCGGCGAGAAACCGGCGACCAAGGACCTGATCTTCCTGTCGACTCACGAACCCTGCACCATGTGCATGTCGGCAATCACCTGGGCGGGTTTCGATAACTTCTATTATTTCTTCAGCCACGAAGATTCCCGAGACAGCTTCGCCATTCCGCACGATCTGAAAATCCTCAAAGAGGTCTTCGGCCTGGAGCCCGGCGGCTACCGCCGCAGCAACGCTTTCTGGAACAGCTTTGCGATCGCTGATCTGGTCGAGACCGAGGCGGATGCGCTAAAGAGCGAGCTGAAGGCGCAGACTGCCCGCATCAAGTCCCGCTACGACGCTCTCTCCGGCGCCTATCAGGCCTCCAAGAGCGATAACGACATCCCCCTGAATTGAGCGATCATGGAAGCCTCCAAAGACATTTCGCGCCTCATCGAGATCATGGCAGCGCTGCGCAACCCGGAAACGGGATGCCCCTGGGACATCGTCCAAACCTTCGAGACCATCAAGCCCTATACGATCGAGGAGGCCTATGAGGTTTCCGATGCGATCGAGCGCAACGATATGGACGATCTCTGCGACGAGCTTGGCGATCTCCTGCTGCAGGTGGTCTTTCACGCGCGGATGGCGGAGGAAGCCGGTGAGTTCGCCTTCGGCGATGTCGTCGAGGCCATCACCCGCAAGATGATCCGCCGCCACCCGCATGTCTTTGCGCGCTCCGATGCGGATACGCCGGATCGCGTGAAGAAGCAGTGGGACGAGATCAAGCAGGCGGAGAAGCGCGAGCGTGCCGAGCGGCGCGCCAGGCGCGGGGCGACCGAGGATTCCACGGCGGGGTTTCTAGGCTCCGTGCAGCGCAGCTTTCCGGCGCTGACGGAGGCGCTGAAGCTGCAGGAGCGTGCGGCGAAGGTCGGCTTCGACTGGTCGGCGCCCGAGCCGATCCTCGACAAGATCGAGGAAGAGATCGGCGAACTGCGCGAGGCTTTGGCGCATGGCGACCGGGCCAAGGTCAGCGACGAGCTCGGCGATCTCATCTTCGCCGTCGTCAATATCGGCCGCCATGTCGATGCCGATCCGGAGCAATCTCTTCGCGGAACGAACACGAAGTTTCGACGCCGTTTCAATCATATAGAAGTTGTTCTTGAGAAAGAAGGCGAAACATTGGAAGCCGCAAGCCTGGAGCGGATGGAAGAAATCTGGCAGGCGGCGAAAGCCATCGAACGGCAACTCGGCTGATCCGCCATGAAGCTCTCCGGCCTTGAGATCGCGATTGCAGGTGCCGGTATCGGTGGATTGTCGCTCGCCGCGCTCTTGGCGCGCCATGGCGCAAACGTCACCATCTACGACCAGATGGCAGCACCCCAGCCGGTCGGATCCGGCTTCGTGTTGCAGCCGACGGGATCCGCGGTGCTCGCGGCGATGGGGCTGCTTGACCAGGTGGAACAACGCGGCGCGCGGATCCGGCGGATGCACGGAAAACTCTCGACGACGGGCCGCACCGTGCTCGACGTCGGTTACCGCAATGGTGCATCGGGCATCGCCATCCAGCGGGTGGCACTTTTCGATCTGCTGCTCGATGCCGCTGTCGCAGCCGGCGTCAGTTTCGAAACGGCTTCGCGGGTGACGGCGTTCGAACCGGGCGCAAGGCCGCGGTTGAAGCTCGGCAATGGCAAGGCGTCCGCCGCTTCCGATCTCGTCATCGATGCGATGGGGGCCAGCTCGCCGATCGGCTACAAGTCTTCGACCGAGCTCGATTACGGCGCGCTCTGGGCCACCGTTCCCTGGGATGCATCGGACGTCTTCCATTCCGACGAACTGGAGCAGCGCTATCACCGGGCAAGCCAGATGGCGGGCGTGCTGCCTGTCGGTACGGCGAAGGATGGCGCGGCGCCGATGGCGACCTTCTTCTGGAGCATCCGCAACAAGGATGTGGCGGCCTGGCGCGATGCCGGGCGCGAGGCGTGGATCGATGCCGTGCATCGCTTCTGGCCGGAGGCTGCCCATTTCGCCGCATCGGCCGAGCCCGTTCATGCACGCTACCGGCATCATACGCGCGTCCCGCTCGCCGGGCAGAATGTCGTGAAGATCGGCGACGCCTGGCATGCGACGAGCCCGCAACTCGGCCAGGGTGCCAATATGGCATTGCTGGATGCCGCCTCGCTCTGTACGGCGATGATCCGTGAAGCCACGGTCGGCAATGCCATTTCACGGCATCTGCGCCAGCGCCAGATCCATATCCGCGTCTACCAGCTGCTGAGCCGCGTGCTGACGCCGTTCTATCAGTCGGATAGCAAGATCCTGCCGATGAGCCGCGACCTGATGATCGGCCCAGCGACGAAACTGCCGTTTCTGCGCAGCCTGATCACGACGCTGGTGACCGGCGAGCTGCTCGATCCTGTCGGGCGGATTGGTCTGGAGTGGCTTGCTTCCGATAGCGAACCGGCCGGAAGCGATCAGACGGCGCTGGTATAGCCGAGTGCCGAGAACTGCTGCTGGAACCACCAGTAGCCCGCCAACGTCAGCAATGCGACGATCGCGAAGAGTACCCAGCCGGTGACCGTCAGCTTCTTTTCGGCGGCATTGCGATAGTTCAGGCCTGCGCCGGCGAACAGAAAGCCCAGGCCGAAGACCAGGCAGGCGGGCACGGCGAGGAAGGCTCTCAGCTGATAATGGACCTCGGGAACACCGGCCTGCGCTTCCTTCAGCGGCTGCAGCAGGAAAAACCAGGCAAGCGCGCATCCGATAGCGATCAGCAAAAGACCGCCTGCCCGAGCCTTGATACCAGCCATGCCGTCCCCTCCAATGATCTGATGCAACGCGGGAATGCGAGCGCTCAGCGCTCCCAATCTTCCTTCGCAGTCTTCTGCGTGCCGAGCCGGCCTTCGAGTGCCGACGCTTCAGCCTCGGCCATGCGCACATCGAGCGTCACCGAGCCGTCCTCGTTGTCCTCGCGGGCATCGACGATGGCGTGCTCATAGATCCACGACAGCAGCGTCAGTTTCGAAACCGGCACGGTGATCGAGGTCTCCGTCATGACGCCGGAAAGGCGGCGGCTGATTTCGTCCATCAGCCGGTCGACGCCCTCGCCACTGACGGCCGATACGGCGACGACATTCTCGGCGCCGGATGCCTTCTGGACGATGGCGTCGTGGGTCTCCGGCTCTAGCCGGTCGATCTTGTTCCAGACCTCGATGATACGCTTCTGGCCCTCGGCTTCATCGATGCCGAGATCGTTCAGGATGCGCAGCACGTCGGCACTCTGGGCCGGATTGTCGTCATCAGCCATGTCGCGGACATGCAGGATGAGATCGGCTTCGAGCACCTCTTCCAGGGTTGCGCGGAAAGCGGCCACCAGATGGGTCGGCAGGTCGGAGATGAAACCGACGGTATCGGAAAGGATGACGGTGCGGCCATGCGGCAGTTTCATGCGGCGCAGCGTCGGATCGAGCGTCGCAAACAGCATGTCTTCGGCGAGAACGCCGGCGCCGGTGATGCGGTTGAACAGCGTCGACTTGCCGGCATTGGTGTAGCCGACCAGGGCGACGATCGGATGCGGCACCTTCTTGCGCTTGGCGCGGTGCAGCTGGCGGGTCCGCACGACCTGCTCCAGCTCGCGCTCCAGCTTGATGATGCGATCCTGCAGCATGCGCCGGTCGGCTTCGATCTGGGTTTCACCCGGACCACCCATGAAGCCACCACCGCCGCGCTGGCGCTCAAGGTGGGTCCAGCTGCGGACCAGGCGGCCCTTCTGGTAATTCAGGTGCGCGAGATCGACCTGCAGCGTGCCTTCCTTGGTGGAGGCGCGGCGGCCGAAGATTTCGAGGATAAGGCCCGTGCGGTCGATGACCTTGACGTTCCATGCCTTCTCGAGATTGCGCTGCTGAACCGGGGTCAGCGGGTGATCGACGATGACAAGACCCGAATCATGCTCGTCGAGCTTGGCCTTGATCTCTTCGATCTTGCCGGTGCCGAGCAGCGTTGCGGGCCTGGGATCATTGATCGGGACGACCGCGCCATAGACGACATCGAGGTCGATCGCTTCGGCGAGACCGCTTGCTTCTTCAAGCCGGCTTTCCGGCGAACGTGTCGTGGAGATTGCACCATCGGAAGCGGCGCCACGTCCCCGGCCCTGCTTGAGCACGGGCACGACGACGGTCGCGCGCATATCGTCCCGGAGCTTTTCGGCTTCCGGGATGATGGAATCGTTCTTCGTATCGCGTGTCGAAATGACTTCTGATCCTATCAGGAAGCGGCTTCTTCGCTCTCGAACATCTGCATGGGCTGGCCCGGCATGATCGTCGAGATCGCGTGCTTATACACGAGTTGCGAATGACCGTCACGGCGAAGAAGAACGCAGAAATTGTCGAAAGACGTGACAACGCCCGTGAGCTTAACGCCGTTAATCAGAAAAATTGTAAGGGAAATCTTTTGCTTGCGAACAGTATTGAGAAATAAGTCCTGCAGATTCTGAGAACGTTCCGCCATCGCGCCGCTTCTTTCTTTATTGCCGGCGTGTTTCAGCCGGTAGAATACTAATCAACCTCTCCAGGCCGTCGGCAGGTAACCCTCACCCCTGCGTCCAGCAAATCTTGGTATCAAATCGCAATCTTTTCCGCAACGTCGAAAAAGGCTTCCCGAATATTCTGCGACACGCTTCCGGGATGGCCATTGGCGATCGTCTGTCCATCGATGGAAACCACGGGAAAACAAATGCTTGTAGCCGCCGTGATGAAAACCTCGCGTGCAGCCAGCATTTCGGCAACGGTGAACTTACGTTCCGCGACCTTGAGGCCCAGTTTGGCGCCGACATCCAGCAAGGTGGTGCGCGTAATCCCTTTGAGGATGCCATGCTCTGCCGGACGGGTGACGAGCGTGCCGTCGGCATCGACGAACCAGACGTTGGTTGCGGCACCCTCGGTAACGAAGCCGTCGCGATCGACATAGATCGCTTCCTGGGCACCGGCTTCCTTCGCCTGCTGGCGGGCCATGACGTTCGGCAGCAAACCGACGGTCTTGATATCGACGCGGTCCCAGCGATTGTCGGACACGGTCACGGCCTTGATGCCATTGGCATTCTTCTTGGCGATAACCGATGCATCGGTGCTTTTCGCGGTGATGACGATCGACGGCTTGGTGCCTTCGGCCGGGAAAACGTGGTCACGGCGGGCGACGCCGCGGGTGACCTGCATGTAAAACAGGCCGTTCTTCACCTTGTTGCGGCGAACGGTCTCGCGAATCACATGCACCATCGCGGCACGACTCATCGGCGCAGCGATGCGCAGCTCGCTCAGCGAGCGGTGCAAGCGGTCGAGGTGGCGGGTGATATCGACGATGTAGCTGTGGCGGATTTCGCAGACTTCATAGACGCCATCGGCGAACTGATAGCCACGGTCCTCGATATGAACGGCTGCTTCAGAATGCGTGACGTACTGGCCGTTGACGTAGGAAATTCTGGGCATGGGAACCTGGTGCTGGGGCAATGACATGAACCGGCGCAGGATCTGCGCCGGCAAAACCTTAGACGCCGAGCGACTTCAGCTTGCGGTGAAGCGCCGAGCGCTCCATGCCGACGAACTCGGCGGTGCGCGAGATATTGCCGCCGAAGCGGTTGATCTGGGCGATGAGATAGTCCTTCTCGAACATCTCGCGCGCCTCGCGCAGCGGCAGCGTCATAATGTGATAGTCGTTCTTGGCCGAGACCTTCGGCAGCATGTCGCCGAGATCGGTCGGCAGCATGTCGGCGGTGATCGGCGCGTCCGGGCCGTCGGAACGGGCAAGGATCATCAGCCGCTCGATATTGTTGCGCAGCTGGCGGATATTGCCCGGCCAGTCATGGGCCTGCAGAACGGCCATCGCGTCATCACCGATGCGGCGCTGGCGAATGCCGGCCTGCTCGGAAATCTGGCGCATCAGCTGGTCAACGAGGAACGGAATGTCCTCGCGGCGCTCGGCCAGTGCCGGAACCCGGACCGGCACGACGGCCAGACGATGATAAAGGTCTTCGCGGAACCAGCCTTCGGCAATGCGGCTTTCGAGATTGTAGGCGGTCGAGGAGATGATGCGGACATCGACCTTCACCCGCTTGGAGCCGCCGACGCGCTCGAACTGCTGGTCGACGAGTACGCGCAGGATCTTGTTCTGCGTCTCGCGCGGCATTTCGCCGACTTCGTCGAGATAGAGAATGCCGCGATGGGCCTCTTCCAGCGCGCCGATCTTGCGGGCCTGGCCGGGCGATCCCTCGGTGCCGAAGAGCGCGATTTCCATCCGGTCGGGGGTGATGTTGGCGGCGTTGAGCGCCACGAACGGGCCGTTGGCGCGCGTCGACTTCTTGTGGATCATGCGCGCCACAAGTTCCTTGCCGGAACCGGATGCGCCGAAGATCATGATACGGCTGTTGGTGGGCGAGACCTTCTCGATCGTCTGGCGCAGCTGCGAGACGGCGACGGACGTGCCGATCAGCTCGACGGCATCGCCTGCCCGCTTCTTGAGCTCGGAGACTTCGCGCTTCAGCTTGGAGTTTTCCAGCGCGCGCTCGGCAATCAGGATCAGGCGGTCGGCCTTGAAGGGCTTCTCGATGAAATCGAAAGCACCGCGCTTGATGGCGGAAACGGCCGTTTCGATATTGCCATGACCCGAGATCATCACGACCGGAATATCGGGATGGCGCGTCTTGATCTCGTCGAGCAGGGACAACCCGTCGAGCTTGCTGCCCTGCATCCAGATATCGAGGAAGATCAGCCGCGGGGCGCGATCGGAAATCGCTGCCAGCGCGCTGTCGCTATCGTGAGCGGTCCGCGTTTCGTGGCCCTCGTCGGACAGTATCCCGGACACGATCTCGCGAATGTCATGCTCATCGTCGACGACGAGAATATCAGAGGCCATAAACGCTTTCCTTGTCGCTTTCAGCAGGGGTGGAAGATGCCGGCTCGAGACGCGGCAGATGCACGCGGATCATGGCTCCTCTTCCCTGGTCAAATTCTGCGGGCGCATCATGCAGCTCAAGCTGCCCGCCATGCTCTTCAATGATTTTCTTGACGATGGCGAGGCCCAGGCCTGTGCCCTTCTCCCGCATCGTCATGTAGGGCTCTAGAATGCTGTGCCGGTTTTCCACCGGCAGACCGCGGCCGTTATCGATGACATCGACGGTGAAGCGGTCACGGCCCTCGTCCATCGCTGCCCGCACCAGCACCTTACGCTCGTCGCGTTCTTCGCTCGGTACGGCTTCGATCGCCTCGACGGCGTTCTTGATCAGGTTGCCGAAGGCCTGACCCAGCATGCGGCTGTCGAACATGCCTTCAAGCGGCCGTTCGCCGAGCTCCTGCAGGAAGCTGACATGGGTGTTGCCCATCTCGCGCAGGAACATTGCGTCGCGCAGGATGTCGCGCAGATCGCTCGGTTCCTTGGTCGGCTTCGGCATGCGGGCGAAAGCCGAGAATTCGTCCACCATGCGGCCGATATCGCCGACCTGACGGATGATCGTGTCCGTGCACTGGTCGAAGACGGTCTTGTCGTCCTGATTGATCTGCTTGCCGTAGCGGCGCTGGATGCGCTCGGCCGACAGCTGGATCGGCGTCAGCGGGTTCTTGATCTCGTGGGCGATGCGGCGGGCAACGTCGCCCCAGGCGGTCGAACGCTGGGCAATGACGAGATCGGTGATGTCGTCGAGGGTGATGACGTAGGATTCGCCACTCTCCCTCACCTCTTCACGCGTCACCTGGACGCTGAGCGTACGGACCGTGCCGCCGCGCACCAGAGCGATCTGCTTGCGGAAATCGCCGCGGTAGCGCTGTGCGGCCTCGGTGAGGACCTGATCGACCTCGGGGGCGATATCGGAAAGCTGCTTGCCAAGCATATCGGGCGCTTCGAGCGCCATCAGCGTCTCGGCCGAGCTGTTGACGATGGTGATGCGGCGGTCGCTCTCGACGCCGATGACGGCAGCGGTAACGCCCGACAGCACGGCCTCGATGAAACGGCGGCGGTCGTCCACCTCGTCCTTCGCCTCGAGGATTTCGTCACGCTGGGTGCGGATTTCCGAGATCATCTTATTGAAGGTGCGCGACAGGTTGGCGACGTCGCCATCGACGGCGTGAACTGGGACGACGATATCCATATTGCCGGATGCAACGCTATCGGCAGCCGTGATCAGCAGCCGGATCGGGCGGACGATACGGTCGGCAACGGCAATCGCGGTCCAGATGGCGGCGAGCAGAACGATCAGCGCGAAACCGATATAGAGAACCGCAAAGGCGATCTGCAGTGAGACGCGCCCCGCCTCCATCGACTGATATTCGCTGGCATTTTCCTGCATCAGGCGCATCGCGCCCATGACCTTCGGATCGACGGCACGCACCGTGTAGAGGAATGCGTCAGGAATGGATTCGAGCTTGATGATGGCGCCGACGAGGTTGGTGACACCCGGAGGAATCAGCGTCGGCTGTCCGGCGGCGGCCTTGGTCAGCGCATCCTGCGGAATGGCCGGCAGCGGCTTCTCGGTCTTGATATCCGCCTGCGTGATCACCGCGCCGTTGCTTTCGACCAGGAAGGCGCCGAGCAGGCCGCGTCCGCGCGCCTGACGGGTCATCAGGTCGGCAAAGCCGGTACGGTCGAGATTGTAGAGCGTGCGGTTGCGCTCCAGGTCGTTCGCCATCGAGACCGTCTGGCCCTGGAGATAGCTGGCATTCTCCATCATGTAGGCTTGCCCGACATTGCGGGACGAGCTGACGATCGACTGGGTGCGCAGCGAGAACCACCGGTCGAGACCAGCGTTCAGCGTGATACTGGCAAAGAGGGCGACAAGAATCGCCGGGGTGATCGCCACCAGTGAGAAAAGCACGACGATGCGGATGTGAAGCCGCGCTGCGGCCCTTCCGCGGGTTCGTGCCTTCATCAGCCGCGCAACCTCACGGCCGATCAGCGCCATCAGGCCAAGGACGAAGAAGGAATTGACGACGACGGAGGTAATGACGACGCGCGAGGTCGGCTCGATCGGCGTGAAGCCGAGCAGCACGAAGAGCGTTGCGGTGGCGCAGAGCAGCGCACCACCCGCCAGCATGAGGCCTGGCAATGCGAAAAGCGCGCGACGATCGGTGACGATCGCAACTCCCTCTTCACCCGCCGCAGGCGATGCCGCATCCTGCTTCATCAGGTCATTCTCCTGGCGGCAAATCGCCGCCACGCCACATCTGCAACCAACGGACCGGAAATCGAAAGCGTTCGCTCAATCCCTGAATGAAGAGATCAGCGGCACAGACCATCTGTTATGGTTACGATTGTCCAAACCCCATGCGTGACCTTTAAGCAACGCATTGTGGCGAAAATGCAACGCATCCCGCCACATTGTCAAGCTGTGCGGGAGCTCCGGTAGACCGAAACGCCGAGCTCACGGATCTTCTTGCGCAGTGTATTGCGGTTCAGACCGAGGAGATCGGCCGCCTTGATCTGGTTGCCGCGGGTCGCTGTCAGCGCTGCTAGGATCAGCGGATACTCCAATTCCGTCAGAACACGGTCATAGAGGCCGGGCGGCGGCAGATTCTCGCCGAAGCTGGCGAAATAGGTGCGCATATTCTCTTCGACCGCCTGGGCGATGGTCATCGAACCCGAGCGGATCGGGCCCTTGTCGATCGGGCTATCAGGCACGTCGGAGCGCAGCTCGCTCTCGATGATTTCGCGGGTGATCACATCCTGTGGATAAAGTGCCATCAGGCGGCGGATCAGGTTCTCGAGCTCGCGAACGTTACCCGGCCAGGCATAGGCCTTCATCAGCTCCAGAGCTTCCTGGTCGAATCGCTTGGTGCCGAGACCTTCCTTTTCCGCCTGCTGGATGAAGTGACGGACGAGGTCGGGGATATCCTCGGCGCGGTCGCGCAGCGGTGGCAGGCGCAGCGGCACGACGTTGAGGCGGTAGTAGAGGTCTTCGCGGAAGAGACCCTGATTGATCGCCTGCTTCAAATCCTTGTTGGTGGCGGCGACGATGCGCACGTCGGTGCGGATCGGCGTGCGACCGCCGACGGTGGTGTATTCGCCCTGCTGTAGGACGCGAAGAAGACGCGTCTGCGCATCCATCGGCATGTCGCCGATTTCGTCGAGGAAGAGCGTGCCGCCCTCGGCCTGTTCGAAACGGCCGGTCGAGCGGTTCTGCGCGCCGGTGAAGGCGCCCTTCTCGTGGCCGAAGAGCTCGGACTCGATCAGATCGCGCGGGATGGCGGCCATGTTGATGGCGACGAAGGGACCGTTGCGGCGCTTGCCGTAGTCGTGCAGCGCGCGGGCGACGAGCTCCTTGCCGGTACCGGACTCACCGGTGATCATCAGCGTCAGGTCGGTCTGCATCAGGCGCGCCAGGACGCGGTAGATTTCCTGCATCGCGGCGGAGCGGCCGACCAGCGGCATGCCGTCCTGCATGTCCTCGTCGAGCTTGGCGGGCTTCTTTTTCGGCTCGGCCAGCGCCCGGCCGATGATGCCGATCAGCTCCGTCAGGTCGAAGGGCTTCGGCAGGTAATCGTAGGCGCCCTTCTCGGAGGCCTTGATCGCCGTCATGAAGGTGTTCTGCGCGCTCATGACCAGCACCGGCAGATCCGGCCTTGCCTTCTTGATGCGCGGCAGCAGATCGAAGGCGTTCTCATCGGGCATGATGACGTCGGTCACCACAAGATCGCCCTCGCCCGCCGAAACCCAGCGCCAGAGCGTGGCGGCGTTCGAGGTGATGCGGACATCGTAGCCTGCGCGGCTGAGCGCCTGATTGAGCACCGTACGAATTGCCGCATCGTCATCTGCGACGAGAATCGTTGCTGTCATCGAGAAGTTCCTGTGGGGTTTGCAATTGCCGCGTCATCGGAAGAGGCATCCTTGGATGCCGGCATCAGGACACGGAAGGTGGTCTTGTTGTTCTGGCTGTCGCATTCGATGATGCCGCCATGGTCACCGATGATCTTGGCGACAAGCGCAAGACCAAGGCCGCTGCCATTGGTCTTGGTGGTGATGAAGGGATCGAAGAGATGCGGCAGCAGGTCGGAGGGAACGCCCGGACCATTGTCCTGCACGCAGAATTCCAGCGGCAGCGAGATTTTTTCGCGGGTGCCGGCGACGGAGAGGCGGATGCCGGGACGATAGGCGGTCGTCAGCAGGATCTCGCCGTCCTGCCGTTCGCCGACGGCTTCGGCGGCATTCTTCACCAGATTGAGGAAGACCTGCACCAGCTGGTCGCGATTGGCATAAACGGCCGGCAGCGACGGGTCGTAATTCTCGGTGATGCGGATCTGGCGGGCAAATCCTGCCTTGGCCACGGCCTTCACATGATCGAGGACCGAATGGATGTTGACCGGAACGCGATCGACGGGGCGCTCATCGGAGAAGACTTCCATACGGTCGACAAGCGAGACGATGCGGTCGGTCTCATCGCAGATGAGCCGGGTCAGCGCCCGGTCCTCATCGACGGCCGATTGTTCCAGCAGCTGTGCCGCGCCACGGATGCCGGAGAGTGGGTTCTTGATTTCATGCGCCAGCATCGAGGCCAGCCCGGTGACGGAGCGCGCCGCGGCGCGATGGGTCAGCTGACGGTCGATCTTGTCGGCCATCGAACGTTCCTGGAAGACCACTACGACGGAGCCCGGCGCGCTGATGACGGGCGCGACGTACAGGTCGACCAGCTTGTCCTGGCCAAGGCGGGGCGAGCTCAGATCGACGCGATACTCGTTGACCGGAGCGCGGCGCTCCCGGACCTGATCGATCAGCGCCAGCAGCGGGCTGCCGAAAGGAATGAAGGTCGAGATCCTGTAGCGCGCCAGATGCGAGGCACTGGCTCCGAAGAAGGCCTCGGCCTCCCAATTGGCGAAGGCGACGAGGCCCTGCTCGTCCACCATGATGACGGGGTTCTGGATGGCGTTCAGCACCGCCATCGCTACGCCACTCGTCTGATCGGCCTGCGTCTTGTCCGTCATGCCGCCTCCCGGCTTTGAACTGCCTCTGCACCAGCAGAAAGCGCATCGTGAAGCCGCCGCTCCACCTCCAGCGGCTGGTTCGAAGTCATGATCGCCGCCCTGTCTTCCCCGGAAAGGCCGGGGGCGTATCGTTCGAGATACCAGCCGAGATGCTTGCGGGAATGGCGGATGGCGACATGCTCACCGTAGAATTCCAGCATCATCCAGTAGTGCTCGACGGCAATATTGGCGATCTCCGCGCTTTCCGGACCGGCGGCACCGGCAAGAACGCCGGCATGCCACGGACGGCCCTGGCAGCCGCGGCCGATCATCACCGCATCGGCGCCCGAGCGGCGGAGAATCTCCTGGGCATCTTCGGGCGTGTTGACATCGCCGTTGGCGATCAGCGGCACCGAGACGACATCGCGGACGGCGCGGATCGCGTCCCAATCCGCCTTGCCCTCGTAGAACTGCATGCGGGTGCGGCCGTGGATGGTGATCAGCTGGACGCCTGCATCTTCGGCACGCTTGGCGATATCAGGGGCGGTCAGCGAGTTCTCATCCCAGCCGAGACGCATCTTCAGCGTGACAGGGATATCGACGGCCTTTACTGTGGCCTCGATCAGCGTCAAGGCGTGATCGGGATCGCGCATCAGCGCCGAGCCGGAATAGCCGCCGATCACCTTCTTGGCCGGGCAGCCCATGTTGATGTCGATGATATCGGCTCCGGCATCGGCGGCGACCTTGGCCGCCTCGCCCATCCAATAGGCTTCGCGCCCGGCAAGCTGCACCATATGCGGTTTGAAGCCGGCAGCCTTCAGGCGCGACCAGGATTCGGCGGTGTTATTGACCAGCTCGCGGCTCGCCACCATTTCAGTGACGACGAGGCCAGCGCCATAACGCCAGGCCAGCTGCCGGAACGGCATATCCGTGACGCCGGACATCGGCGCGAGCGCGACACGGTTGCGCACGGAGACGTTTCCGATCTGCAATGGCGCTGCTAGGTTCACTGGATGCAATTGATTATCTTTCAGGCACACAATATTGCTGCACTATTTTTAGCCATAGACGAATGGCTTGCCAAGAGGCTTTGGTTGGAATCGATATTTTTTGGGCAGATGCTGGAAAGCCGGTGACCAAGGCTATAGAGCACTTACGTCGCTTTCTGCATATTTTAGGGATTTATGCCGCAAATGCATTCGAAGCAACCACTATCGGCCGGGATCGTCGTCGTCGCCGCGGGGCGCGGCGAGCGTGCTGGTGCCTCCGTCGAAGGGCCGAAGCAGTATCGCATGGTCGGCGGCAAGCCGGTTATTGCCCATACGCTTGAAAACTTCATGACATGGGAGCACGCCGCCCATATCGTCGTGGTCATCCACCCCGACGACGAGGCGCTGTTCGACAAGGCGCTGCGCCATATCCTTTCGGCGACGCCGATCGAGGCGGTGCATGGCGGCGCGACGCGCCAGCAATCGGTGCTGGCCGGCCTGCGTCATCTCAAGGACAAGGGCATCAGCCACGTTCTCATTCACGATGCCGTGCGGCCGTTCTTCGATCATGTGCTGCTCGACCGTGTCGCCGATGCGCTGATTGCCGGAGCGCCTGCAGTCCTTCCGGCCACGCCGGTCGCCGACACACTGAAACGCGCTGACAAGACGGGAACCGTGCTGGAGACCGTGTCGCGCGAACATCTCTTTGCGGCGCAGACGCCGCAATCCTTCGCTTTCGACACCATTCTGGCCGCGCATGAAGATGCGCATCAATCCGGCCGGAGTGATTTCACCGACGATGCCTCGATTGCCGAATGGGCGGGCATTCCCGTGACCATCGTTGAAGGAGCTGCCGACAACATGAAGCTGACCGTGAAGCGCGATATCGCCCTTGCCGACAACCGCTTGTCATCATCGGCCCTGCCCGACGTGCGTACCGGCAACGGCTATGACGTCCACCAGCTTGAGCCCGGCGACGGCGTGACGCTCTGCGGCCTGTTCATTCCGCACGATCAGAAGCTGAAGGGACATTCGGATGCCGACGTGGCGCTGCACGCGCTGACCGATGCGCTGCTCGCCACCTGCGGCGCCGGCGATATCGGCGACCATTTTCCGCCGTCCGACCCGCAGTGGAAGGGAGCGGCATCGCGGATCTTCCTCGAGCATGCCGCCAAGATCGTGCGCGATTGCGGCGGGACGATCATGAATGCCGACGTCTCGCTGATCGCAGAAGCACCGAAGGTCGGGCCGCATCGCGACGAGATGCGCGCCAATCTTGCCGAGTTCCTCGGCATTTCCATCGGCCGCTGTTCGGTAAAGGCAACGACCAACGAGACGATCGGCTTCGTCGGCCGCCGCGAGGGCATTGCCGCCATCGCCACGGCGACCGTCGTCTTCCGCGGCGCGAGGGATTGATGATGTTCACGGCCGAGATCTTGGCGCTTGCTGAAAAGATCATCCGGGATTTCTCGGCTGAAGGGCTAATGGTCTCGACCGCCGAAAGCTGCACCGGCGGACTGATCGCTGGTGCGCTGACGGAGATCTCGGGATCCTCCGCCGTCGTCGACCGCGGCTTCGTCACCTATACGAACACGGCGAAGATGGAGATGCTCGGCGTTCAGGAGCAGACGCTTGCGCGCTTCGGCGCCGTATCCGAGGAAACCGCGCGGCAGATGGTGCATGGCGCCCTCTTCCGCTCGCGCGCTGCTTTTGCCGTGGCGGTGACCGGCATTGCCGGCCCCGGCGGCGGCTCGGTGGAAAAGCCTGTCGGGCTCGTCCATCTCGCGGCAAAATCACGCCAGGGCGCACTCATTCATCACAAGATGCTCTATGGCGATATCGGCCGCGACAAGGTGCGGCTTGCGACCGTCAAGACGGCGCTGGAAATGCTGCTGGCGCTGAAGTAGCATCCGGGAACAAAAGTCTTCTGCCACCGTTTCTGCCGCGTTGCCGGCCGCCGCCGGCTTTGAAGGATGTTCCCATGAGATATTTGGCTGCCATCGGCGTTGCATTGAGCCTCGGCTGCATTTCTGCCGCGGAAGCACCGTCCAACTATCAGACCTATTCAGGCATTCGTGTCGATTCCGACCCGGTGCTGCTCGCCCGCTACGATCGAGCGCTGTCCTATTGTCAGCCGGAAGCGATGTCTCATCGCGGCTCGCCGGATACGCACAGCATGATCTACAACGTGGCTCTGCGGAACTGCCTCTACCGACGCAGTTTCGTGGATCGGGGCTACTACGCCTATCCGGCGAACCAGGTCTTCGACCACTTCCTGGACAGGTAGGCGTCAGCCGCCGTAGATCGCCGATGCGCGCTTTTCGAAGGCTTCCGTGAACATGCGGAAGGCCCTGTCGAACATCGTGCCCATGAGCGCGCCGAGAATGCGGCTCTTGAACTCGTAATCGATGAAGAAATTGACCATCGAGCCCGGCGTGGCTTCGGTGAAGCTCCAGCGATTGTCGAGATACTTGAACGGGCCGTCGATATATTTCACGTCAATGACGCGCTCTGCCTTGTTGAGCAACACCTGCGTCGTGAATGTCTCGCGGATCGCCTTGTAGCCAACCGTCATATCGGCGACGAGCAGGATCTTGCCGTCGCGTTCCTTGCGGCTGCGGATCGTCAGCGCCTCGCAGAGCGGCAGGAATTCCGGATAGCGCTCGACGTCGGCGACGAGGTCGAACATCTGCTCGGCTGTATGGGGAACGGGACGATGCGTTTCGAATTGCGGCATGAAGCGCAGTTAAGCGGGCGCGCCAAGAAGATCAAGAAGGCGGCTCACGTCTCGTCGGCTTTTCAGCTGCAAAACCGGGATATCAGGGCCGTAACGGTCGATACCAGCAATCACGAGCGGCGCGAACCGCTGCTCGAAAGTCCAGATATAGGTGAGGAATTCGCGGTCCGGCAGCTGCTCCCGACAGCCGGGCGCCATGTCCGGCCGTGTCTTGCCGAGGTGGAAGAACGCGCGCTTGCAGATGCCCCAGAGGCAGATCCAGCGCGGCATGCGCACCCAGATGATGAAATGCGTGCGCGGTACGCGGATATCGAAGGTCGAGGGGCCGGTGCCGTCCATCAGCCAGCCTTCGCCGTTGACCACCTCACTGATCAAGGCACGCTCCTCGGCCTTCGCCCGCTTGACCCAGCCGGGCAGCCAGAAGAACTCCCTGTCCATCGAGACATGCCGGAGGCCGAGAAGGCCGGAGAGCTTTCGCGACAGCGTGCTCTTGCCCCCGCCGGAGCAGCCGACGACCATGATGCGCCCTGAGCCGCGGATCAGGCCGACGGCTTGGTCGAGGTCGTCGATATAGGCCGGCATTGCATCGCTCCGCATTCTCGGCAAACAAAAAGCCGCGGCGAAAAATCGCCGCGGCTTCTCGAAAATGCAAGCAGGGATTTTATTCTGCGGCGATCAGCAGCTTCTTTTCGCGCGCCGCTTTCAAACGGGCGAAGTCGTCGCCGGCGTGATGCGAGGAGCGCGTCAGCGGGCTCGAAGCAACCATCAGGAAGCCCTTGGTGTAAGCAACGGTCTCGTAGGACTTGAATTCCTCCGGCGTCACGAAGCTTTCGACCTTGTGGTGCTTGCGGGTCGGCTGCAGGTACTGGCCGATCGTCAGGAAGTCGACGTCGGCGGTGCGCAGGTCGTCCATCAGCTGCAGCACTTCGTTGCGCTCTTCGCCGAGGCCGACCATGATGCCCGACTTGGTGAACATGGTCGGATCCAGTTCCTTCACGCGCTGCAGCAGGCGGATGGAGTGGAAATAGCGGGCGCCCGGACGGACGGTCAGGTAATTGCCGGCGACGGTTTCCATATTGTGGTTGAAGACGTCGGGCTTGGCAGCGACGACACGCTCCAGCGCACCCGGCTTCTTCAGGAAGTCGGGGGTCAGGATTTCGATCGTGGTCATCGGCGACGCTTCACGGATCGCCCAGATGACCTTCTCGAAATGCTCGGCGCCACCATCTTCCAGATCGTCGCGGTCAACCGAGGTAATGACGACGTGGCTGAGGCCCATCTGCTTGACGGCCTTGGCGACGTTCTCGGGCTCCGCCATATCCAGCGCATTCGGCTTGCCGGTCGAGACGTTGCAGAAAGCGCAGGCGCGGGTACAGATCTCGCCCATGATCATGAAGGTGGCGTGCTTCTTGTCCCAGCACTCGCCGATATTCGGGCAGCCGGCTTCCTCGCAGACGGTGACGAGCTTGTGCTCCTTCACGATCGAGCGGGTTTCGGCATAGCCCTTGGAGGTCGGCGCCTTTACACGGATCCATTCCGGCTTGCGCAGAACTTCCTGGTCCGGCCGGTGGGCCTTTTCCGGATGGCGCACGCGCTTTACGTCGGGATTGATCGTGTCGAGAATGGTTACCATTACCGTGTCAACTTTCCGCCGCCCCAATGCGGCTTCATCAGTCTGCACATAAGTCTTTTAGCCGTCCGTTACAATCGGCCGGTCATGTGCATCATCGCCGGACGAGCCGGGCGAAGAATATCAGCAGGCAAGCGCCCAAGAATCCGGTGACGAAGTAGCCAAGCCGCCCGCCGGCCACTTCGATATGGAACTGCGCCAGGATGGCGGTCGCGACGACCGAGCCGACGATACCGAGCACGATATTCAGCAGAATGCCGTATCGCGCATCCATCAGCTTGCCCGCGAGCCAGCCCGCAAAACCGCCGATGATGATTGCCGCCAGCCAGCCTACGCCTTCCATATCCGTCCTTCCGTTTCCAGGTCTGCCCTACGCTATCGCTCTGGCGATCAGCACCACGATGATCGCGCCGACGGTGGCGTGAATGATCTGCACCACCAATGCATTTTCAATGCCGAGCGAGATGCCCAGCGCATTGAACAGAAAGCCACCGACGAAGGCGCCGATGATGCCGCTCAGCAAGCACCGGATCAAACCGCCGCCGCCGACCACAAGGCTTGCCAGAAAGCCGGCAACGAGCCCGATCAGCAGGAAGATGAGCAGTGCCTGCGTACCCATTGACATGATGATTTCCTTTCGTTTTTCCGCCCCGTCAGGACAGTTCACACCATCCTGATAGAGAGGGCGGAAACGGAAATTATCAAGCGTTCAGCACGCGCCCGTATGCGTCGAGCACGGCTTCCTTCATCGATTCCGAAACGGTCGGATGCGGGAAGATCGTGTGCATCAGTTCTTCTTCGGTCGTTTCCAGGTTCATGGCGACGACGAAGCCCTGGATGAGCTCGGTGACTTCGGCGCCGACCATGTGGGCGCCCAGCAGTTCTCCGGTCTTCTTGTCGAAGATGACCTTGACCATGCCCTGATCTTCGCCGAGCGCGATCGCCTTGCCGTTGGCGACGAAGGAGAAGCGGCCGACGCGGATATCGCGGCCGGCTTCCTTGGCCTTGGCTTCGGTGAGGCCGACGGAGGCGACCTGCGGATTGCAGTAGGTGCAGCCCGGGACCTTGCTCTTGTCGGTCGGATGGACGTTCGGCAGGCCAGCGATCTTCTCAATGCAGACGACGCCTTCATGCTCGGCCTTGTGGGCGAGCATCGGCGGACCGGCAACGTCGCCGATTGCGTAGATGCCAGGGACGTTCGTCTTGCCGTAACCGTCGATGACGACGCAGCCGCGGTCGGTCTTCACACCGAGCGCCTCGAGGCCGAGGTTTTCGATATTGCCCTGAACGCCGACAGCCGAGATCATCCGGTCAGCGGTGATCTGCTGCGACTTGCCATCAGCAGTCTCGACGGTCGCGGTGACGCTGTCTGCGCCCTTTTCGACCTTGGTGATCTTGGCGCTGGTGAAGATCTTCAGCCCACGCTTTTCGAGCTGCTTGCGGGCGATCGCGGTGATCTCAGCGTCTTCGACCGGCATGATCGTCGGCATGACTTCGACGACGGTAACGTCGACGCCCATCGAGCGGTAGAAGCTCGCGAATTCGATGCCGATGGCGCCCGAGCCCATGACGATCAGCGACTTCGGCAGGACATCCGGCTTCAGCGCTTCGAAATAGGTCCAGATCAGCTTGCCGTCCGGCTCGATGCCCGGCAGAGCGCGCGGACGGGCGCCGGTGGCGATGATGATGTGCTTGGCGGTATAGGTGCCGGCTTCGCTCTTGATGTTCTTCGGCAGCGGATGCTGCGGCTCGACGACGGGCTTCGAGGACTTCGAGACCGTGATTTCGCCGGGCTTGGTGATCTTCGCCTCGCCCCAGATGACATCGACCTTGTTCTTCTTCATCAGGAAGCCGACGCCGGCATTCAGGCGGCCGGAGACGGCGCGCGAGCGGGCGACGACGGCCTTGGTGTCGGCCTTGACCGAACCCTCGAGAACGAGGCCGTAATCCTTCAGGTGGTTCGAATGATCGAGAATTTCGGCGGAGCGCAGCAGCGCCTTGGTCGGGATGCAGCCCCAGTTGAGGCAGATGCCGCCCAGGTGCTCGCGCTCGACGATCGCGACCTTCAGGCCGAGCTGGCCGGCACGCACTGCCGCGACATAGCCGCCAGGTCCAGAACCGATGATGATGACGTCGTAATTCTCAGCCATGTTTCCTGCCTTTTTATCCGGCGAGGCGGGTCAAAAGCACCCACTCGTGTTTCTTGCTGCTTTCGAAAAGCGGTACGGCGTCAGCGCGCGCCGCTTCCGAAAATCCATTCTTCTTGTACAGCGCGAGCGCTGCGTCATTGTCGCTTGCAGTGATCAGGCTGACCGGCAATCCGTTTGCCCTGTCGATCTGGTCACCGAGCAGCTTCATTCCAATGCCGATACCGCGCAGATGGCGGTAGACTGCCAGCGTGCCGATGAACCAGCCACCAGCGACCGTCTTCTGCATGGCGATGACGGGCGCCAGCGCCGGACGGTCCGTCTTGAGGGCGTGGATCCCCTCGCCCAGCTCGTAGCCGACAGCAGCACCGGCGATCTCGCCATAGGCTTCCGCAACCACCGCATTCTGCCAGCTGCCCCATTCGCCGTCCCGGCTCATCTTCAGCCGGCCCTGCTCGAGGGGCGTATCGGTCTTGCCGTTGGCAACTTCCGAAAACCACAGCCAGGAGGCAAAGCCATGCGAGCCGATATCGACAAGGATCGCGAGCTCGGCCGCATCCTTCCGTTCCGCCGCTCTAAGCGCTGCGAAAGCGCCGCCCATGGTCACAGCCCCAGCATCATCCGGACGATCGATTCCATGCCGCGCCCGAGAGCACGGGTATTTTCGGCATCGAGATGGATGCCATCGAGCGGCGTCGTCTTGGCGACGGAATTGCCGTCGAAGAAGCCGCAGCCGAGTTCGTCGGCGAGATCGCGGTAGAGCGTTGCGAGCTTCGCGGACTCTTCGATACCGCCGGGGAACGATGCGGCGAAGGGCACGTTGCCCGTCGCGCAGATCGCCGGGGGAGCCACGATCAGGATATCCGGACCGTCGAACTCGAAGGGCCAGGCGTGATTGCGGATCAGCCGCACCAGCCGGGCAATGCCCTGGCAGGCGGCAAAAGCCGAACCCGCCACGACAGGCTTCATGTCGTTGGTGCCGAGCAGGATGATGATGAGATCGAGCGGCGCATGCGTCTGCAAAATGGTCGGCAGAATGCGTGCGCCGTTGCGGTCGCAATCGGCAAGATGGTCGTCGAAGGCGGTGGTCCGGCCGTTCAGACCTTCGGCGATGACGCGGACATCGCTGCCGAGAGCGGCTTGCAGGGCGCTCGGCCAGCGATCTTCATAGGCGTGGCGGCCGATCGTCTCGGCGCTGTAGCCCCAGGTCAGCGAGTCGCCATAGCAAAGAACGGTCTTCGTCATTTCCGCCTCCGCCCTTTGATCAGACCAGCATGCCCATCGGGTTTTCGATGTAGCCCTTGAACGCCTGCAGCACCTCGGCTCCGAGCGCGCCGTCTACGCAACGGTGGTCGGTCGAGAGCGTGACGCTCATCACGGTAGCGATCGCCATTTCGCCCTTCTTGACGATGACGCGCTGCTCGCCTGCGCCGACCGCGAGGATCGTTGCATGCGGCGGGTTGATGACGGCGGCAAACTGCTTGACGCCCATCATGCCCATGTTCGACACCGACGTGGTACCGCCCTGGTATTCCTCGGGTTTCAGCTTGCGGTCCTTGGCGCGCTTGCCAAGGTCCTTCATCTCGTTGGAGATGGCCGAAAGCGTCTTCAGCTCCGCCTTGCGGACGATCGGGGTGATCAGGCCGCCCGGGATGGAGACAGCAACGCCGACATCGGCGTTCTTGTGCTTGACCATCGCATTCTCGGTCCAGGAGACGTTTGCATCCGGAACGTCGCGGAGAGCAAGCGCCATCGCCTTGATGACCATGTCGTTGACCGACAGCTTGTAGGCGGGAACGCCGTCCTTGGACTTCGGTGCGGCATCGTTGAGCTGGGCACGGAGCGCCAGAAGCGCATCGAGCTCGCAATCGACTGTGACGTAGAAGTGCGGAACGGTCTGCTTGGATTCGACCAGACGCTTGGCAATGACTTTGCGCATGCCGTCATGCGGCACGAGTTCGTAGGAACCGGCTTCGAACAGCTTGAGGACGGCTTCGTCGGAAGCGCCCTTCGGGGCTGCGGCAGGTGCCGGTGCGGCGGCCTGCGGCGCGGCAGCGGCCGGAGCCTTGGCACCACCGCCAGCGACGGCAGCTTCGATGTCGCTCTTGACGACGCGGCCATGCGGACCGGAACCGGAAACGGCAGAAAGGTCGATACCGGCTTCCTTGGCAAGGCGGCGGGCGAGCGGCGACGAGAAGGTGCGGTTGCCGGACGAGGCTGCGGCAGCGGGCGCTGCGGCCGGAGCCGGAGCAGCAGCGGCCGGCGCCGGCTGAGCGGCAGCAGGTGCGGCTTCCGCCTTCGGCGCCGGTGCGGCTTCGGCCTTCGGTGCAGAGCCTGCACCGCTTGCGGCAGCCTTCACGTCTTCGCCTTCGGCAGCCAGCACCGCGATCAGCGCGTTGACCTTGACGCCTTCGGTACCGGCGGGAACGACGATCTTGGCAACAGTGCCTTCGTCGACGGCTTCGACTTCCATCGTCGCCTTGTCGGTCTCGATCTCGGCGATGACGTCACCCGACTTGACCGTGTCGCCTTCCTTGACGAGCCACTTGGCCAGGTTGCCCTCTTCCATGGTCGGAGACAGGGCAGGCATCGTGATGTTGATAGGCATCGGAACAGCCTCCCCTTACTTGTAGCAGACGGTTTTCACTGCCTGGACGACTTCGTCGACATTCGGCAGCGCCAGCTTCTCGAGGTTTGCGGCGTAGGGCATCGGAACGTCCTTGCCGGCGATCGTCAGAACCGGTGCATCGAGATAATCGAAGGCCTGCTGCATGACGCGGGTGGCGATTTCGGTGCCGACCGAGTTCTGCGGGTAGCCTTCCTCGACGGTAACGAGGCGGCCGGTCTTCTTGACGGATTCGATGACCGTCGGGAGGTCCATTGGACGCAGCGTACGCAGGTCGATCAGTTCGGCGTCGATGCCGATCTTCTCGAGCTCGGCCACAGCCTTGACCGCATAGGTCATGCCGATGCCGAAGGATACGATGGTGACGTCCTTGCCCTGGCGGTGGATGCGCGCCTTGCCGATCGGCAGAACGAAATTGTCGAGCTTCGGCACGTCGAAGTGCTGACCGTAGAGAATTTCGTTTTCGAGGAAGACGACCGGGTTCGGATCACGGATCGCAGCCTTGAGCAGGCCCTTGGCGTCAGCTGCCGTGTAGGGCATGACGACCTTGAGGCCGGGGATCTGGCTGTACCAGGAAGCATAATCTTGGCTGTGCTGCGCGCCGACGCGGGCTGCAGCGCCGTTCGGGCCGCGGAAGACGATCGGAGCGCCCATCTGGCCGCCCGACATGTAAAGCGTCTTGGCAGCGGAGTTAATGATCTGGTCGATCGCCTGCATGGCGAAGTTGAAGGTCATGAACTCGACGATCGGCTTCAGGCCGGCCATGGCAGCGCCGACGCCGACGCCGGCAAAGCCGTGTTCGGTGATCGGGGTGTCGATGACGCGGCGTGCGCCGAACTCCTGCAGGAGACCCTGGGTGACCTTGTAGGCGCCCTGATATTCGGCAACTTCTTCGCCCATGACGAAGACGCTGTCGTCAGCGCGCATTTCTTCGGCCATCGCGTCACGCAGGGCTTCGCGAACGGTCATGGAGACCATTTCGGTGCCGGCCGGGATTTCCGGATCGTTCGGCACGGATGCCTTGGGCTCGGCCGGGACCGGAGCGGCAGCCGACTTCTGTTCGGTTGCGGCAGGCGCCGGAGCAGCAGCGGCCGGAGCCGGCTCAGCAGCAGGGGCAGCCGACGAAATATCGGCAGCCGATTCGCCGTCCTGCAGCAGGATCGCGATCTTGGCGTTGACCTTAACGTTTTCGGTGCCGGCCGGGACCAGCAGCTTGCCGATCACGCCTTCATCGACGGCTTCGACTTCCATCGTCGCCTTGTCGGTTTCGATTTCGGCAATCACGTCACCCGAGGTGACCTTGTCGCCTTCATTCTTGAGCCACTTGGACAGCGTGCCTTCTTCCATCGTCGGAGAGAGGGCGGGCATGAGGATATCGATAGGCATTGGTTCCCTCCCCGATTAGAGCAGAATGTCGGTGTAGAGCTCGGATGCATCCGGCTCCGGATCGTTCTGGGCGAAATCGGCGCTATCGGCGACGATGTCGCGGACATCCTTGTCGATCGTCTTCAGATCGTCTTCGGAAGCCCAGCCCTTTTCGACGAGGCGAGCCTTAACCTGCTCGATCGGATCCTGCTCGGAGCGCATCTTCTGCACTTCTTCCTTGGTGCGATACTTCGCCGGGTCGGACATCGAGTGGCCGCGATAGCGATAGGTCAGCATTTCCAGGATGATCGGGCCCTTGCCGGAGCGGCAGTGCTCGAGCGCTTCGTCGGCGGCAGCCTTCACGGCGCGCACATCCATGCCGTCCACCTGGACGCCCGGAATACCGAAGCCCGAACCGCGCAGCGAGTAGTTCGACTGCGCCGTTGCACGGGCGGTCGAGGTGCCCATGGCGTAGCGGTTGTTTTCGACGATGTAGATGATCGGCAGCTTCCAGAGCGCCGCCATGTTGAAGCTTTCGTAGACCTGGCCCTGGTTGGCAGCGCCGTCACCGAAATAGGCGACGCTGACCGAGTCGTTGCCGCGGTAGCGGTTGGCGAAAGCGAGGCCGGTGCCGAGCGACACCTGAGCACCGACGATGCCGTGGCCGCCGTAGAAGTGCTTTTCCTTGGAGAACATGTGCATGGAGCCGCCCTTCCCGTGGGAATAGCCGCCCTTGCGTCCGGTGAGCTCAGCCATGACGCCGCGGGCGCTCATGCCGGTTGCCAGCATGTGCCCGTGGTCACGGTAAGCCGTGATGACCTGATCGCCTTCCTTCTGCGCCATCTGCATGCCGACAACGACAGCTTCCTGGCCGATATAAAGGTGACAGAAACCACCGATGAAGCCCATGCCGTAAAGCTGACCGGCCTTCTCTTCGAAGCGGCGGATCAGAAGCATCTCGCGATAGGCCTTAAGCTCCTCATCGCGCGTAAAATCGGCAACCGGACCACCATTGGAGGCCTTGGCTGCGGATTTCGTGCTGGTTTTGCGGCTGGAAACGGTCGCGTTCTTGCGAGGCGCCATACAACCCTCCCTATGGGTTTGTCGTTCTTCGAGTGGCGCGTACCATAGGGAAGAAAGATGGCCACAGCAATGCCATAAATGCATGGCACGTATTCAGGATTAAGCCACTGATAATTCTATCGAATTATCGATTAACCAGTATTCGGTTAATTGGAATATGAATTGAATATGACGACCTCGTCGGCGCGAGACATATTCAGCTGGTAACGGGCTTTTTCGTCCAGCATATCCTTATCGAGAGAGCCATCACTCAGCAGCGCGACCTGCTGCTCGATATGCTCGCGCTTGGCCTTCAGCGTCGCCAATTCCTTCTCGCGGGCAATGCGCCGCTGCTCGAAGACTTCGGTGGCACGCAGGCCGTAATCGCCATGGATGCAATGATAGCCGAAATAGGAGAGAAAGGCGACCGTCATGGCCGGAACCACGAACCGGCCGATCTTCTTTTTCTTATGATGCTTTGTCCACATACGCACACATGCTCTAAAACGCATTACCTATGCGAAGACAGTAGCGCTCAGAGATTAACCGTCCGTTGACTATGAATTCTTGCGGGCAAGAAAAAACCCGCGCCGGTGAAGCGCGGGTTTCAAGGCATTGAGCTTTAAGGGCTATCAGCCGCGGATGATCGAACGGCCGGCATAGCGGGCCTGCGGGCCGAGGCCCTCTTCGATGCGGATCAGCTGGTTGTATTTTGCCAGACGATCCGAGCGCGACAGCGAGCCGGTCTTGATCTGACCGCAGTTGGTGGCAACTGCGAGATCGGCGATCGTGGAGTCTTCGGTTTCGCCCGAACGGTGCGACATGACGGCGGTATAGGCTGCCTTGTGCGCGGTGTTGACGGCGTCGAGCGTCTCGGTCAGCGAGCCGATCTGGTTGACCTTGACGAGGATCGAGTTTGCAACGCCCATCTTGATGCCGTCGCGCAGGCGGGCCGAGTTGGTGACGAACAGATCGTCGCCGACCAGCTGAACCTTCTTGCCGGCCAGATCGGTCAGGGCCTTCCAGCCGTCCCAATCGTCTTCAGCCATGCCGTCTTCGATCGAGATGATCGGGTACTGGGCGGCGAGCTGTGCGAGGTATTCGGCCATGGCGCCCGATTCCAGCGTGCGTCCCTCGCCTTCGAGAACGTACTTGCCGTCCTTGAAGAATTCGGTCGCTGCGCAGTCGAGGCCGAGATAGATGTCTTCGCCCGGCTTGTAGCCAGCCTTTTCGATCGACTTCATGATGAAGTCGAGGGCCTCAGGGGCGCTCTTCAGGCCCGGTGCGAAACCGCCTTCGTCACCGACGTTGGTGTTGTGGCCCTGAGCCGACAGTTCCTTCTTGAGGACGTGGAAGACTTCCGAGCCCATGCGGACGGCTTCGCGGATCGAGTCGGCGCCAACCGGCAGGATCATGAATTCCTGGAAGTCGATCGGGTTGTCTGCATGTGCGCCACCGTTGATGATGTTCATCATCGGAACCGGCAGCAGGTGAGCGGAAGCGCCACCGACGTAGCGGTAAAGCGGCAGGCCGGCAGCCTGAGCGGCAGCCTTGGCGACAGCGAGCGAAACGCCGAGGATGGCGTTGGCGCCGAGACGCGACTTGTTCGGCGTGCCATCCAGCTCGATCATGATGTTGTCGATCTGGATCTGGTTTTCGGCATCGATGCCGCCGATGGCATCGAAGATCTCGGTGTTGGCGGCTTCGACAGCCTTTTCGACACCCTTGCCGAGATAGCGCTTGCCGCCATCGCGAACTTCAACGGCTTCATGCGCGCCGGTCGAAGCGCCCGACGGAACAGCCGCACGGCCCATGCTGCCATCTTCGAGATAGACGTCGACTTCGACGGTGGGGTTGCCACGGCTATCGAGGATCTCGCGGGCGATGATATCGGTAATTGCAGTCATGGGTTTCTTCCTGCTCGGTGGGTGGATAAATCGTTTGAAATCGTCTTAATCGAAGGCACGCAGATTGCAATGGCGTTTTCACAGCCGTTTTTGAGCCGCCTAACATGCCTTCATTTCAGGCCACCTGCGTGGCCTATTACAAGATCATGTCAGCCTTTTGAACGTCAGGCCGACTTTGCGATCGCATCGAACGCCAGAAGCTTTTCGAGCAGCCGCGGCATATCCTTCAGATAGACCATGTTCGGGCCATCCGACGGCGCATTGTCAGGATCTTCATGCGTCTCGACGAAGACGCCGGCGACGCCGACGGCGACGGCCGCACGCGCCAGCGTCTCGACGAATTCGCGCTGACCGCCGCTCGATCCGCCCTGCCCGCCCGGCTGCTGCACCGAATGCGTGGCGTCGAAGATCACAGGCGCGCCCATGGCCGCCATGATCGGCAGCGAGCGCATGTCGGAGACCAGCGTGTTGTAACCAAAGGAAGCACCGCGCTCGCAGAGCAGGATGTTCGGGTTGCCCGTCTCATTCAGCTTGGCAAGAACGTTCTTCATATCCCACGGAGCCAAGAACTGGCCCTTCTTGACGTTGACGGCGCGGCCGGTCTTGGCCGCAGCAACGAGAAGGTCGGTCTGGCGCGAGAGGAAAGCCGGGATCTGCAGGATGTCGACGACGGTTGCGACCTCTGCACACTGCTCCTCGGTATGGATATCGGTCAGAACCGGGAAGCCAAATTCCTTCTTCAGATCAGAGAAGACTTCGAGCGACTTGTCGAGGCCGATGCCGCGCTGCGCCGAAAGCGAAGTGCGGTTGGCCTTGTCGAAGGAAGACTTGTAGACGAGGCCGATGCCGAGCTTCTTGCAGAGTTCGCTCAGAACACCGGCGATCATGAAGGCATGTTCGCGGCTTTCCATCTGACAGGGGCCAGCGATGATCGACAGCTTGCCGGCATTGGAAAAGGTAACGCGGCCAGCGCCTTCGCCGACGGCGACTTCTGCATTGGTGTTGCTCATTGGGTCTCCTCGAAGGCGAAGATCGCGCCTTGTCCCGGCGCCGGCTTCACCAATAGACGATTGTTCATATTCACGTAGGTGATCCCGTTAGCAGCCAAATGCGCCGCTGTCACGGCCAGATCAGCGACCGCAAAGACGATTGCCCGCGCCCGCAGGCCGTTATCGGTGCCGAGCGGCTCGACATCGAAATAGGCCTCCATCCCTTCTTCGGAATAGATGGCGATCCGGACATTACTGAGGGCGAAGGAAAGGCCGAAGGCGGCCTCACTGGGCGCCACACCGCCGCTTGCCGTCTGCAACAGCGACGCGAAGGCATCGGGTTCGTCTGCGCTCATTGCAATCTCGACGATGCCGAGAACGCCGTTGGCATGAGTCTCCAGCGCCTTGCGATCGGCCGGAAAGGCGTTGATCCGCTGGCAGGCGAAGAAGAAGACATCGGGCGCCCTCAGATCGGCGGCAAAGGCGAGCTTGAAGGCGCCGGTCGCCTGCGTTCCATCGGGCATGACGATAGGGCGCGAGAACTCCACCATGTCACCGCCGCTCAGCTGCGCGCCATCATAGGCGGCCTTGTCCGCATCGGCATCGTCAGTGCCGAAGACGACTGCCGAGAAGCCATCATCGCCGCAGCGGAAGCGGAAGGCCTGGTCGCGGGCGACAAAGCTGTTGCCCTTGGCGGCGGCCGCATCGCACTCCGCCTGGCTCGCGATGCCGAGCGGCTCCAGATAGGTCTTGTCGGCGAGGAAGACGCAGGCATTCTCCGTTCCGAACGGATGACGGCCATTGGCGGCGACGGTGAAACCGAGACGGCCGAGTCGCTCGCGGGCGACATCGATATGGGTAACGGGCAGTACCAGATGATCGAGCGGATGCGTCATGGCGGTTCCCTCCGGTGAAGCCGGCAGAGATTTGCACGCCGCGCCGGGCAAAGCGCAAGCGCGGATAACCAATCCCGCAAAGAAACTTTCAAAAATGACGAAAAATGATGGGAAGTTTTACCAATATTTAGGCACTTGCGGAACACATATGGAACATATAGTGTCCGTTCTGGCTTTGTTTCACGAATCTGGGGAAAGACTTCGATGCTGACGCGCAAACAACAGGAGCTTCTCCTCTTCATTCACGAGCGGATGAAGGAGTCCGGCGTACCGCCGTCCTTCGACGAAATGAAGGATGCGCTCGACCTCGCCTCCAAATCGGGCATTCACCGCCTGATCACGGCGCTCGAAGAGCGCGGCTTCATTCGCCGCCTACCGAACCGCGCCCGCGCACTGGAAGTCATCAAGCTGCCCGAGGCCTACAGCCCCAGCATCCAGCCGCGCCGCGGCTTCTCGCCAAGCGTCATCGAAGGCAGCCTCGGCAAGCCGCAGCCCGTCGCGCCGCCGAAGCCGGCGAACGAAGACAATAGCAGCTCGATCTCGGTTCCGGTCATGGGCCGCATCGCCGCCGGTGTGCCGATTTCTGCGATCCAGCAGAACACCCACGACATCACCGTTCCCGCCGATATGCTCGGAAACGGTGAGCACTATGCGCTTGAGGTCAAGGGCGACTCGATGATCGAGGCCGGCATCTTCGACGGCGACACCGTCATCATCCGCAACACCAATACCGCCAATGCCGGTGATATCGTCGTCGCCCTCGTCGACGATGAAGAAGCAACGCTGAAGCGCTTCCGCCGCAAGGGCGCATCGATCGCGCTCGAAGCTGCCAATCCGGCCTACGAGACCCGTATCTTCGGGCCTGACCGCGTCAAGGTTCAGGGCAAGCTTGTCGGTCTTATCCGCCGCTATCACTAACAGTGATTTCATCACCGTCAAAAGTGCCGCTGCGCCAATCATAGGCGCGGTGGCGGGTCCAGGGGCGGTCGAGATCCTCGAAGGATGCGGTGACCGCTGCAGCACCTCCATCGAAGCGCAGTTCGACAGAGCCTGTCTTTCTTAAGGAAACGCCGGTGAAGAGCAGCGTGCCAGAGCGGCAGCTTTCGAGCCTCAGGCGCACCGGCGTAACGACGATATCGGATGCATCGCAGGCGGGGCCGAGGTAAGCGGCATTGTCGATGACCGTCAGCACCGAGCCGTTTCCAAGCTTTGCCGTGCACCAGGCTTTCTTTACGCAGGAAAACCGCTCTTCCCTGGCATTGGCCGCAATGGCGCTCTGCGCTTCCTGCTGTTGCGCTGGTGTCAGCCTTAATCTTTCGCCCGGCGGCGCGGTCGGGACCGATGCCGATGTGATGAAGATCGGCTCACGATGGCTGTCCAGCACCAGTGCCCGTTTCCACTGATCGAAGATGAAACCCGGCGGGCGCTCGCGATTGGTAGCGATTGCGTTGGAACCGACGATCCCCGCCATGCTGCCGTCCTCAGCAATGACGATCTTCGGCGGCGGCTTCTCGGGAAGCATGACGACAGTGAGCGTCGACAGGGCCATGATTGCCGTGCCGATATGCCTCAGCCGCGTGCGCAGCAGGGTCAATAGCAGGAAGCCCGCGACCGCGGCCGGGAAATACCAGGCAGGCAATCGGCCGACGCCGATATCACCTCCCCAGGACGAGACGGTCTTGGCGATCGCGATCACCAGATCGAGACCGAAGCCAACCACCTGCCAGGCCCAGGCATCCAGCCCAAACGGCATCAACAGCATTGCAAGCAGCCCCGCCGGCATGATGACGAAGGAGATGACGGGCATGGCTGCGAGATTGGCAGGCAAGCCATAGGCCGTCAGCCGGTGAAAATGCTCGATCGAAAACAGCGCCGTCGAGAAACCGCCGATGACGGAGGTGAGCAGGATGCCGCCGAAGAAGCCGGCCGCCGATGACATGAGCCTGACCGCCCGCAATTTCGCAAATGGCTTGTCGCGCGCCGGCCGCTCCTTCCAGAGCGCATAGCCGGCGACCAGCGCCAGCGTCGCGGCAAAGGACATCTGAAAGCTCGGCCCCATGATTTCCGAGGGCGAGATGGCGATGATGATCAGTGCCGAAAGCGCCACATTGCGCAAACTGATCGACGGCCGGTCGAAGAACACCGCCGTCAGCATGATCGCCATCATGATGAAGGCCCGTTCGGCGGAAACTGCGAAGCCGGAAATCAGGAAATAAGCGGTGACGGCCGCGAGCGCTCCGGCGGCCGCGATCTTCTTGACCGGATAGGCCTGGGCGACAGACGGAAACAGGCTGAGCAGCGTGCGGAACCCAACGAAGAAGATGCCGGCAGACAGCGCCATGTTGAGGCCCGATATGGCGATGATATGCGCGAGGCCTGATTGCCGGAGTGCCTCCGTAGTTTCTGCCGAAATCGCCCGCCGCTCGTCGGTGACGAGCGCGGCGGCGAAAGCGCCGGTATCGCCGGGCAAAATGCCCCTGATGCGATCACCGATGCCGCTTCTCAGCCGGTAGAGCCACTCGAAGGCGCTGTCGGTCAGCGGATGCTCGTCTGCGGCTCCCGGCGTCACCGTCGTTGGCGCCCCATAGAAAAACCCATTGGCGCCAACGCGATCGAAATAGGATGAGAACGAGAAGTCGTTGAGACCGGGGAGTGCCGGACCGGAGGGTGGCGTCAGCCGCGCCCTGCCCTTCACCCAGGTTCCCGTCTCGAACTCGGACTTGGCGCCGCGGGCGATGACAGTCACCCGGGCGGGCGGGCGTTTCACCACTGGGTTTTCGGTTGCGCGCAATGACAGCAGATAGCGCCAGCCGCCGCGGCCGTCGCTTTCCCGGCGCTCGACCCGCCCAGTGAGCGTCGTCGTCACGGCGGAATCAAGGAGGATGGTCTCGGCTCTCCACGTTTCGAATTGCGCAGTCGCGACGCCTGCCGCGACCAACGTCAATGCGGCGATCACGACGCGCATCCCCTCCCGCGCCCGATCGGTCACGATCATGAGAGTGAACAGCACCGCGATGAAGAAGAGCGGTATAATTGGCGAAACGCCATTGCCGGCCGCAAACCACGCCACGGCACCAAAGCCGAGCGCAACTGGCGCGAAGAGCATGCGCGCACCGTAGGCGAGCTCTTCGTCGGCGCATTTCGGGATGGCGCCTATCGCGCGCCTGATGGATGATCGGAGTCGATAAGCGCTGAGCGTGGCCGGTGAGTGCCGCATCGGCACGGGCGAGAGGCCAGAATAGGCGCGCGCTGGCTCAAGATGCGGCAATTTGGCCGCATCCCCCGAAAGTTCCAGGCTGATCTCGCTGCTTTTCAACCCCGGCATGTAAAGAGCCTTGCGACCCATTAAAATACAACCAAGATGCAACCCTGCGCGCGTTTCAGCAACAATAATCGATTGAAAAAACGCAAAAAATCGTGAGTGCAAAAAGCCTAAATAAATCATCGGCTTCCGCTATGCGTTTACAGCATCGCAGGAGTGCCTAAAAGTTGATACTGCGATGCACAAAATGGCGTCACGGTAACTTGGCATTAGGCGCGCTATCATATAGCAATCTGAGCGGACGCTTAACCCTATGGCGCTTTTATGGCGCCGCCGCCAATTTGGAGGATCAGAATGACGGATCAAAGCGCAACAATCAAAATCGGCGACAAGTCCGCCAATCTTTCCGTAAAGAGCGGAACGATCGGGCCAGATGTCATCGATATCGGCGCACTCTACAAAAACACCGGCTCCTTCACGTACGATCCTGGTTTCACCTCGACCGCATCCTGTGAATCGAAGATCACCTACATCGATGGCGATGAGGGCGTTCTCTTGCACCGCGGCTATCCGATCGAGCAGTTGGCCGAGCACGGCGACTTCCTGGAAGTCTGCTATCTCCTGCTTTACGGCGAACTGCCGACGGCAGCTCAGAAGAAGGACTTCGACCACCGCGTGACGCATCACACGATGGTGCACGAACAGATGAGCCGCTTCTTCACCGGCTTCCGCCGTGATGCGCATCCGATGGCCGTCATGTGCGGCTGTGTCGGCGCCCTGTCGGCCTTCTACCACGACTCGACCGACATCACCGATCCGCACCAGCGCATGGTCGCTTCGCTGCGCATGATCGCCAAGATGCCGACGCTCGCTGCGATGGCCTACAAGTATCACATCGGCCAGCCCTTCGTTTACCCGAAGAACGACCTCGATTACGCGTCGAACTTCCTGCGCATGTGCTTTGCCGTTCCCTGCGAAGAGTACACGGTCAACCCGGTTCTCTCCCGCGCCATGGACCGTATCTTCATCCTGCATGCGGACCACGAGCAGAACGCTTCGACCTCGACCGTTCGTCTCGCCGGCTCTTCGGGTGCAAACCCGTTCGCCTGCATCGCGGCCGGCATTGCCTGCCTCTGGGGCCCTGCTCACGGCGGCGCCAACGAAGCAGCGCTCAACATGCTGTCGGAGATCGGCTCCGTCGATCGTATCCCCGAATATGTCGCACGCGCCAAGGACAAGAACGATCCGTTCCGCCTGATGGGCTTTGGCCACCGCGTCTACAAGAACTACGATCCGCGCGCCAAGATCATGCAGAAGACGACGCATGAAGTTCTCGGCGAACTCGGCATCAAGGACGATCCGCTTCTCGAAGTGGCGATGGAACTTGAGCGCATCGCGCTCACCGACGAGTATTTCATCGAGAAGAAGCTCTACCCGAACATCGACTTCTACTCGGGTATCACGCTGAAGGCTCTCGGCTTCCCCACGACCATGTTCACCGTTCTCTTCGCTCTCGCCCGCACCGTCGGCTGGATCGCTCAGTGGAACGAAATGATCGAGGATCCGCAGCAGCGCATCGGCCGCCCGCGCCAGCTCTATATCGGTGAAGCACAGCGCGATTACGTTCCGGTTTCCAAGCGCTAAGCGCCCGGACAATCCGAAAACAAAAAACCCGGTCAGCGATGACCGGGTTTTTTCTTGTCCAGAATGTCGAGAACGATTTCCGCCGCCTTCTCTCCGGGCGGCTTTTCCGTCTGCATTCGCTGCCAGACGAGATCGTAGCCTTCCAACATGGTGCGCCGCTGCGCGGTGTCGCCGGACAGCCGCTCCATCCAGCGGGCAAGCGCTCCGCCACGGACGCTGTCGTTGAAATATTCGGGCACCACGGCGTAATCGGCAATCAGGTTCGGGATCGCCGCCGTCCAGGTCTTGATGCGCGAGGTCATCAGCGAGATGATCCAGTCGGTCTTGTAGGTCGAGACCGTCGGCACGCCGGCGAGCGCCAGCTCGAGGATCACCGTTCCGGAGGCAGCAAGCGCCGCATCGGCCTCGCCGAAGGCCCGCCACTTGGCATCGCTGCCGATCAGGATTTCGGGCTGCACTTTCCACTGCGATACCAACTCGCGCACCAGCGCCTCGCGGCGGCTCACCGTGGGCATGACGAAGCGGATGTCGCCATTGCGCGTCAGGAGATCATTTGCCGCGTCCTCGAAAAAGGGCATCAGCTTCGATATCTCGGTCGAGCGCGAGCCCGGCAGCAGCATGATCGTCTTGCCTCGCTCCGGCGAGATGGCTCGGGCAGCGCGGCTGCTTCGCGCAGCCAGCAGATTTGCGTCCGCAGTCAGCCTGTGTCCGACATAGGTGGTCGCCGGGCCGCCAAGGCGCTGCATGACTTCAGGCTCGAAGGGCAGAACGGCGAGCACATGATCGACGTAGCCGAGCATGCGCTGAGCACGGTATTCCTTCCAGGCCCAGACGCTCGGACAGACGTAATTGACGACCGGCAGGTCAGGCAGCGCCGTGCGCACGCGCTTGGCAACGCGATGAGTGAAATCGGGGCTGTCTATGATGATCACGATGTCGGGCTTGGCGGCAATCAGCGCCGCCGTCGTCTGGCGGATCAGCCTGTAGAGCGTTGGAAGCTTGGCGAGCACCTGACTGATGCCCATGATCGACAGTTCGGAATAGTCGAACAGCGATTTGAGTCCCTGCGCTTCGAGCGCCTCGCCGCCAACGCCGACGAGCTCGACGGGGCCGTCATGGATGCGCTTCAGGGCAGCGATCAGATCGCCGCCCAGCAGATCGCCGGATACTTCGCCGGCGATGATGCCGATCTTCAAATGGCGGCTCATGCGAGCCCCCAGGACGGCAGGCCGCGATCCAGTCCAGTGACAAAGAGGCCGGAGGCATTGGCAGCAGCGATCAGCGCTTCGCGTTCCAGCACCAGTGCCCTGCCCGCCTCGACGGCTATCCCCGCCAAACCGGCCTTCCTGGCATTTTCGACAGTTGACGGCCCGATCGAGGGCAGATCGGCGCGCAGATCCTGCTGCGGCTTGCAGAGCTTGACGAGGACGCCCTTGCGGCGGGCTGAAATGCGCCCGGCTGTGCGCAAGGAAGCAACACGCTCCAGCATGCCGTCGGTACCCTCAGGGCCTTCCAGCGCAACAACGCGGCCGCCGACGGAAACGGCGCCCTGTCCGACATCGAGTAGCCCCAATGCATTTGCTGCCTCGGCCGCCTTCAGGATATCGGCGATATCGTCCTTGCCTGGTGCGACCACACCGACCGGCCCCACCGAAGCCAGCAGATCAGGTGCGATCTCCTGGGCGCCGATGACGCGGCGGCCATCAGTTTCGATAAGCTTGATGACCATTTGCAGCACCGTATCATCGCCGCCAGAGAGCAGCGTCCGTATGACCGAGGGTACCTTGCCGATCGTCTTCCAGCTGGGTCGTATCTCACGCCATTCCGGGCGGCGGCGAACGCCACCGGACATGACGACGCGGCGAATGTCGTGTCTACTGAAGATACTCTCCAACGCTGCGAAATCGGCGACGCCGATGACGGCGTGGTCGTAGTCCTGCCAGGAGCGGTCGAGCTCGCCCTTTAGGGAAATGATGAAAGGTTCATCGCCGGCGGCGCGGGCGGCCTCGGCGACATAAGCCGGCAAAAGGCCGTTGCCGGCGATGATCGCCAGACGGCCCTTTGCAGTGTCACCAGCCAGAGGCACGCTCAGCCTTTCTGTCCCCGCGTCGGCGAAGACAGCGCCCGGTCGCTTTCAGCCGCGATGAAATCGAGGATCTCGACCACCTGCGGGCAATCGGCATATTCGGCGCGGATTGCAGCAGCATTGTCGCGCACCGAATTAGCGCCTTCAAAGATCGCCTTGTAGGCACGGCGAACGATGTGGATGACGGCGCGGTCGATGCCTGCACGGGTCATGCCGACAACGTTGAGGCCGCCGAGAAGGCCCGGATTGCCGTTCAGCATGCCGTAGGGAATCACATCGTAGCTCACTGCGGAGAGACCACCGACGAAAGCCTGTCGGCCGACGCGGGTGAACTGATGGACGGCACAGCCGCCGCCGAGAATGACGCGATCCTCGATCGTGACGTGGCCGGCGAGCATGACATTGTTCGACATGATGACGTTGTTGCCGACGCGGCAATCATGCGCCACATGCGAATTGGCGAGGAAGAGATTGTTGTTGCCGACGATCGTCTTGCCGCCGAAATCCGACGTGCCGGTGTTGATCGTCACTCCTTCGCGCATCGTGCAGTTTTCGCCGATGGTCAAGGTCGTCTCCTCGCCGGCGTGATGGATGCTCTGCGGATCGCCGCCGATCACGGCCATCGGGAAGACCTTCGAACCCTTGCCGAGCTCGGTGCGGCCCGTCACGATCGAATGCGGATGCAGATGCACGTCATCATGAAGCGTCACCTTCGGCCCGACATAGGCGAAGGGGCCGATCGTCACGTTCTCGCCGATGACGGCGCCGTCTTCGACGACGGCCATCGGGTGAATACGTGCGCTGGCAGCAACCGTGCTCATGCCTGGTCCTTACGCAGGATCATCGCGCCGATATCGGCTTCCGCCGCAAGGTTGCCATCAACCTTGGCGTCGCAATGGAACTTCCAGATATTGCCGCGCTGCTTCAGCTTCTTGACGTGGAATTCAACGCGGTCGCCCGGGATAACCGGCTTGCGGAAACGGGCATTGTCGATCGTCATGAAGTAGACGAGGTTGCCGTTCGAGCCGTCCTTGCGGGCGCAGATCGCACCAGCCGTCTGCGCCATGCCCTCGATCAGGAGCACGCCAGGCATGATCGGCGATTCCGGGAAATGGCCGGTGAACTGCGGCTCGTTGGCGGTGACGTTCTTGATACCGATCGCAGAATCGTCGCCGTCGATCTCGATGATCTTGTCGACCATCAGGAATGGATAGCGATGCGGCAGGAGCTTCATGATCTCGATGATGTCAGCCGACGAAAGAGAAGCCTTTGCTTCTTCAGTCATTCCTTGTCTCCCGTTTTACTCGCCCGCGCACCGGAGCGTATCATTATTTCCGCGGACTCGCGCAGGAAATCCTTGATCGGACGCGCCGGGATCCCGCCATAGCGCTCGCCTGCAGGGATGCTCTGCACGACGCCACTCTTGGCGGCGATCTGCACGCCGCTGCCAATGGTAATATGGCCGTTGAGGCCCGCCTGACCACCGATCTGCACGCCGTCCCCGATCACGGTACTGCCTGCAATGCCGACCTGCGAGACGATGGCGCAATGGCGGCCGATCTTGACGTTATGGCCGATCTGCACCTGGTTATCGATCTTGGTGCCTTCGCCGATCACCGTATCGTCCATGGTGCCGCGATCGATCGTCGCGTTGGCGCCGATCTCGACATTGTCCTGGATGATGACGCGGCCGATCTGAACGATCTTGATCATGCCGCGCGGTCCCGGCGCATAGCCGAAGCCATCCTGGCCGATACGGGCACCATTATGGATGATCACGTGATTGCCGAGGAAGGCACAGAGAACGCTGGCGCCGCTCGCAATCGAGCAGTTCCGGCCGATCTTGACGCCCTGCCCGATGATCGCGCCTGCGCCGATGCGCGTGCCAGCGCCGATCTCGACATTGGCACCAATGATCGCGAGAGGCTCAACGACGACGCCGGCTTCCAGCTTGGCAGTCGGATCGATGACGGCGCCGGTGCCGACCATCGCATCGTCCGACATGGCCGGAAGCGGCTGCAGGGCCGACGGGTGAAGATAGCCACCCGCCATGGCAAAAGCCGCATGGGGGTTTTTCGATACGAGAGCCGGGATATGCGGCGGGATCGCCGACAGCAGCGCGGGATCGCACAGCACGGCGGATGCCTCGCAGGTCTCAAGCTCAGCTTTGCTCTTCCGCGAGATCACATAGCAAAGGTCACCCGCCTGTGCCCGGTTAACCGGAGCCACAGAGCGAATGATCACATCTGCCTTTGATGCATCGGGAAGTTCTGCCCCGAGATATTGGGCGAGCTCAGAGAGCGTCACCCCATCCCGAGGCTTGAAGAACGAATTTTGCTCCATCGGCAATGCTCCAGAACGGAATTCCAGTATGGTTCCGGACTGCCGATATCAGAATTGGTTGTTGATGCCAAACTTGAAGTACTGCGTCTTGTCGTAGTCCTTCTTGAGTACCGGCATCGCGTAGTCGACACGGAGAGCGCCGAACGGAGACTGCCAGATCAAGCCAAGACCGACCGACGCACGGAGCGCAGCATCTTCACCATTGACCGTTTCAGGGCTGGTGACCTTCACGTCGTTGCCGAACAGCGTGCCTGCATCGGCGAAGACGGCACCACGCAGACCGAAGTCACGCGGGAAGCCAGGCATCGGGAAGGATGCTTCAGCCGAAACCGTGAAGTAGGTCGTGCCACCGAGCGGATCATCCGGACCATTGCCGACGCGCGGGCCGATACCCTTGTTTTCGAAGCCACGGATATCGCTGTTGCCCAGCGTGAACTGGTCGAAGATGTTCAGGTCCTTGCCGAGGCCGACGACATAACCAGCACCGGCAGAGAGCGAGCCGATGATGTCGGCGTCGTCAGCGAGCAGGTGATAGTAGCGGGCCTTACCGAAGACCTTGTAGAACTGCGAGTCGCCGCCGAGGCCTGCGATTTCGTTGGTCAGGGTGGCGTAGATACCTTCACGCGGCAACGTCATGTCGTCGAGCGTGTTGTAGGTGAAGGTCTGCGAGACAGACGACTTGATCCACGGACCGTTGTTGACGAGATCCTGATACGGCGTCGACAGATCGCTCAGATCACTACCGCTGGAGTCATAGTCCATACGCTTGAAGTTATAACGGAAGGTCGAAGCCAGATCTTCGGTGATCGGCGCCGTTGCGCGCAGAACCAGGCTGTCTTCCGTGTAGTCGTAGTTGTCGTTGCTCGAGGTTTCGCTGTGGTTCAGGTCGAAACCGGTCGCCAGGCGATAGCCGAGGAAGTAGGGCTCGGTAAAGCTCAGGCCGTAGCTCTGCGAACCTTCGAGACCACCACCGGCCGAAACTTTGATGTACTGGCCGCGGCCGAGGAAGTTCTTTTCTTCGATCGAGGCTTCGAGGATGAGGCCGTCGCCACCAGCAGCGTAGCCGGCGCCGATACCGAACGAACCGGTCGACTGATCCTGGACGTCGACGACAACGACGACGCGATCCGGAGCGCTGCCCGGCTGCGTGCTGATGTTGACCGACGAGAAGAAGCCGAGAGCTTCGAGGCGGCGCTTCGCCTTGGTGATCATCTGCTGATTGAATGCGTCGCCTTCGGAGACGTCGAATTCGCGGCGGATGACGTAGTCGCGGGTGCGGCTGTTGCCACGAATTTCGATGCGCTCGATGTAAGCGCGCTCGCCCTGGTCGACGAGATATTCGACACCGATCGTGTTGTTGCCGAGGTCGCGGTTGCCGCGCGGCGTGACACGGGCGAACGGATAGCCTGCCGAAGCAACCTGATCGGAGATCGCTTCCATCGACTGCTGAACGCTCTTGGCGCTGTAGACTTCACCTTCATGCGTCTTGACGAGGCCCTGCAGCTGCTCGCCGCTGACACCATCGACGGTCGACTGAACGGTGACCGCTCCGAAGTTGTAGCGCGGGCCTTCTTCGATATTGAAGGTCAGCGTGTACTTGTTCGTGGTTTCGTCGAACTGGGCGTCGGACGAGACGATCTTGAAGTCGGCATAGCCGCGGTTGAAGTAGAACTGGCGCAGCGCTTCTTCGTCGGCGCGCAGCTTGTCTTCGTTGTAAACGTCCTTGCGCGTCAGGAACGACAGGAAGTTCGAGCGCTTCGTCTGAATGACGGCAGCGAGGCGGCCGGCGCTGTAGGCATTGTTGCCTACGAAATTGATGGCGGCAATCTTGGTGCGATCGCCTTCGTCGATCACGAAGGCAAGGTTCACGCGGCCTTCGCCGAGCGGAACGACCTGCGTCGTGACATTGACTTCGCTACGGCCGGTGGCGGCGTAGGCTTCCTTGATGGCGGCGATGTCGGCCTGGATCTGCGCATCGTTGTACGGGCCAGAGGCGTGCGTACCAACGACGGACGCCAGCTTGTCGTCCTTGACCTTGCGGTTGCCGTTGAAGACGACCTGGTTGACCAGCTGCGCTTCCTGGACCTGCACGACGAGCGTACCGCCGGAGACGGAGATCTTCACATCGGAGAAGTAACCGGTGCCGTAGAGCTGCTTCACCGAGTCATCGATATCGGTGTTGGAGAAGCTCTTGCCCGGCTGAATGGTGAGGTTGGAACGCACAGCCTCCGCACCGACGCGGCTTGCCCCGCGTACATCGATACGCTGAATGACTGCGGCTTCAGCCGCACTCGCAGAGACGATTGTAATGACACCTGCGCCCGAAGCCACAACACTTGCAGACAGCGCAACCGCCGATACTGCGTTCAAAAATCTTGAACCAGCCTTCATTTCACCCATTACCTTTTTTCTCGTCCCCGTCGCCGGGATAACCCCGATTCCGGCCACGTGTGTCGTTTTACCCGCTTTTGACATACAAGCAAGGTAGCAAGTTAATTTCTGTTTACTTCATTTCGAAGCGTGACCCATTCGCCACTACAGCTTTGAAACATCGTAAATAAACGGTAATTTTCCCTCGCCAGACGCCCTTATCCAATGAGCGCGCTTATGTCATTCCAAGTAGCAAAAACCATTAGCGAGAGCACCATAGCCAGACCAATGCGAAATGCAATTTCCTGAGCCGATGACCCCAAAGGTTTTCCCCTCACGGCTTCAATCGCATAGAACATCAGATGCCCGCCATCAAGTACCGGGACGGGCATGAGGTTAAGCAATCCAATAGAGACCGACAATACCGCCGCCAGTTGCAGCACCGCGGCAACACCAAGCGTCGCCATTTGGCCGGATGCCTGCGCAACGCGGATCGGTCCGCCGAGCTGGTCGGGCTTCATGTATCCGGCAAAGAGATTGCCGATATATTTGAAGGTGCCAGTGACGATATGCCAGGTCTGAACCGTGCCTTCCTGGAGCGCCTGGACCGGCGTGTAGGTCTGAATCCGGAAGTGACCGACTTCCTGGTTGGTAACGATGCCGATCAAGCCGATCTCGATCTTGTTGCCGAACTGGTCGGTCATGTCGGTGCGCTTCGGCACCATCGGCAGATCCATCTTCTCGCCATTGCGTTCGATGCTGACGACAATCTTCTGCTCGGGACGAATGCTGACATAGCGGCGGACATCGTCGAAGGTCTCGACCTTTCCGCCGTCAATCGCGATCAGCAGGTCTCCGGGGAGAATGCCTGCTTCTGCGGCAGCGCTCTCAGGCTTGACCTCGGCAACGACAGGATCAGCGACAGAGCGGCCGTAGATCGAGAAGAGCACCGTGAAGATGGCGATCGCCAGAATGAAATTGGCAATCGGACCGGCCGCTACCGTCGCAGCACGCTTCCAGAGCTTGGCGCCGGCAAACGAGCGCGCCCGGTCCTCGTCGGACATTGCGTCGAGAACACTGGTATCCGGCTTGCTCGATGCATCCTCGTCACCGAAGAATCGCACATAGCCGCCGAGCGGGATGGCGGAAATCTTCCAGCGCGTGCCGTGGCGGTCGCTGAAGCCGATGATTTCGGGACCGAAGCCGACGGAAAAGGCCAGGATGCGGATGCCGCTCCAGCGGCCAACGAGATAGTGGCCCATCTCATGCACGAAAACGAGCAGGGAGAGCACCAATACAAAGGGGATAATATATCCCGTCAGGAAGCCGAATATACCGGTCAAGCCTTCCATAAGTTTCTTCCGCCGCCTTTCGCCGCTTTCAAAGTCCGAACAGTGCCGCACCGAGCGGCGCTGCTGCTCCGCCCTTTATCAAGGAAAAACCTGTCGCAAGCAAGAAAGCCGCAAAGCAGGCAAAAATCAGACCGTCAACGCGGTCCATGACCCCGCCATGTCCGGGAATCAGATGGCTCGAATCCTTGACGCCGAAACGGCGCTTGATGAAGGATTCGAAGAGATCGCCCGCCTGGCTGCAGACCGACAGGATGAAGGCGACCGCCGCGGCGACGACCCAATCGGCGCCCGGCACGAAGATGTAGGCGATCAGGCTACCGGCAATCACCGCCGAGACGGCACCGCCCATGGCGCCCGATTGTGTCTTTCCGGGAGAGATCTTCGGCGCCAGCTTCGGGCCACCGATGGCGCGGCCGACGAAATAGGCGAGAATATCGGTCGCCCAGACGACGGCGAAGACGAAGAGCATGGCATGCAGGCCGGAAAGGTCGGCGCCGCGGATTTCGGCGAGCGCGATCCCTGTCAGCCCGGCATAGACGACGCCTGCCGGAAACCAGCGGCTGACGCCGCGCAGGACGACGAAACCGATCGCGACCAGAAAGAGTGCCAGGAGAGCCCCGAGCGCCCAGTCGAAACGCTCCAGCAGGATTGCAAGGGCGATGGCGCCCTGCCCGGCCCAACCGACGACATTGGCCGCCGGCTGCTCGCGCTGCAGGCCTGTGATCGCCGACCATTCATAATAGATTAGCAGCCCGATCAGCGACGACAGCGCGCGGAACGCCAGACCTCCGTACCAGGTCGCCGCGAGCACGATCGCGGCCAGAATGATTCCTGAGATGATACGGAGCTTCAGTTCCTGCTGCATCAAGTACCCACTGCTGCGGCCTGCGACGACAAGCCACCGAAACGGCGATCGCGGGCGGCGAATTTTTCGAGGGCGGAATAGAAGAGTTCGCGCCCGAAGTCCGGCCAGTATTCCGGCACGAAGATGAATTCGGAATAGGCGGCCTGCCAGAGCAGGAAGTTCGACAGCCGCTCCTCGCCGCTGGTGCGGATGATGAGGTCGGGGTCGGGAATGCCAGCCGTATCCAGCCGGGCATTGATCAGCGCCGGCGTCACGTCCTGCGCCCGCAGCACGCCGGCCTCGACGTCCTCGGCCAGGCTCACCATGGCCCGGGCGATCTCGTCGCGCGAGCCATAGTTGAAGGCGATGACGAGCGTCAGCGCCGTGTTGTTGCGCGTCGTCTCTTCGGCTTCCAGCAGCAAATCGAGAATATCGCTGCGCAGCGTGTAGCGATCGCCGATGATCCGGATGCGGACATTTTCGGAATGCAGTTCGGCAAGATCGCGGCGGATGAAGGCCTTGAGCAGGCCCATCAGATCCGACACTTCGGCTTCGGGTCGGCGCCAGTTCTCCGAAGAGAATGCGAACAGCGTCAGATACTTGACGCCAGCGTCGCCGGCAGCGCGCACGGTTTTGCGTACGGCTTCGACACCCTTGCGGTGGCCCATGGCGCGCGGCAGGCCACGCTGCTTGGCCCAACGGCCGTTGCCATCCATGATGATGGCAACGTGTTCTGGCATGCTTGCGAATGCTGGTTTCGACATTTCCCGTCCGGTTTCTTGGGGGCGCAGGCGAAAGCCTTAGACCTGCATGATTTCCTTTTCCTTATCCGCAAGCAAGCGATCGATTTCGGAAATCGTCTCATCCGTCATCTTCTGCACACGATCGGACTGGGCGCGGCTTTCATCCTGGCCAATGACACCGTCCTTTTCGGCTTTCTTAAGGCCGTCCATGCCGTCACGGCGAACATGGCGAATCGCCACCTTGCTCTTTTCGGCGTAATCGTGGGCAACCTTGACCAGCGACTTGCGGCGCTCTTCGTTGAGCTCCGGCAGCGGAATGCGCAGATTCTGGCCGTCGACGATCGGGTTCAGGCCGAGGCTCGATTCGCGGATGGCGCGCTCGGTGGCGGAAACCATCGACTTGTCCCAGACCGATACCGACAACATGCGAGGCTCCGGCACGGTGATGTTGGCGACCTGGTTGAGCGGCACGCGCGAACCGTAGGCTTCGACCGTCACCGGATCCAGGATGTTGGCCGAGGCACGGCCGGTGCGCAGCGATGCGATATCGCTCTTGAATGCGGAAACCGCGCCATCCATGCGGCGCTTGATTTCCTTGATGTCGATGCCTTCACTCATAGCAATGCTCCCGTCTCAGTCGCAATCGCGCCGTCTCACGCGGCGCAGTCTATCGTCAGTTGTCGGATACGATGGTCTTGAGGCCACCGCCCGTCAAGATTTCAGCAAAACCACCCTTCTCGTGGATCGAGAAGACGATGATCGGAATGGAGTTTTCGCGGGCAAGCGCAACGGCTGCGACGTCCATGACCGCGAGGCCCTTGTCGAGCACTTCCTTGTGCGTCAGCCGGTCGAAGCGCGTCGCGTCCGGAACCTTCTTCGGATCGGCCGAATAGATGCCGTCGACCTGCGTGCCCTTGAAGATCGCTTCGGCGCCCATTTCGGCGGCGCGCAGCGCTGCAGCGGAGTCGGTCGTGAAGAAGGGATTGCCGGTACCGCCGGCGAAGATCACCACGCGGCCGAGCGACAGGTGGTAGAGCGTCGCGCGCTGGGAGAAGCTCTCACAGATCTCCGGCATGGCGATGGCCGACAGGACGACCGTATCGATATTCAGCTTGCGCAGCGAGGTTGCGAGCGCCAGCGCGTTGATGACGGTCGCGAGCATCCCCATGTGGTCGCCGGTCACCCGATCGCCGCCCTTGGAGGCGACCGCAACGCCGCGGAAAATGTTGCCGCCGCCGACGACGACGCCGACTTCGACGCCCATCTGGCGGGCTTCAGCGATATCGGACGCAATGCGGTCCGCTACCGCTACGTCGATACCGAAGCCCTGGCTGCCCATGAGGGCTTCGCCGGAAGCCTTGAGTAGAACACGTTTGTAGACAGGCTCTCGCGACATCTTGGCTCCTCGTTATTCACCGCTGACTGCCGGATACACGAAGGGCACCGCGTTGTCACGCGATGCCCTTGCGTTTTCACATGTATGAGGCGCTATCAGCCCTTGGCGACAGCAGCAACTTCAGCAGCGAAGTCGCTCTCTTCCTTCTCGACGCCTTCGCCGAGGAGGAGGCGTGCCATGCCGACGACTTCGATCTTCGCGCCGGCTTCCTTTTCAGCTTCCTTGACAGCAGCGCCGACCGTCAGGTCGGGGTTGATGACGAAAGCCTGCGAGAGCAGAGCGACTTCTTCGAAGAACTTGCGCATACGGCCTTCGACCATCTTTTCGATGATGGCTTCCGGCTTGCCGGATTCGCGGGCCTGCTCGATGAAGACGTTGCGTTCGCGCTCGGCAACGGCAGCGTCGACTTCTTCGGCGCGGATCGCGAGCGGGTTGGTCGCAGCGATGTGCATGGCAACCTGGCGGCCGATCGAGGTCAGGACAGCCTTGTCGCCTTCCGACTTCAGAGCGACGAGAACGCCGAGCTTGCCGATGCCGTCGCCGGCAGCGTTGTGGATGTAGGTCGCAACAACGCCGTGCTCGACTTCGAGCTTGGCAGCGCGACGGAGCGTCATGTTTTCGCCGATGGTTGCGATCGCGTCCTTGATGGTGTCGGCGACCGGCTTGCCGGATGCCGGGTAGGTCGCAGCAGCGATGGCTTCAACCGAACCATCGGTGCCGAGAGCAACGTTGGCGATGCCGCGGACGAGGTCCTGGAAGGCGTCGTTACGGGCGACGAAGTCGGTTTCGGAGTTCAGCTCGACGACAACAGCCTTATGGCCGGCGCCAGCGATGGCAACCAGACCTTCGGCAGCAGCGCGGCCAGCCTTCTTGTCGGCCTTCGAGATGCCCTTGGCACGGAGCCAGTCGATCGCTGCTTCGATGTCGCCGTTGGTTTCCAGCAGCGCCTTCTTGCAGTCCATCATGCCTGCGCCGGACTTCTCGCGCAGTTCCTTTACCAGTGCAGCCGTAATCTCGGTCATAAGCTTCCTCTTTGTCGGTTCAAACGGTGGCCCGCGAAACGCGGTGCTGCACCGGATTGAGGCACGAAATGTACCTGTATGTATGACAGCGTGATGAATGACGCGTCATATCGAAACTGTGGCGGCAAGGGGCAGATCGCCCTCGCCTGAAATGGTCAAGGCCGCCGAACTTCTGAGAGTCGCGAGCGGCCTTTCCCAATCTCTGGAAAGCATGACGGGCGATACTGCCCGCCTGCTTCTTTATCAGGCGCCGGTTTCGTCGAGCGCCGGCTCAACCGGTGCATCGATCGCTGCGCCGAGATCGCGGCCCGATGCGCCCTGCTGACGAGCGATGCCGTCGATGGCAGCGCGTGCGATCAGGTCGCAGTAAAGAGCGATGGCGCGCGAAGCGTCGTCGTTACCCGGGATCGGATAGTCGATCAGGTCCGGATCGCAGTTCGAGTCGATGATGGCAACGACCGGAATGCCGAGGCGCTTGGCTTCGTCGATCGCGATCTTTTCCTTGTTGGTGTCGATGATGAACATCAGGTCCGGCGTGCCGCCCATGTCCTTGATACCACCGAGGGCCTTGTCGAGCTTTTCGCGCTCGCGCTCGAGGTTCAGGCGTTCCTTCTTGGAGTAGCCGGAGCCTTCCGAGCTGAGGATCTCGTCGAGCTTGCGCAGGCGCTGGATCGAGTTGGAGATCGTCTTCCAGTTGGTCATCATGCCGCCGAGCCAACGGGAGTTGACGTAGTACTGAGCGGAACGCTTAGCCGAGTCAGCAATGAGCTCGGAAGCCTGACGCTTGGTGCCAACGAACAGAACGCGGCCGCCACGGGCGACGGTGTCGGAAACGACCTGGAGGGCGCGCGACAGCATCGGAACCGTCTGAGCGAGGTCGATGATGTGAATGTTGTTACGATCGCCGAAAATGTACGGCTTCATCTTCGGGTTCCAGCGGTGCGTCTGGTGGCCGAAGTGGACGCCTGCTTCAAGAAGCTGGCGCATAGAAAAATCGGGCAATGCCATGCCTAGTCATCCTTTTCCGGTTGAACCCCCGCAAGACGAACAGCATCCTTTCGGGATGCCACCGGGCGGAACAATCCGGATTTCTCCCGGACCATCCCATGCCTTGCGTGTGGAATGCGGGTGCCCTTACAGTCGATTCACTGCAAATGCAAGGCTCGCGCGGAAAAAAACTGCCTGATTGCAAGAATCCGCGGGCGCTGCCGGCGTCAATTGTCGGTTTCAGCCGGGCATGGCCAACCGGCCGGCGCCTTGAGGCCCGACGGCAGCTTCGTCGAGGCGTCGCCGCAGGCAAGCTCGATCTGCGTCTGCTCCAGCCCCTGCGCCGAAGACAGATCGACGCCTTCGATGCGCGTCAGATACATGAAGGCACGGTCGAATCTGACCTGCCCCCCGAAAGTCGCGCCGACCATGTTGGCGCGCGACAGGTTCGCGAGCGAAAACTTGGATTCGCTGAGCGTCGCCTTGCTGAAATTGGTACGGCCGAGCTCGGCCTTCTCGAAGCTTGAGCCCGAAAGCTGTGCGCCGGTGAAGTCGGCGCGCTGCAGCTCAGCAGCAACGAAGGAGGCCTTCTGCGCCGAGGCATTCTGGAAAACCGAGCGGTAGGCTTCGATCTTGTCGAACTTGGCGCCGTCAGCCTTGGCACCCTCGAGCCAGGCGCGCACCAGCGTCGCCTTCTCGAAATTCGCCGAAGTGAGATTGGCGCCTTTCAGGCTGGTCTGCGACAGGTCGGCATCCGAGAGATTGGCGCCCTCGAAGTCGCTCGACTCCAGCATCAGGTTCTTCTTGTTGCAATTGCTCCAGTCGACGCCGGAATAGGGCGTATCACTGCAATCGGCCGCCAGCGCGGGCAGCGCGGCGGCGCAGACGGCGCCGAGCGCGATCAAGGATGTCGCAAGCAATTTTACCGGCATGTGTGCCATGCCAACCTCCCGGAAGAAGACCTGCCGATTCGATGCGGCTTCAAGAGGTTACTTGCAGGTCTCGGGCTTCTTGTCGAGCATTTCAAGCTTGGCGAGCTTTCCCGTCAGAACGAAGTCGCCATAGTCCATCGTCAGGTCACGGGTGATGCCGTTCTCATAGAGCTTGAACGACATGCGGTAGACTGGCAAGGCGTCGGTCTTGCTGTTCTCGTTGAAGTAGGAAATCGTCACCGGCCAGAAAGCGGTCTTGGCGAATGCGCCGGCATTACCGGCATCAGCCTCGTCGCCGGCCTTGGGGCTGACGAGCTTGCCGACAACGGTCGTGGTCGCCAGGGCCTTGTCGCCATCGTCGGAACCGTCGAAGACGCGGGCTTCGAAGAAGCGCTTGCCCGACTTGGCGTTCTCGATCACGTCGAGCATGTGCTCGGTCGGGAAACGGCTCTCGGCGAGCTGCAGCTCCTTTGCCTGCGGGCTCGTCAGATCGACGGTGACGCCATCGGCCTTGTCGCTCGCTTCGCCATTCACTTCCTTGTCGAGTTGATCGTCCGTGAAGGACTTCGTCTCGAAGGTGAATTTGCGGTCCTTGATATTCTCGAAGGTCTTGGTCTGCTGGTCGCTGACGCGGGTGTTGTCGCCGGTATCGATCTGCGTCACGAAACGGAAATTGGTTGTGAAGCCTTCACAGTAATTGCCGTTGAATTCGTAGACCATGCGGCCCGACATGCCGGCAATGCCCGAGCGTTCCGAGGCGTCCTTGAGCTCCAGATCGTAAATTGCCCGATGCGCGACAAGGCCAGACGCGATCGCCGCTCCGGCAGCGGGCGCCGCAGCCCATGCATTTGCGGAAACGCTTGCAAGCAGCAGAGCGGCAAGACTCGATCGGAACATCCATTATCTCCTGTTGGACTCGGCCGCGATGTTATAAGAACGCTTTCGGCCAAATCGAGGCTGGAAGCTGTCATACGCAATATTCTAGTCTTGATGCATAATTTTTGAAGCATTGACAATGAAAGTGGAGGCGAAAATGTCCGACCAGATTGCCGCAAAACTCAAGGAAATGGGGATAACTCTGCCGGAAGCGGCTGCTCCTGCGGCGAACTATGTTCCCTATGTGATCAGCGGCGGACTTCTCTACATCTCCGGCCAGCTGCCGCTCGAAGGCGGCAAGGTCGCCGTCAGCGGCCATCTCGGCAAGAATGTCGACGTTGCTGCCGGCCAGCGCGCCGCCGAACTCTGTGCCATCAACATCCTGGCGCAGGCCAATGCCGCGCTCGGCGGCAATCTCGGCCGCATCAGGCGCGTCATCAAGCTGAACGGCTTCGTTGCCTCCGCTCCTGAATTCGTCGAGCAGCACCTCGTCATCAACGGCGCGTCCAACCTGATCGCCAACGTTCTCGGCGAAGCCGGCAAGCATGCGCGCGCCGCCGTCGGCATGGCCGCCCTGCCGTTCAACGCCGCCGTCGAAATCGATGCCATCATGGAAATCGCATAACATGACCTCCGCAGCCTGGATTAAGGAACTCCCGGTCGCCCACCGCGGCTACCACGACACCAACAAGCTCGTCTGGGAAAACACACTGAGCGCGTTTTCGCGCGCTGTCGAAGCCGGTTTTGCGATCGAATGCGACCTGCACTACGCCTCCGATGGCGTGCCGATCATCTTCCACGACGAGAACCTCGAGCGCCTCTGCAACATGCCGGGCGATATCCGCGCCCGGACCTCGCAGGAACTCGGCCTGCTTTCGGTCGGTGGCACTGCCGACAAGATCCCGACGCTGAAGCAGCTGCTCGATCTCGTCCGGGGCAAGGTGCCGCTGGTGCTCGAACTCAAGGGCCGCGAGGCCGATGACGAAGGCTTTGCCGAAACAGTGCTCGAGGTGCTCGAAGGATACCAGGGCAAGGTGGCGCTGATGAGCTTCGACCATTGGCTGCTGCGCGACCTGAAGGCGCTGAACGCGCCCTACCCGGTCGGCCTGACCGCTGGCGGCAACAAGCCGGAGGAATTCGAGGTGCATGAGAAGGCGATGGCACTCGGCCTCGACTTCATTTCCTATTTCTTCGCCGACCTGCCGAACCCGTTCATCTCGGGCCAGCGCGCCAAGGGCATTCCGGTGATCACCTGGACGGTCCGCGACGAGAAGGCCCGCAAGCATACGTTCGAAAACGCCGATCAGATGACCTTCGAGGGATTTGATCCGCGCGTTTCGGTTTGATGCTCGCTTTTTGGACAAGATCGTGCGCAGACTGAAAGGGAGCCACACTCCTCCCCCCGAAGGCTTCGTCTTTTGCTCCATGACTGATGAAATCTCGATCCGCGTCGAACGGTCTTTTACCGCCATTTCCCCGGAGAGCTGGTCACGGCTCTCCGGAACATCGAAAGCGGCGGACACCGTTCCCTACAATCCATTCCTCTCCCACGCCTTCCTGTCTTCTCTTGAAGAATCAGGCTCGGCGACGGCCGATACCGGCTGGCTCGGGCATCACCTGCTGCTGGAGACAGACAAGGGAGAGCTGATCGGCGCCCTGCCCGGCTATCTCAAGAACCACAGCCAAGGCGAATATGTCTTCGATCACGGCTGGGCCGACGCCTTCGAGCGCGCCGGCGGGCGCTATTATCCGAAACTCCAGTGCTCGATCCCCTTTACGCCAGCGACGGGGCCGCGCCTGCTCGTCGCCGAAGGTTTCGATCGGCGGCCGATCCAGAGTGCGATTGCCGAAAGCCTCAAGGAAGTCGTGCGCCGCCTCGGCGTTTCCTCGGCGCATGTGACCTTCGTTCCTGAAGACGAGATTTCGGTCTTCGAGACGGACGGCTATCTGCATCGCACCGACCAGCAGTTCCATTTCATCAATGACGGCTATGCCGATCACGACGCCTTCCTGGAGACGCTGGCATCGCGCAAGCGTAAGGCGCTGAAGAAGGAGCGGCGGGCGGCGCTCGAGAACGGCATCAGCATCGACTGGCTGACCGGCGCCGATCTGACCGAGCGGATCTGGGACCAGTTCTTTTCTTTCTACATGGATACCGGCAGCCGCAAATGGGGCCGGCCCTATCTCACGCGAGACTTCTATTCGCTGATCGGCCAACGCATGCCTGACGATATCCTGCTGGTCATGGCCAAGCGCGACGGGCGCTATGTGGCGGGCGCCATCAATTTCATCGGCGGCGATACGCTTTACGGCCGCCACTGGGGCTGTATCGAGGACCACCCCTACCTGCATTTCGAGGTCTGCTATCATCAGGCGATCGACTTTGCGCTTGCCAAGGGCCTGAAGCGGGTCGAGGCGGGCGCACAGGGCGAGCACAAGCTTGCCCGCGGCTACCTGCCGGTCACGACGCATTCGGCGCATTACGTCGCTCACGCGGGGCTTCGCCGGGCGATTTCGGATTATCTCGAACGCGAGCGGGAGGATGTCGAGCATATGAACGAGATCCTCACCGACCACAGCCCCTTTCGCAAAGGCGAACGGCAGCAGGAGGATTGACGCCCTCGCCTCCGCCGCGCTACCCGATCAGCACACATGAGGAGATTTCGATGACCAGCGCCGCCTATGACGACAACAACATCTTCGCCAAGATCCTGCGCGACGAAATCCCCTCCCATCGCGTCTACGAGGACGAGCAGACCGTTGCCTTCATGGATGTGATGCCGCAGGCGCCGGGCCATGTGCTGGTCGTTCCCAAGGCGCCGTCGCGCAACATCCTCGATGCCGATCCGGCAGTGCTTTCGCATTCGATCACCGTCGTCCAGAAAATCGCCAATGCCGTGCAGGATGCCTTCGACGCCGACGGCGTCTTCGTCTGCCAGTTCAACGAACCGGCAGCCGGCCAGACGGTGTTCCACCTGCACTTTCACGTCATCCCGCGCCACGAGGGCGTGGCGCTGAAGCCGCATTCCGGCAAGATGGAGGACGGTGCCGTGCTTGCCGCCAATGCCGAGAAGATCAAGGCCGAGCTCGGCTGAGCCAGCAATCGTCGGGAGAACTATCGATGATCCGTCATACCGTGGCGTTCCGCCTCAAGCATTCCGCCGGTTCGCCTGAAGAGAAGGCGTTTCTCAGCGCCGCACTCGATCTGGCGCAGATTCCGAGCGTACGCAACTTCGAGCAACTCCGTCAGACCAGCCCGAAGAACGCCTTCGCGTTCGGCTTTTCCATGGAGTTCGAAAACCAGGCCGGCTACGACGCCTATAATGTGCATCCCGCCCATGTCGCCTTCGTTCGCGACCGGTGGGTGCCCGAGGTCGAGGATTTCCTCGAAATCGACTACCAGCCACTCTGAGGCCGGCGATCACCTAAAGCAAAAAGGCCGCATCGCTGCGGCCTTTTCGTTATTCACCTGCCGGTGACATTCAGTTCTTGCGCGGCACTTTCGGTACGGCACTGCCCTTCTTGGGCGCGGATTTGACTTCGGGCTCGGCCGAGGCTTTCGCCTTCTTCGCCGTGACCTTCTTGGCCTTGGTCTTCAGCTCGCCATCGTCGTCATGATCGGCTTCCGGATGGATGGCCTCGGCTTCGGGCTTCGGCTTGATCGGCGCCAGTTCCGAAACGGAATTGAGCACGATGCCGGGTTTGCCGTCTTCCTTCGGACCGACGCTGACGGTGACGACGCCACCCTTCTTCAGCTTGCCGAAGAGGATTTCGTTGGCCAGCGGCTTCTTGATGACATCCTGGATGACGCGAGCGAGCGGGCGGGCACCCATCTTCTCGTCGTAACCCTTTTCGGCCAGCCAGGCGATCGCATCCTCGTGCAGGTCGAAGGTCACGTTGCGTTCGGAAAGCTGTGCTTCCAGCTGCATGATGAACTTCTGGACGACCTTGTGGATGACGGCGGTCGGCAGCGAGGCGAATGGAATGATCGCATCGAGACGGTTGCGGAACTCTGGCGTGAACAGGCGGTTCAGCGCCTCTTCATCCTCACCGCTGCGCTTCGACGAACCGAAGCCGAAGGCGGCCTTGGCCATTTCGGACGCGCCCGCATTGGTCGTCATGATCAGGATGACGTTGCGAAAGTCGATCTTCTTGCCGTTATGGTCGGTCAGCGTGCCGTGGTCCATCACCTGCAACAGGATGTTGTAGATGTCAGGATGCGCCTTCTCGATTTCGTCGAGCAGAACGACGCAATGCGGATGCTGATCGACACCATCGGTCAGGAGACCGCCCTGGTCGAAGCCGACATAGCCGGGAGGTGCGCCGAGCAGACGGGAAACCGTGTGACGCTCCATGTACTCGGACATGTCGAAGCGCAGCATCTCGACGCCGAGCGAGGAAGCAAGCTGCTTGGCGACTTCCGTCTTGCCGACGCCCGTCGGGCCGGAGAAGACGTAGGAGCCGATCGGCTTGTTCGGTTCGCGCAGACCGGCACGGGCCAGCTTGATCGCCGTCGACAGGGCTTCGATCGCCGTATCCTGGCCGTAGACCACCGAGCGCAATTCCTGCTCGAGATTGGCAAGAACGGCTTCGTCATCCTTCGACACGGTCTTCGGCGGAATGCGGGCCATGGTCGCGATCGTCGCTTCGATCTCCTTTTCGGTGATCAGCTTGCGACGGCGCGACGGCGGCAACAGCATCTGTGCCGCACCGGTTTCGTCGATGACATCGATCGCCTTATCCGGCAGCTTGCGGTCCGAGATATAGCGGGCCGACAGCTCGACAGCCGACTTGATGGCGTCGTTCGAGTAACGCAGGTGGTGATACTCTTCGAAGTAAGGCTTCAGGCCCTTCATGATTTCGATCGCATCGTCGATCGACGGCTCGTTGACGTCGATCTTCTGGAAACGGCGAACCAGAGCCCGGTCCTTTTCGAAGAACTGGCGGTATTCCTTGTAGGTGGTCGAACCGATGCAACGGATCGCACCCGAAGACAGAGCAGGCTTCAGGAGGTTCGATGCATCCATCGCGCCACCCGAGGTGGCGCCGGCGCCGATGACCGTATGTATCTCGTCGATGAACAGAACGGCGCCCGGATACTCTTCGAGCTCCTTGACGACCTGCTTCAGGCGCTCTTCGAAGTCACCGCGGTAGCGGGTGCCGGCGAGCAGCGTGCCCATGTCGAGCGAAAAGATGGTAGCGTCAGCGAGCGCTTCCGGAACCTTGCCTTCGACGATGCGCTTGGCGAGGCCTTCGGCGATCGCCGTCTTGCCGACGCCGGGATCACCGACATAGAGCGGATTGTTCTTGGAACGGCGGCACAGGACCTGGATCGTGCGGCTGACTTCGGCGTGGCGGCCGATCAGCGGGTCGATCTTGCCGGTCTTGGCCTTCTCGTTGAGATTGACGCAGTAAGCCTTCAGCGCATCCTGCTGCTTCTTGCCGGCTGCATCGTCCTCGCCGCCGCGCGATGCGCTCGGCTTGCTTTCGGATTCGTCCTCGGCACCGCGCGGGGTGCGGCTTTCCGACGAGCCCGGCCGCTTGCCGATCCCGTGCGAGATGTAGTTGACCGCGTCGTAGCGGGTCATTTCCTGTTCCTGCAGGAAGTATGCGGCATGGCTTTCGCGCTCGGCGAAGATGGCGACGAGCACATTGGCGCCGGTCACTTCCTCGCGGCCGGAGGACTGGACATGGATAACGGCACGCTGGATGACGCGCTGGAAGCCGGAGGTCGGCTTCGAGTCCTCGTCATATCCGGTGACCAGGTTGGAGAGTTCGTTGTCGATGTACTCGATCAGTGTCTTGCGGAGCGCGTCGAGATCGACGTTGCAGGCACCCATGACCGCGGCCGCATCGGAGTCGTCTACAAGGGCGAGCAGCAGATGCTCGAGCGTGGCATATTCGTGATGCCGCTCGTTGGCAAAGGTGAGTGCCTGATGGAGCGCCTTTTCTAAGCTAGGCGAAAATGTTGGCACGTTGTGATCCTCACTTCTTTTCCATGACGCATTGCAGCGGATGCTGATGCTGCCGGGCAAAGTCCATCACCTGGCTCACCTTGGTCTCCGCTACCTCGTATGTAAATATCCCGCACTCGCCGACGCCGTGGTTATGGACATGCAGCATGATGCGGGTGGCACTTTCGCGATCTTTCTGGAAAAACCGCTCCAGGATGTGGATGACGAATTCCATGGGGGTGTAGTCGTCATTCAGGATGAGCACGCGGTAGAGATTAGGCTTCTTGGTCTTCGGCTTGGTACGTGTAATGACCGAGGTTCCGCGATTTCCGTTGTCCCCGTTCCTTTCGCCATCGTTTTGCATCCGGATCGGCTTTGCGATCATTTTCATTCATTCCTCGATCAGTCCGATGGTGCATGGGAGGATGCTTTACCCACCGAATATCTGAAACACTAACTTAGTTCATAATGCTGCGATTTTAAGCCCCTTGTTCCCGACTGCAATCACAATTCCGCAGGACTTGACGCAAACGCGAAAAAAGTCCCGGACTATTTCTTGAACGCGGCAGAAAACAAAAAAGACCGGCCGCAAGTGCGTAGCCGGTCTTCGTTTTTCAAGGGGTGCGCCCATCAGGCGCATGAAATCAGGCCGCGGCGGGCGTCGCCTGCGCTGCAGCCTTGGCGGCCTTCACGATCGGCGCCGGAACCTGTGCCTCGTAGGGCTTGTAGGCGCCCTTGGCGAGGTCGGAATACATGTCGCCCATCTTGGTGGCTTCGGCAACGAAGCTTTCGTAGGACGATTTCACATAACTGCTCTGAAGGTCGAAGGCAGCTTCGATGCTGCGAACGCCCGTCAGCGCCTCGAAATGCTTGACTGCGTCTTCAAAGGATTTCTTGGAATATTCCACAGCTTCGGTGGCGATCGCCTGGAAGCCCTTGGCGCTATCCGAATAGCTCTTGAGCACCGTGTCCATGGCTTCCTTGCTCTTGCGGTTCGTCTCGTCAAAGTTGAACATGCACATCCTCCTCTTCGGCTCTGCAGCAAAAAAGGTAGCTGCAAAGCTTCAGGAGTCAAGCGATTTTGTGCGATGCAAAACGACTCATGCGTGCATTCGCAACCGCGAATTCTCAAGCAAAAAAGAGGGACGTACATCCATCGTTGATTTTGCAGACATATATCAGCAAGTCGCAACCTGAGGCTTCGCCATTAGCCAGCGAAGCCTCGAAACACATTTGCGTTTGCCTCCTAGTCGAGCAGATCGGCCGGCACCTTGCCGCCATTCTCCGACAGCCGCTTCATCAGCGCCTTGTGGAGGAACATGTTCATCTTGGCGGAGTCGCCGGTATCACCGGAATAACCAAGCTCGGCTGCCAGCTCCTTGCGCTCGGCAAGGCTGGCATCCATGCCGACCGCCTTCATCAGATCGACGATCGAGCGGCGCCAGTCGAGTTTCTGGCCGCTCTTCTTCACGGCAGCATCGAGGATGGGTACGATATCGACGGGAGCTGCGGTGCTCGGCGCGGGTGCAGAGGGCGCCGGAGATACTGCGGGCGCCGCAGCCGCAGGGGCGGCTGACGGCGAAGCGGGAGCCGCCACAGCAGGCTCGGCCTTCGGCGGCGCAGCGGCCGTTACCGGTGCCGCCTTGGCCTCACCGAAGATCGCATGCTTGATCTTGTCGAAAATACCCATGTCCTCAGCCTCCATCTTGGTTCATCGCATTCGCAATCCCTAAAATGGAGCAGAGGGCGGGTTCATCCAGCGATTCCGCCCGGATTGTTTCGGCAAAAACGAACGGGCCGCAGAGCGGCCCGTGATATTCAGCGAATGGCGGCGCTGATCAGAGATCGACGTCGAGGATCGCCATCGAGAAGTTATAGGAGCGGTCGCCGTCTTCGTCATCGATATAGACGACACCCAGGAACTCCTCGCCGAGGTAAACTTCAGCCGAGTCGTTCTTGCGCGGACGCGCCTTCACGACGATTTCCGGATTGAGCGTTTTCTTGAAATAGGCGTCGAGCTTCTTGAGTTCTTCAGGCTTCACACTTGATCTCCTAGCGGTCTCAGTTGGCCGCTTCTTGCACAGGAAAAGCGGCGCTGTAAAGGCTGCCGGCATGCAAGTGCACCGGCTTTCCCCTTGCGTTTGTCGCCCGCTTTTTCAGCCGTTTCTGATATGAGCGGCTCAGATATCGGCGCCGATCACCTGGTCCATTATCCGCGACGGCTCCGAACACCCGGCTTCTCCGACCACCTTCGCCGGCACGCCGGCAACGGTCGTCTTCGGGGGAACGGCCTTCAACACCACCGAGCCTGCGGCGACACGGGAGCAATAGCCGATCTCGATATTGCCGAGGATCTTGGCACCCGCGCCGATCAGCACGCCGCTACCGATCTTCGGATGGCGGTCTGCGCCTTCCTTGCCGGTACCGCCGAGCGTTACTCCGTGCAGGATCGAGACGTTGTCACCGATCACAGCCGTTTCGCCGACCACCAGACCGGTTGCGTGATCGAGGAAGATGCCCTTGCCGATCCGCGCCGCCGGATTGATATCCGTCTGAAATACGCTGGACGAACGGCTCTGCAGATAGAGCGCCAGATCGCGGCGTCCACGGTTGAGCAGCCAATGAGCCAGACGATGGGTCTGCAGCGCGTGAAAACCCTTGAAATAGAGCACGGCTTCCATGAAGCGCAGGCATGCGGGATCGCGGTCGTAGATCGCCTGGATGTCGACACGCAGGATGTCGCTCCATTCCGGCCAGTCGGACAGCATCTCGTCAAAAGCCTGACGCAGCAGCGTCGCCTGCATATCGGGATGGTCGAGGCGTTCGCAGATACGGTGGATGACGCATTCTTCCAGCGAGCGGTGATTGATCACCGTCGAATAAAGGAAAGCCGCCAGGACCGGATCCTTCTCGGCAGCAACGCGCGCTTCTTCGCGCAGGCTGTCCCAGATCGGATCCATCACCTTGAGCGAGCTTGCAGCTTCAAGAGGACGAATGTCTGTCTTCGCGACCATTACCGGTCTCCTCATTTCCCTTGGGAAGGTCATTGTATAAAGCAAAACGGCTGTAACATAAATGGGTGCAGCCGCCAGACCTTTTTAGGATGATTTTTCCGTGAAGATCCGCTCAAAAGCGGCATGTCACCGTCAGGCGACTTTCTCGTAAAACTCCAGAACGGCCTTCTTGAACACCCTGTCGCCGACCGCCAGCATGTGGTCGCGGCCCGGGATATCCAGCGCTTCGGCATTCGGCATCAGGGCGGCAAGCTCCTGAGGCGAACCCGCGATGTCGTCCTTTGTTCCGACGCCGATCAGCGTCGGTGCCTCGATCTTTCCCATGTCGGCCCGTGCGACGAGATCGCGCGATCCGCGGATGCACATGGCAAGCGCCTGGCGATCGCTCCTGGTCTGCTCGGCAAACATGCGGAACATGCGGCCGCGATCATGCGTGACGGTATCGACCGAGGGCGCCAGCAGTGCATCGGCGATCGGGTCCCAGTCGCCGACGCCATCGGTCATGCCGATGCCGAGACCGCCGAGCACCAGCGAGCGGACGCGGTGGGGATTGGCAAGTGCTGCGAAGACGGAGATGCGGGCACCCATCGAGTAGCCCATGACATTGGCTTCCGGAATGCCGAGATGGTCGAGAAGCGCCATGGAGTCAGCCGCCATGATCCAGGGGCGGTAGGCCTCGGCATCATGCGGCTTGTCGCTTGCGCCGTGACCGCGGTTGTCCATGGCAATGACGCGGTAACCGGCATCGCCCAGCGTCTTCAGCCAGCCCGGATGCACCCAGTTCACATGGGCGGTCGAGGCAAATCCGTGGATCAGCAGAACCGGTGCGCCATTCGGATCGCCTTCATCGAAATAGGCGAGGTTGAGGCCATCATGCGTGAAGCTGGAGAATGCGGGCGTATTCAAGTTCATAAAGGCAGGTTCCTGTTTGCGGCGGACCATATTTTATCGCTGCCGCGAGGTGAACCCCGGTGGGCAAAAAACCATGCCGCTTGCGGCGCTTTGGCTCTACACATTTGCGGCGAAGAAAGATAATGTCCGGCCAAATTTCAAAGCATTCGGAGACAGACATGGCCGGCCACAGCATTCCTCACTTCCAGAACGACGGCGGACACCGCGTGATCGAAGTCGGCGTGAAGGAATTCATGTGCACCGGCGCATCCGTGCCGTTCGACCATCCGCATATCTTCATCGACATGGGCGACGACAACGAGAAGGTCTGCTCCTACTGCTCGACGCTCTACCGCTTCAACGGCGCGCTGAAGTCCAACCAGACGAACCCGGCCGGCTGCGTTTTCCACGTCAAGGCCGCCTGATCGTTTCTTCCTGGATCGGATAACAGATGCCGGTCGACCATGCCGCCATTGCGGGCGCTGGAATTGCGGGGCTGACGGCCGCGCTGGCGCTTGCCAGGCACGGTATCGGCTCCGACATCTTCGAGCAGGCGAGCGCGCTTGCCGAAGTCGGCGCCGGACTGCAGCTCTCCCCCAATGCATCGCGAATCCTGCGTGAACTCGGCGTTCTCTCCGAGATCGAGAAGCACTGGCTTGAGCCCGAGATGATCCGGCTCGTCGCCGGCGATACGCTGCGGCCTCTCGCCGCCGTTCCGGCCGGACGTTTTGCGCGCGACCGGTGGGACGCGCCGTATGGCGTGCTGCATCGTGCGACCTTGCAACGGGTTCTGCTCGAAGCCGTGCGCAGCAACCCGCTCTGCCGCCTGCATCTTGGAACACCGTTCGAATCCGCTAGCCTGCCTGCCGGGTTGGTGATCGGCGCCGATGGCGTCTGGTCGAAGATGCGCCAGCATATTCCCGGTGCGCCCTCGCCGCGGTTCTCCGGCAATATCGCCTATCGCTTCACGATTTCTCAGGCGTCGGCGCCTGATTTTCTCGATCGCGACAATGTCGCGGCCTATCTCGGCCCGGCCGCACATCTCGTCTGCTATCCGCTGAAAGAGACCGCGAGCTTCAATCTAGTGGCGATCACCGGCGGCACGGATGACCGGCACCTCTGGGACGGCGGAGCGGAACGTCACCAGCTGGAGATATTGCGATCGCGCTTCAAGGGCTGGCACCCGGGCATCAAGTCACTCTTTGGCGACATCGCACCAACCTTCTGGCCGCTCTACGAGGCGACCGGGGGCCGCTGGCAGAACGGACGCGACCACGTGCTGATCGGCGATGCCGCCCATGCGATGATGCCCTTTGCGGCGCAGGGCGCGGCGATGGCGATCGAAGATGCTTTCGAGCTTGGGGCGATGCTGTCCAGGAAAGAAGCGGAACAGGCCCTGCCCCGCTTCGAGGCGCTGAGAACGGCGCGGATTGCCAGGATCCGCAAGCGCGGTGCGTTCAACCGCTTTGCCTATCACGCCCGCGGTCCCATCAGGATCGGGCGTGATATCGTCTTGTCGATGAAGCCGCCGCAAAGTCTCGCGGCGGATCTCGACTGGATCTACGGCTACCGGCCGCAGGCCTGATCAGACGGCGTTCGATGCGGCAAAGCCGCGCTCGATGTCGGCCTTGATGTCGGCAACATCTTCGAGACCGATCTGCAGGCGGATCAGCGGGCCGCCTTCCGGCGCCTTGGCGATACGGCGGTCGTTCAGGTTGACGTGAACCGCGAGGCACTCGAAACCACCCCAGGACCAGCCGAGGCCAAAGATGCTGAGCGCATCGAGGAAGGCATGCGCCTTCGGCTTGAACTGCTCGGCGGAATCGGCCTTGAGCACGAAGGAGAAAATGCCGCTGGCGCCCTTGAAGTCACGCTTCCAGATGTCGTGCCCCTTGAAGCTCGGCAGGGCCGGATGCAGCACCTTGGCCACTTCCTCCCGGCCCTCAAGCCATTTTGCAACGGCAAGCGCGCTTTCGTTGTGGCGCTCCAGGCGGATGCCCATGGTGCGCAACCCGCGCAATACCTGGTAAGCGTCGTCGGGCGCGCCGCAGATACCGAGCGTGATGTTGGCTTCCTTCAGCTGCTCCCAATGCTTGGCATTGGCCGAAACGGTGCCCATCAGGATATCGGAATGGCCGGCCGGATACTTGGTCGCGGCGTGGATCGAGATATCGACGCCGAAATCGAGCGGGCGGAAATAGACCGGGGTCGCCCAGGTATTGTCCATGGCAACGACGGCGCCGTGCTTGTGGGCGATTGCGGCGATGGCCGGGATGTCCTGCATCTCGAACGTGTTCGAGCCCGGCGCCTCGGTGTGCACCAGCTTGGTATTCGGCTTGAACAACTGCTCGATGCCGGCGCCGATCGCCGGGTCGTAGTACTCCACCTCGACGCCGAGGCGCGTCAGCATCGTATCGCAGAAATGGCGGGTCGGCGTGTAGACGGAATCGACGATCAGCGCATGATCGCCTGCCGAGAGGAAGGCAAGGAACGGCACCGTGACCGCCGCCAGGCCCGACGGCACCAGGATCGTACCGGCCGACCCCTCGAGCTCGTCGATCGCCTCGCAGAGCGCATCGGTGGTCGGCGTGCCGCGGGTTCCATAGGTGTATTTCTGCGCCCGCGTTTCCATCGCCTTGGCATTGGGGAACAGCACGGTCGATGCATGCACGACAGGCGGATTGACGAAGCCGTGATATTCCGAGGGATCGTTGCCGAGATGCGAGAGGCGGGTGTTGATGCCTGCATTTTGCAGGAGACCGTCTTTGTCTTTCATAGTCTGAAATAGCCTTTGGCGAGGGATGCAATGGGCGAGTTTTGGACCTCGGGAAAAGGCGGGTCAACCCCGTAGCCGGAACTGCCCGAAAATTACCCGCATCGTTACTTTCGCAGATATATCAGTGAATTGCGCGGTATTTTTCCGCAAAACACTGCCCAAATACTATCCAACTGCCTATGAGAACGGCGCATTTTGCCAAAATGCCGAATTTTGCCGCATTTATTGTCTGCGACACTTGACCGTCTTGGCATTTGCGACTGTGATAGAACCACTCGCGCCGGGAGGGTGTCGAGAATTGGGGGGAAGGTTTTCTTCGGCCGTCTCCTCCACAAAGAACATAAGACAACAGATAAAAGGTTGGGAAAAATGAAGATTAAGCTCCTGTCCGCCGCCGTCGGCGCAGCAGTTTTCGCTCTTGGCGCCCATGCGGCCTCGGCAACCACTCTTGAAGACGTGAAGGCAAAGGGTTTCGTTCAGTGCGGCGTCAACTCGGGCCTGCTCGGCTTCGCGCAGCCTGACGCTTCCGGCAACTGGGCCGGCTTCGACGTTGATTTCTGCAAGGCCGTCGCTTCCGCCGTCTTCGGCGACCCGACCAAGGTCAAGTACACGCCCCTCTCCGCCAAGGACCGCTTCCCGGCCCTGCAGTCGGGCGAAGTCGACGTTCTCTCGCGTAACACCACCTGGACGATCAACCGCGACACCGCTCTCGGCTTCAACTTCCGTCCGGTCACCTACTACGACGGTCAGGGCTTCATGGTTCGCAAGAGCCTGAACGTGAAGTCGGCTCTCGAACTCTCCGGCGCTGCTGTCTGCGTACAGTCCGGCACGACCACCGAGCTGAACCTCGCCGACTACTTCAAGGCCAACAACCTTCAGTACAACCCGGTCGTTTTCGAAAAGCTCGAAGAAGTCAACGCTGCTTACGACTCCGGCCGTTGCGACGTCTACACGACCGACCAGTCGGGCCTCTACTCGCTGCGTCTGACGCTGAAGAACCCCGACGAGCACATGATCCTTCCGGAGATCATCTCCAAGGAGCCGCTCGGCCCGGCAGTTCGCCAGGGTGACGACCAGTGGTTCGACATCGTTTCCTGGACTGCTTACGCGCTCGTGAATGCTGAAGAGTTCGGCATCACCCAGGCCAACGTCGACGAGATGAAGAACTCGCCGAACCCGGATATCAAGCGCTTCCTCGGCACCGAGGCCGATACCAAGATCGGTACCGACCTCGGCCTGACCAACGAGTGGGCCTACAACGTCATCAAGGGCGTCGGCAACTACAGCGAAGTCTTCGAGCGCAACGTCGGTCAGGGCAGCCCGCTGAAGATCGCGCGTGGCCTCAACGCTCTGTGGAACAAGGGCGGCATCCAGTACGCACCGCCGGTTCGCTAAGCTTTTGACATGAATGCCGGAAAGGCGGGAAACCGCCTTTCCATCTTCCAAGAAAAAAGCCCAAAAACGGGCACATAGGGGATTAGGCTCGGCATGACGCAAGAGGCTGTGCACACGACACCTTTGCCGGAGAGCCGCTGGACGCTCCAGTCGGCACTTTACGACCCCAAGTTAAGGGGCATCTTTTTCCAGGTTCTGACCGTAGTTCTGCTCGTTGGTTTCATAGCGTGGGTCGCTCACAATACGGCGATCAACCTGCAACGCAGCAACACGGCATCTGGCTTCGCATTTCTCAATGGGCGCGCAGGCTTCGAAATCGGCCAGTCGCTGATCTCCTATTCGAGCGATTCGACCTACGGCCGGGCGCTCGTCGTCGGCATCCTGAACACCATTCTCGTTGCCATCACCGGCATCATCACTGCGACGATCATCGGCTTCATCGTCGGCATCGGACGCCTGTCGCATAACTGGCTGATCGCCAAGCTCTGCACCGTCTATGTCGAGGTGTTCCGCAACATCCCGCCGCTGCTCGTCATCTTCTTCTGGTATTCGGGCGTTCTCGCCGTGCTGCCGCAACCGCGCGAATCCCTGCACCTGCCCTTCAGCATGTTCCTGAACAACCGCGGCCTCGCCTTCCCGAAGCCGATGTTCGAGGCGGGCATGTGGGTGGTGCTCGCCGCCCTCGTCATCGGCATCATCGCGACCGTGATCACGGCACGCTGGGCGCACAAGCGTCAGGCCGCGACCGGCAAGCAGTTTCACACGATCTGGGTATCGATCGCGCTGATCGCCGGCCTGCCGATCCTCGCCTTCCTGGTGACCGGCCTGCCTATCTCCTTCGACGTGCCGGTGGCCGGCAAGTTCAACCTGACCGGCGGTTCCGTCGTCGGCCCGGAATTCATGTCGCTGTTTTTGGCATTGTCCTTCTACACCGCAGCCTTCATCGCCGAGATCGTGCGTGCCGGTATCCGCGGTGTGCCGAAGGGCCAGTCGGAGGCGGCCGGTGCACTCGGCCTGTATCCGTCCTCGGTTACCCGCCTCGTCGTCGTGCCGCAGGCCTTCCGCATCATCATTCCGCCGCTCACCAGCCAGTATCTGAACCTGACCAAGAATTCGTCGCTGGCAATCGCCGTCGGCTTCTCGGATCTCGTTGCCGTCGGGGGTACGACGCTCAACCAGACCGGCCAGTCGATCGAGGTCGTCGTCGTCTGGATCGTCGTCTATCTCGGGCTCAGCGTGCTCACCTCGCTGTTCATGAACTGGTTCAACGCCAAGATGGCACTGGTGGAGAGATAAGATGTCCGGCTCGAACATTTCTTTCGTCCGCAATGCCATGCTGGAGCCAGAACCGGCTCCGGCAAGCCAGCGCGGCGCAATCGCCTGGATCAGGCGCAACCTGCTCGCAACACCGAAGGACATCGTGCTGACGGTGATTGCGATCGCGGCACTCGCCTGGGTGCTGCCGCACATGATCAACTGGCTGTTCATCCAGGCCGTCTGGACCGGCACCGACCGCACCTTCTGCGCCACGACCGTCCAGGGCGGCACGCAGCCTGATGGATGGAGCGGCGCCTGCTGGGCCTTCGTCAACGCCAAGCTCGATCAGTTCGTCTATGGCCGCTATACGCTCGATGAGCGCTGGCGCCCGACGCTGGTGTTCATCATGTTCGCAGCGCTGCTGACGCCGATGCTGATCCCGTCGATGCCGCGCAAGGGCCTGAACGCGCTGCTGCTGTTCGTTGCCTTGCCGCTCGTGTCGATCTGGCTGCTTTACGGCGGCTTCGGTCTCGAGATCGTCGAGACGCCGCTCTGGGGCGGCCTCTTGGTGACGCTCGTGGTCTCCTTCGTCGGTATCGCCGTGTCGCTGCCCTTCGGCATCATCCTGGCGCTCGGACGTCGCTCGCAGATGCCGGTCGTGAAGATGGTCTGCGTCATCTTCATCGAGGTGATCCGCGGCATTCCGCTGATCACCGTCCTGTTCATGGCGAGCGTCATGCTACCGCTGTTCCTGCCGCAGGGCTGGAATGTCGACAAGCTGATCCGCGCCGTCATCGGCGTATCGATCTTCGCGTCCGCTTATATGGCCGAAGTCATCCGCGGCGGCCTGCAGGCCATTCCGAAGGGTCAATATGAGGGCGCCGCTTCGCTCGGCCTCGGCTATTGGCAGAAGATGCGGCTGATCATTTTGCCGCAGGCGATCAAGCTCGTCATCCCTGGCATCGTCAACACGTTCATTGGTATGTTCAAGGATACCTCGCTGGTGTCGATCATCAGCATGTTCGACCTGCTCGGCATCGTTCGCCTGAACTTCTCTGACGGCAACTGGGCCTCTGCAGTCACACCATTGACAGGATTGATCTTTGCTGGCTTCGTCTTCTGGATTTTCTGCTTCGGCATGTCGCGCTATTCGGTGTTCGTGGAACGCCATCTCGACACCGGCCACAAACGATAAGAATTGAGGGTAACAACTATGGCTGAAGCTAAAAAGCTCACCGTCTCCGCGACCGAGGTCGCCGTCGAAATCACCAATATGAACAAGTGGTACGGCGACTTCCACGTTCTGCGTGACATCAATCTGAAGGTCATGAAGGGCGAGCGCATCGTCATCGCCGGCCCGTCGGGCTCTGGTAAGTCGACGATGATCCGCTGCATCAACCGTCTGGAAGAGCACCAGAAGGGCCAGATCGTCGTCGATGGCACCGAGCTCACCAACGACCTGAAGAAGATCGACGAAGTGCGCCGCGAAGTCGGCATGGTGTTCCAGCACTTCAACCTCTTCCCGCATCTGACGATCCTGGAAAACTGCACGCTGGCACCGATCTGGGTGCGCAAGATGCCGAAGAAGCAGGCCGAGGAAGTCGCCATGCACTTCCTCAAGCGCGTCAAGATCCCGGAACAGGCCAACAAGTATCCGGGCCAGCTCTCCGGCGGTCAGCAGCAGCGCGTGGCAATTGCCCGCTCGCTGTGCATGAACCCCAAGATCATGCTGTTCGATGAGCCGACCTCGGCTCTCGACCCTGAAATGATCAAGGAAGTGCTCGACACCATGGTCGGTCTCGCCGAAGAAGGCATGACGATGCTCTGCGTCACCCACGAAATGGGCTTTGCCCGCCAGGTCGCCAACCGCGTCATCTTCATGGACCAGGGCCAGATCGTCGAACAGAACTCGCCCGCCGAGTTCTTCGATAATCCCCAGCACGAGCGCACCAAGCTCTTCCTCAGCCAGATCCTCCATTGAGGCTCACCCGTTCCCAAAAAAGCCGCCGGAGCGATCCGGCGGCTTTTTCGTTTGGGCGGGATATCCGTCAGCGGGATGCCAGCGTGCGCAGCATCTTGCAGAGACCGGCGAGACCCGAGTCATAACCGCCCGCTGCCACGTCGCGGCAGCGCACCAGCATCTTCTTCTGGTCGCTCGGATCCATCCTGCTGAACTCGCGCGCCACGGCACCGGGCGTGATATTGGCACCATTGCCGTTGCTGCCGGTCGCGCTGCCGCCGATCCCGAGACCGAGGGTGGCGCCGACGCTGTTGCCGACGTCGGCGCCGACATTGGCGTTGATGCCGCTGCGCCCACCGACGGAAGCAGTGACATCGGCATCGAGCAGCTGGCTGCCGCCTGCCGTTGCACCCACCTTAGCGTTGACGCCGTTGCTGCCGCCGGCAGAGACATCTGCATTGATGTCGGCGAGCTTGCTGCTGCTCAGCGCATTGGCGCCGACCTTGGCCTTGACGCCGTCGCTGCCGCCGACCGTTGCGTCGACATCGGCATCGACGAGGCCTTTCGAGCCGCCGACCGTGGCATTCGTATTGGCGTTGATGCCCTTCGAACCGCCGACGGATGCTCCGACATTGGCACCGAGGCCGCCGGAGCTGCCTGACGACACGCCGACGCTGGCATTCACACCATTGCTGCCGCCGATCGAGATATCAAGCGCGTGAGCAGCGCCGAGCGGCATGACAAAAATCGAGCAGGCGGTTGCGAGAACGGCAAGCCGGGTCCTGGAATAAGCGTAAGTCATTGTACTCCTCCGTTTTCCAAATGCCGGATTTGACCGGCAGCCGAAAATCGAGGGAACGCGCGAACCATCGATCGAGTGGACCCGGCCATTGCAGCCAAGCCCATGGACAGCGAACGTAAGAATATTAGAATTGTTTCACGCAACCAAACCTCTAGGTTAGCGCGAAGAAAAGATCGAAGCCGGCCGCTCCGATACGGGACACTTTCTCGTCATCAGCGGGCCGTTTGCGAATCGGCGCGCTTCCGGGCCATAGAAAAAAGACTGCGAAATCCTAGTTCTAAGATGCAGCCTTGCCGCTGATGGAGCACTCCGATGAAACTTACCCTTGCCTCAGTTCTGATCGCTGCAGCGCTGCTCTCCGGATGCAATACCGCGGGCGGCGATATCTCCGGCCCCGGCCTGGCGCCGATCCCGGGGAGCATCACCTATAACGGCCAGCCGCGCACGAAGCTGACGAAGTCGCCGATCGGCTCCTATTTCCCGCATACATTCGTGGATGCCCGCGGCCGCGAGGTGGAGGAAACCTATATCATCCGCCCGGATCGCAGCCTGATGATCGCCAACCGCGTTTACCGGCCGATCTTCCGCTGGAACGATTGATCCGCACACATGGAGAGGCTCGCGGCTGCCATCATTGCTCTGACCGCCTGGACTGGCCTTGCCATCCAGCTCGATGCCAGTATCGCGATGTCCGGTTCGGCACCTGAAGCCATATGGGTAATGGTGCGCTACTTCACGATCCTCACCAATCTCGCCGTCGCGCTTGTCATGACGGCGGCAGCCTTCGACCTCAAACGGATCGCCACGCCGCTCGTTCTCGGCGGCGTCACGACGAGCATCATCCTCGTCGGCGTGGTGTTTGCGCTGCTGCTGCGCGGCATGGTGGAGCTCAGCGGCGGGGCGGCCGTGGCCGATGCCCTCAATCACCGCGTCACACCGCTGCTGATGACCGTCTATTGGCTGATTGTGGTGCGCAAGCACGCCCTGCCCTCCACCGCCCCGCTGCTCTGGACACTGCCGCCGCTCGTCTATTTTCCCTATGCGATGATCCGCGGGCGGATCGAGGGGATCTATGCCTACCCCTTCCTCGATATCCACAGCATCGGCTGGGGCGGCGTGCTCCTCCACGCGCTGGCGATGGGTGCCGGCCTGCTGCTGCTCGGCTACGCCATGTTGGCGGTCAACCGGCAGGCGCACCGCGCGCCCTAGATGCCCTGCTGGAACAAATAAGCGTGAAAGCCATTCTCCTTTCCACGAGAAGAGGAGTAGAGACAATGACATACGATCCGAACAACCTGAATGATCCGAATCGCCCGCTCAACCCGACGAACGGTCCGGACTTCCGCACCACACCCGTCGGCGCCCGTAAATCCAGCTCCTGGGTGGGCTGGGTCGCAGCCATCGCGGTGATCGCCGTTGCCGCCTTCGCCTATATGGAATGGAACGGCACGCCCGATACCGACCCGCAGACGACGGCTTCGACCAAGAGCGAACCGGCAGCTCCGGTTCCCGCGCCGGCAACGCCGATGGCCCCGGCCGACAACAATGCCGCCCCTGCCCCGGCAACCCCGCCCGCACCCGGTGGTGGCGCCACGCAGCAGTAATCTGATCGAAGGCCCGGTGTTCGCACCGGGCCTTCTTCCTTGATGCGGCGCAAGCCCGTTAAGCTTACCCGCTAACCCTGATGAAAAGAACGCATTGCCCGCCCGCCCGGCCGGGTCTATCGAATGCCTCACGCCCCTTGTAGCTCAACCGCTAGAGCAGCTGCGTTGTCAGCAGCCGATCCAGGTTCAACTCCTCGGCAGGGGCACCATTCTTCCGCAAGATGCTATCAACTACCGGCGAGCACGAGCTCTGCTTAACTGGTCCCACAGCTACAGACTGGCTAGGCACTGACTTTGCGAAGAACTGATATGTTTGAAGCGCTGTATGGGGCCCGGAGTGGCACCTGAAATCAAATGGCGACCCCTGCAGGACTCGAACCTGCGACCTGCTGCTTAGAAGGCAGCTGCTCTATCCAGTTGAGCTAAGGGGCCGGCCGGCCGCCATGAATGGCGGCTAACGCGGTATGCCTGAAATCAGTGCGTCCAGGGCTGCGTGCGGGTATAGCGGAAATTATCCGGATAGGCGACAGTCTGGCGGATCGGGTCCTTCGGCTGCAGTACGCGGTATTCGATGCCGTTGCGCTTGGCATAGGCTTCGGCCAGTTCCTGCGTCTCGAAGGTCAGCTTGACCTGCTGGCGCATGTCTCCGGACGAGGTGTAGCCCATGACCGGATCGATCTTGCGCGGCTGCTCCTGATCGAATTCGAGCACCCAGAGATGCGTCTTGGCCTTGCCGGACTGCATGGCGGTCTTGGCTGGACGGTAGATCTTGGCAGACATCGCGGCATTCGCCTCCGGATAAGCGGTTTCACCCGCGGATATTTCAACCTTCCGCGCCTGATGCGGCACGGTTCTCTGCGCCAGTGATAGCGCAAAGAGATGAATTTTGCTTATCCGCGAATCCGCCGGGTTTCAAGAAAAAAGCCGAGGCAAAGCCAACTGCCGCAGTTCAATTGGAGGCAAGCTTGTCCGCTGGCTTGCGGCAGGGCGAAACGAGGTCGAGCGAAGCGTCGCGAACGCTGGTCTCGACTTCCATCAATCCGAGCACGCTGTGGAACATGTTGTCGTGCGAGGCCGGGTGCTTGGCGCGCTCGGCGATGCAGGCGGTGTCGAGCCGCGTCTCGCTGGCGAATTCATCCGACAGCCACAGCGCCATCGGCACATGCGTCTGCTCAGCGGGCGCGATGAAATAGGGAGCACCATGCAGATAGATGCCGTTTTCACCGAGCGATTCGCCGTGATCCGAGAGATAGAGCATGGAGCCGGCGAGCTGGTCCTGATGGGCCTTCAGCTTGTCGATGACGGCAGCGATCACCTGGTCGGTCATGACGATCGTGTTGTCATAGGCGTTCGTGATTTCCTCGGGCTTGCAGGTGGCGAAATCGGCGGCGCGGCAATCCGGCGTGAAGCGGCGGGCCGAATCGGGATAGCGCAGGTAATAGGCCGGGCCGTGGCTGCCGAGCTGGTGCAGCACCAGCACGCTATCGCCCTTCACGTTGGCGAGCCAGTCGTCCAGCTTGTCGAGCAAGATCGTGTCCAGGCATTCGCCATCCTTGCAGAAGCGCGGATCGCGGGTGTCGGGCAGATACTTGTACTTGATGCGGTCGGCGACGCCATAGGTGCCGGTATCGTTGTCCCACCATTCGACATCGATCTTGGCGTGGCCGAGCACGTCGGTCAGATTGTCGGTCGTCAGGCCCTTGCGGTAATTATAGACGCCGCGTGGATAGACCGAGAACATGCAGGGGATGGAGACGGCCGTCTCCGTGCCGCAGCTCGTCACGTCCGGGAAGAAGGTGACGCCACGGGCCTTCATCTCGGGATTGGTGTCGCGGCCGTAGCCGGCCAGCGAGAATTCCTTGCCGCGCGCCGTTTCGCCGGCAACGATCACCAGCACGCGCGGCTTGCCGGGTGCGGCAGGCGGCAGCTGATGCGCATCGGTGCCGATCGGCTGGCGCACGAGGTTCAGGTTATCGCCGTAGGTGGCCGTGTAATAGATCGCGCTGCCGATCGGGAAATGCGGATTGATCGTCATCATCATGTCGCGGTGAATGCGCCCGACGGCGGCATAGGTCGGATAGAAGCCCATGCCGACGATCGCGATCAGTGCGATGCAAGGGATGATGACCGCCATGTTGTGCAGGAACTTGCTCGGGAACGGCCGGTGGACGATGCGCACGGCGGCAATCAGCAGCGACGGCACGACGCCCAACAGCAGCATGTAGAGCATGAATTTGCCGGTGATCAGGTGCCCGGCTTCCGACGAGGTGGTCACCGCGGCGTTACGGATCATCTCGCGGTCGATGATCGTGCCGAATCGATCGGTGAACCATGCGGCAGCGACAGCCGCGAGCAACAGCACGATCAGCACCGGCTTCATCAGATATTTCACCGAAAACGTGACGGCGATCGCCACCGTCAGCGCGATCATTCCGGCGACGAAGCCGACGAAGGCCGGCCGGTGGCCGTCGAAATAGACATAGGCCCGGCTCCAGAACGTGTAATTGGCGACGATGAGGATGTAGAGGGAAACGATGACGGCGAGCGTGATGCTGCCGATCGCCGGGCGCCACGACGCCGTCTTCTGTTCTGTTGCCATGCTATCAGGTTCGCTCCGGCGCAGCGGCACTTTACGACTCGCGCCAGCACCGCAATCTCAAAATCGGGGCGACCATGGCGGTGCTTCCTGACACTATCCTGAACGCAAAAGCCGCAACGAAGCACGGGACAAGCGCGTTTTTGATATTGCGGGGTCACGGTGAAGCGTGTATTGCCCCCTTCATTCGGAGTGTAGCGCAGTCTGGTAGCGCATCTGGTTTGGGACCAGAGGGTCGGGAGTTCGAATCTCTCCACTCCGACCATTTCCCTTAAATCTCTATCTTCCGCAGGCGGTGACCCGCCCGAGCAGGAGCCGATCATGCAAGTCGAAATCCCCTGCCCCAAATGCGGCAAGACACGAATGAACTTCCCGCGTCCGCAGCCGCTCGATGACGACATCATCACCTGCTACAGCTGCAATTTCGAGCTGGGGACCTATGGCTCGGTGAAGGCGAAGATGGCGCGGTTCATGGAACGCGTGCGCCAGGAAGCCGTCGCCCAGGCGCAGGCTGCCCGCAAGAAGCAGTAGGCTTCTTCTTCTCTTCTATTTGGTGATCGTCGGGCTGGCGGCCTTGTCGCCGACCTTGATGCCGAGCTTCTTGACGATGCCGGCGTTGAGCTCGACGACATATTTCACCGATCCCATCGAATCGATGATGTCTTCCGAATAGGGAACGGCATTTTCCTTGATGTGGCGGATGACGCCGGTGCTGTCGATGAACAGCATGTCGAGCGGCAGGATGGTGTTTTCCATCCACATCGTCACTCGGCGCGACTGGCCGAAATCGAACAGCATGCCGCCATTCTCGGCCATTTCCTTGCGGTACATCAGGCCGTATTGCCGCTGCTCGTTGGTCGAGGCGATCTCGACGGTGAAGTTCAGCAGCTTGCCGGATGCCGTCTGGACGACCAGCGGCTCCCTGGCAAAGACCATCTGCTGTTCCTGTTGCGCGAAGCCGGGCATGGGGGCTGCCGTCGCCACAATGAAAAAAAGCGCCAAGAAGGCGCCTTTGATTCTATGCATTGTCCTCATCCTGAACATCAGTGGGCGCGGCTTGCCGGGCTCGGCATATCCGGGTGGATCTCGGCAGCCATCAGACCCTTGTCACCGGGCCCGAAGCGCACCAGCACAACCTGACCCGGGCGCAGCTCGGTCAGGCCGAAACGGCGCAGCGTTTCCATGTGAACGAAGATATCCTCGGTGCCCTCGCCGCGCGTCAGGAAGCCGAAGCCCTTGGTGCGGTTGAACCACTTGACCAGCGCACGCTCAAGGCCGCTCGTGGCGGTCACCTGGACGTGGGTACGAACCGGCGGCAGTTGCGAGGGATGAACCGCTGTGGACTGGTCCATGGAGAGGATCTTGAAGGCCTGATAGCCACGTTCGCGGCGCTGGATCAGCGCGACGATGCGGGTGCCTTCGAGGATCGTCTGGTAGCCATCGCGGCGCAGGCATGTGACGTGAAGAAGGACGTCCTGCATGCCGTTGTCTGGAACGATGAAACCGAAACCCTTGGCAACATCAAACCATTTGACGACACCGGTGATTTCAATGAGATCGACGGCATCCCCCGATAGCTCGTCGAGATCACTGAACTCCTTCGATGAAATCCTATCAGCCATGTCGCCAGCCCCTCATTACGCGTCACACTGTTACGGTTAACTGATTCTTGAAATCAAGATTAACATCTTGGTAACGGATAAGCGCAAGTCCTGTTTTTGGTTATTCCCAGTTGCTGATTTTAGCGGCATGTCTTGCCCGAAGCTGACCATGCGTCACCTATCCGGGCTAGGCTCCAACATTCGAAAGGAAATAGAATGCGTTATCTTCATACCATGGTTCGCGTGAAGGACCTCGACGCCTCGTTGCATTTCTACTGCACATTGTTCGGACTGAAGGAAATCCGCCGTTCCGAGAATGAAAAAGGCCGTTTCACACTCGTTTTCCTTGCTGCCACGGATGATATCGCCGAAGCACAGCAGAAGGGCGCCCCCTGCCTCGAGCTCACCTACAATTGGGATAGCGAGGATTATACGGGCGGACGCAACTTCGGCCACCTCGCTTATGAGGTCGACGATATTTATCAGACCTGCCAGCAGCTGATGGACCAGGGAATCACCATCAACCGTCCGCCGCGTGACGGGCGCATGGCCTTCGTGCGCTCGCCGGATGGAATCTCGATCGAGATTCTGCAGAAAAACGGCAGCCTGCCGGCGGCCGAACCGTGGCTTTCCATGGGCAATACCGGCGCCTGGTAAGCCGGGGCTTTAGCGAGGCTTGCGGCTTTGGCGATTTCGGGCTCCGGCCACGTCTTCGCTCTTGCCGCAGCCACGGCCCGCATGCACCCTCCGGCCAAATCAGGCAGCCCGGCCCATCCGTGGCTGCTCCCGTATTTGTCCGGAGAGCTTTCGCTTGCCCCATCTTCGAACGCGACCGTTCCTCTTTCTGACCGCCGTTTCGGCCCTGGCGCTGACCGGCTGCGTCTCCAGCCAGAAGGCGCTTGATTCTGCCGAGGCGACGCCTGCTCCGGCGGCCGCCGCCGCGCAGCAGCAGACCGCCATGGCGCCGGGCGCACCCGGCCAGCAAACCCAGAAGACACCTGGCTATCGCGACCCGATGGTCAGCAATGTCGGCCAGCAGCAGACAACGGCGGCCGATCCCAATGCCACGGCAAACATGGCACCGGGCTCGACTCAGATGCAGCCCGCCAATATCGGCGGCATGGCGATGCAGTCGACCCGCATCAACGCCAATTCGATGAGCATCTTCTCGTCGCAGCCGGTGATGCCGCAGAACAACCGGACGTCGACGATCATCCAGCCGGCCGATGCCAATGCCTATGCGCCGGTTCAGGGCGGGCTGACGGGCTCGCGCGCCGGCGTGTTCGGCACGCAGCCCGGCCAGCAGGTGCAGCCGAATGCGCAGGGCGAAATCTTGCCGCCGCAACAATCGTCGCAGAATACCAGCACGCAGATCGCGCCGTCCTACCAGACCGCATCGCTTGCAACCGGCAGCCTGCCTGGAGGCTCCAGCAATGCGCTCTATGCCGCGCCGAAGCAGAACCTGATGGGCAGCCTCTCCGGCCTCCTGCAGAAGGCCTCCCTGCCTGGCATGACCCGTGTCGCGCCGAACGGCGTGCATGTACAGAATGCCAGCGTCGAAGTCAGCTGTTTCAAACCGAATCTGCTGAACGTCATCAAGACCGTCGAGACGCATTTCGGCAAACCCGTCGTCGTCACCTCGGGCTACCGCGATCCCGAGCACAACCGCATGGTCGGCGGCGCCGAGGAATCGATGCACAAGAGCTGCGATGCCGCCGACATCAAGATCGACGGCGTCTCGAAATGGGATATCGCGAGCTACATCCGCTCGCTGCCGGGCCGCGGCGGCGTCGGCACCTATTGCCATACCGACTCCGTCCATCTCGACACCGGCAACAACCGCGACTGGAACTGGGGCTGCGGCGCCCGGCGCGGCAGCCCGCCAAGCGCTCGCGCGATCTGAACGAAGAGCGCGGTTGCCGTGCCTTAACGTCAACCGCGCGGCCCTCATCAAACACCCATTCACAGGGCATTGATTTAGCAGGGTAAATTTGAATCTCCCTGCACAAACATAGCCTTGTCATTTTTTTGATAGAATTGCGATTTTCCCGCTTGCGGGATTCCAAGACCCTGACTATAAGGGCGCCACCACGAAGGAAGCGCCCTTCGTCTATCGGTTAGGACACCAGATTTTCATTCTGGGAAGAGGGGTTCGACTCCCCTAGGGCGTGCCACTTCTCTCTTCAAAACATCGCTGTTTTGACGCTTGTACAGCAGGCACTCTCTCCCCATTTATTCCTCATCGCCGGCGCCCTTCGTCTATCGGTCAGGACGGCAGATTCTCATTCTGCAAAGAGGGGTTCGATTCCCCTAGGGCGTGCCAGAAAAAGGCCCCGCCGAAGCGAGGCCCTTCTCCACTATCCGTCGTTGGCTCTTGCCTTCGGTCCTTCCTTGGAGGTGACCGAGGCGGTCTTGCCATCGGGCTGCTGCCCGAAATAGGTCCCGCCGAGATGGCCGCCACCGCTGGTGTGCTCGACCTGGCGCTCGGCGCGCTTCTGGATTTCCTTGACGTCAGTCTTGCTCATAAGTGTCTCCATTGTTGAGGTGGTGACATCTGAACAACCGGTGACGGCCAGATTCGTTTCAAACTTTTCCGGGCGACAACGCGTAGACGCGGCAGATCGAGGAAAGAGCGCATGGCGCGATCCCCTGCTCTCCAGGGGCTTCAGCGCTTTCTCGGGGGCATTTCCACAAGCCGTGAAAAAATCTACGGAATTTCGCATTTTACCGCTTGCGGGTCAGAAAGGTGCTGACTATAAGGGCGCCACCACGAAGGAAGCGCCCTTCGTCTATCGGTTAGGACACCAGATTTTCATTCTGGGAAGAGGGGTTCGACTCCCCTAGGGCGTGCCACTTCTGGATCTTCCAGAAATTGTTATTCCTGAATAATTCCGCTTCGCCTCGCGGCGTTCTGGACTGGTTGCGTCAGTTGATGCGGTGCCGCCGCAAGACGTGATGTCCTGCGGCGGGGAGCGTCCCCCTATCGGAAAATCACCGGGTCTTCGCGGGCGATCATGTCGAAGAACGAGCCGGCCGCCGGTGGGCTCACCTTGTAGGTCAGCTTGTGCACCGGCATCAGGTTCTCGATCGCCTTGAAGGTCGATTCGTCGAACGGATACATCAGCCGGTGCTGCATCTCGTGGGCGTGGTAGGAGCTATAGCGCGGCGCCTTCTGCCATTCGGCGTTCAAATCCGCGTTGATGGTCACCGCGCATTCGAACAGGTGATGGAAGATGAAGTAGTTGATCAGCTGGTCGTTTTCGAGCCAGTAGCTGATCAGCATTTCCCTCAGGGCGCTGACGAGCGGATGTTCGGGCCGCGCGGTCATGAACCAGTTGGACAGCAGATATGGATCGGCGTCGCGCGTGAAAGCGAAGAATTCGGAGTTCATCATATCAGGCCGCGGCGCGTCGGTCAGAAACACCGTCGCATCCATCCAGGTGCCGCCGTATTTGTGCAGCAGCTCGACGCGCAGCATATCTGAAAAATGCGTCTTCGATTTTGCCTTGACCCGCTCGGATGCAACGGGATGCGGCTTGATATAGCGGCCGATCGCATTGTCATCGAGAATGATGATCTCACGTTCCGGAAGATGGCGTTCGACCGATCTCAGGCAGCTCTGGACGATTGGCGGAGCATTGTCGCGGCCCTGCGCCCAATATAGCCAGACCGGGCCCTCGAACGAGGCCGGCACCGGGCGTGGCTGCGTCTGGTGATAGGTCAGCCTTTCAGGCACAGCATATTGCAGCAACACGGCGCGGGCCTCGATCTCCTTCCGGTTCCGGGAAACCATGGTTTCCAACCAGCGGCGGAGATCGTCCTCACGCGAGGCGAAAACGTTCTCGGTATTATTGTCGGTCATGAGGGACCTCTTTCGTCGGAACAGCCAGGGCCTGAAATATGTGCCCAGATAGCAAATAGGGTTGAATGAAGCCGCGGCGGCGGGCGGCAGCGACTCTTGTACAGGAGATTCGCACCGGTTTGCTATGGCGAGATGACAGCGGGAATCCCGGCCTTGGCAGGCCATTCTTCCAACAGGGTGGCGCAAGCTTCGATGCCGATAGTCCGGCCGATAACGCCGGATTGGGCTTGCGGGACTTCCCTTTCCGCGGCGGACGGCATTCGAAGGACCGGACTTTGACGATCAACCAGCCAATTCCAACCACCCTGCCCGCCGGCCTGCCGAGCCTGGAAAGCCTGAGGGGCAAGGCGGCGCAATCCGGATCGGTGATCGTCTACCAGCCATACCTCCACGCCGGGCAGCTCGCCCAGCTCGATCCGGCAGCGCTGCCCTTCGACATTTCCTTCAATACGCAATCGACGACCCGCGAATACGAGCTGTTCCGGATACTTCACGAGCATCATCTGCAGGCGGGCCTGCCGGACGACATGTTCTGGGGGCTGCTGTCCAGCAAGTTCGAGACGAAATCGGTCTCCAGCCTGCAGTCCTTCATTTCCGAAGCGACGAAGGCGTGCGCCGATGGCGCCGATGCCTATCTCTACAATCCCTTGATCGGCCACGCGGCGATCTACAGCAATGTCTGGGAACATGCCCTGATGGGCGGACATCCGGGCATGGAACCGATCTTCACCTTCCTGAGGGATAGCGGCTTTGCGATCGCGCTTCCGCAGGGGCAGACGACCTTCTTCTTCTGCAACTATTTCGCCGGTAACCGGAAATTCTGGTCCGGCTATTTCGCCTTCTGCGAACATGTGCTGAACGCACTCGAACAGGAAGCCTTGCGTGGCACTGCTGCCGGACGCGCCTATAGCGGCACCGCGAACTACAGCCGCGATGGCAACGCCGCCATGCGGCCCTTCGTCATCGAGCGGCTTCTTGGCCTCTACATTCCGCATGCGGTCGCGAGCGGCATGAAGGTTTCGGCTTTCTCGCCGTCGGCTGCGGATTTCGAATGGAAGTTCGGCGCCCGCACCGGGCGCCTGCTTCACGATCTCTTCGAGCGCAAGGAAGCCTTCCTGCAGACCCGTGAGCCGTCCAGGCTGGAAGCCTGGCAGGAGGGCCGCATGCCTGTCGCCAAGGAGCCGCATCTGATCTGGAACGCCGACGATCCGCCGGCCTGGGTGCCGCGCGGCACCTTCCCGAAGAGCGAACTTGCGCCCCGCGCCTCCAGCGTCAACGACACGTCGCTGCCGCCAGTCAATCCGGCCGCACTCGCAGCCCTGACGCAGCCGCTTGCGCCGCTGTCGGCTGCGGCACCGGCCGCGAAGATGCTGCAGGCCTTCGAGGGCGGCTGGGAGGCCCACAAGGACAAGCACTGCATCTGGATCGTCACGCCGCGAGGCTACAATCACAGCCACGCATTCGACGAGGTGGCGCTCGCGCTGCAGGGCGCCTTCCAGGAGCTCGGTGGTTCGGCTCCGATCGTTCGCGAGATGCACGAGTTCGCCGGGCGCTCGCCGATCATCTACGGCGGCAACCTGCTGTCTCTCGAGATTATCCAGAAACTGCCGAAAGACAGCGTCGTCATCAATCTCGAACAGGTCTCGGACGAGAGCACCTGGATGAACGAGCGCTACAGCGCCGTTCTCAAGGCTTTCCCGGTGCTGGATTACAGCCCGCGCAACCGGCGCAACCTTGCGGCCAAGGGCATCGAGCATGCCGGCGTGCTGGAGATCGGCTACAGCGAGTGCCTGTCGCAGATCCGGCATGCGCCGGTGAAGGATATCGACGTCCTGTTCTATGGCTCGATGAACGATCGCCGCCGCGAAATTCTCATTTCGCTGCATGAGGCAGGCCTGAAGGTCGTGCATCTCTTCAACGTCTATGGTGCCGAACGCGATGCGGCGATCGCGCGCGCCAAGATCGTCATCAATATCCATCACTATGCCAGCGGCGTTTTCGAGATCGTCCGCATCTCCTATCTGCTCGCCAACCGCGTCTGCGTGTTGACCGAGGGCGATATCGAGGATCCGGATCTCGATCCCTTCATCGGCGGGCTCGCCGTCGAGCCCTATGACGATCTCGTCGAGCGCTGCAAGGAATTGCTCGCCGACCATGCGGAACGCGAACAGATCGCCGAGAACGGCTATAATGCCATGCGGGCACGCTCCCAGGCGGCTATGCTGATGAGCGTGATGCAGGTAGGGAATAGAGACTGACGATGCGCATCGAGACCACGAAAATTGACGGCGTGCTGAAGATCATCCCGGCGCGCCATGGCGATCACCGCGGCTATTTCTCCGAGGTGTTCAAGGACGGCTGGTTCCGTGAGAACGTCGCCGATGTGTCCTTCGTTCAGGATAACGAATCGCTTTCGGCGCAGGTTGGCACTTTGCGCGGGCTGCACTTCCAAACAGCACCTTTCGCACAGGGCAAGCTCGTACGCTGCCTGCGGGGCCGGATCTTCGACGTCGCGGTGGATATCCGCGCCGGATCTCCGACGTTCGGGCAATGGCTCGGCGAAGAACTGACGCCTGAGAACGGCGTTCAGCTATGGGTCCCGGCAGGCTTTGCGCATGGCTTTGCGACCTTGGATTCTGATACCGTCATCAGCTATAAGGTGACCGCACCTTATAGCCCGGCGAATGACAGCGGCATTTTGTGGAGCGATCCAGATATCGGCATTGCCTGGCCAGTTGCGGAGGCAGACGCAGTGCTTTCGGACAAGGACAGGAAGCTACCAAAGCTTGCCGATATTCCGGCCTATTTCGAATATTCTGCGCAGTGATTGAAAAGGACGTTTCGGCAATGCGGGTGATGGTAACGGGGGGAGCGGGTTTCATCGGTTCGGCGCTGGTGCGCCATCTGGTGGACACGGTGGGAGCTGACGTTCTCAATATCGACAAGCTGACCTATGCCGGCAATCTGGCCTCGCTGTCTTCGGTCGACAACGCCGCCAACTACCGGTTCCTGCGCGCCGATATCTGCGACCGCGCCGCGATGCAGGAGGCGTTTGACTCCTTCCGGCCCGAGATCGTCATGCATCTCGCCGCCGAGAGCCATGTCGACCGCTCGATTTCGGGTGCGGGCGATTTCATCCAGACCAATATCGTCGGCACCTTCAGCCTGCTCGATGCGGCGCGCGGCTACTGGGATGGTCTTGAGGTCGAGGCCAAAAGCGCTTTCCGCTTTCTGCATGTCTCGACCGATGAAGTCTACGGTTCGCTCGGCGATGACGGGCTCTTCGAGGAAGTGACGGCTTACGATCCATCTTCGCCCTACTCGGCCTCGAAGGCGGCGAGCGACCATCTGGCGATTGCCTGGCACCGGACCTATGGGCTGCCGGTCGTGGTGTCGAACTGCTCCAACAATTACGGCCCGTTCCACTTCCCGGAAAAGCTGATCCCGCTGATGATCCTCAATGCGCTGGAGGGCAAGCCGCTGCCGGTTTACGGCAACGGTGCAAATATCCGCGACTGGCTCTATGTCGAGGATCATGCACGGGCGCTGTTCACCATTGCCTCACGCGGCCGACCCGGCGAGAAGTACAATGTCGGAGGCCGCAACGAGCGGCGCAACATCGAGGTGGTCAACCGCATCTGCGCGATTCTCGATGGCGTATTTCCGGGCAAGGAGGCGCATTCGCGGCTGATCACCAATGTCACCGACCGGCCGGGGCACGACGCGCGCTATGCCATCGATGCCACCAAGCTCGAGACCGAGCTCGGCTGGAAGGCGGAAGAGAATTTCGACAGCGGCATCGAAAAGACCGTCCGCTGGTATCTCGACAATGAATGGTGGTGGCGGCCGCTGCGCGACAATGTCTATTCCGGCGAACGCCTTGGCACTTTCAAGGGGCGATGACGATGCGCATTGCAGTCACGGGCAAACAGGGACAAGTCGTCCAGTCGCTTCTGGCAATGGCTCCGGCCCACGGGGTCGAGCTCATCGCCATCGGTCGACCGGACCTCGACCTTACCGATCCCGCCAGCGTGCTGCCGGCTCTAGCGGCAGCGCAGCCTGACGTGATCGTGTCGGCGGCAGCCTACACGGCGGTGGACAAGGCCGAGAGCGAGGCCGAGCTTGCTCATGCGGTCAATGCCATTGGTGCGCGCGCCGTTGCCGAGGCCGCCTCGGCACTTGGCGTTCCGGTGATCCATCTTTCGACCGACTATGTCTTCAGCGGCGGTAAGCCGTCGCCCTATGTCGAGACGGATTCGACTGGGCCGATCTCGGTCTACGGCAATACCAAGCTCGAGGGCGAATTGCGCGTCGCTGCGGCCAACGCCAATCACGTCATTCTGCGCACGGCCTGGGTCTATTCGCCGTTCGGCGCGAATTTCGTCAAGACGATGCTCCGGCTTGCCGAAAGCCGTGACGAACTGCGCGTGGTCGCCGACCAGCGCGGCTGCCCGACGTCGGCGCTCGATATTGCCGAGGCGGTGATTGCGATCGCGACGCGGCTCTCCGCGGATGCTGACCCTGCCCTGCGCGGCACCTTTCACCTGACCGGCAGCGGCGAAGCAACCTGGGCGGAATTCGCGCGGGAGATTTTTGCGCGGTCGAAGGCGCTCGGCGGCAAATCTGCCAATGTTGTGCCGATCACCACGGCGGAATATCCGACGCCGGCGAGACGCCCGGCTAATTCCCGTCTGTCGGGTGACAAGCTCGCGAAGACCTATGGCATCCGCCTGCCGGACTGGAAGCGCTCGACCGAAGTTGTGATGCAAGCCATTTTGAAGAATGCGATTTGAGGAGACTGGCATGAAGGGGATCATTCTTGCGGGCGGCACCGGCACCAGGCTTCATCCGATCACGCAGGCCGTGTCGAAGCAGCTGATGCCCGTCTACGACAAGCCGATGATCTATTACCCGCTGACGACGCTGATGCTCGCGGGGATCAACGACATCCTGATCATCACCACGCCGCATGACGTCGAGGCCTTTAAGCGCCTGCTCGGCGACGGCTCGCAATGGGGCATTTCGCTGACCTATGCTGTACAGCCGAGCCCGGATGGTCTGGCACAGGCGTTCATCATCGGTGCCGATTTCATCAACGGCCAGAACTCGGCGCTGGTCCTCGGCGACAACATCTATTTCGGCCACGGCCTGCCCGAGATCCTGAAATCGGGGACGGCGCGCACCAAAGGCGCCACGGTCTTCGCCTATCACGTCACCGATCCCGAGCGTTACGGCGTCGTCGAGTTCGACGGCAAGATGAATGCGCTGTCGATCGAGGAAAAGCCGAAGCAGCCGAAGTCGCAATGGGCGGTGACCGGTCTCTATTTCTACGACCAGCAGGTGGTCGATATCGCCGCCAACCTGAAGCCGTCACCGCGCGGTGAATTGGAAATCACCGACGTCAACCGCACCTATCTGGAGCGCGGCGAGCTCTATGTCGAGCTGATGGGCCGCGGTTACGCGTGGCTCGATACGGGAACGCCGGACAGCCTGCTCGACGCGGCGGCCTTTGTCAGCACGCTGGAAAAGCGCCAGGGCTTCAAGATTGCCTGCCCCGAGGAAGTGGCATGGCGCATGGGCTATATCGATCAGGACCAGCTCGCCAAGCTTGCCGAGGCGCTCGGCAAGAGCGCCTATGGGCAATATCTGATCAAGCTTTCGGCTGACTGGTAAATCACTTCGCGGGGGCAGCGTCGGAGACACGCAGCTGGATGCGGCGCGAGCCCTGATAATGGTCCGCACCGATCGAGCCCGCGACATGCAGGTTGGCGCCGCGCGAATTGAGCAGGAGATTTCCGAGTGCGGTGTCCGCAGCCCGGAAGGCGATGCCGTCCAGTCGGGCGCCGTCCATGGCTTCCAGCGTCACCTTCACGTGCTTTTCCCCGACAGTCCTGACATCGCGCAGGCGATGGGCGGGGATTGCGAAGACCGGCTGCGAATGGCCGGAGCCGTAGGGTCCTGCCGTCTCCAGCCGGTCGATCAGGTCGAGCGTCGCGCCGCTGGCGCCGATGGCGCCGTCGATCTTCAGGGTTTCGTTGGCCACCAGATTGGCGACCGTCTTCTCGGCGCGTTCGGTGAAGAAGCTGCGCAGCGCGCCAAGCTTCTCGCGCTCGACAGTCAGGCCGGCGGCCATCGCGTGTCCGCCACCCTTGACGAGGAGGCCCTCATCGACAGCCGCGCGGACCATCCGGCCCATATCGAAACCGTTGATCGAGCGGCCGGAGCCGGTACCGCGTCCGGACGGATCGAAGGCGATGGCGAAGGCCGGACGCTTGAACTTTTCCTTCAACCGCGCCGCCAGCAAGCCGACGATGCCCGGATGCCATTTGTCGCGCGCCGTGACGATGACCGACGCTCCCTGCCCGTCGCCGTATTCGGCAAAAGCCTCTGCCTCCGCTTCCTGCAGCATGGCCGCTTCCATCGCCTGGCGGTCACGGTTCAACTCGTCGAGTTTCTGGGCGATCGTTTCAGCCTCACCGGCGTCGTCCAGCGTCAAGAGGCGGCTGCCGAGCGCCGCATCGCCGATACGTCCGCCGGCATTGATGCGGGGGCCGACGAGAAAGCCGAAATGATAGGGCGTGACCGGGCCGGAGAGACCGGCCTTGCGAAACAGCGCCGCAAGGCCCGCATTGCCCTGATGGCGCGCGGCGACGAGACCCTTGACCACATAGGCGCGGTTCAGCCCCTTGAGCGGCACGACGTCACAGACGGTCGCGAGCGCCACGATATCCAGCCATTGCAAGAGGTCGATCGCCAGAATGCGCTTGTCGCCGGCCTCGCGCAGCAGCCTTAGCGTCGCGACCAGCACAAGGAAGACGACGCCGGCGGCGCAGAGATGGCCCTGCCCTGAGAGATCATCCTCGCGATTGGGATTGACCAGGGCGTGGCAGTGCGGCAGCGCGTGTGTCACCTGATGGTGATCGATGACGACGACGTCGATATTGCGCGCCTTGGCCGCATCCAGCGCCTCATGGCTGGTCGATCCGCAGTCGACGGTGACGATCAGTTGCGCACCATTGTCGATCAGCTGGTTGATGGCACCCGCGTTGGGGCCGTAGCCTTCGAAGATGCGGTCGGGGATATAGATCTCGGCCTTGACGCCGAAATGCGCCAGGAAGCGGTACATCAGCGCCGAGGACGCCGCGCCATCGACATCGTAGTCGCCGAAGATCGCGACGTTCTCGCCACGGCGGATCGCTTCGGCGAGGCGCCTGGCCCCCTTCTCGCAATCGGTCAGCGTGTAGGGATCCGGCATCAGGCTGCGGATCGTCGGATCGAGGAACTCGACGGCTTCATCGACGGCAACGCCGCGTCCGGCGAGCACGCGGGCAATCAAATCCGGCAGGCCGTGGACCTGCGACATGGCGAGCGCACGGTTCTGCCCGGCCTGATCGAGCCGTGAAATCCAGCGATTGTCAAGGATCGATTTCTCCACCCCGAGGAATGCGCGCTGTATCGGATCGGCGGGGATATCCACCATTCTGCCTGTGCCCCATCATGTCACCGTCCCGTGACGGGGCGGCAATAATTCTACGAGCACATTTATGCAGGCTGGAAGCGGCTGGCAACGCCCGGGTTGCCGTTACCCTCAGTCTTCCTTGGGGCGCTCGATGCGGATGACCTGCGGTTCACCGACGAGGTAACCCTCGCCCTTGATGGCGGCGACGGCCTTGCGGACAGAATCCTCGGTCGTCGCATGGGTGACAAGGATGATCGTCTGGTGATGCGAAGGCGAAAGATGCTGCTGCGAGCGCTGCACAATCGATTCCAGCGAGATCTGGTTTTCGGCCATGCGGGTCGCGACGCTGGCGAAGACGCCGGTGCGGTCGAGAACCGTCAGGCGGATGAAATAGCCGCCTTCGTGGCTCTGCATCTGCGCCTTGCGGTAAGGCTCAAGCGACTTGGCCGGGTGGCCGAGAACCGGCACACGCTGGGCGCCTGGCTGGCTCTTGGCGATATCGGCGATGTCACCGAGAACAGACGACGCCGTTGCGTTGCCACCGGCCCCGGGGCCAACCATCAGCAGTTCGCCGAGAATGTCGGATTCGATCGCCACGGCATTGGTGACGCCATCGACCTGGGCAATGACGGAATCGACCGGAACCATCGTCGGGTGAACACGCTGCTCGATGCCGGTATCGGTGCGCTGCGCGACGCCGAGGAGCTTGATGCGGTAGCCGAGATCCGAGGCCGCACGGATATCCTCGATGGAGATATTGGTGATGCCTTCGAGATAGATGTCGTCGGCCGCGATCTGGTTGCCGAAGGCGAGCGTCGTCAGGATCGACAGCTTGTGTGCGGTGTCATTGCCTTCGATGTCGAAAGCCGGGTCGGCTTCGGCATAGCCGAGGCGCTGGGCTTCAGCCAGGCAATCGGCGAAGGACAGGCCTTCCTTCTCCATCTTGGTGAGGATGTAATTGCAGGTGCCGTTCATGATCCCGTAGATGCGGGAGATCGAATTGCCGGTCAGCGATTCACGCAGCGCCTTAATGACAGGGATGCCGCCTGCGACAGCCGCTTCGAAGTTGAGCAGCGAGCCCTTCTCCTCAGCGATCTTGGCGAATTCGACGCCGTAATAGGCAAGCAGTGCCTTGTTGGCCGTCACCACATGGAGACCACGGTCGAGCGCTGCCCTGACAGAAGCCTTGGCCGCACCTTCGGAGCCGCCGACGAGCTCGACGAAAACGTCGATATCGGCCTTGGAAGCCAGCTCTTCCGGCGTATCGAACCAGGCGATGCCGCCGAGATTGATGCCGCGGTCCTTGTTCTTGTCGCGGGCCGTGACTGCCGTAATGTGGATCGGACGCCCGCACGTTGCGGCAAGCTCGTTGCTCTTCTGCTGGATGATACGGACGAGCGAGGCACCGACGGTACCGAGACCCGCAATGCCGATTTTGAGGGCGTCTGCCATGAAGCGATCCTGAATGTTCATGAGTGGCAGCCGCAGGGCGCGGCTGCCGATTGGGAGGTTTCTATCAGCGGTGTGCGTTGAGCGAGATGACGTTGTGCATCGTCTCGTCGGCCGTCGACAGGAATTTCTTGATGCTGCGCGCAGCCTGGCGGATGCGGTGTTCGTTCTCGACGAGTGCGAGGCGAACGTAATCATCGCCCATTTCGCCGAAGCCAATGCCCGGCGCCACGGCCACATCGGCCTTTTCGACGAGCAGCTTGGAGAATTCGAGCGAGCCGAGATGGCGGAACTTTTCCGGGATCTTCGCCCAGGCAAACATCGTCGCTGCCGGCGGCGGCACTTCGAAGCCTGCCTTGCCGAAGCTTTCGACCATGACGTCACGGCGGCGCTTGTAGACGTTGCGCACCTCGGCGATGTCGGATCCGTCGCCGTTCAGCGCGTGGGTCGCCGCCACCTGGATCGGCGTGAAGGCGCCGTAATCGAGGTAGGACTTGACGCGCGTCAACGCGGCGATCAGGCGCTCGTTGCCGACGGCAAAGCCCATGCGCCAGCCGGGCATCGAGAAGGTCTTAGACATCGAGGTGAACTCGACGGTGACGTCGATTGCACCCGGAACCTGAAGAACCGAGGGCGGCGGCTCGCCGTCGAAATAGATTTCCGAATAGGCCAGATCCGAGAGGACGATGATGTCGTGCTTCTTCGCGAAGGCGATGACGTCCTTGTAGAAATCAAGCGTTGCGACGAAGGCCGTCGGGTTCGACGGGTAGTTCAGGATCAGCGCCAGCGGCTTCGGGATCGAGTGGCGCACGGCGCGCTCGAGCGGAGCGAAGAAGTTCTCGTCCGGCTCGACCGGGATCGAACGGATCACGCCGCCTGCCATCAGGAAGCCGAAGGCATGGATCGGATAGGTCGGGTTCGGGCAGAGGATGACATCGCCCGGCGCCGTGATCGCCTGCGCCATGTTGGCGAAGCCTTCCTTGGAGCCGAGGGTCGCAACGACCTGCGTATCCGGATTGAGCTTCACGCCGAAGCGGCGGGCGTAATAGGCGGCCTGCGCGCGGCGAAGGCCGGGAATGCCCTTGGAGGACGAATAGCGATGCGTGCGCGGGTCCTGGACCACTTCGCAGAGCTTGTCGACGATCGCTTTCGGGGTCGGCAGGTCAGGGTTTCCCATGCCGAGATCGATGATATCGGCGCCGCCCGCTCGCGCGCTTGCTTTCAAACGGTTGACCTGTTCGAAAACATAAGGCGGCAAACGCCGGACTTTGTGAAACTCTTCCATTTCATTCCCCATGGAAATGCGGCCACCGTGGCCGCGCTCGAAGTTCGTCCTGTTCCCGGCTGCTTGCGATACGAACTTCAGAATCGCATGCGCCGTATTCATCAGACTGTCTGCAGGCGGCGATTCTTTGACGGATGCCGCAGCTGCGAAGCATTATCGGGAAAATTCATGTCTCCCGCCAGTGCGGAAGGCTTTGCGTGCAAATTGCCTGAAAGGCAAGGCCTACTTGGTGATTTCCGAGAGTGTGTCGGTGCCGTGATCGGCGGCGAGCTTGCGGTATTCCGCAACGCGGCGCTGATACTCGGCCTCGGAAATCGTACCCGCCTTGCGCTGCGCGCCGAGCGCGGTCAGCTTTGCCTGCAGGCTCTTGGCTTCGTCGTCGTTCATCTGAACGTTGGCGGCCGTCAGCGGAGCGCCGAAGGACGGATAGCCGTCCGGCGAATGCGAAAGTCCGCTTTCGGCCGGCGCTTCACCCTTGGTGGCGGTCATCACAACCGCCGTGGGGGCCGCTCGCTTGGCGGCGAGTGCTGCCTTCTCTTCCGGCGTCGACGAGCAACCGGCAAGCGTCATCGCCGCGGCCGCGGCAATGAATGCCATGCGGGTTGCGATTGCGATGCCAGAGTTGCCGTTCTTCGTCATGCCAGATCTTCCAAATCCTGAAGCCACTGCGACTGTTAAATTTGTCGCAGCAACAAAGCAATAGCATGAGCGGCGTTGTGTTGAACTTGTTTTCTCGTTCCGGCACGATGTACAAATTGATTTCAGATGATTGCTGCCGCCGGAGGACATGCGTGACCGACAGCAAGAAAGGCGAGACGGACAAGCCGCAAGGCTTCGATGCGACCAACCTCGATCCCTATATGATGAAGGATCCCGAGGCGATGGCGGTGAACTTCGCCCGCGCGCTCGAAAATCTCGGCAAGGCCGCTTCTGCATGGCTGGCACCGCGCGAACGCGGCGATGTCAACGACAAGATCGCCGAGCCGATGACCGACATGGTCAAGACGCTGTCGAAGATCACCGAATACTGGATGTCCGATCCGCGCCGGACCTTCGAGGCGCAGACGCAGCTGATGAGCAGCTATTTCGGCGTCTGGATGCGCTCGATGCAGCGCATGCAGGGGGAGGCCGCCGAACCGGAGCCCGACCGCAAGGACAAGCGCTTTTCGGATCAGGACTGGGAGAAGAACCCGTTCTTCGACTTCCTGCGGCAGGTTTATTTCATCACCGCCGACTGGGCGGAGAAGATGGTGACGCAGACCGAGGGGCTGGACGAGCACACCAAGCACAAGGCCGGCTTCTATGTGAAGCAGATCACCGCTGCGCTCTCGCCGACCAATTTCGTCGCCACCAACCCGCAGCTCTACCGAGAGACCATCGCCAGCAGCGGGGAGAACCTGGTGCGCGGCATGAAGATGCTGGCCGAGGATATCGTGGCGGGCCATGGCGACCTGAAGCTTCGCCATACCGACATGACGAAATTCGCCGTCGGCCGCGACATGGCGCTGACGCCGGGCAAGGTAATCGCCCAGAACGACATCTGCCAGATCATCCAGTATGAGGCGACGACAGAGACGGTGCTGAAGCGCCCTCTCCTGATCTGCCCGCCATGGATCAACAAGTTCTACATCCTCGACCTCAACCCGCAGAAGTCCTTCATCAAGTGGTGCGTCGACCAGGGCCATACGGTTTTCGTGATCTCCTGGGTCAACCCCGATTCGCGCCATGCGCAGAAGGACTGGACCGCCTATGCCCGCGAAGGCGTCGATTTCGCGCTGGAGACCATCGAGAAGGCGACCGGCGAGACCGATGTGAACGCCATCGGCTATTGTGTCGGCGGCACCCTGCTTGCGGCGACGCTTGCCCTGCATGCCAAGGAAAAGAACAAGCGCATCCGCTCGGCGACGCTGTTCACGACCCAGGTGGATTTCACCCATGCAGGAGACCTGAAGGTCTTCGTCGACGAGGAGCAGTTGCAGGCGCTTGAAGCGCATATGCAGGCGGTTGGTTATCTCGACGGCTCGAAGATGGCGACTGCCTTCAACATGCTGCGCGCCTCCGAGCTGATCTGGCCCTATTTCGTCAACAACTACCTGAAGGGCGAAATGCCGATGCCCTTCGACCTGTTGTTCTGGAATGCCGATTCGACCCGCATGGCCGCAGCCAATCACGCCTTCTATCTGCGCAACTGCTATCTCCGCAATGCGCTGACGGCAGACGAGATGGTGCTCGACGGCAAGACCCTGTCGCTGAAGGACGTGAAGATCCCGATCTACAATCTCGCCACCCGCGAGGATCATATCGCGCCGGCGAAGTCGGTGTTCCTCGGCAGCCAGTTCTTCGGGGGCAAGGTCGATTTCGTGCTTGCCGGCTCCGGCCATATCGCCGGCGTCGTCAATCCGCCCGACAAGAAGAAATACCAGTACTGGACAGGCGGCCCGGCCAAGGGCGATTACGATGTCTGGCTGACCAAGGCCGAGGAAGCACCGGGCTCCTGGTGGCCGCATTGGCATGCCTGGATCGAGGCCAAGGACGGCAAGCGTGTTCCCGCCCGCAAGCCCGGCGGCGCATCGCTCAATGCCATCGAGGAAGCACCAGGCAGCTACGTGATGGAACGGGCCTAGGCTTTTTTTGAAACGGCGCCGTCCATTTCCTTTGCCGCATAAAGGAATTGGAAACCATAATCGCCCATAGTTACTAACAGCGGATTAGTTGCGCTGTGCCTCATTTAGGCCCTGTTGCTTCATTATCGGCTCCGGCTAAAGCGTCCTGCGTAAGCTGCCGGTATTAGTGACGCGTTGGGAAACCGAGTAATATGGCGTTTGCTGTCGAGGCGCGTGAAAGCGCTAACCCTTTCGGCTGGGCAATTTTCGGCTCTGCCAAGCTTTTCCGGGCTCTTCCGGTTATTGCTGCCATCGGCCTGGGGGCCGCTGTATCGACCTGGACACTGGCATCGGTTGCCACGATGCATTCGTCGGCAATGCCTGCCAACGAAGACAAGAGCCTGTTTGCCGATATCGCCATCGCTCCGAAGGCGCATGCGCATCACAATGCCGGCGTCGCGCAAGCCCTCGTTCACGTCAGCAAGTTTTCCCGGCTTCCCGGCCAGACGACCGTTTCCGACCGCATGACGGCAGATGTGCCCGCGAAATCCTCCAAGGACATGGTAGCGCTAATGCAGCGCCGCGGGCTTTCGCTGCTTGCCATGCGCAACAATGGCAGCGAGATCGCTTCGGCACTGAAGCAGCAGGCAGAGACACTCGCCAGCGCCGCGCCGATCCCGGCCGTGACGACGCCGTCCGCCCTGCCCGCTCCTGTTCAGGTTCAGGTCGCAACCGTCAAGGCGCCTGAGCCCGCAACGACCATGGCTGCCGCTGAAGCAATGCCGCAGCCGCGCCCGACGCCCGCCGCGTCCCCGATCGAGACCGCGCTCGCCGATGGTGTCGCCGCCTCCGACGAACCTTTCGGCCTCGTTCTCTCCGACGGCGGCGAAGTACCGCTGCCGATGGCCCGCCCGAACCGTCCGAAGACGGCAGCCAATGCACCGGAGACGGCGCTTGCCTATGCCAAGGTCGACGACGAAGACATCGAAGACGACATGCCGAAGGTCGGCAAGCCGACGCTGACGCCGATCGCCCGCGCTGGTGTTGCCGTCTACGACATTTCGGCCGGTACCGTTTACATGCCGAACGGCGATCGGCTGGAGGCGCATTCGGGCCTCGGCAACATGCGCGACAACCCGCGCTTCGTCGATCAGAAGATGCGCGGCCCGACGCCGCCGCATACCTATAACCTTCAGATGCGCGAAGCGCTGTTCCATGGCGTCGAGGCGATCCGCCTGCATCCGGTCGGCGGCGCCGGCGCCATCCACAATCGCGTCGGCCTGCTTGCCCACACCTACATGCTCGGCAAGCGCGGCGATTCCAACGGTTGCGTTTCCTTCAAGGATTACAAGCGCTTCCTGGCCGCCTTCAAGCGCGGTGAGATCAAGCAGCTGGTCGTCGTTCCGAAATATAGCGGCACCTCTGCCGGTTCGCCGAAGTCGACGCTGGCGTCGCTCTTCTCGCGCCGCTCCTGATCGCAATTTCGATGCAAGACAGAAGAGGCGGCCGCGCCACCGGCCGCCTCTTCTGCGTTGAGATGACACAAATCGCCGACGCGCCCATTGATCGCGATGGACGAACCCGGCATAGCTGCATTATGTACGACAAGGACAATTTCCGCTAAGGCCCTGCAATGGTGAATTATATCGAAGCCGCCACGGCGCCGCCGAAAAATACCGGCGCAATCAGGCTCTATGGCCCCGACGCTTTCGAAGGCATGCGCAAGGCCTGTCAGCTGACGGCACGCTGCCTCGACGAGCTGGCATCCATCGTCAAGCCCGGCCTGCCGACGGATGCGATCGACCGTTTCGTGTTCGAATACGGCATGGACAACGGCGCCCATCCAGCGACGCTGAATTATCGCGGCTATACGAAATCGACCTGCACCTCGATCAACCATGTCGTCTGTCATGGTATTCCGGATGCCAAGCCGCTGCGTGAGGGCGATATCGTCAATATCGACGTCACCTTCGTCGTCGATGGCTGGCACGGCGATTCAAGCCGCATGTATCCGGTCGGGCAGATCAAGCGCGCCGCGGAGCGCCTTCTCGAAGTGACGCATGAATCGCTGATGCGCGGTATCGCTGCCGTACGCCCGGGTGCGCGCACCGGCGCGATCGGCGAGGCGATCCAGACCTATGCGGAAGCCGAGCGCTGCTCCGTCGTGCGCGACTTTTGCGGACATGGCGTCGGCCGCCTTTTCCACGATTCGCCGAATATCCTGCATTACGGCCGGGCCAACGAAGGCCCTGAGCTGCGCGAAGGCATGATCTTCACCATCGAGCCGATGATCAATCTCGGACGGCCGCATGTGAAGGTGCTGGCCGACGGCTGGACAGCGGTAACGCGCGACCGGTCGCTCTCGGCGCAGTACGAGCATACGGTCGGCGTAACGGCCACCGGCTGCGAGATCTTCACGCTGTCGCCCGGCGGTCTCGACCGCCCCGGCCTGGCGCCGCTCAACGGGTGAGACAAAGATGGCGAAAGGCCCCGTTCTGAATTCCGATGATGAACTGCCTTTCGACGATCTTCCCGTCGACGAACGCCTCTTCTTCGCAGAACAGCCTGCCAAGCCGGCGCCGGTCGCAAAGACCGCGCCGCCATCGATCGGTGGCGAGCAGCATTACCACGGTCATCGCGAGAGATTACGCAACCGCTTCCGCGAAAATGGCGACGGCGCGCTGGCCGACTATGAAATCCTCGAGCTGCTGCTCTTCCGGCTGATCCCGCGCCGCGACACCAAGCCGATCGCCAAGGCGCTTCTCGACCGCTTCGGGACGCTTGCCGCCGTCTTTGGCGCGCCGGCCGCGCTCTTGCAGGAGGTCAAGGGTGTCGGCGAAGCGGTGGCGCTCGATCTGAAGCTCGTCTCCGCCGTGGCGCAGCGCACGCTGAAGAGCGAGCTGCGCAACAAGCAGGTGCTCGGCTCCTGGTCTTCGGTGATCCAGTATTGCCATGCGGCGATGGCGCATGAGGCGCGCGAGCAGTTCCGCATTCTCTTTCTCGACAAGCGCAACGCGCTGATCGCCGACGAGGTGCAGGGGCGCGGCACGGTCGATCACACGCCGGTCTATCCGCGCGAGGTGGTGAAGCGGGCCCTGGAGCTCTCCGCCACTGCGCTGATCCTCGTGCACAATCACCCCTCCGGCGATCCGACGCCCTCGCGCGCCGATATCGACATGACGAAGATGATCATCGATACGGCAAAGCCGCTCGGCATCACCGTTCACGATCACATCATCATCGGCAAGGACGGGCATGCCAGCCTCAAGGGCTTGCGCCTGATCTGATCCCTTTCAGGTAAGTGTCAGTTTCGGCTCGCAGAGAGTGCGTGCTGCATATTCCGCAGCGCGACTCGAGCTAGAGATTTCAATGGCACTGGCATTTCCGCGTCTGACCGTTTCTCCGATCACCAAGCGCATCCTCAACGTCTTCGGCCTGCTCGCCGTCCTGATCGGCGGCTACTATCTCTATCTGCTGGCGACCGACAATTTCCATGCCGTCGTTGCCGGTGAGGTCTACCGCTCCTCGCAGCCGTCAGCCTCAGCGATCGCTCGTTTCGAAGGCAAGTACGGGATCAAAACGATCCTCAACCTGCGCGGCGAGAACGAAAAGCACGGCTGGTACGACAGCGAGGTCGCCCAGTCGAACGCGCTCGGCATCAAGCATATCGATTTCCGGATGAACTCGTCGACGGAGTTGACGCCCGATCAGGCGATGCAGCTGATCGCCATCATGCGCGATGCGCCGAAGCCGCTGCTGATCCATTGCCAGGCTGGCGCCGACCGGACGGGCCTTGCCTCGGCGCTCTATCTCGCCGCCATCGCCCGCAAGAGCGAGAAGGTTGCCGAGGGTCAGCTGTCGCTGCGCTACGGCCACATCCCCTACTCTTTCTCGCATGCTTTTCCGATGGACATAACATTCGAGAAAATGGAACCCCTGCTTGGCTTCGGTGATTCCTGATACCTGCCCCTTAAAGCATCTGTAACATTGACCAGATACCGGTGAATGCGCGACATTTTGCGGCGCAATATCTGATTCCTCTTCCAAGCCGGGGCTGAGCCATGTTCCAGTACGATCTCGTTGTTGTGGGCAGCGGCCCCGCAGGCCGCCGCGGCGCCATTCAGGCTGCCAAACTCGGCAAGAAGGTTCTGGTCATCGAACAGGGCAAACGCGTCGGCGGCGTCTCGGTCCACACCGGTACCATCCCCTCGAAGACGCTGCGCGAAACGGCGCTCAATCTCTCCGGCTGGCGCGAACGCGGCTTCTACGGCCGCGCCTACCGCGTCAAGGATGAGATCAGCGCTGAAGACCTGCGCCGCCGCCTGCTGATTACCCTCGACCACGAAGTCGAGGTTCTCGAACACCAGTTCGCCCGTAACCGGGTGCAGCACATGCGCGGCAAGGCGAGCTTCATCGACGCCACGACGCTGCAGGTAGTCAAGGACGACGGCGAGACCATTCAGGTTGGCGCCATCAGCGTTCTTCTGGCTGTCGGCACCAAGCCATTCCGCCCTGATTATATGCCCTTCGACGGCAAGACCATCATCGACAGCGACGAGCTGCTCGACATCGAGGAACTGCCGCGCTCGATGGTCGTCATCGGCGCCGGCGTTATCGGCATCGAATATGCGACGATCTTCAGCGCGCTCGACACCGCCGTCACCCTGCTCGATCCGAAGTCCACGATGCTCGATTTCATCGACAAGGAGATCGTCGAGGACTTCACCTACCAGCTGCGCGACCGCAACATGAAGCTGCTGCTCGGCCAGAAGGCCGACAAGGTGGAGAAGCTCGATAACGGTAAGGTGCAGCTGACGCTCGACAACGGCCGCCACCTGACGACCGACATGGTGCTTTTCGCTGCCGGCCGCATGGGCGCCACCGACACGCTGAACCTGCCGGCGATCGGCCTCGAGGCCGACAATCGCGGCCGCCTGAAGGTCAATCCGGAAACCTTCGAGACCTCCGTTCCCGGCATCTATGCGGCCGGTGACGTCGTCGGCTTCCCGAGCCTGGCCTCCACCTCGATGGAACAGGGCCGCATTGCAGCGCGCGTTGCCGTCGGCGCCGTCGCCAAGGAGCCGCCGAAATACTTCCCCTACGGCATCTACGCAGTGCCTGAAATTTCCACCTGCGGCCTGACCGAAGAGGAAATGAAGGAACGCGGCATTCCCTATGAATGCGGTATTGCCCGTTTCCGCGAGACGTCGCGCGGCCACATCATGGGTCTCGATACCGGCCTTCTGAAGCTGATCTTCTCGCTGAAGACGCGCCGCCTGCTCGGCGTCCATATCGTCGGCGAAGGCGCAACCGAGCTCGTGCATATCGGCCAGGCCGTACTGAACCTGAAGGGTACCGTCGAATATTTCGTCGAGAATACCTTCAACTATCCGACGCTCGCCGAAGCCTACAAGATTGCCGGCCTCGACGCCTGGAATCGCATGGGCGACATCAAGTCGGAACTCTGAGCCGGCTCAGTTCGCCAGCATATTGTCGGGTTTCATCCAGTCGAGCTCGCCCAGAGCCGCCAAGAGATGCTGTGCGACGGCCTTGTTGCCCTCGCGCACCGCGATATCATAGGCGGTCAGGCAATATTTCACCAAGGGCCTTGTCAGCATCGGCTCTTCCGACACCGGACAGACGATCCCGGCATAGAGATGCGGAACGCCGCTGCGGTCGCGGAAGCAGCGACCGAACACCATGACATAGGAATAGGTGCCATCGACCTGGCGTGTCCGGTAGCTCTGCTGCTCGGGCTCGCCGGTGGTGATCGTCTGGTGGATCGTGGCGGCGACGCCCGGGCGGTCTTCCGGGTGAATGCGCTCGATGTAGTTCTCGAGCGGCAGCCCACGCTCGGCGGTGTGATAGTCGAGCCCGAAGAGATCGGCCACCGCGCCATCTGCATAAAGCAGGTTGGAGGCTATATCCCAGGTGAAGAAACCGGATTCTGCAGCCAGGCCGCTATCGGCCTCGCCTTCGATGGCGCTGTTCTGGAAGGCCACGATTTTCCCCTCTGCATATCGACGCAATCCTGAAGTGTAGAGGATAGGCCTCACACCGCAAGACACTGATTAGCAAATATGAAACTTCTTCACAGCCTGTAAGTCAGTACGCTTGCCGACAAAGAAAAAGGCCCCGCCGCGAGGCGAGGCCTTTCGAAATCCTGATCGGATCAGCCGATTATTCGGCGTCGCCTTCGGAAGCCTTCTTCTTCGGAGCAGCCTTCTTCTTCGGAGCTGCTTCTTCGCCTTCAGAAGCTTCAGCCTTGGCAGCTGCCTTCTTCTTCGGGGCCTTCTTGGCGTCCTTGTCCGAGCCTTCGCCTTCTTCGTCGGCGAGCAGCTCTTCCTTGGTGACCTTCTTGTCTGTGACGTCGATCTCGGTCAGCAGATGGTCGATGACCTTCTCTTCGAAGATCGGAGCACGGATCGAAGCGGCGGCACCCGGCTGGCTGCGGAAGAAGTCGAGAATCTGCTTCTCCTGGCCCGGGTACTGGCGCAGCTGCTCATAGATAGCGCGCTGCATTTCGTCTTCGGACACTTCGACACCGGCCTTTTCGCCGATTTCGGAGAGAACGAGGCCGAGGCGGACGCGGCGTTCAGCGAGCGTCTTGTACTCTTCCTGTGCCTTGTCTTCGGTCGTGCCTTCGTCTTCGAAGGTGCGGCCCGACTGGGCGAGATCGTTGTTCACCTGGCTCCAGATGCCGTTGTACTCGGCGTCAACCAGCGACTTCGGGGTCTCGAACTTGTACATCTCGTCGAGCTGGTCGAGGATCTGACGCTTCACCTTCTGGCGGGTCAGCGAGCCGTACTGCGATTCGATCTGGCCGCGGACGATTTCGCGCAGGCGGTCAGCCGATTCCAGGCCGAGCTTCTTTGCGAGTTCGTCGTTGATCTCGGTTTCGCCCGGAGCAGCAACGTCCTTGACGGTGACGTCGAAGGTGGCTTCAGCGCCAGCGAGGTTCTTGGCCGGGTAATCGGCCGGGAACGTCACGGTGATGGTCTTTTCGTCGCCAGCCTTGACGCCGACCAGCTGGTCTTCGAAGCCCGGGATGAAACGGCCGGAGCCGAGAACGAGTTCAGCGCCCTGATCGGTGCCGCCGTCGAAGGCAACGCCGTCAACCTTACCGACGTAATCCATCGTGACGCGGTCGCCGTCGGCAGCCTTGCCCTTCTTGGTTTCGTAGGAACGGGCGCTTTCAGCGACCTTGAGGACCTGCTCGTTGACTTCGTCATCGGAGATGTCGACGACTTCGCGGGTGATCTTGATGCCCTTGGTGGACTTCAGTTCGATCGGCGGCAGAACTTCGTAGGACAGCGTGAATTCGAAGTCCTTCTCAGCGGAAAGGATCTGTTCGGCCTCGTCCTTGTCCTCGGTCATGGCGACTTCCGGCTGGGTGGCGGACTTTTCGCCACGGCTGGAAAGGATCTGGGTCGGCTGTTCGCGAACGATCTCGTTGACGAGGTCGGCCATGATGGACTTGCCGTAGACCTTCTTCAGATGAGCCGGCGGTACCTTGCCCGGACGGAAGCCGTTGATGCGGACCTTGTCCTTCACGTCGGCAAGACGCTCGTTCAGCTTGCTTTCCATGTCCTTGGCCGGGATAACGACCTTGATTTCGCGCTTCAGCCCTTCAGCGAGCGTTTCGATAACCTGCATGTCTTCCTACCTTCATTTCGTTGGCGGCCGTGCCCAGACGCCTTCGTTTCGATGAGCACGACGCCGGACAAACTTGGCCGCGCGTGGCTTGTTGTTCAAATTCCAATGCATCCCGCCGTTAAGGGGGACGGCGCCATCCTGCCGGGTAATCGGGATCTCCCGCCTGCAAGCCAGCTTTGGTGCGGGTAGAGAGACTTGAACTCCCACGCCTTGCGGCACCAGAACCTAAATCTGGCGTGTCTACCAATTTCACCATACCCGCGTTCGCAAAACCGCATGCATATGCCTGCGCATGAGGCCTTCCGGAGCGCGGCGTCTCTATATCACCCGATTTGGTAGAGGCAAAGGAAAAATGAAGACCGGATGACAGGGAGTTTTCACCCGGCGGGTGGCAATCCACAGGGCAATCGGCGCCTCAGTAAACCGGCTCCTCATAGGCGGGCTTTCCATCGACCAGCAGGCTGCGGATCTGTGCCGTTCCATCGGCCGAAACACGCACGGCAATGGAGACGTTTCCATCCTGGCGGGCCTCCTCCAGCGGCTTGCCCTCGCCTTCCGGAACATAATAGCGCTCGATGCCATATTCGACGCGGATCATGTCACCGCTCGACGCGCCGTAGCTATAGAACGGCTGGCTTTTCACGACGACGCTGCCGGTCTCGGGCATCAGCGCCGTGAAGGACGATTCGGCGATCGCCCAGAAGCCGTCCGGCTGCGGCCTGAGCCGCACCCACAGCACCTGCTCGCCCGCATCCTTGGGAAGGCCGCCCTTGACGGTGCTGACCGGCACCGAGGAGATGTCGTAATTCAGGATGACATAGTCGCCGCGCAGGAAATCGCGCGGATCGACCGGCGCGGTCTTCAAGACGACGTCGGCGCCGCTGCGCAGGATCGCAGCGCGGCTCTCTATTATATAGCCGAGGATCGCCGTCTGCAGCACGGCTGCGATGATGGCGGCAACCACATAGCGGCGGCCGGAACGCGGGCTCGAGAGGACGGCACTCATCGGGCGACCTCCTGGCGCTTACCGCCGAAGCGTCTCTCCAGGCGGATCACCAGCCAGGCGACGACAGCGACGAAGAGACCCGACAATAGGAAGAGACCTGAAGTGCCCAAGATCGAACCGACGGTCTCGGACGCCAGATAAAGGATCTCTCCGGCAAACATCAGATAGGCGAGATAGCGCACCGCGCCGTTGTCCCTGCCCTGCAGCGCGATCGCCAGCACGGAGACGCCGAGCGTCGCCAGGCTGAGCAGGACCAGCGCTCCGCCCTGCTCTAATTGTATATTGAGAAGAAGCAGGCCGACGGCGGCGACCAGGAAGGCGTAGAAGGCGGGAGCAGCGCCGGCGGTCAGGATGAACTCTGTGACGCGCAACGGCGGCAGGCTGACGGCAAGGAAGACGGCCATGCCACAGACGACATAGACCATCGCGAGCCACAGATCCTCGTTCAGCGTATAGATCCAGGCAAGCCAGGCGACGGCGAGCAGATAGGCGAGATGACGCACCCTGCCCGCATCGGTGTAGCGCACCAGAGCCACCGTCACCGCGCTCATGACGATCGGCAGCCAGGCGCCGATGCCGATCCAGCGGCCGTCATTATTGTTGAGATAGACTGCAAACGATGCCCAGGAGAGGAAGCCGGCAATCGCGACGGCCGGCGCGGAACGAAAGAGCGCGGCGGAAATGACGGCGATCGCAAACCACAGATACATCACCACCTGCTCGTCGCCCGAAAGATGGTACATCTGGCCGATCAGCGAGATGGCGCCGCCGAAGCCGAGCACGGCGATGACCAGCAGCCCATTGCCGGCCGCCTGCGCCCCGCGGGCGAACAGAGCCGCGGCACCAAGATAGGCCGCCCAGATGACGATCAGGATGGCGCCGACACGCACGAGCCTCGGAATGGCCTCCCAGTTGGAGGCGATCAGCAGCAGGACCGCGGCGCCGAGCAGGACGGCAGCGAGTACCATCAGCACCCGGCCAAGGCTGAAGCTTGCGGGACGGGCGTCGTATTCGCCGAGCATCTGCTCGGCAGCGACCTCCGTGATCAGCCCCTTGTCGACCCAGATAGAAAGGTCGCGCTCCAGCCTGCCTCGATACATTCCAGCCTCCGCCCCGGTGATGGCATTGCCTAGCGTTATAGGCGGCCAAGCCGTTAGGCAATCCCGGGCTGCAATGCAGGAATCTCACTGTGCGAAGTTGGGGCACTTATTAACCGCCAATTAACGAGGCATTGCTAATATGTGCATATTGCAGCAAGGCATGCATGAGCTGCATAGCCACCATGAAAATATTGCACTGCAAAATAATCAAAAGTCATACTATTTAAATGATCAAGAAGCACGGGCATGGCAGCCCGGCCCGGTTTACCGGACGCCTGCGAACATGATGTTCGTAAAAAGAATTCGGAGCAGCGCACTCCTCCTCCCAGCGCCCTCCGATAGACTGACAACACTCCTCCTCCCAGTTGTCAGTCACCTACATGACGCCCGCCGGATCCTCCCCCGGTGGGCGTTTTGTTTAACGGCAGGTTAAACGATTAAACATCAGCAAATCCGGATAAAGCCGCAAAGCGTCCGCAGGCGCCCGCGCCCATGCAGAATGCATGCCGGAGCGCCAAGTCGAGCGCCGCGAGCAGACGAGCCTACCCTTCACCTGAATCGCGCCTGGAAAGGCTCTCTCTGCCGTCCCTCGACTGGGTTTTGATCTTCCGGCGGCAAATGGCGGCATCTTGGCGGATGAACTGACCAAGAGAAAATCATTCTGCCTATTCGTTGACCACAAAGCGGCGAAAACTTGTAATTCACCGCCCGAGATCTGCATTTCATGCATGGGTGGCTTGAATTCTTGTCTCTGTTAGTTCTTCGCGGCGCAACATATATTCAGCTCATCAAATAGAGGCCAGCGCGGAAAGGCTGCAGCTGGCAGATCGCAAGCCCTAGGAAAGGGGACCAACATGAACTTCAGCCGCTCTTTCAACAACTGGCGCAAGTACCGTCAGACGGTTTCTGAACTTGGCCGCATGACCAACCGCGAATTGCATGACCTCGGCATCGACCGTTCGGACATCCATCGCGTCGCTCGCGAGGCAGCTGCCCGCTAATCCAGGCGATCAGCGTCCTCCCAAGCTGATCTCCTCCCCAAAACGCCCGGTGCTCACGCAACGGGCGTTTTCTTTTGCCTGGAGTTTACACTTTCGTAGGAGTTGCAGGCAAAAAGAGCTCACTTTTACCGCTCAAAAATTCACACCTGCGTATTTAGCGGGCAAATCATTGCACAAACGCATAGCAGATGCCTTTTCTTTGCACTGCACAATATGACAGCGATCCACTATATGAATGTGCAAGCGCAGAGACGGCGATGACGCCGGCCGCGAGACACCTTCAAGGATGATAGAAATGAACCCGATCCGCATTGCAAAGAGCTGGATTAGCTACCGCCGCACTCTCAACGAACTCGGCAACCTGTCCAACCAGACCCTCTCCGATATCGGTATCAACCGTTACGAGATCCGCAACATTGCATCGCGTTCGTTCCGCTAATCAGCGGCGAATGCGATACATCCAAAACGGCGCCGTTAGGCGCCGTTTTCGTTTTTGGGCATCCGTCAGCGCCGCCAGGGCGCGTGCCATCGATAGCCGGCACGGCATGATGCCAGGCGATGCCCGTGACTGAGTTCCGATTGTCCTGAGAGATGTGGCGTTTGACTGCGCTTGCCGTGCGCCGTTGGCTTTACGCCAGAAAGGCAGAAGCCGCGCTCCGGGCGCGGCCTGCTGTTTCAGGTGGTCGGGAAACGATCAGTTCCGCCATCTTCCCGAAGAGTTCGCTTCGCTGCTGAAGAAGCGGGATGCCGCCTCGGTGCGATTGCGGACATTCATCTTCTTGTAGATGTTGCGAACGTGAACCTTCACCGTGTTCTCCGAGAGATGGAGCTCGTCGGCGATGATCTTGTTCTGCGTGCCCTTGCAGATGAGATCAAGGATCTGGACTTCGCGGGTGGTCAGGGCGGACATGTCCCCCTGGCGCAGACGCAGCGCCCCTGCCCCGGCAGCTGCGACCGAACGGGTCTCGTAGAGCGACCGTTCAGGCTGCACCGCCTGGTTCGTCAGCCGGTTCAGCAATGCGGACGGGAAGTGTTCGCCGCCCTTCATCAAGAGATCGACCGCCGCCATGAACACGTCGAGCCGCAGATTGAGCGGCAGGACGCCGTCGATCACCCGTGCCTCGACCAGACGGTTGACATAGGGCTCCATCATATCGATCGCTTCGACCACGAGCGCAATCGACGTCGCGGGATGGTTTTCCCTGACGGCCGCCAGCGCCTCGCTGAGCTCGGCTCCGGTTATGTGGTAGAAGAGAACGAGCGTGGCATCATTCGCATCGTTTTCCAGCATGGCCTTGGAGTAGCCCTTGCTGATGACCTCACAGGTAGGAAACTTTTTCGCGAGAGCCTCGACGAGGCATTCGGAGAACAAGTCTGCATTGGCAATTACAAGTATCGTGTCCCCGGCCGGACCGAACTTTCGGCCCTGCTCGGCATCACCAGTCTTCGACGCAGTCATGAACATTTACGCCTCCCCATAGCGTTACACGTTACAAATGCTTTGAGTGATACTTCGGGCCGCCCGGACGGGCGCCCCTGATAATTCCCGTCTTCATTAGTTAGCCATTTCTTAATTATGGTAATACGAAGTTGCATTGAAGGAAATGGCCCAAACGGGTTAGTTTTTGTAAATATACAATGACATTTCCTATTGCAGCGGTTGTATTGCACCCTTACTAGATAACTTATGGGGTATATTGCCGATTATTTTTTGGGTTCGATGGTATTTTCGCATCAATAATAGACAGGCGGTCTTTTTCACTCTTTCGGCCAGCGCCAATTAACCGGAATGTTACTTGTGCAAGTCTTTTGACGTAGACTTGAGCCAAAGCGAAGCAGCGCGATCGCCCGCAAATGGGGGCGACCTCCGGCGCGTTCCAGTTCAACCTTGGGGATGATCGGAGGGCGCGCTTGATCAGTCCGGGCGAAGAGCACAAGGCTCCGAAGCGCTAGCCCGAATTGGTATCTAGGAAGTTCAGTATTTCTCCCCCAAAGTTCTAGGGTCGCTGACTGGCGGCACCCGAAACGCGGAATATCCCCTCACGACTGCGATATCTGCTTTTCTATTGGGGCAACTCAAACAACTGAAAGCATGAAGTCTTCAATCACATGATTGCGGAACTAGATCTGTGCGTCCTTGTACTGAGTTACGCGCAATCCAATACGTCAGGTTTGGCCAACAAACCGAGAATTGAACCGCAGATGATTAGGTAATGCATACATCTGCATACCAGTAACAGTATCGGAGTAAGCGCGAGTAAATCCCATTTGAGATGAGAGGGATTTCGCACACTGCTCCGAATTCCTTTGGAGGAAGCGAAATGTCTAATTATCAGCCCGGTGGCGACACCGAAACCAACAACATCGGTGCGCTTGCCGACGGTTTCCTGGGCAATACCGCAATCAATGATCCGGACACCTCGAACGGTTCGACAGCCTATATCGGCGGCCTTGCCAATGGCGACAACCGCGACAACACCACGAATACCGACAACAGTGATAACAGCGACAATAGCAACAACAGCGATAACAGCGACAACAGTTCGGATATCACTGTCGACGCTACGCTCGATCTGCTGAACGGCAACAATCGCGACAACAGCTACGATTGGGACTACGACAGCAAGACGACCAACACCAATATCAATGATGCGGACACCAAGACGACCACCATCACCGATACGGATGTGAAGTCGGACTATGACTGGAGCTACGACAGCAAGTCGTACAGCGACAACGATATCAACACGAAGACCGACACCGACATCAAGACGGTCACCGATACCGACGTCAAGACGACCACGACGAGCGACAGCTTCAATACGGCTGACAGCTTCAACAAGACCGACAACGACACCACGAATACGGCGGACAGCTTCAACAAGTCGGATGACGACTTCGCGACGGTTCATGACGTCAAGGACTTCGACAACCTCGGCATCGCCGGCGGTGACGTGAACTTCAACCTCGGTGACAACTTCTCCTTCACCCTGGATGTCGACAACATCCTGAACGGCAGCCTCGGTGGCGGCAATGCCTTCAATGCCATCCAGGCGAACCATCTTGCGGACCAGGATTCGGTCTGGAGCATGAAGATGGATGCCGCCCACGCCAGCAACTCCGTCTCCACCGCGGGCAACACCGCGACCGGTGCGGAAGGTATCGATCTCGGCCACCATGGCGGCTGGACCGGCGGTGCCGGTGACGACGTCAACGGCTCGAGCGTTGCGGATGCGTCCTCGATCCTTGCAAATTCGGGTATCCACATGGAACTCGTGCAAGGCGCGAACATGCTCAGCAATACGTTCGACGCGATCGGCCACGACTCCAATACCGTGGGCCAGGACTCGCACGACGGCGCATAACCTCCAGGACTGTCCAAGACATCCTGCACCGGCGGTCCCGCCGGTGCAGTTTGGCGGCTTGATGCAGCACACGAGAGTATCCGTGACGGGCGGGTATGCTGTTGAGAGGCCGGGCACCGTGGCAAACGGGAGGGGCCACCATGCATACAGAGAAGCTTTCAGAAATCATTGCGCACTTCATCGGCCTATTCGATACGGCGACCGAAGAAGCGAAAATGCGCAATGCCTATGCCGAGGGTTCTCGGCCGACCGAAGACAGCGCGCTGCCGCAGGACGAAGAAGCGGCCGCGCAGAAATTTGCCTCGGATCTCGAACTGAAAGACTACGATCCGAGCGCGCCTTACCGGTCACTCGCCTATGACATCAATTTCGCGCATCCGCGCTTCCTCGGCCATGCCTTCGAGGAAAGTATCGCCAAGCTGAACGAGCTGGCGCATCGCGACCTGACGGGGCTGCATTTCACCCCGCAGATCACCGTTCCGGGCGAAGATCCGCTGCTGCCGATCTATGCCGGTCCGGGCTCGATGATCGCGCATGTCTCGCAGATCAACATCCTCTATGACGACGACTTCCTGAACCTGTCGGATCAGCAGGTCGATCCTCGCGACACCAGTTTCGTGACGATGAAGCTGATCGAGTATGAGGAGAAGGCCGAGGCGCTGTCGCCGTTCCAGGAGATCCACCGGACCGACAATGCCGAGGCGCTGACCAAAATCGCCGACAGCATGCACGACTATATCCGCTCGATGCCGGAGGCGTCCGACGAGACGCCGGATGGACAGCCGCAGCCGACCTTTGTGACCGACGGCGATGCCGACAGCCCGACCTATCTCTACAAGAGCGCCGGCGACGATCTCAGCAGTCCGTCCTATATCGTCAACGGCGTCGCCACCACGACGGCACCGGTGCTCGACGACATGATGCCGGACCGCGGCATCGCCAAGCCGCCGGCCGACCTTGAAGACAGCAAGAGCGATACGCCGCAGGAAGAGCACGGCGGCCCGAGCAACACGCTCGAGATCGCGGCCGGCGCCAATGTGCTCGCCAATATCGTGCAGATCACCGATACCTCGGTGATCTCCTCTGTGACCGCCGTGATGGGCAACTACCATCAGATCGACGCGATCACCCAGAGCTACATCTATAGCGACCACGACGATTTCGGCGGTGTCTTCGACAAGTCGCAAAGCGCTGCGACCGTCGCCAACAATATCGCCAGCTTCCAGCGCAGCGTCTATGATGACGGTGGCTCGCAGCATTCTGCCTCCACCGACGACGGGCACGATCCGACCTTCCCGACCGCCTGGCGCGTCAGCGTCGTCAATGGCGACGTGTCCTTCGTCAACTGGATCGAGCAGTATCACTTCATCAACGACAACGACACGATGACGATCACCGCCACCGGCACGGATGCGACCGTGCTGACGGGTGGCAACTCGGCCGTCAATTTCGCGTCGATGTTCGGCATCGGCATGCAGTACGATCTGGTGATCGTCGGCGGCAACGTTCTCGACATGAACGTCATCTCGCAGATTTCGGTGCTCTACGACAATGATTGGGCCCGCGGCCAGGACGGTGCCCCCGGCGCCACGATCCAGGGCGGCAACAACCTGATCTGGAACCTTGCCGAAATCCACAATGTCGGCGCCAACGACCGCTTCCAGGCGATGCCCGACTACATGGCCGCCACCCAGAAAGCGATCGAGGAACGCGATCCCTCGATGCCGGAAGGACTTGCCCATGACGCCAACTTTGCCGGCTATGCGGGGCTGAACGTCCTCTACATCACCGGCAACCTCTATGACGTCAACGTCATCAAGCAGGTGAGCATTCTCGGCGATTCCGACGACGTCACCCATGTCATCTCGTCGATCGCCCAGAACAATCAGAACGCCACGATCCATGTCGATACTGGCAGCAATGCCGTCGTCAACATCGCCCAGATCATGGATTACGATACGATTGGCCATACGACCTACCTGAATGGCCAGCTCTATTCCGATGCGATTCTGATCCAGAGTGGCCTTGTCGAACACGACACGACGCAGCCGCAGCAGGCACCGCTTGCCAATGAAGCCATCGCCTTCCTCGGCAACGACAGCGACCAGCATGCCAGCGGCTCCGACGACGTGACGATCAATGGCGGCCACGACTACGCATGGCACCTGACCCACCCGGATGTGATGCAAGGCGTCACCGCATAGTTTTGAGTAGAGGGAAGCGCTCCCATGAATCACATTCCAAAGAACACCTTCACCGGAAGCCGCACTTTGGGACTCGGCCGGCGCGGCAGCGCGTTCGACGAGGATATGACCGATGCCTGCATGTCGGCGATCGACGACGCTGTCGCCAATCTTCGCCTGCTGACCGAGAAGCGCGCCGCAGCGCGCGCCGCCGAAGCTGCTGCCTTCCGGGCCGCTGCCGCCGAGGATCTTGCACGGACGGCTGAGGCGCCGGAAGCCGTCGAGGCTGAGGAAGAGGTTGCTGCGATCGAGATTGCCGCTGCGCCCGAAGCTGCCGCTTCGGCTGAACCGGAAATCCAGGCCGAAGAGCCGGCACCGGTTGAGCATGAAGAAACAGAGACGCAGGCGGAAGTGGAGGTCGCGGCTCCGACAGTAATCGAAGCAACGGCGGAAATCGCAACCGCTCAACATGCCGAGGTTCTGGAAGGACCCAAGGCGTTAGAGGTAGAACCGCCTCCCGCACCGATCGAAATCGCGACAGCGGTGGTCGAGCCTCCGGCCGTGCAGGCAGAACCCGTAAGCGCTCCGGCAGCGGCCGAAGCCGAAGAGACAGTCGCTCGCCGCACACCGCAGACGCCGGAAATGCCCGAAGCCATTCCGCAGGAGCCTTCGGAGCTGAAGCAGAGCCCGACGATCCCGTTCGGCAAGACGATCGAGGGCAATACCGGCCCGCTGCAGGAAAACGACCGGCGGCTGAAGACCGGCGGCGGCGGCAATGGCAAGGATCCGGATTCCGGTGGTGGCGGCGGCGGTGGCGGCGGCAACGGCGCGAACTTCCACAAGCGCAGCGAGCCGGTGAATTTCGCGGCCAGCCTCGCCAAGGGCATTGCTGCGGTCCGCCGCAACATGGTGATCGTCATGGCCTTCACCATCGCCATCAACATTCTGCTGCTGGCGATCCCGCTCTATCTCTTCCAGATTTCCGATCGCGTGCTGACCAGCCGCTCGATCGATACGCTGGTCATGCTGACGATCGCCGTGCTCGGCGCCGTGCTGATCCAAGCCTTCCTCGATTCGATCCGCCGCTTCATCCTGATGCGCACCGCCGTCGAGCTCGAAGTGCAGCTGGGGGCGCCGATCCTCAGCGCCGCCGCCCGCGCCTCGCTTCATGGCACCGGCAAGGATTACCAGATCCTTCAGGACCTGCAGCAGCTGCGCGGCTTCCTGACGTCAGGGACGCTGATCGCCTTCCTCGACGCGCCGCTGATGCCGCTGTTCATCGTCGTGGTCTATCTCGTGCATCCCCATCTCGGCCTGATCATCATGGCCTGCTGCGCGGTGCTGTTCTTCATCGCCTATCTGAACCAGAAGTTCACGGCGCGGCAGTTCGCCGACGCAAACACCTATCTCAGCCGCGCCAACTTCCACCTCGATTCCATGGCGCGCAACTCGCAGATCATCAATGCGCTCGCCATGATCCCGGAAGCGGTGAAGATGTGGGGCAGGGAGACGGCCGGATCGCTGAAGAGCCATGTGGCCGCCCAGGACCGCAACATCATCTTCTCCGGCATCTCCAAGGCCTGCCGGATGATCACGCAGGTCGCGCTGCTCGGCTGGGGCGCGCATTTGTCACTTTCCGGTGAATTGACCGGCGGCATGGTCATCGCCGCCTCCATCGTCTCGGGACGCGCGCTGGCGCCGATCGAGGGCGCGATTGAAGGCTGGCATCAGTTCAACCGCTCGGCCGCCGCCTATGGCCGCATCAAGCAGCTGCTGATCAACTCGCCGCTCAACTTCCCGCGGCTGCGCCTGCCCAATCCGGAAGGCCGTCTCGACGTTGAGCGCATCCTGTTCGTGCCGCCGCCGCAGAAGAAGGTCATCCTCAACGGCATCTCCTTCTCGCTGAGGAAGGGCGAATCCCTTGCCGTCATCGGCAATTCCGGTTCCGGCAAGACGACGCTCGGCAAGATGCTGGTCGGTTCGATCCTGCCGACATCGGGCAATGTGCGTCTCGACCTGATGGACCTGCGCAACTGGGATCAGCGGCAGTTCGGCGAAAGCATCGGCTATCTGCCGCAGGACGTGCAGCTCTTCCCCGGCACGATCAAGGCGAATATTTCGCGCATGCGCGACGACATCGACGATCACCAGATCTACGAGGCTGCGGTTCTGGCCGACGTGCACGAGCTGATCGCCAGCTTCCCGCAGGGCTACGAGACGATCGTCGCGGCCGATGGCGCGCCGCTTTCCGGCGGCCAGAAGCAGCGCATCGCGCTTGCCCGCGCCTTCTTCGGCAATCCGAAATTTGTCGTCCTCGACGAGCCGAATTCCAACCTCGATACGCAGGGCGAGGCTGCACTCGCCCGGGCACTGATCCATGCCAAGAAGCAGGGCATCACCACGGTGACCATCACCCAGCGCCCTGCCCTTTTGCAATGCGTCGACAAGATCCTGCTTCTGAAAGACGGCTCGGTCGGCATGTTCGGCGAGCGCATGGAAGTTCTGCAGGCGCTGCAGGGCAACGGCAACAATCGTCCTCAGCCGCGTATCGAAGGGTAATCGAAATGGCTCATACCAGTCTACAGACGGTCAACAATCCGGTCGAATGGTATAGCGAGGTTCCGCGCTCGATCCGCTATCACACGATGATCGGGCTTGCCGTGCTGATCATATCCTTCGGCAGCTTCGGCTTTTGGGCTGGCACCGCGCCGCTTGCCTCTGCGATCATCGCCCAGGGCAGCTTCGTCGCGACCGGCAACAACAAGATCGTCCAGCATCTCGAAGGCGGCATCATCAAGGACATGCGCGTCAGCGAAGGTGACGTCGTCAAGGAAGGCGACGTGCTGCTGACGCTCGATCCGACCGCAGCGCTCTCCAACGACCGCATGCTGAAACTGCGGCGCCTGCGGCTGGAAGCCGTCGTCGCACGCCTGCATGCCGAGGCCGCCGGTGACCGGGACTTCAAGATCCCCGACATCGTCATGGCCGAAGCCAGCGACCCCGACATCGGCTCGATCATCCAGAGCCAGAACATCGTCTTTCACAGCAAGCAGGTGAAGCTCGAGGAGCAGCTGAACCTGATCGAGAAGAACATCGCTTCGCTCGAATACCGCTACAAGGGATATAGCGGCCAGAAGGATTCCTTCGACCGGCAACTGGCGCTTTTGACCGAAGAGCGCGATTCAAAGGCCCGCCTCGTCAAGGTCGGCTATATGCGCAGGACCGATCTCCTGGCGATCGAGCGCGCCATGGCGGATGCAATGGGGGATATTTCGCGCCTGCAGGGCGAGCTCAACGAAAGCGAGGCTGAGATCGCCAAGTTCCGCCAGGAAGCGATCATTGCCGTCAACTCCAACAAGCAGGCGGCGCTCGATGCGCTGGAAACCGCTGAATCGGATCTCGACAGCGTGCGCGAGCAGGTGCGCGAGGCACAGGGCGTGCTCGAGCGAACCGTCATCCGCTCGCCGGTCAACGGCACGGTCGTGCGCGCCTATTACCACACCGCCGGCGGCGTTATCACCACCGGCAAGCCGATCATGGAAATCCTGCCGGCCCATGTGCCGCTGATCATCGAAGCGCAGGTGCTGCGCACCTCTATCGACCAGCTACATGAAGGTCAGACGGCGGCGATTCGTCTTTCGGCGCTGAACCGGCGTACGACGCCGGTACTCAATGGCAAGGTCTTCTATGTGTCGGCAGACTCGATCGAAGAGAATGCCGGGCTGCAGACCAAGGACGTCTATATCGTGCGCGTCGAAATCCCGGATTCGGAGATCGCCAAGGTGCATAATTTCCACCCGGTCCCCGGCATGCCGGCCGACGTCTTGATCCAGACCTCGGAGCGCACCTTCTTCGAATATATCACCAAGCCGATCACCGACAGTATGTCGCGTGCCTTCAAGGAGCGCTGAGATTTATAATACAAAGAGACTAGGAGCTTCCGCCGCGGATCTGCAGTATTCTCGCTCGCAGGATCGGTTGGTGGAGGCTTCTATGGCGGCCATGTCTGACGTGCTCTTGCGGGTTGGGCGGCTGAATTATGTCTGGACCAATACCGAGAGCCTGCTGATCTATGTCATCGCCCATCTTCTCAGGGTGGAGAAGGATGCGGCGATCGTGGTTTTCCTGACGCTGAACACCACGCGGGCGCGTATCGACCTTGTCGAGCGCCTTGCCAAGCTGCACTCAACCCCCGCTTCCGACCGCAAGACCATCCTTCACATGATGATGCGGCTGAAGAAGGAATCGAAGATGCGCAACAAATACAATCACTGCATCTATTCTTTCGACGACAAGGGACAGATCTCCTCCACGCAGCTGATGCGGCTCGTAGAGGACGACAAGGAAATCCGCTACGGCAAGGTGGAGCAACTCGACCAGCGGGAGCTCGATGCACTTGAGCGCTCGATCGGCGAGATCGTGGCGATCAGCAATTCGCTTTGGGAGTTCATCCATGCCAGCGAGCATGCCTCGGCGCATATCTAGGCCCTCGACACCGGCCGCGTGATCCACCAGAAAACCAGCGCCATCGCACTGAATGAACAGCCGAGCCCACAGACGCCCGGCCAACCGGCATGTGCGTAGATCATCGTCGAGGTGATGGCGCCCAGTGCGCTGCCCGCGGAATAGAAGACCATATAGCCGCCGACCAGGCGGCTTCGTGCTTCCGGGCGGGCGGCGAAGATCAGCGTCTGGTTGGTGACATGCACGGCCTGAACGGCGAAATCGAGCGCGACGACGCCAAGCAGGAAGACCGGCAAAGAAGCTGCCAGGCAGAGGATTGCCGCCCAGGAGATTGCCAGCAGTGCCAGCGAAGCGCCGGTGACGGGTTGCGCTAGGCCTCGATCCGCAAGCCGACCGGCGCCGCTTGCCGCCAGGGCACCGGCAACGCCCGCCAAGCCAAACAGGCCGATAGCCGTATGCGACATGAGAAAGGGCGAAGTGCTCAACGGCAGGACCATTGCCGTCCAGAGCGTGCTGAAGCTTGCGAAGATCAGGAACGCCAGCACTGCCCTTGCGCGTAACAGAGGATCGCGCAGGAAGAGCTGCGGGACGGATCGGAGGATCGCGACATAGCCTTCCTTCGAACCGGATGGCTTTTCACGCGGCAAGGTCTTGGCCAGGAGCATGCTCATGATCAGCATCAGCATTGCCGATGCCAGATAGACGGTCCGCCATCCTCCGAGATCGGCGAGCAGCCCGGCCCAGAGGCGTGCGGCGAGGATGCCGATAACGACACCACTCGTCACCAGCCCCACGGCCCGGCCCCGCTCCTCGGGTCCTGTCAGCGACGCGGTCAGTGCGACCACCACCTGAACGACGACGGACAGCAGCCCGAGAGCAATCATCGCGACTAACAGCATGAATGTTGATGGCGCCAGGCCAACGGCAGCGGCGGCGGCCGAAAGCAGCATCGTCTGTGTAATCACCAGCCGGCGTCGGTTGGCGATATCGGCGAGCGGCACGATCAGCAGCAGACCCGCGGCATAGCCAATCTGCGTCAGCGTCACGACGATGCCGATATCGGCGGTCTCGAGGCCGAAATCCGAGGCCATCGAGCCGAGCAGCGGTTGGGCAGAATAGACATTGGCGACGCTTGCGCCGCAGGTCACCGCGAAGAGAAGCAGCGTCCACGGGCCGAGTTTCGATTTTACCCCGGAGGACGACCGGGTGTCTTTGATGACGTCCATAAGCGTGATCCCAATTGACTCTGGTTCAATGATGAGACCACTTGAGGTGCAGGCATTCCAGTTCTATTTTAGAACCAGAATGGAGGACTGATAATGAAGCGGAAGAGTTTTCGCGAGGCCGAGTGCCCGGTTGCACGTAGCCTCGATGCGATTGGCGACTGGTGGTCGCTGCTGATCATTCGCGACGCTTTCGACGGCATCACCCGCTTCAGCGCCTTCCAGCAGAATCTCGGGATTGCGAAGGGCATGCTGGCAACCCGGCTTCGCGACCTGGTGGAAGCCGGTGTTCTCGACCTTGTGCCAGCCTCCGATGGCAGCGCCTATCAGGAATATGTGCTGAGCGCAGCCGGGCGCGACCTCTTCCATGTCATCGTCGCCCTGCGCCAATGGGGCGAGGCGCATCGTTACAAACGTGAGGAGCGCCGCTCGGTTCTCGTCGATACCGAGAGCGGCGCGCCGGTTGCCCGGCTGGAACTCCGCGCCGCCGATGGCCGGCGGATTGCCTGGCCGGATACCCAGGTGATTGCGCCTAGCTGAGCAGCCATTCCCTAACCCGCAAGGCTAGCCCGATTTGATGCCGGTTTTTATCCGAACGGCATATTTGATGCCTGCCGTTTCCCCATAGAATGCAGGTTCCCGAACTGTGTAAGGGGTGTTGGGAGGGGGATGATGCGCATTGACGTGATCGACACGGAGGCCGGTTTCGACGGGCTCCGCGAACAGTGGGAGCGGGTCTATGGAAACGATCCCTACGCCCAGCACTTCCTCTCCTGGATCTGGCTGAAGCCCTATCTCGCGCGGCGAAACCGCTGGTTCGTGCTGGCGCTGCGCGAAAAGCCGGAAGGCTCCCCTTACGTCGCCTTCTTCCCGTTACGGGTGGTCACACAGCACGACGAGAAGACCGGCCAGTTCATCGACGAGATCATCATGGCCGGCAACTGCTCGGCCGATTATACCGGCTTCCTCGCTGAGCCTGCCTATGAGCAGAACGCCATCGAAGGCTTCTCTCAATATCTCAAGCAGCAGAACTGGACGCATCTGAAGGTCGAGTTCTTCTACGGGCCGCAGGAGCGCCGCGACGCCTTCCTGCGGGCGCTGGAAGGGCCTGACGTGATGTTTCGCGACAGCTCGCCGAAGAATGCCGAGAATATCGACAATTGCATCTGCCCGGTCGTCCATCTGCCCGACAGTTTCGACGCCTATCTCGACACCAGCATGAGCAGCCAGACGCGGCAGAAGCTGCGCCGCTTCATGCGCAAGGTCGAGGCTGACGAGAACTACCGGATCACCATGGCGACGCCGGAGACGATCGAGCGCGATCTCGACATTCTCTTCAGGTTCTGGCGGATCAAGTGGCTGGCGAAGAAGGGCGAGGAACGGACCGACCGGCTGATCGCCGGGACGCGGACCCTGCTGATGGACAGCTTTGCGACCGGCAATCTCGATGTCCCGGTTCTCTGGCATGGCGACCGGCCGCTCGGCGTGCTGGCCAACATGATCGACAGGCAGAAGAAGTCGGTCCTATTCTATATCACGGGCCGAGACGAGGAGTGGAAGACGCCCTCTCCCGGTCTCATCCTGCACGCCCACTGCATCCGCAAGGCGATCGCCGAGGGTTTCAAGACCTACGACTTCCTGCGTGGAACCGAGCCCTACAAGTATATGTTCGGGCCACAGGAGCGGCAGCTCTCCTGCACCATATTCCGCAGCCGCACCGGCCGCAATCTCGGCGAGGTCATCAACGGGCGCAGCGTCGATTTCATCTATGAGCGGGCGCTCGACATGTACCGGCGCGGCGACAAGGCCTATGCGGAGGCCGCCTTCAAGCAGCTGCTCGCCACAGTGCCCGGCCATATCGGCGCCGAGTTCGGCCTCGCGAGCCTGACCTTCGACCGCGGCATGCTGCCGGAGGCCGAAGCGGCCTTTGCGGGGCTGATCGGCCGCGTCAAGGACCCCGCCCCCGTCTATCTGAAGCTCGGCGAGACACAGCTGGCGCTCGGCACCTATGATCAGGCCGCCAAGACCTTCGGCAAGATCATCCAGATCGCGCCCTATGATGCACAGGCCTATTACAAGCAGGGCGTGGCGCTGGCCGGCGCCGGGCGGAAGGACGAGGCCGCCCGCTCCTTCTCGATGATCGAGCAATTCAACTACGACGACCCGAAGCAGCAAGCCTATGCAGAGAAGGCGCGCGATGCCCTGCGCCGGATCGTCACCGAGCAGGTGCCGGAGCCGAAGGTACGGGCGAAGAAAGCCAAGCAGGCAAAGCGGGTGCTGCCGCTACCGTCACGGCCGAAATTCGAGCGGGAGCCGGCCTTCTCCTGATCGTGGTGCGAAGCCCTGCCTTTTTGAACGCGGGAGTTTCCTGCGCTGACGAGGCGTGATAATCAGCCGCCCATGACCAAGACCTCTTCCCACTCCCCCATCCATGTCATCGGCGGCGGCCTCGCAGGCTCCGAAGCTGCCTGGCAGATCGCCAATGCCGGCGTTCCCGTTGTCCTGCACGAGATGCGCGGCGTTCGCGGCACCGATGCGCACAAGACGGATAGCCTTGCCGAGCTCGTCTGCTCCAACTCCTTCCGCTCCGACGATGCGACCAGCAATGCCGTTGGCGTCATCCATGCGGAAATGCGCATGGCCGGTTCGCTGATCATGGCCTGCGCCGACAAGCATCAGGTTCCCGCAGGCGGCGCGCTTGCCGTCGACCGCGACGGTTTCGCGGAAGCCGTGACCAAGGCGATCGAGGAGCATCCGCTCGTCACCGTCGTGCGCGAAGAAGTCGCCGGCCTGCCGCCGAAGGAATGGGATCAGGCGATCATCGCCACCGGCCCGCTGACGGCGCCGTCGCTTGCCGAAGCCATCCAGGCCGAGACCGGCGCCGATGCGCTCGCCTTCTTCGATGCCATCGCGCCGATCGTCTATCGCGAGAGCATCGACATGGATATCTGCTGGTATCAGTCGCGCTACGACAAGGTCGGCCCCGGCGGCACCGGCAAGGACTACATCAACTGCCCGATGACCGAAGAGCAGTACAATGCCTTCGTCGACGCGCTGATCGCCGGCGACACCGTCGGCTTCAAGGAATGGGAAGGCACGCCCTATTTCGACGGCTGCCTGCCGATCGAGATCATGGCCGAGCGCGGTCGCGAAACGCTGCGTCATGGGCCGATGAAGCCGATGGGCCTCACCAACGCCCATAACCCGACCGTAAAGGCCTATGCCGTCGTGCAGCTGCGCCAGGACAATGCGCTCGGCACGCTCTACAACATGGTCGGCTTCCAGACGAAGCTGAAATACGGCGCGCAGGCGGATATATTCCGGATGATCCCCGGTCTCGAAAATGCGGAATTCGCCCGCCTCGGCGGCCTGCACCGCAACACCTATATCAATTCGCCGACGCTGCTCGACCACTCGCTGACGCTGAAGTCGCGCCCCGGTCTGCGTTTTGCCGGTCAGATCACCGGCTGCGAAGGCTATGTCGAAAGCGCCAGCGTCGGTCTTCTGGCCGGACGCTTCGCGGCTGCGGAGCGCAAGGGCGAAGCGGTATCGCTGCCGCCCGTCACCACGGCGCTCGGCTCGCTGCTCGGCCATATCACCGGTGGCCATCTGGTGACCGACGAGGAACCGGGCAAGCGCTCCTTCCAGCCGATGAACATCAATTTCGGACTGTTCCCGGAGCTGCAGCCGGGTTCGATCGTCAAGCCGGAGGGCGTCAAGCGCTTCCGCGGCAAGGACAAGACGATCATGAAGCGTCAACTGATCGCCAAGCGGGCGCTTGCAGATTGCGCCGCGTGGCTCGGCCAGAACGTACCGCTCGCCGAAAGCGCCTAATCAGAGATCAATGATTGTTGGCTGCCGGCTTTTCGGCCGGCGGCAGCACCAGATCGGCATCGGCGACATAATTGCCGAGTAGCCAGAGCGAGACTTCGGACGCCTCCTTGGCAGAGACGAATTCGAAGGTGCCGTTCTGATGCGGATGGTCGAGGAAGTCGATCACCAGTCCCTTGCCCGTTTCCGAGCTTGCGACCCGCACCCTGCCCGGCTGAAGCACGTGGCAGGAGAAGTGGCGGTGCATGCTGCGCATGAAACCGGCCTTGTTGTCATGCAGACGCACGAAGACCACCTGGCCATCGGCCGTTGCCTGCAGCTGGCGGATCGCCTCGTGCGGGAAGGCGCGATTGAACTCCATGATCGCCAGACCCATGTCGCGCAAACCCTCTTCATCGCGGTTTTGCGATGCCATCCGCGTCGCCACGAAGGCGAGCAGGAATAGGGCTGCGAAAATGACGATCCAGACGATAATGCTCAACGCCGTTCTCCAAAAGGACTTGCGGTTTCCGCCTTATAATGCCTGAGCCTTGCGCGAGTTTGAACTCGGCTCAGATTTTCTTGCGCATCATCGCCATGGTCATGGCGAATTGACGGCGCCACTGGGCGGATTGAAGCGGCTGGTCGAAGAGCCCTGCCCCTGCCTTCTGCGCCTTCTTCAGCACCGGCTCGGCGATCGTCGCCGGCAGGAAGGCCGGTAAGACGCTTGCCGGAAGCGTTGCCGCCCGTGCCTTAGCCAGATGATCGCGGCCAAGACCGGCGAAGGCCTCGATGGCCGCAGAAATCCTTGCCTTGTCCTCGCCCGCCAGGAAGCTGTCGCGGTCGAGGCCGGTCGCGCTCAGGATTTCAAGCGGGATATAGACCTGCCCGCGGTGGCGGTGCAGCGGCATCAACAGCAGCATGCCGGCGATCGCCTGCGCGACACCTGCATGGCCCGCCGCATCGGCGGACTTCGCGGCATCCTCGGGCGACAGAACGAGGCTTGCGAGCTGGATCAGCGCCGAGGCGGTTTCGCCTGCATAGCCTTCCAGCGCACTGCGGCTCTCCATCGGATCGTCATAGAGATCGAAGATGCGCGCCTCGATCATGTTGATCAGCGTCTGGCGCGGCAGTCGGTGCGCCTCGATGGCGGTCAGCAGTTCGGCGGCAACGGGATTGGCTTCGGTCGAGCCATGGGCGCTGCCTTCCAGGAGGTCGCGCCAATATTGCATGCGCACCTCGCCCGGCAGCGGCTCATGGACGAGATCGCGGACCTTGGCGAGTTCGGCATTGAAGGCATAGAGGGCAACGAGTGCGGCGCGCTTGTCGTCCGGCGACAGCAGGCTCGCGAGATAGCGGTCGCGATCATTGTCGCGCAGCATCGCCAGGCAGATCTCCTGGTTTCCAGGCTTCGTCTCGGACATGGTCAGACCGCGATCAATGCCGCTGCGACCGCGCGGGATTCGGCAAGCATGATGTTGTAGGTGCGAACAGCAGCGCCGGTGCTCATCGGATCCGACGAGATGCCCCGCGCCTTCAGTGCCTGCTTCAGTTCCGGCGGCAGGCGGCGTAGCTCGGTGCCGGTACCGACCAGCAACACCTCGATATCTCCGGCTTCATCGAGAACCTTCGTGAAATTCTCGACCGACAGCGGCTTGGTCATATCCATATCCCAACCGTGGATGCCCGAGGGCAGGCACAGGATGGAGCCGCGATGCGACATGTCGGCGAAGCGGAAGCCGCCATTGCCATAGGTGTCGATGGGCGCGCGGCCCGGGAAATGGGCCTCGCGGATTTCGATGCCTCTTGCCATGATTTTAGACTGTGGCCTTTCCAGGTGTGCCGCCGGCCGTCTCGTTCTCATCCTCGTCGTCGTAGGATTTCGGGCGAAGCCTGAAGAGAATCAGGACCGGCGCAGCAATATAGATGGAGGAGAAGGTGCCGACGGCAACGCCAAAGAGCATCACCAGCGCGAAGGGCCGGATCACCTCGCCGCCGAACAGCGTCAGCGCCAGCAGCGCGAGCAGCGTCGTTGCGGCCGTCAGGATGGTGCGCGACAGCGTCTGGTTGATCGAGGCGTCGATCAGGATCGGCAACGGCATGCGCGTATAGCGTTTCAGGTTTTCGCGCATGCGGTCGTATACGACGACGGTATCATTCAGCGAATAGCCGACAATGACGAGCAGCGCCGCGATGCTGGTCAGATTGAACTCGATGCCGGTCACCACGAAGAAGCCCAGCGTCAGGATGACGTCGTGCAGCGTGGCAATGATCGCGCCGATTGCGAACTGCCACTCGAAGCGGATCCAGATATAGATCAGGATTGCCAGCAGCGACGCGAGAACGCCGAGCGTCGCGGTGCGGGCAAGCTCGCCCGACACGGCCGGGCCAACCACTTCCAAACGGCGGAAATCATACTCGTCCTGCAATTCGCTGCGCACCAGCGAGATCGCCGACTGTTCGGCATTGTCACCGCCGCCCTGCGACTGCAGGCGGATCATGGCACTGGCCGGATCGCGCAGCCGCTTGACCTCGACATCGCCGAGATTGAGCTCGCTGAGACGAGAGCGGATATCGTCAGCATCGGCAGTACCGTCCTTCGAGCGGGCCTCGATCAGCGAGCCGCCGGTGAAGTCGACGCCGAGATGCATGCCTGCGGTCGCGACACCCAGCATGCAGACGAGCGAGAGGGCTGCGAGTGCCGTGAAAGTGTAGCGGCGGATGCCGATGAACCGGACTGCGGTGCCGTCGAAGACGTCGGTATGGACGCTCTTCGGCAGATGCCTCAAGCGGCGGCGGCGCACCCATGCCTCGACCAGTGGACGGGTGAAAAGGAATGCGGTGAAAGCCGTGGTGATGATCCCGGCCGCCAGCGTCACGGCAAAGCCGCGGATCGCGTCGCTGCCGAGATAGAAGAGGATGGCGGCGGCCACCAGCATGGTGATGCTGGCATCGACCACGGTCATGAAGGCGCGCGAATAGCCGGCGGAAATGGCCTGATCCAGATGCAGGCCGGCCTTCAGCTCCTCGCGGATACGCTCATAGATCAGCACGCAGGCATCGACGGCGATGCCGATCATCAGCACCATGCCGGCAAGGCCGGGCAGCGTCAGCGGCGCCCCGAAGACGGTGAGCACGGCGACGACCATCAAAAGGTTGACCAGCAGGGCAACGCTCGCGATGACGCCGAGCATGCCGTAGAGGCCGATCATCAGCCCGGCCACCAGCACGGCGCCGATGATGCCGGCAATCAGGCCGGCATGGATCGCATCACCGCTGAGGCCCGGATCGATCGTCCGCTCCTCGACGATGGTGAGCGCCGCAGGCAGAGGGCCGGAGCGCAGCATGGCGGCGAGGTCTTCGCTTTCGTCGGGCGAATAGTTCAGCGGAATGCGGCTGCTGTCACCGACCGGCAGCTTGCTGAGCTCGGGTGCGGTCAGCACCTGATCGTCGAGCAGGATCGCCAGCGTGCGCCCGGCATTCCTCTCGACCAGATCGGTAAAGCGACGGGAGCCGTCGAGATTGAAATTGAAGGTCAGGACGGACGTATCCTGCGTCGGGCCTGGTTCGATGGCGAAATCGCCGAGATCGGAGGCATGCAGCACTTCGGCGCGCTCGACGAGATAGGCGATCGGCGGATCATCCTGCGAATAGACGATCTCGGATCCGGGCGGCACGGTGCCGGCCATCGCATCCTGTGCGCTGACGCTCGAATCGACGAGGCGGAAGGTCAGCTTGCCCGGCTGGCTCAGTAGGTCCTTGAAACGCTGCGGATCGCCGAGGCCCGGGATCTGGACGACCAGCCGGTCGCGGCCCGCGGGCGTGATGATGGGATCGATGCCGCCGGCTTCGATGGCGCGGTGGGCAACGATCGCGACCGAGCGCTCCAGCGCCGAGGCGAGCGTACGATCGATCGCCTTGTCGCTGATCTGCAGGTTGATCTGGCCGTCATTCGCCTTGGTGATCGCGATATCGGCATCGGGAACGCCGCCGGCCGGTACGGCGAGCGGTGCGAGCAGAGACAGCGCGCGATCGATCTGGGCGGCGTCGGTAATGCGGACCTGGACGGTCTGGGCGTTTCCGGCAAGTCCGGTATAGCGGATATTGGCATCGCGCAGGCGCATGCGGACGCTGGCAACGGTGCTCTCAAGCCGGCTCTGGACGATATCGGCGCGGTCGATCTTGACGACGAGATAGGCGCCGCCCCTGAGATCGAGGCCTGGCGTCAGTGCCTTGTGCGGCAGCCATTGCGGCAGGGAAGCAAGTGTATTGGGGGAGAAAAGATTTGGCGCGGCGGCCAGTGCCGCCGCGACGATGGCAAACCAGATCAGAAGAGTTTTCCAAAGGGAAAATTGACGCATTCTGCCTTTCCGATCTGGCTGCCGAAAGCAATGTTATGCAGCGTCGGCCTTGACCGGCTCGCCCTTGACGCGAACATCGGCGATACCGCTGCGGACGACGCGAACGCGTACGCCCTCAGCAATTTCCACTTCAACTTCCTTGTCGTCAACGACCTTCGTGACCTTGCCGACGAGACCACCGGCGGTAACGACCTGGTCACCGCGGCGGATTGCGGAAAGCGTGTCGGCGCGCTTCTTGGCCTGGGCGCGCTGCGGACGGATCAGCAGGAAATACCAGACGACCATCAGCGGCACGAACAGGATGATCATTTCGAAGCCGGAGCCGAATGGCGACGCGGCAGTATCCGTTGCGGCCTGGGCAAATGCCGGGGTGATGAACATTGATAAACTCCTCAGCTGCGGGCGGCGAAATTCCGCCTCTCTTTTCAGTGGCCGGACTATAGTTGCGGTAAGAACGAATGCAACAAAAACAGCCGTGAGGCGTACCGAATCCGCTGCCTGATAACCTTTCGGCTGTGGAAAGGCCATGCTACCCCGCCACGAAGGACGACAGGCGGTCTCCGGCCGCACGAAATTCAGGAGGACATCGCATGACTGACGAGATCAACAGCGTCATTCTGCAGGAGCTCAAGAAGCTGACGGCGGCGGTCGAACGGCTGGCCGGTCCGCCACCGGCGGTCAATGACTGGACGGCGGCAGACTGTTTCGTCTGGTCGCCCGCCCGCCAGCATCTGCAACCCGTCGCGCGGCCGAACCGCGTGGCGCTGAAGCTGATCCGTGGCGTCGATCATGTCCGCGACATCCTGCACGAGAACACCGTGCGCTTCGCCGACGGTTTCCCCGCCAATAACGTGCTTCTCTGGGGCGCGCGGGGCATGGGCAAGTCGTCGCTCGTCAAGGCGGTCCATGAAGATGTCCGCCGTGAAAGCGGTGTGTCGCTGAAGCTCGTCGAGGTTCACCGCGAAGATATTGCCAGCCTGCCCGCCCTGCTCGACCTGATGAAGGATGTGCCGCACCGGATCATCGTGTTCTGCGACGACCTCTCCTTCGATCATGACGACACCGCCTACAAGTCGCTGAAGGCAGCGCTCGATGGCGGCGTCGAGGGGCGCCCGGACAACGTGCTGTTCTACGCAACGTCGAACCGCCGTCATCTGCTGCCGCGCCACATGATGGAGAACGAGCAGTCTACGGCGATCAACCCGTCAGAGGCGGTCGAGGAGAAGGTGTCGCTTTCGGATCGCTTCGGCCTATGGCTCGGCTTCCACAAGTGCAGCCAGGAAGATTACCTGACGATGATCGACGGCTATGCCGATCACTTCAAGCTGCCGCTCGGGCGCGAGAAGCTGCATGCCGAGGCGCTGGAATGGGCAACGACCCGCGGTGCCCGCTCCGGCCGCGTTGCCTGGCAATATATCCAGGACCTCGCCGGACGCATGCGCATCGCCCTCGCCCGCGACTGAGACAAGACAAATCGTGAGAACGCAAAAAGCCCGGCTCGATGCCGGGCTTTCGCATTTCCCCGTACGCGCTAACTATTCGAGGAACGTGATCGGATTGACCGGCGAAGCATCCTTGCGGACTTCGAAGTGGACCTGCGGCTGCTTGACGTTGCCGCTCATGCCGGAGACCGCGACGGTCTGGCCGCGCTGGATCTTCTGACCGCGGGTGACGCTCAGCGTATCGGCATTGCCGTAGACGGTGACGGTGCCGTCGTCGTGGCGGACGAGAACCGTGTTGCCGAGTTCCTTCAGGCCGTTGCCGGCATAGATGACGACGCCGTTTTCGGCGGCCTTGATCGGCGTGCCCTGCGGAACCGAGATGTCGATACCGTCGTTGCGGCTGCCGTTGACGTTGGCGCCGTAGGCGGCGATGACCGCACCGCGAACCGGCCAGCGATACTTGCCGATACCCGTTGCTTCAGGAGCAGCGGAGGCGACATCGGACTTCTTCTCGACTTCGTCGACGGTCTGCGTCGCAGCCGGTGCCTTGTAGGCGGCAGGCTGGTTCGATGCGGTTTCGGTTGCCGCCGGAGCAGCAGCCTTCGGCTCGGCGGCCTTGGCCGGGATCGAAGCCGTCTTCATCTGGTCGGTACCGGCAGAGCCGCCCGGAATGGTCAGCGTCTGACCGATGCGGATCGAGCTTGCCTGCAGGTTGTTTGCAGACTTGATGGCGTCGACGCTGGCGCCGGTCGACTTGGCGATCTTGGCAAGCGAGTCACCCTGCTTGACCGTGTAGCTGCCGCTGCCGGCCGGAGCCTTGCCACCAGCTGCCGCGACCTTGCCCAGAGCACCGTCGGCGGTGACCTGCGACTTGTCGCGGACCGTGTTGGCGCCCGGCAGAACGGCAACGTTCTGTTCCGGCGCCTTGTAGGGCTCGGGAGCCTTGCCCTGCTTGGAAAGGTCTGCCGTCTGCGCCGCTGACTTCGCGGCATTGCTGCCGCCGTTGAAGGTCGGGATCAGGATCGTCTGACCGGGCTGGATGGCCGAGGCAGACTTCATGTTGTTGACGCGGAGGATTTCCTTCTCCGGAACGCCGTAGCGGCGGGCGAGAACGGCGAGGCTTTCGCCCGGACGAACCGTGACCGACGGAGCGTTGGAGGAAGACCAGCCGCTTGCCTTCGGCGTGGAGCCGGTCGTCAGATTGTCCGGAGCCGCGAGCTTCGGTGCAGCCTGCATCTTGCGCGGAGCGGAAGCCGAGGGCGATGCCGGGAACGGCTGAGCAAGCGCTTCCTGACGTTCGCGGGAAGCGGACGGTGCAGCGCCCGTCGGAGCCGAGAGCTCGGAGCGCTGAACGGTGACGGGAGCCGACGCCATGCGGGCATTGGAGCGGATCGCACCGGTCGAAGCCGGGTAAGGCTGATTGTAGGATTGGTTGTTATAGGCCTGATTGTTATTGCCGTAGGAAGGCTGCATTGCGCCGCCACCCTGCATGTCAGCCTGCGGAACCGGATCGCCCTGCGGGCCGCTCATGCTGCGGCGCGGGACCGAACCCGTCGTCATCTGATCCTGACCGGAACTAAAAAGACCGCCGCTGAAGCGCGACACATCGGAACTGCAGCCTGTCGCCGCACTCGCCAGCAAGGCGACGGCCAGAAGATTGAAGGCCGACTTTCCGAACTTTGGCGAAACACAAAAACTCATGACACGACCCACTCACAACGCAACCATTTGTGGGAGTATTAAAGCGCGTTAGTATTACCACGCGGTTAAAGCGCTGGAATTGGAGCGTTTTTTTAGAGGAATTGATAACCATAGTTTTGCGGGTGAGAAATCGCAGCCCGCAGGGACCGGCGCGTGGCGCCTGAGATCAGAGCTGCGAAGCGAGCCGCGGAACGATCGGCAGGTAGGGAACGGTGAAGAGCTCTTCGCGCTCGAAGCGGCTGCCGGTCTTCGTCAGACGCACCATCCGGCACTCGTCATCCGAGATCATCAGCGGCGCGATCATGGAGCCGCCGGAGACCAGCTGGTCGGTGTAGAATCGCGGCATCGAGGCGAAAGCGGCGGTGACGAGAATACGGTCGAAGGTGCCCTCGCCCTGCAGGCCGTTGCTGCCATCGGCTTGGCGGACGATAATGTTGCGCAGGCTGAGCTGGTCCATGCGCTTCTGCGCGTTGACGACCAGCGTCTTGTAGCGATCGATCGTCAGAACGCGCTCGGCCATGCGGCCCATGACGGCGGCCATGAAGCCGCTGCCCGTACCAACTTCGAGCACGCGCTGGCCCGGCTTGACCTTCAGATGATGCAGGATGCGGACGGCTGTATCGACACCTTCAACGAACGAACCGCATTCGATCGGGATCGTCCGCGTCGAATAGGCATCCTCGGCAAATTGCGGCGGTACGAAGAGCGAGCGCGGCGTCTGCTCGACTGCGGTCAGCAGATCGATGTCGGAAATGCCTTCGGCGCGCAGCCGCAATACGAGGGCCGCAAAACCTTCCTTTTCGACCAGCCGTGCTGACAATGCCTGATTACTCCGTACCTGAAAGCGCCCGCTCCACGCGGTCCTTCACGGAATAATCGGTCAAATCCAGTTTCAAAGGTGTTACCGAAATCTTATTATGCTTCAAAGCGTGGATATCGGTGCCTGCGGCAAAGGCGCCGGCGCGCTCGCCGAACTTCAGCCAGTAATAGGGAAAGCCGCGGCCATCAGAGCGGGCATCGACCTGCAGGTTAAAGGCGAGCTTGCCCTGCGCCGTGACCTCGACGCCATCGACTTCATCCGGACGGCAGTTCGGGAAGTTGAGGTTGAGGAACGTGCCTTCGGGCAAATCGACCTTCATCAGTTTTTCGAGAAGTGCCGGCGCATGCGCCTCGCAGACTTCCCAGGGCACGATCCGCGCGCCATCGGCATAGACATAGGCCTGGCTCAGCGCGAAGGAGCGCACGCCCTGCATCGTGCCTTCGATGGCGCCGGCGATCGTGCCCGAATAGGTCACATCGTCGGCGACATTCGAGCCGGAATTGACGCCTGACAGGATCAGGTCCGGCTTGATGTCCATGACCTGCTTGACGCCCATGATGACGCAATCGGTCGGGGTGCCGCGCAGGGCGAAATGCTTGTCGGAGACCTTGCGCAGCCTGAGCGGCTCGGAGAGGCTCAGCGAATGCGCCAGGCCGCTCTGGTCCGTTTCGGGTGCAACGATCCAGACGTCTTCGGACAGAGTGCGCGCAATCCGCTCAAGTGCTGCGAGGCCTTCGGCATGAATGCCATCGTCATTAGTGAGCAGAATGCGCATCTCTTCAAGCCGCCCGTTCGATCTTCTTCAAACCGCCCATATAGGGCAGCAGCACGTCCGGAATAGTCACCGAGCCGTCTTCGTTCAGGTAGTTCTCCAGAACAGCGATCAGGCAGCGGCCGACGGCGGTGCCCGAGCCGTTCAGCGTATGAACGAACTTCGTGCCCTTCTCGCCCTTGGCGCGGTAGCGTGCATCCATGCGGCGGCCCTGGAAATCGCCGCAGACCGAGCAGGACGAGATTTCGCGGAACGTGTTCTGGCCGGGAAGCCAGACTTCCAGGTCGTAGGTCTTGCGGGCGCCGAAGCCCATGTCGCCGGTGCAGAGCGTCATGGTGCGGAAATGCAGGCCGAGGCGCTTCAGAACTTCTTCGGCGCAGGCCGTCATGCGCTCATGCTCGGCGACCGCGCTTTCGGCGTCGGTGATCGAGACGAGCTCGCACTTCCAGAACTGGTGCTGGCGCAGCATGCCGCGGGTATCGCGGCCGGCAGAACCGGCTTCCGAGCGGAAGGACGGGGTCAGCGCGGTGAAGCGCAGCGGCAGCTTTTCCTGCTCGAGGATTTCGGCCGAAACCAGATTGGTCAGCGTCACTTCGGCCGTCGGGATCAGCCAGCGGCCATCCGTCGTCTTGAAGAGGTCGTCGGCGAATTTCGGCAGCTGGCCGGTGCCGAACATCGCCTCGTCGCGCACCATCAGCGGCGACGAGACTTCGGTATAGCCGTGCTCGCCAGTGTGCAGGTCGATCATGAACTGGCCAAGGGCACGTTCGAGACGGGCGAGCGGACCGGTCAGCACGGTAAAGCGCGAACCCGACAGCTTGGTGGCACGGTCGAAATCCATGTAGCCGAGGGATTCGCCGATTTCGAAATGTTCTTTCGGCGCGTGGTTCCAGCGCGGCTTTTCGCCGATCGTGCGGGTGACGACATTGCCGCTCTCGTCGGCGCCGACGGGAACGTCGTCGAACGGGATGTTCGGGATGCGCGACAGGGCGTCGTTGAGCTGCGCGTTCAGCAGGCGCTCTTCCTCTTCGGCGGCGGGCAGCGTCACCTTGATGTCGGCGACTTCGGCCTTCAGCTTTTCGGCGAGCTCGCTGTTCTTCTGCGCCATCGCCGCACCGATCTCCTTGGAGGCGGCGTTACGGCGCGACAGCAGGTCCTGCGCCTTCTGCACGGCGGAGCGGCGCTTCTCATCGAGGGCTACGAGGGACTGGGCCAAAGCCTCCGCACCACGCTTTGCGAGCGCGGCGTCGAGCGCCTCGGGGTTCTCACGGATCCATTTGATATCGAGCATTGTCGTTCCGGGTCGTTGCAAAACAGGAACCGGCCGAAGCCTGACCTGGCTGCGGCCGGAAGATACGGAAGCGTATGGGAAGAGATTGCGAAGCCGCTCAGACGCTGTCCGTGTTGGCAACGTCCGCGGATCGTTCCGCCTCTTCGACCGCCTGCCGCGCACGCTGGCGCTCGACGAGTCGAGCCGCGTGGATGGCAATCTCGTAGAGAAGGATCGTCGGCAGTGCAAGACCGATCTGGGACATCGGATCAGGCGGCGTCAGCACGGCTGCGACGATGAAGGCCATGACGATCGCGAACTTGCGCTTCTCGGCAAGCCATGCGGACGTCAGCAGGCCGACACGGGCGAGCAGCGTGGTGATGACGGGAAGCTGGAAGACCAGGCCAAAGGACAGCACCAGCGTCATGATCAGGCTCAGATATTCCGAGACCTTCGGCAGCAGCGAGATGGCGACATCGCCATGACCCGGCGTCTGCTGCATGGCCAGGAAGAACCACATGACCATCGGCGTGAAGAAGAAATAGACGAGAGCCGCGCCGAGCAGGAAGAGGATCGGCGAAGCGATCAGGAACGGCAGGAAGGCCGCGCGTTCGTTCTTGTAGAGGCCAGGAGCCACGAACTTGTAGATCTGTGCCGCGATGATCGGGAAAGCGATCACCACGCCGCCGAACATCGCCACCTTCACCTGCGTGAAGAAGAACTCCTGCGGGGCGGTGTAGATCAGCTGCGCCTTGTCGACATCCATCCCCGCCCAGGTGACCGCGAGCTTGTAGGGGTAGACGAGGTAGTTGAAGAGATGCTTGGCAAAGAAGAAGCAGACGATGAAGGCGATGAAGAACGCGCCGATCGACCACATCAGCCGCCTGCGCAGCTCCATCAGGTGCTCGATCAACGGCTGCGGCTTGTCTTCAATATCACCGCTCATGCCTCATCCTTTTTCTTTGCTGCTGCCTTCTTCGGGGCAGCTGCGACCTTCTTTGCGGGTGCAGCCGTCTTGGCTGCTGCCGTCTTAGCCGGTGCCTTAAACGGAGCAGCCTTGGCTGCAGGCGCAGCCGCTACGGCCTTTGCTGCGGGCGCACGCTTTGCCTTGGCCGCGGGAGCGGCAGCCACAGGCTCGGCCTTTGCCTCAGCGGCAGCGCGCGGCTTGCGCACGGCCTTCGGCTTTTCAGCAACGACAGGCGCAGCAACCGGTTCGGCTGCGGGTGCCGGTGTTACGACCGGAGGCGTCTCCGGCAGGCTCATCGAGGGAGCCGGCACACTGACCGGCACCTCGGTCTTGTTGTCGACCTTCGTTGCGTTCTGAAGGTCGGCCTTGATGTCGTTGCCCATCTGGCGCAGCGGGTTCATCGCGTCGCGCAGCGTATTGGCGGGGTTGAGACGCTGGGCGTCGGCGAGCGTCTGGCGCACCTCGTCGAGATCGGCCTCACGCAGCGCCTCGTCGAATTGCGCACGGAATTCACCGGCAACCTTCTTGGCGCGCTGCGTCATCTTACCGAACGCACGCAACATCGGCGGCAGATCCTTCGGACCTACCACCACAATCAACACGACCGCGATGACAAGCAGCTCGGTCCAGCCAATATCGAACATTCAAGGCTCCTGGAGGGGAAGCGGGGCAAGCCACCCGTCCCCGGACTGATTACTTCGTTTCGTCGGCCTTGTGATCGACGGTCTTCGACGCCGTTTCCGGCGCATCTTCGTCGTTCATGCCCTTCTTGAAGCTCTTGATGCCCTTGGCAACGTCGCCCATCAGCTCCGGAATCTTTCCGCGGCCGAACAACAACAGCACGATGACCAGGACGATCAGCCAGTGCCACATGCTAAAAGAACCCATTACGCATACTCCCTGTTGCGATGTCTCTTCGATGTAAGAGTTTCCGACATCGTTTCCAACATCAAAATTCCCCTTATATTGACGCTTAATGTCACGGCTTTGACCTTTGTGACAAGCCACTGCGCTATCGAATTGTGGTGATGAGTATTGTTTTCGCCCTCAGTGGCAAAACAAAGACAAGCCGGTGCTAATCTTCCGATGCGCCACCCGGCGCAAGAAGCCCCAATTCCTCAAGATCCATCTGGGTGATCGGATCTTCGTCCTCGGTCAGCTCGTCATTCATCGACGGCGACGGGATGTTGAAATTTGCAGGGATGCGGCCGGAGAGCAGCCCTGCCCCCTTGAGCTCTTCAATACCAGGCAGATCGCGCAGTTCCTCAAGGCCGAAATGGTCGAGAAAATCGCGGGTGGTGCCGAGTGTTACGGGGCGGCCGGGCGTGCGGCGGCGGCCGCGGAAACGGACCCATCCGGCTTCCATGAGCACGTCGAGTGTGCCGCGCGAGGTCTGCACGCCTCTGATGTCTTCGATCTCGGCGCGCGTCACCGGCTGGTGATAGGCGATGATCGCCAGCACTTCGAGAGCAGCGCGCGAAAGCTTCTTCGTTTCATTCTCATCACGGCGGATCACAAATGAGAGATCGGCGGCCGTGCGGAAGGCCCAGGCATCGTCCACCTGCACCAGATTGACGCCGCGCGGCGCATATTGCTCCTTCAAGCGCAGCATGATCGTGTGGACATTGAAATGCTTGGCGATGCGATCGGCAATGAAGGCTTCGGAGACCGGCTGCGCCGAGGCGAAGACCAGTGCCTCGGCGATGCGTTCGGCCTCGAGCTCCGCCTGGAAGTCCTGGCTTTCGGCGCCCTCGCCTTGCTCCGCGCCGATATCGTCCTCAGGATCGATCATAGCGGCGTCTCCTGCTCGATGACCTGCAGCGTGGCATGCTTCGGCCCGCGGCGCATGTAGAGCGGCTCGAAGGCGCCGTCCTGGCGGATTTCGAGCTTGCCCTCGCGCACCAGCTCAAGCGAGGCGGCAAAGGCGCTGGCGATCGCCGTGACGCGTTCTTCGGGCGAAGTCATGTAGCGCAGCAGATAGTGCTCCAACGCCGTCCAGTCGGAGACATCGCCGATCATCCGGGTCAGCAGCTCGCGCGCCTCGGTGAGCGACCAGACGGTGCGCCGGGCGATCGTCACCTGGGTGACGGCCTGGCGCTGGCGCAGCGTCGCATAGGCGGTCAGCAGATCGTAGAGGCTGGCTTCATAGGCGGACTGGTGGCGATCGGGGATATGTTCCGGTGCGCCACGCGCGAAGATATCGCGGCCGAGGCGGTTGCGGTTGACGAGGCCGCTCGCGGCCTCGCGCATCGCTTCCAGGCGCTTCAGGCGGAAGGCGAGCGTTGCCGCCATCTCCTCGCCGGAGGGGCCGTCATCCTTGATCTGCTGCGGGATCAGCAGGCGCGATTTCAGGTAGGCAAGCCAGGCCGCCATGACGAGGTAGTCGGCCGCGAGCTCGATGCGGATACGGCGGGCGCTCTCGACGAACTGCAGATATTGCTCGGCCAGCGCCAGGACCGAAATGCGCGAGAGGTCAACCTTCTGATTGCGGGCGAGATAGAGCAACAGGTCAAGCGGGCCTTCGAAGCCGGCGACATCGATGACCAGCGCCGGTTCATGTGAACCACGCTCGGTGCCGCTGTCCTGCCAAAGCTTGTCCATCGGCGTTGCCGCCTGCGACCGCTCCGGAGTCTTGACTATGTTCAACTCTGCCTCTCTTCCGTTTCTCAGACGGCTGCAAACATCGCGTCGAATTCGCTGCGGATCGCGGCCTCGTCCGACTGATCGGCCTTTGGCATGCCGGCCAGAACCGCGTTGGCGCGCTCGAGAGACGCGCCCGCGAGCACCGGCACATTGGCGACCACCTGCTGCATCTCGTCCATATGGCCATTGCAATGCAGCACGATATCGCATCCGCCTGCAATGATATTCGCGGAGCGCTCGCCGATCGTCCCGGCCAGCGCGTTCATCGATGTATCATCCGAAAGCAACAGGCCGTTGAAGCCGATATGCTGGCGGATGACGCCGTCGATCACCTTGCGGGACGTGGTCGCCGGATTGCTGTCGTCGATCGCCGTGAAGACGACATGGCAGGTCATGGCGGCCAGTTCGTCTTTCATGGCGATGAAGGGCGGGAAATCATGCGCTTCGAGCTCCGCGCGCGAAACGGTGACGACCGGTAGTTCGTGGTGGGAATCGGCAAAACCGCGGCCATGGCCCGGCATGTGCTTCATCACCGGCAGAACGCCGCCAGCCTTCAGGCCTTCACTCGCCGCACGGCCCATCTCGGTCACCGTCTTCGGATCGCCGCCATAGGCGCGATTGCCGATGACATTGCTGCTGCCTTCGACCGGCACGTCGAGAACCGGGAGGCAATCGACATTGATGCCAAATTTCAGAAGGTCGAAAGCGTGCAGGCGCGACATCAGCCAGGCGGCGCGAAGCCCCTGCTCGCGTTCCTGGCGATAGATATCGCCGAGCGCCTGACCGGACGGATAGTGCTGGAGGATCGGCGGACGGATGCGCTGGACGCGTCCGCCTTCCTGATCGATCAGGACCGGCGCATGCCAGCCGACGCTCTCGCGCATTTCGGCGACGAGATCGGCGATCTGCTGCGGCTCGGAAATGTTGCGTCCGAAAAGAATGAAGCCCCAGGGGCGTTCCGCCTTGTAGAAGGCCTTTTCTTCCGGGGTCAGGGACAGGCCGCTACAGCCCAGGATCATCGCTTTTGATTCGGTCATACCCGAATCATAGAGGTGTGCGCCCGAATTGCGATAGGCCGGTCAAGCGGCATTCACAGGAAAGGCAGTGTAAAAACGAAAACGGCGGGCCTGAGCCCGCCGTTTCGATGCAGTGTGAAGCCGATTACTTCGAGATCAGGCAGCTACCACCAGCGGCGCGATACTTCTCGCAGATCGCAGCGGCTTCATCCTTCGAGGATGCCGGGATACGGACGCGGTAGAAGGTGCCCTTGCCTGCGATGTCGGCCTTACGGATCTCGTAGCTGCGGCCGGAAAGAACGCTGGCAAACTTCTTGGAGAGGCTTGCGTAGGACTTGTTGGCTTCAGCTTCCGATGGCAGCGATGCGATCTGGACGCCATAGGCACCCGACGGTGCAGCGGCCTGCGGCTGGGTGGCAGCCGGGGCGACGGAGGCGACCTCGGTCGGCTTCGGCTGTTCTGGTGCAGCGGCTGCGGCAGCAGGCTTTGCGGCCGGGCGGGCAGCCGGGACCGGCGCCGCGTCGGCCGGCTTTGCGGCGGCCTGCGGCTGAACCGGTGTCGACTGGACCTGACGGACCGGAGGCTCGACATTGGCCGGGTTGCTCGCGGCAACCTTGGCAAGGACCGATTCCGAAGCGGCAGGCTGAGCCGGCGTATTCTCGACCGGGGTCGAGCGGATATCGGCAGAGGCCACTTCCGTGCTTGCCGGGAAGTTCGCAGCAGAGCCGTTCGGCTTGATGGTCGTGGTCTTGACCTGGTTCACGGCAGGCGCGTCAACGGGTGCCTCGTCTTCACGGGCAACCAGCGTGCCATCAGGCTTGACGATCATCGTGCGGACCTTGCGCGGCGAAACGGCCGGAACGCGGTCTGCATCGTTGTTGGCAGCGGCGTCCTGCTGCTCCTGGCCTGGCAGCAGGCGCGGATCCTCGGTATCGCTGACCGGCGTGCTGACGGCCTGATCGGTGATGTCTCCGTCGTTATCCTCAGGTGCGACCTCAGGCGTCAGCGTGCGCTGAACGACGTCGACGGGCTGTTCGTCGGACGACACCAGCGCAGTCTGCTTCGGCGTCTCGGTGGCGCCGGCAACGCGGTCATAGACGGCCTTGTCCTGGTTCGGAACGGTCTTGCCACCCGGATTATCCGGAACGACTTTCACCGGCTCCTTGTCAGCGGCGATGATGCGCGGCTCGCCGGAACCACCGGCAATGCCAGTATCGGCAACGACGGTATAGAGGCCATAAGCGCCGCCTGCGAAGACGACGACCATGGCAGCGGCAGCGAGCATGCGTTTCATCGAGCGGGCGCGATGCATGTCTTCGGCAGCGCCGGCAGACTGGATGTGAACCTCGGCAAGCTGCTCGGTCCGCTGGACCGGTTCGCGCATGCTGCGGCGCAGATCTTCTTCCAGAGCGCGCTCGAGATCATCGAGACCGGCAACGGCGGGTGCTGCAGACTTCTGAGCCGCGGGAGCGGAGGCCTGCGATGCCCAGGCGGGCGCAGCAGCCGGAACGGCTTCCTTGGACTTGATCGGATCGAACAGGCTGGCGATCTCGGCATCGACGTCGAAATCGAAATCGTTGACCGGAGCGGCAGGCTTGTGCTGCTCGACCGGCGGCAGCGCCGGAACGTGCATTTCGCCAACTGCTTCCGGATGACCGTCGGCGTCGGTGATCATCGACGGATCGAAGGGAAGTTCTTCGACGGGTTCGACAACAGCTGCACGGACAGGAACCGCAGGCTGCGGGGCAGGCGTGAAAACGGCTGCCTGCGAATAGGAAACCGGTGCAGGCGTATAGGCCGGCTGAACCGGACGCGGCGCTTCTGCAACGACAGGCGCAGGCGCGATCGGGCGCGGAGCGACAACCGGTGCCGGAGCGACGGCAACAGGTGCGGGCTGAGCGCGAACAGGAGCAGGAGCCACTGCGACCGGCTCTTCCTTGACGGGCTCTGCGAAATCGAGATCGGCGAGTTCCAGTTCGATGCCTTCGAGATCGAGTTCGAAGTCATGACCTGCGAAGGGGTCTTCCTCTTCGGCCGGAGCGGGCTTGGCGGCCACGACGGGTGCTACCGGCTTTACCGGTTCCGGCTGATGGAACTGTACGGGTTCTTCGCGAACCGGCTCCGGAGCGCGCTGCGGCACCGGGTAACGGGAAACGTCAGCCAGAAGGTTGTCGATATCGAAGGCGGTTGCTTCATCCTGGGGCAGCGCCTCGGTCAGCGCTGCGTCGGAAGCAACGATGCCATCCTTGGCGGCAGCGGCGAGATCGAAGGCCTCGTGCGATACCGGCTCGGCATAGACAGCTTCGGCGACCGGCGCCTGCTCGACGACTTCGGGCTCTTCGTGGCGATCGATTTCGGCCGGGAAGCCGGAAGCGACGGGAGCGAAGTCCTCGGCAACGTCAAGTGCAGCAAGTTCCTGCAGGGTTTCTGCGGATGCCACTTCGGCAACCGGCTGCGGCGCAGGCGCAGCGGCAACGACAGGCTCGGGCTCGACCGCAACCGGACGGGCCGGCTCTTCGCGGCGGGCCGTATTGAAGTTGGCGAGCGGCAGCTTGATGCTGGCGGCAGACCACTGCGGCGCCTTGGCAACCGGAGCAACCGGCTGGGCAACCGATGCGGCACCGATCGACATTTCGAGTTCTTCGATCAGATCGCGGGCGCCGCCGTTGGAGACTGGCTCGGAGGGCTGGACCGCCCATTCGGCGGCAGCAACCTGACCACCGGTCCAGGCCTGCGTTTCCTCGGGCTCATAGGCCGCCGCACCCGGCTCAGCCTCGTGGGCTTCCGGCTCGGCATAGACCGGAGCCTCAACGGGCTCCTGCGGAGCGGCAGCGTGCTCGTAGGCAACGGGCTCATAGCTTGCGGCTTCCTCAACGGGCTGCTCGGCCGGATGATCGAGCGCACCCAGCGGGCGCGGCGCGTCGTAGCGCTCGAATTCCCGCAGCAATTCGTCTTCGAGATCGAAGGCCGGCTCCTGCCGGACTGGCTCTGAGACAGTATTGGCCGCTACACGCGGCTCGAAGCCAACGATGCGCGCGAGTTCCGCGAGCGGATCGTTTTCATCGAACAGCTCCGTCTTCTGTCGCGCGTCATACGCAAGTTGTTTGTCTGCCATACCCATCCCACTCAAAAGCCAACGCGGTCAATGCCAGCGCAATGTGGGGATTTGGTGACGTTTATCGCATTTCATCCGGTGCGGCGGTACCAGTAATGGCAAGACCCGACTTCAAAACCGAAGCGACAGCGTACACCAGCCCTAGTCTGGCAATACTCGATTCTCGGCTCTTATCGTTAACAAATCGTAATTCAGTCTGGTCTTTACCTTTGTTCCAGTGTGCATGGAACGAACTGGCGAGGTCGTAGAGATAGAAAGCGACCCTGTGAGGCTCCTGCGCCTGGGCTGCAGATTCGACGACGCGCGGGAACTCCGCAGCCTTCGCAATCAGCTGCAATTCCGCGGGATCCGAGATTCCAGAGACCGCTTTTGCGAGGTCTGCAGGGCTGACATTGAGGTCCGGAAAAGCCTCCTTCGCCTGCCGGAAAACCGACATGCAACGGGCATGCGCATATTGCACGTAAAAGACCGGATTATCTTTCGACTGTTCCGTTACTTTAGCGAAATCGAAGTCGAGCGGCTCGGAACTCTTCCGGTAAAGCATCATGAAACGCACCGAATCGCGGCCGACTTCCTCGACCACGTCGCGCAGCGTCACGAAGTCGCCGGAGCGCTTCGACATCTTCACCGGCTCGCCGTTGCGGAACAATTTTACGAGCTGGCAGAGCAGCACGGTCAGCTTCGAGTTGCCCTCTGAGACGGCACGGGCGACCGCTTCCAGGCGCTTGACGTAGCCGCCATGGTCGGCGCCGAGCACGTAGATCATCTCGTTGAAGCCGCGATCGAACTTGTTCTTGAAGTAAGCAACGTCGGCCGCGAAGTAAGTATAGGACCCGTCGGACTTGATCAGCGGGCGATCGACATCGTCGCCGACTTCGGTCGAGCGGAACAGCGTCTGCTCGCGATCTTCCCAATCCTCGGGCAGCTGACCCTTCGGCGGCGGCAGGGAGCCCTTGTAGACAAAGCCCTTGAAGGTCAGGTCGTTGATCGCAGTGCGAATGGCAGCAGCGCCACCATCGTGCAGCGTGCGCTCGGAGAAGAAAACGTCGTGATGGACGTTCAGCGCTGCGAGATCCTCGCGGATCATCGCCATCATTGCCGTGATCGCCTTGTCCTTTACGATCGGCATCCACTGCTCTTCCGGCATGTTGTGCAGCCGCACACCGTATTCACCGGCCAGTGACTGGCCGACCGGAACGAGGTAATCACCTGGATAGAGGCCGGCCGGGATCTCGCCGATCTTCTCGCCGAGGGCTTCGCGGTAACGCAGGAAGACCGAGCGTGCCAGCACGTCGATCTGCGAGCCGGCATCGTTGATGTAATATTCCTTCTCGACGGCATAGCCGGCGAAGGCCAGAAGGTTTGCGAGCGCGTCGCCGACAACGGCGCCGCGGCAATGGCCGACATGCATCGGGCCGGTCGGGTTTGCCGAGACATATTCGACATTGACCTTACGGCCGGCGCCGAGCGTCGAGCGACCGTAGTCGGTACCGGCTTCGATCATCGAGCCGAGCAGCCGCTGCCAGTACCCGACGGACAGCTTGATGTTGATGAAGCCCGGACCGGCCACCGAAACCTCGGCGACATCAGGGTCTTCCTTCAGCTTGCCGAGAATGATTTCGGCGAAGGCGCGCGGATTGGTGCCGAGCGGCTTGGCGAGCACCATCGCAGCATTGGTCGCGACGTCGCCATGCGTCACATCGCGCGGCGGCTCGACGGCGATGCGGCCGAAATCGAGCTCGGATCGCTTTTCCTTGACCAGATCGATCTGTTCAAGGGCGGTTTTAATCCTGGCTTCGAAATCGGTAAAAAGGTTCATCGCACTCTTCCATGCATAGGCTGTGCCACAAGGCATCGACCGGCGCTCTCGCCGGGCGCGTGCTGCCTATCGCAAATCGGGAGTGTGGTCAAACAATCGCCTGTGAGCGCTGATGGCATAGGTGTCCGTCATCCCGGCCAGATAGTCGCCGACATGGCGGGCCTTCGGGGCATCGGCAAGGCCCGCGATGTGATCCACCCAGTAGTGGCTCTGCATCTCCTTGGGGTTCGCCATATAAGCGCCGAAGAGGTCGGTGACGATCTGTGCGGCACCGGCGCGGATGCGCATGATCTCCGGGTGGCGGTAGATGCGCTTGAAGAGCATCTGCTTGATCAGCCTGTCGGTTTCGGCCATCGCCGGCGAGAAGGTGGCGATGACGCGATCGGCGTGGCGAATATCGTCGGCGCTCTTCGGATTGATCTGGGCGAGACGCTCCTGCGCAACCGAGATCACATCCTCGACCATGCGAGTGATCTGCCGGCGCATGATCTCATGGGTGAAGCGGCTAGCTTCGAGGTTCGGATAGCGGTCGCGAACTTCCGCCATAAGCCCGGCGAGGAAGGGAATCTCCTCCAGCATGTCGAAGGTCAGGTAGCCGGAGCGCAGGCCGTCGTCGATGTCGTGGGTGTTGTAGGCGATATCGTCGGCGATCGCCGCCACCTGCGCCTCCAAGCTGGCATAGGTCGCGAGCTGGAGGTCGTGGAGCTCGCAATAGTCGAGGATGGGCTGGGGAACCGGGCCGCGCGTGCCCTGCCCGTCCGGCGTCAGCAACGGGCCATTGTGCTTGACGAGGCCTTCGAGGCTCTCCCAGGTCAGGTTGATGCCGTCGAATTCGGCATAGCGGCGTTCCAGCTTCGTGACGATGCGCAGCGACTGGGCATTGTGATCGAAGCCGCCATAGGGCAGCAGCACCTCATGCAGCGCATCCTCGCCGGTGTGCCCGAACGGGGTGTGGCCGAAATCGTGGACCAGCGCCACGCCCTCGGCAAGATCCTCGTCGAGCTTCAGGGCGCGCGCCAAAGCACGGGCGATCTGCGCCACCTCGATCGTGTGGGTCAGGCGCGTGCGGTAGTGATCGCCATCCTGGGCGATAAAGACCTGCGTCTTGTGCTTCAGGCGGCGGAAGGCGGTGGTGTGGACGATGCGGTCGCGGTCGCGCTGGAAGTCGGATCGCGTCGGGCTGGAGCTCTCCTGATAGAGCCGCCCGCGGGTCGTCCAGGGATCAGCCGCATAGACTGCCCGTTCGCTGTTGCCGAAACCCAATGCACGCCTGTCAATCGTCATTCTTCACCGTCATTCGAACCGCGCGGCCGGATCGCCCCATTGACGCCGCTTCACGCTCTTCATACCTATAGTCAGTATATCAGGCAAAGCGGCGCTTTCTTAACCGCTTTCCGCAATAATGCGCTCCGTGAGCGCCCGTGATAAATTCTTTTGATATCAGCCGTTTGAACGCTCTGCGGCTTTTATCAATTCTCTCCGGATCTTGACCCCGGCAGGAGGAAGCATGACAGAGACTTCAGTAACCCTCTCCGATGCGGCCGCAAAGCGAATCGCCGCGATCGTCGGTGCCGAGGCCGGAAAGAGCGCGCTGCGCGTTTCCGTCGAAGGCGGCGGCTGTTCGGGTTTTTCCTACAAGTTCGACCTTGCCGACGGCGTTCAGGACGATGACGTGATCGTCGAGAAGAACGACGCCAAGGTGCTGATCGACAGCCTCTCGCTGGTCTATATGGCCGGCTCCGAGATCGACTTCGTCGACAACCTGCTCGGCCAGTCCTTCCAGATCAAGAATCCGAACGCGGTTGCCAGCTGCGGCTGCGGAACGAGCTTTTCGATCTAAGCTTTCCACCGATCTCAGACCCGACCGGCCGAAGAAATCTCTTCCGGCCGGTTTATCGTCTTGTCCGGTTGCTACCCATCACGATACAAGATCGGCACGAAGCAAGAGGTGATGGATGAAGATCGCGACCTGGAACATCAACGGCGTCAAGGCGCGTATCGACAACCTGACGCAGTGGCTCAAGGATTCCAATCCCGACATCGTCTGCCTGCAGGAAATCAAGACGGTCGACGAAGGCTTTCCGCGCCTTGAGATCGAGGCGATGGGCTATCATGTCGAGACGCATGGCCAGAAGGGTTTCAACGGCGTCGCGATCCTCTCCAAGAGCAAGCCGGACGAAGTGAGCCGCGGGCTGCCCGGCGATCCGCTGGACGAGCAGGCACGCTTCATCGAGGCGGTGTTCTCGCTGCCCGGCAACAAGGCGCTGCGCGTCTGCTGCCTCTATCTGCCGAACGGCAATCCCGTCGAAACCGAGAAATACAGCTACAAGCTCGCCTGGATGGAGCGCCTGCAGCAATTTGCGGCGCAGCGGCTGAGCTATGAGGAGCCGCTCATTCTGGCTGGCGACTATAACGTCATTCCCGAGCCGCATGATTGCTTCGACCCGAAGGTCTGGGCGAATGACGCGCTCTTCCTGACGCAGACCCGTGAAGCCTTCCGCAGGCTCGAAAGCCTCGGCTTCACCGATGCTGTGCGCGCCACGACGGATGCGGTTCAGCTCTATTCATTCTGGGATTATCAGGCCGGCGCCTGGCCGAAGAACAACGGCATTCGCATCGACCATCTGATGCTGTCGCCTGAAGCCGCAGACCGCATGACCTCGACGGCGATCGAAAAGCACGTCCGCGCCTGGGAAAAACCGTCCGACCACGTTCCCGTCGTCGCCTATTTCGACTTCGCGGCTTAAGCTACGATCAATCGCCGCTCGTGGCGATATTGTGGGAGAGCGAGACCGCTGCACGGCGGTCTCCTTCGGTCGCGACCGAGAAAGCCTGCTCCTGCAGCGATTCCATCCAGCCACAGTCCTTCGGCTTGCAGCGGTCGAGCGCCGCCGTCATCATCGCCAGACCACGGGCCGACTGGCCTTCCTGGAAGAGGATGTTGCCGAAGACGGACATAGCGCCCGGATGGCCGCTCTTGCGGGCCTGATTCAGCCACTTCTTCGCCTGCAGCGGATTGGGGCTGCCGCCCTCGCCCGAAAGCATCATCTGCGCCAGCTGGAACTGCGCTTCCGGCACGCCGAAGGTCGAGGCGACCTGGAAATAGAGTTGGCGGGCCTGGTTGAGATCAACCTTCACCGGACTACCGGCAATGCCGTGCTTGTAATAGCTCGCGAGCGACAGCAGCGCATTGATGAAGAAGCCGGTATCTTCGGAACCCGGCTCCACGCCCTGCTGGGCAATCTCGCTATAGATCTTGAAGGCTTCGAAATCGTCCTGGGTCACGCCGTCGCCGTCGGCATACATGTTGGCCAGCGCCCAGCGCGAGCCGGTATGGCCCTTTTCCGCGGCGTATTTGTAAGCTTCGACAGCTTCTTCCTTCTGGCCGCTCTTGTAAGCCTTGAAGCCGAACTTGAAGAGATCGAAGGGACCGGATTCCTTGGTGACGCCGGCATTGATATCAAAAGCGGCGGCTGGGGAGGCAACCGCTGCGGAAAGCGCGATCGACAGCCCCATGAGAGCAAATCTGAAAAGTCTGAACTCGGATGTCAGCATTTCACTCAGTTTCTTTCGCTTCCATCGCAGACCAGCCCGGCAGCAAAAACTCCGCTGCCACGCGTCCCGGCGTATCTCCTCCAGGCGAGCGATCCCGCGGCGAGCTCTCTGGCTCCTTTGCCCGCGTCGCATCCAGCCTTCCGCCCTTCTTCGAGGGCCTGAATTTCCTGCGCATCGCGATAGACCACCCGGGTTCCGGCCTGGCCCGCCTGCAATGCCTGCGGCGTCATTTTCGCGGAAGAAACGTCTGTCTTTCCGCCTTCCCAATATCCGTAAACACCAAATGTGACCAAACCGGTATCGGCGTGATCGCGGTGCTCGTCAGCGCCCGTCATGGACGCGGAAACATCGGAGAATGGACAGATGGAAGACACGACTTGAGAGCGAAATTTTCCGGCGGAATCGCCTTGCGGGAAAAGCTGAATCGCAAATGGAGCGGAATGAAATCCGGTCTCCGATCGGCTCTCGCCTGTCCCTGAAAAAACTCGACCCATCTTACTTTTCAAACGCACCCTACGCCTGCCATTCCCTTGCCCGCAAATACCGCTGCGCCCTGTTTGTGGCGGGAAATGGACAAATTCGCCCTGGAGATAGCTTACGCCAACTGTCGTAAAAAACTGTTGCGGATTCGTCACAAAATGGGATGTCCAAAAGGCATGATTAATATGGCATCAAGCAAAGAAAAGCCCGGCACTGGGCCGGGCTTTTGATTCAAGTGATCAGCTTCAGAACTTGATCTTGATGCTGGTCGAAAGTGCCGTGACCAGATCGTTGCCGAACGAATACGTCACGTCGTTGCCGTAAGTCACGCCATCGCGGGTAAAGGTCCCGGATTCGCCACTGGTCATAAGGCCGATGGCACCAGCAAAACGCCATTCGATGTTTTCGGTCGGGGTGTAGGCAGCGCCGAGGCCGAGCATCCAGGTATCGGTCTGCGAACCGTAGCCGTCGCTGGTGCCGCGGTCCCAGGTCAGGCTGACAGCGCCCGCCCACTGATCGTTGAATTTGTGGCCGATACCACCACCGATCGTCCAGCCATCACGGTAGGCTAGGTCCAGAGACGTCAGGCCTCCAGCGGGACACAAACCGGAAGTCGGGCAGAATTCAATGGACTGGAGAAGACTCCAGTTCGTCCACTTTACATTGCCGAACGCCAGCCAGTCGGGTGCGATACCGGTCTGAACCTTGAGTTCAAGCGAATCTGGGGCTTGGGCCGCACCCGTCACAGGGATGATGCCGAGACCAGCAGCTGTTAAATCCACTGTGCCATCTAGGTGGTCATAATCCACCCTGCTGTTATAGACCAGGCTAGCTCTCATCGCGTATTCGGGGATTTCGTACGCCACACCGGCGCGCCAGCCCCACGACTGATCGCTCATTTCAAGACTACCGACGACATTCGGCGGCGCAACCAAGCGAGACTTGAAGCCTTCAATCTCTTGATAGAAGGCGCCGCCAATCAAGCGAAACTGCCCTGGACCCGCATCAAACTTGTAGGAACACGTCGCGCCGTAGTTATGGCTGGTGACCTTCGTCTTGATATTGCTGTTAGCACCAGCCCAATTAGCGCCAGGATTGCTATACGCGCCGAATGGTTCGGAATAGTCGATCAAGCAATCGACCGGTCCAATTCCACCTTTCATGCCGACGTAAGGTATTGCATAGTTTTCCGTCTCATCAGCGGTCCTGGGACGGGAGTTCAGGCTGCCGTCTGAAGGATCAATATCGTTGACATTCTTCAGCTTGCGCTGCGGCATGACGTAAGTCACACCACTGCTGAACGAAAATGGCCCCGTATCAAAGAGCTGGTCGATATTGTAGCCGCCGCGTTCCAGGCCGCCGGCAAATGACGGCGATGCGAAGGACGAAAGGATAACGAGCGATGCTACGCCCTTGGAAAACATACGAGATGCCATTGTGTCTCCCCCACTCAAGCAATGCAGATGGCTGCACCTTGCAAAGGAATGGCGCGGATGACAATGCGCGCCTTCATGCCGCCACAATGCATGCAAGAAGTTAAATTGACGTAAGAAATTGACGGGCACGTCAAAAATTTGACTATGGTAAAATTTTATCCCAACAAACTAATCATTTCGGGTTATTTTTGGATTATCCTTCCAACCGATCCCACTCCTGTATCAATCTGACAACAGTCAGTTTTTTCGGCCTTACCCACCGAATAATTCGAAAAAATGCCCATTTTCGCATCAGCAACAGCACATATACGCACCACGCCTCGACTCGCGGTGTCTGCAAATCAAAACGGCGTCCCGAGATATCAGGACGCCGTTTTGGAATAGTTTGCTACCAAAAGTGGATCAGGCTTCGATCACCCTTGCAAGCGCAACTTTCAGGCTCTCCATCTGCCCCTCCAGTTCGGCCAGGCGCTCACGCTCGGCTTCCACGACCTCGGGGTTGGCATTGGCGACGAATTTCTCGTTCGACAGCTTGCCGTTGATGCGGGCCATTTCGCCTTCGGTCTTGCCGATCGCCTTTTCGAGACGGGATTTTTCCGCCGAAAGGTCGATCAGGCTGCCGAGCGGCAGGCAGGCGGTGGCTTCGCCGACAACGATCTGAGCGGCCCCCTTCGGCGCGGCGTCGGCGAGCGAAACCGCCTCAACGCGTGCCAGGCGCTTGATTGCCGCATCGTGGCGCGACAGGCGATCCCTGGTCAGCGCATTGGCGTTGACGAAGACCAGCGGCGCAGTTGCCGACGGCGGAACGTTCATTTCGGCGCGTACCGAGCGGATGCCCGATACCAGGTCGATCAGCCAGTTGATTTCGTCGGCAGCCGCATCGTCGGAGAAGGACGGCGACGGCCATTCAGCATGGCAGACCAGCGTATCGCGCTCGATGCCCTCGCCCGCCGTATGCGCCCAGAGCTCTTCGGTCATGAAGGGCATGAACGGATGCAGCAGCTTGTAGATCTCTTCCAGGATGTAGGCGCTGCAGGCCTGGGCTTCCTGCTTGGCGGCTTCGTCCTCGCCGCTGAATACCGGCTTCAGCAGTTCGAGATACCAGTCGCAGACCTGGTTCCAGACGAAGCGATAGAGCGCTCCGGCCGCATCGTTGAAGCGGTAGGCCTCGATGGCTTCCGTAACGTCACGTTCCGCACGGGCAAGTTCTGTCAGGATCCAGCGGTTGATGGTCAGCTTGACGCTGTCGGGCGCAAAGTTCGGATCGCTCTTGGCGCCGTTCATCTCGGCGAAGCGCGTGGCGTTCCAGAGCTTGGTGCCAAAATTGCGATAGCCGGCGATACGCGCGGGATCGAGCTTCACGTCGCGGCCCTGCGCCGCCATGATGGCGAGCGTGAAGCGCAGCGCGTCGGCGCCGTATTCGTCGATCAGTTCCAGGGGATCGATGACGTTGCCCTTCGACTTCGACATCTTCTGGCCATTCTTGTCGCGGACCAGCGCGTGAATATAGACCGTGTGGAAGGGCTCGACGGGATTGCCGTCCTCGTCCTTCATGAAGTGCAGGCCCATCTGCATCATGCGCACCACCCAGAACGGGATGATGTCGAAGCCGGTGACCAGCACGTTGGTCGGGTAATAGCGTGCCAGTTCCGGCGTCTTTTCCGGCCAGCCGAGCGTCGAGAAAGGCCAGAGCGCCGACGAGAACCAGGTGTCGAGAACGTCTTCGTCGCGCGTCAGGATTTCGCCCGGCTTGAAGTTTTCGAGCAGGTCCTCGACATAGGCCTTCATCGGGCCTTCATGCGACAGGTAATGCTGGATGGCCGCCTGCAGCGCCTCTTCCTCGGTCTTCTCGACGAAGACCTGACCATCGGGGCCGTACCAGGCCGGAATCTGGTGACCCCACCAGAGCTGGCGCGAGATGCACCAGGGCTGAATATTTTCCATCCACTGGAAATAGGTGTTTTCCCAGTTCTTCGGAACGAACTTGGTGCGGCCCTCGCGAACCGAGGCGATCGCCGGCTTGGCGAGCGTCTTGTTGTCGACCCACCACTGCTCCGTCAGGCGCGGCTCGATCGGCACGCCGCCGCGGTCGCCGTGCGGAACCATGTGCTTGTGCGGCTCGATCTTGTCGAGCAGGCCGGCTTCCTCGAAAATCTCAACGATGATCTTGCGTGCCGCGAAACGGTCCTGGCCCTCGAGACGATCCCAGGCGCCATGAAGTGCCGCCGGATTGTCGAGACCTTCGAGGAAGTCCTCGTTTTCCTTGATGGTGACCGATCCGTCGATGTTGAGCACGTTGATGGCGCGCAGGCCGGTGCGCTTGGCAACGTCGAAGTCGTTGAAGTCATGCGCCGGCGTCAGCTTGACGGCGCCGGTCCCTGCCGTCGGATCGGCGTAGCTGTCGGCGACGATTCGGATCTTGCGGCCGACGATCGGCAGGATGACATGCTTGCCGACGATCGACTTGTAGCGATCGTCATCGGGGTTCACCGCAACGCCGGTATCGCCGAGCATGGTTTCCGGGCGCGTCGTGGCGACGACGAGATAGTCGCGCGTTTCGAATTCGGTCGGCTTGCCCTCTTCATCGAAAGCAACCGGATGCTGGTAGGTGACGCCCTCTTCCAGCGGATAGCGCAGGTGCCAGAGATTGCCCTTCACTTCGATCTGCTCGACTTCCATGTCGGAAATCGCCGTCAGAAGCTTCGGATCCCAGTTGACCAGGCGCTTATCCTTGTAGATCAGGCCTTCCTTGTAAAGCGTTACGAAGACTTCAAGAACGGCTGCCGAGAGGCCCTCGTCCATCGTAAATCGCTCGCGCGACCAGTCGCAGGAGGCGCCAAGGCGCTTCAGCTGGTTGAAGATCAGGCCGCCCGATTCAGCCTTCCACTCCCAGACCTTGTCGATGAAGGCATCGCGGCCCATTTCGCGGCGGCCGGGAAGCTGCTGTTCCATCAGCTTGCGCTCGACGACCATCTGCGTCGCGATGCCGGCATGGTCCATGCCCGGCTGCCAGAGCACGTCCTTGCCGCGCATGCGCTCGAAGCGGATCATGACGTCCTGCAGCGTGTTGTTGAGCGCGTGGCCCATGTGCAGGGAGCCCGTCACGTTCGGCGGCGGGATCACGATCGTGAACGTTTCGGCGCCGGGCTTCTTGTTGGCACCGGCACGGAAGGCATCGGCTTCGTCCCATTTCGCAGCGATTTTCGGTTCGACTGCGGCGGAATCATAGGTCTTGTCGAGCATTTTATGACCAAACTTCGGGGTTTTAGGATGCGGGTTTGTAAATAGGATGGCTGCGGGCAAGTCAATAAAAAAGCCGCCCCGGAGACCGGAGCGGCTTGTTCGGCAAAAAGCGTTTCCGGTTAGCGGCGCGGACCGCGCGCCACGCGCTCGATTTCCTCGCGCACCAGCCGCTCGACCAGCGTCGGCAGATTGTCGTCCAGCCACTCGCGCAGCATCGGGCGCAGCATGTCCTCGGCGATTTCGTCGAGCGAGCGGCGCTCGGCACCGTCGATCGCCAGCGCCAGCTCTTCGAAGGAGCGGGCAACCTGAAGGCTGGCATCCTGCGAGATCAGCGCCTGGGCTTCTTCGAGAACCTGCGGCAGGAAAGACGGAGCCGGTGCAGGCGCAGCGAGCACCGGAGCAACCGGGGCCTCAGGCGCGATCGTCGCCTGCGGTTCGGCAACCGGCTCGATCTCGGGTGCGACTGCCTGCGGCAGCGGCTGAGGTTCGGGCTCGACAGGCAGAACTTCGGCAACAACCGGAGCAGGCTTCGGCGCCGGCAGCGGCGCGACAACCGGTGCAGCGGCGACCGGCTCGACCGGACGGCGGATTTCCTCGGCAACAGGTGCGGTAACGGGCGCAGCGACGGGTTCCGGCTGACGGAAAACCGGCGGCAATTCGCGCGGCGGCTGGGCCGGCAGGCGCTCGGAAGCGGCGCGGACGCGGGCGGCGACATCGGCAAGCGACATGGCGCGCGCCGGCTGCTCGGCCTCGCGGGTGCCAGCCGAATTGGCGGCAACGAAGCGCGGATCCTGTGTCAGCACCGGCTCGGGGAATTCGACATTGGCGTAGGTGTCATCGACCGTCAGGTGGATGTTGGAATCGTGGCCTTCATCCTCGGCATCGTCACCGTAAACCGGAGGCAGAGACGGGGAAATGGCCTTGCCGGCGCCCGGCTCATTGCTCTCGATGATCTGGCGGATCGACGCCAGAATCTCTTCCATGGACGGTTCACGCGCTACACTTGGCTGAGCCATATCTATCCCCGTTAAGCTTAAAGCAACGATCGGATTGCATGGAGTGGGCATCCGAATCACCCAGACAGTAGAATACCCCAGACGCGAAAAAAATCATCGCGAATCAAATGAATGCGTCCATGCACAGTTTTGTTGGATGAACTGGCGGGCAGCAAATGAGGGCTGAAAACAGAAACGGGCGCCCGTGGCGCCCGCATCGAAAAAGCCCTTTAGGAAAGGCTCAGAATACGAATTCGCGAAGCTTGGCAAAGCCCGGAAGCGGCTTAACCGAAGCGTTGAAGAAGACGTTTTCGGAAACAGCACCGCGCTCCGAAACGAAGACCTTGGCGCGGGCCGCATTGCCGTAGCCTTCGACGGTGACGAGACGGCCGCCTTCGGCGAGCTGGCCGAGAAGCGAAGCCGGAACTTCCTCGACAGAACCGTTGACGAAGATCAGATCATAGGGGGCGCCGGCCGTGTGGCCCTTGGCGAGATCGCCTGCAACGACCGAGACATTCGCATAGCCGGAGAGATTGGCCTTGGCCTGCTCGGCAAGCGACGCGTCGGATTCGAGCGCGACGACGGAGCCTGCGGTCAGCGACAGCAGCGCCGAGGTATAACCCGTGCCGCAGCCGACTTCGAGAACCGTGTCTTCCTTGGTGATCGCGGCAAGCTGCAGCAGCTTGGCGAGCGGCGAAGCTTCCATCAGGAAGCGGCCGGGACAGATTTCGACATCGTTATCGATATAGGCCAGAACCTTGGCCTTCTCGGGAACGAACGCCTCGCGCGGAACCGTGAGGAACGCGCTCAACACGGAATGGGACGTCACGTCCGTCGTACGGATCTGGTTGTCGACCATCTTTACGCGTGCTGCTTCGAAATCCATCGTATCCTCTCGCCCGGCTACCGCGGCCATGTGTTCCGTCTCTTAATCCCGGGTTCGGATGCTTTCAAGGCTCCGTTCGCGCCTGCGGCAAGAATCCTTGCGGCATATCGGCCGCCTAAGCGGTGCAGGAGCGCTTTCTGAACTCCGAAGTGGAACAAAGCTTTCCCCTGTGGTATTATTGCAACCGGAGGAAATGAGGAGGAGCAGGCCATGTCTGCCTTTTTCGTACATTTGACGTTCTTCGACCTTTTCATCGCTGTGGCGCTCGTCGGCGTACTTTGCTGCGGGCTCGTCAACAGCCGGACGAGTTGAAGATAAACACATCGCAGCAGGCAGGAATCAGACGGCCCGCTCTTTAGGTTTGAATGCGAAGCACGGGTTTTACGATTTTCATTCTGCTGCTGATCGCCGCCGCGAGCGTCATCCTCGCGGGCGTGCTGTCCTTGCGGCTATCCGTGGCGGGAACGCTCGGAGATTGCTTCGAGGGCGCTTGCGGCTACACGACCGTGTTCGTGGCCTGGCCGGGCTTTACGCTGATCTTTTTCGCCGCCGGCAGCTATCTCTACCTGAAATCCGGCCCGAAGCGCTGATTGCAGCCTTCAGGAATCCGTCAGCTTTGTACAGCATAAGCTAAAAAACAAAGGCAGAGACGGAGCCCGCATGAACAAATCCCTGATGCTCGGCGCCTGCTTCATCGGCGGGCTCATCGTCATCATTCTCTGCATTCCGCTGATTGCGTCGAGTGCGCCCGGTGTCATCACCGGCGGCATTTCGCCCCTTCCCTCGCTCAGAAGCGTGAATTGAGAGCCTGCCCTCGCCGACCGGCGGGCGGTCGGCAGAATCAGCGCATCGTCTTCAAAAGCGCCCTGAGGGCAGCGGAATCGGCGCGCGCCATAAGGTCCTGAATATGTCCCTCGACCAGTTCGCCGACGGCATCCACTGCTTCCTGCTCGCTCCACCCGGCCTCAACCGCGGCCTCGATCAGATCGCGGAACGCATATTGTAGCGCATCCTGACAGCGTATGTGCCGGTCCGGATCATCCCTGGTGACAAAGGGTTTTGAGATATTCCTCATATAAGGATAATGAGCGGATTCGCCGAATGATCAAGCGCATTGAATGCGACGGCCTGATGACGGCTCGATTTTTTTCGGAAAACACCTCTTGCGGTTTCCTTTGGATCATTCTAAATCCGCGCCACCACTGAACAAGTCGTTCACGGATGGCCTCGTGGCGGAGTGGTGACGCAGAGGACTGCAAATCCTTGTACCCCGGTTCAATTCCGGGCGAGGCCTCCAACTTCAAACAATCCCCGCTTGAATGATTCCGAATATAATCGCGATGATTTCATCGCGCGGGATCGTATTGCCCATTTTTGGGATAATGCTGTTTTAGGCTTATCTTATTTGTGAATAGGCCAATCCTCAACTTCTGATAATATAGACAGATCTAAAATCCCATGTGACGTTGTATCTTGCGTATAGCGGCAGGATAACACATGGCGAAAACACGATATATTTTCGATCATCGATCCGAAAAGGCCGTTCTCTATCAAGCCGGCAAGTTTCTCTTTCCGATCGGCGGCAGCAAGGCCGAACATTGGGTGGATGGCGACTATGTCTTTTCTCTTGCGACGCAGAAGATCACCTACTGGATTCTCGGCAGGGATTTGTACGGCCATCTCGGCAATGGCGAATTGACGCGCGATCCGGTTTTCTACTTCGGTGAGTGAAGCTCTTGACATTTGCATTCATGAGAACAAAATAGAAACAAACGACGGAGGTTCCTATGACGCATGCCGAGCAGGTTATCGCAAATGCCCTCGCGACCGTCGCCGCCAGCCGGGCGGAACGGGAAAAGGACGAGGAACGCCGCAGGCGGGTTTTCGGCAAGATCGAGATCGGCCTGCCGCTGCCACAGATCAAGAACAGGCAGCTGACGCTCGATCTTCACTGAGACTGTGACAGCTGCGGCCGCCTGTGTGATCTCAGCCGCAAACGCGTGGAAAAGCCCGAGGCTGCAGCCCTTCCCGGCCAGCTTTTATTGCAACAGGACCCCATTTGTGACAGTTGCGTGACAACTCAAGCATCCACGGGGTCACCATGTTAAGCTGGTTTCGCAAACTTCTTCCGCGCGAAGACCGATTCTTCGATCTCTTCGCTCAGCATTCCCGCACCGTCGTCGGCGCCGCAGAAGCGCTGAACGAACTTCTGGCCGGGAACGATCCAGAGCGCCATTGCGAGCGCATCGTCGCGCTCGAAAACGAGGCGGACGATATTACCCGCGACGTTCTGCTCGCGGTCCGCCGCAGCTTCATCACGCCCTTCGACCGCGGCGACATCAAGGATCTGATCCAGTCGCTCGACGATGCGATCGACATGATGCACAAGACGGTCAAGACCATCCGCCTGTTCGAGCAGAAGAGCTTCGATCCGGGCATGCAGGAGATGGGCAAGGAAATCGTCAAGGCGGCGCATCTGATCGCCGAGGCCGTACCGCTGCTCGACCGGATGGGCGCCAACGCGCCGCGGCTGACGGCGATCGCCGAAGAGGTGACGCGCGTCGAAGGCCGGTCTGACGAGCTCTACGACCTCGGCCTCAAGGATCTCTTCCGCCGCCACGGCGCCTCGAACCCGATGGCCTATATCATCGGCAGCGAGATCTATGCCGAGCTCGAGAAGGTCGTCGACCGTTTCGAGGACGTCGCCAATGAAATCAGCGGCATCGTGATCGAGAACGTCTGATGGATGCCACCCTCGCCTTTCCGCTGCTTGCCGGGCTGATCGCCGTCGCGCTATTCTTCGACTTCCTGAACGGACTGCATGACGCGGCGAACTCGATCGCCACGATCGTCTCGACACGCGTTCTCAGGCCGCAATATGCGGTGATGTGGGCGGCGTTCTTCAATTTCATCGCCTTCCTGTTCTTCGGCCTGCATGTCGCCGAGACCCTCGGCACCGGCATCATCAATCCTGAGATCGTCAGTCCGATGGTGATCTTTGCGGCACTGATGGGCGCGATCATCTGGAATATCGTCACCTGGGTCTTCGGCATACCGTCGAGCTCCTCGCATGCGCTGGTCGGCGGCCTCGTCGGCGCGGGGCTTGCCAAGGTCGGTTTCAGCTCGATCGTCTGGGGCGGCCTGTTGAAGACGGCCGGCGCCATCGTGCTGTCGCCGATGATCGGCTTCCTGCTGGCGCTGTTCCTGGTGCTCGCGGTGTCCTGGATCTTCGTGCGCCAGACGCCCTTTGCCGTCGACAGCACCTTCCGCATCCTGCAATTCGTCTCGGCCTCGCTCTATTCGCTCGGCCACGGCGGCAATGATGCGCAGAAGACGATGGGCATCATCGCCGTGCTGCTCTATTCGCAGGGCTATCTCGGCGGCAGCTTCCATGTGCCGCTATGGGTGGTGCTGTCCTGTCAGGCGGCGATGGCGCTGGGCACGCTCTTCGGCGGCTGGCGAATCGTCCATACGATGGGTTCGAAGATCACCAAGCTCAATCCGATGCAGGGCTTCTGCGCTGAGACCGGCGGCGCGCTGACGCTGTTCGGCGCCACCTGGCTCGGCATTCCGGTCTCGACGACGCACACGATCACCGGCGCGATCATCGGTGTCGGTGCTGCCAAGCGCGTCTCGGCCGTCCGCTGGGGGCTTGCCGGCAATATCGTGGTTGCCTGGGTCGTCACCCTGCCCGCGGCAGCGCTGATCTCGGCGCTGTTCTATTGGGCCGCCAGCCTCTTCGCCTGATGTGAGGCCTCAGTTACCGGCGGGCTTGCCCCGCCGGTGCCACCAGACCGACAGCCTGCGGCGCCAGCGCCGGGCGATCGGCAGGTCGTGCGACAACACGATGAAGCCCAGCGGCAGCATCCAGAAGCCGAGGATGGGCAAAAATCCCAGCAAACCGCAGATGATCAGCAACAGGCCGATGGCCATGCGTGCGATGCGCGAGCGCGGCAGCGGTATGCGCCATGACCCAAGAATGAGTTCTCCGGTCGCGTGATCGATGCCGAAACGCTTTTCGCGCTTTTTATCCGTGTTGTTTTTCCCGTCAGTCATCCACAGGAGATGGGGATAAGTCCAATAATTGCAAGGAGATGTCATTTTTTTGAAAAAACCGCTTGGCAAATCGAACAAGCATTTGTATTAGCCCACTCACACCGCGGCAAGCGGTGATCCCTGGTAGCTCAGCGGTAGAGCATTCGACTGTTAATCGACAGGTCGCCGGTTCGAATCCGGCCCGGGGAGCCAGATTACGTGATAAGTGCCTGTTTTTGTTGAGTAATTCCAAGAGCAGGCACTTTTCCCACTTTCCCTCCCCGCTTTGGTAGCCCATTCAAAACAAAGCCGCCCTAACCCCGTCGGACTAGAGCGGCCCATGTTTGCCGGTACCCGCGAGCACCGGCACCGGCAAATCACTTAGCCAGTTTCCAGCCTAGTTCCTCATGGCTCTTTTGAAGAGCAAGGACGGAATCGAGAAGCTCGTGTGCCATGTAGCAAAGCTCGTTAAATCCGCTAGCGCGAAAAATCTGGATTTGGTGGATCTGTTCCAAAGCCTTTATGTTTTCGAACATTTTATCGGTGAGCATCAGCAGAATGTTCGTTCTCGACGTTAGATCGAGCGTGAGGTCATCCATATTAGGACGGACCACTTCGGGTATTTCAATCGCCTGTACGTGGATCATGGGTGTTTTGCTCGCGATAACTGGATTTCTAGGTCCAGGGCGGATCTCCGCCAAAAAACACCAGCGGACGGGCTGGCGCCGGGAGCCTAGAAACTAGTCGCGAAACTAGCGCATACGCCTTCGATATTGAGTTCAAGAGTCACCCCTTGACGCGCGCATGCACTCCCGGCATAGATATGCCGGTCGCGCTCAGCAGCTATGCCGAGCACGTTCGGTTCAGAAGGCGCCAACCCGGCAAGGTCAGCACCTTCCTATCGCGATTGTGACGCAAGCCCCGGCAAGGGCCCGTCACGGTAGTTTCTAGGCTACGCGAACAATTTCACACGATTTGCACGTTGAAGCAAGCATCCCCCTCACTGGGGAACCCCTTTGCGCATCCCCAGATATTGGGATGCATCCCGATTGACTTCCGACTCGCGGCAGTGAAACATTCTCCGCAACTTGGGAGATATCATGTTTCACTTCCTCACCATCGTCGGTGTGCTCCAAATCCTCGCTGGCCTTGCGGTCGCGCTTCTCGGGCCGACCGTGATCCATCAGACATTCGGCGCGGTGCTGTTCGGCTTCGGTGTGCTTTCGCTCGGGACCGCTGCCATCGTCGACCGATTGGAACGGCTCCATCGCGATTAATCAGCCGTAGCGGGCAACCAGATCGTCTAGCTCGCCAGCGCTTGGCGCTTCTATCTCGTCTTCCTGGCCATTCATTCTCGCCCATCCCTTAACGCAGCATTCGAACTCGGCGAAGGTCATCTTGTCGACATCTGCCGGCCTGATGCCTAGCGCGAAGGCGTTTGCATAGAGGCCTGCCTGCGTCAGCGGCTCGCCCTTGCCGGCGGGCTCGTCATCCTCTTCCTGCGACGCTGCCGCATCGATCGCCGCTAGGCATATAGCTGCGGCCAGCTCCGATTCCGAAAGACGAAGCCGGATCGATCTCGCTTGCTCCGCAGGCATGCCCGCGCCAACCATCAGCGCCGCGACCGACACGCTCAGATCATGCACAGTAAAGGACCGATCATCGAAACGAGCGAAGGCGGCAGCAACGCCTCCTTCCGCCTGCCTGTCGATCTCGAAGTAAGCGCCGATCGTCATGCGGAACGCGCGCGGCGCGCCGGCCAGGTCGTGCGTGATAATCACTGCGTGAACCTCCGCTTGTTCGCCCAGTTCACAGTTTCCACAACCTTCGCCCGGAACTCGGCGCGGTCTTTCGCCATAGCTTGCTCAAGGCGGGCCACAGCTGCCGTGTCAGCGCCGCGGGCATCAATCACCGGTGCATAGGTCACCGACGGCCCTGCGACCGCTCCTGACGCCCTGCTAGGCAGCGAAGGCATGCTGACAGGCCCGCCTTTCGCGTAACCCCTCAGCCCGCGCCGCATCGCTTCCACAGCGCCGACGCCGCCGGCGCGGCGTACGTCGTCCTGGCTGAAGACAACCTCGCCTTTGTGGACGACGCCCGCCGCCTGGTTCTTGCCGCCCGGACCGGTATAGCCGCCGCTCGAATAGAGGCCGATACCCCCCGATTTGGCGATACCCATCTGCCCGCCACCGAAGAAGCTCAGAAGGCCGGACAGGAACCCGCCGCCACCGCCAGCCGCGCCGTTGACCTTGAAGACCGAGTCGAGAACGTCATTGATCAGGCGATCGCCGACCTTCTTGAGCGCGTCCGCGAATATGTCGGCCGCCTTGGCTCCCGACGTGAACCCGTCAATGATGCCGCGGGTCACGTCCTTCTGAAGCTCGACCATTTCCTCAGCGCGTTCCCGGATCTTATCCTGGGACTGCTGCAGGATCTCCCCGGCAGCACTCGCATTCGCGTAGGACGTCGCGAGCTTATCGATCTCGTCTTCCAGCTGCGGCGTGACCTTCACGCCCGATTCCTGCGCAGCGGCCAGGAGCTGCTGCTTCATCGCCGCTTTCTCGGCAGCGAAGCCGAAGTCGTCGACAAGAGGATTGAGGCCAGCCTGCGCTTCGTACTGCGCCTTTAGAACCTTCACGTGCTCATTGACGTTATCGGTCAGCTGCTTGTAGGCCGAAGCCTGCTTGCTGGTGCTGCCGGCATCCTTCGGGGAGTACGATCCGCCGCTTGTGTCGAACGCATTGTTGATGCGCTGATCGATCAGCGCGCCCTTCATGATGTCAGTGGCACTCGGAAGGCGGCCACCGGTAGGACTACGCGAGCTTTTCGGAGTGGTCGGGCCGCCGCCGGTGTCTTCGACGATGCCTTGCCCCGGCACAAGCTTGTATTTCTTCGACATGTCGACGCCCAGCATGTTGCCGAAGGTCGTGAAGACGGAAGAATTGCCGAGATCGCCGAGCGTCTTGCTGAAGGACTCAAGCTTCGTGACCATGCCGGCGACAACTTCGGCAACGCCGAGCGCAGCGGTCTTGACACGCGAACCGACTAGGGTTGCCATCTTGTCCCACTCGCGGTTCAGCTCTTCGGCCTTCTTCAGCGCTTCCTCGTCGAGAACGGCACCGAGTGAACGTGCCTCGCTGCGCAGATCGGAAATCTTGGACGCGCCTTTGTCGAGGAAGCCGACAAATTGCTCGGCAGCCTGGCCGCCAAACATCTCGTCAAGAACGCGAAGCTGCGCCGCGCGGTCTAGCTGCTTGATCTTCTCGATGACGGTTTCCAGCATTTGCGCCGGATCCTTCAAGGCAACCGCGACCGATGACGCGTTCATGCCGATCCGCTTGAAAGCTTCCGCTGCCGAGCCTTGACCGGTCTTGGCGAACTCGTCGCCACGCAGCTGCAATTCCTTCAGGCCGTCGGTTAGCGCATCGACTTCGACACGCGATTGACTGGCCGCGAATGTCAGCTCTTGAAACGTCTTGAAGTCGACGCCGGCCGTACGCGCCGCCTTGCCCATGTCCAGGACTGCGCCTACGGCTTCCTTCGCAACCGCGGCAAGGCTGGTAATGCCGATTGCGCCGACCCCGAGCTTGCCGAGCACGTTGTTTGCCCGCTCTACCGCACCTGATACGCTCGTCGAGATGTTGTTCGATAGCTTCTTGAACCGGCCTTCGATCACGTTCGACGTATCGTTGACGACCTTCTTCTGCCTCGCCAGGGCCTTCTCAAAGGCGTTGACCTTCGCCTCGAGCGTAAAGACGAGCTTTTCTTCTTCGGAACGCGCCATCAGCGCCGCCCTCCCATGATGCGCAGGCCTTTCGGGCGTGCGGTGGTGTCTGTGTAGATCGAAGCCTGGTTGCTGTTCGCGCTCATGCGGTCGAAGGCCATCCAGGTGGCAAAGCAACCGTCAATGCGATCGGTGCTCTTGCCTTTGTGCAATATCCGGTTCCCGTTGCTGTCGGTATGAACGACGGCATTGTCGAAGTTCCAGCGCAGCACTGGGTGCCCGCCGTGGCGGAACTTGCCGGAAACGATCGCAGCTTCGAGGCGATTGAGGGCCGGCGACTGCGTCACCCATCCTTGCTGCATCGTTATCACCGGATGGTGACTTTTGAGCAGTGATTGCATGAGCAGCTGCGCGTAGGCCTTGTCGAAGGCGATCTCGCGAACCTTGAAGCGTTCGGCCAGTTCCCGGATGTATCGCTCTACCGCTTCCTGATCGATCACCGGGCCAGGGGTCGCGGTTATAAAGCCGCTGTCCGCCCAATGCTGATAAGGCACGCCGTCGGCCACCGATTTACGGGTGATGCCATCCTGCGGGCAGAAGAAGTGCGGATAGACGAAGGCTGTACCATCATCCTCTCGGAAGCATGCCACAACGGCCGTCAGGTCCGATACTGTCGACATGTCGACCCCGATCCAGCACGGTTTGCCAGCGAAGCGCTCGATGTCGAATGGCTCCTTGCCCTTGTCGTACACGTGCATGTCGACGAACGAACTAGTCGAATTGTCGAGCCAGACATTGAGGTGCAGTTGCAGAAGCTCGTCGAGATCGCCGGGCGAGTGCTCGGCGCGCTTTGCCTTGATCCTCATCTTCCTGATGGAAGGGTACGGCTGTTCGCACGATAAGCCCGGATTGACCGCTCGCCACACGTTCTCGTCCCGCCAGTCGTCGGTGCGCTCGGCAGCAAAGATGATCGGCAAGAAAGAATCATCGATGATCTCGCCGCGCTGGACCTTGCAGGCATGCTCATATTTTTCGAACGCAAGGTTCTCTTGGCCGCGACCGGCTGTCGTAGCAATGACCATGAAGGCATCATCGGTTTTGGTGTCCGATGACGAAAGAGCATCCCACAGGTCGCGTTTCTTCCAAACGTGCAACTCATCAACCAGGATCATCCGCGGCGTGCCACCATGGAGGACGCCCGCATCTGCCGAGACGGCCTCGTAGCGCGTTCGGTGGTCCGGATAGACGATCCTGCTTTTATAATCCTGTAGGCGGACCTTGCCCCGAAGGCGGCTGTCGAATGTGACGATAGAGGCAAGCTCTTCGTAGCACTCGCGGGCCTGCTTGCGGGCAGATCCGGCCGACTGAATGAGGGTGCCGTCCGTCTTCTCTGGACCGAAAAGGAATAGTGCCACCAATGCAGCGGCAAGGGCAGTTTTCCGGTTGCCTCGCGGCAGGAGCATGAAAACCGTCTGTGCCTTCAAGCTGCCGTCCGGATTGCGCGGGCCGAGGATCTTCCGCAGAACCCGCTCCTGCCAAGGATCGATATTGAACGGGTTGCCCTTTGACTTGTTCTTCGGATGCTTCAGGCGACGAAGCCAAGCAATATCGCGCTCGGCATAGCCAAAAGTGTCCTCTATCTCCGACCCGTCATCAATCCAGGAGGGCCTCATCACCATCGTTGTCGGCGTCCCTTATGGCTGGACGCGATCGGGAAGTCGGAGAAAGGCCGTACAGATCGCCGATCTGGCGCGCCGTTGTCATTGCCTTGTCTTGCGCTCTATAGAGCTGGGGATCGAACGAGTCGCCCATTGCCTTGATGGCCCGCTCAAGCTTTTCGACCTTCCCGGCCGCGATGCAAAAATTTCGAAGCCCGACCATGTCGGCAGGCGCCAGGATGCGGCGCTGCACCAAGTCAGGCAGGATTTCCCTCCAGATCCGCTTAGCGTCCTTGTCGAGGATTGAGGGCGGCGGCGGAACGAGCTGCACAGCGTCGTCGGGCTGTTGAATACCGGCCTGTCTGCCCTTCATGGTGCCTCCACATAGCCGCGTAATGTCATGCGCGCCCGACTGATCTCACCGTCGGCCTCGCGGCTATAGACGGCATCATTCAGCTGAAGATCGATCAGCGACCACCCGTCGAGCGGGAGTGCCTTCTTGTGCACCTGGTAGCGGATCTGCCACGCGATAGTCTTGACTTCTGGATATCCGGCAGCCTTCGAGAACACATCGATCTGGAAGTAGATCTCGGCGCCGGCCTCAATACAGTCGGGCTCATTGAGGATCGTCTGACCACCGCCGATCTGGACGCGCGGAAAGACAAGAGGCTCGATCCGATCGAAGACGTTATCGCCCGCGTCGGTCTGCCCTTTAACTGCTGTGAGGATCGCGCCTTGCAGCGCCAGAGACGGTTCGATCACGTTTGATACTCCGCGAGCAGCTCCCATTCGGCGCCGTGCTCGTCCATGTTAGCGACACTGCTGATGTCATAGAGCCGGCCTGTATCGGCATGCCGTACGCGCCACTCTCGGGTGATGGCGGCATTGTCGGGCGTGATTGGGATTGTGATGATAACTGGCTGGATACCAGTGCGGCGGGCCGCGATGACCGTCTCCGACCCCTTCAGCGGCAGGATGCGCGCCCATGTCGTCTCGATCGGTCCCCATCCGCCGGGCGTCACATTGCCGAAGCCGTCGTCCTCGCCCGGTAACTGCTTTTCGACATACACGAGATTGTTGCGCTGTCCTGCCGTCATGCCTTGCCTTTCAGTGCTCGCTTCATGGCGGCACGAATTCGTTGTTCGGCCCGCTTGCGGCCGCTTCGGAGAACCGGAAAAAAGAAGGGCTGCGCCTCTGTGTCGCTCGTGCCCCACTCGACGAGGTGCGCATATCGCGCTTGGTCATCGCCGGCCGTGATCACGACCTGATTTTCCGGAACGGTGTACGATCCGCCGGGTTGCGAATGGGAGGGCGTCGATTGCCCGCCAGGCGTTACGGCAATACTGTCGGCGAGGTTGCCGGTGTCTCGCGGTGCAAGAGCGCGAATTCCCTTCGCAAGGGTCTCGGCTTCCTTGAGGGTAGCCGCCATGACCTGCTTGCGAACCTCGATCGGTATCCGCTCAAGTCGACGAAGCGCACGATGCGTGGCGCTATGTGTCGGCATCGGCGAACCTGCCATAGCGGGAAGTCCGGATCATGTCCTGAAAGCCGGAAGGAATTGCCGAAAGGGCGCTCTCGGTAGCAACGCCGCGATGCTCATAGAGGTGGCAGGCCAGCGCGATGATCGCTTCATCGAGTGAAGCGGGTGCGCCGCCCTCGATATCGGCCAGCTTCTTGCCGATCGCGGACTCGACATAGTCAATAGCCGCTGATAGCTTCCGCTGAATGAGCCCGTCCTCATGAGCGTGCAAGATGCGCAGTTCTGCTTTGACGTCGGCCAAAATTACCGTCATCTAAAACTCCAATTAGGTTCTTTCACGAATTGTGGACCCCCCACGGTACCCAGGGCATGCTCGAAAGTTCATGACCGGGCGGGGGTGCGCTGCGCAAAGCCCTGCGTCCTGGCAGTGTGTCGGCTGTGACATTCGTGGCAGAACGGCCGCAAATTCGACCATTCCAGCCTTAAATGCGGTGCTTCTCTGATGCTTTTGATGTGGTCGACATCAGTAGTCGGCTTGCCGCATCCTTCCGTCGAGCACTTCGGGAAGGCGATCACGAATGCCTTGCGCACCTTTCGCCAGATCGCATCGTAGCCGCGAGCTGATGGGCTTGGCCTAGCCTTGTCGGCTTGCCGCTTGCGCTCGATAGCGCATTCGCATTGCTCGCCGTACGGCACGACTTGGCCGCAGCTGCATACGCGTGGTGGTGCTATGGTCATGTGCGCCTCAATGGTGAAGGGCGAGCCGAAGCCCGCCCATCTGTGCTTTAGTCTTCGGCCTCGAATGCCAGCACGCTTGCCGCCTCGAAGGTGGCAGAGAACTGCATGTTGCCTTCCGTCTCGCCGGACAGTTCGAAGTCGGTGACGAAGAACGTGCCGGTGAAGGTGCCAAGGCCGGGAACAATCACCTTCGCATTGAAGGTGGTGGACTCGATGACATGCGTCATGAAAGCCGTGGTGTTGGCGCTCGACACAAAGGCACCGCTACCAGAGAAGGTGCGGCTGTTGATGCCTGGCTCGGTGGTGCGCTGGGGCGTCGCGTCCGGGTTGTTGCAATCCGGGATCGTCGTGTCCACGCTGTTGGTCGACAGGTTGAACGATCGAGTGGTCAGGCCGCACAGTGCGGCGAAGACTTCAGGATCCGCACCGTTGCCGATCTGGATAAGTAGGGTTCGACCCTTCTTCTGAGGCATGGGTCGCTCCTTACGCTACCGGGCGAGCATGAGCGTGGCCGAGCACGGCTTCAGCGCTGAGGGCAACCGACGTGCCGCTCGTCTTGGTGACGACCAGCTTTGTGAACTGCTTATGGCCGATATAACCAGCCTTGTAGACCTTGTTCGCTTCGATCGCAGCGGGCAGCGTGCCGATGAGATAGACAGCCGGAACATCGGTCCAAGTAGTGCCGTCATCGCTGGACTGTAGCTTTGCGCCGAAGAGACCAGCACCGACGATGGCACCGGAATTGAGGATGTAGGTTACGGACTCGAAGCCCTTGCGATCGATGACGGCGCCATCAATAGATGCAGCCTGTACAGCCGGTGCGAGAACCTGCTTCGGTCCGATATTCGATACGAGATCGTGCATGTTGTGCCTTTCTGGAAATGGAAAGGGCGCCACGATGGGCGCCCTGGGGTTGATTAGACCGAGACCTTCAGCTTGCGGAACTTCTTCGGCTCGACGAGCGAACCGCCAGTTCGGCGCGATGCGTGGAAAGTCGTCAGGCGCTTCTTCGATGCAGAGAAAGGATCGACCAGGACCGACATCTCTTCGCGATCGTAGATCCGATAGCCGGACCAATCGCCGAAGATGACAGGGTAGGCGCCAGCAGCAATATCCGGCATGTCAATCATCTCGACGACGGGGCGGCCGAGAATGGTTTCCGGCTGGCCCGCCTGGAAAGCAGGCTGCCAGAGATAATTCCCCTGACCATCCTTCAGCTTGCGCACCTTGCCGAGCGTGGTGCCATTCAACGCCCAAGAGCCCTGCGCGCGGTAGACGGCCGGCATTGCATACATGAGGGTAATGAATGCGTCCGCGGTGATGTCAGCTGCGCCACCGGATACCGTTTCCGGAATGTCGGTGCGGGTCAGGAAGCCTTCCGGCTTTTTGATGCCGTTGCCGGATACGAAGGCAAGGCTTTCCTTCTTGCCGAAGTCTTCAGCGAAGCGGGTCTTGATGTGCCCTTCGAGATCGAAGGCGGCATCAGCGAGCGTCGCGTTCGGCACTTCGATGAAGGTTGCCAGTTCGAAGATATCGATCTGTGCTTCCGAGAAGCCGAAATCGCTCTCGGGGCTATCCTCAAGCTCGCCGACCCAGCCTGCATTGCCCTGACCAGTGGATCCGGGGATGATGACCTGGTTGCTGCCGGTGCTGCCGACCTTGGCGACCGAGCGGACCGGGCTAAACTCGACGAGCTCGGCAAGCATCTCCTTGACCATATCGGGCGGGGCGAGATAGCCGCCCTTCGGATCGCTGTCGGAACGGAGAGACTTGGTTTCCGGGGCCGCGGCGCCATGACGGAGATAGGACTTGAACGCTTTGCGCTCGACATCTTCCGGGCTTTCCGACTTGCGGATAATAGCCGGTGCCGGACGGCCCGACTTGGTGACGAGCGTGCGAACGGACTTGCTGATCTCGTCGACCGTCTCGCCAGTGCCTTCGACCAGCTGCTTGATCTCGGCTACTTCGGCCTCTAGCGCGGTGACGCGTTCGTCGACAGCCTCGATGTTAGCTTCGTCGCCGTCGACCTGTTCGTTGTTGTCATTCTCGCCTTCGATCACTTCGGCCTTGTTGACCTTCTTGGCGGCTGCAACATTGGTGCGGCGAACGTTCGTCTTGTTGGACAATGTAGTACCTTTCCCGCCCTGGGCGGATTTCACTTCAATGACGCGGGCGCCGGGGTGAACCGGGTCGCGGCATAGGCTGATTTCGTTGATGGTGATGGAGGTGTACTCGCGGCCGCCGCCTGGGCGGGGGATGAAGTCGCCACCGATCCACGAGATGGAAAGCCCGGTGATGCGCCGGGATTTCAGTTGGCGGTGAGCATCACGCGCCGGGCTGATACCTTCGATAAAGAGCTGGCCTTTGACGATCAGGCCGTCATCGGTCTCTTCGAAGTCCTGCCAAATCCCCACGACCTGATCCTGGTAATGGTCCATGACCATGGGGACATTGGAAGCAAAGGAGATCGCGCCTTTGCGAATGACATCGCCGGTGCTGTCCGGCGATCCAAAAGGCCATGCGATGCCGATGACCTCGCCAGCACTTCCGATGCTGACGCTATTTGCTTTGACGACAAGCCTGGTCATCAGGTGGCGTCGCCCTCGCTCGTTCCGAAGTAAGCCAGTTCGAGGACGTCGATCGCGAGCTGCATCGATTCAATTAGCGGTCGCTGTCGGACATAACGGTCCGAGATCTCGAAGGCCTCAACCGGATCGCTGCCGCCACCGATCATGGCGACGCGAACGACTTCGGTAACATCGGCCACCTGCCAGTCGCCTGCGAGCAAAGCCACCATCGTCGGGTATAGACCCTTGCGGCGCTTTCGCTCCCATTCAACGGCTTCGTCATAGCCGATGTGGAACTTGTATTTCCCATCGCCAAAGATGCGTTCGATCACGCTGCTACCTTTTCCGGCGCGGCCGGAGTTGGCGTTGATGTGTTGGGGTTTTCGAACCGATCGCCACCGGTGTACGACGGCAGGTTCTCACGGGCGCGGGCCTCATTCGGGTTCATGAACTTGGAGGCAATGGCCTTGCTATAAGCCTCGTATCGCGCGGCCGTGTCTGCGCGCAGAAGGTCGTCGACGAGGAACTCTGCGAGCAGTTCTTTCCGCTTGTCGGCTGGAATGAGCTTGAGGCGGATCTCGCCTTCCCACCGCTTCAGCCAGGGCATCAAGCAATAAGTTACAAGTTGCATGCCTTGAGCGTCTGAGTTACCCCAAGTTGCTCTACCGTAGTCGCCCACGAAAATCGGGGGTACACGGAAGGCACGGCAGATCTCTTCGACGGCGAAGCGCCGCATTTCGAGATACTGCGCATCTTCGCTCGTCATGGTCACGGCCTTGTAGGTCGCGCCTTCTTCGAGGATAGCCACGCCGCCGGCGTTTTCTCCGCCGTGGGCCTCATTCCAGGACTGCTCCATGCGCTTGACGGTCTCGTCGCCAAGCGTCTGCGGGTGCTCGATGACGCCGCCCGGCTGCGCATTGTTCTTGAAAAGGGTGGCGCCGTGCCTTTCAAGGACGATCGCCAGGGCGATGGCCTCGCGAGCAAGCCAGATCGGAGACACACCGCAATAGCCATCGAATGACGGCGCCCGGATATGCAGGATCTCGGTGAAGGCATAGACGCGCTTTTCGGCGCCGTCGGTGTACTCATAGACCGGCTCACCGTCTTCGGCTGCCTCGATCTTCATCTTGCATGGATCTAGCCGGATCAAAGCCGAAGGGTCATCACCGTCGCGCTCGATCAGGCCGTAGCCGTTGCCATGCATGAGGGCGTCACGCGTGATCAGTTCGCGGAACTCGGTGGCCGATAGCCATTCCGTCGCCTGGTCATGCAGCACGTCATAGAGCGGGCTATCGGTCTCGCGTTCTTTCTTGCCGTCCTTGTCGCGCTTGTAGACCAGAACAGGCAGCTGCCCGATCGTCTCGGCTATGACCTCGACGCAGGCGCGTACGACGGTTGATTGCATCGCGATGGCGGGCGTCACGGCAATGCCAGCGGTTGCCTGCCTCAGGCCCATCAGCTTGGCTTCAAGCGGCGTTGGCGCGGACAGCGATTTGCGCACCGTTTCACCGATGCGTTTAAGGATATTCATGCGGCTTCCTGTTCAACGTAATGGAGGATCTCGGCTGCCATGAGCCCGATCGGAATGACCGCCATCGATCCAGATGGCGCCTGGCCGTGCAGCCCGCTGATCACTCGCCCGCTTCGATACGAAACCGACTTCGTGGAGAACATCAGCACGGCATCAATGGGCGGCGGTTGATCCAGATGATGAAAGGCCCTCGCCAAAGCGGTTAGCCATGTCTGCCCGGCGCGCTCGATCTCATGCGCCAGCCTTAAAACGGTGATATCCTTCGGGGAAAACCACCGGCGACCATTGCGCCGCTCAGAGAAGAGCACATCGCAGGATCTCGCCCGGCTGACGATCACGTCGAGATGCGCGCGGTTCAAGCCGCTCATGGCGGCGGCTTCCGCAACCGTAAAGGCGCGGTCAGTCCATTCAGCCATGACGGCCTCCGACAAGTGTTAGAATTGAGAAATGACAAATCGAAAGCGGCTCGATGCATACCCACCAAAGGTGCATCGAGCCGCTCGATCAACGCCCAAGAGGAAAAGGGAGTAAACCTTCCGGGGCGGATAGGTGTCGCGTACGTACATCCGGTATCGCGACGTATGGGCGCCGTCGGGCACCGCCGTCTGATGAGCGGTGCTTTCACCGTTGGAGAACCAGTGGACGGCTATCGCTGCGGCAGCAGCGAATTGTCACCGGGCGCTGAGGATGCCACCCGACCAGACAAAGCAATGGCGCCTTTCGGCGCCATCGTCATGCTGTTGCATATAGCTTCATGAAGCTACGCGATTTGTAATACTGGCACGATAATTGCTTTCCTCGATCTGTGCCCTTGCCCAATTCATCGCCTTGGTGATCATGGCGGCGCCCTTCTTATCTTGATATCGCCCGGTGGCGCCAAAGGCCTCACCTATGCCGGCAACGTTCGTTCGCGCCATGAGAAGCTCGATTGTGTAATCGATCTCCGGCGGCGGCTCGTCGAAATTAGGCTCTTCAGCTCGCAGAGGCGACCCCTTGGACTTTCCTGGCCGCGGCGTCCCGAGCCCGCTTTCCGCTCCGATGAATGAAGCGCCCGGCGCAACTGCATCACCACATGCGCCATAGGAGAGGAAATCGTCCGACAGCTCGTCGACGTCGTTCTGCGGAAGGATGGCCTGCCGCGTGTAGCCGCATGTCGATGATGGCTCTGGCTCGGCGTCACCGAGCCGCGGTAGGCAGGCAGGCAGATCAAGGTGCACACCCAGGCTGGATTTGGGTTTCGCCTTACCGCGGGCGACCCCATTCTTGCGCGTCTCAAGCCCGCCTTCTTGAGGTTCGTTATCATTGGCCGCAACCACGACGGAATCGGGAAGGCGTTGGCGCGCGATCATCCAGAGGCACGCCGCGCCGACCTTGTCTTGCTTTGCGGCCCAGTTGAAAGCCGGCCTCCCGCCCCGATAGACCGGCGTTCCGTCCTTCGGCTTCGGGTTGTCGTTATCCGCGATATACTTATCGGCCCAACTCTCGGCTTCTTTTCTCGCAGCGGGCGTTCGGAGATTGGTAGGTATGTTCATGCGACCCTCCTTAAGTTCATAGTGCGGCACCTGCGCTTTGCGGCACCTCTGATTTTAACTACACAGCATGCGTGCGGCACCCTTCCCACAAGGGAAAGGGGTGCCGCGCCGCAGTGTTTTGCGGCACCTGCGGCACCCCCTTGCGGCACCGCTTTTCTATGGTGCCGCAACCGGTTTGATGTGCGGTTTCATGTGCCGATGAGCGTCTTGTAGATCGACGATTTCGAGTTCACCGGCATCGATCCATGCTGCTAGCATGTCCTTAATTCGCTGCTTATCCGCCTTGACGTCGAGGCGAAGTATCTCAGCGATCAACGTGCCTGCCCAGTTCGTTGCCTGCTCGTGCGCCTTATAGGCTGATGCGCCGAGCCTGACTTTGATCCCGGCCAGTGTCTCGGCCGGTACCTCAGCAACTACAGCTGCGCGTGCGGAAGCTGCTCGCTCGGCCAGATCGTCGGGTGATGGCCACTTCCAAGCCTCGACGACGCCGATGTCGTCACCGTTCTTGATCAGGCCGCGCCCGTTCATCAGGCTGACCGAAGCAAACCGGCGCCACTGGCTCTGGCCTGAAGCCACCATGTTGACCTTGCCCATGTCGACACGGAAGTAGGATCGGTGGTCTTCTACGCCTGCCTTTTCGGACTCGGCCGGTGTCATGACGTTGAAAACACGCATAGACCGGACCTTGTCTTTGAAAGCGCCGCCCCCGCGCGCGCTGTCCGCCGTGACTTCGCCCTGGTTCTTTGCGACGTGATGGACGAGCTCGACGCCGCAATTCGCTTCGTCGGCGACACGCACCCAAGCCGCGGTGACGCGCTGCATGGCTCCGTTATCGTTTTCTTGGGCTTCGTGGGTCGAGACGAACGGATCGATGATCACAACGTCGATCTCGCGCCGGCGGATCTCATCGATCATATCCGCAACGAACGGCTCAACGATCTTCAGATCCTTGCCTTCCTGTCGCGCGATCACGAATTCCTGGTCGCGGCCCGAGTCGGTGAAGAGACGACCGCCGATCTGATCATTGGTGACGCCGAAATGCTTCGCCGCACCATGAAAACGACGGTTGATCTCGTCTTGCGGGTCTTCGGCGTTAATCCACCAGACGCGCAACGGCTTGGTGAGTGGCCCATCTGGATCGAGCAGCGGGCGGCCGGTGACCATCGCCAGCGTCTCCGAGATAGAATGCGCGGTCTTGCCGCCACCGCCTGGCCCGACCGATGCCGTCGCGTATTTCCTGATGAAGTGCCTACCAAAGAGCCATTCACGTTCTGGGATGGCAGAAGGGTCGCCGAGAACAAACGAAGTGGCCGCTATCCTAGGCGTCTCGGTGATGTGGAATGAGCCCCGAGTCGTATGGAAGATGGCACCGCCGTCAGCGTCGATCGTGATGCGGCCGGCCTGCTTTTCTATGGTAGCGCCAAACAAGGATTGCCCTGCGATGCTGCCGCCATGCTCGCGCTGTAGCCGCTTTAGTCGCTCGGTGACGTCGGAAGCCGGGTTGTTATCGTTTGCAGCAGCTCGCGCCCGGCTCGCATGAATATCCGGTAGTGGACCCGGCTTGTAGTCTTTCAAGGGCGGAACTGCGCCAATGTCTCGTCCGATGATCCGCATGGCAATTTCGGCATCGGCCTGCGGGCCGGAAATCTGGACGATATTTGGTTGGCAGGTCGTTTCATCCACCCAAAGCAGCATTGAGGTCTTGTCGTCACAGCCGCTGATGTCATCAATCAGGATGGACCAGCGGCGCACCTCGGCCATATCGGTCGGACCGCTGTCGCTCGACGGCTTTTCTAGGTTGGTTGGATCGGCCCTTTCCCAATCAGGGCAACCACTTTCCGTTGCAGGCGCCACAACCACGTTCGCGAGGCCATGTCCCCAATCGGTGATACGGTCGTAAAGGCCATAGTAGACCGAAGCGATGCCGTCGAAATCGCCAGCGGCGAAGGCTTCCGAGATGCTGAAAGTCTTAGGCTGCGCGGCGGCAGGAAGAGTTACCATTAGCTGCGTGCTCCTTGAGGGCGGCTATCGCCGCATCGGTCATCTGTTGTGCCAGTTCCGGGTGAAAGCTGGCGGCATGTTTTCCGAAGGCTCTAGGTGAGTAGGTGCGGAGCCTCCCGTCGGACGACTCCCGCAGGATCAGATTGAAAAGGCGCAAGTGCGGTCCGATCTCAATATCGAACATAGCTACATCGCGCCCGCCGACCGAAGGCCGGATGGCTAACACGTTCATGGTTCCTCCCGTAGGTGAGGGTTTTGCCCGCCGACGGTTGCCGGCAGGCTGGTTGTCACTGGTTGGTGATTAAGCCGCTAGTGCGTGCTCTTGGGATGCATATCTAAAAGTGTGCACATCTTCCGGCGCACTCATCAGGGTTCGCGATATGCCGGTCAGGTTCGACCAGGCATCGGTCATAAAGAAGCGCGCGACCTCAGGGACAACACTGAACATGTCATCATCCGGATATGCGGGCTCGCAACCGGCCATCCTCCAGTCGCTTTCAGACATCGAGTTATCGTCGAGAAGATCATTTTCCCAAGCGTATGACTCGGAGAGCTCTTCATCGTGACCATGCTTCCATAAGCGCTCCGCAACCATACCGGCCACTGCGATAAGCCGCCTATGGTCGTCATCGCGCAGATTTCTGATGGAGGTGTGTCCAAGCCAGAGTTTCTCGCTCAGCGGGTCGTGCGCATCATTGGGATGTATCCACCCTGTTGCAGTGTACCCGAGTTGTATCGCCACGAGGATATGACCGGCCTCGTGAATCGCGGCAAGACGCCGGTCGTATGTATTCATGCGGGGAAGATTGTCGCGCAAGCGCATAGTAATCCGGTGAGGTGTCACGCTGCAGCCCTCGAAGCGATCTTGGCAGCTACCCAGTCGGTGACCTCTTGGCGGACGAAAGCGATGCGACGATCGCCGAGCTCGACAGCGGAAGGGAACCGGCCTTCGGCCCGGTACCGGTTCAACATGGTCCTGCTCAACGATGTCATTCGACAAGCGTCGTTCAAGCTTACTAGGATGGCAATGTTATCATTTGCTGCAGTGGTCATAACGGTCCTTTCGTGGTTTCGATTGAAAGGAACGCTGGTGTAAACATTGCCATTACGCAATATGGTTGGAATGCCTAACTAAGATATTTCGCCCACTCGCCCATCAGCTGGCGCCGCCGCTCAAGGGCATCGGACCGGGCGTAAGACCGCTCGACCCTGTCGCCGACGGCATGCGCCAATGCGGCTTCCGCGATTTCGCGCGGAGCATGCGCGATTTCTGTCGACCAGTCGCGGAACGTGCTGCGAAATCCGTGCACGGTGATACCCTTGCCGCCCGCCGACTTCATTGCTTTGGAGAGGCTGGCATCAGAGAGAGGCTTCTTGTCTCGGATGCCTGGAAACACAAGTTCATTGACGCGCTGCGCCTGCATCGCTTTCAGGATCTCGACGGCCTTATCAGAAAGCGCCACGCGATGCTCCTTGCCGCTCTTCATCCGGACGGCCGGTATGGTCCATACCTTCGCCTGCAGATCGAATTCCGGCCAGACTGCCCAGCGAACTTCACCGGACCGGCATGCCGTCAGGATGCACAGCTCTAGGGCACGGGCTGAAACGCCGGCAACGCCCGCCAAGGCCTTCATGAAGGCCGGAGCCTCGCTATGTGGCAGTGCGGCATGGTGATCAGTGCTGGTCAATTCGTTGGGCTTGTGCATCACGAGTTCGAGGTTGCCCCGCCAGGCGGCCGGATTGTCCCCTGCCCGATGGCCCTCAACCTTGGCTGCATCGAGCACGCGCTCGATCGCCTCGCGCAGCTTTTCGGCCGTCTCTTGCTTATCGCCCCATAGCGGATTGAGGACGGCAATGATCTCTTTAATCTTGATGCTGGCCAGAGTCTTCGCGCGGATCGGCTTCGCGTGGTTCTCCAGAAGATTTCGCCACCGTGCCTCGGTCTTGGCGCCTCGCCAACGGCCAGCCTTTACCGCGGAATCAATGAAGCCGTCAGCATACTCGCCAAAGGTCATCAGCTTGGGCTTGTCGGCTTGCTCTTCCTTGCGGGCCGCCAGCGGGTCGATGCCTTGGCGCACAAGCTTGCGAGCCTCTTCCGCTTTTTCCCTAGCGTCCGCCAGCCCCACGGTATGAAGCGGACCAAGGCCCATCTCTCGACGAAGGCCAGCATAGGTGTAACTGAATATCCAATAGCGGCCACTGCCCTTGGTGATCAGCCACAACCCGCCACCGTCTCTGAGCTTAGGCGATTTGCTCGCCGCGATGGCCTTCACCGTTAGAGCGTTTTGAGTATGGCTCCCCATGCGTCTTCCCCACTTTTTCCCCGCTATTGGGTGTCGTGCTATAGATAAGCGCAATGGACAGAATGGACAAGGTATCACAACGAAAACAATTGCTTATTTCATGGTGTGTTGTCGTCTTGGATCAATATGGATACTAAAAATTATCCGGCCCGGGGAGCCAGTTTCATCAGCGATAAGCTGACAGATTGAATGAGCCGGTTCGACCACGAACCGGCTCTTCTTTTTCACGGCATCGAAGCTCGGAACAATCATCCGCCTCGCCCCTTACCGCTTTATGGCAGATGATTTTTCAGAACGTTGCGAGCAGGCGCTTCAGGCCTTCATGCGGGAGTTCGGTATCACCGACCGCGACAGGGCGATGCGCCGCATCGTCAAGGACTGGCTGATCAGCCACGGCTATACGAAGCCCGCAGACGAGGCTGACGGCACGCAAGAGAGCACGGATGGCCGTGATCCTGAATTCGTGCAATACCCAAGCTATTACAAGGATGGTGGAAGCCTGTGATCAGAGCGCCGAGGCGCCGATCAGGTCGCAATCGATTCTGAGGCCGATATTACTGACGCAGACGGCTCCGGCATCGGCGGCAACCTGCGCCGGATCATTGGCGGCGAAGCGGAACGGTGCGGGCACCCGTGTCGGCTCGGACGGCCAGAGGGCCGGCCGGGAGAGGTCGAGGCGGGTGGTTTCCGTCGCCTCGGTTTTCAGCATCGCGGTCGCGGCCATCATGCCGCCGATCGTCACGGCGACCGACAGGGCTGCCTTGAACGACATATCCGCTGCTTCGAAAAAGGAAATGACCATTGGAGACCCCGGCGCCGCATTATGCGGCTGAGGGCTTCCTAGCGGCGCCCCGACGCATCTGCCAGCGGCTTTGCCTGTTAAGGTTTACGCGTAACCACGCTGCCCTACAGGCGCCTGAAACCTCTGCGGGAAAGTTCGGAACAATGACGCGGCCCGCGGGTTCCGTTTCTGTCACCCCTAGAGAAAAAGCAGATCAAGGAGGAGTTTCTCCATGCGTAAGACATTTGCAGCAGCCTCGCTGCTCGCCCTCGGCCTTGCCGCTCCGGCCTTCGCCCAGTCGGCACCGGCTTACGACACCACGGCTCCCGATGCGCCGCTCTATTCTTCCGACGCGAGCAACGACAGCAACGGCTCCCATCCTGTCCGCATCGAGCGCGTCGATCCGACAACGACACAGAGCATTGCGGAGCCCCGCGGCGTTCTGGAATGCCCGAACATGCCGCGTCAGGGCCAGGGTGTGGATAGTCGCGCCGGCCAGGGCGGCGCTTCGATCAGCGAGCGCTGCCGCGAATACGACAACTGATCTCCGGATCAGCCAAGCGAAAAGGCCGGTTCTCACCGGCCTTTTTCATGTGCGCGGCAAGGCGAATAAAACTGTCTTCCCAACTGAAACTTTTGATCCAAGCCTACCGTAGATACGTAGCAGACCAAAAGAACGGGACAGGGAACGAAAGCATTGGCGAAGGCAGCGGAAAAACCGGTTATTCTCTGGTTTCGCAAGGATTTGCGTCTCGACGACAATCACGCGCTGCACGAAGCCTGCGCCTCCGGCCGCCCGATTATCCCCCTTTATATCCGCGAGCCTGAAACGTCGGGCAACGGGCCTTTGGGTTCGGCCCAGGCATGGTGGCTGCACCATTCGCTTGAGGCGTTGGAGACCTCGCTGCACAAGCACCACGGCAAGTTGGTGCTGATCACAGGAAATGCGCTGGAGGTGCTCCAGGCGCTGGTCAAATCCAGCGGCGCGGAGACCGTGCTCTGGAACCGGCGCTACGATCCGCCGGGCATTGCCGTCGATATGAGGATCAAGCACGAACTGGAGCGGCAGGCGGTCGAGGCGCGCAGCTTTGCGGGACAGTTGCTGCATGAGCCGTCGAAGCTGAAGACCGGCGGCGGTACGCCCTATCGCGTCTACACGCCGTTCTGGCGGGCACTCGAAGGCTCGGGCGAGCCGCCGCATCCGCTCGATGCACCGAAGAAATTCTCCTTCCCCAGCCACTGGCCGCATTCGGAGCCCCTCGCCTCCTGGAAGCTGCTGCCGGTCAAGCCCGACTGGGCATCGGAATTCAGCGATATCTGGACGCCGGGCGAAGATGCGGCGCTGGAGAAACTGCAGGATTTCGTGGACGAGCGGCTGAACGGCTACAAGAAGGATCGCGATTTCCCGTCGGTTGCCGCGACCTCGATGCTCTCGCCGCATCTGGCACTCGGCGAAATCTCGCCGGCACGGATATGGGAGGCGACGCGCGGTCTCTCCAAGCGGGTGCCGTCAGACGATCTCGTGCATTTCCGCAAGGAGCTTGCCTGGCGCGAGTTCTGCTACCACCTGCTCTTCCATTTCCCGAAGCTTCCCTATGCCAACTGGAACGACCGTTTCGACGGCTTCGAATGGCATAATGACAAGGGACATTTCAAAGCCTGGACGCGTGGCCTGACCGGCTACCCGATCGTCGATGCCGGCATGCGCCAGCTCTGGCGTCACGGGATCATGCACAATCGTGTCAGAATGATCACCGGCTCGTTCCTGATCAAGGACCTGATGATCGACTGGCGCCGCGGCGAGAAATGGTTCCGCGACACGCTCGTCGATGCCGATCCGGCAAGCAATGCCGCCAACTGGCAATGGGTGGCGGGATCGGGCGCCGATGCCTCGCCCTTCTTCCGGATCTTCAACCCGATCCTCCAGGGCGAGAAGTTCGACTGCGACGGAGATTATGTGCGGGAGTTCGTCCCGGAGCTCGCAAAGCTCGACAACAAATATATCCACCGCCCCTTCGAGGCGCCGGCGGCCGTGCTTGAAAAGGCCGGCATCGTGCTCGGCGAGACCTACCCGAAACCGATCGTCGATCACGCCAAGGCCCGCGACCGGGCGCTGAAGGCCTACAACGCCATAAAGGACGCTGCATGAACGCGCATTTTCATCTCGCCCGGCCGCCCGAAAGCCGCTTGAAGATCGCCGTCATCGGCTCGGGAATATCGGGGGCATCGGCTGCCTGGGCGCTGAACCCGGTGCATGACGTCACGCTGTTCGAAAAGAGCAGCCTGCCCGGCGGGCACACGGCGACGGTCGATATCGACTATGACGGACAGCGTGTCCCGGTCGACACGGGCTTCATTGTCTACAACGAACATTGCTATCCGAACCTGACGGCGCTGTTTGCCGAACTCGATGTCGCGACCCACGCGAGCGACATGAGCTTCTCACTGTCGCTCGATCAGGGGCGGCTGGAATGGAGCGGCTGCGGGCTCTCCTCGCTCTTTGCCCAGAAGCGCAACCTGCTGCGTCCCTCCTTCCTGCTGATGATCCGCGAGATCCTGCGCTTCAACCGGACCTGCCTCGAAGACCGGGCGGCCGGCCACCTCGCCTCGCGCTCGATCGGCGACTATCTCGACTGGCGCGGTTTCTCGCCGGGGTTCACCAACAATTATCTGGTGCCGATGGCGGCAGCGATCTGGTCGACGCCGTCGCAGCGGATGCTGCAATTCCCGGCAGAGCATTTCGTCAATTTCTTCGACAATCACCGCCTGATCTACAGCAAGCAGCATCAGTGGCGCACGGTGACCGGCGGCAGCCGCAACTATCTCGAAAAGCTGCTGGCGCCGCTCGGAAGCCGCCTGAAGCTCTCCTGCGGCGTGCGCGGGGTGATGCGGCATGCCAATGGCGCGACCGTCATCGACGAGAGCGGCAACGAGCAGCATTTCGACAAGGTGATCTTCGCCTCGCATAGCGACCAGACGGCGCGGATGCTCGTCGATGCCAGCGACCGGGAAAAGCGGCTGCTCGCCGCGGTTCCCTACCAGCCGAACCGTGTCGTGCTGCATCGCGACACGGCATTGATGCCGAAGCGGCAGAAGGTCTGGGCCTCCTGGAACTACCTGCGCTCCAGCCAGGAGGATGGCCGGGCCGGTGTCGCCGTCAGCTACTGGATGAACCGTCTACAAGGGATCGACCAAAAACTGCCGCTGTTCGTGACGCTCAACCCGGACCGCGAGCCCGATCCTTCCAAGGTCTTTGCCGAGTTCAGCTACGAGCACCCGCAATTCTCCGCCGATGGCATGAAGGCGCAGCAGGAGATCGCGGCAATCCAGGGCAAGAACAATTGCTATTTTGCGGGCGCCTGGACCGGCTACGGGTTCCATGAGGATGGGCTCGTATCCGGCCTGGCGGCGGCAGAGGCTCTGGGCGGGGTCATTCCCTGGCGGACTACCGGAGCCTCCTCCCGCGCCCCTCTTCTGGAGGCCGTTGCGTGACGATGCGGCCGCAGAGTTCTGGTGCCAGCATGGAGCGGAACGGTCCGCCACCCGACGCGCCTGCCGTGCTCTATTGCGGCCATGTCATGCACCAGCGGATGAAGCCGTTCGGCCACCGGTTCCGCTACAGCGTCTACTCGGTGATGGTAGATCTCGATCGTCTCGATGAGGCTGACGGTCTCTCGCCGCTGTTCTCGGTCAATGGCCGCAACCTGATCTCCTTTCAGGAGGCCGATCACACCGGCGATGCTGCTGTCGCGTTGCGTGCCTACGCCGACGGGCTTCTCGTGGATGCCGGGCTTGCGAAACGCGCGGCGCGCATCCTGCTCGTCTGCTATCCGCGCATCCTCGGCCACGTCTTCAACCCGCTCTCCGTCTATTACGCCTATGACGGAGCCGATGATCTGATCGCTCTCATCTACGAAGTGCGCAATACCTTCGGCGAGCGGCACACCTATGTCTGCCCGGTGGAACCAGGCGAACTGACGGACAGCGGCCTGCGCCAGAGCTGCGGCAAGCTTTTCCATGTCTCGCCCTTCATCGGCATGGACATGGATTATCACTTCCGCATGCTGCCGCCCGGCAACGAGATCCGCTGGCGCATTCTGGAGACGGATGCAGACGGGCCGCTTCTTGCCGCAACCTTCTCGGGGGCGCAGATGCCGGTCACGAGCCGGGCGCTGGCGCGGCTGACGGCGCGCATCCCGTTCCTGACCTTCAAGATCGTCGCCGGCATCCATTGGGAGGCGCTGAAGCTCTGGATCAAGGGTGCCAAATACATCTCCCGCCCGGCTCCCCCGCCACCGGTGAGTGTGCGCCGTCCGCGGCATATTGCAGAAGCTGCTGAATGACATTAGCGTTCTCTACAAATGCCGGGGGGCTGGCTCATGCAATCGCTGTCCTTAACCGGCTAAGAGGCTGGAGGAGCCGATCATGACTGCAGAAGACTGGAATTCCTTTGCCCGCGGCGCGGTGGCGCTGACGGCCGAGAATGTCGGGCGCTTCACGAAGGGGTTGCCGCTCAAGGCGAAGCTGGCGCTCCGCGGTCTTCTGCAGATGCAGCATGGCGCGCTGGCGATTGAACTTCCCGATGGACGCAAGGCCCTGATCAAGGGCAGCGTCGAGGGACCGCAGGCGGCCGTGAGGCTTAACAACTGGAACCTCGCCAGCCGGGCGATGAACAGCGGAACGATCGGCGTTGCCGAAACCTATATGGATGGCGACTGGCAGAGCCCCGATATCACGGCTTTCCTCGAGCTTTTCCTGATCAACAGTGAATCGGCGGACAGGCATTTCAACGGCAAGCAGGGCATCATGCGCGTCGTCGAGCGCGTCCGCCACTGGATGAATGCCAATACCCGCAAGGGCTCGAAGCGCAATATCTCGGCGCACTACGATCTCGGCAACGATTTCTACAAGCAGTGGCTGGACCCGACGATGACCTATTCGTCGGCGCTCTATTCCACCGGCGCAAACGATCTGCAGTCGGCGCAGAATGCCAAATACCGGGCGCTCGCCGAAGCGACCGGCATCCGGCCGGGCGACCATGTGCTGGAGATCGGCTGTGGCTGGGGCGGGTTCGCCGAATTTGCGGCGAGCGAAATGCGCTGCAAGGTGACCGGGCTGACGATCAGCCGCGAGCAGCTGGCCTTCGCGCAGGAGCGCATCCGAAAGGCCGGTCTTTCCGACCGCGTCGATCTGCGCTTTCAGGATTACCGCGACGAGAAGGGCCTGTACGACCGGATCGTCTCGATCGAGATGTTCGAGGCGGTCGGCGAGAAATACTGGCCGGCCTATTTCTCCAAGCTGCGCGAATGCCTGAAGCCGGGCGGCAAGGCCGGGCTGCAGATCATCACCATCAAGCCCGAGGCCTTCGACCAGTATCGCAGCAATCCTGACTTCATCCAGAAATATGTCTTCCCCGGCGGCATGCTGCCGACGCCGGATCATCTCGCCGAGCTCGGGCGCAAGGTCGAACTGTCGATAGTCAAGGATTTCGGCTTCGGGCTCGATTATGCCCGTACACTCGCCGAATGGCGCGAGCGCTTCTGGAACGTCTGGGAGCGCGTGCGGCCGCTCGGCTTCGACGATCGCTTCAAGCGGCTGTGGGAATTCTATCTCTTCTATTGCGAGGCGGGTTTCCGGGCGAAGAATATCGACGTCCGCCAGGTCGTCTTCTCGCGCAGCTGACGGTAGCGGATGGGAAAGCCGCGGCAGAGCGAGAATGTGACACCAGGCACCCGCCTCGCCTACGCTCTTCCCGCCGCCCCGCTCGCAGCCCTCGGCCTGCCGCTCTATGCCGTCGTTCCCACCTATTACACCGAGACGCTCGGCCTGCCGCTGGCGGCTGTCGGATTGACGCTGCTGCTGGTCAGGATTTTCGATGCCGTCTGCGATCCAGCAATCGGGGTGATTGCCGATCGGTACAGGCCGAAAATGGGGCGCAGACGCTTCTTCTTTGCACTGGCATTGCCGGTGGCCGCTATATCGGCGCTGGCGCTCTACGCGCCGCCTGCGGGCGCGGGCGTGCTCTGGCTTGGGCTCTGGGGCTGTGTTCTCTCCCTCGGCTTCACGCTGGCGACCGTTCCCTATTCCGCCTGGGGTGCAGAGCTCGTCAGCGACTATGCCGGGCGCACCTCGCTGGCAGCACTTCGGGAGGGAACGACGCTGGTGGGCACGCTGATCGCCATCGTCGTGCCCTTCGCGATCGGGCTTGATCCGGCGGGCGGGCTTTCGGGCCTTGCCGTGCTCGGCGTCATCGTTGCCATTGCCCTGCCGCTCACGGGCGCACTAGCGGTCGCCAAGGTACCTGAACCGGCGGAGCATACGGCCGCGATCGTCGGACTACGCAAAGGGCTTGGCTATCTCGCGGCGAACCGGCCGTTCGTCCGCCTGCTCGCCGCCTATTTCCTGAATGGTTTTGCCAACGGCATACCGGCAACGCTGTTTCTCTATTTCGTCTCCGACAGGCTTGGCATGCCGGAGGCTCGCGGACCGCTGCTGTTTCTTTATTTCCTCTCCGGTATCGCCGGCGTGCCGCTCGCGGCGCTGACCGCAAAGCGCCTTGGCAAGCATCGCGCATGGTGCCTGGCAATGATCGCGGCTTGCGCGGTCTTTGCCGCTGCACCGCTTCTGCAGCCCGGCGCGATCTATGCCTTCGCCTCTATCTGCGTGCTCACAGGATTGATGCTCGGTTTCGACCTGTCGCTGCCGCCGGCAATGCAGGCCGATGTCATCGATGAGGATACCGCCAATTCTGGTGAGCAGCGCAGCGGGCTCTATTTCGCGGCCTGGGGGCTGGCGACCAAGGCGTCGCTTGCGGCCGGGGTCGGGCTGGTCTTTCCTGTTCTCGCCGCCTTCGGCTTCGATGCCGCGAAAGGCACCGGCAACGCGCCCGAAGCGCTGACGGCACTTGCGGTCATCTACGCCTGGCTACCGATTGCGCTGAAACTCGCGGCCGTCGCCCTGATGTGGAATTTCCCGCTCAACGAGGCGAAGCACCGGGAACTGCGCCTGCGCATCGAGAGCCGCTGATCACTCCGCGGGATGCGGTGTCGCCGGATGGTGACCATGCTTGACGAGCGGCCGTTCGCGCCATCCCGTCGAGCGGTTCAGCAGCCAGAAATACAGGCTGTAGGGCAGCATACGCAGCAGCTTCAGCTGATAGGTGAAGCGCTTCGGGAAGCTGATCTCAAAGGATTGCGACTTGAGTCCGGCCGCGATTTCGCTGGCGGCTTCATCGACCGAAATCAGCGACGGCATCGGGAATTCGTTCTTCTGTGTCGCCGGCGTATCGACGAAGCCGGGGCAGATGACCTGGATGCGGATGCCCATCTTGTCGAGATCGAATTTCAGGCTCTCGGCCATGTTGATGAGCGCCGCCTTGCTGGCACCGTAGGCTGCACTCGTCGGCAGGCCACCATATCCGGTGACGGAGGAGACGATGGCGATCTGTCCCTGCCCCTTAGCCTTCATGTGGCGGACGGCGGGGACCAGACAGTTGACGACGCCAGACAGGTTGACGGCAAAGGTCTTCTCGAAATCGTCGCGATTGAGATCTTCGGCATGGACGGGCAGGTAGACGCCGGCATTGAAAATCGCCATGGCGAGAGCGCCGTGCTCGTATTCGATCGAGGCAAAGGCATGTTCCATGTCTTCGGGGTCGGTCACATCGCCGTCGAGCACGATGATGCTGCCGGAAAGACCGTTCGCCTCGGCCTGGAGGTCGGCGAGTTTTTCATGATCCCGCGCGGTCACGGCGACCTTGTAGCCCTCGCCTGCGAGCTTCAGCGCCAGCGCGCGCCCGATTCCCGAGCTTGCACCGGTAATCCAGACGATGCCGTGTTCGGGGCGAGCAATGAAATCGCGCATGATGCAATCCTCCGGGACTTCAGATTCAACACGAAACCATGTCCGGAAGTTCCTCACTGCCTCCCGGATTCAAGCCTCTATCACGCTAATGTGGCTGCTTTCAGCCGATCAGGTCGCCGATCAGCTGGCGGAAGGAACCGGTGAGCTTGATCGGCGCATCAAGCACCGAGAAAGCGATGCAGGGACGGTCCTTTTCGGCGACCGGCCGGTGGTTGAGGGTCTCGTCGGCGACGGAAATGTCACCCGGGCCGAAACGGCCGCGCTCGTCTACGAAGGCGCCGTCGAGGATCAGAATCAGCTCCATGCCCTTGTGGGTATGTGCCGGCAACGCACGGCCCGGCCGGATCCACATCAGGCTGACCTCGCAGCCGTCGATATCGACCGAATATTCCTTGAAGCCCGGCAGCTTCGTCTTCCACGGCACCGTATCGGCGTCGAAGCCGACGAGATCGCGAATCGGGCGCGGAAAGACGCCTTGTTGCTTATCCTTTGTCGCGCCTGCCGGCGCGCTCGAAGCGAAGATCGCGGCGAGGCGTTCGTCGCGGCCGGTTATCGGCGTGCCCGCCGTATCCTCGAGCGCTTCACCTGCCAGCAGTTCCAGATCCTGGACCAGGGCACGGTTATCCGGCTTAATTTCAAGATGAGATTGCACGAGAACCCGCGCCGGTTCAGGTAAAGAACCGGCGACATAATGCGCCATCAATGCATCGACCGTGTCGATATGCTCGTGAACCATGTCGGATTCGGCCACGCCTTTTTCCTGCGTTCCGCGTTTGCTTTGTCGTCGTGCATACGCCGAAAGTCAATCTTCGGATCACCTGCCACTTTTGGGCGGACTGCGGGACTTCCTCAAGACGAAGACTAATTTTACCGGCGCGGGCAAAGGCGTGGAATAGCATTTCTTGCCAACCCTGCCTTGTGAAGGGAAAAGACCGTTCTTACAGTAAGAGCTCCAAAGAGGCAGATTCCATGACCTTCTACCCCTCCGTGATCGAGGCGATCGGCAACACCCCGCTCATCAAGCTCAAGGGCGCTTCCGAAGCGACCGGCTGCACCATTCTCGGCAAGGCGGAATTCCTCAATCCCGGCCAGTCGGTGAAGGATCGCGCCGCGCTCTACATCATCCGCGATGCGGAAAAGAAGGGCCTGCTGAAACCGGGCGGCGTCATCGTCGAAGGCACCGCCGGCAATACCGGCATCGGCCTCACCGTAGTCGCCAAGGCGCTCGGCTACCGCACCGTCATCGTCATTCCTGAGACGCAGAGCCAGGAAAAGAAGGACGCGCTGAGGCTGCTCGGCGCCGAGCTCGTCGAAGTGCCTGCCGTTCCCTACAAGAACCCGAACAATTACATCAAGGTCTCCGGGCGTCTGGCCGAACAGCTGGCGAAGAGCGAGCCGAACGGCGCGATCTGGGCCAACCAGTTCGACAATGTCGCCAACCGCCAGGCGCATATCGAGACCACCGCCAAGGAAATCTGGCGCGATACCGACGGCAAGATCGACGGCTTCATCTGCGCCGTCGGCTCCGGCGGGACGCTCGCCGGTGTGGCGGCCGGCCTCAAGGGCTTCAGCAAGGACATCAAGATCGGGCTTGCCGATCCCGAAGGTGCGGCCCTCTACGAATTCTACAAGAACGGCGAACTGAAATCCTCCGGCAACTCGATCACCGAAGGCATCGGCCAGGGCCGCATCACCGCCAATCTCGAGGGCTTTGCGCCCGACTTCGCCTATCAGATCAGCGATGCGGAAGCCCTGCCCTACGTCTTCGACATGGTCGAGCACGAAGGCCTCTGCCTCGGCGGCTCCAGCGCCATCAACATTGCCGGCGCGGTGCATCTCGCGAAAGATCTCGGCCCGGGTCACACCGTGGTGACGATCCTCTGCGACTATGGCAACCGCTACCAGTCGAAGCTTTTCAATGCCGATTTCCTGAAGTCCAAGGGCCTGCCGGTCCCCTCCTTCATCAAGTCGTCCAGCGACCTCAAGATACCCTACGAACCTGCAGCGTGAGACCCGATGCCAGTCAATGCCCTCTATCGTGACGACTTCTACCTTTCGACATGCGAGGCGGTCGTCACCGCCGTTCACGAAGACGGGGGCATCGAGCTGGATCAGACCTGCTTCTATGCAACATCAGGCGGGCAGCCGGGCGATACCGGCTTCCTGGAACGCGCCGATGGCTCGAAGATAGCGCTGGGGCAGACCAAGCACGGCGCCACCAAGGATATCGTCATCCATGTGCCGCTCGAGGGCGAGCCGCGTCCCGATGTCGGCGAGAAACTGGTGCTGCATGTCGACTGGCCGCGCCGTTACAAGCTGATGCGCATGCACACCGCCTGCCACCTGCTCTCCGTCGTCTGCTCCTACCCGATCACCGGTGCCGCCGTCGGCGAGGACGAGAGCCGGGTCGATTTCGACATGAGCGAGACGATCGACAAGGACGAAGTGACGGCGAAGATGATGGAACTGGTGAGCCAGAACCATCCCGTCTACCTGCAATGGATCACGGACGAAGAGCTTGCGGCCAACCCCGGCATCGTCAAGTCGAAGAACGTCCGCCCGCCGATGGGCCTCGGGCGCGTCAGCCTCGTCTGCATCGGCGAGAACTCTTCAATTGACAGCCAACCCTGCGGCGGGACACATGTGTCCGAAACGCAGGAAGTCGGTGAGATTCACATCGCCAAAATCGAGAAGAAGGGCAAGGAAAACCGCCGCTTCCGCATTCGCTTCGGCGCTCCCGGCGACGAGGCATAAGGCAGTCCCCGTGACTGCGACCGTGTATTCTAGGGAGATTGGAATGAGTGACGAGAAAAGCCGCTTCGTGGTTTCGGCCGACTGGCTGCAGGGCGAACTCGGAAAGCCGGATCTGCGCGTCCTCGACGCCTCCTTCTATCTCCCGGCGCAGAAGCGCGATGCGGACGCCGAATATGCCGCGGGGCATATCCCGGGCGCAATCCGTTTCGATCAGGACAAGATCGCCGACCACTCCACCAACCTGCCGCACACTATTCCCTCGCCCGATCAATTCGCCGCCGAAGTGGGCAAGCTCGGCATCAGCGAAAACGAACGGATCGTCGTCTATGACGGCATCGGCATGTTCGCCTCGCCGCGGGTCTGGTGGCTGTTCCGGGTGATGGGTGCCAAGAACGTCTTCGTGCTCGACGGCGGCCTGGATGGCTGGAAGGCCGAGGGCCGTGCGCTGGAAACGGCAACGCCCGCCTACGCGGCCGCGACCTTCAAGACGAATTATGACGAAGCCCGCGTGGTGACACTCGAGCGGATGCGCGACATCGTTTCGAGCGGCGCGCTGCAGATCGCCGATGCCCGCAGTGCCGGCCGTTTCGCGGCAACCGAGCCCGAGCCCCGCGCCGGCATGCGCTCCGGCCATATGCCGGGCGCCCGCAGCCTGCCGTCGGGCTCCTTCGCCACGCAGGGCCGTTTCAAATCGCTGCCTGAGCTGAAGCAGACGATCGAGGATGCGGGCATCGACCTTTCGAAGCCCGTCGTCACCTCCTGCGGCTCCGGCATCACCGCCGCCATCATCACGCTGGCGCTCGAGTCACTCGGGCACAGCGACAACAAGCTCTATGACGGCTCGTGGAGCGAGTGGGGCAGCCGAGACGACACGCCTGTCGTCACCGGCCCTGCCGATCCGATCAAGGTTTGAGCGGCATGGCGAAATCTCCCGCGTCGCTGACGGCCCACATCACCCGCCTCGAAATGACGGCGCCGCCTAAGAGCAGCCTGCCGATGCCGGTCAACATCCAGACGGCGATCATGCGCACCAGCGAGATCCCGCTGCCCTTCTACCGCCATCTCTACCGGCAGGTGGGCGCACGCTGGCAATGGGTCGACCGCCTGCGGATGAGCGACGAGGAACTGACAGCGGCGCTGCACGACAAGCGCAACAATATCAGCGTGCTCTATGTCAACGGCGCGCCGGCCGGCTTCTACGAATATTTCTGTCAGGACGAGGACACGATCGAGCTGTCGCATTTCGGCCTGATCGAGCACGCCCTCGGCCTCGGCATCGGCAAATGGTTCCTGCTGCAGGCGCTCTACGCGATCTGGACGCTGAACCCGAAGCGCGTGCTGACCACCACCAACAATCTCGACCATCCGCGCGCCCTGCAGCTCTACCAGATGTTCGGCTTCTCGCCGGTTTCGACCGGTGCCGGCATCGTCCGGCCGCTGAGCGACAAGGAATTGCTGGAGATCGCGCGCAAGAGCTGAGCCCGCAGGAATCGGGTGGTTTCGGCCGCCCGATCGGCGCATTTCATGGCGGAACCCAAGAGGAGACCGCCATGACCGATATCCGTTTTTCAGCAATGCCGACTGCCGACGCCGACCATCTCTGGAATGGCGGCAGCGATTCCTATGGCTTCCTGCCGGAGACGATGGTTTCCGATGGGCCGGGTCATCCCTGCCGTCACTGCCTTGGGAATATCGATGCGGGCGAAGAGCTGCTGGTCTTTGCCTATCGTCCCTTCCCGGAGATGCAGCCCTATGCCGAGACCGGGCCGATCTTCCTGCACAAGCAGCGCTGCGCGCGCTATGCAGCCGAAGAAATTGCGCCGCCTGCGCTGAGCAGTTCCGATTACATCGTGCGCGGCTATGGCGAGAACAACCGCATCGTCTACGGCACCGGCGCCGTCACGCCGACGCCGGAGATTGCCGCTTACGCCGGTGGCCTGCTCGCAAGGGGCGACATTGCCTATGTGCATGTTCGCTCGGCACGCAACAACTGCTTCCAGTGCCGCATAGAAAAGGCGCCGGATTACAAGGAATCCGGCGCCTTCATCTAACGTAACGCGATGGGAATTACGCCACGTTAAGTACACTTTCCGGTGCGTAGGCTTCATAGCCCAGCGCTTCAGCGACCGGCTTGTAGGTAACGCGGCCCTTGTGGACGTTCAGGCCGTTGCGCAGGTGCTTGTCTTCGGCAATGGCGCGCAGGCCGCGGTCGGCGAGCGCCAGGCCGTGGACGAGCGTGGCGTTATTCAGCGCATGGGCCGAGGTGACCGGAACGGCGCCCGGCATGTTGGCGACGCAATAGTGGACGATGCCGTCGACTTCGTAGGTCGGCTCGGAATGCGTCGTCGCATGCGAGGTCTCGAAGCAGCCGCCCTGGTCGATCGCGACGTCGACGATGACGGCGCCCTTCTTCATGCCCGAGAGCATTTCGCGGGTGACGAGCTTCGGCGCAGCAGCGCCCGGGATCAGCACGGCGCCGATGACGAGATCGGCAGTGAAAACTTCTTCTTCCAGCGCCTGGATGCTGGAATAGCGGGTGTGGACCCGGCCGCCGAAGATATCGTCGAGCTGGCGCAGACGCGGCAGCGAGCGATCGAGGATGCTGACATCGGCGCCGAGACCGGCAGCCATTTTGGCGGCATGAAGACCGACGACGCCACCGCCGATGATCGCGACCTTGGCCGGCAGAACGCCGGGGACGCCACCGAGCAGGATGCCGAGGCCGCCATTGGCCTTCTGCAGCGCAGTTGCACCGGCCTGGATCGACAGGCGGCCGGCAACTTCCGACATCGGTGCCAACAGCGGCAGGCCGCCGCGCTCGTCGGTTACGGTTTCATAGGCGATCGCGGTGACGCCGGAGGCGAGCAGGCCCTTGGTCTGTTCCGGATCCGGAGCGAGGTGGAGATAGGTGTAGAGAAGCTGGCCATCGCGAAGCTGCGCCCATTCGGAGGGCTGCGGCTCCTTGACCTTCACGATCATATCGCACTTCTCGAAGATATCCTTGGCGGAGGCGGCAATCTTTGCGCCAGCGGCGATATAGGCGGCGTCATCGGCACCAATGCCGGCGCCTGCCTTGGTTTCGACCCAGACCTCGTGGCCATGGGCGACATATTCACGAACCGAAGCGGGTGTCAGACCGACACGATATTCATGGTTCTTGATTTCCTTCGGGCAACCGACACGCATACTGCGTTCCTCTCATATATGCCCACTTGGCGCGGGACGTTTTCAATGGACAAATCCAACCACCGCCGCCACGAAATGTCCTTGCAAAGAGGCATTGCCTGAAAGCTATTTTTCGAAGATTGTGCGGTTTGATCAAACCAAATCGAAGGTTCTTCGAATGTCTGAACTCGACGGTATCGATCTTGCGATTCTGAGAGCACTTCAAGCAAACGCCCGGATCACCAACGCCGAGCTTGCCAACAAGGTCGGCCTCTCGGCTTCAGCCTGCTCGCGGCGTCTCGACATCCTGGAGAAGAACGGCGCAATTGCCGGCTATCACGCGCGCCTTTCCAACAAAGTGCTCGAATACAAGATGATCGCCATCGTCCACATCTCGCTTTCAGGGCAATTCGCCAAGACGCTGTCGGAATTCGAGGCGGCGGTGAAGCGCTGCCCGAACGTGCTGGTCTGCTACCTGATGTCGGGCGAATACGACTATATCCTGCGGGTCGCGGCGCGCGATCTCGAAGACTACGAGCGGATCCATCGCGACTGGCTTTCGGCGCTGCCGCATGTGGTGAAGATCAATTCCAGCTTTGCGCTGCGCGAAATCTTCGATCGGCCGAATGTCGGCTTCTGAGACCTTGCAAAGGACCGGGAATCCTGACCAAGCTTTGACGATGCGGATGCTCCCTCCGCCTGACGGCAAGACATGAAATCCAAGACGCAAGGCTATATCTTCGTCCTTCTGGCGCTGACGATCTTCTCGACGCAGGATGCGATCTCCAAGCATCTCGGCGGCCTCTATCCGCCGATCTTCGTGACGATGATCCGCTACTGGGCCTTCGCTCTGTTCACCATTCTTCTCGCGTCGAAGATGCGCGGCGGCATCCGGCAGACGGCGAAAACCAAGCGGCCGCTTCTGCAGGTGACGCGCGGCATCCTGCTCGCCGTTCAGGTGGTGCTCGCCATCACCTGTTTCGCGGTCATCGGGCTCGCGCATTCACAGGCGATCTTTGCGGCAACGCCGATCGTCATTGCGCTGCTGTCGATGCCGATCCTCGGCGAGCGTGTGGGATGGCGGCGCTGGACAGCGATCGGCGCCGGGCTTTTCGGCGTGCTGCTGATCCTGAAGCCGGAGGGCGAATTCTTCGATCTGAAGCTGCTGCTCGCCATCGTCTCCTGCTTCATCTTCGCATTCTATGTGATCGCCACGCGCCTCGTCTCCCGCGACGATTCATCTATGACCAGCTTCTTCTATACCGGCGTCGTCGGCGGCATCACCATGACGCTGATCGGCCCGTTCTACTGGACATGGATGTCGCCCGGCGACTGGGGCTGGATGGCGCTGGTTTGCATGACCAGCATCTCCAGCCATTATTGCCTGATCCGCGCCTATGACATGCTGGATGCAGCAGCCGTTCAGCCGCTCACCTACCTGCAGCTCGTCTATGCCTCGATCCTCGGCGTCACCATCTTCGGCGAGAGCCTCAGCCTCAATACGGTGATCGGCTCCGTCATCGTCGTGGCGGCCGGGATTTTCACCATCTGGCGCGAGCATGTCGTCTCTCGGCAGGCGACAATGGCGCATTAGATTTGGCGCAATTTTATCGAACAGTCTAAACGGATTTCAATTTTTCGTTGCTACGGTCTCTGCAGTATATTTTCGGAGACCCTGCATGCAACGCAATCTCAACATCATCACCCGCAAGTCGGAGCGCAAGTATTGCCGACTCTTCGGCAAGCTGCGTTACCTGAACCAGGAGATCGACGCCCGTATCGTCAACCTGTCGACGACAGGCATCGCCGTCGATCTCAGGACACCGGTTGCCGCCGCATCCGGCAGCCGCGTGCGCATCGAAGCCGAGGATCTCGGTTCGCTCGAAGGCATCATCCGCTGGAGCCACAACGGCCGCCTCGGCATCCACTTCGACCCGAATTCCAACGCCCGCGCCCAGGTCGCCTCCTACTTCCGTTTCTTCCACAGAGACGTGAAGCCGGTGCTGGCGCGCTAGACGACACAGAGAGTTGAACGGCCGTGGGCGCGCTCGACAGAACGGGCGCGCCCACTGTCATTTTACGGATGCACTCCCGTGCAAATCATTCTACGTTCGACCCCGGGCTGGGCGTTGCGTGATTTTTGAAGGAGTGTTTTGATGTCTTCCATTCTCGATTTGCACCCGATCAGCCGCAGGTCTCTGCTGAGCGGAATCGCTGCCACCTCGGCCCTCGTCCTGCTTCATCCCTTCACCGCCCGCGCTGCCGCCAACCAGGCGCATCTCCGGCTGATGGAAACGACCGATATCCACGTCAACGTCTTTCCCTACGACTATTACGCCGACAAGCCGAACGACACGATGGGCCTCTCGCGCACCGCGACGATCATCGATTCGATCCGCGCCGAAGCCGCCAATTCGCTGCTGATCGATAATGGCGACGTGCTGCAGGGCAACCCGATGGGCGACTACATGGCCTATCAGCACGGTATGAAGGATGGCGACGTCCACCCTGTTATCAAGGCGATGAACACGCTCGGTTACACGGTCGGCACGCTCGGGAATCACGAGTTCAACTACGGCCTCGATTTCATGTTCAAGGTGCTCGGCGGCGCAAACTTCCCGTTCGTCTGCGCCAACCTGACGAAGGGGCAGCTTGCCGCCGATCCCAAGAAGGACGACCTGTTCTTCAAGCCCTACATGATCGTCGAAAAGCAGATCAAGGACGGCGCCGGCAACGAGAGCCCGGTCAAGATCGGCTTCATCGGCTTCGTGCCGCCGCAGATCATGCTCTGGGACATCAAGAACCTCGAAGGCAAGGCGCAGACGCGCGATATCGTCGAGGCTGCCAAGGCCTGGGTACCCGCCATGAAGGAAGAAGGCGCGGATATCGTCATCGCCCTCTCCCATTCCGGCATCGACGGCGCGGCACCATCAGAGAAGATGGAAAACGCCTCGCTCTATCTCGCGGGGATCGACGGCATCGATGCGATCTTTACCGGCCACCAGCATCTGGTCTTCCCCGGCCCCAAGACCTGGGACGGGATTGCGAATGCCGATCCGGTCAAGGGTACGCTGCATGGCAAGCCGACTGTGATGGCCGGCTTCTGGGGCTCGCATCTCGGCCTGATCGACCTGTTGCTGGAGAAAGACGGCAAGAGCTGGAAGATCGTCGATTTCACCGCCGAGGCGCGGCCGATCTATCACCGCGACGACAAGAAGAAGGTGATCGCCGACGTTCCCGACAAGAAGGAAGTCGTCGAAGCGGCCAAGGCCGAGCATGAGGCAACGCTCGCCTATGTCCGCACGCCCGTCGGCAAGACATCGGCGCCGCTCTATTCCTACTTCTCACTCGTCGCCGACGACCCCTCTGTGCAGATCGTTAGCCAGGCGCAGACCTGGTACATCAAGCAGATGCTCGCCGATACCGAGTTCAAGGATCTGCCGGTTCTTTCGGCGGCAGCCCCGTTCAAAGCCGGCGGCCGCGGCGGTGCGGACTATTACACTGACGTTCCCGCGGGCGACGTGGCGATCAAGAATGTCGCCGACCTCTATCTCTATCCGAACACCGTGCAGGCCGTCGTCATCAATGGCGAGCAGGTGAAGAACTGGCTCGAAATGTCGGCCGGGATGTTCAACGAGGTGAAGCCGGGCTCCAAGGACGCTCCGCTGCTGAACAACGAATTCCCGTCCTACAATTTCGATGTCATCGATGGCGTCACCTACCAGATCGACCTGTCGCAGCCGCGCAAATACGACAATGACGGCAAGGCGGTGAACGAGGCGTCGAACCGCATCCAGAACCTGCAATTCGAGGGCAAGCCGATCGATCCGAAGCAGAAATTCGTGGTGGTGACCAACAACTATCGCGCCGGCGGTGGCGGTCATTTCCCTGACATCGCTGCCGACAAGGTGGTGTTCCAGGCGCCGGATACGAACCGCGACGTCATTGTCCGCTTCATCCACGACCAGGGCACGATCAACCCGTCTGCCGACGGTAACTGGACCTTCAAGCCCCTGCCCGGCACCACGGCCGTCTTCGAAAGCGGACCGAAGGCCAAACAGTTCATGGCCGACGTCAAGGGCGCCAAGATCGAGGAAGCCGGCGACGCTGCTGAAGGCTTTGCCAAGTTCCGGCTGGTGCTCTGAGATTTGATCGACAACGGGGCCGGCGGCGACGCCGGCCTATTCCGCCGCTTCCTGCATCGAGGTCAGCGCGGCAAGCTGCTCCTGGAATTCACTGTGGCTCGGGCACATGGACAGGAGATTGCGGAAGCGGTCGATCAGCCAGGCCGTCGCCGGTCCCGGGGGATTGGCTATCTTGTGCAGGCTGTAGATCGGATATTCGCCCTGCTCGTAGGCAGGAAGATCGAGCTGCACCAGTTTGCCGGAATTCAGGTCGTCGCGTGAGACCGAAGCCGGCAGACCACCCCAGCCGAGGCCGCCTGCAATCAGCTGGTGCTTGATAGCGATGTCGCTGACCCGCCAGGTCCGGTAGGAAAGCACGTTGAAATCGCGCCCGTTGGTGATGCCCGAGGTATCGCGCACCACCATCTGAACCTCTTCGCGCACATCCGAAAGCGTCAGCGGCCTCCGGAGCTTGGCAAGCGGGTGAAAGGGTGCAGCGACGGGAATCATGAAGGAATGGCCGATGCGCTCGGCAACCAGCGTATCGTCCTGCTTCATCAGCGCGCCGCCGATGCCGACGGTCGCTTCCCCGGTTGCCACCATGTTCATGACTTCGCCGAGCTCGCCGACCATCAGGTTGACAGTCACCGACGGGAATTTGGTGCGGAACTCGCGCAGCACCATCACGACGGCCTGCGACGGCACCATGACGCTAATGGCGATCGAGAGTTCGGCTTCCAGCCCCTCTTTCAGGTTTTTCACGCGGGCACGCATGACTTCGAGATCGGCGACAAGCCGGCGGGCATCGGCCAGCATCGCATGGCCGGCCTTGGTCAGCTTCGGCTGGCGGGCGCCGGAACGCTCGAAAAGCTCGACCTCCAGCTGCGCCTCGAGATTGGCGATCGTGTAGCTGATGACTGACTGCGCGCGGTTCAGAAGGCGCGAGGCGGCGGAGAAGCTGCCGCTATCGGCAACGGTCAGAAACACCTGCAACTGGTCCAGCGTCGGGTTCGGGAGCATATCTAATCCATCGATAGTTTCGATCTATATTATCCCAGTTTTTTCGATAGCAGGCCAGTCCTATTTCTCTCCTCGAAGCCGCGGCGAACCTCCCTGACAGCCACGGCAAACCCAATTCGAAATGAGGAGCCTGCCATGTCTTCCATCCTTCTTCTGACCTCCAGCCCGCGTGCTGAATCGCTGTCGACCACGATCGCCGCCGATCTCGCCAACAAGATCGCCGCCCAGAACGCAGGTAGCGTCGTCGTTCGCCGCGACCTCGCCGCCAACCCGCTGCCGCATATCGACGACCTCTTCACCGCCGCGATCCGCAAGCCCGCAGACCAGCGCACCGCGCAGGAAGCCGAAGCGGTCAAGACTTCCGACGCTCTGGTTGACGAACTGCTCGCCGCCGACACCGTCGTCATCGGCACCGGCCTCATCAACTTCAATATCTACTCGTCGCTGAAGACCTGGATCGACAACGTCGCCCGCGCCGGCCGTACCTTCAAGTACACGGAAAGCGGCCCGGTCGGCCTCGCTACCGGCAAGAAGGTCTATGTCGTTCTCGCTTCGGGCGGCGTCTATTCGCAGGGTCCGGCCGCCGGCATGAACCACGCCGTCCCGTACCTGAAGTCGGTTCTCGGCTTCCTGGGCATCGCCGATGTCGAGACCATCTATGTCGAAGGCCTGGCCTTCGGTCCGGAAGCTGCCGAAAAGGCAATCGGTGCGGCCAAGGCCCGCGCCGAAGAGATCGCGCTCGCAGCCTAATCGGCGCAACGCATATTCGAGGAAAACGGCCGGTTCATTACCGGCCGTTTTTCATTTCCCGGCGAAGTCGTTGACGAAGCTTTCGGCGGTTTTCAAGATCTCGGCGGCGAATGCCTCGTCATTGGCGACCCGCGCCAGGCCGACCGCGCCGGTCATCAGCGCGCTGAGGATGATTGCCTTGCGGCGTGCCTCGGCATCCCCCTCGTCACCGCCGGAAATGCGCGCCGTCATCCGTCCGACATTGGTCTTCAACTGATCGGTCGCCAGCGTCCGGCATTCGTCGCCGGAGCGCGCGAGATCGGCCGTCAGCGCCGCAAACGGGCATCCTTCGCCAACACCCTCGCGATGATCCCCGCCGAGATAGGTTGCCGCATAAGCGCTGACGGGAATATCGGCCGGGTCGACGCCTTCGGCCCGAACCTTCGCTTCCCAGGAGCCGAAGGCCAGCTGCATCGCCTCACGAACCAGCTGGTCGCGTGATTCGAAGTGCTTGTAGAAGCCGCCGACCGTCAGCCCCGCTTCCTTCATCAGGTCGGCGACGCCGATGCCCTCAAGGCCCTTTTCCCGAAGACGGCGCGAAGCGATCTCGACGATCTTCTCGTGCGTCTTCTGTTTTTCGACCTGCGAATGACCCACGCGACGCTCCCGCAATGCTGCTTGACAATTCTGGATTACACTCATAATCCTATTTGTGGATTTCAATCATAATCCAGAACGCAGCCAATTCCAAGAGGAGTGCTCCCATGCGTCTCAAGAACAAGGTCGCCCTGATCACCGGCGGCAATAGCGGCATCGGCCTTGCAACGGCCAAGGTCTTTCTCGCCGAAGGCGCCAAGGTGATCATCACCGGCCGCAACCCCGATACGCTCGCCGCCGCCGTCAAGACGCTCGGCGATGGCGTGCTCGCCATTTCGCTCGAGCTCACCGATGTTGCCGCGATCGACAAGGCTTTCGAGGAAGCCGCCGCCAAGTTCGGCAAGTTCGATATCGTCTTCGCCAATGCCGGCATCGGCGGCGTCACGCCGCTCGGCCAGACGTCGCTCGAACAGTTCGAGCGCTTCGTCAGCACCAACCTGACCTCGGTGTTCTTCACGGTTCAATCCGCCCTGCCGCATCTCAATGACGGCGCTTCGATCATTCTCAACGGCTCGGTTCACGCCGTGCTCGGCGCTCCGGGCTGGACGGCCTATGCAGCCACAAAGGGCGCGACCCGCGCCATGACGCGCACCATGGCCTCGGAGCTCGCCCCGCGCGGCATCCGCGTCAACCAGGTGACACCCGGCGGCACGAAGACGCCGATCTGGTCGCCCTTTGCGCCGACGGCGGATGCGAGTGCTGCTCTCGAAGAAAAGCTCGGCAGCCTCAGCGCGCTCGGCCGGATGAGCGAAGCCGAGGAGATCGCCAAGGCGGCGCTCTATCTGGCGTCTGACGATGCGGCGAATGTCACGGCGATCGAGATCACCGTCGATGGCGGCATGACCAATGCGCCTTCAGGCGCGAAACTGTTCCGTGAAGGCTGATATCAGCCGACCTTGACGAGACCGGAGCGGCCGACAACGCAGTTGCGGCCGCTTTTCTTTGCCTGGTAGAGCCGGTCGTCGGCGGCAGCGAGAACGGTGGTGAAGCTGACGCCGTCCTCGTCGGCGGTGGCGACGCCGATGCTGACGGTGACGGGCTTGCCATCCGGGGTCTTGACGCTCGTCGCGATCGTCCAGCGCAACCGCTCTGCGACGATCAGGCCTTCCTCGTGATCCGTTCCCGGGCAGACGGCGACGAATTCCTCGCCGCCGAAGCGGAAGACGCGGTCGGCTGAACGCAGGATGGTGCCGAGCCGCCCGGCGATCGCTTTGAGCACCTCGTCGCCCTGCAGGTGGCCGAAATTGTCGTTCACATCCTTGAAGTGGTCGGCATCGATGATGATCACGGTGCCGTAGAGACCCTGGCGCTGCGCCTCGCGGATCATTACCGGCGCTTCCAACTCCATGCGGCTGCGGTCATAGACGCCGGTCAGGATATCGCGGCCGGTGCGGTCGAGGAGATCGTTGTAGCGCTCGCGGAAGGTCAGGTCGCCGAAGACGTCGCTGATCGAGCGGGCGGCAGCCGGCACGCCGTCGCGGCGGACGTAGATCTCGTAGAGCGCGAAGAGAACCGTGTAGACGCAGACGGCGAACATCTTCGCCTTCCAGCCATCCCAGAAGGCCGACAGCGGCACGCCCAGGAAATAATGCAGGCCGCCGAAGAAGCCTACCTGGTCAAACGTCAGCAGCACGAAGCCGCAGACCATGAAGCGCAGGATGACCTTGCGCTTGATGTAACGGCCAAGCCGCTCGTAGAGCAGGATGATGCCGATGGAATCGAGATAGAGGATGGCGGTACCCCAGATCATCAGCCATCCCATTTCCTTGAGGAAACCGAAATCCGCTTCGTTCCCCGGCGACATCTCGATCGTGTGATGCAGCTGCAGGATCCAGGCGATCGCCACCGTCAGCAGGTTGCCGATGAACAGACCGTAGATCGGCTGGCGGACTGTCGAGGCATCCTCCTGCAGATAGAGCATCAGGATCATCATCAGCTTGCCAGCGAAGAACACTGATGAACCGGGCGACGCGACGCCGAACGGCAGGTTCACGTAGAAGACCGCCGCCAGATAGGTTTCCATGAAATGCATGACGCCGAGCGCGGTGACGAACACACCGAGGCCGAGGCGATTGCGGAAATGCAGGAGTGTCACCATCAGCCCGAAGTAGCCGATGGCTTCAAGAACGAAGAGACCGAGATTGGTGGCCTCTATCATGCGCCGGAAACCCTGCCCTGGCAGAACTGCCAGCGGCGCTTCATTCCGGTCTTGGGACGGGCTGCAACAACCACGAAATGATCCTGCGATTCCTTTCGCAGCACCTTTGACGGCAATCACTTAAAATTAAGTGACAAAGCAGCCGCTTGTGGATTCAGACCTGACGCTGCTTGACACCATCGCCGAAGAGCGAGGCGCCGTGCTGATCGATGATTTGCTGGGCCTTGCGCACGGTGCATTCGTTGGCATCGTCGAGCGAGGAGAACATGTCGGCGCGGATGAAGGTCCGCACCAGCACCTCATCGCCGGATGTCTTTTCGATGCGGCCCGCCAGGCGGTACTGGCCGCCTTCCTTCTGCGGTTCGGCATAGATCGCGCAGTCGCCATAGAGCTGCGGCTCTGCCGACTTGGCGCTGCCGCCGCCGCCTTCGCTGGGCTTTGCGCCACCTGAGAATATCGAGACAATGCTGGAGAATATCGAAGCCATGTTTCGCCTTTAACACGCGGGACTTGCTGCCGCAAAGTCAAATGATGAGGTTTGCCAGGATCTCGTTTTCGGTGATGTCCTCGAAGCCCATGCCCGACTTCTCGAAATTTTCGACCAGTGTGGCGAAATTCTCGGGCGCCTTTGTTTCGATGCCGATCAGGATCGAGCCGAAATTGCGCGCCGTCTTCTTCAGATATTCGAAGCGGGCGATATCGTCGTCGGGGCCGAGCAGATTGAGGAAATCGCGCAGCGCGCCGGGACGCTGGGCAAGCCGCAGGATGAAATATTTCTTCAGCCCCGCATAGCGCATGGCGCGCTCCTTGACGTCAGGCAGGCGCTCGAAGTCGAAATTGCCGCCGGAGACGACGGCCACGACCGTCTTGCCGCGGATGTCTTCCGGGTTCATCGACGCCAGCGCCGTCAGCGACAGGGCGCCGGCCGGCTCGAGCACGACGCCCTCGACATTCAGCATCTCGGAGATCGTCACGCAGATCGCGTTCTCCGGCATCAGCATCACCTGATCCGCCCGAAAATCCTTGAGCGCCGCGAAGTTCAGATCGCCGATGCGGGCAACGGCGGCGCCATCGACGAAATTGTCGACCTTGGCGAGCGTCACCGGTTCGCCGGCCTCGATGCTGCGCTTCAGGCTCGCGGCACCCGCGGGCTCGGTGAAGACGAAGCCTGATTTTGCGACGATGCCGTCGAGATAGCCGGTAATGCCGGCTGCCAGACCGCCGCCGCCGACAGGCATGACGATCATGTCAGGCACCTTGCCCTCGGGCAACTGCTGCATGATCTCGGCGGCAACCGTCGCCTGCCCCTCGATGATATCCTCATGATCAAAAGGCGGCACCATGACACCACCCGCCTGCTCCGCATGATCGCGCGCTGCCTGGTAGCACTGGTCGAAGAAGTCGCCGTAGAGCTTGATGGTGATGAATTCGGCGCCGAACATGCGGGTCTTGTCGATCTTCTGCTGCGGCGTGGTCACCGGCATGAAGACGACGCCCGGCACGCCGAAATGGCGGCAGACGAAGGCGAAGCCCTGGGCGTGATTGCCGGCCGAGGCGCAGACGAAGGTGCGGCCCTCGCCGCCTTCGGCGATCGCCTTGCGGAAGAAATTGAAGGCGCCGCGAATCTTGTAGGAACGAACCGGAGAAAGGTCTTCGCGCTTCAGCCAGATATCGGCGCCATAGCGTGCCGAAAGATGGTCATTGAGCTGTAGCGGCGTAGCCGGGAAAAGGCTGCGCAGCGCTTCCTCGGCGTTTTCAACATCCTGACGGTTGACGGTCATCGGTCCATTCCTCATTTCGCCCGCCCGCTATGGCACAGAGCGGCGCCCGAAAGAAAGCCTCAAACCGGGCAAGCCGGTTCGCCCTTCGCGAAAGCATTTCTTAAGCTCAGCCGCCGAACACGCGGTGGACACGGCTTTTTGCAGTGCACCACGCGGCGCGCCCTGCTAATATGACAGGATGATAACACCGAAATTCATGAGGCCGCTGGCCTGGCTGGTGCTGGCCGGCATCATCTTCGTCACGATCTCCCCGATTGGCCTGCGCCCGCACACCGTGACCACCGTCGATTTCGACCGGGCGCTCGCCTATGCCGTGACCGGCTTCATCTTCGTGCTCGGCTATCCCAAGCAGTGGAAGCTGATCGTGCTGCTGCTCGCCTTCGGCGCGATCGTCATCGAGGCGCTGCAATATTTCTCGCCGACCCGCCACGCCCGCCTGCATGATGGCATCATCAAGGGCATGGGTGCTGCAATCGGCGCCATGGCCGCCCACGCCCTCCTGAAAATCCGCGCCCGCAAGGCCGCGCCCAAAACGCCCACGGAACCAGCCTCCTCCAGCGCCGCCCTTGACTGAATCGCCGATGTCGTTGATTGAGTAGCGCGCGCTGCGGGCGTGGCGAAACTGGTAGACGCAAGGGACTTAAAATCCCTCGGCCTTAGGCTATGCGGGTTCGATCCCCGCCGCCCGCACCAAGCGTTCATTCCGGATCCTTGTCGTAGACGGTGATGCCTTCGGGCAGTTGCACCCAGCGGTGCCTGCGGCAGTCGTAAACGGAATCCCGGGGCGGCGGGAAATCGGGGTCGGCGAAGGCGCCGACGGCGACGCCGACCGAGCGGTTATCCTCGCCTTCTTCCGTATGATAGAGATTGGTGCCGCAAACCGGGCAAAAGCGGAAGCGGAATTTGGCGCCCTGGTCGCCGGTGCGGACATAATCGGTGGCGCGGCCGGTTACCTTGTAGCCAGGGCCGAAAGCTGCGAGGGCGGCGAAGACGCTGCCGGTGCGGCTCTGGCAGGCGAAGCAGTGGCAGACGCCGACGCCGAGAGGCTCGCCCTCGACCGTGATCTGCAGCTGGCCGCAGGTGCATTTGGCAATTCTTGTCACCATGGCGCGAAACTCCGTGGGCGGGATCTGCCCGAAAGCTGGCGCGGATGGCGGTGAAGTCAAACCGCCGATGTCACCAGTGGCGGATCTTCCAGTAGTCGGAACCGGTGCGGCGCGAGATCAGTTGCAGCGTGCCATCGGGCTGGACGACATATTTCTCGAAGACGCGGTAGCCGAATTTATCGGGGAATTCGTGATCGACGACATGGCCGGGCGCCGCCCCATAATAGACCACCCGGCCGCCGTAAGTCAGGCTGCCACGCATCGGTTCGGGCGGCGGCATGGTGGTGTTGCAGCTCGCAAGAGCCAGCAAAAGCATCAGCGAGACAATGGCGCGCATCGGCGAATCTCCTTTTCATTCAGCCATATAGGAGCTTCGTGCAGGGTGTCAGCGGCGATTGCCCCATTTTTGAGCAAGCGGGTGATTTGCCGAAGGCTTTATCATGCTGTTCGAATGTGCTTGTATACCGGGGAAAACGAGGCCCGGGCGGTTGAAAGCCGGGTTCAGCATGCAAGAATGACGATGCGGCGTATGGGTAAAGCTAGTCTTGTGGGAGTAAGACGGTGGTTTACGATTGGGATGGCGTCAGAACGAAGCGTTTGAAATTCTATAAGACGACGATGGCCTGCCTGTTTGCAACGGCGGTTGTCGCGGTTTCGTTCTTCGCGTTAGCTTCGCAACTTCACAATCTCGGCGGGTGAACCCGTCTTCAGCTTGGCGCTTTCGTCGTCCTTACCGTCGAAATCGATGGTGAGCGCGAGAAGGATCACCGAAAGGCACACCAGCCCGGCGATCACGCAAGCCAGCAGTTTCATCATATAGCGGTCCATCAGGGCCTCCTTACGCGTCTCCTTATGATTTTATCATATACGCATGGAATGCGCCAAAACGCCGCCCGCACGAAGACGTGAAAACGGCGCAGCCTCGGGCCGCGCCGTTTTCAATTTTTCAGGCCGTATGAAGCTTAGGCGAGCTTCGCAGCGATCTTGGCGACGTGGGCGCCCTGGAAGCGTGCACCTTCGAGTTCGATCTCGGAAGGCTGGCGCGAGCCGTCACCGTTGGTGATCGTCGACGCGCCGTAGGGCGAGCCACCCTTGACTTCTTCGGTGCCCATCTGGCCCTGGAAAGCGTAGGGAAGGCCGACATAGGCCATGCCGTGATGCAGGAAGGTCGGCACGAAGCCGAGGATCGTCGATTCCTGGCCACCGTGCTGCGTAGCGGACGAGGTGAACATCGAGCCGACCTTGCCGACGAGCTTGCCGCCAAACCACAGACCGCCGGTCTGATCCCAGAAATTGCGCATCTGCGAGGCAACAGTGCCGAAGCGGGTGCCGGCGCCGACGATGATCGCGTCATATTCTGTGAGTTCGTCTACCGTTGCGATCGGAGCCTTCTGGTCGAGCTTGTAGTAGGAAGCCTTGGCGACTTCTTCCGACACGAGTTCCGGGACGCGCTTGACGGTTACGTCGGCACCAGCCGACTTCGCGCCTTCTGCAACGGCATAGGCCATGGTTTCGATGTGGCCGTAAGCCGAATAGTAGAGAACGAGGACTTTTGCCATTTTCAAGCTCCGTCTGGGTTGATGTGCATTTAAACCGGCGATGGTTCTATCAGCGCGGCGGTGATGGCGCATCCCTTCCGGCAAGAACTCACTGTTCACTCAGCGGAGACGCGAAAGTGCTTGCTGTCTTATTTTTGTGATATTGCTTTACCGTTCAGCCGCATTTGCAAGCGGAGAAATCGGCGCTACCTATAGCGGACCCATTTCATTCCGGACGTTTTCCATGACCAATCAGACCATCGTTACAGCCGCCATGCTCGCCATCGGCGACGAACTGCTTTCGGGCCGCACCAAGGACAAGAATGTCGGCTACCTCGCCGATCTGCTGACGCTGTCGGGCATCGACCTCAAGGAAGTCCGCATCGTTGCCGACGAGGAGGATGCCATCGTCGAGGCGCTGAATGCGCTGCGCGCCCGCTACGAATATGTCTTCACCTCCGGCGGCATCGGCCCGACCCATGACGATATCACCGCGGACGCGGTTTCAAAGGCTTTCGGCCTGCCCTGCGAGCATGACGCGAAAGCGATGTCCCTGCTCGGAGACATGTACAAGCGCCGCGAACTGGAATTCACGGAGGCGCGCCAGCGCATGGCGCGCATGCCGCGCGGTGCCGCCCATATCGAGAACCCGGTCTCGACGGCACCGGGCTTCATCATCGGCAATGTCTATGTGATGGCAGGCGTGCCGCAGGTGTTCCAGGCGATGATCGGCAATGTGCTGCCGACGCTGAAGACCGGCGCCAAGGTTCTGTCGCTGGCGATCGCCTGCCCTTACGGCGAAGGCGATATCGGCACGCCGCTCGCGGCGATCCAGAAGGCGCATCCGGACACCAGCATCGGCTCCTATCCGCGCTATGTCGGCCAGAAATTCTCGACCGAGATCGTCGTGCGCGGCCGCTCGCAGGATGTCATCGAGGCCGCCGGTAAGGACGTCGAGGCGATGATCGAGGATATCCGCAAGGCCAAGGAAATTGCCGAGAACCATTCGGCGGAAGCGTAAGCCTCCGCCCCTCTCCTCTCAAACCATTGATCTCAGTCAAGGAACCGCAACGCAGGCCAACGCATTCTTTTCATGCGGAAGTTCATTTCAGCCGCCCAAGGAGAATTTGATATGTCCTACAAAACCATACTCGCCATTCTCGATACTGCCGATAACAGCGGTGCCGTCGCCGATTTTGCGATGACGCTTGCTGCTGCCCACGGCGCGCATGTGATCGGGCTGCATGCCGAGACGATCTCGGCCGTGCCGCTGGTGGCGCCGATGGAGATTCCCGATCCCGTCGCGGTGCAGGCGCTGCAGGACATGGCGCATTCCGAAACCATAGAGGTCGAGCGGATATTTAAACAGAAGGCGGCGGCGAGCGGCGTCTCCTTCGAGTGGCGCAGCTTCGCCACCTCGACCGGCTACGGCTCGGCGCCGCTGATCGAAACCGCCCGCAGCGCCGATCTGCTGATCGCCTCGCAGGCCGATCCGGCGCGGCCCTCCGACAGCCATGTCGATGTCGACAACTTCCTGTTTGAAAGCGGCCGCCCGGTGCTGATGATCCCCTACATCATCCGCAAGCCGAAGCCGATCAAGCGGGTGCTGATCGCCTGGAACGGCTCGAAGGAAGCGGCCCGCGCCACATTCGACGCGCTGCCGATCCTCAAGGGCGCCGATGCGGTGGAGATCTTCTCCGTCGATCCTGTCGATAGCGCAACGCAGAGTGCCGGTCTCGCCGGCGCAGATATCGCCGCCACCCTCGCCCGCCATGGCGTCAACGCGACGCTTGCGACTGCCGAGAGCGCCAGCAAGAGCGCGTCTTCGGTCATAGAGAACCGGCTTTCCGACAACAGCATCGATCTTCTCGTCATGGGCGCCTATACGCATTCGTGGCTCTGGCAGACGATCTTTGGCGGCACGACCAAGTCTCTCTTGCAATCGATGACGGCGCTGACGCTGCTATCCCGTTGATGATTGCGTGCCGGGACTTGCGTTCCGGCCGCAAATGCCGCTATTTCAGGCGACCGGTGACGGGCCCCGGCAATCATTCGCGCAGCTCCGGCTGCGCGATTTGCGTTTGTGGTCGCCCTGAGGTCGCCGGCGGTTTCCATCATGCCGCGGAGCAGTCCCATGTCCCTTCCCGATAAAGCCTTTCCCGTTTCCTGGGACCAGTTTCACCGCGATGCGCGCGCGCTCGCCTGGCGGATCGCAGGATTGAACAAGGAATTCACAGGCATCGTCTGCATCACCCGCGGCGGTCTGGTTCCCGCAGCGATCATCTGCCGCGAGCTCAACATCCGCCTGATCGAGACGGTTTGCGTCGCCTCCTACCACGACTATGTGAACCAGGGTGACATGGTCGTCCTGAAGGGCATCGCCCCCGAGCTGCAGGAAAATGGCGGAGAAGGCATTCTCGTCATCGACGACCTGACCGACACCGGCAAGACGGCGGCCCAGGTGCGCGGCATGCTGCCGAAGGCGCATTTCGCCTGCGTCTACGCCAAGCCCCAGGGCGTGCCGACCGTTGATACCTTTGTCACGGAAGTCAGCCAGGATACGTGGATCTATTTCCCGTGGGATATGGGCTTCACCTATCAGGAGCCGATTGCAAAAGGCCCGAAATAAACCTAAAGATGATAATATCCGAAGCAGCAGCCGCTGCGGGTATTGATTGTTATCTTAGTAATATTGCGAATGTATAGTGGGTGCTCGGCAAGGGCATCCACAGTTTACCGGCATCAGGGCGCGCCGGAAAACATGCCCCCGCTGCATAGACTATATGGGCAACCGCGTGCCGTCAGGCGCGCAGCAAGGAAGGGCAATGCGCTACGGGGGTTGGGTCATTGCGGTCGTAGCTTCAGGGCTTTCGATCTCGCCATTTGCGCTGCCCGCGCCGTCCCATGCCGAACCTGCCTATATCTCCGTCGTGCGCGAATATGTGGATACCGTGGTCCGGCCGATGGTCAACAATCCCGTCGTGCTGAAAGCCATCAAGGACCAGAACGTCCGCTTCGGCGATGTCAGCAAGACCGATATCCAGGTTCTGGACGGCACCTACCGCTCCGAGGTCGAGACCGGCCAGTTCCAGATGATCTCGAAGCTGATGATGAACCCGGTCTCCCGCTATCTGAAATCGAAGCAGGACAATTCCCAGGGCGTCATCATCGAGTTCTTCGTCACCGACAAGAACGGATTGAATGTCGGCGAGAGCCGCACGACGATGGATTACTGGCAGGGCGACGAGAACAAATATCTCCGAACCTTCGCGCGTGATTCGGATGAGACCTTCATCGACCGCGCCGAGCGCGATGACGTGACGCAAATCCTTGAAACACAAGCGAGTTTCACGATCCGGGACGAGACCGGCAAGGCCATCGGCATCGCCACCGTGACGATCGCGCTGGACGCAATCTGAAGCTTCTTCGCGTTTCGAATCGCTAGACCGATTTGCCGACGAAACACCATCGCTAGATTTAAAATTTCGTGTTTTTTTGATGACATCGGTATCATTTCCCGGCTTGACCGCGCCAAGCCCTTGAAAAACAAGGCCTCCAGGCTTTTCCCCAGTGTCCACAGCCCCATCCACAATATGTTGTGGTGAACGCTTCGTTAAAAACCACCCCTTGACGGAATCGCGTGTTTCAAACTTAATGGGATCCGATGTTGCGGCGGCAACTGGACCGGAATTAACGAGGCCGGTTCTCTTCAAAATTCAAGCGTGGAATCAGGGCGTTGCATCTATGACGGATGACCGCTGCGTGGCATTCCCTGCGCAAATTTTTGACCGCCCGGCAGTGACATTGGGGCTGGCGAAAAATAGCTGTTAATACTATATTTAGTGCTAGCAGCCATCATCACCACAATATACAGGAAGGACATCTCCGGATGACACCCCTGTCACAATACGGATACGAGAACTGGCTGCGCCCTTCCTGGCGCGCTGCCGGATGAGGAAACTTGCGCCTTGGTCATCGGGGACGGGCGCGCAGATTAGAGGTTGGCGACATGCGCATTGAACGGCGTTTCACGAAAGCGGAACAAGGTGCCTATGGGGAAATCGAATTCCGCAAGGCGACCAGCGAGATCAAGAACCCCGACGGTTCGATCGTCTTCCGCCTCGAGAACATCGACGTTCCCGCGCAGTTTTCGCAGGTCGCCGCCGACATCCTGGCGCAGAAGTATTTCCGCAAGGCCGGCGTTCCCGCCCGCCTGAAGAAGGTCGAGGAAAACGACGTTCCGTCGTTCCTGTGGCGCTCGGTTGCCGATGAAGCAGCGCTGAAGGATCTGCCGAAGGATCAGCAGTACGGCTCGGAGACCGACGCCCGTCAGGTTTTCGACCGCCTGGCCGGCACCTGGACCTACTGGGGCTGGAAGGGTGGTTACTTCTCTTCGGAAGAAGATGCGTCGGCCTTCAAGGACGAGCTCGCCTACATGCTCGCCACGCAGCGCGTTGCCCCGAACTCGCCGCAGTGGTTCAACACCGGCATGCATTGGGCATACGGCATCGACGGCCCGGGCCAGGGCCACTATTACGTCGATCCGTTCACCGGCAAGCTGACGAAGTCGAAGTCCGCCTACGAACATCCGCAGCCGCACGCCTGCTTCATCCAGTCGGTTGAAGACGACCTCGTCAACGAAGGCGGCATCATGGACCTCTGGGTGCGCGAAGCGCGCCTCTTCAAGTACGGCTCCGGCACCGGCTCCAACTTCTCCATGCTGCGCGGCGAAGGCGAAAGGCTTTCCGGCGGCGGCCGCTCCTCCGGCCTGATGAGCTTCCTGAAGATCGGCGACCGCGCTGCCGGCGCCATCAAGTCGGGCGGCACGACCCGCCGTGCGGCCAAGATGGTCGTGGTAGACATCGACCATCCGGATATCGAGGAATACATCAACTGGAAGGTCAAGGAAGAGCAGAAGGTTGCCGCTCTCGTCACCGGCTCGAAGGTCGTCGCCAAGCATCTGAAGGCGATCATGAAGGCTTGCGTCAACTGCGACGGCGGCGATGACGGCGAGTGCTTCGACCCGGCCAAGAACCCGGCCCTGAAGCGCGAAATCCGCGCTGCCAAGAAGGACCAGGTTCCGGAAAACTATATCGGCCGTGTCATCCAGTTCGCCCGCCAGGGCTACACGGACATGGAATTCAAGACCTACGACACGGACTGGGATAGCGAAGCCTACCTGACCGTTTCGGGCCAGAACTCCAACAACTCCGTCTCCATCAAGGACGACTTCCTGCGCGCCGTCGAAAACGATGGCGACTGGCACCTGACCGCCCGCAAGGACGGCAAGGTCATGAAGACGCTGAAGGCCCGCGACCTCTGGGAGTCGATCTCCTACGCCGCCTGGGCATCGGCCGATCCGGGCCTGCACTTCAACACGACGATGAACGACTGGCACACCTCGCCGGCCGGCGGCCAGATCCGCGGCTCGAACCCGTGCTCGGAATACATGTTCCTCGACGACACCGCCTGCAATCTTGCTTCGCTGAACCTCTTGCAGTTCAAGGACAAGGCAACGAAGCGCATCGACATCGCCGACTACGAACATGCCGTCCGCCTCTGGACCGTCGTTCTCGAAGTCTCCGTCATGATGGCGCAGTTCCCGTCGAAGCGGATCGCCGAACTCTCCTACGAATACCGCACGCTCGGCCTCGGCTACGCCAATATCGGCGGCCTGCTGATGTCTTCCGGCATCCCCTATGACTCGGCAGAAGGCCGCGCCATTGCCGGCTCGCTGACCGCGATCATGACCGGCATCTGCTACGCAACCTCGGCTGAAATGGCCTCCGAGCTCGGCCCGTTCCCGAATTTTGCGCCAAACCGCGAGAGCATGCTGCGCGTCATGCGCAACCATCGCCGCGCCGCTTACGGCGAGACCTCGGGCTATGAGGCCTTGTCGGTCAACCCGGTCGCACTGATCCATTCCGAGAACCCGGATCAGGATCTCGCCGCTCACGCCAAGAGCGCCTGGGACAAGGCGATCGAACTCGGCGAAAAGCATGGCTACCGCAACGCCCAGGTCTCGGTCATCGCCCCGACCGGCACGATCGGCCTCGTCATGGACTGCGATACGACGGGCATCGAGCCTGACTTCGCGCTCGTCAAGTTCAAGAAGCTCGCCGGCGGCGGCTACTTCAAGATCATCAACCGCGCCGTTCCGGATGCGCTGCGTTCGCTCGGCTATTCCGAAGCGCAGATCGCCGAGATCGAGGCCTACGCTGTCGGCCACGGCAACCTGAACCAGGCGCCCGGCGTCAATCCCTCGACCCTGAAGACCAAGGGCTTCACCGACGAGAAGGTGGAAGCCGTCAACGCCGCGCTGAAGAACGCCTTCGACATCAAATTCGTCTTCAACCAGTGGACGCTCGGCACCGACTTCCTCAAGGACACCCTGAAGGTTTCCGACGAGCAGCTCGCCGACATGAGCTTCAACCTGCTCGACCACATGGGCTTTTCGAAGAAGGACATCGAGGCCGCCAACGTTCACGTCTGCGGCGCGATGACCCTGGAAGGCGCACCGTTCCTGAAGAACGAGCACCTGCCGGTCTTCGATTGCGCCAATCCCTGCGGCAAGATCGGCAAGCGTTATCTCTCGGTCGAAAGCCACATCCGCATGATGGCGGCTGCCCAGCCGTTCATCTCGGGTGCGATCTCCAAGACGATCAACATGCCGAATGATGCCACCGTTGAGGATTGCAAGAGCGCCTACATGCTCTCCTGGAAGCTCGGCCTGAAGGCAAACGCCCTCTACCGCGACGGCTCCAAGCTGTCGCAGCCGCTGAACGCTTCGCTGATCGAAGACGAAGCCGATGAGGATGCACTCGAAGAGCTGCTGCAGCAGCCGGTCGCGGCCCAGGCCGTCACGGTCACCGAGAAGATCATCGAGCGTGTTATCGAACGCGTGACCCGCGAACGCGAGAAGCTGCCGAACCGCCGCCAGGGCTACACCCAGAAGGCAGCTGTCGGCGGACACAAGGTTTATCTGCGCACCGGCGAATTCGGTGACGGCCGCCTCGGCGAAATCTTCATCGACATGCACAAGGAAGGCGCTGCTTTCCGTGCGATGATGAACAACTTCGCGATCGCCATCTCGCTCGGCCTGCAGTACGGCGTGCCGCTCGAGGAATATGTCGAAGCCTTCACCTTCACCAAGTTCGAGCCGGCCGGCATGGTCATCGGCAACGACGCGATCAAGAATGCCACGTCGATCCTCGACTACGTGTTCCGCGAACTCGCCGTCTCCTATCTCGGCCGCCATGACCTGGCGCATGTCGATACGTCGGACTTCTCGAACACGGCACTCGGCAAGGGCATCCAGGAAGGCAAGACCAACCTCGTCTCGACCGGCTGGACCCGCGGCTACAAGCCGACGCTCGTTCCCGGCACTGGCGACCGCCTGGTCGGCGAACCGAAGGGTGCATCGGCAGCAACGCCTGTCCGCGCCTCCTCGGCCGGCACGGTCACCGCCTTTGCTGGCTCTGCCGCCCGCAAGCTCGAACCGGCAACCGCCGTCGCCACCTCCGAAATCGTCGCCTTCAAGCGCGACTACGAGGAACGCGCCAAGGAACTGGCCGAAGAGATCGCCGAGGAAGTGAACGAAGAGCTGGCTTCCGAAGCCCAGCAGCAGGCCACCGCCCTCTTCTCCGACAAGGCCGCCGCCGATGCTGCGACCGCCAAGACGGAAGCCAAGAAGGTCGAAGCCGAACGCCGCGCCCGCTCCATCATGCAGGGCTACACGGGCAACATGTGCTCCGAGTGCCAGAACTTCACGATGGTCCGCAACGGCACCTGCGAGAAGTGCGACACGTGCGGCGCGACAAGCGGCTGCAGCTGATAGGATGCCTCAAGGCGTTAGTTTGCTGTTAAATGGAACACCGCAGGAGCTAGCCTCCTGCGGTGTTCTTGCAATGATACCCGCCGCTAGATGCTACCATGAGCGGATTCCGTCTCGTCATCCGCTGGGCATATACAATGTGTCTGTTGGGCGCGTGGCACGTCAGCTGTCTCTCTTAGCGAGGACTACAAAAAGATTCCTAGAAACGCGTACCGCACCTAAGGGAGTCCCCACTGACGACGAGATCCTCGAAGACTTAGTGGATAGGATCGAACTAGTAATATATTCGGCTGCGGAGCACTGCGATGATCTCGATACGATATGCAGAACTCTATTTCCCACTGATACCCTCTGTGCGAAAAACGCTAATGTCAGGCGCTTAAAAGAAGCGATGAGGCCGATCAGAAAGACAATCGCCTCTTATGCTAATTACATGAAACATTCTCACAATCGGGTACGAATATTCGAATCCGAGCTAATATTCGCAACGCGTTCAGTCGTTTTTCCTGGCTTCTTTTTGGAAAGTTCTGACGGGAATGCAATTCGTCCAAATCCACTATTTCATGGTAACGGCCTACCTGTGGTTTCGCTTTCCACTTTGATTTGGACAATTTTTCATTTCCTAATCGAAAGTTCATCGGTGCTGGCGATGGCTGCGACGGCAATCATTGAAATAGCAGAGAAACCAACGGAAGTTGGCACAACTATACTCGACAAACTGATTTCGCAAATAATGGAGCTCCCAGCATACCATTTTGGCGAATGTCACCTGTTACAAAATTGTCGGTTGCAATTCCACGTCGATGAGAGCCTCGAGTTTGAGCCAATCCGTGGCTCGATTGCGTTGCCGTGGCCTGAACTTGAAACTGTTGGAAGCCAGATTGGCTATTGGGCGTATCGTTACAGCGGTGACGGAGTCACGAGAGCCTTCTCCATTAGCTTACCCAGAAATCTAAGCTTGATACGCTTGAACTGATGCTATTGGCTTCACCCGTATGGTTTTGCCTAGAAAAAACACCGACTGTCATGCGATATGCACACAGCGCTACCCTCCTCGTGAAGCAAGCGCCCCAATAGCCGGCTCAGTTGGATAGGATCATGGACGAAAAACAATTCCTCGCGCTTTGCAAAAACGGGCAGTTCAAGGAAGCGCTGGCGCTGGCGAATGAGGGCCGTGAGGACCAGAAGTTTACGCCGAGCCGGTTCTCGATGGACAAGAAGACCAAGCGGCCGATCTTCTATCGCGGCAACAAGCGCGTCGAAGTCGATGAAAACGGCGAATGGCAGATCTCCAAGAATACGCATGATTGAGCGCTTGCCGTGATCGGCGGTGCGCGAAGCGCATAGGCGAAAAGGCCATTCTGGAATATCCTGAGCGGACCAGAAACGGAGGATCGCGCCATGGCCTTCATTCACACTCCCGATGCATCCGCAAATGACAAGACGGCATCGATGTATGCCGCGGCGGAGGCGAGTTACGGTTATCTGCCGAACATGTACCGCGCCTTTGGGCACCGGCCGGAGGTGATGGAGCACTGGGGCGCTCTGCTGTCGAGCATCCGCAGCCACATGACGCTCAGGCGCTACGAGCTGGTGACGCTGGCCGCCGCCAAGGAGCTGAAATCCTCCTATTGCATGCTGGCGCACGGTTCCGTGCTGCTGCGCGAAGGCTTTACCAATGATGGGCTGGCGGCAACCGCCGATGGCGGCGAGAAGGCGCCTGTCGATGCGGGCGAGCGGGCGATCATGGCGTTTGCCGCCAAGGTGGTGCGCGACGCCACCAGCGTCACCCAGCAGGATGTCGATGCGCTGAAGAAGCATGGGCTCTCGGATGCGGAGATTTTCGACATCACGGCGGCGGCCGCCGTTCGCTGCTTCTTCTCGAAGATGCTCGATGGTCTCGGCGCTGCACCGGACCATGCCTATGCCGAACGGCTCGATCCCAATCTGCGCAAATCGCTCGCCATCGGCCGGCCGATCGACGGGCTCGTCTGACAATGCAATCGACCTCTCGCCGTCCACCACCTTCCGGCTGTGGCTGGTTCGTGGAGCATGCGGCTTTTCTCGCTTAGGTTCCTCGGATCACTCAACGCTGACGGGAGGAAATGATGGCAAGCTGCAAAGAAGCGAACGGCGATACCTGGGATATCTATCAGAGCGACGGATGGCGTTGGCGGCGAACAGCCTCCAACGGCAAGATCGTTGCGGCATCTACGGAATCCTACGTCAACAAGAGCGATTGCATCGCCAACGCGCGGCGTAGTGGGATGACCTGCAATCCGGTATGAGACGTCTGCTCTAGCGGAAGCTGTTGTAATTGCATGAGTAATTTACGGCACCGACGCGCGGTGAATGGATTCCTGTGACGAGCACTGGAATGAGGGAGGCGGCGGTTTCAGGCCCGCCGTCTGGCGAGGGCGATCACCACGACGCCGACGATGGCGGCCAGCGCGCCCCAATAGATCCAGGGCGTCTGGTCGATCATGAAGCTCTCGGCGGGATAGGGGAAGTAGCCGCTGCCCTGCCCCATCCAGACGAGGCCGACGAGGATCAAGAGTATTCCGAGCACATAGGCGGCCTTGGTCATTGGCGGTCTCCTGCCCGCGTTATTGCTGCGGGCTGTCGGCGAAATGGCGCATGGCGAATTCGGCGATGCGCTGGTTGGATTTGTCGGCATCCTCGAGCAGATGCGGGAAGAGCTGCCAGCCGTGGATCAGGCCGGGCCAGACTTCGAGCGTCACGTCGACACCGGCCTGGCGCGCCTTGTCGGCAAGGCGCAGGCTGTCGTCGAGCAGCGCTTCGCTGCCGGATACCTGCAGCAGCATCGGCGGCAGACCGGAAAGATCGGCGAAAAGCGGCGAAACCGCCGGATCCTGCGGCGCGGTGGTGCCGAGATAGGGCTTGGCGAGCGCATCGATCACCGCCTTGCTGATCACCGGATCGGTTGCGGCATTGGCCTGCATCGAGGCGCCGCTGGCGGACAGATCGGAAACCGGGCTGATGGCGACGAAGGCTGCCGGTAGCTGGCGTCCTGCCGCCTTCTGCCGCAACACCGCTTCGAGCGCCAGATTGGCGCCGGTGCCATCACCGGCGACGACGATATTGCCGCTCTCGTAGCCGTTTTCGAGCATCCAGCGATAGGCGGTCCTGATGTCGTCGATCTGCGCCGGATAACGCCCCTCTGGTACGAGACGGTAGTCGATCAGCAGCACATCCGAGGAGGCTGCCTTGGCGAGCGATCCGGCCAGCAGCCGGTGCGTGCGCGGCGAGCCACCGTGAAAACCGCCGCCATGGACATAGAGAATGCCGCGGCGGCCGAGCGGATGGTGAAGGCGGGCCGGCCAGATGAGATCGGCCTCGACGCCATCCGCATCCATATGGCGGATCTGCACACGGGTCGGTTCGGGGTTGTCGGCCATGAAGCTGCGGAAGGCGGCGGCCCGCTTTTCCGGCGTCGCGGCCTCGGCGAAATGCTTGGTCCAGCGGGAGCTCAGCGTCTCGACCTCGGTCTTCGACTTGGCGCTCTGCGGCGGCACATCGGCGGCGATCGCGAGCCCGGCCAAAGCAGGCAGGAGCGCAAGCGCCAGAACGGCCGTCCTCATCGCCCTCGCCTGAGATATTAACCGGTCACGCATCCAACCCTCCGAAAACCGCGGCCGCCCTGCCCGATCATCGGACAGGACAGCCGCAGAAGTCAAAGGGTTGCTCGGGATTGCCCTCAGCTTTTCGGGAAGTCGGCGCCGATGCTGGTGTCCTTCCAGGCTTCGACCAGCGCCAGACGCTCGGCAAGCTTCTTGGTCACCGCCTCATAGCCGAAGGCGCCGAGCACGAGATGGCGGGGCGCCTTCTCGACCTCGGTGATCTTGATCATCGCCTCGGCAGCACGCACGGGATCGCCCGGCTGCTGGCCGCTATAACCCGACGTCTGCTTCATGCGCCCGGCAGCGGTCTCGGCATAATCGGCGATCTTGCTCTCCGTCTGGCGCAGCGAGCGGCCGGCCCAATCGGTGCGGAATGGGCCGGGCTCGACGCAGGTGACCTGGATGCCGAGGGCAGCCGTCTCGGCTGCCAGCGAATCCGAGAAACCTTCGACGGCGTGCTTGCTGGCCGAATAATAGCCGGATGCCGGGAAGCCAATGAAACCGGCAACGGAGGTGATGTTGATCACATGGCCGCGGCGGCGGGTACGCATGCCGGGCAGTACGGCGCGGGTCATGGCAAAGAGGCCGAAGACATTGGCTTCGAACTGATCGCGGATTTCCTGATCGTCGCCCTCCTCGATCGAGGACTGGTAGCCGTAGCCGGCATTGTTGACGAGAACGTCGATGCGGCCGAAGCGCTCCTCGGCGTCCTTGACGGCCGAGGCGATCTGTCCCTTTTCGGTGACATCGAGCGCGATGGCCAGCGCATTGTCATGACCTTCGGCGAGATCGGCGACGCGGGCCTTGTCGCGGGCAGTGACGATGGTCGGCCAGCCGCGGGCAATGGTGAGCTTGGCAAGCTCGCGGCCGAAGCCTGTCGAGCAGCCGGTGATGAACCAGACGGGGGCGTTGTCTTGGGACATGGTATTTTCCTGATCTTTGGGGAGTGCCTCTGGGAGGCGAAAGGTAACAAGACTGATGTAGGGCGAAACGGCCGGATTTCCAGACCAGCCTACTCCGCCCGGATCGCCTCGATCAGCGCCCGGAAGCCAGCCGACATGTGGCGGCGGCTCGGATAATAAAGGTAGAGCGGCTCCTCGGGCTGGCACCAGTCGTCCAGCACCTTGATCAACCTGCCGGCGGCGACATGCTCGGCGACGCGGCTTTCCCAGACATAGGCGAGCGCGACGCCGCCCAGCGCAGCCTGGGTCATCAGTTCGTGGTCGTCGAGCGACAGCGGCCCGTTCGGATGGAAGGTAACCGGCTGGCCGTCGCGCTCGAAGTCCCAGGGATAGCGCACGCCCGATGGATACATGTTCTGGATACAGAGATGGCGCTTCAGATCATGCGGCGTCAGCGGCTTCGGGCGATGCTCGAAATAGGCGGGCGAGCCGACGACGACGAGGCGCAGGCGCGGCCGGATGCGTAGCGCAATCATCCCCTCGGTGACGCGCTCGCCGAAGCGGATCCCGGCATCGAAGCCCTCCTCGACGATATCGACCAGCCGGTCCGTGGCGCTGATTTCCAGCTGCAGATGGGGGTTCTTCGACAGCAACGGCCCGATGACATGGCCGATGACGAAGGGGGCAATCGAATTGGCGACGTTGAGGCGCACCTTGCCGAAGGGCGTGTCGCGGAACTGGTTGAGCGCATCGAGCGCCGAGCTGATCTCACCGAAGGCGGGATCGAGGTGGGATTTCAGGAGTTCGCCCGCCTGGGTCAACGATACGCTGCGGGTGGTGCGGTTGAGCAGTCGGATGCCGATCCGTTCCTCGAGATTGAGCACGGCATGGCTGATCGCCGAAGCCGTCACACCCCGCTCCTCACCTGCCTTGCGAAAACTGAGATGCCGGGCGACGGCGGCGAAGGCCGCCATTTCGGAGAGATCGGTCGCGCGCATTGATGAATCTCACTCAGTATAATTCGGAAAATAACGAATCTTATGCAGGAGCGGCTTTCAGGTCAAATTCCCCTCACCGGCACAGAGAGACCGGCACACAACGAAGAGAGATCTGAAAGGAACGTGTCATGAAAGTCTGGTTCATCACTGGTGCATCCCGCGGCTTCGGCGCGCTGATGACCAAGGAAGCCCTGGCCGCAGGCGATGCCGTCGTTGCCACCGCCCGCAATCCGAAGACCGTCATCAATGCCATCGGCGAGCATCCCAATCTGCTTGCGGCAGCACTCGATGTCACCGATGAGCGACAGGCGCAGGAAGCTGCGGCCGCGGCCGTCCAGCGCTTCGGGCGCATCGACATTCTGGTCAACAATGCCGGCTACGGGCTGCTCGGCGCCGTCGAGGAGGCCACGGCCGAGGAGATCGAGAAGATCTATGCGACCAATGTCTTCGGTCTGCTGAAGGTCACCCGCGCCGTGCTCCCCCATATGCGCCGCCAGCGCTCGGGTCACATCCTGAACTTCTCCTCGATCGGCGGCTATGCCGGCTATCCCGGCTGGGGCGTCTATGGCTCGACGAAGTTTGCGGTGGAGGGTCTGTCGGAATCGCTGGCGACCGAGGTCGCGCCGTTCGGCATCAAGGTGACGATCGTCGAGCCCGGCTTCTTCCGGACCGACTTCCTGGCCGACAACTCGCTGTCGATCAGCCCCGCCTCGATCCCCGACTATGCGGGGACGCCGGCCGGCGACATGCGGGACTTTGCCGCCAGCGCCCATCATGCGCAGCCCGGCGATCCGGCAAAGTTTGCGGCCGGCATCGTGACGCTGGCCAATGCCGCGAACCCGCCGCTGCGCATGCCGTTCGGCAGCGATACGGTTGCCAAACTCGGTGAGAAGAATGCCTTCGTCGAGCAGGAACTTTCGACCTGGCGGGCGCTTGCGGTCTCGACCGACTTCGCCGCCTGAGTCACATCTGATCGCCAAAACGCCGCCCGTGGATTGCGGGCGGCGTTTCGGTGTCTCAGGCGATATCGACCACCAGCTTGCCTTTGGCCTGGCGTTCCTCGATCAGGCGGTGCGCCTCGGCGGTTTCCTCGAGCGTGAAGCGGCGGGCATCGAGGCGCGGGACAAGCTTCCCGGCTTCCGCAAGCCTGGTTGCTTCCTGCATGATTTCGCCGTGGTGCTCGCGGCCCTCGCCGGTGAGGAGCGGCAGCAGCGTGAAGACGCCGGAATAGCTCGCAGCCTTGAAGGAGAGCGGCGCCAGCGCATGCGTGCCCCAGCCAAGGCTGGTCACCACATGGCCGAAACGCCTGACGGCCTTGAAGGCGGCATCGAGCCCTGCCCCGCCGACCGTGTCATAGACGAGATCGAAGCCCTTGCCGCCGGTATATCGGTCGACATAGTCCTCGACGCTTTCGGCGGCATGGTCGATCGGTGTCGCGCCGAGGCTGCGGATGTAATCGGCCTTCGAGGCGCCATCGGCAGCGTAGACGTCCGCGCCGAATGCCCTGGCAATCTGAACCGCGACATGGCCGACGCCACCGGCGCCGCCGAGGACCAGAACCGTCTGACCGGATTTCACGACAGCGCGATCGACAAGGCCTTCCCAGGCGGTGATGAAGACCAGCGGCAGGGCTGCCGCCTCGCGCATCGTCAGGTTCGCGGGCTTGATCGCCAGCAGGCGGGCATCGACAGCGGCGAATTCCGCCAGCGAGCCCTGCACGCCGCCGACGCCGCCGGTCATGCCGTAGACTTCATCGCCGGGGCGGAAGCCAGAGACACCCTGGCCGACCTCTTCGACGACACCGGCCATGTCGATGCCGAGAATGGCAGGCAGCGGCTGGCGGGCATGCTCTGCGGCACCGGCGCGGATCTTGGTGTCGAGCGGGTTGACGCCGCTCGCCTTGATGCGAACGAGAACTTCGCCGGCAGCAGGCTTCGGGCGGGCGATCTCGGCCAGCCGGAACGGTGCATTGTGGTTTTCAAGGATCAGGGCTTTCATCGTGCTCATGTCGGTCACTCCGGTTTCGATGGCCGGATGATCTCCCCAACACGATTGAATGAAAATCAAAGATATCGCATGATCTCCATTCATTATTGAATGAGGCGATCATGGAATGGAGCGATGTCAGGATCTTTCTCGCGATTGCCCGCGAAGGCACGCTCGGCGCTGCCGCGCGCAAGCTCGGCCAGACGCAGCCGACCATGGGGCGGCGGCTGAAGGCGCTGGAGGCGGCGACCGGCCACATGCTGTTTCAGCGAACGGCCGATGGCTTCGTGCTGACCGACGAGGGCAGCATCGTTCTGCAGCATGCATTGCGGATGGAGGAAGAGGCCGTTGCGCTGGAGCGGCAACTGCAGGGCAGCACGCGATCGCTCGAGGGCATGCTGCGGATTTCGTGTTCTGACTGGTTCGGCCTTCACATGCTGACGCCGGTTCTGGCGGAATTCTCGCAGGCTCATCCGAAGGTCTCGGTCGAGTTGCTCACCGATGCGCGGCTCCTCAACCTCTCGCGGCGCGAGGCCGATCTGGTGTTCCGCATCCGGCCGTTCACCGAGCCGGAGGTGATCTCACGCAAGCTGATGCATATCGGCTACGGGCTTTACGTTGCGAAAGGCACGCATCACCCCACGGCAGGCGACGGCAGCGGTTTTACCATCGTCACCATGGACGAGGCCTTTGCCGAAATGCCCGATGTGCATTGGGTGACGCGGACCTTCCCGAAGGCGACGATCACCATGCGCAGCAACAATCGCGATGTGCAGGCGGCACTTTGCGCCCGCGGTGCGGGAATGGCCGTTCTGCCGCGGCCGCTCGGCGATCATTTTGCAGGATTGGAGCGCGTCGAAGTGCCCGAAGCACCGCCCGGGCGCGATACGTTCCTCGGCTATCACCGCGATCTAAAGCGGCTGCCGCGGCTGCGGGCATTCATGGATGTGGTGATCAGCCGGCTCACTCCGGCCGGCTGATCACTGGTCGGTGACTTACTGCAGCGTGCGGGTCGGGATCGCCTGCGCGGCAACGCCCGGAGCAGCAGCGGGAACGCCGTTGCCATCGAGGCCGGTCGCCACGACGGAGACGCGGAATTTGCCATCGAGGTTGCGGTCGAAGATCGCGCCGACGACGATGTCGGCATCGTCCTGAACCTCGTCGCGGATGCGGCTTGCGGCTTCGTCGACTTCGAACAGCGTCATATCGGAACCGCCGGAGATCGAAATCAGCACGCCCTTGGCGCCCTTCATCGAGATATCGTCGAGCAGCGGGTTAGCGATTGCCGCTTCGGCCGCCTTCATCGCACGGCTCTCACCGGCCGCCTCGCCCGTGCCCATCATCGCCCTGCCCATGCCGCGCATGACGGATTTGACGTCGGCGAAATCGAGGTTGATCAGGCCTTCCTTGACGATGAGATCGGTGATGCAGCCGACACCGGCGTAGAGAACGCGGTCGGCAGTCATGAAGGCATCGGCGAAGGTGGTCTTCGCGTCGGCGATGCGGAACAGGTTCTGGTTCGGGATGACGATCACGGTATCGGCGGCCTGACGCAGGGCCTCGATGCCGATCTCGGCCATCTTCATGCGGCGGTTGCCCTCGAAGGTGAAGGGCTTGGTGACGACGCCGACGGTCAGGATGCCGGCCTGGCGCGCCGCGTGGGCGATGACCGGCGCTGCACCCGTTCCGGTGCCGCCGCCCATGCCGGCGGTGACGAAGCACATGTGCGAACCGGCCAGGTGATCCATGATCTCGTCGATCGATTCCTCGGCGGCCGCATGACCGACTTCCGGGAGCGAACCGGCGCCGAGACCTTCGGTGACATGCGCACCGAGCTGGATGCGGCGCGAGGCCTTGGAGGTGGCGAGCACCTGGGCATCGGTATTGGCGGCGATGAAATCGACGCCCTCAAGATTTTCTGCGATCATGTTGTTGATCGCATTGCCGCCGCCGCCGCCGACGCCGATTACCGTAATACGCGGCCGCAGTCCCGAAATGCCGCTCTTGGCGTCCGTCATCCCATTCTCCTTTGATGCAAAGTGTATGCCCCGCCCTCGTTGCGGAACAGCGAATCGAGCGTCAGGTTATGGCTGCAAGAAGGCAGAGGCAGGGCGAAAGAACAAGATGGAGACCATCCGAAATAAAATACGGAACCTTTTCCACTGTCGTGCATTGTGACGGATTCATGTCACCATCTAACGGAGAGGAGAAAAGCTGAAATGCCTAGCATTGCCGCACGCCAGACCGTCGCCCCGCCGCATGATCACGTTCTGACAGTCCAGGAGGCGCTCGAGCCGCTGTTCCTGGCGCTCGAACAGGAAGTCGAGGTCAAGATGGTGGCCGCAGCCCTTCGCGCCGGCTGGTCAGCCGAAGACGCGGTGGCCGCCATCGACGAGCTGCGCCGCAACGAACTCGTCGACCCTCCGGCCACGCATTAATTTGATGGCCCGCGAAAAATTGTCATTCGCCATCGCGCGTGAATGACCTAAGTCTAGCGCGACACTTCATGTTCGCGGAGCCTCCCCATGTCCTTCAAATCGATCTGCGTTTACGGCGCCGGTGCGCTCGGTGGCGCCATCGCGGCAAAGCTTGCCGCCGCCGGTAACGGCGTCACCATTTCCGCCGTCGCCCGCGGTGCCCATCTCAAGAGCATCCGCGAAAACGGCCTGAAGCTTTACGAAGCCGGCGCCGAAAAGCCGATCAAGGTGGAGATCACCGCGACCGACGATCCCTACAGCCTGCCGAAACAGGACCTGATCATCACCGGTCTCAAGGGTCACCAGCTTGGCGATGCGGCCGAGGGCATTGCTGCGCTCCTGAAGGAAGGCACGCGGGTGATGATGATCCTGAATGGCATTCCCTGGTGGTATTTCCACCGCGACAGCCAGAGCCCGCATGCCGAACTGCAGTTCGAAGAGCTCGATCCGGCGGGACGCCTGTGGCGGCTGATCGGACCGGAGCGCGTGATCGGCTGTGTTGCGATGCAGGGCGCCGAAGTCGTCAATCCCGGCGAGATCCAACTTTCCAACAACGGCCGCTATATCCTCGGCGAGCCCTCGGGCGAGATGAGCGATGATCTCGAAGGGATCAAGGCGCTGCTGACGGCTGCCGGCCTCAACGTTTCGACGACGCCGCGCATCCGCGACGAGATCTGGAACAAGCTGACCGGCAACGCCGCCTTCAATCCGCTCAGCGCGCTGACACGAGCCCTGATGACCGACATCATGGCCGACCCGGCGCTCTACGACATGGTCGGCAAGATCATGAACGAGGTGCGCGCCGTCGGCACGGCGCTCGGCGCGAAATTTTCGATCACCATCGAGGAGCGCCTCGAGCAATCCCGCCATATCGGCGCTGTCAGAACATCGATGCTGCAGGATCTTCTGGCCGGCAAAGCACTGGAGATCGTGCCTCTGAGCGGCATGGTCGTGGCGCTCGGCCGCCTTGCCTCGGTGCCGACGCCCGTATCCGAGACGGTGCTGGCGCTCGTCTCGCAACTCGACATCGAGAACCGCCGCGGCGCCTAGCGCCCGCCCTTTATACTTTTCATATATGGCGCGTGACGGCCCGGAATGGATTTCCTACGGCCTGCGGAATTAGCCTTTGCCGAGAATGCAGAGGTAATCCCATGCGAGACGTCATGCCTGCCAATCCCCTTCCGCACCGCCCGCGCCGCGGCGCTACTCCGCGCGTGATGCGCGAACGCCGCACGGCGCAGGTGCTGACGGTGTTCGGCATTATCCTTGCCTGCGTCGAGCTCTACGTCATCCTCGGCTGGATGTGAGGCCCCGATGCGACGCAATGTTTGGCCGCGCCTTTCCGGCGCGATCACCCCGCTCGTCACGCCTTTCCGTCACGGCACTGTCGATATCGCCAGCTTGGAGCGGTTGACCGAATGGCAGATCGCCAGCGGCATCGGCGGCCTAGCGGTCTTAACCGTCACCGGTGAAGGCCCTGCTCTCTCCGATACGGAGCGCGACCATGTTCTCTCGACAGTGCTGCGCGCTGCCGATGATCGTGTGCCCGTCATTGCCGCGACGGGTACGAACGGCACGGCGAGCACGATCGCGCTGACCAGACGCGCCGAAGCGCTCGGCGCCAGCGCAGCCCTCGTCACCGTTCCCTATTATTCGAAGCCGGGACAGAAGGGCATTCTGCGGCATTTCAGCGAGCTTGCCTCGGCATGCAGCCTGCCCTTGATCATTTCAAGCGATCCCGGCCGCACCGCCTCGCCGTTGCCGCCATCGACCCTCGATGAACTGTCACAGACCGGCACGATCTTCGGCCTGCTCGATGCCGGCGGCGACATCGGCACACTGGCGCCTTACCGCGACCGGTTCCACCTGTTCACCGGCAACGCGGTGGCGGCACCGGCCTTCATAGCTTGCGGCGGAGACGGCATCATCGCGCCCGCCGCCAATGTGCTGCCGAAGCTCGTCACCTCGCTGCAGCATGCGTCTGCCTGCGGCAACCTTCCGGCAGCGCTCGTGCTTGCCGACCGCCTTGCGCCGCTTGCCACAGCGATCGGCGATGGCGAGCCTGCCAATATCAAATTCGCGCTCGGTGCCTTCCCCGGCATCCCCGCTGATGTGCGCCTGCCGCTGGTTCCTGTTGAGCAAACCGTGCAGGAGGCGATCTGCGCGGCCCTGCAGAGCTGCACCTCCCCGGTGCGCCATGCGCTATCCCTATGAGATTTTTATAGTTTCAGCCATGGCCGCGAATGGAACGCCAACCGCACTTACCATAGATTTCCAGTGCTAGCCCGCAACGCCCAAAGGCAGATGCGGGAAAACTTCGAAAGGACATATCGATGTCACGACTTTCTTCCGGCGCGTCCGCCGATCCGCTTCAACGCAACAACGCGCCCGCCCGCTTCACCATCGGCAGGAACAGGCGCGGACAGTGGATCGTTGCCGACCGCGACGGACTGGTCGGCGGCCTCTTCATCAACGAGGCCGCCGCCCTGCATTTCGCCGCTGCGGAGTGCAATCACAACCCGGCCGATATCTGCCGCGCAGCAGACGGCATGCTGATAGAATTCGGCGTCTCCGACGGCAGCGGCATGCGGCTGCACTAGGCGCTACAGGCTCCCGTTGTGCCAAACCGGGAGCCTTCGCCGCCAGGCTGCCAAACTTTTCCTTAACCGCGCAGCCTTAAGATCACCGGTCAAATAGCAGCCAGTTTTCGGGACCGATGAGCAAGCCGAATTTCCGCTTCAAGCATTACGACCTTCATGAGCAGCGCGCCGGCACCATCGTCGAGGTGGCGCTCAATGCGGTGAACAACGTCCGCCTGATGACGGCACCGCAGTTCCAGCGCTTCACTGAGGTTCTCGATTTCAAATATATCGGCGGCGTCGCCAAGAAATCGCCGGTCAAGATGGTCATCCCCGACAGCGGCCACTGGCACCTGATCGTCGACATGGAAGGCCATCACGGGCTGGCGGAATCCGCCGTCAAGGTGATCGCGGCACCGGGCGCCCAGAAGAAGGCTTCCTGAGATCGCCTAAGGCGACATCAGCGCGGATTGCGCTCTTTCCTGAGCTTCGACCACCATTCCAGCCGCTTGCGGATTTCGCGCTCGAAACCACGCTCCGGCGGATCGTAGAAGGTCTTGCGGCCCATCTTCTCCGGGAAATAATCCTGGCCTGAAAAGGCATCGGGCTCATCGTGATCGTAACGATAGCCCTCGTTATAGCCTTCATCCTTCATCAGCTTGGTCGGCGCATTGAGGATGTGCTTGGGCGGCAGCAGCGAGCCGTTCTGCTTGGCGGCCATGGTCGCCGCCTTGAAGGCCGTATAGACCGCGTTGGATTTCGGCGCCGTCGCCAGATAGACGCAGGCCTGCGCCAGCGCCAGCTCGCCTTCGGGTGAGCCGAGATAGTCGTAAGCGTCCTTGGCGGCGTTGCAGATGACGAGCGCCTGCGGATCGGCAAGGCCGATATCCTCGACGGCCATCCGCACCAGACGGCGGCCGAGATAGAGCGGGTCTTCTCCGGCATCGAACATGCGCGCCAGATAGTAGAGCGCCGCATCCGGATCCGAACCGCGGACCGATTTGTGAAGCGCCGAAATCAGATTGTAGTGACCGTCCTGCGCCTTGTCGTAGACAGGGGCCCGGCGTTGAACGATGCGCGTCAGGCCCTCGGTGTCGAAAATTTCTCCGGGGCGCGCGGCGCGCCAGACCTCTTCGGCGAGCGTCAGCACGGCGCGGCCATCGCCATCGGCCATGCGCAGCAGGCTGGCGCGGGCGTCCTCCGTCAGCGGCAGCGGCTTCTGCTCGACCTCCTCGGCGCGCTTCAGCAATTCGCTGAGGCTTTCCTCGTCATGCGACTTGAAGGTCAGCACGCGGGCGCGCGACAGGAGAGCGGCGTTGAGCTCGAAGGACGGGTTCTCGGTGGTGGCGCCGACGAGGATGACGGTGCCGTCCTCCATCACCGGCAGGAAGCTATCCTGCTGGGCGCGGTTGAAGCGATGGATCTCGTCGACGAAGAGCAGCGTCTGGCGGCCATCCATGCGGCGTAGCCGGGCGGCCTCGAACACCTTTTTCAGATCGGCAACACCGGAGAAGATCGCGGAAATCTGCTCGAAGGCGAGGCCCGCCTCGCCCGAAAGCAGGCGCGCCACCGTCGTCTTGCCGGTTCCGGGCGGTCCCCAGAAGATCATCGAACCGAGCGATCCGCTCTCGATCATCCGCCGGAGGACGCCATCCTCGCCGGTCAGGTGGCCCTGCCCGGCGACTTCAGACAGCGTCTGCGGCCTCAACCGATCGGCAAGAGGCCGCCGGCTGGCGACCTCATCTGGAATGCGCGGTGCGAAGAGATCATCACTCATCGGAAGAACTGCCTGATCCTCTGGCCGTCGCGCTCGATTTCGACGCGCCAGAGACCTGCATCGTCGGATGCGATCTGCGACAGCTGCTCGGTGGTCTGCACCGGCGTTCCGTTGATCGCGACGATGATATCCTTCGGTTCGAAGCCGAGGCGCGCGGCCGGAGAGTCATCCTTGACCTCGGCAACGACGACGCCGGTCGATTCCGTCGGCATGCGCAGCTCGTCGGCAACGCGCGGCGAGAGGTTTTCGACGACGGTGCCCGTGAAGGGCGTGCGGCCGCCGATGGTGCGCTGGTCGCGCGGCGAGGTTTCGGGGGCGCGATCGAGCTTCAGCGCAACCTGCTGTTCGCCGCCATTCTCGACGACGCCGAGCTTGACCGTATTGCCGAGGCCGGCCGTCGTCAGACGATAGAGGAGCGCATCCGGATGCTCGACCGGGATGCCGTTGACCGAGGTGACGATCTCGCCGGCCTTCAGGCCAGCCTTCTGCGCCGGGCTACCGTCGGTCACCTTGACGATCAGCGCGCCACGGGCCTTGTCGAGGCCGAGCGCCTCGGCAACCTCCGAGGTCACCGCATCGAAGGTGGCGCCAACATAGGGACGCTCGAAGGACTTCACGCCGGCATCGGCCGAGGTGAGGAAGACCTTCACCAGATTGGCAGGGATCGCAAAGCCGATACCGTTCGAGCCGCCGCCACGCGAAAAGATCGCCGTGTTGATGCCGATCAGCTCACCCTTCATATTCATCAGCGCGCCGCCGGAATTGCCGGGGTTGATCGAGGCATCGGTCTGGATGAAGAAGCCGAACTCGTTCTTGACGACCTGGTTTCGGGCGAGCGCGGAAACGATGCCCGAGGTCACCGTCTGGCCGACGCCGAAGGGGTTGCCGATGGCGAGAACGAGATCGCCGACCTCGACGGCATCTGAATTGCCGATCGGCAGCGTCGGGAAATTGGCCTTGGTATCGATCTTCAGCACTGCGAGATCGAGGCGATCGTCACGCAGCACGACCTTGCAGGGAAACTCGCGGCCGTCGGAGAGCGCCACCTTGATATCGTCGGCGCCTTCGATGACGTGGTTGTTGGTGACCACGGTGCCGTTCGCCTCGACAATGACGCCGGAGCCGAGCGACGACTGCTTCTCCGACCGGTTCGGCATCTGCTGGCCGAAGAACTGCTCGAAGAAGGGGTCGCCGGCAAAGGGCGACTGCCGCTGCACGGTCTTTTCGGCATAGACGTTCACGACCGCGCCCGAGGTCTGCTTGACCAGCGGGGCGAAGGACAGCTGCATTTGCATCTGGCTCTGCGGTACGGTTTTCGCGTCCTCGGCATGCGCGCCAAGCGGCAGGAGAACCGCGAGCGCAAAAAGCGGGACAAACGAACGTTTCAACAGGCCTTGCATTGGAATCCCTTCTGAAATGCTTCCGGATCAGTGTTGTAGCGCCGGACGCTAGAAAGGAAAGAGGGCGGAAGCATGGAAGCTTCCGCCCGCCTGATGATGCTTCCGGCCTGCGAGTTTGATTCAGCAAAGCAGGATATGGAATTGATCGGCAAGGCAAAAGACCTCACCTGGTCACCGCTGTGTGACAGCCGTCTCGAAGAGAGATGCTAGAAGGCAACCTCGAGGTTCTGGCGGTCCTGGGCGATGACCCGGCAGGTGGTCTCGAAGCCCTCGCCCTTGATCGCCAGAATGAATTCCGGCGGGATCCCGGCCGAGTTCGAAACCGAGAGGCCGGCGCTATCGGCGCCGAGCGACTTGATGGTGCAGTCGATGGTCGAGCGGCGGTCGTTGAACAGGATAGAGCCTGCCTTCAGGACGCGGCGGCGCGCGCCAGCCGAACCTTCGGACTGGATGGAGTTCCACGAGACGCAGCGATCGCGCCCGCTGTTCTTGGCGTGGTACATCGCGGCATCGGCCTGGGCGAGCAGCGTTTCGATATCCTTGGTGACGATCGACATGGAGGAGATGCCGAAGCTCGCGGTTACCGTCAGCGCGCCAAAGTCGCCCTGGATCGGCTGGGCCGAGATTGCCGCACGCATCTTTTCGGCGACGGCTGCGGCACCCTCGCGGTCGATATGCGGCAGCACGATGCAGAATTCCTCGCCGCCGAGGCGACCGAACAGATCGCCGGCCCTGGGATTGGCCTTGCAGGTCGCGGCCACCGCGCGCAGCACCTGATCACCTGCGGCATGGCCGTGGGTATCGTTGACGCTCTTGAAGCGGTCGATATCCAGCACGATGGTGGAGAGATTGTGCTGATGGCGGATCGCCAGCGAGATCAGCTGGTCGGCCTCCTGCTTGAAGGCGCGCCGGGTCAAGGCTTCCGTCAGGCTGTCGGTCGCCGCCGATTGCAGCAGCTCGATACGGTCCATCGCCGCACCCGCGAGCTCTTCCAGGATGGCGAGGTCGCGGGCGCCGAAGGATCGCGGCCGGCGATCGATGGCGCAGACCGTTCCGATGATATGCCCGGCCTTGGTCGTCAGCGGAACGCCGGCATAGAAGCGGATATGGCTTTCGCCGGTGACTGCCGGATGCTGCGCGAAGCGTGGATCCTTGGTGGCATCCTGGACGATGACGGGCTCTTCGTAATCGACGACATAGCGGCAGAACGTATCTTCCCGCGGCACTTCATCGGCGGTGAGGCCGGAGCAGGCCTGATACCATTGCCGATGCGCATCGATGAGCGAGACGAGGCCGATATCGATCGCAAAGATCTGCTTGATCAGCCGGACGATGCGATCGAAGCCCTCGTCTCTCGGCGCGTCGAGAAGATCGAGCTGCTCCAGCGCCGCAAGACGCTCCATTTCCCGCTTCCGTGCGTCTGCGGAAGACTTACCGAATGCACGTGCAACGACCATTGCCGCATTGCTCCTCAACCGACCGATATAGCGATGCATCCCATATATTGGTGAACAAATCGGATATATTGCATTTAGCGAATCCTTCATATTCCGATCGGGGCATGGCTGAAGGCGACGGCCGACCTGCGATCTTGATTCAGGAAATGCGCATATGGAATTGATCGGAAAGGCAAAATCCTGGGCGAAGTCACTGAAGCGTGACGTCACGGCGCTGTGGCTCGCGGCCCGCGATCCCAGGGTGCCATGGTATGCGAAAGCGGTCGCCGCGGCCGTCGCCGCCTATGCGCTGTCGCCCGTCGACCTCATTCCGGATTTCATCCCGGTGCTCGGCTATCTCGACGATCTGATCATCGTACCGCTCGGCATCATGCTGGCGATCAGGCTCATCCCGCAGCCAGTCATGGCGGAGCTGCGCCAGCGGGCTGCAGAGCGCGCGGGGCGGCCTGTCAGCCGGGCCGGATTGATTTTCATCCTTGCCGTATGGGCCTGCTGCATCATCTTTCTGGTCCGGGCGTTCCTATAAGCGCCTGCCAGGAAACAGGATCATAGCCCGCATGAAAGCAGCCATCGCCGCCCTCGCCTTCTCGACCGTCTCACTGCTCGCCCCGCTCGCACATGCCGCGAGCTTCGACTGCGATGCCAAGGAGCTGAAGCCCGACGAAAAGGCGATCTGCGACAACCGGGCACTCAACGACGCCGACGTGAAGATGGTCACCACCTTCGACCTGCTCTCCGGCCTGCTCGCCATGGGCACGCGCGGCACCCTGCAGGACGAGCAGACAGCCTGGCTGAAGAAACGGCAGGATTGCCAGGCAGATGCCGCCTGTATCAGGGCCGCCTATGACGAGCGGATGAAGCAGCTCGACGAGACGTATAAGAATATCAACCGGCCGCTTTAGCGTTTAGCCGCCAAGTTGAGCTCGGATTGCCGATATCACCACCGCAAGCGCGGCATCCGGTAGCCGTCCGATCCGGTCGATCTGCGATGTCTCGACGGTGGCGATCTTCGCCGGTCGAACGACCGAAGGCGCCGGCAGGCCTGCCGCCTGATGGTCAGGGATTTCGACATCTCCGAGCCATGGCCGATTTTCGGCCGAGGTTATCATGACGGCCCAGACGAGAGCATCATTCTCGCCGAGCGAACCGGCGGAAACAACGAGCGCCGGACGCCGCTGGCGCGTATCGCGATCGGTATAGGGAAAGGGCACCCGTATGATGTCACCCTGCTCAAAGGTCGGCATAGGCTTTCCGATCGGCTTCGCTATCCCATTCCGAGAAGGTCGCAAAAGGATCGTCGGACATCGGTTCGGCAGCCCGCGATATCACCACGCGATTGTCAGCCTCCAGCGTATAGACGATGGAATCCCCTTCCTTCAGATGCAACGCGGAGCGCACGGCCTGCGGGATCGTCGTCTGAGCCTTGCTGGTCATCTTGCTTGTGATCATGTCTCACCTCGGAATGGAATGTAAGGAAATTCCTTACCGATGACAACGGCGGATAAGCAAACCGCGCCGAGACAAGACATCTCTGAAAACGAAAAGACCCGCTGCCTAGGAGACAGCGGGTCTTCTGATCATATCGAAGCTTTCCCAGCTTATTCCGGCAGGATGCGCACTGCGCCGCGATCGGCACTGGTGGCGAAGGCCGCGTAGGCCTTCAGCGCGGTCGTGACGTTGCGCTTGCGGACTTCGGCCGGGCGCCAGCCCTTGGCTTCCTGTTCGGCGCGGCGTGTCGCCAATTCGGCGTCGCTGACACGCAGGCTAATGGTGCGGTTCGGGATGTCGATGTCGATCATGTCGCCCGGCTGGACGAGGCCGATCGTGCCGCCGTTTGCGGCTTCCGGCGAAGCGTGGCCGATTGACAGACCCGAGGTACCGCCCGAGAAGCGGCCGTCGGTGATCAGGGCGCAGGCCTTGCCGAGGCCCTTCGACTTCAGATAGCTGGTCGGATAGAGCATTTCCTGCATGCCCGGGCCGCCCTTGGGGCCTTCGTAGCGGATGACGACAACATCGCCGGCGACGACTTCGTTGCCGAGAATGGCCTTCACGGCGGCGTCCTGGCTTTCATAGACCTTGGCCGGACCGGAGAATTTCAGGATCGATTCATCGACGCCTGCGGTCTTCACGATGCAGCCGTCGAGCGCCAGATTGCCCTTCAGAACAGCGAGACCGCCATCCTTCGAGAACGGATGCTGGGCATCGCGGATGACGCCGTTTTCGCGGTCGAGATCGAGCTCGTCCCAGCGGGCGCTCTGGCTGAAGGCAACCTGTGTCGGTACGCCGCCGGGCGCTGCGCTGAAGAGCTTCAGGGCGACGGGATTGTCGGTGACCGAGATATCCCACTGCGCCAGTGCGTCGCCAAGCGTCGGCGAATGGACGGTCGGCAGGCCGGCGTTGATCAGTCCGGCGCGGTTCAGCTCACCGAGGATCGCCATGATGCCGCCGGCGCGGTGGACATCTTCCATGTGGACGTCGGACTTCGCCGGTGCGACCTTCGACAGGCACGGGACGCGGCGCGACAGGCGGTCGATGTCTTCCATGGTGAAGTCGATTTCGCCCTCATGGGCGGCTGCCAGAATGTGAAGAACGGTGTTGGTCGATCCACCCATGGCGATATCGAGCGCCATGGCGTTTTCGAAGGCGCCCTTGCTGGCGATGGTGCGCGGCAGTGCCGTTGCATCGTCCTGCTCGTAATAGCGCTTGGCGAGTGCCACGACGCGGCGGCCGGCCTCGAGGAAGAGTTCCTTGCGGTCGGAATGCGTGGCGAGCGTCGAGCCGTTGCCGGGCAGCGACAGGCCGAGCGCCTCGGTCAGGCAGTTCATCGAGTTGGCGGTGAACATGCCGGAGCATGAACCGCAGGTCGGACAGGCCGAGCGCTCGATGACCTTGACGTCTTCGTCCGAAACCTTGTCGTCGGCAGCCGCAACCATGGCATCGACGAGGTCGAGGGCGTGGGTCTTGCCGTTGAGCACGACCTTGCCGGCCTCCATCGGACCGCCGGAGACGAAGATCGTCGGGATATTGAGGCGCAGCGAGGCCATCAGCATGCCGGGGGTGATCTTGTCGCAGTTGGAGATGCAGACCATGGCGTCGGCGCAATGGGCGTTGACCATGTATTCGACGCTGTCGGCGATCAGCTCGCGCGAGGGCAGCGAATAGAGCATGCCGTCATGGCCCATGGCGATGCCGTCATCGACGGCGATCGTGTTGAATTCCTTGGCGACGCCGCCGGCCGCTTCGATTTCGCGGGCGACGAGCTGGCCGAGATCCTTCAGGTGGACGTGGCCGGGCACGAACTGCGTGAACGAGTTCACCACCGCAATGATCGGCTTGCCGAAATCGCTGTCCTTCATGCCCGTGGCGCGCCAAAGGCCGCGCGCACCCGCCATGTTGCGGCCGTGGGTCGTGGTTCTCGAACGATAGGCTGGCATCGGTGTCTTCCTCAAAGTGCCGGATTTATCTGCGATATAGGGCGGCGAAGCTGTTTGCTGGCCGGCGATCGCCGTATTTTTGAATTGTCCTAATCCAATCGGCAGGGGCTGTCACTACCGGCAAGGGCAAATCCGGTACGGCGCGCGCGGCGTCCATCGGGCATATACGGAGCGGAGGAGCCTTTTGTTACAGGCTATTTCTTCACATCCGAACACAAAAAATTGGCTTTCCGTCAGGCCGGTTCAAGGCCTAGACACTAATCTGAAAACGCCGATCATGCGTTTAAAGAGATATTTGGGCCGCCCCCAGCCCAGGAGGTTTGAAATGCCGACCTACCGCCCCCCGAAGATCCGCTCGTCGGAGATCACGCCGCATCAGGTCTATCTGCGCCGCCGCGAATTTCTCGGCGCTGCAACGCTTGGAGCCATGGCGCTCTATGGCGCCGGAAAGGCAAGCGCTGCCGCCCTCAACGCCGTCGACAGCAAATATACCGTCGATGAAAAGACGACGCCGCTGAAGGACGTCACCACCTACAACAATTTCTACGAATTCGGCCTCGACAAGGGTGACCCAGCAGCGCTTTCGGGCGACTTCAAGCCCCTGCCCTGGACGATCAAGGTTGACGGCATGGTCAACAAGCCCGGCACTTTCGATCTCGATGCGCTGATGAAGGAATTCCCGGTCGAGAGCCGCACCTACCGGATGCGTTGCGTCGAGGCATGGTCGATGGTCATCCCTTGGGATGGCTTTCCGCTCGCCGCACTACTGAACAAGGTCGAGCCGCAAGGAAGCGCCAAGTACGTGGCCTTCGAGACGGTCGTTCGTCCCGAGGAGATGCCCGGCCAGAAGGGCATCTTCCAGTCGCTGGAATGGCCCTATGTCGAAGGTCTGCGGCTCGATGAGGCCATGCATCCGCTGACGCTGCTTGCCGTCGGTCTCTACGGCCAGACGCTGCCGAACCAGAACGGCGCACCGATCCGCCTCGTCGTGCCGTGGAAATATGGCTTCAAGGGCATCAAGTCGATCGTCCGCATCTCGCTGACCGACAAGGAGCCGAAGAACACCTGGCAGGTCACCAATCCGCAGGAATACGGCTTCTATGCCAATGTGAACCCGGCGGTCGATCATCCGCGCTGGAGCCAGGCCACCGAACGCCGGATCGGCGAGAGCGGCTTCTTCGGCGCCAGCCGTCACCCGACGCTTCCCTTCAACGGCTATGCCGATGACGTGGCGAGCCTCTATTCTGGCATGGATCTCAGGGCGAATTTCTGATGGCGGGTTTCTCGTTCAGCCTGCCGAAGCGCTGGCAGCCGGCTTCGGTCTGGGCACTCTACGCCGTCGGTCTGCTGCCGGCGGTCTGGACCTTCTATCTCGGCGCCACCGACCAGCTCGGCGCCGATCCGGTCAAGACCTTCGAGCTGTTTCTCGGCCTCTGGACGATCCGCTTCCTGATCCTGACGCTTGCCGTCTCCCCTGCCCGCGATCTGCTGGGTTGGAACTACCTGCGCTATCGCCGGGCGCTCGGCCTGCTGACCTTCTATTACGCGCTGATGCATTTCACCGTTTACATGGTGCTCGATCAGGCGATGGACCTTTCCGCCGTCGTCGACGACGTCCTGAAGCGGCCCTTCATCATGTTCGGCATGGCGGGCCTCGCCCTGCTCGTCCAGCTCGCCGTCACATCGAACAATTTCTCGATCCGCAAGATGGGCATGAAATGGATCTGGCTGCACAAGCTGATCTACATCATCGCCGCCGCCGGTGCCCTGCATTTCGCGCTGTCGACGAAGATCCTCGACCTTGAGCAATATATCTATGTCGGCCTGATCATCCTGATGATCCTCTACCGTTCCTGGCGCCCGATCGCGAAAAGCCGCAAGCGCGCGGCACAGGGGCGCCAGCGCGGGCGGGCTGCGGCGACAGTCTCCTAGCGGGCGGCCTTCGCCAGCTTCACATCGATGAAGCAAGCCACCGCTATGCCGAGCGTGTAGGAGACGATGTTCCAGATCGAGAAGATCCGGCCGATCAGCAGCGCTCCTGTCAGCGTCAGCCTGAAGGCGTCGAGCCAGGGCGTGTGATAAAGCCGGAAGAACTCGACCGCGGCCGAAAGAACGACGGCGAGAACTGCAAGGTTCAGGGGCCGGACGCGCGGAGCGAACAGCAGGCTCAGGATGAGAAACACCATCCCGCCCCAGAGGGCCGCTGCGCCATAATTGACGATGATAAACGGCAAGCCGACGGGATAGCCGAACCGGCGCAATAACAGTCCCGCCGCGATGACCAAGAGCGTAGCGACGGCATATCCTGCCCTCGAGCCGAGACCATTTTTGAACATCACAGGCTCGGTCACAATCTTAGCCACTTCCTCGATACTAGCTGCAGGTCGATCCGGCGGTTTGGTTCGAGTCCGTCCGGATCAGCTTGCCCACTCCTGCTCCCCCGGTCCTCCGATGTCAAAGCCTCTTGCTCTCCGCATGCTCCTGCCGGCTCTCGACGAGCACCTGACCGCCATACCCGAGGCGCAGGGATTGCGAGGCATCAGACGCTTCGCCGTCGAATTCCTCTATTTCGGGATCAAGGAGGCGCGGGCTTCGCTGTTTGCGGGGTTGTTCTTTCTCGCGGTCTTTGCCGTCCCCCGCGCCGGTCTATTCGGTCTCGCGCGCTATGACCTGCTCTTGGTGATCGCGCTGGCGATCCAGGCCGCGATGGTGCTCACCAAGCTCGAGACGCTGGACGAACTGAAGGCGATCACGCTGTTTCACCTGATCGGCTTTGCTCTCGAGGTCTTCAAGACCTCCAGCAGCATCCAGTCCTGGTCCTATCCCGATTTCGGCTATACCAAGCTCTTTGGCGTGCCACTGTTTTCAGGCTTCATGTATGCAGCGATCGGCAGCTACGTGATCCAGGCCTGGCGCGTGCTGGACCTCCGAGTGCGCCACCACCCGCCTTACTGGATGGCGACGCTGGCCGCCACAGCGATCTATGCGAATTTCTACACCCACCATTATATCGGCGACTATCGCTGGTATATCGCGGCCTGCACCCTTGGCCTCTATGCCCGCACGACCGTCATCTTCCGGCCCTATGACCGCGACAGGCGCATGCCGCTGCTCATCGCCTTCGTGCTGATCGGCTTCTTCATCTGGCTTGCCGAAAACGTCCACAGCTTCCTCGGCCTCTGGCAATATCCGAACCAGATCGGCGGCTGGTCAGTCGTCCATATCGGCATCTGGAGTTCATGGTCACTGGTCGTCGTAATGACCTTCACGATCGTCGCCAATCTCAAGCACTTCAAGGAACGGATCCACGTGCCCGAGTGAGAAGTGCTCACCACCACAAACGAAAACAGCCGGGCTTTGCAGCCCGGCTGTTTTGCTTCCGGAGAACCGGAAAGAATTAAGCAGCTTCGGCCGCAGCGGCTTCTGCTTCGACGCGGGCCTTGTCGGCTGCGCCCTTGGCGTTGACGTCGCGGTCGACGAACTCGACGACTGCGAGAGCAGCGTTGTCGCCCTGGCGGAAGCCAGCCTTCATGATACGCAGGTAGCCGCCGTTGCGGGTTGCGTAGCGCGAAGCGATGGCGTCGAAGAGCTTGGCAACGACAGCGGCGTCGCGGATCTGCGAGATCGCCTGACGGCGAGCGTGCAGGTCGCCGCGCTTGCCGAGGGTTACGAGCTTTTCAACGATCGGACGGATTTCCTTTGCCTTCGGCAGGGTGGTCACGATCTGCTCATGGGTGATGAGCGAAGCCGCCATGTTGGCAAACATTGCCTTGCGGTGGCTGGCAGTTCTGTTCAGCTTGCGGCCGGCTTTTGCGTGGCGCATTGCTATTCTCCTTTGATGCAGGGCTCTTCGCTTCTAGCGGGCCTGCCGTTTCCTGGCACATACAGGCGATCTGCCTGCTGTTTGACTGGGAAAGGCAGCCTCAGAGCCTGCCTTTTTGGTTCTTAATACTGGTCTTCGTAACGCTTGGCGAGATCTTCGATGTTCTCGGGCGGCCATGCCGGCACTTCCATGCCGAGGTGCAGGCCCATGGAAGCGAGAACTTCCTTGATTTCGTTCAGCGACTTGCGACCAAAGTTCGGGGTGCGGAGCATTTCTGCTTCGGTCTTCTGAATGAGGTCGCCGATGTAGACGATGTTGTCGTTCTTCAGGCAGTTTGCCGAGCGAACAGACAGTTCGAGTTCGTCCACCTTCTTCAGGAGCGCCGGGTTGAAGGCCAGTTCGGTGACGGCTTCTTCCTCGGTTTCCTTCTGCGGCTCGTCGAAGTTGACGAACACGCCAAGCTGATCCTGGAGAATGCGAGCCGCGAAAGCGACGGCATCTTCACCGGAGATCGAGCCATCGGTTTCGATGGTCATGTTCAGCTTGTCGTAGTCGAGAACCTGTCCTTCGCGGGTATTTTCTACCTTGTAGGACACCTTCTTGACCGGCGAATAAAGGCTGTCGACCGGGATGAGACCGATCGGAGCGTCTTCCGCACGATTGCGCTCGGCCGGAACGTAGCCCTTGCCGTTGTTGACGGTGAATTCCATACGGATTTCGGCGCCCTCGTCGAGCGTGCAAATGACATGCTCGGGGTTGAGGATTTCGATATCGCCGACCGTCTGGATGTCGCCAGCCGTTACAACGCCCGGGCCCTGCTTACGCACGACCATGCGCTTTGCGTCGTCGCCATCCATCTTGATGGCGATTTCCTTGATGTTGAGCACGATGTCCGTAACGTCTTCGCGGACGCCCGGGATCGAGGAGAATTCATGCAGCACGCCATCGATCTGCACGGCCGTAACAGCGGCACCGCGCAGCGACGACAGCAGAACGCGGCGAAGCGCGTTGCCGAGGGTGAGGCCGAAACCGCGCTCCAGCGGCTCCGCTACGAGCGTCGCCTTGGTGCGCGAGCTCGAAGAGAACTCGACCTTGTTCGGCTTGATCAGTTCCTGCCAGTTCTTCTGAATCATGTCTTTGCCTTCCGTTCGTTACCACCATCCAATCGTGGTAACCGAGCTTGAGAAACACCGGGAGCGCGCTGGCGCTCACCGGTGTTGTGAGTGGCGATGATCAGACGCGGCGCTTCTTGCGCGGGCGGCAGCCATTGTGCGGGATCGGCGTCACGTCGCGGATGGACGTGATCATGAAACCAGCAGCCTGGAGCGCGCGCAGAGCGGATTCACGGCCGGAGCCCGGGCCGCAAACTTCGACTTCCAGCGACTTCATGCCATGTTCCTGAGCCTTCTTGGCGCAGTCTTCAGCAGCGATCTGGGCAGCGAACGGGGTCGACTTGCGCGAACCCTTGAAGCCCTTGGCACCAGCGGACGACCAGGCAATGGCGTTGCCCTGTGCGTCGGTGATGGTGATCATCGTGTTGTTGAAGGTCGAGTTGACGTGCGCCACGCCCGACGAGATGTTTTTACGTTCGCGACGGCGAACGCGTACGGCTTCCTTGGCCATTCTTATCCCTTTCTTGGATATCGTCACCGCCGTAATACCAGCGGCTCCACCGGAGCAATGCATTGAGGCAATGCTCCAAACTCAAAAGAGGCCGGCGGACCGCCAGCCTCCCCTTCCCGGTTTCCCGGAAATTACTTCTTCTTACCAGCGATCGCCTTTGCCGGGCCCTTGCGGGTGCGGGCATTGGTGTGCGTGCGCTGACCGCGAACCGGCAGGCCGCGGCGATGACGCAGGCCGCGATAGCAGCCGAGGTCCATAAGGCGCTTGATGTTCATCGCGGTGTCGCGACGAAGATCACCTTCGACCTGGTAATCGCGGTCGATGGTTTCGCGGATCTGGAGCACTTCGGAGTCCGTCAGCTGATGGACGCGCTTGTCAGCCGGAAGACCGACCTTCTCCATGATTTCCTGTGCGAATTTCGGACCGATCCCGTGAATGTAGGTCAGCGCGATAACAACGCGCTTTGCAGTCGGGATGTTGACGCCAGCGATACGTGCCACGCCTATTCTCCTTGCGTTCCAGTTGCCATCCGGCAAGTGGTGTCTCGTTACACGGCCCAGCGAGGCCGCAATTACAAATTCAGGTTCTCAACAAGTCAAAACGATCGAACCCGGAACTTCAGATGGAAGTCCGCGCCGATCGCATCAAATATCGCGAGTTGGCGCGGTGTTTAGCGGAATCAGTGCTGAAAGGCAACCGTTCCCGCCAAGTTTATTTTCGAGGCTCAGAGCTTCGAAAGGATAGCATCGATCTCTGCCGTGACATGATCGATGTCGGCCATTCCATCGACCACTTTCAGCTTACCCTTGGCATGGTAATAGCCGATCAGTGGCGAGGTTTCCTTGTAGTAAGCGGCCAGACGGGTCACCACGGTCTCGCGGTTATCGTCGGGGCGGCGCTTGAAGTGGGTCGAACCGCAGCGATCGCAGACCCCTTCCACCTTCGGCTTGACGTTGGTGTCGTGATAGCCGGCGCCGCAGTTGGCGCAGGTATAACGGCCGGAGACGCGATCAGCGAGAATCTTGTCGTCGACTTCGATCTCGATGACGGCCGAAAGCTCTATGCCCTTGCCCTTCAGCATCACCTCGGTGGCATCCGCCTGCACGAGCGTGCGCGGGAAACCGTCGAGAATGAAGCCATTGGCGCAATCCGGGGCATCGAGACGCTCGGAGACGATGGCATTGACGATCTCGTCAGAAACAAGCTTGCCGGCGTCCATGACGGCCTTTGCCCGCTTGCCCACCTCCGTGCCGGCCTGAACGGCTGCACGGAGCATGTCACCGGTGGAGAGCTGCGGAATGCCGTGCTTCTCCACGATCCGCTGGGCCTGGGTCCCCTTACCCGCGCCCGGCGGCCCCAAAAGTATGAGTCTCATCGCCCCCTCTTTCCTCCACGCAACTTCGATTTCTTGATCAGACCTTCGTACTGCTGTGCAATCAGGTGGCCCTGAATCTGCGCAACCGTATCAAGAGTTACGCTAACCACGATCAAAAGCGAAGTCCCACCAAGGGATAATGGGATGCCGGTTTGCGACACCAGGATCTCAGGCAGGATGCAGACGAACACGAGGTAGATTGCGCCGATGACCGTGATTCGGGTCAGGACGTAATCGATATATTCGGCGGTACGCTCACCCGGGCGGATGCCCGGAATGAAGCCGCCATGCTTCTTGAGATTGTCGGCCGTGTCCTTCGGATTGAAGACGATAGCCGTATAGAAGAAGGCGAAGAATGCGATAAGTGCGCCGTAGAGCAGCATGTAGAGCGGCTGGCCGTGGCCGAGCGCTGCGACGATCGAGGTTGCCCAGGACGGCAGAGCGGTCGTGTTGGCAAAGCCTGCAACGGTTGCCGGCAAGAGCAGCAGCGACGACGAGAAGATAGCCGGGATGACGCCCGAAGTGTTGAGCTTCAGCGGCAGGTGCGACGTATCGCCCTGGAACATCCGGTTGCCCACCTGACGCTTAGGATACTGGATCAGAAGGCGGCGCTGGGCGCGTTCGACGAAGACGATGATGGCGATGACGGCGATCGCGATGACGATGACTGCGAGAATCAACGTCGTCGACAGAGCGCCGGTACGGCCGAGCTCGAGGGTACCGGCAAGCGCGCTCGGAAGACCGGCAGCGATACCTGCGAAGATGATCAGCGAGATGCCGTTGCCGATGCCGCGCGAGGTGATCTGCTCACCGAGCCACATCAGGAACATCGTGCCGCCGAGCAGGGTGATGACAGTCGAAATCTTGAAGAACCAGCCCGGATCGACCACGAGGCCGTTGCCGCTCTCGAGGCCGACCGCGATGCCATAGGCCTGCAGCGTGCCGAGCAGCACCGTGCCGTAGCGGGTGTACTGGTTGATGATCTTGCGGCCCTGCTCGCCTTCCTTCTTCAGGTTTTCGAGCGCCGGGACGACCGAGGTCATCAGCTGCACGATAATCGAAGCGGAGATGTAGGGCATGATGCCGAGCGCGAAGATCGCCATGCGCTGTACGGCGCCGCCCGAGAACATGTTGAAGAGGCCGAGAATGCCGCCTGCCTGGCCGCGGAAGGCCTGGGCATAAGCTTCGGGGTTCAGACCCGGAAGCGGAATGTGCGTACCAAGACGGTAGACGAGGAGAGCTGCCAGTGTGAACCACAGGCGCTTCTTGAGATCCTCGGCTTTGGCGAAGGTCGAAAAATTGAGATTGGAAGCCAACTGTTCCGCTGCAGAAGCCATGCGATTCTCCGCGCTACCCATTCCAGCCCTTCGCGAAGTGGCCGGACCCGGAAAAGGTATGTCAATATTCAAAAGCCGGGCTTAGGACGGATTGCTGGCGCAACCAATGCCTCACCCTTGATTTCGTCGGAAACCGGCACGCCGCGGGGGTGCAACGATACAGGTTTTGTGAGGCCCACATATGGGAGCAAAATCGCCCGGTGTGAAGCACCCCGGGCGACATATCATAAGATTATTATTCTGCCGCTGCGGCAGAAAGAAGCGTGATGGAACCGCCGGCCTTTTCGATCTTCTCGACGGCAGACTTGGAAGCGCCTGCAACTTCGAGCTTGATCTTGGCCTTCAGTTCGCCGCCGGAGAGGACGCGAACGCCATCCTTGGTGCGGCGGATAACGCCAGCAGCCTTCAGGGCAGCTGCGTCGACGGTCTGCTTGGCATCGAGCTTGCCGGCATCGACGGCAGCCTGGATACGCTCAAGCGACACGACAACGAAGTCGGCCTTGAAGATGTTGTTGAAGCCGCGCTTCGGCAGACGACGGTAGATTGGCATCTGACCGCCTTCGAAGCCATTGATGGCAACGCCGGAACGGGACTTCTGACCCTTGACACCACGGCCGCCGGTCTTGCCGGAGCCCGAGCCGATGCCGCGTCCGAGACGCTTGCGGCTGTGCGTAGAGCCTTCGTTGTCCTTGATTTCGTTCAGTTTCATGATCGTATCCTCTGGCTTACTTCTCGTCGACGATGCGAACGAGATGCTGCACAGCACGGATCATGCCACGAACGGAAGGGGTATCTTCCAGCGTGCGGCGGCGGTGCATCTTGTTGAGGCCCAGACCGATCAGCGTGCGCTGCTGAACGTCAGGACGGCGGATGGGGCTGCCGATCTGCTCGACGGTGATCGTCTTTGCTTCGGTCTTCTTGGTAGCCTTGGCCATAGGTCAGACTCCTCTTATTCTTCAGAGGCGTTGCCGGAGGCGGCACGGCGAGCCTGGAGCGTAGCATACTTGATGCCGCGCTGAGCTGCGATGTCCTTCGGGTGAACCTGATGCTTCAGAGCGTCGAAGGTTGCACGAACCATGTTATACGGGTTCGAGGAACCGGTCGACTTGGCGACAACGTCGTGAACGCCGAGCGTTTCGAAAACGGCGCGCATCGGACCACCGGCGATGATACCGGTACCGACCTTAGCCGAACGCAGCAGAACCTTGCCGGCGCCGTGGCGGCCGTGAACGTCGTGATGCAGGGTACGGCCTTCGCGCAGCGGCACGAAGATCAGCTCGCGCTTGGCAGCTTCGGTTGCCTTGCGGATAGCTTCCGGCACTTCGCGTGCCTTGCCATGACCGAAGCCAACGCGGCCCTTCTGGTCACCAACAACGACCAGAGCGGCGAAACCGAAACGGCGGCCACCCTTAACAACCTTAGCAACGCGGTTGATCGCGACCAGCTTGTCGACGAATTCGCTATCGCGCTCTTCACGGGCCTGGCGGTCTTCCCGCTGCGGCCTTCTTTCCTGTGCCATTGTCCTCTTCCTTTTTCTTTTCCGGGTGCAATCGGCAAACAAAATGAGGACCGCCCCGGCCTCCCCTTCGGAGACGCCTGCGGTCCGGTGAGATCCGGCCGGAGCTTTTGAGGCTTCCGGCCGGAAACTTTATTAGAAGGACAGACCGCCTTCGCGGGCTGCGTCTGCCAGGGCCTTGATGCGGCCGTGGTAGATGAAGGCGCCACGGTCGAATACGACCTCCTTGACGCCTGCCTTCGTTGCGCGCTCTGCAACAAGCTTGCCTACGAGGGCAGCTGCTGCGGTGTCAGCACCGGTCTTCAGAGAACCGCGCAGATCCTTATCGAGAGTCGAGGCAGCCGCGAGGGTCTTGCCGGCAACATCGTCGATGACCTGAACATAGATGTTCTTCGAGGAGCGATGAACCGACAGGCGCGGACGGCCATTGGCCACCGACTTGAGATGACGGCGCACGCGGTTGGCACGACGTGCAAGTGCTTCTTTCCTGCTAGCCATTTCGCGTGATCCTTACTTCTTCTTGCCTTCTTTGCGGACAATCCGCTCTTCGGCATACTTAACGCCCTTGCCCTTGTAAGGCTCAGGACCGCGATATTCGCGGATTTCAGCGGCAACCTGGCCGACCTGCTGCTTGTTGATGCCGGTGACGACGATTTCCGTCGGCTTCGGCACAGCGATCGTGATGCCCTGCGGCGGCTCGTAAACTACGTCGTGGCTGAAACCGAGAGCCAGCTGCAGGTTCTTGCCCTGAAGCGATGCGCGGTAACCGACGCCGTTGATTTCGAGCTTGCGCTCGAAGCCGTCCTTAACACCCTTGAAGATGTTCTCGATCATCGTGCGGGACATGCCCCACTTCGAACGAGCATCCTTGGACTGGTTGATCGGAGCAACCGATACCGCGTTGTCCTTGAACTCGAGCTTGATTTCGTCGTTGGCGACGAAGAAGAGCTCGCCCTTCGGACCCTTTGCGGTGACCTTCTGGCCGTCAACCGATGCCGTCACACCTGCTGGAACCGGGACGGCTTTTTTACCGATACGAGACATGTTTCAATCCTGTCTGTTCGTTATGGAGTTCCCCTGCTCTGATCTTAGAAGACCGAGCAGAGAACCTCGCCGCCTACGTTCTGTTCGCGAGCCTGGTGATCGGCCATCACGCCCTTCGGGGTCGAAAGGATGGTGATGCCGAGGCCGTTCGCGACCTGCGGAATGGACTTGACCGAGACATAAACCCGGCGGCCCGGCTTGGACACACGGCCGATCTCACGGATCACCGATGCGCCTTCATAGTACTTGAGTTCGATGCTGAGCTCCGACTTGCCATTGCCGAAATCGACAACGGAATAGCCACGGATGTAGCCTTCGGACTGCAGAACATCGAGAACACGTGCACGGAGCTTCGAAGCAGGCGTCGAGACCGACGACTTGCGGCGGGAAGCGCCGTTACGGATACGGGTGAGCATATCGCCCAACGGATCAGTCATTGTCATCTAACCTGCTCCTTACCAGCTGGACTTGACGATGCCCGGCACCTTGCCGAGATTGCCGAGTTCACGCAGCGCGATACGCGACATGCGCAGTTTGCGGTAGTATGCGCGCGGACGGCCCGATACTTCGCAACGGTTGCGAATGCGGGTCTTCGATCCATCGCGCGGCAGGGATGCCAACTTGATCGAGGCCTTGAACCGCTCTTCGATCGGAAGAGACTGGTTCATGATGATCGCCTTCAGAGCTGCGCGCTTGGCAGCCTGATTTGCGACCGTATTACGGCGGCGCTTGTTCTTTTCAACTGCGCTGGTCTTCGCCATGTCAGGTTCCTTTTCTACGCTCGTCGTTACGGTTACTGACGGAACGGGAAGCTGAACTCTGTGAGCAGAGCGCGTGCTTCGTCGTCCTTCGTTGCCGTCGTGCAAACGATGATGTCCATGCCCCACATCTGATCAACCTTATCGTAGTTGATCTCAGGGAACACAATGTGCTCCTTGATGCCCATGGCGAAGTTGCCACGGCCGTCAAAGCTCTTCGGGTTCAGGCCGCGGAAGTCGCGAACGCGCGGGAGCGCGATGTTCACGAGACGGTCCAGGAACTCGTACATGCGGGCGCCGCGGAGGGTAACCTTCGCGCCGATCGGCATCTGTTCGCGGACCTTGAAGCCAGCGATAGAGTTGCGTGCACGGGTGATAACCGGCTTCTGACCAGCGATAGCGGCCAGGTCAGCTGCAGCAACAGTCGGCTTCTTCGAATCAGCCGTTGCTTCGCCAACACCCATGTTGATGACGATCTTGTCGATCTTCGGGATCATCATTTCGTTGGCGTAGGAGAACTTCTCCTGCATCGCATTGCGAATGCGCTCAACGTATTCCTTCTTGAGCCGCGGCTCGTACTTTGCCTGAGCCATTAGATCACCTCACCGGAACGCTTGGCCACACGGACCTTCTTGCCGTCAACGACCTTGAAGCCAACGCGGGTCGGCTTGCCGTCCTTGTCGACGATTGCAACGTTGGACAGGTGAACCGAGGCTTCCTTGTTGATGATGCCGGCTTCCTGGGTCTGCGTCTGGCGCTGATGGCGCTTTACGACGTTGACGCCACGGACAACCGCGCGATCTTCCTTCGGCAGAACCTGGAGGACTTCGCCGGTACGGCCCTTGTCCTTGCCCGTGAGCATGACGACCTTGTCGCCTTTACGAATCTTCTGCATCGGTCTCGCTCCTTACAGTACTTCGGGAGCCAGCGAGATGATCTTCATGTGGTTCTTGGCGCGAAGTTCGCGCGGAACCGGTCCGAAGATACGGGTGCCGATCGGCTCTTTCTTGTTGTCGATGAGAACTGCTGCGTTCGTGTCGAAGCGAATGACGGAGCCATCCGCACGGCGGATGTCCTTGGCGGTGCGAACAACAACCGCCTTCATAACGTCACCCTTCTTCACGCGGCCGCGCGGGATCGCTTCCTTGATCGAAACGACGATGACGTCGCCGATCGAGGCATACTTGCGCTTCGAGCCGCCCAGCACCTTGATGCACATGACACGACGCGCGCCGGAATTATCCGCGACGTCGAGGTTTGTTTGCATCTGAATCATATCAGGTCGCCTTTTTGGTTTACCGGACTGGTTGGGCTTTCGCCCCCTACCCCGGCTTATGAAAATTTGTCAGCCGACCGAGCCCGCAAAACGGGCACAGAAACGGCAATAGCTTGAATAGCGCGGGAAAAATCGTGCCAAGGTGGTTTCCCGGTGGGACCTTCCGTGCGCTCAAAGCAAAAGAACGCCCGGCTTTCGAGCGTTCTGACGCTGCTTCATACAGATATTTCCGCGAGACGCAAGGCCTCGCGAGAAATTCTTACTTGCCCTGGGCGGCGATAACCGTCCAGCGCTTGTCCTTGGAGATCGGAGCGCATTCCTCGATGGAAACGGTGTCGCCGATCTTGTACTGGTTGTTTTCGTCGTGGGCCTTGTACTTCTTGGAACGACGAACGGTCTTCTGAAGCAGCGGGTGAGCGAAACGGCGCTCGACGCGGACTACTACAGTCTTCTCGTTCTTGTCGCCAACGACGACGCCCTGCAGAATGCGCTTCGGCATGTTATTCTTCCTTTACGCCTTTGCTTCTGCCGCCTTCTGGCGGGCAATGGTTTTCACGCGGGCGATGTCCTTGCGGACTTCGTTGATGCGCGAGGACTTCTCGAGCTGGCCGGTTGCCTTCTGGAAGCGCAGGTTGAACTGCTCCTTCTTGAGGTCGGCGAGCTTGTCCTTGAGCTGATCGGCCGTGAGGCCGCGGACTTCTTCGGCTTTCATCTGCCTCTCCTTACTCTGCAATGCGCTGTACGAAGCGCGTCTTGACCGAGAGCTTGGCAGAGCCGAGACGAAGCGCCTCACGGGCGATTTCTTCGCTGACGCCGTCGATCTCGAACATCATACGGCCGGGCTTGACCTTGCATGCCCAGTATTCAACGGAGCCCTTACCCTTACCCATACGGACTTCGGTCGGCTTCGCGGTTACCGGAACATCCGGGAACACGCGGATCCATACACGGCCGGCGCGCTTCATGTAACGCGTGATCGCGCGGCGTGCCGCTTCGATCTCGCGTGCATTCACGCGGTTCGGCTCCTGAGCCTTAAGGCCGAATTCACCGAAGGCGAGGTCGGAACCACCCTTGGCGACGCCCTTGATGCGGCCCTTGAATTGCTTGCGGTACTTGGTACGCTTTGGCTGCAACATTTTCTTATTCTCCGAACTTCTTTGCCACCAACGCTATCAAGCGTTGTCGCGGCGACGATCGCGGTCGCGGCTTGCCGGACCCTGAGCGTCACCCTCGAGTGCGCGGCGCTCGGAGGCCATCGGATCATGCTCAAGGATTTCGCCCTTGAAGATCCAAACCTTGATGCCGCAGATGCCGAAAGCGGTTTCCGCTTCAGCTGTGCCGTAGTCGATGTCAGCGCGCAGCGTGTGCAGCGGAACGCGACCTTCGCGGTACCATTCGGTACGAGCGATTTCAGCACCGCCGAGACGGCCTGCGCAGGTGATCTTGATGCCTTCGGCGCCAAGACGCATTGCAGACTGAACAGCGCGCTTCATGGCGCGGCGGAAAGCCACGCGACGCTCGAGCTGCTGGGCGATCGACTGAGCAACGAGCGTTGCGTCGACTTCCGGCTTGCGCACTTCAACGATGTTGAGGTGCGTTTCGGAGTTCGTCATATCCGACAGCTTCTTGCGGAGCTTGTCGATGTCTGCACCCTTCTTGCCGATGATCAGACCCGGGCGAGCCGAGTGGATCGTGACGCGGCACTTCTTGTGCGGACGCTCGATGACGACCTTGGCGATACCAGCCTGCTTCAGTTCGCTCATGACGAACTTGCGCATCTTCAGGTCTTCGTGCAGCAGCTGACCGTATTCGGCATTGTCCGCAAACCAGCGGCTATCCCAGGTACGGTTGATGCCAAGACGGAAACCGATTGGATTGATTTTCTGACCCATTATGCGGCCTCCTCTTGTGCCTGCACTTCGCGGACCACGATCGTGAGGTGCGCGAACGGCTTCTCGATGCGAGATGCACGGCCGCGGCCACGAGCGTGGAAACGCTTCATGACGATCGACTTGCCGACGTAGGCTTCTGCTACGACAAGCGTGTCAACGTCGAGATCGTGGTTGTTCTCAGCGTTGGCGATCGCAGATTCGAGCGTCTTCTTGACGGCGCCTGCGATGCGCTTGCGGGAGAACTCCAGCTCAGCGAGTGCACGGTCGACCTTCTTGCCGCGGATAGCCGCAGCAACCAGGTTGAGCTTCTGTGGGCTGACGCGGAGCGTGCGGGCGACTGCTTGCGCCTCGTTGTCCTTCAGCCGGCGTTCGGCTTTTGCCTTGCCCATTGTTACTTCCTCTTTGCCTTCTTGTCCGCGCCGTGACCGTAGTAGGTCCGCGTCGGAGAGAATTCACCGAACTTGTGACCGACCATGTCTTCGTTGACGCTGACCGGTACATGCTTGCTGCCGTTGTAGACGCCGAAGGTGAGACCGACGAACTGCGGCAGGATCGTGGAGCGGCGGCTCCAGATCTTGATTACTTCTGCACGTCCGCCTTCACGAACCTTCTCAGCCTTCTTGAGAAGATAGCCGTCAACGAACGGACCTTTCCATACTGAACGAGCCATTGGAGACTTCCTCTCTTACTTCTTACGCTGATGACGCGAGCGCATGATGAACTTGTCGGTCGACTTGTTCGACCGGGTGCGCTTGCCCTTGGTCGGCTTGCCCCACGGGGTAACCGGATGACGGCCACCAGAGGTGCGGCCTTCACCACCACCGTGCGGGTGGTCGACCGGGTTCATGACAACACCGCGGTTATGCGGACGCTTGCCGCGCCAAACCGTACGACCGGCCTTGCCGTCGTTGATGTTGGCGTGATCCGGGTTGGAAACGGCACCGATCGTCGCCAGGCACGAGCCGTGGACGAGGCGCTGTTCGCCAGAGTTCAGGCGAAGGATCGCCATGCCGGCATCGCGGCCGACGAGCTGTGCGTAACCGCCGGCCGAACGAGCGATCTGACCGCCCTTGCCCGGCTTCATTTCCACGTTGTGGATGATGGAGCCGACCGGGATGTACTGCAGCGGCATGGTGTTGCCGGGCTTTACGTCGACAGCCTTTTCAGAAGCGATGACCTTGTCGCCGGCAGCGAGGCGCTGCGGAGCGAGGATGTAGGCCTGTTCGCCGTCCGTGTAGCTGACGAGCGCGATGAATGCAGTACGGTTCGGGTCGTATTCGATACGCTGAACGGTGCCTTCGACGTCGAACTTGCGACGCTTGAAGTCAACGATACGGTACGTACGCTTGTGACCGCCGCCGATGAAGCGGGCAGTGATACGGCCGAGGTTGTTACGACCGCCGCTCTTGGTCAGACCTTCCGTCAGCGCCTTGACCGGCTTGCCCTTCCAGAGGCCAGAACGGTCGACGATGACCAGCTGACGCTGGCTCGGGGTCGTAGGATTGAATGTTTTCAATGCCATTGTTTTATTCCTCAGAGACCGGTGGAGACGTCGATCGTCTGGCCTTCAGCCAGCGTTACGACAGCCTTCTTCACGTCCTGCTGCTTGCCGGCAAAACCGCGGAAACGCTTGGTCTTGCCCTTGCGGAGCAGCGTGTTGACGGCCGTGACCTTGACGCCGAAGAGCGCCTCGACTGCAGCCTTGATTTCCGGCTTCGACGCCGTCTTGGCGACATTGAAAACAACCTGGTTGTTTTCCGATACCAGAGTGGACTTTTCGGTGATCGCCGGCGAGACGATCACATCGTAGTGGCGAAGATCGGTCACTTGAAACGCTCCTCTAGAGCTTCAACGGCAGCCTTGGAAAGCACGAGCTTGCCGCGGCGCACGATGTCATAAACGTTGATGCCCTGGATCGGGAGAACATCGATGTTCGGGATGTTCTGGGCAGCGAGCTTGAAGTTGCCGTCGAGCTCAGCACCACCGATGAAGAGCGCGTTGGTCAGGCCGAGCGTCTCAAAGGTAGCGGCCAGAGCCTTGGTCTTGGCTTCAGCAGCAACGAGGTTGTCGATGATGATGACATCATCCGACTTCAGCTTTGCCGAGAGAGCGAGACGCAGGCCGAGAGCGCGAACCTTCTTGGGAAGGTCGTGTTCGTGGCTGCGAGCAACCGGGCCGTGAGCCTTACCACCGCCGCGGAACTGCGGAGCGCGAGCCGAATGGTGACGAGCGCGGCCCGTACCCTTCTGCTTGTACATCTTGGCGCCGGTGCGCGAAACGTCCGCGCGGCCCTTTGCCTGGTGCGTGCCCTGCTGCTTCTTGGCAAGCTGCCAGCGGATGACGCGGGCAAGAATGTCTTCGCGGGGCTCGAGACCGAAGATCGCGTCAGAGAGAGAAACCTTCCCTGCGTCTTTTCCCTCGAGGGTCTTGACGTTGAATTCCATTGGTCTGGCTCCCTTACTTCGCGGCCGACTTGACGGCGTCGCGCACGATGATCCAGGCACCCTTGGAACCGGGTACTGCACCCTTGATCAGGATCAGACCACGATCTTCGTCGGTCGAAACCACTTCAAGGTTCTGAGTCGTTACGCGCGTCTGGCCCATGTGACCAGCCATCTTCTTGTTCTTGAAAACCTTGCCCGGATCCTGGCGCGAGCCCGTCGAACCGTGCGAGCGGTGCGAAACCGACACACCGTGCGTGGCGCGGAGACCGCCGAAGCCGTGGCGCTTCATGGCGCCGGCAAAGCCCTTACCAATGGTCGTGCCCGTCACGTCGACGAGCTGACCTGCTGCGAAGTGACCAGCCTTGAGCTCGGTACCGATCTCCAGCAGGTTGTCTTCCGAAACGCGGAATTCCTGGAGCTTGGCCTTCGGCTCGACGTTAGCGACAGCAAAGTTGCCGCGCATCGCCTTGGACGTGTTCTTAACCTTCGCCTGGCCAGCACCGAGCTGAACTGCGGTATAGCCATTCTTTTCTACAGTGCGCGTTGCGACGACCTGGCAGCCGTCCATACGCAGTACCGTTACCGGAACATGTTCGCCAGCGTCGTTGTAGACGCGGGTCATGCCCACCTTCTGTGCAATCACACCTGAACGCATCGGTTCAATCCTTCCAAATCCGCTCGAGCCAGGCTCAGAGCTTGATCTCAACATCGACACCGGCGGCGAGATCGAGCTTCATCAGCGCGTCTACCGTCTGCGGGGTCGGATCTACGATGTCGAGGAGGCGCTTATGCGTGCGCATCTCGAACTGCTCGCGGCTCTTCTTGTCGATGTGTGGGGACCGGTTAACCGTAAACTTCTCGATGCGAGTCGGAAGCGGAACGGGGCCCCGGACGCTTGCGCCGGTGCGCTTCGCCGTCGACACAATCTCGCGCGTGGAAGCATCGAGAATTCGGTGATCGAACGCCTTCAGGCGAATGCGGATATTTTGGCCGTTCATTCGACATTATCCTTGTGTTCTGTTTTTCGCGCGCCTTTCTCAAGACGCGTTTTTTGTTTTCGCTAAGGCGGACCACCGGTTTCAAAGATCGAGAAGGACACCGCGGAACGGCATCCCTATCCACTCTTCGGGCCTTTTCAGCCCACCTTATTGTTAGTTTTATTCGCCGCTTCGAAAACCGAAGCAGCACGCAAACAGCGCTCGCGCGCCATGTGCAACATTTCTGTGTAATAAGCAAGCGGCTAGAGCCGCTCACATCATAATAATGTCATCGAATCGGCCGCCCCTCTTGGAGGCGGCCGTTTCTCTGATTACTCGACGATCGAGGCAACGATGCCGGCGCCGACGGTACGGCCGCCTTCGCGGATAGCGAAGCGCAGCTTTTCTTCCATCGCGATCGGAACGATCAGCTCGACGTCAACCGTGACGTTGTCGCCCGGCATAACCATTTCCGTGCCTTCCGGCAGCGTGACGATGCCCGTCACGTCCGTCGTGCGGAAGTAGAACTGCGGACGGTAGTTGGTGAAGAACGGCGTATGACGGCCGCCTTCTTCCTTCGTCAGGATGTAGGCTTCTGCCTTGAACTTCTTGTGCGGCTTGACCGAACCCGGCTTGCACAGGATCTGACCACGCTCGACGCCGTCACGGTTAACACCGCGAACCAGAGCGCCGATGTTGTCGCCGGCCTGGCCCTGATCGAGCAGCTTGCGGAACATTTCAACGCCGGTGACCGTCGTCTTCGAGGTGGCGCGAATGCCGACGATTTCGACTTCTTCGCCAACCTTGACGATACCACGCTCGACGCGGCCCGTAACAACCGTACCACGGCCCGAGATCGAGAACACGTCTTCGATCGGCATCAGGAACGGCTGGTCAACCGGACGCTCAGGCGTCGGGATGTAGGCGTCGACCTGAGCCATCAGCTCGCGGATCGCGTCTTCGCCGATCTTCTTGTCGGAATCTTCGAGAGCGGCCAGAGCCGAACCCTTGACGACGGGGATGTCGTCGCCCGGGAAGTCGTAGGACGACAGCAGCTCGCGAACTTCGAGCTCGACGAGTTCGAGAAGCTCGGCGTCGTCAACCTGGTCGACCTTGTTGAGGAACACGACGATAGCCGGAACGCCAACCTGGCGAGCGAGCAGGATGTGCTCGCGGGTCTGCGGCATCGGGCCGTCAGCAGCGGAGCAAACCAGGATCGCGCCGTCCATCTGTGCGGCACCGGTGATCATGTTCTTGACGTAGTCGGCGTGGCCGGGGCAGTCGACGTGCGCGTAGTGGCGGTTCGGGGTCTCATACTCGACGTGCGCCGTCGAGATGGTGATGCCGCGTGCCTTTTCTTCCGGAGCAGCGTCGATCTGGTCGTACGCCTTGAACTCGCCGAAGTACTTCGTGATCGCTGCCGTCAGAGACGTCTTGCCGTGGTCAACGTGGCCGATCGTGCCGATGTTTACGTGCGGCTTGTTGCGCTCAAACTTACTCTTTGCCATTTTCGGCTCTCCATTTTGCTAGGCCCCGAAGGGCGCTAATTCTTGTTATCGGTCAATTGGTATTCCGGTCACTTCTGACCGGAATACTTTGCCTGGATTTCAGTTGCGACGTTCGACGGGACCGGCGCGTAGTGATCGAAGGTCATCGTGTACTGAGCACGGCCCTGCGACATGGAGCGCAGGTTATCGACGTACTTGAACATGTTCGCCAGCGGAACGTTGGCGCTGATGACGATCGCAATACCGCGCTGTTCCTGGCCCTGAATCTGGCCACGGCGGGAGTTCAGGTCACCGATGACGTCGCCGACGTAATCTTCCGGCGTTACGACTTCGACCTTCATCATCGGCTCGAGGAGCTGAGCGCCGGCCTTCTTGGCTGCTTCACGGAAGCAGGCACGCGAAGCGATTTCGAACGCCAGGACCGACGAGTCAACGTCGTGGAAGGCACCGTCAACGAGCGTCGCCTTGACGCCGAGCATCGGGAAGCCAGCCAGCGGACCGGAGGACAGAACGCTTTCGATACCCTTCTGAACGCCCGGGATGTATTCCTTCGGAACAGCACCGCCGACGATCTTGGATTCGAACTTGAAGTCGTCGCCTTCCGGGTTCGGTTCGAAGATGATCTTGACGCGTGCAAACTGACCGGTACCACCGGACTGCTTCTTGTGCGTGTAGTCTTCTTCGTGCTGACGCGTGATCGTTTCACGGTAAGCAACCTGCGGAGCACCGACGTTGGCTTCAACCTTGAACTCGCGACGCATACGGTCGACGAGAATGTCGAGGTGAAGTTCGCCCATGCCGGCGATGATCGTCTGGCCGGATTCCTGGTCGGTCTTGACGCGGAAGGACGGGTCTTCAGCAGCGAGGCGATTGAGCGCGAGGCCCATCTTTTCCTGGTCGCCCTTGGACTTCGGCTCGATCGCGATCTGGATGACCGGCTCCGGGAATTCCATGCGCTCGAGGATAACCGGCTTCAGCGGATCGCAGAGCGTATCGCCAGTGGTGGTTTCCTTGAGGCCGGCGAGAGCAACGATGTCGCCTGCAAAGGCTTCTTCGATGTCTTCACGCGAGTTGGAGTGCATCTGCAGCATACGGCCGACACGCTCGCGCTTGTCCTTGACCGTGTTGATGACGGATACGCCCTTTTCGAGCTTGCCCGAGTAGATACGAGCGAAGGTCAGCGAACCGACGAAGGGGTCGTTCATGATCTTGAACGCCAGCATCGCGAGCGGCTCGGCGTCATCAGCGTGACGCTCGATTTCGGCTTCGGTCTTGAAGTCGATGCCCTTGATGGCCGGAATGTCGAGCGGCGACGGCAGGTAGTCGACGACGGCGTCGAGCAGCGGCTGAACGCCCTTGTTCTTGAAGGCGGTGCCGCAGAACATCGGGTGGAACTTGACGTCGATCGTGCCGCGGCGAACCAGGGCGCGGATCTTGTCGTTGTCCGGCATGTCGCCGTTCAGGTAAGCTTCCATCGCTTCTTCGTCGATCTCGACAACGGTCTCGATCAGCTTTTCGCGATATTCTTCAGCCTTGGCCTTCAGGTCATCCGGGATTTCGACGACGTCCCACTGGGCGCCGAGCGATTCATCGCGCCAGACGAGAGCGTTCATTTCGATCAGGTCGACGACGCCCTTGAAGTCGCTTTCTGCGCCGATCGGCAGCTGCATGACGACAGCCGTTGCGCCGAGACGGGTCTTGATCATCTCGACAGAGCGGTAGAAGTCCGCACCGGTCTTGTCCATCTTGTTGCAGAAGATCATGCGCGGAACATTGTACTTCTCAGCCTGACGCCAGACGGTTTCCGTCTGCGGCTCAACGCCGGCGTTGGCATCGAGAAGAGCAATAGCACCGTCGAGAACGCGCAGCGAACGCTCGACTTCGATGGTGAAGTCGACGTGGCCGGGGGTGTCGATGATGTTGAAGCGGCGCATCTTGCCGTCACGGCCCTTCCAGAAGGTCGTGGTGGCAGCAGAGGTGATCGTGATGCCACGCTCCTGCTCCTGCTCCATCCAGTCCATGGTGGCTGCGCCGTCGTGCACTTCGCCGATCTTGTGCGACTTGCCGGTGTAGTAAAGGATACGCTCGGTCGTCGTCGTCTTGCCGGCGTCGATGTGCGCCATGATACCGAAATTACGGTAGTCTTCGATTTTATATTCGCGAGCCATAATGGACTGCCTTTCGATACCGTTCGGGATTACCAGCGATAATGCGAGAACGCACGGTTGGCGTCAGCCATCTTGTGCGTGTCTTCGCGCTTCTTGACCGCGGAACCACGGTTGTTGGATGCGTCGAGAAGCTCGCCCGACAGACGATCGATCATGGTCGTTTCGTTGCGCTTGCGTGCAGCGGTAATCAGCCAGCGAATAGCAAGGGCCTGGCGGCGCTCAGGGCGGACATCAACCGGAACCTGATAGGTCGCACCACCGACGCGGCGCGAACGGACTTCGACGTGCGGGGCAATGTTGTCGAGAGCGGCGTGGAAAACGACCAGCGGCTCCTGCTTGGACTTGCCCTGTACGGAGTCAAATGCGCCGTAAACGATGCTTTCAGCAACGGACTTCTTACCATCGAGCATGATGGCATTCATGAACTTCGTGACAACCAGATCGCCGAACTTGGGATCCGGGTTGATTTCACGCTTTTCTGCTCTGTGACGTCTGGACATACTTCTCGTCTCTTAATTGTTAGGGCGCTCAACCACGCGGAGAACCTCGCGCAGCGCCGGGGATTTCAAAACCGAAATTACTTCGGACGCTTCGCACCGTACTTCGAACGGCGCTGCTTGCGGTTCTTGACACCCTGGGTATCGAGAACGCCGCGGATGATGTGGTAACGAACGCCCGGCAAGTCCTTGACGCGGCCGCCACGGATCATGACGACAGAGTGTTCCTGCAGGTTGTGACCTTCGCCCGGGATATAGCCGATGACTTCGAAGCCATTGGTCAGGCGGATCTTGGCGACCTTACGGAGAGCCGAGTTCGGCTTCTTCGGGGTCGTGGTGTAGACGCGGGTGCAGACGCCGCGCTTCTGCGGGTTTTCCTGCAGAGCAGGAACCTTATTGCGCTTTACGTTCGCCTGACGCGGCTTGCGGATAAGCTGGTTTACGGTAGGCATTCAACCATCCCTTACGTTAATCTGTACCCTTTCGGGCGTAAATCGCGCCGTCTCCGGCAAGATCACACGCTAGTCTCAATGCGCAAAACGTGGCCCGATCCGCTTTCGCAGATGGACCACCGAGGGCAGAGGACGCAAAAGACATGCGTCATGCGTGCAGGCATCATATCTTCAACGTGCGTTTCGAACCTTGTTTGAGGAGAACTCCAGGGCAAGGCGCCCCAGAAAGCCATGCCTCACATGGGTTCCGATGGCGCGGGTACTACTGGTTTCCCTCACCTACGTCAAGGCCGCGCCGGAAATAATCTTTAACGGAATGCCTTGAAATGCCGGGCTATCGCCCTCTTTGCAGGGGTTCCAGCGGAATTTTGAAGCACCCGGCCAAGTTCAACTTGGGGCCGACATGAAAAGCCGCTAAGGAATCGGCGATTGCAAGCGAAATCCGCTGAGAGCGGATTCGTATTTTCGAATCGTCACATACCCGAAGGACATGAGCATGATCGCGAGCCCAGACAATGACAACAATTCCGAAGGCCCGATGATCTTCATCATCATCGGCAAGGGCTACGAGACGGATGGCAGCGAAGGCGTCGACCTGCACGTCATGCTGAAGGCCGCCGACGACGACAGCGCGGTGCGCGAGGCGCTCAACGCGCTCGCCGAAGAAGGCTTCATCGAAGCCGACCTCGACCAGATCGGCATGCTGACCGAAGTGCCGGAAGAAGAACCGCACGCCTCGGCCTATCAGGGCGCCCTCGAGGGCGAAGTCTCGATCATCCGCTTCAGCTGACAAGCGGCGACCTAATCGCCGCCCGGAAACAGCACCGCTTCATAATTCATCGCGCCGCTGACTATGTGCAGGATGTGAACGGTGCCCTCACCCGCCGTATAGAATATATTGTAGCGGCCATACACAGCGCGGCGAATGCCGGACGCCTCGTGTCTCGGCACCAGAGCATAGGCAAGCGGATGATCGGCGATCCGCTTGCAGTGCCATTCGATCTCCTCGACGAAAGACAGGGCGCGGCGCGGATTATCCTTGGCGATGTAGTCGCCTATAGCGAACAGGTCCCGGCGGGCTTCTTCCGCAAAGACCAGTTTCATTCGCCATCCGCCATGCGCTTGTAGCGCTCCTTCATCTCGGCAAAGACATCCTCTGCGGCATGGACGCGGCCCGCTTCGATATCCGCCCTGCCCCGTGCCAGCGCTGCATCCATGAGAGCGAGCTGCTTCTCGCGCTCCTCGACCAGGCGCACGCCCTCGCGCAATACCTCGCTCTTCGAGTTGTAGCGGCCGCTTTCGACGAGCCGCTTTACCACCGCTTCCAGATTTCCAAGTTCAACGCTTTGAGCCATAGCAGCCTCCGATAACTATTATCGGACCGGTCTTGTTCTTTGGCAAGTCCGGCTTGCATGCGTGCCAACGGTCCGCGGCCAATATGCCGCAGCCTCTGACACCGTTCTGTCATCTTCGCCAAACAATCCTCGGTTACCCGCGGGATGCATTATTGCCCCCAAGGAGTCTCCCGATGCGTTCCATTTCCAAATTCGTTGCTTTCGGCCTCGCGGCCGCGATTGCCTTTTCGGCCCCGGCCTTTGCCGAAGAGAAGGCCAAGCCCTTTACCGACAATACCGAAGTCAACCTGCTGAACCTGCTGCCGCCGCCGCCGGCCAATGATTCCGCCAAGACCAAGGCCGAGATCGGCGAACTCCTGAAGATCCAGGTGACGCGCACGCCCGAGATGGAAGCCCGCGCCGTTGGCGATGCAGAAGAGAATGTCTGGCGCTATGCCGACGTGATCGACAATCCGAAGTTCACCCAGGAGAACCTGCCGAAGTTCTCCGCCTTCTTCGACCGGATCGTCGAGACCGAAGCCGCGGTCGTTGATCCGGCCAAGGACGTCTGGAAGCGCACCCGCCCTCACCTCCTCTATCCGGATCTCGTCAAGCCGGTCGTTCCGCTCTCCAAGTCCGGTTCCTATCCGTCAGGCCACACGACGCTCGGCACGCTGATGGGCGTCGTTCTCTCCAACATGGTTCCGGAGAAGAAGGACGCGATCATGGCGCGCGCCTGGGAATACGGCTGGAACCGTGTCATCGGCGGCATCCACTACCCAACCGATATCGAAGCTGGCCGCATTGCCGGTATCGCGACAGCACAGACGATCATGCAGCATGATGACTACAAGGCGGAATACGAAGCCGCCCGCACCGAGCTGCGCACCGTTCTCGGCATGTGATATCGCCAGCATATGATCTGAAGGCCGCGGCGAAAGCTGCGGCCTTTTGCTTTGCTGAAATCTGACGAGCTGAACTTTTCGGCACCCTTGCCGTTCACCGGAGACATTTGCACTGTCCTGGGGAGGCACCGATGGCTCAATGCGAATATTGCGAGCGGGAGATCCCGCCGGGCCTGCTGATCTGCCCACAATGCGGGCGGCGGCCGCCGGGCGATGAGGAGCGAAAGCGGCGGATGAAGCGGATCTCGGTCGTCATCGGCATCACCGCCGTCTTCATGCTGCTGCTTCTACTGCGCGATGCAGCCATGCGCGGGACGATCCCGCACTTTTCCTAAGCCCTAAAAGAAAAACCGCCCGGATTGCTCCGGGCGGTTGTCGATTTCCAAGACGCTGGTCGCTTATTCGGCGGCCGGAGCGTTTTCGGCAGCCATGTCCTGCAGCATCGGCGTGGCCGATTCTGCACCGCTGCCCTTGCGGCGCTCTTCGAGGATCATCTCGTCGCGCGACGTGGCGATGCGGCGGATCTGTGTCATCGTACCGCCGGTACCAGCCGGGATGAGGCGGCCGACGATGACGTTTTCCTTCAGACCCTGCAGGCCGTCGGTCTTGCCGGCGATCGCAGCTTCCGTGAGCACCTTCGTCGTTTCCTGGAAGGACGCGGCGGAGATGAAGGACGGGGTCTGCAGCGACGCCTTGGTGATGCCGAGCAGAACCGGATCGCCGTAAGCAGGCTTCTTGCCCTGCTCGATCAGGCCGTCGTTGACGTCCTCGAGCTCGATACGATCGACGTTGTCGCCGACGATATAGGTCGAGTCGCCTGCATCGGTGATTTCCACCTTCTGCAGCATCTGACGGACAATCACTTCGATGTGCTTGTCGTTGATGACAACGCCCTGCAAGCGGTAGACTTCCTGGATTTCGTTGACCAGGTACGAAGCGAGTGCCTCGACGCCCTTGATCGCCAGGATGTCGTGCGGAGCCGGGTTACCGTCGAGGATGTAGTCACCCTTTTCGATATAGTCGCCTTCCTGAAGGTGGAAGGGCTTGCCCTTCGGGATCAGGTATTCGACCGGCTCGACACCGTCTTCCGCCGGCTCGATGATGACGCGGCGCTTGTTCTTGTAGTCGCGGCCGAGGCGGATCGTACCATCGATCTCAGCGATGATGGCGTGATCCTTCGGACGGCGGGCTTCGAACAATTCGGCAACGCGCGGCAGACCACCGGTGATGTCCTTGGTCTTGGCGCTTTCCAGCGGCGAACGTGCGAGAACGTCACCCTGGGAAACCTTCGTGCCCGGCTCGACCGACAGAATGGCGTCGACCGAGAGCAGGAAGCGGGCGTCACCACCACGCGAAAGCTTCATGACATTGCCGCTGGCGTCCTTGATGACGATTGCCGGCTTCAGGTCGGAACCGCGCGGCGTCGAGCGCCAGTCGATAACCTGACGCTTGGTGATGCCGGTGGATTCGTCGGTCGCTTCGAGAACGGAGAGACCGTCGACCAGGTCTTCGAACTGAACGGTACCGGCTACTTCCGTCATCATCGGACGGGTGTAGGGGTCCCACTCTGCCAGACGCTGACCGCGCTTGACCTTGTCGCCTTCGTCGACATGCAGCTTCGAACCGTAGGCGACGCGCTGCGAGGAGCGCTCCACGCCACGCTCGTCCAGGATCTGGACGGTCATGTTGCGGCCCATGGCAACGAGGTTGCCTTCCGAGTTACGCAGAACGTTACGGTTCTTGATCTGGATCGTACCTTCGTACGAGGCTTCCAGGAACGACTGGTCGACCACGTTTGCCGTACCACCAAGGTGGAACGTACGCATGGTGAGCTGCGTGCCCGGCTCGCCGATCGACTGAGCCGCGATGACGCCGACTGCTTCGCCCATGTTGACAGGCGTACCGCGAGCAAGGTCGCGGCCGTAGCAGACCGAGCAGACGCCCGTCTGAACTTCGCAGGTCAGAGCCGAACGGATGCGGATCGACTGGATACCAGCCTTTTCGATCTCGATGACATCGGGCTCAAGGATCATCTTGCCAGCGTCGACAAGACGCTCGCCGGTGATCGGATGATCGATATCGTCAAGAGCCGTACGGCCGAGGATACGTGCGCCGAGCGAAGCAACGACCTGACCGGCATCGACGATGGCGGTCATGGTGAGGCCCTTGTCGGTGCCGCAATCCACGAGGTTGACGATGCAATCCTGCGCGACGTCGACGAGACGACGGGTCAAGTAACCGGAGTTAGCCGTCTTCAGAGCGGTGTCTGCGAGACCCTTACGGGCGCCGTGGGTCGAGTTGAAGTACTCGTTGACGGTCAGACCTTCCTTGAAGTTCGACGTGATCGGCGTTTCGATGATTTCGCCCGACGGCTTGGCCATGAGGCCGCGCATGCCACCCAGCTGGCGCATCTGGTTCGGAGAACCACGGGCACCCGAGTGCGACATCATGTAGATGGCGTTCATCGGCTTCTGGCGGCCGGTGTTCGGATCGAACTCGACAGCCTTAATGCGGGCCATCATGTCTTCAGCGACCTTTTCGGTAGCCTTACCCCAGGCGTCAACGACCTTGTTGTACTTCTCGCCCTGAGTGATCAGGCCGTCGTTGTACTGCTGCTCGTATTCCTTGACCAGGTTTTCGGTGTCGCCAACGATCTTTGCCTTGGTTTCCGGAATGACCATGTCGTCCTTGCCGAACGAAATGCCGGCGCGGCAGGCATGGGCGAAGCCGAGCTGCATGATGCGGTCGCAGAAGATGACCGTGTCCTTCTGGCCGCAGTGACGGTAGACCGTGTCGATCATCTTGGAGATGTTCTTCTTGGTCATTTCCTGGTTGCAGACGTCGAAGGTCACCTTGCCGTTCTTCGGCAGGAGTTCGCCGATGAGCAGACGGCCCGGAGTCGTTTCATAGATCTTCGAGTACGGCTTGCCGTCCTCGCCGATCGACTTGAAGCGGCCGCGGATCTTGGTGTGCAGCGTCACGACCTTGTTTTCAAGCGCGTGATGCAGCTCGCCGAGATCGGAGAAGGCCATGCCTTCGCCCGGCTCGTTCTGGTTCATGATCGCGAGGTAGTAGAGGCCGAGAACCATGTCCTGCGACGGAACGATGATCGGTGCACCGTTTGCCGGGTGCAGGATGTTGTTCGTCGACATCATCAGGACGCGGGCTTCGAGCTGGGCTTCGAGCGACAGCGGCACGTGAACGGCCATCTGGTCACCGTCGAAGTCAGCGTTGAAGGCCGTGCAGACGAGCGGGTGCAGCTGGATGGCCTTGCCTTCGACCAGGGTGGGTTCGAAGGCCTGGATACCCAGGCGGTGCAGCGTCGGTGCGCGGTTCAGGAGAACCGGATGCTCGCGGATGACCTCGTCGAGGATATCCCAGACTTCCGGCTTTTCCTTTTCAACCAGCTTCTTGGCCTGCTTGACGGTCGAGGAGTAACCCTTGGCGTCGAGGCGGGCGTAGATGAACGGCTTGAAGAGCTCGAGCGCCATCTTCTTCGGAAGACCGCACTGGTGCAGCTTCAGTTCCGGACCGGTCACGATGACCGAACGGCCGGAATAGTCGACGCGCTTGCCGAGCAGGTTCTGACGGAAGCGGCCCTGCTTGCCCTTGAGCATGTCGGACAGCGACTTCAGCGGACGCTTGTTGGCGCCGGTGATGACGCGGCCACGGCGGCCGTTGTCGAACAGCGCGTCCACAGATTCCTGCAGCATGCGCTTTTCGTTGCGGATGATGATGCCCGGAGCGCGCAGTTCGATCAGGCGCTTCAGACGGTTGTTACGGTTGATGACGCGGCGGTACAGATCGTTCAGATCCGACGTCGCGAAACGGCCGCCATCGAGCGGAACGAGCGGGCGCAGGTCCGGCGGGATGACCGGGACGACCTTCATGATCATCCATTCCGGACGGTTGCCCGATTCCATGAAGTTCTCGACGATCTTCAGGCGCTTCATCAGCTTCTTCTGCTTGAGATCCGACGTGGTGTCGGCAAGCTCGGAGCGCAGATCGCCAGCGATCTTCTCGAGGTTCATCGATGCCAGCATCTCGTAGATGGCTTCAGCACCGATCATGGCGGTGAACTGGTCTTCGCCGTATTCGTCGACGGCCAGCATGTACTCTTCTTCCGTCAGGAGCTGGTGCTCCTTGAGCGCGGTGAGGCCCGGCTCGGTGACGATGTAGTTTTCGAAGTAGAGAACGCGCTCTACATCCTTCAGCGTCATGTCGAGCAGGGTCGAGATGCGCGACGGAAGCGACTTCAGGAACCAGATGTGGGCAACGGGAGCGGCGAGCTCGATATGGCCCATGCGCTCACGGCGAACGCGCGACAGCGTGACTTCGACGCCGCACTTTTCGCAGATGATGCCCTTGTACTTCATGCGCTTGTACTTGCCGCACAGGCATTCGTAGTCCTTGATCGGTCCGAAAATGCGCGCGCAGAAGAGACCGTCGCGTTCCGGCTTGAACGTACGGTAGTTGATGGTTTCCGGCTTCTTGATCTCGCCGTAGGACCAGGAGAGGATCTTCTCCGGCGATGCGATAGAAATTCGAATGCTATCGAAATTCTGTGCAGGCACCTGCGGATTGAAAAGATTCATGACCTCTTGGTTCATGCCTGTCTCCTTCATGGGCGGATGCGCCCTTAGCTTGCGATCGACGGCGGCAAATCCCGGGAGCCGCGCCAACGCTCAAAACGACAATAACCGCAGAATGCGGCGAAATCGTCCCTGCCCGGCCAACACGTTACGGGGCCAGAGCGGGAACGGTGTGCGCTGATTTACAGCGCACACCCTATCAGATGGTTACTCGGCTGCGTCCGGCAGCTGGCTCGCCTGCTGTTCATCGACCTTGGAGTTCTCCAGTTCGACGGACAGACCGAGCGAGCGCATTTCCTTGACGAGAACGTTGAAGCTTTCGGGGATACCCGCTTCGAACGTATCGTCGCCGCGGACGATGGCTTCGTAGACCTTGGTACGGCCGGCGACGTCGTCCGACTTGACCGTGAGCATTTCCTGCAGCGTGTAAGCCGCACCGTATGCTTCCAGTGCCCAGACTTCCATTTCGCCGAAGCGCTGACCGCCGAACTGCGCCTTGCCGCCCAGCGGCTGCTGAGTAACGAGCGAGTAAGGACCGATCGAACGGGCGTGGATCTTGTCGTCGACAAGGTGGTTCAGCTTCAGCATGTAGATGTAGCCAACCGTGACCTGACGGTCGAACTGCTCACCCGTACGGCCGTCGTAAAGGGTCGACTGACCGCTTTCCTTCAGACCGGCGAGAGCCAGCATCTCGTTGACGTCACCTTCGTGCGCACCGTCGAAAACCGGCGTTGCGATCGAAACGCCGCGCTTCCACTGGTCGGCAAGACGCAGGACCGACTCGTCGTCGAAATCCTTGACCTGCTCGGCCTTCGGACCTTCGCCGACAACGTCGCCGATCGTCTTGCGCAGAGGCTCGATGTTGCCGCTCGCCTTGTAGGCTTCCAGCATGTCGCCGATCTGGCGGCCCATGCCGGCGCAAGCCCAGCCGAGATGCGTTTCGAGAATCTGACCGACGTTCATGCGCGACGGCACGCCGAGCGGGTTCAGAACGACGTCGACATGCGTACCGTCTTCGAGGAACGGCATGTCTTCGACCGGCACGATACGCGACACGACACCCTTGTTGCCGTGACGGCCGGCCATCTTGTCGCCTGGCTGGATCTTGCGCTTAACAGCGACGAAGACCTTGACCATCTTCATGACGCCCGGAGGCATTTCGTCGCCGCGCTGGACCTTCTCGACCTTGTCCATGAAGCGCTGTTCAAGGCGCGACTTGGATTCGTCGTACTGGCCACGCAGAGCTTCGAGTTCGCTCTGGACCTTCTCGTCTTCGACGGCGAACATCCACCACTGCGAGCGGGGATATTCGGAGACGACGGCGTTCGACAGCTCGGTGCCCTTCTTGAAGCCCTTCGGGCCCGCGATGGACATCTGGCCGCGGAGCATGTCGATCAGACGGCCGTAGACGTTACGGTCGAGGATCGCCTGCTCGTCGTCGCGGTCCTTTGCAAGACGCTCGATCTCTTCGCGCTCGATTGCCATCGCGCGCTCGTCCTTCTCAACGCCGTGGCGATTGAAGACGCGCACTTCGACGATCGTGCCGTAGGTGCCGGGCGGCATGCGCATGGACGTGTCGCGCACGTCGGATGCCTTTTCACCGAAGATGGCGCGCAGAAGCTTTTCTTCCGGCGTCATCGGGCTTTCGCCCTTCGGCGTGATCTTGCCGACGAGGATATCGCCCGGCTGAACTTCGGCGCCGATGTAGACGATACCGGCTTCGTCGAGGTTCTTCAGCGCTTCTTCCGAAACGTTCGGAATGTCGCGCGTGATTTCTTCCGGACCAAGCTTGGTGTCACGGGCCATCACTTCGAATTCTTCGATGTGGATGGAGGTGAACACGTCATCAGCAACGATACGCTCGGAGAGCAGGATCGAGTCTTCGTAGTTGTAACCGTTCCACGGCATGAACGCGACGAGCGCGTTGCGGCCGAGTGCGAGATCGCCCAGGTCCGTCGACGGGCCGTCGGCGAGGATGTCGCCGCGGTTGACAACGTCACCGACGGTGACCAGCGGACGCTGGTTGACGCAGGTGTTCTGGTTCGAGCGCTGGAACTTCTGCAGGCGGTAGATATCGACGCCGGACTTGCCAGCTTCGAGGTCTTCCGTCGCACGGATAACGATACGCGTCGCGTCGACCTGGTCGACAACGCCGCCGCGGCGGGCGCCGATAGCAGCGCCGGAGTCGCGGGCAACGACCGGCTCCATGCCGGTGCCGACGAACGGAGCTTCGGCACGCAGCAACGGAACGGCCTGACGCTGCATGTTCGAGCCCATGAGAGCGCGGTTGGCGTCGTCGTTTTCCAGGAACGGGATGAGAGCGGCTGCGACCGAAACGACCTGCTTCGGCGAGACGTCCATCAGGTTCATGCTGTCGCGCGGAGCAAGCATAACTTCGCCGGCGTGACGGCAGACGACGAACTCGTCAACGAAGGAACCGTCCTTCTCGAGCGCAGCGTTCGCCTGTGCGACGTAGTACTTCGCTTCTTCCATGGCCGACAGGTAGAGAACGTCGTTCGTGACCTTGCCATCGACGATGCGGCGATACGGGCTTTCGATGAAGCCGTACTTATTGACGCGCGCGAAAGTCGCCAGCGAGTTGATGAGACCGATGTTCGGACCTTCCGGCGTTTCGATCGGGCAAATGCGGCCGTAGTGGGTCGGATGAACGTCGCGGACTTCAAAGCCTGCGCGCTCGCGGGTCAGACCACCCGGGCCAAGTGCCGAGAGACGGCGCTTGTGGGTGATTTCCGAAAGCGGGTTCACCTGGTCCATGAACTGCGACAGCTGCGAGGAGCCGAAGAATTCGCGGACGGCAGCTGCTGCCGGCTTGGCGTTGATCAGATCCTGCGGCATGACCGTGTCGATTTCGATCGAGGACATGCGTTCCTTGATCGCGCGCTCCATGCGGAGCAGGCCGAGACGGTATTGGTTTTCCATCAGTTCGCCGACAGAGCGAACGCGACGGTTGCCGAGGTTGTCGATGTCGTCGATTTCGCCCTTACCGTCGCGCAGTTCGACGAGCATCTTGACCACGGCCAGGATGTCGTCCTTGCGCAGGATGCGGACGGTGTCGTCGACCTGGAGGTCGAGACGCATGTTCATCTTTACGCGGCCGACGGCGGAGAGGTCGTAACGCTCCGCATCGAAGAACAGCGAGTTGAACATGGCTTCGGCCGATTCCATGGTCGGCGGTTCACCCGGACGCATGACGCGGTAGATGTCGAACAGAGCGTCCTGACGGTTCTCGTTCTTGTCTGCGTGCAGCGTGTTGCGGATGTAGGCGCCGACATTGATGTGGTCGATACCGAGAACCGGGATTTCGTCGAAACCGTTGGACAGGATGACCGGCAGGGTCTTCTCGTCGATTTCGTCGCCGGCTTCGAGATAGATCTCGCCGGTCGAATAGTTGACGATGTCTTCGGCCAGGAAGTTGCCGTACAGGTCGTCGTCAGACGCCTTCAGGGCCTTGAGACCCTTTTCGGAGAGCTGGCGGAGCAGACGCGGGGTCAGCTTCTTGCCGGCTTCGACAACGACTTCGCCGGTGTCGGCGTCGACCATCTCGGTGATCGCCTTGGCGCCACGCAGCGTTTCCGGCTTGAAGGGAATGCGCCAGCCTTCGCCGTCGCGCTTGTAGAGCGACTTCGTGTAGAAGGTGTCGAGGATTTCCTCACCGTCCATGCCGAGGGCCATCAGCAGCGACGACACCGGAATCTTGCGGCGGCGGTCGATACGGGCATAGACGATGTCCTTGGCGTCGAATTCGATATCGAGCCAGGAACCGCGATACGGGATCACGCGGGCAGCAAAGAGCAGCTTGCCGGAAGAATGGCTCTTGCCCTTGTCGTGATCGAAGAACACGCCCGGCGAACGGTGCATCTGCGAAACGATGACGCGCTCGGTGCCGTTGACGATGAACGTACCGTTGTTGGTCATGAGCGGCATGTCGCCCATGTAGACGGACTGTTCCTTGATGTCCTTGATGGACTTCGCGCCGGTATCCTCGTCGATATCGAACACGATGAGGCGCAGCGTCACCTTGAGCGGCGCTGCGTAGGTCAGGTCGCGCTGACGGCATTCATCGACGTCGAACTTCGGCGGCTCGAATTCGTAGGAAACGAATTCCAGCATCGAAGCGCCGGAGAAATCCGTGATCGGGAAAACAGACTTGAAGACGGCCTGAAGGCCTTCGTCAGGGCGGCCGCCCTTGGGCTCTTCAACCATCAGGAACTGGTCGTAGGACGCCTTCTGAACCTCGATGAGGTTCGGCATCTCTGCGACTTCGGGGATTTTACCAAAAAACTTGCGTACGCGCCTACGACCGTTGAACGAAAGGGTCTGAGCCATCGTCGCTCCTTCAAAAATTGCATCCGGGCCTGCAACGGACGGGAACCGATGGCCAGTCGACCCCGTCAACCAATGGGTTGGTTCAATCTCGTCTCACTTCCCGAAACAAGAGGCCGGATTGCCTTCATGCTGCGGTTCGAGACCATCCTCTTGAAGAACCCATTACCCAAAAGCCGTTTTCACGCGGCTTTTGGGTAATTTGTTCAGGAAAACGGCAAATGGGAGACGGTAAACATACCGCCTCCCAGATGCAGTTCAAGATTACTTGACGTCGGCCTTTGCGCCAGCGTCTTCAAGCTTCTTCTTGATGTCGGCAGCTTCAGCCTTGGAAACGCCTTCCTTGACAGCCTTCGGAGCGCCTTCGACGAGGTCCTTGGCTTCCTTCAGGCCGAGGCCGGTGATGCCGCGGACTTCCTTGATGACGTTGATCTTGTTGGCGCCAGCGTCAACCAGGATAACGTCGAACTCGGTCTTTTCTTCTTCAGCCGGAGCTGCAGCGCCACCAGCGCCACCAGCAGCAGCAACTGCTACCGGAGCAGCAGCAGAAACGCCCCACTTTTCTTCGAGCATCTTGGAAAGCTCAGCAGCTTCCAGGACGGTCAGAGCAGAGAGGTCTTCAACGATCTTTACGAGATCAGCCATGTTATCAGTTCCTTTTGTTCGGTTCGAACCGGTGTTTTATAAACAGCAAAAAACCGCCTTATGCGGCTTCGTCCTTCTTGGCGTAAGCCGAGAACACGCGAGCAAGCTGGCTTGCCGGTGCTGCAACAACGCCTGCGATGCGGGTAGCCGGGGTCTGAATCATACCGACCAGCTTTGCACGCAGTTCGTCCAACGACGGCAGGGTCGCAAGCGACTTGACTGCATCGGCGTTGAGCGTGGTTGTTCCCATGGCGCCGCCCAAAACAACGATCTTATCGTTGGTCTTGGCGAAATCCACGACGACTTTCGGAGCGGTGATCGGGTCATTGCTGTATGCAATGAGCGTCTGACCGGTGAAGAGATTGGAAATCCCTTCCGCTTCCGTACCCTGAAGGGCGATCTTGGCCAGGCGGTTCTTCGCGACTTTGACGGTACCGCCAGCTGCGCGCATCTTCGAACGGAAGTCGTTCATCTGCGCGACTGTAGCACCAGCATAGTGGGCCACGACAACCGAGCCCGAAGCCTTGAAGACTTCGTTCAGTTCCGTGACGAATTCGCGTTTTTCCGCTCTTTCCACTGCCTATCTCCAGTTGGCAGGACCTGTAAGGCCCTACCGGGTTGCCTTTTGCCTCCCGGGATCAATTGCGATCCCAAGCGACGCTTGAGGATCCTGTCCCCTCGCGCTTCGCGCCAGAAAAGGCCGAAGGCACAAGGCATCCAAGGCTCGAACCGGATCAATGAAGCGAACTTCAGAAATTCGGGTCTTACCCGTCTCATGCAGGCCAAGTGATTAAGGGAAAACCACCTGCAATCTCGGACAGGATTCCGGATTTCTCCGGAATATCCCGGCCCCTTGCGAGGCCGGAATTCTTGCTGCCGGGCAAAAGCCCGGCAAATTCATTAGGCGGCCGGAGCCGTGACCGAGCCAACCTCGATCTTGACGCCCGGACCCATGGTCGAAGAGATCGCTACGCGCTTGACGTAGTTACCCTTGGCGCCGGCCGGCTTTGCCTTGATGACGGCGTCAGCGAAGGCGCGGATGTTTTCTTCCAGAGCCTTGGCATCGAAGGATGCCTTGCCGATGCCGGCGTGTACGATACCGGCCTTTTCGACGCGGAATTCAACGGCGCCGCCCTTGGAAGCCTTGACGGCACCCGTGACGTCCATCGTTACCGTGCCAACCTTCGGGTTCGGCATCATGCCGCGCGGGCCGAGAACCTTACCGAGACGGCCGACGAGCGGCATCATGTCGGGGGTCGCGATGACGCGGTCGAAATCGATCTTGCCGCCCTGGACGATGTCGACCAGGTCTTCGGCGCCGACGATATCTGCGCCTGCAGCCTTGGCTTCGTCAGCCTTGGCGCCGCGGGCGAAAACAGCGACGCGAACGTCGCGGCCGGTGCCGTTCGGCAGGTTGACGACGCCGCGGACCATCTGGTCGGCGTGGCGCGGGTCAACGCCGAGGTTCATCGAGATTTCGATGGTCTCGTCGAACTTGGCGACAGCACGCTCCTTGACCATGCCGATGGCGAGGCCGAGTGCGTAGAGCTTCGTGGGATCAACACCTTCGTTGATCTTCTTGGTGCGCTTGCCTGACATGGTCTTAACCTACCACTTCCAGGCCCATGGCGCGGGCAGAGCCCTCAATCATCGCCATTGCACCTTCGATATCTGCTGCGTTCAGATCCTTCATCTTGGCTTCGGCGATCGACTTGATCTGAGCCTTGGTGAGCTTGCCGGCGTTGGCGCCCTTGCCAGGCGTCTTCGAACCGGACTGGATCTTCGCTTCCTTCTTCAGGAAGTAGCTGACCGGCGGCTGCTTCATGATGAAGGTGAAGGACTTGTCCTGGTAATAGGTGATGACGACCGGGATCGGCATACCCTTTTCCATTTCCTGCGTAGCCGCGTTGAACGACTTGCAGAATTCCATGATGTTAATGCCACGCTGACCAAGCGCCGGGCCGATCGGCGGGGACGGGTTAGCCGATCCTGCCTTGACCTGAAGCTTGAGCTGGCCTGCAACTTTCTTAGCCATATCTCTCTGCCTTTCACTGACGGCCGGTTGCCCGGCCCTTGATGCCGGATTGCTCCGGCGGCTGCGGTTGCGTGGTTCGGATAATTGAGACCCGGCTAAGGCCCCTCACCTTCCACGCGCTGCGGCTTTCGCCGCCCGAAGGCCAGCCTCAAGGACCAGCCTCCGATTCTTGAAATCAGACCTTCTCGACCTGACCGTATTCCAGCTCGACGGGCGTCGCGCGGCCGAAGATCGATACTTCCACCTTCAGGCGCGAACGCTCTTCGTCCACATCCTGAACCGTGCCGTTGAACGAGGCGAACGGACCATCGGAAACCCGAACCTGCTCGCCGATCTCGAAGCTGACCGAGGCCTTCGGACGCTCGACACCTTCCTGGACCTGACCGAGAATGCGCTCGGCTTCGGAGTCCGGGATCGGAACCGGCTTGTTGTCGGAACCGAGGAAGCCCGTGACCTTCGGCGTGTTCTTGATCAGGTGGTAGGCTTCGTCGGTCAGGTTCGCACGAACCATGACGTAGCCCGGGAAGAACTTGCGCTCGCTGTCGACCTTGCGGCCGCGGCGCACTTCAACCACCTTCTCGGTTGGCACGAGGATCTTTTCGAACAGGTGCTCAAGCCCCTTCTGGCGAGCCTTATTCTCGATGTCCTCAGCAACCTTCTTTTCAAAATTCGAATACGCGTGGACGATGTACCAACGTGCCGCCATCTTTTATCTCCACCCGATCAGTTGCTGACGTTGAGCACGAAGCTCAAAAGCCAGCTGATCAGCTGGTCGGCAGCAAAGAAAAACAGCGCGGCAAAAACCACCATTACCAGAACCATGATCGTCGAGATCATCGTCTCACGGCGCGACGGCCAAGTGATCTTCGCCGTCTCGGAGCGAACCTGCTGGAGAAACGCTAGTGGATTGGATTTGGATGCCATCGACTGCCCACGCAATTACGGCGCGTAAAGCTGAACATATCAGCCCCACGCACCGCGTGTCTGTTGAACCCTACATAAACACCGATTCCCAATTCGACAAGAGGGAAACCGAAGTTTAACGAAATTAGCGGATGCGCGGCGCACTGGCCATTCAGCCTCGCCGTTCCTCGCCAGATACGGCCTCGGCCATATCGAAGCGCCCTGTTAGCACAACCGCTCACCGGATGGCAATGCGCGAAGACGATCTTTCGTGCACAACTCCCCGAACGTTAGTTCGGCATCTCACCATAAAGGCGAAGCTCGATCGGACCAAACCGGCGTTCGACCACGGTGGAGCGTCCGGAGCCGATTGCTGCGGCTGTCAGGCCGTTGGGATCGTAGAGATCGGCGCGGCGCGCCACCAGCCAGACACGATGGGGATTGCCGAGCCGCGCTGCGAGATCGGCGACATCGGCCTGCGTGATCGCCGGGGCTCCAAGGTTGCCGATGTAACGTCGTTCGCCGGCTGGCGCGAGATATGGAAACTCCCCCGGAAGGTAGGTCACGCCGGCTGCGTCCGAATAATACCGGAAGCCCACGCCGAGCTCATTCGGGACGGCCAATATGGCATCACCCGGGCGGACGTCTGCAGCGATCGTGGCGCTCAGTTCACGCAGATCCTCGATTGGTGGAGCGGCATATTGCATTGTCACTGCATGGAGATTTGCCAACAGAAGCACAGCAAGCGCAGCACTTCGCACCGGCACACTTCTCGATATGCCAACAATGCCACAGGCGGTCAGCACCATCAGTATCGGCCCCATCCACCCGAATAGGCGATCGATGTAGATCGGCTTGAAGGCGAAGCTGATAATCAGCACAAGCGACAGCGGCACGCAAAGAATGATGCCGAGCATGACCGCAAGCTGCGGCTGACGCCGCCACATGAACCAAAGGCCCGGTACAGCAAGAAGACAGGCAAGCACCGCGGGGGTTCTGCCGCCGCCGGCCAGAATCCAGGCGCTGATCAAGTCGAAGCGCGAAGGCTCGATCCAGAACTGCATGGCACCGAATGCACGGCTTTGCTTCAAGAACCAAGGCAGGAACGGAGACCAGAGCACCAACGCCCCAAAGCCCGAAATCACCGCAACAGCCAACAGCCGCCTGCAATCTGCCGCCGGCAACATCAACGCGGCGACGCCAAGTGCGCACCAGATACCGAAAGCAACAAACAGCGCCGTATTGTGACACCAGAGCAGCAACCCGCCTGATAGCGTGAGAACCACGGCTGCGGATGCCACGGAGCGCAGACCAATCCCCGGCTGACGGTAGACCAGCGTGACCAAGCGAGCGGCGGCGATGATCGCGATGGTGACGGCCAGCGTCTCCAGCGCGTAGGGCCGGGCTTCCTGTGCGTATTTTATATTTCCGGCGTTCATCGCCAGAAGCAGGCCGGCAAGGAGAGAAACCGCCTCCCCCTCCCGGCCAAGCTTTAATAGCCGCCCCGACAGCGAGACTAACAAAACTGTCGCAACGCTTGCCGCGAGGGATAGGCCGCGCAAGCCGGCTTCACTCGCTCCGAACAGCCAACGCCAGCCCTTCAGCAGCGTATAATAGAGCGGCGGGTGCGTCTCGTATTGCGGCACGGAGTGCCAGAGCTCACCAAGCGGCAACGCCGAGAACCAGGCGCTATACGCCTCGTCCAGCCATAAGGAGCGGGAGGCCAGCCCCGGGATCCGCAGAGCGGCAGCGAAGAAGACGATCGCAACGACGCCGATCCAGAAGAAGCGCAGCGCCACGTCTCGCCTTCCGCCCTCAGGAATACCGAAAACGCCAAGACCGGCCTGCGCTGATTGCGATACCACCGCGCCTTGGTCGCTCAAACACGGCTCCCGTAGCGGCCCTTGACGATGAAGATCGGCCGCTGCTTGACCTCGAAGTAGATGCGCCCGACATATTCGCCAAGAATACCGATACCGATCAACTGGATACCGCCGAGCAACAGGATCGCCGTCGCGAGCGACGCATAGCCCGGTACGTCGACACCCCAGACCATCGTACGGATCACGAGCATCACGGCGCGCAAGATCGCGCATACGGCGACGAACGCTCCGATGTACGTCCATATGCGCATCGGCAAGGTGCTGAAACTCGTCACGCCCTCGAGCGCGAAGTTCCAGAGCTTCCAAAAGGAGAATTTGGTTTTTCCGGCAGCGCGCGGCTCGCGCATATATTCAACCTCGGCCGTCGGAAAGCCGACCCAGGCAAAGAGCCCCTTCATGAAACGATGGCGTTCCGGGAGCGTCGCAAGCGCATCGGCCACTTCGCGGCTGATCAGACGAAAATCGCCGGCATTTTCGGGAACCGGCACATCGGAGAGCTTGTTGTGAAGGCGATAAAAGGCCGAAGCCGTCCAGCGCTTGAGCGGGGTGTCCGAGGAACGGTCTATCCGCTTGGCAAGGACAACGTCATATCCCTCCCGCCACTTTGCCACCATCTTGCCGATCAGTTCCGGCGGATCCTGAAGGTCGGCGTCGATCGGCACGATGACATCGCCCCTCGTCTCCTGTATCGCCGCCGACAGTGCGGCCTCCTTGCCGAAATTGCGGCTGAGGTCGAGCACTCGAATTCGCGCGTCAGCCCGGCACGCAGCAAGCAACACTGCAAGTGTCTGGTCGCGGCTTCCATCATTGACGCAGACGATCTCGAAATCGATGCCGTCGATCCGGCTGAGCTCCGCGGTCACGCGGGCGAAAAACTGCGGGAGAACGTCCTGTTCGTTGTAACACGGCACGACAAGCGACAGCAGCGGCGCCGCAGTGGCGCGCTCCATCGGAGCGGCATCGCTTGATAACGCGACGTCATCGAGCCCGGGTGGCTGAAGACTGCGGCTCTGCGCCGGCTTATTCATGGTTTCTGGATGCACATCGTTCTCCGCCAGCCGGTCGCGGAAGAGAAATCCATGCAGATAACGACCGGTCACAATCCAGTCGGAAAATAGTCCATGAAAAGATAAAGAAGTCTGAAAATGGCAGGGGCAGAGGGGCTCGAACCCCCGACCTGCGGTTTTGGAGACCGCCGCTCTACCAACTGAGCTATACCCCTTTACGCTTTCGTTTCAGCTCCTTGGCCATTCGGCCGAAGCGCTTCCGCAAAGCATGGCGCTCCCTTTAAGACGGCGGCAAAGGATTGGCAAGTCCCGTTTTCGATTTTTCCCAATCCTCTGCCGCTTCAAGACGTTTCCGTCAGACCTTCACGTAGTTGCGCCAGTTGTGTTCTTCCTTGAAGCCCAGCACTTCGCGGATCTTGCGGTTGGAGAGAAGCCCCTCATATTCGCCGATCTCGCGGGTGAAGGGAACGTTGGGGAAAAACTGCTGAGCGAGTTCCTTCGACGGCGTGTTGGCCGAGACGGTGTCGTTTGCCGCGTTGAAGACCTGGTAGCCGAGACCATCCTTCTCGATGCAGAGATGGCAGATCTGGCCGAGATCGCGGGCGTCGATATAGCTCCAGGCAATGCGCTTGCGAATCTCCGGGTTCGCAAAATAGGCCGGGAACTTCTCGTATTCATGCGGCTCGATGACATTGCCGATGCGCAGCGCATAGATGTCGGCGCCGGTGCGTTCGGCGAAGGCCCTTGCCGTCTTCTCGTTGATCACCTTCGACAAGCCATAGGAATCCATCGGATTGACGTCGTAATCCTCGTCCAGCGGAAACTGGTGGAAATCGCGATGCCCCTCGGCGAAGCAGACGCCATAGGTCGTCTCGCTCGAGGCGACGATGATCTTGCGGATGCCGAGCTTCACCGCCGCTTCGATGACATTATAGGTGCCCATCGTATTGATGCGGAAGGTCTCGTTATCAGGCTTGATGAGGATGCGCGGCACGGCGGCAAAATGAATGACCGCGTCGAACGGCTGGACGCCCTTCCCGCTTTCGAGATCGGGAAAGTCGCGATGCATCGACAGCGCGTTAAAGACCTGGCCGCTATCGGTGATGTCGGCAATCAGATTGGTGACGCCGGGGCTTTCCAGCGGCACGAGATCGATATTGTGGACCTCATAGCCCTTTGCGACCAGCCACGGCACGGTGTGCCGCCCTGCCTTGCCCGAACCACCGGTGAAAAGAATACGCTTCTTCATGAAATATCCTCCGCGTCATGAAAATCGCAGGGATAGATAAAGGCTTTGCAGCGGAGCGCAAGGGTGGCGCCGCTGCGTCAGGCTGCCTCGACCTCGGGGATGGCGGCAAGCGCCGTCGCCATAGCGTCCTTTTGGACCTTGATGTCGTAGCTCACCTGCAGGTTCATCCAGAACTCGGGCGTCGTGCGGAAGAATTTGGCGAGCCGCAGCGCGGTATCAGTCGTGATGCCCACCTTCCCAACCGCGATACGCTCGATACGGGTCCGGGGAACGCCGAGCTTCTTCGCCAGCATATAGGGCGAGATTTCCAATGGCTCGAGATAGAGCTCCCGCAGGATTTCACCGGGATGGATCGCCGGCAGAATATTCTTAACCATGGTCCATAGCTCCATTCATTCTAATGATAGTCCGTGATTTCGACATCGCCCGGTCCGCTTTCCGTCCAGACGAAACAGATGCGCCATTGCTTGTTGATGCGGACGGCATGCTGCCCTTCCCGGTCTCCCGCCAATTTCTCCAAGCGATTTCCCGGCGGGGATCGAAGGTCGTTGAGATCGGCCGCGGCATTCAGCACTGCCAGCATCAGCTGCGTCCTGCGAACAAGATCAGCAGGAAAACCCTTTCGGATCGATCCATCGGCAATCGATTGGCTGAGCTTGTCCTTATATGATCGGATCACCGGGCGCCTCGCATTAGTATCATACGATGATACCAATCGAAGTCAACAAAAACGAAAAAGGCCCCGCTGTTTCCAGCGAGGCCTTCTCTATTCAATGCGACAGTCGATTACTCGACGATCGAGGCAACGATGCCGGCGCCGACGGTACGGCCGCCTTCGCGGATAGCGAAGCGCAGCTTTTCTTCCATCGCGATCGGAACGATCAGCTCGACGTCAACCGTGACGTTGTCGCCCGGCATAACCATTTCCGTGCCTTCCGGCAGCGTGACGATGCCCGTCACGTCCGTCGTGCGGAAGTAGAACTGCGGACGGTAGTTGGTGAAGAACGGCGTATGACGGCCGCCTTCTTCCTTCGTCAGGATGTAGGCTTCTGCCTTGAACTTCTTGTGCGGCTTGACCGAACCCGGCTTGCACAGGATCTGACCACGCTCGACGCCGTCACGGTTAACACCGCGAACCAGAGCGCCGATGTTGTCGCCGGCCTGGCCCTGATCGAGCAGCTTGCGGAACATTTCAACGCCGGTGACCGTCGTCTTCGAGGTGGCGCGAATGCCGACGATTTCGACTTCTTCGCCAACCTTGACGATACCACGCTCGACGCGGCCCGTAACAACCGTACCACGGCCCGAGATCGAGAACACGTCTTCGATCGGCATCAGGAACGGCTGGTCAACCGGACGCTCAGGCGTCGGGATGTAGGCGTCGACCTGAGCCATCAGCTCGCGGATCGCGTCTTCGCCGATCTTCTTGTCGGAATCTTCGAGAGCGGCCAGAGCCGAACCCTTGACGACGGGGATGTCGTCGCCCGGGAAGTCGTAGGACGACAGCAGCTCGCGAACTTCGAGCTCGACGAGTTCGAGAAGCTCGGCGTCGTCAACCTGGTCGACCTTGTTGAGGAACACGACGATAGCCGGAACGCCAACCTGGCGAGCGAGCAGGATGTGCTCGCGGGTCTGCGGCATCGGGCCGTCAGCAGCGGAGCAAACCAGGATCGCGCCGTCCATCTGTGCGGCACCGGTGATCATGTTCTTGACGTAGTCGGCGTGGCCGGGGCAGTCGACGTGCGCGTAGTGGCGGTTCGGGGTCTCATACTCGACGTGAGCCGTCGAGATGGTGATGCCGCGTGCCTTTTCTTCCGGAGCAGCGTCGATCTGGTCGTACGCCTTGAACTCGCCGAAGTACTTCGTGATCGCTGCCGTCAGAGACGTCTTGCCGTGGTCAACGTGGCCGATCGTGCCGATGTTTACGTGCGGCTTGTTGCGCTCAAACTTACTCTTTGCCATTTGAATGCTTCCTGTGAACGAAATGGGTGACCCCGGCGAACCGGTTTAGTGCCGCCGTTTAAGGCTTTCGGCGGGATTGCGCAAGACCTAATTGCGAACGGTCTTCCGGGCTTTGCTGCCCATATGGGAGACAATCTTCGGCGCACAAGATCGATGCCGCTCGAGACTGCAGAATTATTTGAAAATGAAAAGAAAACCTGGAGCGGGTAGCGGGAATCGAACCCGCGTATTCAGCTTGGAAGGCTGCTGCTCTACCATTGAGCTATACCCGCGGGATTGGTCCGATCGAGACGAATGGTGGAGAGAGTTGGATTTGAACCAACGTAGGCTGAGCCAACGGATTTACAGTCCGTCCCCTTTAACCACTCGGGCATCTCTCCATAACTTTTCGTCTGGATCGGAAGACCAAGCTTGCGATCGTTTGGCGTCGCCGCCCTCGATCTGCGCCGCGTATATGACCGGTGCGTTTTCACATGTCAACACGAAGACAAAAGAAAAAATGTGAAAAAATTCATTGCCTGTTGAAAGGCCCGAAGACGAATGAGACCTATGCGCAGCGAGATCGCGCCGCTATAAGGCCGCATGAGCAAAGACAACAAATCCGGCGGCAAGCCCGCAACCGAAAAAACCCCGCGCGACACGCATTATGCAACGCTGCGCCGCCAGCACCGCGATGCAAAACGCGAGCGTGGCGAGATCCCCACCCCTGCCCCGCAAAAACGCAAGCGCGGCGGCGACGACTGGAAGCCGCCGGTTCTGGCGCCCGAACAGGTCTATCTCTATGGCCTGCATACGGTGCGCGCCGCGCTCGACAATAAAGAGCGCCGCAACATCAAGCTTTCGGTGACGCAGAATGCGCTCGCCCGCCTGGAGATCGATCCCGAGACGCTCGGCATTCCGGTCGAGATGGTGGCGCCGCATGATATCGACAAGATGCTTGGCCCCGACGCCATCCACCAGGGCGTCATGCTGGAAACGCGGCCCCTGCCCGTACGCCGGCTGGAAGCGCTGAAGGACAGCCCGCTGCTTCTGGTTCTCGACCAGGTGACCGATCCGCACAATGTTGGCGCCATCATGCGCTCGGCCGTCGCCTTCAATGCCGGTGCCGTGATCACCACGCAGCGGCACAGCCCGACCGAATCGGGCGTGATGGCAAAATCGGCCTCCGGCGCCCTTGAACTCATTCCTTATATACAGATCACCAATCTCGCCGATGCGGTGGGCGAGCTGCACAAGCTCGGCTTCGTGACGATCGGGCTTGATTCGGAAGGACCGGCGCCGCTCGAAGGGACCTTTACCGGAGAGAAAGTGGCACTCGTTCTCGGCTCCGAGGGCAAGGGCCTGCGGCAGAAGACGCGCGAGACGGTCAATGCGCTGGCGCGGCTCGACATGCCGGGCGCGATCAAATCGCTCAACGTCTCGAACGCGGCAGCGATCGCGCTCTATGCGGCGCGGCTTTATCTGGCGAAATAGGTGAGATCCGCCGGCGGACTCAAAATGAACGCATGCGGCGGCTAGAAGCCGCCGGACCGAAACGGCAAGCGAGAAGGAAGCAATCCGGCATGGCAATCCGGCCCCTCCTGTTCGGCATTCTGTTCATCGCAGTTTTCGTCGGCATCATCGTCAGTCTGGTCTGGGTCGATCCCTCCCAGCCGACACGGCAATCCGACCCGCTGGCGCCCACGCCGCCTGCAGTTACCGACCCTACGGCGCCTGCTCCTGCACAGTAGCCGCCTGGAACCACAAACCGCACCGCGCGTTTGCCTCGCAGATTAACGCAAGGAAAACCGCATGCGAATCATGATCGTGGTCGTAGTTCTGATGGTCGGCTCGGTGCTCAGCATCGTGATAATGACGCCATCCGGCGCCGGACAGACCGGCAACGGCGCCAAGATCGAGGCTAGCATCAACGAGCCTGTGCAGCAGTAGACCTGAAATCCATCACCTGATGTGCAAAGCCCCGGCATGACCGGGGCTTTCTGCTGTCAGTTGCTGGCCTTCTCGACGGTGATCTCGCCGAACTCGTCGATCATCACGGTCCAGCCATCGGGCTCGGCATCCGGATCGGTCTTCAGGTAGACCGTGGCGAAGAGGCCCGGCTGCTTGATGATGCCGGTGGAATTCTCCGGACGGATATCGGTCACATAGGGCTTGATGTCGGTGAACTCATGCAGCTCGAGAGTGGAAACGACCTCGGGGCCTTCGTCGGCCTGGGCAATCTGCTGCAGATAGACCTTGGACGTGCGGTCCGGCTGGCGGACGGCGAAGATCTTGTAATAGCCGTGTCGCGGCTCCGCACTGATAGCGGCCGGCTGGGCTGCACCTGGCGCGCGCTCGATGGCGATCTCGCCCTTCGCCTCTTCCCAGTAGCCGGTGCTCGTCGCAAAGGTGATCGACGACGGCAGGATTGTATCGGCGGCTGGTGCTGCAGCCGCCATCCCCGCGCCGGAGAAAAGAGCGGCGGCCAGAAGTAAGTTTGCGGCTCTCATCTCAATCCTCGAATTGTTCTGCCAGAATGCGGTCGGACCAGGAGCGGTCCGGATCGGAGAGGATGCGTGCCGTCATATGTTCCGACTGGGCGATGCGCACATGCAGCACCGACTTGACCTCGGAATTATCGGCAACGGCATTCACCGGCCGCTTCTCCGCTTCCAGAATATGGATATCGACCGTCACCTTGTTCGGCAGCAGCGCGCCGCGCCAGCGCCGCGGGCGGAAGGCGCTCACCGGCGTCATCGCCAGAAGCGGCGCCTCCAGCGGCAGAATCGGACCATGGGCCGAGAGATTATAGGCCGTCGAGCCCGCCGGCGTTGCCACCATCAGGCCGTCGCAAATCAGCTCTTCGAGCCGCACATGGCCATCGACCTCGACCCGCAGCTTGGCGGCCTGGTAGGACTGGCGAAACAGCGAGACCTCGTTGATCGCAAGCGCCGTCGAATTGGTGCCGTCGGCATTGGCTGTCGTCATCTGTAGCGGCCGGAAGACATTCTCGACGGCAGCGCAGATACGGTCCTGCAGATCTTCCGTCTTGTAATCGTTCATCAGGAAGCCGACGGAACCGCGGTTCATGCCATAGACAAGCTTGCCACTGTTCATCGTGCCATGCAGCGTCTGCAGCATAAAGCCATCGCCGCCAAGCGCGACAATGACATCGGCCTCCTCGGCCGGCACATCGCCATAGATGCGAATCAATTCCTCACGCGCCGCCAGCGCCTCGGTGGCGGAAGATGCCAGAAAACCAAGCGTCTGAAATGACCGGCCCATGCAATGCCCTTTATGATGCTCGCCTAGCTAAAGGATAAAGGGCTTGTGCGACAAGGTGTTTTGCGCGGCGACGGATTTCGCTAGTCCGGGAATTCGGCGTTGGCATGCAAAAGCAACATCGCGATCTCGGATATTCGAGGCAATCACCGTTTGCGAAATCGCGCCCCTCCCTGGATTTTGACTTTACACAAAGCCAGAATCTGCTAGTTGGCACGCAATGCCCTTGTAGCTCAGTTGGTAGAGCACCTGATTTGTAATCAGGGGGTCGCGGGTTCGAACCCTGCCGGGGGCACCACTTCATTGCAAGATAGATATCGCGAGTTGCTCTAAGTCGAGCCGCGGAATGGCGCGTCATTGCGGAGCAAGGCTAGCAATGGTCTTGACAGATCAACGCCCCACCCTCAACTTCCGGTTTATCAATGAAGAATCACAGCCTTGGGTCACGGCTACCCTAGGCTGAACATTAGCGAGCTTTCGATTGAGCTGGATCAACGGGACGCTGTCGAGTAAATCCGCTGACGGACGCAGGTCTCTTGGCGTCATTATCATTCTTCTGCTGACGTCAATTACCGTAATGTTACCTGCGCTCTGCTTCGGAGAAATCCTCCGCGGTCAGGATGCACTAATTCACACACGCTGGCAGGTTGCATTTGCTCCAGTTTTCTGGAGTGGCGACATCTTCCCGCGCTGGCTTCCAGATTTGAACAAAGGCTTTGGCAGTCCCGCGTTTTTTATCTATCCACCGCTCACCCAAATGCTTGCGGCTGTTACCTATCCACTCGCCCCTAGCGCCGAATGGACCAGCTTCAGGATCGCAGTGTCTGTGACGTTTGCGATATTCGTGGCCGCACTCGGGGCGTTCCTCTGGCTGCGAACGCACACCAACGATAGGTCTGCCATGTGGGGAGCCATCGCGTACTCGGTCGCCCCCTATCACCTCTTCGTCGACACCTATTTCCGCGGAGCATTCGCCGAGGTTTGGTCCTTTGCCCCCATTCCATTTGCAATGCTTGCAGTCGACCGGCTTTCAGGCAAGGCCCATTCGGCTTTTTTGAGCCTGGTCTTGTCCTTGTCTTGTGCCGTCCTCCTGCATGCGCCATCAGTGCTGATCAATGTGCCAGTAGTCGGTCTCTACGCCGCCCTCATCGGCTGGCAGCAGAGAAGCCTCCGCCCGCTTGTGCTATTCGCCACGGCCGGAGCAATTGCGATGCTCCTTTGTGGCGGATATCTCGGCACGGCCCTTACACAAGTGAACATGATCCGGAGCGTCGAGCTCTTCGGCGGCCGCTTGGTCCCTACGAAGTGGTTGATTGGCGGAGGCACGTGGCCGGATATCCCCATCATGATAATGATTAATTTCATCATGGTGTTGCAGGTGGTTTTGGCGATCGTCCTGTTTCGCAACATCGCAACAGGACAGCCGCGCACATCAATGTGGCGTCTAAGCTTCGCATTGGCATTGATGACTATCTCGGTCGTTATGACGACTATCATCAGCGAACCGCTATGGAGTTTGAACTCTTCGCTCAATCGCATCCAGTTTCCTTGGAGATTTCTCTCGATCCAGGCGATCGCTATTGCCGCACTCTGTGCATATGTAGGCGACCAAGCGGGCCGCTCTTCGACACCAAGGCGACAAGCCGCGCAGAGAAGCGTGTTTTTTGCGATCGGTTCGATGCTGGTTGTAAACGTGGCCCTCTATGCCTTCTCGATCGAATCCGGCGCGGCCTCAGGAAAGGCGCGGGCTGCACTGGTCGCGGATAACACCGAGCCCTTCGAATATCAGCTCGGCGACATCGACGTCTTGACCAGGAGATTCCCGGACAACGCATCGACGGCCATTCTTTCCGGAACTGGCGATGTTCGCGTCAAACAGTGGAGACCGCGGCTGATTGAACTCGCGACATCTTCAGAAGGCGAGATGCGGCTGGCGATCCGCCAATTTTCATACACCGGATGGCAATATGCTCAAAATGGAGGTGCGGCGCGGCCCGCCGATCTGCTGAGCATAGACGAACCGGTTGTCGTGGTGAGCGTTCCTCCGGGTAGCCACCGCACAACGATAACGATGCCGCCCACGCAACAAGAGCGGGCCGGCTGGATCGCTTCTCTGGCGGGTGTTGCCTCGCTGGTAATCTCGATCGCGGCATTGAGGAGGGGTAGCCCTCTCTCTTCCCAGCGCACAACACTCAACGGCCCCGCTGACGCGCTGTCGGAATGACTGCCGTCGCTTTCAACGCTCCCTCCGCATGAACCTAACATGAAGCCCGTCTTCAGAGCGAGTTCAGGCCGCGGGGGCCAACCTTGGGCATGAACTACCAAGGAGATGCGTTATGAAAATCGCCCATTTTGCCATTGCGGCCGTTCTTTCGATCGGCTCGGCCGTCGTTGCGGCGGAGCCTGTCTCGGCCATGCCGCGGTCGCAGGCGCCGGTTGCGGCTGTGGAAAAGAGCGATGTCGTTCAGGTCCGGCACCGTCACTACCGGAACAACCATCGTTACTATTATCGCCATGGCTGGCGCTATAACAGGCACCACTATCGCGACTGGCGCGCCGAGCGGCGCTGGCGGGAGCATCGCTACTGGCGATATCACGACCGTTACTACCGGCCGCATCGCAACGGCGTCTATTTCCGCCTGAACCTCTAGAACGAAAAAGCCCCGGGAGACCGGGGCTTTCTTTATTCACATGCCTGCAGCGATCAATCGATGTCGTCGACGACGGCGTCGGGCTTGCCGCTGATGCGGTGCGCGAGAGCCGCTTCCATGAACTCGTTGAGTTCGCCGTCGAGAACATCGCCGGGAGCGGTGCTGGCCACGCCGGTGCGCAGATCCTTGACCAGCTGGTAGGGCTGCAGGACGTAGGAGCGGATCTGGTGGCCCCAGCCGATATCGGTCTTCGATGCGGCTTCGGCGCTGGCGGCGTCTTCACGCTTCTTCAGTTCCGCTTCGTACATGCGGGCACGCAGCATGTCCCAGGCCTTGGCACGGTTCTTGTGCTGCGAGCGTTCCTGCTGGCAGGCGACCACGATGCCGGTCGGGATATGGGTGATACGCACGGCCGAGTCGGTCGTGTTGACGTGCTGGCCGCCGGCGCCCGAGGAACGGTAGGTATCGATGCGGCAGTCGCTCTCGTTGATCTCGATGTTGATCGAGTCATCGACGACGGGATAGACCCAAATCGACGAGAAGGACGTGTGACGGCGCGCGTTGCTGTCATAAGGCGAGATACGCACCAGGCGGTGAACGCCCGATTCCGTCTTCAGCCAGCCATAGGCATTGTGGCCCTTGACGAGCAGGGTCGCGGACTTGATACCCGCTTCTTCGCCGTCATGGACTTCCAGAAGCTCGACCTTGAATTTCGAACGCTCAGCCCAGCGGGTGTACATGCGCAGAAGCATGTTCGCCCAGTCCTGGCTTTCCGTGCCGCCGGCGCCGGAATGGACTTCAAGATAGGTATCGTTGCTGTCGGCCTCGCCTGACAGCATCGCCTCGACCTGGCGGCGCGCCGCTTCGGCCTTCAGGCCCTTCAGCGCTTCCTCGGCCTCGGTGACGACGCTCGCATCGCCCTCTTCCTCGCCCATCTCGATGAGCTCGATATTGTCGTTCAGCTGCTGCTCGAGCTGCCGCACGCCGTTGATGCCGTCATCCAGCTGCTGGCGCTCGCGCATCAGCTTCTGTGCTTCCTGGGCATCGTTCCAGAGGTTCGGGTCCTCTGCCTTATTGTTCAACCAGTCCAGCCGTCTTATCGCCTGGTCCCAGTCAAAGATGCCTCCTCAGCAGGGTGATAGCCTGCTTGGTTTCATCGACTACGTTTATGATCTCCGCGCGCATTTTCCTGCTTCTCTGCGTTGGTCTCGAGATGGCCCGTCAAATAGTTGCGGCGGCAGCGGATGTAAAGCCCGCGGCCGCCGCATGGCGTTCGACGAAGGTGATTAGTAGAGGCCGCCGCTGTTCGACTGAACGGCCTGGTTGGCCTGCGGCGAGGTCTTCAGAATCTCTTCCGGAGACATGGTGCTGTCCATGCCGATGACCGAGAAGCTGTCGGCCGGGCCGGTGCCGGGCTTGAAGGCTTCGATGATCGTGTTCGGATCGCCTTCCTGCGCCGCCATGCCGGTCTTGCGGTCGATGGCGACGAGGTTCATGCCCTGCGGGATCACGAATTTCGACGGCGGCATGTCCTTGACGGCGGCCTGCATGAACTCGTTGAAGATCGGCGCCGAAAGGCCGCCACCCGTACCGCCGCGGCCAAGCGGCGCCGGTGTATCGAAGCCCATGTAGAGACCGGCGACCAGATCCGGCGTGAAGCCGACGAACCAGGCGTCCTTTTCATCGTTGGTGGTACCGGTCTTGCCGGCGACATCGCGGCCGCCGAGATCGATCTTGCCTGCGGCGGTACCGCGGGTGATGACGCCCTGCATCATCGAGGTGATCTGGTAGGCGGTCATCGGGTCGAGAACCTGTTCGCGGTTATCGACGATGTTCGGCTCTTCCTGGTTCTGCCAGTCGCCGGCATTGCAGCCGTCGCAGACGCGCTCTTCATGCTTGAAGATGGTCTTGCCGTAGCGGTCCTGGATGCGGTCGATCAGCGTCGGCTTGATCTGCTTGCCGCCATTGGCAATGACCGAATAGGCCGAGACCATGCGCAGGACCGTGGTTTCGCCGGAGCCGAGCGACATGGCGAGCAGCGGCGGCATCTTGTCGTAAATGCCGAAGCGCTCGGCATATTCGGCAACGATGTTCATGCCAAGGTCGTTGGCGAGGCGGACCGTCATCAGGTTGCGCGAATGCTCGATGCCCGAACGCAAGGTCGAGGGGCCGCCGACTTCGCCGCCGTAGTTCTCAGGCTTCCAGACCTGACCGCCGGAGACGATCTCGATCGGGGCGTCCATGATGACGGAGGCAGGCGTATAGCCGTTGTCCATCGCGGCTGCGTAGACGAAAGGCTTGAAGGAGGAACCCGGCTGGCGCATCGCCTGCGTCGCACGGTTGAATTCCGACTGGCCGTAGGAGAAGCCGCCAGCCATGGCGAGAACGCGGCCGGTTTTCGGGTCCATGGCAACGAGGCCACCCTGAACCTTCGGTGGCTGCTGCAGCCGGTATGATGTCGATGTCTCACCGCCCTGGCGCGCGACATAGACGACATCGCCGGGCGACAGAACGCCCTCAGGCGACTTCGCCGTCTTGCGGTCGCCGGTCGACGAGCGATAGGCCCACTGCATGTTCTTTGCCTGGATGGTGCCGCGCTCGCGATCCGGGCCGATCTTGCCGCCACCGTCCTTCGGCGGCTGCAGGCCGATATCGACGCTGTCGTCGGAGACGGCGAGAACGACGGCAAGGCGCCATTCGGGAACGTCCGACAGCGCCGGAATGTCGGCGAGAGCCTTGCCCCAGTCGGCAGTCGTGTCGATCGTCTTGATCGGGCCATGGAAACCGCGGCGCTCGTCATAGGTCGTCAGACCATCCTGCAGGGCGCGGCGGGCCGCCAGCTGCATCTGCGGATCGAGGGAGGTACGGACCGAGAGACCGCCTTCATAAAGCGCCTTCTCACCGAACTGGTCGATCAGCTGACGGCGGACGGCTTCGGCGAAGTAATCGGACGCGAAGAGCGACGGGCCGGTGCTGCGGGCGGTGACGCCGAGCGGCTGCTTCTTGGCTTCTTCGCCGTCTTCCTTGCTGACATAGCCGTTTTCGACCATGCGATCGATGACCCAGTTGCGGCGCTCAAGCGCTGCTTCCGGGTGGCGGAACGGATGGTAGTTTGCCGGGCCCTTCGGCAGCGATGCCAGATAGGCGGATTCGGCGATCGTCAGTTCGGTGACCGACTTGTTGAAATAGGTGAGTGCTGCGCTGCCGATACCGTAGGAGTTCAGGCCGAAGAAGATCTCGTTCAGATAAAGCTCGAGGATCTTGTCCTTGCTGTAGGCCTGCTCGATGCGGAAGGAGAGGATCGCTTCCTTGATCTTGCGGTCGATCGTCTGGTCCGAGGTCAGAAGGAAGTTCTTGGCGACCTGCTGGGTGATCGTCGAGGCGCCGACCGGGCGGCGGCCAGAGCCGAAATTCTGGACGTTGACGAGAATAGCGCGGCCGAGACCGGTGAGGTCGACGCCCGGATGGTTGTAGAAATTCTTGTCTTCAGCCGAAAGGAAGGCAGCCTTGACGCGGTCCGGGATTGCCTGGATCGGCAGGAACAGGCGTTTTTCCTTGGCATATTCAGCCATCAGCGCGCCGTTGCCGGCGTGAACGCGGGTGGTCACGGGCGGCGCATAGCTGTTCAGCACGGCGTAATCGGGGAGATCCTTCGCGACGTTGGCCAGATAAACGGCCACGACAGCTGCTGCGCCAAGAAACATGACGCAAGCAATGCCGAAGAAATATCCAAGAAGTCTGATCATGTTGGGCTACCGGTATTCCAAATCTTCAATCGGCGCAGGCGGTATCATCGCATCAGATCGCGCAATTTACACGTTGCGCGCGGCTTACTCCATGCGCGGCACTGCGACAAGCCGATTCCGCCTCTCGGGTCAGAAACATAGCCGGGAGTAACGGCCTGAATGTGAGCAAAATAGGGCTCCCCTGCCCCATTCCACTGCCATCCTCAGCTTTCGCCCAAACTGTCACATCTTCGCCACGGCATCAGCCGCCATTGGCGGCAACCGACGAATGGTATCGCTTTACGGCATCGGTCAGCAGATCGGCCATCTTCAGCCGCCACTGGTCGTCGAGGAGGAGCTTCTCATCCTCGACATTCGAGAGGAAGCCGAGCTCGAGCAGGATCGAGGGCACGTCGGGTGCGCGCAGGACCTGGAAACCGGCATGCCGGTGCGGATTGTTGATCGTGCCGATCTGATCCTTGAAGGAGCCGAGCACATTCTCGGCAAGCGAGATCGAGAAGGCCTGGGTCTCGCGCCGCGTCAGGTCGAGCAGGATGTCGGCGACCTCAGGCGGCTCGGCAACGGTTTCCTTGCCGGCGATCTGGTCGGAGAGGTTTTCGCGCTCGGCGAGATCGGCGGCGAGCTTGTCGGATGCCTTGTCGGAGATCGTGTAGACGGTGGCGCCCCTGATATCCTTTTGCTTCAGCGTATCGGCATGAAGCGAGATGAACAGACCGGCATGGTGCTGGCGGGCGAGCTGCACGCGCTCGGAAAGCGACAGGAATTCGTCGTTATCGCGGGTGAGGAAGGCCTTGATGCCGGCCTCGCGGTTCAGCCGGTCGGCCAGCGCCTTGGCAAAGGCAAGCGTCACCTGTTTTTCCTCGGTCTTGGTGTCGACGCCGATCGCGCCGGTATCGATACCACCGTGACCGGCATCGACGGCAATGATGAAGTCGCCGGGCTTCGGCGTCTCTCCGGCCGGTATCGCGCTCGTCACCTGCTGGTCGGCCGGATCGCTCCAGGACTGGCCTTTGACGAGGGCCGCGAATTCCTCCTTGGTCGTCATCTCGGCATCGAGCACCAGGCGGTGGCCCTTGCCGTCCTCATCCTTCTGCACCTTGGCGATCGCCAGCTTCACCGGCTTGATCGCCGTCAGCACGATGCGGGCACTGCCCTCGCCCATCGCGCCGTAGCGGATATCCTTGAAGAGACCGCGGGCACCGAGCTGCCTGGCATCGAAGCCGAAGGCGGTCGCCGGCAGGTCGATGACGATGCGCTCGGGATTGGCGATGTAGTGAACGGAGAAAGCCGGTTCGCGGTCGAAATCGACGACGATGCGGGTGCGGGCGTCATCGCCGATGATGCGGGCGCCATAGGCAAGCAGCGGTTCGGGCTTGCCGCCATCGGCAGCCGAAGCAGGTCCCACATGAAGACACAGCGCGGCAGCAACGAGCGCGCCCGCCAAAACATTCATCCGCCTGCCGGATTGCCCTTTAGCGGGCCGCTCCCTCTTAACCAATCGACCGCCACACCCTATCTGTCATTGCATATCGGTCCCGGACGCCCGCCAGCGCCGTCAGGCTCCCCGAGCCTTGTAACACAGCGCATGCCGAATCAGGACCGTTTATCCCCGATTTTCTATGCGTGCCGAAATCCATCAATATTATGGCACATTTGGCTTTTCCCTTGCTATTGTGACAGAGAAACCATACAACGAATTCAGGTTAGAAGTGCTGACGGGATAGAGTCGCCGCGAAGGCTGCCAACCCCACGAGGACCTGGCGCCGCAACCGGCAATCGTCCGCCGTCATATGTGTTTCTAGCCGAGTGAACTGGATTCTGAATTTTCCGGCGTATGCGGAAACTTCATCGGTGGATAGCCACCAAACGCTCTGAGGAGCAAACCCATCGGACCTACGGGTCTTAGTATTGTCGATCTCGCTTGGTCATAATGGTGTCGCAGCAGGTTTTATCCAAAGTCTACAGGCCCCGGGAGAATATCTTCCCCGCTGTTGCCTGGCTGCTGCCTACCCTCCCGAACCAATCGCGACTTTCATTATCCGGCGCAACCGCTCATAACCGTTCCCTGCCTGTCCTAGACACCGGCGGGAATGCGCGTATCGGGCTGCGCCGAGGAGCACAGCTTACATGGCAGACAAAATGCTTATCGACGCGTCTCACGAGGAAGAGACGCGCGTCGTTGTCGTTCGCGGGAACCGCATAGAAGAATTTGACTTCGAGTCGCAGCACAAGAAGCAAATCCGCGGCAACATCTATCTTGCTAAGGTAACGAGGGTTGAGCCCTCGCTGCAGGCCGCTTTCGTCGACTACGGCGGCAACCGGCACGGCTTCCTGGCCTTTGCCGAAATCCATCCCGATTACTACCAGATCCCGCTTGCCGACCGTCAGGCCTTGCTGCGCGCCGAGGCCGAAGAGCATCGCCGCGACGACGACGTCGAGCATGTCGAGACCGCGCCGATGAACGATCCGGCGAACCAGGAGCAGCCCGATATCGGCATCGTCGCCAAGGACGAGCCTGCCGAGGAAGTCGCAGCCGAGGCTCCGACCGAGGCAGAAGCTCCGGTTGCCGAAGAAGCCGCTCCGGCCAAGAAGAAGGCCGCGGCCAAGCCGCGCCGCAGCCGCAAGAAGGCTGTCGAAACCACCGCGACCGAAGACGCCGTTCCGACCGATGTCGAAGCACCGGTTGCTTCCGTCGACAGCGACGACGATTCGAACGGCGGATCGATGGCTGCAATGGTCGAAAGCGACTCGATCTCGGAAGAAGTCGATTCCCGCCGCCGCGGCCACGACGACGATGACGACGACGATCACGACCATGAAGAAGAAGTGATTGAATCCGTCGGCGCCGAAGACGCGATGGAAGAAGTGCCGGATCGTGCAGCCCGCCGTCCGCGCAAGCAGTACCGCATCCAGGAAGTCATCAAGCGCCGCCAGATCCTGCTCGTGCAGGTCGCCAAGGAAGAGCGCGGCAACAAGGGCGCGGCTCTCACCACTTATCTGTCGCTCGCAGGCCGTTACTCGGTTCTGATGCCGAACACGGCGCGTGGCGGCGGCATTTCGCGCAAGATCACCAACCCGCAGGACCGCAAGCGGCTGAAGGAAATCGCCCGCATGCTGGAAGTGCCGCAGGGCATGGGCGTGATCCTTCGTACCGCCGGTGCAAACCGCACCAAGGTCGAGGTCAAGCGCGACTTCGAATATCTGATGCGCCTGTGGGAGAACGTCCGCACGCTGACGCTGGCCTCGACGGCTCCTTGCCTGGTTTACGAAGAGGGATCGCTGATCAAGCGCTCGATCCGCGACCTCTACAACAAGGATATCGGCGAGATCATCGTTGCCGGCGAAGAAGGCTATCGTGAAGCGAAAGACTTCATGAAGATGCTGATGCCGAGCCACGCCAAGGTGGTTCAGCCTTACCGCGACATTCACCCGATCTTCTCGCGCTCCGGCATCGAGGCACAGCTCGACCGCATGCTGCAGCCGCAGGTGACGCTGAAGTCCGGCGGCTACCTGATCATGAACCAGACGGAAGCGCTGGTTTCGATCGACGTCAACTCCGGCCGTTCGACGCGCGAGCATTCGATCGAAGACACGGCGCTGCAGACGAACCTCGAAGCCGCCGACGAAGTGGCGCGCCAGCTTCGCCTTCGCGACCTTGCCGGCCTGATCGTCATCGACTTCATCGACATGGAAGAAAAGCGCAACAACCGCGCCGTCGAGAAGCGTCTGAAGGAATGCCTGAAGAACGACCGCGCCCGCATCCAGGTCGGCCGCATCTCGCATTTCGGCCTTCTGGAAATGTCGCGCCAGCGCATCCGCGCTTCGGTTTTGGAATCGACGACGCAGGTCTGCTCGCATTGCGGCGGCACCGGCCACGTCCGTTCGCAGTCCTCCGTTGCCCTGCACGTCCTGCGCGGCATCGAGGAATATCTGCTCAAGAACACGACGCACGATATCACCGTGCGCACGACGCCTGACATCGCGCTCTACCTGCTCAACCACAAGCGCCAGTCGATCGTCGATTACGAAACCCGCTTCGGCGTGGCGATCGTCATCGGTGCCGACAACAGCATCGGTTCGCAGCATTTCGCGATCGATCGTGGCGAGCCGGTCGAGAACCCGGTCAAGATCGAAACGCTCTTCAACTTCGCGGCCATCCCCGACGATGACGACGACGATGTCGTGATCGAGATGGACGAGGAAGAAGACGAAGAGCTGGAAGAAAAGGCAGCTAGCGCCGAGCGCCCTGCCCAGCAGCGTTCGGAAAGCGACAGCGAAGGCGGTAACCGCAAGCGCAAGCGCCGCCGCCGCCGCCGTGGTGGCCGTGGTGGCAATGGCGACCAGGCTTCGGGCCTCGAAGCCTCCGCTGAAGACGGTGCCGACGAAGCAGAAGGCGATGAGGACGAGGCAGAAGGCGATGAAGCCGCTGCAACCGAAGCCCGCGCCGAAGGCGATAGCGACAACGAGCAGCGCCGCAAGCGCCGCCGCCGTGGCAAGCGTGGTGGACGCCGCAACCGTGACGAAAACGGCGAACTGAGCGCCGATGCCGCCGACGGTGAAGGTGAAGGCGACGCCGAGTCGGAAGCTGAAGCCGGCGAGACCGTCGCGGTCGAAACCCAGGCCGAAGTGATCGAAGCCTTTGCAACTGATGCAGCCGAGGGCGAAAGCGCCATGGCAGCCGTCGAAACCGGTGCCTTCGTCACCGAAGAGGTCAAGCCTGCCAAGGGCCGCGGCCGTGGCCGCCGCAAGGCAGCTGCATCGCCTGTCGAAGAGCCTGTTGTCGCCGAAGAAGCGCCTGCAGCCGCTGCAGAGCCGGAAGCCGAGACTGTCGAAGCATCCGCCGACCTCGCCGCTCCTGCTGCTGAAGCCGCTGCGGCCGAAGAGGCAAAGCCGGTCCGCGCCAACCGCGAATCGAACATCTCCTCGTCTGCACCGACCGTGAAGTCGACCCGCGAGGCTGCCGAGGCCGAAGGCGACGGCAAGCCGAAGAAGGCCGGCTGGTGGCAGCGCCGCGGCTTCTTCTAAGAAGCCTGACGGTTCAAAACAAAAATCCGGCCGTGGAGACGCGGCCGGATTTTTTTATGGCTCAAGGATTGATTGGGATCGGCGAAGGCTCAGACTTCGACATGGATCGCCAGAACGGCGGTCGCGGCGTGGTCGCGGACGTTATAGCGCAATTCGCCCTCGACCTTGACGAGGACGTAGGACTTGCGGCCTTCCTTCAGCTTGGCATCGATGTGATCGGTATCGAAGGGGCTGACCAACGTCACCATGTGCGCACGGTCGGTTTCGAGGCTTCCGAGCTTCTGCAAAGAGGTCAGTATCTTGACCCAGTCGCGGTCGTCCGGAAGGTATATGATAAAGCGGTTCACTGCCTGCTCCTGAACAAGAAGCAGACGTCATATCACCCTCCAGCGTGACCTGAGCGTGACACCACCGGCAGTTATCAAAGGCATCGGAAGAGCCCGCTTTCCTGCTACCGGAAAGACATTTTCATGAGTAAAGCCGGAAGTACGGATGTAGCGCCATGCCGATTTTCAGGCCTTGCCGGCGCCGAAGACGACCGCGTCGAGCCAGGGATTCGAGAACTTGCGTTCCGGGTCCATCCTGTTGCGAAGATTGACGAAATCGTCAAACTTCTCATAGCGCGCACCGATGCCGCGCTCGTTGAAGACCTTGCCCCAATGCGGCAGCGCGTCGAAAGGCTGGAGCGCCTCCTCGATATGACGAACCGCCTCGTTGACGGCATCCTGATCCCGCTGCCAGGTGAAGTGCATCGATAGCGTATCGCGCTGATATTGAGGGCTGAGCCAGAGCGTATCGGCTGCGACGGTACGGAACTCGCCGGCCTGGATCAGCGGCGCGAAACGCTCGCGAATCTTCAGCAAGGCCTGGATTGCGGCTGCGCCATGCTGCCGGGGCACGTGGAATTCCGACTGTATCTCCGCGCCGCTGCTCGGGGTGAAGCCCATCTTGAAATGCGGCAGCCGGTCGGACCAGCGTCCGTAACGGCCGAGTTGCTCCGTCGAGTTGCCGGCATCGAGCCCGATGATCGGGTGACGGTTTACCGTAGCGCGCACCGCGCCATGGAGCTCTGCCGGCCAGTCAGCGTCGGAAGCCGTCCGTTTCAGCCAGATCGCCCCCGCCTTCTCCGCCCATTGCGTGAAGACGCTGACGCTGTAGCCGCCTGCCATGATCTGATCGAGATTGGCAAGCAGCTGATCCCAGGCGAGATCTTCATAGACGCTTTGCGCGATTTTGAATTCCGGCCGGATATCGAGGCTCACCCTCGTCACGATGCCGAGCGCGCCGAGATGGACGGCCATGCCGTCGAAACCGGGCTCGCCGCGCCTGACCTTGACGAGGCTGCCGTCAGCGGCGACGAATTCCAGAGCCGATACCGCGGTTGCCAGATTGCCGTTGCCGTCGCCCGATCCATGGGTGGCCGTGGCGATCGCGCCGGCAATCGAGATATGCGGCAGCGAGGCGAGATTGTGGATCGCCAGCCGCTGACCGTGGAGAAACTGGGCAAGATCGCCATAGGTCCAGTGTCCGCCGACGCTGACCTCCGTGCCGTTGCTCTCGACCACTGGATTGGCAGGCATATCCGTCAGCCGGATCGCGGTGCTGCCATCGGCAATACCGTTGAAGGAGTGGCCGGAGCCGACTGCCTTCAGCGATCCCGATTGCGCGACGATGCTGCAAAGCTCATCCACCGAGGTGGGGCTGAGGCATTCCCTGAAGCTGTAGTGATAGCTCTCCGCCCAATTGGCTGCCGGAACCTGACGCACGCTACTAACCCTCCCGAATCCATTTGTCGCCTCGACGTTAGCCGAAACGCGCCGGATTGAAGAGGCCGCTTGCCGTCAATTCCGTCCTGCCAGATAAGGCAGGGCGAAGAGATAGAGGCCGCTGAAAAGCAGCAGGAACAGCGGCAGAAGCGGTGAATAGACGACCCATGCCGGTGGCGTGCCGAAGGCCATGGTTGCAAAATTGGCGGCGACGGTCACCGTGAAGATAATCGAGATCCAGCGGTGCGTCTGCCGGATAAATCTGCTGAAAGCCAATGTTTCCTCCCTGAAGATATGGTCGAAACTCAAGCGCGCGCCAGCAGCTGCTCGAGGTTCTCGAAGAATTTGTGCCAGCCTGCGCGTGCGCCCATGAAGGCCTGCTGCTGGTCGGGTCGGAATCCGGATTGCTCCATGCGCAGATGCGTGCCCTTCGCCGTCGGCGTCAGGGTCCACGTCACGACGCTTTCGAGGCCATGAGCGTCCCAGCTGTAGGAGAGCGTCCTGTTCGGTTCGACTTCGCGGACCGCGCAATCGACCGAGCCCCAGTCGCCGCTGAACTTGAAGCGGTGGTCGACCACCGGCTTGAAATCGTTCCGCATCAGCCAATCCTGCAAGAGATGCGGCTGCGTCAGCGCGCGCCATATCTTTTCCGGCGGAAAGGCGATCTCCCGCTCGACGACCACGGTGCGCCGTTCATGGGTTGCGTCGCTCATTGGTCCATCCTCTTCAAAAGCTCTTCGAGATCATCGAACCGGCTCTCCCAGAAGCCGGCCATCTTCGTCGTCCAATCCGCCAGCGGCGCCAGCGCCTCGATGCGGGCACTGTAATGCGTCTGGCGTCCCTCATGCCGGTCGCGCACCAGGCCAGCCTGCTTGAGGGCGGCGAGATGCTTCGAGACGACCGGTTGCGAGACCCCTGCTCCTGACGTCAGCACGCCGACCGTCTTCTCGCCCTCCAGGCACAGACGCTCGAAAAGCGCGCGGCGGGTCGGATCGGCGAGCGACCGGAAAAGCAGGTCCTGGGTGCTTTGTGTTTCCAATTCATACCTCATTGGCTATGGGTTTATTCATAGCCATACGGGTATGGAATAGTCAAGGGGCTTGTGAACGGGCTCCGCTCGAACGCAGACAGGCCTTCACCTTGCCGCTACCCTACGGGCAACGATTCCAGTAGAGGGCCCCTCCACCAGCATGACCGAGATCCCAGACGCGCCGGACATGCGCCGCGGCCTCCACCTGTTCACCGATGGCTCCTTCGATCCGAAGTCCGGCCACGGCGGCTGGGCATTCGCTGCCTATCGCGACGGCGCCGAAATCGCATCGGCATCCGGTAGAGTCGGTAAGGCCGAGAATAACGGTATGGAGCTGCGGGCAATCCTGGAAGCGGCGCGGTGGGTCGATGCAAACGCATCCGGCGAGACTGCAGTCATCTGGACGGACTCGGCCTATGCCATAAAGGGCTGCACGCTCTGGAGGCCGATCTGGCGGAACAACGGCTGGAAGAAGATCGGCGCCAACGCCAATCTCCGAAACCGGGCGATCGCCAACAAGGATATCTGGCAGGCGATCGACGGCGCGCTATCGCGCAACGCCGCTTTGTCCGTCGCCTGGTGCAAGGGCCATGCCGGCATCGGCGGCAATGAGCGGGCCGATGAGCTGGCGGAGCGCGGGCGCCTGTCGCTTCGCCCGCTCACAAATTGATTCAAGCGCCTGCGGAATTGATTCAGGAAACCGGCGCAAGCGCAGGAAAACAGACCCTATTTCAGCCAGCCGGCCATGCGCTCGATGGCCTCAGCGATCTCCGATTCGGATCCCGCATAGGACATCCGCATCGTCCTGTTGCCCTCCAGCGGATCGAAGTCGAGACCCGGCGTGGCCGCGACATTGATCTCCGCCAGCATGCGCTTGGCAAAGGCCATGCTGTCATTGCTGAAGCGTGTGACGTCGACATAGGCGTAGAAGGCGCCGTCCATCGGCGATGCCACCGGCAGACCGATTTCGGGTAAGCGCCGAAGCAGGAAATCGCGGTTTGCGGCATAGCTCGCCTTGTAGACGTCGAGCTCGGCAGCAGCGCCAAGCGCTGCCGTGGCGGCGATCTGCGAGAGCTCCGGCGGCGAGATGTAGAGGCTCTGGGCGACGCGCTCGATCGGCCGGACAAGCCGCTCCGGCAGCACCATCCAGCCGATCCGCCAGCCGGTCATGCAATAGTACTTCGAGAAGGAATTGATGACGATCGCCTCATCGGTCAGCTCCAGCGCGCTGGTCTCCTCGCCGGCGAATGTCAGGCCGTGATAGATTTCGTCGGAGATGAAGGCGATCGAATTGGCGGCGCAATAGTCCGCAAGCGCCTTCAGCGCCGCCCTGCCCGTCACGGTTCCGGTCGGGTTTGCCGGGCTTGCGAGCAGGATGCCCTTCAGCTTCACGCCATTCTCGCGCTGTGCGGCTTCCAGGCTTTCCGGCGTCAGCGTGAAATGCGTCTCAGCCGTCACGGCAACTTCGATCACCTTCAGTCCGAGGGCGCCGAGGATGTTGCGATAGGCCGGATAGCCGGGCCGAGCGATCGCCACGGCGTCACCGGCATCGAAGAGCGACAGGAAAGCGAGATTGAAACCGGCAGACGAGCCCGTGGTGATGGCGATCCGCGCCGGATCGATCTCCAAACCATGACGGTCGCGGTAGTGCCAGGCGAGCGCATGTTTCAGCCGCGCTGTCCCCAGCGCATCGGTATAGCCGATCTTGCCTTCCGCAAGTGCCGCGCGGGCTGCCTCGAGCGCTGCCTGCGGGGCCGGATGCGAGGGCTGGCCGACCGCCATGGAGATGACCGGGTGGCCGGCGGCGCGCCGTTTGGTCGCCTCGGCCAGAACATCCATGGCGTGGAAAGGCTCGACTTCGCTGCGCTTCGATACGGAAAACAAGGTCTGATAACTCCGGATATTCAATTGCGGCCAGACAATTGCCGCATTATCAGGTTCATCACAATCCCGCGATTGCGCGGCGATCCAGAAAAATCCTGTTTGATGGCCGGGCCGCACACCGTAATTTGATGCTTCGCATTCAAGCCCATTAACCGGGCGATGTTATGAAGCGGCATCGCATTCGATCAGCCGACGAGGACACAATGGCTCTCTTTCCGAAAACCTTCACCGCCCTTGCGCTCGCTGCCAGCTTTGCCATGCCGCTTCCAGCGCTTGCACTCGACGATGCGCAGAAGAAAGAATTCGGCGAGTTCATCAAGGAATACCTGATCCAGAACCCCGAGATCATGCTCGACGTTCAGGACGCCCTGCAGAAGAAGCAGGAAGAAGCACGCCTCGTCAAAGCCAACCAGGTGATCAGCGAGAACAGCAAGAGCATCTTCGACGCCAAGGACGATATCTCGATCGGCAATCCGAAGGGCGACGTCACCATCGTCGAGTTCTTCGACTATAATTGCGGCTACTGCCGCCACGCGCTCTCCGACATGCAGACGATGCTGAAGAAGGACAAGAATGTCCGCTTCGTGCTGAAGGAATTCCCGATCCTCGGACCGGAATCGGTTGCCGCCCACAAGGTTTCGGACGCTTTCCGCAAGCTGGCGCCGGAGAAATACGAGCAGTTCCACCTGGCGCTGCTCGGCGGCGAAGGCCGTGCGGATGAAGACAGCGCCATGGAAGTCGCCTCCTCGCTCGGCGTCAACGAAAAGCAGATCCGCGACGAAATGGCGAAGAGCCCGGATACCGGCTCGGTGCAGAACGCCTATGACCTGGCGCAGAAACTCGGCATTTCAGGCACGCCGTCCTATGTGATCGGCAACGAGTTGGTGCAGGGCGCAGTTGGCTTCGACGACCTGGAAGCCAAGGTCAAGAACATGCGGACCTGCGGCAAGACGAGCTGCTGAGGCTCTCGCCCATCAAATCGCCAAAATCCAAGCGTTTCAGCCATGTGGACAAATATGGCACGATTCGGGATGCCTATCCCAAAGGGCTTTCATTAAGGCCATGGGGAGTCTATAGGTTGCCCTCGTGCATTCAATGGAACACTCGATGACGCAAACGATTTTCGTCCTGAACGGGCCAAACCTGAACATGCTGGGCAAAAGAGAACCCGGCATCTACGGTGGCAAGACGCTTCAGGACATCGAGGCGGATTGCCGGGCTGCGGGCAAGGAACTCGGTTTCGAGATCGACTTCCGCCAGAGCAACCATGAAGGCACGCTGATCGACTGGTTCCATGAAGCCAACGACAAGGCGGCAGGCGTTGCCATCAATGCCGGCGCCTACACGCATACATCCATTGCACTGCATGATGCGATCAAGGCTATTTCCATTCCGGTGATCGAGCTCCATATCTCGAACGTGCATGCACGCGAAGAATTCAGGCACAAGTCGATGATTGCCCCTGCCTGCAAGGGTGTAATCGCCGGCTTCGGCCCCCACAGCTACATTCTGGCGCTCCAGGCGCTGAAGAACCTCACGGCATAAGAAGAAGACAGGGCAAACACTCATGGCTGAAAAGAAATCCGGTATCGACCAGGCACTGATCCGTGACCTCGCGAACATCCTCAACGACACGGACCTGACGGAAATCGAAGTCGAGCAGGACGATCTGCGCATCCGCGTTTCGCGCGGCGGCAACATGCAGTACGTCCAGGCGCCGATGGCCCCGGCATACGCTGCTGCTCCGGCAGCTGCAGCACCCGCCGCTGCGGCGGCACCGGCCGCAGCAGCCGCTCCGGCGCGCAACCCGGCCAACACCGTCAGCGCTCCGATGGTCGGCACCGCCTATATGGCACCGGCTCCGGGCGCGCGCGCCTTCATCGAAGTCGGCTCGACCGTCAAGGAAGGCCAGACGCTGCTCATCATCGAAGCGATGAAGACCATGAACCAGATCCCGTCGCCGAAGTCGGGCAAGGTCACGGAAATCCTCGTCGAGGACGGAAGCCCCGTCGAATACGGCCAGGCCCTGGTCGTCATCGAATAAGGCGGGCGTCATGGTCTCCAAAATCCTCATTGCAAACCGCGGTGAAATTGCGCTGCGCGTCTTGCGTGCCTGCAAAGAGCTCGGCATTCCCTGCGTCGTGGTTCACTCCACGGCAGATGCCGACGCCATGCATGTGCGCCTCGCCGACGAGAGCGTCTGCATCGGCCCGCCGCCTTCGCGTGACAGCTATCTGAACATTCATCAGATCGTTGCCGCCTGCGAAATCACCGGCGCCGACGCGGTTCACCCGGGCTACGGCTTCCTCTCCGAGAACGCCAAGTTTGCGGAAATCCTCGAAGCCCACGGCATCACCTTCATCGGCCCGACGGCGGAGCATATCCGCATCATGGGCGACAAGATCACCGCCAAGACGACGGCGCAGGAACTCGGCATCCCCGTTGTTCCGGGCTCCGACGGCGAAGTGAAGACCGAAGAAGATGCGCTGAAGACGGCGGCCGAAATCGGCTATCCGGTTCTGATCAAGGCAACCGCCGGCGGCGGCGGACGCGGCATGAAGGTTGCCAAGTCCGAAGCCGACCTGATCGAGGCATGGTCGACGGCCCGTACCGAAGCGGCTGCCGCTTTCGGCAACGAAGCCGTTTACATGGAAAAGTATCTCGGCAAGCCGCGCCACATCGAAGTTCAGGTATTCGGTGACGGCGAAGGCAATGCGATCCATCTCGGCGAACGCGACTGCTCGCTGCAGCGCCGCCACCAGAAGGTCTGGGAAGAAGCCAATTCCCCTGCCCTCAACGTCGAGCAGCGCATGAAGATCGGCCAGGTCTGCGCCGACGCCATGAAGAAGCTGAAGTATCGCGGCGCCGGCACGATCGAGTTCCTCTACGAGAACGGCGAGTTCTATTTCATCGAAATGAACACCCGTCTTCAGGTCGAGCATCCGGTCACCGAAGCGATCACCGGTATCGACCTTGTGCACGAACAGATCCGCGTTGCCTCCGGCGGCGGTCTCTCGGTCACGCAGGACCAGATCACATTCGAAGGCCATGCCATCGAATGCCGCATCAATGCCGAGGACGCGCGCACCTTCGTGCCCTCGCCCGGCACGATCACGCATTTCCATGCGCCCGGCGGTCTCGGCGTGCGCATCGATAGCGGCGCGTATCAGGGCTACAAGATCCCGCCCTATTACGACAGCCTCATCGGCAAGCTCATCGTGCACGGCCGCACCCGCGTCGAATGCATGATGCGTTTGCGCCGCGCGCTGGACGAATTCGTCGTCGATGGCATCAAGACCACGCTGCCGCTGTTCCAGGACCTGGTTTCCAACCAGGACATCGCGAATGGCGACTACGACATTCACTGGCTGGAGCAATATCTGGCCAGCACCAAACCGGCCTGATCCGGAATGGCAGGGTCGCGCAGGAAGTCCCCAGGTATTACCCCGGAGATCCTCCTGCGCGCCTACTCCATCGGCCTCTTCCCGATGGCCGAATCGGCTGACGATCCGGAAATCTTCTGGGTCGAGCCGGAGCTTCGCGGGGTGATCCCGCTCGACGACTTCCACATTTCGAAAAGCCTGGCGAAGACCATTCGCCGAAAGCCGTTCGACATCCGCTTCAACTCGGATTTCGACGCGGTGATCTCGGCCTGCGCCGAGGAGACATCAGGGCGGCCGAGCACCTGGATCAACGGTACCATCCGGCAACTCTATTCAACGCTCCATCGCATCGGTCACGCGCATTCGGTCGAGGCCTGGGACGGCGACGAGCTGGTCGGCGGCCTCTATGGCGTTTCGCTGGGAGCGGCGTTCTTCGGCGAGAGCATGTTCTCGCGACGCACCGATGCCTCGAAGATCTGCCTCGTGCATCTGGTCGAGCGGCTTCGGGAGAAGGAATTCAAGCTGCTCGATACGCAGTTTACTACCGAACACCTGAAGACGTTCGGGGCGATTGATGTTCCGAAGGAAGAGTATGCCGTGATGCTTGATGCGGCGATGGATTCGCCTCATCTGCAGTTTTAGGGGTAGAGCGCCCGCCCTCCTCCTTCGAGGCCCTTTGGGCACCTCAGGATGAGGGCTCTCTTGGGTCGTTGCGCTTATCGTGTGGTTGCGGTCGGTGCGCCCGCCCTCGCCCTTCGAGGGTCGCTTTGCTCGGACCTCAGGGTGAGGGCTTCTCTATCTCGAATGCAGCTTCCCACACGACGGCATATACTCCGCCCTCATCCTGAGGTGCCCGAAGGGCCTCGAAGGAGGAGGGTCGGCCGCAACAGCCAAACCAATCAGAAATTTATTTGGCCTTTGCCGCGCCATCCGGCGCCGGCACGTCGGACTGCGCCTTGCAGTCCTTCAGCCAGACGTCATAGATCGGATGCTCGACGGCATTCAAACCGGGGCTGTCGGCAAACATCCAGCCAGTGAAGATGCGGCGGATCTTGCGGTCGAGGGTGATCTCGTCGACTTCGACGAAACCGTCGATCTTCTGCGCTTCCGACTGGTCGCGCGAATAGCAGGCCTTCGGCGTGACCTGCAGGGCGCCGAACTGGACGGTCTCGTTGACATAGACGTCGAAGGTGGTGATGCGGCCGGTGATCTTGTCGAGGCCAGAGAAGACGGCGACAGGATTTTCGATGCGCGCGGCGGAGGCCGCCTGCGGCAGGAAAGAGGAGCCAAGCGCCAGGGCGATCCCGGCGGCACGCAGGACATGGTTCCGCGTGAAAAGCTGCATATCTACCCGTCTCCACCGCATCTCAAGATAATGGCCGCAGCTTCTGCGGCCAATCTGCGGGTAAAGGTCAATTGTGGCCAAAAGCGGGGCCGGATGGCCCGCTTCGCGGTCGAGAAACTCAGTTGCCCGGCGTCCAGGCGTCGTAGTCGCCGGTGACGCGCGGACGCTCGCCGGTTGCGGCCAACGAACCCGGCGGACGGTAAGCCTGCGGTGAACCGGTCGGGTTGGCGCGATGCGCCTTTTCCCATTCCTTGGCCGCGTAGTTTTCCTTGGACGGCGGGGTATCGGTGCGGTGGTGCATCCAGCCGTGCCAGCCCGGAGGAATGGCGGAGGCTTCGGCATAGCCGCTATAGATCACCCAACGCTTCGGCAGACCGTAGGAAGACAGGCCGCCTTCGTAATAGACATTGCCAAGCTCATCTTCGCCAACACGCTTGAAGCCGCGAAGCGCAAACAGTGTTCCCAGCGTGTAGTGGTTCCACCAGGTGAAAATGTGCAGCAGGAAGTTCTTCATGTCTGTTCCTTGTGCTTGAGGGAGGTCAAGCGGGACTGGAATTCGTTCACTCGCTTATGCCGCCGGAAGACCCGATTGTCCAGTGATTCCAGATCGGCACGGGCTCATTTCAGGGCCATCTTGAAGCCGAGATGCGACGGCTCAAAGCCCAGGCGCTCGTAGAAGCGGTGTGCATCCTTGCGCTTGCCATTGGAGATCAGCTGAACGCGGGAGAAACCGCGGCTTTTTGCCTCTGCGATGCAGAACTCGATCATCTGCCTGCCGATGCCCTGCCCGCGCAAATCATCGCGCGTCTGCACCGCTTCGATGATCATGAAGGAGGCGCCGCGGCCGGTCAGCGTCGTCGCTATCGAGGTCTGAAACGTGCCGGCAACTTCGCCGGACAGTTCGGCAACATAGAGCGTCTGATCCGGTGATGCGGCAATCGCGGAGAAGGCCCGCAAATAGTCGGGAAAGGCAGCCTCGTCAGCCGTATCGCCATGGCCGCCGATATCGTCGGCGGCAAACAGCGCGATCAAGGCGGCAAGGTCGGCTTCCCGGGCTTCACGGATAATGAGCTGGCCGGTCATGAGGCTCTCAATGGGTGGGGAGATGCTTTTCGAGCACGAGCGTGGCGATGCCCGACTGGCCGGGGCCGACATTCTCGTTGCGGCCGACTTCGGCGAAGCCGAGCCTGGTGTAGAAGCTGATCGCTTCGGCGTTCTTCGGCTCCACCTCGAGGCGCATGATCTCGGCATCGGGGAAGCAGGTTTCGAGCTCGGCGAACATGTCGCGGCCGATGCCCTGACGCTGCAGCGCCGGACGAACATAGAGAAGATGCAGCACTGCGGTCTTCGCCATGTCCGTGGACATCACGGCATAGCCGACGCCGCCGATATCCTTGCCGCTATCGGCAACGACGAATTCGGCGTTCTTCTTCGCCAGCCGCTCTTTCAGGGCTGCCGGAGAAAACAGATGGGCGATGAGTTCGTTGACCTTCGGCTCGCCATAAAAGCGATCGTAGGCGGCATGAAAGCTCTCGACCAGGAGAGTGCGGACCTTTTCCAGATCACGCTCACCGGCGGTGCGGACGAAATAGACCATTGTCGCTTTCCTGTGGCGGGCGGCAGCGCTGTGCTGCCGCCCGCCGAGGTTATTCCTCGACGATGCCGAGCTTGGCCTTGACCAGCGCCTGGACGGCCTGCGGATTGGCCTTGCCACCGGTTGCCTTCATGACCTGACCGACGAACCAGCCGGCGAGTGTCGGCTTGGCGAGAACCTTGGCGACCTGATCCGGGTTGGCGGCGATGATCTCGTCGACGGCCTTTTCGATGGCGCCGGTGTCGGTCACCTGCTTCATGCCGCGGCTTTCGACGATTTCGGCCGGATCGCCGCCCTCATTGAGAATGATCTCGAAGACGTCCTTGGCGATCTTGCCGGAAATGGTCTCGGCCTTGATCAGGTCGATGATACCGCCGAGCTGGGCCGGGGAAACCGGAGTCGATTCAATGTCTTTGCCGAGTTTGTTCAAGGCGCCGAGCAGGTCGTTGATGACCCAGTTGGCAGCCATCTTGCCATCGCGACCAGCGGCAACGGCTTCGAAATAATCGGCAATCGCCTTTTCCGAAACGAGAACCGAGGCGTCGTAGATCGACAGGCCGAGTTCGCGCACGAAGCGCTCCTTCTTGTCGTCCGGGAGTTCCGGCAGATCGGCTTCGAGCGCCTTGATGAAGGCGTCGTCGAATTCGAGCGGCAGCAGGTCCGGATCGGGGAAGTAGCGATAGTCGTGCGCATCTTCCTTGGAGCGCATGGAGCGCGTCTCGCCCTTGTTCGGATCGAAAAGGCGGGTTTCCTGATCGATCGAACCGCCGTCTTCGAGGATGCCGATCTGGCGGCGTGCCTCGTATTCGATCGCCTGGCCGATGAAGCGGATGGAGTTGACGTTCTTGATTTCGCAGCGCGTGCCGAAGCCTTCACCGGGGCGGCGCACGGAGACGTTGACGTCGGCGCGCATCGAGCCTTCGTCCATGTTGCCGTCGCAGGTGCCGAGGTAGCGAACGATCGAGCGCAGCTTCGTCATGTAGGCCTTGGCCTCATCGGACGAGCGCATGTCGGGCTTCGAGACGATCTCCATCAGGGCGACGCCCGAGCGGTTCAGGTCGACATAGGACATGGTCGCATGTTGGTCGTGCAGCGACTTACCGGCGTCCTGTTCCAGGTGAAGGCGTTCGATGCCGATCTCGATATCCTCGAACTGGCCCTGGCGATCCGGACCGAGCGAGATGACGATCTGGCCCTCGCCGACGATCGGATCCTTGAACTGCGAGATCTGATAGCCCTGCGGCAGGTCGGGATAGAAATAGTTCTTGCGGTCGAAGAGCGAGCGCTTGTTGATCTGCGCCTTCAGGCCGAGACCGGTGCGTACCGCCTGCTTGACGCATTCCTCGTTGATGACGGGCAGCATGCCGGGCATGGCCGCATCGACGAGCGAGACGTTGGAATTCTGCGGCTTGCCGAATTCGGTCGAAGCGCCGGAGAAGAGCTTCGAATTCGACAGCACCTGTGCATGGACTTCCATGCCGATGATGACTTCCCAATCGCCGGTGGCGCCGGGAATGAAGCGTTTCGGATCAGGCGTGCGAACGTCGACAAGGGTCATTTGATGCTCTTTGGAAGGCTGTTCTTTTCATCTGGTGAGGTAAAGGAAATGGCTTGCGGGTGCAAGGCTTTCGGCGCGCTTGAGCTATCGGCTCCCGTTTTCGGACTGTTAACAGCGGCGCGCTAGCATTGATCTATGATCGCCTCCCATCCGCTTCAACTCGCCATCCTGCTTCTCGGCTACAATTTCTTCGTCTTCGCCACCTATTTCATCGACAAGCGCGCCGCGCGGCTGGGACATCGGCGCGTCAGCGAGCGGACCTTGCTGACGCTGGCATTGTTCGCCGGCAGCCCGGGCGCCATCACCGCACAGCGTCTGCTGCGTCACAAGACGCAGAAGGAGCCGTTCCGCACGCTTCTCGTGGGAATCGCCGCACTTCATGTCGCGCTGATTGGCGGCGCTGTTGCGTTTTTCACCGCATGCCGATTGGGGCTCGTCTAGAAATCCGGCCCATAGGTGCCGTCACCGGCGCTTTCCAGTGGCTTGGTCAGGCCGACCGAGGGGACGTCGCGGTCGAGCTTCGGATTATAGACGATCGACAGCCAGTGGATGGAATAGCCATGCTTCTGGAAGAAATTGATCGCCTCGTTGTTTCCCGAATGCGTCTGCATGCCGGCGCTGGAAAAGCCCTGATCGGCGATATCCGCCTCGATCTGCGAAAGCAGCGCGGCGCCGACGCCCTGACGGGTGAAGGCAGGATCGATCCAGAAATCCGAGATCGTCTCGTCGAATTTTTCCCGCGCGCCCCAGCCGACAATCTGGCCGTTGAGCTCGGCAACGGTGATCGTCAGCCAGCTGTTATGGGTGAAGTTCGAAAAGGCACTGCGCGCGGCATCGAGCAGCGCGTCCGTCTCGCCCATGGCCGCCATCGCCTTTTGCCAGGCTCTGAGGCCGATCTCACTCAAAAGGTCCGCCTCGCCCTCGCGGGCATTGCGAATGTGGATCATGGAACCCCCGTTCAATGATCAAAGTAGAACACCGAATCGCCAGCTTTTCCATCGGTTTGCGCGGCTTGCGCACCGTTTTTGCAGGCCCGTGGCGAATCCGGCGCGCTTGACGGCAACCTGTGCGTGGGTTAGGCAAACCTTATGTTGAATTCGTCTGAGACCCGCTAAGGGCCCTGCCCGCAAATCTCTTTGCGCGCATGGGCCAGAAAAAAACGAAGCCCCGCCGTTCGCCTTGAACGACGGATCGTTTTTCTTGCGCTTTCGAGCGCTGCGACCGGATCAACACAACAATGGACATTTCACGCGCCGAACAGCGCATCCTGCACCTGCTCGCCCAGGGCGGCAGGATCGAACTCACCCGCGGCGAAAACCGCACGATCGAAAAGCTGCAACTCTTCACGAGAGAAGGCTGGGTCTTCTCCGGCCTCGACATCCTCACCTTCCGCAAGCTCAAGCAGAAACGGGCGATCCGCTCACAGGGCGGCAAGCCCTACCGGATCACCGAGCGGGGGTTGGTGCTGGTGCGGGCGGAGCAGGATAATAGGTGACGATTGTGGGTCAGCTCGCTGATGAGCTGGCCCACCTCTAAATCGACAGGGTTGGCGCAAAACCTTCTTCGCGCTATCTTAGTGTTATGAGCGATCTGCGAGACACCATCCCTGTCGAAGACCTGACCGAAGTGCAGCCCACTGCGGCTGCCGACGCGGGCTATGATGCGTGGAAGGAAAAGAAGATCCGAGCCGCACTGAAGCAGGCGGATGATCGCTCCTCAATGGTCCCGGCAAAAAAGGTCTGGGAGCGTTTCGGGTTTGAACGTTAGTTTCACGCCACAGGCCATCGCCGACCTCAGCGAAATTCATAGCTATATCAGGGAATTCGACCCGAGTGCCGCCGATAGGATTCTCTCGCGCATCCGGCAAGTCATCGAGATATTCGAGAATTTCCCTCTGCTCGGCCGGGAGGGCAGCATCAACGGCACGCGAGAATTCGCAATTTCCGGACTGCCCTATACGATCGTCTATCGCATCATCTCGGCCGTCGATCTCGATATCCTGACCATTGTCCACCAACGCAAGCTTTATCCGCCACAGCGGGATTGAAGTCAGGCCGATAGCTCAGCCTTCATCGCCACCCATTCCTCAGCGAGCGTCCCAGCTCCACGAGAGCGTCCAGCGCGGCGGTACCAATAATCGGCGTTCCAGTCGTCGCCTTCGATGCGGTGGCAAAGGGCGTGGCCCCAGTCGAAGGGGCGCTGCCCTTCGTGCGCCTGGCAGATACTGTGAACGGCGGTCCATTCCGCGCCCATGACGAAACCGGCGGCCGCGAGGCTGTCGAGGGACGCTATCAGATTTTCAAGATCAGTTTTGGACATTGCCCCTCCCAGCGTTGCCAATTCCAGATGCATGTCGAGGTTCACCTTTTCAAGGTCTATTCCGAGGCTCGCGCCGGCATCGGAAAACTCCACCTCTCCCTCGACACTCCGGCAGTAGAATTGACTTCGCCGACCACGATGTGGTCGGCGAGTGTCATTTTCCGAATTGTCAGTCCGCCTACCACCACTTGGCAGGCGAGAACTTGCCGGCGGCCTGTTCGATGACATGCGCGGTCTTGAAGAGGGTTTCCTCGTCGAAGGGCTTGCCGATCAGCTGGAGACCGAGCGGCAGGCCTTTGTGGTCGAGACCGGCGGGAACGGCGATGCCCGGGAGACCGGCCATGTTGACGGTCACCGTGAAGATGTCGTTCAGGTACATGGCAACAGGATCGGCAGCCAGATTTTCGTCAGCGACGCCAAAGGCCGAGGATGGCGTGGCGGGCGTCAGGATGGCATCGACACCGGCATCGAAAGCGATTTCGAAGTCGCGCTTGATCAGCGTGCGGACCTTCTGGGCCTTGATGTAGTAGGCGTCGTAGTAACCGGCCGACAGGACGTAGGTGCCGATCATGATGCGGCGCTTGACTTCCTTGCCGAAGCCCGCGGCGCGGGTCTTCTCGTACATGTCGGCAATGTCCTTGCCGTCGACGCGCAGGCCGTAGCGGACGCCGTCGTAGCGGGCGAGGTTCGAGGACGCTTCGGCGGGAGCGACGATGTAATAGGCCGGAAGGGCGTATTTCGTGTGCGGCAGCGAGATGTTGACGATCTCGGCACCGGCATCCTTCAGCCAGGCAATGCCCTGCTGCCAGAGAGTTTCGATCTCTTCCGGCATGCCATCGACGCGGTATTCGTTCGGGATGCCGATCTTCATGCCCTTCAGCGACTTGCCGAGTGCGGCTTCATAATCCGGAACGGGCAGATCGACCGAAGTCGTGTCCTTGGCATCGACAGAAGCCATCGACTTCAGGAGGATTGCGGCATCGCGCACGTCGCGGGCGATCGGGCCTGCCTGGTCGAGCGAGGATGCGAAGGCGACGGTGCCCCAGCGCGAGCAGCGGCCATAGGTTGGCTTGATGCCGACGGTGCCAGTGAAGGCTGCGGGCTGGCGGATCGAACCGCCGGTATCGGTCGCAGTGGCGCCGGCGCAGAGATGGGCTGCAACGGCAGCGGCCGAACCGCCCGAGGAGCCACCCGGAACGAGCTGCTGGTTGGAGCCGGACGCGCGCCAGGGGTTGATCACCGCACCGTAATGCGAGGTCTCGTTCGACGAGCCCATGGCGAATTCGTCCATGTTCAGCTTGCCGAGCATGACGGCGCCATCGTCCCAGAGGTTCTGGGTGACGGTCGATTCGTAACGCGGCTCGAAGCCGTCGAGGATGTGGCTGCAGGCCTGGGTGTGGACGCCGACGGTGGCGAACAGATCCTTGATGCCGAGCGGAATGCCTTCGAGATCACCAGCCTTGCCGGCAGCGATACGCTCATCCGACTTCTTGGCCATGACGCGGGCGAGATCGGGGGTGGTCTTGATATAGGCGTTCAGCTGGCCATTGGCCGCGTCGATCGCCGAGATATAGGCTTCGGTCAGTTCGGTCGCGGTGATCTCTTTGCCGCGCAGCTTCTCGCGGGCTTCGGCAATGGTCAGGCTGGTGAGTTCGCTCATGGTCTCTACTCGGATATCTCTGTTGGTAACGGGTGTCGGAAAAAGCGGCAGCGCTTATTCGACGACTTTCGGCACCAGGAAGAAATTGTGGTCGGTGACGGGGGCGTTGGCGACGACGTCGTCGGCCTTGTTGCCGTCGGTCACCTGGTCGGTCCGCTTCTTCATCGCCATCGGAGTAACGGAGGTCATGGCCTCTACGCCTTCGACATTGACTTCGGAGAGCTGCTCGACGAAGCCGAGAATGCCATTGAGCTCGCCCACCATGCGATTTGCCTCGTCTTCGGAGACGGCAATACGGGCAAGGCGCGCGACGCGCTTAACGGTGGCAAGATCGACGGACATGGCATACTCCGAAAGGGAAATTTCCCACTCGCTATAAAGACCATGTCCGCCTTGTGCAACGGGCTTTCGTTAGATCGAGACGCTCTCGGAAGGCTTGATTGCCTTCACTTCGGTCTTCGAACCTTCCATGCCAGAGACGAACTTGTCGGCGGTCTGGTCGATGATCGGGAAGGTGCCGTAGTGGCAGGGGATCGCGGTCTTGAAGTTGAAGTAGCGCTGGCAGGCGAGAGCCGCCACCGCGCCGCCCATGGTGAAGCGGTCGCCGACGGGAACGAGGCCGATATCGGGCTGGTGCAGCTCGTTGATCAGCGCCATGTCGGAGAAGATATCGGTGTCGCCCATGGCGAGGATCGAGGCTTCGTCGTCGAAATGCAGCATCAGGCCGTTGGCGTTGCCGAGCGCGTGCGCGATGCCGTCTTCGGTGACCTGTGCGGAGGAATGCAGCGCATTCGTAAAGGTCGCCGAGAAGCTGCCGAGCGAAATCGTGCCGCCGGTATTGCCCATTTCGATCTTCGAGACGCCCTTGGCGGCAAGCCAGGAGCCGAGATCGGCATTGGCGAGAACGGTGGCGCCCGTCTCTTTGGCAAGTGCAATGGTGTCGCCGACATGGTCGCCATGGCCGTGGGTGAGGAGAATATGGGTGACGCCCGCCGATACATCCTTGATGTCCTGTCCCTCGAAGGAAGAGTTATAGGTCAGGAAGGGGTCAAGGAGGATGGTTGCCTTGCCGGTTTCGATGCGGAAGGCGGAATGACCGAGCCAGGTGATCTTCATGAAATGGGTTCCTTATTATCGGATGCAAAAGCGGATTTCGCTTGTTATGGACATAGCCGATATGGCTGCAAAGAAAAGCGCCGCGAGCTTCAATTTGTTTTGACGGGATGAAACGCCGATGACAGTGATGACGATCGAGGAGATGGCTGCCGCCCTGCAGCCCGGACAGGCGATCGCGGGCCTCGATCTCGGCACCAAGACGATCGGCCTTGCGATGTCCGATCTCGGCCGCCGCTTCGCCACACCCCGGCCGGTTCTGAAGCGCGAAAAGTTCACGCTCGACGCCGAGGCGCTGCTGGCTTTCGCGGAGAAGGAAAAGGTCGCCGGTTTCGTCATCGGCCTGCCGATGAATATGGACGGCTCTGCCGGCCCCCGCGTTCAGGCGACGCGCGCCTTCGTGCGCAACATGGAACAGAAGACCGCCCTGCCCTTCGTCTATTGGGACGAGCGGCTGTCGACGGTGGCGGCCGAACGGGCCTTGCTTGAGATGGATGTGTCGCGCGCAAAGCGGGCCGAGCGGATCGATTCCGCTGCGGCGAGCTTCATTCTTCAGGGCGCTCTGGACAGGCTGTCGGCGCTTTCGAGATCTGCCGATTTCGACGACTGACGCGCTGCCCACCAGGCCGCGATCTTCTTGCGGCGGCGGAAGGCGATGATGGCGATGACGACGAGGCTGTCGACGGCGATGGCGCGGGCGACGAGCGGCGGAATGGTTTCCGGCGGAACGCCGAGGATCTTGCCATAGACCTCAAATGTCAGGTCATGGACCTGACGGCTCAGCATGAAGATGCCGAAATTGATGTCGTAATAGGAAAGCCAGTACCAGCCGCTCAGGAAAACGATCGGGCCTAACCAGAAGATCAGGAACCACTTCATGCGGCCTCCCCTCGGTGACGCCAGGTGTTTCTATAACGCCAGGCCGCCGGACTTTCGAGACCGACAGCCCAGGTCGACAATGCCATGACGCTCAGGACGACCGCCGGGACGGTGATATCGAGGGCGAGCACCGCGAAAAACATCATCGCGGCGACAAGCAACGCAGCTTTGGCGGCTCTGGTTCCCATCATGGGTCCTGACAGCTAAGAATTTAACTGCCGGTACCCTGTCGCCTTAACGCCGACGGTGCAACGTAAACCATTTGTTAAGGTTAACGGCCGGGCGGGCGCCTGTGGATGACCGGACGGGCGATCAGCCGTAGACGCCGCGGACGATGCGCTTGACGGCCAGTGCCGCCTTCTCCCAGTCCTTGGCATTCTTCAGCGGCAGTCCGGCGCATTGGCCGCCGGCAGCGGCCGAGAGCACCAGATGCTGGATCGCGGCGAAGAGAATCGCGTTGATGGCAGCAGTATCAACGCCCTTCGGCGGCGTCAGCGAGCCGCGCATGCGATCCAGCCATACCGACAGCGCCTTGGAGCGCGCCTCGGAGAGCCGCCTCACCTGCTCGGTATTTTCGGAGACTTCCCAGGCAACGATGCGGCGCATCAGCGGATCGTCGCGCAGCGCCTCGAGGAAGAGCAGCGACAGCCGCTCCATCAGGTCGCCATAGGTCAGCAGGAACATGCCGCCCGTATCCTCCGGGATGCGATCCTTGACCCAGGTGCCGAGATCGGCGCCGATCGCCTCGACCAGACCGTTGAGGCCGCCGTAATAGCGATAGATCAGCTGCTTGTCGCAACCGGCGCGGCGGGCGACGGCGTTGATGCCGAAATTCTGGAAGCCTTCCTCGGCGAGCAGTGCCTTGGCGGCGTTCAAGATCGCCTTCTCGGTGGCGCTGCGGTCGCGGATGCGCTTTTCCGGTTCGCCGGGGGCGACGGGCGCCATAACCATGGTGTCGTTCAGCATATCGAGGCCGATTCCGTTCGTGTCACTACAAGGTGAGTAACAACGGCCTTCCGGCCGGGCAACGTTCAAGCCCTTGAAAGCTTGTGGATAGACGGCGCGCTCCACAGATGTCTCCTTGCGGAGACACCTAGAGATACTGGCCGAACCAGACGGAGCGGTCCGCGGGTGCCACCAGCGGCGGCGCCAGGCGTTCGAAGCCGCGGGAAGCCCAGAAGCGCTGGCCACTGACATTCTCGGCATTGGCGCCGAGATAGACGCCCTTCACTCCGGCCTCGCGCGCCGTCGATATCCAGAGATCGAGAAGCCTGGTGCCGAGCCCCTGCCCCTGCAGGCGCGGCAGCAGGTTCATGTGGATATGAGCGGGAAAGGCTGCGACCCTAGGCGCGAAAGCGGCTTCGGGATGGTGGATCGTGTGGATGCGGCGCTCGTCGGCGTTCCATGCCGCGGGATCACCTTGCGGCTCCGCGTAGCGGGTGCGCAGGGCCGGCCACCATTCACGCTCGAGTCTCGCTTCGAAATCCGCCGTATCATGGGGGCCGACGATATAGCCGGCGACGCCCTCTTCGTCCTCGACGACGAATGAGGTCTCGGGGCTCAGCACGATGTAGGGCGCCGAGTAGATGTGGCCGATCAGCTGGCCGTCTTTGTAAAGACGGGTAGCATCCTTGCCGGCATCGCCTGTCAGCAAAGAGATGGCGTAGATCTGGTCGAGATCGCCAAGATGGGCCTTGCGGATTTCGCTCATGCGTCAGCTGGCTGGCGGGTAGAGAAGATCGACGATGTAGCTCGCATCGAAACGGGCATCGAGCATGCCGTAGGTGGCGCGCCAGCCGCCGGCGAGACGGGTTTCGATGAAGGCATCGGCGATGCGTCCGGCTCCGAGGCGGTAAAGCTCGGCGGCACCGGCGGCGAGCGCCAGCTGTTCGATCAGCAGGCGGGCAGCGCCCTCGTCGCGCTCACAAAGCGCCATGGCGGCGCGCAGCACGTCGATGGTCTTCTTGCCGGCCGGGCCGAGATCGCGCGCGAGACCGGCAAAGACCGTCTCGAACAGATCCTTGCCGCGCGCGAGAACCCGCAGCAGATCGAGCGCCATCACATTACCGGAGCCTTCCCAGATCGCGTTGACCGGGGCCTCTCTATAATGACGGGCGATCGGGCGTTCCTCGATGTAGCCGCTGCCGCCAATGCACTCCATCGCCTCATAGATCAGCGCCGGCGCGATCTTGCAGCACCAGTATTTGGCAACCGGCGTCATGACGCGGGCGTAGGCCGCCTCCTCGGCATTGTTGCGGGCCTTGTCGAAGGCATCGGCAAGACGGAACGACAGCGCCGTTGCAGCAGCTACGTCGAGCGCCATGTCGGCGAGCACGCGCGTCATGATCGGCTGATGGACGAGCATCTTGCCGAAGACGCTGCGCCCGCGGGTGTGATGGACGGCTTCCGCCAGCGACGCGCGCATGATGCCTGACGAGGCCAGTGCGCAATCGAGCCGCGTCAGTGTCACCATGTCGAGGATGGTGCGGATACCGGCATCGGGGCCGCCGAGCAGGAAGCCGAAGGTGTCGTTGAACTCGACCTCGGAGGAAGCATTCGAGCGGTTGCCGATTTTGTCCTTCAGGCGCTGGAACTGAAGTCCGTTGGCGGAACCGTCTTCGAGCAGGCGCGGAACGAGGAAGCAGCCCATGCCCTCCTTCGTCTGCGCCAGCATGATGAAGGCGTCGCTCATCGGCGCCGACATGAACCACTTGTGACCCGAGAGACGATAGATGCCTTCGCTGACCTTTTCAGCCGTGCTCTTGTTGGAACGGACGTCGGTGCCGCCCTGCTTTTCGGTCATGCCCATGCCGATCGTTACGGCAGTCTTCTGCATGGCCGGCTTGTTCGAGGAATCGTATTTGCGCGACAGGATCTTCGGCGCCCAGTCCTTCTGGACAGCCGGCGAAGCCGAGAGGGCCGCGACGGAAGCACTCGTCATTGTCAGCGGGCAGAGATGGCCGGATTCCAGCTGCGCCGTGAGATAGAAGCGCGCGGCGCGGATCTTGTGCGACTGGTCCTTGGCATCGGCATCGGCCTGCGGATCCCAGACGGAGGAATGCAGGCCGACGGACATCGAGCGGCGCATCAGCGCGTGCCAGGCCGGATGGAACTCGACGACATCCAGACGCTCGCCGCGCGGGCCGTGCGTGCGCAGCTGCGGCGTGCCCTGGTTTGCCATGCGCGCCAGCTCCTGCGCCTCCGGAGAGGTGACGTAGCGGCCCATGTTTTCCAGGTCTTCACGCGTGCCGCGCGGCAGCCCTGCCGTCAGGTCGACGATCAGCGGATCGGAGCGGTAGGCATTGATACCTGACCAGAGGCTTGGCTGGTTCAGCTCGGCGAGTTTTTCTTCAGCGGGAGTCATGAGTCGCTTCTATTGCATGAGCCAGACAAAGGGAAACCGGAACTTGACGATTTCAACCTCAGCTCTAGCGGATTTACGGCAAAATTGCATGGGGACATAAGCCTTTGCCCACAGCGCAAGCTTGCGGCGGCGGGCAGCACTCATTATAGACCCCACCGGTATAGCAAGAGGCAGGTCCATGGTCTTTTTTCCCCACCGCCACCTCATCGGCATCAAGGGTCTCACCGAGCAGGATATTACCTATCTCCTCGACAAGGCCGACGAGGCCGTCAAGATCAGCCGTCAGAGAGAAAAGAAGACGTCGACGCTCAGAGGGCTGACACAGATCAACCTCTTCTTCGAAGCTTCGACGCGCACGCAGGCATCCTTCGAACTTGCCGGAAAGCGGCTCGGCGCCGACGTCATGAACATGTCGGTCGGCAACTCTTCGGTAAAGAAGGGCGAGACGCTGATCGATACCGCGATGACACTGAACGCGATGCGCCCCGATGTGCTGGTTATCCGCCATTCGAGCGCCGGTGCGGCCGCCCTCCTCGCACAGAAAGTCTCCTGCTCGGTCGTCAATGCCGGCGACGGGCAGCATGAACATCCGACCCAGGCACTGCTCGACGCGCTGACGATCCGCCGCGCCAAGGGCAAGCTCTCGCGCATCATCGTGGCGATCTGCGGCGACGTGCTGCATTCGCGCGTCGCGCGCTCCAACATCCTGCTGCTGAACGCCATGGGCGCCCGGGTGCGCGTCGTCGCTCCGGCGACGCTGCTGCCGGCCGGGATCGCCGACATGGGCGTCGAGGTCTTCCATTCGATGAAGGAAGGCTTGAAGGACGCCGATGTCGTGATGATGCTGCGCCTGCAGCGCGAGCGCATGTCCGGCGCCTTCGTGCCGTCGGTGCGTGAATATTACCACTTCTACGGCCTTGACGCGGAAACGCTGAAGGCGGCGAAGGAAGATGCGCTCGTCATGCATCCGGGACCGATGAACCGCGGCGTCGAAATCGCATCCGAAGTGGCCGATGGCCCGCAGAGCGTGATCGCCGAGCAGGTCGAGATGGGTGTTGCGGTGCGCATGGCGGTGATGGAGACCCTGCTTGTTTCCCAGAACCAGGGTCCTCGCACTGAAGGAGCGGGCGCATGAGCAACCTCGTCCTCAAGAACGTCCGCATCATCGATCCCTCGCGCAATCTCGATGAAACAGGCACCATCGTCGTCAAGGACGGCGTGATCGTCGCATCGGGCAAGGATGCGCAGAACCAGGGCGTGCCCGATGGCGCCGAAGTGCGCGATTGCAATGGCCTCGTCGCGGTCCCCGGCCTCGTCGATGCCCGCGTGCATATCGGCGAACCCGGTGCCGAGCACCGCGAGACCATCGCATCCGCCAGCCGTGCTGCGGCAGCGGGCGGCGTGACCTCGATCATCATGATGCCGGATACCGATCCTGTGATCGACGACATCGCGCTCGTCGAATTCGTCCAGAAGACCGCCAAGGACAAGGCGCTCGTCAATGTCTATCCGGCAGCGGCGATCACCAAGCATCTGGCCGGCGAGGAAATGACCGAGATCGGCCTGCTGATGGAAGCCGGCGCGGTTGCCTTTACCGATGGCCGTTCGAGCATCCATGACACGCAGGTGCTGCGCCGGGTGATGACCTATGCGCGCGAATTCGGCGCCGTCATGTCCTGCGAGACCCGCGACAAATATCTCGGCGCCACCGGCGTCATGAACGAAGGGCTGTTTGCCAGCTGGCTCGGTCTCGGCGGCATTCCGAAAGAAGCCGAACTTATCCCGCTGGAGCGTGATCTGCGCGTCGCGCAGCTGACGCGCGGCAACTATCACGCGGCAATGATCTCGGTGCCGGAATCGGTCGACGCGATCAAGCTTGCCAAGAGCCGCGGCGCCAAGGTGACCTGCGGCATCTCGATCAACAATCTGGCGCTCAACGAAAACGACATCGGCGAGTACCGCACCTTCTTCAAGCTCTACCCGCCGCTGCGCACCGAAGACGATCGCGTGGCGATGGTCGAGGCGCTCGCCAAGGGCGAGATCGATATCATCGTTTCCTCGCACGATCCGCAGGATGTCGACACGAAGCGCCTGCCCTTCGGCGAAGCGGCCGATGGCGCGGTCGGCCTCGAGACCCTGCTTGCCGCAGCCCTTCGGCTGCATCACAGCGGTCACGTCAGCCTGATGCGGCTGATCGATGCGATGTCGACCCGTCCGGCACAGATCTTCGGCCTCGATGCCGGAACGCTGAAGCCCGGCGCCAAGGCCGACATCGCGCTGATCGATCTCGAAGAGCCTTGGCTTGTCGCCAAGGACATGCTTCTGTCGCGCTCGAAGAACACGCCTTTCGAGGACGCCCGTTTCTCGGGCCGGGCGGTCGCGACTTACGTGGGTGGAACGAAGGTACATTCGCTGGACTGAGGAGGCCGCGCATGAATCAGAACGAAACCGAACGGCATTTCCAGCAGCGCAATCTCGACAAGGACATGGCGGAGGCACACAAGAACGCCTTCCCCGTGCTTTCGAAGAAGCAGGCGTCGCGGCGCTACTCGTCGACCGTCGTGCTCGGCACGATGTTCGTGGCGCTCTGCACGCTGATCGCCACCCTGCTCGGCGGCGCTGAAATCTGGATGATCGAAAACGGCTAAGGCAAGCGGCATCGGGACAATGCTGCGAAGGAAAAGGTAGAGGGGCATGATTTCGGAACTCACCAACTGGCAGATCGCCTTGCCGATGGCGCTTGTGGCAGCCGTCGTCGGCTACCTGCTCGGCTCGATCCCCTTCGGCCTGATCCTGACGCGGGCCGCCGGTCTCGGTGACGTCCGCAATATCGGCTCCGGCAATATCGGCGCCACCAACGTGCTGCGCACCGGCAACAAGAAGCTTGCTGCCGCAACGCTGCTGCTCGATGCTTTCAAGGCAACGGTCGCCGCCTGGATCATGGCCTATGTGGCAGGCCCGGAAGCCGGTGCGATCGCCGGTCTCTTTGCCTTCCTCGGCCACTTGTTCCCGGTCTGGCTCGGCTTCAAGGGCGGCAAGGGCGTCGCCACCTATATCGGCACGCTGCTCGGCATCGCGCCGCTTTTCGTCCTCGTCTTCGCGGCCATCTGGCTCGCGATGGCCTTCATCTTCCGTTACTCGTCGCTGGCGGCGCTGACGGCCATGCTTGTCATTCCGGTTGCATTGTGGATATTTGGAGCCGAAAAGGTTGCAGCCGTCATGGCGATCATGTCGGTCATCTCCTATTACAAGCACAAGGCCAACATCTCCCGGCTCATCAGCGGGACGGAAAGCAAGATCGGGGCGAAGGGATAAGATGAGCGCCGAAAGCGCAAGGCCAAAGGGAATTGCGCTTTCAGACCGGCAACGGATCGCCTGGCTGCGTCTCATTCGCTCCGACAATGTCGGCCCTGCCACCTTCCGCGATCTCATCAATCATTTCGGATCTGCCGAGGCGGCGCTGGCCGCCCTCCCCGAACTCTCGGCCCGCGGCGGCGCAACGCGCGCCATCAAAATTGCAACCGAACACGAAGCCCATCGCGAACTCGAGATCGCCCGCCGTTTCGGCGCCCGATTCATCGGCATCGGCGAACCCGATTACCCCCAGGCCCTGCGCCAGATCGATGGCGCCCCGCCGCTGATTGCGGTCAAGGGCGATGTCTCCGTTCTCCATCGCCCGGCTGTCGGCGTCGTCGGCTCCCGCAATGCCTCGATCAGTGGTGCGAAGTTTGCGGCGATGATCGCCAGGGATTGCGGACGGGCCGGATATGCCGTGGTCTCCGGCCTGGCGCGCGGCATCGATACGGCCGCCCATCGCGCCAGCCTCGATACCGGCACCGTCGCTGCGCTCGCAGGCGGTCTCGACCAGCCCTACCCGCCCGAGAACGTGCCGCTGCTGGAGGAAATCTGCGAAGGGCGCGGACTGGCGATCAGTGAAATGCCATTCGGCTGGGAACCCCGCGCCCGTGATTTCCCGCGCCGCAACCGACTGATTGCCGGCATGTCGCTCGGCCTTGCTGTGGTCGAGGCGGCGACGCGCTCGGGATCGCTGATCACGGCACGTCTTGCCGCCGAATTCGGACGGCTGGTCTTTGCCGTTCCCGGCTCGCCGCTCGATCCGCGCTGCCAGGGCACCAACGGACTGCTGAAGGACGGGGCGATGATCATCACCTCGCCCGAAGACGTCATCGAGGCGCTGGCGCCGCTCTCGCAGCTCGACCTGTTTTCGGCACCGGTTGCCGAGGAGCCTGCGTGCAACGGCAGCGATCTCACGCCTCCTGATGATTCCGATCGCGCCAGGATTGCCGATGCGCTCGGGCCGACGCCTGTCGAGATCGACGACATCATCCGGCATACCGGACTTCCGGCGGCGTCCGTCTATCTCGTTCTTTTGGAGCTGGATATTGCCGGGCGGCTGCACCGGCACCCCGGCGGCACCGTCTCCCTTGCGATGGGAGATTGAGCGCACTACATGCGGTTGTGAAGCTCGCCCGCCTCGACATAAGCCATCTCGATCAGATAGTAGAGCATGCTGGCGTCTTCCTTTTCGGCAACCTGGCGAAGCTCGGCAAGCATCTGCCGGACGAAAGCAATGTTTTCGCGCGACGCTGACTTATCGGTTCTTTTGTTGAAACCCTTGGGCGACATGGACAGTCTCTGAAGATGACGGGCGGCAGCTTTGGGAGAAGCCCTGACCACACTTCAAAAACGATAATCCAATTATCTTAAATTGCAACACGTTTATAATCCCCTCATGGTTGCATCGCGTTGCAAAGCGTAAAATTGAAGCAAACCCCTTGACCGAAGCCATTTCCCTGTCCATGTCGGAGAACCGGCAATCCGCAAGCGGCACGTATAGCGCTCATCTTCCCGCCGGGCGCGGTAGTTTTTAGAGAATCATCATGAATGTAGTCGTGGTAGAATCGCCTGCGAAGGCAAAGACGATCAACAAGTATCTGGGCTCCGGATACAAGGTGCTCGCCTCCTTCGGTCACGTCCGCGACCTGCCTGCAAAGGACGGATCGGTTCTGCCCGATCAGGATTTCGAGATGCTGTGGGAGGTCGATGGGGCCTCGGCCAAGCGTATGAAGGATATTGCCGATGCGGTGAAATCCTCCGACGGCCTGTTCCTGGCGACCGACCCTGATCGCGAAGGCGAAGCGATTTCCTGGCATGTCCTCGACATGCTCAACAAGAAGAAGGTGCTCGGCGGCAAGACCGTCAAGCGCGTCGTCTTCAACGCCATCACCAAGAAGGCCGTGCTCGATGCGATGGCCGAGCCGCGCGATATCGACGTGCCGCTGGTCGACGCCTATCTGGCGCGCCGCGCTCTCGATTATCTCGTCGGCTTCAACCTGTCGCCGGTGCTGTGGCGCAAGCTGCCGGGCGCCCGTTCGGCCGGCCGCGTGCAATCGGTTGCGCTGCGCCTCGTGTGCGATCGTGAATCCGAGATCGAACGCTTCATCTCGGAAGAATACTGGAACATCTCGGCGCTCCTGAAGACGCCGCGCGGCGACGAGTTCGAAGCCAGGCTGGTCGCTGCGGACGGCAAGCGCCTGCAGGCCCGCTCGATCGGCAACGGCGAAGACGCCGGCAGGCTGAAGGCCCTGCTCGACGGCGCCTCCTATGTCGTCGACAGCGTCGAAGCGAAGCCCGTCAAGCGCAACCCGTCACCACCTTTCACAACCTCGACCCTGCAGCAGGCCGCATCCTCGAAGCTCGGCTTCTCGGCATCGCGCACCATGCAGGTGGCGCAGAAGCTCTATGAAGGTGTCGATATCGGCGGCGAGACCGTCGGTCTCATTACCTATATGCGTACCGACGGCGTGCAGATGGCGCCCGAGGCGATCGATGCGGCACGCGCCGCGATCCTCGACCAGTTCGGCGGCCGTTACGTTCCCGACAAGGCCCGCTTCTATTCCACCAAGGCGAAAAACGCCCAGGAAGCCCACGAAGCGATCCGCCCGACCGACTTCAACCGCTCGCCCGACCAAGTGCGCAAGTATCTGGATGCTGACCAGATCCGTCTTTACGACCTGATCTGGAAGCGCGGCATCGCCAGCCAGATGGCCTCGGCCGAAATCGAGCGTACCACCGCCGAAATCACCGCAGAAAACGGCGGCCAGAGGGCCGGTCTGCGCGCTGTCGGCTCCGTCATCCGTTTCGACGGCTTCATCGCTGCTTATACCGATCAGAAGGAAGACGGCGAACAGAGCGACGACAACGACGACGAAGATGGCCGCCTGCCGGAGATCAATGCCCGCGAAAACCTCGCGAAGCAGAAGATCAACTCGACCCAGCATTTCACCGAGCCGCCGCCGCGTTATTCGGAAGCCTCGCTGATCAAGAAGATGGAAGAGCTCGGCATCGGCCGTCCATCCACCTATGCGGCAACGCTCGCCACCCTTCGCGACCGCGAATATGTGACGATCGACAAGCGCAAGCTGATCCCGCATTCCAAGGGCCGGCTGGTGACCGCTTTCCTCGAAAGCTTCTTCACCAAGTATGTCGAATACGATTTCACCGCCGATCTCGAAGAGAAGCTCGACCGGATCTCTGCCGGCGAACTGAACTGGAAGCAGGTTCTGCGCGATTTCTGGCAGGACTTCTTCTCGCAGATCGAAGACACCAAGGAACTGCGCGTTACCAACGTGCTGGACTCGCTGAATGAATCGCTGGCGCCGCTGGTGTTTCCGAAGCGCGAGGACGGCAGCGATCCGCGCATCTGCCAGGTTTGCGGCACGGGCAACCTGTCGCTGAAGCTCGGCAAGTACGGCGCCTTCGTCGGCTGCTCGAACTATCCGGAGTGCAACTATACCCGCCAGCTCTCCTCGGAGAACAATGGCGAGGGCGAAGGCACCGCACTGAACGAACCGAAGAACCTCGGCACCGACCCGACGACGGGCGAAGAGCTGACGCTGCGTTCGGGCCGTTTCGGACCCTATATCCAACGCGGCGACGGCAAGGATGCCAAGCGCTCCTCGCTGCCGAAGGGCTGGAAGCCTGAGGATATCGATTACGAGAAGGCCATGGCGCTGATCTCGCTGCCGCGCGATATCGGCAAGCATCCCGAGACCGGCAAGATGATCTCGTCGGGCATCGGCCGCTACGGACCGTTCCTGCTGCATGACGGCAACTACGCCAATCTCGAGACGGTCGAGGACGTGTTCTCGGTCGGTCTCAACCGCGCTGTCACCGTGATCGCCGAGAAGGCGAGCAAGGGCCCGGGCGGGCGTACACGCGGTACACCGGCTGCACTGAAGGAGCTCGGCGATCACCCGGATGGCGGCCCGATCACCGTTCGCGACGGCAAATACGGCCCCTACGTCAACTGGGGCAAGGTCAACGCGACGCTGCCGAAGGGCAAGGATCCGCAGGCGATCACCGTCGAGGAAGCCCTGGAGCTGATCACAGCCAAGGCCGGCAAGGCACCGGCTGCGAAGGGCAAGGCCAAGGCGAAGACGGCCGCCGCCGAAGGCAAGGCGACCAAGACTGCCGCCAAACCGAAGGCTGCTGCGAAGCCCAAGGCCGCAGCAAAGCCGAAGGCTGCCGCCAAGACGACGAAGGCCAAGGCGCCGGCGAAAACGAAAAAGAGCTGAGTGTGAGCAAGATACCGCGCGAGAAGACTAGGGGCACGGGCAAGCGTCCGGGCAAGATCGGCCGCGCGGGCAACGATGCCCCCGCCGAAGAAGCAAAGATCACGCCCGGCGCCATGCCGTCGCGCGAGGTGATCCTGCGTTTCATCGCCGACCATCCGCAAAAGGCCTCGAAGCGCGAAATCGCCAAGGCATTCGGCCTGAAGGGCGATACGCGGGTCGAGCTCAAGCATCTGCTGCGTGACCTCGAGCAAGAGGGAATGCTGCAGAAGACCCGCAAGTCGCTGATCCGTCCGGGCGCCCTGCCCCCGGTCACCGTGCTCGACATCACCACCCGCGACAAGGACGGCGAGCTGATCGGCCGCCCGGCCGAATGGCCGGAGGATCAGGGCGTGGCACCCGCCGTCGCGATCCGCCAGACTTCGCCTGCGGGACGCCAGGGCAAAGGCAAGGCGCCCGTCGCCGGCATGGGCGACCGCGTTCTTGCGAAGATCTTCCCGGCTGCCGACCGCGGCGGTCCCGCCTATACCGCCCGCATCATCAAGGTTCTCGACAAGCGCCGCGGCGCCAGCATGGGCGTGTTCCGCACGGCCCCCGGTGGTGCCGGACGTCTGCTGCCGATCGAACGGCGCGGCGAGGAAATGGTGATCGACCCCGATTATACCGGCGGCGCCAAGGACGGCGACCTGGTCGAGGTCGAGATCGCAAGGCTCGGCCGTTTCGGCCTGCCGCGCGCCAAGGTGCTCTCCGTCGTCGGTTCGGTCGGCTCCGAAAAGGCGATCTCGATGATCGCGATCCATGCCCATGGCATCCCGAATGTCTTCCCGCAGGCTGTCATCGACGAGGCGGAGGCTGCCAAGCCCGCCTCGATGTCGCATCGCGAGGACTGGCGCGACGTGCCGCTGATCACCATCGATCCGGCGGATGCCAAGGACCATGACGACGCCGTCTACGCCGAAGCCGACCCCTCGCCCGACAATGCCGACGGCGTGATCGTCACCGTGGCCATTGCCGACGTCTCCTATTACGTCCGGCCGAAATCGCAGCTCGATCGTGAAGCGCTGAAGCGCGGCAACTCGGTCTATTTCCCGGATCGCGTCGTGCCGATGCTGCCGGAGCGGATCTCCAACGACCTCTGCTCGCTGCGCGAAGGCGTCGACCGGCCGGCGCTTGCCGTGCGCATGGTGTTCTCGAAGGAAGGCCGCAAGATCGGCCACACCTTCCACCGCATCATGATGAAGAGTGCTGCAAAGCTCTCCTACCAGCAGGCGCAGGCGGCGATCGACGGCAAGCCCGACGACAAGACCGGGCCGATGCTGGAGCCGATCCTGAAACCGCTGTGGAACGCCTATGCCGTTATGACGCGCGGCCGCGACCGGCGCCAGCCGCTCGAGCTCGACATGCCCGAGCGCAAGATCCTGCTGAAGGGCGACGGCACCGTTGACCGCGTCGTCGTGCCGCCCCGCCTCGATGCGCACAAGCTCATCGAAGAAATGATGATCCAGGCGAACGTCTCGGCTGCCGAGACGCTGGAGAAGAAGCGCCAGGTGCTGATCTACCGCGTCCACGACGGCCCGACGCTGGCCAAGCAGGAAATCCTGCGCGAGTTCCTGGCGACACTCGGCATCTCGCTTGCCAAGGGCGGCAACATGCGCGCCAACAACTTCAACGGCATCCTAGCGAAAGCCGACGGCACGCCGCATCAGACGATGGTCAACGAGATGGTGCTGCGCTCGCAGAGCCAGGCGATCTACAGCCCCGAGAATATCGGGCATTTCGGCCTGAACCTGATGAAATACGCGCATTTCACCTCGCCGATCCGCCGCTATGCCGACCTGATCGTGCATCGCGCGCTGGTGGGGTCGCTGGGGCTCGGCGAAGGCGGCATCACGCCCGAGGAAGAGGCCTCTCTCGACGATATCGCCGCCGAAATCTCGACCTTCGAGCGCCGCGCCATGGCCGCCGAGCGCGAGACCGTCGACCGTCTGATCGCCCACCATCTTGCCGGCCGTGTCGGCGAGGAGTTCGCCGGGCGCGTCTCCGGCGTCACCAAGTCGGGACTATTTGTCGCCCTGCCGGAGTATGGAGCAGACGGCTTCATCCCTATATCTACGCTGGGCCAGGACTATTTCATCTACGACGAGGCGCATCAGGCGCTGTCGGGCGAGAAGACTGGGCTCGGATACCGGCTTGGCGACAGCGTGACGGTGAAGCTTGCGGAAGCCATTCCGCTTGCAGGCGCGCTGCGCTTCGAGATGGTCAGCGAAGGCCGCGCCATGCCGACGGCGGTGCGCTCCTTCCACAAGGCCGGCCGCCGCGACAACCGCATGGCCGCCCGCAAGAAGGTCGGCACGAGACCGCCGAGAGGCCGGCGCTAGAAACGCCAGAGGAAAGAGCCATGACGACGCCTGCACAGGAACAGCCGATCCAATACGGCGGAAGCGACGCTTCCGAGCGTCCGCTTGGCCGCTCGATCATGCGCGGCATGCTTAACAAGTGCCCGCATTGCGGCAGCGGCAAGCTGTTCCGCGCCTTCCTGAAGCCGGTCGACAATTGCGCGGCCTGCGGCGAAGCGATGCATCATCACCGCTCCGACGACCTGCCGCCCTACCTGACGATCTTCGTGATCGGCCACGTCGTTCTCGGCGGCTACATGCTGACCGATCTCGTCTGGCCGCTGCCGATGTGGCTCACGTTCGCCATCTGGGCGCCGGTGACGCTGCTTTCCGCCCTCCTGATCATCCAGCCGATCAAGGGCGGCGTCATCGGCCTGCAATGGGCGCTGCGCCTGCATGGTTTCGGCGGCCATAGCGACGATCACGACGTCTACGAGATCCCCGGCCGCGACCAGCCGTAAGCGGCATCGCGGCGACCTTCACCGTCCAGACATAATTCGCTTGTATTGGGCAACGCTCACGAACTGTGCGGGCGGCTTTTGCTGCGCGCATATGTTCTCCGGCGAATAAAATGGTGCGCGTTTTCTTGACCGATCTGACGTTCGACTATTCGATCTATTGCATTCTGCGCCGGACTTCCCGTAAAGCTCTGCCCGTCACCTGGTTTTGGCATCTCTGTGCCCTTCTATGTGGCACGAGACGGGCGATTCGTTTCAGTCATTCAAGGATGGATATATGTCTCAGCCGAGAAACGGCACGCCGGGCGATGTTGAAGAAATCCATTGGCCGTCGCTGGTTGCCGCCGTCTCGTCGATCTCTGCTGTCGGCATAGCGATCGGACTCGGACTGCCGCTGCTCTCCATCATTCTCGAGAAGCGCGGCGTTGCCTCCACTCTTATCGGGCTCAACACGGCGATGGCCGGCGTGGCCGCCATGGCTGCGGCGCCTGTGACCACCAAGCTCGCCCATAAATACGGCGTCGCCTCCACCATGCTCTGGGCGGTGGTGATCTCGGCGCTCAGCGCCATCGGCTTCTACTATGCCCAGGAATTCTGGATGTGGTTCCCGCTGCGCTTTGCCTTCCATGGCGCGACGACGACGCTCTTCATCCTCTCCGAGTTCTGGATCAACGCCGCCTCGCCACCGACGAAGCGCGGCTTCGTGCTCGGTATCTACGCGACCGTGCTGTCGCTGGGGTTTGCCGCCGGGCCCCTGCTCTTCTCGATCCTCGGCAGCGACGGCGTCTTGCCCTTTGCCGTTGGGGCCGTGGCCATCCTGCTTGCCGCCATCCCGATCTTCGTCGCCCGCAACGAGAGCCCGGTGCTCGAAGAGAAGCCGGAGCTGCATTTCATGCGCTACGTCTTCCTGGTGCCGAGCGCGACGGCTGCCGTCTTCATCTTCGGCGCGGTCGAGGCCGGTGGCCTGGCGCTTTTCCCGATCTATGCGACGCGCGCCGCCTTTACCGAATCGCAGGCCGCCCTGCTGCTGACCGTCATGGGAATCGGCAACGTCATCTTCCAGATCCCCGTCGGGCTCCTTTCCGACCGCATGAAGGACAAGCGGCCGCTGCTGGCGGCCATGGCCACAATGGGCCTGATCGGCTCGCTGATGCTGCCCCTGCTCGTCCATAGCTGGGCGATGATGGCGGGCGTGCTGCTCTTCTGGGGCGGCTGTGTGGCCGGTCTCTATACGGTTGGTCTCAGCCACCTGGGCTCGCGCCTGACGGGTTCCGACCTTGCCGCCGCCAATGCCGCCTTCGTCTTCTGTTACGCCGTCGGCACCGTTGCCGGTCCACAGGTTATCGGCGCGGCCATCGATGTCGCCGGGAATAACGGTTTTGCCTGGGCAATTGCCGGTTTCTTCGGGATATATGCGGTGCTTTCAAGCATAAGACTGCTTTTCATTAGAAAGCGGGGTTGACTTTTCGGGCGGGATTCGTAGTTTCGCGCCAGAATTTGCCGTGGAGCCCATCCGGCTTGCCACGGCTTTCATTTTATTAAAGGCAGGACGACCATGGCCAAGGCTACCACAATCAAGATCAAGCTGCTGTCGACGGCCGACACCGGTTTCTTCTACGTCACGACGAAGAACAGCCGTACGATGACGGACAAGATGACGAAGACCAAGTACGACCCGATTGCTAAGAAGCACGTCGAGTTCAAGGAAACCAAGATCAAGTAATCCTTGATCCCTGGGTTTTAAAAAGGCGCGCGCCCAACGGCTGCGCGCCTTTTTCGTTTTAAGGTCTCTCATCGCGGGAATGTTAGCGCAAACAAAAACGCCGCCCTACCGATCTATCGGCAAGGGCGGCGTTTTTACGAAAGGGGGTCGGCCAGCAAGCAACGCGGCACGAGGAACCGCTTAAGGTTGCGAACTAGCCGACCGACCCCACGACCCAGGAGATGCGGCGGACCTGAGCATCATGGGGTATCTCGGCCTCCCGGTTCCGGGAGCGCTTTTCTTATGGCTCGATAATTTGCCCGAAAATGAAAGAAAATCAACAAATTCTTAATGATTAGATTTCTTAGCTTGCTTCTATGGTTAAAAGTCCAATTTTGGGGCAGGCCCGAAAACAACGAATCACGTTTCTTTACTTGATGAAGAAAAACGCGATTGAATATAACCATAAATATACATCAGTACAATTATGGCGATCTTCCGTTACGTCAGGCGAACGCGTTACATCTCGCCGAATAGTAATACCACGATAACTCTATAAATTGCGGCAGCTATGCTTTACACGCGATACTTAGATTGATTCTATTCGTGAAAATGAGCACAAATTACCCTCAAATTGGACGATCGAGCGCCCTCTCCATTTTTGGGGTATTTGGTTGAAAAACGCCCGGCGCTTTGGCAGCGGCATCATTAAAATTTGTTAATCTTTCGCCGCCACCAGTGGAAACTGAGGATAACCTACGCGGCAAAGGCGCTCCGGCGTCAGGCCGCTGCAGCAACGACTCGGTTGCGGCCAGTATTCTTCGCTTCATAAAGCGCGAGATCGGCCTGCTTCATCAGCTGATCGGGCGTCAGTACGCTCGACAGACGAGAGGCGATACCGAAGGACGCGGTGACTTTCAACTCTTCGCCGGTTGACTTCAGCGTGAAGCCGCTGGTCTCGACCGATGCACGCAGGCGCTCGGCAACGGCAGCAGCCACCTCCGGCGAGGTATCGGGCATGATGATGACAAATTCTTCGCCGCCGTAGCGGCAGGCGAGATCGGCGCCGCGCACCGTCGAGCGGATGCGGTTGGCGAATTCCTTGAGCACCTCGTCGCCGGCATCGTGACCGTAGGTGTCGTTCACCTGCTTGAAGCGGTCGATATCGGTGATCAGCACAGAGAGCGGCTTGCCGCGCGCCATCGAGCGGTTGAACAGCACGTTCAGGTGATTATCGAGATAGCGGCGATTGTTGAGGCCGGTCAGCGCATCGGTGACGGCGAGCTCGATCGTCTGCTTGACGCTTGCGCGCAGGCGGTCGTTGAAGCGCTTGCGGCGGATCTGCGTCAGGCTGCGGGCGACCAGCTCGTTCGGGTCCAGCGGGCGGACGATATAATCGTTGACGCCGAGATCGAGCGCCCGGATGACCATCTCGTCATCGCCCTGATCGGTGACGATCAGGATCGGCAGGAAGCGCGTGCGCTCCAGCGAACGGAACTGCGAGCAGAGGCGCAGCGGATCGTAGTCGTCGAAGTTGGTATTGACGATGACGAGCTCGAAGGCGTTTTCCGCGGCTTCGAAGAGCGCCGCCTGCGGATCCGAGATTGCCGTAATGTCGGCGATCGGTTTCAGCGTCCTGATGATGCGTTCCTGGGAATTAGCGCGGCCATCGACGAGCAGGACCTGCCCTGCATCTTCGGCACGCCCCTCACCCGTCCGCAAGAGATCGTCGATACCCATGGTCTGCGCCGTCTCGGCGCGGATGCGCAGTTCATCGCTCAGCGTCTTCAGGCGCAGCAGGCTCTTCACCCGCGAGATCAGCTGCAGGTCGTTGACCGGCTTGGTCAGGAAGTCGTCGGCACCGGCCTTCAGGCCGCGTACGCGGTCGGCCGGCTGATCGAGCGCGGTGACCATGACGACAGGAATATGCGAGGTCTTCTGGTTGGCCTTCAGCCGCTCGCAGACCTCGAAGCCGTTGAGGCCCGGCATCATCACGTCCAGCAGGATGATATCGACCTGATTGCGCTCGCAGATCGCCAGCGCCTCATAGCCGTCGGCAGCCGTCAGGACATCGAAATACTCCGCGACCAGCCGCGCTTCGAGCAGCTTCACGTTTGCCGGAATATCGTCAACAACCAGAATGCGCGCAGTCATAGGCTTCTTTCCGATGCGCTAGGCATCGCCGAGATAGGTCTTGATCGTTTCGATGAATTTCGGGACGGAGATCGGTTTTGAGACATAGGCCTCGCAACCGCCCTGGCGGATACGCTCCTCATCGCCCTTCATCGCAAAGGCGGTGACGGCGATGACGGGAATGACGTGCAGCTCGTCGTCTTCCTTCAGCCACTTGGTCACCTCAAGCCCGGAAACTTCCGGCAGCTGGATGTCCATCAGGATCAGGTCCGGACGATGTTTGCGAGCAAGATCAAGCGCTTCCATGCCATTTCGGGTCTGGATCGTCGAGTATCCGGATGCCTCGATCAGGTCGCGAAAGAGCTTCATGTTGAGCTCGTTATCTTCTACAATCATCACCTGTTTGGGCATGGCAAGCTCGTTCCTATGTTCCGTCCCTGCAAATGTCCGCCTGACGTGAAGCGACATGCGAACGCGCGGCTCGACGAAACCGATAGCGGCAAGCTACCGGTATTTGGTTGAAAAAAAGGTAACTTACCCAGCGAAATGCAAAGCAACTTCAAGACTTCGAAACAACTCGCCAGAGATCCGCATGAAACGGCGATTGCCGTACTTGGCTGGCTCGCCAACGAACCCGACATGTTCTCGCGATTCCTGGCGCTGACAGGCGTCGAGCCGGTGCAGGTACGCAACGCCATCAACGATCCGGGCTTCCTCTCGGGCATGCTCGATTTCGTCATGCAGCACGAGCCGACCGCCATGGCATTCTGCCAGGCCACCGAGACACCGCCGGAAGCGCTGACGGCTGCCTGGCAGCACTTCTCGTCGCCAGGCCTCGATTCCGGGCAGTATTGAAACCGATGCTGATCGACGGTCTCGACACATCCCATGTACGCCTCGGCGACAGGCCGCTGATCGTCTGCGATGTCGACGACGTCGTCTTGCAGTTCATCGTGCCGTTCGAGCGCTTTCTGGTCAGCGAGGGCTACCGGCTGGTGCCGCGCTCCTTCAAGCTGCATGGGAATATCGAGACGGCGGATGGCGCGCCAGCCGATGACGTGACAGTCAGCCGCTTGATCGAGACCTTTTTCGAGCGGCAGGAAGACTGGCAGGCGCCGTTGGCGCTTGCGGGGGAGAGCCTCGCCGCGCTGTCTGCGACAGCCGATATCGTTCTGCTCACAGCCATGCCGCCCGTCTACCGCGACCAGCGCCGCCGGCTGCTCGACCGGTTCGAGCTCGACTATCCGTTGCTCGCCTCGCTGCAGCCGAAGGGGCCGATCGTCAAGGCCCTGCATGGCGCCCGCGACCTGCCCGTCGTCTTCATCGACGACATGGTACGCAACCTGCATTCCGTGCAAGAGCATGTCGATAGCTGCCTGCTGCTGCATCTGATGCCGGTATCGGAGATTCATCGCTTCGCGCCCTCCGCCATGGATGGCATTGCCAAGGTTGCGGGATGGGAAGAGGCCGCCGCCCATATCGGCGAACATCTGTCGCTGCCGCCGGCGCCTGCCCGCGGCTGACTGTCTACCCCCATCGATGAAACGGCCTCAAAATGCCGTCTGATATCCAACGCCTGGCTGCTCCTCTTGTCTTGAGACTCGAAAGCTTAGAGCGTAAAGTCGCCGTGTTCAACATTTGTTCCAGCGATGACTCACCCTGCGCCTGACAAGACACACGGCTTCTGTCGCGACTGCCTTGCCGAGCAGAAGGGCGAAGCGCGCCGTTGCACGGCCTGCGGCAGCCCGCGCGTGGTGCGTCACAAGGAGCTCTACGGGCTGACGCTGGCGCATATCGACTGCGACGCCTTCTACGCGGCTGTCGAGAAACGCGACAATCCGGAGCTTGCCGACAAGCCCGTGATCATCGGCGGCGGCAAGCGCGGTGTCGTCTCCACCGCCTGCTATATCGCCCGTATCCATGGTGTGCGTTCGGCCATGCCGATGTTCAAGGCGCTCGAGGCCTGCCCGCAGGCGGTCGTCATCCGGCCCGACATGGAAAAATACGGCAGGGTCGGCCGCGAGGTTCGCAGCATGATGCAGGAGCTGACGCCGCTGGTGCAGCCGCTGTCGATCGACGAGGCCTTCCTGGAGCTTGGCGGTACCGAGCGCCTGCACCACGATCCCCCTGCCCGCACGCTGGCGAAATTCGCCCGGCGCGTCGAAAAGGAGGTCGGCATCACCGTTTCCGTCGGTCTCTCCTATTGCAAATTCCTGGCGAAGGTCGCCTCCGACCTGCAGAAGCCGCGGGGGTTTTCGGTGATCGGCCGCGAGGAAGCGGTCGAATTTCTGGCGCCTCGCCCCGTCACCACGATCTGGGGCGTCGGCAAGGCATTCGCCGCCACGCTTGAATCCGACGGCATCCGCACGATCGGGCAGCTGCAGCAGATGGAAGAGACCGACCTGATGCGCCGCTACGGCAGCATGGGCCAGCGCCTCGCCCGTCTCTCGCGCGGCGTCGACGACCGTGAGGTGCATCTGAACGAGGCGGCAAAGAGCGTCTCGGCGGAGACGACATTCTTCGAGGACATCTCGCGGTACGACGATCTGGTGCCGATCCTGCGCAATCTCTCCGAGAAGGTCTCCTGGCGGCTGAAGAAGGATGACATCGCCGGGCATACCGTGGTGCTGAAGATGAAGACCGCGGACTTCAAGCTCCGGACACGCAACCGGCGCCTCGAAGACCCCACCCAGCTTGCCGACCGCATATTTCGCACCGGCATCGAGCTTCTGGAGAAGGAGACCGACGGCACGAAATTCCGCCTGATCGGCATCGGTGTCAGCGATCTCTGCGATCCCGGCCGCGCCGATCCGCCCGATTTGATCGACCAGCAATCTACACGGCGGGCGGCGGCGGAAGCGGCGATGGACAAGCTGCGCGACAAGTTCGGCAAGGGCACGGTCGAGACCGGCTATACATTCGGCGGCGGCAAGCGCGAGCGCTAGACGGGTTCCACCGCGTGCAGTTCGGCGAGAACGGCTGCCTTGTTCAATGCCGCCTGCGCGTAATCCGGTGCCTTTTCAAGAGCATGCGAATAGCTCTCAACGGCTTCGTCGAGACGGCTCATGCGGCGCAGGACATTGCCGCGATTGTTGAAGGCCGTGGCATAGCCGGGCGACAGGGCGATCGCCCGGTCATAGCTCGCCAGCGCCGCCTCATCGCGCTTCAGGGCCGCCAGGATATTGCCGCAAGTGCAATGGGCGGCCGCATCCTCCGGCCGTAACGCCAGTGCCTGGGCCACCTCTGTCTGCGCGGCCTCGAACCTGCCCTGCTGCAGCAGGACCAGCGCCAGCTGATGATGGGCGGCGAAATGAGCGGGCTCCGCCTCGATAACGCGGCGATAGCCTGAGGCTGCCCGATCGAGCGCGCCCTGGCGGTGATCGTTGACCGCGGTCTGCATCAATGTGTCGAGCTCGCCCGCATTGGCCGGGCGGCGGCGTGCGGCTTCGAGATTGGCCCAGAGGGCGCGGCCGCGCACATGATCCGGATCGGCCGCAAGGATCTGCCGGCAGCAGAGCGCTGCATTCTCCAGATCGCCCCTGGCCGCCATATGCGAGGCACGGGTGCAGACGGCATCCAGCGATCGCGGATCGAGGCGATCGCCGATATTGCGCTCCGAGACCGTCATCACCCGGCGGCGCTCGACCTGGTGCTGCTCGGCACCGAAAGTGAACTTGTAGGAGTAATCCCCGGTGCCGAAGTCATAGACACGGAAGCCGTTTTCGATCCCCCAGCGCAGGCAGTAGCAATGCAGCGCAAAGCCCGGACTGTGAGACTGCGCCTCGCTATCCCGGCCGCCGATGAAGCAGTGCATCGTCTTCTTCTTGTGGTCGAGATAGAGGATCTGCGCGGCAACCGCCCTGTCCTCCTCCCAGAGAACCGGCACGAAGAGCGATCCGTCATCGAAGGAGCCACGCAGCATCTTGCGGCAACCATCGATGATGCCCGCCGCATATTCCGGCTGGCGCGCACCCCATTGCGCATTCCACATGGCGTAGAAGGTTTCGAGGTTCTGCTCGAATGTCTCTGATGTCGTGTGGGTGATGTGCATCCCGTGCTTGCCGTTCGCAAGGTCGCGCAGCGCCCATCGCGCATTGCGGCGCGTCTTGGGGCTGAGACGGGTGCTGAGGAAGGTCTCGAAATCAGCCTCCAGCGGAATATAGACATAGGCGTCGTGATCGATGTCTTCGCCGGCATCGGTGATATGGCTGGCGCGGACCACCTTGACCGGGACGAAATCGGCGCGCGGGAAGCTGCCGATCAGCGCCTGCAGGCGCTCGTCCGAGAGATAGATTTCATCGAGATTGAAGCGGCGCCAGTTGAAGGTCTGAAGACTGGCGGCGAAAGCGGCCATCGCATCGTCCATCTGCTCCGGCAGCGAGAGGATGCCGCTATAGACCGAGAACGGCATGCCGGCCATGTGAATGGCATTGTAGAAGCCGTGGCCGGGCTCGAAATCCAGGCGGATCTGCAGCGGCAGGAAGGCGACATAGGCCGCGCCCTCGGCAGGTCTCGCCGCGAGAACGTGCCAGTTGCCGCGCGTTTCCAGATAGCGCCGTATCCAGTTCCAGGACATGAAATAGTGCGATTCCGGATCGGCCTCGTAGACCGCTTCCCAATCCGGGCGCAGTCTGCCGAGCTCGTCGAACGCGGATACAATATCGACGTACATGGCGGGTCTCCCAACCGCTTAGCCCCCGCAGATTTGCATATATTCGATCACCCTACAATAAGCGGCCACTTGATCACTAATGCGTGAGACGCGAAGCCGGGTGGCGCGGGTCAAGCCTTCCTTAAACTTCGTTGAATATTGTCCCAGCCAAGTATTTCGTATTGGTTGGGTAACATGTTCTCGCGTATTGTTTTCGGCCTCGGCTTGCTGTCGGCGACCGCCTTGGTGAACCCTGCTCTTGCGGCAGACGCCCGGACGCTGCAAATCATCGTCTCCAAGGACAAGCAGTCGCTTGCCGTCTATGACGGCACGGAGGTCGTGGCGACCTCGAAAGTCTCGACCGGCAAGCCCGGCCATACGACGCCGAGCGGCATCTTCTCGGTGCTCGAGAAGAAGAAATATCACGAATCCAATCTCTATTCGGCTGCACCCATGCCCTGGATGCAGCGGCTGACATGGTCCGGCATTGCGCTGCACGAGTCGAATTCCGTGCCGCGCTATCCGGCCTCGCATGGCTGCGTGCGCATGCCCGCCGCCTTCGCCAAGGAACTTTACAAGATGACGGACCTCAGCGTTCCCGTCATCATCAGCGATGCGGCGGTGGTGCCCGAGCCGATCGATCATCCTTCGCTGTTCCGCCCGAATGCGCCGGAACCGGCGCTCCTGCTTTCCGACGTGCAGCTTCGCCCGGCAATCGGCAGCAGCGATGGCGAGCCGGTGCAGCTGGCGATGAATACGGTCTCAGCCTCGCTGATCCCGCCGGCTGCGGCAGCGCCTGAAAATGTCGAACCGATCCGCATCCTGATCACGCGGCGCGCCCAGCGCGAGGCGATCATCGACATCCAGACCTACCTGAACCAGCTTGGCTTCAACGCCGGCAATCCCGATGGCCTGCTCGGCCCCTCGACGGTGCAGGCGATCAACGCTTTCAAGGCCTTGCGCCCCGCGCAGTTCAAGGGCGACCGGGCGCTGACCAGCGATACTCTCCTGAGGGAAGTTTACGCAGCCGTCGGCAAGGGCGAACCGCCGAACGGCGTGCTGATGATCCGCCAGGATTTCAAGCCGCTGTTCGAGGCGCCTGTGATCATCGACAATCCGCAGCTGGCGCTCGGCACGCATTTCTTCACGCTGCATAAGGTGGATCAGGAAAACGGCACGGCCGACTGGCTAGGCCTGACGCTCGACAACAATCTGCCTTCGCAGACGATGAAGCGGCTCGGCATCAAGACGCAGGAGGGCTCGATCATCATGGGCAGCCCGATCAGTAACGCGCTGTCGCGCATCCAGATCCCGGACGAGACGCGCAAGCGCGTCGACGCGCTGCTTGCCGCCGGTTCGACGATGACCATATCCGATACCGGCATTGGCCCGGAAACCGGCGCCGGCACCGATTTCATCACCGTGACGCGCTAGACAAGCTCGACATCGATAATCCCCGGCGCGGCCCGCAAGGCGGCCGCGATTTCGGGCGTGATCCGGTATTTCTGCGGCAGCGCCACCTCGACCTCGCGCTTGCCGTCTTCCTTGATGACGATGAAGGACACGAGGCCGTCGCCCTTGGCATTCAGGTGCGCAGCGACCGCCTTCAGCGGGCCGGAATCGCGGACATAGACGCGCAGTGCCTTCTGCATCTGCAGCGATTTCTCTTCCAGCGACTGGACGGTCTGCAGGCGCAGGCTGACGCCTTCCGGGCGCTCTTCGCCGGTTGCCGTGATCACGAAGGATTTTCCGGGCTCCAGGATATCGCGATACTGGTTCAGCATTTCCGAGAACAGCACGGATTCGAACTGGCCGGATGAATCCGAGAAGACGATGATGCCCATCTTGTTGCCGGTCTTCGTCTTGCGCTCCTGCTTGGAGATGACTGTGCCGGCGAGGCGGCCATTGGCAGCCCCCTGCTTCACCGCCGCCGAAAAATCCGCAAAGGTCTGAACGCGCATCTTCTGCAACAGGCTGTTGTAGGTGTCGAGCGGATGAGCCGTCAGGTAGAAGCCGAGAACCTGGAATTCCTTGAGCAGGCGCTCCGAAGCAAGCCAGGGCGAGAATGGCGGCAGCGCGATCTTCTCGGGGCCTGACGAGAGAGCGCCGCCGAAGATGTCCGACTGGCCGCTCAGCTTGTTTTCCTGGGCGCGCTGCGCATAGCCGAGAACGCGGTCGAGACCGGCCGAAAGCTGGGCACGATCGATATTGAAGCAATCGAAGGCACCGGCATAGATCAGGCTTTCCAGCACGCGGCGGTTCACCTGGCGCGGATCGATGCGCAGGCAGAAATCCTCGATGCTGGCGAAGGGCTTGTCGCCGCGGACCTGAACGATGTGCTCGACGGCGTTTTCGCCGACGCCCTTGATCGCCGCCAGCGCGTAGTAGATCCGCTGGTCGCCGGTTTCGAAATGGCGGAAGGAGGTCTGCACCGAGGGCGCGATGACCTCGATGCCGAGACGCTTGGAATCCTGGCGGAAGTCGTTGACCTTGTCGGTATTCGACATATCGAGCGTCATCGAGGCGGCCAGGAACTCGACCGGATAATGCGCCTTCATATAGGCGGTCTGGTAGGAAACGATGGCGTAGGCGGCGGCGTGCGACTTGTTGAAGCCGTAGTTCGCGAACTTGGCGAGCAGCTCGAAGATGTTATCGGCCTGCGGCTTCGATACGCCGTTCTTGACGGCGCCGTCGACGAAGCGCTCGCGCTGCTGGTCCATCTCGGCCTTGATCTTCTTACCCATGGCGCGGCGCAGTAGGTCGGCCTCGCCGAGCGAATAGCCCGAGAGCACCTGGGCGATCTGCATGACCTGTTCCTGGTAGACGATAACGCCCTGGGTTTCCTTCAGCAGATAGTCGATCGTCGGATGGATAGACTCGACCTCTTCCTCGCCGTGCTTGCGAGCATTGTAGGTCGGGATGTTTTCCATCGGTCCCGGACGGTACAGCGCCACCAGCGCGATGATGTCCTCGATACAGTCGGGCTTCATGCCGATCAGCGCCTTGCGCATGCCGGCACTTTCCACCTGGAACACACCGACCGTTTCGCCGCGCGACAGCATCTCGTAGGTCCGCTTGTCGTCGAGCGGAATGGAGGCGAGATCGACTTCGATGCCGCGCTTCTTGCAGAAATCGACGGCGACCTTGAGCACTGTCAGCGTCTTCAGGCCGAGGAAGTCGAACTTCACGAGGCCGGCCTGTTCGACCCATTTCATGTTGAACTGGGTGACCGGCATGTCGGAACGCGGGTCCCGATACATCGGCACCAGCTTCGACAGCGGACGGTCGCCGATGACGATACCGGCGGCGTGCGTCGAGGCGTGGCGGTAGAGACCTTCGATCTTCTGGGCGATATCGAGCAGGCGGGCGACAACGGGCTCCTTGTCGGCCTCTTCCTGGAACTTCGGATCTTCTTCGATCGCCTTGTGCAGGGGCGTCGGATTGGCCGGGTTGTTGGGCACCATCTTGCAGATCTTGTCGACCTGGCCATAGGGCATTTCGAGCACGCGGCCGACGTCGCGCAGTGCAGCGCGGGCCTGCAGCGAACCGAAGGTGATGATCTGCGCCACCTGCTCGCGGCCGTATTTCTTCTGCACGTAGCGGATCACCTCTTCGCGGCGATCCTGGCAGAAGTCGATATCGAAGTCGGGCATCGAGACGCGTTCCGGATTGAGGAAGCGTTCGAAGAGCAGCGAGAAGCGCAGGGGATCAACGTCGGTGATCGTCAGCGCATAAGCGACGAGCGAGCCCGCACCCGAACCGCGGCCGGGGCCGACGGGGATGTCATGCTGCTTGGCCCATTTGATGAAGTCCGCAACGATCAGGAAGTAGCCGGGGAACTTCATGCGCTCGATGACGCTGAGCTCGAATTCCAACCGCTCGCGGTAATCCTTCTCTTCGTAGCCAGCCGACATGCCGAGTGTCGCGAGGCGCATGTCGAGCCCCTCCTCCGCCTGGCGGCGAAGCTCCAGCGCCTCGGCGCGCTCGGCTTCCTCGGGATCGGCGGTGGCGCCGGTGAAGCGCGGCAGGATCGGTTTGCGGGTTTTCAGGACGAAGGAGCAACGCCGGGCGATCTCGATCGTATTCTCAAGCGCCTCCGGCAAATCGGCAAAGAGCTTCGCCATTTCGGCGCGACTCTTCAGGTAATGGTCCGGCGTCAAGCGGAAGCGGCTGTCGTCGGAAACGATGGCGTTATGGGCCACCGCCATCAGCGCATCATGCGCGTCGTAATCGTCGCGCGTCGGGAAGAAGGCCTCGTTGGTGGCGACCAGCGGCAGGTCGTGCTCATAGGCGAGACCGATGATCTTCTGTTCATGGCGCTTGTCGTAAGTGCCGTGGCGCTGCAGCTCGACATAGAGCCGGTCACCGAACAGTGACTTCAGCGTCAGCAGCCGCGATACGGCCGGCGCCAGGTGCCCCTGCTTGAGGGCCATATCGACCGGGCCGCTGAGCGAACCCGTCAAGGCGATCAGGCCTTCGGTGCCCGCCTCTTCCAGCCAGGACGAGCGAATGTGGATCGCCTGCCCGTCCTCGCCGCCGAGATAGGCGCGGCTGACGAGATCGACGAGGCGCTCATAACCGTCATCGCTGGTGGCAAGCACGACGATCGACGGGAGCTTGCCCATCATCTGCTGGCCGCCGCGCTTCTCGATCTCCAGGCCGTCTTCCATGTCGATCGACAGCTGGCAGCCGATGATCGGCTGCAGGCCCTCGTCCATGGCTTTCTGCGAGAATTCGAGCGCGACGAACAGGTTGTTCGTATCGGTGATGGCGATCGCCGGTTGGCTATCGCCCGCAGCTTTGTAGAGAACCTTCTTCAGCGGCAGCGCGCCCTCGAGCAGTGAATAGGCCGAGTGCACGCGCAGATGAACGAAGCCCGGCGTCCCGCCGATAAATCCGCTCTCTGCTTCCGCCATGACACGTCCCTTCAATCGCCCGTATGAATCGGCGCCATTGTCGGTCGTGGCCGTGGAGATGTCCAGAAGAAGACCCCGTCTTGAACCGCATGGCAGCCATGCGATCCCCTGAAAAATTACATTGCCATCAGGATCAGCGAGAAGCTGGCAACGAACATTGCGATGGAGGTGAATGCTGCGACGTCACGGATCATGTCAGTCATTTGGCTCTCCTTTACTCGTTATGTTTTTATTTTGTTCCACTCTTGTTCTTTCGTCAACAGGAATCTTTTCCGTTTGGTTAACGCGCGTCCGGGGGCGTTCGCCCACCTATCCCAGCCGGCGGCAATCGCTCTGTTCTCTATTTGTTCTTTACAGAAGGTCACGCATCTGCGACAACGCTCGCAGGAGGCGCGCCATGTATCTCACCCTGCTCAATGACTTCATCGTCGAGGCGAAATCGAGGACCTACGTGGGTGGCGGCAGTCCGCGTCCATCCTGCCGTCTGGGGTCGCATGACATCGGCTACGAGCGTGGCGAATGGCGCTATCTCGACAGCTATTTCGGCGGAACGGATTTTTGCGGCCAGGAAACGGTTTGGCTGAATGGCGAGCCCATCTGGGCGATGAACTATTTCGGCCACATCATCGAGCCCGGGCTGATCGACGGCAGCCGCGCCGGCGCCGTCATCAAGGCGGCCCTGTCGTCGATGTATTCCGACAAGAAGCGCTTTCTCGGCGGCATGGAATTCGACCACGCCTTCGGCCTCTATATCGACAGCAGCGAGGGCGACTGCGCACATTTCCGCGGCATGGAAATGATCATCGTCGAGGAACGGCGCGCCTATGAACTCGACTACCGCGGCGGCCTGATCCGGCTCTGAGGCTCAGAAGTCGACGACCTTGCCGTCGCTGATCGTCACCCGGCGGTCCATGCGGCTGGCGAGCTCGTGATTATGCGTGGCGATCAGGGCCGCCAAACCGGACTGGCGCACCAGCGCCTCCAGAGCATCGAAGACGTAGTTGGCGGTTTCCGGATCGAGATTGCCGGTCGGTTCGTCGGCGAGCAGCAGGCTTGGCGCATTGGCAACGGCGCGGGCGATCGCCACGCGCTGTTGCTCGCCGCCGGAGAGCTCGCCCGGGCGATGGGCGCCGCGATGGCCGATGCGCATGTATTCGAGCAGCTGCTGGGCGCGGACGGCGGCTTCCTTGCGCGCAAGGCCCGATATCATCTGCGGCATCATGATGTTTTCCTGGGCCGAGAATTCCGGCAGCAGGTGATGAAACTGATAGACGAAGCCGATCTCGCTACGGCGGATCGCCGTGCGCTTATCGTCGGACAGTCCGTTGCAGGCATGGCCGTTGATGCTGACCTCACCGTCATCAGGATGTTCCAGGAGGCCCGCCAGATGGAGCAGCGTCGACTTGCCGGTGCCCGACGGCGCGACGAGAGCGACGATCTCGCCGCTGTGCAGCGTGAAGTCGGCCCCCTTCAGGATGGAGAGCACCGTATCGCCCTGCCCGTAGTGACGCTCGACGCCGGAAAGCTTGAGAACGACATTGCGTTTCATGGAGTTCAGCATTCCTTATTCGTAGCGCAGCGCCTGCACCGGATCGAGCCGTGAAGCCCTCCAGGCCGGGAAGATGGTCGCAAGAAAAGACAGCGTCAGAGCCATGATGACGACCGAAGTCGTCTCGCTGACGCTCATCTGCGCCGGCAGCTGGCTCAGGAAGTAGAGCTGCGGATTGAAGAGTATCGTTCCGGTGACCCAGGAGAAGAACTGGCGGATCGACTCAATATTGATGCAGACGACGACGCCGAGCAGCACGCCGGCGAGCGTGCCGACGATGCCGATCGCAGCCCCGGTCATAAAGAAGATGCGCATGATGGCGCCGGAGCTCGCCCCCATGGTGCGCAGGATGGCGATGTCGCTGCCCTTGTCCTTCACCAGCATAATCAGGCCGGAGATGATGTTCAGCGCCGCGACGAGAACGATCAGCGTCAGGATCATGAACATGACGTTGCGCTCGACTTGGAGGGCCGAGAAGAAGGTCTGGTTGCGCTGGCGCCAGTCGGTGATGGCGATCTGGCGGCCGGCGGCAGCCTCCACCTTCGGCCTCAGATTGTCGATGTCATCTGGATTGCTGGCGAAGAGTTCGATCGATTGCACCAGCCCTTCGGAATTGAAATAGAGCTGCGATTCCTCGAGCGGCATGTAGATGATGGCGGAATCATATTCTGACATGCCGATCTCGAAGATGCCGGAGACCGTATATGACTTGACCCGCGGATTGATGCCCATCGGCGTGACGTCACCTTCGGGCGAGATCAGCGTGATCGTATCACCCGCCTGCAGGCCGAGCTGGTTGGCCATGCCGGAGCCGATCAGCACGCCCTGCCCGGACATGAAACCGACGAGGTCGCCCGACTTGATGTTGTCGGAAACGGTCTTCAGCTTGGTCAGATCTTCAGGGCGAATGCCGCGCACCAGCGCGCCGGTGCCAGCACCGCCCTGACCGGAGGCCAGCGTCTGTCCCTCGACAAGCGGCAGGGCCATGCGAATGCCGGGAACGGCGGCGAACTTTTCCGTCAGCGCCGCATAATCGGTGAAGGGCGCATCGACCGGCTGGACGATCATGTGGCCGTTGATGCCGAGGATGCGGGAGATCAGCTCAGTGCGGAAGCCGTTCATCACCGCCATGACGATGATCAGCGTCGCAACGCCGAGCATGATGCCGACGAAGGAGAAGCCGGCGATGACCGAAATGAAGGCTTCCTTGCGCCGGGCGCGCAGATAGCGCCAGGCGACCATACGTTCGAAGGTGGAAAATGGCTTGCTCGCCGGACCGAAGCCGGATTTCGAACCCCGCTTGTCCACTGCTGCCTCTGCCATTTCGCCTCCGTTATCAGCCCAAGAGCTTATTGATTGCCGCGTCGATGGTCATCGTCTCGCGGGCGCCCGTCTTGCGGTCCTTGACTTCCACTTCGCCGTTCGCGACCGCGCGCGGGCCGGCAATGATCTGAACGGGAACGCCGATCAGGTCAGCCGTCGCAAACTTCGTTCCGGCGCGATCGTCGGTGTCGTCATAGAGGACGTCCTTGCCACCCTTGGAGAGCGCTGCGTAGATCTTCTCGCAGGCACTGTCGCAGGCGGCGTCGCCGGCCTTCATGTTGATCACGATCGCATCGAACGGCGCGACGGAGGCCGGCCAGATGATTCCGTTCTCATCATGCGATGCTTCGATGATGGCGGGAACAAGGCGTGTCGGGCCGATGCCGTAGGAACCCATGTGAACATTGTGTTCCTTGCCGTCGGGACCCTGGACCTTGGCGCCCATCGGCTCGGAATATTTCGTGCCAAAATAGAAGATGTGGCCGACTTCGATACCGCGGGCCGACAGGCGTTCGCCTTCGGGGATCGCGTCGAAGGCAGCCTCATCGTGCATTTCGGAGGTCGCGGCATAGAGCGACGTCCACTTGTCGAAGACGCTTTCCAGACCCTTGACGCTGTCGAAATCGGTGTCGGCTTCCGGGATGTCGAAATTGACGAAATCCTTGTGGCAGAACACTTCGGACTCGCCGGTGTCGGCAAGAATGATTAATTCGTGGCTGTGGTTGCCGCCGATCGGTCCGGTATCGGCGCGCATCGGGATGGCGCGCAGGCCGAGACGGTCGAAGGTGCGCAGGTAGGCCACGAACATCTTGTTATAGGAGTGGATCGCCCCCTCCTTCGTCAGATCGAAGGAATAGGCATCCTTCATCATGAACTCGCGCGAGCGCATGGTGCCGAAGCGCGGACGGATCTCGTCGCGGAACTTCAGCTGGATGTGGTAGAGGTTGAGCGGCAGGTCCTTGTAGGACTTGACGTAGGCCCGGAAGATGTCGGTGACCATTTCCTCGTTGGTCGGGCCGTAGAGCATCGGACGGTCCTGGCGGTCCTTGATGCGCAGCATTTCCTTGCCGTAGGCGTCGTAGCGGCCGCTTTCCTGCCAGAGCTCGGCGGACTGCAGCGTCGGCATCGACAGCTCGATGGCGCCGGCGCGGTTCTGCTCTTCGCGGATGATGTTGTTCACCTTGTCGAGAACACGCTTGCCGAGCGGCAGCCAGGAATAGATGCCCTGCGACTGCTGGCGGATCATGCCGGCGCGCAGCATCAGCCGGTGGGAGACGATTTCCGCCTCCTTGGGGTTTTCCTTCAGGATGGGCAGGAAGTAGCGGGACAGACGCATGGCGGATTCCAGAGCAGTTGGGATTCCACTTCAATCGCGGAATCGACGGCGTTCGTTAATGGTGGGAGCGTTCATAGCTGCTTCGCAGCCGGAAAGAAACCCGCGAGCAGCGCAAGCAGCCTTCCGCAGACGCAAGTTGGCGTCCGGAAAACGCAAATGTAGAAAAAATCGCGCATTTATAAGGGCTTGCATCAAAATCTTGTCAACAGGAATTTTTTGCCCGACTGTAGCAAAAATGCAAAAAAAGCTGGTGACAAAGCCCAATCTTTGAGCTAGTTTCAGCTCACAAAACAGGCAAGGAGATAAATTCTTGCCAATTCGCGGTCAAGTCTTGGGAGGATCAGATCTTAGGCGCGCTCGTCGCAGCCCCGGCAACGGTTACAGATCACGCGATACTTAAAACAAGGCTTTTAGCCTTGTTTTTTTTTGGTTTTTCGGCCCCTTCCCTAACGTGAACATCAGAGAATTGACGTAACGGCAGACATCGCTGCCGCCGCGTGAGCTCTTTGCATCATGTTGATGACAGCCGTATGACGGCATTTTCGCTGGCGCTAACACATATGCTCAAAGATTGAGCAAAAGCCCTATTCGATATTGAAGCTCGGGCCGATCTGCGGCAGGGCATCGAAGCCCCAGCCGAAATAGGTCGAAGACACGTACCAGGTGCCATAGATGATCGCCGAAATCACCGTCGTCAGCGAGAAGACGAAGAGCGGCCGGAAGCGCGCCGGAGCGCTCGGAACCGTGCCGAGCACCACCTCGTTGTCTTCCGCCTGGGTGCGCAGACCGATCGGCAGAACGGCGAATAGCGTGAGCCACCAGACGATGAAATAGACGGCGAAGCCCTGTAGGAAAATCTGCAGCATGGCGGGTCCCAAATCGCGTTACGACCATCGCAACGCCGCGCTTATAGAGTGGAATGGCGCAAAGCTCAAATCACGCCGCGACCAATGCTGGGGACTAGGTCACTCTGCCGCAGAGGCGGCCGTCAGACCTGCTCCAGCTCGATCAGCGTGCCGAAGAAATCCTTGGGATGCAGGAAGAGCACCGGCTTGCCGTGGGCGCCGGTCTTCGGTTCGCCGTTGCCGAGCACCCTCGCCCCTGAGGTGATCAGGTGATCGCGTGCGGCGGTGATGTCGGCGACTTCGTAGCAGATGTGGTGCATGCCGCCCGACGGGCTCTTTTCGAGGAAGGCGGCGATCGGCGAGTTTTCGCCGAGCGGTTCCAAGAGCTCGACCTTGGTATTGTCGAGCTCGACGAAGACGACGGTGACGCCGTGCTCCGGCAGAGGCTGCGGCGCCGATACGCTGGCGCCGAGCGTATCGCGGTAGCTTGCCGTCGCGGCGGCGAGATCGGGGACGGCAATCGCGATGTGATTGACGCGGCCGAGCATGATCAGACCTTGGTCAGGAAAGCTGTGACGACGGGCTTCTTGCCCCAGGCGTGGTTGGCGGCGGCGCGAACCGCGCGGCGGATCGCTTCCTGCACCATGTCGAGATCCTTGCGGCGGGCACGCGGAATGCTCTCGACGGCGCCGATGACGGCGTCGAACAGCGTGTCTTCCATCTCGTCGCCTTCATCGTCATAGACGGGTAGACCGATGGCGACGAGATCCGGCTCGCCGATGATGTCGTAGCGGCTGTCGAGCACAACGTTGACGGCGACATGACCGACATAGGCGAGCTTCTTGCGCTCGCCGATACCCATCTCGTCGAAATCACCGATCAGCGAGCCGTCCTTGTAGATGCGGCCATGCGGGGCTTCGTCGATGACTTCGGCCGGACCAGGTGCCAGACGCAGGATGTCGCCGTTGCGCACGCGCGGCACGCTTGCGATGCCGGACTGCTCCGCCAGTTCCTTGTGCGCCGTCAGATGCGTCGCCTCGCCGTGGACAGGCACGACGATCCTCGGGCGAACCAGCTGATACATCTTTTGCAGCTCGTTACGGCGCGGATGGCCGGAAACGTGGACCAGCGCTTCACCGTCGGTGATGATGTGGACACCCTGCTCGACGAGGCCGTTCTTGATGTCCTGGATCGCCTTCTCGTTGCCCGGGATGGCGCGCGAGGAGAAGACGACGATATCGCCGGCGGCGAGCGCCACATTGCGCATCTCGTCGCGCGAGAGCTTGGCGAGTGCGGCGCGCGGTTCGCCCTGGCTGCCGGTCAGGATCACCACGACCTTGTCGCGCGGGATGTAGCCGTATTCGTCTTCGGAGATGAAGGGCTTGATGCCTTCCATGATGCCGATGTCGCGCGAGACGTCGACGACGCGCTTCAGCGAGCTGCCGAGCAGCAGCACTTCGCGGCCGGCGGCTTCGGCGGCCTCGGCGACGGTGCGGATACGGCCGACATTCGAGGAGAAGGTGGTGATCGCCACGCGTCCCTCGGCATTCTCGATGATCTTGCGCAGGCTTTCCGAGACGTCCTTCTCCGAGGGCGAGACGCCGTCGCGCAGGGCGTTGGTGGAATCGCACATCAGCGCCAGAACGCCTTCGTCGCCGAGTTGGCGGAAGCGGTTCTCGTCGGTCAGCGGCCCGAGCGACGGCTCGTGGTCGATCTTCCAGTCGCCGGTGTGAATGACATTGCCGAGCGGCGTGCGGATCATCAGCGACATCGGCTCGGGGATCGAGTGGTTGACGGCCACGCCTTCGATGCTGAAGGGGCCGACATTGATCGTGTCGCCGGCCTTGAAGATCGTCACCGGCACTTCGCCGATCGCGTCCTTCTCGAAATTGCGCTTGGCTTCGAGCAGGCCCGCGGTAAAGGGCGAGGCATAGACGGGAACATTGAGGCCCGGCCAGAGATCGGCTAGCGCGCCGTAGTGATCTTCGTGCGCGTGGGTAATGATGATCGCCTTCAGGCTTTTGCGCTCGGTGGCGAGATAGCGGATGTCGGGCAGCACGAGATCGACGCCCGGCAGGTCTGGACCCGGGAAGGTCACGCCGCAATCGACCATGATCCACTGGCGGTGATCCGCAGGGCCATAGCCGTACAGAGCGAGATTCATGCCGATCTCGCCGACGCCGCCCAGCGGAAGAAATACCAGTTCGTCTTGTTTCGCCATTAGGTCCTACTATCCAAAGAAAACGTCGCCGGCGGCGATCCGCATCATCCTGCCTGCGCCGGTATCGAGCATCAACAGCCCATTATCATCAATTCCAGCGAAATGGCCGGAAATCGACCTGTCCGGTAAATTCACGGTAATCTTCTCGCCGACGCCGCAGGCTACCTCGCGCCAGCGCGCGGTGATTTCCTTGATGCCGCGCCCGGCGTTCCAGACATCCAGCACTTCGGCCATCGAGGCAAAGAGATGGGCGAAGAGCTCCTCGGGCGAGGCCGAGCTGCCCTGCTCGCGCAGACATGTCACCGGATACATCGGGTTGTCAGGCATGACCGAGACATTGATGCCGATGCCGATCACCAGCGCATAGCGCCCGTCCGGCAGCTGCTCGCCTTCGACGAGGATGCCGCAGGTCTTCTTGCGTCCGATCAGGATGTCGTTCGGCCATTTGACCTCGAGCGGCTCTGCGCCGGGCGACAAAACCTGGCGGATCGCCTGATGGACGGCGACAGCAATCGCCAGCGGCAGGGATCCCATGCGCTCCATCGGAGCAGGATCGATCAGGAGAAGGGAAGAATAGAGATTGCCGGGTTCGGAGACCCAGGGGCGTCCGCGGCGGCCGCGGCCGCCGGTCTGCCTGACCGCGGTCACCCAGAGGAGGCCGGGGTCCCCTGCCCGGGCCCGGGCAAGGCATTCTGTGTTGGTCGAAGGTGTCTCCGTCAGGGCTTCGTGCCTGATATCGCCGAGCGATATCCGGCGCCGCGCTGGAGACATCATCAGAACAGCGTCGCTGCCGCCAGCTCAGCCGCGCCGCCGATCGGACCGCCGATGAGAACATAGGCGAGAACGAACAGGCCGGAGAGACCGTAAACCAGCTTGAGGGCGCCGGAGACGCGGGCAAACTCACCCTTGGCTTCATCGAACCACATCAGCTTGATGACGCGCAGGTAGTAGTAGGCGCCGACGACCGATGCGAGAACGCCGATGATGGCGAGCGCATAGAGCTTGGCTTCGATGGCTGCGACGAAGACGAAGTACTTCGCGAAGAAGCCAGCGAGCGGCGGGATACCGGCAAGCGAGAACATCAGGATGGTGAGAACCGTCGCCATGAATGGGTTGGTGCTCGAGAGACCAGCCAAATCGTCGATCGCTTCGACGACGGTGCCATCCTTGCGGCGCATCGACATGATGATCGCGAAGGAGCCGAGTGTCATGACCATGTAGATGACCATGTAGAGCATGACGCCGGAGACGCCCGTCTGGTTGCCGGCTGCAAGACCGACCAGCGCATAACCCATGTGACCGATCGACGAATAGGCCATCAGTCGCTTGATGTTCTTCTGGCCGATAGCGGCGAAGGAGCCGAGCAGCATCGAGGCGATCGAGATGAAGACCACGACCTGCTGCCAGTCAGCCATGATCGGCTGGAAGGCGGTGATGACGATACGGGTCATCATGGCCATGGCGGCAACCTTCGGAGCGCTCGCCAGGAAGGCGGTGACCGGGGTCGGCGCACCTTCGTAAACGTCGGGCGTCCACATGTGGAACGGCACGGCCGAGATCTTGAAGGCGATACCGGCGAGGATGAAGACCAGGCCGAAGATCAGGCCGAGCGAACGCGCGCCTTCGACATTGAGCGCCTGGGCGATATCGGCGAAGTGCGTATGGCCGGTGAAGCCATAGACCAGCGACATGCCGTAAAGCAGCATGCCCGAGGACAGCGCGCCGAGCACGAAATACTTCAGGCCGGCTTCCGTCGACTTGACGCTATCGCGGTTGATCGCAGCGACGACGTAGATCGCCAACGACTGCAGCTCGAGGCCGAGATAGAGCGCGATCAGGTCGTTTGCCGAGATCATCAGCATGATGCCGAGGGTGCAGAGCACGAGGAGAACCGGGAACTCGAACTTGTCGAGCTGGTTTTCCTTGGCGTGGCCGAGCGACATGAAGAGCGCCACGAAGGAGCCGGTCAGCGCCGTCACCTTCATGAAGCGGGAGAAGCCGTCCGCCTTGTAGACGCCGCCAAAGGCGAGGCCGTTGGACGGGATGAAGATCAGCCAGAGAGCCGCAGCCGCGAACAGGATCATGGCGAGCACGCTCACCAGACGCCCGGACCGCTCGCCCGTGAAGACACCGATCATCAGCAGGACAAGGGCGCCTACCGCGAGGATCAGCTCCGGCGCGGTGAGATGCAGGCTTGCAAGAATGGTTTCAGCGGTCATGTCCAAAAAGTCCCGTCATCAGTTCATCGACAGCGCAACGTTCTGCGCTGCGTGTACGGCGGCCGTATAATTGTTCACCAGCATGTCAACCGAAGCGGCCGTCGCATCGAAGACCGGAGCCGGATAGACACCGAAGAAGATGGTCAGCGCGATCAGCGGGTAGAGCAGCATCTGCTCACGCGGCGAAAGATCGAGCAGAGCCTTCAGCTTTTCCTTTTCAAGCGCACCGAAGATCACGCGGCGATAGAGCCACAGAGCATAGGCAGCCGACAGAATGACGCCGGTGGCAGCGAAGAGTGCAACCCAGGTATTGGCGCGGAAGACGCCGATCAGGGTCAGGAATTCGCCGATGAAGCCCGAGGTGCCCGGCAGACCGACATTGGCCATGGTGAACACCATCATCGCCACTGCGTATTTCGGCATGTTGTTGACCAGACCACCGTAAGCCGCGATCTCGCGGGTATGGGTTCGGTCGTAAACGACGCCGACGCAGAGGAAGAGCGCGCCAGAGACGATGCCGTGCGACAGCATCTGGAAGATCGAGCCTTGAACGCCCTGCATGTTGGCGGCGAAGATGCCCATGGTCACGTAGCCCATGTGCGCTACCGACGAGTAGGCGATCAGCTTCTTGATGTCGTCCTGCATCATCGCCACCAGCGAGGTGTAGATGATGGCGATGACGGACAGTGCGAAGACCATCGGCGCAAAGAAGTCGGAGGCAACAGGGAACATGCCGAGCGAAAAGCGGATCAGGCCGTAGCCGCCGAGCTTCAGGAGCACGCCTGCCAGGATGACGGACCCGGCCGTCGGCGCCTGAACGTGCGCGTCGGGAAGCCAGGTGTGAACCGGCCACATCGGCATCTTGACAGCGAAGGAGGCGAAGAAGGCCAGCCATAGCCATGTCTGCATCTGCGGCGGGAACTTGTAGGCGAGCAGCGCCGAGATATCGGTCGTGCCGGCCTGCCAGTACATCGCCATGATGGCGAGCAGCATCAGCACCGAGCCGAGCAGCGTGTAGAGGAAGAACTTGTAGCTCGCATAGACGCGGTTCGCGCCTCCCCAGACACCGATGATCAGGAACATCGGGATGAGGCCGGCTTCGAAGAAGACGTAGAAGAGCACGATATCAAGCGACACGAAGACACCGACCATCATCACTTCGAGGATGAGGAAGGCGATCATGTATTCCTTCAGGCGCTTCTCGATCGAGAGCCAGCTTGCCAGCACGCAGAAGGGCATGAGGAAGGTCGACAGGATGACGAACAGCATCGAGATGCCGTCGACGCCGACATGGTAGCCGATGCCGGTACCGAGCCAGGCGTGCTTCTCGACCATCTGGAAGCCCGGATTGGCGTTATCGAAGCCAGTCCAGATGAGGAGCGACAGCAGGAACGTGACGATCGTCGTGATCAACGAGATGTTGAGCACGTTGCGGCGGCCGTTCGGGCCGCTTTCATTCATCAGCAGCAGAAGCACCACGCCGACGAGCGGCAGGAAGGTGACCGTTGTAAGAATAGGCCAATCGGTCATCAGAAGGAACTCCCGAGCATCATCCAGGTAACGAGCGCTGCAATGCCGATCAGCATCGCGAAGGCGTAGTGATAGAGGTAACCGGTCTGCAGGCGGACCACGCGGTTCGTGACATCGACGACGCGGGCGGCAATGCCGTTCGGGCCGTAGGTATCGATGACGCCGACGTCACCCTTCTTCCACAGGAAGTTGCCAAGAGCCTTGGCGGAGCGGACGAAGAGGAAGTCGTAGAGTTCGTCGAAGTACCACTTGTTGAGCAGGAACTGGTAGAGGACGCGGTGCTGCTGCGCGAGAACGCGCGGCGTCGACGGCGACTTGATGTACATGTACCAGGCGGTCACGAAGCCGATGACCATCGCAATGAACGGGCTGAGCGCGACCAGGGCCGGAACGTGATGGAAGTGCTCCAGCAGTTCGTTTTCCTTGGAGGTAAACAGCGCGCCCTTCCAGAATTCGGCATATTCTTCGCCATAGAAGCGGCCCTCGAAGAGGAAGCCGGCGAAGACTGCGCCGATTGCCAGGATGTAGAGCGGCACCAGCATGACCTGCGGCGATTCATGGACGTGATGCATGACTTCGTGGGAAGCGCGCGGCTTGCCGAAGAAGGTCAGGAAGATCAGGCGCCAGGAATAGAAGCTGGTGAACAGAGCGGCGATGACGAGCAGCGTGAAGGCGAAGCCTGCAGCCGGCGAGTGCGACGCGTAGGTAGCCTCGATGATCACGTCCTTCGAGAAGAAGCCCGCAAAACCGATCGGAGTGAACGGAATGCCGACGCCAGTGATGGCGAGCGTACCGATCATCATCATCCAGAACGTGACCTTGATGTGCGGACGCAGGCCGCCCATGTAACGCATGTCCTGCTCGCCATCGACGGCGTGGATAACCGAACCGGCGCAGAGGAAGAGCAGTGCCTTGAAGAAGGCGTGCGTAAAGAGATGGAAGATCGCGGCACCATAGGCCCCTACTCCGAGCGCCACGAACATGTAGCCGAGCTGCGAGCAGGTGGAATAGGCGATGACGCGCTTGATGTCGTTCTGAACGAGACCGACCGTTGCCGCGAAGAAGGCAGTGATCGCGCCGATGATGGTGACGAAGGTCAGCGCATCATGCGACAGTTCGAAGAGCGGCGACATGCGGGCGACGAGGAAGACACCGGCGGTAACCATGGTCGCGGCATGAATGAGCGCCGAAACCGGCGTCGGGCCTTCCATGGCGTCCGGCAGCCAGGTGTGCAGCAGGAACTGAGCCGACTTACCCATGGCACCCATGAAGAGCAGCAGGCAGACGGCGGTCAGCGCATGCGTCTTGTCGAGCTGCATGCCGAAGAGGTTGAGAACGACTTCGCTGGCAGCTTCTGCACCTTCATGCGGCGCGAAGTTCGCAGCGTTGGCGAAGATCGTGTCGAAGTTGATGGCGCCGAAGAGAACGAAGACGCCTGCGATACCGAGCACGAAGCCGAAGTCGCCGACGCGGTTGACGATGAAGGCCTTCATCGCCGCAGCCGAAGCCGACGGCTTCTTGAACCAGAAGCCGATCAGCAGATAGGACGCCAGACCAACGCCTTCCCAGCCGAAGAACATCTGCAGCAGGTTGTCGGAGGTCACCAGCATCAGCATGGCGAAGGTAAAGAGCGACAGATAGGCGAAGAAGCGCGGACGATGCGGGTCGTGGTGCATGTACCCGATCGAGTAGATGTGCACGAGCGTCGAGACCGTGTTGACGACGATCAGCATGACCGAGGTCAGCGTGTCGATGCGCAGGGACCAGGAGACGTCGATGCCGCCGGACTGGATCCAGCGCAGGACTTCAACCTTGATCGCGCCTTCCGGATGGCCGAGGGCCACCGTGAAGAAGACGTACCAGGAGAGAGCGGCGGCGATGATCATCAGGCCGCTGGTGACATATTCCGATGCCTTGGCGCCGATCGCGCGGCCGAAAAGGCCGGCGATGATTGCGCCGATCAAGGGAAGAAAGACGATAGCCTTATAGAGGAACATGAGCCGCTCAGCCCTTCATCATATTGACGTCTTCGACCGCGATCGAACCGCGGTTGCGGTAGAAGACAACGAGAATTGCAAGACCGATGGCCGCTTCCGCAGCCGCGACGGTCAGAATGAAAAGTGCGAAGACCTGGCCGACGATGTCGTTGAGGAACGACGAGAAGGCGACCATGTTGATATTGACCGCAAGCAGGATCAGCTCGATCGACATGAGAATGACGATGATGTTCTTGCGGTTCAGGAAGATGCCGAAGACGCCGAGCGTGAAGAGGATGGCGCTGACCGTCAGGTAATGGGAAAGACCGATGACCATGTTCTTGTTCCTTGTCCCTGCGCTTAGAGGCCCTGCCCCGGCTTGACGGTGACCACCTCGACGGCGGTCGCCGGCGTACGGGCAACCTGCTGGGAAATATTCTGACGGCGAATGTTGGTGCGGTGCCTCAGCGTCAGCACGATCGCACCGATCATCGCGACGAGAAGGACCAGACCGGCGATCTGGAAGAAGTAGACGTAGTTCGTATAGAGCACGTCACCGAGCGCCGCCGTGTTGGTGCGCTCCGTCAGAGCCGGGATCGGCATGGCGACGGTCTTGGCGATCTCGGGCGAGATCACGCTGCCGCCGATGACGATGATCAGCTCAGCGGCTAGGATGATGCCGATCAGCGCGCCGATCGGCGCATATTCGAGAACGCCTGCGCGCAGCTCCGTGAAGTCGATGTCGAGCATCATGACTACGAAGAGGAAGAGAACCGCGACCGCGCCGACATAAACGACCAGCAGGATCATCGCCAGGAACTCGGCGCCAAGCAGCAGGAAGAGGCCCGCGGCATTGAAGAAGGTCAGGATGAGGAACAGAACCGAGTGAACCGGGTTCTTTGCCCAGATGACCATGAACGCCGACGCGACCGCGACGAAGGCAAAAAGATAGAAAAATAGAGCCTGCAGACCCATGTTGGTGCCTTTTTCATCTTCCCCCGGGCAGCCGGGAGTTTCCCTGCCCGATGAAGCTCCGTCTACCCTGAAGGGCCGGCAAAGCTCCGGTGCATGTTGACCGCGGGCGGCTGTCGCCTGCCCTGCGGCATTTCAAATTTCAATCAGCGGTACGGCGCGTCGATCGCGATATTGCGCGCGATTTCGCGTTCCCACCGGTCGCCATTGTCGAGAAGCCGCTGCTTGTCGAAGTAAAGCTCTTCGCGGGTTTCCGTGGCGAATTCGAAATTCGGGCCTTCGACGATCGCATCGACCGGGCAGGCTTCCTGGCAGAAGCCGCAGTAGATGCACTTCACCATGTCGATGTCGTAACGCACCGTACGGCGGGTGCCGTCATTGCGTCGCGGGCCAGCTTCGATGGTGATCGCCTGAGCGGGACAGATCGCTTCGCAGAGCTTGCAGGCGATGCAGCGCTCTTCGCCGTTCGGATAACGGCGCAGCGCGTGTTCGCCGCGGAAGCGCGGAGAAACCGGACCCTTTTCGAACGGGTAGTTGATCGTCGCCTTCTGCTTGAAGAAGTAGCGCATCGACAGAAAGAATGCGCCGACGAATTCCTTGAGGAACAGCGAGCTGACGGTGTTTGACAAGCTTGCCATCTTCAACCTCCAAATTTGCCGGAAACGAGGGATGTCATGATCATGCCCATCCCGTCAGTTTCAGCACGAATGCAACGATAATGACCATGGCGAGCGACAGCGGAAGGAAGACCTTCCAGCCGAGGCGCATCAGCTGGTCGTAGCGGTAGCGCGGCACGAATGCCTTGACCATCGCGAACATGAAGAACACCAGGCACGACTTGAGCATGAACCAGATGATGCCCGGGACCCAATTGATGAGCCAGAAATCAACCGGAGGCAGCCAGCCGCCGAGGAAGAGGATCGTCGTCAGCGAGCACATCAGGCAGACGGCCGCATATTCGCCGAGCATGAACATCATGTACGGCGAGGAACCGTATTCGACCATGAAGCCGGCAACCAGTTCCGATTCCGCTTCCGGAAGGTCGAAGGGCGGACGGTTGGTTTCAGCGAGCGCCGAGATGAAGAAGATGATGAACATCGGGAACAGCGACAGCCAGTGCCAGTCGAGGAACGAGCTGGGCAGGCCGAGCTTGGTGCCGAGACCGGTCTGCTGCGCCATGACGATATCCGTCAGGTTCAGCGAACCCACGCAGAGAAGAACGGTGACGATGACGAAGCCGATCGAGACTTCGTAGGACACCATCTGCGCAGCAGAGCGGAGCGCGCCGAGGAACGGATACTTCGAGTTCGAAGCCCAGCCGCCCATGATGATGCCGTACACTTCGAGCGACGAGATCGCGAAGATGTAGAGAATGCCGACATTGATGTTGGCGATCACCCAGCCGTTGGAGAACGGGATTACGGCCCAGGTGGACAGTGCCAGAAGCACGGTCACCAGCGGTGCCAGCAGGAAGACGACCTTGTTGGCGCCGGCCGGAATGACCGGTTCCTTGAAGACGAACTTCAAAAGGTCGGCAAACGACTGGAAAAGGCCGAAGGGACCAACCACATTGGGTCCACGGCGCAGCTGAACGGCTGCCCAGATCTTACGGTCGGCAAGCAGAATGTATGCGATGAAGACCAGCAGGCAGACCAGGAGCAGCAGCGACTGACCGACCATTAGAAGGCCAGGCAAGACATAAGTTGAAACAAACGATTCCATAGTCCCCTGCCCTTACTCTGCCGCGACTTTGAAGTTGTTGCGGGCCAATGCCGAGCACTCGGCCATGACAGCCGAGGCGCGCGCTATCGGGTTCGTCAAATAGAAGTCTTTGACCGGTGAAGCAAACCCGGATTTGTTCATCTTCCCGGCTTTTTTCGCAACTGCGGCAATTTTGGCGCTGTCGCTTTCGGCGATCTCGTCGATGGCTGCGAAATGCGGGAATGCCGCATAGAGCTTGCCGCGCAATTCGCCAAGCGAATCAAAGGGAAGCTTCTTGCCGAGCACGTCGGAGAGAGCACGCAGGATCGCCCAGTCTTCGCGAGCGTCGCCCGGTGCGAAGCCGGCGCGGTTGCCCATCTGAACGCGGCCTTCGGTGTTGACCCAGGTACCGGACTTTTCGGTATAGGCAGCAGCCGGAAGGATGACGTCGGCGTTATGCGCGCCCTGGTCGCCGTGCGAGCCGATATAGACCACGAACTTCGCAGCCTTCTTGGTGAAATCGAGTTCGTCGGCGCCGAGCAGGAAGAGCACGTCCATGGAGGACAGCATCTCTGCGGCATCGACGCCCTTGGCGCCCGGAACGAAGCCGAGGTCGAGGCCACCGACGCGCGCGGCTGCCGTGTGCAGGACGGCAAAGCCGTTCCAGCCTTCAGCAACAGCGCCGACTGCGCCTGCGAGCTTGGCGGCGCTGGCGAGGACGCCTGCGCCATCAGCGCGCGAGAGGGCGCCCTGGCCGATGATGATCAGCGGCTTCTTGGCGTCAGCGAGAACCTTGGCGAAGGCATGGTTGCCGTCGACGAGATCCTTCAGCGTATCCGGACCGGCGCCGAGATATTCGTAGTCGTAGCGCAGTTCGCCGGCTTCGCCGATCACACCGATCGGGAAACCGCCGCGGCGCCAGCGCTTGCGGATGCGGGCGTTGAGAACGGCGGCTTCAAAGCGCGGGTTGGCGCCGATGATGAGGAGCGCGTCTGCTTCTTCGATGCCCTGGATCGTCGGGTTGAAGAGGTAGCTTGCGCGGCCGAGCGACGGATCAAGTGCCGTCCCATCCTGGCGACAGTCGAGGTTCTCGGAACCGAGCGACTTCACCAGTTCCTGCAATGCGTACATTTCCTCGACGGTTGCGAGGTCGCCGGCGATTGCGCCGATCTTCTCGCCCGTCGTGCCGGCGACTGCCGTCTTGATGGCGCCGAAGGCGTCGGCCCAGGTTGCCGCCTGCAGGCGGCCGCCCTTGCGGACGTAAGGACGATCGAGGCGCTGCGTCTTCAGGCCGTCCCAGATGAAGCGGCTCTTGTCGGAGATCCACTCTTCATTGATCTGCTCGTTGACGCGCGGCATGACGCGCATGACTTCGCGGCCACGCGTATCGACGCGGATCGCAGAGCCGAGCGCGTCCATGACGTCGATCGATTCCGTCTTGTTCAGTTCCCACGGACGGGCCGTGAAGGCGAAAGGCTTGGAGGTCAGCGCGCCGACCGGGCAGAGGTCAACGACGTTGCCCTGCAGCTCGGACGTCATCGCCTGCTCGAGATAGGTGGTGATTTCGGCATCCTCGCCGCGGCCGATCAGGCCGAGCTCGGAGATGCCGGCCACTTCGGTGGTGAAGCGGACGCAGCGCGTGCAGTGAATGCAGCGGTTCATAACCGTCTTGACGAGCGGTCCGATATACTTGTCCTCGACGGCGCGCTTGTCTTCCTGGTAGCGCGAGGTGTCGATGCCGAAGGTCATCGCCTGGTCCTGCAGGTCGCACTCGCCGCCCTGGTCGCAGATCGGGCAATCCAGCGGATGGTTGATCAGCAGGAATTCCATCACGCCTTCGCGGGCCTTCTTGACCATCGGCGTGTTGGTGAAGACTTCGGGCAGTTCACCGTTCGGGCCGCCGCGGATATCGCGCACGCCCATGGCGCAGGAAGCCTGCGGCTTCGGCGGGCCACCCTTCACTTCGACAAGGCACATGCGGCAATTGCCGGCGACCGACAACCGCTCATGGAAGCAGAAACGCGGAACTTCAGCGCCGGCTTCCTCACACGCCTGGATGAGCGTGTAGTGATCCGGGACCTCGATCTCGTTACCGTCAATCTTCAGTTTTGCCATCGTCACTCAGTCCTGTTTCCCGTTCGCCGGATGGCGGCAAACAAACCTTATTCTGCAACATGACCGCTGCCAGGCGGGATTTCGTCCCCGCAAGCACCGGTGTCGCCCAAATTGTCTTTCCCCGGCCCCGGGGAACCCGAGACCCGATCGGCTTGCCTGAGCGAGGCCCCTGCCCCGTCATGCCTGCCTTATTCCCTCCGGCCGCTTGGGTCAGCCGGAAAAACTCAAACCCGCTTGCGGCGCTTCGCCGCGAGAGCCGTGGCCTGACCGCGCCAGTCGTCGCGGGCGATCCGGCCGTCGAAGCCGAGATCGGCGTCGATGCCTGCCACTTCCGCATCGCTCCAGGCTGCGATCGCAGCGAAGGTGCGGATACCCTTGGCGTTCAGCACCTGCTCCAGCTTCGGACCGATGCCGGAAATCAGCTTCAGGTCGTCAGCCTTTCTGGCACGGCTCGCCGGCTTCTTCGCAGCGACAGGAGCCGCCTTCGGCTCCGGCGTTGCGACGATCGACAAGGCCGCCTTCTTCGCAGCAGCCGGCCGGATGTTCTCCGGCTTGATGCGAACCTCAGGCTTTGCCGCTTGCGGCGGCGTCTCGTCGAGTGCTTCGGCGATCCGGCTCGTCGCTTCGAAGGCGCCTTGCAGCGCACCGAAGAAAGCGCCGGCCATCTGCGTCGAGAAACCTATGCCGACGGCGGTTGCCGCTGCCATCGCTGCGGCCGGATGGGCCATCATCGGATGGATCGGCATCGAGCGGGCATTCTCCAGCATCTCGGCAGCAAGACGGCCGAAGTCAGCCGAGAAATCGGCCGCTCCCTGCTTGTCCTTGCTGCCCGACGCCTTCGTCATCGCTTACTCCGCAGCTTCCAGAACCGCGCCATGATCCATGGCGCTGGCCGTGTACTGGTCGATACGCGCTTCGATTTCCGGACGGAAATTGCGGATCAGACCCTGGACCGGCCATGCAGCAGCATCACCGAGCGCACAGATGGTGTGACCTTCGATCTGCTTGGTGACCTGGAACAGCATGTCGATTTCGCGCTTCTGGGCGTTGCCCTTGGCCATGCGCTCCATCACGCGCCACATCCAGCCGGTGCCTTCGCGGCACGGCGTGCACTGGCCGCAGCTCTCGTGCTTGAAGAAGGCCGAGATACGGGCGATCGCCTTGATGACGTCGGTGGACTTGTCCATCACGATCGCGGCTGCCGTACCGAAGGACGAGCCGACAGCGCGCAGGCCGTCGAAGTCCATCGGGCAATCGATAATGTCCTTGGCCGGAACGATCGGGCACGATGCGCCGCCCGGAATGACGGCGAGCAGGTTGTCCCAGCCGCCGCGGATACCACCGGCGTGACGATCGACCAGCTCACGGAAAGTGATGCCCATCTCTTCTTCGACGGTGCACGGCTTGTTGACGTGACCCGACAGCATGAACAGCTTGGTGCCGACATTGTTCGGACGGCCGATCGACGAGAACCAGCCGGCGCCGCGGCGCAGGATGGTCGGAGCAACGGCGATCGATTCGACGTTGTTGACGGTCGTCGGGCAGCCGTAGAGACCCATGTTGGCCGGGAACGGCGGCTTCAGGCGCGGCTGGCCCTTCTTGCCTTCGAGGCTTTCGAGCAGTGCGGTTTCTTCGCCGCAGATGTAGGCGCCGGCGCCATGATGGACGTAGATGTCCATCGGGTAGCCGAGCTTGTTGCTCTTGCCGAGCAGGCCGTAGTCGTAGCACTCGTCGATCGCCGCCTGCAGCGCTTCACGCTCGCGGATATATTCGCCGCGGACGTAGATATAGGCAGCATTGGCGCCCATGGCGAAGCTGGCGATAACGCAGCCTTCGATCAGCGTATGCGGATCGTGGCGCATGATGTCGCGGTCTTTGCAGGTGCCCGGTTCCGATTCGTCGGCATTGACGACGAGGTAGTGCGGACGGCCGTCGGATTCCTTCGGCATGAAGGACCACTTGAGACCGGTCGGGAAGCCTGCACCGCCACGCCCGCGAAGGCCGGAAGCCTTCATCTCGTTGATGATCCAGTCGCGGCCCTTCTCGAGGATCTGCTTGGTGCCATCCCAGTGGCCGCGGCTCATCGCGCCCTTCAGGGACTTGTCCTTGAGGCCGTAGATATTGGTAAAGATGCGGTCTTTATCTTGTAACATGCTTCACCTCTTACCGCGGCTTCTTGCCGAAGACCTTGATATATTCCGCTTCACCGCCCTTGGCGAGCGCCTTGGCCTGCTTGACCCAGTCGTCGCGTTCGATGCGGCCCTTGAAATTCAAGTATCCATCGACCCATTCGCGTTCAGCCTTCTTCCACGCCGCGACTTGCGCGAAGGTGAAGATGCCGAGTTCGTTCAAAATACCTTCGATCTTCGGACCGACGCCGGAGATCAGCTTGAGATCGTCGGGGGCTGCCGGCTTCTCAATCCCTGCAGGACGGTTCTTGTCCTCCAGCGAGGGCTTTGCGGCGGCCGGAGCGGCAGCAGCCTTGGCAGGCTTCTCGGCAACAGCCGGAGCAGCTTCAGCGGCAGCGTTCTTGGCAGCAGCCTTCGGCGCCGTGTGCGGCGTCTTCAGCGTCGGATTGGTTTCTGCGTCCGTGCTCTTCGGGCGAGCCGCTTCCGACGGCGGAACGCTGACGGCGTCGGCGTCGGCCTTCTTCGCGGAAGTCTTTGCCTTTGCCTTCGGCTCTTCGCTCAGAAGCGACGTCGGGCCGCCTTCCGGCGACGAGAAGTGACGGTCGATCTGCGGGCCGGGCGTGATGCTCGCGCCGTTGCCGGCGTTGAACGTGTCGATGATCTCTTCGAGACGCTCAGGCGTCAGATCCTCGTAGGTGTCCTTGCCGATCATGATCATCGGTGCGTTGACGCAAGCCCCGAGACATTCGACTTCTTCCCAGGACAGCGTGCCTTCGGCGTTACGCTCGAACGGATGCTGGTGGATCTTGCTGCGGCAGACGCCCATCAGCTTTTCCGAACCGCGCAGCATGCAGGGCGTGGTACCGCAGACCTGAACGTGGGCGCGCGTGCCGACCGGACCGAGCTGGAACTGGGTGTAGAAGGTCGCCACCTCGAGCACGCGGATATAGGCCATATCCAGCATGTCGGCGACCTTTTCGATCGCGGCGCGCGTGACCCAACCGTCCTGCTCCTGCGCTCGCATCAGCAGCGGAATGACCGCGGACTGCTGACGGCCTGCGGGATATTTCTGGATCGTCTTATCCGCCCAGACCGCGTTTTCGTCATTGAAGGCGAATGCGGCAGGCTGGAATTGATCTTCGGCTAGTCGACGAACGGACATTCTTCCTCACGCCTTGTCAGTTTAGGGTCCCACACTGCGAAGCTGTCAATGACTGCATCTCGCATGCGTAGGCCGACTGGTCTTTCTGCAAAAACACTACGAATTTCTTGCCATTCGGTACGGCGGCCTTGATCTGGTAACCCTTGGACAAGAGCTCCCCCATCGTGGCCCGACCGCTTGGCGGCGTTACTTCATCAGAACCGAGCTTAGGGCCGAATCCCTGCGTGTTGTTGTCCTGGGCGAAAGCCGAGGCGGCAACGAGGAATGCAGCGGCCGAGAGCGCGGTGAGCTTCATCAGCGATCAACCTCACCGAAGACGATGTCGAGCGAACCGAGAACGGCGGCGACGTCGGCCAGCTGGTGACCACGGCACATGAAATCCATCGCCTGAAGGTGGGCATAGCCCGGGGCGCGGATCTTGCAGCGGTACGGCTTGTTGCTGCCGTCGGAAACGACGTAGACGCCGAATTCGCCCTTCGGCGCTTCGACGGCGGCGTAAACTTCGCCGGCCGGAACGTGGTAGCCTTCGGTATAGAGCTTGAAGTGGTGGATCAGCGCTTCCATCGAGCGCTTCATCTGACCACGCTTCGGCGGTACGACTTTGCCGTCAACAGACGAGAACGGGCCGGTCTTGGCATCCGACAGCAGGCGATTGACGCACTGCTTCATGATCTTGCAGGATTCGCGCATCTCGATCATGCGGATCAGGTAACGGTCGTAGCAGTCGCCATTCTTGCCGATCGGAATGTCGAATTCGAGATCCGAGTAGCACTCGTAAGGCTGCGAGCGGCGCAGGTCCCAGGCAGCGCCCGAACCGCGAACCATGACGCCCGAGAAGCCCCAGGCCCAGCAGTCTTCCAGCGAGACGACGCCGATATCGACGTTACGCTGCTTGAAGATGCGGTTGCCGGTCAGGAGGTCGTCGATATCGTCGAGCTTGGACGGGAATTCGTCGCACCACTTGCCGATATCCTGGACCAGATCTTCCGGGAGGTCCTGGTGAACGCCGCCCGGACGGAAATAGGCGGCGTGCATACGGGCGCCACAGGCGCGCTCGTAGAACACCATCAGCTTTTCGCGCTCTTCGAAGCCCCAGAGCGGCGGCGTCAGCGCACCGACGTCCATAGCCTGCGTCGTGACGTTCAGAAGATGCGAGAGGATACGGCCGATTTCCGAATAGAGAACGCGGATCAGCTGGCCGCGGATCGGGATGTCGATGCCGAGCAGCTTTTCGACGGCCAGGGCATAGGCATGCTCCTGGTTCATCGGTGCGACGTAATCGAGACGGTCGAAATAAGGGACCGCCTGCAGATAGGTCTTGGTTTCGATCAGCTTCTCGGTGCCGCGATGCAGCAGGCCGATATGCGGGTCAACACGCTCCACAATTTCGCCGTCAAGCTCCAGGACAAGACGAAGAACGCCGTGCGCCGCCGGATGCTGCGGTCCGAAATTGATGTTGAAGTTGCGGACGTTATGTTCTGTCATGCTGCCTGCTCCGGGCCAGATGCGCTGTCAGCTAAGCGAATGGCGAATAGCGAATAGCGAATAGTTGCATTCCGTTTCATTGCTTCTCCTGAAGATTTCGTATCAGCGCGCGCAGCATCCTGCCGATTTCGTCGCATCTGTCCGTCATCTTCCTGAACTCGACCTCGCGGTCAGTCCGACCCTTTGCGAGATGAGCATATGCGTTTCCAATTCCTTCAGCGAACCCTGGGCAATCCGCAAGAACTAAACGAAACTTCCCGTGACTTCACGGCCGTGACCTTCAGCAATGTTGGCTGCGATTGATGTCGCAGCCCTGCGGATTTGAGCAGTCAGACCGTAAGCCTCCTCCCTTGGAAATCCCTTGGTTAACTCGTAGCAATCGACAGCCAAGTCGATGGCCGCCTGCCACACCTTGAGATCTTTGTAGGAGCTTATCGTCTGCGCACCCTTTCCAACTATTCGCTATTCGCTACTCACTATTCGCTTCTTACTGTTTCGCCTTCTCATCGCCAGGCAGCACATAATCCGTGCCTTCCCAGGGCGACATGAAGTCGAAGTTGCGGAATTCCTGCTTCAGTTCCACCGGCTCGTAGACGACGCGCTTGGCGGCGTCGTCGTAGCGGACTTCGACGAAACCGGTCGTCGGGAAATCCTTGCGCAGGGGGTGCCCCTCGAAACCGTAGTCGGTGAGGATGCGGCGCAGATCGGGGTGACCGGTGAAGAGGACGCCGTACATGTCCCAGGTCTCGCGCTCGAACCAGTCGGCGCCCGGATAGACGGCGCAGGCGGACGGCACCGGCGTGTCTTCGTCGGTCGCGACCTTGATGCGGATGCGCAGGTTCTGCTTCGGAGACAGGAGATGATAGACGACATCGAAGCGCAGCTCGCGCTGCGGCCAGTCGACGCCGCAGATGTCGATCATGTTGACGAAGCCGCACTTGGCGTCGTCACGCAGGAACGTCAGCAGCGCGATCAGGTTTTCACCCGTCGTCGTCAGGGTCAATTCGCCGAACTTCAGCTGCGACGCGGCAACCAGGTTGCCACGCGCTTCCGAGATATAGGACGACAGCTCAGTGAGGGCTTCGCTCATATGTCTTGTCCTTAACCCTTACCGCTCGATCGTGCCGGTGCGCCGGATCTTCTTCTGCAGCAGGAGCACGCCGTAAAGCAGCGCTTCCGCCGTGGGGGGACAGCCCGGCACGTAGATGTCGATCGGCACGACGCGGTCGCAGCCGCGAACAACCGAATAGGAATAGTGATAGTAGCCGCCGCCGTTGGCGCAGGAGCCCATCGAGATGACGTAGCGCGGCTCGGGCATCTGGTCGTAGACCTTGCGGAGCGCGGGGGCCATCTTGTTGGTCAGCGTGCCGGCGACGATCATGACGTCGGACTGGCGCGGTGAAGCGCGCGGCGCGAAGCCGAAGCGCTCGACGTCGTAGCGCGGCATCGACAGCTGCATCATTTCGACGGCGCAGCAGGCGAGACCGAAGGTCATCCACATCAGCGAGCCGGTACGGGCCCAGTTGATCAGCTCGTCGGTCGAGGTGACCAGAAAGCCCTTGTCGGCGAGCTCATTGTTGATTTCGCCGAAGAATGCGTCATTGGCGCCGATCGGCTTGCCGGTCGAGGGATCGATAATCCCCTTCGGAGCCTGCGAAACGAGCGGCTGATTGCCGGCGGGGGTCACTCCCATTCCAGGGCTCCCTTCTTCCATTCATAGATAAAGCCGATGGTCAGCACACCAAGGAAGACCATCATGGACCAGAAGCCGAACCAGCCGATGGCGCCGAAGGAAACGGCCCAGGGGAAGAGGAAGGCGACTTCGAGGTCGAAGATGATGAAGAGAATCGACACGAGATAGAAGCGGATATCGAACTTCATACGGGCATCGTCGAAGGCATTGAAACCGCATTCGTAAGCGGAGAGCTTTTCCGAATCAGGCGCCTTGAAGGCAACGGCAAACGGCGCAATCAGAAGCGCCAGGCCGATAACGAGAGCGATACCAATGAAAATAGCGATCGGAATGTAATTACCGAGCAGTTCAGTCATCATGTTCATCCCTGCTTGCCGGCTGCGCCGGGCGGCGCAATGGGCAAATGCCCGGCAAGCGAACGTGCGTTGCAACAAGCCGTGGTTAGCGCAGGCTGAGCCACGGCGCAAGACTTTTAGAAGACCAATTCCAACTGCGATGATGCGACATTATCAAGCAGCTGCAACGATGTCGCGACAAATCCGCGTAAGTTGCGAGAGGCTGCATGGCAGCCCACCAAAATCTGCATGGCTTGGAGAAGAAATGGCGCGAGTGACGGGGCTCGAACCCGCGACCTCCGGCGTGACAGGCCGGCACTCTAACCGACTGAGCTACACCCGCGCATTGCGAAGGAAAGACCGGACAAGCACCTTTCGGCACCTCTTGAAAATGGCGCGAGTGACGGGGCTCGAACCCGCGACCTCCGGCGTGACAGGCCGGCACTCTAACCGACTGAGCTACACCCGCACTTCATTTCAAGCAATCCGGAGGCTTTCGCTTCCTTCACCGAGGCGGGCTGGCCGCTTCGATGAGCGGCTAACTAAGGGGTTCGCATTTGAGTGTCAAGCAGGTTTGGAGACAAAACGATGACAGCACAGAAATTGTTTTGGGCCACCCCCGGGACAGCCTCCAATGGCACCCCGGCACACACACGCCCACACACATGAGGGGTACAGCGCCACCGCCGAGCAGCGCGCCTCCCCTCCCCTTTTTCCACAGGTAACCGGCCCGCGGAAATCAGGGCTTACCGCAGCCGCCTTCCAAAAAAATCAAAAATTCTTCACAAACACTCTTGCGGTTTTTTCCCGATCCGCATAGATCACGGCCACCGACGCGGCGGGCCGAACAGGCTTCGTGACGCGAGGGCGATTAGCTCAGTTGGTAGAGCGCCTCGTTTACACCGAGGATGTCGGGAGTTCGAGTCTCTCATCGCCCACCATTCTTTTCCTTATGTTGTCAGATATCTGCACCTCAGGCGCATTTCGCGGCTTTGCTCACGCGCACAACGAAAAAGCGCGGCATTTGCCGCGCTTTCGATGATTCCCGCTGCCTGACGAGCTCAGGCGCGGTCGCGGATGTTGTAATAGATCATCACGCCGACGCTCCAGGCGAAGAGGCAGCCGAGCAGGACCAGAATCGAATCAAGAAGGCGCTTCGGGTATTGCGCCTCCTCCGACAGCGTCGGGCGAATGAAGGTCGCGAGATAGCGCTCCTTGCCATTCGCATCGATTCTCGCCTTCTCCAGGCTCGCCATGGCGGCCGTGTAGGCCTTCTCGGCGAATTCCTCTTCGGTAGCGAGATTCTGGAATTTTTCGATACGTCCGGCGACATCAGACGATGCGACGTTGTTGCCGGCGCCGCTGCCCAGCCGCTCCTTCTCGGTCGCGATCTGTTCGCGGATGCTGCTCATCTGCGCCTTCAAAACCTTGATACGCGGTGATTCTTCCGCCATCTGGGTCCGCGCCGTGGTCAGCGTCGTGTTCAGGCTGGCAAGCTTGCCTTCGAGTTCACCGATGATCTGCGAGGCAACCTTAGCGCCCTCGACAGGATCGACTTCCTGAGAGACGTCACGGTACTGGCGCACTTCGGTGCGCGCCTTCAGTAGCCGGTCCTCGGCGAACTTCACCTCCTGCTGGGCGCCGCGCATGATCTCTTCGCGAGCCCTGTCGGACAGCGTGTTGATCAACGCTTCGCTCCTGCCGATGATGAAATTGGTGAGGTTCTGGGCATCGTTGGGATCGAAAGCCCGAAGATCGAGTGTCATGATGCCGGAGGCGTGGTCAAAGCTGACGGCAACCATGTTGCGCCAATATTCAAGCTTGTCCTCGATCGGCAGGCCCGGCGTCAGCGAGAAGAAGAAATCCCCTCCCCGCCGCGCGAACATCTTTTCCAGATCGAAATTCTTCGAGACATCGGCGAGCATCTCTTCGCTTCTGATGTAGTCAATCAGAATGAAGCCATCCGAGACGGTGCTCGATCCGGAAGCCTGCGAGAAGATGCCGAGAATGTCGCCTGCCGAGGCCGCCTCGATGCTGCGCACCGAGAAGGAGGCCGAGCTGTGATACTGGTCGGCGGCGATGAAGGCCATGTAGAAGCTCGCCGTCGATGCCGGCACGACGACGCAGAGCGCGAAGGTGGCGGCAATGATCGCATGGCGCCATTTGACGGGCTTGAGCAGACGTTTGATGAGACCCGGCTTTGCCTTGCCCTTGACGCCCTTGCGGGCCGATCCGTCATCCGTGCCAAGCAGCAGATGCAGATTCGGGGGGGCCTTCGCGGGCACCTTCGGCTTTGCGGCAACAGGTGGATCAACTCTTACCGGTTGGCCCTCGGCACCATCGATCCGTGCAGGTGTCTTGTCCGCAGCCGGACGTCCTGGATTTTCGCTCACCTGTCCTCGCCCCTCATTTCATTCTCATATTGCGGTCATGCGCTTCGATCGCATGCTCGACATCTTCGTAATAAGTCAGTTTGCCATCTTCCAGCACGATGCCTGTGTCGCAGTAGTCGCGAATGGTCGATGTCGAATGCGATACCATGACCACATCGGAATCCTGGAGGCGATCCTCGAAGACCGCCTTGCACTTGGCCTTGAAATTCGCATCTCCGACGGCGGTAATCTCGTCGACCAAGTAGTAGTCGAAATTGACGCCCATCGATAGCCCGAAGGCCAGACGGGCCTTCATGCCCGAAGAATAGGTCGATGTCGGCGCTCTGAAAAACGGGCCGAGATCGGCAAAATCGGCAACGTAGTCGACAAGCTGTTCTGTATCGACGCCATAGATGCGCGCGACGAAACGGACATTCTGCTCGCCCGTCATACTGCCCTGGAAGCTTCCGGCAAAGCCGAGCGGCCAGGAGACCTTGGCGCGCCTGACAATACGGCCGCCATCTAGCTGGATCGTACCGGCGATGAGGCGCAGTAGCGTCGACTTGCCGGCGCCGTTGCGTCCCAGCAGTCCGACGCTCTTGCCGCGCGGCATGACGAGATTGACCCGATCGAGAATCGTCTTGTTGATCCCCTTCGCCCGCGCGTATTTGGTGGCATCTTCCAGTCTGATCATTCTTTTCTCAGAAAATGCTTGTAGCCGGTGAATGTCAGCATGCCGACGAACAGCCAGCAGGCCGTGAAGATATAGAGATAGCGCATATCCAGCAGACCGGGGTCATATTCGGAATAGAATCCGGAGCGGAACCGCATCAGCGCGTGGCAAAGAGGATTGATCAGCAGCATGTCGCGATAGGGCGGCGGAATCAGTTCTGGCAGAAAGAAGACGCCGGAGACCATGAACAGCGGCCTATTGAGAATGCCGAAAATCTGCTCGCAGATCGGCAGCCGCGGGAAGATCACGTTGTTGAACAACGCCGCGCCAAGGCCGATTAGACAGGCAAGCGCCGCCGCCTCGATAATCGCCAGCCAGTCGAGCACGAGCGGCGTCTTCAGGAACAGCGAGATCGTGCCGAGAATCAGCACGGCGACGGCCGACGTGGTTCCAAGCTGGAGCAGAAACCGCGCGAAAACCGGATCAACAGGCGCGACGTTGGGGTAGCTCAGCAGCGCCTTGTTGGATTTGACCGCGCCGTTCACATAGGTGACGACAGCCGTATAGAACTGAAAACAGATATAGCCGGTGGCGAAGAACAGCGGGAAACTGGTGCCGAGCGCCGGTTTGTGCGAAATGGCGCCAAAGATGACGGTCAGGAAGATGATATAGGCGGCCGGATCGAGAATGGCCCAGACATAGCCGCCAGGCCTACTGCCGAAGCGCGTCGCCATTTCGCGAATCAGCAGCGCGGCGACGACACGCAAATGTGAGCCGAGATAATATCCGGGGGTATGGCCTTGCGCTTGCTGCATTCCTACCATTCACCTGCCGGCGCCGCGGCATCGTCATCGATGCCGGCGCGCGAGGCTGACGGGTCACCATTGCGCGAACCCTGAGCTGCTTATACTACAACTTTAAGGGCGGCCGCTAGCCGCTCAGGTAGCGAGACCAGACGACGATGAAAACACGCGAAGAACGGCAGGCGCAGCGCGCGGCGATGCCGCGGACACAGCTTTCGGCTCATCATATGGAGAATGCCAAGCTCCTGCCGGATCGGGGAGAGTTGCTCTACCGTATTCCGAATGGCGGCGTGGGCGTCGAGGTCGGGGTGGCCTTCGGCGAGTATACGGCCGAGATCATCGAGAAGAACCGCCCCTCGCAGCTTTTCCTCATCGATCCCTGGGGGATGGACCGTTACAGCTCCGGGCTGCACGACGTGCACACCAAGTTCGAGGCGCAGATCGCCTCCGGACAGGTGACGCTGATGCAGGGCACGTCGCTGGAGAAGCTCGAGGAATTCGAGGACGGGTTTCTCGACTGGGCCTATATCGATACCGACCATTCCTTCGAGCTCACCTGGCAGGAGCTCCTGCTCTGCGACAGGAAGGTGAAGCGGACGGGGCGGATTGCCGGGCATGACTTCTGCACCGGCAATACGGTGAAGCCGATCGTCTATGGCGTGGTCGAGGCCGTCACCAAGTTCTGCAAGGACTATGGCTGGCAGTTCGAGTTCCTGACGGTCGAATCACATGCGCATTTTTCCTACTGCCTGAAGCGGCTCTGACGCCGCTGTGGCGGCCGGCACGGATGCCGGTCGCCTGTTCTGCCTGATGCTTACGCCTGACGCGAAACGCTCCAGCTCTTTCCTGCATATTGATCGTCGCTGACATGCTCCATCCAGTCGACCGGAGAGCCGTTCAGCGCTTCCTGGATGGCGATGTGGCTCATTGCCGTGTCGGGTGCTGCACCATGCCAGTGCTTTTCGCCGGCCTCGAACCAGACGACGTCGCCGGAGCGGATCTCGCGGATGTCCTGACCCCAGACCTGCACGAGCCCTTTGCCTGACGTCACGATCAGCGTCTGCCCCAGGGGATGGGTGTGCCATGCGGTGCGGGCGCCGGGCTCGAAGGTGACGGTGGCGGCGCGTACGCGTGCCGGATCCGGACCTTCGACGATCGGGTCGAGGCGGACGGTGCCGGTGAAATAGTCGGCGGATGGTCTGGTCGAGGGCCGTGATCCGGCCTGCTTGATGTCCATTGTGATTCTCCTGCGATTGATCCGGTGCGTCAGCGCAAACGTAGGTCAGTGACAGGATGATTTGAAGTGGAGGAAGACCATGCGACGCACCGGTCTCATCATCATCGCGGCGATTCTCGTCATGATCGCCCTGCCGCATCTGGCGAGTGCGCGCGATTTTGCACTCGAGGATTTCTTTGCCGGGCGCAGCGTGGCCCAGGGAGAGTTCAAGGCAATCAACGGCGTCGACCGCAAGTTTCGCGTGGCGCTGACCGGCCGCTGGAACGGCAGGCAACTGACGCTGCGCGAGGATTTCGTCTATGCCGACGGTCAGCGCGAGCGGAAGACCTGGCGCTTCATCAAGACGGCGCCCGGCCGTTACAGCGGTACCCGCGAGGATGTGGTCGGTCCGGCGGAAGTGACCATCAAGGGCGATGTGGCGCGCTACAGCTATCTCGTCGATATCGCGCCCGGGCCGAAGCAGAATATCGTGCGCTTCCACGATACGATCCGGCGCCAGCCTGATGGGACCCTGCTGAATACCGCCTGGGTCAGCAAATTCGGCTTCCCGGTTGCCACCGTGCGGGTCGTCTTCTCGAAGAAGTGAGGCCCTGCCCTATCTCCCTTGCGGTCGCGCGCTTGCCGCCCTCTGCGGCGGCTGCTAGGTGCGATGCAGTTTCATCACGAGGGAGATTTTCCATGAAAGAGCATAGTTTCGGCCGCATGCCGTTTTCGGTCACTAATGTCGGCTTCGGCGCCTGGCAGATCGGTGGCTCCTGGGGTGACGTCAGCGAGGCCGATGGCCGCGCCGCGCTCAACGCCGCGCTCGACGCCGGCATGACCTTCATCGACACCGCCGACGTCTATGGCGACGGCCGCTCGGAAAAGATCGTCGCCGACGTCCTGAAGAGCCGCGGCGGCAAGCGGCCGATGGTCGCCACCAAGGCCGGACGCCGCCTCAACCCGCATGTCGCGGACGGCTATACCAAGGCCAATCTCGAGGGCTTCATCGACCGCAGCCTGAAAAATCTCGAGGTCGAGAGCCTCGACCTCGTGCAGCTGCACTGCCCGCCGACGGAAGTGCTTTACCGCGCGGAGGTCTTCGAAGGCCTGAACGAGCTACAGAAGGCCGGCAAGATCAAGGGCTACGGCGTCAGCGTCGAGAAGGTCGAGGAAGCCCTGAAGGCGATCGAATTCCCGGGCGTCGAGAGCATCCAGATCATCTACAACATCTTCCGCCAACGCCCCGATCACCTGTTCTTCCAGGAAGCGCGTCGCAAGAACGTCGCGGTGATCGCCCGCGTGCCGCTCGCCAGCGGCTTGCTCTCCGGCAAGATCACCCGCGACACGAAATTCGCGACCGACGACCACCGCAGCTTCAACCGCAACGGCGAAGCCTTCGATGTCGGCGAAACCTTTGCCGGCGTGCCCTTCGAGGTCGGCCTGCAGGCGGTCGAGGAAGTGCGCAAGCTGGTGCCTACGGGCGCCACGATGGCCGCCTTCGCGCTGCGCTGGATCCTGATGCACGAGGCCGTTACCGTGGTCATCCCGGGCGCGCGCAATGGCGAACAGGCGAAGGCGAATGCCGAGGCTGCCAGCCTTGCACCGCTTTCCCAGGACGTGATGGCGGCGACGCGTGAAATCTACGAGCGTCTGATTGCGCCGCATGTGCATCATCGCTGGTAGGGTTTGGCGAGAGTTTAGTGAGGAACGGCCGGGTATTGCCCGGCCGTTCCTATTTGCGGGAACCTCTCCTCCTCTCCCCTCATTCCTGTGCTTGTCACAGGAATCCAGTCGCCACGCGTCTGCGCGGCGGGAAAGAGTCTCTTCTGCCCAAGGACTTGGGCAGGCTGGATTCCTGTGACAAGCACAGGAATGAGGGAGGTGGTTGGAATGGGCGCCTCACATTCCGCCAACGTCCACTGAGACAAAAAGGCCGGGCTTGCGCCCGGCCTTCCTAATCTCATGCTGCCTGAACAGCTCAGTTCGTGCCAACCATGTTGACCGGGAAGAACAGGGTCTCGCCGGAGGAGTCGCTGACGCCGTCGTTGTCGGTGACGGCGTAGGGCTTGCCCGAGGCGTCGAAGGCGAAGCCTTCGAGCTTGTCGAGGACGTAGCCGTTGGTTGCCGTCTTCAGTTCGTCGAGGAAGTCATGGGCTTCCGCCTTCTTGACCACCGGAAGTTCGCCGCCGAGCTTGGCGGGCTTCAGGTCGGAGATGGCGACCTTGTAGAGCTTCTTCAGCTTGGCAGCATCGCCGACGAGGTTGTCTCGCTCGATGATGTAGACGCTGTCGCCATGGGCGGAGATTTCCGAGAGACCGACCCAGCCGTTTTCAGACTTGTCGAGCGGGTAGCGCACGGCGCCCCATTCCTTGCTCTTCGGGTTGTAGGAGACGAGCTTCACGAAGCCCTTCTCGTCGTCCTTCCACTCGCGCTGTACGGCCATCCACAGCGTTGCGTCTTCGCCGGAGCCGACGATCGTCACGCCTTCGAAGCCGTAGCGGATCTCGTTATCCGTCAGTTCCTTCGGCAGCGCGATCTCTTCCTTGATCTCGCCCTTCGGGTTGACGTGGTAGAGAGCGTGCGGCAGCAACTTTTCGCTATTGCCTTCCGAAGCCAGCCAGAACCAGCCCTTGGCGTCGACGGCGATGCCTTCGATGTCGAGCTTCTGTGCAGCGGCGCCATCGCGCTTGACGGTCATGGCGTCGGTGATGACGGCAGGCTTCTTGGTGGCGTCGATCGTGTAGATCGTCGGCTGATTGCCGAGAACGCTGTCGGACACGGCGAAGAGCTGGCCGGCCTTTTCAGGAACGGCGGCAAGGCCCGAAAGCGCTGCGAAGCCGATCGGATTGCCGTCCTTCTCTGCCGAGACGATCTGCGGATAGGCCTTTTCGCCTTCGCTGCGCTCATAGATCATGACATGCGAGCGTGGGCCGCCATCTTCGCCGAGATCGGCTTCGTTGGCCGTGGCGAAGAGATTGCGGCTCGGGATGGCGATCGCGCCTTCCGGCGAGACGCCCGACGGCAGGATCTGCAGCAGTTCCGGGTCCGCGCCGGTGTCCTTGAAGACGCCGACGACCGAAGCGCGCTCGGCGAGCAGGAAGAACAGCTGGTCGTCGCCGAACTTAGCGGCTTCCAGACCTTCAGGCTCGACGCCCTTCGAGGACGAGCGACCTTCCGGATAGTGGCCGAGATGGGCAACGGCGCGCTCGAAGGACGAGCCCGATTCGTAGAGAACCTTGCCGGTCTTGTCGAAGATGGTGAAGCCGCGCGAGCCACCTTCATAGTCGCCTTCGTTGGCGACGACGAGGCGGTTGTCGTCCAGCCACTTTACGGCGTCGGGCTCGCGAAGAACGCCCTTGGCTTCGCCGGTGAACTTCAGCTGGCCATCCTTCTTAGTGTCGATGCCGGAGAGATCGGTGCTGCCAGCGGTGAAATGCGTCTTCACCGTACCGGTCTTGCCGTCGATGATGACGATCTCGTTGTTTTCCTGCAGCGTCAGGGCGATTTCGTCCTGGCCGTTGAAGGAGACGAATTCGGGCTCCGGATCTTCAGGCGCGATGCCGGCGAGACCCGTCAGCGTGACGTGCTTGATGGTGCCGCAATCGACGGTGCCGTTCTTGACCTGGAAGAGCACGAGATCGCCAGCCGGCATCTGCGGGATCTTGCCGTCGTTGATCTCTTCGTCACGCTCGTTCTCGATGGCGATCGTGCCGAGCGTCTTGTCCTTGTTGAGAGCGATCGAATCCGGCTGGCCGCCGAGATCGCAGGTATTCTCGATCTTCTTGGTGGCAACATCGACGATGGCCAGGCGGCCCGACGGCTTGACCTTGCTTTCGCTGGTGTTGACGGCGACGAGCGCCTTGCCCGAGGTCGAGGTGACCGATGTCGGTTCACCGTCCATCATCAGTGCGCCGAGGGCCTTCGGGGCCTTGGCGTCGGTGATGTCGACGAAGCCGATCGCGCCGAGCGGGCTGTCGCTATAGATCAGCGTGTTGCCGTCGTCGGTTGCGGTGATGATTTCTGCAGAGGTCGTCGAAAGCTTGTCCTTGCCTTCAGGCAGGTTCGAAGCGACCGGAAAAGATGCGATGCGATTGAAAACAGGCTCGGCAACTGCCGGAAAGGCAACAGAAGCCAGGAGCACGGCAGCGAGCGCTGCCTTGCGCGATGAAATAGTCATGAAATCCCCCATGCGTCGAAAAATCGAAACATGGGGGTTTTGAGGGAAGCGGATGACAGGCAGATGACAACGGGCGCAATTTTGCACCGCTTTGCATCAGGCCGCATTTTTCTCCCGGCGCATCTCGTTGCGCATGATGAAGAGCGACGCCATCAGGATCAGTGCGGCGCCGAGCCAGAGATAGCCCGCCGGCGCATAGCCGAAGAACAGCCATCCGGCGAGAACATTGAGCGGCAGTTTCAGATCATCGAAGGGCTGGACATAGGCAGCGTCGGCGACGGTGTAGGCCAGGGTCAGCAGATATTGCGCAAAGACCGTCAGCAGACCGGCGAAGACGAAGAGCGCCAGGGTCATGCCCTGAGGCACCTCGAAACCGGCCACACCCGCCAGCGCGCCGTTGATCGGCGTCAGCAGCACCAGCAGCCAGACGGTGATGGTCTCCGGCTTCTCGATGCCGGTCAGGCTCTTGGTGATCAGCGACGACGCGCCCCAGAAGAGCGCCGAGATAATCGGAAGGAGTGCCGCCCAGGTGAAGGCGTCCGACCATGGCTGCAGGATGATCATCGCACCGGCAAAGCCGACCGCCGTCGCTGCCCAGCGCGCCGGGCCGACGCGTTCGCCGAGAAACAGGCGGGCGCCGAGGATGATGAAGAAGGGCGAGGTCATGACCAACGCGATCGCCTGCCAGATCGGCACCGAGGCCAGACCGGACACCCAGGCTTCGACCCCGAGGGCGGCGAGCGCCACGCGAACGATATGGCGCCAGGGATAAGAGGTGCGCATTGCCGAGAGGCCGGCGCGGCGCAGGAAGGGAAGCGAGAAGAGGAGCGCGAAGGCATATTGCCAGAAGGCGGCGGAAGCGGCTGCGAAGCCGAGCTTCATCGTCAGCCATTGGGTGACGACATTGAGAACGGAAAAGGCGATACCCGCCAGCACCATGAAAGCGGCACCGGCCATCGCACGCGACGAGGAAAAAGCAAGGGAAGTCTGATTCATGTCTCTCATCCAGAAAGGGACCAACACAAATCAGGACGCATGAGCGCAGGACGGCAGCCGGAAAGACCCCTGCCCCGCTCACAGCTTGCGATCATTCTCTTTCATCCGGACTATACCGTCGGCTCCGGAATTGCACCGGATCTGCTGACCCCCGGCCACTGACGGCCGAAGCGCTCGCGGGCTTGGGCCGAGACCCTTTACCGCCGGTGGGGACTTTCACCCCGCCCTGAGAACGGCCGATCCGTAGATCAAAGGCCTGCGCTCCGCAAGACCACGGAAATGCGAAAAGGGTCCGGCTTTCGCCGAACCCTTCGAAGTGATGCTCTTCTACCGGTAGCCGGTCTCAGAACTCGGACCATTCCTGCTTCACCGCGGCATTGCCGTGGCTGGCATAGACCGGGGCCGATGCAGCACTGCGCTGCGGGCGGGCCATGGCGGCCGCCGTCTGGCGCAGGGACGCAGCGTTGGTCTCGGCGCGGCTGCCGCCGAGCTGGAACTGGCCGATCAGCTGGTTCATGCGATCGGCTTCGGCGGCCAGCGTGGCGCTCGCGGCATTGGTCTCTTCGACCATCGCGGCGTTCTGCTGGGTCACCTGATCCATCTGGTTGACGGCGCTGTTAACTTCGGAAAGACCGGTCGACTGTTCGCGCGACGACGTGGCGATGGCGTCCATGTGCTGGTTGATGGTGACGACCAGCTGCTCGATGGTCTTCAGCGCCTCGCCGGTTTCGCGCACCAGCTTGACGCCGCCTTCGACTTCGACCGACGAGTTGCGGATCAGGTCCTTGATCTGCTTTGCGGCCTGGGCGGAACGCTGTGCGAGTTCACGGACTTCCTGGGCAACGACGGCGAAACCCTTACCGGCTTCACCGGCGCGCGCCGCCTCGACACCGGCGTTCAGCGCCAGGAGGTTAGTCTGGAAGGCAATCTCGTCGATGACGCCGATGATGCTGGAGATCTGGTTGGACGACTGTTCGATCCGCTCCATCGCATCGACGGCATTGGCGACAACCGTGCCGGAAGCCGTGGCGCTGCGGTTTGCCTGGATCGCCACCTGGCGGGCCTCGTCGGCGCGCTTGGAGGAGTTCGAGACATTCACTGTGATCTCATCGAGAGCGGCTGCGGTCTCTTCGAGCGAAGCGGCCTGCTGTTCGGTGCGCTTGGAGAGATCCTCGGCGCCCTGGCTGATCTCGCGGGTACCGCCGGTGATCGAGACCGCCGACTGGGCGACGGCGCGGAGCGTGCCGCCGAGCTGCGAGATCGCACCGTTCAGGTCGTGGCGGAGCGCCTCGAAATCAGGGGCGAAGGCATCGTTGAGCTGGAAGTCGAGCTCGCCGGCTGCGAGGCGGCGCAGGCCACCGGCGAGGCCGGCGGTCGCCTGCTCGAGGCGCTGCTGGGCGGCTGCTTCCGCTTCGGAAGCAAGGCGAGCCCTGTCGGCCTCGGTCTTGGCGCGGGTCATCTCGGCGTCGGCCTGAAGGCGCTGATTGTCGATCGCGGCAACACGGAAGATCTCGACGGCATTGGCCATCTGGCCGATCTCGTCCTCCCTGCCCTTACCCGGAATTTCCGATGCGGTGTCGCCGGCGGCCAGACCGCGCATCGACTTGGTGATGCGGACGATGGGGCTCGCGATGCCCGAAATTCCGAAATAGATCGCGGCGAAGACGATCAGGGCGCTGAGGCCGAGAACGGCGGAGATCAGCGTCAGGGTCGTGGAATACTGGCTGCGGCTTTCGGCGAGACCGGCAGCAGCTGCGTCCTCGTTGAAGGCGACGAGCTTGTCGACGTTGTCTGCCAGGATATCGGCGACCGGGCCGAGGTTTGCGTCGAAGGCATTGATCGCGTCCTGCTGCTTGCCGGCCTTCGCCAGCGCGATCATCTTCTGGCCCTCTTCGATATATTTCTGCGAGGAGCTGTCCATTTCCTGATAGATGCCGCGCTCGACATCGGTATCAACGAGGTCCTGATAGGCGAGGACCGTCTTGCGGAGCTTGGCTTCGCGCTCGCCGATCTTCTTTTCCAGTGCCGCCTCGTCGCCCGAGGTGCGGCCCATCGCCAGATCGCCGTAGGAGCCGCGCAGCGAATAGCGCGCAAGCTGGATATCCTTGGCCTTGGAAATGCCGGGATGCATGCTGGTCGCGAACAGTTCGTTGTTCTTGTTGGAATCGCGCAGGCCGGTGACGGCGATATAGCCGGTGGCTCCGAACATTATGGTGAGAACGGCGAAAATACTGATCATTGCCGTTTTAATATCAGGACGCTTCATCGAAAGACCTCATGAAAAACACGCCGCTACCGGCGCCAAAATCAAGCAACAGAAAAAGGAGAAAGCGGCGTCATGCCGACCGGATACGATCGGAGAGCAATGAAGGACGACCGTTGGGGGCGGATCGTATGGATCAATATTTAATCGAATGTGAACGATGCACGGCAGCTATTGCCAGAGAACTGCGCGCTTTTGCGCGATGAAGCAAAGCCCTGAAATGCGAAAAGGGTCCGGCTTTCGCCGAACCCTTCGAAACTTTACCTGCCGGTCTCGTTATCCGGCGGCCAAGTTAAACCGGATTAGCCGTTGACGGCATCCTTCAGGCCCTTGCCGGGCGTGAACTTCGGCACGTTGCGAGCCGGAATATCGACTTCAGCGCCGGTGGACGGGTTACGGCCCTTGGTAGCTGCGCGATGAGAAACGGTGAAGCTGCCGAAACCGGCGAGGCGTACGTCGCCCTTCTTCTTCAGTTCGCCCTGGACAACGTCGAAAACAGCGTCGACAGCAGAAGCGGCATCAGCCTTGGTGAGGCCAGCCTTTTCAGCAACTGCGGACACGAGTTCATTCTTGTTCATGTTTCCACCCCTTTCAATGGTTTGAAACGACTCAAATCTGTAAGCCAGGCACAGAATAGGTTTCATCAGGCCCGCCGCAACCCAAAAGCCCTGCAAATCAAGGAAAAGCAAGCACCTCCGGCAGGTTTTCACAAAAAAGGCTGGCGATTTACGCCAGCCTTTTTCAGGATTTGCAGCAATTTGACATAAATGCGGCGGATATCGCTCAGTGAGCGATGCCGGCACCCGTGTCATCAAGGCCTTCGACCGTTGCGATGACCGGCGTTTCAACCGTTCCATCCCATTCGATCGGCTCCGGTCTGCGGATCAGAGCATGCTTGATCACCTCGCCCATGCGGGATACCGGGATGATCTCCATGTTGTTCTTCACGTTATCCGGAATCTCCGCCAGATCCTTGGCGTTCTCTTCCGGGATCAGCACCTTCTTGATGCCGCCGCGAAGCGCCGCAAGCAGCTTTTCCTTCAGACCACCGATCGGCAGCACGCGGCCGCGCAGGGTGATTTCACCCGTCATCGCCACGTTCTTGTCGACCGGGATGCCGGTCATGATCGAGACGATCGCGGTTGCCATTGCCACACCAGCAGACGGACCATCCTTCGGCGTTGCGCCTTCCGGCACGTGGACGTGGATGTCGGACTTGTCGAAGCGCGGAGGCTCGATACCGAAATCGACGGCGCGCGAGCGAACGTAGGATGCTGCAGCCGAGATCGACTCCTTCATCACGTCCTTCAGGTTGCCGGTGACCGTCATGCGGCCCTTGCCCGGCATCATCACGCCTTCGATCGTCAGCAGTTCGCCGCCAACCTCAGTCCATGCGAGACCGGTGACAACGCCGACCTGATCTTCGCGTTCGGCTTCGCCATGGCGGAAGCGCGGAACGCCCAGATAGGTGTCGATGTTCTCGGCCGTGACATGAACCGACTTGGTCTTGCCCTTGATGATCTCGGTGACCGCCTTGCGGGCGAGCTTCATCAGCTCGCGCTCGAAGGAACGGACGCCGGCTTCGCGGGTGTACTGCTGGCTGATCGCCATCAGGGCATCGTCGCTGACCGAGAACTCGTTCGGCTGCAGCGCATGTTCCTTGATGGCCTTCGGCAGCAGGTGCCGCTTGGCGATCTCGCGCTTTTCATCTTCGGTGTAGCCGGCGATACGGATGACTTCCATGCGGTCCATCAGCGGAGCCGGAATGTTCAGCGTATTCGCCGTCGTGATGAACATAACGTCGGACAGGTCGTATTCGACTTCCAGGTAGTGGTCCATGAAGGTCGAGTTCTGCGCCGGGTCCAACACTTCGAGCAGAGCCGAAGACGGATCGCCGCGGAAGTCCTGGCCCATCTTGTCGATTTCGTCGAGCAAGAAGAGCGGGTTGGACTTCTTCGCCTTCTTCATCGACTGGATGACCTTGCCGGGCATCGAGCCGATATAGGTACGGCGGTGACCGCGGATTTCAGCTTCGTCACGAACGCCGCCGAGAGCCATGCGGACGTACTCGCGGCCGGTCGCCTTGGCGATCGACTGGGCGAGCGAGGTCTTGCCGACGCCCGGAGGGCCGACGAGGCACAGGATCGGGCCCTTGATCTTGGTCGAACGGGCCTGGACGGCCAGATACTCGACGATGCGTTCCTTGACCTTCTCCAGACCGAAGTGATCGGCCTCGAGGATCTTCTCGGCATTGTTGAGATCGCTCTTGATCTTGGACTTCTTGCCCCACGGAATACCGAGCAGCCAGTCCAGATAGTTGCGCACGACGGTGGCTTCAGCCGACATCGGGCTCATCTGGCGCAGCTTCTTCAGCTCCGCATCAGCCTTTTCACGGGCTTCCTTGGACAGCTTCGTCTTGGAGATGCGCTCTTCCAGTTCGGCCATCTCGTCGCGGCCTTCCTCGCCGTCGCCGAGCTCCTTCTGGATCGCCTTCATCTGCTCATTCAGGTAGTATTCGCGCTGGGTCTTCTCCATCTGGCGCTTGACGCGCGAGCGGATGCGCTTTTCGACCTGCAGAACCGAGATCTCGCCTTCCATGAAGCCGAGCGCCTTTTCGAGACGAGCCTTGACGCTGGTGGTTTCCAGCATTTCCTGCTTCTCGGTGATCTTGATCGACAGATGCGATGCGACCGTATCGGCGAGCTTCGAGTAGTCGTCGATCTGGCTGGCAGCGCCGACAACTTCCGGAGAGATCTTTTTGTTGAGCTTCACGTAGCTCTCGAATTCCGAGACGACGGAGCGCGACAGCGCTTCCAGCTCGACCGGATCGTCATGCGGCTCTTCGAGCACATGGCCGAGGGCTTCGTAGAAATCTTCGCGGCTGGTATAGGCGTCGATCTCGGCGCGGGCGCGGCCTTCGACCAGAACCTTCACGGTGCCGTCGGGCAGCTTCAGGAGCTGCAGGACGTTGGCCACGGTGCCGACATTGTGGATCGCGGACGGATCCGGATCGTCATCGCTGGCGTTGATCTGGGTAACGAGCATGATCTGCTTGTCGGAACCCATGACTTCTTCAAGCGCACGGATCGACTTTTCGCGGCCGACGAACAGCGGCACGATCATGTGAGGGAAGACTACGATGTCGCGCAGGGGCAAAACAGGATAGGCAACACTGCTCGCTACAGACGTTTTCTTCGTCATTTCTTATTCCTTTCCGTCGTCCCGTTTCCGGGCTCTCTGGCGCGGCCGCTTGGGACCCGGCCGGCACTCTCACTTGCCTATACAAGTGGAGGTTCTTCTTACGCTTTTCAAGCCACGCTAACGCCCGCGCTCCCTGCTTGTGACAGACTTATTACAATGGAACGCCAACACTATGACGCGCGTAACTGTAGTGGCGCTTACCAATTCCGGACCGGCTAAAACACAAGGCCGGAAAACACGCTACGGAATCATTCCATCATTGCCAAGGACGCGGCTTTCCGCAACGTCAGGAACAGCGTTTTCAAGCTTCTTCTGCAACAATTAACAGGCCCGGTCCCGGTTCTCAAAATAGAAAGGGGCCTGCCGACGGCAAGCCCCTAAATCTAACCATGCTGTCTACGACTATCAGGCAGAGGCGTTGGCCTTCTCATCCTGACGGTCAGCGTAGATGTAGAGCGGACGGGCAGAGCCGCGGGCAACCTCTTCCGAGATGACCACTTCGCGGACACCTTCCAGCGCCGGCAGTTCGAACATCGTGTCGAGCAGGATCTTTTCCATGATCGAGCGAAGGCCGCGGGCGCCGGTCTTGCGGACAATCGCCTTGCGGGCGATTTCGCGAAGAGCGTCCTCGTGGAAGGTCAGTTCGACGTCTTCCATCTCGAACAGGCGCTGATACTGCTTGCTGAGCGCGTTCTTCGGCTCGGACAGGATCTGGATCAGTGCGTCCTCGTCAAGATCTTCCAGCGTCGCCAGAACCGGCAGACGGCCGATGAATTCCGGGATCAGGCCGAACTTGACCAGATCTTCCGGCTCAAGCTCGCGCAGGACTTCGCCGACGCGACGGTCATCAGGAGCCTTGACGGTCGCGCCGAAGCCGATCGAGGTCTTCTCGCCACGGGCGGAGATGATCTTGTCGAGGCCGGCGAAAGCGCCGCCGCAGATGAACAGGATGTTCGTCGTATCGACCTGCAGGAATTCCTGCTGCGGATGCTTGCGGCCGCCCTGCGGCGGTACCGAGGCAACCGTGCCTTCCATGATCTTCAGCAGTGCCTGCTGCACGCCCTCGCCCGACACGTCGCGGGTGATGGACGGGTTGTCGGACTTGCGGGAGATCTTGTCCACTTCGTCGATATAGACGATGCCGCGCTGGGCGCGCTCGACATTGTAGTCGGCAGCCTGCAGCAGCTTCAGGATGATGTTTTCAACGTCTTCACCGACATAGCCGGCTTCCGTCAGCGTCGTCGCATCGGCCATCGTGAAGGGCACGTCGATGATGCGGGCGAGCGTCTGGGCAAGATAGGTCTTGCCGCAGCCGGTCGGGCCGACCAGCATGATGTTCGACTTCGCCAGCTCGATTTCGCCGTTCTTGGTCGCATGCGCGAGGCGCTTGTAATGGTTGTGAACGGCAACCGACAGGATCTTCTTCGCCTGACGCTGGCCGATGACGTATTCGTCGAGAACCTTGATGATGTCCTGGGGCGTGGGAACGCCGTCACGGGACTTGACCATCGAGGACTTGTTCTCTTCGCGAATGATGTCCATGCACAGTTCGACGCATTCATCGCAGATGAAAACCGTCGGTCCGGCAATCAGCTTCCGGACTTCGTGCTGGCTCTTTCCGCAGAAGGAGCAGTACAGGGTGTTTTTAGAGTCGCCGCCGTTGCTGCCGCTGACCTTGCTCATATCACTTTCCTTCCAGCACGCCGCATTTCAAGGTGAAATCGCGGTCCACTCAATGGCCCGCCAGCCCGCTCCGCCACCGGAGCGTCAGCCGGCCAAGCTTTAAAGGGGTAAGAACCGGAACCTAACCCAACACGCTCAAGTTCCGGCGGCAACGAATTCCCCTTCGAATGCCGAATGCTATGTCATAAAAATTCAACATAGCATTAATACTTATTCTTAGCGTGTTCGCTCCGCGATTAAACCCCTTGTTCAATCACAATTGGGATAGAACTGTGGCAGCGAAAACACCATCCCAATTATTCACTAGGCCGCATCGCCTTCCATCTCGCTGCGCGAGGTCAGGACCTTGTCGACGACACCCCAGTCACGGGCTTCGTCGGCAGTCATGAAATGGTCACGGTCGAGGGTCTTTTCAACTTCGTCGTAGGTACGGCCGGTATGCTTGACGTATACCTCGTTCAGGCGACGCTTCATCTTCAGGATGTCGCGGGCGTGACGCTCGATATCCGATGCCTGGCCCTGGAAGCCGCCGGACGGCTGGTGAACCATGATGCGGGAGTTCGGCGTTGCGAAGCGCATGTCCTTGTCGCCGGCACAGAGCAGCAGCGAGCCCATGGAAGCGGCCTGACCGATGCAAAGCGTCGAGACGGCAGGCTTGATGAACTGCATCGTATCGTAGATCGCCATGCCGGCGGTGACGACGCCACCCGGCGAATTGATGTAAAGCGCGATTTCCTTCTTCGGATTTTCAGCCTCGAGGAAGAGAAGCTGGGCGCAGACGAGCGTCGCCATGTGATCCTCGACAGGACCCGTCAGGAAGATGATGCGTTCCTTGAGCAGGCGGGAATAGATGTCGTAGGAGCGTTCACCGCGATTGGTCTGTTCTACAACCATCGGCACGAGGGCCATAGCGGTATCGACTGGATTTCTCATGTGCGTCCTTTGTCAACGTCTTGCCGGCAGGGCCGGGAATCAAAGAAAATGCCTTACCCCTACATAGAGTGTCCCTGCCCTCTACTTCAAGACACGCATAAGGATAACGTTAAGAAGCAAGCGGGCGGTGGATAAGGCTTTCCCCTGCGATGTAGCTCCTATCTCCGAATTGCCTCTTAACGGCGAGAGACTGTCGGCCGCCAGCACAGCTTTTCTCGGCGACAGGATGAAGCAAAGCTTAATCCATCGGCAGGTGCTTTCGGACGTTCACGCTTTGGAAACGCTAACCGAGAATATCGCCGGCAGGCCCGCATCGAATTAATCAACTGGCGAGCTTTGGCGAATGACTATGCCCCGGATTTTGATGGGGTATTGCCGTGTTTAATATTGCTACAGGATTGGCGATCTGGTGCTCGGAAGCGATGACGCTCGCGTTGCTGCTGTTCATGGCCTGGCGCCACAACACGCGCAATCGTGCCTATCTCATCTGGGCGCTCGGCTTCCTGTTGAACGGCGCGGGCTTTGCCATGGTGGCGCTGCGCGGACAAATCCCCAACATTCTGTCGATCGAAGCCGGAAATGCCGTGGCGCTTGCCGGCCAGAGCGCCTGGGTCGCCGGTTTCATGGTGCTCGACCGCCGCAAGATCGAGTGGTGGGCGCTGCTGCCGCCGGCCGTTTGGCTCGCCGGCGTGTTCCTGCCCTGGGTCGCATCCGACTACGGCAACCGCGTCATTCTCTATAACCTCGCCTCGGCAACGGGCGCGACCGGCCTTGCCATGGCGGTTGCTACAGGCAATGTCAGGGGCGAGCGCACGCGCAGCAAGCTTGCCGCGATCTTTGTCGTCCAGGGCGTCCTCTGCTTCTCCGTGGCGCTGATGATGGCGCTGACCTTGCCAACCGATGCGCAAGCGACCAATTACGGCGGTGCGGCAGCCATGGCGAGCGCTTTCCTGCTGACGATCGCCTTTGCACTCACCTGCCGCATGATCATGGAACGCTCTGAAAGGCATTTGCGCGTGTTGAGCCTCACGGATTCACTGACCGGCGTCTGGAACCGCCGCGGCCTCTTTGCCCGCTTCGATGCCATCCAGGAAAAGGCATTCGACGAGAAGCGCCAGGTCGCTGTCCTGCTGTTCGACCTCGACCATTTCAAGCGGGTCAACGACCGCTTCGGCCATCAGGCGGGCGACGCCGTACTCTCCGCCTTTGCGCTGACGGCGCGCCAGTTCGTGCCGCACAATGTCTTCGGCCGCATGGGCGGCGAGGAGTTCGCGGCCTTTGCGACCGTTGCCGACCAGACCGAAGCGGAAGCGCTGGCGGAATCGATCCGGGCCGAATTCTGCCGCCTGCCGATCGCCACCGGCGAGGCGATCGTGCCTGCGACGGTCAGCATCGGCGTTGCCATTTCTTCGGCAATCGAAGCAAATGTCGACAAGATGATCTCCGCCGCCGACCGGGCGCTCTATGCCGCCAAGGGCGCCGGGCGCAATTGCAGCGTCATCTTCGGCGAACAGGAAACCGCAGCCCCTGCCCCGGCGCAGATGGACCAGAATGCCGGCGAACTCGTTCCGACCGTCGACGATCAGGTCGAGGCGCTGCGCCGCATGGGATCGCTTTCCCGCGCCGGTTGATGCGCGAGCTTCCCTCACGTCTTTTCGAGGCTTGGCAAATCCGCTAAGCCTCGAAGCATGATGATAGCACCCTTCCTTTCGATCGATTCCGATACCCGCCGCGTCTCTCTCGACAGCAGCGATCCTGCTTTCTACGGCAACCCGAACGCCGTCTATTCGGCGCTCCACCAGCATTGCCCGACTTTCTACTGGGAACAGCAGAAGCAGTGGTTCTTCACTGGCTACGACCATGTGAACAGCCTGCTGCGCGACCGCCGCTTTGGCCGCCAGATCCTGCATATCGCCAGCCGCGAAGAGCTCGGCCTGCCGGAGCCCGACCAGCATGTGGCGAATTTCGATCTGGCGGAGCGCTATTCGCTACTCGAACTCGAGCCGCCGGAGCACACGCGGCTGCGCACGCTGGTCAACCGCGCTTTCGTTTCCCGCCATGTCGAGCGGATGAAACCGGAGCTGGAAGAGCTCGCCAACCGGCTGATCGACGACTTCCAGGACAAGGGCGAAGTCGAGCTGCTCTCGGCCTTCGCCGACATCATTCCGGTGACGATGATCGCCCGGATGATCGGCATCCCCGAGGAGATGGGGCCGCAGCTTCTCGACTGGTCGCATGCCTATATCCGCATGTATCTCTTCGGCCGCACCCGCGAAGACGAGGACGGCGCCGAGAAGGCCGCCAAGGAATTTTCCGATTACGTGAAGACGGTGATCGCCGAGCGCCGCGCCAATCCGCGCGACGATCTGCTCAGCCACATGATCCATACGGAGCATAAGGGTCAGTTCCTGACCGAAGACGAGCTGATCTCGACGACCATAGTGCTGCTCAATGCCGGTCACGAGGCGACCGTTCACCAGATCGGCAACTCGGTGCGCGTCATCCTCGATAACGGCTGCGATCCCGCCCTCCTCTTCAAGGACGAGCCGACGACGGAGCGGACCGTCGAGGAGACGCTGCGCATCTGCGCGCCCGTTCACATCTTCCAGCGCTGGGCGCTCGAGCCCGTCGAAATCGACGGCATCTCCTTCAAGCGCGGCGACAAGGTGAGCCTCATCCTGGCGGCCGCCAATCTCGACCCGGCCAAGTTCACCGATCCCCTCACCTTCAAGCCGGACCGCAACGAAGCCCCCAACCTCTCCTTCGGCGCCGGCATCCATTTCTGCATCGGCGCGCCGCTGGCGCGTCTCGAGCTCAACATCGTCCTGCCGATCCTCTTCAAGCGCCTGCCGGGGCTCAGGATGGCGAAGGTGCCGGAGATCAAGGACGTCTATCACTTCCACGGGCTGGAGCGGCTCGATCTGGCTTGGTGATTGGGGTGCTTGAGGAATTAACCTAATAGGTTATTTTAAGCGAGAATCTCAGGCGTTAGAGGAGCTGGACAGATGAAATGCCCCTCTTGTGGAGCCGATGGCCTCGCGCAGCGGATCCAGGACCTGCCATATAGTTATAAGGGCGAGGAGACGATCATCGCCGATGTCACCGGCCGCGGATGCACTTCATGCGGCGAGCTGGTGCTCGACGATACGGAAGCGCGGCGCGTCAACGCGGCGATGCTGGAATTCAACAAGCGGGTCAACGCCGCCAGCGTCGATCCCGCCTTCATCGTTTCCGTTCGCAAGAAGCTGAACCTCGACCAGAAGGAAGCCGGCGATCTCTTCGGCGGCGGCGTCAACGCCTTCTCGCGTTATGAGAACGGCAAGACCAGGCCGCCCGTCGCCCTCGTCAAACTCCTGAAGCTTCTCGACAAGCATCCCGAACTTCTGCCGGAAATCCAAGCAGCCTGACGAGCCCCCTACCGCTTATCCGCAATCTCCCCGAAGCCGCCGATTTCGCGCAGGAGCTTGCGGTAGATGGCGCTCGGGTAGTCGGCGGCTGAGCGGACCGGCATGGCAAAGGCACCCGGGCCGCCGATGACCTCGCGGTGGAAATAGGAGAACAGGGCTTCCGGCGAGAGCGGCGGCTCGTCATCGTCGTGCTCGCCGCGGGCGCTGATGACGAGGGCGTTGATGGTCATGCCGCCGGCGATCAGTTCTCTGCGCACCGGCTCGACATCGCGGCCGATGCTGTTGACGCCGTCGCTGGAGATGTTGACGACGAGGCGCTCGGGCGCGTAGCCGCTCTGGCGCAAGAGAGACGCCGAATAGGAAAGCGCCTCGCTGATCGAGGTGCCGCGGCGCAGTTTCGTCGGGGAATTCTCCGCAAGCCGCAGCGAGAACATCCAGCAATCGGCCTCGTCCTTCAGCAGCGTCCATGGGATGATCATGCGCTGGCCGTGGTCGCCGCCCCATTCGAAATAGGCAACAGCGATGCGGCCGTATTTCCCGCGGCCGATCGCGTCGATGATCTCGGGCTGGCGGAAGGCGGCGACGAAGCCCTCCTGCTGCATCGCCTTTTCGCGCGGATCCATCGACGTCGAGACGTCGGCGGCGATCACCAGCGCCAGATCGATCCTTTCGCTGGCAGCGGCGTCCGATGTCATGCAGATCGAAAGCAGAACTCCTGCGACGGCTCCATGCAGAAGCCATCGGCGCATCATTGTCCGAACCATGGTGCCCCCCGCGCGGCATGCCGCTAGCGATGCAGCCGTCTTATCGAAAGCACCATCGGCTGTACATTAGCACATTGGGATACACCTGTATGGATATAGCCGAGCAGTTGCGGCGTCAGCCGTAACGACCGGTGATATAGTCCTCGGTGCGCTTGTTCTGCGGTGCCTGGAATATCTGCGAGGTCGGGCCGTATTCGACGAGCTCGCCGAGATACATGAAGGCCGTGTTGTCGGAGATGCGGCTCGCCTGCTGCATGTTGTGCGTGACGATCACGATGGTGAAATCGGTCTTCAGCTGCGAGACGAGCTCTTCCACCTTGGCCGTCGAGATCGGGTCGAGCGCCGAGGTCGGTTCGTCGAGTAGCAGGACTTCGGGGCGAAGGGCTACGGCGCGGGCGATGCAGAGACGCTGCTGCTGGCCACCGGAAAGGCCGAGGCCGCTCCCTTTCAGCTTGTCCTTCACTTCGTCCCAGAGAGCTGCCTGACGCAGCGCCTGCTCGACGCGGACGTCCATGTCGGCCTTGCCGAGACGTTCGTGGTGGCGGATGCCGTAGGCGATGTTGTCGTAGATCGACATCGGGAACGGCACCGGCTTCTGGAACACCATGCCGACGCGGGCGCGCAGCTCGTTCATCGAATAGCGCGGGTCGAGGATGTTCTGGCCGTCGAGCTTGACGGTGCCGGTGGCGCGCATCTTCGGATAGAGCATGTAGATGCGGTTGAGAATGCGCAACAGCGTGGACTTGCCGCAGCCGGAGGGACCGATCAGCGCCGAGACCTGACGTTCGGGGAAATTGAGGCTGACGCTACGGATGGCATGGGCATCGCCATAGTAGAAGTTGACGTCTTCAAGGGTGAGCTTGTCGTTAGCCATCGGCGTCGCGGTCCTGCGGGTGTCTAATGTGGAGGAAGATTGCAGCATCATTTGCCACCTTTGCGGTTCAGAACGGCGCGGGAACCCACGCTGAGCAGCAGCACGATTGCGGTCATGACGAAGGCGCCGGCCCAGGCGAGCACATGCCATTCGTCATAGGGGCTCATCGCATATTGGAAGATGACGACCGGGATGTTGGCCATCGGCTCGGACATGTCCGTGCTCCAATACTGGTTGTTGAGCGCGGTGAAGAGCAGCGGAGCCGTCTCGCCGGAGATGCGGGCGACGGCGAGCAGGATGCCGGTGAGAATACCGGCGGACGCTGCGCGATAGAGCACGGCGACGGTAACCTTCCAGCGCGGAATGCCGAGCGAGAGTGCCGCCTCGCGCATGACATCGGGCACCAGCCGCAGCATCTCGTCGGTGGTGCGCACGACCACCGGCAGGAAGATGAAGGCGAGCGCGATGCCGCCGGCATAGCCCGAGAAATGGCCGGTCTGGCGTACCACGAGCTCATAGACGAACAGGCCGATGATGATCGACGGCGCCGAGAGCAGGATGTCGTTCATGAAGCGGATGATATCGCCGATCTTCTTGCCGCGGCTGAATTCGGCGAGATAAGTGCCGGCCAGCACGCCGACCGGCGTACCGATGACGACGGCGAGAACCACCATCATCAGGCTGCCCATGAAGGCGTTGGCAAGGCCGCCGTCTTCACCGGGCGGCGGGGTCATTTCGGTGATGAGCTTCGGGCTCAGCGCCGAAAGGCCGTTGATCAGCGTCGTCCAGAGGATCCAGATCAGGAAGATGAGGCCGAGGCCGGTGGCGGCGACGCAAAGCGTCAGCGCGATGGCGCTCTTGATCTGGCGGCTGCGGTAGAGGGAGGAGGAAACGCTCATGTTACTCGCCTCTCTGCTTTGCCATGCGCAACAGCATCAGCTTTGCGGCCGCAAGGACGATGAAGGTGACGACAAAGAGGATGAAGCCGAGAGCGATCAGCGACGACAGATAGATGTCGGTATCGGCTTCGGTGAATTCGTTGGCGATGGCGGCGGCAATCGAGTTGCCGGGCTCCATCAGCGAGATCGCGATATTGTGCGTGTTGCCGAGCACGAAGGTGACGGCCATGGTTTCGCCGAGCGCACGGCCGAGGCCAAGAAAGATGCCGCCGACGACGGCGGTGCGGGTGTGCGGGATGACGATATCGCGCACCACTTCCCAGCGGGTCGAACCCAGCGCATAGGCCGATTCCTTCAGCTGCGCGGGAACGACGAGGAAGACGTCGCGCATGACCGAGGAGATGTAGGGGATAATCATGATCGCCAGCACGATTCCCGACGTCAGCATGCCGATACCCATCGGGGCGCCGGAGAACAGCAGACCGATGCCGGGGATGGGCCCCAGCCAGTCGATCAGCGCCGGCTGGACGTAATCGGACATGAAGGGGGCGAAGGTGAAGAGGCCCCACATGCCGTAGATGATCGAGGGAATGCCGGCGAGCAGCTCGATGGCGCCGCCGATCGGTCCGCGCAGCCAGCGCGGCGCGACTTCGGTCACGAAGACGGCAATGCCGAGGCTGATGGGAACGCCGATCAGCATCGCCAGCGCCGAGGTCACCAGCGTGCCGTAGATCGGCACCAGACCGGCAAAATGCTGGGCGACGGGATCCCATTCGGTGCCGGTGACGAAACCGAAGCCGAAGGTGCGGAATGCCAGAAGCCCGCCCCATGCCATGGAGATTGCAGCGGCCAGAAGGGCTGCGAGGACTAACAGGCCGCAGCCCATCACGATCCAGAAGAAAATGCGGTCGCCGGTGGCGCCATCGCGGCGCTTCACCTCCGGCCCGACGGCCGGCAGCGATGCCAGTGCTTCGCTCATATCTATACTCGACTTGCTTTTGAGGGGGCTTCAAAGCAATCGGGGCAGAGAGAAACGCTCCCTGCCCCGGCATTCACGGAGGACTTAGCCCTTGAAGGACGCGGTCCAGTAGTCTTCGATCTGCTTGACCAGCGTGTCCGGCAGCGGGACGTAATCGAGCGACGAGGCTTCCTTCTGGCCCTTTTCCAGCGCCCACTTGAAGAAGGCGAAGGCGGCCTTGGAGCGCTCAGCGTCCTTCGGCTGCTTGTACATGATCGCCCAGGTGGTTGCGGTGATCGGCCAGGCCTTTTCGCCCGGAGCGTTGGTCATGATCAGGTAGAAGTCCTGAGCCTTGCCCCATTCGGCGCTGGCAGCCGCAGCCGAGAAGCTGTCTGCATTCGGCTTCGGATACTGGCCGGCAGCGTTCTCCACGAGAACGTAGGGCAGCTTGTTCTGCAGGGCGTAGGCGTATTCGACGTAACCGATCGAATCCTTGACGCGGGTGACGTAAGCGGCAACGCCTTCGTTGCCCTTGCCGCCGATACCGACCGGCCAGTTGACGGCAGTGCCTTCACCGACCTTGGACTTCCAGTCCGGATTGACCTTGGAGAAGAAGTTCGTCCAGTTGAACGAGGTGCCCGAGCCGTCCGAACGGTGAACGACGGCGATCTGGCTGTCGGGCAGCTTGAGGCCCGGGTTCAGGTCGGCGATGGCCTTGTCGTTCCACTTGGTGACGTTGCCAAGGTAGATGTCGGCGAGAACCTTGCCCGAGAGCTTGAGTTCGCCGGACTTGATACCCTTGACGTTGATGACGGGAACGATGCCGCCGACGACGACCGGGAACTGGCCGAAGCCACCGGCCGAAAGGTCTTCAGGCTTCATCGGAGCGTCGGACGCGCCGAAATCGACCGTTGCGGCCTTGATCTGGGCGATACCGCCGCCCGAGCCGATCGACTGGTAGTTCAGCTTGTCACCGGTCTGCTTGTTGTAGTCCGCAGACCACTTGGACAGAACCGGATAGACGAAGGTCGAACCAGCGCCGGTGATGTCGGCGGCGGAAGCGGAGACTGCGAAAGCCGCAGCCAGGCCGGCGCCGAGGCAGGCCGAAAGAAGTTTCTTGGTGAGCATTATGGTCTCTTCCCTGAATGGAACGAACAATCGACGAGACCGGCGCCATGGAGGGGGTATCCATTGGCAAGGGCGCTGAAATTTCCCGTCGCAAAGGCGGGCTAGGCGCTGCACATTACAGTTTGATGACAGTTCTGCGACAGTTCGGAGTCAGCCTGTCAGGACACACACGGCGTGCAAAGATGTTCGATCACTAAATCAAGGATTTAGCCGTTAAAGCCATGTAAACATTACAAAAAGTTAATGTCCGGCTACGTTGGTTTGACGCAGCCGGACATATCGGATGCCGTCAGGCGACGCCGTAACGGGCTGCCGGCTTGTCATGAGAGAGGTTCGGAGCAAGTGCTGCGCGCGCCGCGTCAAAGGCATTCCAGTCGGCGGCATCGGGCAGCGACGGGATGGTGACGAGCTCACCCCGGTCGAAGCCGGCAAGCGATGCCTCGACCATATCGCCGGCATCCATCACCATCGACGGCGGCAGCTGCTCAAGCGAGCGGCCGCTGCGCTCGAAGATTTCGGTGCGCGTCAAGCCGGGCAGAACCGCCTGCACCTTGACGCCCTTGCCCGCAACCTCGGCATTGATCGCCTGCGTCAGATTGAGAACGAAGGCCTTGGTGCCGCTGTAGACGCCGTTGAAGCGCTCGGCGAGCAAGGCCACGACCGATGCGATGTTGATGATGCCGCCCCTGCCCCGCGCCGCGAAGGTCTGGGCTGCGGCAATGCCGAGACGGTTCACGGCGACGACATTGAGCTCGATCATCGTCTCGAGATAGTCGATGTCATCTTCGAGCAGCGTTCCCCGTGCGCCGATCCCGGCATTGTTGACCAGGAGAGTGATCGACGCATCCTCGCGCAACCGCTTCTCGACCTTGCGGACATCGTCGCGGCTGGTCAGGTCGGCAGCAAGCACTTCGGCCTCGATCCCATGCTCCGCCTTCAGCTTCCCGGCAAGCGCGGAGAGCCGGCCGGCATCGCGGGCGACGAGCAGCAGATCATAGCCGCGCTTGGCGAGGCGATCGGCATAAGTGGCGCCGATGCCAGAAGACGCTCCCGTGATGAGAGCGGTACCGAGAGAAGAGCGGGACATGAGGCAATCCTTTCCATCATTGGATTTAGTGGTATATGCCACTATATTGAGACGAGACGGATTATCCGCAAGAGCAGCCGCGAGATTTTTTAACGCCGATGTTGACGGCAGAGGGCCGAAGCGCGGATACCGGCGCAAGGAGAATGGCGATGAGTGACCAGAACACGCGTTTCGAGAGCTGGCAGGTCTGCAGCAACAGCGCGATCCGCCGTGCCACGCGCCAGCTCGGCCAGCTCTTCGACGAGGTGCTGGCGCCGAGCGGCCTGAAGGGTACGCAGCATACGCTGCTGACGCAGATCCATATGAGCGGCAATCCCTCGCTGAAATTCCTGGCCGACAGCATGGTCATGGACCTTTCGGCGCTCGGCCATACGCTGAAGCCGCTGATCCGCGACGGCCTGGTGGAACTCGTGCCCGACACGAAGGACCGGCGCGTCAAGCGCGTGACGCTGACCGCTTCTGGCCTCGCAAAATGGGAAGAAGCCCACCGCCTCTGGCAGGACGCCCGCCAGCGCTTCGACCATAACTTTGGCCCCGAAGCTGCCCAGGAACTGCGCAACGCCCTCAATCTGATCTCGTCCGATACTTTCGCGGACAGTTTCCGGCAGTGAGGGTTAGAGCCAGGTGTAGCCGCCCCGGCTCTGGGGACTGCAAGTGATCTCCGGACGGGAGGATATGTCCGGACTGCTGAAGCGGCTCTCCCCCTTGAAGGTCCAGCTGCCGTAGGACCAGTTGAGGACCCTGCGCCCGTCGGGATCATCGATGACCAGAATGGCATGGTTGCGAAGATATAGCGCTCCCCCACCATGCTGCGTTACCGGCTGTTCGCGCAATGTCAGTATCGACAGGTCAAGAGTATTGCGGACAGGCTCCACGCCGGACTGAATGCAGTAAGGACGGCCTGCGGCAATTTCGACCGCTGACCGGTGCACTGCGGCGGCGGTGCCCGCGGTAACGAGGCCGATCGTCACGAAAGCCAGAAAGCCGACGGCGCAGATCCGTTTGAGAAACGCATCCGGCCACGCGAGCCTTCGATGAGCGGCAGCGCAGGCCAGCGCTATCGCGGCAACCACAATGATGGCGATCATACCTGACATGCGCGCCAGCAGGCCGAACCAGATCAGGAATATCGCCGGCAACATCGCAGCAAAGAGAATGGCCGCCAGCCAATCGCTTGCATTGGAATACCGGGTGAGCGCGGCATCGCCTGCAGAGTAAGCAGACCCCACGGAACCGGACCGGGTTTTGCGGGCGGCGACAGCACGGACAGCGAGCGGGACGGAAAACACCAGCAGCGATGCGGATGTCAGAACAATCGCCAACGCGACATCGAGGCCCATCCGGTCATCGAAACGCGAGGCTGTCCAGACCCGGTAGTTCACGCAGGCAAGAACGACAGCCAGCAGCCAGAAGACCTTCTCCCAATGGCGATCGAGGCGTAGGGCGAGCCATCCCAGCGCCGCCAAAGGCACGACTGTGACGATCAGGGAGAAGGCAAGGACCGCAATCATCCGCAACGACGCCTACAGCCGGATCACGTAATCCTTGCGAGTCGTTTCAATGACTTCCCAGGTTCCCTTGAAGCCGGGTCTGAGGATCATGCGGTCACCGGCCTTGAGGTGAACGGCGGCGCCGCCGTCTTCGGTGACGATCGAGTGGCCGGAGAGGACGTTGAAATATTCCCATTCGTCGTAGGAAATGCGCCACTTGCCGGGTGTCGCCTCCCAGATGCCGGCGTAGAGGCCGCCTTCGGCTTCCTCGAAATTCCAGGTGCGGAACTGCGGATCGCCGGAGAGGATGCGGTCCGCATCTGGAGCGCCGGCCTCCGGTTCGACGGCGTCGATATCGAAAACGAACTGGTTCGGCATAGGGCCTCCTAGCGGGCGGATGTGAGGAGCTTCATGCCGAAGCCCATGAAGATGACGCCGGCCATGGCATCGATGACGCGGCGGCCGCGGGCATAGGCACCGGCAACGGCCGGATTGCGCAGGATCGTCAGCACCAGCGTGTACCAGAGCGACGAGACCAGGACCATGGTGGCGACGGCGAGCGCGCCATGCATCCAGGAATGATCGGCAGGCAACGTCGCGGCGAAGAGACTGGCGACGAAGAAGGCGGATTTCGGATTGGCGAGATTGGTGGCGAGGCCGGACCAGAAAGCCTGCTTCGGGCTGATTGCGGGGCGCAGCACGGGTTCGCCCGGCAGCGCAGCGTGGCGGTAGGTGCGCCAGAGCAGCTTGGCCCCGAGCCAGAGAAGATAGGCGCCACCGGCGATCTTCAGGAAGAGATAGGCGAAGGGGGCGGCCGCAAATAGCGCGCTGATCCCGAGCCAGCCCGCCAGTCCCCAGCAGAAGGTGCCGAGAATGACGCCCGCGATCACCGCGACCGCAGCGCGCGCAGAGCCTTCGAGCGCCGTCCGCACCACGAGGAAGAAATTCGGGCCGGGCGTGATGGCGGCAACGGCCCAGATGGCGGCAACGGAGAGAAGAAACATGGGGCTGCGGACTCGCAAGAATGGATTTCGAGCGCGAGCTTAGAGGCTTTGCATCCGGCGGCCAAGGCCGTGGCGGCGCTATTCCAGCCCGACGCGCTTTGCTCCATCTCGAAAGGGTGCCTGATCGGCCAGGGCCAGATGGAAGGCAATGAAGAAATCGTCCATGCGATAGCCGGGATATCGCTGGTTCAGCGCCGTGACATGCGCCCGCCCTTCATCGAGCCGGCCGGCGATCGCAAGGCAGAACGCGGCAATCGCCATGATATGGGCATGCGCGTTCGGGCGGGCCGCCGCCCTCGCCGCCCAGTCGGCGGCCTCGTCGAAACGGCCGAGGCGCACCAGCGCGATCGCCCGGCTGGCCAATATGCCGAAGAGCATCGGATCGAAGGGGCTGAGCGATTGCGACTGGTCGGCTGCGGCCAGCGCCGACAGCGGATCGCCGGATTGGCATTGAACGAAGGCCAGCGAATAATGCGCGATCGCAAAGCTCGGGCTGAGATCGACGGCCTGCTGCAGCTCGGCGACCGACTGGTCATGCTGCTTGCGCAGGAAATGTGCCCGGCCGAGGGAAAGATGGGCGGCCGGATCGCGGTCGTCGGCCATCAGCCCCTGATTGGCGGCGCGATAGGCGAGCTCGGTTTCCGTGTCACGGTCCGCCCAGTGCTGAAAGGCGCTCTGGAAATGCGTGAAGGACAGCCCGGCATAGGCGCGTGCGAAAGTCGGATCGAGGCTGATCGCCGTTTCGAAGAAATGCCGTGCCTGGTCGTTATCACCCTTGGTGAAGCGGAACATGTGCCAGAGACCGCGGTGATGCGCCTCCCAGGCATCGAGCGAATTGGGCGGCTTCAGGATGGCGCGGTTGCGTTCCAGCGTCTCCACCTCGCGCTCGATCGAGGCGACGACGCGGGTGCCGATCTCTTCCAGCAAGGTCAGCGTTTCCGCCGCGTTCTGATCGAGGCTGTCGGCCCAGACGATGGTGTTGGTCCGCGCCTCGGTCAGCTCCAGCCGGACGATAAGGCGGGTTGCGATGCGCTCGAAGGTGCCGTTGACGACATAATCGACATCGAGTGCGGCGGCGATCTCGCCGGGAGAGCGCGGCCGCTCCCTCAGCGCAAACATCGTGCCCTGGGCGATCACCCTCAGCGTGCGCAGCTTCGAGAGCCGGGTGATGATGTCGTAGACCAGCGCATCCGCCGTGCCGCCGGGGATCGCCAGGGCCGACATGTCGTTGAAGGGCATGACGGCGATCGAGGCGCGGCGGGCGCCGCTCTTGGCCGGCTCCGGCGGTTGCGGCTCGGCGGGCTGTGCAGCTGCTGAAGTTCTCGCACTTCGGGCGCCTTCCCAGGTCCGGCGCAGCGAACCGGCATCGAGCCCTTCAGCGGCGAAGGCTCTGGCCGCAGCCTTCATATGCTCCTCCGCCTCGCGGACGCGGCCCTCCGAGGCGAGTGTCGCCAGCAGCAGTTCATGCGGTTTCAGATCGAAAGGGGCGATCTCGATCCAGCGGTCGAGATAGGGAAGCCGTTCGCTGGCATCGAGCCGATCGGCGATGGCTGCGAGGATTTCCGCCTGGATTTCACGGAAGCGGCGGCGTTGGGAAACCAGCCATGTCTCGAAGGCCGGATGGCGCTCGATGACGAGGCCATCGAGGAACTCGCCGGATGACCGGTCCGCAAGTCGGCGCAGCCGCTCCTGCGGCAGGCCGCCCAGTCCCTCGCGGCAAGCGGCAGTGGCCTCGACGGCATCGATGGCGCAACCGGCAAGATCGAGTGCGACGGTATCGCCATGGGCGATGATGCGCTCGCCGATCAGCGAGCGGATCCGGCTGAGGCACCAGCGCAATTCGCCGCGCGGATCGTCTGCCACGTCCCAGAGGAGATCGCAGAGCTGCGCCCTGCCCTGCGGATAGGGAGAGAGGATCAGATAGGCGAGCAGCGCCCGCACCTTGCGCGATCCCGGCAGCTTCAGTTCCGCTCCCTCACGGCGGATGACCATCGGCCCGAGGAGGCAGATTTCGAGCGGCGGCCGCTGCTGGTCCGCCGTTTCCACGGTCGTTCCCACGCCTGATGACACGGCGCCCCCCATGGCCTGCGCCTATACCAGAGCCGTTCGAAGCGGCAGCATCTGTTCACCGGGCGGCCGCTCTTTCACGCTCAACCAATGTGACCCAGGGAGGTCCAAATGTCTACTTCCGCGGCCCTTGCCGGCATGCCCGCTCAACCTGTAACCGATCTTGCAGCGCTGAAAGCCCGCCAGCAGGGCGCCTGGTCATCGGGCGATTACGCCGTCGTTGGAACGACGCTGCAGATCGTCGGCGAAAGCCTCTGCGAAGCGCTCGATCTGCGTGCCGGTTCGAAGGTTCTCGATGTTGCGGCCGGCAATGGCAATGGCGCACTCGCCGCCGCCCGCCGCTGGTGCGAGGTGACCGCCACCGATTACGTCCCTGCCCTTCTCGACAAGGCAATGGAGCGGGCGAATGCCGACCGGCTGGCAATGGAATTCATGGAGGCCGATGCGGAGAACCTGCCGTTCAAGGATCAGAGCTTCGACTATGTCATGTCGATCTTCGGCGTGATGTTCACGCCCGACCAGGAGCGCGCCGCCGCCGAGCTCATGCGGGTCTGCAAGCGCGGCGGGTCGATCGGCTTGTCGAACTGGACGCCGGATGGCTTCATCGGCCAGCTGTTCAAGACGATCGGCAAGCATGTGCCGCCACCGGCAGGCGCCCGCTCGCCGGCCCTCTGGGGCACGCGCGCCAGGCTCGAGGAGCTGTTTCCGGCCCATGTCGCGTCGATTGCCGCGACGCCGCGCCAGTTCGTGTTTCGTTACAAGTCGCCGGCGCATTGGCTTGAGGTGTTCCGGACCTTCTACGGTCCGGTGCTCAAGGCCTTCGGCGCGCTGGACACGGCTGGCCAGATGGCACTTGCCGGCGAGCTGACCGAACTGATGACCCGTTTCAACCGGGCCGAGGACGGAACGATCGTGGTGCCGAGCGACTATCTCGAAGTGGTCATCACTCGGCACTAGAGGGGGCGCAGGCATGCAGCGGGCGAAACCGTCCGCTGCATGCCGCGAGACAATTTTCACGAGGCATATCATGTCCGAGACGAACGAATTCATCTCCGAGGTGACGAAGGCCGCCCATCAGCTCCAGACGCTTGGACAGGATGAGGCTCACCATCTGATCCTCCGGTCGGTCACCGAGATACGCACGATGCGCGCGCTGGTCGGCATTCCGGCCAACAGCAATCACGACGCCGTCTTCGATCTCCTGAAGATCGCCACATCGGCCACAAGGCAGACGCCCGGCGATCTCGCACGGGCGCTGCTGATGGCGGCCGACATGATGCGCACACTCGACATGGTGATCGACAGCCGCGCCGCCATCTGCCTGACCGGCATCTGCCAGTCGAAATAGCGGCACGGGTGTTCGCTCGGATGTGGCTCGTCACATACGATTGACGGGCCGGCCGTCATGACGACGCGACGATGCCGCGCAAGAGCAGGTCGATGCCATCCAGATAGTCCTTTCGGTCGTCGTGGGCGGGCAACTGAGCCGCCACGCTGCGCGTAAACGGATAGCTCTCGGGATCGAGTGCCGACCAGGCTGCCGAGACTTCCCCGAGAAAACTTGCTCGTTCAAGCCCCTGGACAGCTGCAAGTTTGGCGTTTGCCGCGTTTTGGCCCGCCACGCCCAGAATGTAATTGAGCAAGGCAGAAACGGCAGACCATTCGTGTTCGGCAGAAACGCCGAGAGAGCGGACCTGCTGACCGATGCGCTCGAAAATGCGCACCATCGGCAACTGCCCGGGCGCCGACATCAACGCCGCGCCGACCCATGGATGGGCGTCGATGGCATCGAATAGATCCAGTGCCAGGGCGCGGATCGTTTCCTGCGGCGATGCGCCCGCCGGCTTTGCTTCCATTGTCCGGGCGATGATCTCGTCACAGGCTGCCGTCACAAGATCGCTTTTATCAGCGACGTGCCAATAGATGGCACCCGGCCCCGTCGCGAGCAGCTTCGACAAGGCCTGGAAGGTCAGGCCGCCTTCTCCGCCTTCATCCAACAGCCGGATAGAGGCGTCGATAATCTGTTCTCTGGTGAGGGACCGCTGCCGCCTCGATCGTGTGTCGTTCCGTTCTTTCATGGAACATCCTTGACATGAATGGAACGGCATTCCAACTATGGAATGACATTCCATTAGAATTGCGAGGCAGTTTGTCATGCAGAAATCAGTAACGATCATCGGTGCCGGTCTTGGAGGGCTCATGCTCGCCAGGGTCCTCCGCGTCCACGGCATCACATCGACCATCTACGAAGCAGAGGCGTCTCCAACCGCACGCGGCCAAGGTGGCATGCTGGATATCCACGAGGAGAACGGACAGCGGGCACTCAAGGACGCCGGGTTGTTCGACGAGTTCACCAAGCTCGTCCACCCTGGCGGCCAGCAGAGCCGGGTCCTCGACATGCAAGGCAAGGTCCTGTTCGATCATCCGGACGATGGCACCGGCGGCCGGCCGGAAGTTCCGAGAGGCGAGCTTCGCCGTATTCTGATCGAGTCGCTTCCTGACGGTGCGATCCGCTGGGATCACAAGGTGACGTCGGTCAGCGCGCTGGGCAGCGGGCAACATCTGGTGAAGTTCGCGAACGGTACGACAGCGGCCGCCGATCTTCTCGTGGGTGCGGACGGGGCGTGGTCGAAAGTGCGTCCGCTCATTTCAAGCGCCAAGCCGGCTTACTCCGGTATTTCGTTCATCGAGACCTATCTTCACGATGCCGACGCCAATCACAAGCCGACCGCAGATGCCGTCGGCGGCGGTTCGCTGTTCGCCGTCGCTCCAGGCAAGGGCATCCAGGCCCACCGCGAACCGGACCAGGTATTGCATGCCTACATCGCCCTGAAGCGCTTGGAAGAATGGTTCGAACGCATTGACTTCTCCGATCGTGCGGCCGCATGCGCCGCTATCGCCGGAGAGTTCGACGGTTGGGCTCCCGAACTCACCGCCCTGATCGCGAGCGCCGACACAGTGCCGGTTCTGCGCATGCTGCACACTCTGCCCGCCGACCATCGTTGGGATCGCGTTCCCGGCATGACGCTTGTCGGCGACGCGGCGCATCTGATGATCCCCTCAGGCGAAGGGGCCAATCTGGCAATGTACGATGGCGCGGAACTCGGGAAGGCGATCGCCGCCCATGAGAACGATATCGAAATAGCGCTTTCTGTATATGAACGGGAACTCTTCGCTCGCAGCGCGGCTGCGGCAGTGGATGCCACCGGCATGATGGACGTACTGTTTGGAGCAGATGCGCCCCAAAGCCTGCTCGATTTCTTTAGGGCGAATGTCCCGAGTTGAATGTCTGCCTGTGGCCCGGCCGCCGAAAACGCCCTGTTTTCAGGGGTTCTCGGCGGCCGGATAAAACCTGCTGACGTCGATGTCAGAGGTATGTGACGAACTACATCAGATCTTCGCCAGCGACTGCTCGAGGTCGGCGATGATGTCCTTGACGTCTTCGATGCCGATCGACAGGCGCACGACATCAGGGCCGGCGCCGGCGGCGATGCGCTGCTCGTCGGTCAGCTGGCGGTGCGTCGTCGAGGCCGGGTGGATGACCAGCGAGCGGGTGTCGCCGATATTGGCGAGGTGTGAGAAGAGCTCGAGGCCTTCGACGAAGGTCTTGCCGGCCTCATAGCCGCCCTTGACGCCGAAGGTGAAGACCGAGCCGGCGCCCTTCGGCGAATAACGCTGCTGCAGCGCATGGTTCGGATCGTCTTCCAGGCCGGCATAGTTGACCCAGGCGACCTTGCTGTGCGCCCTCAGCCATTTGGCGACGGCAAGGGAGTTCTCGCTGTGGCGCTGCATACGCAGCGGCAGCGTTTCGATGCCGGTCAGGATCAGGAAGGCATTGAAGGGCGAGATTGCCGGGCCGAGGTCACGCAGGCCGAGAACGCGGCAGGCGATCGCAAAGGCGAAGTTGCCGAAAGTCGAGTGCAGCACCACGCCGTTATATTCCGGGCGCGGGCTCGACAGCATCGGGTAATTGCCGGATTTCGACCAGTCGAAGGTGCCGCCATCGACGATGATGCCGCCCATCGAATTACCGTGGCCGCCGAGGAACTTGGTCAGCGAATGGATCACGATATCGGCGCCGTGTTCGATCGGGCGGATGAGATAGGGCGAAGCCATCGTGTTATCGACGATCAGCGGCAGGCCGTGCTTGTGGGCAACCTCGGCGATCGCTGCGATATCGACGAAGGTGCCGCCCGGATTAGCGAGGCTTTCAATGAAGATCGCCCGGGTTTTGCCGTCGATCTGGCTTTCGAAGCTCTTGGGATCAGCCACATCGCCCCAGCGCACCTGCCAGCCGAAATTGTCGAAGGCGTGACCGAACTGGTTGATCGAGCCGCCATAGAGGCGCTTGGCGGCGACGAAATTGTCGCCCGGGCGCATGATGGTGTGGAAGACGATCATCTGCGCCGCATGGCCGGAGGCGACGGCGAGCGCGGCCGTACCGCCTTCGAGTGCGGCAACGCGCTCTTCGAGCACGGCCTGCGTCGGGTTCATGATGCGGGTGTAGATATTGCCGAAGGCCTGCAGACCGAAGAGCGAGGCGGCGTGGTCCGCGTCGTTGAAGACGTAAGCCGTCGTCTGGTAGATCGGCGTCGCGCGGGCGCCGGTCGCCGGATCGGGCTGCGCGCCCGCGTGAACTGCCAGTGTATTGAAGCCAGGATTATTGCTTGCCATGAGGCCCTCCCATCGTTGTCGATGGCCGCAGCATAACCAAGGCGCAGCAAATGTTAATCGCCTGCCGTTTCAACCAACGGAAGAAACGTGGAAAATCCGTTCGCTATCCCGCAAGCCGCGGAATTTCGATTGCCGGGCAGCGGTCCATGACCACCTTGATGCCGCCGGCTTCGGCGCGCCGGGCCGCATCGTCATCACGCACGCCAAGTTGCGCCCAGATGACCCGCGGACGGACGGCGAGCGCCAGCGTCTCGGTCACCACTTCCTGCAGATATTCCGAAGCGCGGAACACATCGATCATATCGACCGGCACCGGTATGTCCTCCAGTTTGCCGTAGACCAGCTGGCCGTGAATCTGCTTGCCCGCCTGGCCGGGATTGACCGGGATCACCTGGTAGCCGCGCGAGAGCAGATATCCCATCACGCCATTGCTTGGCCGCGCCGGGTTTGGCGAGGCGCCGGTGAGAGCGATCGTCCGCACCGAATTCAGAATGTCGGCAATATAGCTGTCGCTGTAGTGATCGTGATCCATTGGCCCGTCCCCCGTCGGCATTTTTCCACCCAGTTGAAACCTGCAGTTATTTGGAGCGTATATATAGCCATAGGGTTCCCAAGGAGGAATGGCCCATGAAAAAACTTGCGCTCACGCTCGCCATCGTTCTGGTGGCATCTCCGTCTTTCGCGATCTCCCGTCTCAACCCGCTGGCGATGAGCTGCGCCAGTGCCCGGGCGGCGGTGCATAACCAGGGCGCGGTGATCTTCCGCTGGACCTCGCCGCGCGGCCTGCCACTCTACGACCGTTTCGTGCGCAACAGCCGCTATTGTGACGCCAACCAATATGCCGAGTGGAAAAACATACCGACTCGCGACGATCGCTCCTGCCCGGTGCTCAATTGCCAGAACATAGACAATCTGGACGGGAATTTCCTGATTCCAGACAATTCATTGTGACGTATCGGGGCGTGTGAGAAACCGCTCTCACCCGGGAATGCCGGGCGCTGCATTTCGCGCATTTGCGAGGCGATTGCGACGAAATGCAGCCTATAGGAGCACAATTTTCACGATGCCAGAGTAATAGAATAATCTCTATATTTCAGCAGGATAACCAGTTGGTGAATAGATCGGGATGCAGATGTTCCACTTCCGTTTCATCTTTAAGCCAGCTTCGTTCACGCATATATTAGAAACACCTCACAGTTGAGTTCGGCGAATCGGAATAAACGCATTAGGAGTGCTCGCAAAACGGGTCCATGCAAAGTCCCGTCTTTCGATTCCGCGAGGCTCAAACAACCGATAAACGTGCCGTCAGGTTGCAAAATATGACAGGCGCATTGCTTTTTGCCCGGCCGGGGCTCATACCGCTGCAGCAGTCTCGCCCCACCGTTTCCGGTCTCGATCGTGCCCCTCGACGTCATTCTTCTGGTTCTCTTCGGCGCTCTTCTCCACGCGACATGGAACGCCATCATCAAGGCCGGCGTCGACAAGTCGCTGGATGCGGCACTGGTATCGGCGGGCGGCGCGGTCTCGGCCCTTCCCTTCCTCGCCTTCCTGCCGCTGCCCAATGCGGCGGCATGGCCGTTCATCGGCTGCTCGGCGATCCTGCAGTTCGCTTATTTCCAGCTGGTGGCCGGCGCCTACAGGGCGGGTGATATCGGGCTCGTCTATCCCTTGATGCGCGGCTGCGCGCCGCTCCTGATTGCCGCGACCAGCAGTTTCGTGCTTGGCGAAACGCTGACCGGTGGCGCCTTGATCGGCACGATGACGATCTGCGCCGGCATTCTGACACTCGCCTTCGAGGCCCGGCACGGCAGCCGCCACGCGATCATGCTGGCGCTGATCAATGCCTGCGTTATTGCCACCTATACCTATGTCGACGGAATCGGCGCCCGGCTTTCCGGCAATGCGATTTCCTATACGCTGTGGATGTCGCTGCTGCCGCCGGTGCTGCTGTTTGCCTGGGCGATCTCGCGCCGCGGCGCCCGCGTCGTCGCCATCCATGTCCGGGTGCACTGGTGGCGAGGTTTGATCGGCGGCGCAGGCTCGATCGCTTCCTACGGTTTCGCACTCTGGGCGATGACCAAGGCGCCGGTCGCCACCGTCGCGGCACTGCGCGAAACCTCGATCCTCTTCGCGCTGATCATCTCAGTGCTGGTGCTGAAAGAGCGCGCCAGCCCCTGGCGCTACCTCGCAGGCGTCATCATCGCCGCGGGCGGGTTGATATTGAAACTTGGCTGATCACTCCTCCGGCCAGACCGGCATGCGCTTGCCGAGGAATGCGCCGATCCCCTCTTCGGCATCGGCCGTCAGCATGCTGTCGACCATGGTTTCGGCGGCGAAGGTGTAGGCTTCCTCGATCGGCATTTCGAGCTGGCGATAGAAGGCTTCCTTGCCGATGCGGATGGCTTCCGGTGATTTCGAGGCGATGACGGAGGCGTATTTCGTCACCACCTGCGTCAGATACTGCTTCGGCACGATGCGGTTGACGAGGCCGAAATCCTTGGCGGTCGAGGCGTCGATGGTTTCGCCGGTCAACAGCATTTCCATCGCCTGCTTGCGATGCGCGGCGCGCGATACGGCAACCATCGGCGTCGAGCAGAACAAGCCGATATTGACGCCGGGCGTGCAGAAGGTCGCGGTGTCGGTGCAGATCGCCAGATCGCAGGAAGCGACCAGCTGGCAGCCTGCGGCCGTCGCCAGGCCGTCGATCTCGGCGATGACGGGCTTCGGCAGACGGGCGATCTCCAGCATCAGGTCGGCCGCCAGCGCAAAGCTCTCCTCGAAAAAGGCGACGCCATCGTCGGTATCGGCGCGGTGCGCGGTCAGTTCCTTCAGGTCATGCCCGGCAGAGAAGACGTTGCCGGTCGAGGCGATAATGACGACGCGGACGGCGGAGTCTTCGCCAGCGGCCTGGAGTTCGCCCATCAGCGTTTCCATGACGGCGATCGACAGGGCGTTGGCTGGCGGATTGTTCAAGGTCAGCCTGAGAACGCCGTCATTCAACTGGCGCAGCACCAGCGCGCCCTCGCCCGCCTTGTCTGGATCTTTCCGGAAGGAAACGACTTCGGCCATTGGTCTAACTCCCTGCATGTGTCTTTCGTGCTAGATGTTCTGCCACAGCCAGCCGGCAATTTCGAGGAGAAGCGATGCAACCAGTCATGACGATCGACGAGGTCCACCGTTTTCTGGAGACGGACTTTCCGCAGATCCACACGGACGGACGCGTGCTGGAGGTGGTCGATATCGCGCCCGGCAGGGCCTCGATGCGGCTCGATCCCTCAGAACGGCATCTGCGGCCGGGCGGCACGGTTTCCGGCCCGGCGCTTTTCACGCTGGCGGATGTCACCGCCTATGTCGCCGTGCTCGCGCATATCGGCCCGGTGGCGCTTGCCGTCACCACAAATCTCAACATCAATTTCCTCCGATTGCCGAAGCCGGAGCCGACCTTCTGCACCTGCCGGATTCTCAAGCTCGGCAAGCGTCTGGCGGTGATCGACGCTTCGATCTTTCAGCGCGATGAGAGCGAATTGATCGCGCAGGCCACCGCCACCTACTCGATTCCGCCGCGATAAATATGAGGTATCATAATACCATATACTTATCGTATTGATTTTGCTTATCTATTTTTTCGATCTCCCAGTTTCGCGATATTGACCGCAGAAGGCATTGCCTCTATACACACCGCCAGAAACGCAGCCTTTCCGGGCTGCTTTCTTTTTGGTGCGTCCCAGGACCACTAAACCAAGCAACAAGAAACGCCCTTCGCCTTCGGGCACAAGGGATCCAAAAGAGAGTAACTACTATGGCAACTTTCTCCCAGAAGCCTGCAGAGGTGGAGAAGAAGTGGGTCATCATCGACGCCGAAGGGCTTGTCGTTGGCCGTCTCGCTTCCATCATCGCTATGCGCCTGCGCGGCAAGCACAAGGCAACCTTCACGCCCCACGTTGACGACGGCGACAACGTCATCGTCATCAATGCCGACAAGGTCGTATTCACCGGCAAGAAGTATTCCGACAAGGTTTACTACTGGCACACGGGTTACGCCGGCGGCATCAAGGAGCGTACCGCTCGCCAGATCATCGAAGGCCGCTTCCCGGAGCGCGTTCTCGAGAAGGCCGTTGAGCGCATGGTTCCGCGTGGCCCGCTCGGCCGTCGCCAGATGAAGAACCTCCGCGTTTACGCTGGTTCCAACCATCCCCATGAAGCACAGCAGCCGACCGTCCTCGACGTATCCAAGCTGAACAAGAAGAACGTAAGGAGCGCCTAAGAATGGCTGACCTCTCCTCCCTGAAGGATCTCGGCACGTCCGCTGAAGCAGCTGCTCCGGTTCACGTCCGCAAGGTCGACTCGCTTGGCCGTTCCTACGCGACCGGCAAGCGTAAGGACGCCGTAGCCCGCGTTTGGGTCAAGGCCGGCTCCGGCAAGATCATCGTCAACGGCAAGGACTTCACGGCATACTTCGCCCGTCCGGTTCTGCAGATGATCCTGCGTCAGCCGATCGTCGCTGCTGCCCGTGACGGCCAGTTCGACATCATCGCAACGGTTGCAGGCGGCGGTCTTTCCGGCCAGGCCGGTGCCGTTCGTCACGGTCTGTCCAAGGCTCTCACCTACTTCGAACCGGGCCTGCGCTCGGTCCTGAAGAAGGGTGGCTTCCTGACCCGCGACAGCCGCGTCGTCGAGCGTAAGAAGTACGGTAAGGCCAAGGCCCGCCGTTCGTTCCAGTTCTCGAAGCGCTAATCGCTTTTCTGGATATGCTTTTTGGAAAGGCCGGGTGCAAACCCGGCCTTTTCTTATTGGCCCCTATTCCTCCTTGTGAAAGAACGCCTCTAGCCGGTAGCCATCGGGGTCGATGATGAAGGCGGCGTAGTAGAACTGGCCGTAATCCGGGCGGATGCCGGGAGCACCGTTGTCTTCGCCGCCATTGGCAATGCCGGCGGCGTGGAAGGCGTTGACGGATTCCTCGCTGGGCGCGGTGAAGCAGAAGTGCAGACCGGATCGGCGGTCGGCCGGGACCGGGCGCTCGACCTGGCTCACCCAGAAGGCCGGGCCATCGGCACCGTAGCCGACCGTTCCGTCGAAATTCGACAGCCGCTCATAGCCGAGCGGTGCAAGCAGCGCATCATAGAAGCGGCGCGAGCGCTCCAGATCCTTCACCCCAATCGATACGTGATCGAACATGCCCATGTGCGCCTCCTTGTCCGTTTCCGCAAACTTCATGGAAGCGATTGCCGAAGTCAACGCGGCATTCGGCAGCCTTGGCTTGCTCGATAAGGGACCGGCTGTTAAACCGGGATGAGGTTTTCAACCGGACAAGACAGGACCTGACATGGGAGCCACCCCGTCCGCAGACAGATAGGCCGCAGCGACCCTTGATGTTGTTGCGGCGTCTGTCCCGTCAATCCAGACCGATGAGAAGGCAGATCGCCGTCGAATGAACGTTCGAACGGATGAAGACACATGCCTTTTCGAAACAGAGACTGGACATACCCCCTCCCCGTGGCGCTGCTTCTGCTTGCGCCCTTCGATATCCTGGCTTCGCTTGCCATGGATATCTATCTGCCCGTCGTGCCGGAGATGCCGGCAGCGCTCGGCACATCGGCCACCGTCATCCAGCTGACGCTCAGCCTCTACATGCTGATGCTCGGCGCCGGACAGCTGCTCTTCGGCCCGCTCTCGGACCGTATCGGCAGACGGCCAGTGCTGCTCGGCGGCGCGCTGCTCTTTGCCGGTTCGTCGCTGATACTGGCCGCCACCTCCTCCGCGCCGCTCTTCGTCGTCTTCAGGCTGCTGCAGGCCGTGGGGGCATCGGCGGCGCTGGTCGCGACATTCGCCACTGTGCGGGACGTCTATGCAGCGCGGCCTGAAGGCGCCGTCATTTATAGCCTGCTCGGCGCCATCCTCTCCTTCGTCCCGGCTCTCGGGCCGATTGCCGGTGCGCTGATCGCCGGCCATTTCGGATGGCGGGCGATCTTCATGCTGCTTGGCGCGCTGATGCTGACGGCGATGATCGCGGCCCTCGCACGATGGCACGAGACCCGGCCGGAGACGGCGGCAGCCGGCGCGATCGGTATCGGTACGATCCTCAGAAGCGGTGCCTTCTGGACCTATACGGTCGGCTTCAGCGCGGCGATGGGGTCGTTCTTCGTGTTCTTCTCCACCGCGGCCCGGGTGCTGATCGAAAGGGCCGGTTTCTCGCAGATGGCTTTCAGCCTCTCGTTTGCGACATCGGCGATGGTGATGATCGTTGCCGCCCGCTTTGCCGGGCGCTTCGTCAAGCGCTGGGGAACAGCGGGCAGCCTGGCGCGGGGCATGGGGCTGCTCATTCTCGGCGCGATGCTGCTCGGCTTCGGCGAACTCTGTCTCGCGCCGTCCTTCGTCAGCTTCATCCTGCCGATGTGGATCATCTCGCTCGGCATCGTCCTGACGACGGCGGTGACGGCGAATGGGGCGCTGGCCGATTTCGGCGACAGGGCGGGAATGGCGGTAGCGCTCTATTTCTGCATCCAGAGCCTGATCGTTGCCTGCGCCGGGACGGTCTTCGTGCTCGCTCTTAGCGGCGATACGGCCTGGCCGCTTGCGGGCTTCTGCACCGTCTCGGCTGCGGTGACGCTGCTTGCGCTCCGGCGCCTCAAGTAAGAGACGACGCGATGGCGGCGGCCCGCCTGCCGCCATCGCTTGCAATCAGCGACATGCTGGCCTAGGCCTCTGTGCAAAAGAGGAATTGCCATGTCCAGCCAGCCCTCACCCTTCGCCGAAACGCCAGAGCCGCCCTATTACGTCGTGACCTTTTCATCGACGCGAACCGAGGGCGATCATGGCTATGGCGCCATGGCCGACCGGATGGCCGAGCTTGCGTTGCAGCAGCCGGGTTGTCTTGGCGCCGAGAGCGCCCGCGATGCCGGCGGCTTCGGCATCACCAATTCCTATTGGGCCGATGAGGAGAGCCTGAAGGCCTGGAAGCAGGTCGCGAGCCATCTTGCCGCCCAGCGCATCGGCCGCGACCGCTGGTACAAGCAATACAAAGTTCGCATTGCGCGGGTAGAACGGGCCTATGAATTCACCGCCTCTGATGACGGCGAGCAAGCCTGAGATCGGCGGACAGCCGTCGCCCGGAGCCTTCGCTTGCAATCGGCGGCGTCCTCGCCTAGGCCTTTCTTCCGAAGAGGAATTGCCATGTCCAGCCAGCCCTCACCCTTCGCAGAGACTCCGGAACCGCCCTATTACGTGGTGACCTTTTCGTCGCAGCGCACGGGCGAGGAAAGCGGCTATCTGGAAACGGGCGGCGCGATGGTGGAACTCGCGCAGCAGCAGCCGGGCTATCTCGGTTTCGAAAGCGCGCGGACCGCCAGCGGCTTCGGCATCATCAATTCCTACTGGAAGGACGAGGCGAGCATTCTCGCCTGGAAAGCGGTCGTCGACCATGTCGAGGCGCAGCGCCGCGGCCGGTCCGACTGGTATTCACGCTATGAAATTCGCGTCGCGCTGGTGCAGCGCGCCTATGGCTTCGACAAGACTGCCGCGACAAAGGGAGATTAACTTGGCCAATAAGACCATCGACCACGCCTTTACGGCTAAGAGCCTGACCTCTGCCGCCAGCGACCCGACATTTGCGGGCGCGCTCTCCTTCATGCGCCGCCGCTTCACCAAGGATCTGAAGGGCGTCGATGTCGCCGTATGGGGCGTGCCCTTCGATGCCGCGGTCTCCAATCGGCCGGGCACGCGGTTCGGGCCGCAGGCGATCCGCCGGGCGTCGGCGATCTTCGACAACGATCCTCAATATCCGTTCAACCGCGATCTCTTCGCCGACATGGCAGTCATCGATTACGGCGACTGCCTGCTCGACTACGGCAATCACCAGGAGACCCCTGCGGCGATCGAGCGTCAGGCGACCACGATCCTCGACAGTGGCGCCTTCATGCTGACGCTCGGCGGCGACCATTACGTCACCTGGCCGATCCTCAAGGCGCATGCCGCCAAGCACGGGCCGCTGGCGCTGGTGCAGTTCGATGCGCATCAGGATACCTGGCTCGACGACGCCGGGCGCATCGACCACGGTTCCTTCGTTGCCCGCGCGGCGCGCGACGGCATCATCGACCCGGATCGCTCGATCCAGATCGGTATCCGCACGCATGCGCCTGACGATTGCGGCATCCAGATCCTCTACGGCCATCAGGTCGAGGAGATGAGTGCGGGCGAGATCGCCTCGACGATCATCTCGCATACGAAGGGGGCGCCGGCCTACCTGACCTTCGACATCGACTGCCTCGATCCGGCCTTTGCGCCAGGTACCGGCACGCCGGTCGCCGGCGGCCCGTCGAGCGCCAAGATCCTGTCGGTGCTGCAGCGGCTGCATCAGCTCGATATCCGGGGCGCCGACGTCGTCGAGGTCTCGCCGCCCTACGATCACGCCGACGTCACCGCCATTGCGGGGGCGACGGTCGCGATGTATATGCTGGGCCTTCACGCCGAAAGGCGCGCGGCCGCCAAGTGACGGCTGTTATCAAACTGATTCAACTTCATGGCAAACTGATTCCGAAAGAACCCGGAACCTATTGAAAGCGCAGGATTATCATGGCAGCGAAGATATTCATCGATGGCGAAGCTGGTACGACGGGTCTGCAGATCCGTGAGCGCCTGGCTGGCCGCCGCGATATCGAGCTGCTGTCGATCCCGACCGAAAGCCGCAAGGACAAAGCGGTTCGCGCCGAACTTCTGAACAAGGCCGACGTCGCGATCCTCTGCCTGCCTGACGATGCGGCCAAGGAAAGCGTCAGCCTGATCGAGAACGACACGACCAAGGTGATCGACGCCTCGACGGCGCATCGCGTCGCCGAAGGCTGGGCCTATGGCTTTGCCGAACTCAGCAAGGATCAGGCAGGCGTCATCGCCTCGGCCAAGCGCGTCGCCAATCCGGGCTGCTGGCCGCAGGGCCCGATCGCGACGCTACGTCCGCTAATCGAAGGCGGCCTGCTGCCTGCCGATTTCCCGGTGACCGTCAACGGCATCTCGGGCTATAGCGGCGGCGGCCGCACGATGATCGAAGACTATGTCGAGAAGGGCGAGGACGCGCCGGAGTACATGCCCTACGGCCTTGGCTTCAAGCACAAGCACCTGCCGGAGCTGCAGCACTATGCCAAGCTCGGCCGCGTGCCGTTCTTCCAGCCTGTCGTCGGCAATTTCGCGCAGGGCATGGTCGTCACCGTGCCGCTGCAGCTGTCGCACCTGCCGAAGGTGCCGACCGGCGCTGAAATCCACGCCGCGATCGCCGACTATTTCGCCGGCATCAAGGGCGTCGTCGAAGTCGCGCCGTTCGAGAGCACCGAGCGCACCCCCGATCTCAACCCCGAGATCTACAACGACACCAACCGCATGCGCCTGCACGTCTTCGCCAACGATGCGAATGCGCAGGCCCTGCTGGTCGCCGTCTACGACAATCTCGGCAAGGGTGCCTCGGGTGCCGCCGTCCAGAACATGGACCTGATGATCGGCGCCTAAGCGTCACGCCTGATTTCCGGTGGCTGCATCCATGCGGCCGCCGGCAGCCCACTTCCGCAGGCAATCATGTCCGCCTCCCTCTCCTTCGACAGTTTCTCGTCCTGGCTGGTGTCAGCGCTTCCCGATCACGGCGTCTACGCATTGATCTTCTTTGCGCTGATCGCCGGGCTCGCTCGTGGCTTCTCGGGCTTCGGGGCCGCGCTGATCTTCATTCCGCTCGGCGGCGCGATCGTCGGGCCGAAGCTGATCTCGCCGGTGCTGCTGGTCATCGATGGATTGGCGACACTCGGGATGATCCCGGATGCCTGGCGCAATTCGAACCGGCGTGAGGTCTTCGTGATGATTGCGGGGGCGGCACTCGGTGTTCCCGCCGGAACGGCAGTGCTGACGCTAATGGACCCGTTGCTGCTGCGCTGGCTGATCTGTGCCGTCGCGATCTGCCTGCTGGCGCTCCTGGTTTCCGGCTGGCGCTACCACGGCGAGCCGTCTGCGCCGCTGAGCTCAGGCGTTGGCCTGCTGGCCGGGCTCTTCAGCGGGGCCGCCCAGCTCGGTGGGCCGCCGGTGGTTGCCTATTGGCTCGGCGGCAAGAGCGACTTTCAGCGCGTGCGCGCCAATGTCATCTTCTACTTCTCGATCTCCACGATCTTGAGCACGATCAGCTATTATCTTGGCGGCCTTTTCGTCCAGGCCGTCTTCGCGCTGACGATCGTCATTCTTCCGGCCTATGCGGTCGGACTTTACGGAGGCTCGAAGCTGTTCGGGCTGGCGAAGGAAAGCACCTTCCGCCTGATCTGCTATCTCCTGATCGGAGCCTCCGCGATATTCGGTCTGCCCGTCCTCGACGGTATCCTGCGCTAGGCGGGCTGGCGAAGCAGGCCCATCTTGACGCTGAGCTTCTCGCCCGGGCCATGCGCGAAGGCGAAGAGCAGACCAGCCAGGAAGGTGAAGTGATCGACGAAGAAGCCGAACTCGGCCTGATTGCCTTCCCAGCGGTTCGGGCCGTGGAAGGCGAAGGCAAGAAAGATCACGTAGACGCCGGCAAGCAGCGCCGCTTCGCTGAAGAAGGCGCCGGTCAGAAACGCCACCGCAAGGCCGACTTCGAAGAAGGCCGCGACCCAGGCGAGGAACAGCGGGAACGGAAACCCTGCCGCGGCGATATAGCCCGCGGTCGCGCCCATATCCATGAACTTGAAGCTCGTCGCCATCAGGAACATCGCGCCGAAGATCAGTCTTGCGGCGAGAATTGCTGTTGTCTTTGCCATTATCCTACCCTCTTTCGTGGCCGCAGCCATTGCGGAACCATGCCACAAGGACGGGTGGGCGACAGCATTGCCGACAGGGAGGCGATATTTTTCTCACGGCATCAAAAGAGCCGCGGCGCATGGCACCGCGGCTTGAAGTGTTCGGGAATCTTCGGCACGTCAGCTGCGCTCGGCAATCACCGTCTGGCGGGTGAATTCGCCGTAGTAACCCCGCCAGTTGGCGATGGCGAAGCCGAAGACGACGAGTGCGCCGCCCTGGTGCAGCAGGCCCCAGTGCAGCGGCACATGCAGCAGCAGCGTGGTGATGCCGATCGCCGCCTGGATGGTTACCAGCGCGAAGAGCACGACGGCGCGGCGGGCATGGGTGGTCTGCGGCGCGGCGCGCAGCGCCATGATCATGTTGATCAGCGTCAGCGCGAAGAGCGTGTAGGCACCGATGCGGTGGATGAACTGCACGGTCTTCGGGTTCTCGAAGAAATTGATCCAGGCCGGCTGCTGGATCAGCAGGTCGCCGGGAACGACAGAGCCATCCATCAGCGGCCAGGTATTGTAGGTGAAACCGGCATCGAGACCGGCCACGAGCGCGCCGAGATAGATCTGGAACAGCGCGAAGATGGCGATAACAGCGGCCCAGGTCTTGGAGCTAGAGGCCGGCGCCGCTTCATTGGAATGCGGCGAGAGACCGCGCATGATCCACATGCAGGAGGCAAAGATCAGGCAGGCCATGACGAGGTGGGTCGCCAGGCGGTACTGGCTGACATCGGTGCGCACCGCAAGACCCGAGGAGACCATCCACCAGCCAATGAAGCCCTGGAGACCGCCGAGCGCCAGAATACCCGCCAGCGGCCAGCGCAGACGGCGCTCGACCTTGCCCGTGATCCAGAAATAGAGGAGCGGCAGCGCGAAGATGACACCGATGCCGCGGGCGATCAGGCGGTGGGCCCATTCCCACCAGAAGATGCCCTTGAACTGTTCGACCGTCATGTCGCTGTTTAACTGCTGGAACTCGGGAATACGCTGGTAGAGCTTGAATTCCTCATCCCATTCGGCCGCGTTCAGCGGCGGGATGACGCCGTGGATCGGCTTCCATTCGGTGATCGACAGGCCCGAATTGGTGAGACGCGTCGCGCCGCCGACAAGCACCAGACAGAAGAGCGCGAGCAGCACGAAACCCAGCCAGATGCGAATGGCGCGGCGGTTGCGGTCCTGCTTGCGGACTTCGCCCCGGATTGCATGCTCGGTGGTGATATCTGCGACGGCCATGATTGCTCCTTGTTATCGGCAGTTGATTTGCCCTAGCGGCTCATGCAAAACAAGCCCCGAACCTTTGCGGCATGCCGTCGCGCTGGTTCCATCCTGCAATCCGGAAGCCAAGACTGATGCCCGTTCGCCTGCGCAAATTCATCGGCACGATCCTGATCATCATCCTCGTGCTCGGCTATGCGCTGATCGCGAACACGATCGCGGTGGCGACGCTCGGCGAAGCTCCCTGGTGGGGCCATCTCCTCTATTTTGCGCTGACCGGCCTGATCTGGATCCTGCCCGCCATGCTGATCATCAAGTGGATGGCAGGCCCGAAGCAGCAATAGGCATTAACAGGCAGATAACCCTGATCTGCGGAAAACCCGCCTGTTTGGCTTGCGTTTAAACCCTCTCTAGGCCTTGGCCGCTATATCTTCCGGCACGCAATCTTGACCGGAGATCTCCCGTGCGGACGCAGAAGCTCGATGCCGACCACCAGCCGCTTGACGATGCAGGCAAGGCCGATGCCGGTATTTCCCGGCTGAGATCGGTCGGCGCGCAGCTGGCGATCGCCGATCTGGACATCACCGTCCATACAAAACTGGAGCCGTTGGAGAGCGACTGGCGGGCGCTTGAGAAAGATCCCCTCGCCTCGCTGCATCAGGGCTACGAGTGGTGCCGCTCCTGGGTGCGCGCCTATGACAGGCCGCTTGCCGTGCTCAAAGGCACCGCGCAGGGCAAGGCCGCCTTCATCCTGCCGATCGAGATCGAAAGCCGTCAGGGCGTGCGGATCGCCAAGTTCATCGGCGCCGATCACAGCAATATCAATACCGGCCTGTTCTCGGCCGCCTTCCTCGACGGCGCAGGCGGTCTCGATGCCGGTCGTTTCGCGGCGATCCTCAGAGAGGCGCTGCATGGCAAGGCCGATCTCCTCCTGCTGCAAAACATGCCGCTGGAATGGCGCGGGCGGGAAAACCCGCTGAAGCTGCTGCCGATGGTGCAGAACCAGAACCACGCCTATCAGCTACCGCTGCTCGAGAATTTCGAGGCGACGCTGAAGCAGCTGAACGCCAAGAGCCGCCGCAAGAAATTCCGCGTGCAGTCCAAGCGGCTGGAGGCAATCGGCGGCTTCGACTATATCGACGGCGGCTCGCCCGCCGAACAGCATGCGCTGCTCGACCTGTTCTTCAGGCAGAAGTCCGAGCGCTTCCGTTCGCTCGGTCTGCCCGACGTCTTTGCCGATGCCGCCACCAAGGCGTTCCTGCACGGGTTGATCGATATCCGCGATGGCAGCGACTATGGCCTGGAAATGCATGCGCTGCGGCTGAAGGGTGAATTCGACGGCAAGATTGCGGCCGTCTCGGGCATATCGCGCAAGGGCGATCACGTCATCTGCCAGTTCGGCGCGATCGACGAGAACCTCGTTCCGGATGCCAGCCCCGGCGAGTTCCTCTATTGGCAGATGATCTCCGGCCTGCAGAACAAGGGCGTCGCGCTCTTCGATTTCGGCCTTGGCGACCAGACCTACAAGCGCTCCTGGGCGCCCGTCGAGACCGACCATCATGACGTGGTTCTGCCGCTGTCGCTGAAGGGCCGGATTGCAGGGACGGCGCATCGCGCCATCACCCGCAGCAAGGCCTATATCAAGGCGCGGCCGGGCTTTTACAGAACAGCCCAGCGCCTGCGCGCCAAGATCGGCATCTGACCGCCTCAGGCGGCGCGGCGGGTAAGATCGGGCTCGGCGCTTTCGCCGCCCGACATCAGCACGACGCGCTGGTAACCGGCCTTTTCGAACTCGGTCATGGCGGTCACGAACTCGTCTTCCAGCACTTCCGGCATCGACAGGATGATCTCGACATCCTTGCTGCGCGTCAGCCGCGACACGCCGGCGACATCGGCCGCGCCGCATTCGACGACGACGATATCGTAAGCCGACATCAGGGCATCGAGCAGCAGCGACAGGCGGTCTGCACCGCGCATCGCCTTGCGCACATCGCTGGTGCCCTGCGGGATGAGATGCGCATCGGAGGCGCGGTCGCCGTGGATCGTGTCGCCGAAGGCAGCTTCGCCGCAAAGCAGGTCGGTAACGCCAGGCGCTTCCAGGTCTTCGGCCATCATTGCCGTCGGATAGCCGGAGCCGGTCATGTCAACGAGGATGGCGCGCTGTCCGGAGGCGGCGAGCCTGCGGGCAAGCGCAACGGTGGCCGCGGAACCATCATCACCGGTCGGTGAAATGGCGATCGCCAGCGGAGCACGGCTACCGGTGAGATAATCGGCAACGGAGCCGATCGAGAATTCATTCTCCTCGACAGCTTCGACGGCGACGGCGGGCTCTTCGGTTTCAGGTTCTTCTGCCGGGGCAGAGAGCATGCTGGGGGCCACGGTGCGTTTCGTCTTTGCGGGAGCGGCAACGATAACCGTTTCCTCTTCCTCGATACGGGCAACCGGCAGGGCGGGACCAACAGGACGCAACGCACGGCCGCTGAAGAGCTCGGCGAGCATGATGACGATCGAGGTGATGATCAGCGTTGCGAAAGCGGCGACGATGACGATCGGGACGACCTTCGGGAAATAGGGATCGACCGGCTGGATCGCCTTGGAGACGACGCGGGCATCGGCCGGGCTGGAGTTGCTGTCGGCACGCGATGCGGCTTCGCGGTAGCGCACCAGATAGGTTTCGAGAAGCTGGCGCTGGGCATTGGCTTCGCGCTGCAGGGCGTTCAGGCCGACTTCGTCTTCGCCGGCCTTGGCGCTGTTCTGCTGCAGGGCGCCGGACTGGCGCTCGAGCTCGGTGGCGCGCAGATCGGCAACCTTGGACTCGTTCTCGATGCTGGTCAGGATTTTCTGCGTTTCGGCGCGGATCTGCGTCTTGATGTCGGCGAGCTGGGCGCGGAGGCTGCGCAGGCGCGGATGGTTGTTGAGCAGCGAGGTGCTGAGATCGGAGATCTGCGACTGCAGGCCGGACTCGGTACCCTTCAGGCGCTGCATCGACTGCGAATTCATGATGTCGGGCAGCGTGTCGGAGGCTTCGCCGGAGGACAGCGCGTTACGCACGGCCTGGGCGCGGGCTTCGGCATTGGCCTTCTCGCCGCGCACCCGGGTCAGTTCGGCGGAAATGTCGTTCAGCTGCTGCGTCGGGAAGTTGCTGCCGCCATTGGTCGGCAACAGGCCGTGCTGAGCGCGGTATTCGGCGACCTTCTGCTCGGCGTCATTGACCTTCTGGCGCAGGCTTTCGATTTCAGGCTCCAGCCAGCGGGTCGCTTCCGAATTGGAGGCGAGCTTGGCGCCGCTCTGGGTAGCGAGATAGACCGATGCCATCGCATTCGGAATGCGGGCGGCGAGCTTCGGATCCTTGGAGGTGAAGTTGATGCCGATGACGCGCGAGCCCGGGACCTGGAAGACCTGGAGGCGCTCGGTGAAGGCATCGATGACGCGCTCTTCAGGCGGGTTTTCAGCCGGGTTCTTCTTCAGATGCAGGGCAACGAGGATATCCGTCAGCGCCGAGCCGTTAGCGGCCTCGTCGAATTCCGGGAGCTCGTAGAGCTTCTCGCTGTTGATGACCTTCTTGATAAGGTCGGCAGACTGCAGCAGCTGCACCTGGCTCGCGATATTCAGCTCGTCGAGCAGCGGGCCGGCCGTGGCGTCGGATGTCTGGGTATTGGCGAAGGCCGGTGCACGCTGCTCGATCAGCAGGCGCGTCTCGCCGCGATATTTCGGCGCGATCATCTTGGCGCCGGCGAAGGCAACCCCTGCCCCGATCAGCGTGATCGCAACGACCTTGAGCCGCCGTTCCCATACGGCACGGACAAGCTGGCCAAGATCGATGTCGACATCCTGATTTCCCGATACGCCGGACATACTCGCACTCCAAGAACAAAGGTGCCGCGAAGCGTAAACGACTATAGTAACCCAAGCGTTAATTGCCCCGCCCTCAAGTAAGAGGCGGAAGAATGCACCGGGGACAAAAAAAGCTGCGGATTTTTACCAGCCATTAACCCTAACGGATCGATAACGGCGGGGACCAATTTGTTTTCTGTGAGCCTGCACGGATGCCCCTCGCTACGCCAAAGATGTTTCTGGCCCTCGGCCTTGCCGCGATGACTGCGGTCCTGAGCGGCTGCAACACCTATAAGCCGGCGCCGAAGGCTTTTCAGCAGGCGACGATCCAGCCCTATACGCTGGATAGCGGCGACCGCCTGCGCATCACCGTCTTCGACCAGCCGAGCATGACCAACAGCTATACTGTCGATCAGGCCGGCTATATCGCATTCCCGCTTGTCGGCCAGGTCCCTGCCCGTGGCCGCACCCTGCAGCAGCTTTCCGGCCAACTGGCTGGCAAGCTGCGCCAGGGTTATCTTCGCGATCCCGATGTCACCATCGATGTCGATCGCTACCGCTCGATCTTCGTCATGGGCGAAGTCGGCCAGCCCGGTCAATACGCCTATGTTCCCGGCCTGACGGTTCAGAATGCCATCGCCGTTGCCGGCGGCTACACCTCGCGCGCCAATCAGGCCAGCGTCGACGTGACGCGCAAGATCAACGGTCAGGTCATCACCGGCCGCGTCAACATTTCTTCCGCCATCATCGCTGGCGACACGATCTATGTACGCGAACGGCTGTTCTGATCTGACATGACAGACGAACAACGGCCTCTCCGCATCATTCACTGCTTCAGGTCGCCGATCGGCGGAATCTTCCGCCATGTCCGCGATCTGGTCGAAGAGCACAGCAAGGCCGGTCACGAGATCGGCATTCTCTGCGACAGCTCGACAGGTGGCGAGCATGAGGACCGGCTGTTCGACGATATCCGTCCCTATCTTTCGCTTGGGCTGACGCGCGTGCCAATCCGCCGCGCCCCTGGCATCTCCGATATTCCGGTAATCTGGGATACATACAAGACAATCAAAAGTTTGCGGCCTGATGTGCTGCACGGACACGGCGCCAAAGGCGGTGTGCTCGCGCGGCTCGTTGGCTCAGCCCTGCGGGTGAACAGGTATCGCGTAGCCCGCCTCTATACTGCGCATGGCGGAAGCCTGCATTATTCCCGCACCTCGCTCCTCGGGCAGTTCGTGCTCAAGATGGAACGGCTGCAGGAATATCTGACCGATGCGCTCGTCTTCATCTGCGAATACGAGCGCGACACCTATGCCAAGAAGGTCGGCAAGCCGAAAACCAAGACGCGGCTGATCTATAACGGCATCGGGGAACGAGATTTCCAGGTCATTCCCACCCGATCCGATGCGGTCCATTTCATCTATATCGGCATGCTTCGGGACCTTAAGGGTCCCGATCTTTTTGTGGACGCCTTCGCCAAGACCGAACGGCTGGCCGGACGCCCGCTCTCCGCGCTGATGATCGGCGACGGGCCGGATCGCGACAAGTACCGCGACATGATGGTCGAGCGCGGCCTCGGCAAGCGCATCAGCATGTTGCCTGCAATGCGCGTGCAGGAGGCGTTCACGATGTCGCAGAATGTCGTGGTTCCCTCCCGCGCCGAGGCCATGCCTTATATCGTTCTGGAGGCACTCGGCGCCGGCAAGACGGTGATCGCCAGCCGCGTCGGCGGCATCCCGGAAGCGCTCGGCAAGGAGAGCGCGGCACTGGTGACGCCGGGTGACGCGACCGACCTCGCGCGGGTCATGGCCGAGGCGTTAGCCAAGCCCGAATGGGGGCATCAGACCATGCCTTCGACGGAAGCGGTGAAGGCGGTGTTTTCAGCACCGGTGATGGCGAAAGATGTGCTGAAACTATACTACGAGCTCATCGGCCAGACGCCGACATCTTCAAATATATAAGATCCTGTAAACCTTTCTTAGGGGCTTCCTGCTATGCCGTTTGTATCAACGAGCGGCGGAAGCCTCATGAACAAGGCAGAAAAGAGCGGTCAGTTCGACGTCGAAACGCTGCGCAAGCAGGTCTCGGACATCCACGCGCGTGGCGATACCGCCGAGAAGGCGGATGAGGCAGGGTCGATCAACCCCTACGCCCTGCAGATCGCCGAGCAGTTTCGCGAAGGCACGCATTCGCCCGCCATCATCATCGGCCAGTTCCGGCTCTTCGAATTCGCCTCGCAATTCGTCATTGGTCTCCTTGCCTTCCTGATCTGGCCGGGCGACGGCAGCACTGAGACCTTCGCCTCGCGCGTCGCGCTCGCCTTCTTCATCGCAGCCTTCGCCGTCGTCAGCCTGCAGATCAGCGATACCTATTCGATCCCGGCGCTGCGCTCGCGCGTGCGGCTCTTGCCGCGGATCTTCCTCTCCTGGGCAGCCGCCTTCCTGCTGACGGAAATGGTCTTTGCGCTGTTTAACGAGACCTCCTGGGCGAAGATCAACCTGCATCTTGCCTGGTTCTCGGTCGCCGGCCTGTTCCTCATCGGCACGCGCTTCCTCGTCGCCTACGGCATCCGCAACTGGGCGCGCAACGGCGTCATGGAGCGGCGCGCCGTCATCGTCGGCGGCGGCGATCCGGCCAAGGATCTGATCCGTCTGCTCGAATTGCAGCCCGATAACGACATCCGCATCTGCGGCATTTTCGACGATCGCGGCGAGAAGCGCTCGCCGATCATGGTCGCCGGCTATCCGAAGCTCGGCACCGTTGCCGAACTCGTCGAGTTCGTCCGCCTGACGCGCATCGACATGCTGATCATCGCCCTGCCGCTCAGCGCCGAAGCCCGCATTCTGCAGCTTCTGAAGAAGCTCTGGGTGCTGCCGGTCGATATCCGCCTTGCCGCCCATGCCAACCGCCTGCGGTTCCGCCCGCGCGCCTATTCGCATGTCGGCACCGTGCCGATGCTCGATATCTTCAAGAAGCCGATCCAGGACTGGGATTCGGTTGCCAAGCGCGGCTTCGACATCTTCTTCGCGACACTCGCTCTGCTCCTGCTCTGGCCGGTGATGATCGCAACGGCTGTTGCCATCAAGCTGACCTCGAAGGGCCCGGTCTTCTTCATGCAGAAGCGCCACGGCTTCAACAACGAAGTCATCAACGTCTTCAAGTTCCGCTCGATGTACACGAACATGAGCGACCCGAGCGCAAAGGCGGCCGTGACCAAGGGCGACCCGCGCGTCACCCCCTTCGGCCGCTTCATCCGCAAATCGTCGATCGACGAGCTGCCGCAGCTCTTCAACGTGCTGCGCGGCGAGCTGTCGCTGGTCGGCCCGCGCCCGCATGCCGTCGCTGCCCAGGCCCATAACCGGGCCTTTGGCGATGTCGTCGAGGGCTATTTCGCCCGCCATCGCGTCAAGCCGGGTGTCACCGGCTGGGCGCAGATCAACGGCTGGCGCGGCGAAGTCGACAATGACGACAAGATCAAGTTCCGCACGGCCTACGATCTCTATTATATCGAGAACTGGTCGCTCTGGTTCGACCTGAAGATCCTGTTCCTGACACCGATCCGGCTGCTCAATACGGAAAATGCCTATTGAGCGCGATCGAGGCGACATATCCACGCGTCGCCGACCCGCAGCGCGTGACGCTGCGCATCATCGGCTCTGCGCTGGTCGCCTTCGGCGTGTTTCTCTCCGGCTTCGTCATCGACGAGCCGGCGCCCTACGAGCTCTGGATGGCGGGGCTGACCGGCATCTGGTTCATCCTCGGGCTGCGCATCTCCCGCTATAGCGGCATCCTGCTGGCACTGCTGATCACCTTCAATGTCGGCGGCATGCTGTCTCTGACGCAGATGAAGGACATGACGGGCGGGCCGATGTATATCGCCGTCTCGACCTTCCTGGCGCTGACATCGGTCTTCTATGCCGCGATCATCGAGGACAATGCCAAGCGCCTCGTGCTGATCTTCAACGCCTGGGTGTTTGCCGCCGTCATCACCTCGCTGCTCGGCATTCTCGGCTATTTCCACGCCTTCCCCGGCTCGGAAGTCTTCACGCTCTACGACCGCGCCAAGGGCGCCTTCCAGGACCCGAACGTCTTCGGTCCGTTCCTCGTCGCCCCCTCGCTCTACCTCGTGCACGGCATGCTGACGCGCAGCTTGCTGAGCTCGCCGGTGCGCGCCCTTGCGCTGCTGATCCTGGCGCTCGGGGTCTTCCTGTCCTTCTCGCGCGCCGCCTGGGGCCTCTTCCTGCTGACGATCGTGATCCTGATCTTCGTCATGCTCCTGAAAGAACGCACCGGCGCCTTCCGCCTGAAGATCCTGCTGATGTCGATGACGGCGGTGATCCTGATGGTCGCGGCACTCGTCATCGCCCTGCAGATCCCGCAGGTCGCCGATCTCTTCAGCACCCGCGCACAGCTGGTGCAGCAATATGACGGCGAATATCTCGGCCGATTCGACCGCCACCGCATCGGCTTCCAGATGATGATGGAGCGGCCGCTCGGCATCGGCCCGATGGTGTTCGGCACGATCTTCCCCGAGGACGAGCACAATATCTGGCTGAAATGCCTGACGACCTACGGCTGGCTCGGCTTCGTCACCTATGTCTCGATGCTGATCTGGACCATCTATCTCGGTTTCAAGAACCTGCTCAAGGACCGCCCCTGGCAGCCCTTCCTGATGATCGCCTGGATCTGCGTCATCGGCCATGCGACGATCGGCAACGTCATCGATATCGACCACTGGCGCCACGTCTATCTGCTGTTCGGCATCGTCTGGGGCTGCGCCGCACTCGAGCACCGCCACCAGCTCGCCGAGATGCGCAAAACCGGCGTCAGCGCCACTTGAGAAGCGGCCCGTCCGCGCTAAACTTCTCCTCATGATCACGGGAACACAGATACGCGGCGCCCGCGCCATGACGGGCATGAGCATCGAGGAACTGGCCGCGGCATCCGGCCTTTCCGCAAAAATCATCTCGGCGCTCGAACAGGGCGAAGGCAGCGGCGAGCCGCAGGCCTTTCTGGCCGCCAAACATGCGCTTGAAGCGGCCGGCATCATATTCATCGCCAGCGGCAATCATGACGAAGGCGGCCCCGGCGTGCGCCTCAAGGCACGCGGCAACGGCGACGACGGCCTGCGGCCGGAAGAACTCAATGCCACCAATGACGATTAATCCGGAACCAAACCGCCCCTCGCGCGTTTTCGGCGCGCAATCAACGCGTTGAGGGAAAACATCTTGAATCGTAACAGCAGTCTTTATTTCGTCATCGGCGCGCTCGTGGTCGTCGTCATCGGCCTCGGCGCCTATATTTACCGTGAAGAAAGCAAGCCTGAAGGCGTCGAGCTCAGCATCGGCCAGAACGGAATTTCCGTCGAGCAGAAGTAAGCTTCAGAGATACGCCTTGGTCAGGGCGGCGAGCTTTGCGCCGTCTCTGACACCCTGCCGGTAAAGCTGGATCATCACCGCGCCCAGGCGCTCTGCCTCCGGCGTGCGGCGGCCGACACCGCGGTGTTCGCAGACTTCATCCAGGACATTGGAAATCACGTCGAGATCGTCCGAAAATAACGGGAGGTCGCGCGGATGTATGGGCGTGTCGAGCATCGAAGCGGCACTTCCTGACAGGCCTGACGCGGACAGAGCCGCGCCGGCACCCATGGAACGGGAACGGCCGTACTATGCGCTGGGATTTCACGCTTTGCAACAGTCAGAAATCTACCGGGAACAAAGCCGTACGCCCGGCGTTCGATGGCAGGTTCAATTCAGTATCGAAGATCGTACCATGAGTCAGAGAAGTTTCCCCTCCCCCGTCCGCGTCAAATCCGCAACCGCAGACCTCATCATCTCCACCGCCTGGGATGCCGTCGAGTTCCTGAAGCGCTGGCCGGGCAACCGCGGCCGCGAATACCGCATCGCCATGCAGCATTGCCTCGACGCGCTCGACGGCCTGATCAGCGCCAGCAAGGCGCGGCTCTCGTTCATCACCGCCGCCCGCATCGCCGGGCTGCTTGCCTAAGTCGAATCTGCCGGGTCAGTGCTTTCGAAGCGGCACGACCTCGGCCAGCCGCGGATGCAGAGCACCTTCGGTGATCGCCCTGCCACTAAGTTCGATGAGATATTCCCCGGCAAGCTCCGTCAGCGCCATCGCGACATCACCCTCTGCCCATCCGGCCCTGACAGCCTCGTCCGTCAGCGCCTGAAACGCCTCGACCAGCCGCTCCCGCGAACCGTCCATCATCCTGCGACCGGTCATTGCTGTCCCTCCGCCGCGCCATCTGGCGCGCCGATAGAATAGATGCGCGGAGGGCGAAAAGACGAGGACTATTCAGGAAAGATCACGTCCAATTTTGGTGGGGTTTTCGAGAGGCGCGGCTGCGCCATGCGCGAAAAGGCCAAATCATCCGGTGGGAATTTGGTGGAATTTCTCCAACGCTTCGTTCTCCTCTAGGCCATTTCGGCCCTCGGGGGAGAGAACGAAAACCCTTGATGTTCAAGGGTTTAAATGGTCGGGGCGACAGGACTTGAACCTGCGACCCCTTGACCCCCAGTCAAGTGCGCTACCGGGCTGCGCTACGCCCCGACCTGCCTAAACGGCTTGCATCGTTTAGTTTTTCGACGGCTTGAATGCAAGCGGAAAAAGGATCTATCCGCTCAAAAAGCCGACAGTTGATTAAGCCCTGGCGATGGAGACGGCGCCGGGCTTGGTTTCGACGCGGAAATCCGTGTAGCCGTCAGTTTCGGCATGGGGTGTTTCGAAGGGCGTTGCGTGGGTCGTGGTGATGACGACGACGTCAGCGCCGGCGGCTTCACCGGCGAGAATGCCGGCGACGGCATCTTCGAACACCAGGCAACGGGCCGGATCGACGCCGAGGCGCTTGGCGCCGAGGATGTAGCATTCCGGGCTCGGCTTGCCCGCCGAGACTTCCTCGCCTGTTACCATGACCTTCGGCAGCGGAATGCCGGCCGCCTTCAGGCGCTTGAAGGCGAGTTCGGCGGGGGCCGAGGTGACGATCGCCCAACGGTCGTCCGGCAGGCTCTCGACGAAATCGATGGCGCCGGGGATTTCGATGATGCCCTCGACATCCTCCATCTCGGCCTCGAGCAGCAGCTTTGCCTCGTGGAAGGGATCGACGCCCGGCAGGCCGAGATTGCGGACGGTATCGGAGGCGCGAACGCCGTGCACCGTCTTCATGAATACCTCCGGCTCCAGGCCGTGGCGCTTTGCCCAGGCGCCCCAGACGCGCTCCACGACGGCGATCGAGTTCACCAGCGTGCCGTCCATGTCGAAGAGGAAAGCGTCGTAGTCTTTGCCGAAGATATTGGAGTTGGGCACTGCGTATTCCTTGTCTGCTAGGTGATTGGCGGGCGATGGTCCGGTTCAGCCGGTCTGCTTTTCCATCGGCCAGGTGTCCGAAAGGCGGTAGCCCGCCGGATAGGGGTCGGAGGGATCGAGCATCAGTTGCTGCGTTCCCGTCACCCAGGCGCGGCCGGAAATGATCGGCACGATGCCCGGCCTGCCGCCGATATCGGCTTCGGAATCGATCGAGCAATGGAACTCGGAGCCGATGATCGAGCGGCCGGTGAACTTGTCGCCGACCTTCATCTGTCCCCTCGCATGCAGGACGGCCATGCGCGCCGAGCAGCCGGTGCCGGTCGGCGAGCGGTCGATCTTGCCCGGCCGGATGGCAACGGCATTGGCGCCGGTCAGGATGCCGTTCTCGACGGCGACGGGGGCCGCGAACTGGCAGAAGGAGATGTGGTCCCAGCCGCTGTTGACCGGGTGGACGAAGCCGAGCTGCTCGTTGGCAGCTTTGGTGACCTTCATGCCGAGTTCGGCGAGATCGCGGGCCTCGTGTGGGGCGATCGAGAAGCCGAGCGCATGGGCATCGACGATGACGAAGCTGTCGCCGCCATAGGCGGTATCGACGGTCAGCGTGCCGAGCCCCTCGACCTCCAGCTTGGCATCGAGCTTGTCGGCGAAGGAGGCGACGTTCTTGACGCTGATGCGCTCGGCCTTGCCGTTGCGGCAGGTGGCGGTGACCTCGATGAGACCGGCGGGCGGCTCAAGGATCATATTCGTTTCCGGCTCCTGCATCGGGATGATGCCGGTATCGAGCAGCACGGTCGAAACGCAGATCGAGTTGGAGCCGGACATCGGCGGGGTGTCGGCGGGCTCCATGATGATCCAGCCCATCTGCGCCTTCGGGTTTTTCGGCGGCACCAGCAGGTTCACATGGCGGAAGACGCCGCCGCGCGGTTCGTTAAGCACGAAATTGCGCAGCGTCTCATCCGTAGCGATGAAGCGGGACTGATCCCAGACCGTGTCACCGGGTGGCGGCGCGACACCGCCGACGATCACATCGCCCACCTCGCCTTCGGCGTGGCAGGTAACGACATGGATGACCTTGGATGTTCTCATCGCCCCCAGCTCCTCTTCATGCCTCCTGTCTAACCGTGGCAGCGGCGCTTGCCAAGGTCAGTAGCGGCCATCCGGGTGTGTCGCCTCGCGAACATTGGCGAGGCCGCGATTGGCGTCCTTGCTGCCGGTCGCGGCCGCCGCCTCGAAGACGCGGGTGGCATCGCCATACATCTTGAGGTTCAGGTAGCAGTAGCCACGCAGCACCATCAGATCGATGGTTTCCTGCTTCAGCTGGGCGCGCTGGTCGAGATAGATCAGCGTTTCGCGATAGCGCTTGGCGCCGTAGGCCGAGAGCGCACGGTCGGCGAGGATGGCGACCTGCAGCTCGGCGGCGCGCTGGCGGTTCTGCGGCGCGCGGGTCGCGGAGACGGCGGCGTTGTTCGACAGGCCGGCGCGCAGATAGGCGAGGCTCTGGCCGTAGGCAGCATCTTCGCGGTTCTGGCGCGCCGGGCTCTTCAGCGCCGTCTCGAAGGCGGCAATCGCCTCCATCGGACGGTTGAGATCCATCAGGCACCAGCCGCGGGTCAGCGCATCGCCGGGGCTCAGCATGCTGGCGTCGATCGTCGTGGCGCAGCCGCGCGGGGCGCGGCTCGTCTGCTGAGCGGCGGCGGGCCGGGACGGCTCGGCATCGTAGCTCGCAACCTGCGTGCGCTGGCGCTGAACCGGCTGCTGGTAGGCCTGCTGCTGTTGCACGGGCTGATACTGCTGCGCCGGCTGATATTGCTGGGGCGCCTGCTGGTACTGTTGCTGCTGCACCGGCTGCGGCGTGGGCGCCACGGCGACGGGTGCATTGGTCTGCGGCGCCTGGGTCGGGCCGGGCAGCGGCGCGGAGACGTTCGGTGTCAGCGACGAGGTGTCGTCGAGCGTGGCAATACGCTGCGAGCGGCCGGCCCAGAGCCTCTGGACTTCGGCAACGCCCTTGCGGTCGTTCAGCTGCTCGCGGGTGATCGCCAGACCATAGGCGGAAGGCTCGTCATCGGGCTTCCAGCGCAGCGCCGTTTCGAACCAGCGTGCAGCCGTCTGCGGCTGGTTGAGCGAACGGGCATACCAGCCATATTGCTGGGCGGTCGGCACGTATTTCTGGGCGATGATTTCGGTCGCCATGCGGCCGAGCACGTCCTCGGTGATGTTGGCCGGGGGCTGCAGCGCCATCAGGTTGGCGGTGGCGGCCAGATAGGTGTCCATCGCGTCCTTGGAATCGTTGCGCCACTTGAACATGACCTCTTCGGCTTCCTGCGGCGCCTTGCGATCGACCAGCGCCAGCGCGAGGCCCTCGGAGGCCGAGGCGCTGTCTTCCTTGGTGCGGGCGGCACGGAACCACTTTTCGGCATCGGTCGCATTCTGGCGGCGCAGCTGGTACCAGCCGAGCAGCAGCGCATCGGCCGGTTCGCCCTGCGCTCCGGCAAGGCGCTCGACGCGCGAGATATAATCGGCAGCGATCGTCAGCTTGTCGTCGGCATTGCCCTCGGCGAGGAAGCGTCGGGCAAGGTCGTCACGGATGCTGTCGAATTCGCGCGCGCCGCTGACGGCCGGCTGTTCGAGCGCCAGCAGCGACTGCATCGGCTGATACGGCAGCACGGCTGAGGCCTTCTGGATGGTCGCCAGGCGCTCCTGCGGATTGGTGCAGTTCTTCAGGATATAGGTATAGGCGTCGATGCCACGCTGCTGGCGTTCGGTATCGACGAAGGCTTCGGCGACGCGCCAGAGGACATCGATATCGCTGCAGGTCAGCAGGCTCGGCGTTGCGGCGCCGATATCGACGACGGTCGCATATTGCTTGAGATCGGATGCATTGATCAGCCGGGCGCGGGCTTCGGCGACATCGAGGCGGTCGAGTAGGTCGGCCGGTGGCTGCCAGGCGGGCTCGGCGGTCTGCCGGTTGGCGATCGCCGAACGCAGCTCGGCATAACGGCCCTCGGAATAGAGCTGCCACATGGTCTCGAGCTGCTTGTCGCCGCTCTGCGGCACGGCTAGCGGATCGGCCGGGGGAACCCAGTTCGGATAGAGCGCCTGAAGACGGGAGATTTCGGCCTGCAGGCGCACCTTGTCGCCGCGGCTGGCGAAATAGCGCAGCGCGCTTTCGTCGACCTTCGGCTGGCCCTGGGCCTGATTCTGCGGCTGTGCAGCTGGGGTTGCCGGTGTGGGCTGCGTCTGCTGTGCGGTCTCGACCGGAGCGGCATCGGCGTTGACCGGTGCTGCCGGTGTCACGGTGATCGGCGGAACGGCCGAAACCGGCGCTTGTCCCTGTCCTTGTGCCTGCGTCTGCGCAGTCAGAACGGGCGCTGCAGCCTGCAGCCGGTCGGTGATCGCCTGAACGTCGATCTTCGGGTCAGCCGGCGCATCCGGACCCTTGATGCGCTCCATCAGCATCAGGTTCGGAGCGTTGTCTTCTTCACCAATCCCGAAGCGCTGCTGTAGCGCCGCGCGATCCTTCAGGCCGGTAATGACACCAGCCACGACGACTGCCGCGGAAATTGCAACGAGAGAGGACTTCACAGACACTCCGGATGTTTCTCCCCAACGAATGCCAGCCCGAGCAGCTGGAGGGTGGACGGATAGTAGAGCGCTGGCGAGAACTGCAGAGCTGATTCTGGCAGTTTCGTACCATGCACCACACAGGCCACAACATCGTTAACAATTCGATAACCAGCATCCGAAAGCGCCGCCTTCGGTTTACCAGTGGTGAGATCAATGGTGGCCGGAGCCCCGTCCACCGTCATGCCCTGCTGCAGCCGTCCGAAGAGCTCGGCATCGGTTACACCGGCCCGTGCAAGGTAGAGTGGGATGCGGATCGCGTTATAGGCAAACTCGGCATCGAAGCCCTCTGCCGGTGCCGGCATGCGCGCCAGGCTCACCCATTCGGCCGGCAGCTTGCGCGGGCCGAACTGCATGCTGCGCAACAGCGCCAGACCATCGTCGCTGAGCTTCTGCCATTGGTCGGAGGGCGCCAGCAGCGCCATGACCGGCAGCGCCTCGTAGATCCAGTAGGATGGGTTGATGACCGGACCATCCTTGCGGCCGGGCGGCATGAAACCTTCAACGCCGGGCATCAGCAGCGTGCGGCCGCCGGATTGAACGACGGCTTCGGTCAGCAGCGAATGCGCCATCTTGGCCGCCGCCTCGATATATTCGGGCTTCTTCCAGGCAGCACCGGCAAGCGCCAGCGCATAGGCGATCAAGAGGTCGCCGTCGGAGGCGTTGTTGATGTCTGTGACGTGCGGTTTGGAATTCGGATCCCATTTCCAGACGGCCAGCCCGTCGTTACGCAACAAGAGCTCGGTGCGGGTGAAGTACCAGATCTGCTCGAAATCGGAGGGGCTGTTGGCGAGGTAGGAAAGCAGCAGGCCATAGCCCTGCCCTTCGCTGTGGCTGATATTGCCGTTGCCGTTGTCGATGACGCGGCCGGTCTGATCGAGGAATTGCGTCTTGTAGGCCGCCCAGGCCTGCGGAGCGACCAGAACCTGTTGTGCCGCGGCTGGCTGCCACAACAGGTTGAGGGCAACGACGCCCGCCATCAGCCGCGTCGCGATCCCCCTCATTTTCCTCGTCCCAATCTGCCGAGCATGCTCGATGTCGCGACGCCGATCAGCATCGACAGGACGACCAGCAGGAAGGCGTAGGAGAGAATGTTGGTCGACAGCCAGTTGGCGGCGATCAGGCGATAATTGGCGATCGTCCAGGTCTGCGACGGCACGAAATCGAAGCGCGTCACCGGGACGCTTTCGACCTTGCCCGTCTTCGACGAATAGGTGGTGATGTGGCCCGATATCTGCGGCCAGTTGGCCTGAGAGGTCAGCGCTTCGGCGCCTTCGCGCAGATCCTTTGCCGAGGGTGCGGTGACCAGCGTCCAGGTGCCGTTGCCTTCAGGGCTCGTGCCCTGCGCCACCATCATCGTTGCGACATTCGACGGGGCGAAGACTTCTTCGGCGCCCGGCACGAATTGCAGCGAGCTCAGCGAAATGTCGAAGTTGCGGCGCATCCATTCCTGGAAGGCGGTGACCTGCCCCTTCCAGGCGCCGCCGCTGACCTTCGAACGCCATTCGTCGAAGGCGGCGTTGGTGTCGGGTGCTGCTGCGCCGGTATCAGGCACGGGACGCCACGAGGCCTGGCTGGCGGTCGCGACATTGACCTGCGACAGCGCCGTTGCCGGAAGCTGCGAGATCGAGCCGATGAACATCGCGTCGCGGTCGCCGATCGTGCTCGGCGAGGCCGAGGTTTCGATATCGATCGGGTGACCGGCCATGCTCGCCATCTGGCCTAGCAGCGTTGCCGCAGCGGAGAGCGTATCGGCATCGGCGCGGTCCAGGAACAGCGGCATCGGCGCGGTCAGGCGCCCATAGGGATAGGCAGTGCCGGCCATCGCCGCGAGGTTCGGCCGCTGCCCGACGCGGGCGAAATCCGGCATGTGGAATTCGGTCGTATCGAAGAGCGCGAAACGCGGCGTGCCACCGGCCGTCGAGCCGGGCGCGCAGGCGGCGTCTTCCTTGGTTTGCAGGATCGCTTCGAGCGCCAGCTCGTTCAGGCCCGGCTTGAAATGCCGCATCGTGACGCGGATCGGCAGATGGCGCAGGATGCCGCCGCCGGTCGAAGTGATCGGCACGGTCGAGGCGATGTTGCCGTTGACATAGATGTCGATATGGCTGCCGGGGAGCACGTTCTCCGTATAGGCGGCATCGAGCAGCACGGTCGCTTCGCCATAGGCATTGGCATAGAAATCGGCGGGAACGGCGACGTTGAAATCGGTGCGGAAGCGGCGGCCGGAGAATTCGGTGGTCTTGACGCCGAGCTTCTGGAAGCTGAGGCGCGTGTCCTCGAAAAGCAGCGGCGCATCCGGCGCCGTCCAGCGCTGCGTCGTCAGCACGTCACGGCGTACATCGGGCGAACGGTCGGTGGGCTGAACGATCGTATCGATCGCCTGCGAAATCGCCGGCCAGGACGGGCCGCTGATCAAGAGTACCGTCGAGCCCGTCCGAGGATCGGTCGCGAAGGTGGCGAGCGGGGCCGACTGGACGGCCGGAGGCAGCGCCGGGAAGTAAGGCGCGAGCTCGGCCGGCGTGCCGACGAGAACGGTGAGCTTGCCGGCACCACCGGTCGGCAGGCGATCGGCGCTGAAGGAGAAGGTCTGGTTCGGCATGCCGCTGAGGACAGAGAGGCCCTGCGTCAGGCGCAGCAGCGGCTTCGTCGTACCCGGCTGCTCGAGCGCCGGGACCAGCAGATCGAATTCGGTCTTGCCCGCGCCATCGACGCCGATCGCGCGGATCGCATCGGTGCTCGACAGGCGCGCAGCATCCTGCCCGGCAAAGCTGAAATAGGTCTGCGACGGATCGATATTCGACCACAGCTCATAGGTGGACTGGATGCTGCAATCGGTGCGGTGGCGCTGGTTGGTCTCGAAGGTCAGCAGATTGGCGCCCGGCTGCAGCAGCCCGCGCGGCACGTCGAAGCTGACGGAGGACTGGCTGTCGGGCGAGCCCACCTGCTGCTGGCCGACCGGCCGGTTGTTGATCAGCACGGTGATCTGCGAGGCCTCGGGGGCGACGACGATCGAGTTCTGATAGGCGAAGTTGAACTTTGCCGGGGCAGCCGCCTGCTCGGGCGTCAGATAGACGGACCAGGACTTGCGGTCATACTCGCCTTCCAGGCCGAACTTGGCGGCAGGCACGACATAGCGCACGACATTGCCGGCTGCACGGGCCGTGGCTGCAGCATCCGGCGCGGCAGGCGTCTGTTGCGGCTGCGGCTGCGCCGCGGGCTGCTGTGCGGCGATGGGCGACGCGGGAACCGGGGACGCCGGGACAGGTGCCGGAGCGGCCGCGGGCTGCGACAGGACCGGCGGCGTTGCCGGAACGGCAGGAACGGGTGCAGGCTGCGCAGCGACGGGTGCGGCCGGGACAGGTGCGGCGGGAGCCGGCGCCGGCTGAGCCGGGGCCGCAGCAGGCTGCTGGGCCGGAACCGTCATGCGCGGCACCATCGGCTGCAGGCCGGCCGGACGCTCGCCGGACATGTCGAAGGGTGCGGGCGCCTGCGCGGTCTGCGCATAGGCGATCGCCGAGGCACTGAGAAGCAGAGCGGAGGCAGCGGCAAGCTTCTTCATCAGCCGTTCGCCTTTGCCGTCTGTTGCTGTTGCTGCTGTTGCGCCTCGCGCTCCGGCCGCATGCTGCGGAAGAAATACACCAGGCCGCGGCTGGTCTGGTAGAAGGACAGGCCGAGGAACCAGATGGTGCCGCGGATGAGGCCCGGGTTGCGGCGGCGGCTCTGCTGGAATTGCGTCCACTGGTCCGAGTTCGCAAACATCAGGTCGGCGATCAGCCGGTGGTCGAGAGCATTCTTCGGAACATACTGGCAGCCGACCATGGTGATGTCGCCCGAAGGCTCCATGTTGCGGACGATGAGCGGCAGGGTTTCGAGATCGGCGCCGCTATAGGGGCGGAAGCGGATTTCGCCCTCGGCCCCGACCGTCATCTGGTCGAGCTGCTTGTTGAAGACATGCAGGCGGGCGCCGTGGACGGAAACGTCCTCGATCGAGGCCGTGTACCATTTGCCGTTGACCCCGAGTTCGCAGCGGCGGTTGACGCGCACACGCCGCGACGAGGAGCGCTCGCCGCGCTCGGAAACCACGCCCAACGCACAGCCGGCCATGATCAGGTTGATGATGTTCCAGCCGCCGACGACGAGCGTCACGTCGGCCTTATAGGGCTCGGCATAGATGCGGTAGATGGTGATGATCAAGGCGATGATCTGCACCGCGAAGATGACGAAGAACGGACGGCTGATTTCCGACAGCCGGCTGACGGCGATCGACTCGTCCTTCGCCGTCACCTTGAAGGTCGGCTTGCGCGGATTGAGCATGACCGAAACGACGGCAGGCAGAAGGTGGACCGTCTGCACATATTCGTAGAGCTCCGAGATCCACGGCCAGCGGAACGAGCCGTAGAGATAGTTCTGCATCATCAGGTTCACGAGCATGTAGGCCAGCGTATAGGCCAGGAACTCGCCGCCCGACGCGGTGAAGATTTCGAGATCGAAAAACAGGTAGAAGAGCGGCGCGAAGAGGAAGATCGTGCGCGGGAACGGGAAGAGCCAGAACAGCGTCGACGACATGTAGCAGAGACGCTGCGGGATGGTCAGGCCGCGCTTCAGGAGCGGGAAGCGGAAACGCAGGATCTGCATCATGCCCTGCGCCCAGCGGCTGCGCTGGCCGATGAAGCTGGCGAAGGTGGCGGGCTGCAGGCCGGCGATCAGCGGCTTGTCGACATAGATCGAGTTCCAGCCGGTGCCGTGCAGCGCCAGCGCCGTTTCGCAGTCCTCGGTGATGCTGATACCGGAGAAGCCGCCCTGGCTCTCCAGCGCCTTGCGGCTGAGAACGGCTGCGGAGCCGCAGAAGAAGGCGGCATTCCACTTGTCGAGACCGCGCTGGATGATGCCGTAGAACATCTCGTTCTCGCTCGGCATGTTGTCGAAGGTGCGCAGGTTGCGCTCAAGCGGATCCGGGTTGATGAAGAAGTGCGGCGTCTGCACCAGGAATAGCTTCGGGTCGTCGTCGAAATAACCGACGGTCTCCAGCAGGAAGTCGCGGGCCGGCGCGTGGTCGGCGTCGAAGACGGCGATCAGTTCGCCGGTCGAGTGTTTCATGCCGTTGTTGAGGTTACCGGCCTTGGCATGCTCGTTGCGGTCGCGGGTCAGGTATTTGACGTCGAGATCTTCGCAGAGCTGCTTCAGCTCGGCATGGCGCGCGACCGCAGCCTGTGCCTCGACGAGCTTGTTGGAATTGCGCTTCTGCAGCGTGCCGCCGTCATCGAGCAGCCAGACATGCAGCTTCTCTTTCGGATAGTCCATCGCCTTGGCAGCGGCCAGCGTGTTGGCGAGCAGGTGGGCGTCTTCGTTGTAGGAGGGGACGAAGACGTCGACATGCGGGAAGCGCTCCTCGCGCGCAGCACGCGACGGGCGCGGCGGCAGCGGGGTGGCGACGATGAAAAGGCTGAGCGCCAGCATCGCCACCGAATACATTTCGGCGAGATAGAGCAGCAGGCCGGGGATGAAGTTTTCCAGCTGATTGACCGGCGGCAGCGTGTTGGTCGTGCGCCAGTAGACGTAGCGAAGAACGATGGCCGTGCCGAAGGCGAGCGCGATCAGGCGCCAGGTCCCCTCGCCCTTCATCACCTTGATGATCGCCATGATGGTGACGACGGTGATGCTGGCGATGAGCTGGGTCTGCAGGTTCACCGGCAGCGTGATCAGCGCAATCGTGCAGAGCGAGACAACCGCCCATATCAGGATGCTTCGGGCCTTATGCATCGACGTTCCTTCGAAATGACAGAACCGGGCCAGAAGGCCCGGGCATGCAAGTCTATCTCCGGCAGGCGGCCGTCATGGCCGCATCGCCTATGCAGTCTGGCGAGGGCACGGCGACACCGCCTGCCCGCGCGGATTGTTGTGCCGGAGCAGCCGGCTGCGCGGGACTGCCCGGAGCAACCATCTGCGAGCTCTGTTGCGGCGCATCCGGCAGCGGCACACGCGGCCCGACGGGCGGCGCCTGCTGCACCACCGGCTGCGGTGCCACGGCGGGCTGTGGCCGCGTGACGACGGCACGGCGCACCGTGGTGCGGCTGACGGCCTGCGGCGCCGGTTCATAGCCGAGCGGCATCGACATCTGACGATAACCGCCCTCATCCGGATAGATCGGCGTGCCGGTCTGGCCGAGCGTCGGGTCGGCGCCGCGAACGTCGCCGTAGGGATTCCAGATCTCGCCGTTCAGCGTGCCGGTGATCGTGTAGCCGTACATGACGGCGAGCAGCTGGCGCTCGCTGGCGCGGGCATCGCAAAGCCGGAGCTTCACCTGGATCATGCCGAAATTGCGGGTCTGCGTATGCGCGGCGCGGCTGGAGCGGATCTGCTGCCAGCCATAGATGCAGGTATCGCCACCGCGGCTGCGGCCGGAGGCGTAGGAGAACGGGCCGTAGCTATTCTGCAGGAAGGTCGTGTTGCGCGCCATGGCAACGCCGGGCACGGAAGCGAAGGCTTCGCGCGACATGCCGGTTTCGCTGAACATCCTGTAGCCGGCACTTCCGGTATCAGGATTGGAGCCGCTGGCGCCCAGGAACTGCACCTTCATGAAATTCTGGCCGGGAACCGAAGACGACGTGAACAGCGACAGCGTCTGCTCGACGCCATTGCCGCGCTTGGTCTCGACGACGCTGACGATCGACGGCCCGCCGGGCGGCGGCATGACCAGCGCCTTTTCGCTGGCAATGGCTTCCGGGCCGGACGGCTGCTTGACGCTGCCGCTCGTTGTACTGCAGCCGGCCATCACGCCCGCTACCGCAACGATCGATATCAGATTCAGCAAACGCATTCAGGGAGCCGCCGTTATCGTCTTTCCTGTTCCCCAAAACGGGAAAATTCGCCCAGCGGTTTCTCGAATCAACAAGCCGCCAGCATTCAGGATGGAATAAACGCCGCTTATGGTTAATCACTTATTAACGGGATACGCAGAGATCGCGGGCAAAAAGTCTCAGCAGCGACCATCGGGAAAGGCTAAGCCGCGGATGCGCCATCCGTTTTAGTAAGGACTCAATTACTATCATTGCGCTTGGCGGTTGAAATGCGCCCCTGCCGCTCGCACATTGACATATAGCAGGAGGAAGAGTGGAGGAGTGAATGAACGCGGTGACAGAACGCGGGATACACGATCCGGTCGCGCCCGAAGAGGTCGATGTGCTTCAGGCCGTCTTCGATACGGTAGCGGCCGAGCGCCAGCTTCACAAGCAGAGTGTGGAGGCGCTGGATGTCGCCCGCAGTGTCATTCGCTTCTATTTCGACGGCATCCAGGATTACGATACGCTGCTCGCGATGATGCGCGTGGAGCTCGCCGCCCGCTGAGATCGGCGGGCTGATTTGGGAACAACGAACTTTCCGCCACGTTTCCATGACGGCTGGGTAGGAAAAGGAGTTTATCCCATGCGCAAGATCATGCTGGCCACGGCCGCCGCACTGCTGACGGTTAGCTCTGCTGCCTTCGCGCAGAGCACCGTCATCGTCACCGATCCGGCTCCGACCGGTGCTATCGTTCTTCCGGGCGAAGTCCGCACCTATGTGATGGAGCAGCAGACGCCTTCCGTTGTCTATGACGGCGATGTGGTCGTCGGCACGACACTGCCCGATACCGTCGAAGTCCATACCGTCCCCAATATGGATGGCTATGCCTATACCGTGGTCAATGACCGCCGTGTGATCGTGGAACCGCAGACGCACCGCGTCATCCAGGTTCTCGAATAGACCGGCGCGCGTCACAAGACCGCGGAGAGAAAGGGGCGAGACCTGGAGGTCCCGCCCCTTTCCTCGTTCATGAGGACACTGTTTCCTCGACCTTCGGCTCGCTCAACGGCGTTTCGTCACTCGCCAAACTGGCCAAATGATCGGCAAGCCTCAGCGCCAGAGCGATGGCCGGCAGCGTCGGATTGGCCTGTCCACCCGTCGGAAAGACGCTACTGCCCGCGACATAGAGATTGCCGACATCATGCACACGGCAATCGCTGTTCACCACGCCGCTATCGGGATCATCCGACATGCGGGTCGAGCCGATCTGGTGGTAGCCGTCGAGCGCCTGATCCCTGACGGCATCGCGCCGCTCGTCACAGCGGTGGATATAATCGAGATGACCGAGCTTCTCGCGCCGCAGCCACCGATCGATGATCTCATGGGAGCGGACGATGGAATCGAAATCCTGCATGCCGAACCGCAGGTCTATTTCGAGACCGGCCACTTTCCCCTCGCCCTGCGTCCGTAGCCGGACGATGCTTTCGGGATTCGGCGCCTGCTCGGCGTGATACCGCAGCAGATAGCGGCGCCGCGGATTGCACACCGCGCCCGCCGTCCGCCTGAAGCGCCGCAGCAGCATGTCGAACAACGTGCACGCCGCGCCCGGGATAACGGCCACATCATTGCGGATGTTGCGCCAGTGGGCGCGGTAGAGGCGTTGCGGCGTGATCGATGTTGCAGGCGCCAGGCCACGGGCAATGCGCGGATAGAGGCCGGTCAGCGCGAAGATCAGATAGACCAGCGACAGCGCGCCGCTGCCATGGCTGGGATCGGCGATCGAAAGGCTCTCCAGCCAATAGGCGGCATTGAGCAACCCGTTCGCCACCTGCACCGGGGGATCGATCATCAGGCGCTGGCGAACGATATCGCCGCCGCTCGCCTTGCGAAACCAGAGCAGGTCCTCGGTCTCGACGTTGTTGAATTCGACGACCCCGAGATAGCCGGTCAGATGCCCCGCATAGAAGCGGCCGAGCGGTCCTTCCCGTCCACCGAATTTCTCCGGATGTCTCTCCTGCGCGGCCAGCAGAAGCCGGGTGTTTTCGAGACCGCCTGCCGCCAGTGCGTAGCGGCCGGCCTGCAGGTCCCTCCGGCCCTCCGATGTCAGCAGCTCCAGCCCCTCGATATCTCCATCGCCGGAGACCATCATGGCGCTGACGCGCGCATTGGTGATCACCGTGATACCGGCGGCGGCGACCAGGCGCTCGCGATATCTGCCGCCGAGATCAGGCTCCGGCGCCCAATGCTCCAGCGAATCCATCCGCACGTCACCTTCGGCTCGCGACTTCATCACCGAAGCCCCGGGATCACAGCCGAGGAAATTCAGGGCATCGGGATAGTAGGGTTGCAGCGCGTCAGCCGGGATCGGCCAGCCCGACATCGGGACGTGGCCGCGCCTTCCGAAATCCAGCGGATCGAGTGCCACGCAGCGGCCGCCCCAAAGCCGCGACGTGCCGCCGATGCCGCTTGCGACCGAGACCGCGCTTTCGACGTGATGACCGTTGGTGAAATGGACGGGACCGGGTGCGATATCGCCCCCACTGCCGTCAGCGGAACCTGCCTCGACAATCGCTACGGAAAGACCGCGTTCGGCGCAGCGGAAAGCCAGCGAAAGGCCGACCGGACCGGCACCGACGATGCATATGTCAGATGAAGGCAATGCCCCGGCAGCGCCGTCTATAATCATCCAGAATTCCCCGTGCCGGATGGCTTACGGGGAGTTAGCTAGAAGCATGGGCCACTGAAACAAGGGCAAAAGCGACTTCAGTCAGCGTACCTGGTCGAGCAGGCGCTTGCATTCCAGGAGGTCGTAGAGCGCTTCCTGGAGCAGCGCGCGGTCTTCCTTGCCGACGCTCGACTTGCCGATCGAGACTTCGCCCTGCTCATCCTCGCCGGCAACGAAATTGAAGAAGCGGCGGGTGATTGGCGCCTTGGCGCGGCCGACGAGCTGGTCTTCATCGGCCATGCTGACACGGGGTTCGGAGGACGAAGAGCCGCCGCCATCCTTGGAACTCGCCGCCAGCGCCTCGACGCTAGCGAGATCGCCATGGGCGACGGAGACGACAAACTTGTTGCCGTTGGTCTTCAGCAGCTTCTGCACGCCCTTGATCGTGTAGCCGTGATCATAGAGCAGATGACGGATGCCCTTCAGCAGATCCACATCTTCAGGGCGATAATAACGGCGTCCGCCGCCACGCTTCATCGGCTTTATCTGCGGAAAACGAGTTTCCCAGAAGCGCAAGACGTGCTGCGGCAGATCAAGATCATCCGCAACTTCGCTGATGGTTCGAAAAGCATCAGGGCTCTTGTCCAACGTCCTACTCCCTACGCGACCTCGGTGGCGGTCCAATCCGCGACTCATCATATTTCAACGGTTTGAACCGCCGAATTCAAGTCACGTCTTCGGGTTCCCACAGTTCGCGGGCAATGACATCAATGATTTATCGATTAGGCAGAGCCGATGAAACGGGCTCAGGAGGCCGGATTTGCGGGCTTCTGCTTGACCTTGCGCAGCGTGTGAGCCTTGAGAATCCGGGTCTTCAGGACGTTCGACGCCTTGAAGGTCATGACGCGGCGCGGCGAGATCGGCACTTCTTCGCCGGTCTTCGGGTTGCGGCCGATACGCTCGTTCTTGTCGCGCACCTGGAAGGTCGCGAAGGAGGAAAGCTTGACCGTCTCTCCACGGACGATGGCGTTGCAGATTTCGTCAATGACGGTTTCGACGAGTTCGGCGGACTCTGTTCGAGAGAGACCAACCTTCCGGAAAACTGATTCCGCCAGGTCTGCTCGCGTCACTGTCTTTCCGGTCATGGTTTCCCCGCCCAAGCTGCAAAATATCTTATGAAAGCGAGCAAAGACTATTTGTCTTGCGCCTTACGGTCAAGCTCTTGTTCGTCGTCAGTTTTTTGCGATTTGCAGCACTACCAGCGCAGCAGCACGGCGCCCCAGGTGAAGCCGCCGCCCATGGCCTCGAGCATGACGAGGTCGCCCTTCTTGATGCGTCCGTCACCGGCTGCAACGGCAAGCGCCAGCGGAATGGAAGCCGCCGAGGTGTTGCCATGCAGATCGACGGTGATGACGACCTTTTCTGGGGCGATGTTCAGCTTCTTGGCCGAACCGTCGATGATGCGTCGATTTGCCTGGTGGGGGACCAGCCAATCGAGATCGTCAGACGTCGTGCCGGTGGCGTCGAAAGCCGCCTGGATGACGTCCGTGATCATGCCGACCGCATATTTGAAGACTTCGCGGCCTTCCATGCGCAGCTTGCCGACGGTGCCGGTGCTCGACGGGCCGCCATCGACGAAGAGCTTGTCCTTGTGCGAGCCGTCGGAGCGCAGATGCGCGGTCAGAACGCCGCGATCCGAGGTCTTGCCCTCGCCTTCGGAGGCTTCGAGAACCAGCGCGCCGGCGCCATCGCCGAAGAGCACGCAGGTGGTGCGGTCGTTCCAGTCGAGAATGCGCGAGAAGGTCTCCGCGCCGATGACGAGAACGCGCTTGGCGAGACCGCCGCGGATATAGGCGTCAGCCGTGGTGACGGCATAGACGAAGCCGGTGCAGACGGCCTGAACGTCGAAGGCGAAGCCATGGCTCATGCCGAGACGGTTCTGGATGTTCACCGCCGTTGCCGGGAAGGTGTTGTCGGGCGTCGAGGTCGCACAGATGATCAGATCGATATCGGCGGGCGTCAGGCCGGCATTATCGAGTGCTGCGCGTGCGGCCTGCTCGCCGAGCGACGACGTCGTCTCGCCCTCGCCTGCGACATAGCGCTGGCGGATGCCGGTACGCTGGACGATCCACTCGTCCGACGTGTCAACGACATCTTCCATGTCGCGGTTGGTCATTACGCGTTTCGGAAGTGCGGCTCCGAACCCGCGAACCACTGAACGGATCATTCTTGCTAAACCCCGTCGCTCACGCAGCTTCCGGCCCGATGGGCGGCTGCCGCTTGGCATGATATTTCTTGAGATCGTTTTCTATTTTCTGATTGAGGCCATTCTTGGCCATGTCGTAACCGACTTCGATCGCGGCTGCGATACCTTCGGCATTGGCGCCGCCATGGCTCTTGATGACGATGCCGTTCAGGCCGAGGAACACGCCGCCATTGACCTTGCTCGGGTCCATCTTCTCGCGCAGCATGTCGAAAGCGCTTTTCGCCAGCAGATAGCCGATCTTGGCCATCAGCGTGCGCGACATCGCGGCACGCAGATAGGTGCCGATCTGCTTTGCCGTGCCTTCGGCGGCCTTCAGCGCGATATTACCGGAGAAACCTTCGGTGACAACGACGTCGACCGTACCCTTGCCGATATCGTCGCCTTCGACGAAGCCGGAATATTCGAGCGAATCAAGATTGGCTTCGCGAAGCAGGCGGCCCGCTTCCTTGACCTCTTCCTGACCCTTGATCTCTTCGACGCCGACATTGAGCAGGCCGATGGTCGGGCGCTCGATCTCGAAAAGCGCGCGAGCCATGGCGCCGCCCATCAGGGCGAAATCCATCAGCTGCTGCGAATCCGCGCCGATCGTCGCGCCGATATCGAGAACGATGCTCTCGCCGCGCAGGGTCGGCCAGATGCCGGCGATCGCCGGGCGTTCGATATTGGCCATGGTGCGCAGACAGAATTTCGACATCGCCATCAGCGCGCCGGTATTGCCTGCCGACACCGCAACGTCGGCATCGCCGGACTTCACGGCTTCGATGGTGCGCCACATGCTGGAGACGTAGCGGCCGCGGCGAAGTGCCTGGCTCGGCTTCTCATCCATGCGCACGGCAACCTCGCAGTCATGGAAGACCGACTTGGCTGCGACTTTGGGGAATTTGGCGAGAACGGGCTCGCACTCTTCCTTCAACCCGTAGAAAACGAAGGAAATATCCGGATGCCGCTCCAACGCCTTGGCGGCACCTGGGATGACAACCTGGGGACCAAAGTCGCCGCCCATGAGGTCGAGAGAAATTCTGATCACGCGTCCCTGATCCTTCTTTTTCGCCGGGGGAGGCGAAATTTCGGCCAAAATACCGGTTTTCCCATCGCTTACAACTGAATTGTGTCAAATACCCAACGGGTATTCAGTCCTTCTTCCAGTCCTTGAGCGCAGCGAATGGCGACGGCTTCTTGTCGTTCTGGCCATCGTCCTCGATATGCCCGTTGAATTCGATGCCGGGTTTGCGCGGATAGGGATCGATCGCCATCGCGGCGAATTCGGTCACCACGGCGCCGGCATCGATGCTGTCGCCGGTGAAGGGCTCCGGCAGATCCGGACCATCGGGATCGAGCACCATCTCGCCGGCATCATTGGCCGGGCGGCGGGCAAGCTTGGAATTTTCCGGCACGAAGATCTGCTCGAAGGGCTCGTCGATATCCGAGATGACCGGCTCGAGCGTCACGACACAGGCCTGCACGATACGCGCATGCACCCTGCCCTTGACGCGGATGCCGTCCTTCTTCCAGCGATTGACCTGTAGCTCGGCGCGCAGCTCATCGACGGAGAGAATGTTCCAGCTCTCGGCGAGCGCCTTGCGCTCCTTCTCGTCGGCTTCTAGGCGCACCTCGACGGGATTGGCCGAGATATGGCCGACCTTTACCAGATAGGAAAAGGGAATGGCGTCGTCCTGATGTTTCATGTCTTCCTCCTCAGGCCGCGTCCGGCAGCGTCGCCGAGCCGGTCGCTATCTGATCCTCGGACTGCTCCGAGAGTGCCGCTTCGGCCTTGAACATCCAGCCGGCGAGCGCGCTCATGTCGGCCGGAGCTTCCGCCTTCGGGTGAATGTTGCGCGACAGCGCCGTGGACAGTGCTTCGCTGTCACCGGCATCCATCGCCTTGGAATAGGCTTCGAGGCGGCCGTAGAACATGCCCGCAAGCTTCTTCATGCGCTTCGGCACGCTGTTGTCGCCGATGCCGAGCTCGCGGATCGAATAGTCGATATCCTGAAAGAAGGCATCGACGATCTCCTGGGCGATCTCCTGGCCGCTGGTGCCGGAGGCCCGCGTGCGGCGGAAGAACAGGATCATCACCAGCGAAAGCATCTCGAAGCGGCCCATGACGGTGTCGGGCACATCCATGCTTTCGTAGAACCCGGGCGTGCGGGCGGCCGACGTCAGCGTCGAATACTGCCGTTCGACGATCGCCTGATTGTTGTTTTTCTTACGAAAGAGCCCGAAGATCATTGTTTTTTCCGGAAATGCCTCATTCTTCACGCGGAGTTGCGTGGGCCGTGTTGCATGAATTCGAAAGCTGGTTTACCGAAGCAGGCGCGAATTGCAATGCCGAAGGTGGCCACTTTCGGGACAGCGCCCTTTCAGGGCAGCGACGCGGCGAATTGGGAGAATTCGACCCCGGAAAGGCCACAAAGGTTTTGCATCAGCGGTGCTTCGCATGGTCAAAAGCCGCCTACCGATACTCAAGGGGAGTAGATGTCGTTGAAGAAACGGTATTTCAAGTCTGACGTAAAGTTCTTCAGCAGCGCGGCCATTGCCATCATGATTGCCTCAGCAGGACTTACCGGTTGCCAGACCGGCACCGTGCTGAACGGCGGCTATGTCGTCGATCAGGAATCGTTGAACCTCGTACCCGAAGGTTCGAGCCGCGAACAGGTTCTCCTGTCGCTCGGCACGCCCTCGACGACGGCGACCTTCGACAACGAAGTCTTCTATTACATCTCGCAGAAGCGCACGCGCTCGATCGCCTACCAAAAGCTCAGGGTGGTCGATCAGAGCGTTCTCGCCATCTATTTCGACAAGGACGGTGTCGTGGCACGCCGCGCCAACTACACGCTGCAGGACGGCAAGGTGTTCGACACGATCTCGCGCGTAACGCCGACCGGCGGCCGCGAACTGACCTTCCTTCAGCAGGTCCTCCAGGGCGGCGCGGGCAGCGCGGCAAAGAGCCTGTTCGGCACGCCGCAGGGCAACCCGCAGAACCCGGCCAGCATCCAGTAAGCACTGGAACGCATCAGACAATAAAGAAACCCGCCGGAGCGATCCGGCGGGTTTCTTCGTTTCAGCCCTGCCCTTCCCTTACATGCCGGCGAGAACCGCGAGCAGCAGGAGAGCAACGATATTGGTGATCTTGATCGCCGGGTTGACGGCCGGACCGGCGGTATCCTTGTAGGGATCGCCGACGGTATCGCCGGTGACGGATGCCTTGTGGGCTTCCGAACCCTTCATGTGACGATTGCCGTCCTTGTCGACGAAGCCGTCTTCGAAGGACTTCTTGGCATTGTCCCATGCACCGCCGCCCGAGGTCATCGAGATGGCGACGAAGAGGCCGTTGATGATCACGCCGAGCAGCGAGGCACCGAGGGCGGCGAAGGCCGAGGCCTTTGAGCCCGAGATCAGCAGCACGCCGAAATAGACGACGATCGGCGCCAGCACCGGCAGCAGCGACGGGATGATCATCTCGCGGATCGCCGCCTTGGTCAGCAGATCGACGGCGCGGCCGTAATCCGGCTTTTCGGTTCCCTGCATGATGCCCGGCTTCTCGCGGAACTGCTTGCGCACTTCCTCGACGATCGCGCCGGCCGCACGGCCGACGGCGGTCATGGCGATACCGCCGAACAGATACGGGATCAGACCGCCGAACAGCAGGCCGGCGACGACATAGGGGTTCGACAGATCGAAGGAGATCGTGCCGATGCCCGCAAAGTACGGATACTGGTCGCCGTGAGCCGCGAAATACTGCAGGTCGTTCGAATAGGCGGCGAAGAGCACCAGAGCACCGAGACCGGCAGAACCGATCGCGTAGCCCTTGGTGACGGCCTTCGTCGTGTTGCCGACGGCATCGAGCGCGTCGGTCGACTTGCGCACTTCCGGCGGCAGGTGGGACATTTCGGCGATACCGCCGGCATTGTCCGTAACCGGCCCGAAGGCATCGAGCGCGACGATCATGCCGGCAAGGCCGAGCATTGCGGTCACCGCAATGCCGGTGCCGAACAGGCCGCCGAGCTGGAAGGTAGCCAGAATACCGCCGACGATGACGACCGCCGGCAACGCCGTCGATTCCAGCGAGACCGCGAGGCCCTGGATGACGTTGGTGCCGTGACCGGTGACCGATGCCTGGGCGATCGAGACGACCGGGCGCTTGCCTGTGCCGGTATAGTATTCAGTGATGACGACGATCAGCGCGGTGACGACGAGGCCGACGAGACCGCAGATGAAGAGGTTCGTGCCGGTAATGTCATGCCCGGCGACCATGCCCAGCGAACCCCAGCCGACGGTCAGCGAGGTTGCTGCACCAAGGCCGATGATCGACAGCAGACCGGTGACGATGAGGCCCTTGTAGAGAGCGCCCATGATCGAGCCGTTCGAGCCGAGCTTGACGAAGAAGGTGCCGATGATCGAGGTGATGATGCAGACGCCGCAGATCGCCAGCGGATAGATCATCGCCGATTGCAGGATCGGTGCACCGGCAAAGAAGATCGCCGCGAGAACCATGGTGGCGACAACCGAGACCGCATAGGTTTCGAAAAGGTCGGCCGCCATGCCTGCGCAGTCGCCGACATTGTCGCCGACGTTATCGGCGATGGTTGCCGGGTTGCGCGGATCGTCTTCCGGAATACCGGCTTCCACCTTGCCGACGAGGTCGCCGCCGACGTCTGCGCCCTTGGTGAAGATACCGCCGCCGAGACGGGCGAAGATCGAGATCAGCGAGGCGCCGAAGCCAAGTGCGACCAGCGCATCGATGACTTCACGCGAGCCGGTGTCATGACCGAGCACGCCGGTCAGGATGTAATAGTAGATAGAGACGCCGAGCAGCGCCAGACCGGCAACGAGCATGCCGGTGATGGCGCCCGACTTGAAGGCGATGTCGAGACCGGCCGAGAGGCTGTGGGAAGCAGCCTGGGCCGTGCGCACATTGGCGCGGACCGAAACGTGCATGCCGATGAAACCGGCGGCACCGGAAAGTACGGCGCCGATCAGGAAACCGATCGCGGCCGTGCCGGAGAGAAGCAGCCATGCTGCAATGAAAACAACGATGCCGACAATGGCAATGGTCTTGTACTGACGCGTGAGGTAGGCCTGCGCGCCCTCGCGGATATAGCCCGCGATCTCCTGCATGCGGCTATTGCCCTGATCGGCGGCCAGCACCGAACGGGTTGCCCAGATGGCATAGACCACCGAGAGCAGACCGCATGCGATTACGCATAAAAGAATGGTCATTTCGCTCTTTCCTCCAAAAGTGCCGGAACACTCCTCCGCCCGGCCACGCAAGCAGCCGAATCGTCTTCTCTCCTCAGAAACGCTCTAGCTTTGCGTGCGGAGATTGCTTGGTGGAAAACACGACGTCAAGACCGCAAGGGCCTAAAACCCTTGCAGCACAATGGATTGAGCGATTTGGTCCGATGGAGGACGGAGGAAGCTTACTTCCTGGTGTCGCCGCGTACCTGCTTGGCAATGCGGTCGAGAACGGCATTCACCAGCTTCGGCTCGTCGTCTTCGAAGAAGGCCTGGGCGATTTCCATATATTCCGTGACGATGACGGCGACGGGAACGTCCTTGCGATCGGTCAGTTCGAAGACGCCGGCGCGCAGGATGGCGCGGACCGTGCTGTCGAGACGCGACAGCGCCCAGTCGTCCTGCAGGGCAGAGGCGATCAGCGGATCGAGGCGGCGCTGTTCGCGCACGACGCCCGATACGATCGAGCGGAACCAGGACGGATCGGCCTTCAGATAGGTCTCGCCGTCAATTTCCTGGCCGAGGCGATGGGCCTCATATTCGGCGACGATTTCCAGCACGCCGGTGCCGCCGATATCCATCTGATAGAGCGCCTGTACGGCAGCGAGACGCGCAGCGCCCCGCTGATTTGCCGACTTTACCTGGCGCTCCGGAGTTTCGTTGGTCATTCAAGCCCACCCAGTTTCTTCTTCAGCTCGATCATCGTGAGAGCTGCGCGGGCAGCAAAGCCGCCCTTGTCCTTGTCCGAGCGGCGGGCGCGCGCCCAAGCCTGCTCGTCATTTTCGACCGTCAGGATGCCGTTGCCGATGGCAAGGGACTCGCTGACCGCCAGATCCATTATTGCACGCGAGGATTCGTTGGAGACGATATCGAAATGATAGGTCTCGCCGCGAATGACCATGCCGAGGGCGACAAAGCCGTCATACAGCACGCCGCCATTGTCTGCCCCGTCGAGCGCCATGGCAATGGCCGGCGGAATTTCGAGCGCACCGGGAACGGTGACGACGTCGAACGTGGCACCGGCTTCCTTCAGCGCGTGGGTCGCGCCATCGAGAAGGGCGTCAGCCATGTCATCGTAGAAGCGTGCTTCGACGATCAAAATATGGGGAGCATCATCCCGGGCCATGGTTCACCTTCGGTTTTAGAGAGTTCAGCCGTGCAGCAGGCCGCGGTCAAAACACGCCTACGCACGAATGGCAAGCAAATTCCGATCATGGCTGAAATGCAAATCCTGAAATCACTGCAAGCATATAGCGGCAGGTTATGCTGCACTGCATCAAGGACGGTCTCCGGCCGCCTCGATCATGGCGAAAAGAAGGCAGCAAACGTGAAGAATAATTAACGCGATTTCAGTGACTTAGCCCATTGAAGGGAGAGGTTTTGCGCCCCAATTCCTTTCTCGTAACGCAGACGATCCCCTGCACGACAGCCGACCGTCAGAGCAGATGAAAGGACACTACCATGAACCGCGTTGCTAAGATTGCCATCGTTTCCGCTTTCTCCTCTCTCGCCTTCGTCGGCGTCAGCCGTGCGGAAAACCTGAGTATGAACTCCGCCTCCGGGATCGAGCACACCTTGCGTACGTTCCAGGGCAACGACTTCGCCGTCCAGCAATATCAGGACTGGCGCAATATCGACAGCATGGACCAGTTCGGCCCACGTTCGGCCCCGGTACGCGACGCCCAGGAAGTCCATCAGATCCAGGCCTCGATCGACGCCAACAAGAGCCTCACCCGCAAGCTCGCGGATCAGGGCGTCAGCGTCAGCAATGTCATCAACGCCGAACAGGCGGCGGATGGCAGCATCACGATCTATACCGATTAACAGCAGACGGGCGGCGCGTTCCTCACGCGCCGCCCGTCCATTTCTCGCGTCCCTACTCTTGAAAATTGCATGCGAATGATGGTCTGTTGCGCCCCAAAAGGGAGACGAGACATGCCATCAGAAACAACCAAGCCGGTGATTGACCCCTCCACGCTCGAACTCGAGCACTGGACGCAGGGCACGCTTTACGAAGGCACCGACATTTCTTTCGGCAAGCTTCTCGGCCTTTCCAATCTCGGCGTCAGCTATAATGAAGTGCCTCCAGGCAAGTCGGGCTGTCCGTTCCACAATCATCATGTCGAAGACGAGCTGTTCATCGTGCTTTCGGGCAGCGGCGAATACCGCTTCGGCACCGAGCGGCATGCGATTGCGAAGGGATCGGTTCTCGGCGCGCCGGCCGGAGGCCCCGAAACCGCGCATCAGATCCTCAATACGGGGACGGAACCGCTGATCTATATCGGCGTCTCCACCATGTCGCCGACGGAGATCGTCGAATATCCCGATTCCGGCAAGTTCCTGGCGAAGACCCGCAAGGATGGCGGCTATCCGAGCTTCCGGGTTATCGGCCGCTCGGACGAGAGCCTCGACTACTGGCACAACGAACCCGGCGCATAAGACAGAAAGCGATTTTCAATGCTGAATATTCCAACGATCGAGACGGAGCGCCTGATCCTGCGCCCGCACCGGAAGACTGATTTCGAGGCCTACGTCACCTTCTGGGCTGACGAGGACGTGGTGCGTCACATCACCGGCGTGCCGAGCACGCGCGAACAGACCTGGGCGCGGCTGCTGCGCGCCACCGGCATGTGGCACCATATGGGCTTCGGCTTTCTGGCAATCGAGGAAAAGGAAAGCGGCCGCTTCGTCGGCGAATGCGGCTTTCTCGAAACCCGACGCGAGATGACGCCGTCGATCGAGGGGACGCTGGAAACCGGCTGGGCGCTCTCGCCGTCTTTCCATGGCCGCGGCTATGCGAGCGAAGCGCTGCAAGCGATGTTCGCCTGGGCCGAGCAGCGCTTTCCCGAGATGGAGATGACCTGCATCATCTCGCCGGTAAACGCGCCGTCGATCCGCCTTGCGGGAAAGCTCGGTTTCCGCGAGGTCACCCGCACCGATTACAACGGCGAGATCATTCTGTTTTCGCGGCGGGGAACTCGGCAAGCCTAGCCGCGTAGCGGGCCATGGTATCGACTTCGAAATTGACGAAGTCGCCTGCCTTGCGCTCGCCCCAGGTCGTGACCTCGAGCGTGTGGCGGATCAGCAGCACGTCGAAATCCGTGCCTTCGACGGCATTGACCGTCAGCGAGGTGCCATCGAGAGCGACCGAGCCCTTCGGCGCCACGAATTTTGCCAGATGTTCCGGCGCGCGCAGGCGATAGCGCGTTGCGTCGCCTTCGGCCGTCACCGAGAGGATTTCCGCCTTGCCGTCGACATGGCCGGAGACGATATGGCCACCGAGCTCGTCGCCGATCTTCAGCGAGCGCTCGAGATTGATGCGGCTTCCGGCCTTCCAGCCGGCAATCGTCGTCAGCCGCAGCGCCTCCTCCCAGGCTTCGACTTCGAACCAGCGGCCGTTGCTGCCTTCGTCCGGCAGGCCGGTGACCGTCAGGCAGACGCCGGCATGCGAGATCGAGGCGCCCATATCGATGGTCGCCGGATCGTAGCTCGTGGCAACGCGCAGCTTGACGCCCTCGTTCATCGGGGAAACGGATTCGATCGTGCCCATATCAGTGACAATGCCGGTGAACATCAAAGCTCTCTTTCGTATTCGTCCATCCGGTCGGAGCCGAATGAAAATGTGCCCCTGTGGGCGAAACCGGATGGCATATCGGTCTTCGTGACCGGCGATTCAATACCACCGGCGCCGATCACCACATCGCCCTGATAGAGCTGGATGCGATCGACGAGACCGGCATCGAGGAAGAGCTTTGCCGTCCTGGCGCCACCTTCGACGATCAACGAGGAAATGCCGCGGGAGGCGAGTGCCGGGAGCAGGACTTCCGGGTGGTAAGGATTGCAGTAGAGGACTTCGACGCCGAGGGCTTCGAGGGCGGTGCGGCGGGAGTCGAGATCATCTTCGGCGTTGGTGGGTGGGGTACCCCCCTCTGCCCTGCCGGCCATCTCCCCCACACGGGGGGAGATTGGCTGGGGGGAGCCGCTCGTTACAACATCTGTTGCTTGGGGAGATGCCGTCCGCGGGTCGATCTCCGAGGAGATGCCCGGCACGGCCGAGGGGGGTGAACCCTCGACAGCCCCCATATCCGAAACATCCTCACGCGCCACAACGATCACCGGCACCTGCCGCGCCGTTTGCGCCAGCTTGCCCGTCACCGGCAGCGACAATGCCGGATCGAGCACAATCCGCACCGGCGAGCGATCCTCCTGCCCCGCAATCCGCACCGTCAGTTCCGGATCATCGGCAATCGCCGTGCCGATGCCGACGAGAATGGCATCCGACTGCGCGCGCAATTTCTGCACCTCGGCGCGCGCCGCGGGCCCGGTGATCGCCACCTGCCCCTCGCCCGCACGGCCGATCATGCCGTCGGCGGAAACTGCAAGTTTGAGAGTCACATAGGGCCGCTTCTTCGTCTGCCGGGTGAGATAGCCGGCGAGCGAGCGCCTGCCCTCTTCCTCGAGCACGCCGGTATCGACCTCGATCCCGGCATCGCGCAGCATGCCGATGCCGCGGCCGGAGACGCGCTCATCGGGATCGGTGACGCTGATGACGACGCGGGAGACGCCCGCGGCGATCAGCGCGTTGGCGCAGGGCGGCGTCTTGCCGAAATGCGAGCAAGGCTCGAGCGTCACATAGGCGGTGGCGCCCTCCGCCCTCGCGCCGGCCTCGGCCAGCGCCTGCGGCTCGGCATGCGGGCGGCCGCCAACAGCCGTCGTGCCGCGGCCGACGATCTCGCCATCCTTGACGACGACGCAGCCGACGGAGGGGTTGGTGGAGGTTTGCCCAAGATGCAAAAGGCCGAGGCGGATAGCCTCGGCCATGTAACGTTCATCGTCTGATGCTGATGTCATCGCTCAACTGTCCAAAGTATCGCGGCCGATCTTGGCGTTGATCTCGGAAATCACCTTCTCGAAATCCTCGGCATGCGAGAAATCGCGATAGACCGATGCATAGCGGACGAAGCCGACGTCATCCAGGCTCTTCAGCGCTTCGAGAACCTGAAGACCGATGGCCTCCGAACCGATCTCGACCTCACCGGAGCTTTCCAGACGCCGGACAATGCCGGAGACGGCGCGTTCGATGCGGTCGCGATCGACCGGGCGTTTGCGCAATGCGATCTCGAAGGAGCGCACCAGCTTGTCGCGGTCGAAGGGCACCTTGCGGCCGGTCTTCTTGACGACCATCAGCTCGCGCAGCTGCACGCGCTCGAAGGTCGTGAAGCGGCCGCCGCAATCGGGACAGATACGCCTGCGGCGGATGGACGTGTTGTCCTCCGCCGGGCGTGAATCCTTGACCTGTGTGTCTTCCGATCCGCAGAATGGGCAGCGCATGCGCTATCCTTAGCCGATGTAGTCGTACATTGGGAAGCGGTTGGTGAGGTTCACCACCTTATCCCGCACGGCGCCTTCGACAGCGGCATTGCCCTCGTCGGAATTGGCAGCCTTCAGGCCGTCGAGAACCTCGACGATCAGGTTGCCGATTTCCTTGAACTCGGCTTCCTTGAAGCCGCGGGTCGTGCCGGCAGGCGCGCCGAGGCGGACGCCCGAGGTGACGAACGGCTTTTCAGGGTCGAACGGGATGCCGTTCTTGTTGCAGGTGATGTAGGCGCGGCCGAGGGCTGCTTCGGCGCGCTTGCCGGTGGCGTTCTTCTTGCGAAGGTCGACGAGCATCAGGTGGTTGTCGGTGCCGCCGGAGACGACGTCGAGGCCGCCTGCGATCAGAGTTTCGGCAAGCGCCTTGGCGTTCTTGACGATCTGGGCTGCGTAATCCTTGAATTCCGGCTGCAGCGCTTCCTTGAAGGCAACGGCCTTGGCAGCGATGATGTGCATCAGCGGACCGCCCTGGAGACCCGGGAAGACGGCCGAATTGAACTTCTTCGCCAGATCTTCCTCGTTCGTCAGGATGACGCCGCCGCGCGGGCCGCGGAGCGACTTGTGGGTCGTGGTCGTGGCGACATGGCAGTGCGGGAACGGCGACGGATGCTGGCCACCGGCAACGAGACCGGCGATATGGGCCATGTCGACCATCAGGTAGGCGCCGACTTCATCGGCGATCTCGCGGAAGCGCTTCCAGTCCCAGATACGGGAGTAAGCGGTGCCGCCGGCGATGATCAGCTTCGGCTTGTGGGTGCGCGCCTTCTCGGCAACGTCGTCCATATCGAGCAGGTTATCGCCTTCGCGAACGCCGTAGGAAACGACGTTGAACCACTTGCCGGACATGTTGACAGGAGAACCATGCGTCAGGTGACCGCCCGAGTTCAGGTCGAGACCCATGAAGGTGTCGCCCGGCTGCAAGAGCGCCAGGAACACGGCCTGGTTCATCTGCGAACCGGAGTTCGGCTGAACGTTGGCGAAGTTGACGCCGAAGAGCTTCTTTGCACGCTCGATTGCCAGTTCTTCGGCGATATCGACATACTGGCAGCCGCCGTAATAGCGCTTGCCCGGATAGCCTTCGGCATACTTGTTGGTCATGATGGAGCCTTGGGCTTCCAGCACCGCGCGCGAAACGATGTTTTCCGAGGCGATGAGTTCGATCTCGTGCCGCTGACGGCCGAGCTCCTTTTCGATCGCGCCGAAGATCTCCGGATCGGTATCGGCCAGATTGCGATTGAAGAAGGTCTGAGTGGAAGCATTGGTCATGGGCGGGCTCCTCAACTGGAATGGCCGCAGCTTTAGCCTTCCGTTTGCGCCAGAGCAATACGAAGAACGACATTTGCTGGGCAATCTACGCGCGGGGTGACCTCCCTCCCTCATTCCTGTGCTCGTCACAGGAATCCAGGCCACCGCGCGTCTGCGCGGTGAATGACTCATAAGCCAAGAGGAAGTGTCTTCTGCACCCAAGGACTTGGGTGCGCTGGATCCCTGTGACATCCCTTGGGCGTAGCCCTAAGAGCACAGGGATGAGGGAGGAAAGGTCTTGCCAAACAAAAAAGGCCGCGCAATCCGCGCGGCCTTTCCAAACTCAAAGAGAACCAGCCCCTACTGAACCGGCTGCTCCGTCGTTGCCGTGGTATCCAGCGCCAGTTCGGCATTGCCGTCCATCTGGTAGATGTCGTCGCGGAACTGGACGATGCCGTCGGGCATGCCCCAGGCGGAGATGTAGACGAAATAGACCGGCACTTCTTCGGCGAGCTTGATCGGCGTGTTGACGCGGCTGGCGATGACCTGTTCCATCTGCTGGCGCGGCCAGCCGGGGGTCTCGCCGAGCAGCCAAGTCGTCAGGTCGCGGACGTTCTGGACGCGCACGCAGCCCGAGGATTCGAAGCGCATGAGCTTGTTGAACAGGCCCTGCTGCGGCGTGTCGTGCATGTACTCGCCGTTCTTGTTGTAGAAGTTGATCTTCGTCGACGCCATGGCGTTGATCTTGCCCGGGTCCTGGCGGAAGGTCAGGTTCGGTGCCTTTTCGGCATTCCAGTCGATGGTTTCAGGCGCGACTTCGCTGCCCTTGCCGTCGATTAGGCGAATGTTGTTGCGCGTCAGGTAGGTCGGGTCCTTGCGCATCAGCGGCACGATGTCCTTTTCGACGATCGAGCGCGGAGCCGTCCAGTACGGATTGAGGATGACTTCGTAGATCTTCGAATTGACGAGGTGCGTCGGGCGGCTCAGACGGCCGACGATCGCGTTATGGCGGGTCGCGACGCTGCCATCCTGAACGGCTTCGACGTAAGCGGCCGGAATGTTGACCATGACGTGACGGCGGCCGAGCTCTTCGGGGAAGGTCTGCAGGCGGATCAGGTTGGTGTTCAGCTGCTGCAGGCGCACATCGACCGGGATGTTCATCGCCTTCAGCGTGAATTCGCCGATGACGCCATCAGACGGAAGGCCGTGGCGGGCCTGGAAGCGCTTGACCGCACCGTCGACATAGGAGTCGAACGAGGACGACATGCCGGCTTCCTGCGGAAGATCGCCGGTGGCGAAGAGACGCTGGCGCAGCGCCTGGACCGACTGGTCGTTGACGCCGATCTGCAGGCGCTGATCGGCCGGCGGATTGACGGTCGGCCAGCCGCCGGCAGAGGCGATCTGCTGATACTGGGCGATCGCCTGCTGCATGCTGGAAACGGACTGCGGTCCGAGGATCGGGGTATTGGAAACGATGGCGTTTGCGGTGCGCGATGCGGCCTTGGCATCGAACTGATCGTCCCAGTCGCCGCGTTGAGGCGCATTGATCAGCGCATCGACGGCCGTCTGCGCCAATGCCGGGGCGGCCAGTGCGCTGACGCCGAACGTTGCCGCGGAGGCAAGAAATGCGCGGCGCGAGAGAGCTTCAATTCCGTTTTTCTTCGACATAGTCCCAACCACTGAATGCCGCAGCTCTGAGAGGAAAACCGCGGGCTTTGCGAGTCACTGCGCGATAACGCAGACCACTATCATTCCGTTCTGCGGCGCATCACCGATTTTCCGCGTCCAGCCATCACAAGATTGCGAGCCGGAAGCGTGAATGCGTGAACTGCTGTTCGAGGGCGCCGTCTGCTGTGCATTTCCGCTGCCATACCAATATGGCCAATTCGTGTCGCCTGCCCTTCCGGGCACCTACCAGCGGTAGGAGACGGCACGCATCAAACCATAGCAATCCGTAAACGGTGCTGGTTAATAGCGGCTAAAAAACGGCCTGAATACAGGCGATTACGCTTGGCAGGCATGCGTTGCAAAGATGACACGCTGGCGGTGAGTGGGCTCGGCAAACTACGGCTTCACCTCATCGCCCATCATACTGCGCGGAAGCGGGGACATGTAGTCCCGCTTGCCCATCGTTCTCTTGACCTCGCGCGTACTTTCTTCGTCAAACGCATATACAGATCGCCTGCCCTGTCCGATCACGACCTCATTGATCTGCCTAATTAGGCGACCGACCGCCATTTTCTGGATGTGGTCTGCGATCTGATTGTTCATGAAGCCGATGAAAATCAAAGTTGGACTTATCGGCAAAGCAAAGTGACCATCGGGTCGACCGAGGCCGTTCGTCATAATCAGCGGGTGGTCGGACGTCAGGAGTTTTCGTTGCTTTGATGACGTATCCAGAAGCCGCCATCGTGCCTGCATCATGAGACGTAGGACATTTTCGTTTTGGATCAGCCTCGTTATTACCATAACTGCCTGACGCTCAGGCATTTTGGGGCTCCGCTGGAGCATGTACTCTTCGAGAGTGGGAGGCCACCCTACCTCTTTGAGTTCGTTATACTTTTCCTGAAACCCCGGATCTGGCGTGAGGAAATCCGAACGGACTTTGCGCTTGAACGCGTGAACAACTTCCGGAGCGCGTATCATAAGAGAAAGCAAGAATCGCGCCCAAGCGTGTCGGATACGCGCTTCAGTTGGAATATTCCCGGCCAGCATCATATCGCGGGCGGTGGCGGCATGTTTATCAACCGCTCCCATAAATATGCGCTCGACGTTCTGTTGAGTTTCCTTCGTTGCACCGGGAATACGGTAGAGGTTTTCCACAAACCCGGTTTCCATCTTGCCGCGGCGCTTAATCTCAAGACGCGGAAAGACCTCGTGCGGGTATTTGAGGCGCCGATATTCGGTCAGCTTATTGTCGCGGTTCCGATCGACCCAAGGTTCGAGATAGAACTGGGGAATGTAATGGTGCTTCAAGCGCGCTCACTTGTCTGTTTGCGAGGCATGCTACCATTTGTTGCAACTAATTAAAATCTTCACCACGCGCAACAGGCGCCACCGTGTGCCTTCTCACACACTGTAGCGCCCTGTCGTGCCGGTAAGGAGGTCCTAATACGCCATCGGGAATAACGGCGTATGGGATTACAGGCGGTACATGATGCTGTCGTTCCAGAAGCGGTCGAGGCGCTGCAGGAGCTTGTTCATCTGGGTGAACTCGTCGGTGCCGATGCCGCCGACCTTGTCGATCGAGGTGATGTGGCGTTCGTAGAGCTTGGCGACCGTCTCGGCGATCTCGGTGCCGGTTTCCGTCAGGCTGATGCGGACGGAGCGGCGGTCGATGCGCGAGCGCTGGTGGTTGATGAAGCCGAGGTCGACGAGCTTCTTGACGTTGTAGGAGACGTTGGAGCCCAGGTAGTAACCGCGGGAGCGGAGCTCGCCGGCGGTCAGTTCCGAGTTGCCGATATTGAAGAGCAGGAGCGCCTGGATGGCGTTGACGTCGCTGCGGCCCTGACGGTCGAATTCGTCCTTGATGACGTCGAGCAGACGGCGGTGAAGACGTTCAACAAGATGAAGGGATTCCATGTAAAGATCACGGATGTCCTGATCCTGCTGGTCACGGAAGTTCGATACCGCCTGCGGCTTGATTTTCGTGTTCATGATGACTGCCTCACTGTTTGTTTGGCGGTGTTGGTTTTCTTCCCGCCTTGAGACAGACCCTATCGAATACAAATAAAATTCTACTTAAACTGCAGGCTTAACAGCACCTTACCGAAAACCTCCCGTTGTATCAGGGTAAATCAACGCTTACCTGACGCCGCTGGCGGCGGCGCTCGAACCAGAGCGCCAAGCGGAATGCCAGGTACATTGCGGCCACCAGAACATGGGTAATGACGATCAGATGATTGGAGCCGAAGGTCTCCGGCAGGAAGCCGTGCATCAGCACCTGCAGGCCCGCCGCAAGCACCCAGACGACCGGTCCCCAGGAGACCGTGAGCCACAGGCCGAGCGAGGCGACCGGGAAGACGACGGCGAGCGTCGTGGCTGCCACTTTCCAGGGAAGGCTGAGCAGATCGAAGCGGCCGGCGCCGAACAGCGAATAGCCGACCAGCATGCCCCAATATTGCAGGCCGAACCAGAAACAGGTGATCGCCACCAGCCTCAGGAAGAGGATGAACATCAGGTCGGTCAGCGTGCGCTTCGGCAGGGCCGGAGAATCATTTTCCATGGGGCGGACTTTATGGTTCCGTTCGGTCATTCGCCAGACGTTGCGCGCCGGCGCGGCCAATCGTCCGGTTTGGTTTTCGAAGATGGCATGATAATGAGCGCGCCAGCAAATGGAATGGCCAGGGACAAGACAATGCAGGACAAGACCCACCTCGTCGACGACATCACCGGACACCGCCGCATGCGCCGCAACCGCAAGGCGGACTGGACGCGCCGCCTGGTGCAGGAAAACCGGCTGACGGTGGATGACCTGATCTGGCCCGTCTTCGTCGTGCCCGGCAGCGGCATCGTCGATCCGATCCCGGCCATGCCCGGCGTCAACCGCATGAGCGTCGACAAGCTCGTCGAAGCCGCCAAGGAAGCCGCCGATCTCGGCGTGCCCGCGATCGCCACCTTCCCGAATATCGAGATGGAGCTGCGCGACGAAACGGGTTCGAACAGCCTCGAGGCCAACAACTTGATCAATCAGGCGACGATGGCGCTGAAGAAGCATGTGCCCACTATCGGCGTGATCACCGACGTGGCGCTCGATCCCTTCACCAGCCACGGCCACGACGGGATCCTGCGCGGCGGCGAGATCGTCAATGACGAGACCGTCGAGCAGGTGGCGCGCGCCGCCGTCATGCAGGCCGATGCCGGTTCCGATATTATCTCGCCCTCGGAAATGATGGACGGCCGCATCGGCGCCATCCGCCGGGCGCTCGATGCCGCGGGCCACCAGAATGTCGGCATCATGAGCTACGCGACGAAATTCGCCTCCGCCTTCTACGGCCCCTACCGCGAGGCGATCTCGACCGGCGGGCTGCTGAAAGGCGATAAGAAGACCTATTATATCGACCCGGCCAACGGCACCGAGGCGATCCGCGATGCGGCACTCGACGTCGAGGAAGGCGCCGACATGCTGATGGTCAAGCCGGGCCTGCCCTATCTCGACATCTGCTGGCGGATGAAGGAAGCCTTCGGCCTGCCGACCTTCGCCTATCAGGTCTCGGGCGAATATTCGCAGATCAAGGCTGCGGCGATGAACGGCTGGATCGATGGCGAGCGCGCGATGATGGAAACGCTGCTCGCCTTCAAGCGCGCCGGCTGCGACGGCATCCTGACCTATTTCGCGATCGAGGTCGCCCGGGCGCTCGCCAAACGCTGAAAAGCGCGCATCATTGCATCTCCGGCCGCCGACACCATATCAGTGGCATCGTTTCACAAAGGAGACCCTAGATGAGCCTGAACCCCAACCCTGTCTATGCCGCACCGGAAGACTGGCGCGCCTATAGCGGGACGCTCAGCCGGCGGGTATTTGCGTTCATCCTGGATTACATCATCGTCCTGCTGCTGTGCATTCCGGCAGCGGTGGTGCTGTTCTTCCTGTCGATCGTGACGCTCGGCCTCGGCTTCTTCCTCTATCCGGCGCTCTTCGTGCTGGTGGCGGGCATCTATTTCGGCCTCACGGTCGGCGGTCCGGCGCAGGCCTCGCTCGGCATGCGCGCCATGGGCATCCAGATGATGCGCGTCGACGGCCGCCCGCTCGATTTCCTGACGGCGATCGTTCACCTGGCGCTGTTCTGGATCCTGAACTCGGTGCTGACGCCGCTGATTCTTCTGGTCGGCCTGTTTACCGAGCGCAGCCGCCTGATCCACGACTTCCTGGTCGGCACCGTCACAGTCCGCACCGCCTGACCGCGGAAATAAAGTCCCCGGCTGGCCTTTGCGGGCCGGTTCGGGGCGCCATATCAAAAAGCTACGACAAAATGATAGCGCGGAGAACCCGGCCGCGCTGTTGACGTTTTTTATTCTTAAGTCATGCTGTCAAGATTGACGGTCACCGAAGGAACCATCCGCGTCAGATGAATACGCAGTCAACGCCATCCCCTCAGTTTTATCTGACGGCACCGGCTGCATGCCCGTATCTGCCGCAGGAGATGGAGCGCAAGGTTTTTACCCATCTCGTCGGCCCCCGCGCCGCCGAAATGAACGATATCCTGACGCAGGGCGGTTTCCGCCGCTCGCAGAACATCGCCTACCGTCCCGCCTGCGAAGCCTGCCGCGCCTGCGTTTCCGTGCGCATCCTGGCGCAGGAATTCCAGCCGACGAAATCGATGAAGCGGGTGCTGGCCAATAACAGCGACCTGATCGCCACGGAATTTCCGGCCCAGCCTTCGAGCGAGCAATATTCCCTCTTCCGCCGCTATCTCGACTACCGCCACCAGCAGGGCGGCATGTCCGACATGACGGTGCTCGACTATGCGATCATGGTCGAGGACACCCACGTCAACACCCGAATCGTCGAATACCGCCGGCGCGAGGAAGGCTCGGGCCTCGAAACCCGGCCGCGCGGCGAACTGGTGGCGGCAGCGCTCACCGATACGATGAGCGACGGCCTCTCCATGGTCTATTCCTATTTCAATCCGGAATATGACCGCCGCTCGCTCGGCACCTTCATGATCCTCGACCACGTCAAGCGCACCAAGGCCCTCGGCCTCCCCCATGTCTATCTCGGCTACTGGGTGCAGGGTTCGCGGAAGATGGACTACAAGACCCGCTACCAGCCGCAGGAGCATCTGACGCCACGCGGATGGGAGCGTTTCGATCCATCGGTGTTGGAAGAGAGTGGCGGGGAGTAAGGCGGCCCCTGCTCTGCGTGAGCAGCGCGGCACTGCATAACGACAACGCCGCGCCAGCTTTGGCGAAAAGCTAGCTCGCCAGCCGATCGACCTGGTCGACCTCCCGCTCCAACCCTTCCATCACATGTGCCCAGCCCTGGCGGGTCTTTTCCTCGTGAGCGGACCATTCGGAGCACATTTCGTGCGTCAGCGTCAGGCGGCAGCCGCTGCCGAGCGGTTCGAGGTCGATCTGGACGCGGTCGGTGCAGTGGTCGTGATCTTCGACGGAGAAGCTGAAAACCATGCGTTTCGGGCGGTGAAGGTCGAGGAAGATGCCGCTGTGGCAGGCATCGCCGGTCGGGCGCCGGTCGACGACGAGGAAGCAGCCGCCCACATGGGCGTCGATCTCGGCGCGGATGACATGGCCGTCATCGGTAGCAAAAAGGAAGCGCTTGGCGATCGCAGGATTCAGCCAGGCGTCATAGACGACGGACGGCGGCGCCTTGTAGCTATGCGTAACGGTAAGTTTGATCTTTTCGGCGGCAGACATTGATTTTTTCCTCCGTGTTTTGGGCTCAGAGCACACCGCAAGGCATTGCCTTGCGGGGCCATTCCGTCCGCCTTTCGGAATGGAGCCGTTCCCAGTTTTTGGTGACAGAACTGAGATAGAGGAAGCGAGCCGCCCGCCAAGGGCGGATCGCCAAATTGTTACCAATGTCAGCCGGCGAACTTGCCGCTGCGCGGGAAACCCTTCGGAACGGTGCGTCCGGCCGTTGCGCGGTCGGCCAGCCATTCGGCCAGCTCGTCCTTGTTCTTGTTGAACATACGGCCTGCGCTGTCTTCCCAGGAGAGGCCGGCATCGATCGCAAAGCAGCGGACGTCGGAGATCCCGCCATCCTTGTAGCGCTGCAGGCGAACGCCCTTGCCGCGGGCCATTTCCGGCACCTGCGCCAGCGGGAATACCAGCATCTTGCGGTTCTCGCCGACGACGGCGACGTGATCGCCGCTGACCGGAACGATCAGCTTGGTTTCATCCGGCATCGAGACGTTCATGATCTGCTTGCCCTTGCGGGTATTGGCAGCCATCTCGCCTTCCGCCACGACGAAGCCGTTGCCGGCCGTCGAAACGATCAGCTGCTTGCGCTGGGGATCGTGAACGAAGGCGGTGAGCACGTCCTGGTCGTTGTCCATATCGATCATGATGCGCAGCGGCTCGCCATGGCCGCGCCCGCCGGGCAGCTTGTCGCCGCCGAGGGTGAATGCCTTGCCGCCGGTGGTGACGATCAGGATCTTGTCTGTGGTCTGCGCCGGGAACGCCACCTTCAGCGCGTCGCCTTCCTTGAAGGTCAGCGATGCCGTGTCGGAGATGTGGCCCTTGAGAGCACGGATCCAACCCTTTTCGGAGACGACGACGGTGATCGGTTCCTTCTCGATCATCGCCTGCTGGATCGCCTCTTCGTCGGCTTCCGGCGCATCGGCAAACTGGGTGCGGCGGCGGCCGAGTTCGGTCGCCTTGGCAAACTTCTTCTTCACCTCGCCGATTTCCCAGGCAACGGTCTGCCACTGCTTCTCGTCGGAAGCGAGCAGCGCCTCGATGCCGGCCTTTTCGGCGGTGAGTTCGTCGAACTCCTTGCGGATTTCGAATTCCTCGAGCTTACGCAGCGAGCGCAGGCGCATGTTGAGGATGGCTTCGACCTGGATTTCGGTCAGATCCCAGCGGGCGACCATCACCGGCTTCGGCTCGTCTTCCTCACGGATGATGCGGATGACTTCGTCGATATTCAGATAAGCGATCAACAGACCGCCGAGAATTTCGAGACGTCTTTCGATCGCGGCGAGACGGAAGCGCGAGCGACGCTGCAGCACGTCGCGGCGGTGGTCGAGCCATTCCTTGAGAACCTCGTTCAGCGCCATGACGCGCGGAATGCGGCCCATGGAGAGAACGTTCATGTTCAGCGGGAAGCGGCTTTCGAGCTCCGTCAGCTTGAACATCGATTCCATCAGGATCGTCGGATCGACGGTGCGGTTCTTCGGCACCAGAACGATGCGGACGTCCTCGGCGGATTCATCGCGCACGTCTTCGAGCAGCGGCAGCTTGCGGGCAAGCAGCAACTCGGCAATCTTTTCGATCAGGCGCGACTTCTGCACCTGGAAGGGAATTTCGGTGACGATGATCTGGTAGCCGCCGCGGCCAAGATCTTCGGTCTCCCACTTGGCGCGGGTGCGGAAGCCGCCGCGGCCGGTCTTGTAGGCCTCGACGATGCTGGCGCGGCTGTCGATGATGATGCCGCCGGTCGGGAAATCCGGGCCGGGAATGAAGGATTCGACCAGCGTCTCGACCGTCGCGTCCGGATGCTTGATGAGATGCAGGGCCGCATCGCAGAGTTCGTGGACGTTGTGCGACGGGATGGAGGTCGCCATGCCGACGGCGATGCCGGAAGAACCGTTCGCCAGAAGGTTCGGGAAGGAGCCCGGCAGAACCACCGGCTCCTCGTCTTCCTCGTTATAGGTCGGGCGGAAATCGACGGCGTCCTGCTCGATACCATCGAGCAGCAGCGCCGTGACTTCGGTCATGCGGGCTTCGGTGTAACGATAGGCGGCGGCGTTGTCGCCGTCGATATTGCCGAAGTTTCCCTGCCCGTCGACCAGCGGATAACGCTGCGAGAAATCCTGCGCCAGACGCACCAGCGCATCATAGACCGACTGGTCGCCATGCGGGTGGAATTTACCGATGACGTCACCGACGATACGGGCGCATTTCTTGAAGGCGGCGTTCGGCCGGATGCCCATCTCGCTCATCGCGTGGATGATGCGGCGGTGGACCGGCTTCAGGCCGTCGCGCACGTCAGGAAGGGCGCGGTGCATGATGGTCGACAGTGCATATGCCAAGTAACGCTCTTCGAGCGCAGCCTTGAGGTCGACCGGAAGGATGCTGTCGTCGTCTCCGCCAGAGGGCGGCAAAATCTCTTGTCCCATAGGCCTTGACTAGCCTAGAAGGCTCTCCACGGCAAGGAATCGGGAGGCTTGCGCCTGTGGATGACGTACCAGAATGACATCATGTGGCCATCAAGCATCGGCACGTCATTTGGACTTCGTTTTCTTTGCCTATCAACTAAAATTTAGAGTTCGCATCAATATAACGCGCGTCGACTTCGCAATAGACTAGCCTTAACCGCCACTAGAGGATTTCGTCATGACCTTTTACCGGACCACCCGGCTTATGCTTTCCGGCGCAGCATTCCTGTCGCTCGCCACCAGCGCATTCGCCCTTGATGGCCAGGATCTGCTGAAGAAGCTCAACGCCGCCTATATCGCCCAGGGCGGCACGCTCGTCGCTGACGGCGTCGATGTCGACGACACGACCGTGACGCTGAAGAACGCAAGCTTCAAGCCTGCGGCCGGCGATGCGCTGAAGATCGGCGACATCACCATGACCGGCGTCGAGGAAGACGAAGACGGCGGCTACTACATCGAGGAAGCAGCCTTCCCCGACATCAATGTCAGCGAAGAAGGCACGACGATCTCCGCCAGCGACATGAAACTCGGCGGCATCTCGATCCCGGCCGATGCAACCGGCGACGGCGTCGATTCCATGCTGCTCTACGAGACGGCCCATACCGGCCCGTTCAAGGTTTCGAAGGACGGCAAGGACATCTTCTCGCTCGGCCAGACCGACATGAACCTGACGCTGCGCGAAGACGAATCCGGCTTCGACTTCGACGGCGCCTTCAAGAACATGAAGGCAGACCTCACCGATGCGCCCGATCCGCAGTACAAGGAAGGGATCGAGAAGCTGGCGCTCGAGCATGTCAACGGCGACATCACGATGAAGGGCGCCTGGGATCTCGGCCCCGGCACGATCGACATTTCCGAATTCGCCTTCGACGTCACCAATGTCGGCCGCCTGAACCTCGCCTTCAAAATCTCCGGCTACACGCCTGCCTTCATGAAGTCGCTGCAGGAAGCCGCCAAGGCCTCTGAAGCCAACCCGAACAAGGAAGAAGCACAGCAGGCTCTCGGCCTCGCAATGCTCGGCCTGCTGCAGCAGCTTTCGTTCAACAGCGCCGAGGTCCGCTTCGACGACGCCTCGATCACCAAGCGCGCGCTTGAATATGCCGGTTCGAAGCAGAACATGACCGGCAAGCAGATGGGCGACGCGCTGAAGGCAATGGCGCCGCTCGCCGTCGCACAGCTCAACGTTCCCGAGCTGCAGAACGCGATCTCGGCCGCCGTCAACACCTATCTCGACGACCCGAAGAACTTCGCTGTCTCGGCTGCACCGGCGCAGGCCGTGCCGTTCCCGACGATCATGGGCGCCGCCATGGGCGCACCGAACACCCTGCCGAACGTTCTCGGCGTGAAGATCAACGCGAACCAGTAAGGTTCAGACCCACTGAAATGCAAAGCCCGGCAGCGATGCCGGGCTTTTTTGTTTGTCAGTGCGAGCCGGTGGAGGCCAGTGCAGCATCACCCTTGTCATGCAGGGCGAACCGGTCGAGCATGCTGGCGCTCGCCTCGTTCAGGCCGCGGAGATCGACAGCGATGTCGCGGCGGCGATATTTCAGGACCACCTTGTCGAGCGCGCCGACGGCGGTGATGTCCCAGAAATGCGCGGCGGTGACGTCGATGACGACTGACGTCACCTGCTCCTCGAAGTCGAAGGCGGCGGAGAAGCTTTCCGCCGAGGCGAAGAACACCTGGCCATCGACAAGATAGGTCCGGATACCGGCTTCCGCATCCAGCGACGAGCGGACATGGAACAGCTTGGCGACCTTGCCCGCGAAGAACACACCCGACAAGAGAACGCCGACCAGCACGCCCTTCGAAAGATCATGGGTCGCAACGACGGTGACGACCGTTGCCAGCATGACCAGCGACGAAGATGGCGGGTTGCGGCGAATGTCGAGGATCGAGCGCCAGGAGAAGGTGCCGATCGACACCATGATCATGATCGCCACCAGTGCCGCCATCGGTACAACGCGCAGGATATCGTCCAGCACCAGAAGCAGAATGAGCAGGAAGGCACCAGCCACGAAGGTCGACAGACGGCCGCGGCCGCCCGACGCGATATTGATGCCGGACTGGCCGATCATCGCGCAACCACCCATGCCGCCGATCAGGGCGGAGGCGATATTGGCGGCCCCTTGCCCGTAGCATTCCGTGTTCTTGTTGCTCTGGGTATCCGTGAGATCATCGACGATCTGCGCCGTCAGCAGCGATTCCAGCAGACCGACGGCGGCAAGGCCGATCGAATACGGGAAGATGATCTGCAGCGTCTCGAATGTCAGCGGCACCTGCGGGATGGTGAAAACAGGCAGGCTGGTCGGCAGCTCGCCGAGATCGCTGACCGTGCGGACATCGAGCCCTAGCATGACCGTTGCCGCCGTCAGCACCGCGATCGCCACCAGCGGCGACGGGATGACCTTGGTGACATAGGGGAAGAGGTAAATGATCAGCAGGGCCGCCGCGATCATCACATAGGTCGTCTGCGGCATGCCGATCAGTTCCGGCAGCTGCGCCATGAAGATCAGGATCGCCAGCGAGTTGACGAAGCCGGTCATCACCGAGCGCGACACGAAGCGCATCAGCCGCCCGAGTTTCAGCATGCCCGCAATCATCTGCAGGATGCCCATCAGGATCGTGGCAGCGAAGAGATATTGCAGGCCATGCTCGCGCACCAGCGAGCCCATCAGCACCGCGGTTGCGGCTGTTGCCGCCGAAATCATGCCCGGCCGGCCGCCGGCAATGGCGGAGACGCAGGCAATGGCAACCGAGGCGAAAAGCCCGATCTTCGGGTCAACGCCGGCAATGACCGAAAAGCCGATGGCCTCCGGGATCAAGGCGAGCGCCACAACGATGCCGGAAAGAATGTCGCCACGAATGTTCGAAAACCATTCGCGCTTGTAAGCGGAGAGTTTGTTCATGTCGGATTGTTCACGAGTTCAGCGCGACCGGACGCAAGTCCGGTTCAACATATTGGAAGATGTTGTGCGTTGTCTGGCGGATCGGCGGCCAGAAGAGCCACCCGGAGTTTCACCGGGTCCGGGGCGAATAGGCAAGCTATACCCATGAAAAACGCCGGCTGCAAGCGGCAGCCGGCGTCGATACTTGCTGAAGGCAAGAGGCTCGCTGTTTGCGGGTCTCTCTGAGATCGATCAGTCTTTCTTCGGCTGCGGCATGACGCGCAGCGACAGTTCCATCAGCTGCTTCGGCGTTGCCGGCGACGGGGCGTTCATCAGGAGGTCCTGCGCCTGCTGGTTCATCGGGAACAGCGTGATTTCGCGCAGGTTCTTGGCGCCGAGCAGCAGCATGACGATGCGGTCGATACCGAATGCGCAACCACCATGCGGAGGCGCGCCGTACTGGAAGGCGCGGTACATGCCGCCGAAGCGTTCTTCGACATCCGCCTGGCTGAGACCGACCAGTTCGAAGGCCTTGACCATTGCTTCCGGCGACTGGTTACGGATCGAGCCCGAGGCGATTTCGAAGCCGTTGCAGACGGCGTCGTACTGGTAGGCCTTGAGCGACAGCGGCTCCTTGGTCTGCAGTGCCTCGAGACCACCCTGCGGCATCGAGAAGGGGTTGTGCGCGAAGTCGACCTTCTTGTCTTCCTCGCTCCATTCGTAGAACGGGAAGTCGATGATCCAGCACAGCTCGAACCGGTCGCGATCGACGAGGTTAAGGTCTTCACCGGCCTTGGTGCGGGCTTCGCCTGCGAACTTGTAGAACTTTGCCGGTTCGCCGGCGACGAAGAAGGCGGCGTCGCCTGCTTCAAGGCCGAGCTGAATGCGCAGGGCTTCGGTGCGCTCTTCGCCGATATTCTTGGCGAGCGGGCCGGAACCGGCAACCTTGCCGTCCTCTTCCTTCCAGAAGATGTAGCCGAGACCCGGCTGTCCCAACGACTGCGCCCAGGCGTTCATGCGGTCGCAGAATGCGCGGCTACCGCCGGTTTTGGCCGGGATCGCCCAGACTTCGACCTTCGGGTTTGCGGCGATCATGCCGGCGAAGACCTTGAAGCCGGAGCCGTCAAAATGTTCGGTGACGGCCTGCATCTCGATCGGGTTGCGCAGGTCCGGCTTGTCGGAACCATACTTGCGGATTGCAACGTCGTAAGGAATGCGCGGCCATTCCTTGGTGACCGGCTTGCCTTCGGCAAACTGCTCGAACACGTTGGTGATGATCGGAGCCATCGTATCCCAGACGTCTTCCTGGGTGACGAAGCTCATCTCGACGTCGAGCTGGTAGAATTCGCCCGGCAGGCGGTCGGCACGCGGATCTTCATCGCGGAAGCACGGCGCGATCTGGAAGTAGCGGTCGAAACCGGCGACCATCAAGAGCTGCTTGTACTGCTGCGGCGCCTGCGGCAGCGCGAAGAAGGTGCCGGGATGGATACGCGACGGCACGAGGAAGTCGCGCGCGCCTTCCGGCGAGGATGCCGTCAGGATCGGCGTCGTGTATTCGCCGAAGCCGGCCGATGCCATGCGGTTGCGGATATCCGAGATGATCTGCGTACGCTTGACGATGTTCTTGTGCAGCGTATCGCGGCGCAGGTCGAGGAAGCGGTACTTGAGGCGAACGTCTTCAGGATAATCGGGCTCGCCGAAGATCGGCAGCGGCAGTTCCTTGGCAGCGGCCAGAACTTCGATTTCCTGAGCGTAGAGTTCGATCTCGCCGGTCGCCATGTTCTTGTTGACGGTGTCTTCGGTACGGGCCTTGACGAGACCATCGATACGGATGACCCACTCGCCGCGAACGGCTTCGGCGGTCTTGAAGGCCGGAGAATCCGGATCGGCGACGACCTGAGTAATGCCGTAATGGTCGCGAAGATCGATGAAGAGAACGCCGCCATGGTCACGAACGCGGTGAACCCAACCGGAAATCCGGACGGTCGAGCCGACGTCCGACTTGCGGAGGGCGGCACAGGTGTGGCTGCGGTAGCGATGCATAATCTCTATTCCCGATGTCTGCTGAGACGGCTGCAAGGGCAAATTTCCACCCTCAAGCGCCGACAAGAAAATCGGGCGGACAAGCGCATGGACGGTCTGATTTGTCAAGACTTGGCGCGAGAGCGGGCCCGTTTCACGGCGGTTTATTACGGCCGGCGATGCCCGCGCCACTGCGGCAGTTTGGCCGGTATTTGCTTATTGATGAAACCGCCAGTCAACTTTAAAGATGGCGCATATCAGCTGCCGGAGCCTCGCATGCCCCTCCTCACCCGCCGAAATCTGCTCAAAGCCTCAGCCGTTGCCGGTGCTTACGGTGTCGGGATCGGCGTTGCCGGGAAGTTCGGCTTTGCGGAAGCAGCACCCGAGCCGCAGCTGTTGAAGGCGGTCAAGACCGAGGCCGTACTGACGGAATTCGGGCCGACCCGGGATATCATGACGTGGGGCGACCAGGGCGTGCCGCCGGTGCTGCGAATGCAGCGCGGCAAGCCCTATGCGGCGCAGCTGGCGAACACCCTCGACGAACCGACGACGATCCACTGGCACGGGCTGCGCATCGACAACAGGATGGACGGCGTGCCGTTCATGACGCAGCCCTACGTCTACACCAACGACAGCTTCGACTATAATTTCACGCCGCCGGATGCCGGTACCTTCTGGTATCACCCGCATTGCAACACGCTGACGCAGATGGGTCACGGCATGACCGGCGTCATCGTCGTCGAGGACGCGGCCGATCCTGCTTTCGATGCGGAAGTGGTGCTCAATCTGCGCGACTGGCGGCTTGGCGGCGACGGGCAGTTCATCGCCCCCTTCCGGCCGCGCGATGCGGCGAAAACCGGCACCTACGGCACGGTGCGCACCGCCAACTGGCACCAGGAGCCGCAATATGACGCGCCGGCCGGCGGGCTGGTGCGGCTGCGCATCGCGATCACCGATGTCACCCGCATCTATTCCTTGAAGATGGACGGCGGCGAAGCCACCGTCATAGCCATTGACGGCAATCCGGTGCCAAAGCGTTTCCCGCTCGATCTCCTACAGCTTGGCCCCGGCCAGCGTCTGGACCTTGCCGTGCGCATGCCCGACAACGAAGGCGCGGTCGCGACGCTCGAAGACATCCGCGGCACGACGCCGAAGACGCTCGCGAAGCTGCGCGCCACCGGCCAGTCGCTGAAGCGCGATGTCGCCGATCTCGCAGCACTCGCCGCCAATCCGGTGCCGGAAGCCGATCTTTCCTCGGCGGAGAAGATCCCGCTGGTGCTGAGCGCCACCGCCGAGAACGCACCCGTCGACAGCATCTGCGGCACGCTGGGCTACAGCTTCTGGGCCATCAACAAGGTGCCGTGGCCGGGCGACACCCCCGATCCGACGGCGCCGCTCGCCGAACTCAAGCAGGGCAAGAGCTATATCTTCCAGCTTGAAAACGTCACCCCTCACCTGCACCCGATCCATCTGCACGGCATGAGCTTCAAGGTCATCTCGTCCTCAACGCGCGAGGTCATGCCCGTGGTGTCCGACACCTACCTGATCCAGCCCGATGAAAAGGTGCAGCTTGCCTTCGTCGCCGATAATCCCGGCGACTGGCTGCTGCATTGCCATATCATCGAGCATCAGAAGACGGGGATGACGAGCTACGTCAGGGTTGCCTAGGGCGATTGCGTGATGAGCGCATAGATTGTATCAAGGTGTAAGAGACACCTTTCGAGCAATCCAGCATGAGCCTTGTAGAAAACGAGCGAACCAAACTTACCGCGACCTTCCTCAATGGCATTGCCATTGCCGTCTTCGCGGTCGGCTCCTTTGCTCCGACGATTGCAAGCCTCGGCGCAACCGGGACGACCTCGACAACCATCCGAATGATCGCCGTTATTTGTCTTCTGGCCTCGGGTGCATTACATTTGACGGCAAGAGGCACACTGAGAGGATTGAGAAATGACAACTGATCAGTTCATCAATTTTCTGATCATGCCTGTAGGCGGGCTGATCTTCGGCCTCATTGCGCTCTATGCCACGCGCAACAAGCGCGGCAAGGATGAAATGCGTCCCGGCAAATAGCGGCTTCTGCGCAACACGCACCGGTTCAACGTATTGACATATCTCTTCGAAAGGAGAAGGAAGGTTAACCGACCTTTTTCCTTGTGAATGAATTGATATGATCGAAACCACCGCCGATTTGGCGGCCGCGTGCAAAGAGCTGGCCAAGTCTGACTTCATCACGATCGACACCGAGTTTCTGCGTGAAACGACCTTCTGGCCGGAGCTCTGCCTGATCCAGATGGCAAGCCCGACGACAGAAGTCATCGTCGATCCGTTGGCGAAGGGCATCGATCTGACGCCATTCTTCGAGTTGATGGCGAACACCGCCGTTCTCAAGGTTTTTCACGCCGCGCGGCAGGATATCGAAATCATCTTCAACCGTGGCGGGCTGATCCCGCATCCGATCTTCGACACGCAGGTCGCCGCCATGGTCTGCGGCTTCGGCGACAGCGTCTCCTACGACCAGCTCGTCAGCCGCACCAAGGGCGTTCAGATCGACAAGTCGTCGCGCTTCACCGACTGGAGCCGCCGGCCGCTCTCCGAAAAGCAGCTCGATTATGCGCTGGCCGACGTCACGCATCTGCGCGATGTCTATCTCTATCTCAAGGACGAGCTCGCCCGCGAAGGACGCTCCTCCTGGCTTTCCGAGGAAATGGATATCCTCGAAGCGCGCGAGACCTATGATCTCCACCCTGACGATGCCTGGCAGCGCCTGAAGATGCGCCTGCGCAAGCCGCAGGAGCTGGCGATCCTGAAATATGTTGCCGCCTGGCGTGAACGCGAGGCCCGTGCCCGCAACGTGCCGCGTTCGCGTGTGCTGAAGGACGACGCGATCTATGAGATCGCCCAGCAGCAACCGAAGGACACCGAGGCGCTTGGCCGCTTGAGAACCATCCCGAAGGGCTGGGAGCGATCCTCCTCGGGCGCGGCCGTCCTCGAAGCCGTCAACGAAGCGCTGGCGCTGCCGAAGGCCGACATGCCGCATGTGCCGCGCCACACGCAGGCGCCTGAGGGTGCCGCTGCTGCCGTCGAACTGCTGAAGGTCCTGCTGAAGCTGATCTCCGAAAAGCATGGCGTCGCGCCGAAGGTCATCGCCAATAGCGAGGACCTCGACAAGATTGCTGCCGAAGGCGAGAAGGCCGAGGTTTCGGCGCTGCATGGCTGGCGCCGGGAGCTCTTCGGCGAGCCTGCCCTGCAGCTCATCAAGGGCGAAATCGCGCTGCGCTTTGCAGGCCGGAAGGTCGATACCGTCCTTCTCTAAATTACCTGCCTTCGAAATGCCTTGACCGGCGCCTACATGGCCGGACACTATCAGGCAAATCAAGGCGATGGCGCATGCGGGAAATTTCTCCAGTCCAGAACTGGCTGCTTTTGACGCTGGTCATGGCTGGCAGCGGCGTGCTCTACGACGTCCTGTTTTACGGTGACAGCCGGCCGTTCATCGGCGCCACCTTTGCGCTGTTCATAGGCATGCCGATCCTCGCTTTCGAGCGCAAGGCGATCCTGCGCGGGCTATCGCGGCGTATCCAGAAGCTGCCGACATTCACCTATTTCCTGGCGCAGCTTTTCATCTACGAAGTGCTGATGAGCGCCGGCTTTGCCGTTGCCGGCGTTCTCCTGCGCGCCGTTGGCGCCATCCAGCCGACCTCGTGGATCGAGGCCACCATCCTGCCGTTCAACGTCTTCATGTATGCGCTCGTCGTCTGCGCGGCGATCATCTTCGTCGTGCGGGTGCGCGAGTTGCTTGGGCGAGACGTGTTCCTGGCGATGCTGACCAGCCGCTACCGCAATCCGGTCAGCGAGGAGCGCATCTTCCTGTTCGTCGATCTCGTCGATTCCACGCCCTTCGCCGAGAAGCATGGCGACCTGCGTGCCCAGCAGATGTTGAATTCGCTGTTTGCCGCCTTTGCCGAACCGGTGCGCCGCAACAGGGGCACGATCGACGATTACGTCGGCGATTCCGCCATCATCACCTGGCCGCTTGCGCGCGGCATGAAGAATGGCCGCTGCGTGCGCTGCGTCTTCGATATCCTGAACGCGATCGAGAAAGAGGCGCCAAGCTGGCTGAAGCAGTATGGGCAGGTGCCGCGGTTGCGCGCAGCGCTCCACGGCGGTTTCGTCATCACTGCGGAAATCGGCGTCGATCACCACAAGATCACCTATTTCGGCGACACGGTGAACACGACCTCACGGCTTGAATCGCTCTGCAAGACGCTGAACCGGCCGATCCTCATTTCCAGCGAACTCGCCAACCGGATGACGCTGCCCGACTTCGTCAATGCCGAGGATCTCGGCATGCACGCGCTGAAGGGCCGCGGCCAGGGGCTTGGCGTCATGGCGCTCGCCCAGGCCATTCCGGCCTCTGCACAGTCACCAAAGCTTCACTCAACCGTCAATTCGGCGACATAGATCGGCTGCTAATCGGGACCGCCACTTCATTTTTTGGGGGTCTCCATGAAAAAAGCTCTTTTCGCTTCCGTTTCCTTGTTTCTTTTGATTGCGACGTCCGCTTCGGCCGACCAGCAGGAATTTACCGCCACTCTTGCTGGACAGGCGATCCTGCCTGCCAACACGATGACACCGGCGCCTGCCGATGCCCCTGAATTTCTCAAGCATTCCGGCAAGTTCACCACGCCGGATCGCAAGCGCACCGAGGCGCTCGGCACCGTGCCGGGCAAGGACGGCGCCCGCGTGACCGATATCAAGCTGCCGTTCGACGGCCAGCCGATCCAGGGCTTCTCCGGCATCAAGACGATGCCCGACGGCACCTTCTGGACCCTCTCGGACAACGGCTTCGGCTCGAAGTTCACCTCGCCGGACTCGATGCTCTTCCTGCACCGGATGAAGTTCGACTGGGCGACGAACAAGGCTGACGTCGTCGAGAACCTGTTCCTCTCCGATCCCAACAAGATCGCCCCCTTCCCGATCGTCATGGAAGGCTCGGACAAGCGCTACCTGACCGGCGCCGATTTCGACATCGAATCCGTGCAGCCGGTCGCCGACGGCTTCTGGCTCGGCGACGAGTTCGGCCCCTACCTTCTGAAGTTCGACACCAAGGGCGCGCTCACCGACGTCATCCCGACGACCGTCGACGGCAAGCCGGTCATCTCGCCCGACAACGCGCTGATCCAGCTGCCGGGCACGCCGGTCGGCAAGAACCCGGTCTTCAACCTGAAGCGCTCCGGCGGCTTCGAGGGACTGGCGATGTCGAAGGATGGCAGCAAGCTTTACGGCCTGCTCGAAGGCGCGCTCTATCAGGACGACGGCAAGATGGAGACGGTTGACGGCCACACGGCGATCCGCGTCATCGAGTTCGACGTCGCCTCGAAGAAGTGGACCGGCCGCAGCTGGTTCTACCCGTTCGAAGACAAGGGTGCCTCGATCGGCGACTTCAACATGCTGGACGAAACGACCGCGCTCGTCATCGAACGCGACAACGGCGCCGGCACGAAGGACAAGGCCTGCGCCGATCCGAAGCAGCCGAAGCCGGATTGCTTCGAGGCTCCGGCCGAGCTGAAGCGCGTCTACAAGATCGAGTTCAACGATGCCAACGCAGGCAAGGCCGTCCGCAAGATCGGCTACATCGACCTGCTCAACATCAAGGACCCCGACAACAAGAAGAAGGCCGGCAGCAAGGATGGCGTCTATGACATGCCGTTCGTGACGATCGAGAATGTCGATCGCGTCGATGCCACGCATATCATCATCGGCAACGACAACAACCTGCCCTTCTCGGCAGGCCGCGCCGTCGACAAGGCTGACAACAACGAGTTCAGCCTGCTCGAAGTCGGCGACTTCCTGAACGCCAAGTAAGCGCCGGATCCGGGTCGCAAAAACGGGGAGCGTCCGGTCACGGCCGGGCGCTCCCTTTGCGCGTCTGGGGTATCGAACCCGCATCTCCACGCGATCCATGTGATGACAGAGCCCCTCCCGGGCGATACCTTGCCCGCCGGCTCAAGGGTATCCTCATGGCAAGGAAGCGCGATCGCGAGGTGAAGTCCTGGTACGAGGCCCCGGCGCCGGCGATCTGTCCGCTCTGCGGGCGCGTCGTGCCGGAGGATCAGCGTGACGAGCATCATCTGGTGCCGAAGAGCCGCGGCGGGCGTGAGACGCAGGTGCTGCACCGCATCTGCCACCGCCAGATCCATGCGCTGTTCTCGGAAGCGGAGCTGGAGAAATCCTATCCGACGATCCCGCAGCTGTTGGAACATCCGGCCATCCTGAAATTCGTCGCCTGGGTGCGCAAGAAGCCGCCGGGCTTCTACGACGGGACGCGGAAAAGCGGTCTGCGGCGGTGATCGCGCGGCGTCACATCTTGACGCCCGGCAATGCCGCCGCCTGCCTGATCCATGCGGCAAACTGCGCCTCATCCATCGCGTCTGTCTCGCGGATATCGAGATAGCGGACCTCGGCCTGTTTCGATTGTCCGGGCGGGATGGGATCGAGCAAGCCGCCCTGGAAGAACGAGACCTTCACGTATTTCTCGAAGCAGTGGAGACCGAGAAACCAGGTCTTCTCGCCTGCCCCATAAAGCGGCGAGTTCCATTTGACCGCCTTGCGCACGCCGGGAAGGGCCTGCTGCACCAGCCGATCGATATTGCGGCAGACCTCCTGCTTCCAGCCGGGCACGGCGTCGATATAGGCCTGGACCGGAGCGTCGCCCTCCCCCTTCGGTATCTGCGGGTTGCCGCCCGCCAGCAGTTTCGGCTTTTCCAACGGTGTCCTCCTTCCGTTTCAGTGAAGGAGCCTAGCAGAAGGCGGGCTCTCTGTCCGCCTTCTGCCGGCCGTGTCAGGCGGGCATCGGCTCGCGCTTGGCGAGCTTCAGGCCGAGAACCAGCGGAATGCCGATCGCATAGAGCGCGACAACCGAGAGCCAGACGGCGCCCGGCCAGGCATCGCGCACGGCGAAATAGAAGCTCGAAAAGCCGAGCGGCGCGATGATCGAGGCAAGGCTGACGACGGAGGCGAGCACGCCCTGGAACTGGCCCTGCTGGTCTTCGCCGACCTGGCGGGTCGCCAGTGACTGCAGCGCGGGAACACCGATGCCGCCGAGGGCAAAGAGCGGCATGATCGCAAAGATCATCCAGCCCTCGGTCGCAAAGGCCATGACGGCAAGCGCGATGCAGACGGCGCCGACGCCGGTGAGGATGGCCGTGCGCTCGCCGAGCAGCTTGACGGCGGGCCCTGGCAGGAAAGCCTGCGACAAGGTCTGGCAGATGCCGAAGGTGCCGAGCGAAAGCCCGATCCAGAGGCCGTTCCAGTGGAAGGCATCGCTGCCCCATAGCGCCCAGCAGGTGCCGTAGGCTTCGCCGGTGCCGCTGAAGACAAAGAAGATCAGGATCACCGGCAACAGGCTCTTCATCGAGAAGATCCAGCGCAGCGGCCGCAACGGATTGAGCGCGGCAAGATCGATCCTCTCGCGGCTCGGCTTGCGCGTTTCCGGCAGCACGGCGAATGCCAGCAGGAGATTGGCAGCGTTCAGCACTGCCGCGGCGATGAAGGGCAGCCGCAGCCAATAGTCCCCGAGCGCGCCGCCAAGGACGGGGCCGATGATGAAACCGATGCCGAACATGGCGTTCAGCAGGCCGAAGCGTCTGGCGCGCATCTCGGGCGGCGAGATATCGGTCACGTAGGCGGTGGCGACGGAAACATTGGCGCTGGTCAGCCCGGCAATGGCACGGCCGATCAGCAGCAGCCAGAGATTGGGCGCGAAGGCGAGCACCAGATAGTTGATGGCCGCGCCGCCAAGCGAGATCAGCAGAACGGGGCGGCGGCCGAGCCGGTCGCTGAGCGCGCCGAGAACGGGCGCAAAGACGAACTGCATGGCGGCATAAAGCGCGGTCATGATGCCGATATACTGGGCCACCTTATCGGCATGGGTGACCTCCTGCAGCAGCGAGGGGAGAATGGGGAAGATGAGGCCAATGCCGACGGCATCGAGGACAATGGCAGTGAGTATGACAACAAGCGGTTTGTTCATGGCGCGATCCTATCGACGCAAACGCGCGGCGCGCACGCCGGGAGCTTGCGATTGGGGCCTGACGAGGTCAGGCATTACAGGTTTGGGAAACGCTGGCCGAACCATGCGCATAGCGGGCATGGCTGACTTGTACTCGGCCGCCTGGACGACAATTCGTCCACCTGTTTACTCACGCCGATGGCGGATCAAGGGAAGCAGCCGCTTTTCGCGACCGGGATGATGTACACCCGGCCGCAGGCTGCGGCAAGCCCTGCTCCATTCAGTTGACCGCTTCGCCTTCGCGGAAGACGAGCTCAAGGAGGATGCCGCCCGGCGTGCGGACGAAGAGCCGGCGCTCGCCGAGATCCGGCAGATCCATGGTGGAATAGGGTATGGCTGCGGTGTCGAGCTTCCGGCGATAGGCGTCATAGCCTTCCAGCCGGAAGCCGACATGGTCGATCGTCTCCGCATTGCGGCCAACGGCGGCGCCGCCACCGGGGATCAGGTGAACGACAGGTTCGCCGCCGCTATAGAGCCAGTAGCCGGGGAAGCCGAAATCGGGTCGGCTTCCCGTGGTCAGGCCGAGCAGGTCTTCGAGAAAACGCCTGGTCGCCTCCAGATCGGCAGTGCGTAGCGTAACGTGATCGATGAGCATGGCATCACCCGATCACGCCACCGCCATCGACGCGGACGGTCGAGCCGGTTGCGAAAGGCGTCGTCATCAGGAACAAGACGGCATTGGCGATATCGGAAGGCTTGCCCACCGTCTTTGCCGGCAATGAGCCCGCGACACGCTCGAACATCGCGTTGCGGTTCATCTCGTCCATCTTCGACCAGAGCGGCGTATCGATCAGACCTGGCGAGACGGTGTTGACACGCGCCGGGGAGAGTTCGAGCGCGAGGCCCCGAGCCAGCGATTCCAGCGCCGCATTGATGGCGCCCTGGAGCACAGAAGATGCCGAGGGGCGCTCGCTCAGGAAGCCGGAAATGAAGGTCAGCGAGCCGCGTTCGGCAAGCTTTGCTGCCCGGGCGATGCGATAGGCGCCCCAGAACTTGCTCTCCATGGCGCGCTTGGCGTCGTCGAGCGAAAGCTTGCGCACCGGGCCGGAGGGCGTCTGCGCCGCGGAGATGACGATGTGGTCCCATGCTTCGTTTGCCGTGAAGAAGGCGTCGATCCCAGCCTCATCGGCGGTGTTGATGGCGGCGGTGCGTACGCCCTGCCCGATCCGGCTGGCGGCTTCGGCAAGCTTGTCTGCCGAGCGGGATGCGATCGTGACTGCGGCACCTGCGGCTGCCGCCTGCTCTGCAACGGCCAGACCGATACCGGAACTGCCGCCGACCACGAGAACGCGTTGATTTGCAAGGGATGTCATCTGCTGCTCTCCTCTTTGCGGCAACCGTGCCGCCGTTTCGATGAGGGGACAATAGTCCGGCGCCTCTCTTGCCGGAACGGAGATTGTCGTCGACTGTCTCTTGCGATATTAGCAAGAATATGAGCGACAATTTTCTCGACATGCTGGTCTTCGTGCGCGTCGTGCAGGCGCGAAGCCTCTCCGCGGCGGCACGCGAGCTGAACTTTTCGCTGACCGTCGTCAGCCGCAAGCTGTCTCGGCTTGAGGAGAGGCTCGGCGTGCGGCTGGTCAACCGGACGACCCGCTCGCTGGCGCTGACGGAGGAAGGGGCGCGCTTCTACGAACGCTGCGTGCAGATCCTCGCCGAGATCGACGATGCCGAAACGGAGGCGTCGAGCGGCCGCGATACGGCAAGCGGGCTTCTCAAGGTCACGTCGACCTTTGCCTTCGGCTGCCGCTGGCTGGCGCCGATCCTCAAGGAATTCCAGGAGGCGCATCCGGAGCTTCTGGTGCATCTCGATACCGATGACGGCGTCGTCAATATCGTCGAGGAAGGCTACGATCTTGCCGTCCGCTTTGGGGCGCTTTCGGATTCCAGCCTGATCGCCCGGCAGATCGCCCCGAACCGCCGCGTCATCTGCGCCTCCCCCACCTATCTCGACCGCCGCGGGCGACCGACCGCGATCGACGACCTGCCCGGCCATGACGTCATCGCCTTCGGCGAGCCGCCCAACACGCACTGGGTCTTCGCCGACGGGCGCAGCGCCAATGTCCGGTCCAAGCTGACGACGAACAATGGCGAGCTCGCGCATCGCTGGGCGCTGGCCGGTGCCGGGCTGGTGCTGAAATCGATCTGGGACGTGCGCGACGATATCGATAGCGGCAAACTCGAAATCGTGCTGCCGGAGGCGAGGCTCGCGGCAGCGCCGATCCACGTCGTCTTCCCTCACAGCCGTCTGGCGGCGGCGAAGGTCCGGCTGTGCATCGACTTCCTGTCGCAGCGGCTGCGCAAGGCCGCCGTTGCCGAGACAGCGCTATGACCAAGTGGCGAGCTCATGTAATGAGTTCAGCTCCAGATAGGGGAAAGCGCCGTTGAGCCAGCGAATTTCCGATTTCGATGCCAGCCTGCTGATGACATTCGACATGCTTCTGAAGGAGCCGAATGTCACGCGGGCGGCGGCGCGGCTGAACATCAGCCAGTCCGCCCTCTCCGCCCGCCTGAACCGGCTCCGGCATCTGCTCAACGATCCGCTGTTCATCCCCTCCGTCTCCGGCCGCGGAATGACGCCGACGCCTCATGCCGTCGCCCTTCAGCCGGAACTCACCCGGCTGCTGGAGCGCTTCGAGGATTTCGTCAACACCGCCCATCTCTTCGATCCGGCAACGAGCAAGCGGGTTTTCCGGATCGCCGCGACCGATAATCCCGCAGCCATCCTGGCGCCCGATTTCATTCCGCTGATCAAGGCGCATGCGCCCGAGGTCAGGATCGCCTTCACCCTGCCGGACAAATCGAAGATCGCCGGGCTGCTGGAACAGGGCGAAATCGATCTCTTCGTCGGCGCGGCGGAAGACGGATCGAATGAGCTGATATCGAGCACGCTCTTCGAAGAGAAGTTCATGACCGCCCAGAGGCGCGGTCATCCCAGGGGCATGCGGGAGCTGACGCTCGACGAATTCTGTGCCCTCGACCACCTGTTGATCTCCACCAGCGGCGGGCATTTCACCGGCATGATCGACAATGCGCTGGCCGAGACCGGCCGCGAGCGGCGAGTGTCCGTATCGGTGCAGAGCTATGCGATGGCGCCGCTGGTGCTGGCGAGCACCGACTGCATCTGCACATTGCCGCTTCGCTTCCTGAAGCGCTTCACCGATACGCTCGATCTGTTCGAGCCGCCGGTGGCGCTCTCGCCGTTCAGCATCAATCTGTTCTGGCACCCGCGCATGCGCGCCGATCCGGCGCATAGCTGGCTCAGGAAGATGGTGATGAGCGCCTCACGGCCAGCCAAGAGCTGAACGCAGCAACGGGCGGAGATATCGACCGGCGCGCTAGGTGCGATCCACAGGATCGATTGGTCAACATACTCACGCATCGGCATGGTCTCGGCACGCCTTCCCCTCGCGAAGGCCGCGACAAAGGATATAGCCGATGCTTGATTTCTATTTTCACGCGACACCGAACTCGATGAAGGTGGCGGTGCTGCTGCACGAACTCGACCTCGCCTTCAAGGTTCACCCGATCGATATCTTCAAGGGCGAGCAGCACGCGCCCGAGTTCCTGAAGATCAATCCCAATGGCAAGGTCCCTGCCCTCCGCGATGACGGCGTGACGGTCTTCGATTCCCACGCCATCCTGCTCTATCTCGCCGGGAAGCATGGGCGCTTCATCCCTGTCGGAGCCGTCGAGAAGGCGGCGATGCTGTCCTGGCTGCAGCTGGTGGCGACCGGCCTCTCGCCGTTCTCGGGACAGGCGATCCACTTCCTGCACTATGCGCCGGAGGATATTCCCTATGCGAAGAACCGCTACGTGAAGGAGCTGGAGCGTCACTACCGGGTGCTCGACCAGCGCCTCGGCGCATCCGCCTGGCTGGCGGGAGCCGAATACAGCATTGCCGACATGGCGCTGTGGGGCTGGGCGGCGTCTGCCGGCTATGTCTTCGGCGAAAAAGGCTTGGACGACTATCCCAACGTTGCCCGCTTCATGCAGACGATGGCGGAGCGGCCCGCCGTCCAGCGCGCCCTGCTGCTGAAGCAGGAGCATACGTTCAAGCACACGCTCGACGAGGAAACGCGCAAGGCGCTGTTCCCGCAGAACGCCGCCTAGCGGAGGTAAATGGGAATGCGGCCGGAAGACCGCATTCCCTGAGACTTATTCGAAAACGAAGGCGAGGCGCTTGTTGGTGAGCTTCGCAAGCTGCTGCAGGCGGCCGTCGAGGCGTTCGCCGGTGAAGTCGTGGTATTCGTGCGGCACGACGAGCTCGATGTCGATATCGGGCTGCGCCGACTTGCGGAAATGCAGGTTCTTCACCAAGCCCGGCATCGATGCCGAGAACAGGTAGACGACGCGCAGCATGCCGCCCAGCAACTTGGCGCGGTCGACGAATTGCGGGCCGGCGATGGTCGCGAGCGGCGCCGTGGAACCGTCGTCATGCAGACCCTCGAAGCGGTAGTAATTGGTCAGCGCGATGAAGGCGCGGCCGGGGTGGCTGATGCCGACGAAGGACGAGTGGGCAATCAGGTTCAGCGCCTGCAGGCCGCGGTAATCGGGGTGCGCGCGCCAGCTGATATCGGCGAGCAGGCAGGCAGCCTGGCGGTAGCGGGATTCTTCCTCGGTCTCGGCGATACCGAAGCAGGGCATCATCCGGCCGGTCCATTCGGCCAGTTCGCGCGCATGCTCGGGCGAACGGGCACGCAGGATCGCCAGCTCACCGGCCGCGGCCAGCAACGGATCGGCGCGGCGTTCGCCTTCCGACAGCAGCGAATAGAGATAACCTTCGCGAACGCCCTGCGCCGAGAAGGAAATGATCGAGGGCTTCATGGCGCTCAGCACTTCCTTCATGGCGACAGCGCCGAAGGGAAGCAGTGCGCGGCGATGCTTGGAGACCGCCTGGAAGGCAGGGTCTTTGCTGTCTCTTGCGACTTCGACCTGATCGAGAAACTGCATCATGCTGTCGAGCGTGACCTCGTAGCCCTGCATCATGTGCAGCGGATACTGGGTCATCTCCATGTGCAGCTTGGCGATGTTTCGCCAGGTGCCGCCGACGGCATAGAAGGTGCGGCCGGTGCCCTTCCCCAGGATCTTCGTGGCGCTGCGTACATGCTTGCGGGCAAAGCTGCGGGCCTTGTCGAGCGAGCCGCCGGCATACTCCGACAGGCGCAGACCGCCGAGCGGCAGCGTGATGCCGGTGCCGATCTCGCGCTCCCTGATATCGATGAGCTCGAGCGAGCCGCCGCCGAGGTCGCCGGCGATACCATCCGGATGGAAGAAGCCGCTGACGATGCCGAGGGCAGAGAACTTTGCTTCTTCCTCGCCCGAGAGCACGCGCACCTTGCGCTTCAGGATGGTCTCGGCCTTGTGGATGAAATCCGGGCCGTTGGAGGCTTCGCGTGCGGCAGCGGTCGCGAGCACATACATGGTCGCGGCGCGGGCCTGATCGGACAGGGCCTTGAAACGGTGGAGAGCTGTCAGCGCCCGGTTGACGCTGTCCTCGTCCATCTTGCCGGTCAGCGCGATGCCCTTGCCGAGGCCACACAGAACCTTTTCGTTGAAAAGGATCGCAGGCGAGCGCGACATACCTTCATAGATGACTACGCGGATCGAGTTCGACCCGATATCGACGACGGAGACCGGGGCAATCCCTGGCAGGCGCCCCTGGGCTTCTGATTCAACCATGCAGGTCCAGTTATCTCTTGGTCCGGCCGGAAAGCAGACCGGCAATCAGCTTGGGCGCACTGGATTTCAGGGCTTCACCGCGGCCGGAAAGGCTGGGGTTGGTCATGAAATACTGCTGCGCGTTGAACGGCTCCTCGCCCTTGCGCACCTCCATGCGCCTGGACGTTCCGTCGGGCAATATCTCGTAGCTTTGCTGATTGTCAATGATATTGCCCAGCATGATCTGGGACAGAACCTGCTCCTTGACCGTCGGATTGGTCAGCGGCACCAGCGTCTCGACGCGGCGGTCGAGGTTGCGCGGCATCATGTCGGCCGAGCCGATATAGACGAGCGCCTTGTCCGACGGCAGGCCATAACCGTTGCCGAAGCAGAAGATGCGGCTGTGTTCCAGGAAGCGGCCAACGATCGACTTGACGCGGATATTCTCCGACAGGCCAGGCACCTGCGGGCGCAGGCAGCAGATGCCGCGCACGACCAGATCGATCTCCACGCCGGCATGGCTCGCCGTATAGAGCGCGTCGATGATCTCGGGGTCGACGAGCGCGTTCATCTTCATCCAGATCGCCGCCGGCGCGCCGTTCTTCGCATGCATGATCTCTTCGTCGATGTGACGCAGGATGCGCGAGCGCAGCGTATAGGGCGAGACCGCCAGCTTCATGCTTTCTTCCGGCTCGCCATAGCCGGTGATGAAGTTGAAGATATTCGCCATGTCATGGGCGATGACAGGGTTGCAGGTGAAGAAGGACAGGTCGGTGTAGATCTTCGCAGTGATCGGGTGATAGTTGCCGGTGCCGAGATGGCAGTAGCTGCGTAGCTTGCCCTCCTCGCGGCGCACCACCAGCGACATCTTGGAATGGGTCTTCAGTTCGATGAAGCCGAAAACGACCTGCACGCCGGCGCGCTCGAGATCGCGCGCCCAGCGGATGTTCGCCTCTTCGTCGAAACGCGCCTTGAGCTCGACCAGCGCCGTCACCGATTTGCCGGATTCGGCCGCATCGATCAGCGCACGGACGATCGGGCTGTCGTTGGAGGTGCGGTAAAGCGTCTGCTTTATCGCCAGAACGTCAGGATCGCGCGCAGCCTGGAGAAGGAACTGGACCACCACGTCGAAGGATTCATAGGGGTGGTGAACCACCATGTCCTTTTCGCGGATGGCGGCGAAGCAGTCGCCTGCATGCTCGCGGACACGTTCGGGAAATCGCGCATTGTAGGGCGGAAACCGCAGATCGTCGCGCGGCGCCTTGGTGATCTCCGACAGCGTGTTCAGCGCCAGCAGACCCGGTAGAACGGCGATACGGTTTTCGGGAACGCTGAGCGCCTGGACGACGAAATGGCGCAGCGAAGCCGGCATTTCGGAATCGGTCTCGATGCGGATCACCTTGCCGCGGCGGCGGCGCTTCAGCGCCGTTTCGAAGAAGCGCACGAGATCTTCGGCTTCTTCTTCGACTTCGATATCGCTGTCGCGGATGATGCGGAACGTACCTGAACCCTGCACCTCATAGCCCGGATAGAGCCGGTGGATGAAGATGTTGGCGACGTCCTCGAGCGTGATGTAGCGGATCGTGTTGCCGTCGTCGGGCAGGCGCACGAAACGGTCGAGCGCCGGCGGCAGGCGCAAGAGCGCCGTCATCGGCTCGCGGCCATGCTTGCTGGCGAGCTGCAGGCCGATCGAGAAGCCGAGGTTCGGGATGAACGGGAACGGATGGGCCGGGTCGATCGACAGCGGCGTCAGGACCGGGAAGATCGCCTGCTCGAACTCGGTCGCCAGCCACTGGCGGTCGGTATCGCTCAATGCGCCCGGGCGGACGATCAGGATGTCCTCGCGGGCCAGATACTGCTGGAGCACGGCAAGCGATGCCTGCTGCTCCATCTGCAGATTGTCGATCTCCTGCAGGATGGCATCGAGCTGCTCGGCCGGCGTCTTGCCGTCGGGCGTGCGCACGGCGATGTTCTGGCGCACCTGGGCCTCAAGGCCGGCGACGCGCACCATGAAGAATTCGTCGAGGTTGGCAGCCGAGATCGACAGGAAGCGGACACGCTCAAGCAGCGGATGCTCTGTGTTCAGCGTCTCCTCGAGAACGCGGCGATTGAACTGCAGCCAGGAAAATTCCCGGTTGATGAAGCGCTCGGGGCTCTGCAGCAATTCTGCAAGTGGAGGGAGGGCGGAGGACGCTTCCGGCTTCGGTTCCTGATGCTCCGCAACTGCACTGTCCATAGGCCGATCCGTCCCCATTTATTCGCCATCGCGAATTATATCAGTTTCACGACAGAACTGTGACAGTCAATCGACCGGGCCGGAATTTCCCAATTCATTCAATACTTCGGCCGCCATTGCCCGGGTGATCTTCGTGCCGCGCGACCAGGCGAGCCGGTCGAGCCGCTCGACGATCGTCTGGGCGGCATTCAGCGAGCGTTCCATCCGGTTGACGATATAGAACACCAGTTTGTCATCTATATTAAGCTGCCGGTCAGAGAAGAGCTTGACGATCACCTGCGACAACAGCTCCTCGTCCGGCTCGCCGATCTCGACGACGGTGGCAGCTTTCAGGCGCGAGCGCAGGTCGGGAAGCTCGACCGGCCAGGACATCGGCCAGAGGCGGCTCGTCATCATCAGGCTGTGGCCGTTCTCGCGCACGCTGTTGATGACGTGAAAGAGCGCCGTGTCATCGAAGCCTTCGCGGTCGACATCCTCGAAGAGGACGGGACCGGCAGCGGCAGCGACTGCGGCGTTGGAGCCGGACTTCGGATGGATGCTCTGTGCGCCGCTATGCTCCTTCCAGATACTGGCGAGATGCGACTTGCCGGAGCCGACTGGACCCGCCAGGATCACCACCGGCGACGGCCATTGCGGCCAGGCATCGACGATGGTGACGGCAGCGCTCAGACGGTCGGAGATCAGGAGATCGTCACGGCCGGTCGCGGCATCATGGGTAAAGACCAGCGGAAGCTGCTCTCCGGCCTTGCGCTTTGCATCGTTCATTTGGATTCGGCTTTGCTCTTGCGGGCAACGGATTTCGACTGACCCGCATAAAGATCGCTCTCAAGGTAGCGCGACAGGGCAAAGCGGACAAGAACGCCTACGGCAGCGGCCGCAGGCACCGCGATCAGCAGGCCGACGAAGCCGAAGAGAGCGCCGAACGCGAAGAGCGCGAACATCAGCCAGACCGGGTGCAGGCCGACGCTATGGCCAACGAGCTTCGGCTGCAGAATATTGCCTTCGAGGAACTGGCCGCTGAAGAAGACCGCGAGCACGGCGCCGACCCAGATGTAATCGGGCCAGAACTGCACGATGGCAACGCCAACGGCGATCAGCAGGCCGAGCATCGAGCCGACATAGGGAATGAAGCTGATCATGCCGGCGAAGAGACCGATCAGCAGCCCGAAATTGAGGCCGACCAGCGACAGACCGGCGGCATAGTAGATGCCGAGGATGAGGCAGAGCGAGCCCTGCCCGCGGATGAAGCCGGCGATCGCCTGATCGATCTCGCGGGCGATCTGGTGAACATTGGCAACATAATCACGCGGGATATAGCGGTCGATCTGCGCCACCATGCGGTCCCAGTCGAGCAGCATGTAGAAGGCGACGACGGGTGTGACGATCAGCAACGAGATCAGGTTGACGACGGCAAGGCCGGAGCTCCAGATCTGCGCGAAGAGGCCGGTCAGGAAACCGACGCCCTGCGAGAGGATTTCCGAGAAGTTGTTCTTGATCGTGCCGAGCTGGCTCTTGATCCATTCCGGCAGCAGCGAATTCTGCGAGGTGGTGATGAACTGCTGCAGCTGATCGATATAGCCCGGGAACTTGCCGGCGAAATCGGTGAACTGGCTCGCCAGAATCGGGATCAGCGTCATCAGCGCGATGACGATGACCAGCACGAAGCAGACGAGAATGACGATCGTCGCCATCATCCGGCTGAGGCCGATACGCTGCAGCCGGTCGGCGACCGGATCGAGGAAATAGGCAATCGCCATTCCGGCCAGGAACGGCAGCAGGATGGAGCTGAAGACGAGCAGGAACAGGATGAAGAATGCGAGCACGCCGAGCCAGAAGAAGACCTGGCGCTTCAGACTTGTCCCGCTGACCTGATTTGGCATCGATTACCCCGTGTTGTCCCGCCCGCGACGCGATTTTGGCCGCGAACGCATTCAAAGCACATAGGATGCAGCCCGGAAGATGGTCAACCCTGCCTGGAGAAATCCCATTCGCAGACCTTGAAAGAGCGGGAAATTGGGGCTTTTCTCTGTGCACCGCCTTGCATAAAGCGCACTCTCATGCAATTGCGACCGGCATGTGACGGGGTCGCTTGTCCCCATATTGTCCGCACGTGCAAAAACCACCGGAGAGCAGCATGAGCCAGTCTGGAAAAAACGGCCTGACCTATAGCGATGCAGGCGTCGATATCGATGCCGGCAACCTGATGGTGGAGAAGATCAAGCCTGCCGTGCGTTCGACGCGCCGCCCGGGCGCAGATGGCGAAATCGGCGGCTTCGGCGGCCTCTTCGACCTCAAGGCAGCAGGCTTCAAGGACCCGGTTCTGGTTGCCGCCAATGACGGCGTCGGCACCAAGCTGAAGATCGCCATCGACGCGGATTATCACGATACTGTCGGCATCGACCTCGTTGCCATGTGCGTCAACGACCTCGTTGTCCAGGGCGCCGAACCGCTGTTCTTCCTCGACTATTTCGCCACCGGCAAGCTCGACCCGAACCAGGGCGCGGCGATCGTCGAAGGCATTGCCGCGGGCTGCCGCGATGCGGGTTGCGCGCTGATCGGCGGCGAGACCGCTGAAATGCCCGGCATGTATTCCTCCGGCGACTACGACCTTGCGGGCTTTGCCGTCGGCGCTGCCGAGCGCGGCGAACTGCTTCCGGCCGGCGACATTGCCGAAGGCGACGTCATTCTCGGCCTCGCTTCTTCCGGCGTTCACTCGAACGGTTTCTCGCTGGTGCGCAAGATCGTCGAACTCTCCGGCCTCGGCTGGGATGCTCCGGCACCCTTTGCAGAGGGCAAGAAACTCGGCGAAGCGCTGCTGACGCCGACCCGCATCTATGTGAAGCCGCTCCTGAAGGCGATCCGCGAGACCAAGGCGATCAAGGCGCTCGCCCACATCACCGGCGGTGGTTTCCCTGAAAACATTCCGCGCGTGCTGCCGAAGCATCTGGCCGCCGAGATCGACCTGTCGGCCGTCAAGGTTCCGGCCGTATTCTCCTGGCTTGCGAAGACCGGCGGCGTCGAAGCCAAGGAGATGCTGCGCACCTTCAACTGCGGCATCGGCATGATCGCCGTCGTTTCGGCCGAGAATGTCGAAGCCGTGACCAAGGCGCTCGAGGCCGAAGGCGAGAAGATCGTCGTGCTCGGCCGGATGATCGCCCGCGCGGAAGGCGCGACCGGCACGCAGTATCAGGGTACGCTCGCCCTATGAGCACGCCGCGCAAACGCGTCGTCGTCTTCATCTCGGGCGGCGGCTCCAACATGCTAGCGCTTGTCGCCGCCGCGAAAGCCGCAGACTTCCCGGCGGAGATCGTCGGCGTGATCTCGGACAAGGCGGATGCCGGCGGCCTCGCCAAGGCGGCCGCCGAAGGCATCCCGGCCTTTGCCTTCGTGCGCAAGGACTATGCCAGCAAAGAAGCCCATGAGGCGGCGATCTTCGAAGCGCTCGATACGCTCTCGCCCGACATCCTCTGCCTCGCCGGCTACATGCGCCTGCTGAGCGCGACCTTCATCCAGCGCTACGAGGGACGGATGATCAACATCCACCCTTCGCTGCTCCCCCTCTTCCCCGGCCTGCACACCCACCAGCGCGCCATCGACGCCGGCATGCGGATCGCAGGCTGCACCGTGCATTTCGTCACCGAAGGCATGGACGAAGGCCCGGTCATCGGCCAGGCGGCAGTACCGGTGCTCTCGGGCGATACGGCCGATACGCTGGCCGGACGCGTACTCACGGTCGAGCATCAGCTCTATCCGCAGGCGCTCAGGCTATTTGCCGAGGGCAAGGTGCGGATGGAAGGCGGCAAGGCAGTCGGGACCAGTGCCGGCGCTGCGGCGGGGACTGATCGGGTTATTTCGCTGATTTGATTGGCGGAGGCTTTGTCCCGCCTTTAACGCACGGCTGCCAGTTTGCGCCGAGGCTCCCCCACTCTCCCTCATTCCTGTGCTTGTCACAGGAATCCAGCCACCGCGCGTCTGTGCGGTGAATGACTCATGCATGTAGGAAGACGTTTCCCGCGCCCCAGGACTGGGGTGCACTGGATTCCTGTGACAAGCACAGGAATGAGGGAGCGCGAGGGGGGCATGCTCGGCAAAACTAATCAGCCTCGCAAGTGGCTGCCCCCTGGCCTGCTACCCCTCAGGCCGCGATCGCCTCAAAAGGGTGAAGCGTACCGTCGCTATACACGAACCGCCCGGCCCGGAACGTCGCACGGATGCGGTGCACGTCGCCCTTCTCGACCGCCACCAGATCGGCGCGCTGACCGAGGGCGATCTCGCCGCGGTCCAGCAATCCGGCCGAGCGGGCGGCATTCGACGTCGCCATGGCAACGGCGGCCGGCAGGTTGCCGTCCATCGCGTCGGCGATCTTGAAGATGCCGGGGACGAAGGCGGCCGGATGGTAGTCGGCGGCGATGACGGAGAGAAGACCGGCCTTGGCGGCATCGAGGGCGCTGAGATTGCCGGACATCGACTGGCCGCGCAGCGCGTTCGGCGCGCCCATCAGCGTCCAGAGGCCACGGCGGCGGGCTTCTTCGGCGGCCGGCAGCGTGACCGGGAATTCGCTGATCGTCACGCCGAGATCATGCATCTCGGCAACCTTCTCGGCGCTGTCGTCATCATGCGAGGCGAGCGACAGCTTGTGCTGCAGCGACAGCGCGACGATCTCGCGAAGCTTGGCGTCGATCGCCGGATCCTCGCGCATGGCGATGCGCTTCTGGACGATTTCCAACGCCATGTCCTTGGTGATCGCGCGGCGCTCGGAAATGCTCGCGACATAGGCTTCGATATTGTTGTACTGGCCCTGCCCCGGCGTGTGGTCGGTCAGCGAGACCATGTCGACCTGATCGGCAACGAGCAGCTTTTCCAGCGTGGCGGCGGCGCCGACATTGGTGATCTCATAGCGGGCATGAACCTTGTGATCGATCAGCAGCGAATTGCGCAGACGGTTGATGCCCTCGATGACGGCAGAGGTGGTCGCCAGCGAACGGACATGGCCGTAGACGCTCTCGGTCGCAAAGGAGATCGCCGCATAGGCTGTCGTCACGCCGGCTGCGGCGAGCTTCTTGTCGAGCTCGTGAATACCGAAATCGATCGGCATCATCGCATTTGGGCGCGGCGCAATCTCGCGCTCGATCATGTCGCCATGCAGATCGACGAAACCCGGCATCAGGAAGCGCCCACCGCCATCGATCGCCGCACCGGCGACCGGCGCGTCACGGATTTCGGCGATGACGCCATCCTCGACACGCACCGAGCCGTGGCTCACGATTTCACCGGGAAGGACGAGCGTGAAATTACTGAGCCACATGATTTTTCTCCTGTTGGGGCAAGGCGGGAAGACAAACCGCAGCGCATAGGCCGGATTCGTGACAAGCGCGTGAAAACACCGTGGCGCGCGGCTATTTTCGGGTTAGCGCCAGATCCCTTTGTTCATCGCCGCCCATTGCAGCAGGATGATCGTCTTCATGTCCCGGATGTCGCCGTTGCCGATCATGGCGAGCGCGTCGTCGAACGCCACCTCCAGCACTTCGATATCCTCATGCTCCTCGGCCAGTCCGCCGCCGTTTGAAACGCGATCCGCGGTATCGACCTCGGCGGCGAAGAAGTGGACGATTTCGGCGTTGGAGCCGGGGGAGCTGTAGGCCTTGAACAGGAAGCGGACGTCGCGGATGCGGAAGCCGGTTTCCTCCATCGCCTCGCGGCGGATGGCGGCTTCGGGTTCGTCGCCGTCGAGCAGGCCGGCGGGCGTCTCGAACATGAAGGGCATCTCGCCGTGCAGATCGGGCGGCAGGCGATATTGGCGCACGAGCACGACGGTGCCGCGTTTGGCATCGTAGAGCAGGATCGTTGCGGCCGGGGTCCGGTGATATACCTCGCGGTCGAGCCGGTGAGTGACGCCTTCGGAATCGGTATAGTCGATCTTGTAGGCGCTGAGCTTGGTCCAGCCTCGCGAGAGCACGGTTTCGCTGACGATTTTGGCGCCAGCCTTCTCGAATTTCGTCATGCGGCGTCCTTGCGTAGCCAGACCTTGTTGTCGTGGACGGCGGCACCGCCATAGGGCGCGACGGGATCGGCGCCGGTGAGCACGTTGATCCCCTCGCCGTCGACATGCGCCTTGTTCGGCCACAGGCCCTCGGCGATGAGAACGCCGGGCTTCACTTCCTCGGTGATCTTCACATGGATGCGCAGGTCGCCTCTGGTATTGCCGATGTGGACGAGATCGCCGCTCTCGATGCCGTTCGCTTCGGCATCGGCCGGATTGACCATCAGTTCCGGGCGGCCCTCCTTCTGGCGCGAGGTCTTCGTCTCGGCGAAGCTCGAATTCAGGAAGTTGCGGGCTGGAGACGTGGCGAGGCGGAACGGATGGTCGGCATCGGCGAGCTCGATGACATCCACCTGATCCGGGAAAGCAGGCAGCTGCTCATGCGGGCCGAAGGCGCCGAGGACTTCAGGTGGCTTGTTGGGCGCGGCACCGTTCACCCAGTCCGGGCGGAAGTGGAACTTGCGGTCGGCATGGGCAAAGCCGTTCAGGAAATGCGCGTCGTCGAATTCCGGCTGGCGGTCGAACCACTTGTTTTCGAGGAAATAGTCGTAATCCGGCAGATTGCTGTCCTTCAAGACACGGTCGACCATTTCGCGCGCCGTAAAGCCAAAGCCCGGTCGGTCGGCGACGCCGAGGCGCTTGGCGAGCTCTTCGATGACGAAGAGATTGGTACGAACGGTTTCCGGCGGCTCGACGAGCTTGGGGCCGAGCAGAATGTGGTTCTGCCCGCCGGCGCGGTAGATATCGTCGTGCTCGACGAACATCGTGGCCGGGATGACGATATCGGCCATCTCGGCGGTATCGGTCATGAACTGTTCGTGGACGGCGACGAAGAGGTTGTCGCGGGCAAAGCCCTGCTTCACCAGCCGCTGCTCGGGGGCGATGTTCACCGGATTGGTGTTCTGGATCAGCATCGCAGTAACCGGACCGCGATGGCGAAGCGCCACTGCATCGCCGGTCAGCGCCCGGCCGATCTGCGACTGGTCGATCATCCTGATGTCAGGATCCTTCATCGACTTGCCGGTGAGCTCCGCATTGTTCATGCGGAAGATATCGCTGTTCGAATGGAAGGCCCCGCCGCCCTCATATTGCCAGGAGCCGAGAACGGTGGCGATCGAGGCGGCCGCATGCATGGCGACCGCGCCGTTGCGCTGGCGGGTGAAGCCGTAGCCGAGGCGGAAATAGCTCTTCTTCGTGGTGCCGACGAGTTTGGCGAAATCCTCGATCTCGGCGACGGAAAGCCCGGTGATCCCGGCCGCCCATTCCGGCGTCCTGGTCTTCAGATGCGCTTCGAGACCGGCGGGATCGTCGGCAAATTTCGCCATATATTCGCGGTCGGCATAGCCGTCGCGGAAGGCGACGTGCATGACGGCGCAGGCAAGTGCCGCATCGGTGCCGGGCTTGACGATCAGCGCCATGTCTGCCTGCTTCATCGTCGGGTTGTCGTAGATATCGATGACGACGATCTTCGCGCCGCGTTCCTTGCGGGCTTTGATCGCGTGGGTCATGACATTGACCTGCGTGGCGACGGCGTTGGTGCCCCAGATGACGACGCAATCTGTGCGCGCCATCTCGCGCGGGTCGGGGCCACGCAGCGTGCCGGTCGCCATCGTGAATCCGGTCCAGGCCGGGTTGGTGCAGATCGACGAGAAGAAGCCGGAATAGCGCTTGGCATGACGCAGGCGCTCGATCGAGTCGCGTTGCACCCAGCCCATGGTGCCGGCGTAGAAATACGGCCAGATCGCTTCACTGCCGTCCTTGGCTTCCGCCTTGACGAAAGCTTCGGCGATTTCATCCAGCGCGTCGTCCCAGGAAATCTGCTGCCAGTTGCCCGCACCCTTGGCGCCCTTGCGGCGCAGCGGATGCATCAGTCTGTCAGGGTGATAGAGGCGCTCGGCGTAGCGGGCGACCTTGGCGCAGATGACGCCCGACGTATAGCTGTGGTCGCCTGCCCCGCGCACGCGGCCGATCCGGCCGTCATCGGTGATATCGACCTCCAGCGCGCAGGTGGAGGGACAGTCGTGCGGACAGGCGGTGTGCCCGACCCGGGATTTCGCGTGAATGGGGGTCGCAATGTTCATATGATTTCTATATGCGAAGCGGAAAGCGGCCAAAAGCCGGAAATTGCGCCGATCAGGCGAATTCATAACAGGCATCAGCAACGATGAACTACCGCCATATCTATCATGCGGGCAATTTTGCCGATGTGCTGAAGCATGCGGTGCAGGCACGGCTGATCCGCTATCTGCAGAAGAAGGACGCCGCCTTCCGCGTGCTCGATACGCATGGCGGCATCGGCCTCTACGACCTCTCCTCCGAGGAAGCGCAGAAGACCGGCGAATGGCAGACGGGCATCGGCAAGCTGATGGAGGCCGATCTCGATCCGCAGGTGGCCGATCTGCTTGAGCCCTATCTCTCGGCGGTTCGCGAACTGAATCCTGAAGGCGGCATCCGCTACTATCCGGGTTCGCCGAAGCTTTCCCGGATGCTCTTCCGCCCGCAGGACCGGCTATCGGCCATGGAGCTGCATCCGGAAGATTTCGTGCGGCTGCATCGCCTCTTCGAAGGCGACCACCATGTGCGTGTCACCGAGCTCGACGGCTGGCTGTCGCTCGGTGCGCATCTGCCGCCGAAGGAAAAGCGCGGGATGGTGCTGGTCGACCCGCCATTCGAGGAGGATGGCGAATATGAGCGGCTCGTGGACGGACTGGTGAAGGGCTACCGCCGTTTTCCGGGCGGGACCTATTGCCTGTGGTATCCGCTGAAGAAGGGGGCTCCCATCAAGGAATTCCACGAGGCGCTGCAGGCGACCGGCATTCCGAAGATCCTCTGCGCCGAACTCAGCGTGCGCAGCGACCGGGGCATCACCGGCCTGACGGGCTCCGGGCTGATCATCGTCAACCCGCCCTTCACGCTGAAGGACGAGTTGCACCGGATGCTCCCTGCCCTCAAGGACATCATGGCCCAGGACCGCTACGCATCGCACCGGGCCTTCTGGCTGCGCGGCGAAGAGAAGGCCGCGCGGGACGATTGACGCCTGCCCAACGACGACTGGCCATCGCCCCGATTGACCATGACGGCGGCGTGCGGAATAGTCCGCCGCGCCAACGCATTTCCATAGGTGTATGATGAAGCTCCTCTGCGCAACGACCTCACCCTATTCGAGCAAAGTCCGCATGGCGGCGCGCTATCTCGAGCTCGATGTCACGGAAATCCGCGTCGATACCAATGCCGGCCCGGCGATCCTCGTCGACAACAATCCGCTGGGCAAGATCCCTACCCTTTTGACCGACGATGGCGCATCGGTTTTCGACAGCATCGCCATCATGCACTATTTCCACCGGCTGAAGAAAAAGAAGCTCTATCCCGACAAGAACGGCAAGCGCACCGAGGCCGAGATTTTGGAAGCGCTTTGCGACGGCATCTGCGACTGCCTGCTGGCGATCGTCTATGAACGGCGTTTCCGGGACGAGGAAAAGGTGCATCAGCCCTGGATCGACCGGCAGTGGAAGAAGGCCGTCAGCGGCCTCAACCATATCAGCGCCCATCCGCCGAAACTCGGCAAGAAGCTGCACGGCGGCCATTTCGCGCTCGCTGCCGCAATCGGCTATCTCGACCTGCGCTTCAAGGGCCAGTGGGAAGCGGATCATTCCGAGCTGATCGGTTGGATCCGGGATTTCGAGAAGAAGTTCCCCGCCTATCCCGATCTCAAACCGCAACAATAAAAAAAGCCCGGCTCGAAGCCGGGCTTTTTCTTTGACCGGAAACCGATCAGAACTTCACGCCGATACCGACCTTGACGCTCTGCTCGTCATAGCCGCGCGAAACGCTGCCGATGCCGGTGTCGTAGTTCTTGTTCTGGTAATCGCTGAAGCGATATTCGACGCGAGCGGTGATGTTGTTCGTGACGAAAGCTTCTGCGCCGACGCCGACGGTGTAGCCGTAGGAGGTCTTGTCGTCAGAATCGCCGCCGGCGCTAACCTTGTTGTTGGTCGCAGCAAGACCAGCCGTGCCGTACAGCAGGAAGGGGTTCAGGTCGTAGCCAACGCGGCCGCGAACGGAGCCGTTGAAACGGTTCTTTTCGGTAACGCCGCCAGCCGAATGGTCGAGGCCGGAATAACCGAGGTCGGCTTCAACACCGTAAACGATCTGACCAGCCTGCCAGTTGTAGCCCGTGTAGAGCTGACCACCGAGGGCGTAGCCGTCGCGGCTGCTGTTGAAGTCACCCATGTTGTAGGTGCCTGCACCGCCGAGGTAGAAGCCTTCCCAGTTACCTGCCGGGGTAACCGGCTCGTTCTGGGCTACCGGAGCTTCCGGGACCTGGTCAACTGCATCGGCAGCATTTGCAGCGGTGAAGCCGGCTACGACGAAGGCAGAAGCCATCAGGCTAGCAATGAGTGTACGCATACTTGTCTCCTTTCAGTCCCGCGCTCTTCGTCAACTGTTTTACACCGAAGCATTCGCGAGCAATTACTAGATGTCCCTCTCGGATCGAGGGTGAAAGTGGAGCCCAATTGCGGATTTGAAAGAGCCAAATTGTGAAATGATTGTGGCGGCGGGGTGGCTGAAATTCGATGTTGCTATAGCGCAACAGACTATTTGTTAACCATAATGAATGGTTAAATTCACAATACTTATTTTACGAAAATCTATTCTCAAATAATACATAGAATAAATCGGCCTGGAACGCAATTGCGTTCACCTATTTATCTACTCTTCGCCCGCCCCTATATAGGAAGCACTTAGATTCATTGATGACGAAGGCAAGCTTTTGAGCGGGAAAAGACTTAAGGCCGCACTGGTAACCGGTGCCGCCAGAAGAATAGGCCGGGCGATTGCCAAGGATTTGGCGGATAACGGCTTTTCGGTCGCAGTCCATGCGAATGGTTCGCTCGCTGAAGCCGATCGCTTTGTGGCCGAATTGCGGCAGAGCGGTGCGCGGGCGATTGTGGTCCAGGGCGATCTTACAAAAATAAATGAGACGGCAAGCCTGATCGAAAAGGCTTCTGCGGAGCTCGGATCGCTCGATCTGCTCGTCAACAATGCCTCGATTTTCGCCGAAGATTCGCTGCGCAAATTCGACGCCGCAATCTGGGACGAGCATTTCGCCGTGCATCTCCGCGCGCCGTCGATTCTCGCCGCCAAATTCGCCGAGCAGCTACCGGATGGCGCCGACGGGCTGATCGTCAACATCATCGACCAGCGCGTCTGGGCGCTGCGGCCGAGCTTCTATTCCTATACGCTGTCGAAATCGGCTCTGTGGACGGCGACGCAGACGATGGCGCAGGCGCTGGCGCCGCGCATCCGCGTCAACGCGATCGGGCCAGGCCCCTCGATGCCGAGCGAAAGGCAGCTGCAAGAAGACTTCCAAGCGCAGGTCGCAGCTCTTATCTTGAAGAGAGGCCCCGAATTGGAGGAATTTGGGCGAACGATTCGTTTTCTGTTCGAAACGCCTTCGATCACGGGTCAGATGATTGCACTCGACGGCGGCCAGCATCTCGCGTGGCAGACGCCGGATGTGCTGGAGATCAAGGAATGAATGCCAAGAAGCTGCCGGATGGCGGTGTTCTTTATGATGAAGCCGACGAGAATGAAGACGATATCGAGGTGGAAGGCGATGCTTCCGCCGCGCCGATTTCGGCCGGGATCGACTGGAACGAAGGCGGGGTCAACGAAACAGGGCTGGTTGGCCAGGATCTGATCGCCGAATTCGTCAAGCGGCTGCCGAACAGTCCGGGCGTCTATCGCATGTTCAATGCCGATGGCGACGTACTCTATGTCGGCAAGGCGCGCAGCCTGAAGAAGCGCGTCAGCAACTATGCCATGGGCCGGGTGCATTCGAACCGCATCGCCCAGATGGTGCGGCTGACTGCCAACATGGAATTCGTCACGACGCGCACCGAAACGGAAGCGCTGCTGCTCGAAGCGAATCTGATCAAGCGCTTGCGGCCGCGCTTTAATGTGCTGCTGCGCGACGACAAGTCGTTTCCCTATATCCTGATCACCGACGACCACCGGGCGCCCGCGATCTTCAAGCATCGCGGCGCCCGCGCCCGCAAGGGCGATTATTTTGGCCCCTTCGCCTCTGCCGGGGCCGTCGGGCGCACGATCAATTCGCTGCAGCGCGCCTTCCTGATCCGCACCTGCACCGACAGCGTCTTCGAGACGCGCACCCGCCCCTGTCTGCTCTACCAGATCAAGCGCTGTTCCGGCCCGTGCACGCATGAGGTCAGCGACGCCGGCTATGGCGAGCTGGTGCAGGAAGCCAAGGATTTCCTGTCCGGCAAGAGCCAGAAGGTGAAGGCGCATATGGCGGAAGCCATGAATGCCGCCGCAGAGGATCTCGATTTCGAGCGGGCCGCGGTCTATCGCGACCGCCTCGCCTCGCTGTCGCATGTCTCCAGCTATCAGGGCATCAATCCGGCAGGTGTCGAAGAGGCAGACGTTTTCGCCATCCATCACGAGGGCGGCGTTTCCTGTATCCAGGTGTTCTTCTTCCGCACCGGGCAGAACTGGGGCAACCGCGCCTATTTCCCGAAGGCCGATCCGCAGCTGACGGGCGCCGAAGTGCTGAATGCCTTCCTGGCGCAGTTCTACGACGACAAGCCCGTGCCGAAGCAGATCATGCTCTCGGAGACCGTCGAGGAAATGGAGCTGCTGGCCGCGGCCCTCGGCGAAAAGGCCGGGCATAAGGTGTCGATCCTCGTGCCGCAGCGTGGCGAAAAGCGCGATCTCGTCGATCACGTCGTCGGCAACGCTCGCGAGGCGCATGGCCGCAAGCTTGCCGAGACGGCGTCGCAGTCGCGCCTGCTCGACGGCTTCAAGGATACGTTCGCCCTGCCCTACACGCCGCAGCGCATCGAAATCTACGACAACTCGCACATCATGGGCACCAATGCCGTCGGCGGCATGGTGGTCGCAGGGCCGGAAGGCTTCGTGAAGGGCCAGTACCGCAAGTTCAACATCAAATCGACCGACATCACTCCCGGCGACGACTTCGGGATGATGAAGGAAGTGATGACGCGGCGGTTCCAGCGGCTGATCAAGGAAGAAGGCATTCCCGACCGCTCGCAGCCCGCTGTCGCAGCCGACACGGATGCCGCCGACATGCCCTTCCCGGCCTGGCCCGACGTCATCCTGATCGATGGCGGCCAGGGACAGATGACGGCGGTGCGCGGCATTCTCGCCGAACTCGGCATTACCGACAGCGTCATCGCCATCGGCGTCGCCAAGGGCGTCGACCGCGATGCAGGCCGCGAGCGCTTCTTCCCGCCCGGCAAGGAAAGCTTCACGCTGCCGCCGCGCGATCCGGTGCTCTACTTCATCCAGCGGATGCGCGACGAGGCACACCGCTTCGCGATCGGCTCGCATAGGGCGCGGCGCAAGAAGGAGATGGTCAAGAACCCGCTCGACGAGATCGGCGGCATCGGGCCGTCGCGCAAGCGCGCGCTTCTGCAGCATTTCGGCACGGCGAAGGCCGTCTCGCGCGCTGCTCTCTCCGATCTGATGGCCGTCGAGGGCATTTCGGAGACGGTGGCGAAGACGGTCTATAATCATTTTCACGACGACGCCGCGAAATAGGCGGCGGCGGTCGCAAATTCCACGCAAAAGGAAGCGAAAAGCAGAAAGAATATTGACGGTTGAGGACCAAAGCCGTCATCTACGGGCACATCGTTTCAGAGAACAGTTTCATGGCATCGCGCGCATACAATATCCCGAACCTGCTGACCTACGGACGCATTCTTGCGGTGCCGCTGATCGTGCTCTGCTTCTTCGTCGAGGGGCGGCTGCAGAGCTCCGACCTCGCCCGCTGGGTCGCCTTCTGGATCTTCGTGATCGCCTCGGTGACCGACTTCCTCGACGGTTATCTGGCGCGCATCTGGAACCAGACCTCGAATATCGGCCGCATGCTCGATCCGATCGCCGACAAGCTTCTGGTCGCCTCGATCCTGCTGCTCGTTGCCGCCGACGGCACGATTGCCGGCTGGTCGATCTGGGCGGCGATCATCATCCTCTGCCGTGAAATACTGGTCTCGGGCCTGCGCGAATATCTGGCGGCGCTGAAGGTCAGCGTTCCCGTGACGCGGATCGCCAAGTGGAAGACGACGGTGCAGCTCGTCGCCATCGCCTTCCTGCTCGCCGGCCCCGCCGGTGATGCCGTCCTGCCCTACACAACGCAGATCGGCATCGGCCTTCTCTGGATCGCCGCGCTGCTGACGATCTATACCGGCTACGACTATTTCCGCGCCGGCCTCAAGCACATCGTGGACGAAGAGTGATGACACGCCTCGTCTACTTCGCCTGGGTGCGCGAGCGGATCGGCAAGAGCGAGGAAGAGATTTCGCTGCCCGCCTCCGTCGTCACAGTCTCCGATCTTCTGAGTCATCTGAAGGGCTTGGGCGAAGAGTATGAGACAGCGCTTCAATATGAGAACGTCATTCGGGTGGCGCTCGATCAGGAGCATGTGGAGCACGACGAGCCGATCGGGAACGCCCGCGAGATCGGGATTTTTCCGCCGATGACGGGTGGGTGAGACGGTGAGCGCCGCGCCAGTCCGCCCCCCTCTGGCCTGCCGGGCATCTCCCCCACGGGTGGGGAGATTGGCTGGGCGCACCGGCTTCGCTACAAAATCTCAACATTCGCAAATGCCGGAGTGGTCCTGGGAGCACGCCACTTGTGATCTCCCCACCTGTGGGGGAGATGGCCGGCAGGCCAGAGGGGGGCTAGCACGGCAAAACCTCTCCGCCTCCGCGAGGTGCCGCCTATGACCCTCACCATCCGCGTCCAGTGCGACGACTTCGACCTGCAGGCCGAAACCGCCCTCCTCTCCAGGGGCAAACCCGGCATCGGCGCCATCGTCACCTTCACCGGCCTCTGCCGCGACGAAGGCGGGACGCTTTCGGCGCTGGAGCTCGAGCACTACCCGGGCATGGCGGAAGCCGAGATGCTCAGGATCGCCAATCTCGCCATCGAGCGCTTCAAGCTCAAGGGCCTCACCGCCATCCACCGCTACGGCAAGATCGCCGCTGGCGAGAATATCGTGCTGGTGATCGCCGCCGCCCCGCATCGGCAGGCGGCCTTCGACGGCGCCAATTTCGTCATGGATTACCTGAAAACGTCAGCGCCCTTCTGGAAGAAGGAACACGCCAAGGACGGCAAGAGCGGCGACTGGATCGCCGCCAAGGACAGCGACGACAGCGCCCGCGACAAGTGGAAATGAGCAGAACCTTTTAAGGTATCGCCCGTTCGCGCCGGCTCATCACCAGCAAGAAGACCAGCAGCGAGAAGACCGCGAAGTCGCGCCAGAGGAACGAACCGTAGGCCGTCCAGAGCGTTTCCGCGAGGCCGACACCCGCCGCCCCGCCCGCTGATTTCAGCGGATCGGAATAGCCGCCGGCGGCCGAGATCATCAGCACCTTCAGGCCGAAGAGCAGGCCGGCGCCGAAATCCATCGTGCCGTAATAGAAGGTCGTGAGGATGCCGCAGCAGGTGGCGAAGAAGATCGATGCGACATAGGCGAGCAGGAAGACGCGGCCGGAGCTCGTGCCGCAAAGTTCGGCGGCCAGCGGATCGTCGGTGACGGCCCGCCAGATGCGGCCGAGGCGGGTATAGCGCAGGATCAGTGCTCCCGCCCCGATCAGCGCGATCATCAGGCCGGCATTGACGAGCTGCATCAGCGTCAGCGTCACCTTGAAGGAGGCGTCGCTCCAAAGCACGACCGTGGTGTTCAGCAAGGGCGGCAGCCAGAGCTCGCGGGTTTGCGAGGCGAGCCTTGCCGTTTCCATCAACAGGATGGTGACGCCGAGTGCGGCGACGATGACCGTGTTGGCGGAGCGGCGCACCAGCGGCCGCATGATGCTGCGGCCGATCCAGAAGCCTGTGAGCAGCGAATAGACGAAGGACAGGCCGATGCCGATCGCCAATGCGGCGGGCAGCACCAGCCACAGCTTGTTATAGGCGAAATCGGTGAAGAGCAGCAGGATCTGGCCGGCGAAGGCGAACATCGCGCCATAGGTGATATCGGCCCGCTTGGTGACGCCGAAGGCCAGCGAATAGCCGAAGGCGAGCGCCGCATAGAGCGCGGCGAGCGGCACGGCATTGGCCAGTTGCTGCAGCAGATATCCCATTCACATGCTCCATATCGCCTAAAATAATAACTGGCAAAATACGTTTTACCAGTTATATTTTCAGGATGAGCTTTACCTGGACCCCGCATCGCTTTTCCGGTGGCGCCCTGGCGCTCGATGTCGCCAACAGCGTCATTCTGCGCCATGATGCCGAGCGCAGCATCGACCGTTTCGCCTCGACAGCGCAACTCGACGCCTTTCCGGCTGCTGCGACGGAATTCTGCGCCGAACGGGCGCTGTTCGGCGATGTCCTGCCGGTCCATCAAGAGAACCGGCCGGCCTTTCTCGGCCTTCGCGAGGCTGTTGACCGCTATTTCCGCCAGCGGGTGCTTGGCGAAGCCGATGATGCGATGCTGGCCGATCTTCTGGAGCGGATCGCATCGGCGCTGCGCGGGGCGCGGCCGGATGGCCTCGATGCGGCGACGGCGCATTCGGCGCTGAGGCTGATCGCCATGCCGGATCCTGACAGAATGAAGATATGCCGGAACTGCGGCTGGCTGTTCATCGACCGCAGCAAGAACAGGAGCCGCGCCTGGTGCGATATGGCGGTCTGCGGCAACCGGGCAAAGGCCAACCGCCATTACCGGCGCAAGAAGGAGGAGATGCCATGAAGATCAAGGCGATTGCCGCGCTCGGCTTCTCGGCCCTGCTGATCGCAGGCTGCCAGCGCGAGATGGAAAAGATGGTCGAAGTGACCGGCCACATGTTCGTCTTCAACTACCGCGTGGCGACGGCCACCTATCTGGTGACGCTGCGCAAGACCTCGCCGATCCCCGATGGCGCCGTGGCGATCGCCGAGTTCGAAAACCCGGCGGGCGGCGATCCGATCACCCTGCAGGAGAAAATCTTCCCCGCCTGGGACAAGATCACCCTGCAGAGCCCGGCGATCCATTGCGTGCGCAAGGACAAGCCCTATAGCGCCAAGATCAAGCTGGTCTCCGCCGACGGCAAGACACTGCAGGAATTGCAGACACAATTCGTCTCCGATGTCGACCAGGCGGCGATGCTGCCGAGCAAGCCGCTGGTGGTCGGGCCGTTCTACAATAAGAATCCCGAGGTGTTTAAGGCTGACGGGACGGTGGATTATTCGAATACGGACAAGTGTCCGACGGCGTAAGTAGCCACGTTAAATATCAAACGCTCTGCTCGGAGCCCCCTCATCCGCCCTACGGGCACCTTCTCCCCGCTGGGGAGAAGGGGAAACGAAACGGTGCGGCACCTCCCTTCTCCCCTTGGGGAGAGCGACTGTCTTTGGCGTCAAGCGTTTTGCCATGGTTTTGCGTCCCGGATGATAGCGTTGAGGATGGTGAGGAGCTTTCGCATGGTTGCGACGATGGCGACGATCTTCGGCTTGCCCGCGGCGACGAGCCGGTCGCGGAAGGCCTTGAGACCTGGGTTGTGACGGCTTGCGACGAGGGCGGCCATGAACAGAACGGCGCGCACCTTGCCTCTGCCGCCGCCGATGAAGCTCTTGCCCTTCCATTTGCCCGACTGCCGCGTCCAGGGCGCCAGTCCTGCCAGTGAGGCGATCTGGCGCCGGTCGAGGCTGCCGAGCTCCGGCAGTTCGGCCAGCAGCGTACGGGCCGTTGTCGACCCGACGCCCGGCACGGAGACCAGCAGGCTCTCGCGCACCCGCCATATCGGCGACTTGCGGATATGGTCGTCGAGATCGGCATCAAGGCTTTCGAGTTCGCGCCGCAAGGCCGAAAGCAAGCGCTTGATGCTTTTCTGCGCCTGTCTTGCCAACACCATACGCAGCCGGTTCTCCTCGGCAACGATCATCTGCACGATCTGGCGCCTGCGGGCGACGAGTTCCGAAAGAGCCTGCGTCTCGGCATCGCGCAGAGGCCGGATCTCGGGCTTGGTCGCCAGCACGAAGGCGGCAATGACGGCCGCATCGATCGGGTCGGTCTTGGCCTTGCGGCCAATGGCATTGGCATAGGCACGCACCTGCGCCGGATTGACGACGAGCACCGTCAGGCCTGCCGATGACAGTCCGGCCACAGCTTGCGTCTCGAACCCGCCAGTCGCCTCAAGCGCGATCGCATCGGCCCCGATCGCCTTCAGTCGGCCGGTCAGCTCGCCAATGCCGGCATCGTCGTTGTCCACCGCAAAAGCCTCGCCCTGCGGAAGCACCGCCACGTCGAGCCGGTCTTTCGAAACATCGATGCCTACTATCGTCTCCATCGGATCCCATCCTTGCCTAAGCGGGCTTTGCCTGCGCAAGCGGCCCTGGCGACTGTTCGGGTTCAATGGAACGGCGGACGGAGACCCAGGCTCTCCCACGGGCTTGGTGTCCCAAAGGTGCATCGGTCTTCCATCCGCCACCGCGATAGGCATTACAGCCTCGATAGCGGATAAAGGGAAGTTACAAAGGTGCCCGTAGGGCGGATGAGGGGGCCGCACACGCCAACGCCTAACAGCGCCCAAACAAAAAGCCGGGGCAAAACCCCGGCTTCAAGAGTCATTTCAATCACTTCAGCCCTCAGGCTGACATTCCGATTCAGCCGACGATTTCGGTGTCGGAGAACCAGTACTTGATTTCCTGGGCAGCGGTTTCAGGAGCGTCCGAGCCGTGAACCGAGTTTTCGCCGATCGAGAGAGCGTGAACCTTGCGGATCGTGCCTTCGTCAGCGTTTGCCGGGTTGGTTGCGCCCATGATTTCGCGGTTCTTCAGGATGGCGCCTTCGCCTTCCAGAACCTGAACGATGGTCGGGCCCGAGGTCATGCCTTCAACGAGTTCGCCGAAGAAGGGGCGTTCCTTGTGAACGGCGTAGAAGCCTTCAGCTTCGCGCTTGCTCATCCAGACGCGCTTGGATGCGACGACGCGCAGGCCGGCGTCTTCGAGCATCTTGGTGATAGCGCCCGTGAGGTTGCGCTTCGTTGCATCAGGCTTGATCATCGAAAAGGTGCGTTCAATCGCCATTGGGTCAAATCCTCTGGTTTAGCGGGAAAAGTGGGCGGTCTTTACCCGCCCGCCGCCCCGAAAACAAGGGGGATGAGGCAATTTCACGCCGCTGTCACAGTGCGCCCCCGGCTTTCGTGAAGATCGAGGCAGCGATCGAGCCATGCGACAACCGGATCGTCAGCTGCCAGCATCGAAAGCCCCGCGGTGACCCGGAGCCATTGCAGCGCGCCGAAGACGATGTAGTCGGCAAAGAGCGGGCTCTCGCCGCCGATGAACGGCTGGAACTTCAGCATGTGGCGCATCGGCTCCAGCTTGGCGGCGAAGGCTGCCTCTTCGGCGGCGCGGTTCGCCACCACATCCTCCAGCGTCCGTCCGAGCCGCTGCTCGCGGCTTTCACGGAAATAGGCCTTGTCGCCCTCGTCGAGCGCGCCATGGATATCCATCAGCGCCATGCGCATGATCGCCGTGTGGATCACCATCTGCGAATAGCCCTCGACCATGCGTGACAGCGCCTTGCCGCCCTCGCCGCCAAACAGCGAGGGGCGATCGGGATAGGCTTCCTCCAGATAGAGGGCGATCGCGAAGCTGTCGGTGACGAGGTGGCCGTTATCGTCGAGCACCGGCAGGGTCGGCGAGAAGCCGGATTTTTGCGATACCGGCATAGGTCGTCGGGATCTCCTCAAAAGCCAGGCCCTTATGCGCCAGCGCCATCACCGCCTTCCAGCAATGCGGAGAAAAGAAGTGCTGCGGATTGGCGCCGCAGAGCGAATAGAGCGCAAGCGTCATGGCGATCCTCTCATGAATGACGGGCGCATTTCACGGCAAAGCGGCGCCGCAATCAAATGACGAAATCTGATGGGCGCCATCGTCTTTGGTGAGCGCCGCTTCAAGGTTGCATTAACCGCATTTGCGCCTTTCAGGCCGCGCCAAGCCGGAGATACTGAAAATTCAAGCTATTTTAAAATCTGCAGCGCATAGCGGGAAGATAAGCCGCGGCTAAAGCAGTGTCGAAGGTGCGAGGAACGGTGATGCAGAACACAACCAGGAATGCAGCACAGCGCGAGGGCGCCCGCCCTGCCCCGCAGAACGATGCCCAGAAGATCGCCGAGCATATGGCACGGCTAAACATTGCGGGCCTGCCGCGGAACTACGAGCTGCTGCATGAAGCCGTCTGCGGCCGCAACACGGCACTCGCCACCGATATCTCCGCGCTTGGCAGCCATCCGGCGCAAGCCCGGCTCGATGAGCTCGGCCTCAAATACCGGCTCGTCAGCCATTGCGGCCTTGCCGCCGAAACGGCCGGCACCGAGGCCAGCAAGCTGCTGCGCGAGGCGGCCGATCGTCTCTCGGACGGGCTGAAGCAGAAATATGCCTTTGCACGCGCCGCCGAAACGCTGCTGCAGTCGCTCTCCGGCAATTCCGAACAAGACCTCGACGGCTTCATGAGCGAGATGGAATATCTCGCCTCGTCGCTGGCATCGGTGCTCGCCGCCGAGACCGAACTCGAAGCCAAGCTCCTTTCCGATGTCGAGCGGATCGAGACCCTGGAGCGCGGCGTCGCCGCCGCCCAGGCCGCTTCCGTCACTGACCCGCTGACCGGCCTGCCGAACCGCATCGCGCTCGCCAAGACGATCGGCGATCTCTACGAGGGCGAGGATGCCGCAGGCAGTGCGCTTCTCATGATCGATATCGACGACTTCCGCCAGCTGAATGCCAAATACGGCGTGCAGGCCGGCAACAAGCTGATGAAGAAGCTCGGCAACCTGTTCCGCAAATCGATCAAGAAGAACGACTTCGTCTCGCGTGTCGAAGGCGACGAATTCGCCTTCCTGTTTGCCAATGTCGGCATGCGCGATGCAATCGCCATCGCCGACCGCCTGCGCCAGTCGGTCGAAGAGAACATGGTCTTTGCGACGTCGGACAAATCCGATCCAGGCAAGCTGACGATCTCGATCGGCATCGCGCTCAGCGGCGATGCGGCGACCGGCACGCAGCTCCAGGCCAATGCCCGCGTTGCATTGCTCGCCGCCCAATCCAACCGCCGCCAGCCGATCCAGGCTTTCGGTCGCTGAGGCCTTAGGCGACCTTCAGCGACGCGCCCGCCCTCCAGCTCGCCCCGCCGGTGCGGAAGCCGGACATCAACTGCTCAAGCGTGTCGGCTTCGCGGGAAAGTGCTGCCGTCGCTGCGGAGGTCTCCTCGACCATTGCCGAATTCTGCTGCGTGCTGCTGTCGATCTGCGCGATGGCGGAGCTGATGTCGCGCAGGCCGGTCGCCTGTTCACGGGCGCCGGTGACGATCGTGGTGACATGCGAGCTGATCTCGGTGACCTCGGCAGCGATCTTGTTCAATGCCTCGCCCGCCTGATCGACGAGCGTGACGCCGCTGCGGACGTGGCCGCTCGAGGCGGTGATGAGCTGCTTGATCTCCTTGGCGGCAGTCGCAGAGCGCTGGGCGAGCTCGCGCACTTCCTGCGCCACCACCGCAAAACCCTTGCCTGCCTCGCCGGCGCGCGCAGCCTCGACCCCGGCATTCAGCGCCAGGAGATTGGTCTGGAAGGCGATCTCGTCGATGACGCCGATGATCTGGTTGATCTCGCGGGCGCTGTTTTCGATCCGGCCCATGGCATCGACGGCGCTGGTGACGATCTCGCCGGAGTGCTCCGCACCGCTGCGGGCGCGGGAGACGAGAACGCCCACCTGATCGGCCGTCGCGCTCGAATGGCGCACGGCATTCTCGACGCTCTCCAGCGCCGTGACGGTTTCCTGGATGGCTACCGCCTGCCGCTCCGTGCGGACGGAGAGGTCGCGCGCCGCATCACTGATCTGACCGGCGCCGCTGCGCACGGTCACCGTTGCATCGGTTGCCTGGGCGACGGCGCTCTGCAGGTTTTCGACCGACTGGTTGAAATGGGCGCGCAGATTGTCGAGATCGCCGGCCAGCCGCTCGCCGATGCGAACTTGCAGGTTACCGGAGGAAAGCTCGCTCAGCGCACCATGCAAGGTCTTGACGGCGAAGTCGATCGCGGCGCGCTCGTGCTGCTTTTCGGCCTCGCGCTGATGGCGCTCCTGATCCGCCATCCGATCTGCCTCGCGCGCCTTGGCGCTCATGTCGCGTTCGGCGGTCTGCGCGGCCTGAGCCGCAGCGATACCGGCATCGGCGGAAGAGAAGGAAAGCGTCACAGCCCGCGTCAGGCCGATCAATGCACCGGCCTGAAGCACGAGAACGACGGCGTGGAGGATGACGCGATCGAAACCGGAGGCGCCCGGGAAGACGGCGAGCGGCGCCAGGACATAGAGCAAGACGTGATGCAGCGCGACGACGCCGGCGTAGGCCACGACCGCCTTCCAATCGATCCAGGCCGCGCAGATCGCCAGCGACGCGAAGAAATACATGTGGATGTCGATCTGCAGTCCCGAGCCTTCGAAGGCATAGACGAGGATCGAGACGCTGACGGCATGGGCGATCGAGCTGATGATCCGGGTATTGGCGCCGGTACGGTCCTTCGCCCAGTTGGCGGTCGCCAGCGCAGCGACGAGGAACTGCGCGATCACAGGCATCGCCTGGAATTGTTCGGCGGCGACGATCTGGTGCAGCGCCGTCAGAAGCGCATTCACCCATAGCAGGCCGACGACATAGGGGCCGACCATATTGCGCAATTTCTCAAGCGAATTCATTCAACTCTCCTTTTGCAGGCAACCCACCGCCAGAGCATGGTTGAGTACGAAGAGCGCACCGGAACGTCTCAGGCGCGCGGGGAAATTATCGGCATCGGAATAGGCGATGGCGATCCAGGAAAATGCGCCCGGAGCGACGAAGGAGCCACCGGCCGTGCCGATGACATCGATGACATGACCGGCGGGCTCGCCGGGTTCGGTGACCACGACGACGAAACGCCCCGATGGCATGGCAGCCACGGAAAGGAAAAGGCAGAAAAATATGATGAAATAGATCAATATCTTTCCGCCGCTTATCTCTGCTTGATCAGAATGCATAGCAGCTTCAAACGTCATGAATTCAATATTCGAAATATATACATTCAGATTTAAGCATTTATTACCGAACATGTTCTTACGATCACGCAGAGACTATTAGAAAATACTCTTCAGAAGTTGCAGACGCGGCGATTTCGGCGAACGACTGCAACTTCTGCCCGAGCATTTGCGAAAGCGCGCGACGGCCTTGCCTTGATCCGCCGTTTCGGCCAAAACGCCGGGCATGATCACGATTACCGAAATCTCTGCCCGCATTGCCGGGCGCCTTCTCCTCGACCATGCCAGCGTGACGCTTCCGGCGGGTACCAAGGCAGGCCTTGTCGGGCGGAATGGCGCGGGCAAGTCGACGCTTTTCCGCATCATCACCGGCGATCTCGGCGCCGAGACCGGCAGCGTCTCGATCCCGAAGAATGCGCGGATCGGCCAGGTGGCGCAGGAAGCGCCGGCGACGGAGCAGTCGCTGATCGAAATCGTGCTCTCGGCCGACAAGGAGCGCGCTTCGCTTCTCAAGGAAGCGGAAACGGCGACCGATGCGCATCGCATCGCCGAGATCCAGACGCGGCTCGTCGATATCGATGCGCATTCGGCCGAAGCCCGCGCCGCCAGCATTCTCGCCGGCCTCGGCTTCAGCCAGGAAGCCCAGCTGCGGCCTGCCTCCTCCTTCTCGGGTGGCTGGCGCATGCGCGTGGCGCTCGCCTCGGTGCTGTTTGCCGAGCCTGATCTCCTGCTGCTCGACGAGCCGACCAACTATCTCGACCTCGAAGGCACGATGTGGCTCGAGGATTACGTGCGCCGCTACCCGCATACGGTCATCGTCATCAGCCACGACCGCGACATGCTGAACAACGCGGTCAATTCGATCGTCCATCTCGACCAGAAGAAGCTGACCTTCTATCGCGGCGGCTACGACCAGTTCGAGCGCCAGAAGGCCGAAGCCGACGAATTGCAGATGAAGGCGAAGGCGAAGAACGATGCGGCGCGCAAGCACCTGCAGAGCTTCATCGACCGCTTCAAGGCCAAGGCCTCCAAGGCCCGCCAGGCGCAGTCGCGCGTCAAGGCGCTGGAGCGCATGGGAACTGTTGCCGCCGTCATCGAGGATCACGTCCAACCGATCACCTTCCCCGAACCCGAGAAGCAACCGGCCTCGCCGATCGTCGCGATCCAGGGCGGCGCCGTCGGCTATGAGCCGGGCAAGCCGATCTTGAAGAACATCACGCTGCGCATCGACAATGACGACCGCATCGCCCTCCTCGGCTCCAACGGCAACGGCAAGTCGACCTTCGCGAAGTTCATTGCCGGGCGCCTGAACGCCGAGAGCGGCGACTTGCGGATCGCCTCTAATCTGAAGATCGGCTTCTTCGCCCAGCATCAGCTCGACGATCTCGTGCCAAACGAGACCCCGGTGGAGCATGTGCGCCGCCTGATGCCGACCGAACCCGAGGCCAAGGTGCGCGCCCGCGTCGCTCAGATGGGCCTTGCGACCGAAAAGATGGCGACGGCCGCCAAGGACCTTTCCGGTGGCGAGAAGGCGCGCCTGCTGATGGGCCTTGCCGCCTTCCATGCGCCGAACCTCCTGATCCTCGACGAACCGACCAACCATCTCGATATCGACAGCCGCCGGGCGCTGATCGAGGCGCTGAACGATTATGACGGCGCCGTCATCCTGATCTCGCACGACCGTCACCTGATCGAGGCGACCGTCGACCGGCTGTGGCTGGTCAATAACGGCACGGTCTCCAATTTCGACGGCGACATGGACGAGTATCGTGACCTGATCGTTTCCTCGGGCAGGAAGAAGGACGAGAAGGTCCAGAGTGCCGACGACCCGGCGAGCAAGGCCGAGCAGCGCAAGCTGAATGCCGACAAGCGCGCCTCGCTGGCGCCGCTCAAGAAAAAGATCAACGAAATCGAATCCTTGACGGGCAAGCTGGAGAAACAGATTCAGGCGCTTGATGCGGAACTTGCAGATCCGGTTCTCTACGAGAAGGCGCCGGCCAAGGCAGCCGAGAAGGCCAAGCAGCGCGGCGAAGCGGCAGCAAAACTTTCCGCTGCCGAAGAGCAATGGCTGGAGCTTTCGGCTGAATACGAAGAGGCTATGGCAGGATAGCCACAAGCGCCCGGAAAAGGCTGCGGCAGAAGGGCACAAGTTAACGGCCGGACATCCGATTTAAACCGATCGTTAACCATAATTCGAAAGGTTGTCTCAACATTCATTACTGATTTGTTGAGCCCCTTTCATGTCCCGTATCGCCCTTCTTTCGAGTGTCGTTCTCGCGCTTGCCCTTTGCGGCTGCCAGACAACCAAGCAGCCTGCCCCCGACAAGACGATCAAGACGTCTTCGATCAAGACCGAGGAGAGCACCACGGGCTTTCCCAAGCCCGCCAATCTCGCTTTCGGCGAGACGCATCATCTTGCCGGCCGGGCGCTGACCGTTTCATCGCTCAAGGATTTGAAGCTGGAGCCGAAGGAAGTCGTGCTCTCCTTCGACGACGGCCCGATCCCCGGCCGTACCGACCGGGTGCTCGCAACGCTCGACCGCTTCGGCGTCAAGGGCGCCTTCATGATGGTCGGCGAAATGGCGGCGCTGCATCCGGAACTGGCGCGGCGCGTCGCCATGGAAGGCAACACGATCGGCAGCCACACCTACAAGCACCCGAACCTGAACACCCTGTCCTTCGACATGGCGATAGCGGAGATCGCCCGCGGCGAAGCTGCCGTGACCAAGGCGACCGGCACCGACGTCAACTTCTTCCGCTTCCCCTACCTCGCCGACAGCCGCAAGCTGCGCTCGGCCGTCGCGGCGCGCGAGATGATCGTCATGGATGTCGATGTCGACACCAAGGACTATTTCAACTCCACGCCGGACCAGGTGGCCGATCGCGCCATGAACCGGCTGCGCCAGCGCGGCCGTGGTATCATCCTGATGCACGACATCCACAAGCGCACCGCCGCCATGCTGCCCGCCCTCCTCGCCCGTCTCGAAGCCGAGGGCTACAAGGTGGTGACGCTGAAGTTCAAAAAGGACGCCAAAGCCGTCGAAATGGCCTCACTCTGAAGGTGACATGACGGCTTGCCCGGCTGTAGAGTTCTGTTAAAACAGGCGCCCAATAAATCATACTTTTGAGCACACCGGAGCGAACACCCGTCATGTCCCCCATCAACCTCGCCATCGTCGGCGTCGGCAAGATCGTCCGCGACCAGCATCTTCCTTCCATCGACAAGAATGCCGATTACAAGCTCGTCGCAACAGCGAGCCGCCACGGCACGGTGGAGGGCATCCAGAGCTTCACGACGATCGAGGCGATGCTCGAAGCGGTTCCCGAGATCAACGCCGTTTCGCTCTGCATGCCGCCGCAATACCGCTATGAAGCCGCCTACAAGGCCCTTTCGGCTGGCAAGCACGTGTTTCTTGAAAAGCCGCCAGGCGCGACGCTGAGCGAAGTGGCCGATCTCGAAGCGCTGGCCGCCGCCAAGGGCGTCTCGCTGTTTGCCAGCTGGCATTCGCGCTATGCCGCGGCCGTCGAGGCAGCCAGGGATTTCCTTTCGAAGACCGAGATCAAGAAGGTTCACGTCATCTGGAAGGAAGACGTGCGCCACTGGCATCCGAACCAGGACTGGATCTGGCAGGCCGGCGGCCTCGGCGTCTTCGATCCCGGCATCAACGCCCTGTCGATCGTCACCCACATCCTGCCGCGCGCCATCTTCCTGACCGGTGCCACGCTTGAATTCCCGGAGAACCGCGACGCCCCGATCGCGGCCGACCTGCATTTCCGCGATGCCGGCGCAATGACCGTCCATGGCGAATTCGACTGGCGCCAGACCGGCAAACAGAGCTGGGACATCATCGCCGAGACGGCAGCTGGCACGATGGAACTGGCCGAAGGCGGCTCCAAGCTTTCTGTCAACGGCGAGCTGAAGTTCTCGGCACCGGAAGAAGAATATCCGTCGCTCTACCGCCGCTTCGCCGAGATCATCAAGACCGGCAAGTCCGACGTTGACCTGGCGCCGCTGCGCCACGTTGCCGATGCCTTCATGCTCGGCAAGCGCAAGTTCGTGGAAGCCTTCCACGATTGATCACAAGGACGATGCGGTGCCCGGCGCCGCATCCCCAACCTGAAGCGAGGGCGGAGATGGCCGAAGACAAACCGGAACTGACCGCCCTCCTCAAGGAAGTCGCCGAGACCCCGAAGCGCGACAACAGCGCCTACCACGCTGCCATGGCCGAAGCCCGCCAGGTCTTCGAAAAAGCCGAAGCCGCCCTCGGCGGCCCGGTGCGGCTGAAGACCAAGACGAAACTCAAGCGCAACGGCGACTACGTTGTGAAGTGGACGTTCAAGCGGGATGGCTGAACGTGCCTAGTTTGAAGGCTTAGGCCTTCTTCTCCCAGCGCCCCTCGGGCGTCTGCTGCCAATAGGTGAGGTTATGGCCCTCGCCCTTCAGCTTCTTCCATTGCGCGCGGGCGCCTTCCAGCTGTTCCGGATCGTAACCGTCGAACATGAAGACGATGCGCTCATAGGCATCGGCTTGCGGTGGTTCGGCGCCATCGACGATGAAGCGGACGGTCGCCTGGTTGGCGTTACCGCCGGTGACGGTGAGCAGAACCGGCTGATCGCCAGCCAGTTCGCTCTCGTCGGTGCCGTGCGGCAGGAAACTGTCGTCCCTATAGGTCCAGAGATGGGTGTCGAGCGCATCCCGTCTTGCCGGCTCCTTCATCTGGATGGCAACGCGCCAGCCGCGTTCGACGCTCTTGTCGACGAGCGGCGGCAACGCGTCCTCCAGCTTGGATTCCGTCAGATGGTAGAAAAGGACTTCGGTCATGCCTGCATTCCAGCCCGGGATCAGGCCTCGTAATGGTCGCGCACGAGCTGATCAAGCAGGCGCACGCCGAAACCAGAGCCCCAGGACTGGTTGATCTCGTCCTGCGGCGAGCCGAGCGCGGTGCCGGCGATATCGAGATGCGCCCAGGGCGTTTCCTGCACGAAGCGCTTCAGGAAATGCGCCGCGGTGATCGAACCGGCATAGCGGCCGCCGGTGTTCTTCATGTCGGCGAATTTCGAGTCAATCATCTTGTCGTAATCGCGGCCGAGCGGCATGCGCCAGAGCTTCTCGTTGGTGGCGAGACCGGCGGACGTCAGCTGCGCCGATAGCGTGTCGTCGTTCGAGAACAGACCGGCATGGACATTGCCGAGCGCGACCATGATGGCGCCGGTCAGCGTTGCCAGGTTGATCATGAAGCGCGGCTTGAAGCGGTCGTTGCAATACCAGAGCGCATCGCAGAGCACGAGGCGGCCTTCGGCATCGGTGTTGATGATCTCGATCGTCTGGCCGGACATCGAGGTGACGATATCGCCGGGGCGCTGCGCGTTGCCATCGGGCATGTTTTCCACAAGACCGATGATGCCGACGGCATTGACCTCCGCCTTGCGGGCGGCGAGCACATGCATGAGACCGGTCACGGCTGCGGCGCCGCCCATATCGCCCTTCATGTCTTCCATGCCGGCGGCCGGCTTGATCGAGATGCCGCCGGTATCGAAGACGACGCCCTTGCCGATGAAGGCGATCGGCCGGTCCTTCGCCTTGCCGCCCTTCCAATGCATGATAGCCAGACGCGGCGGCCGGACGGAACCCTGGGCAACACCGAGCAGCGCCCCCATGCCGAGCCGCTTCATTTCGCGTTCCGTCAGGATTTCCACTTCGACGCCGAGCTTCTCAAGCTCCTTTGCCTTGGCGGCAAATTCGACCGGGCCAAGCACATTCGGCGGCTCGTTGACGAGATCGCGGGCGAGATTGACGCCCTCGGCGACGGCTTCGGCATCGGCCAGCGCCTTCTTGGCGCCGGAGGCATCGGCAGTGACGATCGTCACCTTGGCCGACTTGCCATTCGCCTTGTCGTCCTCGTCGGATTTCTTGGTCTTGTAATTATCGAAAGCGTAGGCGCGCATCAGCATGCCGAGCGCAAAGCCGGAGGCAGCCTTAGCGTCGATCGCCGCACCCGGCGCATCGATGAAGATCGTCGCCTTGTCGGCGCCCTTGATCTTGCCGGCAGCGATACCGCCGAGCTTCAGCCAGTCATGCGCAACCAAATCCTGCGGCTTGCCGAGACCGATGACGAAGAGGCGGTCCGCGGGGGAGCCTTCGGGGGCGACGAGATCGAGCGCCGACATCGCCTTGGCGGAAAACTTCGCGATCTTGGATGCCTTGGCAATGACGCCCGCGGGGTCGGCAATTTCTGCGCCAGCCGCAAGCTCGCCGTCGCCGGCCTTCAAGAGAACGGTAAGGCCGCCGCTAATCTTGGCGGATTTCGCGAATGAAATATCAAATTTAACAGACATGTCTTCTCCTTGGGATTCGCAGCGGAATCCTCTCCGGCGGCGATCATTCCGGGTTTCATGTCCGAAAACAAGACGTGATCGCCGGGCCATGGACAAATCCGCGCCGCCGGGGCAGAAAGCCAGCGCGCCGCGGGAAGGCCAGGCCAACGGAAGACATCGACAGTGATTGCAGCCCTCAAGACCTATATTTCCGGCTGGAGAATCAGCTTTCCGCCGACCGCTGCGGATATTTTCGTCGGGCTCTTCTGCCTGTGGTGGCTGCTGCTCGTCATCTTCTACGCCTTTCCCGGGATCGATCTGGCGACCTCGCACTACTTCTTCACGCCCGCGACCTGCGACGCCACCGCGCTTGCCGGCGATGTCTGCGGCTCCTTCACGCTGGCCGGCAACTGGTTCCTCAAAAATCTCCGCGTCATCTTCTTCCGGCTGCCCTACGTGGTGGCGATCGTTCAGCTCGGCTTCCTGATCGCCTGCTACACGCAGCATGGAGCAACGTTCAACGCGGTCCGGGCACGCAATCTTAAGGTCGCGCTCGGCTCGCTGCTGATCGGCCCGGGCCTGATCGTCAATCTGATCCTGAAGGAACATTGGGGCCGCCCTCGCCCGGTTTCCGTCACCGAATTCGGCGGCATGATGGACTTCGTCCAGGCCGGATCCTTCGCGGGCAAGTGCGTCAGCAACTGTTCGTTCATCTCGGGCGAAGCGGCGAGTGCCGGCTGGCTTCTCTGTCTGCTGGTATTCATTCCGCAGCCGGCGAGAACCGGGCTTTTCCTGCCAGTTGTCGCGGTGTCGCTGCTGACACCCATGATGCGGCTCGCTTTCGGCGGCCATTTCCTTTCCGACATCATCCTCGGCTGGCTGCTCGCGGTCGTCGTCTTTGCCGGTCTCTACGCGTTCACAGATTCGTCACACCGCCCAAAAAATTCTGAAATTTGAATGAATTTTTGAGCCGGACCGGTCGCAAAAGCGAAACAAACATCGTAGATGGAATCCGCTGCGGGGCGTTTGCCCGGCGGATCGTTCAAGGGCAGGCATGAAACTTCTCGAGATCTACATATTGCGGCGCGTCGGCCAGATGTTTTTCGTAGCGCTGCTGCCAGTGCTTGCGATCATCTGGACGACTCAGGTGCTGCAGCGCGTCAATCTCGTGACCGACAGCGGGCAATCCGTCGGATCGTTCGCGATGCTGGCAACGCTGATCCTGCCGTCGATCATTCCGATCGTCCTGCCCTTCGCTCTCGTCATCGGCATCACTCAGACGCTGACGACGATGAACAACGATTCCGAACTGACCGTCATCGACGCTGCCGGGGCCAAGCGCAGCATCCTGGTGCGCCCGATCCTGCTGCTTGCGGCCGTCATCAGCGTCTTCTCCTTCTTGGTCGACAACGTCGTGGAGCCGAAGGCAAAGACTGGCGTACGCGCAATGGTCGCCGCGACCTATGCCGACCTGCTCTCGACCGTCATCGAGGAAAAGAACTTCCGCAAGATCGACGACGGCCTCTACGTTCAGATATCCGAACGTCTTGCAGGCCGCGTGCTGCGCGGGCTCTTCGTCGTCGATGAGCGCGATCCGGCTTTCGACATGATCTATTATGCGCGCGAAGGCGCGGTCGATCAAAGTGGCACATCGCTGCTCATGAAGGATGGCGAAGTTCAGAGAAAGACGCGCGACGGCAACGTCTCGATCATCCGCTTCGATTCCTATTCCTTCGACCTGTCGGACCTGACGGAAAACCGTGGCGAGGCGACGCTGCGTGCCAGCGACCGCGATCTGGCGTTCCTTTTGAACCCCGACCCGACGGATAAGGATTACATTGCGAAACCAGGCAGTTACACCGCCGAGCTGCATCGGCGCCTGACGGACTGGACGCTGCCTTTCGTCTTTGCTCTAATTTCACTTGTGATTGCCGGCGACGCACGCTCGCATCGCGAAGCGCGCCTCCACCCGATGATTTCGGCGCTCGGGATCGCCTTTGCTCTTCGCTGGGCATCTTTCTACGTCGCCAATGAGATCGATACCCGTCCAGTTTACATTATGCTCCTTTACGGCATCCCTGTTGTTGCTTCTCTGGTTTCGATTGTCCTTCTCAATTTCCACCGGCAGCTCGTTCCGACGGCAATCGGCGATCGCCTTTCAGCGATTTCGCGTTTTGTGAGCAGCCACCTCGGCCCACGCAAAAATGGAAAATCCGGAGGTGCCGCATGATCTTCGGCACGCTTGGACGTTACTTGTTCCGCCGCTACATGGTGACGACGGTCTGGTTCTTCCTCGGAATCATCAGCATCGTCTTCCTGATTGACTTCAGCGAGACTGCCACCCGAATGTCCGGCCTTCCCGGCTACACGGTTGCGAGCGGCCTGTTGATGACGGTGGTTCGTCTGCCACTTCTTTTGCAGCAGACGATCCCGTTCATCGCCCTCTTTGTTGGCATGACCGTGCTGATAGGGCTCAACCGGAAATACGAACTGGTCGTCACCCGCGCGGCAGGCATTTCCGTCTGGCAGTTCATGACGCCCTTCGTTGTCGGCGCCTTGCTGCTCGGCGCTTTGACGGTCACGGTCATCAACCCGATTGCCGCTTGGGGCCAGCGCCAGGCCGCGCTCGTCGAGACCGATTGGCGCGGCCAGGACAAGCTTGCCAACAAGGCATCGCAGATCCCGTGGATTCGTCAGATCAGCGGCCAGGACGACGTTATCATTGGCGCGCAGACGATCCTTGAGAACGGCACGCTGCTGACGGACGCGGTGCTTATCCACTTCGATTCGGATGGCCGGGTGATCCTGCGCCAGGATGCGAAGTCGGCAAAGTTGGAAGATGGTTACTGGCTTCTTAAGGATGTGACGGAGCGCCGCCCCGGCGAAGTCGTCCAGCGCAAGGATACGGTACAACTGCGTACCAATTTGAAGCAGGATTTCGTCAGGGAGCGCCTGACTCCACCTGAAACCATTGCTTTTTTTGATCTTTCTAATCGAATTGAAATTGCGAAATCCTTCGGTGTTCCGACCAAGGCGCTGGAGACGCAATTCCACTCACTGCTGTCGCAGCCGCTGCTTCTCGTAGCGATGACTCTCATTGCTGCAACAGTGTCCCTGAAATTTAGCCGGTTCAACCAATCGAGGTCCGTGATTCTGGGTGGCATCCTCTCAGGCTTCGTGCTTTATGTGCTGACCGTGCTTGTAAAAGCATTTGGAAGCAGCGGAGTTGTGCCGCCTTTCGTGGCGGCCTGGATTCCGGTAGTCGTCGCGCTGGCACTCGGCGCAACGATTCTGCTTCATCAGGAGGATGGCTAGTGGCGGCAGGCGACCGCAAGACTTTTAGTAAACAGTTGGTTGCCCTGCTCGCAGGTGCGACTCTGCTCAGCTATTCCGGCAGCATTCCAGAAGTCTTTGCACAGGAAAATCCAGCTATCCAGAAGCTGCAGCCGAAGGTCCAAGAGGGCCAGAAGCTGGTGCTTTCGGCAAACGAACTGGTCTATAACAAGGACCAGCAGATCGTTTCCGTCACGGGTGGCGTTCAGATCAATTACGCCGGCTACAAGCTGGTGGCGCAGCGCGTCGAATACAATCAGAAGACCGGCCGGATGATGGCGCTCGGCAACATCGAGATGATCAGTCCCGATGGCAACCGGATGTATTCCGACAAGCTCGACGTTACCGACGATTTTGCGAACGGCTTCATCAACGCGCTCCGTATCGAGACAGCGGACAATACGCGCATCGTCGCCGAAAGCGGTGAGCGCGTCGGCGGCACGCAGATGATCCTGAACAAGGGCGTCTATACGGCCTGCTTACCCTGCGCCGAAAACCCTGAAAAGCCGCCATTCTGGCAGGTCAAGGCCGAGCGCGTCATCCAGAACGGCGAGAAGCATACGATTCGCCTGGAGAAGGCTCGCTTCGAGCTGCTCGGCACGCCGATCGCTTACATTCCGTGGATCGAAGTCCCCGATAACACCGTGAAGCGCAAGTCGGGTTTCCTGTTCCCGACGATGAGCACGTCGCAGAATCTCGGATTTGGTCTTTCCGTTCCCTACTATTATGTATTCTCCCCGAGCATGGATGCTACGGTGACGGGTACCGGTTATACGGAGCAGGGCTTCTTGCTCGATGCCGAGTTCCGCCAACGGTTCGAAAACGGCACGCATACGCTTCGGATGGCCGGAATCAATCAGATGAACCCCGAGCGGTTCACAGCGGACACAAGCGACCAACGTGACGAACGTGGCATGATCGCGTCACAGGCCGAGTTCAAGATCAATCCGCGTTGGACCTTCGGCTGGGACGTCATGTACCAGTCCGACAACAATTTCTCGCGCACCTATGAGCTGAAGGGCTACGATCAGACGACGCACACCAATCAAGTTTACTTAACTGGATTGGGTAAGCGTAACTACTTTGATCTTCGGTCTTTCTATTTTGACGTGCAAGATGCTGACGCGACGAGCGAGTCCGAGAAGCAGCAGGCAATCGTCTATCCGGCGATGGACTACCACTATGTCGCGCCGCAGCCGCTTGCAGGTGGTGAACTGTCACTCGACGTCAATCTGACCAATATCTCGCGGACGCATGACAGCTTCTTCGACAATCCGCTTGGTGACGACAGGTTCTCGCTGAAGGGACAGACCACGCGCCTCAGCGGCGAGTTGGAATGGAAGCGAACGTTTGTGACGCCTGCGGGTGTGCTGATCACGCCGCTGCTTGCTGCGCGCGGTGATGCCTTCTCACTCAATGTCGACGACCCGAACTCGATCAGCGGGACGTCTGTCTACAATGGTGACTTCGACAACGGCGACGCAGCAACTAGAGGCATGGTGACCGCTGGCCTCGAAGTCCGTTATCCGTTCCTGATCACGACTTCGAACAGCTCGCATGTGATCGAACCGATTGCGCAGGTTTATGCGCGCCCCGACGAGCCGCTCGCAGGCGCCTTGCCGAACGAAGATGCGCAGAGCTTTGTCTTCGACGCGACCAACCTGTTCGATCGTGACAAGTTCTCTGGTTATGACCGTATCGAGGGTGGCACGCGCGCCAATATCGGCTTCCAGTACACGGGCACATTCGACAGCGGCTACAAGCTGCACGGTATCTTCGGCCAGTCCTTCCAGCTCGCCGGCGACAACTCCTTCGCAACCGCCGACCTCGTCAATGCAGGTGCCGAATCCGGTCTTGAGACGTCGCGCTCCGACTATGTCGGCCTTGGCGGCATCGAGACGCCTCAGGGCCTGGCTCTCGCAGCGTCCTACCGTCTCGACGAGAAGGACCTGTCGTTCCGCCGCGGTGATTTCACCGCAGGCTTCCAGAATGATACCTTCCAGAGCCAGCTGATATATACCCATATCAGCAAACAGCCGGACTACGGCCTCTCGGAGGATGCGGACGAAATCCAGACGAAGGCGTCGGTCAAGTTCAAAGATTACTGGTCCATCTTCGGCGGCATCGCCTGGGATCTGAATAACGACGTCATTGCCCGGAAGAGCATCGGCCTCTCCTACGAGGATGAGTGCACGATCTTCACGATCGCCTATACCGACAAGCGCGACCTGAGCGACGAGTCGGCGAGCGACTGGACGATCGGCGCCAAGTTGACGTTCCGCACACTGGGCGACATCAACGTCGGCAACTTCGACGATCCGGACAAGAAGATCTACAACAACTAAGCTTGAAGAGCGGCGGCGAAAGAAAGAGAGCCTTTCTTTCGCCGCAAGACTTTTGCAGGACATTGCCGTCAGCAATTATCTGAGGCATAGGAAAGCATCATTTCGCTGGAAATGACGTCCTGTGGTCTCGATGGAAGGAAATAGGCGCGCATAGACTGTGTCGTCTAGGGAAGGGTCGATAGATGATTGGCGCCAGAAGAACGGTTACGGCAATCCTTGCAGGCGCTGCGATGTGCATCGCGGCTGCCGCGTTTCAGCCGGCCTTTGCCGCAAGCGAGGTCAAGGCCGTTGTCAACGGCACGGCGATCACCTCCGGTGACGTTGCCAAGCGTGTGGCCTTCCTGAAGCTTCAGCATCAAAAGGCAGATGCGAAGAGTGCCCAGGAATCGCTGGTCGACGAAGCGCTGAAGCGCCAGGAAGTCGCCCGCGTGCGCATGTCTGTCTCCAAGGACGACGTCGATGCTTCCTTCGCCCGTTTTGCGCAGGGCAACAAGCTGACCGTTGCGCAATTGACCGACATTCTGACCCGCGCCGGCGTTGGCGCCGACCATTTCAAGCAGTTCATCGCCGTGCAGATGAGCTGGCCGCGCGTCGTCAACGCGCGCTTCGGCTCCGCCGGCCGCATGTCGAGCAGCGATCTCGTCTCGCGCATGATGGAGAACAACAAGCAGAAGCCGGAGACCACCGAGTATATGCTGCAACAGGTCATCTTCGTGGTGCCGCAGTCGAAGAAGGGCATTACCGCCAAGCGCAAGAGCGAAGCGGAAGCATCCCGGTCGAAGTATCCGGGCTGTGATCAGGCGAAGGTCTTTGCCGCGACCATGCGTGACGTTTCCATCCGTGATCTCGGCCGCATGCTGGCGCCGCAGCTACCGGCCGACTGGAAGCCGCTGGTCGAGCAGGCCAAGGGCAACACGACAGCAACCCGCGTGACTGACAAGGGCGTCGAGTATCTGGCGATCTGCAGCCAGCGCCAGGTTTCCGACGATACGGCCGCCGAGATGGTGTTCCGCCAGGAAGATATCGACAAGGCGAAGGCCAACAAGGAAGCGCCTAACGACGAGAATTCCAAGAAGTACCTCGACGAACTGCGCTCCAAGGCGCAGATCATCTATCGCTGATCGCCATGGCAGTCCCCTTCTCGCGGCCACTGGCGCTAACGCAGGGTGACCCGGCAGGGGTCGGCCCGGATATCACGCTGATGGCGTGGCTGCGCCGCCGCGAGCTCGGTCTCGCGCCGTTCTTCTTCATCGGCGATCCCGATGTGCTCGCCGTGCGTGCCCGTCAGCTCGATGTTACCGTGCCGATCCGCCACGCGGATGCCAACACGGCCAGCGAGATCTTTGCCGAAGCTCTGCCGGTCCTGCCGATAGCGGCCGGCGTTGAAGTCGCTGCCGGTGAACCGCATGTGGCGACGGCCGCCGGAACGATCGCCGCGATCGAGACCGCGGTCGCGCTGACCCACAAGGGCGAAGCGCTTGCGGTCGTGACGAACCCGATCGCGAAGTCGGTGCTTTACGAGGCGGGCTTCAAATTCCCTGGACATACCGAGTTTCTTGCCGATCTCGCAGCACGCGCGACGGGTAAGGCCATGACGCCGGTCATGATGCTTGCCGGGCCGAAGCTGCGAGCCATTCCCGTCACCATCCATATCCCGATCAAGGACGTGCCGCAGGCGCTGACTGGTGCCCTGATCGTCGAGACCTGCCGTATTGCCAATGCCGACCTGATCGCGCGCTTCGGGATCGCCCAGCCTCGGCTCGCCGTCGCCGGTCTCAATCCACATGCGGGCGAAAGCGGCACGATGGGCCGCGAAGACGAGGACATTATCCATCCGGCGGTGCAGCAGTTGCGCGCCGAGGGCATCGATGCCATTGGCCCCCTGCCCGCCGATACGATGTTCCATGACGAGGCCCGCGCCCGCTACGACGTCGCCGTCTGCATGTATCACGACCAGGCACTGATCCCGGCCAAGGCACTCGGCTTCGACGATTCCGTCAATGTCACGCTTGGCCTGCCCTTCGTGCGCACGTCGCCCGATCACGGCACGGCCTTCGGCATTGCCGGCAAGGGCATTGCCCGCGAGCACAGCCTCGTCGCCGCGCTGAAGCTCGGTGCCCAGCTGGGCCGCAATGCCGAGAGCCGCCGCTGATGGCTGCACTCGATGGCCTGCCGCCGCTTCGCGACGTCATCCAGCGTCACGGGCTCGACGCCCGCAAGGCGCTGGGACAGAACTTCCTCCTGGACCTCAACCTGACGCAGAAGGTTGCCCGCACTGCCGGCAGTCTTGAGAATGCGACTGTGTTCGAGGTTGGCCCGGGTCCTGGCGGCCTGACGCGTGCGATCCTGGCGCTCGGCGCCAAGAAGGTGATCGCTGTCGAGCGCGATCCGCGCTGCCTGCCGGCGCTCGCCGAGATCGCCGACCATTATCCCGGCCGTCTAGAAGTGATCGAAGGCGACGCGCTGAAGACCGATTTCGAGGCGATGGCGGCTAACGGTCCGGTCAAGATCATCGCCAACCTTCCCTATAATGTCGGCACGCAGCTTCTGGTGAACTGGCTGATGCCGAAGCAATGGCCGCCCTTCTGGGAGTCGCTGACGCTGATGTTCCAGAAGGAAGTCGGCGAGCGGATCGTCGCCGAACAGGACGACGATCACTACGGCCGCCTCGGCGTGCTCGCCGGCTGGCGGACTCAAGCGCATATGGCCTTCGACATTTCTCCGCAGGCCTTCACGCCGCCGCCGAAGGTGACGTCCACGGTCGTGCACCTGACGCCGCGTGAAAACCCGATCCCCTGCTCCGTCGCCAACCTTGAGCGGGTCACGCATGCCGCCTTCGGCCAGCGCCGCAAGATGCTGCGCCAGAGCCTGAAGCCGATCGGCGGCGAGGCGCTGCTGCAGAAGGCGGGGATCGATCCGCAGCGGCGGGCCGAGACGCTTTCGGTGGATGAGTTTTGCTTGCTGGCGAATAGTCTCTAGGGGACTTGTGCGGACATTGGGCGTGGGGCGACCAAGTCCTTAGGCGCGCGCGACTTTTCTTTTCAGGCGAAAGAGTCATTCGCCGCGCGGACGTGCGGCGGCTGGGTTCCTGTGAAGAGCACAGGAACCAGGGAAGCTCGCGGAGCCCCCCGCCCGGCCCTTAAAGAACCGGCGTTTCTTCCAGCAGCTTGGTGACGAAGTCGAAGACGCCGTGGCCGCGGTCTCGGCGGAGACGCTCGGCCTTGACGATCGACTGAACGGAGTCGAAGGCTTTCTCGAGATCGTCGTTGACGATGACATAGTCGTATTCGCGCCAGTGGCCGATTTCGGCGCGGGAATTGGCCAGCCGCTGGGCGATGACTTCTTCGGAGTCTTCGGCGCGGCGGTGCAGGCGGGATTGCAGCTCGGTCATGGTCGGGGGCAGCACGAAGATCGAGACGACGTCAGCCGACATCTTCTCCTGCAGCTGCTGGGCGCCCTGCCAGTCGATGTCGAACAGCATGTCGCGGCCTTCGCTCATCGCCTGCTCGACGGGCGCACGCGGCGTTCCGTAGAAATTGCCGTGAACCTCGGCCCACTCCAGCAGCGAATCGGAATCGCGCAGCACCTCGAATTCGCGGATGCTGACGAAGCGATAGTGGATGCCCTCGACCTCGCTCGGGCGGCGCTGGCGCGTTGTGACGCTGACCGACAGACCGATCTGGCTATCCTGCGCCAGAAGCGTGCGGGCAATCGTCGATTTTCCGGCGCCCGACGGCGACGAGATGACAAGCATCAGGCCGCGACGCGCGATCTGAATGGGCGACGTTTTCGTCGGTTGCATGGATCACTCCAGATTCTGGACCTGTTCGCGGAACTGGTCGATGACGACTTTCAGTTCAATGCCGGCGGCAGTCACGGCCGAGGCATTCGATTTCGAACAGATGGTATTCGATTCCCGGTTAAATTCCTGTGCAAGGAAATCCAGCTTGCGGCCGACAGGGCCGCCTTTTGCCAGCAATTCGCGGGCAGCGGCGACATGTGCCTTCAGCCGGTCGATTTCCTCGCGAAGATCAGCCTTGGTGGCAAGCAGTGCCGCCTCGGCATGAAGGCGATCGCGATCGAGCGCTGCGGTGCCATCGAGCAGCATCGCCACCTGCGTCTTCAGGCGCTCGGCGATCTCCTGCGGCGAGCGCGATGGATCGCGCTCGATGGTCTGCGTCAGCGTTTCGATTGTCGAGACATGGTCGAGAAGCACGCGCGACAGCGCCGCCCCCTCCTGCTCGCGCATCAGCTTCAGATCGGCAAGCGCGCCGACGAGGCCGCTGACGACATCGGCATCACGGGCGGCGAGTGCGTCTTCGCTGTCTTCGCTCTCGCGGAACTCCACGAGGCCGCGGATCGACAGCAGCGTGTCGAGCTTCAGCGGCTCCGGATCGATGATGCCTGCCAGCTGGTCGCGCAGGGCAAGAACGGTCGCCAACGCATCCTGATTGAGAACTGTTTCGAAGCGGTTCTCGCCGGCAGAAACCGAGAGGTTCGCCTGCATGTTGCCGCGGCTGAAGGTTTCGCCCGCCATGCGGCGCACGTCCACTTCCATCCGCTCCAGGCCGGGCGGCAGGCGCAGGCGCAGGTCAAGACCCTTGCCGTTGACCGAGCGCAGTTCCCATGCCCAACGCCAACGGCCGCTCGTTCCCTCACGCCGTGCAAAACCGGTCATGGACTGCAAAGCCATGCGAGCCTCCGAAATCAGTTGGTCTTCTTTTTCTTCTGGGCGGCAGGCGCATCCGCCTGTGCTTCGGGCTGGCCGTCCACCGCGATATTCGGGTCGGCGCCCTTGTCGGCTTCCAGCTTGCGCCAGCGCCTGACATTGGCATTGTGGTCGTCGAGCGTTGCCGCGAAGACGTGACCGCCGGTGCCGTCGGCAACGAAATAGAGGTCTTCGGTCTTCCAGGGATTGGCCACGGCTTCCAGCGCGTCGCGGCCCGGATTGGCAATCGGCGTCGGCGGCAGGCCCTTGATGATATAGGTGTTGAAGGGCGTGTCCTTCTTCAGGTCCGACTGGTAGATCGGCCGATCGGCGGGCTTCCCGTCGCCGCCGAAGAGACCGTAGATGATCGTCGGATCCGACTGCAGGCGCATGCCCTTGCCAAGACGGTTGAGGAAGACGGAGGCGACATGGGCGCGCTCATCCGGCACGCCGGTTTCCTTCTCGACGATCGAGGCGAGCGCCACCAGCTCTTCCTTCGACTTCAGCTGAAGCGCCGGATCGCGCTTGTCCCAGATCTGCTCGACGAGCTTGGTCTGGGCGGCTGCCATCTGGTCAACGATCTCGCCGCGCTTGGTACCGCGCGAGAACTTGTAGGTATCCGGCCGCAGGCTGCCTTCAGCAGGAAGCACGGTCGGCAGCTCGCCTTCCAGAACCTGATCCTCGTTCATGCGATTGAACATCTGGCGGACCGTCAGGCCCTCAGGGAAGGAAATAGAATAGAGGATCGACTTGCCCGACTTCAGCAGTTCCATGATGTCGTTCATGGAAGCCTTGGCCTTGATCTCGTATTCACCGGCCTTCAGGCTTTCGCCTTCGTTCAGATGGGTGGCCGTCAGATAGCGGAAGATGCGGGCGTCGGAGATGATGTTGTTGCGCTCGAGATTGCTCGAAATCTCGGAGAGACCGGCGCCGCTGCGAACGATGAAGTTGGTGTTCGTCTCGAGCGGGCCCGGATCCTGATAGCTTGAGATCGCATAGTAGAAGGCAAAGACCGCCGCGGCGCAGCCGAGCACCACCAGCGTCATCACGAAATTGAGGAAAATCACGACCTGGCTGCGCGCCTTCTTGGAGCGCTTCGGCGGCTCCGGAACGCGTTCCGGGCGCAGCGCTTCAGTCGGCGATTTCGGAATGATCCGGCCGTTCTGTGCCTGCTGCTCGCCCTGACCCGGCGTTTCGTTGCTCTGGTTCGTGTCGCTCACCCGGCATTCCTCTATATTTGGCCCCGTCTGCTTTTTAAGAAGCAATACGGCAAAAAACAGGTGGGCCGCCGCCACGAGGTGCCGGCCCTGCCTTCGTGCTCTGCCAAAATGCGCCGTGGCGCCCGCCTGTTAGGCGGCGTAGCGGCGCAGAACCAGCGATGCGTTGGTACCGCCGAATCCGAAGGAATTCGACAGTGCCACATTGATTTCCCGCTGACGAGCCTTGTGCGGAACGAGATCGATGGCCGTTTCGCGCTCGGGGTTGTCGAGGTTGAGCGTCGGCGGGGCGACGTTGTCGCGGATCGCCAGCGTCGTGAAGATCGCTTCGATAGCGCCTGCGGCACCGAGAAGGTGACCCGTTGCCGACTTGGTGGACGACATCGAGATCTTAGAAGCGGCATTGCCGACGAGGCGCTCGACGGCGCCGAGCTCGATCGTGTCGGCCATGGTCGAGGTGCCGTGGGCGTTGATGTAGTCGATATCGGCAGGCGTCAGGCCGGCGCGCTTCAGCGCCATCGCCATGCAGCGCTGTGCGCCTTCGCCGTCTTCCGACGGTGCGGTGATGTGATAGGCGTCGCCCGACAGACCATAGCCGACGACTTCGGCATAGATCTTGGCGCCGCGCGCCAGCGCATGTTCCAGCTCTTCGAGAACGACGATGCCGGCGCCCTCGCCCATGACGAAGCCGTCACGGTCCTTGTCGTAGGGACGCGAAGCCTTGGTCGGGTCGTCGTTGTGCTGGGTCGACAGCGCCTTGCAGGCGGCAAAGCCCGCGAGCGAAATGCGGCTGACCGGGGATTCGGTACCGCCGGCAACCATGACATCGGCATCGCCGAGTGCGATCAGACGGGCAGCATCGCCGATGGCGTGCGCGCCGGTCGAGCAGGCGGTAACGACGGAGTGGTTCGGGCCGCGAAGCTTGTGACGGATCGATACCTGGCCGGAGACCAGGTTGATCAGGCGGCCGGGAATGAAGAACGGCGAGATGCGGCGCGGGCCCTTGTCGCGCAGCGTATAGCCCGCCTCGACGATGCCCTCGATGCCGCCGATGCCGGAACCGATCAGCACGCCGGTGGCGATCTGGTCCTCGTCGGTCTGCGGATGCCAGTTTGCATCCTTCAGCGCCATGTCGGCGGCAGCCATGCCGTAGATGATGAAGGGATCGACCTTGCGCTGTTCCTTCGGCTCCATCCAGTCATCGGGATTAAAGGTGCCTTCAGTGCCGTCACCGACGGGAATGCGGCAGGCGATCTTGGCGGGAAGATCTTCGACTTCGAACTCGGTTACGAGGCGGGCACCGTTCTTGCCTTCGAGCAGACGCTTCCAGGTGATTTCAGTTCCGCATCCCAAGGGTGATACCATACCGGTACCGGTGATAACGACCCGTCTCATCGAGTGTCCCCGCCTATAGTCTTCTTGAAATTGGGCTTAGCCCCAAATGAAAAGGGCGGACTCGTGGCCCGCCCTTTGAAAATCGCTCAGGATTAAGCCTGGGCCTTTTCGATGAACTTGACTGCGTCGCCGACGGTCAGGATCGAGTCAGCTGCGTCGTCAGGAATTTCAACGCCGAATTCTTCTTCGAACGCCATGACCAGTTCGACGGTGTCGAGCGAGTCTGCGCCCAGATCGTCGATAAAGCTTGCGCCTTCGACAACCTTGTCGGCATCGACGCCAAGATGATCAATAACAATTTTCTTTACGCGTTCTGCGATATCGCTCATGTCGGTTTCCTCGACCTTATGTCCTGATCAGAGTGCCTTCTGGCACCCCTACCCTGTTTCAGCCTACGGCGCCCTCTCGACGCCTTCAGCAAACTCGTTGGCCCGGCTTCCAGGTGTACCAGGCTGGCTCAAAGCCTGCCGGTTCGCCTTGTTTCTCGGGACGACTGTTCACAGTCATTGGCCCGCTTAACACGGTTTATGTCTGCCGCAAAGCCAGAAAATCAACCCCGCCAGATTGGTCAACACGCTATTGACGTGAAAAACGGTGACGGGGCCGGTTTCCTGTTTCAGATCATGGCCATGCCGCCGTTTACGTGCAGCGTCTGGCCCGTCATGTAGGCTGCTTCGTTGGAAGCGAGATAGGCAACAGCAGAGGCAACTTCGGCGCCCGTGCCCATGCGCTTCATCGGGATCGCGCCCATGATCGCGTCCTTCTGCTTATCGTTCAGCTTGCCGGTCATGGCAGACTCGATGAAGCCGGGGGCGACGCAGTTGACGGTGACGTTGCGGGTGGCGATCTCCTGCGCCAGCGACTTGGTGAAGCCGATCATGCCGGCCTTGGAGGCACAGTAGTTTGCCTGGCCCGGATTGCCGGTAACGCCGACGATCGACGTGATGTTGATGATGCGGCCGAAGCGGCGACGCATCATCGGATGGGTCAGCTCGCGGGTCAGCAGGAACATCGAGGTCAGGTTGACTTCGATGACGGCGTCCCAGTCCTCGTCGCTCATGCGAACGAAGAGGCCATCCTTGGTGATGCCGGCATTGTTGACGAGAATATCGACGCCGCCGAGCTCTTCTTCGGCCTTGGCGCCGAGCGCCTTGACTTCGTCACGGTTCGACAGGTTCGCCGGGAAGATCTTGACGCGGTCGCCGAGATCGGCGGCCAGCGCTTCGAGCTTTTCGACGCGCGTGCCGTGCAGGCCGACGATGGCGCCCTGCTTGTGGAGGATGCGGGCGATTTCCTCGCCAATGCCGCCGGATGCGCCTGTGACGAGAGCCTTGCGGCCGGTAAGATCGAGCATGGATGCGTTCCTTATGTCTGGTGGGGCCGATCAGGCCATGAGGGCGGCGACGGCTGCGTCGATATCGGCGGCCGTATTGACTGCAATGCCATTGACCGTCTTGTCGATGCGGCGCGCGAGGCCCGTCAGCACCTTGCCGGAGCCGAGCTCGTAGAGCGTCGTGACGTTATTTGCGGCGAACCATTCGACCGTCTCGCGCCAGCGGACCTGGCCGGTGACCTGCTCGACGAGAAGCTTGGCAATCTCGTCGGCATCGCTGATCGGTGCAGCGCGGACATTGGCGATGACGGGAACGATCGGATTGGACTTGGCAACGCCGGCGAGCGCTTCGCGCATCGCGTCTGCCGCAGGCGCCATCAGCTTCGAATGGAAGGGCGCGGAGACCGGCAGCAGGATAGCGCGCTTGGCGCCCTTGTCGGTCGCGAGCGCTGCAGCCTTTTCGACGGCTGCCTTCTCGCCGGAGATAACCAGCTGGCCGCCGCCATTGTCATTGGCGATCTGGACCGAACCGAGAGCGGATGCCTCTTCGCAGACGGCGATGACGTCAGCCTGCTCGAGGCCGATGATCGCGGCCATGGCGCCGACGCCAACCGGAACGGCTGCCTGCATGGCATTGCCGCGGATGCGCAGGAGACGGGCGGTATCGGCAAGCGAGAATGTGCCGGCGGCGCAGAGTGCCGAATATTCGCCGAGCGAATGGCCGGCGACGTAGGAAACCTTGGACTTGAGATCGAGGCCCTTGGCCTGCAGGACGCGAATGACGGCCATGGAGACGGCCATCAGCGCCGGCTGGGCGTTTGCCGTCAGCGTCAGCGTCTCTTCGGGACCTTCGAACATGATGGAGGACAGCTTTTCGCCGAGCGCCTCGTCGACTTCATCGAATACCGCGCGGGCTTCAGCAAAGTTTTCGGCAAGCTCCTTGCCCATGCCGACAGCCTGGCTGCCTTGGCCCGGAAATGTAAAAGCGACCGTCATTTCTATATCCCTATTATGTCATTTGGGCGATTTCGCCTCCAATTGACGTTCTTTCCTGAGGAGTCAATAGCCCGTTCGCGGTCTCCAGAGCCTTTTGCAGGTGCGAAAAACCGGGCTTTTTGCACTTGCGCTCGCCGAATTCGCACTTAAATTTGCGCCGCCCCAGCGCGGGTTCCGCCGCACACTTGCTTTCAAGGTTTTCCAATGAAGTTCAACAAATTAGGCCGTACAGACATATCGGTATCGCAAATCTGCCTCGGCACCATGACTTGGGGCTCGCAGAACAGCGAGGCAGAAGCCCACGCGCAGATGGATTACGCCGTCGAAAAGGGCGTGAACTTCTTCGACACCGCCGAACTCTATCCGACGACGCCGCTTTCCTCGGAAACATATGGCCACACCGAAGAGTTCATCGGCAGCTGGTTCGCAAAGACCGGTAAGCGCAAGGACATCGTGCTGGCGACCAAGGTAGCCGGTCACGGGCGCTCCTACATCCGCGGCGGCGAAGGCGCAGACGCGAAGAACATCAAGCTTGCCGTCGAAGCCAGCCTCAAGCGCCTGAAGACCGACTATATCGACCTCTACCAGATCCACTGGCCGAACCGCGGCCATTTCCATTTCCGCCAGAACTGGCACTACGACCCCTTCAAGCAGGACCGCGCCAAGGCCGTCGCCAACATCCTCGATATTCTCGAGGCGACAGATATCCTGGTGAAGGAAGGCAAGGTGCGCGCGCTTGGTCTTTCCAACGAGACGACCTGGGGCATCCAGAAGTACCTGACGCTCTCCGAGCAGAAGGGCCTGCCGCGCGTCGCCAGCGTGCAGAACGAGTATAATCTCCTCTACCGTCACTTCGATCTGGATCTCGCCGAACTCTCGCATCACGAAGATGTCGGCCTGCTCGCTTATTCGCCGCTCGCCGCCGGCATTCTCTCCGGCAAGTATCAGAGTGGCGTGAAGCCTGAGGGATCGCGCGCCTCGATCAACGGAGACCTCGGCGGCCGCCTGCAGCCGCTGCAGGAAGCACCGACCAAGGCCTATCTCGAGATTGCCGCCAACCACGGCCTCGACCCCTCGGCCATGGCACTCGCCTTCTGCCTCACCCGCCGCTTCATGGCCTCGGTGATCATCGGCGCGACGACGATGGAACAGCTGACGACCGATCTCAGCTCGGTCGATGTGAAGCTGTCGGGCGACGTGCTTGCCGAGATCGAGAAGGTGCACCGCCAGTATCCGATGCCGCTGTAAAACACACGCTAGGTTATCGCAGATCGATCCCCTTATGAGGCTTTCTGTGTTCTGCGATAACCTGCTCAAGGTCGATGTCGGCCTCACTAGATTTTGCGAGGCGCTTATAAAATTGCCCGGCAGGCTCGCGTTGAGGCCGACCATCCGGCCTAGTGCTACCGTGTTCGGAATGCTCCGGTTCTTCCAAGCGTGCCTCCCCTCTAAAGATGCGCTTCGGATAGATATAACACGGCCGGTCCATCAGCCCTTGCCTTCTGTCGAAAAATCCGTATAAGCGCCCCTGTTCGAAACCCGGTCTTCTGGCTGGTGGCTGAACGGAGGGCCGGTTTCCTTTAGGGGAATCGTTCGGAACGGAAGCGTTCCAGCCTCCCGTGTCTCCGCTCTCGACCGTCTCGGAAACGCTTTTCTTGCCTGGGTCCGCCCAATCAGGAGCAGTCGTTGAGGCTTAGCCGCCGAATACCGGGTTGACCAAACGCAAGAAAGGCAAAGCTGTCATGGCTCTTTATGAACATGTATTCCTTGCCCGGCAGGATATTTCCGCTCAGCAGGTCGACGCCCTCGTAGAACAGTACAAGGGTGTGATCGAAGCTAACGGCGGTAAGGTCGGGCGCGTCGAAAACTGGGGCCTCAAGTCCCTCACGTACCGCATCAAGAAGAACCGCAAGGCACATTACGTCCTCGTGGACATCGATGCACCGGCAGCTGCGATCCAGGAAATGGAACGTCAGATGCGCATCAGCGAAGACGTCCTGCGCTACATGACGATCGCTGTTGAAAAGCACGAAGAAGGCCCGTCTGCCATGATGCAGAAGCGCGACCGCGACGACCGCGGCCCGCGCGAAGGTGGCGACCGTGGCCCGCGCCGCGAGTTCGGTGACCGTCCGCCGCGCCGTGACGGCGACTTCCAGCGTGGCCCGCGTCCGGACCGCGCTCCCCGCGAAGACCGCGCTTAAGGAGATCTGATAATGTCTGAAGCTTCCTCCGCACCGGTCCGCCGCCCGTTCCATCGCCGTCGCAAGACTTGCCCCTTCTCTGGTGCAAACGCTCCGCGCATCGACTACAAGGACGTTCGTCTCCTGCAGCGCTACATTTCCGAGCGCGGCAAGATCGTTCCTTCCCGTATCACGGCTGTTTCCCAGAAGAAGCAGCGCGAACTCGCTCAGGCGATCAAGCGCGCCCGCTTCCTCGGCCTGCTGCCGTACGTCGTCGCCTAATCGGCTGACGAGACCAAATCGAGGGAAGGCAGCAATGCCTTCCCTTCTCCCTTTCGCGATGGGCGCGGATCGGAACTCTTAAAACCCATGTTGAGGCCTTTCTGAAACTGATTCAGAAAACGCCCTCTAACTGCTTGATGAAGCAGGACAGCGACCGTGAACAAACTGGACTTTAAAACGCTTTTGACCGGCGCCCTTGCCGGCATTACCGCCGCACTGCTGGTGCTCGGCGCGAGCGTTCAATTGTCGTTCAGCGCCGTCCTTTACGCGGCTTCCGCGCTTCCCATTCTTCTCGTCGGCCTCGGCTGGGGCAATGCTGCGGCCATCTCCGCCGTCGTGACTGCCGCCGTGCTCGGCGCCATCGCCATCTCGCCGACCTTCGCGCTGATGATGACGCTGGTGACGCTGCTGCCGGCCGGCTGGCTCAGCCATCTCGCCAATCTGGCGCGCCCCGCTTCCGAGCTCGGCGGCCCGGATCATCTGATGGCCTGGTATCCGCTGTCCGATATCCTGCTGCATCTCTGCGCACTCGTGACGCTCGCCGTCATCGTCACCGGCTTCATGATCGGCTACGGCCCGGATCTCGTCAGCCAGATGGTCGATGCGCTGTTCACGTCCTTTGCCCAGCAGCAGCCGGAAGTGAGCCTCGATCCGGCGGCGACGGCGCAGACCAAGTCGCTGCTGCTGCTGATGCTGCCTGCCATCCAGGGCGCCATGTGGGTGGTGCTCCTGTTTGCTGCCTATTACATCGCGACCCGCATCGTGAACGCTTCGGGCCGGGCGTTGCGTCCGCGCGAAGACATTCCGTCCGCGCTTCGGATGAACCGCAATTCGATTTTCGTCTTCCTCGCCGGTCTGGCCGCCACCTTCTTCGGCGGCGTTCCGGCGATGATCGGAGCAACCGTCGTCGGCACGTTCGGCGCCGGCTTCCTGCTTTCCGGCTTCGCCTCGCTGCATTTCCGCACGCGCGGCAAGGACTGGCGCCTGCCGGCGCTGATCCTGCTCTACCTGGCATCGCTCATCCTGATGCTGCCAGCCTTTTTCATCCTGGTCGTCGGCCTGTCCGATACGCGCAAAGCGATCGCACTGACCCCCAACAAGGATGCGGATGCCCCCAAACAAACAGATTCGAACATCTAAGAAAGGAACTCTAACATGGACGTCATTCTCCTCGAACGTATCTCCAAGCTCGGCCAGATGGGCGAAACCGTAAAGGTTCGCGACGGCTTTGCTCGTAACTACCTCCTGCCGCTCGGCAAGGCTCTGCGCGCCAACGAAGCCAACAAGAAGCGCTTCGAAGCCGAGCGTGCAACGCTCGAAGCCCGTAACCTCGAGCGCAAGTCGGAAGCCCAGAAGGTTGCCGACGTTCTCGACGGCAAGTCCTTCATCGTCGTCCGTTCGGCTGGCGAAACCGGCCAGATGTACGGCTCGGTCGCTGCTCGCGACGTCGTCGACATCCTCGGCGCAGAAGGCTTCAACATCGGCCGCAACCAGGTTCACCTGAACACGCCGATCAAGGCAATCGGCCTGCACAAGGTTGAAATCCAGCTGCACTCTGAAGTCGAAATCCACGTTGAGCTCAACGTTGCCCGTTCGGCTGAAGAAGCTGAGCGCCAGGCCAAGGGCGAGACCCTGACCTCGGTTGACGCGATCTACGGCGTTGACGAAGACGCTCTGCGTCCGGAAGACTTCTTCGATCCGGAAGCTGACGGCCTCGACGAAGACGAAGCATAAGCTTCTCTCCGATACCGCATACGGAAAGCCCGGCCTCGTGCCGGGCTTTTTCGTTTCAGGGGCCTACTGGTTCTCGGCAACGTTCTTCAGAGGTGCTGCGCTCTTGTCGATCCGCACCACGACCGAGAGGCCGGGCGACAGGTCCTTGGCCAGATCCTGGCCGGGATCGATGCTGATGCGCACGCCGAGGCGCTGGGCGACCTTGGTGAAATTGCCGGTGGCGTTATCGGGCTTGATGACGGCGAATTCCGAGCCGGCGGCCGGCGAGAAGCGTTCGACGCGGCCAGTCAGCCGGTGATGGCCGAGCGCATCGACCGAGACAGAAACCGGCTGGCCGACCTGCATCCCATCGAGCTGGGTTTCCTTGAAATTGGCGATCACCCAGACGTCCTCGGGAACCACCGCCATCATCTGCGTGCCCAATGTGACGTATTGACCGATCCGCACGCCGATCTCTCCGAGATGGCCGTCGCGGGGTGCCACGACCGAGGTGTTCTGCAGGTCGATTTCGGCGAGCTGGACCGCCGCCTCAGCACCGGCGACATTGGCTTCCAGAGAGGCACGATTGACGATGATCGTCGCCAGGCTTTGCTTCGAGACTTCGAGGGCGGCCTGCGCCTGATTGAGCGCCGCCTTCGCCTGCTCGAGCGTCGCCTGGGCGGCTTCGGATTCACTGGCCGAAGCGATGCCGCGGTTGCTCAGATTATCGACGCGATCCCAGGCAAGCTGGGCACGCTTCAGCGCCGCGGTGGCGCTATCGATCTGCGCCTGGCTGGAGGCGATGTTGGCTTGTGCCGAGAGCTCCTGCTGGTGCGAATTGGCGAGCGAGGCCTTCTGACCATCGAGCGCGGCGCGCGACTGCGCCAGCTTCTGCGCATAGATGCGGTCGTCGATCTTGGCGAGAACCTGCCCCTGCTTCACATGCTCGTAGTCCTTGACCGGGACGTCGACGACATAGCCGCTGACCTGCGGGCTCATCAGCGTGACGTAGCCGCGGACATAGGCATTGTCCGTCGTTTCCACCGAGGTCACGAAGGGTGGCAGGCGCCAGGCATAGAGCACCAGCAGGATGCCGGCGGCACCGGCGATCAGCACGATCAGAGAGGTGGGCGAGCGGAGGGATTTGAACATGCGAGCGGGGCCTCTGGCTCAGGATTGCGCAAGGGCGGCCTCCGGCCCGTTCTGCCAGGGCCGGCGCTTCCATGCGAGATGGAGAAGAAGGACGACGAGACCTGCCAGGCAGGACAGGAAGATGACGTAGAAGGCGTCGTTATAGGCGAGCACATAGGCTTCCCGCGTCACTTGCTGGCTGAGCAGCGAGAGGCCCTCGGCATTCAGCAGCGTCTTGTCGGTGATGACCTTTCCGTAGGCGGCCGAAAGCTGCGAGACGCGCTGGGCAACGATCGGATCCGTCAGCAGGATATGCTCGACGAGAACGTTGGAATGAAACTTCTCGCGGATGACGACGAAAGTGCCGAGCACCGACGAGGCAAAGAGCGAGCCGATCGACTGGGTGAACAGGAAGATCACCAGGAAATTGACGATATAGGGCATACCCTTGGCGAGGACGGCCGCAAAGCCCTTGGACATGACCGGCGGCAGGAACATCGCCGCACCCGCCGCGACCATCGCCTGGCTCAGATACATTTCCGGCGGCCGCGTCAGGCTGGTGGACTGGCTGTCGATATAGGCGCCCGCCGCGATGAGGATCAGCGCCAGCACATGCGCGGTCTCCACATAGCGGGTCATCATCAGATAGGCGCAGAACAGCCCGCCCGCGAGCGACGAGAGCAGGATGATTGCATAGAGATGGATCGTCTGGTCGTTGAGCAGGCCGAGCTGCTGGTAGAAATTCGCAGCCGTCGTCGATTGCTCCGAGGAGACGAAGCGGAACAACAGCAGGAGACCGGCCATGCGCATGTTCGCCCCTGAAAACACGAAGCGCAGGTCGAGCATCGGATTGGCGCGCGGCAGCTCGATCAGGAACATCAGCGTCAGCGCGCCGATCGAGACGGCAAGCACGATGCCGAGCCAGGATACTTCGAACCACCAGTAGAGCCGCCCGAGCGTCAGGACGACGGCCAGGCAGCCGAAGCTGATGGCGAGCAGCAGGTAGCTCAGGATATCGAGCCGCTGGATGACCTTGGCGCGCGGCGGCGCCGTGAGCGGCAGCAGGTAGATGACCGGCAGGGCAATCAGCGCCAGCCCCATCTCGAAAGTGTAGAGCGCGCTGTAGCCGCCGAGATCCAGCAGCGACGGCGAGATGATGCGGGCGATGGGCGCGGCAAACAGCGTGTTCATCAGCGCCAGGCTGAGGCCCACCGAGAGCTTCTTCTCCGGCGGGAAGGCTTCCAGCATGTAGAGGAAGCCGAGCGTCGAGAGCGGGGCGGCGGCCATGCCGCTCAAGGCGCGCACGACGATTGCCGAATGCAGATCGGTGATCAGCAGGTTCATCATCGAGGCGAAGAGGAAGCAGATGATGCTAAACTCGGCAAAGCGGCGCAGGCCATATTGCGTGCGGATCTTGAAGAGCGCGATGGCAAGGCTGGCATAGGGCGCCATATAGGCGGCAGACAGCCAGGACACCTCGATCGTGGTTGCCGAAAACGAGCCCTGCAGCTGGTAGATATTGGCGGTGATCAGGTTCATTCCCAACCCCTGGGTCAGGAAGAACAGCACCGAGGAGGCCATGTAGAGTGGCACCTTCCAGCGCGCCAGCGGCACCGGCAAGGGCGGCGCTGCGGGCGGCGGCGTGACGGCCTCTTCCTCGCCCTTGCGGGCGACTACAGCATTGTCGTTTGCTGTCTCGGCGAGGCTCATTCACGCGTCCTCATTGTCCGCGAACAGCCGCCAGGTTCGCCTGCATCGCGCGGATAACATTCAAGGTAGTCCTGAGATCGCTTTCGGGAATACCGGCGATGATCTGTCCGCGCACTTCCTCCGCAAGACCCTCGACTTCGGCCGCGACCACCCTGCCCGCGTCGGTCATGTAGATCTCCTTGGCGCGGCGGTCGGAGCCGGCGACACGGCGCTCGACATAGCCCTGCCCCTCCATCGCATCGAGGATGCGCACGAGCGTCGGGGTTTCGAGCTCGAGGCGGTCTGCGAGCTCGCGCTGGTTGATGCCGTCCTTCTTGTTGAGATTGAAGAAAACCCGGGCGCGCGGCAGCGTCATGTTGCGCTCCCTGACCCTGGCATCGAAAGTCGCTCTCAGCTTGCGGGTGAAGGCAGCAATGTCTTCGATCAATTCGCGGCCGAGCAGCTTATTCGCCATAGATTCCAGTCCAATTCGTTAGTGTGCTAATTATATTATTACTATCTAAAGCAGATTTGGCATTTTTTCAAGTGCTAACTCGGATGGCTTACGGGTAAAATAGCCATCAGTAAAAATGCAGGCTGAGTCGCAGCCGGGCCCGTGTCCCCAAGGTGACACGATAGCATTTTTTGTCCACAGGCTTTGAAGCGCTGTGGACAAGTCGAACAACGTGCAAAGCGCAGTGGATTTTGAAGACCGGCAGGCGCTGTTGCCGCCATGCACTTGCATTTGCAGGTGGCAGTCTTCAAATCCGGGATAGAAACGACAGAACGGATGACGATGAACGACGCCGCGCGAAAGATTGCCGCCGTTGCTCCTGCCGAGCAGCATTACCGCGAAGCACCCAACAATATCGAAGCGGAGCAGGCGCTTCTGGGTGCTATCCTGATGAACAACGACGCCTATTACCGGGTGTCGGACTTCCTCAAGCCGATCCATCTCTATGAGCCGCTGCACCGGAAGATCTTCGAGGTCGCCGGCGATATCATCCGCATGGGCAAGATCGCCAATCCGGTGACGATCAAGACCTTCCTGAAGGCCGACGAGAAGGTCGGCGACATGACGGTGTCGGAATATCTCGCCCGTCTCGCCCGCGAGGCCGTCACCATCATCAATGCTGAGGACTATGGCCGCGCGATCTACGATCTGGCGCTGCGCCGCGCGCTGATCACCATCGGCGAGGACGTCGTCAACATCGCCTATGACGCGCCGCTCGACATGCCGCCGCAGGCGCAGATCGAAGACACCGAACGCCGGCTGTTCGAACTCGCCGAAAACGGCCGCTACGACGGCGGTTTCCAGTCGTTCAACGATGCCGTGGCGCTAGCGATCGACATGGCTGCCGTCGCCAAGGAGCGCGATGGCGGTCTCTCCGGTATCTCCACCGGCATCCATTCGCTCGACGGCAAGATGGGCGGTCTGCAGCGCTCCGACTTGATCGTGCTCGCCGGACGTCCGGGTATGGGCAAGACCTCGCTCGCCACCAACATCGCCTATAACATCGCTGCCGCCTATGAAGGCGAAGTGCAGGCGGATGGAAGCTTCAAGGCGAAGCAGGGCGGCGTCGTCGGCTTCTACTCGCTCGAAATGTCGTCCGAACAGCTCGCCACGCGTATCATCTCCGAGCAGACGGAAGTCTCTTCCTCGAAGATCCGCCGCGGCGACATCAACGATGCCGATTTCGAAAAGCTGGTCGCCTGCTCGATGATGATGCAGAAGGTGCCGCTCTATATCGACCAGACCGGTGGTATCTCGATCGCCCAGCTTTCGGCGCGCGCCCGCCGCCTGAAGCGCCAGCGCGGGCTCGACTGCCTGGTGGTGGACTATATCCAGCTGATGACCGGCGCCGGCAAGGGCGACAACCGCGTTCAGGAAATCACCCAGATCACCACCGGCCTGAAGGCGCTCGGCAAGGAACTTAACGTTCCCATCATCGCCCTTTCGCAGCTGTCGCGTCAGGTCGAAAGCCGCGACGACAAGCGCCCGCAGCTCTCCGACCTTCGTGAATCGGGCTCGATCGAGCAGGACGCCGACGTCGTGCTCTTCGTGTTCCGCGAGGAATATTACGTCAAGAACCTCGAGCCGCGCGATCCCGCCGATCCGAAATATGCGGAATGGGAAGCGCTGTTCGAAAAGGTCAAGGGCACGGCCGACGTCATCATCGCCAAGCAGCGTCACGGACCGACCGGCACCGTCAAGCTCGCCTTCCAGTCGGAGTTCACCCGCTTCGCCGACCTCGCCGAGCCATCGTTCACGCAGTACGAAGAACACTGAGCAGCATTGCTGCAGTTTGACACCGAGCCCTCTTGTTGGCATCATCGCCAACATGAGGCTTTCTTATCGACGCCGTAGCGTAGTCGCCTCGCACGACCGTCACCTCTCCGATCCCCCTAATCTACCCACACGGCCACGGCCAGCGCTGCAAGGTTTTCGCCGACAGCTTGTAGTCCCGCGCAGACTATCCAAGATCGAAGACTATGCCGTTGGCGTTTAGCCAGTGAACTAACCAGCTGCCCGCGAAATAGATTATAAACGGCGCTCCAGTTGCGCCAAAAATGAATGCCGGCTTGCGGATGTGCGAGGGGTCGTCTTCCTCCCATATTGCTCTGGCCGCGATATAATTTGCCTCAAACTTGGTATTTTTCTTCGGCGCGACCACGCCACTCAAAAAGAACAACGGAATAGAAGTCGCAAACATAAGTGCGCAACTTGTGGCTTGGAACGGCGAGAAAAAGACGGTCGAACCGTGTTCGTTGTGTTTTAAATACAAGTTCAAAGCGAGGTCGGGAGATCGCGGGGCGAGATCGACCCATCGTGATTGCAAGAATAGCAAGCAGATAAAAGACGCGATTCCGTAGCCTGCCAGGCTGCCACTGATGACATTTCTGATCTTGTTGGCGATCATTTCGCAACTCGAGGATTAACTCTGGAGCAAACACAACTAAAGGCTTTCCGGCCGCCCATGCAATCGGTCTTTGCTGGCGTAGTAAACTTCCTCCTACTGAGAAGCATTCTCTGATGACAGCAATGTTCGCCGCCGTCACAATCATGCCCGCAACTCTCCGGAAGCCAGGGTATCCGCTGTAGCCGCGATGTGAACGCCACTTCGATGAGCGGGAAGAGTCCTACCAACTCACGACAGTCAACAAACTGAGCCATGATTTTTTGAGAAATGCAGAGAATACACGAGGACACCGTGCCGCTCATCGAATGGGATCTTGTGTTGCCTGACAAGAATGGCATTGCTGCAATGCAGCGACGGGCTTCCCCTCGCAGGTCATGAGCTTTAGACTGGCCGGAGACTCCTCTCCGGCCTTTATTTTTGATGTGTGCGATGACCGATATTTCCGACGCCTTCGAAGACGATCATTTTGAATCCGCGGGACTGCGGCTGACGGTGGATCTCTCCGCCCTCGCCCAGAACTGGCAGGACATGGCGCGGCGTTCTGGAAAGGCGCGGGCGTCTGCCGTCGTCAAGGCGGATGCCTATGGCATGGGGATCGAGGATTCCGGCGAGGCGCTGTATCTGGCGGGGGCGCGCGACTTCTTCGTCGCGACCGTCGATGAGGGCGTGACGCTGCGGCTCTATGCGCCCGATGCGCGGATCTTCGTGCTGTCGGGTATCTGGCCCGGAACCGAGCGGCGTTTCTTCGAGAACGATCTGGTGCCCGTCATCTCGTCCGAGGAGCAGCTCGCCTTCTGGATGGCGGTGCTTTCGGACTATGGCGACTACCCCTGTGCGCTGCATGTCGATACCGGCTTCAACCGGCTCGGTCTTCACATCGACGAGGCACTCGCACTCGCCGATGACGTCTCGCGCCCGGCAAGCTTTGCGCCTGTACTCGTGATGAGCCATCTTGCCTGCGGCGACGACCAGCTGTCGCCGATGAACAAGCAGCAGCTTGAATCATTCCGCAGGGTTACCGCCGCCTATGAAGGTATCGAATCAAGCCTTGCGGCCTCCGCCGGTGTGTTTCTCGGCGAAAATTATCATTTCGACCTGACGCGTCCGGGCATCGCCATCTATGGCGCCGAGGCCGTCCACGGCATGAAGAACCCGATGCGCCCTGTCGCCACCGCCGAAGCCCGGGTGATCCAGGTCAAGACGGTGCGCGCCGGCGAATCCGTCAGCTACGGGCGGGCACTGAAGCTGACGCGCGACAGCCGCCTGGCGATCGTTGCGGCCGGTTATGCCGATGGCTACATGCGCAGCCAGTCGAGCGGCGGGGTGCCGCTGCGCAATGCGCTGCCGCAGGGCGGTCAGGGCTTCTTCGAGGGATATCATGTGCCGGTCGCCGGCCGCATCACCATGGACCTGACGATCTTCGACGTCACCGACCTGCCCGAGAACCTGATCCGCGCCGGCGATTACATCGAGCTCTTCGGCAAGAACATTCTTGTCGACGACGCGGCACGCGCCGCCGGCACGATCGGCTACGAGATGCTGACGAGCATCGGGCTGCGCCACGAGCGGAAATACGTGGTCGACGAGGAATAGGTCTCAGCGCGTCGTCAGCGCCAGGCGAACGCCGAGCGCAACGAGCAGCGCGCCGAGACCGCGATCGAGCCACAGACCGATCTTGCGGTTGCCCTTGACGAGTTCGGCGAGCTTGCCGCCCGCCAGGATCAACGGCGGTTCGATGAAGACGGCGACCACGACGATCAGCAGGCCGTGCACGGCAAGCTGCAGCCAGACCGCGCCTGCACCCTCGACGACGAATTGCGGCAGGAAGGCGAGGAAGAAGATCGCCACCTTCGGATTGAGCAGCGAGACGAGCACGCCCTGCCGGTAGATCCGGCGCCAGCTCATCGTCTCCGCCGCAGCCTTGATGAAACCGCCCTCGCCGCCCGACCGCAGAGCCTGGATGCCGAGCCAGACCAGATAGGCGGCACCCGCCCACTTCACCGCCGAGAAAGCGAAGGCAGAGGCGGCCAGCACTGCCGACAGGCCGAAGGCTGCGAAGAGTACATGCAGGCAGGCGCCGGTCCAGACGCCGAAGACCGCCGAAAACCCGGCCCGCGTGCCGCTCTTGATCGTATGGCCGAGAATGAACGCCATATCCGGACCCGGCGACAGGTTCAGAAGCACGGCGGCGGTCAGGAAGGTGATCCAGTGGGCAAGCGAATAATCGAGCATGGGCAATGTTCCTATGAATATACAACGCAGCCTGCCACTGCGGCTGATGATAGGAAAATCACTAGTTTTGATTGATGCGCCCAGGCGCAATGGACGGGCGGCCGCTATGACGAGCGGCCACCCCAATTCGGTTAATCTTCGTCGGAGCCGCCGTCTCCGTCGCCGTCATCAGCGCTATCGTCGCTGTCCTCGGCTTCATCGGCGCTGGTCTCTTCGTCGGTCGCCGATTCCTCCTGCGTCATCGCTTCCTCGACGGTGGTCTCTTCGCTCTCGTAGGACGACTCGATGGTCTCCGTTTCCTCGGAGACATATTCCGAGTAGGAGAACGAGGCATCCGACGTGTCGCTTTCCCACGTCGCCACCTCGGTCACCGAGACGGCTTCGCTGTAGGATTCCATCGTGATGACGGCGGCAACAGCCACCGGCGTACCGTCCCGCTGAAGGGAAAGCGCGATATCCGAATGACCGGCCTTCAGGTCGCGTCGGACCGCGACATCGACGTCGACAGGTTTATGAACCTCATGGCCATGAACCTCGGAGAGAACGTCGCCCGGCTTGATCCCTTGCTTGTCGGCAACACCACCCGGCTTGACGGAAAGAACCAGCACACCATGCTCTCCCTTGGCGAGCTTGAACTTCCTGGCGACGGCCTTGTTGACCGGCAGCAGAAGCGCATCCAGAGCCTTGGAAATGGAAGGTGCCGGCATTCCGTCTGCAGGGGGCGTTGCAGCGGCTGCGGGATATATTGCGAGCGGCGAAGCGATGTTCGCGGCAATGACCAGCGCGCGAACAGCAAGGTAGGCATTTCTCAAGTCAATCTCCACCGTAGATGCGAGCCGGCCTATGCCGTCTCCGCGTGTCATAAATGGCCCTCTCTCATTAAGAATTTGCCAATAAATCAGCAGATCATGAAACTAAAGTCGCATGCGCGTGTGCTGCTTGCGCCGTGTGCCTATCCCCTGTTGCGTCGGCGCCCGAACGGACCGACATATGGATGAAAGAGCGAATCATCCGCGACCGGATGATGCCGCCAACTCCAGCATCGAAAGTCCAACCTGATGGCGAAGGCCAGAACTCAATTCACCTGCCAGAACTGCGGCACGGTTCATAACCGCTGGGCCGGGAAGTGCGAAGGCTGCGGCGAGTGGAACACCATCGTCGAGGAAGATCCGATGGGCGGCATCGGCGGCGGACCGGCCAAGACGCCGAAGAAGGGACGTCCCGTTGCCCTGACCGCGCTCTCGGGCGAGATCGAGGAAGCGCCGCGCATCCATACCGGCATTTCCGAGCTCGACCGGGCGCTCGGCGGCGGCTTCGTGCGCGGTTCCGCCGTGCTCGTCGGCGGCGATCCCGGCATCGGCAAGTCGACGCTCTTGATGCAGGCCGCCGCCGCGCTCTCGCGCCGCGGCCACAAGATCATCTATGTCTCGGGTGAAGAGGCCGTTGCTCAGGTTCGCCTGCGCGCGCAGCGGCTGAGTGCGGCCGATACCGACGTGATGCTGGCTGCCGAAACCAATGTCGAGGACATCCTCGCGACGCTTGCCGAGGGAAAACGCCCCGATCTCGTCATCATCGATTCCATCCAGACGCTGTGGAGCGATCTGGCGGAATCGGCGCCGGGTACCGTCACCCAGGTCAGGACCGGCGTGCAGGCGATGATCCGTTTTGCCAAGCAGACGGGTGCTGCCATGGTGCTCGTCGGCCACGTCACCAAGGACGGCCAGATCGCCGGTCCGCGCGTCGTCGAGCACATGGTCGATGCCGTGCTCTATTTCGAAGGCGACCGCGGCCACCACTATCGCATCCTGCGCACCGTCAAGAACCGCTTCGGACCAACCGACGAGATCGGCGTGTTCGAAATGTCCGACAAGGGGCTGCGCGAAGTCGCCAACCCTTCCGAGCTGTTCCTCGGCGAGCGCAACGAGAAATCCCCGGGGGCTGCGGTGTTTGCGGGCATGGAGGGCACGCGGCCGATCCTCGTCGAAGTGCAGGCGCTGGTGGCGCCGACCTCGCTCGGTACGCCGCGGCGCGCCATCGTCGGCTGGGACTCGGCGCGGCTTTCGATGATCCTTGCCGTGCTCGAGGCCCATTGCGGCGTGAAGCTCGGCCAGCACGACGTCTATCTCAACATCGCCGGCGGCTACCGGATCTCCGAGCCGGCAGCCGATCTGGCCGTCGCTTCGGCCCTTGTTTCCTCGCTTGCCGGTATTGCTCTCCCGGCCGATTGCGTCTATTTCGGCGAAGTCAGCCTGTCGGGGGCCGTCCGACCGGTTGCGCACACCGCCCAGCGCCTCAAAGAAGCCGAGAAGCTGGGATTTTCTGCAGCGCTGCTTCCAACAGCGACCGCCGATCTGCCGAAGGGCACCGGGGGACGCTGGAACGAGATAGAGAGCCTGCCGGACCTGGTGGCGCGCATCGCCGGATCGAAGGGTGCGCTACGACGTGTGGAAGACGACGGTTGATCCTTTCATTGCCGTAAACGGTAGTGATATAGGATGCACACGAATGAGGCGCGGCCCGCTTGCGGAAACGCAGCAGCCCTGGAGTTGAATTTATATGCCCATTACGATTTTCGACGGTATTGTCATCGGCGTCGTGCTCTTCTCCGCCGTATTGGCGATGGTCCGCGGCTTTTCCCGTGAGGTCCTGTCGATCGCAAGCTGGGGCGGCTCGGCTGCCGCAGCCTACTACCTCTACCACTACCTGGTGCCCTACGCGAAGAAGTACACCGACGACGACCGCATCGCGATCGTCGGCTCGGCCGCCGTCGTCTTCCTGATCGCGCTGATCGTCATCTCCTTCATCACCATGAAGATCGCCGATTTCATCATCGACAGCCGCATCGGCGCGCTCGACCGCACGCTCGGCTTCCTGTTCGGCGCCGCACGCGGCATCCTTCTGCTGGTCGTGGCCGTCGCATTCTGGAACTGGCTGGTCGATGCCGATCACCGTCCGGCATGGGTCAACAACGCCAAATCCAAGCCGTTCCTCGACTCGATGGTCGTGAAACTGCAGTCGGTCCTGCCGGAAGAGTTCGCCCAAATGATACGCACCAGCGTGATGGACAAAATTCAGCCGCAGGGCGAGAATACGGGCAATGCCAATGCGCCGGCAGCAGACCAGGCGCCGGCAGACGATGCAGCACCGGCCGCCCCTGCAGGCGGCGCGCAACCGCAGTCGAATTGACACAGTGTTCAACAGCTTGACCTGCACGATGGCAATTGCCATTTGAGCGGGACGTACAGTAAAGGTCCGGCCGGGCATCCGCTCTGCCGGGCCTCAGCCGTTTAAAACGCATGATGACGGCGTCATGCTATGGAAAGCCGATCCATTCTTGTGAGAGCAAAGGCCCGCATCGATGAACCAGTCCTATTCCCTGACGCTCAATGACGAACTCGATGGGGATACGCTCCATGAAGAGTGCGGCGTCTTTGGTATTCTCGGCCATGACGATGCGGCAACGCTGACGGCGCTCGGGCTTCACGCCCTGCAGCACCGCGGCCAGGAAGCCGCCGGTATCGTCTCCTTCGACGGATCGCGGTTCCATTCCGAGCGCCATATGGGCCTGGTCGGCGACCACTATACCAACCCGACGACGCTGGCCCGCCTGCCCGGCAATATCTCGATCGGCCATAACCGGTATTCGACGACGGGCGAAGTGGCGCTGCGCAACGTTCAGCCGCTGTTTGCCGAACTTGAAGTCGGCGGCATCGCCATCGCCCACAACGGCAACTTCACCAACGGCCTGACCCTTCGCCGCCAGCTGATCGCCGGTGGCGCCATCTGTCAGTCGACGTCGGACACCGAAGTCGTCCTCCACCTGATCGCCCGCTCGCGCTACGCCTCGACCGCCGACCGCTTCATCGACGCCATCCGCCAGATGGAAGGCGGCTACTCGATGGTGGCAATCACCCGCACCAAGCTGATCGCCGCCCGCGACCCCACCGGTATCCGCCCGCTTGTTATGGGTGAGCTCGACGGCAAGCCGATCTTCGCATCCGAAACCTGCGCGCTCGACATCATCGGCGCCAAGTTTATCCGCGATGTCGAAAATGGCGAAGTCATCATCTGCGAAATCCAGTCCGACGGCTCGATCACCATCGACGCGCGCAAGGCCGGCAATGGCCAGCCGGAACGCCTCTGCCTGTTCGAATATGTCTATTTCGCCCGTCCTGATTCCGTCGTCGGCGGCCGCAGCGTCTACGTTGCCCGCAAGAACATGGGCATCAACCTTGCCAAAGAAGCGCCCGTCGAAGCCGACGTCGTCGTTCCCGTTCCCGATGGTGGCACGCCTGCTGCACTCGGCTACGCGCAGGAAAGCGGCATCCCGTTCGAATACGGCATCATCCGCAACCACTATGTCGGCCGCACCTTCATCGAGCCGACGCAGCAGATCCGCGCCTTCGGCGTGAAGCTCAAGCATTCCGCCAACCGGGCGATGATCGAAGGCAAGCGCGTCGTGCTGGTCGACGATTCCGTCGTGCGTGGCACCACCTCGCTGAAGATCGTGCAGATGATCCGCGATGCCGGCGCCAAGGAAGTGCACCTGCGCGTCGCCAGCCCGATGATCTACTACCCTGACTTCTACGGCATCGACACGCCTGATCGTGAAAAGCTGCTCGCCAACCAGTACGAAAGCCTGGAAGCGATGTGCAAATATATCGGCGCCGATTCGCTGGAATTCCTGTCGATCAACGGCCTCTACCGCGCCGTCGGCGGCGAAGACCGCAACGACGCCCGCCCGCAATTCACCGACCACTACTTCACCGGCGACTACCCGACCCGCCTCCTCGACAAGGACGGCGAGAAGATGGGCCGCAAGGTCTCACTGTTGGCGACGAACGGGTAATTCCTTCCGGCACCCGGAGCCCCTCATCCTGCCCACCGGGGTCGAGCCGACAGTCTCGACCCGTCCTTCGGACCCCCGAAGGGAGAGGGGAAGTCAGCGCAACCGGATGCCACAGTCGTCCCTTCTCCCCAGCGGGGAGAAGGTGCCCGAAGGGCGGATGAGGGGGCCGCAACCGCAGACCTCTCCCTCTTGCATCAAGAAAGACTCTCCTGCGCGCAAAGACTTGCGCGCGCTGGATCCCTGTGACAAGCACAGGGATGAGGAAGGCGAGGTTGGCGGCTCGCCAAAAGCGACCATTCAATCGTTCCCACAAAGAACTCAAAGACCAGCCCGGCGCGGCATCAGGACGGCAGTATGAACATCAATCTTGAAGGCAAGATCGCGCTCGTGACCGGCGCTTCCCGCGGCATCGGCTATTTCACCGCGCTCGAACTCGCAAAGGCCGGCGCGCACGTCATCGCCTGCGCCCGCACCGTCGGCGGCCTCGAAGACCTCGATGATGCGATCAAGGCCGTCGGCGGCAGCGCCACGCTGGTTCCCTTCGATCTCGCCGACATGGAAGCCATCGACCGTCTCGGCGGCTCGATTTTCGAACGCTGGGGCAAGCTCGACATTCTCGTCGCCAATGCCGGCGTGCTCGGCGTCATCTCGCCGATCGGCCATGTCGAGGCGAAGACCTTCGAGAAGGTGATGAACATCAATGTCAACGCCACCTGGCGGCTGATCCGTTCGGTCGATCCGCTGCTGACCCGCGCCGAAGCCGGCCGCGCCGTCATCCTCTCGTCGGCTGCCGCGCACAAATGCCGTCCGTTCTGGGGCCCCTACTCCGCCTCCAAGGCCGCCGTCGAGGCGCTGGCCCGCACCTGGGCCGGCGAAAGCCAGTCGACGCCGCTGCGCATCACCAGCGTCGATCCGGGCGCCACGCGCACCGCGATGCGCGCCCAGGCCGTCCCCGGCGAAGACCCGGCCTCGCTGCCGCACCCCTCCGAAGTCGCCAAGGCGATCCTCCCCCTCCTCGGCCCCGGCGTCACCGAAACCGGCAAGCTGTTCATCGTGCGCGAAAACAAGCTGGTGGATTACCACCTGCCGGCGTAAGCTAGCTCAAGGTTTCCGCAAAATACGACTCGAGCGCGCTTCCCGGGCAGAGCGCGTTGAGATCGACAGGGCCTTCGATGCCCTCCACCGAGCCGTCGTCAGCGAATTGCCAGAGCGACCAGTTCTGGCAATTCGGGCGCTGCGCGATGCTGCGGATCCAGAGGGTGTGGGGCGGGAAGCGGGTTTCGTTGCCCTTGAAATACTGCTCGAAGAAGCTCTCGTTCATGTAGAAGACCGGCTGGCCGGGATAGCGGCCGTTCAGCCGTGCGTAGAAAGCCGCGATCTCGGCGCTGAGCTCGTCCAATGTCGGCACCTTGCCGCAATTGCCGGTGAATTCGAGGTCGAGCGCCAGCGGCAGGGCGTCGGCTTCGGCGGGGATGGTGGCGATGACGTTATCGGCCTGCTCGGCGCCGGGGCGGCAGAAGGTGAAGAAGTGATAGGCGCCGCGGACGATCCCGGCCTGCTTTGCTGCCTGCCAGTTCTCGGCGAATTTCCGGTCGCGGTGATCACCGCCCTCGGTCGCCTTCATGATGGCGAAGCGGACTTTGGGCTGGCCCTTGAGGCGCGCCCAGTCGATGTCGCCCTGGTGATGGCTGATGTCTATGCCCTGGATCGGATAATCTGCGAGGGATGGCGGAGAGAACGGCGTCATGGCGCGATCGTATGCCAGATAGGCGCCGCAGGCGACAACCGTCAGGATGATGGCGGTGATGAGCAGGAGGAGGACGCGGCGCACGGGGTTGATCTCATCTGTTTCGGCTGTGGTGATAGCATGGAAATACCGTAACTTTGACGCCCGGCCCTTTGCTTTCGCTGCGGGCGTTCGGCCCTGCGATCGATTCACCGGATCGATTGCTGCGGCTTTGCCGCATCGGGCCTCACCCCCACTTGACCGATGGCCGTTCCCGCGCCATAAAACGCGCCATGAAAACGGTTATCTGCATTAACTGCCGGAAGATTATTCGCTAGCGCGCTCGCTGGCCTGGCCGTTTTCGTCTCCCAAATACGCAAAGATGAGAAACGCCCCGGCCCGCCGGTGGCAGTATTTTTCGGATCATTGCATTGGGAGAACAGGACATGGCCGGCCCGGCTGAACTCAAGCTTTACAACACGCTGACGCGCGAAAAGACGGCTTTCGAACCGATCGATCGCGACAATGTCCGCATGTATGTCTGCGGCCCGACCGTTTACGATTTCGCCCATATCGGCAATGCCCGCCCGGTCATCGTCTTCGACGTGCTGTTCCGGCTGCTTCGCCATGTCTATGGCGCAGACAAGGTCACCTATGCGCGCAACATCACCGACGTCGACGACAAGATCAACGCCCGGGCGCTGCGCGACTATCCCGGGCTGCCGCTGAACGAGGCGATCCGCCGCGTCACCGAGAAGACCGAGACGCAGTTTCTCGACGACGCCAAGTCGCTCGGCTGCCTGGAGCCGACGCACCAGCCGCGGGCGACCGAGAACATCGCCGGGATGATCGAGATCATCGAAAAGCTGCTGGCGAACGGTCATGCCTATCAGGCCGAAGGCGAAGTGCTTTTCGATACGCGCTCGATGGCCGATTACGGTCAGCTCTCGAAGCGCAATCTCGATGAACAGCAGGCGGGTGCCCGCATCGCCGTCGATGCGCACAAGAAGAACCCCGGCGATTTCGTGCTCTGGAAGCTCTCCTCGCATAACGAACCCGGCTGGGAGAGCCCCTGGGGCCGCGGCCGTCCGGGCTGGCATATCGAGTGCTCGGCGATGAGCCAGCGCTATGTCGGCGAGGTCTTCGACATTCACGGCGGCGGGCTGGACCTGATCTTCCCGCACCATGAAAACGAGATCGCCCAGTCGCGCTGCGCCCACGGCACCGAGGTGATGGCGAATGTCTGGATGCATAACGGCTTCCTGCAGGTCGAAGGCCGCAAGATGTCGAAGTCCGAAGGCAATTTCGTCACCATCTACGAGTTGCTGCACACCGAGAAATTCGGCGGCCGGAAGTGGCCGGGCGAAGTGTTGCGCGTGGCGATGCTGATGACGCATTACCGCGAGCCGATCGATTTCTCGATCAAGCGACTCGAGGAGGCTGAACGCCTACTCGCCAAGTGGCCGGCAGCCGAAGCCGGCGATGCGGCACCGGATGCCGCAGTGCTTGCGGCACTGGCAGACGACCTCAACACGGTCGCCGCCGTGCAGGCGCTGCATGCGCTGGCGCAGTCCGGCGATGCCGCGGTGTTTGCGGCAAGCGCGGCGCTGCTCGGCGTGCTGCCGGAGAAGACGGAGGTCGACGAGGCCGTGGCGCTTGAGATCAACCGGCGCGTTGCGGCGCGGCTTGAATTGCTGAAGGCGAAGAACTTTGCCGAGGCGGACAAGCTGCGTGATGAACTGCTTTCCGAAAGCGTGCAGCTGAAGGACGGCAAGGATGCGGCGACCGGGGAACGCGTGACGACCTGGGAGTTGAAGCGGTGAGCCTACGGGTCTTGACCAAGTCCCCTCCCCAACCCCTCCCCACAAGGGGGAGGGGCTTAGCGGCCGCCTTGCCTGCTTTGGACCTTGCAGTTTGCGCCGACGCGTCGACAGTGTCGGCAAGCGGTGCCACGGGTAAGCCCTCCCCCTTGTGGGGAGGGTTGGGAGGGGTCTTTTTCCAAGACCCGGGATCACGGAGGAAGGCCCAATGACTGTTTACACCGGCGGATGCCAGTGCGGTGCCGTTCGCTTCCGGGTGGAAGGCGAGCTGACGCATTCGTCGATCTGTCATTGCCGGATGTGCCAGAAGGCGTCTGGAGGATACTATGCGCCGCTGGTGTCCGTCCGCGGCGCGGAGCTTGCGTGGACGCGCGGCGAGCGCAAGCGTTTCAAGTCCTCGAACTTCGCCTTCCGCGGCTTCTGCGGCGATTGCGGTACGCCGCTGACCTATGAGGCGCCGGATGGGCTGGCGATTGCGGCTGGTGCCTTCGACGATCCCGCAGCACTGCCGCCGACGATCCAGTATGGCATCGAGGCGAAGCTGCCGTTCACCGACCGGCTGCATGCGCTGCCGGGCATCCGAACCGAGGATGATGTCGAGGCGGCGGAGTTCATCAACGACATCGTCTCCTACCAGCACCCCGATCACGACACCGCGGCCTGGCCGCCGGAGGAGAAGGCGTGAGCGCAAGCGCGGATAGAAGCGGCGGTTGCCAATGCGGCGCGGTGCGTTACCGGGCCTCGGGCGAGCTCGGCTATCCGCATCTCTGCCATTGCCGCATGTGCCAGAAGGCGGCAGGCAATTATTTCCTGCCGCTTGCCGGTGTAGCGCGCGCCGATTTTACGCTGACGCGCGGCGAGCCGAAGTGGTTCGGCTCTTCCGATCTCGTGCGCCGCGGCTTCTGCGCCGAATGCGGCACGCCGCTCTTTTACGATATCCCGGAAGCCGATTTCATCAACATCACGCTCGGTTCGCTCGACGATCCGCAGTCCGTCAAGCCCGTCGCGCAGTCGAACATGGGCAGCCGCATGCGCTGGTTCCATGATCTCGACGCCCTGCCCGTCGAGCCGGAGCCAGAAAGCAGCGAGCGCGAAGACGCGATCGCATCCAGCAACCACCAGCATCCCGATCACGATACCATTCAGTGGCCCCATGGAGCAGCAAGATGAGTGAACCCATTCGAACAGGCGGCTGCCAGTGCGGCGCGATCCGCTTCCGCATCTCGGGAAAGATCGGCCGCCCGTCGATCTGCCATTGCCGGATGTGCCAGAAGCAGTTCGGCGGCTTCTTCTCGGCGCTGGTGACGGCCCCTGAAGACGGCATGGAATGGACGCGCGGCGAGCTCAGCTATTTCCAGTCGTCGATCAATATCGACCGCGGCTTCTGCAGCAATTGCGGCACGCCGATGACCTACCGGCATCCCGGCGGACTGGAGCTGGCGATCGGCACATTCGACGACCGCATCGACCTGCAGCCGCAGATCCAGGTGAACCATGAGGCACGCCTGCCCTGGGTCGAGAAGATCTTTGACGCCCCTGTGCATACCGACCCGGATTTCTATTCGCGCCAGGAAGCGATCATCTCCTTCCAGCATCCCGATCACGATACCGAAACATGGCCCGCGAAAGGCTTCAGGGCATGACCGAAGTGTTGCGCACGCTCTATCCCGAAATCGAGGCCTATGCCTCCGGCCATCTCGATGTCGGCGACGGCCACCGGATCTATTGGGAACGCTCTGGCACGCCGGGCGCCAAGCCGGCCGTCTTCCTGCATGGCGGACCGGGCGGCGGCTTCTCGCCGGTTCATCGCCGTCTCTTCGATCCCAAGCTCTACGACGTCATGCTGTTCGACCAGCGCGGCTGCGGCAAGTCCACGCCGCATGCCAATCTCGAGGCCAACACGACCTGGGATCTGGTTGCCGATATCGAGCGCCTGCGCGAAATGGCGGGCGTCGAGACATGGCAGGTCTTCGGCGGCTCCTGGGGCTCGACGCTGGCGCTTGCCTATGCCGAAAAGCACCCGGAACGGGTCTCCGAACTGATCGTGCGCGGCATCTATACGCTCACCAAGGCCGAGCTCGACTGGTACTATCAGTTCGGCGTCTCCGAGATGTTCCCGGACAAGTGGGAGCGCTTCATCGCACCCATCCCGCCGGAAGAACGCCATGAGATGATGCAGGCCTATAACCGCCGCCTCACCGGCCCCGACCGGGCGGCGGCGCTTGAGGCAGCGCATGCCTGGAGCATCTGGGAAGGCGAGACGATCACGCTGCTGCCGGAGAAATCCACCAGCGGCAAGTTCGAGGAAGCCGAGTTCGCCTATGCCTTCGCCCGCATCGAGAACCATTTCTTCGTCAATGCCGGCTGGATGGATGAGGGACAGCTGCTGCGCGACGCGCACAAGCTGAAGGACATTCCGGGCGTCATCGTCCACGGCCGCTACGACATGCCCTGCCCCGCCAAATATGCCTGGCAGCTGCACAAGGCCTGGCCCAAGGCGGAGTTCCATCTGATCGAGGGCGCGGGGCATGCGTTTTCGGAGCCGGGGATACTGGATCAGCTGATCCGGGCTACGGATAAGTTTGCGGGGAAATAGGCTGGCCCAGTGGGTGCCAGCCCCCCTCTGCCCTGCCGGGCATCTCCCCCACAGGTGGGGAGATCCGCTGGGCGCAGCCGCTCGCTCCAACCTGAATTGTTTCGGGAGATGCGAGCCGCAAGTCGATCTCCCCCCTTGTGGGGGAGATGCCCGGCAGGGCAGAGGGGAGGCGCCTCCCCGAACACAACGCATGAAGCAGTGACCGCCTTGGAGGCATCGCAATGACCAGAGAACGCATCTACCTCTTCGACACGACGCTCCGGGACGGGCAGCAGACGCCCGGGATCGATTTTTCGGTCGAGGACAAGATTGCGATTGCGGCGATGCTGGATGATTTCGGTCTCGATTATGTCGAGGGCGGCTATCCCGGCGCCAACCCGACCGACACCGCCTTCTTCAGCGAGAAGCGCACGACGGCCGCCCGCTTCGTCGCCTTCGGCATGACCAAGCGGCCGGGGATCTCGACCTCCAACGATCCGGGCCTCGCCACGCTGCTGCAGGCCAAGAGCGATGCGATCTGTTTCGTCGCCAAGAGCTGGGACTACCATGTGAAGGTGGCCCTCGGCTGCACCAACGAGGAAAACCTCGAATCCATCTCCGAAAGCGTCAAGGCCGCGGTTGCTGCCGGCAAGGAGGCGATGGTCGATTGCGAGCATTTCTTCGATGGCTACAAGGCCAATCCGGAATATGCCACCGCCTGCGCCAAGGCCGCCTATGATGCCGGCGCGCGCTGGGTGGTGCTCTGCGACACCAATGGCGGCACGCAGCCGCCGGAGATCCGCGCGATCGTCGAGGCGCTGATTTCGGCCGGCGTTCCCGGCGACTGTCTCGGCATCCACGCCCATAACGATACCGGCCAGGCGGTCGCCAATTCGCTCGCCGCCGTCGAGGCTGGCGTGCGGCAGATCCAGGGCACGCTCAACGGCATCGGCGAGCGCTGCGGCAATGCCAATCTAGTGACGCTGATCCCGACGCTGGCGCTGAAGGATGCCTATTCGACCCGTTTCGAGACGGCGATCGACGAGGAGCGGCTCGTCAATCTCACCCGCCTGTCGCATGCCTTCGACGAGCTCCTCAACCGCTCGCCCGATCACCAGATGCCTTATGTCGGCGCCTCCGCCTTTGCGACGAAAGCAGGCATCCACGCCTCGGCGCTGCTCAAGGATCCGCGCACCTATGAGCATGTGAAGCCGGAAAGTGTCGGCAATTTCCGCAAGATCATGGTCTCTGACCAGGGCGGCAAGGCGAATTTCATCAATGCCCTGAAGCGCCGCGGCATCGAGGTCGGCAAGGACGATCCGAAGCTCGACCTCCTGATCTCCATCGTCAAGGAGCGCGAGGCTTCGGGCTATGCCTATGAGGGCGCCGATGCGAGCTTCGAGCTGCTCGCCCGCCGCACGCTCGGCACCATCCCGGAATTCTTCGGCATCGACGGTTTCCGCGTGATGATCGAGCGCCGGTTCGACAGTCTCGGCCGCGTCAAGATCGTTTCGGAAGCCGTGGTGAAGATCACCATCGACGGCCAGACGCTGATGTCGGTCGCCGAGGCAGAAGGCCCGGTCAACGCGCTCGACCTGGCGCTGCGCAAGGATTTCGGCAAGTACCAGCACGAGATCGACGACCTCGTGCTCGCCGACTTCAAGGTGCGTATCCTCAACGGCGGCACCGAGGCCATCACCCGCGTCCTGATCGAATCGATCGATTCCAGCGGCGTGCGCTGGTGGACGGTCGGGGTCTCCGAAAACATCATCGACGCCTCTTTCCAGGCACTGATGGATTCGGTTATCTACAAGCTGATGAAGAACCGGCAGCTGGCGGGGAAGATCGCGGCGGAGTGAGCGGATGTGGAATTCCACATCTGGCAAATCAAAAGTCCTTCACATCCATTCACGGAAATGAATTGGCCTATTCATATGCGTTAGGTTAGAGCGGGTTCCATAAAGATAAAATATGGAAACGCCCCCATGTCCGTCGATGCGACCGCGCCGATCATCAAGAACGAGGATAGTCCGCGAGGATTTGCCTTCGCGCTGACCGCCTATCTGCTCTGGGGCTTTCTGCCGATCTACATGAAGGCGCTGGCGCATATCTCGCCGGCAGAGGTTATCGCGCACCGTGTTCTCTGGTCGGTTCCGATCGCGGGGCTCGTGCTTCTGGTGCTCGGCCGCACGCAGGAAATCCGCGATGCGCTGCGTTCACCGCGGATGATCGCCATGGCGACGCTGACGGCAGCGCTGATCACCGTCAACTGGGGCACCTATGTCTGGGCGATCGGCGCCGGGCATTCGCTCGATGCGGCGATCGGCTATTTCATCAATCCGCTGATCAGCATCTTCATGGGCTCCGTACTGCTCAAGGAAAAGCTGCGGCCGATGCAGATGGCGGCGATCGGGCTGGCGGCGATTGCGGTCGTCGTGCTGATCGTCGATGGCGGCGGCATGCCGTGGATTGCGCTGACGCTCGCCTTCAGCTGGGCCTTCTACGCCTTCTTCCGCAAGACGCTACCGCTCGGGCCGAACCAGGGTTTTCTGCTCGAGGTACTGATCCTCAGCGTGCCGGCGATCCTCTACATCCTCTACCTGGAACTCGTGACCGGCGAAGGCCATTTCATCGAGACCGGCTGGAGCGATACCGCCCTCCTGCTCGGCTGCGGCCTCGTCACCGCCCTGCCGCTGATGATCTATGCCAATGGCGCCAAGCTCCTGAAGCTCTCGACCATCGGCATCATGCAGTATATCGCGCCGACGATGATCTTCCTGATCGCCATCTTCGCCTTCCACGAGCCGCTCGGCACGGCGCGCATGATCGCCTTCCCGCTCATCTGGGCAGGTCTGGTGCTCTATACGCTGTCGATGCTGAAGGCGACGCGCGGGCGCTAAAGCGTATCGCGATCTTTCAGATCGCTTTCTGCGCTTTAGCTTTTTGTCCTTTCGCATGTCGTTGTCGCAAAACCGCTGCACACTTTTGCGCGACATGCTTTAGGCGCCCGCCTCACGTCTTACATCTTGGAGAGAACTTCGTCCTCGCCGCCGCGATCGGCGGCGATTTCGGCTGCCTGCGCCATGATCGCCGGAATGATGCCGGAGACGTCGTCGATGACGAGTGGCTGGACCCGGTGGGCGGTGTGGATGAAGCCTTCTTCCGTCATGTGCTTCATCAGCTCCATCATCGGATCCCAGAAGCCATTGATATTGGCGAAAACCATCGGCTTTTCGTGACGGGCGAGCTGTGCCCAGGTCATGATCTCGACGATCTCTTCCAGCGTGCCGATGCCGCCCGGCAGCGCCACGAAAGCGTCCGAACGCTCGAACATCATGTGTTTGCGCGCATGCATATCAGGCGTTACAATTAGCTCGTTGAGCTGGCCGAGCGAGTGACGCGTCGCTTCCATGTCGATCAGGAATTCCGGGATGATGCCGGTGACCTGGCCGCCCGCCGAAAGCACACCGCTGGCAACCGCCCCCATGATGCCTTTCGTGCCACCGCCGTAGATGAGCCTTAACCCATATTCGGCAATTTCCTTGCCGAGCGTGCGGCCGGCAGTCATGTATGCAGCGTCGCGTCCCGGCCTGGAGCCGCAGTAGACGCAGATGGATTTTATCGAGTGCGATTGATCAGTCATGGGGCCAAACAACTATTCCGGGGCTGGGCAGTCAAGAAAAATGAGGCAAAACCTACGTCTTAAGCGTAGGTGATCGCCTTGGATGCTTGTGAAGAGCGACGGGAATCGCTAGCAATTTCTGATACTACGGCACATTTGCCGCCTGGGGAGAATGAATGATGAGAAACCGCGCCGGCTTGCTGGCCCTCGCAGTGCTTGCAATTGCAATCCTTCTTATGGTCTTCGTGGTCATGCCCCGGATCGGCGGAGACGCGTCCAAGGTCGGCGATGCGATCAACCAGGCAAGCAACGAAGTCAAAAATACGGTCGAAGAAGCAGGCAAGACCGCCCGCAACGCCGTTGCCGATGCTGCCGCCACCACAGAGAAGGTCGGCCGCCTGACGGCTGACGCCGGACAGTCTCTCACCGAACTTAAGGCGCTCTTCGCCGACGGCAAGACCCCGGCTGCAGATGCCCTTGCGACTGCCAAGACGAAGGCGACCGGCGCGCTGCAGGCGATTGCCGATTTTGCAGCACCTGACGGCATCGACCCGGCGACGGCTGCTATCATCACCAAGGCCAAGGGCGGCGCTTCGAAGGCGCTCGCCACCATCCAGGCGCTTCCTGAAAATGCCGCCGATGCGCTGGCCGCGCTCCTCAAGGCAGAATCCGAACTGACCGGCGCACCGGCAGCTCAGCCCGGCACGGCTCCCCAGCCGCAGGCTGACACGACGGCCCAGGCGCCGGCAGCAGCCGATGCCACCGCTCCGGCCGCAACGGCGCCCGCCGCCGACCAGGCAAATGCCGGTCCGAAGCTTCCGGCCTTCGACGTCCTGCGCGTCGAGCCCGATGGCTCCACCGTTATCGCCGGCTCTGCAGAGCCGAACGGCAAGCTCGAAGTGATGGACGGCGACACCGTCGTCACCACCACCGATGTCGGCCCCTCCGGCGACTTTGCAGCCGTGCTCGACAATCCGCTCGGCCCCGGCGATCACCAGCTGGTGCTGAAGGTTACCGGCAAGGACGGCAAGGTTCAGACCTCGGAAGAAGTCGCGACCGTTTCCGTGCCGAAGGACGGCAGCGGCGCCGAACTCCTCGCCATGGTTTCCAAGCCGGGTGAAGCAAGCCGCATCATCACCGCTCCGAAGGCCGAGCAGCAGACTGCCGCGGCAACGCCTGCCGCGAACGGTGCGACGCCCGCCCTGCCCGCAGCCTCCACCGATATCGCCAACACCGCACCGGCCGTTCCCGCGGCGCCGGCTGAGGTCATGGTCAATGCCGTCGAAATCGAAGGCAACAAGATCTTCGTTGCCGGTACGGCCAAGGCCAATGCCAACGTGCTCGCCTATGCCGACGACAAGCTGATCGGCAAGGCACGCGCCGGTGGCGACGGCCATTTCGTCATCGACGGCGCCATGGATCTGGCCGTCGGCGACCACAAGATCCGCGTCGATGTCGTCGATGGCGCCGGCAAGGTTCTCGTGCGCGCCGCCGTCAACTTCAACCGTCCGGAAGGCGATCAGGTCACCGTCGCTGCACAGACCTCTGCGCCGACTGCTGCGCCGGCCGCGGCAACGCCCTCGATGCTTCCGCTTGAGGAAGGCGAACTCGCCAAGCTGAAGACGGATGCCGGCAAGGCTTTCGCGCTGCTGAAGGGCCTGTTCGTCAACGGCCAGCTTCCCGGCAACGAACAGCTCGCCGCCGCCCGTTCGGCGACCGAGTTTGCTCTGCGCTCGATCTCGGAATTCCGCCCGTCGGTGGATGCCCGCGCCGAGTTCAAGGAAACCGCTGCCAAGTCCTCGCAGTCGGCAGCAAGCGCGCTGACGACGCTGCAGGCGCTGCCGCGTGATGCCAAGTCCGTTGGTGCGGCGATCGACAAGCTCGCCTCAATCATCGACGGGCTGACGACCGTTCCGGCTGCACCCGAGGCACCGGCCGCTCCGGCTGCACCCGCACCGGCGACCAACGAAGTCGCTTCGGGCAACAGCAGCGAGCCGAAGACGATCGAGCAGGCGCCGCTGACGACGAGCAACAACACCGTCATCATCCGCCGTGGCGATACGCTCTGGCAGATTTCGCGCCGCGTCTATGGCGCCGGTGTCCGCTACACGACGATCTACATGGCCAACGAGGACGAGATCAAAAACCCGGACCGCATCCTGCCGGGCCAGATCTTCGGCGTTCCGAAGGACGCGCTGCCGAACTCGGAAGAGCTGCATCGCAAGCTGAAAGCCGGCGAGCACCTCTAGGCTTTATGTCATTATGACGAAAAGGCCGGGCGAACCTCTCGCCCGGCCTTTTGCTTTGGCGGTTTGCCGTTGCATTCGGGCGCTGCAAATCCTATGTGCCGGGAAACGGCGAGACTGTCTGGCGGAGGCTTGAAAAGAGCCGATCCGCCTTTTGCAATTTGCCGCTATCGAAAACGATCAAAGCCCTGCCCCCGGGCTTGGAGATAGACATGGCAAACAAGACGGTCTCTGATTCCAACCTGATGCGCACGCTGTTCAATCTCTGGCCCTATATGTGGCCGAACGAGCGGCCCGACCTGAAGATGCGCGTCGTCTGGGCCTCGGTCTATCTGCTGGTCTCGAAATTCGTGCTGCTGCTCGTCCCCTACTTCTTCAAGTGGTCGACCGATGCGCTGAACGGCAAGACCGATCTCCACACCAGCCTTCCGCCGCTGCTGACCGGTGCCATCGCGCTGATCATCGCCTATAACCTGACCCGCCTGATCCAGCTGGCGCTCAACCAGCTGCGCGATGCGCTGTTTGCCAGCGTCGGCCAATATGCGGTGCGCAAGCTCGCCTACAAGACCTTCGTGCACATGCACGAGCTGTCGCTGCGTTTCCATCTGGAGCGCAAGACCGGCGGCCTGTCGCGCATTATCGAGCGCGGCACCAAGGGCATCGAAACGATCGTCCGCTTCACGATCCTGAATTCGGTACCGACGGTCATCGAATTCCTGCTGACGGCCTTCATCTTCTGGTGGGGCTACGGCTTCTCCTATCTCGCCGTCACCGCCTTCACCGTCTGGGCCTATATCTGGTTCACGATCCGCGCCAGCGACTGGCGCATCGCCATCCGCCGCTCGATGAACGACAGCGACACGGACGCCAATACCAAGGCGATCGATTCGCTCCTCAACTTCGAAACCGTCAAATATTTCGGCAACGAGGAGATGGAGGCCAAGCGCTTCGACAAGTCGATGGAGAAGTACGAGAAGGCGGCAACCGACGTCTGGACCTCGCTCGGCTGGCTGAACTTCGGCCAGGGCGTGATCTTCGGCATCGGAACGACGATCATGCTCGTGCTCTCCGGTCTTGCCGTCCAGCGCGGCGAACAGACGGTCGGCGATTTCGTCTTCGTCAATTCCATGCTCCTGCAGCTTGCCGTGCCGCTGAATTTCATCGGCTTCGTCTATCGCGAAATCCGCCAGGGCCTGACTGACATCGAGCAGATGTTCGATCTTCTGGAAGTGAAGGCCGAGGTGACCGACGCACCCGATGCCAAGCCGCTGGCGATCGGCCAGGGCGCGATCAGCTTCAAGGACGTGCATTTCTCTTACGACCCGGCCCGCCCGATCCTGAAGGGGATTTCCTTCGACGTGCCCGCCGGCAAGACGGTCGCCGTCGTCGGCCCGTCCGGGGCCGGCAAGTCGACGCTGTCGCGTCTGCTCTACCGCTTTTATGATATCCAGAGCGGGGCGATCACCGTCGATGGCCAGGATATCCGCGGCCTCACGCAGAAGAGCCTGCGAACGGCGATCGGGATGGTGCCGCAGGATACCGTGCTCTTCAACGACACCGTCGCCTATAACATCCGCTACGGCCGCCCGTCGGCCAGCGAGGCAGACGTGAAGACGGCCGCCGAAATCGCCCAGATCGCCCATTTCATCGAGCTGCTGCCGGAAGGTTTCGACACCAAGGTGGGCGAACGCGGCCTGAAGCTCTCTGGCGGCGAGAAGCAGCGCGTGGCGATCGCCCGGACCATCCTGAAGGCGCCGCCGATCCTGATCCTCGACGAGGCGACATCGGCGCTCGACACCACGACCGAAGGCGAAATCCAGGCCGCTCTCGATGCCGTGTCGAAGAACCGCACCACGCTGGTCATCGCCCACCGGCTGTCGACCGTCATCGGCGCCGACGAGATCATCGTGCTGAAGAGCGGCGAGATCGCCGAGCGCGGCACGCATGGCGAACTGCTTGCCAGGAACGGCCTCTACGCCTCGATGTGGAACCGCCAGCGCGAGGCAACCGCGGCCGAAGAACACCTGAAGCAGGTGCGCGAGAGCGACGAAATGGGCGTTGTCACGCGCCTTGCGCCCGCCACCTGACCATCTGAACAAAACGGCCGATTTGCCGTTTTGCTGTTTAGAACCTTGACACAAAGGCCGCCGCAGCGGCCACGGCATTGCCGCGGCCGGAGTTTTTCTATAACCAGCGGTAACGAAAAAACCGAGGAGACCGGCGCATATGAGCCTGCTTGATACCGTTCGAAACACCATCGTTCCGGTCCATAAGGAAGGCTATCCTTTCGTCGCCGCCTTCTTCGTCGCGTCGCTGCTGCTCGGCTGGCTGTTCAAGCCGCTGTTCTGGGTCGGCCTGATCCTGACGCTGTGGTGCGCCTATTTCTTCCGTGATCCGGAGCGCATGACGCCACAGGACGACGATCTCGTCATCTCGCCTGCAGACGGCAAGGTCTCGTCGATCCAGATGGTGACGCCGCCGGCCGAGCTCAATCTTGGCAGCGAGCCGATGCTGCGCATCTCCGTGTTCATGAACGTCTTCAACTGCCATGTGAACCGTTCGCCGGTGCGCGGCCGCATCGTCAGCATCAACTACCGCTCCGGCAGCTTCGTGAATGCCGAGCTCGACAAGGCCAGCGAAGACAACGAGCGCAACGGCCTCGTCATCGAGACCGCGCATGGCAATATCGGCGTCGTGCAGATCGCCGGTCTCGTTGCCCGGCGCATTCTCTGCTGGGCCAATACCAACGAGCCTCTCGATGCCGGTGAACGCTTCGGCCTGATCCGCTTCGGTTCGCGCCTCGATGTCTTCCTGCCTGCCGGTGCTGCGCCCCGCGTCGCGCTCGGCCAGACGGCGATTGCCGGCGAGACGGTGCTTGCCGAATTCGCCTCCGCCAAGGGTCCGGTCATCAGCCGCCGCAGCTAAGACGATCAGGAGCGACAGATGGAGACGCCTTTCCCACCTTTCGAGCCCAACGGACCGAACGATTCGGCGCGTGGTCCGCGACTGCGTGAAATCCCGCTCCGGCTGGTCGTTCCCAATCTCATCACCATTCTTGCCATCTGCGCGGGCCTGACCGGCATCCGCCTCGCCTTCGAGGGCCGCTACGAGCTTGCCGTGATGATGGTGCTGCTCGCCGCCTTCCTCGACGGCATCGACGGCCGTATCGCGCGGCTGATGAAGGCGACGTCGAAGTTCGGCGCGCAGATGGATTCGCTCGCCGACATCGTCAATTTCGGCGTGGCCCCTGCCCTCGTCGGCTATGTATATGCGCTCGACCAGGCCCGCTCGATCGGCTGGATCGCGGCGCTGATCTATGCGATCGCCGCCGGCCTGCGCCTTGCCCGCTTCAACGTCATGTCGGAGCGCGAGAACCGGGCGCCCTGGCAGTCGGAATATTTCGTCGGCGTGCCCGCGCCTGCAGGCGCCATGCTGGTGCTGGCGCCCGTCTATCTCGGTTTCCTCGGCCTGGAGACGGACCGCCTCTTCGCGCTCCTGTCGTCCGCCTACACCGTTCTCATCGCCTTCCTGCTGATCAGCCGCCTGCCGGTCTGGTCGGGCAAGCAGGAGGGCAGCAAGCTGCGCCGCGATCTGGTGCTGCCGCTGATGCTCGGTGTCGTTCTCTATGTCGCGCTGCTGATGAGCTACACCTGGGAGATCATGGTCTTCACCGTGGTCATCTATCTGATATCGCTGCCCTTCGGCGCGCGGCGCTGGAAGAAGAAGTACGGGACGCTGACGATCGAGGAACCCGGCGTCGGCGAAGACGACATGGGCCGCCATATCTGATTTGATTAGCACGCTACTCATGCGTGCTTTTCTGCATCAAGCCTCGCGCAAAGTTTTCGCCTTACACACTTCCTGATAACCGACGCCTCTATTTTGTCGCTATTGCCGACGAATGAGCAAATCAGAACATGTCCAGGGAACACGTAAGGAGAGTATCGTGACCTCGAAGAAGACTGGCTCCGCGGAACAGCCGGCCAAGCATGACCTCAGCACCCACTACCGCCCGCTCGGCCTGAAGGCCGTTCTGGCAGCAGCACTGATGCTGAAGAAGCCCGCCCTCATCAAGAAGCCCGCCTAAGCGGCCGCGAAAAAGCGGATGAGCAGGCTGATCGCCAGCAGGCTCATGACGACACCGATGATGACGTCGAGAACCCGCCAGGCGGCGGGTTTCGCGAAGACCGGCTGAAGCAGCCGCGCTCCATATCCCAGCCCGAAAAACCAGACGAATGACGCAACGGCAGCACCGATGCCGTAAGCGAGGCGATCTGCGCCCTGATAGGCCGCCGACAGGCTGCCGAGCAGCACCACCGTATCCAGATAGACATGCGGATTGAGGAAGGTGAAGGCCAGGCACGTGGCGACCGCCGCCTTCAATCCCAGCGCCTGCGGCGCCCCGGCCTGCATGGCGCCCGGATGCAGCGCGCGGCGAAAGGCCATGAAGGCATAGGAGCCGAGGAAGACGGCGCCGCCGAGCGTTACCACCGAGATCAGCACCGGCGACTGCGATACCAGCGTGCCGAGACCGCCGACACCGGCGGCGATCAGCAGCGCATCCGACAGCGCGCAGATCAGGCAAAGAATGAAGACATGCGAGCGCAGCAGGCCCTGGCGGAGAATGAAGGCATTCTGAGCGCCGATGGCGATAATCAGGGATGCGCCAAGGAAGAAGCCCGAAAGGGCAGCCGAAATCGAGATCATGAAGATGGTCCGGGAATGAGAAGATTGGAAATCAGAAGAAGCTGAGCTGCCCGTCGCCGGGCTTCTTGGCAGGTGCCTTCGGGGGCTTTTCGAGAACGACGGGCGTCTGCAGGTCCTCGCCCATATTCGCCACCTTGTTGACCTTGTCGGAAACAGGGATGGCTTCGAAGAAGTCTTCCTCGACCGGCTTCATCAGGTCGGCAACCTCACGCGGCTCCTGCGTCTTGCAGTCGAGCCAGCGGGTATAGTCCTCGGGCTTGATGACGACTGGCATCCGGTCGTGGATCGGTGCGATCGCAGCATTGGCCGCCGTCGTCAGGATCGCGCCGGTATCGACTTCCGAGCCATCGGCCGACGACCATGTCTCCATCAGCCCGGCAAAGGCAACGATGCCGCCATGCTTCGGCTTGATCCAGTAGGCCTGCGATTTCTCGCCACTTTCCTTTGACGGGCGGTGCCATTCGTAGAAGCCGCTTGCCGGGATCAGGACGCGGCGGTGGCGCATGGCGGCGCGGAAGGACGCCTTGCCGATCGCCGTTTCGGCCCGCGCATTGATCAGCAGCGGAAATTCCTTGGGATCCTTGACCCAGGAGGGCGTGAAGCCCCAGCGCACCAGGACGGCGCGGCGATCCGGAAGGTTGCTGCCCTTCTCCGGCGTTTCTCCGGAGACGACGACGAGGATCGGCTGCGTCGGCGCAATATTGTAACGCGCCGGAAAGTCCTCGAGCTCAAAAAGCCCGAGCAGATCCTGCAGCTCTTCCGGAGATATCGTCAGGGCGTAGCGTCCGCACATGCCCCTGTCTTTGCACCCTGCCGGGCAACGGTCAAGGGTGGGCTCAACTGCGTGGCGCAAAGAGGATGATCGCTGTTCCGGCAAGGCAGATCGCGGCGCCGCCGATGTCCCAGCGGTCGGGAATGCGGTTTTCCACGAGCCACAGCCAGAGGAGCGAGGCGACGATATAGATGCCGCCGTAAGCGGCGAATGTGCGCCCCGCAGCCTCGCTCGGCACGAAGGTCAGCAGCCAGGCGAAGAGCGCCAGCGACACCATGCCCGGCGCCAGCCACCAGACGGACTTGCCCATCTTCAGCCAGACCCAGAAGGCGAAGCAGCCGGCAATCTCGAAGAGCGCGGCAAAGGCATAGATCAGATAGGTCAGCGGGCTTCTCTTCGAATCGATGCTGCGTTAGTCAGGTTCATCGATACGCTCGGCGATCGGCCAGCAATTCGCAACCGGCAGAGCCACGGAAACGGCAGAAATGACTTCGACGGCCAAGGCAGCATCCTCCGCCATCCTCGAACGCGACGGCAAATATCTGCTGGTGCTGCGCCGCAATCCGCCATCCGCCGACATGTATGCCTTTCCGGGCGGACGTGCCGAAGAGGGTGAGACGCCCGCTGAGACCGCGCTGCGGGAATTCCGGGAAGAGACCGGCATTGCGGCGCGCAACCCTGAACTCTTTTCGGTCTACGATCTGAAGACCCATGCGCCTGATGGCAGCGTCACCAGCCATTTCTTCCTGTCGGTCTTCACCGTCGAGGCGGATGCCGATGCCGTTGCGGAAGCTGCCGATGACGCCGCCGATCTCGGCTGGTACAGCGTCGAGGAGATCCGCCGGATGCCGGTGCCGCAATCCGTTCTCGAATGCGCCGAGCGGCTGGCGCTTCGACAATAACGGCGTGGAAACTCCGCCACGCGCCTTGTTCCCGACACGGCTTGCGTATCAACTGTTCACATGATTCCCGTACGACGCGTTGTTTTGTCCCTGTTCTTGTGCGCCGGTGCAGCGATGAGCGCGCCCGTCTGGGCACAGGGCAAGAATGCGGCAGCGCCTGCGGCACCCGAGGCACCCCCGCCTCCACCGGCTGCCGTACCCTACGACGACAAGCTTTTGCGGTTTGCGGAAGTGATCGGTTCGGTGCATTACCTGCGCACGCTCTGCAAGGCGCCAGGCGGCGACGAGTGGCGCAACAGCATGCAGCAACTACTTGATTCCGAAGCGAAAGACGAGCCTCAGCGCAAAGAGAAGCTGACCGCTGCTTTCAACCGTGGATACCGTGCCTTCGCATCCGTCTATACCGATTGCACCGCATCGGCGATCGTGGCAGAAGAGCGCTACCGTAACGAAGGTGCAACACTTGCCACAGAAATTACTTCGCGGTTTGGAAATTGACGTTTAATTAACCTGTTTTCACTCCCGCGCGTGTCGTTTTGGGAAAAGGCTGATAGAATTGTTAACCAGGCAGTAAGGCATGCAGTTCGAGGAAAAGAAAATGGAACCGAGCCTCAACGACATCGACGACATGATCGTCCATGAAAAGATGCAGGCGGCTTTGGAGTACCACAACGAAGCTTGGGCTGACGGCATGGCCGACGGCATCGAGCCTGAGATCATCGCCGACACCGCCATCATTCACGCCCTTCGCGAAACGATCCGCCTGCATGGCGAAAACAGCGCGGAAGCCCTGCTCGATTCGCTGCGTGAACGTATGCTTGCTGGCGAGTTTTCTCCGAACCGCAGACTGCAGTAAAAATTAGAGAGTCGGATGCACACCGGTAAGGACAAGGCCCCGCGGCGGCTGATCGCGCCGCTTCTCGTTGCTCTATGCGCTGGCGCCGGCATTTTCGCGGCACCCGCAGCCTTTGCGCTTTCAGAGCTGCACAAGGCACCCGGACAGCCTGATCCGCAGGCGACCGACCAGAAGAACACCCAGCAGACGCAGACACCGCCGGCCGCGACGCCCGGCGTGCCGATGCCCGATCCGCTGGTGACCAAGGATCATGCGGCGCAGAGCACCGACAAGACGCCAGGCGCATCCGACAGCGGCAAGCCCGTCGACGTGATCTACGACATCACCAAGGTTCCCGAACCCGTGCGCAAGATGCGCGAACAGATCGTCGAAGCGGCGGCTTCCGGCGACCTCGAGCGTCTCCGCCCGCTGATGGGCACCGGCGCACAGCAGACGCAGGTCAGCGTCGGCCAGCCGACCGACGATCCGATCGGCACGCTGAAGGACCTTTCCGGTGATCCTGATGGCGACGAGATCCTGGCGATCATCCTCGACGTCATCTCCACCGGTTTCGTGCATGTCGGCGCCGGTACTGCCGATGAGGCCTATGTCTGGCCCTATTTCGCCGAGAAGGACCTGAAGGCGCTGACGCCGCCGGAGCGCGTCGAGCTGCTGCGCATCGTCACCGCAGGCGATCTTTCCGACATGCAGGAATTCGGCGGCTACAATTTTTACCGCCTCGGCATTGCGCCCGACGGCAAGTGGAAGTTCTTCACCGCCGGCGATTGATCGCCCCTGCCCGCCGCTTGCAGCGGCGGCGCGGAAGACTTAACTCTGAGCGATCACGAACGCGACAGGTTTCGCCATGCCCTCCGTCTTTCTTCCGCACCGCACCCTTCTCAGGATCGGTGGCGCGGACGCCGAGTCCTTCCTGCAGAACCTCATCACCACCGATATCGTCTCGATGGCGCTGGATGAGGCACGCCCGGGCGCGCTACTGACGCCGCAGGGCAAGATTCTCTTCGATTTCATGATCTGGCGCGATGGCACGGATTTCGTCATCGAGACCGAGCGCGAGCAGTTCGAAGCGCTGACGAAGCGGCTGACCATGTACAAGCTGCGCGCCGCCGTGACGCTTGCGCCGGTGGACGCCGAGGGCGTGACCGTTTCCTGGGACAGCGATGCGGCCGATGGCGCTGCCGATAGCCGCTTTGCCAGGGCGGGAATCACACTTCGACGCCAGGCCGGAAAGCACGGCACTGACGATGTGGCGCTCTATGACGGCCTGCGCGCGGCGCATGGTATCGTCACCTCGGGCGCCGACTTCGCGCTGCAGGACGCCTTCCCGCATGACGTGCTGATGGATCTGAACGGCGGGCTCTCCTTCAAGAAGGGGTGCTATGTCGGCCAGGAAGTCGTCTCCCGCATGCAGCATCGCGGCACAGCGCGGCGGCGCGTGGTGACGGTTTCCGCTGGCACGGAACTGCCCGCGCCGGGCACCGAGATCACCGCCGGCGGCAAGCCGGTCGGCACGCTCGGCACGGTCAGCGGCAAGAGCGGACTGGCGATCGTGCGCATCGACCGCGCCGGCGAAGCGATGGCGGCGGAAACGCCGCTGCTTGCCGGTGACGTGCCTGTCACGCTCGCCCTGCCCGGCTGGAGCGGCCTTGCCTTCCCGTCCACATCCGACGAGGCCAGCGCGTGACGAAGCCGCCCCGCGCCTGGCAGCGCATGCTCTCCGGCAGGCGGCTCGATCTTCTCGATCCGTCGCCGCTCGATGTCGAGCTCAGCGATATCGCCCACGGTCTTGCCCGTGTGGCGCGCTGGAACGGCCAGACCTCGGGAAATCACGCCTTCTCGGTTGCGCAGCACAGCCTCGTCGTCGAGGACATCTTCCGCCGCCTCAACGAGGCGAGCGCCAGCGACTGCCTGATGGCGCTGCTGCATGACGCCCCGGAATATGTGATCGGCGACATGATCTCGCCGTTCAAATCCGTCGTCGGCGGCGGCTATAAGACCGTCGAGAAGCGGCTGGAGGCGGCGGTGCATCTGCGCTTCGGCCTGCCGCCGCATGCCTCGCGCGAGCTCAAGGACAAGATCAAGAAGGCCGACACCATCGCCGCCTATTTCGAGGCGACCTGCCTTGCCGGTTTTACCTCCGTCGAAGCGCAGAAGTTCTTCGGCCAGCCGCGCGGCATCACCAAGGAAATGCTGCTGATCGAGCCGCTGCCGGCCACCGAGGCGCAGCAGCTGTTCTGCGATCGCTTTGCGGCGATCGAGGCCCTCAGGAGCGCCAAGCCGTGACGCGGATCGTCGTCTCGCCGCTTGCCCGCATCGCCGAGATGGCCGTGCGCCACGGCGCCCGCGAAATGGTGAGCCTGATGGCCAAGGAACAGGCGTTCCACCGCCCGGGCGTCATTTCCGCCAGCCGCCATCTGCTGCTGCATATGAACGACATCGCCGTCAAGGGTACCGGCAACCTGGTAGCGCCCGGCGAAGCGCATGTGCGCGAGATCATCGGCTTTGCCGCCGCTTGGGACCAGAGCGCGCCGCTGCTCGTTCATTGCTGGATGGGCGTGTCTCGATCACCGGCGGCTGCCCTTGTCGCAGCCCTTTCGCTGGTGCCCGATCAGGATGAGACGGCGCTTGCAGAGCGGCTGCGCGCCGCCTCCCCCTATGCCACGCCGAACACCCGGATCATCGAGATCGGCGATGCGCTGCTCGATCGCAAGGGCAGGCTTGTCGATGCCGTGCGCGCCATCGGGCGAGGCGCCGAAGCCGACGGCAATGCGCCTTTCATGTTTGCGATCGCGCCCGAAAAAGCCGGTTGACGCTCCCACACCCTGCCCCATCTAGCCAAGTGCAATGGAAATTCGAGGTGTGGCAACAGGCATGGAACAGGCAACAGACGTCATCGTAGCAACCCGGACAGCACTCAGCCAGGCAAGCGCGCTTGCCGTCCAGTATTCCTTCTCGATCCTTGGCGCGATCATTCTTCTCATCGTCGGATGGGCGATGGCGAGCTTCGTCAGCCGCTGGGCCTATGAAGGGATTTCGCGGGTGCGCGGCATCGACGAAACGCTGGCGCGCTTCTTCACCAATGTCCTGCGCTACGCACTCCTCATCCTCGTCTTCATCACCGTGCTCGGCCAGTTCGGGGTGCAGACGGCCTCGATCATCGCCGCTCTCGGCGCTGCCGGCCTGGCGATCGGCCTGGCGCTGCAGGGGACGCTGCAGAATATCGCGGCCGGCATCATGCTGCTGATTCTTCGGCCTTTCCGGGTCGGCGAATATATCGAGACCAGCAGTATTTCGGGCACTGTGCGCGAGATCGGCCTCTTCGCCACCGAGTTCAAGACCGGCGACGGTCTATACCGGCTGGCGCCGAACTCGATCCTCTGGAACACACCGATCACCAATTACAGCCGCGAACCGACCCGGCAGAACGAGCTGAAGGTGACGGTCGCCTATGCCGACGACATCGACGCGGCGATGGACCGGCTGCTGTCGATCGCCAGGCAGGATTCGCGCGTGCTGAAATCGCCGGCGCCGGCGGTGTTCATCGATACGCTCGGCGGCGCGACGCTCGGGCTGACGCTGCGTTACTGGGCGAAGACCGGTGACTGGTGGGCGCTGAGCCGCGACATGGTCAAACGCGTCAAGCTGAGCTTCGACGAAGGCGGCCACCTGATCCCGGTCTCGGCCGCCAATGGCAATGCGGTTCCGGAACCCGAGCCGGAGGAAGCGCAGAAACCGGCCCGCCGCAGGGCCTCCTCCAAGGACCAGACGACGCGTCAGTGACGCAGGGCGGAACGTTTTGACTCCCTGCCGGTTAATCTCTCAAGGAGATTGACCATGCCGCTGCCGAACTACCGGGACACATTCCTCCAATGCCTGACGACGCTGAAAGGGCTCACGGCGCAATCGGAGGAGTATGTCCGGTTTCGCTGGCAGGCGATCTATCTGACCCGCGGCCGGTTCTCCTATTTCTTCCGCGGTGCGCTCGATGGCGCCAGCATCGGCTTTTCCGGCCAGCAGATCGACCTGACGAATGGCGAGGTCAGCATCATCCCCGCCCGCTCCGTCGGGCTTTATGGCGCGACCTTCGGGCTGAACGAAGCGATTACTGCCTATAGCGGCCCGCAAAAATCAGTGATCGAGGTAGCCCATGCCTTCAACGAGGCGAGCGAGATGGATTACCATCCCGAGTTCTTCTACGTGCGGATGAACCTGCTGCACACCGCAAGCGACAGCAAGATGGGATTTGCTCGCGATCCCCGGCTTCGCGAAAACACCAATCTGATCTTCGTCGGACTGGAAGACCAGATGACCGCCGACCTGCTGGAGGAAAGCGACATCGCCCGCTGGGTGGCGCAGGAGAAGCCAATGGCATCGACGGAATGGTATGCCGAGCGGTATTATTACAGCTGAGCGTTGGGCCAAGCCCTGCCCGGAGCGCAGATGAGGGGGCCCCGCGCGCCGGAGGGCAAATCAATCACCCCACAGCCCAGCCCTACTCAATCACTCCACAAGCCAACCTCTCGCCCGCATCACCCGCCGGCTGGCTGCGGTAGTCGTCGGAATTGGCATGGATCATCAGCGCCCGGCCGCGGATGCCGTCTTCCTTGCCGTCAAGCGTCACCATGCTGTCGAAGACCTGGGCGCGCAGAATGCCGTCCTGACCGACATACTGGTTCGGCAGGTCGCCGGCATGCGGGCCTTTGGCCGCCAGGAAGCCGTGCTCGGCCTTGGTGGGGTTGAAGTGCTTGCCGGCCGATTCGTGATGCGTTGCCGGATCGCATTTGCCGGTTTCGTGAACGTGGAAGGCGACCCATTTGTTGGCCGGGAGACCTGCAATCTCGGCCTCGATGAAGACGCCGCCATTGGCGGCTGCCGTCAGCGTCGCCCGGCCGGTTTCCTTGCCCTTGGCATCGACGAAATTGGCGGTCGCCGTCTGCTTGTCCTGCGCATTGACGGCAAAGGCCGCCGCGGCGAAGGCGAAGGCCGCGAGCGCGATTGTCTTTTTCATGAGGGTTTCCTTCCGCTTGGCTGTTCGTTGTCCAACGTCTCAAGCCGGAAGGGGTTCCTGCAAAACAAAAGCCGGCCACGAGGACCGGCTTCGTACAATCGCCATTCCCGGCGCCTCAGGAGGCGATATCGAGATCGTACTGGCCGTAGGTGTTGCGGTAAACATCCGGAAGGCCGTCGTCATTGGATGCGCTGATCGCCATGTCGCTTACGCCACCGCGAAGGCCCATCATCAGGGCGAGAACATTGTCGGTCGCCGTCGAGCGCGGCTCGGACTGCGGTTCGTCTTCGCTCAGCTGAGCGAGAATTCCAGGCTTTTCATCGGCAGCACGCTCGCCACGGCTCAATACGCCGTCGCCATTGGTGTCGAGCCGCGAAAGCGTTGCCAAATAGGCATAGGCCGTGTCTGAAACTGATGAAACATTGCTCATGCAAACCTCCGTTCACCGTCTCTGTCCGGTGATGGCTGTACGCAATACAAAATGTTGGACGATCAAAACTGACTCGGTGAATACCGTGCTTAGTGAGTCGGGTCAATAAGCTGTTAACTTCGCATTAAGGAAGGTTGACAAAGAGTTTTCACCTGTGGCCCGGGCGCCGTTTTCCACGGCTTCCCGCCTTCGCCAAAAGCCTCATTGCAACTGGCGGCGCGAGGCCTTATCTCGGGCGTCCATACCAACAATTGCGGTGACGAGAATGCATCAGGCCGAAGCCTTTGCCCCCTTCGAAAGCCTTGCGGCAGAGCTTATTCCATTCGCCACGGAAGGCGACGACGGTTCGCACGATCTGGCGCATGTGCTGCGCGTCTTCAAGAACGCCATGCGTATCCAGAAGAACGAGGGCGGCGACGCCCGGATCCTGGCAGCCGCCGTGCTGCTGCACGATTGCGTCGCCGTCGAGAAGAGCTCGCCGCTGCGCTCCAAGGCATCGGCGCTCGCCGCCCAGAAGGCATCGGGGATCCTGCAGAAGATGGGCTGGACGGCAGAGGATATCGCCGCCGTCGCCCATGCGATCACCGCGCACAGCTTCTCGGCCAATGTGACGCCCGAGACGCTCGAGGCGAAGATGCTGCAGGATGCCGACCGGCTGGACGCGATCGGCGCTGTCGGCGCGGCGCGCTGTTTCTACATTGCCGGACGCATGGTCTCGGGGCTTTACGATCCCTTCGATCCCGATGCCAGGGAGCGCCCGCTCGACGACAAGCGCTATGCCATTGACCACTTCCAGACAAAGCTGTTCAAACTGGCTGACGGCTTCCAGACGGAAGCAGGCCGTACGCTTGCAGCCGAGCGCGACAAGCGGCTTCGCGATTTCCTCGCGGATTTCATGGACGAGATTTAGGAGACGGGCATGCGCATCAGCGATCTTTTCATCTATCCGCTCAAGAGCGCACGCGGCATTGCCATCCCCTTCTCCGATATCGACGCTTTCGGCCTGCCGGGCGACCGCCGGGCGATGATCACCGATGCTCAGGGGCATTTCATCACCCAGCGCGAATTGCAGGATCTGGCGCGCATCGAGGTGCGCCCCGAAGCGTCCGCCTTCCGCCTGTTGATGGATGGCAAGGGCGAGATCGCCGTGCCGCCGCTACAGCCTGGCCGGCGCATGGATGTGTCGGTCTGGAAAGAGCCGGTGAACGCCGCCGTTGCCGACGACGACAGCAACCGCCGTCTCTCCGAATGGCTGGGGCGCGAAGTGAAGCTGGTGTTCTTCGACGGCGAGGCAAAGCGCATCGCCAGCACCGAATGGGCGGGCGGTGAGACGCCTGTTACCTTTGCCGACGGCTATCAGATCCTGGTGACGACAACCGGTTCGCTGAAGGCGCTGAATGCCGATCTTGCGGCCCACGGCGAAGGCGCCGTCGGCATGGAGCGGTTCCGTCCGAATATCGTCGTCGACATCGACGAGCCCTGGCCGGAGGATCGCTGGGCGGCGATCGAGATCAACGGCATCCGCTTCGATCTCGTCAAACCCTGCGCCCGCTGCATCATGACCACGCAGGACCAGCAGACGGGCTCGCGCGACGTGCCAAACCCGATGCCCGCCATGGGGCGCCTGCGCATGTCGGCGGACCGGCGCGTGCCCGGCCCGCTCTTCGGCTGGAACGTGACGCCGCGCGGCAGCGGCAAGATCGCCGTCGGCGACACCGTCAAGGTGATAGAAGAACGCACCGAGGGCTGGCCGCTGAAGGTGCGCAACCGCGCCTAAAGGCCAGCAAGCGCCCGGTCGATCTCGTTCATCACATCTACGGGCAGCGGCCCTTTCGCCAGCGCACCGGCATTTTCCTCGACCTGCGCCACCGTGCGGAAGCCGGGGATCGGCAGCGTGCGCGGCGAGCGCGCCCAGAGCCAGGCGAGCGCGCCCTGCGTCAGCGTGCGGCCGCCATCGGTCAGCAGGTTGCGGACGGCCTCCAGGCGGGCCGCGAATTCCGGCGCGATCTTGCCATCCTTGAAATAGACCATCCAGTCGAGGCTGGCGCCGCGGACATCCTTCTCGCCAACCGTCTTGCCCGGCGTGAACTTGCCGCTGAGCAGACCCATGGCGAGCGGGCCGCGATTGATCGAGATCAGGCCGTTCTTCTCGATGACATCGATCATATCGGGCGCCGGCTCGAAGACGTTCATCGTATGCTGGATCGAGACGAAACCATTGCGATGGACATGGCGGGCGGCACGGTCCGTGTAGTCGGTGCTCCAGCCGAAAGCGTCGACCTTGCCCTCCGCCTTCAATCGCTCCAGCGTCTCGAAGACCTCATCGGATGCTTCCAGCGGGAAATCGTTGAGATGGAACTGCAGGAGATCCAGCCGCTCGCGGCGCAGGCGGCGGAGCGATGTCTCGGCAGAAGCACGGATGAAGGCCGGATCGGCAAAGGCGCCGGTCGCCTGCCTGGTCTTCTCGTCGGTCGCGTGGCCGAACTTGGTGGCGACGACGATGTCGTCGCGGTTGCCGATGGCACGGCCGACGATCTCCTCGGAATGCCCTGCCCCGTAATTCGATGCGGTATCGAAGAAGCGGATGCCGAGATCGACGGCGCGCGCGATGGCGCGGAGCGATTCGGCGTCATCGACCTCGCCCCAGCCGAGCGGCACATCGCCGGCGTAGAATGGACCGCCGATCGCCCAGCACCCCATGCCGAGGCGCGGGATCTCGCGGCCGTTCCATAGCGTGATCGTCGTCGCGTTATCGGGTTTCGTCAGCATGTCATCCTCCTCGATCATCTGCCGTTGCAGGCAGAGATAGGCAGCGCCGAGTGCGGCGTAAACCGCCACGGCTGCAGGATATCTTTCACGGGTGAAAAACCGCTATTCAGGCCGGCAGCTTGCCGCCTGCCGCGAGGGGATGCGCCGCACCGGGTGGCAGCGCCCTGAGGGAGGGGTCGAGTGCCTTCAGGGCCGCCTGGATAAAGCCATCGCGGGCCGAGACGGCATCGATGCCGCGCGGCTCGTAGACATGGCGGTGCAGGAAGAAGCTGGTGAGCCGGAAACCGGCGAGCAGGCTGTCGTAATCGGCGGCGTGATTGCCCTCCTCCGACAGGAAGGTCGGCAGGACCAGCATCTTGTCGGCATAGGGCTTGCCCGCCGCGCGGCAGACGGCGCGGCCGGATTTCGGCGAGACATAGGCTAGATCGTTGCGAACGCCGGTGGCGGCACATTCGGTCAGATCGATGCCGTAGCCGAGGTCGTTCAGCACCGCGAGCTCGAAGCGGACGAAGAGCTCGCCGGCATCGGTCGGATTGTGGAGATTGTCGAGGATGACTTCGAGCGCGTCGTAGAGATGCGGATGCGGGTCGCGCTCCGGCAGCAGCCGCAGCAGCGCGCCCATCGCCTGCACGCCGTAGACGGCGGTGGCGCTCTCCATCAATCTCGCGGCGCGCAGTTGCAGCGGCTCGATGCGAAATTCGCCGAGATGCTCGTCGAGGCGGGCGCGCCAGATGACATCGACCTCGTTGCCGGGCTGCAGCACCGGCTGCATGCTGCGCGAACGGCCGGAGCGCACGAGGCCGAGATGGCGGCCGCGGTCGCGCGTCATCACTTCGGCGATGACGCTTGTCTCGCCGTGACGCTTCACGCCCAGAACGATTGCATTGCCTTGCCACTGCATCGGCAAAATCCCAAAAACTTCAGGAATCGATCCTAGAGCAACCGCCCGCAAAAGTCATTGAATGGCGTTATTCGCCCGGGAAGAGCTTGGCGAGGAAATCGCGCATGGCGCCTTCGTCGAAAGGCTTCACGAGAAGCGGCACCTGCTGCAGGTCGGCGGGAAAATCCGTGGTGTCGGAATAGCCGCTGACGAAGCCGAAGGGGATCGAACGCTCCTTGAGATGACGGGCAAAGCCGAAGCTCATCGACTCGCCGAGATTGACGTCGAGCAGCGCGAAATCATAGGTCTCGGCGCTGACGGCCTCCATCGCCTGATCCAGGCTGTTGGCAATGTCGATCGTCTCAAGGCCGACGGCGCGCAGGATATCTTCCGCTTCCATCGCAATGATGAGACTGTCTTCCAGAACCAGAACACGGGTTGCGTTCATGATTTATGCCCCTCGCTGTGCGCCGCTGACGGCGCGCACCGTCTTCTCAAACCGCATTTCTACCTCTGATGCCCCTCTTGGCCGCCGCGATTGCAAAATCTCGCGGTCCACACCCTAACTTCCCCACCTGCTCGATAGAAAGCAAACCGGGAGGAAAAGTGGCATGTCCGCACCTTATTTTCCATATCACCGATTTGCATTTAAAAAAGACATAGTTGTTGAAACGCTCATATAAAAGGGCGCCGGCCCTCCGCAAGCCCTTCCCAGCCGGCGATCTCCAAGAGGCCCTCGCCGTTCAGCACCTCGCAGCCGCGCTCCTGCCAGCGGATCAGCCCGCGCTCGGCCAGTTTCTTCAGCGTCTTGTTGGTGTGGACGATCGACAGGCCGAGCGTATCGGCAATGTGCTGCTGGGTGATCGGGATGAATTTTCTGCCGTTGAACAGGTTGAGCCGCTTGCCACGCTCGTAAAGGAAAGCGACGAGATAGGCGGCGCGCTCCAGCGCGGTGCGGCGGCCGATACTCAGCAGATGCTCGTCGAGGATTCGCTCCTCCTGCGCGGCGATCCAGGTGATATCGAAGGCGAGCGACGCATGCTTGTTATAAAGCGTCATCAGCTTGTCGCGCTCGAAGACGCAGAGCGAGACGGGTGACAGCGCCTCGACCGAATGCTGCATCTCGTCCATGATCGTGCCCTGCAGGCCGATCAGGTCTCCGGGCATCACATAGTTCAGGATCTGGCGGCGGCCGTCTTCCAGTGTCTTGTAGCGAAAGCCCCAGCCGGAGAGCACGGTGAAGAGATGGGCGCTGTTGGCACCCTCGACGAGGATCGTCGCCCCCGCATCGGCGGCAAGCTCGCCCTTCTTGAAACGGCTGACGAAATCCAGTTCGTCACCGCTGAATTCCCTGAAATGCGGCAATGGCCGCAAGGGACATTGCTCGCATGGTGTCTTGAACGAATGCGCTGGTTTTGCCGTTGCCATCCCTGCCCGAGCCCGCAAAAATCGGCGCCGCCGGTCCGCAGCGCCGTTCGATGCTGGAAATGCGACGGCGGGGATTTTGTTCCGCGAACGGCCGGGATTTTTTATTGAAAAACAATGGCGTGAGGAGAGCGAGCGGGATTTCTTGCCGCTGGGTTCTTGGAGCCCCCTCATCCCCGGCGCAACAAGTTGCGCCTGAAACCTATCGGGCCACCTTCTCCCCAAGGGGAGAAGGGAACGGGAACGTTGCGGCTAGTCCCTTCTCCCCTTGGGGAGAAGGTGCCGGCAGGCGGATGAGGGGGCTACGGGCGCTGCAATCAAAGTTCTTGCACCGCCCCACCCCCGTCAGTGCGGGAAATCCAGTCCCATTTCGCGGAAGCGCTCGGGGTCGTCGCCCCAGTTCTCGCGTACCTTGACGAACAGGAAGAGATGGACGTTCTGCTCGAGGATTTCGGAGAGCTCGCGGCGCGATGCCGACGAGATCGCCTTGATGGTTTCGCCGCCCTTGCCAAGCGCGATCTTCTTCTGGCTGTCGCGCTCGACATAGATGACCTGCTCGATGCGTACCGAGCCGTCCTTGCGCTCTTCCCACTTCTCGGTCTCGACGTGAGACGAATAGGGAAGTTCCTGGTGCAGGCGCAGGAAGAGCTTTTCGCGGGTGATTTCGGCGGCGAGCTGGCGCATCGGCAGATCGGAGATCTGGTCTTCCGGATAGTACCACGGGCCTTCAGGAAGCGTCTTGGCGAGATAGTCCATGACATCGTCGCAGCCCGAGCCGTTTTCGGCCGAGATCATGAAGGTCTGGTCGAACTGGACGGTCTGGTTGGCGGTCGCGGCCAGCGCCAGCAGCAGTTCGCGGTTGACGCGGTCGATCTTGTTCAACACCAGGATCTTCCTCTGCGGGACCTCTTTCAGTCCCTCCAGAATGGCCTCTGCATCGCCGCGCAACCCGCGCTCGCTATCGATCAGCAGCATGATGACATCCGCATCCTTGGCGCCGCCCCAGGCCGACGTCACCATGGCGCGGTCGAGCCGGCGGCGCGGCTTGAAGATGCCTGGCGTGTCCATGAAGACGATCTGGGCTTTGTTGTGGATCGCGATGCCGCGCACGATGGCGCGCGTCGTCTGAACCTTGTGGCTGACGATCGACACCTTGGCGCCGACCAGCCGGTTGACCAGCGTCGACTTGCCGGCGTTTGTCGGCCCGATCAGGGCGACGAAGCCGGAATGCGTTGGGCCATGCGTTTCTTGGGCGCCATCATGCGCCATGTCGTTTTCTTCGGTCATCGTTCCGTCAATTCCCGGCAGAGGACTTCTGCCAAATAGCTTCGCGTTCGAGCATTCTTGTCGCTGCGGCCTGTTCGGCTGCGCGCTTGGAGCGGTCGATACCCGTTTCCGGGGAGACACCGGCCACTTCCACCGTCACCGTGAAGCGTGGATCATGATCCGGCCCGGTGCGTTCTTCAACACGATATAGGGGCGTCACGCCAAATTTCGCGTGGGCCCATTCCTGCAATTCGGTCTTGGCATCCCGGCGGGCGCCATCGGCACGCACCGCCCGCTTCTCCCAGAACTTCAGGATGAAGCGGCGGGCGGTCTCCAGACCACCGTCGAGATAAAGCGCGGCGATCAGGCTTTCGACCACATCGGCACGCACGTTCATCATCCGCTTGCCGGTGAGTTTCTTCACGTCGGCGCCGGTGCGGATGAAAAGATGCAGGTCGAGCTCGTCTGCGACAGCCGCGCAAGTGTCGGCGCTGACCAGCTGGTTCAGCCGGACAGAGAGCTCACCTTCCGCGGCAGTGCCGAAGGTCTTGAAAAGCAGCTCGGCGATGCAGAGGCCGAGCACTCTGTCGCCGAGGAATTCGAGACGTTCGTAATTGCCGCCCTTCTGCGTTCGGGCGCTGGCATGCGTCAAGGCGCGGTCCAGGCGCTCCTTCTCGGCGAACTCGTGACCGATCAAAGCTTCAAGCTTGGTCCGGTCTGCCGCCGAGAGCGTCTGAGCCTTGCTCATTCAACGACCTTGAAGAGACGGTCCCAACGCATGTTGGAAGGCCATTTCCAGATTTCGCGGAACGAGGTGTCGTTGCCGAGCGAGAAGAAGATGACGCTGGCGCGGCCAACGAGGTTCTCGGCCGGCACGAAGCCGACGTCGAAGCGGCTGTCCAGCGAGTTGTCACGGTTGTCGCCCATCATGAAGTAATGGCCTTCGGGAACGACGAATTCCTGGGTGTTGTCACCACGGGACACCGGCGACTGGTCGAGCGTGTCGTAGGTCTTGCCGTCATCCAGCGTTTCGCGGAAAACCGGAACGTCCTGGCCCGGATCCTGCGCATAGTCGGAATTGAAGGTGCCGTCTGCGACCTTCGGAACCGGCTTGCCGTTGATCAGGAGAACGCCGTTCGTCACCTGGATCTTGTCGCCCGGGAGACCGACGACGCGCTTGATGTAATCGATCTCGGGGTTCGGCGGGAAGCGGAAGACGACGATATCGCCGCGCGCCGGCTCGCTGCCGAAAATACGGCCGCTGAACAGGTTCGGCGAGAAGGGCAGCGAGTATTTCGAATAGCCGTAAGCGAACTTGTTGACGAAGATGTAGTCACCGACCAGGAGCGTCGGCATCATCGAGCCGGACGGGATGGTGAAAGGCTGGAAGAAGACCGTGCGGATCACCATCGCCAGCAGCAATGCCTGGATGATGACCTTGATGTTTTCCCACAGAGCGTTCGGCTTGGTATCGGCTTTTTCGGACACGCAGTCTTATTCCTTAAAGGCGCCGAAGCGGCGCAATTCTATAGTTGCTTCTCTCTAGCGGCTTCGGCCGGTGGCGGCAATGGCGCGAACATTAAAAGCGACGACAGGCCGCGGCTCAGCCGGCTTCAGGCAGCGCCTCGATGATCACGAATGCCTGAGCAAGCGGATAATCATCGGTTATTGTCAAATGAATGACCGGACGGTGCCCGGCAGGCATCATCGCTTCCAGGATGACGGCAGCCCCACCCGTCAGCTTCATCGTCGGCTTGCCGCTCGGCAGGTTGACGACGCCCATGTCCTTCCAGAAGACGCCCTGAGCGATGCCGGTGCCGAGCGCCTTGGAGCAGGCTTCCTTGGCGGCAAAGCGCTTGGCGTAGGATTCGGCGCGGTTCGCCCGGCGGTCGGAGCGGGCGCGCTCGACATCGGTGAAGCAGCGGTTTGTGAAACGCTCGCCGAAACGCTCGATCGACTTTTCGACGCGGCGGATGTCGATGAGGTCGCTGCCAATACCGATGATCATGAAAGGTCCTTCTGCGGGCGGAACGTCAGACGGTGGGCACGTCATGCACCTGATGGCTGAGACGCAGCTTGGCGCGCTCCATCAGGCGGGCACGGCGGCGGGACTGGAAGCCCCTGACGGTGTAGAACGTCAGCGCGTAAAGCACAACCGAGGTGACGGCACCGGGCGGGATGGCGCCGATCAACATCGGCTCCAGCACGGGGCGCCAGAGCTCGGTGAAATTCAGCTGGTGGAACATCTCGTGGAGATCGATCGACTGGCCGCCCAGCGTATCCTTGCGGGCGAGCACGAGATGGCCGATTTCCCAGGTGATGCCCCAGATGAAGGGATAGGTCAGCGGATTTCCGAAGGCGGCGCATCCGAGTGCCGCGGCCACCATGTTTCCCGAGAGGAAATAGGTGATCACGAAGGCCATGATGAAATGCACGCCGATGAACGGCGTCCAGGACACGAACACACCAGCGGCCACGCCCGCCGCAACAGCATGCGGCGAGGCCGTCAATCTCATGACGCGCATTCTCAGATAGCGCGCGGGACGCAGAAAGCCTTTGCGGGGCCACAAGGCCTCCCGCATTCTCTCGCGAAATCCTGCAGGTTTTCTACGGCGGAACAACATCGCGGCTATTTAGCGCAGCGCACCTCACCATGACAAGAGCGGCGAAAAATCACGGGGTCCGCCTGCCGCTCTTTGCTGTCGTCACACTTTTCAGTGTCTACTCACAGGGCACACATAATGCATGGCGCCCCATCACATCTTCGCAAGTATTAACGCGGTATTAACGGGTACGAAACAGACCGCGATCAACCTGACGCTGACGATGCTCAAGATCGATACGGTCGTACGAGCCGTTCAGGTAGGCCATTTCACGTTCCTGAGCATTCGGAGCGCGAAGAGCGCGGGCGATTTTCTTGATAGGACCAAACATAGCGTTGCCTCTTTCTTTCGTTCATTCTCTGATGACACGGAAGATAAGTGCTGCAGCGCACAATTACCAACGCTCTAATACAGGTGCAGCCATGCGCATTACGCATATCTCGCCTTTTCGTCGTGCAAATTCGGTCACAAAACGATCATAAAATGTGCAGACGCCTCAGTCGTAGAGGCGCCGCACCGTCGCAATGCAGTCCAGTTCCTTGAGCTGGGCGAGCATCTGGTTCAACTGGCGGAGGTCCCAGACCTCGATATCCAGCGTCATTTCGGTGAAATCGGCGGCAACGCGCACCGTGTTCAGGACACGGATATTGACGTCGAGACCGCCGACCGTCTGCGCCACCTTTGCAAGGGTGCCTGGCTCGTTCAGCGCATTGACCATGATGCGGGCCATGAAGCGGGACTTGTTGGCCTCGTCGAGATCCCAGCGTACGTCGATCCAGCGGTCCGGCTGATCGTCGAAATGCTGGAGCGCCGAAGACTGGATCGGGTAGATGGTGATCCCCTTCCCCTTCTCCATGATGCCGACGATGCGATCGCCTGGCACGGCGCCGGTGGGTGCGAACTGCACGGCGATGTTGCTGGAGATGCCGCGGATCGGCACGGCATCGACGCCCGCTTCGCCTGCCAGCAACCCGGCTTCGGCGCCTTCCTTGGTCTTGCCCGGCACCTTGAAGATCATGCCGGAAGCGCTGCGGACGTTGAACCAGCCTTCATCGCCGCTCGGCTTGACCGTGACGCGCTCGTCCTGGTGATCCGGATAGACGGCGCGCAGCACGTCGAGCGAGGACATCTCGCCGCGGCCGACGGCGGCGATGGCGTCTTCGACATCCTTCTGGCCGAGGCGGTGAAGCGCAGGCTTCATGGCATCGCGCGAGAAGATCTTGCCAGCGCGGTCGAAGGTGCGCTCGAGGATGCGGTGGCCGAGGCCGGCATATTGCTTGCGGATCGCCATGCGGGTGGCGCGGCGGATGGCGGCGCGCGCCTTGCCGGTGACGACGATCTCTTCCCAGGCGGCCGGCGGCACCTGCACGCCGGAGCGGATGATCTCGACTTCGTCGCCATTCGCCAGACGCGTCACCAGCGGCATGATGCGACCGTTGATCTTGGCGCCGACCGTGGTGTCGCCGATATTGGTGTGGACGGCATAGGCGAAGTCGATCGGCGTCGCGCCACGCGGCAGCGCGATCAGCTTGCCTTTCGGGGTGAAGCAGAAGACCTGGTCCTGGAAGAGTTCGAGCTTGGTGTGTTCGAGGAATTCTTCCGGGCTGTCGCCCTCGGCCAGCGCCTCGATCGTATGGCGCAGCCAGGAATAGGCATTAGATTCGCGCGAGAGGATGTCGCCCTCGGGGCTGGTCGCACCGTCCTTGTAGAGCGTGTGCGCGGCGATACCGTATTCGGCGATCTCATGCATGCGCTTGGTGCGGATCTGCAGCTCGATACGCTGCGAGGACGGACCGACGATCGTGGTGTGCAGCGAGCGGTAGTCGTTCTGCTTCGGCGTCGAGATATAGTCCTTGAAGCGGCCGGGCACGACGCGCCAGCGGGTGTGGACGATACCGAGCGCCCGGTAACAGGCCGGGATCTCATCGACGAGGATGCGAAAGCCATAGACATCAGAAAGCTGCTCGAAGGAGAGCGATTTCGACTGCATCTTGCGGAAAACCGAATAGGGCTTCTTCTGACGGCCCTTGACGTAGACGCTCTCCATGCCGTTCGCCACGAGCAGATCGCGCAGTTCGGTCTCGATCTTCTTGACGAGGCCTTCATTGCGCTGGGAGAGCTCCTCCAGGCGTTTGGTGACGGTCTCGTAGGCTTCCGGATTGATATGGCGGAACGAGAGTTCCTCGAGCTCGTCGCGCATGTCCTGCATACCCATGCGGCCGGCGAGCGGCGCATAGATATCCATCGTCTCTTCCGAGATACGGGCGCGCTTGTCGGCAGCCATATGGTCCAGCGTGCGCATATTGTGCAGACGGTCGGCGAGCTTGACGAGCAGCACGCGCACGTCGTCGGAAATGGCGAGCAGCAGCTTGCGCAGGTTTTCGGCCTGCTTCGCCTTCTTGGTGACGAGGTCGAGCTTCTTGATCTTGGTGAGGCCCTCGACGAGACGGCCGATATCTTCGCCGAACAGTTCGTCGATCTCGGCGCGGGTTGCCGTCGTGTCCTCGATCGTGTCGTGCAGCAGGGCGACTGCGATCGTCGACTCGTCGAGATGCATGTCCGTCAGAATGGCGGCGACTTCGAGAGGATGAGAGATGTAGGGATCGCCGCTGGCCCGCTTCTGCTGGCCGTGCTTCTGCATGGCGTAGACATAGGCTTTGTTCAGCAGAGCTTCATTGGCATCGGGCTTGTATTTCTGCACCCGCTCCACGAGCTCATACTGACGCATCATGCCGCAACAACTCCGATAAAAATAAAAGCGCGCCAATCAACGATTGGCGCACAGATTGGCAATAATATGCCCTAGCAATAAAGGCGCAAGATTGACGATTGGTAATCGTCAATAAAGCCGCGCGACTTAGTAGTCGTCGCTCTTTTCCGGCGGCACGAGGCCTTCGATGCCGGCAAGAAGTTCTTCTTCCGACATCTGGTCGAAAGTGATGGTTTCCGGCAGGTCGTCCTGCTCTTCGCCATCGGCAGCGGCAACACCGCCGGCAGCAATCAGGCTTGCCGGATCGGGCTCGGGCTCGTCGACTTCGACGTGCTTCTGCAGCGAATGGATCAGGTCTTCCTTCAGGTCGTCGGGAGACAGGGTCTCGTCGGCGATTTCGCGAAGGGCTACAACCGGGTTCTTGTCGTTGTCGCGATCGATGGTGATCGAGGCACCCTGGGAAATCAGCCGGGCGCGGTGGCTGGCAAGCAGAACCAGCTCGAAGCGGTTCTCAACTTTGTCGATGCAATCTTCTACTGTGACACGGGCCATTGCCTGTCCTTTGCGGTCGTGATCTCGGGATTGACACGCCCGATACAATTAAAACCCGGCGAATTCAAGTTTTTCGTGCGTTGACCCGTAGTTTCCGGGCTATCCTGTTAAAATCACACAGGGAATATGACATTTCCACCAATAGTTGCTTGGAATATGCCGAATCGTGCCCTAAATCTCCTGTATATGAATAATTCATAAATTACGGATTATTCCTCTCGGCAGGCAAGTCATTGTTTTTATGTGATTTTGGCGAGAGCCCATTTGGATTACTCTAATTGGATTGGCAAGCGATGTTCGACCCACGGGAAAAAATTGCACTCTTCATTGATGGCGCCAACCTCTATGCGGCATCCAAGAGCCTCGGCTTCGATATTGACTACCGGAAGCTGCTGAAAGCCTTCCAGAAGCGCGGCTATCTGCTGCGTGCCTACTATTACACCGCGTTGATCGAAGACCAGGAATATTCCTCGATCCGCCCGCTGATCGACTGGCTTGACTATAACGGCTACAAGGTCGTGACCAAGCCTGCCAAGGAATTCACCGACTCCATGGGCCGCCGCAAGATCAAGGGCAACATGGATATCGAACTCGCGATAGACGCGATGGAACAGTCCGAAACCGTCGATCACCTGGTCATCTTCTCTGGCGATGGTGATTTCACGACCCTGGTGGAAGCGCTGCAGCGCCGTGGCCGCAAGGTTTCAATCATCTCGACGATGGCAACGCAACCGCCGATGATCGCCGACGATCTGCGCCGCCAGGCCGATCACTTCATCGACCTTCTGTCGCTCAAGGCCGAAATCGGCCGCGATCCGTCCGAACGTCCGCAGAAGCCGGTCGCCGAGACCACGGCTGCCGCCGACAGCGACGATTGACCGAAGACGGCCGGTTTCTGCCGGCCTCATCATTTCCTGAAAATTTGGGTATTTCGCAGCCGGTCATGACCGGCTGCACCGCGCGGTTGCAATTTGCAGGAGCTGAAGAAGGCCTTGCAGGGGCACTTCTGAGAGATCAGCGATTGTCCTTCATCAACCGGCTCTTCTGCCGGTTCCAATCGCGTTCCTTCTCCGTCTCGCGCTTGTCGTGCAGCTTCTTGCCCTTGGCGAGCGCGAGCTCCATCTTGGCGCGGCCGCGCTCGTTGAAATAGATCTTCAGCGGCACGAGCGTCATGCCCTCGCGGTTGATACCGGAGCGCAGGCGATTGATTTCACGCGCCGAAAGCAGCAGCTTGCGGCGGCGGCGCGGCTCGTGATTGAAGCGGTTGGCCTGCAGATATTCCGGCAGATAGGAATTGATCAGCCAGATCTCTCCGCCTTCGTCCGACGCATAGGATTCGGCGATATTGGCCTTGCCGTCGCGCAGCGCCTTGACCTCGGTGCCCATCAGCATGAGCCCGGCCTCGTAGGTATCGATGATCTCGTAGTTGAAGCGCGCCTTGCGGTTTTCGGCGACGATCTTCTTGACGACACGCTGGCTGCCTTTGGGGGCCATGACGAAATTCCAATTCTCGGGGCGCGCAACGGCGCGCCCTCATTTGCTGCCCATTATGTAGGGGAACTGCAAGTGCTTGTGAAGACAGGCGCCCCTGCCCTCACCAGCAGTTTAGTTCAGGAGGCCGGCGTGGCGGAGCGCCGCGTCCATGGCCGCTTCGGTGCCGGCTTCCAGCGAGGAGACCAGCGGCGAGCGGACATTGCGGCTCATACGGCCGAGCTTGTTGAGGCCGTACTTGGCGCCGCAGACGCCCGGCTCCATGAAGACGGCCTTGTGCAGCGGCATCAGGCGATCCTGATATTCCAGCGCCTTGACGTAATCACCGGCGAGCGTTGCCGCCTGGAACTCCGCACAGAGGCGCGGCGCGACATTGGCAACAACCGAGATACAGCCGACGCCGCCATGGGCATTGAAGCCCAGAGCCGTTGCATCTTCGCCGGAAAGCTGACGGAAATCCTTGCCGCAGGCGATGCGCTGTTCGGAGACGCGCTCGATCTTGCCGGTCGCATCCTTGACGCCGACGATGTTGGAATGCGCCTTGGCAAGCACACCCATCGTTTCCGGCGACATGTCGATCACCGAACGGCCCGGGATGTTGTAGATGTAGATCGGCAGCTTGACGGCTTCGGCGATTGCCGAGAAATGCGCGATCAGGCCCTTCTGCGTCGGCTTGTTGTAATAGGGCGTGACGACGAGGATCGCATCCGCGCCTGCCTTTTCGGCATGCTGGGCAAGCTCGATCGCTTCGCGGGTGTTGTTCGAACCGGCACCGGCCATGACGGGCACGCGCTTGGCAGCCGCTTCGATGCAGAGTTCCACGACCCGTTTGTGCTCGGCATGCGACAGCGTCGGCGATTCGCCGGTCGTTCCGACAGGAACGAGGCCGCTGCTTCCCTCTTTGATCTGCCAGTCGACGTGAGCAGCGAAAGCCGCCTCATCGACATTGCCGGCATCTGTGAAAGGGGTGACGAGGGCGGGAATGGATCCCTTGAACATGCAGAACTCCCTAAGGCCGAAATCCACGCTTCGGCCGCATTCTTTGGATAAGAGTTGCGCACCATAGAGCGGTGAAAACGCCGCGACAAGCGTGGTGAGATCGGTTTAGGGCAAATTCCGATATCAAATGTGAACGAAGTTTACCGGTTCCGGTAAGCTTTCATTAAGATGCCGTTTGCGAGACTTGGGGCCACGTTTTCGTTGCGAGTATCCCGAATGAAAAGAGCTGTCCTGATCCTGACCGCCCTCGGCCTTTCGGCCGCCGCGTGGGGCAGCGCCGCGTCGCCATTGCCGCAGACGGACATTCCGGTACCCGACGCCAAGCCCCTCGGCTATCTGCCGCAGACCTCCGCCCCCGAAGCGATCATGACCGGTGCCATTCCGCGCACCGTCGCGCCGATCAACGGCGACTTGAAGAGCGGTCTCGACGCGCTCTCGGCCAAGAACCCGCAGCAGGCAATCTCCATCCGCGACGGCATGGCCAAGGGTACGCTCGACCGGCATATCCTGACCTGGGCGATCGCCATGTCGGGCCTCAAAGGCGTGCCCTCCTACGAAATCGCCGGCGCCTCCCAGGAACTGAAGGGCTGGCCGGGGCTTTCCAGGCTGCGCGCCAATTCCGAGCGCGCGCTCTACGACGAGAACCCCGATCCGGCAGCGGTGCTCGCCGCCTTCGGCGAGACGGCACCGGAGACGATGGAGGGCGCGATCGTTCTCTCCCGCGCGTTGATTTCAGCCGGAAAGCAGCAGCAGGCCGCCAAATATATCCGCAAGGTCTGGCGCGGCGAAGGGCTAGACAAGGACACCGAGGACAAGGTCCTCGCCGAGTTCTCCGGCCTGCTTTCCCCCGCCGATCACAAGGCGCGCATGGACTACCTCATGTATCGCGGGCGCACGGCGCAGGCCAAGCGCTTCGGAGACATGGGCCAGGCGCAATCGCTCTACAAGGCATGGTCGGCCGTCGCGGCCAAGGCACCGAACGCGGCTGCCCTACTCAATGGCGTCGATGCGAAGTGGGGTACCGATCCCGGCTATCTCTTCGCCCGCATCGAATATCTGCGCAAGCAGGACAAATATGCCGAAGCGGCCAAGCTTCTGGCGCAAATGCCCTCGAAGCGCGACGAGCTCGTGAACGCCGGCGAATGGTGGAACGAACAGCGTATCGTCAGCCGCGGCCTGGTCGATCAGGGTCAGTTCGCCGCCGCCTACAAGATCGTCGCCAACAGCGTTGCGACCAGCACCGCCGATATCGTCGAAGCCGAATTCCATGCCGGATGGTATGCGTTGCGCGGGCTTCAGGAGCCGGAAGCCGCCGAGACGCATTTCCGCAAGATCCTGCAGGTTTCCAGCGGCCCGCTTTCGGTCTCGCGCGCCTGGTACTGGCTCGGCCGCGCCGCGGAAGCCGGTGGTCCCGGCAAGTCCGCCGAATTCTACACCAAGGCCGCAAGCTTCCCGAGCACCTTCTACGGTCAGCTCGCCAGCGAACGCTTGGGCCGCAAGACGCTGAACGTCGCCTATCCCTCGCCGAGCGCCGCCGACCGGCAGAACCTGCAATCCCGCGAAGCCGTGCAGGCCATCTCCCGCCTTGAGGCCGCCGGCCATGGATGGCGCGCCGCGACCCTTTATCTGGCGCTCGCCGACCAGATCCAGAGCCCCGGCGAGCTTGCGATCCTGACCGCGCAGGCCGAACGCTCCGGCGACCATCACCTTTCGCTGCAGATCGGCAAGATTGCCTATTCGCGCGGCATCGATGTCGCAGCACTCGCTTTCCCTGTCGGTGTCATCCCGTCGAGTGCCAATATTTCCGGCTCCGGCAAGGCGCTCGCCTATGCGATCGCCCGCCAGGAAAGCGCCTTCAACCCTGCCGCCGTCTCCGCCGCCAATGCGCGCGGCCTGCTGCAGCTGCTGCCGGGCACGGCCAAAGCTGTCGCCAAGCGCCACAACATCACCTTCTCCGCCGACAAGCTGACGGCCGACGCCGGCTACAACGCCACGCTCGGTGCCCACTATCTCGGCGAACAGATCGACGCCTTCGGCGGCTCCTACATTCTGACCTTCATCGCCTACAACGCCGGACCGAAGCGTGTGCCCGAATGGATCGCCCGCTACGGCGACCCGCGCGGCAAGAATATCGACGAGATCGTCGACTGGATCGAGCGCATCCCCTTCCCCGAGACGCGCAACTATGTGCAGCGGGTTTTGGAGAACTATGAAGTGTATAAGGCTCGGCTGGGGCAGACGCCGGACATCGTGCGCGACCTGGTCGGCGGCCGCTCCTCCTGAGACCGCTTGCAGATTGACGCGCCGGCGCTAACCTCCCTGGCAACAGGGAGATGGCGATGACGACGAATTTCAAGACCGGCTTCGTAGCGCAGACGATCACCACGGCCGACGGCCTCACGCTGCATGCCCGGGACTATGGCAGCGCGCATGGAGACGCGCTCCCCGTCATCTGCCTGCCCGGCCTGACGCGCAATTCCCGCGACTTCCACCAGTTGGCGATGATCCTCTCGAACGATCCCCGACCCCCCCGCCGCGTCATCGCCTTGGACTATCGCGGCCGCGGACAATCGGATTGGGATCACAACAAGACCAACTACAACATCGCCGTCGAGGCGCAGGATGTGCTTGCCCTCTGCGAGACCCTCGGCATCCACCGCGCCATCTTCATCGGCACCTCCCGCGGCGGACTGATTCTGCATCTGATCGCAGTGATGAAGCCGGAGCTATTGGCGGGCGTGGTGCTGAACGACGTCGGGCCGGTGCTTGAAGTCGAAGGGTTGCGGCATATCCAAAACTATCTCGGCCATGCCAGAGCGCCCCATGATTGGGACGATGCAGCGGCCATCCTGCAGGAGTTACACGGCAAGGCGTTTCCGGCGCTCGGCACCGATGACTGGCGGGAGATGGCGGAGGCGCTCTACCGCCGCGATGGCGACCGGATCGTCAGCGATTTCGATCCGGCGATTGCGGAAGCGATGATTGCGGCGGATCTCACAAAACCGTTGCCGGATATGTGGGCGCAATTCGAGGCGATGAGACTGGTGCCGTTGCTGGTCGTGAGGGGTGAGAACTCGACGCTGCTGTCGGAAGAGACGGTCGGGGAGATGGTGAAGCGGCATCCGAACAGCGGGGGGCTAATCGCCGCCGGGCAAGGGCATGCGCCGTTGCTGCATGTCGATGGGGTTGGCGAGCACGTCGTGCAGTTCGTCAATGCCTGCGGATAGACGAACAACGCCCTTTTCTAACGAACTACCCCAGCAACACCCGCAATACAAAAAGCCCGGCTCAGAGAGCCGGGCTTTCCTGATGAGACCGAAGTCAGATCAGATTAGAATGCACGCTGCAGGCGGAAGAAGCCTTCAACGCCATCGACGTCGTTGCCGACGATGTCAGAGTCGCGGTTGACGTAAGTCGCTGCTACCTTAGCCGAGAAGTTGTCGACGATCTGGTAGTCGAGCGTTACGCCAGCGCGCCACTCGTGACCGCCGTCCCAGCCGCCGCCGACGTAGTCGCCAGCAACGCCCGTGCCGGATACGTCCGGATCGATGTTAGCCGTGTACTGAACGCCAGGGGTGATGGTGAACTTGTCGGTTGCCTTAACAGCGTACTGAGCAGCAATCGCCCATTCGCCATTCAGGTAGTAAGCAGACGGGCCAGAAGACCATACGCCTGCCAGGCCGAAGGTGCCCGGACCGACATCAGCGGTGATGCGAGCGCGGATTGCGCCTTCTTCAGCGTCGAAGTCGTAACCACCGATCAACTGGTAGGTGAAGCCACCAACCGTGCCGCCAACAGCAGCGTCAACGCCAACGTTGTTGCCATGTTCCTGGTACGTCGTGCCGCCGAGGGCGTCGATCGTGCCGAATTCAGCGTTGAGACCGGAGTCACCGAGTTCTTCAACAGCGATACCAGCGTAGAAGTCGCCAGACTCATACTGATAACGGATCGAGTTGAACGAGGTGTAGCCAGAGTTGGTTACGTCGAATTCGCCCGAGAAGTCGTCGTCCCACCAGTTGAAGAGCTTACCAACGCGGAGGCCCGCGATGTCGATGTAAGCGGTATCGAGCGAGAAGTCGGTGCCCGTCGTGTCCGAACCACCGCGGTGGTTGGCCTGGTAAACGATTACGCCGGTGAGCGGGCCGTATTCGGTGTCGCTCTTAGCCGTGAACTGAACCTGACCGCGGGTCAGGGCAGACCAGTCTTCCGTGCCGTCTTCGTCGCCGAAGTCAAAATCAACCTGGAAACGAACGTAGCCTTCGATCTTGAGGCAGGTTTCGGTGCCCGGGATGTAGAAGTAGCCAGTGCCGTATGCGTCGCAAACGCGAACGTATTCTACTGCTTCCGGCTCAGCTGCAACGATTGCGTCGGCAGCCTGTGCGCCAGATACTACTGCCAGAGCAGCAGCGGAGCCGAGAAGAAGGCTCTTGATTGTCATTGGTGACCTCCAATTCAAAGTTTCGATCGGGTCTGGGATTTTTCGCCGTTAGAGCAGCGTTCCCTGCCCCATCCCCATGTTTCAAGAAGTCGGACGATCAACCGCCCTCGCTTCCGAGGTTGAAAATACAAGACGGCGTCCGTCACGCAATCACCAACTGCCACCTTTGTGCTGTTTGCATCTGCCTTCACAGACCCCTGTTGCTCAAAGGACACAAAATCGACATACGCCCCATCGGCTTCTTTATACTTCGTTAAGAAACTCCCGGTTTTGCAGGGGTTTAGCGCTATAGAGCATGTGGAGAAGCCGGCGATATGTGCCGCAATGATACCGGTTTTCGGCCGGATTCTGGGCTTTTCGCGATTTGCTTATAAAGGTGTCGATGCTACGACGAAGCAGTTCGAAGCTTGCCGAGCCGCCGTGAATCACTGACCGGCGCCGATGATTCCCGATTTTGATTCTACGCCGCGCTGAATTCGATTCCATCAACGACAAAATCCGCCGGAAGGATTCGCGGCGGGCGATTCAGAATTCAATTCTGGGAAATCTCTAAGAAGGATGGCGGAGAAGATGACCGCCGCGTCCGTGTCTTTTGTAACTTCTATGCAAAGCGGTCTTTGATTGTCTGACGTTTTTTGGCAATCGTTCGGTCTATCGCGCCTTGGATGTCTCTTCTGACAAGCGCGCAAATTGGGACCGAGGTTAGGACGATGGCAAGGAACAAGCTCACAGCGACCCAAGTGAAGGCAGCGACAAAGCCCGGCCGGCTTGGCGACGGTGACGGCCTTTACCTCGTGATCCGGAAGGACGGCGGCAAGGCTTGGGTCTTTATATATGTGCGTAACGGCAAACGGAAGGAGATGGGCTTCGGAGCCGTTGGCAGCGGGACGGGCCGTGTGTCACTGGCTGACGCCCGAGTGAAGGCGGAAGAGGCTCGCTCGATCCTTGGCCGCGGAGGTGATCCTTTCCTTGAGATGGAAGAGCGCAAGGCTCGCAAGAAGCCCCACACATTCGAGGAAGCCGTCGCCGCGCTCCTAAAGAGCCTCGACGGAAAATGGAAGAACCCAAAGCACGAGGCCCAATGGAAGATGACCCTTGGCGCCGCCTATTGTAAACGGCTCCTGAAGAAGAATGTGGCGGCGATCGATACAGACGATATCGTTGCCGTCCTGCAACCTCATTGGAAGGAGAAGAACGAAACCGCCTCCCGGCTTCGCGGTCGACTCGAGCGCGTTCTTGATTACGCGCGGGTTGCCGGTTGGCGCGAAGGTGAAAACCCGGCTCGGTGGAAGGGGCATATCGAGCACCTCCTGGCTAAGCCGGAGGAAAAGCTGAAGCGAGGGCACCACGCGGCCCTCCCCTATATCGAGATGCCAGACTTTATGAAAGCGACAGCTGGCGTAACTGGCTTCGGCGCCAGAGCCCTCGAATTCCTCATCCTAACGGCCGCTCGCACCGGAGAGGTGTTAAAAGCGACTTGGGCCGAAATCGATCTCGACGCCGCTGTGTGGACGGTTCCGAAAGAACGGATGAAGGCAGGACGAGAGCATCGTGTCCCGCTTTGCCCGCGCGCCATCGAAATCCTCAAGGCCATGCTGAAAGTCCGCATCAGCGATTACATCTTTCCCGGACTGAAAGAGAAATCGCCTCTGTCCGACATGACGTTGCAGAAGGTGTTGCGGACCCTTGAGTATGCCGACCGGGCCACTGTACACGGTTTCCGAAGCGCATTCCGAGATTGGGCTGGAGACCGGACAAATTTCCCTCGTGAAGTAATCGAAGCCGCCCTCGCCCACATCATTGGGGATGAGGCAGAAAGAGCCTACCGCCGCAGTGACGCCCTCGAAAAGCGGCGCAGGCTCATGGACGCATGGGCGAATTTCCTAGACGGAAACAAGTCTGCGAAGGTGATTCAATTAAAAAAATAGTTGCCCTGTGATTCAGCTAAATTTTATTCCCAAAGTTTTCAGCGATTGGCAGCAAAGTTTGCGCAATACGCTTCGTATAATCGTTTGTTTTCAACGAAAACTGGCCTAACGAATCTTTGTTCGATACTGATCGTATAATGAGGCGTTCTTGCCAATCGGCAATTCCAATAATTAATACATAGCCGTCCCACTTAACTTGGATGGCAACAATGACAGAAACAGACATCAAACTAATCAGTCTCAAGGAGGTCTGCAAAATGACCTCCTTGAGCCGGACCGGCGTCAACAACGCAAGGTCCGCCGGGCGCTTTCCCAAAGCGGTTATGCTCGACGGAAAACGGATTGCATTCGTTCGGACGGAAGTCCTCGAATGGATGAACGCGCGCATTCAAGCGCGGTAACTAACTCTCCAAAAATTCAAAGGAAATCCACATGGTCAATACCGTGAACGGCGAAGCTTTGCGCCCCGCAAAGCTTGTAGGCACCACACTCATCAACGGCTCGCCCGTAAGTTTTTTCACCCCTCCGCACAACGAACCCGATTTTCTCTGGGTGGATTTCGAGGAGCTGGCGCTAGCATTCCTTCCCGAAGTCGACGCAAAGCGTTTCGTGCAATTCGCGCATAACTTCTCTCCAAGAACCCGGACGGTGACCACGGCAGTGAATGGGGATCGCATTGCGACAATAGCGCCGCACCCAATGGCGCAGGCCTTTGCAAGCTTCATTGATCAACGAAACGGGCAAGTTAGCGGTGACCGCGAAGACTGGAACGATGGCCCAGCACACCAAGAGTATTGCAGCGCAGCCGCGGACCTGGAGCACGATCACGGCGTCAACAACTCTTTCGAAACCATCACGGCCGCCTTCAAAAACCAGGGCGGGCCATTTATGCGAGAATTTGAGTAGCGGGGTCTGCCGGTGGCCGAATTCAACGCCCGTGACAAAAGCCGCACCGCGTCGACGAAGGCTGACCAGATGCGGTCCAAGAACACTCAGCCCCCTAAGGATCAAGGGGGCTGGATCGCAGTCACCATGCAGTTTCTGGAAAGCGCAGCTTACCGTTCGCTAAGCCTAAACGCGCGGCGAGCGCTAGATCGGCTCAAAATTGAGCACATCTCACATGGCAGAAAGCGTAACGGCCTTTTGATCGTGACGCATCTCGATTTCATCGCATACGGCCTCACCAAGGATCTTGTCGGGGACGCGATCGACGAACTCGTACACAAGGGCCTCGTGCGGGTTACCCGTGGAAGGGCCGGCAACGGAACAGCGCATCCAAATGTATTCGCCCTTACGTTCGATGGAACGCACGATGGATTATCGGCGACGAACGATTGGGCAAAGATCACCTCTGACGATATCCGTCGCTGGTCGGTCTCGACTCGGCAGCTTAAACTTGATGCACGCTCAAAAGTCGGCCGGAAGAAAAAACCTCGGTCCGAGAAGTCGGAATCCGTCCACCCCCACTTGTCGGAATCCGTCGGTCTCTCTGAGGTGCGCCGATGATTAGACTTCCAATGTTTACTGGTGTCGACCCAATTCCGGGTTCTAGGAATGCTCTATATAGTATGGGAGGGGATGCCGATGTCGGATGACCTTCCTCTCTTCACCTGGAAGCCACCACCCTGCCGCTTCCTCGTGTTCCCCCTGACGAGCCGGGTCGGCAAGATTCGGGACACAGCTAGCAAGCTGCTCGATAAAGCGACCTCCCGTCACCGTCTCTACTACCGATCGCAGGTTTCTGATGCATTGTGCGCCCAACTGCAAAAGCTTGCAGTGCCGGAACGGGATATCGAGCGAGAGATCGCGTCATTCTGGCGACTCGTCGACCAGGAAACGCGGCGGCAGGCTTATCAAGCGGGGATCAGTCCAGAGGAGCTTGGATGAAAGGGTCGGGCCTTCCCATTACCGGATTGGCTGTTGGCCCGGCCTCCAAAATGCGGATAGCATGATCCACAATGCCTCGGTAACGAAGCGCATCCTCATATGAAAAATCCGCCATTGTGTCATGAGCGGCGGCGTTCCCGACAGCCAACGCGTCGTCAAGCAAACTAGCGGCGACGGAATCGATCGAATTGCTCTCTCTTAGTCGCCTGAGGATTGATCGCCCTGACAGGTTGCCTCCGATACTCCACCCCAACGCTCTCGCGTAACTCGTCATGTTGTCTGCAATCTCGCGGCGCATTTCAATCATTGCGGAGCGGGGAGAAATCCGAGCTAACCTTTCGAAATTCGAGAGTTCCTCAGGGGTCGGCGGCGCGGCGTCCGGTGCCGGAGGTGGAAGCTGATCAACGGCGCGTTCCGCTGCGTCCAGGCGGAAAGACACCTCGGTGTCCTTATGCTTCAACCGCATGTGCGGAAGTAGCGGTCGGATCTCTTTCCTGAAAATGTAGACGCTGGCCACTACCGCTGCGGGCCAACCCAAAGACACTAACGATGAAAAAAGCGATGCGAAAAAATCGAGATAATTCATGATGGCCCCCGCTGCTTTAGAGCGATGAAACAGTTTCCAATCAAGAAAAAAGTTACGGTGGTCAGGGGCACCCGTTGACCCCGGACTCTTGACGAATAAGTCGAGAGGAGTCATTTTCACCACGAATCATATTGGTCCGCCTGAGACCGAATCAAAACCCGCCAGCGCAAGCCCGGCGGGTTTTTTGTTGTCTGGAGGTCAGCCTTGGCCGCTGTCGTCGGAAGTCTTCTTGTCGAGTTGCAGGCGGACAGCATATTGCTGTCCCGCGCCCTGGCGGCGGCAGGGCTCGATATTAACCGCTTCGAGAGTCGGACCGGCCGTTCGCTGTCGACAATGGACCGGCAGTTTCAGGCCCGCTTTGCCAGCATGTCGCGATCAGTTGGCGGTCTCTCGAAAGCAGCGAAGGCAAGCCTCGGCGCGTTGGCCGTTGGCGCCGTCTCCAATGTCACTCTTCGCAGTTTTGCCGACCTGAGCGATTCAGCAACTAAGATCCGAAATTCGCTGCGATCCGCTGGCCTGTCCGGCGACGAGCTCACTGACACGTATGGCCGGCTTTATCGCGCTGCTCAGGAAAACGCTGCTCCCATCGAGAGCCTCGCGACGCTTTACGGGCGCGTAGCCATCAACCAGAAGGAATTGGGCGCTTCGTCGGCGCAACTGATCGGCCTGACAACCAACGTCGCAAAGGCGCTGAAGGCGCAGGGCTCGAACGCGGAGGAGGCCTCTGGTGCACTACTGCAGCTTTCGCAGGCACTCGGTTCCGGGAAGGTCCAGGCCGAGGAGTACAACAGCCTTATTGACGGTATGCCGGTTCTCCTGCAAGCCGCCGCCGCCGGCATCAAGCAAGCGAATGGCAGCGTTGCGGAGCTCACGCGCCTTGTAAAGGCAGGCGAGATTTCTTCGAAGGCCCTGTTCGACGGCATTGCCGCCGGCGCCGGCGTTATCGATCAGCGGCTTTCCGGATCGGCCGAAACGGTCGGCCAGGCCATGACCCGCATCAACAATGCCCTGACGGATGCGGCAGGCAGGTTTTCGGAGGCATCAGGCGCATCAGCCGCGTTTGGCAACATTCTCGATCGGGTCGTTCGGTACATAGACGGCGTGAATTTCGACAACGTCGCCGACCAGCTTGCTAAGCTGATTACCATCATGGAGACCGCGACGACGGCGCTGAGCAATCTGTTCGCTGCGGGCAACCAGGTTGCGGGCATCGATGTTTCAAAGCTCGCGGACTCCATCATCCCGAAGGATGGCGAGTCGACAGCTGATTACTTGCATCGTGCGGTTTACGGCACATCGGCCGCCGATGACCAGGCGAAGGCGAATGCCCAAGAGCGGCTCCGGATTGAGCAGCGCATTGCCGAACTGAAGAGCGCCCCCGACCAGAACAGCCCCCTCATACAGCGCGATCTAAAGCTTGAGCAAGCCGCACTCGATGGTCTCAACGCCTCGAAGAAAGAGTTCGAGCAGCCGCCCCACCCGATGACGCCAACGCCTCGGCGGCCGATGCAGGGGCCGGAGCGTCCGAAGTTCACGCTCGAACCCATCGATATCACGTCGCCCGAATACAAGCCGCCAGCTACGGCCAAGACAGGCACGGGAAAGAGCCGCGGGACGCGCGCGACTGCCGATGATCGGTTCAACGCGGACCTGCAGTCGATCCGTGACCGTGCCGAAGCGCTGAAACAAGAAGCTGCGACCATCGGCCTGTCTTTTCAAGAGCAGGTGAAGCGACAGACAGCTTTGCAACTTGAGCAACAGGCGCTCGCCGATCTGCGCGAGGAAGCTCGCCGCAAAGGCGCGACCGACCTGGAAAGCATCCGCCTGTCCCCTGACAAGGTCGCCGCGATCCAGAAAGAAGCCGCAGCATATGCCGAGCAGGCTGCCCAACTGCGAAACGTAGAGGATAGGCAGCAGCGAGCCGAAGCAGCGGCCGAAGATTTTTACGGCACCTTCAAGGAGTCGGCGATCGGCGCGATCACGGGCGCGAACTCATTCGGCGACGCCCTCGTAGCGCTTGGTAAGAAGCTCCAGGACCTTCTGCTAAATGCGGCTTTCGACAGCTTCCTGAAACCCGCGACTTCCAGTTCGTCCGGCGGTATCTTTGGCGGCCTATTCTCCGGCATAGGCAAGCTCCTCGGCTTCGACCAAGGTGGCTACACCGGTCCTGGCGGGCGTCTACAAGCAGCCGGCATTGTCCACCGCGGCGAATACGTAATGTCGAAGCGTGCGGTCGATCGCGTCGGTGCGGGCAATTTCGAGACAATCCATCGTATGGCTCTGAAAGGCTACGCTGATGGCGGCGCTGTCGGCCTCGGCAGGGCGCAGGCGCTCTCGATTCCGTCGATAGACGCGTCGCGTACCGTTGATCGGATGCAGGCTGGCGCGATGGAGATCCGCGTTGCCGTCGACGTCGGTGTCGATGAGAGCGGCAACCTGCAGCCGTTCGTCCGGTCGGTTGCCCGCGAGGAAAGTCACGGAGCGGTGACCCAATACGATCGGCACATGCCGGACCGCGTCCAGCAGATCAATCGCAATCCGCGTCGGCGATAGGGAAGGAAACACAAATGGCATTTTCAGGCGTCCGCATCGAATGTTACCGTGGGATGACCGTGCTCCGCGACAGTTGGTGGAGCTACCTCATGCCCGGCTTGCTAGAATGGTCGCAAAGCTTCGCTAGCCCGGCAGTTTCCGGGATCACAACGAAGACAGCGGTACGGGTCACGGCTGATGGCGATCCTGTCTTTCGCGTGCATAACGCAGAAGCGATATACGTCGCAATTGGCCGCAATCCAAATGCAGCTGACGATAGCAAGCGCTTGTATCTCAGTGCGGGCGGCTCAATCGTGCTTAAAGCGGAGCCGGGAGATAAACTGGCTTGGGTTGCGGCGTGAGAAGCCAGCATCACGACAAGATGCGCCGGCTCAATCAGCCGTGGCGGGCGTGGTACCAAACCAAAGAATGGCAATCGATTCGCGCCAGACAGCTGCACCAGGAGCCGAGCTGCCGACTGTGCTCGGAGGCAAGCGTCCGGACGCCCGCGACTGTTGTCGACCATATTGACCCCCATCGCGGCAACCGCTTCCGCTTCTTCGCTGGACCATTCCAGTCTCTGTGCAAGCAGTGCCATGACCGGGCGAAGCAGCAGAGTGAGAAGCTCGGATACTCAACGAAGATCGGATCGGATGGTTTGCCCTCCGATCCGCGACACCCTTTTTACCGCTAAGCGCGCCGGCTGCAGCGCGTGACGCCGCACGGTCCGGCGGATAGCGAAAGCTTCCCCTCGGCAGCCGAGGCTCTCCGGCCCCATTGGGCGAGGCACAGGAAGCAGACCGTACTCTTTCACTTCAAAGGAACAGATTATGACATCATTCGTGATTGCTCTCCCCGAGGCGGGCGAGCATGCCATCCTCACTTTCGACGTTCGCGACTTTGAGCTGCTCGAAGCTGAACTCGGCGAGGATTACGTCGCTCGTATCTTCGAAGGCCTTGACCGCCGCGCCATCACCACGCTTCGACGAGCCCTGACCGCAGGGTTGAAGGGCGGCGACGTCAATCAGGCGCTGAATGCACTCCCTCTCGACGAGCTCTGCATGCGCGTTGCAGACGCGTTCTATCTCCGGATTCATGGCCGCACTCTGTCCGACGACACCGGGAGGGCGGGTCAAAAGTCAGACTCCTGATCGGCCATAGACCGGTCCGGTGTCCCGTTCGCAGAATTAGTTTTGAATTTGAGGTGCCGGCATGGGCTTGCGCGGACCAGGCGCCGCGCGGCAGAAGCGCGCCGCTCAGCAGCTGACGGAAGCGAAGAAACGGCGGTTGCCGTGGAAAAAGAGTGGGCTCTCGAAAGCCGAACAGGTCATTGCCTTCCTGCAATGGCTGCCCATCACGAAGGGTCGGCTTCGCGGCAAGAAGATGAAACTGCTGCCATCACAGCGAGAATTCATCACCAACGTTTTCGCTACAGACCGCAAGGGCAGGCAAAAGGTCTCGCTAGCGATCCTGTCCGAGCCGAAGGGAAACGGAAAATCTGGTCTCATATCTGGCGTATGTCTGGCGGCTCTTCTTGGTCCGCTGTCTGAAGAGCGCGGCGCGGTATTTTCGGCTTCGATCGACCGCGGTAAGGCCGGCCTCATCTTCGACGAGATGAAGGCTGTCATCCTTCGCGTGCCGGAGTTCGCATCTCGATGCAACATCACGGATTTTCATAAGAAAATTCAGGTTCTGAGTGGTGATGGCTTTGACTCGACGTTCGAGGCCTTATCTGCCGATGCCAGCCGTTCGCAGGGTCTCAGCCCGACACTCTGGGCCTACGATGAAGCGGGCGAAGCGCCCGATGGTGAGTTGCTTTCGGTTCTGCTCGAATCCGAGGGCAAGCGCGACAGCACACTTGGCATCGTCCTTTCGACGCAAGCGGAGTCCGATGATCACCCGCTCTCGCGCCTAATCGACGACGCCGAGAGCAACAGCGACCCGTCGGTATACCTGCAGATTCACCGGGCGCCGATGGACGCAGATCCGTTCGCCGACGAAACTCTGAAAATGGCGAACCCAGCGTGGGGCGTGTTTCTTGATCTGGAAGCTCTCCGGAAGTCGCGTGATCGCGCTCGGCGCATACCTGCTTACGAGCCCGGATATCGTCGCCTCCGGCTCAACCAACGTATCGACTCGAGATCGGAAGACAGGCTGGTGACTGCGTCCGTCTGGAAGGAAAATGCGCAGCATGTCGACCGCCGCGCCCTGAGAGGAAAGCCTTGCTTCGGCGGGCTCGACCTCGCCAGCAAGCACGACCTGACCGCGCTGGTTCTTACGTTCCCGACAGGCGATCGCCCGGCCCACTACGATATCCTGCCGTTTTTCTGGACACCCGAGGGCCAGATGGAGAAGCGTACGCCGGCAGAACGCGAACGGTTTCGAGAATGGATCGGCCAGGGCTTCATGAAAATGGTGCCAGGGGACGTAGTTACCACGGCAGCGATTGCAGCCGATCTCGTCGCGCTCTGCGATGAGTTCAAAATTCAGACGATCAACTACGACCGCTGGCATATCGAGTTCCTGAAGCGCGATCTCGCGGAACTCGACGTGAAGCTGCCGATGGACTCCTTCGGGCAAGGCCACTCCAAGGCCATGGCACCGGCGGTCGAATTTCTCGCTGAGTGCGCCTTGACCGGTCGGCTTCGGCATGGCGGCCATCCTGTTCTTACTGCCTCGGTCGCCGGCGCGATCGTCACCCGCGATAAAGCGGGTAACCCAATGCTCGACAAGCCGAAGTCCAACAAGCGTGGCCCGGTGAGGATCGACGGTGCCGTCGCGCTGACTATGGCCCTGGGCGCCGCTAAAGGCTTCGAGCCTCCGCCTCCGAAACCCACGCTTTCCGGCATGCTTCGCGCGCCAATAATGGTGATTTGAATGAGTTTCAAGACATGGATCGGCCGCAAGTTCGGCCTGGCGAATGTGGAGCCGTGGACGGCCTTTTACGGCGGCTCCTCTGCAGCGGGAAAAGCGGTCACGGATCATACCGCATTGAACCTGGCGACGGTATGGGCATGCGTGCGCCTCAACTCGGAAGCCGTGGCGAGCCTGCCCCTTCAGTTGTTCGAAAAGGACGGCAAGGGCGGGCGAAATCCGGTGGATCATCCCCTCGGAGAAATCATCAGCGACTCACCGAATTCCGAACAGACCGCATTGGAGTTCTGGGGAGCAATCGCTGCTTGGATGCTTGTGCGAGGAAACGGTTATGCCGAGATCGATCGCACCGGCGGCCGCATCAACGCGCTGAACTTGCTACCGGCTGATCAGGTGGACGTGTCGCGCGATCAATACGATGAGCTACGCTACCGGTTCAGCGATCGCGGCAAGGCCTACGATCTACCTGCCGAGTCTGTTCTCCACGTTCGCGGCTTCGGCTTCGGAGGGGATCTCGGTCTCTCTGCTGTCCGTTTTGGCGTCCAGACGCTGGGCGCCGCCATTGCTGCGGACGAGACGGCGGCTAAGACATTTGCAAACGGCGCAATGCCGAGCGGCGTCTTGTCGACGGATCAGGAGATCGACGATGAGCAGCGGGAACAGCTCTCGAGTCTTCTGAAGCAGTATGCGGCGTCTACGAATGCCGGCAAGATCATGGTGCTCGAAAGCGGCCTTAAGTTTGAGAAGCTGTCGCTGGATCCGCAAGCGGTGCAGATGCTGGAGACTCGCCGCTTCAATACCGAGGAGATCGCGCGTTGGTTCGGCACGCCGCCCATTATCATCGGCCACGCCTCGCAAGGGCAAACGATGTGGGGCTCCGGCATCGAGCAGCTCATTCTCCAATGGCTTCTCACTGGTCTCAACCCGCTGCTGACGCGGATCGAAAAGCGCGTCCGGAAGCAGCTGCTGTCACCGGCCGACCGCCGTCGCCTTTACCCGGAATTCAACCGGGAAGGCCTGCTTCAGGCGGACAGCGCCGCGAAGATGACCTTCCTCTCCGGCGCCGTCCAGAATGCTCTTATGACCAGAAACGAAGCCCGGGCGAAGCTCAATCTTCCGGCGATGGCGGGTGGGGACACGCTCACCGCTCAAGTCAACCTCGCGCCAATTTCGACCCTCGGCGCGCAACCGGATGTCCAGGCCAAGGCGGCGCTACGCTCGTGGCTCGGCATCGAGGAGAAGCCCGAATGAGCTTGAAGATCCGCGACTTTGATCTTGAGGTAAAATCCGTCGACAGCAACGGCCATTTTTCCGGCTACGCATCGGTATTCGGGGTTGTCGATAGCTACAACGAGATTGTTGCGCCTGGCGCCTTTATCGACAGCATCGCCGATCGTAAGTCGAAAAACAGGAAGCTCCCGACCCTTTGGCAGCATCGTTCCGATATGCCGATCGGCGCCTATGACGTCTTCAAGGAAGATGAGAAGGGCCTCTATGTGGAGGGCCAGCTGTTGGTGAAGGATGTCGCTCTTGCTCGCGAGTCTTTGGCGCTCATGAAGGCGGGCGTCGTGACCGGTCTGTCGATCGGCTATTGGGTGCGCGCGTCGACCTATGACGAGAAGACCGGCATTCGGACGCTCACACAGGTCGACCTTGAAGAGGTGTCATTGGTCACGTTTCCCGCAAACGACGACGCCCGCGTTGAGGCCGTCAAACTGAAGTTAGCCCATGGCGGGCTTCCAACCATTCCTGAATTTGAGAGAGTCCTGCGCGATGCCGGGTTCTCTCGTAGCCAGGCCGCGACGATCGCCGCGTACGGTCTGAAGCATCTTCTGCGTGATGCCGAAGAACCGGCGAATGCCGCGGCCGCGAGCGACCTTGTGAAGGCGCTTTTCGGTCTAACCCTCCCTAAGTTCTAAGGAAAACATCATGAACATGCACCTGTCCCGCGAGCTTTCGCGGAAGAACGCCGGCGCACGCGCTGACGATCATATGGAAATGAAGAGCGTCATGGACGCTCTGAAGGCCCGCGATGCCGAGATTACGGCCTTTGCGTCGAAGGCTACCGAGGAAATCAAGAACCTCGGCGCCATGTCCAGCGAGACCAAGAGCGCCCTCGAAAAGCTATCCACCTCCGGTGCGGAGCTTCAGGAACGCCTTCTGAGCGTCGAGCAGAAGCTCGCTCGTCGCACCTTTGGCGGTGGCGAAATGAAGTCGCTCGGCCACCAGCTCACGGACTCGGAGGAGTTCAAAGCTCTTCAGACCCGCGGCGCCGGCACCGCTCGCATGAACCTCAAGGCCAGCACGATCACCTCGGCGACGACGGACTCCGCTGGCTCGGCGGGCGATCTGATCGTGCCGCAGCGGCAGCCGGGTATCATCCAGCCGCCGGTTCGGGAGCTTACCATCCGCGATCTGTTGATGCCCGGCACCACGTCGTCGAACGCGATCGAGTTCGTCCAGGAAACCGGCTTCACCAACGCGGCCGCTCCGGTGGCGGAGGGTGCGACAAAGCCGCAGTCGGATCTCCAGTTCGAGCTGAAGACAACCAATGTCCGCACCATCGCGCATTGGTTTGCGGCCTCGAAGCAGGTTCTCTCCGACGTGCCGCTGCTCATGAGCTACATCAACACTCGCGCGATCTTCGGTCTCAAGCTTGTCGAAGAGACGCAGCTGCTTCGCGGCACGGGCACCGGCCAGAACATCCTTGGTCTGATCCCTCAGGCCGCCGACTTCATGCAGTCGACGCTCTCCAAGGCGCTAGACACAAAGATCGACACCATTCGCCGAGCAATCCTCCAGGTCCGCCTGGCGGAGTACAAGCCAACCTTTGTCGTGCTCAATCCGATCGATTGGGCGGATATCGAAACAGCTAAGGATGCCGACGGGCGCTACATCTGGGTGAACGTCCAGATTGGCGGCACCATGATCATGTGGCGGCTCGCTGTGATCGAGACCACCGCCGTTGAACCTGGCGAGTTCCTCGTCGGTGCCACCATGGGCGCGCAGGTGTTCGATCGTGAGGAGTCCGCCGTCGAAGTTTCGACCGACCATGCGGATTTCTTCATCAAGAACCTCGTGGCGATCCGCGCTGAAGAACGTCTCGCGCTGGCCGTCAACCGGCCGGAGTGCTTCGTTCATGGCTACTTCGACATCGGCGCTTCGCCGTCGCTGAACGCCTAACCCTCGGCGGCCTTCGGGCCGCTATCACCTTGTCTGGAGCTTACCATGGCCACACTGACACGCGTGTCTCCTCCCGGTGACCTTGTGGAGCCTTTGCTGCAAAGTGTTTGCGATCATTTACGACGCTTTGCCGATTTGGCTGCCTCACCGCAGATTGCTCCTCCGGATCTCGCGTATATCCGGGAGCTCACGCGCGTGGCCGTGGAAGCGGTTGACGGCCCGGCTGGAAAGCTGGGCCGTTGCCTGCTTAGCCAGACGTGGAAGCTCGTCGCCGATGAATTCGTTGAAGACTTCCGGCTGCCCGTTCCGCCAGTCCAATCAATCACGTCGGTTCGCTATATCGATCAGGATGGCATCTGGCAGACGCTGGCGTCCGATCGCTACCGCCTCTTCGGCGCCGGCTCATGGTCCGCCGAACTGGCACCGCCGGACGGGTGGCCCACCATCGGCGGCTCCCGAGGCGCCGTCGAGGTGACCTTCGTTGCCGGCTACGGCGATGACATCGACGACGTGCCAGCCCCAATCCTCCACGGCATCCGGCTGCTGGTAGCCCACTGGTATCTTGAGCGTCAGCCGGTGACCTTTAGCACCCCTCATGAAATTCCTATGACCGCCTCGGCACTCTTTGCCGGGTACAGGATCTATCGCTGATGGCAAAGTCTCGCATCACCGGAGGTAGCCAGCTCCGCGGCTCACTCCGGCAAATCTCCACGGGATTGACGGTTCCGATCAATGAAGCGTCCCGGAAAGCCCTCCAGCCCACGCTGAAGGCAGCAAAGCGAAACCTGAAGGCCAATGGGAGCGTCGAATCCGGTGAGCTCCTGAAGCTGATGACGATCCGCAAGGATCCGGATGCCCCCAAGGACAAGCCGCGACATGTCGTCGGCCCGGCTACGACCAATCCCGCCTATCGCGAGGCGCATCTCGTCGAGTTCGGCACGGCTCCCCACTTCCAGCCGGAGCTCCACCGTCTTCACCCAGGCGCGCAAGCCAAGCCGTTCCTTCGGCCCGCCTTCGAGGAGACCAAAGGCGGGGCGATCAAGCGCTTTGGCGAGTCGATCGGCCCGGCGATCGAAAAGCGCGCCGCCAGGCTGGAAAGAAAGAGGAAGCCATGAGTACGACTCGAGCCCTCCTGCAGGTGCTGTTTGACGCGGACCTGGATGCGTCCGTGTACCCAATCGTGGCGCCACAGAATGCCTCGCTCCCCTTCGTAACCGTCGCCTGCATCGTAAGCCCACGGTGAAGGCCGTCTTGCGATGACGGCCTGCTGACTGCCAGTCCTAGTGGTAACACTAGGAGTAGTCATATGACGAAGCATCCAATTGAGGTGATCACGTCTGTGGAGCGCCGTCGGCGTTGGTCACGCGAAGATAAAGAGCGGCTCGTCGCTGCGTGCTTTGAGCCAGACGCGGTCATCTCCGAGATTGCCCGCGCGGCCGGCATCCATGTCAGCCAGTTGTTCCGTTGGCGCAAAGAGCTTTGTCGGATCGAGGAGCCAAGATCTGACACTGCGGCTTTGGTGCCGGTGATCGTGTCCGAGGCCGCTTCGACAGTCTCCCCCGCTCAGCCGGAACCACCCACCAAATTCCATCCTCGTCGGAAGCGCAGTGATGTAACAATCGAACTTGGTCGGGGCCGACGCGTCCGCGTGGATAGCGACATCGACACGGAAGCGCTTGGCCGGATACTCGATTGCGTGCTGGGGCTGCGATGATCCCGGTTCCGAGTGGAGTGAAGGTCTGGTTGGCGACGGGCCACACCGATATGCGCAAAGGCTTCCCCGGTCTGTCGTTGATGGTGCAGGAGGCGCTAAAGCGCGACCCGATGTGCGGTCACCTGTTCGTATTCCGCGGCCGAGGCGGTGGCTTGATCAAGGTGATCTGGCATGACGGCCAGGGAGCTTGCCTGTTCACGAAGAAGCTCGAGCGAGGACGCTTCATCTGGCCTTCAGCGGCCGATGGCACGGTAGTGATCACGCCTGCGCAGCTCGGTTATCTGCTGGAGGGCATCGACTGGCGGATGCCGCAAAAGACCTGGCGGCCAACGTCGGCCGGATAAGCAAAAACACTGGAATGATGGGGTCGAATATGATTCCATCCTGTCATGAGCAATGCGACCGAAGAGCTTCCGGACGACCTTGCCAGTGCCCTCGCACTGCTGGCCCAGGAACGTGCGCGCCGTGTCGCAGCCGAAGCAGAAGCGGCGGCCGCCAAGGCAGAAGCCGCCAGCGCCAAGGCACTCGTATCGCATTCCGAGGCGCTGATCGCACGGCTGAAGCTGGAGATCGACAAGGTTCGACGTGAACTCTACGGCAGCCGATCCGAGCGTAAGGCGCGGCTCCTTGAGCAGATGGAACTGCAGCTCGAGGAGCTCGAAGCGGATGCCGGTGAAGATGAATTGGTCGCGGAAATCGCCGCCAAAGCTTCAACCGTCAAAGCCTTCGAGCGCAGGCGTCCGTCACGTAAGTCATTCCCCGAACACCTGCCACGCGAACGCGTCGTTATCGCCGCTCCCGCCAATTGCGCCTGCTGCGGATCGGCTAAGTTGTCGAAGCTTGGCGAGGACATCACCGAGACCCTGGAGGTCGTACCGCGTCAGTGGAAGGTCATCCAGACGGTGCGGGAGAAGTTTACCTGCCGCGAGTGTGAGAAGATCACGCAGCCGCCGGCACCATTCCACGTAACGCCCCGCGGTTTTGCAGGGCCGAACCTGCTGGCGATGATCCTGTTCGAGAAGTTCGCCCAGCACCAGCCACTCAATCGCCAGAGCGAACGCTATGCCCGCGAGGGCGTCGACCTCAGCTTGTCGACGCTGGCCGATCAGGTTGGAGCATGTGCAGCGGCGCTGAAGCCCATCCACTCCCTGATCGAGACGCATGTCCTTGCTGCCGAACGTCTGCACGGCGACGACACGACCGTGCCAATTCTGGCCAGAGGAAAGACCGATACGGGCCGCATCTGGACCTATGTTCGGGACGATCGGCCGTTCGCAGGGCTTTCCCCGCCGGCGGCCCTTTACTATGCCTCGCGAGATCGACGGCAGGAGCATCCGGAACGCCATCTGAAGACCTTCACCGGCATTTTGCAGGCGGACGCCTATGGCGGCTACAATCCGCTGTTCAAGGCTGATCGCGATCCAAATCCGCTAAGGCAGGCGTTGTGCTGGGCGCACTCGCGGCGCAAGTTCTTCGTGCTCGCCGACATTGCCGCAAACGCCAAGCGTGGAAAGAACGCTGCGCCGATCTCGCCTATGGCGCTTGAAGCCGTCAAACGGATCGACGGCCTCTTCGATATCGAGCGCGAGATCAACGGACTTACGGCCGATCAACGCCTGGAGCGTCGCCAGAGAGACAGCCTGCCGCTCGTCGATGATCTGAGGGACTGGCTTCAAACCGAGCGGGCAAAGCTATCACGCAGTTCACCGGTCGCGGAGGCCATCGACTACATGCTCAAACGATGGGACGGCTTCACGTCATTCCTGGAGGATGGCAGAATCTGCCTGACGAACAATGCCGCCGAGCGAGCGCTCAGAGGCTTCGCACTCGGCAGGAAGTCCTGGCTCTTCGCCGGATCAGACCGCGGCGCAGATCGTGCAGCCTTCATGGCAACGTTGATCATGACGGCAAAGCTCAACGACATCGATCCGCAGGCGTGGCTGGCCGACGTTCTTGCCCGCATAGCTGACACGCCGATTATCAGGCTGGAGCAGTTGCTTCCGTGGAATTGGACGCCGCCGACCGTCAACGCTCAAGCTGCCTGACCTGTGGCCTTCACCGGAGGCTTACCCTGCATCTGGGAGGCACAGGAGTTCGCCCTGGCAGGAGCCACAGACGCGTTCGATGCCCGTTTCAGCCTCGCATGCCACGCTCGCAGCGCCGCGGACGCAGACAGCCTCGCTGAGGCCATCAAGAGGGCTTTGGAGGGTATCCGCCGCCACGAGATCACTGCAGCCGCTCCAGCGGCCTCTCTTGGGATTCTGACGTGCTGGAAAGAAGGCACTGACACGGCTGATTATAGCGACGATCGGACTGTCTTCCGCCGCATCCTGGATTGGCGGGTTCGTTGGGAGAGACCAGAATGAGAGTTGGCAGCTTCGATCGACAGCTCACCATCCTTCGCGACGTCGAGATCGGGCGCGATGACCTGTTCCAGCCGATTTATGAGCAGGTGCCGGTCGCAACGGTATGGGCGGAAAAGATCCACAAGACTGAAGACGAGCGCTTTGCGGCCGAGCAGCGATATGCCGTCCGCACGGTGACGTTCCGGACCTATTGGATGGAAGGCATCCTGCCAACCGACAGGCTTCAAAGTGATGGTGATCTTTACGACATCAAAGGCGTCAGGGAGCTTGGATTTCGCGAGGGACTTGAGATCAGTGCAAGCTCGCCATAGTGAATTTAGATCTCCTCCGGATTCTCGACCTCTCCAGATTGAAATTCGCCTTCGTGTCTTTGGGCAAATATTTGAAGCCGTTGAATAGCATCTGAGACCAGCTGTCGAATTTCGCTGTCATTGAAATCGGCATAGTATCTCAGGATCGCTTCTAAGTCGGTAAGAGCTTCATCAATTTCGACGAGATGATCCCCATCGACTTCGGTTTTGTCTTTCCACCGGTGGAAATGGGTGAGCTCGTGAGCAGCAGCAGCGCGCATGCTTAAAGCGGAATTTGGATCGACAACGCTCTTTCCAGGGAAGATGTCGGCGCCATACCTGATCTCGCAGACTATCTCTCCCTCGATTTCTATGACACGGCACCGAGTTGCTTCACCCTCGCCATATGCAAACACTGCCTCGCGATCGAGACCCACGAATGTGTTTGCGACTCGTTTGAGCTCATCATCGGTGAGCGGAGTTGTGTTCCTACCCGCGAGAAGGGAAGTTCGGCCGGGCACGGGCATCACCTCGCCGCCAAAAATTGCAAGTCTGTCGGCCTGGGCGACACCTGCAGTAACTGCCGGAGCACGCGACCAGCCTGGCTCCTTGCGGCGCCGGTGTTAAGAACCGTGATCTTACCCGAAGATGAGTTCCCTCGTGTCACGCCCACCGCCTCCCAGAGCGGGTTACGCTTTTCAAACAAATCACCTCGCCAAGTCCCAAATTCGTAAATGTGCTGTCTTGAAAGCGTGTCCAGACGCTCCGCCCAAACCTCTTTAGCTAGCGAGGCGCCCCGCCGGGCAAGATCGACATTGAAGTCACGCATTACGTGCGCATAACCCTGCATCATAGTGGCTGCGTCAACTACAAGATTTGTACGGACCGCTTTGCGCTCCCCTAAAGGAAGACGTCCGAGTTCTGGTCTTACAATAACTAGAAGGTCATAGAATTCCGCTGCAATTGCAGCCATTCCATCCATCTCGGAAGTATCGATGGCGTCCGCTGACGCAAATGTCCGCATCATCTCGCGCACGGTTGACAGCGTGACCACTTGAGGGTTGCGGCTGTCCAATCGGTCCGTTACTCGGTTCACGTTCTCTAGTAGATTGGAAGAGTTCTCGATAAATCGCTTCGCAAGAAGAGAGAGATCATCTTGGGTAGTGAGGTCGTAAGCCTTGCTCTTTGCCGTTGGCCTCGGCCTCTGATTCTTATCGTAAAAGTAGTTTCCTTCGTCCTCCCGAGAAAGAAAATAAAGGTCAATTTTGAACTGCAAATCTTCGGAAAACTTTGGGTATTCACGTGGGGACTCTCGCCAAATTTTAACGGCCTTAGCGATAGCTTGATGACGGTGGTGAGAGTCGGGAAGATACACCTTGCCGTTATAGAGGAATATCTCGCGGTCATCCTCGTCCCAGTACGCCTCGAAGGTACCGGGTCTGAGGTTCCAGATTAACGGATTCAGGAACAGAGTGCCGCCGCTAAGCAGCTTATCGACCATCTGATCAGCGTTCTCGGAATTGAAAACGTATAGTTTTTCAGGTGGATAACCTTGGGCCAGAGAGAGTTCACGCGGTGGTGGAGGTAGCGCTCCCGGCTGTATACCACGCTGCACATCCTGATCGGTCCAAAGCAAACCGCTTTCGGCAGCGTCTGCCAGCTGACCCGCGGTGATTGTGAAAGTGCAAAAAACTTGATTGGACGATTCTGTCCATTGCACGTCGGGACACGTGAACCGACCTCGATATGCTTTTTGCTGCGCATTCTTCTTAGGGTTGGAAATAAATCCTGCGGGGCGGACCTGACTCATGCTGCATCCTGAAGGTGAGATTTCTCTAGCAATAATCAACCGCCGGACATCGTACAATGCCCAATTATGAAGTTTGTGTGTGTTTCCTCGGCGAACTGGTTAACCGATTTATATTTTGGATTAAGCTCGTCATCTATCTCACGCCGGCCATCTTCGACGACTGTCTCAAGCTCGCGGTTTAGCTTCGGCGGCTGCCAAAAATGCCGACCAGAAGTCCTCGTTGCTTCGGCGATATGCCTTCATCTGCAATTCCATCTCAATCATTATGTCTTGCGCACCGTAGGCCAAATCCTCCCAAATGGAGGCAGTCAGTTTGGCAAACTCATAGAGATCGACATAGGTTGGACCGCCCTCTGTTTCGTAGACGGCAAAGTGGGCAAGCTGCTTGTCCCGCATAAGCTTCAACCTGGCGAGCCTGCCATCTGTGGCGGCAAGGTCGAAAATTCTCATGGCGTTCTCCAGGCGGGCCCGAGAGGCCGGCCACGGCGTCTCCTCCAGCCGATTGGGTTGACGAAGGAACTCTATTGCTGCCGCTAAGTGTCGATCATCTTCGTGCCTAACGGGCGCAAACGCTCGAACAATATAGATATGGAGCCGAAAAAGGGTTCCGTTGACCAGCAGGCGAAGCGTTTGCGCGAGACGCCCTCGATTGATCCCAGCAACTACCTCGGCAGTGTTCATGCGTTCAAGCAGATCTATGGATGCCAGGCATTCAAGGCCATCTTGGTAGCCTTGCCTGGATACCACTCGAAGTGCGGTCCAATCCTTCACCGCATTAGCTGGCTTCCTCGCCATAATGGGCTCAACTTCCAGAGTATCTTGTAGGTTGGGTATTCGGACTGATTAGGCTTCGGCTCGGCAGAAAGCTGCCGTGACCGATCACGGACGATGCTCGGTACAACATCATTTGGAGGGAGGCTTGCCTGCTCGGGCAAGTTTAGCATCTAAGGCTGCTTTACGCTTGGCGGCTTCAGAAGGTCTGACGTAAAAATGTTGGAAGCATTCTTCGATTACCTCAAGACACCACTCGGCCTCTTCAGGCTCGACATCGATGATCTGAAGCGTTGTGACATCAGTAATTGGATGGGCAGAAAAATTGCCAAAGTTCCTGATGGCGTCGACCATCATTCTCAGTGATGCGGGAATGGCCTTGCTTGAGTCTGGCTCGTTTAACAGCAGATCAACTTCCTTGGCCAAGTCTTTTGCAATGTATCCGTGGGCTCTCAGCATTGCCTGTAGGCAACGTCGCGAAAGTGCAGCGGACGCTTTTGGGCTTATTGGCAAGACATTGCAGGCTTCAACATAGTCACCCGCAATGATTGAGGGAACAACAGGAGGTACCGGGCCGCGGTTTGCGCCCAATGGCTCTATCAGCCTCACTGTCCAATTCTCATCATCGTGCTTCTTTTCCGCGTTCGCGCAGTAATACACGACTAGTTTTCGGCAAGCCTCGGACGGGCATAAAGCACTGCGAGTCATCCTCCAGGCATATCTGTTTGTGCTGACGTAAATGTTGTCTTCATGCCACTCGAAGGTAGCCTCGACTCCACAATGAGGGCATTTCATTCAAATCTCCCAGCGATCTGTTGATTTTCCGACCGGTTACCAAACGCTACCTCGCTTGGATTCCACTAGGCCGTGAAGGCGAATACGGCTGGCACAACTGAGGAAATGTGGTTTTCCACAGAATTTGAAATTGGGATGAGATTGGGGATTTGAAATCCACCTATCGAGATTTCACTTTAAAATCAGCGCACTAATGAAAGTTAATGGCGGAGAAGATGGGATTCGAACCCACGATACCCTCTCGGGTATACTCCCTTAGCAGGGGAGCGCCTTCGACCACTCGGCCACCTCTCCGGTGCGAGCCTGATAGAGTCATTCGACTGGTGAAGCAAGCGGTTTTTCGGCTTTTCACAGTCGAGATCAACAGTCTCGCGGTCTTTATGCCAACAGCTGCTTCAGATCGGCCGAAGCGTCGGCCAGAATGGCCTTGTCGGGATTGATTCCGCTTTCCAGCATCTTCTTGCCCGTCACATAGGCCTTGGCATCGTTGATCGCGTCGACGGCGATGAACTGGCCGTTCCTGAAATACCAGATCGAATGAGCGCCTTCGCGGGCGCCGGGGCGCAGCAGTGTCTGGTCGTAGCCGAGATTGAAGCCGGCGATCTGCAGCTTCACGTCATACTGATCCGACCAGAACCACGGCTTCGGATCGTAGGGAGCATTGCCCCCGGCGATGACGGCGGCTGCGGCATCGGCCTGGTCGACGGCGTTCTGCACCGATTCGAGGCGGATGCGGCCGCCCTGCCAGGGGAGCACGGCGCAATCGCCTGCAGCATATATGGAGGGATCGGAGGTACGGGCGAACTCGTCGACGATGATGCCGTTGGCGACTTCGAGGCCGGCCTCCTTGGCGAGCTGGTCGTTCGGCACCACGCCGATTCCGACGATGGCAAAATCGATGTCGATGACCGATCCGTCGGAGAGCTCGGCGCCGGTGACGCGGCCGTTCGTGCCGATCAGATGCTTCAGGCCGGTCTTTTCGCGGATGATGACGTCGTGGGTTTCGTGAATCACCCGGATGATATCGGCGGTTTCCTTGGCGGCGACGCGCTGAAGGATTCGGTCGGCCATTTCGATGACGGTGACTTCGAGGCCGAGATGGCGGGCGACGGCCGCCGCTTCGAGGCCGATATAGCCGCCGCCTATAATAAGGACTCGGCGGCCGGGGCGCATTTCGCCGGCGAGCAGGTCCGCGTCGCGCTTGTCGCGGGCGACATAGACGCCTTCGAGATCGCCGCCGATCGAAGCCGGAAGCTGGCGCGGCGTCGAGCCGGTCGTCAGCGCCAGCGTTCCATAGTCTATTGTCGAGCCGTCCTGCAGCACGACCTGCTTGCTGTCGCGCTTGATCTGCTCGACCCAGGTCGAGAGGCGAATCTCGACATTATTGTCCGGGTACCACTGCTCGGGACGGAACAGCAGGCGGTCGAAGCTCATCTCTCCGAGGAGATATTTCTTGGAGAGCGGCGGGCGCTGGTAGGGCAGGACATCCTCGGCGCCGAGAATGGTGATGGGGCGGGTGTCCTTCAGGGCCCGCAGCTTTGCCGCCATGGCGAAGCCTGCCTGCCCTGCGCCGATGATTACCAGTCTGTCCGTCACGGTCCCGCTCCCTGCATTCGTTATTGGGGCGAGAGGTAGTCCCCGCCCCTTGCGCCGTCAACAGGAAGAGATTGTCTCAGACCTCGATCCAGCGGCGCTCGTGGAACGACTGTGCCATGGCGTGAACAGACTTCTCTATCCTAAGACCGTCTTCAAATGTGACCAAGGACGACGGCTCACCGGATATTGCGCGGATCAGCTCGCGGCATTCGATGATCTTCAGATCGTTGAAGCCGAGACCGTGGCCGGGCGCCGGGATGAAGCGGTCATAGGGCTGATGGGCCGGAGCCGCAAGGATCTTGCGATAGCCCTGCTCCGTGCCGCGTCCCGTCGCCTGATAGAGATCGAATTCGTTCATCCGCTCCTGATCGTAGGCGACCGACCCCTTCGAGCCGTAGATCTGCAGGGCGATGCGGCCCTTGCGGCCCCAGGCGGCGCGGTTGGCCATCAGCACGGCGGAGATGCCGCCGCCGAGGCGCATCAGGACGTTTGCCGCATCGTGGTTCTCGACGGCGCGGCGGCCGCCTTCCTTCAGCGGGCGGTCGGCATAGGGTTTCACCATATCTGTAATGACGGCTTCGACATGGCCGAACAGATACCAGAGCAGCGACAGCGGATGGACGGCAAAGTCGTCGAGCGCGCCGTAGCCGGCGGAAAGTTCGCTCTTCCAATAGAAGAAGACATCGGCATCGGCCATGAAGTCTTCGTCCATCTCGACGCGGATATGATTGACGGCGCCGATCGCGCCTTCCTCGATCAGCGCCTTGATGTGACGCATGATGGGATTCTGGATATAGTTGTAGCCGAGTACGGCGACCTTGCCGGATCGTTTGGCGACCTCGAGCATGCGCTGCGCATCGACGTAAGCGGGCGCCATCGGCTTTTCGCACCAGACGTGCTTGCCGGCCTCGAGCGCTGCGATCGCCATTTCGGCGTGAAACTGGTTGGGGGTCGTAACGGAGACGACATCGACCTCGGGATCTGATATCAGCGCCTTCCAGTCGGCCGTCGCCTTCTCGAAACCGAATTCGGAGGCACGGGATTTCGCCAGCTCGGGATTGGCCTCCGCCAGATGCACAAGACGCGGCCGCTCGACATCGCCGAAGACGGTCTTGACCGCGTTCCAGGCCAGCGCGTGGCACTTGCCCATGTAGCCCGTACCGATCAGACCTATGCCAAGTGGCTTCATTTTGCGTATCCTCCTCCGAAAGCGAGGCGATTTTTGGAATATTTAGACCATTTTGACAAGGTGCTAATGTTGCGACATTTGTGGCATTCGACCCGCTTTAATGTCTAAAATACTGAAAATTCAGCATATTAAAAACAATTAGGATCGACGGGAGAAATCATTTATGGTGCAAATTATGGAATATATGTTTCATTTCTTGGGTTGCTCGCATGGATGAAGACGCAAAAACGCTGACGCGCGTGCCCCGCGATTTCGAAAGCCTGCGCAGCACCATCATCGAACGCAAGGCAAGCATGCCGAAGCGCCTGGCGCAGGTCGCGGCCTTCGCGCTCAGCAATCCCGACGAGATCGCCTTCGGCACGACGGCGAGCATTGCCGCCGCCTCGGAAGTGCAGCCGTCGACGCTCGTGCGACTGGCGCATCACCTCGGCTATGAGGGCTTTTCGGATCTGCAGAGCATTTTCCGCGAGCGCCTGCGCGACCGCACGCTGAGCTATGAAGAGCGGCTGGTGACGCTGGAGCAATCCGGCGGCGATGATGACGATGCCAATCTGCTGGCCGGCTTCATCGGCGCGGCCAGCCAGTCGATCGCCCGCATGGCGTCGACGGTGCAGAGCGAAACCTTCACGAAGGCGGTCGATATTCTCGCCGCTGCCGAGACCATCTATCTGATCGCCAAGCGCCGCTCCTATCCGCTGACGGCGCATATGACCTATGCCTTCTCGAAGCTCGGCATCCGGCATCAGATCGTCGCCTCGCCGAATGGCGTGGATCTGGAAATGGTGCAGTTCGCAACGCCGAAGGATGCAGCGATCGCTGCCAGCTTCTCGCCCTATGCGGCCGACAGCCTTTCGCAAGCGGAGGAGCTTGCGGATCGCGGCGTGCCTGTCATCGCCATTACCGATTCGGCTTTTTCGCCGCTCGCATCGCGCGCCACCTGCTGGTTCGAGGTTGCCGAGGCCGATTTCGCCGGTTTCCGTTCGCTCTCGGCCTCGATGGCGCTGACGATGGCGCTTCCGGTTGCCATCGCCGAGCGGCGGCGCAAAACGCAGAGCCAAAAGCCTGAGAAAAGCAAAATGGAATAAATATTCCGAATTGACAACAAGACGGAACCATTGTTTCATTATTGCCAATTCGCAGGCGCTGGACGCCGCACAAAAATGAGCGGGAGGATACTATGGTACAATCGAATCCGGGTTCGCAGCCCGAGGCAGCTCTCGATGTGATCACCATCGGCCGCTCGTCCGTCGATCTTTACGGCCAGCAGATCGGCACGCGGCTGGAGGATATCGGCTCCTTCGCAAAGTCCGTCGGCGGCTGCCCGGCGAATATCGCCATCGGCACGGCGCGGCTCGGTTTGAAGTCCGCCCTCATCACCCGTGTCGGCAACGAGCAGATGGGCCGCTTCATCATCGAGCAGTCGGCGCGCGAAGGCGTCGAGACCAAGGGCATCACGACGGACAAGGAGCGGCTGACGGCGCTCGTGCTTCTGGCGGTCGAGGCCGAAGGCGTTTCGCCGATGATCTTCTACCGCTCCGACTGCGCCGATATGGCGCTCGACGAAGGCGATGTCGACGAGGATTTCATCAAGTCGTCGCGCGCCGTTCTTGTTTCCGGCACGCATTTCTCCCGTCCGAACACCGAGGCGGCACAGCGCAAGGCGATTCGTATCGCCAAGGCGAACGGCCGCAAGGTGATCTTCGACATCGACTACCGCCCGAACCTCTGGGGCCTTGCCGGCCATGCCGAGGGCTTCGAGCGCTATGTGAAGTCCGACCGCGTCTCTTCCAAGATGAAGGAAACGCTGCCGGACTGCGACCTGATCGTCGGCACGGAAGAAGAGATCCTGATCGCGTCCGGCGCCGATGACGTGCTCGCGGCGCTGAAGGAAATCCGCCGCGTCTCGCCGGCCACCATCGTCCTGAAGCGCGGCGCCATGGGCTGCGTCGTCTATGACGGCCCGATCAGCGACAATCTGGAAGACGGCATCGTCGGCCAGGGCTTCCCGATCGAAGTGTTCAACGTGCTTGGCGCCGGCGATGCCTTCATGTCCGGCTTCCTGCGCGGCTGGCTGAAGGACGAGCCGCTGAAGACCTGCGCCACCTGGGCGAATGCCTGCGGCGCCTTCGCCGTCTCCCGCCTGCTCTGCTCGCCCGAATATCCGACCTGGGCCGAGCTCGACTTCTTCCTGACCAAGGGCAGCGAACACCGCGCACTGCGCAAGGACGAGGCGATCAACCACATTCACTGGGCGTCGACCCGCAAGGGCGACATCCCGCTCCTCATGGCGCTGGCGATCGATCATCGTTCGCAGCTGACCAGCGTCTGCGACGAACTCGGCGTTGACTACAAGCAGATCGTCGCCTTCAAGCGGCTGGCCGTCGAAGCCGCCGCCCGGGTTGCCAACAACCGCAGCGGCTACGGCATGCTGATCGACGAGCGCTTCGGCCGCGATGCCTTTTTCGATGCCGCGACCAAGAATTTCTCCTGGATCGGCCGTCCCGTCGAACTGCCGGGCTCCAAGCCGCTGCGCTTCGAATTCAGCCAGGATATCGGCTCGCAGCTGGTCGAATGGCCGCTCAACCACTGCATCAAGTGCCTGTGCTTCTATCACCCGGATGATCCGGCGGAACTGAAGGCGGAGCAGCAGCAAAAGCTGCGCACGCTGTTCGAGGCCGCGCGCAAGGTCGGCCGCGAGCTGCTGGTCGAGATCATCGCCAGCAAGAACGCACCCTTGACCGACGATACCGTCTCGACGGCGATGGAAGAGCTCTACGCGCTCGGCATCAAGCCCGACTGGTGGAAGCTCGAGCCGCAGGCTTCGAGCGCCGCCTGGAAGAAGATCGACGCCGTCATTGCCAAAAATGATCCATGGTGCCGCGGTATCGTGCTGCTTGGGCTTGAGGCGCCTGCGGACGAGCTGCTCAAGGGCTTCGAGGCGACGCTTGCCGCCCCGTCGGTCAAGGGCTTTGCCGTCGGACGGACGATCTTTGCCGATGCCGCCCGTGGCTGGCTGTCCGGCAAGATGAGCGACGAGGACGCGATATCGGACATGGCGGGACGTTTCCGCCAGCTGACGGAAGCCTGGCTGAAGACGCGCGGGCTGAATTGAGAGTTTGAGGATTAGACCCCTCCCAGCCCTCTCGACTGATGAGGGCTGGGAGAGGAATAAAGACAGAGCGAAGGTTCGGGAGGACCCGATGGGTAAGACAATCCGTTTGACGATGGCGCAGGCTGTTGCGCATTTCCTGAAGAAGCAGATGACCGTGATCGACGGCAAGAAGGTTCCGATCTTCGGTGGCGTCTGGGCAATCTTCGGCCATGGCAACGTGGCGGGGATGGGCGAAGCGCTCTATCAGGTGCGCGGCGAACTGCCGACCTATCGCGCCCATAACGAACAGGGCATGGCGCATGCCGCGATCGCCTTTTCCAAGGCGAGCTTCCGCCAGCGCTTCATGGCCTGCACGACCTCGATCGGCCCCGGCGCACTCAACATGGTGACAGCCGCCGGTGTGGCGCATGTCAACCGCATTCCGGTTCTCTTCCTGCCCGGCGACGTCTTCGCCAACCGCGCGCCGGATCCGGTGCTGCAGCAGATCGAGGATTTCGGCGATGGCACTGTTTCGGCCAATGATGCCTTCCGCCCGGTGTCGCGCTATTTCGACCGCATCACCCGCCCGGAACAGATCATCTCGGCGCTGAAGCGTGCCATGCAGGTGCTGACCGATCCGCTCGATTGCGGCCCGGTGACGCTGTCGCTCTGCCAGGACGTCCAGGCGGAAGCCTTCGACTATCCGGAAAGCCTGTTCGAAGAGAAGGTCTGGTCTACCCGCAGACCGCAGCCGGATGCCGATGAGCTGGCTTCGGCAATCGCGCTGATCAAGACGGCCGAGAAGCCCGTCATCATCGCCGGTGGCGGCGTGCTCTATTCGCAGGCGACCAAGGAGCTTGCGGCCTTTGCGGATGCGCATGGCATTCCGGTTCTGCTGACCCAGGCCGGCAAGTCGGCGATCGACGAGCGCCACCCGCTGGCGCTCGGCTCGGTCGGCGTGACCGGCACCTCTGCCGCCAATGCGCTGGCCGAAGAGACCGATCTCATCATCGCCGTCGGCACCCGCTGCCAGGATTTCACCACCGGCTCCTGGGCGCTGTTCAAGAACGACAAGCTGAAGATGCTCGGCCTCAACATCGCCGCCTACGACGCCGTCAAGCATGACGCGCAGCCGCTGGTCGCCGATGCCCGCGAAGGCCTGAAGGCACTGTCCAAGGGCCTTTCCGGCTGGAAGGCGCCGGCAGCACTTGCCGAGAAGGCGACAAAGGAAAAGAACATCTGGATGGATGCCGCCAACAAGGCGATGGCCTCCACCAATGCAGCGCTCCCCTCCGACGCGCAGGTCATCGGCGCCGTGACGCGCTCGATCGAGCTCGAAAAGGCGATCGGCCTTTGCGCTGCGGGCGGTCTTCCGGGCGAAATGCACAAGCTGTGGCCGGCGACGGCGCCGGGCAGCTATCACATGGAATACGGTTTCTCCTGCATGGGCTACGAGATCGCCGGCGGTCTCGGCGCCAAGCTGGCGCATCCCGAGAAGGAGGTCTTCGTCCTCGTCGGCGACGGCTCCTACATGATGCTGAATTCGGAGCTCGCGACCTCCGTCATGATGGGCCTGAAGGTCAACATCGTGCTGCTCGATAACCGCGGCTACGGCTGCATCAACCGCCTGCAGATGGCAACCGGCGGCGCCAACTTCAACAATCTCCTGAAGGACTCCTATCACGAGGTCATGCCGGATATCGATTTCCGCGCCCATGCCGAAGCGATGGGCGCCGTCGCCGTCAAGGTGTCCTCGATTGCCGAGCTGGAAAAGGCGATCGCCGATTCGAAGAAGAACGACCGCACCTCGGTCTTCGTCATCGACACCGATCCGCTGATCACCACGGAAGCCGGCGGCCACTGGTGGGATGTCGCAGTTCCCGAAGTCAGCCCGCGCGGCGAGGTCAACAAGGCGCATGAGGCCTATCTGAAGGCGCGTGCGGCGCAGCGGGCCGGTTGATTTGAGAGATTAGAGCCCGGAGCCCCCTCATCCGCCCTACGGGCACCTTCTCCCCAAGGGGAGAAGGGAAAACCGGAGCGCGCCGCAAATCCCCTTCTCCCCTCGGGGAGAAGGTGGCGGTAGTCAGGTGCAAGTTTTGCACCGGGGATGAGGGGGCTCCGGGCTCACCGATTTAAAAGAATGACGAGGAGAAATTTACAATGAAGGCCAAACTCGGCATGTCGCCCATCGCATGGTGGAACGACGATCTTCCTGAGCTCAGCGACGACGTGTCCCTCGAAGAATGCCTGCGCCAGTCGCGCAGTGCGGGCTTCACCGGCATGGAACAGGGCCGCCGCTTCCCGAACAATCCCGGCGAGATGCTGCCGATCCTGCGCGCCGCCGACGTGACGCTCTGCGGCGGCTGGTTCTCCGGCACGCTCGTCAATGAGGAGCTGGCGGCCAACAAGGATCGCATCGCGCCGATGATCGAGCTTTTCAAGGCCGTCAACGCGCCCTGCATCGTCTATGGCGAAGTCGGCCGCTCGATCCAGGGCGACCGCTCCAAGCCGCTCGCCACCAAGCCGCGGCTTTCCGATGACGAGATGAAGGCCTATGGCCGCCGCGTCACCGAATTCGGCGAATGGTGCGCCGATCAGGGCATGCCGCTCTCCTATCACCACCACATGGCGGCCGTCGTCGAGACCGAGCCGGAACTCGACGCCTTCATGAAGAATTCGGGCGCCGGCATTCCGCTGCTGCTCGATGCCGGGCATCTGGCGTTTGCAGGCGGCGACGTGCTGCGCGCCATCGACAATCACCACGCCCGCATCAACCACGTTCACGTCAAGGACATCCGTCAGGCTGTCGTCGACGGTCTCGACCGCAGCAGGCAGTCGTTCCTCGACGCGGTGGCACTCGGCGCCTTCACCGTTCCCGGCGACGGCTCGCTCGATTTCGCCGCCATTGTCCAGCGGCTTGCCGACCACGGCTACGAAGGCTGGTTCGTCGTCGAGGCAGAGCAGGATCCGCGCAAGGCACCGCCGCAGAAGATGGCCGAGATCGGCCATGCCGAACTGATGCGGGTGATGACGGCGGCCGGTTACACGGTCGAGACGGAAGGTTTCCCGAAGGGGGCTTGAAGTTAAAGAAAGACCCCTCCCCAACCCCTCCCCACAAGGGGGAGGGACTTACCTTGCGGCAGCGCCTCGCCACCAAAACCGTTCTCGCGGATGAGACATATCCGTCAGAACGGGAGAGTGCAGCGGGTTAGCCCCTCCCCCTTGTGGGGAGGGGTTGGGGAGGGGAAATTCGCGACAGACATCGAGGAGAAACACCAATGCCAAACCTCAAGGTAAAACCCTCCGGCACCAGCGGCCGCGTCACGCATGTGACGCCTGAAAGCGCCGGCTGGACCTATGTCGGTTTCGACATGCACCGGCTGAAGCCCGGCGAGACCGTGTCCGGCGAAACAGGCGAGCGCGAGGTCTGCCTCGTCTGGGTCAGCGGCAAGGGCAAGGCATCGTCAGGCACCCGCGATTTCGGCTCGCTCGGCGAGCGCATGAGCCCGTTCGACGGTGCGCCGCATGCCCTCTATATCCCGATGGAATCGGCATGGTCGGTGACGGCCGAGACCGATCTCGAGCTCGCCGTCTGCTCGGCACCCGGCGGCGGCACCTATGAGGCGAAGGCGATCCCGCCGGGCACGCATCCAGCGCTGACCCGCGGCAAGGGCACCAATGTCCGCTACGTCAACAACATCATGCCCGAGGACGATGCATCGGCGCATTCGCTGCTCGTCGTCGAGGTGATCACGCCGGGTGGACACACCTCCTCCTACCCGCCGCACAAGCACGACCAGGACAATCTGCCGAACGAGAGCTTCCTGGAAGAGACCTATTACCACCGCCTCAACCCGCCGCAGGGCTTCGGCTTCCAGCGCGTCTATACCGACGACCGGTCGCTTGACGAGGCGATGGTGCTCGAAGACGGCGACGTCACGCTGGTGCCGAAGGGCTACCACCCCTGCGCCGCCACGCATGGCTACGACCTCTACTATCTGAACGTCATGGCCGGCCCGAAGCGCGTCTGGAAATTCTACAATGCGCCGGAACACGAGTGGCTGCTGAAATAATCTGCTGCTCGATCGCTAAATAATCTGACAGCGGGCGGGCCGTGCACATGGTTGAATGCCTCCATCGAAACAACACCGATGGAGCAATATCATGCACGGCTCGACCACCCTCTTTTCCGGCCGCGACGGCCGCCTGCCGCAGACGGCGCAATCGCGCCTGCTGGCCACTCTCCTCTCCTTCTATCGCTGGACGGCGCGCAAGCTCAGGGAGCGGCGCAACCTCAATGCCGTCATGGAACTCTCCGACGCGCAGCTGAAGGATATCGGGCTTTCGCGCTACCAGACGGAAAGCGACGTGCACGTCTATTGCCGCGACTGAACTGTGCTAGTGTGCCCTTCCAATCTCCGGACGATGTGATGCCGCAATTTTCGACAGCGCTGCTTTTGAAGACGGACACCGTCGCCATCCGCGACGTTGTCTGCAATGGCGAATGCCGTCATCGCAGCGGCGAGGAATGCGCCCACAAGACCAGCCTGGTCTATCCCTATCGCGGCGTCTTCATGCGCCATGTCGGGCGCAACGATACGGTGGCGGAAGCCAACCAGATGCTGTTCTTCAATGCCGGCCAGGGCTATCAGATCAGCCACCCCGTCGATGGCGGCGATGCCTGCATCGATCTTTCCGTCGATGATGCCCTGCTTGCCGAACTCGCGCCCCGTGACCAGATCCAGGCGGGCGAGCTTTTCGGCTTCCGCCGCCAGCGCCGCCGGATCGATCCGCGGGCGCAGGCGCTCGTCGCGCTCCTCCGTCACGGGTTGCGCCAGAATGCGGCCGAGACGCTGGAAGCGGAAACGCTGGCGCTGACGCTCGTGCGCCGCTCGCTCGGCGAACGGACCTCGCATGCGGCAGCCGCGACCACCGGGCGGCAGAAGCTCGTCGATCGCGCCAAGCTGGTGCTCTCCTCCGATCTCGCAAGGCGTTGGACGCTGGCGGAAATCGCCACCGAAGTCGGCGTCTCGCCCGTCTATCTCACGCAGGTTTTCCAGCAGGTGGAGGCGACGCCGCTCTATCGCTATCAGCTGCGGCTGCGGCTTGCCCGGGCGCTTGATCTGCTCGGCAAGTACGACGACCTGACGGCGCTCGGGCTCGATCTCGGCTTTTCCAGCCACAGCCATTTCACCTCCTCCTTCCGCCAGGCCTATGGCCAGACGCCCGGCGAATTCCAGCGCGCGGCACGGCTGCGTCCGCGATAAGTCGCTAAAGAATTCGACAGCGAGGCGGGTGCCTCCGGTGGTTCTATGGTCCCGTCCCGAACGGGATCACCAACGGAGGACCGGAAGATGAAGAAGACCACATGCGCCGCATGCGACTGCGAACTCGGCCACGACGCCATCAGCGTCAAGCTCGGCGGCACGACCGTCGAGGTTTGTTGCGAGGAATGCGCCAAAGCGCTGAAGGAGGCCGATACGGCGGCGACGGCGGGCAAGAAGGACTGAGGGGCAAGCCATAGACTCCCTCATTCGTGTGCTCGTCACAGGAATCCAGCCGCCGCGCGTCGGCGCGGCGAAGAGAGTCTTTCCAGCCCAAGGACTTGGGCTGGCTGGATCCCTGTGACGAGCACAGGGATGAGGGAGTATGTGGTTGGCGCTACAACACCTCGCCGACCGCCTTCTCGGGCAGCACCCTCTTCACACCGGCAGCAACCCATACCGCCACCCCAACCGCCGCGCATTCCGTGCCAGCACCGCAAAGGCCAGCATGAACATGCAGGCCTCGGCGAAGACCGGAACCATCCAGATGCCCATTTCGCCGAAGGCATGCGGCAGCAGGAAGGTCAGCGGCAGGGTGAAGAGATAGGCGCGCGACAGGCCGAAGATCGCCGCCCGCCTGGCATCGCCGATCGCCTGGAAATAGCCGGACAGCACGATCATCTGGCCGAACAGGAAATAGGCGCCGACAGTCCAGGGCAGGATGCGGGAAACTTCGGCGATGACGACGGGGTCGGCGACGAAGATGTGGCCGAGGCTCGTCGCCGAAAGTTCGACGATCAGTTCGACGCCGGCGCAATAGACGAGCGCCGAGATCAGCGCGATCTGCAGGCTGCGGCCGACGCGATCGCTAAGCCCTGCTCCATAATTATTGCCCGCGATCGTCTGGAAGGCGATGTTGAGGCCGAGCAGCGGCAGGTAGGCGACGGTCATGACGCGGGTGATGATGCCGTAGGCGCCGACGGTCGCGACATAATCCCCCTCGCCCCAGATCGACAGGTTGAAGATGACCGCAGCCGAGCAGAGCGAGATGCCGATAAAGCCGAGGCTCATCGGCGCGCCGAGCGCCAGGATCGGCTTCCAGTCCGAGAGCGGGAAGCGGGTGGCCGGCCGCAGCGCCGCGGCGTTTCGCCAGCGGTAGGCGAGCACCGCGATCAGGCAGATCGCCTGCGCCAGCACCGAGCCGAGCGCCGAACCGGCAACACCCCAATGCAGGATCGCCATGAAGAACCAGTTGGCGGCGATATTGAGGGCGGATGCCGCCAGCATGACAAGCGTCATGAAGCCGATCCGGCCTTCGCTGCGCAGCGCATCGATATTGAGCGACAGGAAGAAGGCGACGGGTGCTGCGCCCACCATGATGCCCATGAAGGTGCGGGCATTTTCGGCAACCGCCATGTCGCCCGCCGCGGCATTGCCGACGATCCGCCAGCCTATCGTCCAATAGATGACGTTGACGATGAGGACGACGGCGATCGCCAGGACATGGGCGGCCGCGAAGGTGCGTCGCGCGGCATCGCGGTTACCGGCGCCGAGCTCGCGGGCCAGAATGCTCGCCATCCCGTTGGAGACGAGCGATTGCAGCGCCACCACCATCATCAGGCCGGGGAAGATCAGGGTTACGGCCGAGAGAGCCCCGGCGCCGACATAGGCGCCGAGGAAATAGGCGTCCACCACGGCAAACAGGCCGTTGATGGTGGTGATGAGAATGATCGGTGCTGCCGTGCGGGCAAAGACCCTAGGCAGCGGCGCAGTGAGAAACGGATTGGTTGCGGATACGGGTTTCATCGATGGAGTCCGGCTATCGAAATGAAAGATCAGATGTCGAGGACGAGCTGCGGCAGACCGTTCGAGGTCTTGCGCGGCGAGATGCCGTTGCCGTCCACCTGCGCGTTGATGCGCTGGCGGAAGGCCGAGAAGCTCTCGAAGGTGACGACATCGACGGGTTCGTCGAAATGGATGGTGATCTTGTGCAGCCCGCCATTGGTCTGCGCCAGCGCCAGGATCTTGCCTGAAAAGGGCTGATTCAGATAGCGGCCGCGCACCTGCGCGCCCACCGAAAGGAGCGAGATAGGCTCGGCATTCGGGCGGGTGGCGAGCGCTGAGAGCGTGTTCCAGTCACGCGCGCCATATTGCTGGGCAATGAGTTCGAGCGCGGCGCTATGGGAGAGCGCGCTGCCGCGGGCTTCCATGGCCTGGCGCAGGCGTTTGGCCTGAGCCTTCAGCTCGTCGATGGATGGATAGGTCGTCGTCACAGGTTCAGCCTTTCGGAAGGCATGCCATTATCGACTGTGAATGGGAGCTCGCCTTGCCGTCAGTCAGCATGCACCGGATGGCCGTGACTATCAAAAACGAGGCTTCACCATGGACTTTCATCCGCGAGCGGCCGGTGCCTCGAACCGCCTTCTGTATGTGGGAAAACGGCTTTCCTGTCAAGAATGCCCCATAATGACCACGCGCGGCGGGGCATAACCACCGGAAACAAAGCGCTTTTTGCCGCCAGCCACGCATAAGGCTCAAAATTTACCAATGCTTTTCAGAACTTATCAGCATTCGCGTGTTACATTTCAATCATACAACCAGCGGAGGCTGACGTGGCCTTTCAGATGCACCTCAATGACGGCAACCAGGAGCAATCCTACCGAGACTTCACTCTGGACCGGCCCGGCAAGATCATCTTCGTCGGCCACCACCTCAGCACCGGCACGCAGGTGCGCTGCCTGATCCGCACGATCAATCTCGGCGGCGCGGTGCTGGAAGTGAGCCCTTCGGTGGAGATGCCCAACCACTTCTTCCTCGAAATCCTCGGCATCCACGACGAGATCGGCTCGACCGTCGTCAAGCGCGAGGGCGACCTGGTGACGATCAGCTTCAACATGCTGATCAACGCGGAATTCCTGCACCATGTCCTGCGCCTGAGCTTCGAAACCGGCGTCTAACTTCCCCTAAACGAAATACGGGCAGCCCCGGCTGCCCGCATATTACATGGCCTGGAGATATCCGGTCAGGCTGCCAGATGCCGCTCGATCTGGTCGACCGGCAGGTTGGTGTAGTCCTTGGCGACCTCGGCGGAGATCGCGGCCTGTGCGTCGGCGCTCAAGACCGGGCGCAGCGTGCCCAGCGCACGCGGCGGGGCGACGAGGACGATGCGGCGAGCATCCTTCCGGTGCACAAGATCGTCCATCTTGGCGGCAACCTGCTTCAGAAACTCGGCTTCGGCCTGTGCCTGCCAGTCTGTCTGCTCGATCGCGCTGCCGCTCAGTCCGTCGGGCGCATAGGAGCGGCCCGGCTTGTCGGTGCCGAGTTCGCGGGTCGGTGCGCTCGGTTGCGTCAGGGTTTCCTGCACCTGCAGATTCATGATCTGCGCGTCACCGGCATTCTGCATGAACAGCGCCTTCGCGCCATCGCAGACCACAACCCAAGATTCCCAAGGCACTCTGATGTCGGCCATTTGTCTTTCCTCTTGATTGTTTGCTGAAGCGGCAAAGCGCCTCATCGACTAGGGCAAAACGTGCAGGAATTGAAAGAGTTCGCGCGCCGGGCGCATAAATCGATTCACGCAGGCAATCCAATTTGTGAACGGCGCGTAGAGACCAGCAAAAGGAGAGACGCCATGAAGACCGCCCTCGTCGCCTATGCCGGTTCGTTCGCCACGCTTCTGGTGCTCGATGCGATCTGGCTCGGCCTCGTCGCCCGCACCTTCTATCGCGACCAGCTGGGCGAACTGATGCTGCCGCAGCCGGCTTTCGGCATTGCCGCGCTCTTCTACCTGTTCTTCGCCGTCGCCGTCGTCGTGCTCGCCGTGCTTCCGGCGGTCAATGCCGCCTCGCTCGGCACCGCGCTTGCCTATGGTGCCATTCTGGGACTGGCCGCCTATGGCACCTATGACATCACCAATCTTTCGACGCTGAAAAACTGGCCGGTGACGATGAGCCTGGTGGATATGGCCTGGGGCACCTTCGTGACGGCGGCAACGGCTGCCGGCGGCTATGCGGCGGCGCGCGCCTTCAGCTGATCCCCATCCCGCCGCGGCACAGGCTGTGCCACGTAAGCACAAAATTCATAATCACTAAAATTGTCTTGATGTCTTTGACGAATGCGCAAAACATTCGTGTGAGGCTCTGCCATAACGGGCCGGGATGAGCTTGGCCCAGACGGAGGACTGCACGATGTCCATGGATCGGGCAACGCATCTTGCGACTGTGAAATCTGAGGTCTACGACCAGCGCTGGGAGCAGTTTCAGGTGAACCGCCCGGCGCGGATCATCGCCGTGCGCCCCTGTCTCACCGGCATGTCGCTCAGAAGTGCGGAGATCCTCGATATCTCGCGCGGCGGCGCCACCTTCCTGGTCTCCTCGACCGCAGGTCTTCCCAAGCACTATTACCTCAACATTCTCGGCCTCGCCTATCGCATCGGCTGCGCCGAGGTCTACCGCAACAAGGAACGCATCGGCGTCCGCTTCATCAACGTTCTCGATCCGGAAGTGCTGCGCCGCGTGGTGCGCGCCGACTTCATGGCCGGTAATGTCGAAGCCATGGAAGCGCGCCGCGGCGGACGCATCACGGCGATGCAATAGGCCGGATTCTGGAATAATCTTCCTTGCCATGAAGGGAGCGGCGCTTATTGTTGGCGCCGCTCTTGTCTTATTCGGGATCCCGCATTTCCATGTCCGCCTTTTCGCGCTTCACGCCGCTGGTCAGCGCCCTGCCCTCCACCGTTCCCTTCGTCGGCCCAGAGGCCATCGAGCGCCAGCGCGGCCTGAAGGTCGCGGCCCGCATCGGCGCCAATGAAAACGGCTTCGGCCCGGCGCCTTCCGTGCTCGAGGCTATGCGTGCTGCAGGCGGCGATATCTGGAAATACAACGATCCGGAGAATTTCGAGCTGCGCGAGGCACTGGCCGCCCATCTCGGCGTCACCCCGGCGAATATCGCCATCGGCGGCGGCATCGACGAGCTGCTCGGCCAGATCGTCCGTCTCGTCATCGAGCCCGGCATGCCCGTCGTCACCTCGCTCGGCGGCTATCCGACCTTCAATTTCCATGTCGCAGGCTTCGGCGGGCGCCTCGTCACCGTTCCCTATGTCAACGACCGGGAAGATCTGGACGGGCTGCTCGACGCGGTTAAGCGCGAGAATGCGCCGCTCGTCTATTTTGCCAATCCTGATAATCCGATGGGCAGCTGGTGGGATGCCGACAAGATCGTCGCTTTCGCGCGTGCTTTGCCCGAGACCTGCCTGATGGTTCTCGACGAGGCCTATAGCGAGACCGGACCGGGAAGCTCGCTTCCCTCGATTTCTTCGCTGATCGACCTGCCGAACATCGTGCGCACCCGCACCTTCTCGAAGGCCTATGGTCTCGCCGGCGCCCGCGTCGGCTATGTCATCTCGACGCCGGGCACGGCGCAAGCCTTCGACAAGATCCGCAACCATTTCGGCATGAACCGGCTGGCGACGGCCGGCGCTCTCGCCGCGCTGAAGGACCAGGCCTATCTCGCCGAAGTCGTCGGCAAGATCCAGGCGGCGCGCGAACGCATCTCGGACATTGCCCGGGAAAACCAGCTTTCGCCGCTGCCTTCGGCCACCAATTTCGTGGCAATCGATGCCGGGCGCGACGGCACCTATGCGCGGGCGATCGTCGACGGGCTGATGCAGCATGGCGTCTTCATCCGCATGCCGGGTGTGGCGCCGCTCAACCGCTGCATCCGCGTCAGCGTCGGGCCGGAAGCCGATATGGCGCTGTTCGAGCAATCGCTGCCGCAGGTGCTGCGCACGCTCTAAACGAAAAACCGCGCCGGCCTTGTTTCTGCCGGTCGCGGTTTCGTTCTCCTGGCTGCGGCCCCGTCCAAAGTGCCCCGCCAGCCCCTCTTTTTGAGGTTGTTATTCTTGTCTGATTTTTCGATGCAGCTTAGTGGATGGTCATCCACTCGCGAGCCGCACGGAGCGCCTCGACGATCTGCATCTTGTTCATCGAAGCGGCGACATCGGCGCGCAGTTCGGCGGCACGGTCGCTGCCCTTGATGGCGGCGATGTTCAGCCACTTGTGCGCGGCGACCAGATCGACATCGCAGCCGCGGCCGGTTGCATACATCAGACCCATTTCGCAGAAGACGTCGGCGTTCTTGTCGCCACCCATGGTGGCCATTTCAGCATTGTGCATTTCAAAGCGTGCCATCGGTTTTATCCCTGTTTAGCCTGTTGTCGACTTGCCCTGTTTTACCTTCCGGGCCGTGCCGTCTATCGCAGCTTTCGGTCCCTTCGGTGCGGCGGGTTTGCCCCGCTCGTTTGATGGCTCCACTATGCTCCAGGCCTTTCAAAAAACGCCTAAAATGCATGATTAATTTGAGACAAACAAAGTCCAAATGCTTGGTAAACTTGGGTTTTTGTTAAACATCGCGAAGCCTGCAAATTAAGGAGTTTCGAGACAATTTTACGAAAGATTCAGATTTCGAAATCAACGCTTCGTTCACCACGAAACGAGCTGGCAAATCGGGAAACCGGAAATATTGGCTGCCGGCACCCCCGGAAAACCGGGCTTTTGCGGCTCAATCTTATTTACCTTTACGTTCGCGTCAGTTATTTTCCGCCGGCGTTTTGGACATCAGGGAGGAATGGATGATCCGCACACTTATTCTCGCAGGCGCGGTGGCACTTTCGGCAGGGCTCGCGCATGCCGACGAGGTGATCGTCGGCAACTGGAAGACGGTCGCCGGCGATACGGCAGAGATCGCCCCCTGCAGCGGCGGCTTCTGCGTGACGCTGAAGACCGGCAAGTTCGCCGGCAAGAAGATCGGAACGCTATCCGGCACCGGCGGCACCTATACCGGCGAAATCACCGACCCCGCCAACGACAAGACCTATAGCGGCTCCGGCACTGTTTCCGGCAGCTCGCTGAAGATGAAGGGCTGCGTGCTGAAGGTTCTCTGCAAGTCGCAGACCTGGACGCGGCTGTAAGGGCTACTCTCCTGGTCGCTTCTGGATCAGGAGTTAGAACGGCCCGTCGAAGCCGGAGCCCCCTCACCCTACCCTCTCCCCGCGGGGGAGAGGGGAAGTTGGCGCAAGCGGCATCCTCGACTTTCCCTTCTCCCCTGGGGGAGAAGGTGGCCGGAAGGCCGGATGAGGGGGCTCCAGCCACCACCCTTCCTTCATTCCTGTGACAAGCACAGGGATGAGGGCGAAGGCAAGCGCGCCCAATGCCTCCCCCCAAAAACCCGTCAATATTCCTGAACGCCATATGAACCGGCATCTCAGCACTCGTTCAGCCGCCCTGTGTCAGAAGGGAGGCAAGATGAAGGGGCTTATGGGTTAGGGAATATGGACGTGCAAATCTTGGCAAGACGTTTCACCATCATCACGCTGTTTGCGGCGCTGTTTGCGATCAGCTTTTCGGCGGCGGTCGTGCATGGCGGCGGCGGTGGCGCGCAGTCGCATTTCGGCGCCAACTATACCTGCCTGGAATCATCCAGCCCCTTCTGCTCGGGCGAGCACAAGTAGGTACCGCGGGCGAGCCCGCCCGCCGTCGCTTGCGTGTTGCATATGGCAACCTATAATGCGCCATGAGCAAACGAATCTCTCCATTAGCACCCCTCGATATTTCCTCTCCGCCAGCCTTTGAACCGCAAAGCTTCGACGACCCGGCAAAGGCCGTCGACGCGCTGACAGAGCTTTACGACCGCAACACGGCCTTCCTGATCGAGAGCTTCACGGCGATCGCCAAGGGCGCGCCGATCACCGCCCGGCACCGGGCCTTCTATCCGCAGGTCAGCATCGAGACGACGAGCTTCGGCCATATCGACAGCCGTCTTTCCTACGGCCACGTGACCTCGCCCGGCGTCTATACGACGACCGTGACGCGTCCGAAGCTGTTTCGCCATTACCTGAAGGAGCAGCTGGCGCTTCTGATGAAGAGCCACAACGTTCCTGTCGTCGTCTCCGAATCCTCGACGCCGATCCCGCTGCATTTCGCTTTCGGCGAAGGCGCCCATGTCGAGGCCTCCGCATCGGCCTTCATGGATATTCCGATGCGCGATCTCTTCGATACGCCGGATCTGAATACGACGGACGACGAGATCGCCAACGGCGAATATATTCCGCCGCCCGGCGAGCCCTCGCCGCTTGCGCCCTTCACGGCACAGCGCATCGACTATTCGCTCGCCCGCCTCGCCCACTACACGGCAACAGGCGCGCAGCATTTCCAGAACTTCGTGCTGTTTACGAACTACCAGTTCTATATCGACGAGTTCTGCACCTGGGCCCGTAAGCTGATGGCCGATGGCGGCGATGGCTATACGGCCTTCGTCGAGCCCGGCAATATCATCACTCATGCCGGCTCCAGCACGCCCGAAGGCGATGCGACACCCGGCCGCCTGCCGCAGATGCCGGCCTATCACCTTAAGAAGAAGGGCCATGCCGGGATCACCATGATCAATATCGGCGTCGGCCCCTCCAACGCCAAGACGATCACCGACCACGTCGCGGTGCTGCGCCCGCATGCCTGGCTGATGCTCGGCCACTGCGCCGGCCTGCGCAACAGTCAGCGCCTTGGCGACTATGTGCTGGCGCATGCCTATATGCGTGAGGATCACGTTCTCGACGACGACCTGCCGGTCTGGGTGCCGATCCCGGCGCTGGCCGAAGTGCAGGTGGCGCTGGAAGCAGCCGTGGCCGAGATCACCGGCTACGAAGGCTTCGAGCTGAAACGCATCATGCGCACCGGCACCGTCGGCACGATCGACAACCGCAACTGGGAACTGCGCGATCAGGCGGGCCCGGTGAAGCGCCTGTCGCAGGCCCGCGCCATCGCGCTCGACATGGAATCGGCGACGATCGCCGCCAACGGCTTCCGCTTCCGCGTTCCCTACGGCACGCTGCTCTGCGTTTCCGACAAGCCGTTGCATGGCGAACTGAAGCTGCCGGGCATGGCGACGGCCTTCTACCGGACGCAGGTGAACCAGCATCTGCAGATCGGCATCCGCGCCATCCAGAAGCTGGCCGCCATGCCGCCAGAGGCGCTGCATTCGCGCAAGCTGCGCAGCTTCTTCGAGACGGCCTTCCAGTAAGCCTACCTGACATCGCGGTCCGCAATCACCTGCGGACCGCTGTCTGCGGGGCTCGACAGTTCGAGCCCGGAGATGACGGCCGCGAAGACCGCGACAGCAAACATCAGGCGCACGAGCAGGCCGCGCAGATCGAAGCCCTGCATGTCATAATATTCGTCAGCGCTGACCGGCGCTCTTTTGCGCGCGGCCCAGCTTGCAATTCCAATCTCCAGAATTCCCATGATCGTGACTCCAATGGTTTCGACGATCATGGTCGTTTGCACGTTGGCGCTTTCGACAGCCGGAGCCTGACAAAGATTTTTCCCGTGCCTGTCGATTTCCGCTTAGTCTCTTCGTCCAAGGGCTGTGAGAGGCAGCCAGGAGGAAAGCCGCAATGCGATATCTATGCCAGGTATGGTTCGAGCCATCGGTGCTCGAACGGATGAGTGACGAGGAGAAACGGACGCTCGACCGGGATTCGGCCGGATACGATCTCGACCTGGAGGTCAGCGGCCACATGGTCCATGCTGAAGCACTGCAGGCGCCGAGCGCAGCGGTGACCGTCAAGGTCCGCAACGGCGAGATGGCGATGACCGATGGTCCCTTTGCCGAAACCAAGGAACAGCTCGGCGGCTTCATCCTGATCGAAGCCAAGGATCTCAACGATGCGATCCGGGTCGCGGCCGGCATTCCGCTGGCGAAATACGGCTCGATCGAAGTCCGGCCGGTCCATGACTTCAAGAGCAAGCTGCAGGAGGCCGCGCGATGAAATTCCTCTGCCAGATCTGGTTCGATACCGAAAAGAGCAAACAGGTGACCCAGGCCGAATGGGACAGGCTGACGGAGCAATGCATCCTCAGCGACAACCGCTGGCGCGACAGCGGCCATCTGCTGACCGCGCTCGCGTTGCGCGAGCCGGAGAGCGCGGTGACGGTGCGCGTCACGAACGGTGCACTCAGCGCCACCGACGGGCCGTTCGCCGAGATCAAGGAACATCTCGGCGGCTTCGTGCTGATCGAAGCCCGGGACATCGGCCAAGCGACCGAGATCGCCTCGGCCTTCCCGATCGTCGAATATGCCTCGATCGAGGTGCGGCCTGCCTATTCGATCGAAGATGGGGTGTGAGCCGATGCGCTATCTCTGCCTTATCTACAACTCCGCCGACCGCGACGGAACGCTGACACGAGCCGAAGGGCATCAGCTGGTCACCGCGCATTTCCGTTTCGACGAGGAGCTTCGTGCCGACGGGACGATGATCCATGCCGATGCGCTGCAGCCGCCGGAGACGGCGACGGTGCTGCGGGTGCGGGACAACCAGCTGCAGGCGACCGACGGCCCCTATGCCGAGACCAAGGAGCATCTCGCCGGTTTCTACGTCATCGAGGCACCCGATGATGAAGCGGCAAAAGAGATCGCCGCGCGGATCCCGTCGGCGCGCTTCGGAGCGGTCGAGATCCGGCCGGTGCGGCTTCTGACATTGCCGGAGTAGCGCTTGGACAGGGTCATCGAGGACATCTACCGCTCGCAGTCGCGCCGGGTTCTGGCGACGCTGATCCGTCTGCTCGGCGATTTCGACCGGGCGGAGGAAGCGCTGCACGACGCCTTTGCCGAGGCGGCGCGCACCTGGCCGCGCGACGGCATTCCCGGCAATCCGGTGTCCTGGCTGGTTTCAGCCGGGCGCTTCCGGGCGATCGACCATATCCGCCGCCGGGCGCGTTCCGACGCGTCCACGCAGGACATCGAGGACAGCCTTTATCCCGCAACAGAGGAGGCAGACGACATGGACGCGATTGCCGACGACATGCTGCGGCTGATCTTCACCTGCTGCCATCCCGTCATTCCTGCCGAGGCGCAGGTGGCGATGGCGCTGCGCGAAGTCTGCGGGCTGACGACCGAAGAGATCGCCCATGCCTTCCTCGTCCCCGCGCCGACGGTGGCACAGCGGATCGTGCGGGCGAAGAACCGGATCCGCGCGGCTGAGATCCCCTACGAGGTACCGGAGAAACCTGAACTGCCGGAGCGGCTCGACCGGGTACTGCACGTCATCTATCTGGTCTTCAACGAGGGCTATTCGGCTTCGTCAGGCAGTGCGGTCGTGCGCAGCGGCCTGACGGGCGAAGCGATCCGGCTGGCGCGGCTCGTCGGCGAGCTGCTGCCGCATAGGGATATCGATGGCCTGTTGTCGTTGATGCTGCTGCAGGATTCGCGGCGGCTGGCGCGGTCGAGCGATGACGGGCGCCTGGTGCTGCTCGACGACCAGGACCGCTCCGCATGGGATCGCGGCAAGATCGTCGAGGGGCTGCAGCTGCTGCAGCGCGCGATGACTGGCGAAGAGGTCGGGCTCTATACGGTGCAGGCGGCGATCGCCGCCGAGCACTCGAAAGCGGCGACGCCAGAAGCCACGAACTGGCGGCAGATTGCCCGCTATTACGATCTGCTTGCGGCAGCCCAGCCCTCGCCCATCGTGGCGTTGAACCGGGCGGTGGCGATCGCCATGTCCGAGGGTTTCGAACAGGGTCTGGCGATCATCGACGGCATCCTGCGATCCGGCGATCTCGAGCGCTATCATCTGGCGCATTCGGCGCGCGCCGATTTCCTGCGCCGCCTCGGGCGGATCGCGGAGGCAATCGAGGCCTATGAGCGTGCGCTGTCGCTCTGCCAGCAGGAGCCGGAGCAGAACTTCCTGAGGAAGCGGATTTCAGAGCTGACGGCGGCGGCCGAAGGGCAGTGAGATCGCCGTCCCCGTCAGGGCCGAGACGATGATCAGCAGATGCGCATTGATGCTCGCCTGCGCCAGTGCCGCCAGCGCTTCCTTCCCGCCCAAGGCGCCGAAAGCGACTGCACCGGCGGTGATGCCGGCCGGATAGGTGCCGACGCCGCCCGGTGCATGAACCGGCAGAACGGACGAGAGCTCGCCGCCAAGCGCGCCGCCGAAGCTCGCGGCCAGCGGCAGCACGCCCATCAAGCTGAGAGCCCAGGCAAGGACCAGAACCTTCACCAGCCAGTTCACCGCGGTCATCGCCCAGGCGCGCGCAAAGGCGATGCCATCGACCGGCAGGCCGTTCTCGATCTCGGCCAGAAAGCCCTGCGCCTTCTTCGGCGCCAGCTTGAAGCCGAAGCGCAGCAGCGGTTTGCGGACGATGAAGGCTGCAACGGGAAGCGCCAGGAAAGCGGCCCAGATTATCCATGCAATCAAGCCGTTACCCGCTTCGCTTGCCAAACCGATTCCGGCAGCCGCAAGCAATGCATGAAGATCGAGCAGGCGCATGACGAGAAGCGCCGAGGTGCCCCGCGCCAGTGGAATGCCGAACTCGGTGCGCATCAGCAGCGGAAAGCTGGTCTCGCCGCTGCGGAAGGGCAGCATGATGTTGAGCAGGTTATGGATCTGGGTGACGCGGAACAGCGTGCGGAACTGGCCCGATGTCTCGCGCGGGAAGTAATCCAGGATGCGCCAGGTGCGCAGAAAATAGGTGCTGGTCAGGAGAACGAGCGCGATGACGATCGGCAGGACGCCGACGGCTGCCCATTGCGCCAGGATGGAGGACCAGCCCCAAAACCATTCGATGAAGAGAGCATAGGCTGCGACGATCACGACGGTGAGCAACGTCATGCGATTGCGTGCGAACCAGGATTGTCGGCTAGCGCCAACCGGAGAGTTCATGTAGTAGGCATCCTGACTTTGGGCGGCGACGGCCGCCTGCTTGGCCATGAACGGCCTTTTAGGAGCAATAAGAGTTGCAGACAATGTCAGAGTCGCTTTCGAGCGCAAATGATGCCGGAGCGCCGCTTGAGCTTTCGCTCGTGGTTCCGATCTTCAACGAAGAAGAAAGCGTCGGCCCGCTCGTTGAGCGCATTTGCGAGGCAATGGCCCAGTATCCGAGCAGCTGGGAGCTGATCCTGGTCGATGACGGCAGCACCGATGCGACGCTCGTCAACGCCAAGAAATATGCCGGCCGCGCCGGGCTCACGCTGCGCATCGTCGAGCTGCAGCGCAATTTCGGCCAGACGGCCGCCATGCAGGCCGGTATCGATACGGCCCGTGGCCGCCTGATCGCCACCATGGACGGCGACCTGCAGAACGACCCGAAGGACATTCCTTCGATGGTCTCCGAACTCGAGCGCCGCGAACTCGACCTGCTGGTCGGCTGGCGCAAGAACCGCCAGGATGGCCTGCTGCTGCGCAAGATCCCCTCCTGGTGCGCCAATTATCTGATCGGCCGCATCACCGGCGTGAAGCTGCACGATTACGGCTGCAGCCTGAAAATCTACCGTGCCTCGATCATCAAGCAGGTGAAGCTGATGGGCGAAATGCACCGCTTCATCCCGGCATGGGTCGCCGGCGTCGTGCCGAGCTCGCGCATCGGCGAAGTGCCGGTGACGCATCACGCGCGTCAGCACGGTGTGTCGAAATACGGCATTTCGCGCACCTTCCGTGTGATCCTCGACCTGCTGTCGGTGATGTTCTTCATGCGCTACAAGGCGCGCCCGGGCCACTTCTTCGGTTCGCTCGGTCTCGGCTTCGGGGCGATCGCGGCGCTGATCCTGCTTTATTTGTTCTTCGACAAGTTCATTCTCGGCAATGACATCGGCACCCGCCCGATGCTGATGGTCGGCGTCGTCTTCCTGCTGTCCTCGGTGCAGCTGATCACCACCGGCATCCTCGCCGAAATGATCGCCCGCACCTACTACCGCGACGACGCCTCGCCGAACTACATCGTCCGGCAGATCTTCGATGGAAGCCAGAGTTAAGGCTCAGCCGGGCATCCACCCGGTCCAATCGTTCGGCAGATCGATCGGCAACGCACTCATCCTGCTTGCCGCCTACTTTCTGCTGAACATTGCCCTTCGCGTCGCGCTGCCGCATTCGCTGGAGCTCGACGAGGCAGAGCAGATCTTCTACTCGCAATATCTGCTCGCCGGGTATGGACCGCAGGCGCCGTTCTATAACTGGCTGCAATATGCAATCGTCGCGGTCGTCGGACCGTCGATCTGGGCGCTGACCGTGCCCAAGAACATCCTGCTGTTTCTCTGCTACGTCTTCTACGGGCTGGCGGGACGCGAGGTTCTGAAGGACCGCTCCGTGCAGGCGGCCTCGATGCTGGCGCTCCTGACGCTGCCGCAGGTCTCCTACATGCCGCAGCAGGACCTGACGCATACGGTCGCCCTGCTCTGCGCTACCTCGCTTTTCCTGTTCGGCTTCTTCCGGACGCTCGAAAAGCCGAGTTTCGGCAGCTACATGCTGCTCGGCATCGCCACCGGCATTGCCGTCATCTCGAAGTACAATTTCGCGCTCATGCCGCTGATCGCGATCGCCGCCGCAATTCCCGACCGCGAGTGGCGGCAGCGCCTCTTCGACTGGCGGATCTTGCCGGCGCTTGCAGTCTCGCTCGCGATTGCCATGCCGCATCTGCTGTGGCTCTACGGCAATGTCGACCAGGCAACGGCGGGGACGCTCAGCAAGATGGTCGATAGCCGTGAGGCAACCGACATCTTCCCGGCCGGCGAAGGGCTGCTTTCATTTGTCGTTGCGCTCATCGCGTTTTCGGCGCTGACCATCGTGATTTTCGCAGCATCCTTCCGGCGCGACCTGATCCGCGCACTCAAAGCCGGGGATCGCTGGACGCTGCTGATGGAGCGGATGATCGCCATCAGCCTGATCGCGATCGTCGGCGTGATCCTGGTAACCGGCACGACGCACATCCGCGAACGCTGGCTCGACCCGTTCCTGCTCATCCTGCCGCTCTACATCTTCCGCAAGCTGGAAGTATCCGGCGCCGATTTCGGCCTGCCGCTGCGCCGCTTCCTGCGCGCCGTCCCGATCCTGATGGCGGTCGTGGTTGCCATCCTCACGGTGCGCGTCGTGGCCGGGGAGCATATCGGCTCCTACACCAAACTGAACATTCCCTTTGCCGGTCTTGGCCGCGTGCTCGAGGGCCAGCCGCGCCCGGGGCTGATCATCGCAGGCGACCGCCACGTCGGCGGGAACCTCAGGCTCGTCTTCCCCGACACGCCGATCATGATGCCCGGCTTCCCTGATCCCGGCCTGCCGAACGATCTGCTGACGAAGGGGCCGCTGCTCTTCATCTGGCGCGGACCTGAGGGCAAAGAGGCGCCAATGCCGCCAGAGTTTTCGACCTGGATCACGGATAACAATGGCGAGGTGACGGGCATCGGCACGCTCGCGCTTCCCTATTATTTCGGCAAGAGCGGCGACACTTTCGCCTTTGGTTACGCTTGGGTTGGGCGCAAATAAAATGGACAGCACTGATAACAAGGCCGGCAAAAGCGGGATCGGCTGGGTCTTCGGCTTGCTGGCTTTCTATTTCGTGCTGCAGGTTATCGTCCGCATCGCCATGCCGCCAACGCTCGGCCTCGACGAAGCGGAGCAATCCTTTCGGTCACAATGGCTGGCCGCTGGATACGGGCCACAGCCGCCGTTCTACAACTGGCTGCAATATGCCATCTTCTCGTTCAGCGGCGTCTCCGTGCTGGCGCTTGCGGCGACGAAGAATACGCTGCTCTTCATTTCCTATCTGCTTTACGGCCTGACGGCGCGCCGATTGCTGCGGAACGATGCGCTCGCGGTTATGGCGACGCTCGGGCTTATTACCTTGCCGCAGGTGGCGTTCGAGATGCAGCGCGACCTGACGCATACGGTCGCCGTGTTCTTTTCCGGATGCCTCTTCCTCTACGGCTTCATCCGCGCGCTGCATAAGGGCGATACGCTGGCCTATCTTATTACCGGTGTCGGCATCGGCCTCGGCTTCCTCTCGAAGTACAATTTCGCGCTTCTGCCGATTTCCGCCCTGCTTGCCGTTCTCTTCGATCAGCAGATGCGCAAGCGGGTGTTCGACTGGCGTATTGGCCTGACGGCACTCGTCACCATCGCGATTGCCACGCCGCACCTGTTCTGGCTCAAGGACAATCTCGGCTTCGCCACGGCTCGCACCCTGGAGAAGCTGACGGATAACGACCATGCGAGCTATATCCTGCAGGTTCTGACCGGCACCGGCTCGCTGCTGTTGGCAGTCATCGGCTTTTGCGCCGTCACGATGGTGGTCTTCGCGATCGTCTTCCGCAAACCGTTGCTCACTGCCTTTTCGGGGAGCTCGGAATGGACGCGGCTGTTCGGACGCATGATGCTCTTTTCGATGCTCGGCATTCTCATGCTGGTCTTCTTCGGCGGCGCCTCGCAGGTCAAGGACCGGTGGCTTGTGCCGCTGTTCTTCGTGATGCCGCTCTATCTGGCGCTGAAGATCGAGGCATCGAAGATCGACGCTGGCCAGGCGTTGCGCCGCTTCATGCCGATCGTCGCGATCATCATGATCGCCGTCCCGTCGATCCTCTTCGGCCGGGTCGCGATGGCGAGCTTCAATGGCGATTACGAGCGGCTGAACACGCCGTTCCTGCGCGCTGCCGAAGCGCTGCGGCAGAAGGCCGATCCCTCAGCAATCGTCGCGGAAGGAAGCCTCCTTGCAGGCAACCTCCGCAAGGACCTCTACCCCGTTACCGTCGTGTCGCTCGATTATCCGGGCTTCAAGCCGGATATTGCGATATCGAAGGAACATCCGTTGCTGATCGTTTGGCCAATGGGCACTGCGGGTGAAAGCGGGCTGTCGGCGAAGGCTACGGAATGGCTGAAGCAGAGACCGGATCTCGCGGGTGCGATTCCCGAGATCTCGACCATCGACGTTCCCTATTTCTATGCCCACAAGGGCGACACCTACCGGTTCGGCTATGCGCTGATCGCGCCGCCTGCCCCCTAACCCCGCAATTCCTTCCACGCCGCATCCAGCGCGATCTTCGTGATCCGCGCCATCTCGTCGACCTCCGCATGGCTGATGATCAGCGGCGGCGAGGCGAGCATGCGGTCGGCGGTGGCGCGCAGCACCAGGCCGTTGGCGAGCGCGTGGTTGCGCACCAGCGAGCCGATGGCGTCGGGCTTTTCGAAGCGGGTGCGGGTCTTCTTGCCGGCGGTGAGCTGCAAGGCGGCCATCAGGCCGACGCTTGCGGCTTCGCCGACGAGGTCGTGATCGGCGAGTGCGCCCCAGGCTTTCGCGAAATGGGGGCCGATGTCGTCGCGGACGCGCTCGACCAGTTTCTCGTCCTCGATGATGCGCAGGTTTTCCAGCGCGGCGGCGGCGCAGACGGGGTGGCCGGAATAGGTGAAGCCGTGGTTGAAATCGCCGACATCGTTGATCAGGACATCGGCGACGCGGTCGGACACCAGCACGCCGCCGATCGGCAGGTAGCCTGAGGACAGGCCCTTGGCGATCGGGGCAAGATCGGGCTCGACGCCGTAATATTGATGGCCGAACCATTCGCCGAGGCGGCCGAAGCCGCAGATCACCTCGTCGGTGACCAGCAGGATGTTGCGCGCCTTGCAGATGCGGGCGATCTCCGGCCAGTAGGTCTCCGGCGGGACGATGACACCGGCAGCACCCTGGATCGGCTCGGCGACGAAGGCGGCTACATTCTCCTCGCCGAGCTCGTCGATCTTCGCTTCCAGCTCGCGGGCGACCTTCAGGCCGAATTCGGCGGGCGAGAGATCGCCGCCCTCGCCGTACCAGTAGGGCTGGCCGATATGGACGATCCCCGGGATCGGCAGGTCGCCCTGCTCGTGCATGTATTTCATGCCGCCGAGGCTGGCACCGGCGACGGTCGAGCCGTGATAGCCGTTCCGGCGGGCGATGACCGTCTTTTTCGAAGGCTTGCCGACGGCGCTCCAATAGACGCGCGCCATGCGGAACCAGGTGTCGTTGGCCTCCGAACCGGAGCCGGTGAAGAAGACGTGGTTGAAGCGATCGCCGGCATGGGCGGTCACCTTCTCGGCGAGCAGCGTAGTTGGCGTGCTCGTGGTGCCGAAGAAGGTGTTGTAATAGGGCAGCTCGTTCATCTGCCGGGCGACCGCATCGGTGATTTCCTTGCGGCCGTAGCCGACATTGACGCACCAGAGGCCGGCGAAACCATCCAGATATTTCTTGCCTTGATTATCCCAGATGTGAACCCCTTCGCCGCGCTCGATGATGCGCGTGCCGTCGGCGTTGAGCTTTTTCATGTCCGAGAAGGGGTGAAGATGATGGGCGGCGTCGAGGGCGGCGAGATTAGAGCGCTGGTAAGTATCGGACATGATTTGCGAAACACCTGCAGAGATTGAAAGGATCTTCCCAATGGGTTACGACCTTGGCCTGCTCAGAGGGGATTTTCAAGATCATGACGGCTGACAAGATGCACGGCAAAGCTGCAACTGACGAGCCCTGGATCGAAATCATGCTTGTCGGCATGAATGGCGACCTGCGCGGCAAGCGCATTCCGCTCGACGCGCAGAAGAAGGTCTGGGCCGGCGAGGTGCGCCTGCCCTCCTCGACGCAGTCGCTGGATATCTGGGGCGACGACAATGACGACATTACCGGCCTGTCGCTGACGATCGGCGATCCCGACGGCCTTTGCATCCCCGACCAGCGCAGCCTGGCACCGCTGCCTTGGGCGCCCGAGGGCTCGATGCAGGTGCTGGCGACGATGCACGAATTCGACGGCAGCCCGAGCTTCATGGATCCGCGCGCCATCCTGGCTTCGGTGCTGAAGCGTTATGACGAGCGCGGATTGACGCCCGTCGTCGCCACCGAGCTGGAATTCTACGTGGTGGAACAGGACTGGCTGGAGACCGGCCGCCCCTCCCCGCCGAAGAAGCTGACCTATCGCGGCGAGCCGAACGGCTACCAGCTCTACGACATGGGCGCGACGGATGCGCTCGACGACTATCTCAAGACCGTGCGCGGCTATGCGAGCACGATGGAACTGCCTGCCGATGCGACGACGGCGGAATTCGGCCCCGGCCAGTTCGAGATCAATCTGCTGCACCGGCCGGATGCGCTGGCAGCCGCAGACGACTGCATCTATCTGAAACGCGTGGCCGAGCAGGCAGCGAAGCGGCACGGCCTGAAATCCACCTGCATGGCCAAGCCCTATTCCGACCATGCCGGTTCCGGCCTGCATGTGCATGCGAGCATCGTCGACAAGGATGGCAGCAACATTCTGGACGCCAAGGGCGGCGAGCCGAAATTGCTGAAGTCAGTCACCGCAGGCATGCTGAAATCGATGCGCGAGGCGCAGCTGATCTTTGCGCCCTTCGCCAATTCCTACCGCCGCTTCCAGCCGGGCTCGTTCGCGCCTGTTGATCTCACCTGGGGCTATGGGCATCGCGGTACGGCGATCCGCATTCCTGACATGAACGGCCCGGCGGCGCGTGTCGAACATCGTGTCGCCGGTGCCGACGCCAATCCGTATCTGCTGCTTGCGGCGATCCTCGGCGGCATGCTGCTCGGTCTCGATGGCGAGCTTGATCCGGGCGAAGAGACGACGCCCTCGCATGTGCCTGAGAATACCGAGCGGCTGACGCATGATTTCCTGACGGCGGTTGAAGCCTTCCGCGCCTCCACCTTCATCAAGGATATCTTCGGCGAGCGCTATCAGAAGCTCTACGGCGATACGAAGTACAAGGAAGCGCTGGCCTATCTGCGCACCGTGTCGGATTTCGACTACTGCACCTACCTGCCGCGGATCTAGAGCGTTTCCTGGTTATATTGAAGCATTCTGCCGGAGCAGGTTTTCGACAGCGCAAAGGCGATTGGCGAAGGGCATATCCCTAGGTACGGTCGAGCCAATCGCCTTTGATCCTGGCGGAAAGATGCCTGGCCCCTGCGGGGTTGGCTGAAACGGGCCGCCTGATCGACCGGCTGGCTTGGCCGTAGATCTGGGCTACGACGCGCGCCAGCCGGTTGACCATCCGACTCCGTTTGAGCCAACAGAATGCTTCAATATAACCAGGAAACGCTCTAGGCGGCAGGTTCGCGCCGTTCCGTCTCGTCGTTCTGCGCGGCGAGCCCCTGCCGGACGAGAACCTTGAGTTCTTCCGGGTGCAGCTGCAGGCGGATGTCGCGCTCGAGCGGCAGCAATTCGCCATCCATGACGCAATTGGATTTGGCGCGCATCTTCGGGAAATGCAGATGCACTTCGGCCGGATGCATCACCATGACGTCGGCGTTGTCGCGCACCTTGCCGCGCAGCATGTCGAAGGCGAGCCTCGCGACGCCCATCGGCCGCAGCGGTTTCGCAGTATAGAAGCCGAGCTCGCCGCTGCGCAGATTGTCGGCATAGAGCAGCGCGTTTTCGCCGAAGGGATTGTTGGAGACCGAAACAGCGGAGACACGGCGGCGCTCGCGGACACCCAGCGCCTCGAACTCGACCTCGAATTCCGGCGGGTTCATCACCACGCCGAAGGCGGCGCGGGTGCTGGCGCGCATCTTTCCGAGGCGGGAGCGGTAGCTGTAGGAATTGCGGTAGCGCACCATGCGGGCGTGAAGACCAGCAGAGAACTGGTGGATGAACGGGCGGCCGTTGGCGCTGGCGATATCGACATGATCGACCTCGCCGAAGGCCAGTGTATCCAGCGCCTGCCAGATATCGAGCGGTACCTTCAGCGAGCGGGCGAAAAGGTTCATCGTGCCCGCCGGAATGACGCCGAGCGCCACGCCGTTCTTCCAGGCGATCGAGGCGGCGGCCGAAATCGTGCCGTCGCCGCCACCGGCAACGATGCCGTCGATATCGTCGCGGCGGGCGGCGCGTTCCATGGCCGGAACGATCTCCTTGCCGGGAAAGACGATGGCTTCGAAGTCATGGCCAGCCTCGCGGAATGTCGCCTCGGCCTGCCGCTCATAGGCTTCCATATCCGTGGTGCGGAACGTGCCGCCATCCTTGTTAAAAAAACCGACAAGCTTCATGCTGTATCCATGCCCCCACGGCGAGTTACAAATCACAGCTAGAGATGGTTTTGCGATGGGCGATTTCAAGCGCGCAGCTAGTTTGCGCAGTGCGGCGGCAAGCCTTGGCAAATGCTAATAATGCAATGGACGTATGCCGATAACAGGACGCTGCACTGCAAAAAATGCACTCGACGCTCTGCCGCCAATCAGGGATAGAATGCAAGATGGAGGCACGTACCTCCCTTCCCGCCATAGACAGGCCGACACCGGAGCCGAACGCTTCCGGTGAACCGCTTTTTGATACATGCCCAAGGAGCTCCCGTGAGCCAGATCGCCGTAGACGATTCCCTCGATGCACCGGTTGCGGAGGCGCCTTCGCCGATGGCGGTTGCGCTGGTGCAGCTGGCGCTTGCCTGCGGCGGCTTCGGCATCGGTACCGGTGAATTCGCGATCATGGGCCTGCTGCCGAATGTGGCAGGCACCTTCTCGGTCACCACGCCGCAGGCGGGTTACGTGATCAGCGCCTATGCGCTCGGCGTCGTCATCGGCGCGCCGGTCATCGCCGTGCTTGCGGCGAAGATGGCGCGGCGCTCACTGCTTCTGCTGCTGATGGGCATTTTTGCCATCGGCAATATCCTGAGCGCGATGGCGCCGACCTTCGAGAGCTTCACGCTGCTGCGCTTCATCACCGGCCTGCCGCATGGCGCCTATTTCGGCGTGGCGGCGATCGTTGCCGCGTCGATGGTGCCGGTTCACAAGCGGGCGCGCGCCGTCGGCCGCGTCATGCTCGGCCTGACGATCGCCACGCTGCTCGGCACCCCGCTTGCCACCTTCTTCGGCCAGTCGCTTGACTGGCGCATCGCCTTCACCACCGTCGGCGTCATCGGCCTCGTGACCGTGGCGCTGATCTGGACCTACGTGCCGCGCGATCAGGTGGAGGAAGGCGCAAGCTTCATGCGCGAGCTCGGCGCCTTCAAGCGCCCGCAGGTGCTGCTGACGCTCGCCATCGCCGCTGTCGGCTACGGCGGCATGTTCGCGATGTTCAGCTATATCGCCGATACGACGATGAAGGTGGCGATGCTGCCGGCCAGCATGGTTGCGGTGATGATGGTGCTCTTCGGCGTCGGCATGAATGTCGGCAACGTGCTCGGCTCCTGGCTCGCCGACAAGTCGCTGATGGGCACGATCGGCGGCTCGCTGATCTTCAACATCGTCGTGCTCAGCTGCTTCTCGCTGACGGCCGCCAATCCGGTCATGCTCGCCGCCTGCGTGTTCCTGACGGGCTGCGGCTTTGCGGCCGGCCCTGCCCTGCAGACCCGCCTGATGGATGTCGCCGCCGATGCGCAGACGCTGGCGGCCGCTTCCAATCACTCGGCCTTCAATATCGCCAATGCGCTCGGCGCCTGGCTCGGCGGCCTCGTTATCGCCTGGGGCTACGGCTACGCCTCGACGGGTTATGTCGGCGCTTTCCTGTCGTTCCTCGGTATCTTCGTCTTCGCGGCGTCGCTACGCCTGGACCGCCGCAGCCGCAGCGCCTGAGGCTTCGCGCAATTCCATGCCATCGGGGCGGCAGAACACATGTTCGTCGCCCCAGGCAGCCAGCGCCCGGATGACCGGCTTCAGCGTCTCACCGAGCGGCGTCATCGTATATTCGACGCGCGGCGGCACGACCGGATAGACCTTTCGCGAGATCAGGCCGCAATCCTCAAGCTCGCGCAGCTGCTTGGTCAGCATGCGCTGCGTCACCGCCGGAAGCTTGCGGCGCAGCTCGTTGAAGCGCAGCGTGCCATCCATCAGATGGAACAGGATCACGCCTTTCCACTTGCCATCGAGAAAGCTCAGCGTCGCCTCCACCGGGCAGCCGGGGAAGTTCTTCGTCAGCTTGGCGCGGGGCAGAGACATTTCACGGTATCCTTTTGGGTACTACGTACAGAATTTGTGCATTCTTGCGTTAACAGAGCATAAGACGCATCTAGCCACTGTGCAACAAACACAGGAGTTTCCCATGCGCGCCGTCGCCTACAAGACCCCACAGCCGATCGCGGCAGAAACCTCGCTCGTCGATGTCGAGCTGCCCGTTCCCGAGGCCACGGGGCATGACCTGCTGGTCGAGATCAAGGCCGTCTCCGTCAACCCTGTCGACGTCAAGATCCGCGCCAATGTCGCGCCTCCATCAGGCGAGCTGAAGGTCATAGGCTGGGATGCGGCGGGTATCGTCAAGGCGGTCGGCCCGGATGTGACGCTGTTCCAGCCGGGCGACGAGGTCTTCTATGCCGGCTCGATCACCCGCCCCGGCTCCAATGCCGGATTCCATCTCGTCGATGAGCGCATCGTCGGCCGCAAGCCGAAGACGCTCGATTTTGCCCCAGCAGCAGCCCTGCCGCTGACCTCGATCACCGCTTACGAAGCGCTGTTCGACCGGCTCAAGGTGCAGGATGCCGTGCCGGGTGCCGCCCGGTCCCTGCTCATCATCGGCGGCGCTGGCGGCGTCGGCTCGATCACCATCCAGATCGCCCGCGCGCTGACCGATCTCACCGTCATTGCCACCGCCTCGCGTCCGGAAACGCAGGAGTGGGTGAAGGAACTCGGCGCGCATCACGTGATCGACCATTCGAAGCCGATCGCCGCGCAGGTGGCCGCCCTCGGTATCGGCGCACCCGGCTTCGTCTTCTCGACCACCAATACCGACCAGCATCTGGCCGAAATCGTCGAAGTGATCGCGCCGCAGGGCCGGTTCGCGCTGATCGACGATCCCAAGGTGCTCGACATCATGCCTTTCAAGCGCAAGGCGATCTCGGTGCATTGGGAGCTGATGTTCACCCGGCCGATCTTCGGCACGCCTGACATGGTCGAGCAGCACAAGCTTCTCAACACGATTTCCGAGCTCGTCGATGCCGGCAAGATCCGCACGACGCTGACCGACACAGTCGGCACGATCAACGCCGCGAACCTGAAGAAGGCGCATGCGATGATCGAGACCGGAAAGACCAGGGGCAAGGTCGTCCTGGCAGGTTTCTGATCGGCTTTTCGTCCGGAAATATCCGGTAAATCATAATCGCAAAGAATGCCGCGCCGGATGGTGCGGCATTCTGCCATTAAGCACATATCCCAGTTGACTTTTTTAGCGTTCAGGACCACCTGTTTCTGACGCGGACGGCGCTGCGCTGGACGCGGATATCAACGGAGCCATCATCACGATGCCAAGCGACAGTAGCAGTCGATTGCCTTTGCCGTACGCGGCCCTTTCGCGCTGACCTGGATGCTCCGGGCTCGCCCGATCGGACGCTACGGCGGATCGACGGAAAGGCGAGCTAATGAATATCAATCGCTTCCCCCTGCGGGCCGGCAATGCCGCGCGCGCTTTCATGACCAACAATAAAGTTGCGACCATCGCCGAACGCGTCGAGTCGCTGAATGCACTCGCCCCGGCCGAGGTTTCACGCATCCTGTCGCGCATGCCGCAGGAATACGCGGTCAACATTCTCGACCGGCCGGAACTGCGCAACGCCTCCACCGTGCTGGCGCTGATGGACCGCGCCGATGCTGCACGCCTGCTGCACGGCATGTCCAACGACCGTGTCGCCGACGTTCTGCTCGAGCTCGACACCGATACCCGCACCCGGCTGTTCAACAGCCTGGAAGAGCCGGTGCGCGTCGCCATCCAGCACCTGATGGGCTATCCGGCCCGCACCGCGGGCAGCATCATGACGACCGAGTTCGTCAGCGTGCCCGGCAACTGGACGGTCGAGCAGACGCTTGCGCATGTGCGCCATGTCGAGCGCTCGCGCGAGACGGTCTATGCGATCTATGTGCTGGATGAGAATTCCGGCGCGCTGCTGCATGTCGTGACGCTGCGCCGCCTGATCACCGGCGAACCAGACGCCTCGATCCTGACCGTCGCCCAGAAGGGAACGCCGGTTGCCGCCGATCCGCTGATGAAGCAGGAAGACGTGGCACGGCTGATCCGCAAGCACGACCTGCTGGCGCTGCCCGTCGTCGACGATCACGGCCTGATCCTCGGCATCGTCACGGTCGACGACGTGATCGATACGATGATTGCCGATACGACCGATGGCGCCCAGCGCTTCGGCGGCATGGAGGCCCTCGGCAAGCCCTACATGAAGATCAGCTTCGGCGGCATGATCCGCAAGCGCGCCGGCTGGCTCTGTGCCCTCTTCCTCGGTGAGATGCTGACGGCAAGCGCCATGCAGCATTTCGAGGGAGAGCTCGAGAAGGCCGTCGTGCTGACGCTGTTCATCCCGCTGATCATGAGCTCCGGCGGCAATTCCGGCTCGCAGGCGACATCGCTGATCATCCGAGCGCTGGCCGTGGGCGAGCTGAAGCTTTCCGACTGGTGGAGGGTGCTGATCCGCGAACTGCCGACCGGCGTCGTGCTCGGCGCCATCCTCGGCCTTGTCGGCATGCTGCGCGTGTTCTTCTGGCAGAGCGCTGGGCTCTACGATTACGGCCCGCACTGGGTTCTGGTCGGGATCACCGTGTTTGCAGCGCTGATCGGCATCGTCACCTTCGGTTCCGTATCGGGCTCGATGCTGCCCTTCGTGCTGCAGCGGCTGAAGCTCGATCCGGCAACGGCATCGGCTCCGTTCGTCGCAACGCTGGTCGACGTGACCGGACTGGTGATCTACTTCTCGGTCGCCCTGATGATCCTCACCGGGACGCTTCTCTAGAAGCGATCGGCAGGCAGAGCGGCGTGCCGTCGACAGGGTGCGGCACGACCGCCGCATCCACTCCGAACACCGCCTTGATAAGCTCCGGCGTCAACAGCGCGCCGGGGCTTCCCGATGCGTGGATGCCGCCATCGGCAACGGCGATGATGTGATCGGCATATTGTGCCGCGTGGTTCAGGTCGTGGACGACCATGACGACGGTGCGGCCGCGATTGCGGTTCAGGTCGCGCAGCAGTTCCAGCACTTCCAGCTGATGGGCGATATCGAGATAGGTGGTCGGCTCGTCGAGCAGCAGAATCGGCGTTTCCTGCGCCAGCGCCATGGCGATCCAGGCACGTTGCCGCTGACCGCCCGAGAGACGCTCGAGCGGGCGCGAAGCGAGATCGGAAAGACCGGTAGCGGCAAGCGCCCCGTCGACGATCTCCTCGTCATGTGCTGAGGTACGCGACAGCAACCCCTTGTGCGGATGGCGGCCGAAGCGGCAGAGCTGGCGCACCGTCAATCCATCGGGCGAGACCGGGCTTTGCGGCAGCAGCGCCAGCGCCTGGGCGATCGCCCTGCCCTGCATCGCCGAGATCTTCTTGCCGTCGAGATAGACCGTTCCAGAAGCGGGTTCGATGATGCGGCCGAGCGCCTTCAGCAGCGTGGACTTGCCGCTGCCGTTTGCGCCGATCAGCGCGGTGATCTTGCCATCGGGGATCGAGACATCGACATTCTCAAGCACGCGGATGGCCGCGTAGCCGAGCGTCAGCTTCTCTCCGGCAAGGCGGGATTGCGCGGCGCTACTCATGGCGGCCGGTCTCCTTGATGAGCAGGAAAATCAGATAGGGACCGCCGATGACGGCGGCGACGATGCCGGCCGGGATCTCATTCGGCAGCGCCACCAGCCGCCCCGCCAGATCGGCAGCGGAGAGTGCGACCGCCCCCATCAGTGCGCTGGCGGGAACGAGATGGCGGGCACGCGGACCGACCATCAGCCTTGCCGCATGCGGCGCCAGCAGGCCAAGAAAGCCCATGCTGCCGACGCTGGCGACCGCACCGGCGCAGAGCAGAACGGAGACGACGATCAGGCCGCCGCGCAGCACGCCCGGCGACATGCCCAGACTGATCAGCGTATCGTCGCCGAAGCCCCCGGCATCAAGCCTGGAGGCGGCGATCAGGATCAGCGGCAGGCAGGCGACAAGCCACAGGCTGAGGATCAGCACATCGGTGGCGGAACTGCCATAGACGCTGCCCGCCAGCCAGACCATCGACTGATCGGCGCGGGTCGGGAAGATCACCATGACATATTGCATCAGTGCCTGGGCCAGCATGCCGAGCGCCACGCCGACGAGTGCGAGCGCCGCAATGCCGCCGCCGAAGGCGCGGCCGATGACGAGCAGCAGACCGGCGCCGATGACGGCGCCGAGAACCACACCTGATGGGATCGACCAGATCGCCCAGGCCGGTGGCGTCAGCATGCCCGCCAGGAAAGCGCCGAGACCGGCGCATTTGGTGATGCCGACGACATCGGGCGACGCCAGCGGATTGCGCAAGGCGCCCTGCAGGAAGACGCCTGCGAGACCGAAGGATGCGCCCGCGAGAATGGAGACTGCGACGCGCGGCGCCCGGTATTGCATGACGATGAAGGCATTCTTGCCGCCGCTGATGCCATCGAGCACCTGCGCGATGCTGAGCGTGACCGCGCCAACGGTCATGCCGAGGATGGCCAGAACGGCGATCAGGACGGCGATGGTGAGGCAGACCGTCAATGCCCGGGTATTTCTTGCGGCAAGCGCACTCATCGGACCCGCTGCCTCCAGAGGATCAGCAGGAAGGCCGGAGCACCGACCAGTGCGGTGACGATGCCGACGGGCATCTCAGAGGGAAAGGCAGCGATGCGGCCCGCAAGATCGGCGGCATTCAGCAAGAGCGGACCGGCAATGGCGCTGAGCGCGATGACGGTGAACTGGTCGCCGCCGACGAGCCTGCGGATGATATGCGGCACAAGCAGGCCGATGAAACCGATCGGCCCGCTGACGGCAACGGCGGAACCGGCGAGCACGACGATCAGCGCCGCAGCCAGCCCGCCGACGCGGCGCGCATTCTGGCCGAGCGACACGCCGGTCGTGTCATCGAGCGCCAGCACGCCGAAATGGCGGCCGGCCAGCAGCGCGGTGCCGCCACCGAGGATCGAGAATGGCAGGACGATCCAGACCTTCTCCCATTGCGCGCCGTTGATCGATCCGGCGAGCCAATAGACGATATCCTGCGCCGCATTGTTGGCGATCAGGATCGCTTGGACGAGTGCGGCAAGCACGAGCTGGATCGAAATGCCGGCGAGCGCCAGCTTCATGTCGTTCATGGCGCCCGAGACCGACAACGCCCACATGGCGAGGCCGACGGCCGCCGCACCGGCAAAAGCGGGCCAGACGGTGCCCGCGCCCTTCAACTCCGGCAGCGCGATGAGGCAGAGGACGATGACCAGCGAGGCACCGGCATTGATGCCGAAGGTCTGCGGCGAGGCGAGTGGATTGCGCGTCAGCGTCTGGATCAGGACGCCGGCGACCGCCAGGTTGGCGCCGACCATGACGGCGAGCAGCGCCCGCGGCAGGCGGACATCCCAGACGAGCGCGCTATCGGGCGAGCCATCGGGAGATAAGAAAAGCGACAGAGCTCGGAGAACCGGCAGCTCCGAAACGCCGAAGGATATGGCGGCAATGATGACCGCAGCGAGCGCGGCAAGCAGCAGGCAGCCGAGCGCGAGCGGCTGCATCCGCCGCTCTTCAACGCTTCGTGCTGCCGCCGCTTTGCTCACCGCTGTCAGGCCTTGTAGACCTTGGCGAGGATTTCGCGGGCGATCATCTCGGCGGTCTTCAGCCCGCGGAAACGCGAGAACTGGTTGCGATCGACCTCGAAGATGTTGCTGTCCTTGACGGCCGAGATGTTTGCAAAGGCGCTGTTGCCCTTCCACTGGTCGAGCACCGTGCCACCGGCATCGGTCGCGACCAGAAGCACATCGGGATTGACGGCGATCAGGCGCTCGAGGCCCGCCCCGCTTTCCACTGCGTCGGAAGAATCGACCGCAGGCGTCAGGCCCATCGCCTTGAAGACGGAGCCGGTGAAGGACGAGGATGTGTGGAGGCTCATGGAATCGGGCGTCGCGACGGCCAGTAGGAAGCGGCGCTTTTCACCGGCCGGGATCTTGGCGACCAGCGCGGCGACGACTGCCTCGTGATCGGCCACCGCCTTCTCGCCCTTCGCTTTGTCGCCCAGCGCATCGGCGATGGTGACGACGCCTTCCTTGATCGTCTGGTAGCTGCCTTCCCAGCTGTTCAGGACGATGGTGGGCGCGATGGCGCTGAGCTGCGCATAGATTGCCGAATGGCGGATTTCGTCGGCGATGATGAGATCGGGCGTCAGCGCGCTGACAAGCTCGAGGTTCGGCTCCAGACGGGTGCCGACCGAGCTGTAAGCGATCTTCTTGCCGAGAAGCTGCTCGATGCGCTTCGGCTGGTTGTCGTCGGTGATGCCGACGGGCACGACGCCGATCGCATCGAGAGACTGTACGAAGGAGAATTCGAGCGCCACGACGCGCTGCGGCTTGCCCTTGATCTCCGTGGAGCCGAGCCGATGCTCGATCGTGCGGGCGGCGTCATCGGCAAAAGCCGGGCGGGCAACCAGCGCAGTACCGGCGGCGCCGAGGAGAAGGCCGAAATTGCGGCGGGATATCGGGTTCTGAAACAGGCTCACATCAAACTCCCAGCTGAAAATTGCGGGAGGCGGGTCCCGCTTCAAAATTCCGCTACAGAATTGACGTGCAGACTTCAAGTAAAGTTTACAAAAACTCTCACCTTATTTTTTCTCAGGCAGTTTCAGGGCGCCGTGGGTCTTCATGCTGCGGATCGCGAAGTTCGAGCGGATGTCGCTGACATTGGGCAAGGTCAGCAGCGTTTCGGTCAGCAGACGCTCATAGGCGGCGAGATCCTCGACCACCACCTCGGCCAGAAAATCGGCCGTACCTGAGATCAGGAAGCAGGAGACGATTTCGGGGATTGCCAGAAGCGCGGCCTGCTGCGCCTCGGAATTCTCGCGGGTATGATGCGCCACCTTGAACTCGACGAACACGGTGAGCCCAAGCCCGACCTCCTTGCGGTCGATATCGGCGCGGTAGCCGCGGATGACGCCCGACTTTTCGAGGTTGCGGATACGGCGCAGACAGGGCGACGGAGAGAGGTTCACCTTCTCGGCGATCTCCACATTGGTGGCACGCGCATCCTCCTGAAGGCATTTGAGGATGGCGATATCGAATTTATCGAGATTTGGCATATCCGATAACTTTTAGAGATGATCTTGGCAGATAATTGCCAGTATCACGATTTCCTTGCCATAGATAGCAAGGACATGCCGGGGCCTTCCGGCCTATCTTCTTTCCAGCCGGAGATCATCCGGACCACGGAAAGGATAGAGCCATGGCCATCAGCCTCACCAACGACAAGTCCCCGTCCCTGCTTCCCGGCTATGCGGGCGGTACGGTGACCGTGCTTATCTGGGCCTCGTGGTTCCTCGCGACGCGCCATAGCGCGGCGACGCCGCTCGGCTCGATCGATATCGGCCTGATCCGCTACGGCATTCCAGCACTCGTGCTGGCGCCGGTCTGGCTGAAGACCGGCTTGCTGCCGAAGGGCCTGCCGCTGCATCTCTTGGCGCTGATGGTTGCGGGTGCCGGTGCCGTCTTCTTCCTCGTCACGACGCTGGCGATCCATTCGACGCCTGCCGCCTCATCCGGCATCCTGCTCGGCGGCTCGATGCCGCTTGCAACAGCCGTTATCGGCATCCTGCTCTTCGGCGAACGGCCCGACATCACCCGCAAGCTCGGCCTTGCGGCGATCGTCGGCGGCGTGCTGATCCTGCTGATCGAAAGCCTTGCCGATGCATCGCTTCCCTGGACAAGCTTCGTCATGCTTCCTGCCGGTGCCGTGCTCTGGGCAAGCTATACCCATGCCTTCCGCCGCAGCGGCCTGACGGCCCTGCAAGCAAGCGCCCTCGTCGCCATCTGGTCGTTCTTGGTGATCGCCGTCCTTGCCCTCGTCTTCGGCACCTCGCTGGCACAGGCAAGCGCTGCCGATCTCGGCCTGCAGGTGCTGAGCCAGGGCGTGCTTTCGGGATTGGTGGCGATGGTCGCCTATGGCACTGCGGTCAAGACGCTCGGCGGCACACAGGCCGCAGCCTTCACCGCACTCACGCCCGTTCTCGCCACGATCGGCGGCGGCATGTTGCTCGGCGAACCCGTCGGCATGGCGGAGATCGCCGCCGCCGTCATCACCGGCATCGGCGTCGCGCTCTCGACGGGCATTGCGGCCAGACGCCGCTAGTCATTCCTCACATGAAAAGCCCGGCTGAGACGCCGGGCTTTTTTTGCATTCAAGCCTGCATCACTACGACCTTGGCGCCAGGCGCGACGCGATCATAGAGATCGATGACATCATGGTTGAGCATGCGGATGCAGCCACTCGACATCGCAAGGCCGATCGACTGCGGCTGGTTGGTGCCGTGGATGCGGAAATGGGTGTCGTTGCCGCCGCGGTAGAGATACATGGCGCGGGCGCCGAGCGGGTTGTTCGGGCCGCCCGGCATGCCGCCGGCGAGCCTGCGGTAGCGCTCTTCACGGCGCTGCATGTTTTCGGTCGGCGTCCAGCTCGGCCATTCCGCCTTGCGCCCGACATAGGCGCCACCGGCAAAGGCGAGCCCCTCGCGGCCGACGCCGACGCCATAGCGCATCGCCCTGCCATCGCCGAGGATGTAGTAGAGGCGGCGGGCGGGCGTGTCGACGACGACGGTACCGGCATCATAATTGGAGACGTAGGACACTTCCTGACGGCGCAGTTCCGGCTCGACCTTGTCGAGCGGCATGGCCGGAAGCGGAAACTTCTCGGCCGGAAGGGCCGCATAGTTGGCGCGATGATCAGGACCGCTCGACGCGCATCCGGCAAGAAGTGCGGAAACGCCCAGAACGAAACCGCGGCGGGAAATCGACATCGAAACAGGTCCTTAACGTTCGGTTGTTGCGACCGAAGTTAATGAGATTATGGTTAATGAACTGCTAAGCGCGACCGTGGAAGTTGAGTTCGAAGAGCATGAAATAAGGGCTCGCCTCGACATGGCGCACTGGAAAGCGCATCATTTGCTGTCGTTTTCGATGAGGGACGGGAGATGAGAACAACCGTTACGCTGGATGACGCCCTGATCGAGCGGGCACAGGAAGTCACTGGCATCCACGAAAAATCAGCGCTGCTGAAGGAAGCGCTAACAAGGCTCATTCAACAGGACGCTGCGCAGCGAGTCTTCATGCTGGGCAGCAGTGCGCCCAACCTCGAGGCCCCGCCCCGCCGCCGCTGGAATCTGGACGGCACCTGGGGTGACAACGACAATCAGGATTAGGCGGCGCCGTCAGGTTCTGATCCCCTCGGCGCCGAGATCCAGGGACCGATCGCGACCGGTCCCACACCTCACATATTCGGATAAACCGGCCCCTCGCCGCCCTGGGGCGGGACCCAGTTGATGTTCTGGTTCGGGTCCTTGATATCGCAGGTCTTGCAGTGGACGCAGTTCTGGGCGTTGATGACGTAGGTATCCTTGCCGTCCTTCTCCACCCATTCGTAGACGCCGGCCGGACAGTAGCGGGTCGAGGGACCGGCATAGATGTCGTGCTCCGACGACTTCTGCAGCGCCATGTCCTTCACCTGCAGATGCACCGGCTGGTCTTCCTCGTGGTTGGTGTTCGACAGGAACACCGAGGAGAGGCGGTCAAAGGTGAGCACGCCATCCGGCTTCGGATAATCGATCTTCTTGTGCTGCGAGGCAGGTTCCAGGGAGGCGGCGTCGGTCTTGCCGTGGCCGAGCGTGCCGAAGAAGGAGAAGCCGAACAGCGTATTGGTCCACATGTCGAGACCGCCGAGGCCGATGCCGACAAGCGTGCCGAACTTCGACCAGAGCGGCTTGACGTTGCGGACCTTCTTCAGGTCCTTGCCGATGGCTGTCTTGCGCCATTCGTTCTCGATCTCGACGACCTCGTCATTGGCGCGGCCGGCAGCGATCGCATCGGCGATCTTCTTGGCGGCGAGCATGCCCGACAGCACGGCGTTATGGCTGCCCTTGATGCGGGGAACGTTGACGAAACCGGCCGAGCAGCCGATCAGCGCACCACCCGGGAAGGTCAGCTTCGGCACCGACTGGTAGCCGCCCTCGGTGATGGCGCGGGCGCCGTAGGAAAGCCGCTTGCCGCCCTCGAAGGTGCCGCGGATCGCCGGGTGCGTCTTGAAGCGCTGGAATTCCTCGAAGGGATAGAGATAGGGGTTCTTGTAGTTCAGGTGCACGACGAAGCCGACGGCGACCATGTTGTCTTCGAGGTGATAGAGGAACGAGCCGCCGCCCGCCGCCATGCCGAGCGGCCAGCCGAAGGAGTGCTGCACCAGACCCTGCTTGTGGTTCTCGGGCTTGACCTGCCAGAGTTCCTTGATGCCGATGCCGAATTTCTGGGGCTCGCGATCCTTCTGCAGATCGAACTTGGCAATGAGCTGCTTGGCGAGCGAGCCGCGCACGCCCTCGCCGATCAGCACATATTTGCCCAGCAGCTCCATGCCGCGGGTAAAGTTCGGGCCGGGCTCGCCGTTCTTCTCGATGCCCATGTCGCCGGTGGCGACGCCGATGACGGCGCCCTCGTCGTTGTAAAGCACTTCGGTGGCGGCAAAGCCCGGATAGATCTCGACGCCGAGCGCTTCGGCGTGGCCCGCCAGCCAGCGACAGACGTTGCCGAGCGAGACGATGTAATTGCCATGATTGTTCATCAGCGGCGGCATCAGGGCATTCGGCAGACGGATGGAGCCGGCGGGGCCGAGCACCAGGAAGTGGTCGGCATTGACTTCGGTCTTGAAGGGATGGTCGCTTTCCGAGCGCCAGTCCGGTAACAGACGGTCGATGCCGACGGGATCGACGACGGCGCCCGAGAGGATATGCGCGCCGACTTCGGCGCCCTTCTCCAGCACGACGACCGAAAGATCCGGATTGACCTGCTTCAGGCGGATCGCGGCCGACAGGCCGGCCGGTCCACCGCCGACGATCACCACGTCGAATTCCATGCTTTCGCGTTCCGGAAGCTCAGTCGTCTCGGTCATATCAGTCAGGTCTCCGCTCGGCCGTTCGTCCGGCCATATTCCCCATCTGGGGTAATCTCTTGTCAAAACCGGAAAGCATTGTCGAGCCGGGAAGCGACAGCCAATCCCCCAATTCGCACAATGATTTCCTCCGTGCTCATAAACCTATTTAACGTTTACGTTCACGTCAATTATGCGACGCCGATTTTGCGTCTCTCTGCGCTTTCCTTTCCCACTGGCGGCGCCTTATACAGAAGCACGACATCAGGAGGACATCATGGATCTCGGCATCAAGGGCAAACGCGCACTCGTTCTGGCTTCATCCCGCGGCCTTGGCCAGGGGATCGCAGTGGCTTTGGCGCGCGAGGGCGCAAACGTGCTGCTCTGCGGGCGCAGCGGCGAGCAGCTGGAAGCCAATTGCAAGGCGATCAATGCCGAGGGCAACGGCAAGGCCGACTGGATCTGGGCCGATCTCGGCGACGAGAACTTCGTCGCGACGGTGACGGCGGCGGGCAAGGAGAAGTTCGGTGGCCTCGATATCCTCGTCAACAATACCGGTGGCCCGACGCCCGGCACGACCGAGGAGATGAGCGCCGAGAAGCTCGAGACCTATTTCGTCTCGATGGTGCTGCGCGTCATCACGCTGACCAACGCGTTGCTTCCCGGCATGAAGCAGCAGGGCTGGGGCCGCATCCTGACGGTCGCCTCCTCCGGGGTCATCGAGCCGATCGCCAACCTGGCGCTCTCCAATACGCTGCGCCCTGCCCTTGCGGGCTGGAGCAAGACGCTGGCTTCCGAGATCGCCAGCCATGGCGTCACCACCAACCTGCTGCTGCCGGGCAGCATTCTGACCGGCCGCCTCGACGAACTCGATGGTGCGGCAGCAAGACGCACCGGCAAAAAGATGGACGAAATCCGCTCGGAAAAGGAAGCGCGCATTCCAGTTGGGCGCTACGGGAAGGTCGATGAGTTTGCGGCGACGGCGGCGTTTTTGTGCAGCGAACCAGCAAGTTACATCACGGGGTCATTGATCCGTTGTGATGGTGGAGCGGCCCGCTCAGTGTAGTCGACTGATGTAGCGACCCAGTATATATTAGTCACGGACTAATATTACGGAATGTTCATTACGAAAATTTAAGCTGTTATAAACGCTTAGTGATCGTAAGCGGCGAATAATGTCTTTTTTGCGCCGCAAAATAAGCGGCTCAGTTAGAGCATAGAATTCGCCCCATTCTGTTTAAAACCGGTCTCGCTCATGAAGAAATTCTGGATCACAGTCAGCGTCGTTGCAATTGCCGCAGTCGGCCTCTGGCAGTTCGGCAATCGCATTCCCTATGCACAGCAGATTCCCTATCTTTCGAAACTGATCAAACAGCCCGCCCATGGCGGCGGCAAGGGAGACGGCGGCGCAGCTGGCGGCGACCAGCAGGCTGCGGCCGGTGCATCGCAGGATGGCGGCGGCCACCAGGGCGGCGGCGGCGGCAATGGCGGACATCGCCGTGGCGCCGGCGGCCCGACTGTCGTCAAGACAGTTGCCGCCGCGCAGGCTGCGTTGCCGATCGATGTTGGCGCATCCGGCTGGGCGGTTGCCGAAGACAATACGACGATCGCCGCGCAGGAACAGGGGCTGATCGTCAGCATCAATGTCCAGGATGGCGCGACCGTCAAATCCGGCGATCTGATCGCCAAGCTTGACGACCGCTCGGCAAAGGCCGCCGTCGACAAGGACAATGCGATGATCGTTCGAGATCAGGCGACGCTGAACGGCGCCGAGATCGCACTTGCACGCGCTCAGGACCTTGCCGATCAGAAGGCCGGCACGCAGCAGAGTTCAGATCAGGCCAAGGCGACCCGCGATAGCGCAGCCGCCACCGTCGAGGCCGACAAGGCGGCGCTTGCCGCCGACCAGATCACTCTCGATCATACGGAAATCCGCGCCCCATTCGATGGCCGCCTTGGCGACGTGGCGATCAGCGACGGAGCTTTCGTCAATGCGGGATCGGCGATCGTGACGATCGCAAAGTACGATCCGATCTATGTGCAGTTCAATCTGCAGGAACGCTATCTGCGGGAGATGAAGACGGCACTTGCCGCAGGCCCGGTCGATGTCAGCACCGCGCCCGATTCCGCAAAGGGCGAAGTCCGCAAGGGTGCAGTCAGCTTTTACGACAATACCGTGGACAAGGCTTCGGGCACGATCGCCGTCAAGGCGCGGTTCGAGAATGCCTCCGGCGCCCTCTGGCCCGGCCAGTCGGTCAATGTCGTCGTCCACTTCGAGAACAAGCAGCAGCAGGTGGTCGTGCCGACGGTCGCCGTCAGCCCCGGCCCGGACGGTTTCTTTACGTTTGTCGTCAAGGACGGGAAGGCGCAGCTGACGCCTGTCACGGTGGCCCGATCCAACGGCGATTTCTCGGCGATTTCGGCAGGCATTTCGGCCGGTGACCACGTGGTAATCGAGGGCCAGGGCCAGCTGAACGACAAGCAGGCAATATCAGAACAGTTCGACGACAAGGCGCTGAACGTTGCTTCAGCCGCCGACACGATGCAGCAGCAAACCCAAAATGCTACCGCGGGGACTGAGGAATGATTCCGAATTTCTGCATCCAGCGCCCCGTCGCCACGACGCTTCTGGCGATCGGCGCCGTCCTTGCCGGTCTCGCGGGCTACCAGCTCATTCCGGTTGCCGCCCTGCCCCAGGTCGACTTTCCGACGGTCAACGTCTCCGCACAGCTGAACGGCGCATCGCCGCAGACGATGGCGACTTCGGTCGCCACGCCGCTGATCAAGCAGTTCGAGACGATCCCCGGCATCAGCGAAATCAGCGCTTCCAGCTCGCTCGGCAATACCAGCATCGTGCTACAGTTCGATCTGAACCGTAACATCGATGCGGCGGCCGCGGACGTGCAGGCCGCGATCTCGCATGCGACACGCCAGCTGCCCGACAATCTGACGACGCCGCCGAGCTACCGCAAGACCAATCCGGCCGACGCGCCGGTGATGCTCATGTCGGTGCAGAGCGACACCCTGCCCCGCAGCAAGCTCGACGAAATCGCCGAAGACATCATCTCGCCGTCGCTCTCGACACTTCCAGGCGTTGCTGAAGTAACGGTCTTCGGTGCACAGACCTACGCTGTGCGCGTCGAGGCAGATCCCAACAAGCTGCAGGCTCGCGGGATCGGCATCGATACCGTCAACAAGGCGATTGCTGCTGCCAACAACCAGAACCCCGTCGGTACGCTGCAGAACAATGCACAGACACTGACGATCAATGCCAATACGCAGCGCACGAACGCTGCCGAGTTTCGCTCGCTGGTCATCGCCTCGCCGAACGGCGCGGCGATCCACCTCAGCGATGTCGCAGACGTGCAGGATGGCGTCGAGAACCAGAACACCGGCAGCTGGTATGACGGCCAGCGCGGCATTATTCTGGCGATCCAGCGCCAGCCCGACGCCAATACCGTCGATGTCGTCGATGCGATCAACGCCAAGCTGCCGCAGCTGCATGCCGAAATCCCGCCATCGGTCAAAACCGTCGTCATGAACGACGCGGCAACGCCGATCCGAGAAGCGATTTCCGACGTCAAGTTCACGCTGCTTCTGACGATCGGCCTCGTGGTTCTCGTCATCTACCTGTTCACCGGCCATCTGACCGCAACGATCATTCCGGGCCTCGCCGTACCGCTGTCGCTGATCTCGACCTTCGGCATGATGTATGTGCTGGGCTACAGTATCGACAACATCTCACTCTTGGGGCTAACGCTCGCGGTGGGCCTCGTGGTCGACGACGCCATCGTCATGCTGGAAAACATCCTGCGACACGTCGAGGACGGCATGCCGGTCCGCGAGGCGGCGATCAAGGGGGCGGCTGAAGTCAGCTATACGATCATCTCGATGTCGGTCTCGCTGATCGCGGTCTTCATCCCGATCCTGTTGATGGGCGGCGTCGTCGGGCGCGTCTTCAACGAATTCGGCATGGTCGTCGCCATCGCCATCGTCTCGTCGGCGATCGTCTCACTGACGGTGACGCCGATGCTCGGCTCGCGACTCTCCAACAACCACAGCCGTCCACCCCTCCTGGTTCGTATCTTCGACGCCGGATTCGAGCGGACATTGCGCGGTTACGACCGCGCCGTCGGCTGGTGCCTGAAGCACCACATGACGGTCATCGGCGTATTCTTCGCGTCGATCGCGCTGACGATCTACCTGTTCATGACGCTGCCGGCGAGCTTCTTCCCGCAGGAAGATATCGGCCGCCTGCAGGTCACCACCCAGGCACGTCAGGATATCTCCTATCCGGCGATGGAAGCGCTGCAGAAGCAGGCGGCCGCCGTCGTACAGGCGAACCCGGCCGTCAATCACGTCATGTCGACAGTCGGCGGCAATGCCCGCAAGCCGTTGAACAGCGGCACGATCTATGTCGAGCTGAAGGACAAAGACAAGCGTCCGCCACTCGACCAGACGCTGCGTGAACTGCGCACGGCGATCAACAAGATCCCAGGCCTGCAGGCATTCGTGACGCCGAACCAGAGCCTGCGCTTCGGTGGCCGCCAGACTGCCAGCCAATACCAGCTGGTCGTTCAGGCTCTCAACGCCGATCAGACCAATCTCTGGGCAGGCAAGATCCAGAGCGCGCTGCGCCAGGATCCGCGCTTCACCGATGTGACGACCGACGCCCAGAACAACGCGCTGCAGGCCAATATCGTCATCGACAGCGAAAAGGCTGCCGCCTACGGCATCGACAATGACGACCTGCGCACGACGCTGCAAGAAGCTTTCAGCAGCTACACGGCCGCCGAGATCCAGTCGACCGGCGACAGCTACGACGTCATCGTCGAATACGACACGAGCAAGCCATGGGACGACCAGAAGCTTGCCGAAATCCGTGTTGCCTCGTCGAATGGCAGCCTCGTACCGCTGTCGAACTTTGCGCATGTGCAGCGGACCACCGGCCCTGTCACCATCAACCAGACCGGCCAGCTGGTCTCGACCACCGTGTCCTTCAACCTGCCAGCAGGGGAATCGCTCGGCGATGCCACCGTGGCGATCGATCAGATCAAGAAGGATATCAACATGCCGGCCGACGTGTTCACCAGCTATGGCGGCACGGCGCAGATCTTCGAGCAGTCACAGGGCAATACGCCTTACCTGATCCTGGCGGCGGTCCTGACGATCTATGTGGTGCTTGGCGTTCTCTACGAGAGCTTCATTCATCCGCTGACGATCCTGTCCGGCCTGCCGGCCGCGGCACTCGGCGCGCTCCTGGCGCTGAAGGTCATGGGCCTCGATCTGTCGATCATCGCTCTCATCGGCCTGTTGATGCTGATCGGTATCGTCAAGAAGAACGCGATCATGATGATCGACGTGGCGCTGGAAAACCTGAGGTCGACATCGATGTCGGCCTCAGAAGCGATCCACGAAGCCTGCGTCCGCCGTTTCCGGCCGATCATGATGACGACCTTCTGCGCCCTGCTCGGCGCCCTGCCGATCGCGCTCGGCACCGGCGCCAGCTCGGAACTGCGCCAGCCGCTCGGTATCGCCGTTGTCGGCGGCCTGCTGGTCTCGCAGGCGCTGACGCTGTTCATCACACCGGTGATCTTCGTCGAGATGGGCCGCTTCGAAAACTGGCTCGGCCGGCTGTTCAGCCGCAAGAAGAAGCATGACACGCCGGCCAACGAGGATGGCGAGCCCGAGGCACGGGCGGTCGCTGCCGAATAAGACAAAAGGGCGCCTCCGGGGCGCCCTTTTCATTTGGTGGCCTGAGCCTTGCTGTGGCCAATCCGGCGATGCTATCTCCGGTCAGACATGAATTGAATTAGGCCACAGCATGGTTCGACCCTACCTGCCGCTGAACGCCTTGCGGGCGTTCGAGGCCGCCTCCCGGCATCTGAGCTTCACTCGCGCGGCGATCGAGCTCTGCGTGACGCAGGCGGCTGTCAGCCATCAGGTGAAGCTTCTGGAGCAACGGCTCGGCGTCACGCTCTTCCGCCGCCTGCCGCGCGGGTTGATGATCACCGAGGAGGGTCTGGCGCTGCTGCCGGTGCTGCGCGAATCTTTCGACCGGATGGCCGACATGCTGGAGCGCTTCGAAGGCGGCCAGTTGCGCGAGGTGCTAAAGATCGGCGCGGTCGGGACGCTCGCCGTCGGCTGGCTGCTGCCGCGGCTTGCCGATTTCCGCACCCGCTTTCCCTATATCGACCTGCGGCTGTCGACCAACAACAACCGTGTCGATATCGCCGCCGAGGGCCTCGACTATACGATCCGTTTCGGCAACGGCGCCTGGCACGATATCGAGGCGGAAGCGCTGTTCGAGGCGCCGCTCTCCGTCCTCTGCATCCCACCGATCGCGCGGCAGCTGAAGACGCCGGAGGATGTCGCGGGCCAGACGCTGCTGCGCTCCTACCGCTCCGACGAATGGCCAAGCTGGTTCGAGGAGGCCGGGCTCTCGGCGCCGCCGATCCTCGGCATGGTCTTCGATTCCTCGGTGCTGATGGTCGAGGCGGCGATGCAGGGTGCGGGCGTTGCCCTCGCCCCGCCACTGATGTTCTCGCGCCAGCTGGCATCCGGCGAGATCGAGCAACCCTTCCCCATCTATATTTCCAAGGGCAGCTACTGGCTGACGCGGCTGAAGTCGCGACCAGTGACCCCGGCGATGGAAAACTTCCGGCGCTGGCTGCAGGAGATGTCGGCGGAGACCCGCGGCAGCTGATCCCGGCGGGTTGCTTTCGCCTCCGTCCTGTGCGATCACCCGCCCTCTCAAAAATTCGCGGGCGCGCATTTGCCGCCCTTTGTCACATCCGGGTCATCTCTTCCCGGTTCAAAGCATTTTTACTGATTTAAGGAGCACGGCCATGGCACGGGCGCTCGGGCTTGATTTCGGCACGACCAATACGGTTCTGGCAATGGCGGATGGCGCCAATGCCACACATTCGATGAGCTTCACCAGCGCGGCAGGCACTGCCGACAGCATGCGCACGGCGCTGTCCTTCATGAAGGATCCGCAGCTCGGCGCATCGGCCTTGAAGGTCGAGGCGGGTGCGGCGGCAATCCGCCAGTTCATCGACAATCCCGGCGATTGCCGCTTCCTGCAGTCGATCAAGACATTTGCCGCCAGCGCCCTCTTTCAGGGCACGATCGTCTTCGGCAAGCGCCAGAGCTTCGAAGATCTGATGGAAGTCTTCATCCGCCGCCTGCGCGCCTATGCCGGCGACAACTGGCCGTCCGATGTCAGCCGCATCGTCGCCGGCCGCCCGGTGCATTTCGCTGGCACCACCGCCGATCCGGCGCTCGCGACACAGCGCTACAACGAGGCGCTGTCGCGCTTCGGCTTCCCGGAAGTGCATTACGTCTATGAGCCCGTTGCCGCCGCCTTCTACTTCGCGCAGAACCTGAAGGCCGATGCCACGGTTCTGGTCGCCGACTTCGGTGGCGGCACCACCGACTACTCGCTGATCCGCTTCGAGACCGTCGCCGGCAAGCTGACGGCGAAGCCGATCGGCTATTCGGGTGTCGGCATCGCCGGTGATCATTTCGACTACCGGATGATCGACAATGTCGTCGCGCCGCAGATCGGCAAGGGGAGTCATTTCAAGAGCTTCGACAAGATCCTTGAGGTGCCGTCGAACTACTATTCGAGCTTCGGCCGCTGGAACCAGCTGTCGATCTTCAAAACCTCGCGCGAGTTCGAGGACCTGAGGAAGCTGGTGCGCACTGCCCTCGAGCCGGAAAAGCTCGAGCTCTTCGTCGATCTCGTCGATCACGACGAGGGCTACCCGCTCTATCAGGCGGTCTCTGCCACCAAGATGGCGCTCTCGGCGAACGAGGAAGCGGCATTCGACTTCGGCCCGCTCGGCCGCAGCGGTCACCGCACGATCAAGCGCAGCGATTTCGAAGGCTGGATCGGCGAAGACCTCGCCCGCATCGAAGGCGCGCTCGACGAGGTGCTGGAAAAGACGCAGACGCGCGCCGATGGCATCGACAAGGTGTTTCTCACCGGCGGCACGTCCTTCGTGCCTGCCGTGCGCCGCATCTTCACCGAGCGCTTCGACCAGGACAAGATCGAGACGGGCGGCGAGCTGCTGTCCATCGCCCACGGCCTGGCGCTGATCGGCGAGCGCGACGACATCGCGCAATGGACTGTGCAATAGCCGCTTAGGCCGGCGGCTGCACTTTCATTGCCGCCACTCGTCCGTTAAGGTTGCCGCATGATCTCCGCCAACGACCTCTCCCCGGCCGAACTTGCCGCGCTTTTGCATTTCCATGCAGATGCGGGTGTCGAGTGGCTGCTGGAGGAAGAGGCGGTCGACCGCTTTGCCGAATTCGAGGCGATGAAGGCGGCGCGCCGCGCGGCGGCACCTCAGCAGGCTCCGCAACAAAACACGCAGCAGCAGAGCCGCGCCACGGCGCCCCAGCGCCAGGCACCGGCTGCCGCCAGCGCTCCGGCAGTCCGCCCGCAACCCGCCATTCCCGATGGCGAAGCCGTCCAGCAGGCGCGCTTTGCCGCCGAGAGCGCCCGCTCGCTTGCGGAATTGAAGACCGCGCTCGAAGCCTTCAACGGCTGCAATCTGAAACACAGCGCCCGCTCGACGATCTTTGCGAGCGGCGATGCGGCGAGCGGCATCATGGTGATCGGCTCGGCGCCGAGCGCCGAAGACGACCGCGAGGGGCAACCCTTCGCCGGGCGTCCTGGCGCCCTTCTCGACAAGATGCTGGCTGCGATCGGCCTCGACCGTTCCGGCATCCTGCTGACGCAGGTCATTCCCTGGCGCCCACCGGGCAACCGCGTGCCGTCGCCCGCCGAGATGGATATCTGCCGTCCCTTCATCGAGCGGCAGATCGCGCTCGCGGAGCCGAAAGCCATCCTGCTGTTTGGAAATTTCGCCGCGCGCGTGTTTTTCGGGGAGACGGATACGATCCACGGCCTGCGCGGCCAGTGGAAGGAAATCGGCGCCGGCGGGCTTACGATCCCGGCAATCGCCACATTGCATCCGCAGGATCTGTTGACCGCGCCGGTCAATAAGCGCTTGGCCTGGAACGATCTTTTAGCGTTTCAGCAAAAGCTGCGCGATCTCGATCTGATTACAAAATAGCCAATCTTAAAGATTTTATGAAACGACCCATGCACATTATGCATGGCTGCGTCTCATTTAGGTGCATTGCAGAATCGATGCTGCGCGGCAATATATACTCGTGTCTTGGGAGGAATCTGACAGGAACCAAGGCAATGAACACACGTTTTCGTCCTATACACTGCGGGTTTGAAACCCTCCGCCTCGCGAACGACGCGGTTCGCACGACGCAAGGCTACAGCCGTCTCGGCTTCGCGACCAACGAACAGATGATCGCCCGCGGCACCGGCATCACCGGCCGCACGACGCGTCCGGCCGCCATCTTCGCCGATTTCCAGGAATATTGAGTAACCGCGCCGCCCAGCCGGGCGCGCGGATGGAGTAAAGCATGTCTGCCGTCATCATCTCGCTTCTGCGCAATATCGAAACGATCGAGCATATCCGCGCTGCCGTCTGTGCTGCGAAGGAATATGAGCGCGAGCTCTGCTCGACACAGACGGACCGCAAGGCGACCGACGTCGCCGCGATCGCGCTCTAAGCACAGACCGCGAACCTGACCGGATCGCGCTCGATCTGCATCTTGGCGGCTTCGAATGCCTGGTCGATATAGGCGAACTTGATCGCCTGCCAGCCGCAATATTCCCTCAGGAATGCGCCCGAAATCCAAAGCTGCGTCTTCTTCGGCTCGTCGTACCAGCCGAGACATCCCGTCTGTACCGCCTTGGCGAACAGGCGCTGCAGATGCGTGCGCGACATCATGAAGTCGCCTGCCAGATTGCGCGTCTCGATACGGCCGGCGTCATAGCGCTCGCCTTCGCAGGTCTCCAGATCGATCTTTGAAACGAGGTGATCGACGACGAGGCCGCCGGCTTCGGTCCACATGAAGAGTGCCACCTGCTCCGGCGGCTCGCGCCAGCGGGCATCCTTCAGGCAGTTTTCGGCAACCATCGGCTGGGCGATGCGAATCAATTCGGGGTTCGCCTGGAAACAGGCAGCGCGGTTGCCGCCATCGAGAACATCGAGTGCCGCAAGGTTCGAGAGGAACCACCCCGCCATCGCCTGATGACTGACATCGGCAGGCTCGAAATGCCGGGGCCGGCGCCGCTCCTCGCCCGGCGTATGGGCGATGAAGCGGTAGGTGATCAATTCTTCGATGAAATTGAGAACGGTGTTGCGGCTGGCGACCCTGTGCTCGGTGATGCACCCCGTCAGTGCCACGGCGGTAAAGCCGGATGACGGGTCGGAAAGGTCATGCCGCAGGCTCAGGCCATAGGCCGTCTGCGTCAGGAGCCAGCGCTGGTGGGAGGCAAGCAGCCGCGCCAGGCGCGGGGCAGCGTCGAACATACCGCGCATGTTGCCTGCGAGCAGGCGGATAGCGGCGAGGAAGTTCGGATGCTGAGCCAGTTCGTCCGCCGAAAATGCCATAAGCGCCCCCGCTCGCAAGCCAGCTTCCGGAGCTACCACTTCAGGGACATTTCCGTCCGGCGTCAGTGGCCATTCGCATATGCAAGGCTTTGAATAAATGAAACTTCGTCAGTTTCATCAACCATATTCAGCGGGTCATGTGTATCCCAAGATTTCGCCAGTACATTCCCGCCAAAAGCGCGAATCGACAGCTAAAACAACCGGAAAGCCTAGCCGCCGCCGGCGCGCTGGGCGTTGCGCCGTTCCAGACCGAGCTGGTGCTCGCGGTGGATGATGTAGATACCGGCAGCAACGACGATCGCCGTACCGACCATCATGTGCCCGCCTGGCACATCGCCGAAGACGACATAGCCGATCACGCCACCAAGCAGGATCGATGTGTATTCGAACGGGGCAACGGTGGAGACATCGGCATGGCGATAGCTCTCGGTCAGCAGAATCTGCGCCACCCCGCCGCAAAAACCGGCGACGATGAGATAGAGCGTCGTTTCCAGATCGAGCGAATACCAGCCGAAAGGCAGCGTCAGCAGCGAGCAGAGCGAGGCGATCATCGAGAAGTAGAGTACGATCGTCGCCGTCCTCTCCTCCTCGACCAGCTTGCGCACCTGGATCATCGCCATGCCGGCCAGCACTGCCGACATCAGCACGCAGATGGCACCGAGCGCCTGCTCGGCCTCGATGCCGCCGGCGCGAAACAGCGTCAGCTTCGGCCAGGAGACGATCGCCACACCGACGATGCCGAAGAACACCGCGCTCCAGCGATAGAGGCGCACGCGCTCGCGCAGGAAGACGGCGGCGAAGATGACGGCGATCAGCGGCGTCGCATAGCCGAGCGCGATCGCCTCGGGCAGTGGCAGATGCATCAGGCCGTAAAAGCCGAAACCCATCGAAACGATGCCGATCGTGCCGCGCTTCACATGGCCGATAGGATTGGCGGTGTAGAAGGCCGCCTTCAGCTGCCCGCGATAGGCGAGATAGGCCATGATCGGAAAGAGCGCGAAAAAGGAACGGTAGAACGTGACCTGCCCCGGAGCGACGTCGGTTCCCGCAAGCTTGATGAAGGTCTGCATGCCCAGGAACACGACCACCGACGAGACCTTCATCAGGATCCCCCTCATCGGGTTTCTCAGTACCGATTCCATGTCTTCCAATGCTCGCTTGCGGGAGGAGGCCGCCGACTCGGCGGCACATCGAAGTGCTGTACCATCGTAACCAAAGAGATCAGGCGTTGGGAAAAATTTCCGAAGAAAAGCGAATTTTGCGGACGTGCCAGGAAAAGTCCGCACGCCATGCGGAAAAGAAAGATCAATGGTCTTTGCTTTAAGTTTAGTTCAGACTTTAATGTAATCATCGCCCCCAAAATTTACGGCGGGGATTCCGTCCCTGTCTCGGTCATATCGATAAAGGTCTTCAGGGAACACTTATGCGTACAGACACAGGCCAGGTCATTAATCTGGCAGACTACCGGCCCACCGATTTCGTCCTTGAGCGCGTGGACCTGACCTTCGAGCTTGACCCGACGGAAACGAAGGTCGAGGCGCGGCTCATCTTCCATCGCCGCGAAGGTGTCGATCCGAAGACGCCGCTGATCCTCGATGGCGACGAGCTTTCCCTGTCCAGCCTGCTGTTCGATCAGATGGAAATGCCGGCGGAGCAATATACCGCAACGGCCGACAGTCTGACGGTCCGCGATCTCCCTGCGAGCGAACCGTTCGAACTGACGATCACCACGATCATCAATCCTTCCGAGAATACCCAGCTGATGGGCCTCTACCGTACCGGCGGCATCTACTGCACCCAGTGCGAGGCCGAGGGCTTCCGCCGCATCACCTATTTCCCCGACCGCCCTGACGTTCTGGCGCCCTATACGGTCAACATCATCGCCGACAAGGCGCAGAACCCGCTGCTGCTCTCCAACGGCAACTTCCTCGGCGGCGCCGGTTACGGCGAAGGCAAGCATTTCGCCGCCTGGTTCGATCCGCATCCGAAGCCGAGCTACCTCTTTGCACTGGTCGCCGGCGACCTCGGCGTCATCGAAGACACGTTCACGACGATGAGCGGCCGCGAAGTGGCGCTGAAGATCTATGTCGAACACGGCAAGGAGCCCCGCGCTGCCTACGCCATGGACGCCCTGAAGCGCTCGATGAAGTGGGACGAAGAGGTCTTCCACCGCGAATACGACCTCGACATCTTCATGGTCGTCGCCGTCTCCGATTTCAACATGGGCGCGATGGAGAACAAGGGCCTCAACGTCTTCAACGACAAATACGTCCTTGCCGACCCGGAAACCGCGACCGATGCCGACTACGCCAACATCGAGGCGATCATCGCGCACGAATATTTCCACAACTGGACCGGCAACCGCATCACCTGCCGCGACTGGTTCCAGCTCTGCCTGAAGGAAGGTCTGACGGTTTATCGCGACCACGAGTTCTCGTCCGACCAGCGCTCGCGCCCGGTCAAGCGCATTGCCGAAGTCCGCCATCTGAAGTCCGAGCAGTTCCCGGAGGACGGTGGCCCGCTCGCCCATCCGGTACGCCCGACAAAGTATCGCGAAATCAACAACTTCTACACGACGACGGTCTATGAGAAGGGCAGCGAAGTGACGCGCATGATCGCGACGCTGCTCGGCAAGAAGGCCTTCAAGAAGGGCATGGATCTCTATTTCGATCGCCACGACGGCCAGGCCGTCACGATCGAGGATTTCGTCAAGTGCTTCGAGGAAGCCAGCGGCCGCGATCTCTCGCAGTTTTCGCTCTGGTACCATCAGGCCGGCACGCCGCTGGTCACCGCTTCCGGCACCTATGATGCCAAGGCCAAGACCTTCACGCTGCAGCTCGAGCAGATGGTTCCGGCCACACCCGGCCAGGCCGACAAGAAGCCGATGCATATCCCGCTCAGCCTGGCGCTGTTTGCCGAAAGCGGCAAGGCGATCAAGCCGAAGTCGGTCGATGGTGCGGAATATGCCGATGAGGTCCTGCACCTGACCGGCCGCACGCAGACCGCCGTCTTCCACGGCATCGCCTCGCGCCCCGTCGTCTCGATCAACCGCAGCTTCTCGGCGCCGATCAACCTGCATTTCGATCAGGCACCGGCCGATCTCGCGCTGCTTGCCCGCCACGAGACCGATCATTTCGCCCGCTGGCAGGCGCTGACCGATCTGGCGCTGCCGAACCTTCTCAAGGCCGCCCGCGATGCGCGTGACGGCAAGGCGGTCGCCTGCGAACAGACCTTCGTCGACACGCTGCTTGCAGCCGCCTCCGACGACGCCCTTGAGCCCGCCTTCCGCGCCCAGGCGCTGGCGCTTCCGAGCGAAGCCGACATCGCCCGCGAACTCGGCGGCAACAATGATCCCGACGCGATCCATGCCGGCCGCCAGGCGGTGATGAAGCAGATCGCCGATCAGGGTGCTGCCATCTTCGCCACGCTGTTCGAGACGATGACGACACCGGGCGCCTTCAGCCCGGATGCCAAGAGCGCCGGCCGCCGCGCGCTGCGCAACGCCGCCCTCACCTATCTCTCCTATGCGGAGAACACGCCGGTTCGTGCCAAGGCCGCCTTCGACGCCGCCAACAACATGACCGAGCTCCTGCATGCCCTGACGCTGCTGGCGCACCGCTTCCCCGACAGCGCCGAAGCGATCAGCGCGCTGACCGCCTTCCGCGACCGCTTCTCCGAAAACGCCCTCGTCGTCGACAAGTGGTTCTCGGTGCAGGCAACGATCCCGGGTGCCGGCACGCTCGACCGCGTCAAGAAGCTGATGGACAGCCCGCTCTTCAAGCGCACCAATCCGAACCGCGTGCGCTCGCTGATCGGCACCTTCGCTTTCACCAACCCGACCGGCTTCGGCCGCGCCGATGGCGAAGGCTACCGCTTCCTCGCCCGCGAGATCCTCGACATCGACCAGCGCAACCCGCAGCTCGCGGCGCGTATCCTGACATCGATGCGGTCGTGGCGCTCCCTGGAGCCGGCACGCGCCGATTTCGCCCGTGCGGCCCTGATGGAAATCGAACGGGCGCCCGGTCTCTCGACCGACGTGCGCGACATTGTCGAACGTACGCTCAAGGGGTGATTTGCAAGCGAAAGGCTTCGCCGCTATCGGCGGAGCCTTTTGGGAATCCCCAAAAAATCAGCACTTATAAATAGTTAACAGATTTTTACCTTTGCCTCTGGACACAGCGAATCAGGAGTGATTCATTGGGTCAGGTTCGAGCGGCGGCGCTGCGAATCACACGAGGGATCAAGGTTATAGCGATGATGAACGTGCGGCGGGCAACTGCGGCCGAGGGACGGCTGCGTGTTGATTTCGGGGCGTTGCGGGGTTGGTCTCGGGCCACTCAGGGCAGCCGTCCGGCTGTCAGCCGCTCCGGCGCTCCGCGTCTTCCGCAGGTCGAAACCATCCTCAAGCGCGCCATCCCGGCGCTGATCGTTGCCTTTCTCTCCGTCGTTGCCGCCTCGCACATCTTCGGGATGATGTCGGAATATTCGCGGATGGGCGCAGCCGCCCGCCACGCAACGTCGCTCTCGGCTGCTGCGGCCGCCGCCGTCTTCACCGATGCCGGTCAGCTCTTCGAGGCCGGCAATGCCGCCGAGGCGCAGGCGCGCCTTTCGAAGTTCCTGCCGCAGGACCGCCTCGACAGCGGCTCGTTCATTCTCCTCGTCCAGGCGAGCGGCAAGGTCTTTGCCGCATCGGCTGCGGGCGTCTCCTATGTCGGCTCCAACGTCGCAGACTTCTTCCCCGAAGTCTCCGCCATCCGCCGCTTCGGCGACCGCGCCGGCGTCATCGAAACGACGATCAGCGGCGATCCCCACTATGCCGAGATCAGCCTCGTCGGCGGTGCGGGCGGCTATATCGTCGCCGCCACCTCGCTCGATCAGATCGGCAAGCTCTGGCGCGAGGAACTGACGCTGAACGTCACGCTGTTTGCCGGTATTTCCTCGATCCTGCTCGTCATTCTCTATGCCTATTACATGCAGGTCCGCCGCGCCCGTGATGCCGACGACATTTTCGTCGAATCCAACCAGCGCGTCGAAACCGCGCTGTCGCGCGGCCGTTGCGGCCTCTGGGATTTCGATTTCGAAAACCGCGAATTCTTCTGGTCGCGCTCGATGTACGACATGCTCGGCCTGCCGGCTTCCGACAAGACCATGTCCTTCAACGAGGCTGCCCGCCTGATGCATCCTGAAGATGGCGGCCTGCACGAGATCGCCCGCTCGATCGCCAAGGGCACCTCCGGCCAGGTCGACCAGATTTTCCGCATGCGCCATGCCGCCGGTCACTATGTCTGGATGCGCGCCCGCGCCCAGATGATCCGCAGCAATTCGGGCCGCATGCACATGATCGGCATCGCCATGGATGTCACCGAGCAGCACCGGCTGGCTCAGCGCTATGCCGAAGCCGACCAGCGCCTCGCAGACGCGATCGAATGCACCTCCGAGGCATTCGTCCTCTGGGACAAGAACGACCGCCTGGTCATGTGCAACGCCCACTTCCAGCAGGCTTACGGCCTCCCTGACAGCGTGTTGGTTCCCGGCACAGAGCGCAGCGTCGTCAATGCCGCAGCCGCCCGCCCGGTCATCGAGCGCCGCATGGTCGATCCGAACGGCGCCGGTCACTCGCGCACCGCCGAAGTGCAGCTCGCCGACGAACGCTGGCTGCAGATCAACGAGCGCCGCACCCGCGACGGCGGCATGGTCTCGGTCGGCACCGACATCACCCTTCTGAAGCGCAACCAGGAGCGCCTGCGCGACTCCGAGCGCCGCCACGTCGCGACCATCGGCGACCTCAAGGCATCGCGCCAGACGCTCGAACACCAGAAGGCCGAACTGTCAGTCGCCAACGCCAATTACCTCGTCGAGAAGGAACGCGCCGAAGCCGCCAACAAGGCGAAGTCGGAATTCCTCGCCAACATGTCGCATGAGCTGCGCACGCCGCTCAACGCCATCCTCGGTTTCTCGGAAATCCTGCAGAACCAGATGTTCGGCCCGCTCGGCTCGCTGAAATACGATGAATATGCCCGCGATATCCACGATAGCGGCCAGCACCTGCTGAATGTCATCACCGACATTCTCGACATGTCGAAGATCGAAGCCGGCCACATGAAGCTGCACCGCGAGACCGTCGATCTCGCCCCGCTCATCGAAGAGAGCCTTCGCTTCACCGCCATTCCGGCTGCCGAGAAGAACATCGTCATCGAGCAGCGCCTCTGCGATGGCATGACGCTGACCGCAGACCGCCGCGCCATGAAGCAGATCCTGCTCAACCTGCTTTCCAATGCCGTGAAGTTCACCAATGACGGCGGCCGCATCGCGCTTCGCACCCGCCGCGACGCCAAGGGCCTGATCGTCACCATCGCCGATACCGGCATCGGCATCCCGCGCAAGGCGCTGACCAAGATCGGCCAGCCCTTCGAGCAGGTCCAGAGCCAGTATGCCAAGAGCAAGGGCGGCTCAGGTCTTGGCCTGGCAATCTCGCGCTCGCTCACCTCGCTGCATGGCGGCAACATGCGCATCCGCTCCCGCGAAGGCGTTGGCACTGCAGTCACCTTCCGCATCCCGGATGCTGCCCGCTAAGCTTTAACGGTTACCTGAAAGATCTTCCGCACAGCCTTCGACAGCCGTTTCACTTCGCCTTCCAGCGTCTTGATATCAGGGCAATCGCCGGCGCGGCAGACGAGCTCGACGAGGCCAGACGGCGCCTCCTTCGGATCGAACAGACCATCGATGCAGAGCCGGATCAGCTGCGACAGCTCCGTATAGAGATTGAACGCCTCGAGGCAGGTGTCGAGATCAGCAGGCGCCATCAGTTTGCCGCCGAGCGCCTTCAGCGCCTCGCCGGTATTCATCCCGTTGACCTTCACTACCGAGGCCTTGGCCGGCGCCACCAGCGCCAGATACTGCGCGATGAACTCGATATCGATGACGCCGCCGGGGATCAGCTTCAGATCCCAGCCGCTCCCCGGCGCCTTTTCCTTGTCGATGAGATCGCGCATCTCGGCGACATCGCGGGCGACCTTGGCCGTATCGCGCTTGGCAGACAGGACATCGGAAATGATCCGCTCTGCAGCTTCCGTTAGGCTCGCATCGCCGCAGATCAGCCGGGCGCGGCTGAGCGCCATATGCTCCCAGGTCCAGGCTTCCTCACGCTGATACTTCTCGAAGGAATTGATGCGCGTCGCCACCGGTCCCTTGTTGCCGGAGGGGCGAAGCCGCATGTCGACTTCGTAGAGAATGCCTTCCGCCGTCGGCGCCGAGAAAGCGGCGATCAGGCGCTGGGTGATACGGGTGAAATAGCGCAGCGCATCGAGCGGCTTCTCGCCGTCGGATTCGGCAGCCGTATCGTCGTAGTCGTAGAGCAGGATGAGATCGATATCGGAGCCGGCCGTCAGCTCGAAACTGCCGAGCTTGCCCATGCCGGCAACGGCAACCCTGCCGCCCGGGAAACGGCCATGCGCCGCCTCGATCTCCTTCAGCACGCCGTCCAGCGCCGCTTCGATGATCAGATCGGCAAGATGGGTAAAGGCGCGCGCCGCCATGGCTCCGTTGATCGCCCCGGTCAGCAGCCGGATGCCGATCAGGAAACGCTGCTCGGCGGCGAAGATGCGCAGCCGGTCGAGAAGCTCCTCGTAGTAACGCGCCTGCACCAGCGATGCCTTGAGACGCTCGCCGAGATAGTCGCGCGTCGGCAGTTCCGCCATCAGGCCGGGATCGAGCATGCCGTCGAAGACATGCGGCTTGGCCGCGATCACCTCCGCCAACTTCGGCGCCGAGGACATGATGTTGACGATCAGCGACAGGAGCGCCGGATTGCTGCCGAGCAGCGAGAACAGCTGGATGCCCGAAGGCAGGCCGGAGATGAAGCTGTCGAAGCGCAGCAACGCCTCATCGGCCCGCTTGCTCTCGCCGAAGACACGCAGGAGCTCCGGCGTCAGCTCCGTCAGCCGTTCGCGCGCCTCCACCGATTGCGTGGCCCGGTATCGGCCATAGTGCCAGGTGCGGATGATGCGGGAAATGTCGGACGGGCGCTCGAAGCCGAGACGTTTCAGCGTCTCCAGCGTGTCAGGGTCGTCGTTCTGGCCGGTGAAGACAAGATTACCGGTATCGGTCGAAAGCTTGTTTTCCTGTTCGAAGAGCCGCGCATAGCGCCGCTCCACCGTCCTGAGCACCTCCACCAGCTTCTCGGAGAAGCTCGGCGTATCGCTGAAGCCCATCATGAAAGCGATGCGTTTCAGATCGGCTTCCGTTTCCGGCAACAGATGCGTCTGCTCATCACGCACCATCTGGATGCGGTGCTCGACATCGCGCAGGAACCAGTAAGCATCCGTCAGTTCGTCACGGGTCTCCGCATCGATCCATTTCGCCTTTGTGAGCTCGGCGAGCGTCTCCTCGGTGCCGCGGCTGCGCAGCACCGGCATCCGCCCTCCGGCGATCAACTGCTGCGTCTGCGCGAAGAACTCGATCTCGCGGATACCGCCGCGGCCGAGTTTGACGTTGTGCCCCTTCACCGCGATCGCCCCGTGCCCCTTGTGGGCATGGATCTGCCGCTTGATCGAATGGATATCGGCGATCGCCGCATAGTCGAGATACTTGCGGAAGACGAAGGGCACGAGGCCGCGCAGGAAATCCTCACCGGCAGCGAGGTCACCGGCAACCGGTTTCGCCTTGATGAAGGCCGCCCGCTCCCAGTTCTGTCCCCTGCCCTCATAGTAGATCATCGCCGCATCGACCGAGATCGCCAGCGGCGTCGAGCCGGGGTCGGGACGCAGCCGAAGATCGGTGCGGAACACATAGCCGTCGGCCGTCCGTTCCTGCAGGATGCGCACCAGCCGCCGCATCAGCCGCGGATAGATCTCGATCGCGTCATCTGGATCGGGCACGATGCCCGCCTGCTCGTCGAAGAAGACGACCAGATCGATGTCGGAGGAATAGTTGAGTTCGGAGGCACCGAGCTTGCCCATGCCGAGCACGATCAGGCCGGAGCCCTCGCTCGGCTTGGCGACGTCCTTCAGCACCAGCTTGCCGGCTTCATGCGCCGACATCAGCAGATGGTCGATCGCAGCGGCGACCGAGGCCTCGGCGAGCGCGCTCAGCCAGCCCGTCGTCTGGCGGCCGTCGAAGATCCGGGCGAGATCAGCAAGCGCGATCAGGAAGGCGACCTTGCGCTTGATCTGCCGCAGCCTCGCCATGACGGCGGATTCGGCCGGCAATGCGCCGTCGACAGGTTTCCAGCAGGCGCGCGCCTCCTCGATCAGCCCTTCGATCTCAGGTTCCAGCGGTGCCGAGATCGCCGCTGCCAGAACGGCATTGTCGATATTAGCGACCTCGCGCAGATAGGGAGACAGGGTGAAGGCGGCGGCGATGAAATCGAGCAGCGGCCCACCGGATTTCGCCATCGCGGCAACGGCGGGCTCTTCGCGGCCGATCTCCGCGAGATCGCTCAGCGCCAGCTTCAATTCGGCCTGGTTCAGCGGCTTCAGCGCCACCTCGCCAGCGTCCTTCAAGAGATGTGTCGACTTCTTCAGCATCCCGCCTCCCTGCTGCAACGCGCCGGATTCGCGTTGTCTCGCATGCGCTTAACCTAGAGCGGCAAACGCCGGGAGCCAATACCGTCTTTCAGTGCTGAAAACTCAGGCGGGCTTGACCGGAAAATGCATGGTCACCGTCAGGCCACGCCCTTCTTCCTTGTCGGGATAGGTGTCGGAAAGCTCGAGCGTACCGCCATGCAGTTCCATGACGGCCTCGACCAGCGACAGGCCAAGCCCGGTCCCCGGCTTCGACCGGCTCTCGTCCAGCCGCACGAAACGCTTGATCACCGCCTCGCGCTTGTCGGCGGGCACACCGGCGCCACTGTCGGCCACCGAAAGGCAGATCGCGTCCTGCCGACGCGCCAGCTTGATGGCGATCTGGCCGTGGCCGTCGCAATCGACGGAATATTTGATCGCATTGTCGATCAGGTTGAACAGCGCCTGGCCGATGAGTTCGCGGTTACCCTGCACGGAAATGCCGGGCTCGATATCCGAGGTCAGCGTCAGCCCGGCATCGTCGGCCACCGGCTCGTAAAGCTCGGCGCTGTCGGCGACGATCGCCGAAATCTCCACCGTCGACATCTCGGCAGCCACCGACCCCGCCTCGACACGCGAGATCATCAGCAGCGCGTTGAACGTCCGGATCAGTTGGTCGGATTCCGAAATGATCCCTTCGAGCGCCACGCGGCGCTGCTCGCCGTCATCGGTATCGACCGCGTCGGCCGCCTTGTTGCGCAGCCGCGTCAGTGGCGTCTTCAAGTCGTGGGCGATGTTGTCAGAGACCTGCCGCAGGCCTTCGTTGAGCTTCTCGATGCGCTCGAGCATGGTGTTCAACGACACCGACAGACGGTCGAATTCGTCGCCGGAGCCGCCGACCGGCAGGCGCTGCGAGAGGTCGCCGGCCATGATCTTCTTGCTCGCCGCCGACATGCGGTCGATGCGTTTCAGTGCGTTGCGGCCGATGCCGAACCAGATGATCAGCGCGCCGAGACCCATGATCGCCAGCGCCACCATCAGCGCCTGGCGCACCAGCACGCGGAAGCGTTCGGGTTCGCCGAGGTCGCGGCCGACGAGAATGCGCAAGCCATTGTCGAGCACGAAGATATTGGCGATTGCCATATGCCTGCGGTCGAGACCGCTTTCGGCATAGCGCTGGTAGAAGAAGGGAACCGAGGTCCAGCCCGTCTCCTCGAAGACACCGGGCTGCACCGAGGCTACGTTACCCGCCAGGATGTCGCCAGAAGGGCCGGCGATGATGTAGAGATTGGCGCCCGGCTGGCGGGAGCGGCGCTCCATTGAGCGCAAGAGCGCGTTGATGCCGCCGGTGTCATAAGCGCGTTTGACCTGATCGACTTCCTGCTGCACGGCCTCGCGGATCTGCCCCGTCAGCAGGCGCTGCGACATCGCCGTCACATAGATAACGAGCGTCGCGGCGCAGATGGCGAAGAGCAGGATGTAAAGGGCCGAAAGGCGGACTGCGGTAGATCGGAAGAGAAACCAGAAACGGTTCATCCCTCATCCTTGATCATGTAACCCGCCCCGCGGATCGTCTTCAGCAGCGGCTGGCTGAAGTCCTTCTCGATCTTCGAGCGCAGACGCGAGACATGCACGTCGATGACGTTGGTCTGCGGATCGAAATGGTAATCCCAGACATTCTCGAGAAGCATGGTGCGGGTCACGACCTGACCGGCATTCTTCATCAGATATTCGAGAAGACGGAATTCGCGCGGCTGCAGCGGGATTTCCTTGCCGCCGCGGCGCACTTCATGGGAAAGCCGGTCGAGTTCCAGATCGCCGACGCGGTAGACGACGTCCTGCTCCGGCGTGCCCTTGCGGCGGCCGAGAACCTCGACGCGGGCGAGCAGTTCACTGAAGGCATAGGGTTTCGGCAGATAGTCGTCGCCGCCGGCGCGCAGGCCGGTCACACGGTCATCGACCTGGCCGAGAGCCGAAAGAATGAGAACAGGTGTGTGAACGCCCTTGCGGCGCAGCTCGCTGATGACGGAGAGGCCGTCGCGGCGCGGCAGCATGCGGTCGATGACAATGACGTCGTAGGTATTTTCCGAGCCCATGAAGAGACCGCTCTCGCCATCACTTGCGTGATCGACGACGATCCCGGCCTCGCGAAAGGCTTTCGTCAGGTATACCGCAGCTTCGAGGTCATCCTCGATGATGAGAATCTTCATGCGGCTGACATTACCTGCCGGTTTTGTTTCGGCAAGGCTCAATACGTCTTCCTGTTGCGCTTGGGTCATCGCGGCACCTGTGGATGGAATGGAAGGGAGCCGCGCTGGGCTGGAAGCGCGGCTCCCCTTCTCTGGCGCATCATGGGGATGCGCCGGTCAAGGCTGTGGGGGGTCAGCCTTGGCTGTTGATCGGAAGGGCGACGAAGCGGCTGCCGTCCTTCGACTGGATCTGGAAGAGCGCCCGGGTGCGGCCGTCCTTCTTCGCCTGGTTCAGAACCTTGACGACATCGTCAGCGCTCGAAACCTGCTGGTTGTTAACCGAGGTGATCGTCTCGCCTTCCTTGATGCCCTTGTCGGCAGCGTCGGAATTCGGGTCGATACCGGTGATCGCCAGGCCCTTGCCGTCATCGGCCGGGCCGACCGTCAGGCCGAGATCGGCAAGCGCCTTCTCGGAAGCCGGTGCCTGCGGCTCCTGCTGCTGGTCGCTGTCGTCGTTGGCAGCGTCCTTCTGGTCTGCCGGCAGCGTGCCGAGCTCGACGTTGAGGGACTGCGCCTTGCCATCGCGCCAGATCGACACTTCGACCTTCTTGCCGGGCTGCATCGCACCGATGCGGCGGCTGAGATCGCGGGCATCCTTGACCGGCTCGCCATTGACGGCGGTGACGACGTCACCAGCCTTCATGCCGGCCTTCTGGCCGGGCGTGCCGTCCTGAGCAGATACGACGAGCGCGCCATTGGCTTCGGAAAGGCCGAGAGAGTCGGCGATGTCCTTGGTCACCGGCTGGATCTGCACGCCGAGGTAACCGCGCGACACCGTACCGTCCTTCATCAGGTCGGCAACGACGTCCTTGGCGGTCGAGGCGGGAATGGCGAAGGCGATGCCGACGCTGCCGCCCGACGGCGAGAAGATCGCGGTATTGATGCCGACGACCTGGCCATTGAGGTTGAAGGTCGGGCCACCGGAGTTGCCGCGGTTCACGGCGGCATCCACCTGCAGGTAGTCGTCATACGGGCCGGAGCCGATGTCGCGGCCGCGGGCGGAGACGATACCCGCGGTCACCGTGCCGCCGAGGCCGAACGGGTTGCCGACTGCGACAACCCAGTCGCCGACGCGGACATTGTTGTCGTCGGCCCAGTTGACGTAGGTGAACTTCTTGCCCTTGCCGTCGACCTTCAGCACGGCGAGGTCGGTGCGCGGGTCCTTGCCGATCAGCTTGGCGTCAAGCTCGGTACCGTCGTTCATGACAGCAACGAAAGCCGAACCGTCGGAAACGACGTGGTTGTTGGTGACGATATAGCCGTCTTCGGAGATGAAGAAGCCGGAGCCCTGGGCAACGGGACGCAGACGGCCGGGGCCGCCAGGACCACCGGGGCCACCCGGACCGCGATCGCCGAAGTGGCGCGGCGGACGCTGCTGGCCATCCTGGCCGTCACCGCCGTTCGGACCCTGCTCGCCGAACTGCTTGAAGAAGCGCTTCAGCGGGTGATCGTCCGGCAGGTCGTCAAAACCGCGGCCGTTGAAATCGAAGGAGAAACCGTTGCCGTCGTCGGAAGCCGGCTTGATGCGGGATTCGACGCGGACGGAAACGACGGCCGGCGAAACGGCGTCGACGACATTGGCAAAGCTCGGAACCTGCGGCGCCTGAACATTGACGGCTTCGGCATAGGAACGGGTGATCTCAAGCGGCACGCCAGTGGCAAGCACGGCGGCTGCGAGACCTGCGACGGTCGAAGCCTTGAGCGCAGTGGCAAGGGAGGGAGTCTTGAACATTATAGGCACCTTCTCTTCTTCATTTAGTCGGTCCGGCCCCCGGTCGGGATCGGCTGATGAAGGAAGATATAGGATGCGAGACCTTACTGCGAACTGTCTGGGCAATGAAAAATTTGTAATGTTGAGAGCGCTACAGCTTTCGGCTGCAACGCACGCAACGGGCCGGATTTCCGCAGGACTCAGGCCTGGCGGTCAGTCCGCATCAACTCGTCGAGCTTGGCTTGTTCGTCTGCCGTAAGACGGCTGCCGGTCGGTTTGCCGGTCCGGCGGCGTGCGAAGACGATGAGCGAAATGCCACCTGCCAGGATCAGCACGATGGGCGCGCCCCAGAGCATCACCGTGCGGATACTGAACCGCGGCTTCAACAGCACGAACTCGCCATAGCGCGAGACGATATAGTTCAACACCTGCTCATCGCTGTCGCCATCCTTGATGCGCTCGCGCACCAGCAGACGCAGATCCTTGGCGAGATCCGCATTGGAATCGTCGATCGACTGGTTCTGGCACACCATGCACCGCAACTCCGCCGACAACGTCCGCGCCCGGCTTTCCATCGCGGGGTCGGGGAGCACTTCGTCGGGGTTTACGGCGAAGGCCGGGAGTGGTGAGAGGAACGCGGCAAGTACGAGGAAGAGCCGCAGCGAGCGCCACAATCCCCTTCTCCCCTCGGGGAGAAGGTGTCCGTCAGGACGGATGAGGGGGCCACGCGTGCTGCCGGTTGCTTCTCGCTGATGCTCGTAGGCCTCCCAGCTGCGCTGCTCATCCCCCTCATCTGCCCTTCGGGCATCTTCTCCCCGCTGGGGAGAAGGGAGAAACCACGAGCGTCTCATTCCGCAGGCTCCATCGCCGGAGCCGATGGCTTCGCCGCCTTGGCCTTGCGCCGCGGCGCACCAACGCGCAGACGCCGGTCGCTCAGCGACACAAAGCCACCGATCGACATGATCAGCGCCCCGCCCCAGATGCAGAGAATGAACGGCTTCCACCAGATGCGCACGACGATGCCGCCGTCATTGGTGGGATCACCGAGAGAGACGTAGAGCTGGCTCAGCCCAAAGGTCACGATGCCCGCTTCCGTCGTCGGCATCTGCTGGGCGACATAGACCCGCTTGGCGGACCAGACGTCGGCGACTTCGACACCGCCGCGGCGAATGCTGAAGTGACCGCGGTCTTCCTTGTAATTCGGACCGGTCGCTGGCTGCATGCCGTCGAAATGCAGCGAATAGCCGCCGGCATCCGTGGTCTCGCCGGGCTTCATTTCCAGCACATGTTCCGTCGCAAAGGTCGAGACCGCGACGATACCGAGAACGGTGATGCCAAGACCGGCATGCGCAAGTGCGGTACCGAAGGCGGAGCGCGGCAGACCCTTCAATCTCCGCCAGGCGACGTTCGCCGCAACCTTGCCGATACCGGCGCGATACCAGAGATCAGCCGCAGCGCCGAAGACGAGGAAGAGACCGGCAGCAAGGCCGAGAACCGAAAGAACCGGCCCGCCATGCTCGATATAGAAGAAGACCAGCGCGGCCACGAAAGCGAGGCCTGCGACGACATAGAGCCGCTGCAGCACGCCGAGCAGATCGCCGCGCTTCCAGGCGAGCAGCGGCCCGAACGGCACGACCAGCAGCAGCGGGATCATCAGCAGCCCGAAGGTCATGTTGAAGAAGGGCGGGCCGACGGAGATCTTGTCGCCGGTCAGCGTTTCCAGAAGCAGCGGGTAGAGCGTGCCCGTCAGCACCGTGCCGCAGGCAACCGTCAGGATCAGGTTGTTCAAGACCAGCGCGCCCTCGCGCGAGATCGGCGCGAAGAGACCGCCTGCCGAAAGCAGTGGCGCGCGGAAGGCGAAGAGCGACAGCGCCCCGCCGATGAAGATCATCAGGATGCAGAGGATGAAGACGCCGCGGCTCGGGTCGCTGGCAAAGGCATGGACCGAGGTCAGCACGCCGGAGCGCACCAGGAAGGTGCCCATCAGCGACAGCGAGAAGGTCAGGATTGCGAGCAGCACTGTCCAGATCTTCAGCGCCTCGCGCTTTTCCATGACGAGCGCCGAATGCAGCAGCGCTGTGCCCGCCAGCCAGGGCATGAACGAAGCGTTCTCGACCGGATCCCAGAACCACCAGCCGCCCCAGCCGAGCTCGTAATAGGCCCAGTAGGAGCCCATGGCGATGCCAAGCGTCAGGAAGGTCCAGGCGGCCAGCGTCCAGGGGCGCACCCAGCGCGCCCAGGCAGCATCGATCCGGCCTTCCATCAGCGCCGCGACGGCAAAGGAGAAGCAGACGGAGAAGCCGACATAGCCGAGATAGAGAAGCGGCGGATGGATGGCGAGGCCGATATCCTGCAATACCGGATTGAGGTCACGCCCCTCGGCCGGCGCCGGATCGAGGCGCACGAAGGGGTTGGAGGTCAGCAGGATGAAGAGGATGAAGGCAACCGAGACCCATGCCTGCACCGCCAGCACATTGGCCCGCAGCGTATCTGGCAGATTGCGTCCGAACAGCGCCACCATGGCGCTGAACAGCGCCAGGATCAGCAGCCAGAGCATCATCGATCCCTCGTGATTGCCCCAGACGCCGGAATATTTGTAGATCAGCGGCACCAGCGAGTGCGAGTTCTCCCAGACATTCTCGACCGAGAAGTCGGAGACGACATGCGCATAGGTCAGGACGCCGAAGGAGAAGGCGACGAGGCCGAAGAGCACGATCGAGCCGAGCGGCGCGACGTCCATCATCGCCTGGTCGCGGCGGCGCGCGCCGATGACGGGGACGACGGAGAGAATGATCGCCGTCGCCAGCGCCAGCACGAGTGCGTAATGGCCGATCTCGATGATCATTGCGCGCCCTCGCCTTCCTTCCACAGCCCCTGGGATTTCAGCCGGTCGGCCACTTCCTTCGGCATGTATTTCTCATCATGCTTGGCAAGCACGGTATCGGCAATGAATTCGTGGCTCGATGCCTCGAACTTGCCTTCGGTCACCACGCCCTGCCCCTCGCGGAAGAGATCGGGAAGAATGCCGGTATATTTCACCTTCACCGGCTGGCCGCCGCCGTCGGTCACCGCGAATTCGACGGTCGAGCCGACGCCGCGCACGACGCTGCCCTCGCCGACGAGACCGCCCAGGCGGATGCGCGTCTCCGGCGCCACCGGCGTCTTGGCAAGATCGGCCGGCATGTAGAAATAGGCGACGGACTGGCTGAAGGCGAACATCACGAGCAGCACCGCGGCAATGATAAAGCCCATGCCGCCGCCGATTACCGCCAGGCGCTTCTGCTTGCGCGTCATTCCGTTACCCCCTCGGTCGCAATACCCAGCTCGCGCCCCAGTGCGAGCAGCTGCTTGCCTTGATCGCCGCCGGCCGGGAACACGGCCAGCCCGCGCTTCAGCGCGTCGGCCGCGCGATCCTTATCGTTCAATACGGCATAAGAGCGGACGAGCCGCACCCAGCCCTCGAAATTGTTGGGATCGGCCTTCAGCTTGGCGTCCAGGCTATCGACCATGCCACGGATCATCTGCTGCTGATCCGCCGGGCTCATGTTCTGGGCCGCGGCCACGTCTTCCTGCGTCGGTCCGCCCGGCGTCTTGTTGGAGGCAATCGGCGCGCCGCCATTCTTGGCGATATGATCGTTGACCAGCGGCAGCCACGGCGCATCGGCAGGCGATTCCTTGGCGATCGCCTCGAAGGCGGCCTTGGCCTGCCCGGTCTGTCCGGCCTGTTCCAGGCTCAGCGCCACGTAGAACTTGGCGCGCGGGTTGTCGGGCTCGATCGACAGCGACTGTTCCAGCGTCTGGCGCACCTCCGGCGTCACCATGCCGTTGGAACCGGCCATCAGCGACTCCGCCAGGCCGTCGAGGCGGATCGCGCTCGGTCCAAGCAGGCGGATCGCATTGCGATAGGCTTTCTCGGCATCGGCGATGCGCATCGCATTGAAATAGATCGGCGCCAGCACGTCCCAGCCCTTGCCGTCATCCGGGTTGAGCGCCAGATGGCGCTCCGCCTTGGAGACCAAGATTGCCATGTCGTTGCCGGGATTTTCGAGCCGTGCCTGGAGCGGTTGCGATGGCAGGCCGGGCCGTCCCATCGCAACGTAAAGACAGAGCCCGATGGCTGGCAGCAGTAGCAGGATGAAAGCCTCGCTGAAGCGGTGATGGCGCGCCGCCTTCGGCTCGGCGGCAGGACCCGTCGCCGAAACGGCGATCAACCGGCGGCCGATCTCGGCGCGCGCATAGTCGGCTTCATCGGAGGTGATCAGGCCGCCCGAGAGGTCGCGGTCGAGTTCGCGCAGCTGGTCGCGATAGACCGCCGCCTCGCCTGCGCGCGTGTCGTCGAGCGTCTTTCCGCCGCGCAGGAGCGGGTAAAGCAGCAGCGCGGCCACAGCCGCCGTCATTGCAGCAACAAGAATCCAGAAAAGCATAACGGCCCCAATACTTGAAGCGCGCGGCCATTCCAACTGGCAAAGCCGGAATGACGAAGATTTGAGGCGTTTCGCCGCAATATTCGCTACGGCTTACGACACACGGCATTCAGTGCAGGCTGAGCCGAAAATGGTGATTTTCCACGACCCGCAGCGCAGCGTACTAAAGGTACGTGAGCACCGGAAGCGTGGAAAGGCGCCATTTGCAGGCCAGTATGGGCCGAATGTCCTAGCCGAGCGGCGACCAGCTGCCATCATCGTTGCGACAGGCCGAACCGCGCGCCACGGTCTCCTTGCCGTCGACGGTCAGCGTATGCGTGTACTGGCGGCAGTTCTGCGAGCCGACCTGATAGGGTGCCGCGGCGATAACCTTGCCGCTGACATTGCGTCCGCTCCAGACGACCGGCTGGCCGACGGCCGCCCCTTCCAGCGCCCGGTATTCGGCTTCGAGCGCGCGCTGCTTGTCGCTGTCGCTGAGTTCGATGCCGGTACGGCCGACGATGCCGCCCTGAAGCGCGGTGATGAACTGTGCCGAGGCCGAAGGCTTGCGGGAGAAAACGCCGGTCGAGCTGGCGCTCTTCGTCGTCGTGCAGCCGCTCAAGGCAACGGCAACGAAAAGCGAGGAAACGATCATGGCATTCGCGCGTGATATCATTCGGTCGAACCAGCAGAAAGAAACAAATCAATGCCGGCAGATGCGCACAGGCACTTGTCGGCTTTAAGGCAAAGCATGCTATGCAACTGCCTATGTCTTTGTGACATCAAGCAATTGGTCACGCAACATCCTTTGTGAGACCGGGCAAAATTAGCTTTGCTTTGAGCCCGCCGGCAGCACCGCGGGAAAGCTCCAGGCGGCCCTGATATTCATTGGCGATCTCGGTGACGATCGAAAGACCGAGCCCGGTTCCGGGCTTGCTTTCGTCGAGACGCTTGCCGCGTTTCAGCGCTTCCTTGATCTGATCGGGCTCCAGCCCCGGCCCATCGTCCTCGACGATGAGCTCGACCCAGTGCCGGCGGCCGCTGGTCTCGGCACCCTTCACGTCCTCGGCGGCTTCCGATGCGCTCACCTTGACCTTGTGAACGGCAAAGCGCGCCGCATTCTCCAGAAGGTTGCCGACCGTCTCCTCGAGGTCCTGCTGCTCCATGGCAACGGCCAGATGCGGTTGCGTGACGGAAAGCTCGAATTCCTTGTCGACGTTCAGGCGGCGCATGACGCGCACCAGCCGTTCCAGCGCCGGTTCCGCGTCGGTGCGAGCAAGCACGGATTCGCGCTGCGCGGCAATGCGGGCGCGGTTGAGATAGGATTGCACCTGCCCCTGCATCGCTTCCGCCTGGTTCTTGACGAGCTCGCCATGCGAACGCTCCAACACCCGCGCCTCGTTCAAGAGCACGGCAATCGGCGTCTTCAGCGAATGCGCCAGATTGCCGACCTGCATGCGGGCGCGCTCGACGATGCGGCGGTTGCTGTCGATCAGGGCATTGACCTCATTGGCCAGCGGCAGGATCTCGCGCGGGAAATCGCCCTTCAGCTGCTCGCTCTCGCCGGCGCGGATACGCTCCAGCGCCGCACGCGCCTTGTCGAGCGGCTTCAGGCCGAAGAGAATGGCAAGCGCATTGACGATCAGACTGCCGACCCCGAAGCCGGCGAGCGCCAGATAGAGGCTGTGAGAGAAGTTGCTGACGTCGGATTCGACGACTTCGACATTGCCGGTGACGCGAACGCGCGCCGCGCGGCCGTCGGTATCGAGCACGACCTCGGTCTCGGCCACCTGCACCCGGTTCCCGCTGGCATCGGTCACCTGGTAGTAGCGCTCGTAATTCTTGTCGAAAGGCGCTTCGAGAACGGAGGGAACGGGAATGGTCGCCGAGCCCAGCGATGGAGAAACCAGCGGCGCGGTCGTATAGGTCCCGAGCGGCTCCACCACCCAGTACCAGCCGGTGCGCGGCTGCGCGAAACGCAGGTCGCCGAGCTGCGGGCTGCCGGCCAGCGCGCCCTGGTCGCCGATGGTGACGGAATTGATGACGTTATAGAGCTGCGCGCGGAGCAGGTCCTGAAAGCCGCGCTCGGCGCTGCGGCGATAGAGCGTCGAGATCAGCAGGCCGATCACCACAAGCGCCACCGTCGACCATACGGTCGTCAGTAGCAGAACGCGTGCGGTGAGCGATTTTATTCGCATCAGGCCGGCGCTTGAATGCGGTATCCGAGACCGCGCACCGTTTCGATCAGATCGACGCCCATCTTCTTGCGCAGGCGCCCGACGAAGACTTCGATCGTATTGGAATCACGGTCGAAATCCTGGTCGTACATATGCTCGACAAGCTCCGAACGCGACACGACCTCGCCCATGTGATGCATGAGATAGGAGAGCAGCCGGTATTCGTGCGAGGTGAGCTTCAGCGCCACGCCGTTGACGACAGCCTTGGAGGTCTTGGTATCGAGCCTGACAGGACCGCAGACGATCTCGGAGGATGAATGACCGGCAGCGCGGCGGATCAGCGCGCGGATGCGGGCGAGCACTTCCTCGACATGGAAAGGCTTCGTCACATAATCGTCGGCGCCGGCATCGATGCCCGCGACCTTGTCGCTCCAGCGGTCGCGCGCCGTCAGGATCAGAACCGGCATGCCGCGTCCAGCGCCGCGCCACTTTTCCAATACGGTCACACCGTCCATTTCGGGAAGGCCGATGTCGAGGATGATCGCGTCATAGGGCTCGGTATCGCCGAGGAAGTGTCCCTCCTCGCCGTCAAAGGCCTGATCGACGACATAGCCGGCTTCCTTCAGCGTATCGCTCAGCTGACGGTTCAGATTGACATCGTCTTCGACTACCAGAATGCGCATCGGTCCGCTTTCACCTTGTTTCAGTCAGTGCTTTATAGGCCGATTCCGCCTACATCGGAACCTTGACGGTTACCTTGCGGGGGCGTTGGCCATTGCCCTGAACGAGCACGGTGATGATGCATGAATCGCCCGAAGGCTGCACGGAAAGAAGCTGGCCGCCCGTCTGCTCGACGACCTGCTGCGCGGCGGCGCTGCAATCGCCAGCGACGCGCACCACAAGCGTGCGCGAGTCGTCCGGTGAGGGCGCCGATACAGCCAGCCCTGCGGCCAAGGCTACGACGCTCAGAGGAGAGGCCATGTGCAATGCTTCCAACGTAATTCCAACCTGGGCCGACTATGTACTCACGTGACCTGAATGGCAAATGAATGCACTGTAATGACGGTGGTTTAGAACAATTCTCGACTGTATTGCCGCAACGATATTCACAGCCAAAAGACGAGGCGGCAGAAGCTCTTGATATCGCTGCCGCCGCCCTCCCGAAATGCTCGATCAGCGGATCGCCGTGCTCGCCGTCAGCCGTCCATAGACGGCCAGAAGCCCGCCGATCGCACCGGCGATATTGACGAGAGAATCGACGATCTGACTCTGGTCGCCGGCGTCGATATCGATGCCCGCCGCATGCAGAACAGAAGCGCCGATCGCAATCAGCGCTCCCCAGATCGTCTTCGAATGATACCAGTTCTTCCAGTCACCCATGACCATTCCTTCCGTTGAAAATCACATCGTCATCGTTGCGACTGCGGGAATGCCGAGCGGCATCCGCTGCCCCATCTGCCTCACCCGTATCGTCAGCGCGCTCTGCACACTGCCGAAGTCGGCAAGCTCGTCTGTCAGCGGATAGGTCCATCGCGGCACGCCGATCTCCACCTGCCGCCGCACCACACCATCAGCCATCACCTCGATCCGGTAGCGCTCGGAGGGTTCGTCGAGCGGAATATCGGCCGCGATCCAGTTGTCGGCATCGACCCGTCCGCGCCGAACCCACGAAAACGTCACCGCCCCCGCCTCGCCCCGCGCCGCCCTCAGATGAACCGGCGAAAGCGGTGTCTCCGCCCGCACCCCGCCCTCGAAGGCGAACGGACCCGCCTTGCCGCTCACACCGGCCGCCTCGGCGATCCAATTGAGCCGCAACCCCATCTCATCGGCCGTGAGGCCGAGCGGCACAACGGCATCGTCGAGCATCACCACGGACGCCTCTGAAACGGCACCCGCCGCCATCGCATCGTCGGTTCCCGCCAGCGCCCGCAGCAATCCGCCAAGCCGCCAGCGCCCGGCGCCGATCTCCTCGGCCTGCCGGAACCCGATCACCTCCCAGCCGCCGTCGGACGAAGCCACCGCGATCAGGTTGTCACCATTCAGCACCGAGACTGCCACCGCCGAGGACAGTGCACCGAACGGCAGCTCGATCTCCAGCACCTGCGACCAGTCGAACCGCCCCCGCACACCCGCCGTCAGCGGCCCGGTAAGCGTCCCGATCCGCGCCGGGCGCTCGACCAGCGCCCGCCCGCGATACCCCTCCTCGCTCACCGAGGAGGACAGCCCGATCATCCGCCAGGGCCTGGCAAAAACCGCCGCCCGCGCAAAACTCGCCGCCTCGCCCGCCGCAAAGCGCGGCAGATCCATCAACTCCACCAGCGGTGCAAACAGGCTGGAAGGATCGCCGGCGCCATTCTTGCCGCCGGTCTCGCCTGGCGGCGCGGCACCCGCCGATGGCGCGAACTCGCGCGCCTCGACCTGCCTCACCGCACCGTCCTCGATCGAGCCGATCAGAAAGCGCGCTGGCGGCCGGATGTGGCGGCCAAGCATGCGGGCATTTTTGCCGGGGAGAAAAGTTTCATCCATGCCATATGCGCTCTGAGCGCCAGCGGCTGTTACGGCTCTCGCGCCCATTGGAGAGATTGACGATATCGGTCCGCCGCACCGGCCCGCCGCTCGTCGACAGCGACAGCCGCAGCGGAAACCGTACCTCATGGAAACCGGCCATCTCAGCCTCACAGGTTGCGCTGGCCGCGCATCGCCGTGCGCGCCAGCATCGCCGAAATCTGCGCCTCGCTCTTCTGAAAGCTCTGCGCATCCGTCGCCGTGACGTTGAAAACGATCTGCGGCCCGCCACCGTTACCGGCGGCAGCAACCCCAAGCGCCCCATCCGGCCCGCGCCGCAGCGGCAGGATTGCCTCGCTGCCCGCCTCGCCCATCAGCCCGATATTACCACCCATCGGAAAATAGCTCGGCGCCGACACCACGCCGCCATCGGCAAAAGGCAGAACCTTGCCGATCCCACCCGCGATCCCCGACACCGCCCCGCCGATCAGCCCCTCGAGCGGCTTCATCCCCGCCGAAAGCGCGATATCGGCGAGCCGGTTGCCCAGCGAGCGCAACACGTCGTCCAGCCCCTTGCCGCCGCTGACGGCGCTCCGCAGGGCGCCGCTCAACGCCGAGCCGAAGGAGCGAGACCGCGCCTCCAGATCCTCCAGCGCCCGGCGCAGTTCATCGGCCTGCCCCGCCATCTCGGCGAGCCCGGTGTCATCGTCTTCCATCGATGTCTCCTGAATATGTGGGCCGTCAGCCCTTGTCCGGCATTGCCGAAAGCGCCAGCCGCAGGATCTCTCCCATCCTGACATGGCTGACGCCCGGACCAACCCTGAGCGCCGTCGCCGACCGGTGGACGACGACGAGATCGAGATCCGGCAGCACGATCAGATACTGGCCGCCCCAGCCGCTGGCGTAGAACATCGGCACATGCACGGCCATGGCATCGCCAGGCGCATTCGCCTGCGTGATCCACCACAGCAGGCCATAGGCCCATCCTTCACCAACCGCCGAATGCGGGCGCACGCTGTCGCGCACCCAGCTCTGCGGCACCAGCTGCGTTGCGCCCCAGCGTCCATGCCTGAGATAGAGAAGCCCGACCCGCGCCAGATCACGCGCCGAGAGCTGGATCTTGTAAACCGGATGCATGGATTCCGGCCCATGCTGAAACCAGCCGTCGCCGGCAACGCAATCCTGCATCCGGAGCGGCCGGGCCACGCGCGACGCCAGCGCATCCAGCACGCTCTCGCCGGTCGCCCGCTCGACGATCGTGCCAAGCACGTTGAAATCCCAGTTGTTGTAGAACCAGTGTTCCCCCGGCGGATGGCTGCCCCTGTCAGGCCTGCCGTTCGCCGTATCGTAAACCGACGGCAGATAGACGCCGGAGCGCGCCCGCAGCAGATCCATCACCGTCGCGCTGCGCTCGCCTGCCGTCAGCGGCGTCATGTCGTCGATGTTGAAATCGGCCAGCGTCTGCAGCGGATCGATCCGCCCCTCGGCGATCAGCATGCCGTAGAGCACATTGACCAGGCTCTTGCGCACCGAAGCGATGCTCGACTTCAAGGCGATATCGCCCCAGCGGTAGATCATGCGCCCGCCCTGGACGATCATGAAGGCGCTGCTCTCGCCCTTCGCCAATTCTGCGGAAAGCGTCGCCAGCCGCGCCTCGGACCAGCCGAACAGCGAAGCCGGCCGCTCGTCCCAGTCACCGAAGGGGAAGACGACCATTCCCTTCGCAAACATGTTGTCCGACTGCGCCATCGCCGCTCCGAATCTCGGTGCCGAGCATAGCACGGGCAGAGATCACCTCACCCATCCGGAAACCGCGCCATCATCTCGCTCAGCCCCGCCCGCGAAAGCCCCGACGCGCGCGGCGCCAGCCCGCCGGCGGCGGCATGCAGCTCCACCGGCGTCATCGACCAGAATATCTCGGGAGGAACCCGCCCGGCGCATCACGCGCGCCCCGGCAGGCCCAATTTCCCCGAATTGTTTGAATCGCTTACGCCTGAGACTTCTCAGATCGAATCAGGCGCTTGAGAGGTTGATTCAATGGCGCATCAACTGTCGCCAGGAACCTCGAAATCGTCGTCTTCGTCGACGTCCAGAACCGTGCCCTGCTGGCGCCCGTGGCGGATCGCTGAAATCAGGATCGCGTCGGCCTCGACACGATAATCGATGACATAGGGCGTCTCGACAAAACGCCGCCGCCCGGCAAGCGGCAACACGGGGCTAACCGCATTCGGATGCGCCGCCAGCATTCGAAAGGCCGCCTGCAAACGCCGCAAGGTCGTCGTCGCCGCGCGAGGATTGGCCTTCATAAGGTAAGCCTTCTCGCGCATCGGCCGACAGGACGATCCGCTTCAAGCAGCGTTATCCTTGGCATCGGCAAGCAGCAGCGCAAACAGATCGTCAGCCTCGACAATTTCGTCGTTCCTGATCTGCTTCTCACCCTCGACGATCTCGAGAATGTCGCTACCCTCCTGCCGCAGATAATACTTCAACGCCCGCACGATCACCCAACTGCGCGTCCGCTCGGTCGCCTTTGCGATCGTCTCGATATCTCTGAGCATATCTTCAGGAAGGCGCAGCGCGATCGGATCGGAAAGAACAGGCTTGGACACGGCGTTATCTCCATTTTGTAATACGACGTATAACAAAATCACCGCCGAGCCTCAATTGCCTATCCCAGCACCACGGTCCTGAAGGTCAGCGAAACCCGCCGCCCGCGCATCCGCTTCACGCCATCGACGACATCGGAAGCCCGCGCCGGTATCTCATGCGTCCAGTCGTAGCGCGCTGCCCCCTGCATCACCAGCAGCGACCCGGGCTCCAGCATCACGCTGCGACGTTCACCGCTGCCGCGATGACGAAACACCATCTCGCAGGCCGAGAGCAAACTCAGCGACACAATCACGCCGCCGAAGCACGGCTCGCAATCGACATGCGCACTGATCCCCTGCCCCGGCAGATATTCATTGGCGATCACCTGATCCGGCAGCGCACCAAAGTGCCCACCCCCCACCAGCCGCCGCGCCAGTTCCCCCAACCAATCCGGCAACGGCCCCAGCCTCGCATCATCGGCCACCGTCCGCGCCCTATAGTCATAGCGATAGCCGAAATGCTGCACCCGCCGCTTCAGCGTCGTGTCCCAATCGCCGGTATCAAGCGCAAGGCAAACCGCGTCCGCTTGCGGCCCGGCCAGAAAGCCAGGCACATAGCTCAGCCCCTCGATGCCCTCGAAATCCACAGCGCCCCCCAGCCTGCAAAATCGCCATAGGCTTCACAGGCCGACCGTTAGAGGTCAATACCCCACAGCCTCCCGCTTCTCCTCATCCGTCAGAAACGCCGCCGCTCCCACCCGCGCCCAGAGCTCCCCGCGCTCTGCCGAAAGCCCGGCTACCCTGTCCAGATCCGGCTCTAGCCGCAGTCCCTCGCCATAGGCTCCGCCGAGCCAGGCCGAAAGCGAGGCCGCCGTCCGCATCAGCATCGGCAGCACCGTGAGACGGTAGAAAGCCCTGTTTGCCTCCTGGTAATTCGCAAACGTATTGTCGCCGGGAATGCCGAGCAGCATCGGCGGCACGCCGAAGGCGAGCGCGATGTCGCGGGCGGCGCCATTGCGGGCCTCGACGAAATCCATGTCCTTCGGCGAAAGCCCCATCGCCTTCCAGTCGAGCCCGCCCTCGAGCAGCAGCGGCCGCCCAGCGCGCATCGGCCCGGAATAGCCGTCGTCGAGCTCCTGGCGCAGCCGCTCATATTGATCGGGCGAAAGATTGCCGCCCTCCTTCGGCTGATAGACCAGTGCACCGGAGGGACGGGCTGAATTGTCGAGCAGCGCCTTGTTCCAGGTCGCCGCCGCATTGGAAAGATCGAGCGCCACCTGCGCCGCCGCCAGCGGCGGAAAACCCAAGTGATCGTCGAGCGGATGAAAGAGTTTCAGGTGCAGCAGCGCCATCCCCTCAGCCTCCGCCGCAAAGCGCCTCACCGACCCACCGGCCCTGTAATCATAAGCCTCCGGCCACCCGTCCCGCCCCTCGACGACGCTCACTCTATCGGGCCGCAGCAGATGCAGTTCGCGCAGCGCCGCGCCGACCATCAGCGGCTCGACATAGGCATTGCCCGACAGCAGCAGATGCCCATAGAGCGCCTCGAAAAAATCCGGCCCGCCCATCCGCCCGTTCGGCTGGCGCAGCAGTGTCGCCGCCGGATGCTCCGGCCGCTCCCGCTCGCCCTCATAGATCAGCCACGGCACGGCGGCGGCCGCCTCGGACACCAGCCTGACACAGCGATGCGCCACCGGGTTCTTCATGAACCCTTCGCGAGACAGTGCGGCGTAAGACCGCCCCGTCCAGCTCGCCTGCCCCTGCGCCGCCAGCGACAACAAAGACCCCGCCGCCTTCTTCTCGGCCACGGCATTACGCCCCGCCCACGGCAGGAAAGACCGGATGTTCATGATGATGTCCCTTGTTGAAAGGCTGGGGATGAGAGGGCGAAAGCCACCCCACCCTCCCTCATTCCTGTGCTCGTCACAGGAATCCAGCCACCGCGCGTCGGCGCGGTGAATGACTCACATGCCTACTGCAGGAGAATGACTCATACGTCTGAGAAGGGTCTCCCGCGCCCCAGGACTGGGGCGCACTGGATTCCTGTGACATCCCGTGGGCGCAGCCCTAAGGCACAGGAATGAGGGAAGGATTTAGGGCTGCACCCAGCCAGTACCTACCCTACAACCGGCACCTTCACCGCCAGCCCGCTGTCGAAATCCGCCGCCACCCGCGTCTCGCGCAGCGGCTTCACCGTCCGGGTCGAAAGCTCGTAATCCGGATGCGCCTTGTAGGCCGCTAGTGCCGCCTCGTCGGCGAACTCGCCGTAGACGATGAAGTCGACGGCATTGCCCCACTGGTCGGATTTCAGGTTTTCGCCGATCTCCAGCGTCAGCGCGTGGGGAATGCCCGTCAGCCGCGACAGGCCGTTGCGCACCGCCTCGCGATTTTCTTCCGGTGCGGTGAAGAAAACGATGTGGCGGATCACGCGGGCTCTCCCTCTTTTTTTCAAGTGCGCCGCGCGATAGCATGCGAAAGCCAGGCCATCAACCGTTGCCACAGCCCGCAGACGCCGTCGCGGCGCAAGGCCGCATGGAAGGTCCGGCCGTAATCCGCGAGCTTTTCCGCCCTGTCGGTCCCGTTGACGATGCGCCTGGCGTTCACCCAGTCCGCCTTTTCGGCATTCAGGTGATCGGCAAGCTTGTGCGGCGCGAAGCTGCCTGAGATCATCCCCTCGACGAGAATGGTCACTGCCGTCTGCATTTCCATGGCGCGCGCCGGATCGGCCACCAGGTCGATCCCCGTCAGCCTGCTCATCGCCTCGTAATTGCGCTTGTGCGTCAGCTGCACCAGCCCGCGCCCCAGCCAGCTCTTGCCGTCCTCGTCGGGCAGCCAATAGACCGTCCTCACCCAGGAAAGCTTACCCGCCGCATAAGCACGGTCGAGGATTTCCACCGCCTTCTCGTCGCTCGCCGCCAGCGTCTCGCGCACCGGCTGCATCGTGTAGGCGGTCTCGTGAAAGGCGGTCGCCAGGATATAGGCGAGCCAGCGTCGATCGGCGCGGTCGTGATGCCGCTCCCAATAGTCGAGGATGGCATTGATGCCCTCCACCTGCTGTTGCTGCAGGCTGCCCTTGAAGAGCGTGCCGCGCACCTGATCGAAGAAGTATCGGCGGTCGATGTGGATAACCATGAAAATCGTCCCGGCCTTAATCGATTAAAATAATTTCAATCGTTTAAAGCGTTTAAGCCCCTGATTTACAGCATATTTAAGCTGTGTCATGCGTTTCCTATCGCCGCAGCGCCAAAGGCTTTCGAAAGCCTTGGCCCAGCCGATTGGCCGTCAAGCCGGAGAGGAGACCGATGCAAACGACCGATACCCAACAGCAGCCCATCATTCCCCAGCACCTCGTCGACCAGATGGAAAACGAGTGGCGCCAGGTCCGCCCGGTTCGCGAAGCACCGCGCCCTGCAGAACCGCCGAAGCAGCGATAAACTGCCAAGGCGCAAAAGGCGAGCGACGAACCGTCATATACCTCTCACCCGCGGCTCGCCGCCGCTCTCGATCGGCACACCGCGGCCTAGGCCGAACGCATCCCGTCCGGCCCATACTTGGTCGTGATCACATCTGTGCTAGCGCTCGAGATGATTGTTCAGGTCGAGAAGCCGAAGCTGTATGATTGCATCGTTTCCACGCTTGAGAATCTCGCTATCGCTGAGTGGCCTGAAAGCAGTTCCGGTTTCGGGTTGAGCGTGTTCGCCCTTTTTGCCATCTCCACCCTTCGTCGCTTTCACGGGAAGGCGAACTGCCTGTTGTGCGGGTCCGAGAAAGGCAAGTTCCAGCTTGCTTACATCCGTACGTGCAACGTTGAGAAGACCGCCCGGTCCGCTGAAATGCACAAGCGTCCACAGCGGCCCGAGGCCTGTTATCTTGGCCTCGACGGTAAATTCGATCGAGCCCGAAAAGTCTCCTTTGCCCGATGCGCCGGTACTGCCGAGGCCGAATTTGACATCCGTCACTCCCGCGAACGAGTTCTGCACACCCTGTTTCTCTGCGACAAGGGCTGCAACGCCCAGATCGCCAAGAATCGGCGGGGCATCCTTGTGAAGGTAGGTGCAGGACGACTCCGTTATGTCCTCGAGTGAAATCGCGTAGCTCTGGCTGAAAAGAACTTCCTTCTTCTGCCCGACCGAGAACGGAGCTTTCATCACAAAGGAGGTGCTGGGTGCAGCCAGAGCATCGGTGGTGGTGAATTCGGGGTTGACATAATCCGACGCCGTCCCGCGCAAGGTCATGACTGAATAGACCGTCCACTTGTCTTTCTTCAGATAGGGATATTGCTTCGTGAGGTTGTAGAGCTCGCATCGCTCCTTGTGGATCAAGGCGGCGGTTGTCATGCGACTGATTTGGGCAACATGATCGCCGGATATGCAGCCGGAGAGACCAGCCAGAAGCAGCGGTACAGCAAGCATCTTCTTCATCCTCGATCCCCTTTGCCGAAGGGTCTCAAGCCCGCTTGCTTTGCTCAACGGCCTCTCACGCTTGTCCACAATTTTAAATTGCTACTCACCTTTATATACCTCTCACCCGCGGCTCGCCGCCGCCATCAAGCACCAGTGCCGTCAGCGCCCAGACCAGCGCATCCAGCCGGTCCGGCGAGCGGCCGTTCGAGAGCCCGTCCGGGCCGAAATCGCACATCTGGTCCTCCAGCGCCGTGAAGCGCCCGGCATGAACCACCCGTCCCTGCTCGTAGAGTGCCGCCACCGGCTCGGCCCTCAGAAATTTTCCCCGCGTCGCCCTCACGGTCGACACCGGCAGCGTCGCATCGATGCTCTTCAGCATGGCCGAAACCATGTCGCCGCCCTGGTTGATTTCGGCGATCACCCGGTCGGCGCCGAAGCGCTGATAGGCGCGCACCACCGCACCCGCCCAACCGGCCGGGCTCAGGCCCTCGACCGAGCAATCCGCCAGCACCACCGCCCGCCCGGAAACCTCGATCCCCGCCACGACGATGCCGCAGCAGGATTGCGCGCCGGCCGCTGCCGGCGGATCGACCGCCACGACGATGCGCCTCAGGGCACCGGTCACCCGCGTCACCAGCGCCTCGATCTGGCCGCGCTTCCACAGCCCGTCCTCGCGATCCTCGATCAGCTCGCCATCGAGTTCCTGCCGCCCCAGCCGCGTGCCGCCATAGCGCGCCGAGAGCGCATCGATGAAACCCGGCGCCAGATTGGCGCGATTGGCAAGCGTGCTGATCCGCGTCAGCCGCGTGCCCTCATCGGCAATCAGCGCCTTCAACAGCGGCACCGGCCGCGGCGTCGTCGTCACCAGCTGCTGCGGCGCAGGGCCGAGGCGCAGGCCGAACTGCAGCATGTCGAAGGTCTCCTGCCCATGCTTCCATTTCGCCAGCTCGTCGCACCAGGCGAGATGAAACTGCGGCCCGCGCAAGCTCTCGGGGTCCTCGGAGGAAAACACCTGCGCCACCGCGCCATTCGGCCAGACGAGCCTGCGCCGCGAAATCTCGAAGTCCGGCCGGTTGCGCCGCGCGATCCTGCAGATCCCGGAAATACCGTCGATCATCACCTCGCGCGCATCGCCCAGCGTCTCCGCCACCAGCGCGATCCTGAGATCGGAACGCTGCCCGGCGCTCGCCAGACCATGCACCCATTCCGCCCCCGCCCGCGTCTTGCCAGACCCGCGCCCGCCAAGCAGCAGCCACGTCCGCCAGTCGCCAACAGGCGCCATCTGCTCCAGCCGCCCCGCCAGCGCCCAATCCCTGAGCGCCCCCGGAAACCCTTCGAGCAACGGCCCGCCGATCCGCTCCAGCCTCTCAAGCGCCGAAAGCCCCGGTTCAAGCCACATCGGCCAGACCTCCGTTGGTGGGTGAGCGGGTGGAGTTCGTCGGGAGGGAGCAGTAGCCGATGCAGGCTCCGCGCCTGAGACGCGACAACCCGCCGCCTCCCGCTCATCCGCCCGGCCCGCACCGATCGCCTCCAGCCCCTGCCGCAGCATTCCCGCCGCCGACAGCGCCTGCGCCATCGCCGAGCGCACTTTCGCCGCCTCGGCCCGCCGCTTCTGGCGCGCCGATCGCGGCCGCATCGTCCGTCCCGGCAAAGGAAATCCCGTCACGTCCGCCCGCCTCCGCCTGCCAAGCCCTGATCCGCTGTTCGACGATCAGCGCCGCCTTCTCCTCGGCGCGCTGCTCGATGATCGCAAGAAGCTGCCCCTTGGCCGCCGCATAGCCTTCGGCCTGTTCGCGGCTTTCGATCTCCATCTCGCGGTCGCGGGCGAGCTGGCGCTGCAGCTGGTCGATCTTCTCGAGCGTGCGGACGATCAGCCCCATGGCATCGGCCGCCGCCTTCAGATCCGCCCGCGCCAACTTCTCCGCCGCCTCGTCACCGCTCAGCGCCGCAATCTCGGCACCCTTGCGCAGCTCGACGAAAGCCGCAAACTGCTCCCGCATCTCCGCCGTCATCTGGTTGAGCAACACCCGCAGCTCATCCCCCGGCACCCCCTCCGACTTGGTCTCCAGCAGCTGCCCGCCGCCATAGACGAGCCGCTCCGGCCAGACGCCGCAAAGCTCGGCTGCGAATTCACCAGTGCTCATTGGAAGGTCCTTTCGGCGAGGTGCCGCAAAGTGCGAGACTAAAGGGGCGGGAAGGCCCACACGAACCCACATGAAAGTCAGTCGCCAGAAAATAGATGCCGAGACCGGAGCCCCCTCACCCTACCCTCTCCCCGAGGGGAGAGGGAATGTTGGCGCCAGAGGCAATCTCGACAGTCCCTTCTCCCCAACGGGGAGAAGGTGCCCGCAGGGCGGATGAGGGGGCCGCCAACGCTGAGTCTCCCTCATCCCTGTGCTCGTCACAGGGTTCCAGCCACGGCGCGTCCGCGCCGTGAATGACTCATGCCCTTAAGAGTAAGTCTTCCGCGCCCCAGGACTGGGGCGCACTGGATTCCTGTGACAAGCACAGGAATGAGGGAGTGAACGGCACGTTTACCGTCAAACAGGCGCCGCCGACATCGCAGAAGCGCCACCACCAGAAAGCCCAACCGCATCCCGCAACTTTCCGACTATGCCACAACCCTACCAAATCACCGTCACGCCGTCAAGGATTATTTTCCTATGACCTCAAAAAACCAGACCGAGCCGCAGTCTGCGAGGACGCCGCAAACAAGCTTAGCGTAAGAACGTGAGAAAAACCTGTGGAGATCACGGCACTAGCCTTGTGTAAACAATAAGCAACGCTTGCCCGACTCAGATGTCTCGGGAAACGTGAAAGGCGACGGTTAGCTACAACCGTCGCCTCAACCGAAACAAGCGATAGAACCGCTTGGTTTGTGATCACGTCCTCAAGTTACGCGTTACGCGATTCACGTCAAGCGTTTCCTCGATTTTGCACAGGAAACCAAAATGCCAACAGATCACCAAATAACTTGCATAATCCCAGATGAGAATGATGCGGACCGGCGGATCGACAGCGTGGGCGGTGCGACCGGATCTGAGAGTGGTGGAGCTTGGTGTATCAAGCTCGATGTTGCTATTGCCGGAATAGAGGACGGGCGGTGGCGCTTCTGGACAAATGGCAATGGAAAATCGGTTTGGGTAGTCATTGCAACACGCAATGGCCGCAAATACTTGAAAACCGAAGCCGATGGTGCGGAACCGAATAACCTACTGAGCCTTGCCAGCTGCCGATAGGCGTCTGGCTTCCCATACTTCGTTAGTCAGCGCCACAACACCGAGTAGCGCTGACTAATGCCTCCCAGCAATTTAAAATTATGGCGTGCATTAATATTCTCTAATACACTGAAATCCTTCCACAATCCCCCATCTTAACCACCTTCCTGAACCCTTCTTCAACCTCCCCCGGCGCTTATCTGGCTCAAACCCACATAGGCAGGACATCATGAGCGGCATCCAGATCCGGCTTGCGGAAATCATCGAAGCGCTCAGCAAGGCGCTCGATCTCACCGAGGGGCAGCCGCCCGGCCATTGCATCCGCGCCTGCTATATCGGCACGCATATCGGCCGCGAGCTCGGCCTGCCCGACAGCGCCCTGCAGGATCTCTACTATACACTGCTCCTGAAGGACCTCGGCTGCAGCAGCAATGCCGCCCGCATCTGCGAAATCTATCTGGCCGACGATCTCGCCTTCAAGCGCGATTTCAAGCTGGTCGACGGCAGCCTCGGCCAGGTACTGCGCTTCGTCATCGGCCACACGGGCATGCAGGCCGGCCTCGCCGAACGCTTTCGCGGCATTCTCAACATTCTGCAGAATGGCGGCGAGATCGTCACCGACCTGATCCAGACGCGCTGCCAGCGCGGTGCCGAGATCGCCCGGATGATGCGGTTCTCCGAAGCGGTGGCAAACGGCATTCTCGGCCTCGACGAACACTGGAATGGCGGCGGCCGGCCGATCGGCCTGTCGGGCACCGAAATCCCGCTGTTTTCGCGCATCGCGCTCTTGTCGCAGATCGCCGATATCTTTCAGGCGAGCGGCGGCCCGGAGGCGTCGAAGGCCGAGATCGCCAAACGCTCCGGCACATGGTTCGATCCCGATCTCACGGCTGCCTTTGCCCGCGTCGCCGCGCGCCCCGATTTCTGGGAAATCCTGCGTTCTGAGGCGCTCGAAGAGGTCGTGCTGAGCAGCGAGCCCGGCCAGCAGGCGATCATGGCCGATGACGACTACCTCGACGATATCGCCGCCGCCTTCGCCAAGGTGATCGACGCCAAGAGCCCCTATACGTCGGGCCATAGCGATCGTGTCGCGCTGTTTACCGATCTGATCGCCGAGGAAATGGGCATCGATGCCGAGGGCCGACGCTTCCTGAAGCGTGCCGCCCTGCTCCACGATATCGGCAAGCTCGGCGTCTCCAATTCCGTGCTCGACAAGCCCGGCAAGCTCGAAGGCGAGGAATGGGAACAGATGAAGCGCCATTCGGAATTTTCCGAGCTCATCCTGTCGCGCATCCATGCCTTCTCCGAAGCCGCCGTCATCGGCGGCGCCCATCACGAAAGGCTTGATGGCAAGGGCTATCCGCGCGGCTTGACCGCCGAAGCCATCCCCATGGAAGTCCGCATCGTCTCGACCGCCGATGTCTTCGATGCGCTGACGGCCGATCGCCCCTACCGCGCCGCCATGCCGATCGCCAAGGCGCTCGGCATCCTCTGGGAGGGTGCGGGCCAAAGCCACGATCCGGTCTGCATCACCGCACTCGAACGCGCGCTCGACCGCACCGCCATCGAAAAGAAGGCGGCCGCGTAGAAGCGGCCGGCCACGCCAAAACCGTCGCCGACATTTGTCCGCCACCCCATCCATGCTATAATCCGCCATGGACCGGGAACAGCTTGCAGCCTTTGCGCTCTCACTGACGGAAGCGGTCGAAAGCGCCCATATGGGCACACGCGATTTTCGCGTGCGCAGCAAGATCTTTCTGACCTTTCCCGACCAGGATTACTGCGTCGTCCGCCTCACCCCCGACCAGCAGAAACTCACCCTCGAAATCGCCCCGAAGGAAACCCTCCCCGTCCCCGGCGGCTGGGGCCTGCGCGGCTCCACCCGCCTCTATCACACGCTCGCCGAGGACACGCTGACCCGCGACCTCGTGCGCAAGGCCTGGCTGAATGTGGCGCCGAAGGGGTTGCATGGGCTGCTGGAGGGATAGGTGGGCACACTCCACCACCCCCTCACCGATACCCCACCGCATCCGCCTCCTTCCCCGTCTCCACCACCTCGTCCATATACCGCCAGCAATCCGGCCTCGACCCGTCCACATCGTCGAACCCATAGACCTTCGCCAGCCCGCCGCTCGAGAGCGACTGTCCGTTGAAACGCCCCATCTGCGCATCCCCCGCCAGCGCCGCCACCGCCCGGCCGACGAAGCGCGGCGTCTCCGAGATGACGAAATGCGCCGGGGCGATGGTGCTCTGCCGCCAGGTCGCCTCGGTCACCCCATAGATCTCCAGCATCATTTCCGAGCGCATCCAGCCGGGCGTCAGGGAAACCGCCATGCAGCCGTGCTTTTCCAGGTCCCTGCCATGCGCCCAGGCCATGCGGGTCACGCCGGTCTTGACGAGGTCGTAATAGGGGTTCAGCCGGTAATGCGTGGCGTTGTATTCGGCCGTGCCGTCCGTCATTTCGACGAGCAGCCCGCCCGGCCGTTCGATCAGCAGCGGCAGGGCGTAGCGGGCGGTGATGAAATGCGTGTCGATCGCCAGCCGCAGCATTTTCAGGCCGTTTTCCAGCGAATGTTCCCAGACCGGCTTTTCCCATTCGGTCAGATGCTCGCCGCCCCAGATGTCGTTGACGAGAATATCGAGCCGGCCCTGATCGCCGCGGATGCGCGCCACCAGCGCCTCCACCTCCTGGGGCACGAGATGATCGACCCTCAGCGCGATCGCCCGGCCGCCGGCCGCTTCCACCAGTTCGGCGGTCTCCTCGATCGTCTCCGGGCGGTCGTATTCGGAGCGCTGGCCGCGCGTCGAGCGGCCGGTCACGTAGACGGTCGCGCCTGCAGCCCCGAGCTCGATCGCGATCCCGCGTCCGGCGCCGCGCGTGCCGCCCGCCACCAGTGCCACCTTTCCCTTGAGCTCCGCTGTCATAATCCGATCCTCCACGCTAGAAGCAATTTCGCCCGCCTCGCGACGGGCCATTGAATATAAACGAACGTTCGTTCATAATCGATGCGAACGCAAGAGGAAATTTCATGCCGCGCACCCGCACCCTGCCGGACGAGCAGCTTCTGGAGATGGTTCTCGCCCTCATTCATGCCGAGGGTCCGGATGCCGCGAGCTTCGGCGCAGTGGCAAAGGTCAGCGGCCTCTCCGGCTCCACCCTCGTCCAGCGCTTCGCCACCAAGGCCGGCATGCTGCGCGCCGCCCTGCTGCATGCCTGGGACCGGCTGGATGCCGAGACAGCAAGGATCGCGAGCGCCGCGGACAAGACCCCCGAAGGCGCCGTCGGCCTGCTCACCGCCCTCTCGCAGGATTACGGCGAAGACCCCGCCGCCTATGCCCAGGGCCTCCTCGTGCTGCGCGAGGATTTCCGCGATCCGGTCTTGCGCGCCCGGGGTGCGGCATGGGCCAAGGCGCTGACCGCAGCCCTCTCCGAATGCCTCGCTTCCTCGCCCGACGCCGAAACCTCCGCCCGCCTGATGCTGTCGCAATGGCAGGGCTCGCTGCTCTGGTGGGGTTTCACCTCGGAGGGCCGCGTCGCCGATTATGTCGAGCGCGAACTCAGGCTGTTCCTGAAGACGCTTCTGCACCGGAGCTGACCCCAAGCCCAAATTTATCTAGGGTCTCCCGCGAGTTCTTATCGTTTGTGACGGGGCATCGGCGCGCGCTATCGAGCCTGCACCGGAGATTTATCCGGATGCATCGCAAGGAGCCGCCCATGAAGATGAGACATTGCCTGATCGCGCTTTCCCTTTCCGCAAGCCCGTTTTCACTTGCCGCGGGACAGCTCCACGCTGCCGAGCTGACCGAAAAGGCCTTCCAGGAAATCGCCGCCCGCGCCTTCCAGCCTGTCATCAAGACCTACGATATCCCCGGCATGGCGATCGGCGTCTCGATCGGCGGCAAGCAATTTTTCTATGTGTCGGGCGAGGCCTCGCGCGAGGCGAAGACGCCGGTGACCACCGATACGATCTTCGAGCTCGGCTCGGTCAGCAAGGTCTTCAACGTGACGCTCGCCGCCCTTGCCGCCGAGCGCGGCCTGATCTCCCTCAAGGACCCAGCCTCCACCTACCTGCCGGAGCTGAAGGGCAGCGCCTTCGACAAGATCACCCTCGTCAATCTCGCCACCCACACGTCCGGCGGCCTGCCGCTGCAGGTGCCCGACGCAGTCACCAATGACGCCGAACTGACGGCTTATCTCAAGAGCTGGAAACCGCCCTACAAGCCGGGCACGATGCGCTCCTATTCGAATGTCAGCATCGGCCTGCTCGGCCGCATCGCCGGCCAGCGCCTTGCCGGCAGCTACCGCGAAGCCGCCGAGAAGCAGCTCTTCCCGGCGCTCGGCCTGAAGAGCACTTTCATCAGCGTGCCCGACGCTGCCAAGGACCGCTATGCATACGGCTACTCCAAGGACAACCGCCCGATCCGCGTCAATCCCGGCGTCCTCGACGACGAGGCCTATGGCGTCAAGACGACCATCCGCGACATGACGCATCTGATGGCGCTCAACCTTGACCAGCAGGGCCTGGCACCCGACCTCGCCGCCGCCATCCGCCAGACCCATACCGGCTATTTCACCACCGCCTATTATACGCAGGACATGGTCTGGGAGCAGTATCCCTGGCCGGTGAAGGCCAAGCAGCTCACCGACGGCAATTCCAACAAGATGAGCCTCGAAAGTCAGCCGGTCAAAGCGCTGAAGACGCCGCTCGCCCCGCAGAAATCCGTGCTGATGAACAAGACCGGCGCCACCGGCGGCTTCGGCGCCTATGTCGTGCTGGCCCCCAAATCAGGCATCGGCCTGACGGTTCTCGCCAACCGCAACTATCCGAACACGGCGCGCGCCGAAGCCGGGCTGAAGCTCATTGAGGCGCTGGAAAAATATACGAAGTAAGTCGGGCCGCGGCCGGTTTATTCCGGCCGCTCCTTCGCATCGTTGCCGACCGTCAGCGGCCAATCCACCACGTAATCCTCCAGCGCCTCCGGATCGATCTCCGTCTCGCTGATCGTCCGCCCGCGGGCGGAAATGCCGGCCTGGTGCACGGTCTCGGGGTCGCCGGAGACCAGCGGGTGCCACCAGTAGAGGTCCTCGCCCTCGTTGATCAGCCGGTAGCCGCAGGTCGGCGGCAGCCAGGCGATCTCAGGCACGTTTTCCTTGGTCAGCTGCACGCAATCGGGCACGAAGTCCCAGCGCTTCTCGTAGTTGGAACAGCGACAGCTTTCGCCGTCCAGCAGCTTGCAGGCGACCGACGTGAAATAGATATCGCCCGAGTCCCATTCCTCGAGCTTGTTGAGGCAACAGAGCCCGCATCCGTCGCAGATGCTTTCCCATTCCTCTTTGGTCATCTCGGGCAGCGTCTTGCGCTTCCAGAAGGGCGTATCTTCCATCATTTCGTTTCTGCAACAGCCGTTCCGCAAATTCGCGTGAGGCCGGCTGCGTCTCTTGTTATCGTCGGGCAAATCAATCAAACATTCAGCATGCTTCGTTTATCGAAGAGCGCAATGCCAAGTTAGGCTGTTGCTCTGACGCCTGGGGGGCCAGCCGTCAAGCGCGATCGGGCGGGAAGAACAACGTGCAGGATCCTGAAACTCCGGAAAAGCAGCCGAAGAAGAGCAAACATCTTCTGCTGAAGATCGATTCCTGGATCGATTCCACGGTCTGGAATGCCGGCTTCCGCTCTGCCGAAATCTGGGAAGACATCACCATCTTCTTCCGCCGCTTCCGCGTTCGCGGCTGGAAGCGCATCGTCTTCGAACTCGGCGGCGAAGGCCTGACGCTCGGCTCGGTCGGCGCCGTCTTGATGCTGGCGCTCGCCCAGCCCGCCTTCGAGGCGACCAAGGAAGACTGGCGCAATCGCGGCGATTTCGCCGTCACCTTCACCGACCGCTACGGCAATGTCATCGGCCATCGCGGCGTCATCCACCAGAACTCGGTGCCGATCGACGAGCTGCCCGACAGCCTGATCAAATCGGTGCTCGCCACCGAAGACCGCCGCTTCTTCGACCATTTCGGCATCGATGTCATCGGCCTGTTCCGGGCGCTGGTCACCAATGCCCAGGCCGGCGAAGTCGTGCAGGGCGGCTCGACGCTGACGCAGCAGCTGGCGAAGAACCTGTTCCTTTCCAACGAACGCTCGATCGACCGCAAGATCACAGAAGCCTTCCTGGCGCTGTGGCTGGAGGCCAATCTTTCGAAGAAGGAAATCCTCTCCACCTATCTCGACCGCGCCTATATGGGCGGCGGCACGTTCGGTGCGGCGGCGGCCTCGCAATTCTACTTCGGCAAGAGCATCACCGACGTCAATCTGGCCGAAAGCGCCATGCTTGCCGGTCTCTTCAAGGCGCCGGCGAAATATGCGCCGCATGTCAATCTTCCGGCCGCGCGTGCCCGCGCCAACGAGGTTCTCACCAATCTCGTGCAGAGCGGGCTGATGACCGAGGGCCAGGTGATCGCTGCCCGGCGCAATCCGGCGACCGCGATCGACCGCAACGAGCAGGAAGCCCCCGATTTCTTCCTCGACTGGGCCTTCGACGAAGTGCAGCGGCTCGCCTCGCGCTTCCACCAGCATTCGCTCGTCGTGCGCACCACCATCGACATGGGCATCCAGCAGGCGGCCGAGGATTCGGTCGAGACGTCGCTGCGCGAATATGGCGAGAGCTATCACGCCAAGCAGGGCGCGATGGTGATGATCGAAAACGGCGGCGCCGTGCGCGCCATGGTCGGCGGCCGGGATTACGGCGAAAGCCAGTTCAACCGCGCCACCAAGGCGCTGCGCCAGCCGGGCTCCTCCTTCAAGGTCTACACCTATTCGGTGGCCATGGAGAGCGGCATGACGCCGAAGACGACGATCATCGACGCGCCGATCTCCTGGGGCAACTGGAGCCCGCACAATTACGAAAACCGCTATGCCGGACGCGTGACGCTGGAAACGGCGATCGCCCAGTCGATCAACACCATTCCGGTGCGTCTCGCCAAGGAGAAGCTCGGCATCCAGCCGATCCGCGCCATGGCGAAAGCGATGGGCGTCGAATCGCCGGTGCGCGACGACGTGACGATCCCGATCGGCACATCTGAGGTCACCGTCCTCGACCAGGCGACGGCCTATGCCGTCTTCCCGGCCGGCGGCTACCAGTCGCGCCGCCACGGCATCACCCAGATCCTCGATTACGACGGCGACGTGCTCTACGATTTCGACCGCGACGAGCCGCCGGCAAAGCGGGTGCTCTCCGAAAAGGCCGACGACGAGATGAACCAGATGCTGAGCCGCATTCCCTATGTCGGCACCGCCCGCAAGGCGGCACTCGACAACGGCATCGTCACCGCCGGCAAGACCGGCACGACCCAGGCCTATCGCGACGCCTGGTTCGTCGGCTTCACCGGCAACTATACGACCGCCGTCTGGTTCGGCAACGACGACTATACTTCGACCAACAACATGACCGGCGGCTCGCTGCCGGCCATGACCTTCAAGCGCGCCATGGACTACGCCCACCAGGGCGTCGTGCTGCGCCCGATCCCCGGCATCGAAAACCCGCTGCCCTCCCCCAAGACCGCCGCCGCCAAACCCGCCGACGGTACCCCGCAGCTGGTCCGCCCGCGGATGCTCTCGGTGGAGAGCACGAAGATCTTGAAGGACCTCGGCGAGAAGCTGAAGGATGCGGCGCCCCTCGAGGCGCAGAAGGTTGCGAGCGTGGAGTGAGGTTGGGGGCCGGCACGCGTAGGTGACACCCTGCAGCGCCCACCCAACACTCCCTTACTCCTGTGGTCTTAGGGCTGCGCCCACGGGATGTCACAGGCAACCAGCAGCCGCGCGTCTGCGCGGCGAAGGACTCTTTTCGGCACAAGAACGCAGCCCGCCTCGACAGTGTAACCCCTAGCGCCCATTCCAGCGCCGGATCACCGGCTCCGTCAGGTCATGCTCATAGCCGAGCACGCTGACACTTGCCGTATCCAGCACGAACTTCTCGCCACCCTCCGGCGGCAGGCCGAGCCAGCGGGCGGCGAGTACGCGGAGGAAGTGGGAGCTGGAGAAGATCAGGACCGGGGCGTCGAGGGAGCGGAGTTCGGTGATGATGCGGTCGGCGCGGGTGCCGGTGGCGGCGGCGGTTTCGCCGTTGGGGCAGCCGTCGCGGAAGAGTTGCCAGCCGGGGCGGGTTTTGAGGATTTCCTTGGTGGTGATGCCTTCGTAGTCGCCGTAGTCCCATTCCGCGAGGTCGTCCTTGATGACGGCACTGGCGCCGAAGCCCGAGAGGGCGCAGGTGTTGCGGGCGCGCCCTGACGGGCTCGACCAGACGGCGGCGGGGGTGATCCCGGCAAGACGGGAGGCGAGGCCGCGGGCGGCTTCCTCGCCTTTTGCGGTCAGCGGGATGTCGCTGCGGCCTGTGTGGCGGCCGGAGAGGCTCCACTCGGTTTCGCCGTGGCGCACAAGGGTGATCTCGGGATAGGCCATGACTGCACCTTGAAAAGCAAAAGCGCGGCCTTGAAGCCGCGCCTGATGGTCAGAACGTGATCTTTTCGAGCGGCGGGCGGACCGCCTCGAATTCCTTGAGCTTCGTTTCGGCGGCCGGGATATAGTTGCGGTTATCGGGCGTCGAATACTGGTTCTTGGTGATCTGGATCTGCATGATGAAAAGCTCGTCCCAGCGGAAGCCGATCTCGGAACCGGCGAGATAGAATTCCCACATGCGGAAGAAGCGCTCGTCGTAAAGCGCAACGGCTTCGGCCTTGCGCGCCACGAAGCGCTCGCGCCAGGCACGCAGCGTGTAGGCGTAATGCAGCGGCAGCACCTCGACATCGCGCACCAAAAGCCCGGCCTTTTCGATCGCCGGGATGGTTTCGCCGATCGAGGGAATATAGCCCTGCGGGAAGATATATTTCTCGATGAAGGCGTTGGTGGCAAAGCTCGGCTTCGGGCGGGCGATCGAGTGCAGGACCATGACGCCGTCATCGGCGAGCAGCTCGTGCACCTTCTTGAAATAGCCGGGGAAATTGCCGATGCCGACATGTTCGAACATGCCGACCGAGACGATGCGGTCGAAGGGCTCGGCCTTCATCGTCCGGTAGTCCTGCAGCTCGAAGCGGACGCGATCGGCGATGCCGCGCTTTTCGGCCCGGTCGCGCGAGATCTTCAGCTGCTCTTCGCTGAGCGTGATGCCGGTATGATCGAGACCCGGTGTCGCCTCGGCGATATAGAGCCCCATGCCGCCCCAGCCGGAGCCGATCTCCAGGACGCGCTGGTTCGGCTCAAGCAGCATCTTGGCGGCGATATGGCGCTTCTTGGCGACCTGGGCCTCCTCCAGGCTGATACCCGGCGGATCGAAATAGGCGCAGGAATATTGCCAGTCCTCATCGAGGAAGAGCTCGAACAGGCGCTCGGACAGATCGTAATGATGGGCGACGTTGCGCTTGTTGTGATTGACGGGAAGCCGGCTCTTCAGCTGCTGCAGGGCAATGCGGCCGATGAGGAGCGCCGCCATCGGGATATCGAATATCTCGTTGGTGGTGTTCTGCTTCACCATGGCGAGGAAGTCGTAGATGTTGCCGTGTTCAAGAATGAACCGGCCATCCATATACATTTCGCCAAGCTTGAGGGTGGGGTCGCGGCGGATCAGCTTTTCCGCCTCCTCGTCGGCGATGCGCACAGCGACGAAATCGCCGCTGCCATCCCCGACCGTATGTGTCTCGCCGTTGGCGAGTGTAAGCTTCAGATTACCCTTGCGGATGATTTTCTGGACAATCGATAGAAATCCCGACGCCATGATAAGGCCTCGCAATGTGACAGGACGGTCACATCAACTTAATGCGTCCCTTTCGTCTGACAAGCGCACAGTTTAGCACTCCGGCAACAACGCTGCCAAAGTGTGACATTTTTGCAAATTCTAGTCCTAAGTGCTTATTTTCGCTTCATGGCTTCGGCCAGGGCAGCGCCGAATGCGCCCTGACTTTCCTGTTTTGACGGTGCGGAGCGCGAAGAATTTTGCGACCGGGGCGCGTTGTTTGCCCGCGACTCGCCCCGCGGCGGGGGTGCGCCGGCATCGTCCTTGCGCATCGAAAGAGCGATGCGCTTGCGCTTGGCATCGACCTCGACGACGCGCACCTTGACGACATCGCCGGCTTTGACGACCTCATGCGGATCCTTCACGAAACGGTCGGCGAGCTGGGAGACGTGAACCAGACCATCCTGATGGACGCCGATATCGACGAAGGCGCCGAAGGCCGCGACATTGGTGACGGTGCCTTCCAGCGTCATGCCGGGCTTCAGGTCGGAGATCTCGTTGATGCCTTCGGCGAAGGTCGCGGTCTTGAAGCTCGGGCGCGGGTCGCGGCCGGGCTTGTCGAGCTCGGCGATGATGTCCTTGACGGTCGGCAGGCCGAACTGCTCGTCGATGAACTTGCGCGGATCGAGGCCCTTCAACAGCACGCTGTCGCCCATCAGCGAGCGCAGGTCGCGTCCGCAGGCGGCGACGATCTTCTTGGCTACGCCATAGGCTTCCGGGTGCACGGAGGAAGCATCGAGCGGCTCCTTACCGTTCGGGATGCGCAGGAAGCCGGCGGCCTGTTCGAAGGTGCGATTGCCGAGGCGGGCGACCTTCAGGAGGTCCTTGCGGCTTTCGAAGGGGCCGTTCTGATCGCGGTGGACGACGATGGAATCGGCAATCGAGCGGCTGAGACCGGACACGCGGGCGAGCAGCGGCGCCGATGCCGTGTTCAGATCGACACCGACGGCATTGACGGCGTCTTCGACGACGGCATCGAGCGAGCGGGAGAGCTTGCCCTGGTCGACATCGTGCTGGTACTGGCCGACGCCGATCGACTTCGGCTCGATCTTGACGAGCTCGGCCAGCGGATCCTGCAGGCGGCGCGCGATGGAGACGGCACCGCGCAGCGAAACGTCGAGATCGGGGAACTCGGCGGCGGCTGTCGCCGAAGCCGAGTAAACGGAGGCGCCGGCTTCGGAGACGATGACCTTGGTGGGCTTGGCGCCCGGAAGCTCGGCCAGCATGTCGGCCACCAGCTTTTCCGTCTCGCGGCTGCCGGTGCCGTTGCCGATCGAGATCAGCTCGACATTGTGCTTGCGGATCAGCGAGGCGAGCTCGATCTGGGCGCCGCGCACGTCGTTTCTCGGCTGGAACGGATAGACGGTGGAGGTGGCGACGACCTTGCCGGTGCCATCGACGACGGCGACCTTGACGCCGGTGCGGATGCCCGGATCGAGGCCCATCGTGGCGCGCGAACCGGCCGGAGCTGCGAGCAGCAAGTCCTTGAGATTGCGGGCGAAGACGTGGATCGCCTCTTCCTCGGCGCGCTCACGCAGCTCGCGCATCAGGTCGAGCGACAGCGACATGGAGAGCTTGACGCGCCAGGTCCAGCTGGCGACATCCATCAGCCAGCGGTCGCCGGGGCGGCTTGAGCCGATCTCGTAGGCTGCCGCGATCATCCGCTCGACCGGCTTGTTCGGCGATGCAGTCTCGGCATCGGCCTCGATCGTCAGCGTCAGCACTTCCTCGTTCCAGCCACGCAGCATGGCGAGCGCGCGGTGGCCCGGCGCCGTCGCCCAGCGTTCGGAATGGTCGAAATAGTCGGAGAACTTCTCGCCGGCCGCCTGCTTGCCATCGACGACCTTGGCCTTCAGCAGGGCAGCACTGCGCATATGGGCGCGCAGCTTGCCGAGCAGGTCGGCATTTTCGGCGATGCCTTCGGCGACGATGTCGCGGGCGCCTTCGAGCGCCGTCTTCACGTCGGGGACGTCCGCGTTGATATAGGCCTCAGCGAGCGTTGCCGGCTCCTTCGAGCGATCAGCAAGGATCGCTTCGGCGAGCGGGCCGAGGCCGCGTTCGCGGGCGATCTCGGCGCGGGTGCGGCGCTTCGGCTTGTAGGGCAAATAGAGGTCTTCGAGCTCGGCCTTGGTGGCGGCGCCCGAGAGCTTGCCCATCAGCTCGTCGGTCATCTTGCCCTGCGAGGTGATGGATTCGACGATGGTATCGCGGCGCGCTTCGAGTTCGCGCAGATAGACCAGCCGCTCGGCGAGGTCGCGAAGCTGTGTATCGTCAAGCCCGCCGGTCACTTCCTTGCGGTAGCGGGCGATGAACGGAACGGTCGCGCCCTCGTCCAGCAACTCGATCGCCGCCTTGGCCTGATCCGGCCGGGCATTGATTTCCGAGGCGATGACTGCGGAGAGCGAACGAAGATCTGCGGCCATGGGATGTCCTGAGCGTTGACGAAAGTTGCGGGACCATAGCGGCGAAAAACGGCAAGGCAATGCCCGAGGACGGTTTCCACAAGGGAGTGCCGCCTGTTCACAAGTGTTTTCGCCCGGAGCCCCCTCATCCCAGGTGCAACGAGTTGCACCTGAAACCTTCGGGCCACCTTCTCCCCGCTGGGGAGAAGGGAACGGAGGCGGCGCGGCATGTCCCTTCTCCCCCGCGGGGAGAAGGTGGCGGCAGCCGGATGAGGGGGCCAACGGCAGAAGGCTGACGAAATGCCCTCCCCTCCCCACCGCGCGGCGTTTTTGCGGTTGTGCAGATGCGGCATTCTTTGGTAGCAGAGGCGACCGTTTTGGACCGTCCCGAACCCGGTGACGCAAGGAAAAGTGACATGCCTGATCTGCTTCTAGAACTCCGCTCCGAGGAAATTCCGGCCCGTCTGCAGCGCAAGGCTGCCGGCGACCTGAAGAAGCTCGTTACCGATGCGCTTGTCGAAGCCGGTCTTTCCTATGAAGGTGCGCGCGAATACTGGACGCCGCGGCGCCTGACGCTCGATATTCGCGGCCTGACGGCGCGCTCCGCCGATGTGCGCGAGGAGAAGAAGGGGCCGCGCACCGACGCCAACGAGAAGGCGATCGAAGGGTTTCTGCGCAGCGCCGGGCTTTCCTCCATTTCCGAGGCACAGGTTCAGAGCGATCCGAAGAAGGGCGATTTCTATATTGCCGTCATCTCACGCGCCGGCCGCGCGGCGGAAGAGATCATTGCAGGCGTGATGCCCGGCATCATCCGCGATTTCCCGTGGCCGAAGCCGATGCGCTGGGGCAAGGCTTCCGCCAAGCCCGGTTCGCTGCGCTGGGTGCGCCCGCTGCAGTCGATCGTCTGCACCTTCGGCACCGAGCATGAAGAAACGACCGTCATCCCCTTCGAGATCGAAGGCATCGTCGCGTCGAACGTCACCTACGGCCACCGCTTCCATGCGCCCGATGCCATCACCGTCAAGCGTTTCGACGACTATGCGGCCAATCTGGAGAAGGCCAAGGTCATTCTCGATGCCGAGCGCCGCAAGGAGATCATCGCCTCCGACGCCGCCAATCTGGCTTTTGCCAGCGGCCTTGAGCTGGTCGAGGACGAAGGCCTGCTCGAAGAGGTCTCCGGCCTCGTCGAATGGCCGCAGGTGCTGATGGGCGCCTTCGAGGAAGACTATCTGTCGATCCCCTCCGAGATCATCCGCCTGACGATCAAGACGAACCAGAAGTGCTTCGTCACCCGCAAACAGGGTGAGGAGACGCTTTCGAACAAGTTCATCCTGGTTTCCAACATCCAGGCGACCGATGGCGGCAAGGAAATCATCCACGGCAACGGCAAGGTCGTGCGCGCCCGCCTTTCCGACGCGCTGCATTTCTGGAAGCGCGACCAGGGCAACCTGCCGGACCTCGAAACGCTGGAAGCTTCGGCAAAGGCGTTCGATCTCGACCTGAAGAAGCCGCTCGACCAGCGCATGGCGAAGCTCGATGCGCTGAACGTGACCTTCCAGGCAAAGCTCGGCACGCAGGGCGAGCGGGTGCAGCGCATGCGGGCCATGGCTGCGAAGATCGCCTTTCCGCTTAGCGCCGACCACAAGCTGGTCGACCGGGCCGTCGTGCTCGCCAAGGCGGATCTGCGCACCGAAGCCGTCGGCGAATTCCCGGAACTGCAGGGCGTCATGGGCCGGAAATACGCAGCACTCCAGGGCGAAGATACCGCCGTTTCGACGGCGATCGAGGACCACTACAAGCCGCAGGGCCCATCCGACCGGGTGCCTGACGACAAGATCGCCATCAGCGTCGCACTGGCCGACAAGCTCGACACGCTGATCGGTTTCTGGGCCGTCGATGAAAAGCCGACCGGCTCCAAGGACCCGTTTGCGCTGCGCCGCGCCGCGCTCGGCGTCATCCGCATCATTCTGGAGCGCAACGTTCGCCTGACGCTCTTGCCGCGGATCGTCAGCCATATGGGCCGGATCGATGACGACATCGCCGATAAGGCTGGAGTGCCGAAGGCGGAGCAAGGCGTGGACCTCTCCCGCCAGCTCGACCTGCTGTCGTTCTTCCACGACCGCCTCAAGGTCTATCTGCGCGATCAGGGCGCCCGCTACGACCTGATCGACGCCGTGTTGACGCCGGAGACGGACGATCTCCTGATGATCGCCCGCCGCGTCGAGGCGCTGACGGCCTTCATCACCTCCGAGGACGGCAAGAACCTGCTCGCCGGCACCAAGCGCGCCACGCAGCTGCTCGCCGCCGAAGAGAAGAAGGGCACTGTGGTTGCCGACGGCGTTTCCGAACCGCTCTTGAAGCTCGATGCCGAGAAGGAGCTGTTTGCGGCTGTCGCCCACGCCTCCGCCGAGGCTTCGGCTGCGATCGTCAACGAGGATTTCCGCTCGGCGATGGCTGCGCTGTCGAAGCTGCGCGCACCCGTCGACCGCTTCTTCGAAGACGTGCTCGTCAACGACGAGGACGCCGCGATCCGCGCCAACCGCCTGGCGCTGCTGCGGCTGATCCGCGAAGCGACGGGTACGGTTGCCGACTTCTCGAAGATCTCCGGCTAACCCCAACGGCGGGACGACTGCCATGAAGGCCTATAATATCGAAGTCCTGCCGCAATCCGTTTCCGAGGAAGGGCCGCGTGGCGGTGGCTGGTGTTTCGGCCTGCCGCCTGGCATCGTTGAGGAACAGTGGCCGCTGGATGCCAATACCGGCTATCCACTGCAGCATGGTTTCACGCTGCTGTTGCCTGCGGAATACCGCGGCTTCGGGCCCGATATCGTCGCCCTCTCCTTCTTCGGCAGCGCCCATGACGAAGACGAAGGACGGGTTGGCGAGATTGCGGCGCTGGTCGCCGATGCCGACGCGAAGGAACCCAGCGACAGCGATCTCTATCCCTTCTGGATGAGCGAGCGGCTGAGCCATCCGCGGCTTTACCGGATCGCCGATTTCCTCGGGCGCTCGCATGCGGTGATCCTGCTCACCGAAGCGGAGTTCAACGCGCCGTTCTGCCAGCCGCCGCGGCTGAGGCCGAACAAGTATCGCGACCGCATCCGCCGCCCGGAATGGCTGGCGCGCGGTGCTGCCGCCGTCTATCTCGACGATCAGACCGAGAATTACGGCCTGCTGCAGATGCTCGGCGACACAGATCGTGCCGATCTCTTCTATAACCGCGCTCTCGATGTGACACCGCGCGCCGAAGACCCGAATGCCGGCATTGCGCCGCGCGACGAATGGGCAGCGGCCGAGACCGGCTACCAGGCCTTCTATTACTGGGAGGGCGACGAGGTGGAGGAAGAGAACTACCGCGAGCATGCCTGGGCGGCCGATCACCTTCCAGACCATATCGGCGGCTCGATGCGCCCGGCGCAGAACATTCCCGATATCAGCCCGTACTATATCGAGTTCGAGGAATATCTGGGAGGATTCAATTTCGGCGGTGGCAATGCCTGGCTGGATTTGCAGACAATGAGCTTCGACTGGGCGCAGTAGGCACCGGCACAAACGTTCAAGACCGCGCCACCGCCCTGATCTACCACTGCCCGGCAAGATGGAGATCAAAATGGCCGAGACCAAGACATATAGCGCTATCAATTTCGCCGAGAAACTCTCGAAATTCAGCGACCAGTGGCAGCCGCGGGTGATCGCGGAGCTGAACGACTACCAGTTCAAGATCGTCCGCATCGAGGGCGATTTCATCTGGCACGATCATCCGACGACCGATGAGGCATTCCTGGTGCTCGAGGGCGTGCTGCGGATCGATCTGCCTGACGGCGCCGTCTCGATCGGGCCGGGCGAAATGTATGTCGTGCCGAAGGGCATCAAGCATAAGCCCTATGCCGCATCCGAGGTGAAGATGCTGCTGATCGAGCCGCGCGGCACGCTGAACACCGGAGAGGAAGGCGGAGAGCGCACGGCAAAGAGCGACCTCTGGATCTGAGAAAAGCGGCTGGCGGCAAAAACCGCCAGCCTGCTGTTGCAGCTGATATCACCGCTCCTTCTGCATCTTGGCGATGGTGAGCGTTTCGTCGGCGCGGCCATAGCCGCCGTCGGCCACTTCGTCGACGAGGACCATCGTGTAGGGGCGCACGCCCTCGCCGAAATAGCCGACGAAGATGGCGGTGGTCTTGTGGATGAGGTCTTCCTTCTGCTCGGCGCTCATCGTCCCCTGCGGAACCTTGAAATTGGCGAATGGCATGGTCGTCTCCTTGGTTGGACCGGTTGATGACCAGACGTTACGGCTGTGCTGCGCATACTTGAAATCGATAGTCGATATATGCATTCATCCATTTCATGGATTTGCACGGCATCGATCTCAACCTGCTCGTCGCCTTCGATGCGCTGATGCAGGAGCGCAGCGTCACCAAAGCAGGCATCCGCATCGGCCGGACGCAGCCGGCGATGAGCGCCGCGCTCTCGCGTCTGAGGGCGCTGTTTCAGGACGAGCTCTTCGTGCGCGGCGTGGATGGACTGCAGCCAACGCCGCGCGCCGTGGATCTGGCGGGGCCACTGCAGCAGGCACTCACGGAGATCCAGAGCACGCTCTCCTTCACGCAGAGCTTCGAGCCCGGGACGGCCCGCCTCACCTTCACGCTCGGGCTTTCCGATCATCCGGCCTTCGTGCTCTTACCGCAGCTCGTCCAGCGCCTGCAGGAGATCGCGCCCGGCATCACGCTGCAGGTCCGCAATTTCAGCGCCCGCGACGATGCCGTAGACATGCTCGATTCAGGTGCAGCGGATGTAACGATCGGCGTGCCCCCGGCATCGGCGGGGCGGATCCTCAACCAGCCGCTGTTCGAGGAGCGCTTCGTCTGCATCCTGCGCAAGGGACATCCGGCAGCGGCGGAGACACTCGATCTCGATACGTTCCTGACGCTCGGGCATCTGCTGGTCTCGCCGGAGAATGACCGGTTCGGGCATGTCGATACGGCGCTTGCGAAACACGGCCTGAAGCGCCGGCTGGCGCTGACGCTGCCGCATATGTATGCGGCCCCTCTCCTCGTCGCGCAGTCCGACATGATCGCGACGCTGATGGCGGGTGTCGTCAAGGCATCCGGGCGGGAGAGCGAATTGCGGCTGCTGGAGCCGCCGGTCGAGCTGGCGCCCGTGCCCTTCGTCATGTCCTGGCACCGGCGCAACGACGCCCATCCTGCACAGCGCTGGTTTCGCGAGACGATTGCGGCACTGCCGGTTGCGGACGCTTCTCCAAAATGACACGGCCGCCGGATTGCTCCGGCGGCCGCTAATGCTGGTCTTGATGAAAATGTCTGTAATAAAAACTCAGGCTGCGCGGCGGTGCTGAACGGCCGGGGCGGCATGGGCAGCATTGCCGATGCGGAACCCGCGGATCAGGCCGAGCAGTTCGTCGGTATCGGCAGCCAGCGTTTCGGCCGAAGCGGTGGTTTCTTCCGCCATCGCCGCGTTCTGCTGGGTTGCCGCATCGAGCTGGTTCATCGAGGACGAGATCGAGCGCAGCGTGGTGTCCTGTTCGGAGGCGCTGTGGGCGATCTTGGCGACGATTTCGTTGGCCGACTTGATCTGGTCGGAGATGCGCTTCAGGGCCTCGCCTGCTTCGCCGACCAGACGGACACCCTGGTCGACCTGGCTGGAGGAACGGGCGATCTGGTCCTTGATCTCCTTGGCGGCAGCGGCAGAGCGCTGGGCCAGTTCGCGGACTTCCTGAGCGACGACGGCGAAGCCCTTGCCGGATTCACCGGCACGTGCTGCTTCGACACCTGCGTTCAGAGCGAGCAGGTTGGTCTGGAAGGCAATCTCGTCGATGACGCCGATGATCTTGCTGATCTCTTCGGAGGACTTCTCGATGCCGCTCATCGCGGTGATCGCTTCGGTGACGACTGCATCGCTGCGCGAGGCTTCGGTGCTGACTTCGCGAACGCGCTGGCTGGCTTCGTGCGCACCTTCCGCCGTCTGGCGGACGGCGACGGTGAGCTCGTCGAGAGCGGCCGAGGTTTCTTCCAGGCTGGCGGCCTGGCGCTCGGTACGCTGCGACAGTTCGTTCGAGGCGCGGCGGATCTCTTCCTTGGCGACGCCGATGTCACCGCCCTTGGCGCTGACCTTGGCCATCGCCGCTTCGAGATGCTGGAGAGCATCGTTGAAGTTGTGGCGGAGTGCTGCATACTTCTGGCCGATATCGGCGCAACGGACGGTCAGGTCGCCGCGAGCGATCTGCTCGAGGGCTTCGCCGATCGTGGAGACGACGCGGGCCTGGGCCGAGGCTTCGTCCTGCTGACCGCGCAGGTTGGTCTCGCGCTCGGTTTCCAGCGCCAGGGCCTGAACCGCTTCGCGCTCAGCCATCGCATGACGCTCGCGGATCTTTTCCTGCAGCGACTGGGTGGCCTTGGCCATCATGCCGATCTCGTTGTTCATGCCGGTATGCGGAATGACGACCGAGACATTCTCGTCGGCAACGGCCTGCAGCGTCTTGTGGACGTCCTTGAGCGGGCCGGAAATGCCGCGGATGACGACATAGGCAGCGATGACGGCCAGAACGAAGAGGATGAGACTGGCAGTCAGGGCCTCAAAGACCTTGCCGCGGATCTGCGCGTCGAGATCGTCCATATAGACGCCTGTTACAACCACGACCTTCCAGGGGTCGAAGGCGAGCGCATAGGCGGTCTTGCGGAAATCGCCGGCCGGCTGGCCGGGCTTGGCGGTCGAGTAATATTCGACGAGGCCGCCGCCCTGCTGGCCGAGCTTGACCAGTTCTTCGCGGTAAAGCTTGCCCTTGCTGTCCGGCTGGCCCTTGTTGAACTGGCCGACCTTCGAGGCGTCGTAGTGGAACATCATCTGGATGTCGTAGCTATAGCCGAAGAAATAGCCATCCGGATCGTATTTCATGGCGTTCAGCGTGGTATAGGCCTGTTTCTGGGCGTCTTCCAGCTTCAGCTCACCGGAATCGACCTTCGCCTGGTACTGCTTGAGAACGGAGACAGCCGACTGGACCTCCGAACGGAGCATATCGTAACGCTCCTTATAGATCGCGTTGACCGAGGACCGGACCTGCAGCGTGGTGGCGATCGCAAAGGCGAGCATCAGGCCGGTAACCAGCAAAATCAGTTGTTTTGAAATCTGCAATTTTTTCATAATGCCCCGCAGCGGAAAAGGACGAAAAGGACTCCGGCGCGGTGTGATACCGCCTGTGTCAGCAGGTCTGGACGACCGCTTAAACCGCTGCTCAAGAACATGCAGCGGCCGGCAGGTGGACAATGGCATGCGAACGGCTAAAAAATCCTTAAAAATCAGTAGGCGTTCTCAGAAAAATCATTATAAATCATGAGCTTAACTCGATTCACCGGGCAAATGCCCGGTGATATCAGGTCAGCGGATTTCGGATGCTTCGGCGACCTGAATCAGGCCGCGCGGCGTGCCGTTACCGGGGCGGCATGGGCAGCATTGCCGATGCGGAAGCCGCGGATCAGGCCGAGCAGTTCGTCGGTATCGGCAGCCAGCGTTTCGGCCGAAGCGGTGGTTTCTTCCGCCATCGCCGCGTTCTGCTGGGTTGCCGCATCGAGCTGGTTGATCGAGGACGAGATCGAGCGCAGCGTCGAGTCCTGTTCAGAGGCGCTGTGGGCGATCTTGGCGACGATTTCGTTGGCCGACTTGATCTGATCCGAAATGCGCTTCAGGGCTTCGCCTGCTTCGCCGACCAGACGGACGCCATGATCGACCTGGCTGGAGGAACGGGCGATCTGATCCTTGATTTCCTTGGCGGCAGCGGCCGAGCGCTGGGCCAGTTCGCGGACTTCCTGGGCGACAACAGCAAAACCCTTGCCGGATTCACCGGCACGCGCTGCTTCGACACCGGCATTCAGAGCCAAGAGGTTGGTCTGGAAGGCGATCTCGTCGATGACACCGATGATCTTGCCGATTTCATCCGACGACTTCTCGATGCCGCTCATCGCGGTGATCGCTTCGGTGACGACTGCATCGCTGCGCGAGGCTTCGGTGCTGACTTCGCGAACGCGCTGGCTGGCTTCGTGCGCACCTTCCGCGGTCTGGCGAACGGCGACGGTGAGCTCGTCGAGAGCGGCCGAGGTTTCTTCCAGGCTTGCGGCCTGACGCTCGGTGCGCTGCGACAGTTCGTTGGAGGCGCGGCGGATTTCTTCCTTGGCGACACCGATGTCGCCACCCTTGGCGCTGACCTTGGCCATCGCAGCTTCGAGATGCTGCAGGGCGTCGTTGAAATTGTCGCGGAGTGCAGCGTATTTCTGGCCAATATCGCCACAGCGGACCGTCAGGTCGCCGCGAGCGATCAGTTCGAGCGCCTGGCCGATGGTGGTGACGACGCGCGTCTGGGCCATGGCCTCGTCGCGCTGACCGCGCTGGTTGGCTTCACGCTCATTGTCGAGCGCCACCTGCTGGGCGGCTTCGCGCTCCGACATGGCGTGGCGTTCGCGCACCTTCTCCTGCAGCGAGCGGGTGGCGCGGGCCATCATGCCGACTTCGTTGTTGAGACCGGTATGCGGGATCGCGGCATCGACGCGCTCATCGGCAACGGCTTCGAGAGCCTGATGCACATCCTTGAGCGGGCTGGAAATGCCGCGGATGAAGTAGAAGGCAGCGCCGATGCCGGCGAGGAAGACGATGCCGCAGGCAATCAGGGCCTTCCACATCGTTGCGTTGATCTGCGCCTGCAGGTCATCGAAATACACACCGCAACCGACGACGAGCTGCCAGGGGGCGAAGGCCTTGGAATAGGCGCCCTTGAGGAAGACGTCGCTGTCCGGCTGGCCGGGCTTGTTCCAGAAATAGATGGTTTCGCCGCCGCCTGCCTTGCCCTTGTCGACCATTTCCTGGCTGAAGTGGGTGCCGCGCTTATCGACCTGGCCGCTCATGTCCTTGCCGATATTGACCGGGCTCGGATGGAAGCGCTGGACGACGTCGTAATCGAAGCCGAAGACATAACCGGCCGGCTCGAACTTGACCTTGGAGAGAACCTTGAAGGCTTCGGCCTGGGCGGCCTCATGCGTCATCTCGCCGGACTGTTCGCGCTCGTAATAGGTATTCAGCACCGAAATGGCGCTTTCGACCTGCGTGCGCAGCAGATCGAAGCGGTCGTCATAGATCGACTGGGACGTGGTGCGGATCTGAAAATAGGTGGCAACGGCGAAGGCCGCCATGAGCACACCGACAAGAGCGAAAAGCTGGTGGGCAATCTTGAGCTTTTTCATAATTGTCTCGTGAAAGTGGTGAATTCGCAAAAACACCGGATCGGGTAAACTCCCGTCCTTTGCGCGTGTCACCACGCACTTTCAGCAAGCGCAATCATGCTCGCTCCGGTCCTCCGGTGGCTAGAATTATGGTCAATGGTTAAACGATGAATTAACGATATCGGGGCCGGGAACGGTCAATTATGAGTCCCGTTTTTTCGCATAAGCGCATGCGTTGCATGAGTAATTTATCATTCAATCAAAATAAAGAATGCGCCCCTGCTTCTCTCAGGAGCGCATTCAATCCGCGCTAAGCGGACCCCAGCGATCAAACCTTGACCGGATCAGGGGCAGGGAACTTGTGGCTGCTCAATCACGCAGCTTGAAATCAGAAATGTCCAACGGCGCGATTTGTTCCGCCGGAGCCGCCATGCCTGCCATCGCCGGTTTGGCGTCGAGGCCGATCACCGAGGTCGTGGAGGTCGGGTCGATGCCATCTGCGGGCGTTCCGGTCTTGTTGAAGGCCTGGACGACATCAGGCGTCGCCTTGGTGACGAAGACGACGGGCGAGCCGCCCATCCAGCCTTCCGTGCGGTAGAGCTTCTTCTGGCCGTCAATATCGCGCAGTTCGCTCGCCTGCAGCGCGCCCGGCGCCAGCGTCGGGACGGTGTAATCCTTCTTGCGCTCGGAGACGGCGAGCGGCGGGCAGCTGGTGCAGGTTTCCTTGAGGATGCTGCCATTGCCTTCCGGCGCGGAAGGACGCACGACATCGATGGACGATGCCATGGCCGAACCGGCGATAAGGGCGATTGCCGCACCGAGGATGAACTGACGCATGAACGCTACTCCGTCTGACTATGAACAGGAGAATAGCGCGTCTTTATTTCCATCCGGTCAGGGGAAAGGGTAAAAATTTAACGAACTGACCCGATTTCGGGCCAGCCTTAGGCCTTTTCGCGCTCGACCGCGCGCCAGCCGATATCGCGGCGGCAGAAACCGTTGTCCCACTCGACCTGATCGAGCAGCGCATAGGCATGGCGCTTGGCATCGCTGACGCTTTCGCCCGTGGCCGTGACGTTCAGCACGCGGCCGCCGGTGGCGACCAGCTGGCCGTCCTTCAGCGCCGTACCGGCATGGAAGACCTTTGCCCCCTCGCCTGCTGCCGGCAGAGAGCCGATCGGCGTGTTCTTGTCGTAGGCGGCCGGATAGCCCTTGGAAGCCATGACGACGGTGAGAGCCGGATCATCGCTCCATTCGGCGGAGACCTGATCGAGCGTGCCATCGGCGCAGGCAAGCAGCAGCGGCAGCAGATCGCTCTTCAGGCGCATCATCAGCACCTGGCATTCCGGATCGCCGAAGCGGACATTGTATTCGATGAGCTCCGGGCCCTTGGCGGTGATCATCAGACCGGCAAAGAAGACGCCCTGGAACGGATAGCCGCTCTCGGCCATGCCGCGCATCGTCGGCTCGATGATTTCCTTCATCGTGCGCTCGACCATTTCCGACGTCATGACCGGCGCCGGGGAATAGGCGCCCATGCCGCCGGTATTGACGCCGGTATCCCCCTCGCCGACGCGCTTGTGATCCTGGGCGGTGGCGAGCGCCAGCGCATGCTTGCCATCGGACAGGCAGAAGAAGCTTGCTTCCTCGCCATCGAGATAGGCCTCGACCACGACTTCGGCACCGGCAGCGCCGAATGCGCCTTCGAAACAATCGTCGACGGCGGCGAGCGCCTCATCGACGGTCATCGCCACGGTGACGCCCTTGCCGGCCGCCAGGCCATCGGCCTTGACGACGATCGGGGCACCCTGCTCGCGGATATAGGCCTTGGCCTTCGGGGCATTGTTGAAGCGCTGATAGGCGCCGGTCGGGATGTCGTAGCGGGCGCAGATATCCTTGGTGAAACCCTTGGAGCCCTCGAGCTGTGCGGCGGCGGCGGACGGACCGAAGACCTTGAAGCCGGCAGCACGGAGCGTATCGGAGAGCCCGGCGACGAGCGGCGCCTCGGGGCCGACGACGACGAAATCGATCGACTTTTCGCGGCAGAAGGCGACGACGGCATCCTGGTCTTCGGTGTTGACGGCAACGAGCGTCGCATGCTCGGCGATACCGGGATTGCCGGGCGCGGCATAGAATTCCGTCAACAGCGGCGACTGCGCCAGCTTCCAGGCGAGAGCGTGCTCGCGGCCACCCGAACCGATCAACAGAACCTTCATGCCCGATCCTTTCCGTTTTCCGCTTGGCGGTTAAGGGGCGGGAGGCGAAAGGTCAAGTGTTGGAGGGCTGATCGATGGCGTAATCGCTGAGGTTCTGCCGTGTGGCCCCCTCATCCGCCCTTCGGGCACCTTCTCCCCCAGGGGAGAAGGGGAAAGCCGCAGCGTCTCCGTCCCTTCTCCCCTGGGGGAGAAGGTGGCCCGTTAGGGCCGGATGAGGGGGCTGCCCGGTAGAACGCGCATTACCACCCCCCGCCGCCACCGCCGCCCCCGCCGCCGCCCGACGAGCCGCCGCCGCCGGAGAAGCCGGAGGAGGAGCTGGAAGGTGGCGGGGACGGGATGGTCGAGGCGATGGTCGAGGCCATCGAGGAGGAGAAGCCGCCGATGCGATCGGAGAAGCTGCCGCTGTTGAAATTGCCGGAATACCAGACCGGGCTATAGGCGACGGCGCCGGCTGCAGCAGCCGCCAGCCAGGTTTCGAAGGTCTGGCTCCAGGGCTTTTCGACGCCGAGCGCCACCGCATAGGGCAAGAGCTTTTCGAAATGCTGCGGCGACATCTCCGGCGCGCCCGCCATGTTCATGCGGTCCTTTTCGGCGAGCGTCAGATACTGCCTGAGGCCATCGATGCCATCCATCATCTTGGCGCCGAGCATCGTCGGCGCGCCCATGATGAAGACGTAGAGCATGTTGAGGAAGACGATGCCGCCGACGGCGAAGAGCATCGGCGTTTCGTGAAACTCCATCAGCGACGAGAATAGCGCCAGCGCCAATGAGGAAACGATCGAGAAGCCGATGAAACCGGCAATGCCGATCGCCACGACCGACATGATCTTCGCACCGAGCGAATGACCGCGCCTGAACGACTTGGCAAAACCGGCGACGAAGAGCGAGAGGAAGGCGACGACGGCGATCGGGACGATCATCAGCGCGATCGTATCCGGCTGCAGCGAGCCGAAGACGAAGAGGATGATCAGCACCGCGACGCTGAGCACGACGCCGCCGATCACATAGCCGGTATTGGCGTTGTAATACTTGCCGCGATGCTCGCGCTCGATCGCCGAGCGGAAATTCTGGCCGACGGATTTGACCCGCTCGCCATTGGCCTTGTCGATGGTCAGCGATCCGCGGCTGCCGACGGCATTCAGCAGGCTCGCCTCGCCCGCCTCGAACTTCTGGCCGACATTGGGCTTGTCGGTGCGGCGGATGACGATCGACTGCTTCAAATCCTCGAGCACGACGAAGCCACGCACCGCAAGGTTCAGTGCCGTGGCCGACAGCGCCGTCCAGCCCTGGCCGGAGAAGCCCTTGTTGTCGATGTAATTGACGAGCGCCGGCGAGATATTGTCGGGCGCATCCCAGCGCGGCACGACGACACCGCGGGCCGGATCGCGCCCGACCTTCAGCCAGGAGCGGGTGTAATAGAGGAAGACCAGCAGCAGGCCGCCGAAGCCGATGAAGTAGTCGCGGTTATCCTTCAGCCACCACATGTTCTGATCGGATGAGCTCGGCGGATCGATGGCGCCCTTGGGGAACTTGACGGCGATCGTCAGGCCCTCTTGCGCATTCAGCGGCTGCGTCGTCGAGAAGACCGGGCGGGTGTTGCCGCCGGAGACGCGGGCGTTCCTGTCCTTCGCGCCGAGCGGCCCGGTGAAGACATTGGTGTCGGTGGCGGTCACACCGTCCGGCAGATTGACGGTTGCCGTCGCCGCCATGATCGGGAAGATCCAGCCATTGCCGGTGACGTTCCAATAGAGTTCGTCATGATCTGGGAAATAGCGGATCTGCCGGTTCGTCCGGTAGGTGAAGACATATTGATGGCGGCCGGGCGAGAGCATCACGTCTTCCGAGCCCGCATAGATGCGGATGCCGCCGGTGATCGATTCCGTTTTCCAGGGCTCGTCCTGACCGTCGCGGGTGACCGAGACAACGTCGAAATCGACGCTGCGGAGGCGACCGTTCTCATCGGTGAAGGTCAGCGGGAAATCGCGGAAGATGCCGCGGCGGATGCGGTTGCCTTCGGCATTGACGGTGATGGTCTCGGCCACCGTCATCGCCCCGCTCTTTTCCAGCCGGATATCGGAACTGAAGGAGGAGATGATCTCGGCGCCAAGTGCCGTGCGCACCGTCAACGCCATGAAGAGCGCCAGGCACACACCGAAAGACCGCAGGATCATTCCACCCCTCCCCGATCGCGGCAGCTGCCGCTTTGCTATCTCAACTTTCGTTGGCGTAGGTGACGCCGAGTGCTGCGAGCATGCGCCAATAGGCAGGAACCGTCTTGCCGACGCAATCCGGATCCAGAATGGTGATGCCGTCGATCTTCAGGCCCGCCAGCGCAAAGCTCATAGCGATGCGGTGATCGGCGAAGGTATCGATCGCGGCAGGCAGATGCTGGCCGGCGAGACCAGGATCGGCATTGACGATCAGGTCGTCGCCTTCCTCGCGGGCGAGATCGGCGCGGATCTGCGTCAGGCCGGTCGACAGCGCGCGGATGCGGTCGCATTCCTTGACGCGCAGATTGGCGATGCCGACGAAGCGGACGGGCGTGTTGTTAAAGGCGGCGAGGACGGCGAGCGTCGGCACCGCATCCTGCATCTGCGAGCCGTCGATTTCGGCAGGCAGGTTCGGGAACTTGGCGATGACGTCGTAGGCCTTGGCATCCGGCTGGGTGAAGGCGGCGTTGGGCACGCCGAGATCGATCTTTCCGCCGGTCAGCACTTCGGCCGCCCAGAAATAGGTGGCGGCGGAGGCATCGGGCTCGATGACGAAATCGACGGCAGTGTAGCCTGTTGGCTCGACCTGCCAGGTGACGGGGCTGGTCTTTTCGACCTTGGCGCCGAACGCGCGCATCGCAGCCGTCGTCAGGTCGATATAGCCGAGCGCGCCGATATCCTCGCCGAGCAGCTCGATGGTGACGGGCTTGCTGCCACCGGCGGCCATCATCAGGAGGGCCGAGACATACTGGCTGGAAAGGCCGCCATCGATCTCGATGCGGGTGGCGTCGAAAGTGCCGGTGCCATTGATCTTGACGGGCGGGCAGCCGGTTTCGGTGCTGGCATCGATGCCGAGCGTGCGCAGCGCATCGACGAGCGGGCCGATCGGGCGCTTGCGCATATGCTGGTCGCCATCGACGATGACGGTGCCATCGACGAGTGCGGCAGCGGCCGTCAGGAAGCGCGTTGCAGTGCCGGCATTGCCGAGGAACAGCGGCTCCTTCGGCGGCAGAAGCTTGCCGCTGCCTGTTACCACGAAGCTCGTATCATCGGGCTCTTCGATCTTGACGCCCATGGCGCGCAGGGCGTCGGCCATATAGCGCGTGTCGTCGCTCTTCAGTGCGCCGGTCAGCCGGCTGGTGCCCTTGGCGAGACCGGCAAGCAGCAGCGCCCGGTTGGTGATCGACTTCGAACCCGGCGCCACGGCGCGCCCTTCGAGCGGAGCCTTGACCGGGATGATCGTGAGTTTCTTGTCTGTACCCATTACGCTGTATTCCATCCATTGCGCTGCAGCCGTGACCGGCCCTGCTCATAGCAGCTTTTGCGCAAAGACAAACGTCAGAATTTGACCTGCGGGACGGCGCGATCCGCCTCGTTGGTGATCTCGAAATAGTCCTTCTTCTGGAAACCGAACTGACCGGCGACCAGATTGGACGGGAAGCTCTCGACCTTGACGTTCAGATCGCGGGCAGCACCGTTATAATAGCGGCGGGCCATCTGGATTTCGCTTTCCATGGTTTCGAGCGAGCTCTGCAGCTCGGCAAAATTCGCGTTCGCCTTCAGATCCGGATAGGCTTCGGCAAGCGCGATGACACGCCCGAGTGCGGCCCCAAGCAGACCTTCCGCCTGCGCCCTGCCGGCCACATCGCCAGAAGGCACGGCCTGCGCCTTGTTGCGCAATGCCACGACCTCTTCCAGCGTGGTCTTCTCGTGCGTGGCATATCCCTTCACCGTCTCGATCAGGTTCGGGATCAAATCCGCACGCCGCTTCAGCTGCACATCAATGCCCGACCAGGCTTCCTCAGCCATCTGCCGGGCACGGACGAGGCCGTTATAGATGAAGATGGCGTAGAGGGCGATCAGGACGATCAAGCCGAGAATGATATACATCGCGAATCCCCCGCAACGGAAATAGAGTTGCGGCGAGACTATGCATGTTGCGAAGAATTGTCATCCGGGAACTCACGCGACCGTGAGCTCCCCAAAGCGGTGATTTACGCGGCGTCCTTGGCGAGGTTCACACCACCGGCATCCGTCAGCAGGAAGGCTTCGCCGCAAGCCTTGGCGAGCGTGCGGACGCGCAGGATGTAGCCCTGGCGTTCGGTGACCGAGATGACGCCGCGGGCGTCGAGCAGGTTGAAGACGTGGGACGCCTTGATGCACTGGTCGTAGGCCGGGAAGACGCATTTGTGGAGGCGCTGGTTGTCGGCATCGCCGGGGGCGCCGGCGGCGAGCAGCGCCTGGCATTCCTTCTCGGCATCGATGAAATGGCGATGCAGCATCTCGGTATTGGCGAATTCGAAATTGTGGCGGGAATATTCCTGCTCGGCCTGCAGGAAGACTTCGCCATAGCTGATCTTCTCGTCGCCTTCGCGGCCGTTGAAGTTCAGGTCGTAGACGTTATCGACGCCCTGGACATACATGGCGAGGCGCTCGAGGCCGTAGGTGAGCTCGCCCGCAACCGGCGCGCATTCGATGCCGCAGACCTGCTGGAAATAAGTGAACTGCGAGACTTCCATGCCGTCGCACCAGCACTCCCAGCCGAGACCCCAGGCGCCGAGCGTCGGGCTTTCCCAGTCGTCCTCGACGAAGCGGATGTCATGCAGCAGCGGATCGAGACCGATGGCGGCGAGCGAGCCGAGATAGAGTTCCTGCAGGTTCGGCGGGTTCGGCTTCAGGATCACCTGATACTGGTAATAGTGCTGCAGGCGGTTCGGATTTTCGCCGTAGCGGCCGTCGGACGGGCGGCGCGACGGCTGCACATAGGCGGCCTTCCACGGCTTCGGGCCAAGGGCGCGCAGCGTGGTTGCCGGATGGAAGGTACCGGCGCCGACTTCCATGTCGTAAGGCTGCAGAACCGCACAACCCTTGTCCGCCCAATAGTTATGCAGGGTCAGGATCAGCGCCTGGAAGGAGCGCTTCGGATTCATATGGTCGGGGATCGATGCAGACATGGGAATTCACCGTTGCTTATTTTGCCGGGACAGGTGCCACGGCGGGGGACAAGGGTCAATAGATAACGTATGATCGCAATGGTTTCGAATGGATACAGGCCATGAACGTCAAGACCACAGTGACGCTATCGGATGAAGACCTCCGCTTTGCCGAGGAACTGGTGGAAGCCGGGCGGTTTCCGAGCGTCTCCGACGTGATCGGCGAAGGGCTGGCGCGGCTGCGGCTTGAAGAGAGCGGCGAGGACGATCCGGTTGCGGGGATGGCGGATGAAATCCGGCGGCGGATGGAATTGCCGCGGGATCAGTTCATCAACATGGAAGACGACGACCTCTTCGAGCGCGTCCGCAAACGGCTGAACTCCAGGCCCGCGCGATGAGCGAACGCTACCGCCTGCGTTATCACCCAGGCGCGACCGACGATCTCTTCAATATTTTCACGCTGATCGAAGACTATGCTGGCACGGATATCGCCAACCGGAAGTTTTCCGAGATCGAACGGGTGACGAAAGCCTGGTCGACTTTCCGTATAAGGCAGCCCCTCGGGACGAGGTTTGTCAGGGACTTCGCATCATTCCGGCCGCCGAAAAGGCGGTCATCTGCTTCACGATCGACGAAGCTGACAAGTCCCTTCTTATATTGGCGATCGGCGATGCCGGTTCGGACTGGGAAGCACGCGTGAAAGAGCGGCGCTAAGGCGCCTACTCATCCTCGCGCTTCACCCGGTACTCCCCGGTCACCGGATCCTTCACCAGCGTGCCGACGGCGCCGGTCTGGCGTTCCCTTTCGGTGCGGCGGGATTTTTCCTGGAGGCGCTGGGCGTCGGAGATGAAGCGGCGGTAGAGCCACCAGCCGGCGCATATCAGGATTGCAATCGTAACAAGCTGCGCCATGGCCCCCTCGCCTATCTCTTCTTATAGCCCGTAGCGGCTCCACAATGCCTTTTCTTCGGCGGTTTCGACAAGTCCCGCCGCAAGACCAGATGCCGCACCTTCGAGCGACATGGTGGAGATGCCGGGAACGCGGCGGCCGAAGAGGCCTCGGGCGGCGGTGACGAGCTCCAGCTTCGTCTTGTGGCCGTAGCGCTTCTTCAATTCCTGGCGCATGTCGCCGAGGCCGTCGATGAGGCCGAGTTCGAGGCCGCGGGTGCCGGTCCAGAAGAGGCCGGAGAAGACGGTCGCGTCATCCTTCAATTTGCCGGCGCGGCGTTCGCGCACCATCGAAATGAAGACCTGGTGGATTTCGAGCTGCAAGGTCTTCAGATACTCGATGTCCTTTTCCTTCTCCGGCTGGAACGGATCGAGGATCACCTTGTTTTCGCCGGCGGTATAGACGCGGCGCTCGACGCCGATCTTCTTCAGGAGTTCCGGAAAGCCGAAGCCGCCGGAGACCACGCCGATCGAGCCGACGATCGAGGTCGGATCGGCGATGATCTCGTCACCGGCCAGCGCGATCATGTAGCCGCCGGACGCCGCGACATCCTCGACGAAGACGAGCACCTTCTTCTGCTTTTCGCGCGCCAGCTCGCGGATACGGGTGAAGATCAGGCGCGACTGGACCGGCGAGCCGCCCGGCGAATTGATGGAGATCGCCACAGCCGGTGCATCCTTGGCGGAGAAAGCCTTTTCCAGCATCGGGGCGACCGAGGCGAGATTCAGCGCCGGGCGGAACTGGTTGCCGCCGCTCATGATGGCGCCCTGCAGCCTGACGACGGGGATCACCACCCCTTCCTTGCGGAAGCGCTTCGGCATCAGCTTTCTCAAAAATCCGGCCATTTCAAATCCTTCTTCGCATTTCGGCGTCGCAATCCATGTATGCAGCGCAACGGCAAACACAATGGGAGAGCGCCGAAAACCGCTTCGGAACGACCGGAAAAATGCACACTCCATTTTCTTATTGCGAATGACTTGCATTATCATTCTAATCGGTCATAGTGCCAATATAAGCAACAGGTGGAAATGACATGGATGTTTTGAATCCGCAGAGAAAAGGCGGCTGGCGGTATGAACGCCAGGAAGCCTCGCTCTCCGACGTCTATCGCAGCGTCAATACGAGACGCGACGGATCGAAACTCCGCAGGATCGCCGCCTTTGCCGGCCCGGGCTACATGGTCGCCGTCGGCTACATGGATCCGGGCAACTGGGCGACCTCGCTCGCCGGCGGTTCGAAGTTCGGCTATGCGCTGCTGACGGTGGCGCTGCTTTCCAACCTGATGGCGATCGTGCTGCAGTCTCTCTGCGCCCGCCTGGCGATCGGTTCCGGCCGCGATCTGGCACAGGCCTGCCGCGATGCCTTTCCGAAGTGGGTTTCCGTTCCGCTCTGGGCCTTTGCTGAAATCGCCATCATCGCCACCGACATTGCTGAGGTTATCGGCACGGCGATCGGCCTCAACCTGATCTTCGGCGTACCGCTGGAGCTTGGCGTACTGATCACCGCACTCGACGTCTTCCTCATCCTCTATCTGCAGAAGATGGGCTTCCGCTGGGTCGAGGCCTTCATCATCACCCTGCTCGGCGTCATCGCGCTCTGCTTCGGCGTGCAGATCCTGCTTGCCGATCCGCAATGGGGCGCGGTTCTCAAGGGCTTCTTCCCGACGACCGAGATCGTCACCAATCCTGAGATGCTCTACCTGGCGCTCGGCATTCTTGGCGCCACCGTGATGCCGCATAATCTCTACCTGCATTCCGGCATCGTGCAGACACGCGACTTCGGCCACACGCTTCCTGAAAAGCGCGAGGCGCTGACCTTCGCGACGATCGACTCGACGGTGGCGCTGTGCTTTGCGCTGCTGATCAACGCCTCGATCCTGATCCTGGCGGCGGCCGCCTTCAACGCCAACGGCCAGACCAATATCGTCGAACTCGGCGAAGCGCATTCGCTGCTGGCGCCGCTGCTCGGCTTGGCAATCGCGCCGACCCTGTTCGGCATCGCGCTGCTCTGCTGCGGCCTGAATTCGACGGTGACGGCAACGCTTGCCGGCCAGATCGTCATGGAAGGCTTCATCAAGATGAAGGTCCAGCCATGGGTGCGCCGCCTGATCACCCGGGCGATCGCCATCATCCCGGCCGCCTTCGTCACCATCTGGTACGGCGATGCGGGAACGGCGGAACTGCTGATCCTGACACAGGTCGTGCTCAGCCTGCAGCTGTCCTTCGCCGTCTTCCCGCTGGTAATGTTCACCGCCAGCAAGGCAAAGATGGGCGAGCTCGTCGCTCCGCGCTGGCTCTCGGCGATCGCCTATCTGATCGCCATCGTCATTGCCGGACTGAACATCAAGCTGCTCTTCGACTTCGTGATCGGCTAAAGCCGCTCATAGGCCGCGCGGCCATTGTTCAGATCGTCGACGAAGGGGGAGAACTTGTGGCTTCCCTCTTCGTGCATGATCAGCGGCGCGCGCAGCGACAGCCGCGCACGCGAACCCTTGATCGCCGTCAGCAGGATGCGCACCGCGTTTTCGCCCTGGCGGGGATGGATGGCGGTGATCTCGATGCCGCCGAAGCGGCGCCCGCAGGCGGCGATGATCTCGGCGATCGATTCCGGGCGGGCGATCAGCGACAGCTGGCCGCCGGGGATCATGATGGCGCCGGCGGTGCGGATCCAGCTTTCGAATAGGCCCTCGGTCATCGCATGCGCCTCGGCCTTCAGGGCATCCGGCGTCTTGCGATCGCCCGCATCGTTGAATGGCGGGTTCATGATGACGTGGTGGAAAACCTCGTCGGAAAGGCCGGCATCGTTGCGCGCCTTGGCAGTCAGCGTCACATCGGCCTCGATTACCGAGACGCGCCCGGCCATATGGGCGTTCTCCGGCAGAGCGATGCTGCGGCGGGCATAATCCGCCATCTCCGCCGAACGCTCGAAGAGAACGGCTTCCGCCTTCGGCAGCCGCGAGGCGACGCCGAGACCTGCCGCACCGGCCCCGGCACCGAGATCGGCAACCCTGACCGGCCTGTCATCCGCAACCAGAGCGGCCAGCAGCATGGCATCCATGCCCGACCGGTGGCCCCTGCCCTTCGGCTGGACGATGTGGAAGCCGCCGCGGTGGAAGGCATCGATCGTTTCGGAAACCGGGCTCGTCATAGGCTCACTTTTCCGCGCGCAGCTCGTCCGCCAGGCCGGCATCGGTGAGGATGCGGCGGGCCTGAACGGCGCGCTCGTCATCGACAAGCAGGCGGCGCGGCAGCATGCCGAGCGAACCCTCCAGAATGCTCATGCCCTGATCGGCTACGAAGCAATGAATTCCGGCATCCTTTAACAGGCTCTGCGCAAACGAGAGCAGGACGGGATCGTTGGCACGGATAAGTTCATGCATTTGCGGTCAATTCCGTTTCAAATTTGCGCTACGCGACAATTCACCCCTTGCCGCTTCTGCCGCCCCTTTCTATTGTCAAATTCAAAGAGTGAACAGGAGTCCGGGTCGTTGGGCGTGGTCATACCGCTTGAAGAAAGCAAAAACAAACTGGCATCCGTCAAGCCGCTGGTCGATTTGACAAAGGCGGACATGGAGCGGGTCAACCAGCTTATCCTTTCGAAGGCCGGTTCCGACGTGCAGATGATCCCGGAGGTGGCCAACCATCTGATCTCTTCCGGCGGCAAGCGCCTGCGCCCGATGCTGACGCTCGCCTCGTCCTGTCTGTTCGGCTACAAGGGCGAAAACCACATCAAGCTCGCGACCTCGGTCGAGTTCATGCATACGGCGACGCTTCTGCATGACGACGTGGTCGATGAAAGCGACCTGCGCCGCGGCAAGTCCACGGCCCGCACCATCTGGGGTAACCAGGCCAGCGTCCTCGTCGGCGACTTCCTGCTCGGCCAGGCCTTCCGCATGATGGTCGATGTCGGCTCGCTCGATGCGCTCGACGTTCTCTCTTCGGCTGCCTGCGTCATCGCCGAGGGCGAGGTGCTGCAGCTTTCGGTCGCCAAGAACATGGAAACGACCGAGGACGACTATCTCTCGGTCATCCGCGCCAAGACGGCAGCACTCTTTGCCGCTGCCGCCGAAGTCGGCCCGATCGTTGCCGATGCCGGCAAGTCCGGCCGCAACGCGATGAAGTCCTACGGCATGAATCTCGGCCTCGCCTTCCAGCTGGTCGACGATGCGCTGGATTACGGCGGCAAGGCTGCCGATCTCGGCAAGAATGTCGGCGACGATTTCCGCGAAGGCAAGATCACGCTTCCCGTCATCCTCGCCTACCGCCGCGGCACGCAGGAAGAGCGTGCCTTCTGGCGCGATGCGATCGAGGGCGGAAACAGCAGCGATGCCAACCTTGAAAAGGCCCTCGGCCTGATCACCAAATACGGCACGCTGAACGATACGATCGCCCGGGCGGTCCACTATGGCACGATCGCGCGCGACGCCCTGGCGCCGCTTCCCGATACGCCCTGGAAATCGGCCATGATGGAAGTCATCGACTTCTGCATCGAGCGCGTGAACTAATCAAAGGTCTTTGATCGCGGGCTGATTTTGTTGCAGGGCCGCTTCAAAAAAGCCATCCTGTTGTGAATCAGTCATTGCAACTGATTTCGCAGCCGGAGCTTGCTGGCTGCATTGAAGAGAGGTTTTCTAATGCGGCAGAGATTTGCCATCCGTCTTCTTTCGAGCGCAGCCCTTGCAGCCGTTCTTTCGTTCGGCGCATTGACCGGCGCGCATGCGGAAGACGCGGCCAAGCCCGACGATGCCAGCAAGACCGTGATGTTCGACCCGGATACGGTTTCCACCTTCTCCGGCGCCTTCCTCGCTGCCCGCACCGCCGATGTCGACCACGACTACAAGACGGCGATCGAACTCTACAAGAAGGCACTGCAGATCGAGCCGGGCAATCCTGAGATCCGCCAGCGCCTGATGATCTCGCTGCTGCTCAGCGGCGATTTCAAGGAAGGCGTCAAATACGCCAACGAGCTGAAACTGGACCCGAGCATCGAGCGCGTGACGACGGTCGTACGCTCGATGGATGCCGTCGGCCGCGGCGACTACAAGGGCGCCGAAGCGATCCTGAAATATGACGGTCCGAACGATCTCGACCGGATGATGAACGACCTGCTGTCTGCCTGGGCGCGTCTCGGCGCCGGACGCGGCAAGGAAGCGCTGGCGATGGTCGAGAAGATGAAGGGACCGGACTGGTTCCGCATCTTCCAGAACTACCATGCCGGCGCGATCGCCATCGTCAACGGCAATGTCGCCTCGGCCCGCAAGCATCTGAACGATGCCGTGCTCGACAAGGATGGCGGCGCCACCGCGCCCGATACCTTCATGCGCTCGATCATGGCGCTTGCCCGCCTGGAGGCATCGCAGGGCAACAAGCAGAAGGCGCTGGACGCAATCTCCGTCGGCGACAACCTGCTGCCGAACTACGCACCGCTGAAGGCACTGCGCCAGAGCATCGAAAGCGGCGAGAAGCCGAAGCAGCAGGTCGAGAATGCCGCGCAGGGTGCGGCCGCCGTGCTGTTTTCCGTCGGCGCCGCGCTGAACCGGGATGGCGCCGAAGACATAGTCTCGCTCTACCTGCAGACCGCCAATGCGCTCGATCCCGACAGCGCCGACACGCTGGTTCTGCTCGGCGGCATTGCCGAGAAGCAGGAACAGATGGACCGCGCCATCGAATTCTACCAGAAGGTTCCGGCGGATTCGCCGATGCGCCGCATCTCCGAACTGCAGCTCGGCCTGGCGCTCGCCCAGGGTGGCAAGGTGGAAGAGGCCCGCAAGCATCTGCAGCAGCTGATCGCCTCCGACCCGAAGGATATTCGCAGCTACCTCGCCTATGGCAGCGTCCTTTCCGATGCCAAGGACTATCCGGCCATGGCCGAGAATTACGATAAGGCCGTCGAGGCGATCGGCTCCCTGCCGGGCCGCGCCGACTGGACCGTGTTCTTCCAGCGCGGCATTGCCTATGAGCGCCTGAAGAAGTGGGATCAGGCCGAGCCGAACTTCCGCAAGGCGCTGGAGCTCAATCCGGACCAGCCGCAGGTTCTGAACTATCTGGGCTATTCCTGGATCGACATGAACAAGAACCTCGACGAAGGCCTGACGATGATCAAGAAGGCCGTCGATCTGCGCCCTGACGACGGCTACATCATCGATTCGCTGGGCTGGGCCTACTACCGGCTCAACCGCTTCGACGATGCCGTTGCCGAGCTCGAAAAGGCCGCCGAAATCAAGGCCGGCGACGCGACGATCAACGATCACCTCGGCGATGCCTACTGGCATGTGGGGCGCAAGCTCGAGGCCGTCTATCAGTGGAACCGGGCGCTGAACTCGCAGCCCGAGGAAGCCGAGATCCCGAAGATCAAGGACAAGATCGCCAACGGCCTGAAGCCCGAGAACGACGAGGCCAAGTCTGCCGACAAGAAGCAGCCGGACCCGGCGCCGGTGACCCCGCCGCCCGTCGACAAGAAGTCCTGATAACGGATGCCCGATGCGGAGAGCCGCCGTTTCACGGTGACTGAAGACGCGCCTGCAAAAATCAATCTGGCCCTGCATGTGACGGGCCAGAGAGACGATGGCTATCATCTGCTCGACATGCTGGTGACCTTCACCAGTCACGGCGACCGGCTGAGCTTCACCGCCGCCGATGCCGATGGCTTCGCGATCGGCGGACGCTTTGCCGCCGACCTCGGTGGCGATCCCGGCAGCAATCTCGTTCTCAAGGCACGCGATCTTCTGCGCCAGGCCGTGCTTGCCCAGGGCGGCCATGCGCCTGCGGTTTCGATCCATCTCGACAAGAACCTGCCGGTGGCCTCCGGGATCGGCGGCGGATCGGCGGATGCGGCTGCGGCGCTGCGCGGGCTTCAGCGCTTCTGGAACGTGCGGGTGCCCGCCGATATGCTTTCGGCGCTTGCGCTGCAGCTTGGCGCCGATGTGCCGATGTGCCTGGAAAGCCGTCCGCTGATTGCGCGCGGGATTGGCGAGGAGATCGAGCGGGTGGCGCTGCCGCGGCTCTTCCTCGTGCTCGCCAATCCGCTAAAGGGCGTCTCGACGCCGCAGATCTTTCGCGCGCTGGCACAGAAGAACAACCGGGCGCTCGATCTTTCGGCCGGCGGCTGGATGCGGGTGATCGAGGCCAATCGCAACGACCTCGAGCCACCGGCGCGCAGCCTGACGCCCGAGATCGCCGAGATTTCGGCCCTGCTTGCCAGGAGTGGCGCGGATCTCGTGCGCATGTCCGGCTCCGGCGCCACCTGCTTCGGCCTCTTCCCCTCCCTGCCGGCGGCAGAGGTGGCGGCCCAGCAGCTTCACAGCCAGCGGCCGGACTGGTATTTCCAGGCGACGGAAACTGTTTCGGGAGAGTGACATGCCTGGCCTAGACGAGAACCGGCCGTTCATTGCCGTCGGCATCGCCGTGCTGACCGTCTCCGATACCCGCACCCTCCAGGACGACAAGTCGGGCGACACGCTCGCTGGCCGCATCGTTGAGGCCGGCCACAGACTGGTCGACCGCGCCATCGTGCGGGACGACAAGCAGGCGATCGCGGCGCGGGTGAAGACCTGGACGGAGACCGACGGCATCGACGTCGTCATCACCACCGGTGGGACCGGCTTTACCGGCCGTGATGTGACGCCGGAGGCGCTGGAGCCGCTGTTCGAGAAGCGCATGGACGGCTTCTCGGAAGTCTTCCACCGGATTTCCTACGACAAGATCGGCACCTCGACGATCCAGTCGCGCGCCACGGCCGGTGTTGCCAACGCCACCTTCATCTTCGTGCTGCCCGGCTCGCCCGGCGCCTGCAAGGATGCCTGGGACGGGATCCTGAAGGCGCAGCTCGACTACCGGCACATGCCCTGCAATTTCGTGGAAATCATGCCGCGGCTTGACGAGCACCTGAAGCGCGGCGGCTGATTCTATCTGGCGGCCCGCGCCACCCAGGAAGGAATCAATTCACTGGAAAGCTGACGCAGCTTCTGGCCCTTCGGGAACTCCGCCAGCCGCATGCCACTCTTTGCCGAGGCGACCGCCTGTTTCTTGGGGACAAGATAGGCAAGCTCCAGCGGCGGCAAGCCACGGCCGACGCGCTGCAGGAACGGACGGCGGTAGGCGCGCGAGGCGGTGAAGCGGGCGGGCAGTTTGTTCAGCGCCACATATTCGGCGATCTCGTCGATCCAGCCTGCTTGCGGGCGCGCACCCGGCTCGACGAAGAGCAGCCACTCGCCCCGGGCCGAGCGCAATATGTCCTTGATATCCCATTGCGAATGGAAACGGCAGCCGGCAGCATCCGCCACCCGAGAGGTGCCGTCGCGCGAGCCGTGATCGAGCACCACGACATCACTTACAAGCCCTTCGACCGCGCCCGCGACCAGCACCGATAAAGTCTGCGCCAGCTCAGGTTCCTGATCCTGGCACTCCAGAACAACCGTCAACATTGCCTATTTATAATGCGCCGCACAAAATTTTGCCAGCGCGACTTTCCTCATTTTGTTCTTGCATTGTTCTCATTTTCTGATTAGGAATTTAATCATCAAGAACGGGCGAAGGCAACGCCTCCGCTGCGGGAGAATCCGATGAACGAACAGTCCCTTGCAGGGCAGGCCGCATTCGCGCCTGCCAATACGGCAGATATTGCCGAAGCGCTGATCGCCCAGTCCGGCCTGCGGGTGGATGGCGAGCGCCGCCGCGGACGAGGCGCCGGGCTCAATCCGAGCGGCAGGTTCGAGCCTCAGAGCCGCGAGACGTTCGACGACGGCTGGCAGACACTGGAAGAGCTGCCGCCGTTCCGCACCGAAGTGCAGATCGAGAAGCCGCGCACGGCGATCACTCGCAACGAGTCGCCCGACATTCCCTTCGACCGATCGATCAATCCCTATCGCGGCTGCGAGCATGGCTGCATCTATTGCTTCGCGCGGCCGAGCCACGCCTATATGGGGCTGTCGGCCGGGCTCGATTTCGAGGCGAAGCTGTTTGCCAAGCCCGATGCCGCCAAGCTTCTGGAGCGCGAGCTTGCCAAGCCCGGCTACAAGCCGCGGGTGATCGCCATCGGCACCAATACCGATCCCTACCAGCCGATCGAGAAGGAATGGCGCATCATGAGGCAGATCCTCGAAGTGCTGAACAAGGCGAACCACCCGGTTTCGATCGTCACCAAGTCGGCGATGATCATGCGCGACATCGATATCCTCCAGGACATGGCCGCCAAGGGGTTGGTGCGCGCCTCGCTTTCGGTGACGACGCTCGACCGCAAGCTCGCCCGCACCATGGAGCCGCGCGCCTCGACCCCGCCGCGGCGGCTGGAGGCGATCCATGCGCTGAGCGAGGCCGGCATCCCGACCTCGGTGATGGCGGCACCCGTCATCCCGGCGCTGAACGACCACGAGCTGGAGCGCATTCTGGAGGCTTCGCATGCCGCCGGCGCCCGCGAGGCGGGTTACGTGCTGCTGCGGCTGCCGCTCGAAGTGTCGCCGCTGTTCCGCGACTGGCTGCTGCAGCATTATCCGGACCGCTACCGGCACGTCATGTCGCTGGTGCGCTCGATGCGCGGCGGCAAGGATTATGACGCCGAGTTCGGCAAGCGGATGAAGGGTGCCGGCCCCTATGCCTGGCAGATTTCCCGCCGCTTCGAGATGGCCACCAAGCGGCTCGGCATGATCAGACGCAGCATGCCGCTGCGCGACGATCTCTTCGTGCCGCCGGATGGCAGCGGCGTGCAGCTGTCGCTGCTTTGAAGACTTCGCGCCCGCTGGCACGGGCGCGTGAGGAGCGTTTCGACCGGCTGGCGGGTATGCCGCCGGCAATGACGCAATACCCGCAGGCCGCCGCCGCCCTGGCTGCCTGCACACCGCGGATGGGTCCCCTGCCCCTTCGCGGCCCTAGCCCCCGGCCGCCGCCCTGTTCCGGGGGCTTGCAGGAAATCGGGTTGGCGTGCGAGGTTCAGCCGCATGAAACGTCGCACGCCACCCGATTCTCCTCTGCTTTTCGAAGACGTCCCGCTCACTCCGGATTTCAAGCTGGAGCTGAAGGCCCGCAAGGCGGGTCACTGGCCGGTCGCCGGTGCCGATGAGGCCGGACGCGGGCCGCTCGCCGGCCCTGTCGTTGCCGCAGCCGTCATTCTCGATCCGAAGCGCATCCCCGAGGGGCTGAACGATTCCAAGCAGCTGTCCGCCGCCAGGCGCGAGGAGCTGTTCGTGCAGATCCTGGCAACGGCGACGGTTTCCATCGCCTCGTCCAGCGCGACGCGTATCGACGACACCGATATCCGCAAGGCGAGCCTCGACGCCATGCGCCGCGCCATCTGCGGCCTCTCCATTCCGGCTGCCTACGTGCTGACCGACGGCCTCGACGTGCCCCAGGGGCTCGATTGTCCCGGCCAGGCGGTGGTCAAGGGCGACGCCCGCTCCGTCTCCATCGCCGCCGCCTCGATCGTCGCCAAGGTCACCCGCGACCGGATGATGACCCGCGCCCACCTCGTCTTCCCCAACTACGGCTTCGCCGCCCACGCCGGCTACGGCACGGCGCAGCACCGTGCGGGGATCGAGGCGCACGGCCCGTGCCCGCTGCACCGCATGACGTTCCGGCCGTTGCGGAAAGATGGGGTGGTTGCGGTGACGGAGGAGATGTTGCGGGATTGAGGTGTGGGGTGGTTCCCCCGATGCGATTGCACCCGGAGCCCCCTCATCCGCCCTGCGGGCACCTACCGGGGTCGAGCCACTGGTCTCGACCCGTCCTTCGGACCCCCGCTGGGGAAAAGGGAATTGCCGCAACGTCTCGACACACCCTCCGGCCCTTGGCTGGGAAAGGGCGAACAGCCTTCTCTTCCCTCCCTTCTCCCCTCGGGGAGAAGGTGGCCCGATAGCGCCGGATGAGGGGGCTGCAGGCACCAGCCTTTGATGTTTCACACGTCCTCTATGGACCGCCCCTAGACGCTGCCTCATGTGCCACCTCGCTCCGCGGCCACCAACTTCTCCTCCCTCATTCCTGTGCTCGTCACAGGAATCCAGTGCGCCCCAGTCGTGGGGCGCGAGAGACTCATTGGTGCGCTGGAAGTCGTCTCGTGTCATTCACGGCGCAGACGCGCCGTGGCTGGATTCCTGTGACGACCGCAGGAATGAGGGTCGTTGGGGAGGTCTCGGTGATCCGATTGACGGTCTGCGTTGGCTGCGCGGCATGAGAGGCCCCCCACGGTGAACAACTGTCGCAGTAGATTGCGCGGCTGCTAAAGCCACCACCCAAAAACAAAAAGCCCCGCACAATGGCGGGGCTCTTCAAACTCAATGTCCGAACCTCAGTTCAGGCGCGTCTTCACTTCGCCGACGGCGGCCTTGAAGAGGTCGGTCTGGACCTTGGCGTCCGCCTTCTTGGCGAGAACGGCTTCGGCTGCAGAGATCGCGAGGTCGACGGCGGCCGAGCGGACGGCCTTCATCGCATCGGCTTCCGCCTGCTTGATCTTCTGCTCGGAAAGCGCGGTGCGGTTGGCAACGAACTCTTCCGTCTTCTTCTTGGCTTCGGCGGTCAGCATGTCTGCTTCGCGCTCGGCAGCCGCTACGATGTTGGCAGCTTCGGCTTCGGCTTCCTTGCGCTTGCGCTGGTATTCGGCCAGCAGGTGCTGGGCCTCTTCGCGCAGGCGCTTGGCTTCCGCCAGTTCGTTGCGGATCTGATCGGCGCGGTCGTCGAGCGACTTTGCCATCATGCCGGGAACCTTGAGATAGACAACCAGCCCCAGGAAGAGGAACAGGCCGATCATCGCAAAGAATGTTGCGTCAAGTGCCATCGATCAAGCCTCCTTCTTGGCGGCTGCAACGGCAGCGGCAACGTCGGTCTTGGCAGCGGTGCCGCCGATCAGCTGTTCGACGACGGCGGTTGCCGTTTCTTCAGCGATCGTGCCGACGTCTGCGAATGCCTTCGCCTTGATATCGGCGATGCGGCCTTCGGCAGCCTTCAGCTTTTCAGCAAGGCTGGCTTCGACGGCGCGGCGATCGGCTTCGGCCTTGACCTTGGCGGCGTCACGAGCGGCAGAGCCGATCTGATTGGCCTTGGCGCGGGCTGCGGCGAGTTCGCCTTCATAGGTTGCGACTGCGGCGTCGGCTTCGGACTTGAGGCGGGCTGCCTCGTCCAGGTCCTGAGCGAGCCGGTTATGGCGCTGCTCGAGGATGCCGCCGATGCGCGGTGCGATGACCTTTTGCATGAGCACGAAGAAAACAGCGAACGTAATCACCAGCCAGAGAAGCTGGGATGCGTAGGTCGACGAATCGAACGGCGGGAAAACGCCGCCATGATGCTCGCCACCGGCAACGCCGGTTTCGGTATGGACCTCGCCAGCAGCCGGGGCGGCGTGCGGATCCGTACCAGTGGCTGCACCCGTTTCTGCCGTTCCCGCCGGAGCCTCTTCAGCATAGGCCGGGGTCACAAAAAACATGCTCACCTCCAGGTGTACTGCAAATGCAAAGGATCACGGCTTGCGGTCTGCAGGCCGTGATCCCTCAATCCACCGAAATTAAACGGCGAAGAGCAGGAGGAGAGCGACGAGCAGCGAGAAGATGCCCAGAGCTTCCGTAACGGCGAAGCCGAAAACCAGACGGCCGAACTGGCTGTCAGCGGCAGACGGGTTGCGCAGAGCGCCGGACAGGTAGCTGCCGAAGATGTTGCCGAGGCCGAGAGCCGTACCGGCCATACCAAAGCAAGCCAGACCTGCACCGATGAACTTTGCTGCTTCCGCTTCCATGTTGAACTCCTTTGAAATGGTTGTTGCGGCGAATGACTGACGCCCTTTGACGTCGATGTCGTTATCCTTAGTGCCCGCCAGGGTGGATCGCGTCGTTGAGGTACATGCAAGTCAGTACCGCGAAGACGTAAGCCTGGAGGAAGGCGACGAGGAACTCGAGACCGGTCAGGGCGACGGTCATGATGAGAGGAAGAATGGCACCGCCGATGCCAAGCGCGCCAAGGGCTCCGAGCGAGGCGACGAAGCCTGCGAACACCTTCAGCGTAATGTGACCGGCGAGCATGTTTGCGAAGAGACGAACCGAGAGCGAAATCGGACGGGACAGGAACGAAATGATTTCGATCGCCACGACCAGCGGCAGAAGAATGCCGGGAACGCCTTGCGGGACAAACACATTCAGGAAGTGGAAGCCGTGCTTATAGAAGCCGTAGACCAGAACCGTGCCGATGACGAGCAGCGCCAGCGCGAAGGTGACGATGATCTGGCTGGTGATGGTGAAGAAGTACGGGAACATGCCGAGCAGGTTTGCAGTCAGCACGAACATGAAGAGCGAGAAGACCAGCGGGAAGAACTTCATTCCCTTGGTGCCCGCGCCTTCCTTCAGCATCGAGGCGATGAATTCATAAGACATTTCAGCGACCGACTGCGAGCGGCCGGGAACGATCGCGCGGTTCGAGGTCGAGAAATACAGGAAGCCTGCGGCAACGGCAGCCGAAGCGACCATAAAGAGCGAAGCGTTGGTGAACGAGAAATCAATCCCGCCGACTTCGATCGGCACAATCTTCTGGATCAGGAACTGATGGGTCGGATCGTTAGACACCGCTTGTTCTCTCTTCTTTGGCCCGCGGGCGCGGGATCATTCATAATGAACGAGGCGCTGGCGCGCCCTGCCCTATTTGCTGCCGTTTCCGTTTCCAGGCTCCGGCTTTGCAACCTTGCCTGCGGCACGGAGAACATTCAAAACACCGGCACAAAATCCGAGAAGCAGAAGAATAATCAAACCCCAAGGCGCCGTGCCGACAAAACGGTCGAGGAGATAGCCCAGAAGCGCGCCGACAATGATAGCGGAGATGAATTCGCTCGAAAGCTTCATCGCCTGGGCATAGCCTTTACGGCTTTCCTCGGCGCGGGCCTCGCTCGCCTGTTCCTCTCTCGCCTCTACACGCTTTGCCTTGAGCTCTGCTCCCAGCTGCGTGCGGCGCCTGTCCAGACTTTCTTCCCGGTCATCCGACATGGTTCCTCCTCCTACATCCCTATCCGCAATCCCGCTACCCCGGTCCCGCGGACGTCAGAGACATGGAATATAGAACCTTTCGGCCCGTTCTGAAGTCGCGCGCAACATAGTTTTAGGGATTGGTATAGTCAAGGCATAGGGCGCCCGTGCCCGGACATAAAATAATCGTTTTATATCAGTCACTTGATCTCAATCTCGGCCGCTTGGCAAAATTCGAGCGGGAGAATCAGCTTTATAGCCGGTGGAAGCTGCAGAGAATCCACAGATTAGCAGCGCTCAGCTCCAGCCGCCGCCATAGGTGCGGTAGAAGACGTGCAGACCGATGCGGCCGACCTTCTCCATGGTCTTGGCCCATTTCGGGCGGACATAGACCGCATGATAATGCGTGGCGGAGCCGACCTGCGGCAGCCAGATCTTGCCGGCCGTCACCGCCATCGCCACTTCGCGGGCCATGCGCCAATGATATTGCGAGTTCACGCGATCCTTGATGTTGTCGCAGGCAAAGGAGAACTGGCAGCGGTTGCGCCAGTCTTCGTTCTGATAGACGACGCCGCAGATGGTTTTCGGATAGGCCGGGTTGCGAACGCGGTTGAGGATGACCTGGGCAACGGCTGCCTGCCCCTTCACCGATTCTCCACGGGCCTCGAAATAGATGCCGGACGCGAGACATTGCTGCTCGGCGGCGGAAAACACCGTTGGCGGAAGAACGCTTGCGGCCCAGGCATGATCCCTGGCGCCGATCTGCGGCACGAAGCGGCCGTCATTGGCGCCCTTGTCGGCAAGAATCGAATCGAAGGGGGACTGGCGGGAATAGTCGGGTGCTGCCGGTGCATAGGCGGTTGCCAGCACATCCGGCTTGTCGTTGTTGACGAGATCGGCAAGGAAGGTCGGCACCACGGTTTCCGGCTTGATCGGCTCCTTCTTATAGAAGGCCGTGGCGATCTCGATTTCCTTGCCCTTGATCTTCGGCTTCACGAAGGCCGACTTGTCCTTGAGATTGAAGGTCGGCTGGAAGAGCAATCTGGTGCGCTGGAGAATGGAGCCGGCGGTGAAATCCTTCGGCGGCTGCATCTTCTCGACGGCGACGATGCGGCCCTTCTTCAGGCTGCGGTTGACGCGCTCCTCATCGGTCGTGTCCTCATGCCCCTTCCCTTCGGCGACGAAGGCGACCTTGCGGCCATCGGGCAGAACCATGCCGGCACCGGCGGCGACCGTGCCCGTCACGATCGGGTCTGCGAAGGTGAGTTCGGCCTGGTGGATGGAGCCGGCCGGCGAATTGGTCATGACCATGCGCCAGTTCTCGCGGCTCTCATCGAGGCCGGCGAGCATGGCGGCAAGATCCGCATGCGAGACGATGGAAGGGAATGCGAGCCACCCGCAGATGCCGAAGATGGCGGGTGAGACCCAGTTTTTGGGCACAATACGCAGCTTGCCGAGGGAAACGCTCTTTCGACGCAACGCCAGACTCCGGGAACACGGGACGCATGAACTTTGTATCGAAAATCTCTCATTAACCTTGATGGTTGGTTAATTTGCCGTCCCAGAATCTCCCATGAGCATTTTTTCATATAGCGAAACGCAAAAAGCCCGGCGCGATGGCCGGGCTTTGAAAGATGTCTTTGCGTCGCGTCAGATGATGACGTGCGATCCGAGCTCGACCACGCGATTGGCCGGCAGACGGAAGTAATCCGACGGATTGGCGGCCGCGTTGGCGAGCGCGATATAGAGACGGTCCTGCCAGTAAGGCATGCCCGACTTCGCATCCGGCACCAGCTTGCGGCGGCCGAGATAGAAGGAGGTCGACATAATGTCGAACTTCAGCCCGGTCTTGCGCAGAGTGGCGAGCGCCTGCGAGACGTTCTGCGTTTCCATGAAGCCGAACTGCAGCTCGACGCGCGAGAAGCGCTCGGAAATCGGCTCGACCTTGTAGCGGTCGACGCTCGGAACGCGCGGCTTGTTGACGGTGCGGATCGTCAGGATGACGTTCTTGTCGTGCAGGACGTGGTTGTGCTTCAGATTGTGAAGCAGTGCAGCGGGTGCCGATTCCGGATCGCTGGTCAGGAAGATCGCGGTGCCCGGAACATGGGCCGGCGAGTGGTCGCTCTTGCGCTCGATCGAGCTGACGAAGGAGGCGAGCGGAATATCCGTGTGGCGGGTCTTCTCGGTGAGAATGCCGGTGCCGCGGCGCCAGGTCCACATGATGACGATGAAGGCGCTGGCGATCAGGATCGGGATGTAGCCGCCATCGTGGATCTTCAAGAGGTTGGCGCCGAGGAAGATCAGCTCCAGCGCCAGCAGCGGCAGAAGCACGATCGAGGCAACCAGGATCGACCAGTTCCAGCGGGTGCGGACGAACTCGAAGGCCATGATGGTGGTGACGACCATCGCGCCGGTAACCGAGATGCCATAGGCCGTTGCCAGCGCATCCGAGGTCTTGAAGGTGATCACCAGGAACATGACGCCGAGGAAGAGGATGGCGTTGACCGACGGCAGGAAGATCTGCCCGGTATTGGTTTCCGAGGTGAAGAGGATTTCCATGCGCGGCAGGAAACCAAGGTTGATCGCCTGGCGCACCAGCGAGAAGGCGCCGGTGATGACGGCCTGGCTGGCGATGATGGTGGCGCAGGTGGCGAGCACGACGCCGAAGGGCAGCGCCCATTTCGGGAACATCAGATAGAAGGGATCGGACATCGCCTCCGGATTGCCGAGCACGAGCGCGCCCTGGCCGAGATAGTTCAGCGTCAGCGCCGGGAAGACGAGCGCGAACCAGGCCCACTGGATCGGACGGCGGCCGAAATGGCCGAGGTCGGCGTAGAGCGCTTCGGCACCGGTGATCGTCAGGAACACGGCGCCGAGCACGACGATGCCGTAGAAGCCTTCGTTCAGCAGGAAGCTGACGGCATAATAGGGATTGAAGGCGGCGAGAATGCCGTAGTCGTCGGAGATATGCGACAGGCCGACGACCGCCATGACGATGAACCACAGCGCGGTGATCGGGCCGAAGAAGCGGGCCATGGTGCCCGTTCCGCGTGACTGAAAGGCAAAAAGGCCAACCAGGATCGCCACCGAGATCGGCACGATATAGGGCGAGGCATTCGGCGCCACGAGCTTGATACCTTCGACCGCCGACAGAACCGACAGCGCCGGCGTGATCATCGCGTCGCCGAGGAAGAGCGCGGCGCCCGTCAGGCCGAGGGCGACGAGGATCGCGGTGTGGCCATTGGCCGTCTTCATCAGCAAGGCGAGCAGCGACAGCGTGCCGCCTTCGCCTTCGTTGTCAGCGCGCAGCAGCAGCAGCACGTATTTGATGGTGACGATGATGGTCAGCGCCCAGATCATCAGCGAAATGAGGCTGATGACTTCAAAGCGGGTGAGACCGTCCTGGGCCACCGGCTTCAGCGCTTCGCGGAAGGCGTAAAGCGGGCTGGTACCGATATCTCCATAGACGACGCCAACGGAGCCGAGCGCAAGATAGAAGAGCTTGCGCGGCGTCATGTTGCTGTCGTGCGAATGACTTTCGTCGGACATGAAGTAACAAACAGGCTCCTCAGAGCCAGCCTTTCCAGCGGAAAAAGAAAAACGGAATGACGGCGGAGATGACCATCAGGGCCAGCGAATAGGGATAGCCCGCCGCGAAATGCAATTCCGGCATGAATTCAAAATTCATACCATAGATGGATGCGACAAGCGTCGGCGGCAAGAACACCACCGATGCGATCGAGAAGATCTTGATGATCGAATTCTGTTCGATGTTGATCAGGCCAAGCGAAGCATCGAGCAGGAAGGTGATATTGCCGGCGATGAAGGATGCGTGCTCGTTCAGCGACTGGATATCGCGCGACACGGTGCGGCAGAGTTCCTTGGTGGCCTGGTCCTGCTGCACGGCCGGCAGCGCATAGAAGAAGCTCGACAGACGCGACAGCGACGCGAGGCTGTCGCGCACCTTGCTGACCAGCCGGTGATGGGCGGCGATGTCGCGGAGCTTCTCTTCCAGATAGTTCGACGGCTTGCGGACCTTCTTGGCGCGATCGCCGAAGACATGGGTCGAGAGAATATCGATGCGGGAGACCGAAAGCTCGAGGATCTCAGCGGTGCGGTCGACGATGGTCTCGAGCAGCTTGGCAAGCAGGGAAGCGCCGTTGCGCCACTGCTCGGGCACGCGATGCAGGGCGGCGATGAACAGCTTGAAGGATTTCGGGTGGGCGTAGCGGATGGTGATCAGCTTGTTGCCGGCCAGGATGAAGGCGACATCGGTCAGCGTCGGAGAGGATGTATCGGCCTGCCAGACGAGCGAGGCGGTCATGAACACGGCGTCGCCCTCGGTATAGAGACGGGCCGACGGTTCGATGTCCTTGAGGTCGTCGCGGGTCGGCACTTCGATGCCGATCACTTTTTCGACGTAGAGCTCTTCTTCGCGCGTCGGCTCGACCATGTCGATCCAGACGACGTCATCCGGAAATGCGGCGGTCTGCGACAGATCGCCAATCTCGACGGATTTGCAATTGGAGCAATAGGCGGTGATCAACGGGCCGGTCTCCAGCCGCGTTCGCGCCTTGCCATGATCGGCATCATCGCACGCCCTTCCATTACGCGGCCGCCGATAGGGCAGCGCCTGCCCTGTAGCCTAACGGAAACGGATAAAAAAAGTTCATACCACTCCGGCTGCGTCCGGCCATTTGCCGGATGCGCATTGTGCTCAACCGCATCGCAGTCACCAATCCTTCAACCGACAAGTCAACTCCGAACATGCAGGCTGGCCGGGAACCCTGGGGCAAAAGGCGGCCGTCATCGAGCATCTGCAGAAGCCGCCCTCATGGCGACGGCGGGGCATATGACGGAAAGCGGTGAAATAATCAAGACGTGTTACGTGAACTGCGCGGTTTCACCACATTTCCCCCGCAATTTGGGGTATGCGGCGCGCGCTCACGAAACCGCGTCTGTCCTATTCGAAGACAATGGCCGGGGCAGCGCGCTGCGGCTGGCCGCCGACTTCCGCCCAGACCTTCGCAGCGATCTCCTTATAGATACCGGCGACGATGCCGTTCGGCTCGGAGGCGACGAGCGGGGTGCCGGCATCCGAGGTTTCGCGGATATTCATGGTCAGCGGCACTTCGCCGAGGAAGGGCACGCCGATGCGCTCGGCTTCCTTGCGAGCGCCGCCATGACCGAAGATGTCGTAGCGGGTGCCGGTATCGGGGGCGATGAAGTAGCTCATGTTCTCGACGATGCCGAGAACCGGGACTTCCACCTTGCGGAACATGTTGAGGCCCTTGCGGGCGTCGATCAGCGCCAGATCCTGCGGCGTCGAGACGATGACGGCGCCGGCGAGCGGCACCTGCTGGGCCATGGTCAGCTGCGCGTCGCCGGTGCCGGGCGGCATGTCGACGACGAGAACGTCGAGATCGCCCCAGGCGACTTCGCGCAGCATCTGCATCAGTGCCGACTGGACCATCGGGCCGCGCCAGATCATCGCGGTCTCCTCATCGACGAGGAAGCCCATCGACATGACCTTCAGGCCGTAATTTTCCATCGGGTTGATGATGCGGCCATCGAGCTGCGTCGGGCGGCCGGAGATCTTCAGGAGCCGCGGCATGGACGGGCCGTAGATATCGGCGTCGAGGATGCCGACCTTCAGGCCGTTGGCGAGAAGGCCGAGCGCCAGGTTGACGGCGGTGGTGGACTTGCCGACGCCGCCCTTGCCGGAGGCGACGGCGATGATCGCGCCGATGCCGGGAACGCCGATCTTGCCGGAGCGCGGCTGCTGGGCCTGCGGTGCGTGCGAATGGGAATGGCCGTGGTGATCGTGGCCGGCATGCGATGCGGCAGCCGGACGGGCGGCGGGAGCAGATGCCGAGGCGGCCTTCTTGTCCGCCGTCAGCGCCACCAGCGCGCCCTTGACGCCCGGCATTTCCTTGATGACGCGCTCGGCGGCCTGACGCAGCGGCTCAAGCTCCTTTGCCCGTTCGGCAGGCACTGTGATCGAGAAATACACCTTGCCGTCGGAGATGAAGACATCCGACACCATGCCGAGCTCGACAATATTATGTTCGAGATCGGGACCGCGCACGGTCTTCAGCGTTTCGAGAACCTGTTCCTTGGTGACCTCAGTCATGCATTCCTCACGCGTATCTTTGTGACACGTAGATAGTGGAGGGCTGCGCCTTCGCCAAACGAAATCATCATTGAGGGAAACGGAAATCGCGCAATCGAATTCCGTTGCGGCCATCTGGTCCGCCAGGCTTTCGCCTAGATGGCCGCAACGGTCTCCCCGAAAACCAAAGCGATCAGACCCACCTAGCGCAATGGCCCAAAATGACCAGAGCCTAAAGCACACTAATAATTGGGGGGCGGCGATGATCCCGAACCTGCCGTCACAAAAAAGCAACAGCCGCCGCTAGCGACCGGATGCATGAGGAAACGCATCGACAATGCTGGACGGCGGCTGGCCGAAACGGCGCCATTTTTGGCGCTCTTTTCAAAGTCCCCTCTGGACCTCTGCCAAATAAGAAGCAAGGTGCATGCCAAGTGCCGCGCTTGGCTTTACCGGTACACGGCTGTATGGCCAGCGGAACCGAAACGGACGACGACGATGGAACTGCCGAGACAATTGCGCGAACGGGTGGAAACGATGCTGGAGGGCCAGCCGCTCGATGCGCTGAAGCGCGCCTCGGCGCGGCTTTCGAGCCGCTACCGGCAGGAGCTTCGCGACGGCAGCTTCCATATCAGCGACCAGCTGGCGGCGCAGGCCTATCTCGCGGCCCGGCTGCCTGCCACCTATGCAGCGATCCGCGCGGCGATGGAGATGATCGCCGAGGTGCGGCCCGGCTTCGAACCCCGCCAGCTCATCGATGTCGGCGCCGGTCCGGGCTCGGCGCTGTGGGCGGCCGCCGACTGCTGGCCCGATATCGAGCAGGCGACGATGGTGGAGGCAAGCGACGCGATCCGGCAGACCGGGAAAAGCCTTTCCGAAGGTCTGGAAGTTGCCTCCACCTGGCTGGATGGCAATCTTATCAAGGCCTTGCCTGACATCGCGCCGGCCGATCTCGTCACCCTCGCCTATGTACTGGACGAGATCGAGCCGCATCAGATCGCCGCGTCGATCGGCAAGCTGTGGACGCTGACATCGGATACGCTGTTGATCATCGAGCCGGGGACGCCGGCAGGGTGGGAGCGGATTCTGGCGGCACGCGACGTGCTGCTGTCGAAGGGCGCGCATATCGTGGCGCCCTGCCCGCATGCCAAGGACTGTCCGATCGTGGCGCCCGACTGGTGCCACTTCTCGCGCCGCGTCGCCCGCTCGAAAATCCACCGGCTGGTCAAGGATGCGGACGTGCCATGGGAAGACGAGAAGTATATTTTCATCGCCGCCAGCCGCGTCCCCTCGCCCCTGCCGGAGGCACGCGTCATTGCGCCGCCGCAGGGTTCGGGCAGCGTCATCCGGCTGAAGCTCTGCCGCGAGGATGGCAGCGCGGCCGAGCAGATTTATTCGAAGAGAGACGGCGCCGCTTTCAAATGGGCCCGCCGTGCGGATTGGGGCGATGCCCGGGAAAAGGACAGCGGCTGATCCGGCTGCCCATCTTTGAGACGCGCTGCCGATTTTTTCGGCAGCTTACTTGATCAGGCCGATGCGCAGCGCCTTGGCGACCGCCTGGGTGCGGTTGACGGTATCGAGCTTCTTCGTCGCGCGGTTCAGATAGTGGTTCACCGTATGCTCGGAGAGGCCGAGGATATCGGCGATTTCGGCGCTGGTCTTGCCGGCGGCCGTCCAGTTGAGGCAATCGACTTCGCGATCGGTCAGCGTATCGGTCAGCCGGTTGTCGAGATTGCGGATCTCGGCCAGCCGGTCGAAGACGTGGATGGCGATATAGGAGAGATTACGCATCTCTTCCGGCGTGTAGGGCTCGCGATCTCCGGCAAAGGAGACGGCGCCGCGCAGGCCCGACGGCTCGTGCGTCGGGAAATAGGCGCAGCGCACCATGCGGAAACGCTCGAAAAGCCCAGCCACCATCGCCGACTTGCCGTCGTCGCGGACCCAGCCCTTCGAGGTGTCATGGAAGAAGGGCAGCGACGAGGTGCGCAGGCGGCGCAGCACCGGGCTGTTCATCATCAGCCCTTCCTGATCGTACAGCGACAGAAGTTCTGCCGGCCAGCTGGTAATGACGGTCGTGCTCTGCAGTTCGAAGGAGGTAATCGGCGGCAGGTTGAGGACCATGAAGGCGCGGCTGCCGAAAGCATCCGTCACGCGCTTCATGAAACGGAAGATATCGAACTGGGTCTTCAGACCCGCTATCTCCTGGACGTATTCATCCGTCTGATCGGATGCTTGAGACAAGGCCATCTATTCTTCATCTTCCCGAGCTTGCGGTTCAGATCAACTGCGCTGCTAAATTGCTAAACCTATTGAAAAAATATGGTCTCCCGGCCTTAAAATGCACGGCCGGTCGAAGCTTGTATCTCTTTTGCGAGTTATCGCAGTTGGTGTGATTCGCCACCAAATCTCAATATGGTCCTCATCATAAGCATGCTCTTCTTTTGCGTCCACCCGATGAAGCCATCACGCCCGCGTTACCGGCGCGGACCGAGACGGATGCGCATGCCTTCCATGATGCTTTCGGCCGCCGCTCGGACGGGGCCGGCCCACTCGGCAAGCCGCTCCATCGTCAGCCGGTAGGCGGGGCCGGTGATCGAGACGCCGCCGACCAGACTGTGATCGGCCGTCCAGATCGGCGCGGCGACGCAGCGGATGCCCTGTTCGTGCTCCTCCCGGTCGAAGGCGCAGCCCTTCCTGCGGATATCGGAAAGCTCGGCGAGCAGGCTTTCGGCTGAAGCCAGCGTGTGTTCGGTGAAGCGCTGGAACGGGATGGCGGCCGCAAGCGCGGCAACGGTGGCGTCGGGGAGCACGGAGAGAGCCGCCTTGCCGACGCCGGTGCAATAGACCGGCGAGGCATTGCCGATCTGCGAATACATGCGCACCGACTGCTGCCCTTCCACCTTGTCGAGATAGATGATCGAGGTGCCGCGCAGCACGCCGAGATGGACGGTCTCGCCGCTCATCGCCTGCAGGGCGCGCAGATGCGGCTCTGCGATCAGGCGGAATTCGTTCTTCGCCCAGCTGCGGGCGGCGAGATCGAGCAGGCGCAGTCCCGGCGAGTAGCGGCCGTCTCCATCGAGCTCCAGCAGCCCCTCCTCCACCAGATGCCCGAGCTGGCGATGCAGCGTGCCGCGCGGCTGGTTGGCCTGCGCCAAAATGTCCGTGAAGCGCAGCGGCCTTTCGGCATGGGTCACCAGATCGAGCAGAACCATCAGCTTGCCGAGGGTTCCGGTGTCGTTTTCGCCTTCCGTGCCTTTTCGCGGAGCCATCGATCGCCTACCGTTGTGACCGCCTGCGGTCTTGACAGAAAGGCCAGCGTAAATCGATAATTCCACATAGTCAAATTAAGTTCCAAATAATGGAACTTCGGGAGGAATGCGGTGACGGGCGTATCGGCACAGTTTCCGGAATTCAGGGATCGCACGGTTCTGGTGACCGGCGGCGGATCGGGCATCGGCGCGGCGATCGTCGAGGGCTTCGCGCGTCAGGGTGCAAAAGTATCCTTCATCGATGTCGCCGAAGACGGGAGCCGCGCGCTTTCCCTGCGGCTTTCGCGCGACAGCGAGCATCCCGTGCACTTCTTCAAGGCCGATCTTCGCGACATCGAGGCGATCCGCCAGACCGTCGACGCGGTGGTGGCGCAGTCGGGGCCGATCACGGTTCTCGTCAACAATGCAGCGCGCGACGACCGGCACGATTTCGATACGGTGACGCCCGAATACTGGGACAACAACCAGGCGACCAATCTGCGCCATGTGTTCTTCACCGCCCAAGCCGTGGCGCCCTCGATGCGCGAAGCGGGCGGCGGGGCGATCGTCAACATGTCGTCGATCGCCTATCTGCTGAACATGCCCGATTTCCCGGCCTATTCCACCGCCAAGGCCGCCGTGATCGGCCTGACGAAGAGCATGGCGGGCAAGCTCGGGCCGGACAATATCCGCGTCAACTGCATCCTGCCCGGCATGATCGTTACCGAGCGGCAGATGAAGCTCTGGCTCACCGAGGAAGGGATCGCCAAGACCGTCGAGCGGCAGTGCCTGAAAAGGGTGCTGAACGCCGATGCGATCGTCGGTCCCTGTCTATTTCTTGCATCCGATTGCGCGGCGGCAGTGACCGCGCAGTCCATGATTGTCGATGGAGGCATTTTCTGATGGCAAAACCCGCATATGTCGCGGTTGACTGGGGTACGAGCAGTTTCCGGCTCTGGCTGATCGCCGACGATGGCAGCGTGCTCGGCGAAAGCCGCGGCAGCGAGGGCATGACGGTGGCGGCGAAGACAGGCTTTGCCGAAGTGCTTGCCGCACATCTCGACAAGGTTTCGGCACCGGCCGATCTGCCGGTCATCGCCTGCGGCATGGTCGGCGCCAAGCAAGGCTGGGTCGAAGCCGGTTACACCGATGTGCCGGCATCGCTCTCGTCGATCCTCACGGGAGCCGTCTCCGTTCCCGGCCAGAGCCGCGATATCCGCATTCTTCCGGGCCTTGCCCAGCGCGACAAGGCATCTCCCGATGTCATCCGCGGCGAGGAAACCCAGCTGCTCGGCGCACTTGGCGCGGAGAGCAGCGGCGCGCAGGCGGTCTGCATGCCCGGCACGCATTCGAAATGGGTGCATGTGCAGGACGGCGAGGTCATCGGCTTCTCGACCTTCATGACCGGCGAGCTTTTCGACGCGATCACCAAGCATACGATCCTCTCCCATGCCGTTGCCGGCGCCGACCAGTCGCCGGCCGACAACTCCGCCTTCAAGGCTTCCGTCACCGCCGCCTTCCGCCAGCCGGCGATGGCGACCAACCTGCTCTTCACCGCCCGCTCCGGCCAGCTGCTGCATGGCGTGACGCCGGCTGCGGCACAGGCGAAGATTTCGGGCACGCTGATCGGGCTCGAAATCGCCGGGGCGCTGTCGGATGCCGCCAACGATACGCCGATCGCGCTCGTTGCCTCCGGCCGCCTGCAGACGCTTTACGAAACCGCCTTCAAATCCCTGTCTCTTAAATTCACGACGATAGATGCCGATACGGCCGTTCTTCGCGGCCTCTCGGCCGCTGCTGCCGCCATCTGGTCAAAATAAGAAAGTTAAAGCCATGAACCGTATTCCTTTCCCCTCCATGAAGCGCCCGCTGATCGCCATCCTGCGCGGCATCAAGCCGGAAGAAACCGCTGGCGTCGTCGGCGCGCTGATCGAAAACGGCCTGCAGGCGATCGAGATCCCGCTGAACTCGCCGGAGCCCTTCAAGTCGATCGAGATCGCCGCGAAGATGGCACCGGCCGACGTGCTGATCGGTGGCGGCACCGTGCTGACGGTCGAAGCGGTCGACAACATGCACAATGCCGGCGGCAAGCTGCTGGTGACGCCGAATGTCGAGCCCGACGTCATCATCCGCGCCCGCGGCTACGACATGGTATCGATGCCCGGCGTCTTCACGCCGACGGAAGCGCTTGCCGCAGCGCGCGCCGGCGCCACCGGCCTGAAGTTTTTCCCGGCAAGCGTGCTCGGCCCGTCCGGCATCAATGCGATCCGCGCCATCCTGCCGCCGGAGCTCGTCATTGCCGCCGTCGGCGGCGTTTCCGACAAGAACTTCTCCGAATACACCGATGCCGGCATCAAGGCCTTTGGCCTCGGCACCAGCATCTACAAGCCGGGAATGACTGCCGCAGAGGTTGCCGAGCGCGCCAAGGCGACCATTTTAGCCTATGACGCAGCCGTAGGAGCATAGGCATTATGACCGCTATTTATGAGTTTGAAGGCAAAACACTTTGCGACACCAATTCCGTACTTGGCGAAGGCCCGACCTATGATCCGGCGACCGATACCGTCTGGTGGTTCAATATCCTCGGCAAGGAACTGCATGAACTGACGCTGTCGAGCGGCGCGAAGAAAGTGCACGCGCTGCCGATGATGGCGAGCGTTCTGGCGCGGATCGACAGCAAGCGGCAGCTGCTCGCCACCGAAGAAGGACTGTTCGTGCGCGATCTCGCCGACGGCAAGCTCACTTTCTATGCGGCGCTCGAAAACGACATGCCGGAGAACCGCTCCAATGACGGGCGCACGCATCCGTCGGGCGCGCTGTGGATCGGCACGATGAGCAAGCGCGCCGAAAACCAGGCGGGCTCGATCTATCACGTCGCCTCCGGCGGCAAGGTCACCAAGATCTTTGCCGGGATCAGCATTCCGAACTCGATCTGCTTCTCGCCCGACGGCACGATCGGCTATTACACCGATACGCGGATCAGCCGCCTGATGCGGGTGATGGTCGATCCGCAGACCGGCCTGCCCTCCGGCGAGCCGATCGTCATGGTCGACAGCATGGAAGATCCCGGTGGCATCGACGGCTCGGTCTGCGATGCCGACGGCTATATCTGGAACGCCCGCTGGGGCGCCGGTGTCGTCGACCGCTACAGCCCGGACGGATTGCGGATCGCCCGCTACAAGGTGCCGGCCGCCCAGCCCTCCTGCCCCGCCTTCATCGGCAAGGACGCGGATCGGCTGGCAGTGACGACGGCATGGGAAGGTCTCGACGAGACGGCCCGCTCCACGCAGCCGCAGGCCGGTGCGCTTCTGGAACTCGGCGTTGCCGTCAAGGGCGTCTTCGACCCTGCCTTTGTGATCTGAAACGGGTCAGAACCATTGACGAAGGGCACTCCCGGCGGGAGTGCCCTTTTTCTATTCCGGCGGCAGAATTCTGCAGCCGATGCGATAAATGTTCCCGAAAAATCGCGAAATTTTAGAGATTTTTGAGAGGAACCAATAGCCTACCCACCCATTTTCCCTTTCGAACCGGCACGGCAGAGACGCCCGAACAGAAGCGGCAGCCGCGCCAGAGGATCACACTAGGGAACACAAAGGTAGGTTCGAAATGACACGCAAACTCCTGACGACCGTTGCTGCTGGCGCCCTGTTTGCCACGGCTTTCGCACCGGTGGCATTTTCGCAGAGTGCTCCGCAGCCCGCGACCCCGGGCGCTACCCAGTCGGCTCCGGCCGATGCGACGGCACCGAAGATGCCTGATGCGACGGCTCCGGCCGGTGACGCAGCCCAGGCTCCGGCGCCTGCAGCGTCCACTGACACCGCACAGGCCGGTGGCGGCACCTATCTCACCGAACAGGGTGCAGATCAGGTCAGCGCCAACACCTATATCGGCCAGTCGGTCTATACCGGTCAGAACGAAAGCATCGGTAACGTCACCGACCTGATCATGAAGAAGGATGGCGGCCTCGTTGCTGCCGTGGTCGGTGTCGGCGGCTTCCTTGGTATCGGCCAGAAGAACGTCGCCGTGCCGATGGAAAAGATCACCGTTGCCCAGAACACCCAGGACGGCAGCGTCAAGCTGACGACTACGGAAACGGCTGACAGCCTGAAGGCTGCACCGGAGTTCAAGACCCTGCAGATGCAGGCAGCCGAAAAGGCTCCGGCCGCAACGGGTGGCACGATGCCGACCGACTCGACGGCAACCGGCTCGACCACCACCAAGTGATACCGGACGGGAAACCGCACGGGAGTATAGCGTAGATGGCGGCGCCCTTCGGGGCGCCGCCATTCCTGTTTCTAGAGCAGCGAACAGAAGCGCAGGGCGTCGTAGATCGCCGCATGGACATTGCGGCTGGAGACGGCATCGCCGATGCGGATCAGGTCGAAGGCGGCTTCCGGGTTCTTCATCGGGATCGGCGGCTGGCGGGCGATGAGCGATGCGTAATCCACAGCCCCCAGGTTTCGCGACAGCGGCTTCAGCTCCAGATAGAGATCGGCATTGGCCATGGTGCCGTGCTCGACGACGACCTGGGCCACACGCCGCTCGCGCGTTACCGCACCGGCATAATCCGAGCCGAGGACGGCGACGAGGCCGTTGCCCTCGCGGCGGACCGATTTCAGGCGCGTGTTGATGGTGACGCGGACGTCCTTCTCGGCGAAGGTCCTGGCATAGGGCACATGGTTCATGCCGCCCATTTCGGGGGCGAAGAAGCGTTCGGGCGAGACGAGCTCCAGATCGGCGCCGCCATTGGCGATGACCTCGGCGGCCGACATGCCCTGATGGCCGCCATTGTCGTCGAAGAGCAGGACCGAACTCTCGGGCTTTACGGCACCGGCGAGGATATCCCAGGACGAGGTGACGAGCTCCTCGCCCGCCTCCAGCTCCGGCGACTGGGCGATGCCGCCCGTGGCGACGACGACGAGATCGGGAGCGAATTCCAGGACTTCATCGGCACCGGCATAGACATCGTAATGGATGGTGACGCCGAGGCGCTCGAGCTCTTCCAGCCGCCAGTCGATGATGCCGATCATTTCCTTGCGCCGCGGATTGCGGGTGAGCAGGTTGATCTGGCCGCCGGCCTTACCGGTCGCTTCGAGAACATCGACGCTATGGCCGCGCTCGGCGAGCACGCGCGCTGCCTCCAGGCCCGCGGGACCGGCGCCGATGACGACGGCCTTCCTTTTGGCTGCTGCCTTCTCGATCTCATGCGGCATCTCGGCCTCGCGGCCGGTTGCGGCATTGTGGATGCACAGCGCCTCGCCGCCCTCATAGATGCGGTCGAGACAGTAGGTGGCGCCGACACAGGGGCGGATGCGCGCCTCCTCGCCCGCCATCACCTTGCGCACGATATGCGGATCGGCGATGTGGGCGCGGGTCATGCCGACCATGTCGAGCTTGCCCTCGGCGATCGCATGGCGGGCGGTGGCGATATCGGCGATACGGGCGGCGTGGAACACCGGGAAGCGGGTCGCGGCCCGGACTTCACCGGCGAAATCCAGATGCGGCGACGCGGCCATGCCCTGGATCGGGATGACGTTGTTGAGATCGGCATCGTGATCGATATGGCCGCGGATGATGTTGAGGAAATCGACACCGCCTGAGGCGACGAGGCGGCGAGCGATCTCGATCCCCTCTTCGCGTGAAAAACCCTTCTCCCAATCTTCGTCCGCCACCATGCGGATGCCGACGATGAAATCGGGGCCGACGGCCTTGCGCACCGCATCGGTGACCATCAGCGAGAAACGCATGCGGTTTTCGAGCGAGCCGCCGAATTCGTCGTCGCGGCGGTTGGTGGCCGGAGACCAGAAGCCATCCATCAGGTGGCCGTAGGCCTCGAACTCGATACCATCGAGCCCGGCTTCCTTCATGCGCTGCGAGGCGGAGACGTAATCGGCGATGATGCGCTCGATATCCCACTCCTCGGCTTCCTTCGGAAAGGCCCGGTGGGCGGGCTCGCGGATCGGCGACGGTGCCAGCACCGGAAGCCAGTCGCCCTTGTTCCAGCCGGTGCGGCGGCCGAGATGGGTGAGCTGGATCATCACGGCGGTGCCGTATTCATGACAGTCGTCGGCGAGCTTCTTCAGCCACGGCACGATCTCGTCGCGATAGGCGTGGAGATTGCCGAAGGCCGGCGGAGAGTCGGCCGAGACGACGGCGGAACCTGCGGTCATCGTCAGCGCAATGCCGCCCTTGGCCTTCTCCCGGTGATAGAGCCGGTAGCGATCGGTCGGCATGCCGTCTTCGGAGTAGGCCGGCTCATGCGCCGTCGACATGACGCGGTTCTTCAGCGTCAGGTGCTTGAGCTGAAAGGGCTGTAACAAGGGGTCTTTGGATGACGTCATGAGACACTCGCTTTTCGCGCCGAAGCAAGCGGGGATCATGGCGCAGCGGCGCTAAAATAGAAATGTCTGATGACGCCGTGGACTAGCCTCGATGCGGCTTATGCAGGGATGCGGTCGGTGCCTGCCGAGTCGTAATTCTCGTGCAGGAAGCGCAGCGTGGCGATGCTGTCTGCCGGCTTGCCGAAATGGTAGCCCTGGCCCATGCCGCAGCCGAGCGCGCGAAGCTTCACGGCCTCGGAATAATCCTCGATGCCTTCGGCGACCACCTCGAGATCGAGGCCCTCGCACATCGTCAGGATCGCCTTGATGATATGCTCGGAGGCACGGTCATTGTTGATGCGCGAGACGAAGGCGCGGTCGATCTTCACCTTGTCGAAGATGAAGTCGCGCAGGCGCCCGAGGCTCGACTGGCCGGTGCCGAAATCATCGAGCGAGACGCGAACGCCGGCCTGGCGCAGATCGGAGATGATGCGGTGCGCCGTGTCGGCGGAGCTCATCACTGCGGTTTCGGTGATCTCCAGCTCCAGGCGGTGGGGATCGAAACCGACGCGGCCGAGGATGGAGAGGACGTTGGCGCTGGTGCCGGGGTCCATCAGCTGCGCCGAAGACAGGTTGAAGGAGAGGAAAAGCTCGCGCGGCCAGGAAAGTGCGGCCTCCGCAGCCTTGCGCAGCAACGTTTCAGATAGCGCGTCAATAAAGCCGCGCTCTTCGGCGAGCGGTACGAAGACGCCCGGCGAGACGAAGCCGAGATCCGGATCGTTCCAGCGGGCGAGCGCCTCGAAACCGACGACCTGATTGTTGGCGAGCGAAACGATCGGCTGGAAGTGCACGTCGATCGCATCCGAGATGATGGCGTTTCGAAGCGCCTGCTCCAGCTGCGTCGCCCGCTTCATCTCCTGCGCGATCTCGCGCGAATAGACGGTGATCTGGCTGCGGCCGCGGCGCTTGGAACGGTAGAGCGCGGTCTCGGCGCTCTTCAGGAGCTCGTCGAACTCCTCACCGGCAAACGGATAGATTGCAAAACCGAAGGATGCAGAGAGACGCACGTTCCGGTCGCCGAGATCATAGGGTGCCGACAGCACTTCGCGGATCATCTGTCCGAATTTTTCCGCACTCGCACGCTCGAAGATCAGCGGCAGGACGAAGGCGAATTCATCGCCGTCGTGGCGGGTGACGAGCGCGCCGTCGGGGATGCAGGCCTTCAGGCGATGAGCGACCTGGCAGAGGATCTCATCGCCGGCGGCGGATCCGAACAGGTCATTGATAGGCTTGAAGGAATCGAGATTGGCGATGCCGATGGTGAACGGCGCCGGATCGTTGGCGCGCTCGGCCGAAATCTTGGTGACCCGGTCGCGCATACGATGGCGATTACCGAGTCCGGTCAACGGATCGGTATAGGCCATGGCCTGGAGCTCATTCTGGCTCACGGGCATAAAAGGTACGTCCACCGGTTTCATATTTTGACCTGAGATTTCACTCCCTCCGGGGAGAATGGCGGCCAAGTCTTAATAAACCGATAGTGGAAAAGCGATGTTTGGGATTGTTGGCGCCCCAAAATCTGGGGAGTTGACCAGAGTTTCGATCAGCAGACCGCGCGCATCTCTTCGCGCTTCAGATGCTTCTGGAAGATTGTCTCCAGTATATCCGGGCTGACAGGCTTCATGATGACATCATCCATGCCGGCTTTTGCGCATTCGGCATGGTCGCGCTCGAAGGCCTGGGTGAGCACGCCGATAATCGGCGTCCTGACGCTGCCGCCTTCTTCGATGCCGCGGATCATGCGGGCGGCCTCGAAACCGTTGAGGCCGGGAAGCGAGATATCCATCAGCACGATCTGCGGCTTGTGCTCGGTCCACAGACGCACCGCCTCATCGCCGCTGGAGGCGATCATGTAGCGATAGCCGAGGCCTTCGAGGATCTGCGAGAAGACGATCTGATTGATGTCGTTGTCTTCGGCGACCAGAACCTGCAGCGTGTCGCTATCGGCCGATGTCGAGATCTCCCAGTCGGCTTCCGGCTCGTTATTGATACGGTTGTTGCGGTTGAAGTGGCGGGCGACCTGGAAGGTCAGCTCGTTCGCCAGCTGGAAACCGTCCATGACGAGCGCCGGAATGCCGTGCTGGCCCGAAAGCTCCAGGCAACGCATGCCCATCTGGTTGTCGATGATGATCAGGTCGAGATCGATACCGGCCGAAGAGGCGATTTCGAGGAAATGCTCCTGCTCGTCCTCACCGCGCACGGCACAGGCTTCGAAGCCGTATTTGGCGAGCGTGCGCAGCGCCGCAGTCTCGGCGGCGAGATCGCCGGTGACGACCAGGATCTTGCGGCCGGAGAAATTCTCCGGGACGATCGCTTCCATTGCCGCCGGCTCGCGGCGCTGCGCATCGCCGTTCAGCGGCACATAGGCGCGGCGATAGGACTGGTGGCTGGAGGCGGTCACCGAGGTGGCGCGGTCGAACTCGTCGAGATCGGCGCCATCGCGCGGCAGGTCCTGCATGGTGGAAACCAGGAAATAACGGCCCGGCTTGCCGATGCGGTGCTTGCGGCTGACGATGTCGCGCTCAGCACCGTCACGCGAGACCTGGCGCTGGCGGGAGATCGACATCTCGCCGGTTTCCAGAACGTGGCGGTCGCTTTCCTCGAAGCGCTTGGCGATATCGGCGGAGAACAGGTCGCCGCTCTTGCGGCCGAGCACTTCGTCCGGCGTCGTCTGATATTTCTCGCAGAAGGCAATGTTGACCGCGACGTAATTGAGATTGCGGTCCTTGACGAAGAGCGGGAACGGCAGGTTGTCGAGAATATCCTCGGTCAGCTGCACGCGCTCGAGATCGGCGCGCCACTGCTCCTCGCGCTTGCGCTCTTCGGAAATGTTGCAGATCATCGACACGCAATAGCCGCTCGGCAGACGGCGCTTGACGAGGCGGATCCAGCGATCCGGGCCATGCCGCTCGACGATCTCGAAGCGCTCGCGCCAATGCGAGGCGATCTTCTGCGACAGCCAGTCCTCGCGGCCGAGCACGCCACCCGGCTGCTTGGCGGCATATTGCTGGCGCACGCCGGTATCGAAGACGGCGCCCAGGAAATCGCGCAGGCGCGTGCCGGGCTTCAGCATGGACGGCGAAATCGGGAAGAAATCGAGAACCTGACGGCTCGCGAAGATCATCTGGTCGTTCTTGTTATAGACGATGAGGGCGGCGGCGAGGCCATCGGAGACGGCATCGAAAAGCGACGACTGGAGATCGGGCTCGGCCGGCAGCTCCCCGCTCACGGATGATGCGTCCGTCTCTTCAAAGCCGGCACTCATTCCTCAAAATCCCACATCTATCCGATTTAACAGCACTATTTGGTGGTATGCGTCCAAAATGCCAGCTTTCTCCTAACGGTCGCTTAACATTAATCTACCCAAATCTTGGGGTCTGAGACGCGGCTTTGGAGACCGGCTTTTTCACCCTTCCATCGGGCCTGCGAATCCACGAAAATGGCGCATGGCCATCAGACAGCTCTCAGAAACGCTCATCAACCAGATCGCCGCCGGCGAAGTCATCGAACGCCCGGCAAGTGCGGCGAAAGAGCTGATCGAAAACGCTCTGGACGCAGGCGCGACGCGCATCGAGATCGCCACATCGGGCGGCGGCAAGGGTCTGCTTCGCGTCAGCGACAACGGTTCGGGCATGGATGCTGCCGATCTCGAGCTTGCGGTAAAACGTCACTGCACCTCGAAAATTTCGGAAACGCTCGACGATATCCGCACGCTCGGCTTTCGCGGCGAGGCCCTGCCCTCGATCGGTTCGGTCGCCAAGCTCAGCATATCGAGCCGCCGCAAGGATAGCGCCGGCGGCAGCGAGATCGCCGTCTCCGGCGGCAAGTTCCTGCATTTGAGGCCTTCGGCCCTGAACCCCGGCACGATCGTCGAGGTGCGCGACCTGTTCTTCGCGACACCGGCGCGGCTGAAATTCCTGAAGACCGAGAAGGCGGAAGCGGCGGCGATCACCGAAATCGTCAAGCGCATGGCGATCGCCTTTCCGGGCGTGCGCTTCGTGCTCTCCGGCACCGACCGCAGCACGCTGGAATTTCCGGCGACCGGCGACGACCATCTGGCGCGCATGGCGCAGATCCTCGGCAAGGATTTCCGCGACAATGCGATCGAGATCGATGCCGAGCGCGAGGATGTGAGCCTGACGGGCTATGCCGGGGTGCCGACCTTCAACCGCGGCAATTCCGGCCACCAATATGCCTTCGTCAACGGCCGCCCGGTGCAGGACAAACTGATCCTCTCGGCGATCCGCGGCGCCTATGCCGAGACGATCCCGGCCGGGCGCTACCCGGTCGCGGTGCTGTCCTTCAAACTCGATCCGGCGCTTGTCGACGTCAACGTGCATCCGGCAAAATCGGATGTGCGCTTCCGCGATCCCGGGCTGATCCGCGGGCTGATCATCGGCGCGGTGCGCGAAGCGCTCGCCCGCGACGGCAGCCGTGCCGCGACGACGGGTGCCGATGGCATGCTGCGCTCGTTCCGCCCGGGCTTCCAGCCGAATGCCTATCAGCGCCCGGCGCAGGCGCCATGGTCGCCGGAGACCTCGCCGTCCCGTCCCTATCAGGCTGCCAATAGCGGCTTTGCCGAGCGGCCGCAGGCATCGTTCGACGGATTGGTGACGCCGACGGCGCGTTCCGAACCGCAGCCGCAGAGTTGGCAGCAGCCCGCGGCTGCGCCACGCGAAGAGGCGCAGCAGCGCTTTCCGCTGGGGGCTGCCCGCGCCCAGCTGCACGAGAATTATATCGTGGCGCAGACGGAGGACGGTCTTGTCATCGTCGACCAGCATGCGGCGCATGAGCGGCTGGTCTTCGAAGAAATGCGCAAGGCGCTGCATTCCAAGCGCCTGCCCTCGCAGGTGCTTCTGATCCCGGAGATCGTCGATCTCCCGGAAGAGGATTGCGACCGGCTGATGGTACATGCCGAAGGGCTCGGCGAGCTCGGCCTGGCGATCGAGCGGTTCGGGCCGGGCGCCATTGCGGTGCGCGAAACGCCGGCGATGCTCGGCGAGGTCGATGCCAACGGCCTGATCCGCCAGCTCGCCGACGAGATCGCCGAATGGGATACGGCGTCGGGCCTGTCGCAGAAGCTCGAATATGTCGCGGCGACCATGGCCTGCCACGGCTCGGTGCGCTCCGGCCGGCGCATGCGGCCGGAGGAGATGAACGCGCTTTTGAGACAGATGGAAGTGACGCCGGGTTCGGGCCAGTGCAATCACGGCCGGCCGACCTATATCGAGCTCAAGCTTTCAGACATCGAGCGGCTGTTCGGCCGGAGCTGACGGCAGCAAGCCGAAAAATACTGGCAATCGCCCGTGCCGCGCGCTATGGCAGGACGATCAGAGCCGCAGGAATGGAGCAGGATGAACTTGTTTGAAGGTCACGGAAACCGCGAGGCGAAAATCCGCTATCTCGACGCCGATTTCCAGATCCTGTCGCCGGGCTCCTACGTTGTCTGCGCCATGACCGGCAAGCATATCCCGCTCGACGAGCTGCGCTACTGGAGCGTCGCCCGCCAGGAACCCTATGCCGACGTCATCGCCTCCTTCGAGGCCGACAAGCGCGCAGGCGTGCTGCCGGTGCAGAAGCGCTGACTTTCCCTGATGCGTGACTTCGGCCGGCCGATCGTCCATTCGCCACGCCCCTTTCCCGAGCGGATCGTCCATCGCGGGCGTTCGGTCAGGCTTGATCCGCTGACACCGGCGCATGCCGAGCCACTCTGGCCGCTTGCTGGCGCCTCGCCGGAGAGCTTCGGCTATCTGCGCTATGGTCCATTCGAGAGCCTCGACCCGTTCACCGCCTTCGTCGCGGACCTCGCCGGGCGGGCCGACCAGCCGTTCTGGTCCGTCGAACCGCTCGGCGCCGGAAAGCCTGCGGGATGGCTGTCGCTCTGCGATGTCTATCCGGCGGATTCCTCGATCGAGATCGGCAGCATCTGGTTTTCACCGGCGCTGCAGCGCACACGCGCGGCGACCGAGGCGATCTTTCTCCTGATGCGCCACGCCTTCGACAATCTCGGCTATGAGCGGCTCGTCTGGCGCTGCGCCGCGCTCAACGAGGCGTCGCGCAAGGCGGCGCTGCGCTATGGCTTCGTGTTCGAGGGCATCTGGCGCAATGCTGTCATCGCCAAGGGCTATCAGCGCGACGTCGCCTGGCACAGTATCCTGAAAGACGAATGGCCGGCGCACCGGGCCGCTCTGGAAGCCTGGCTCGACGACGGCAATTTCGACGCCGATGGCCGCGCGGCATCCGGGCTTGCCGATATCCGCAAACGGCTGGCGCTATAGGCCGGACTGCTCTTTCAACCGGCGGGCACGGCAGGCCTCGATCGCCCGGTCGATGATCAGGCCAGGTGCCTGCGGGTCCTCGAAGGCCATTTCCACCTCGATCACCTTCGACTTTTCGGCAAGCTCCTGCGCCCGGCCGTGATGACCGGCAAGGCGGACGAAGTCTTTCGAGGTGGTGACGATCTGCAGCTCTTCGCGTTCGGCAACGGCGATGAGATCGGCGATCTCGTCATCGCTCAGGTGCTCGTGGTCCCCGAAGGAGCGGGTGGCGGCGATCTCGGCGCCGAGCGATTCCACCGTGCGGAAGAATTTGCTGGGATCGGCGATACCGGCGAAGGCGAGCACGCGGCGGCCGGAAAGCTCGTTCATGCCGACCGTCTTCAGCGACGCCGTGAAATAGGGTTTTGCAGCGCGGGCGGCCATGCGGACGATGGCATCGGCGGCATTGCCGTTACCGACCTTCAGGAGTGCCGTCGCATAGCGCATCTGCACCGGGATCGGCGCGCGCACCGGGCCGCCGGGCACGGTGTGGCCATTGCCGAGGCCGCGCGTCGTATCGATGACCAGCAGCGCATAGTCGAGCGCCAACCGCGCGCTCTGGAAGCCGTCATCCATGATGATCAGGTCAGCGCCTTCCTTGACGAGACGCTCGGCACCCTCGACACGGCGGCGGGAAATCACGGTCAGCGCCTCGCGGGCAAGCAGCAACGGCTCGTCGCCGACAGCCATGGCGCGGTGATGAGCGGCATCGACGACCGTCGTCACATCGAGCGAGCCGCCGTACCCGCGGCTCAGAAAGCCGGGCTTCAAACCCTTCGCCTTGGCCGCCTGAGCGATCGCCAGCGCCGTCGGCGTCTTGCCGGCACCGCCGACGGTGAAATTGCCGATGCAGATGACGGGGATGGGCACCGAGGCCCGGCGCGCATGCTTCATGCGATAACCGGCGACCTGCCCGTAAATCAGCGAAAAGGGCGATAGCGTCCAGGCCCGCCAATCGGCTTTCGTCCACCAGAACGGCGGCGCTTCGGATACCATGATGTGCCTGCCCTGCGCTCTTCCGGCACCCACGGCAACCGGCTATCCCCTTCGACTGGCGGCAAAGAAAGGGCAAAATAGAAGAAAAAGCAAGCCTTTGCCGGATTTTGATGGGTGGGGCGGGTGGACGGTGGAGGTGGTTCGTCGCATTGGCGATTGGGGCGCGGGACGTCGTGAGTATGGGCGCTTGCCAGAGAACACGGCGGTAAGAGACGCTTACCCAGCCCGTTCAAAGGAGTCATTCACCGCGCGGACGCGCCGTGGCTGGATCCCTGTGACGAGCACAGGGATGAGGGAGTTTGGGGTTGGTTTCAGCGAGCAACGGCGATGTCGAGCGTGCTGAGGGACAAGGAGTCGTTCAACACTCTCCACCGGACAGCTTGCCCCTAAGGCACATCCCCAATCCTCCCTCATTCCTGTGCTCGTTACAGAAATCCACCCGGCGTGCGTCTGCGCGGCGAGAGACTCACGCGCCAACCTCCACCGCGAAAACGTTGCTCACCATTCCACCCCGCCAGAATCAGTGCTAACCCTTTCACCTGATTTGATCTCAAGGGCATGCAGTGTTTCGATTTCCGCTATTTATCGCGATCACGCTGATCGTCGCTTTCGGCGGCGGGATCATGGTTTCGCGGTATGCGCTCGATGTGACGCAGGGGTTTGGCGCCATCAAGCTCGGCGCCTGGGAGGCGTTTCCGGAGTTGCAGACGGCTGATGCCGATCCTTATGCGAAATCGCACCGGGCGCGGGCGGGCAAGCTGCTTTACGGCAGCGCCGAGGGGCTGACCTTTACGGCGAGCGTCGATGATGGCGGGGAGCGGCTGAATGCGGGCTGCAGCTACCGGATCAGCGGGCAGACGCCGGCGGCGCGGTTGTGGACGCTCTATACGTCCGACAATGGCGGCAATCCGGCTTCCGTGCGTCCCGGTCTGCCGGGCGCGCTGAATTCCTGGACTGTGCTGCGCCAGCCCGACAGCAGCTTCGTGATCGACGTTTCGGCCAATGCCCGGCCGGGCAACTGGCTGGCGCTGCCGGCCGCCGGCACCTTCCGGCTGGTGCTGACGCTGTTCGATACGCCGACGGCCGGCAGTTCCGGGGTTATCGATCTTTCGATGCCGAAGCTCGAGAAGACCGGGTGCGGCAATGCTTAGGATCGTCTTTGCCATCATTACCGGCCTGTTCGGCGCCGCCCTGCTGCACCTGATCATCATTCTGGCGCTGCCGCATTTCACCGGCAAGGATGCCGAGACGCGGGTGATTGCCGAGGGCGATCCGAACAATTTCTATCTGCTGTCGTCGAACTACGACGATGCCGGGCTTTCCAACAGCGATCCCTTCGTGCGCACCGCCGTGTGCTCCTTCGATATCGAGGACGGGCCGGTGCGCTTCACCGCCAAGGGCAGCGTGCCCTTCTGGTCGATCGCCGTTTATGACGGCGCCTCGAACGAGGTGTTCAGCATGAATGACAGGACGTCGGTGGGTGGTGCGCTCGATGTGCTGGCGGCAAGCCCGATCAAGCTGACGGAGCTGCGCAAGTCGCTACCGCAGGATCTGCAGCAGACCATCCTGGTGGAGATGACGCATAATGAGGGCTATGCGGTGCTGCGCACTCTTGCGCCGCAGGCGAGCTTCGATGACGCAGCCAAGAATTTTCTGACCGAGGCAGGCTGCGAGACCTACGGTTCGGACAACTGACGCCTACTTGGTCTTTACACGCGATGCGCGCGACGGGGCGCGGCGCTTCGGGCTCTCCACGAGACGCTCGTAGCGAACGCCGGTGAACAGCAATATCTGAGCCTCGACGGGCTCCCGGTCTTTTCGGCGCGGCTGTTGCGAGCGCCTGTCAGCCAATGCGACTATAGTGGCCATTCTCGTCTCCATGCACTGCCCGAGACGGATGAAGCAAAGCGGATTTCACCCTGCCCGCCTGTGCGGGCCAGCGCGTCCTGCAATGCCGGAAACCGGAACCGAGGTCATTCGCGCCTTTCTCACGGCACCTGTTTGAATACCGTGATGTGGAATCTTTACGGCCGAAGCATCGAACCGCGCCGTTCCTGTCCGAATTGAGACATACGATAGTTAACAGTCTCCTAATATTTCAGCCCTGTTGTAGGGCTGTTCAATAAACGCTGCGAGCTGGCTTTTAGTTTCAATCGGCAATAAGTCAGATTTAATTAGGAAAGACTTATGAACTCATAGGCTTGACCAAGTACAGCCGATCACCTTTACGTCATAAGGATGTGTTGCCGATTTGCGTCACCGAAATATCAATTGCAGTTCAGGTGAATAGGCGTATGGTCGGCGCATCGGTCAAAAGTTTTATGGCGATGACCGCTTGAGAGACAACCCATGCTCTTGCCGTAGATACGGAGGGCAGAAAATGTCTTTATTCATGAACCCGACATTCTCTCCTGAAGACCTGGATGTGCTGCGCGGCGCGCTCGATGCGTGGTGCTCGGAAAAGCGTCTGGATATCAAAAGCCCCGAGGCCCAGTTTGCAGCTTCGGCTGCGCTCGACCTCTATCAGGCCGGCCATAACGACGGCGAAAAGCTGCTTTTGGCTCTGCGTGCCCACAAGGGACTCTGACATTCATCTCCAGGCCGGAGCGATCCGGAAAGACGGTGGCGCCTCGTATCTGCGGGGCGCTTTCTTTTTGTGCGCCATCCACAGCTGAACACGTTCTGCGTGTATCATTGCTGCGCATTTGATTAAAATCTTCAGCAAGCATTAACCCTGCCGGTGTAGGATTTGTTCATATTCGTCTGAGCCCGGCCTCCGTCCAGCCGGCACATTCGATCCCTCAGTATCGGCGTTTCCGGGGTATTCTTTGTGCGTGACCGGTTTAGAGACCTAGAAGGGCCTATGGCCAGCCGCAAGAAGGACGTGGTGTTGATGGCAACCGTGAGCAGCTTCGAGGGATTGGCGCATCCTACGCGATCCGAGCTGCGCCAGTTCGCCGAGCTCTTTACTCCGCTGTTCCAGGCCTCTTCCGACGAAGCCCGCCGCCAGGCCGTCGCCGCGCTCTCGCAATGCCCGGTCATTCCGCAGGCCGTGGCTCTCTTCATCGGCAACCTGCCGATCGCCGTTGCCGCACCGTTTCTGACGGCCTCGCAGGCGGTCAGCGACGATACGCTGATCATGATCGCCCGCACGCAGGGCACCGCCCATATCCGCGCCATCGTCAGCCGCGACAACCTCTCGCCGAAGGTGATCGATGCGCTGGTGGCGCTGCGCCAAGCGACCGCCCGCCCCTCGCCCGCCGACCTGCCGCTTCCGGCCATCGAGGAACAGCTGGCCGCGGCACCGGCGCCGGTCTTTGCGCCCGTCGCAACCGAACCGCCGGCCGTCGATCCTGACTTTGCCGAGCGCCTCGCCAATGAAGAGGCGATGCGCCAGAAGATTCGCGGTCTCGCCAATCATCTCGGCCGCGATGACGACGACCGGCTTGGCCTCAGGACGATCTCAGACATCCAGGACGCGCTGCTGGTGCGCTTTGCCCGCTCGCGCGAGGCGAGCCACTTTGCCAGCACGCTTGCCGATGCGCTGTCCGCCAGCCGCTGGCTGGCCGAGCGCATCATGCTCGATCTCTCCGGCCAGCAGCTGGCCACCACGCTCGTCAGCCTCGGCATGGGCTTTCTCGATGCCGTCTTCGTCCTGGAAAAGCTCTATCCGCATCTCGCCGAACCGCAGCACAGCGTGACCCGCGCCTGGATGGTGCTCGATGCGCTCGATCCGGAAGAATGCCATGAGCGGGTGGAAGCCTGGCGGCGCGCCGACAGCTATACCTACAAGCCGGAAGAAGGCGAAAACCCTGCCGCGCCTGCCGCCGCCGGCACGATCTCCCGCACAGCACGCCTGATACCGCCGGCCCGCGACCTGAAGACCGTCGGCCGCCGCTGATCTCATTCAGAGCGGGTTCTTCTTTTCTACCGCCAGCGGCAGCAGCGATGCCGCATCTGCCGTTTCGAGCTCGACGATCCACAGATCGGGATCGAACCTGCGCTCGCGCTCCAGCAATTCGCGCACGGCATCCGGCTCCTGCCGGTCGAGGCGGATCTCGAACAGCCGTCCGGCACTCTCCTCCTCATCGAAGAAGCTCTGCGGCGCTGGGCCGTACAGCGTCTCCAGCCCGTCGCGGAAATGCTGGCGGATGAAGACCGCGCCCGCCTCTTCCGCGCCCTTCTTCTCCACGGCGGCGAAATCGCCCATGGCGAAGACCCGGCGCAGCAGGGCGGAAACGAAGATGTCGGTGCGGAGTCTCATATGCTTCGTATAGGGCAACAGGCGGCGGTTACGCTAGACCTTGACCGCCAGCCTCAGCCCGCCCCAATGCCGTCCGCGGACGGTGATCGGGGCGGAGATGTCCTTCATCATCACGAAATTGCCGCCGCCCATGTCGCGCCGGTAGGTCTGCACCAGGAAGGGTGCGGTGCTCCTGCCTGCCGAGAGGCCGACGCGATCGTTGAAGATGCGGCGGTTGCGGCAGTTGGCGGTGTTCCAGGCGGTGTCGCCGGGGCGCTGCGGCTCGGAGAACTTGCGATTATGGGTCGGCAGGTAGCCGTTTTCGTCGATCGCGGCGCAGAAGGCGATGCGCTCGTCGGAGGTAGCGGCCGGCTCCTGGATCGGCGGTAAAAGGCGGTCTGTGAGTTCGGTGAAACCTGCGATCAGCTGCACCGGATCGGTGCCGGGGATCGGCCGATAGTTTCGATCGAAGAGCGCTTCCAGGCGGATCTGGCCGGATGACAGAGCCCGCTCGAAGGCAGTGGAGATGTCGGCGGCGACCGATTGGGCGCGGGCGATCCAGCGGCTGTCGGCGGTTTCGACACCGGCGCTCGCCGTCAGCTGCACCAGCTTTTCCGACAGGCCGACGACGCTATCGACACGCTTGGCGGCGTGCTGCAGCTTGCCGTTGGATTCCAGCACCTCGGCCGACATTTCACCAAGCGCGGCGACGAAGCCGGCGCATTGGCGATCGACCGCTTCGGTCGTGTTGGCCATGACCGAGGAGCTGTCGAGGATCTGGGTGATCACCTGCTCCATGCTGTGGAAGGCGCCGTGCATGGCCTGCGACTTCTCCTTGACGCTGGCGGCACTATCGCGCGCGCCGCTGCCGGCGGCCGAGAGCCTGCCGATCTTGGCGCGCAGCTGATCGAGCGTTTCCTGGATCAGGCCGGTTGCCTTGGAGGTCTGCAGCGAGAGGGCGCGGATCTCGGAGGCGACGACGGCAAAGCCCTTGCCTGCCTCACCGGCGCGGGCCGCCTCGATCGCCGCATTGAGGGCAAGCAGGTTGGTCTGGCGGGCGATGGTGCCGATCTCGCCGGCGACGGCGTCGACATCGGAGAGCGAGCGGGCAAACGTGCTGATCTCGGCGCTGATCTCCTCTGAGGAGCGCAGCATATGGCCGATCTCCTCGACCGACCCCGAGAGCCGCCCGGCCGATTCCTTCAGCATGTGGCGGGCATCGGCGGCGGTCTGGTCGGTCTCGCGCAGCGACACGGCAACCGCCCGGTTGGTTTCGGCAATCGAGAGCGCCGTGCGCGTCACGTCGTCGAAGGCATTGGCGTGGCGAGCGGACATCGCCGCCATGTCCTGAATGGCACCGGCAATATCGACGAGGTCTATGCCGAGCGTCGATGCCTCCTCGGCCAGCTTCGACAGGATATGCCGCAACGCCGGGTCCTCCGGCTTCGCATTCCCCTCTTCAGATACATCGACCGCCCTCATTGCCTGCATGACAAAGCTCCCCCGGTACATTAGCGGAGCGTCAGGCATTATGGTTAACAAGTTGCAAAAATTCCGGGGACTTAGACTTAGGTTGTAGGCGGCGGTATCAGACCTTTGCCCGTGGCCTTTCGGTGACCGAGAGAAGGTCGGCCTTGATCTTCTCCGCGTCGGAGATATCGACCCTATAGAGATTGGCGAGCCAGATGCCGTCGGCGGCAAAGCGGGCAATACGCAGATGCATGTCGCCATCGGTGGCGCTGTGGCGTTCAGCGCGGGCATTGGCCCAATCGGCAACCAGCGTGCGCAGATAGGGGTCGGTCAGTGCCGAGATCGTCAGCGGCGCCCAATGGCCGCCGTTCATCCGTTCGTTCTTGTCGAAGACGGAATTGATATAGGCGCGGGTGAAGGAACCATAGGGCTCGGGATCGCGCGCCATGCGCCCCTCGATATCCTTGTCGATCGCCTGCAGCAGCTCGTCGAAGACGGCTTCGATCAGGTCCTTCTTGCTCGGAAAATGGTGGATGCAACCGCCCTTGGTGACGCCGGCGGCTTCCGAGACGGCCTGCATGGTGACGGCGGCAAGACCCTCGGTGACGGCAAGCTTCCTTGCCTCATCGAGCAGGTTGCGCCTGACGAGCTCAGGCTGCTTGCGGCGTCTGTAGGCGCTTTCCATTCAATCCCCCGGAGCGGAGGCCAATCGAAAATCGCCCTCTCGCCTTGTCGTCAGGGAACTTATCACCTGACGGATCGCACGCAATATTTTTCGGTGCAACGATATTCACGCAGGCAGTCAAATCCCTGTAACATATTCGCGACATTGAGGCGCTGTACCCGCCGCGCCTCTTCATGTATCAGTGCCGCAGGGATGAAAATAACACGTGCGCGCGCAGGGGAAATGTGAGCTCGAACACCGAAGAAAAGCAGAAGCGGCCGCGCGGGCGACCGAAGAGCATCGATCTAGACCAGCGCCAGGCCGACATCATCGAGGCCGGCACCGATGTCTTCATCGAACTCGGCTACGCCAACACGACCGTCGACATCATCGCGGCGCGCTGCGGCATCTCCAAGCGGACCTTCTACGATTTCTATGAAGCCAAGGGCGACCTGCTCTCCGCAGCCTTGAAGGCGCGGAGCGGTTCTGTCTTCGACTTTCCGGAAGCGGCGGACGGCGCGGCACTCGACACGCTGCTCGGCCAGGTCTTCGCTGTCGATGACAACGAGGCGCCGAGCCCCGCCAACATGCGGCAGTATTTCCTCGCCGAAGTCGCCTGGGAAGCCACCGAATTCGTGCCGCAGCTGCGCCAGGATTTCGACATGGCACGCGCCGAGCTCGCCAGCTGGCTGCGAGGGCTGAGCGACAAGGGCCGGATCATTTCCATCGATGCCGATGCCGCAGCCACGATGCTGATCGGCATCGTCTTCGGCAGCCTCAGCATCGACCGCACCGGCGCCGATCTCGATGTACGCGCCAAGCGCACGAAGGCTTATCTGGGATCAAGCCTGAAGATTTTTGCCAACGGCTTGCTGCCGTAAAATCGCGAGCGTTGGTCTTCCACGTCGCGCATTCATGATCTTCAAAAGAAGAAAGGGCCCAGCTGGGATACCGGGCCCTCTCCTTCGAAACCGATTGGAGGTCACCAAATCGGTTATGTCGTATGATTAGAAGTCGCGCTGCAGGCGGAAGAAGCCTTCGACGTAGTCGTCGTCCGAACGGCCATCGTGGTCTTCCTTGACGTAGGTAGCCGTCAGTTCGGTCGAGAGGTTTTCGACGATCTGGTAGTTCAGCGTTACGCCAGCACGCCACATGTTGCCGTTGTCGTAGCTGCCCGTGGAGTCCAGATCGATCTTGTCGGTGTACTGAACTTCCGGGGTAACCGTCAGCTTGTCAGTGGCCTTCAGAGCGTACTGAGCTGCAATCGCCCATTCGCCGGCGTTGTAGTAAGCAGACGGATCGCTCGAGTAGATGCCGGCCAGTTCGAACTTGCCCGGACCGATATCAGCGCCGATACGTGCCGTTACAGCACCTTCCTGAACCGAAGCGTCGTAACCGCCGTAAACCGCCCAGGTGAAGCCGCCGACCTGGCCGCCAATGCTGCCGTCGATGCCGAGACCGTTGTTGTCGTTTACAGCAAAGCCGCGGCCGTCATAAGCGCCGACGTCTTCAAGAGCGAGGCCAGCGTAGAAGCTGCCGCTGTCGTACTGGTAGCGGATGGAGTTCGTCTTGGTGACGTTACCCATGATATCCGACTCACCCGAGAAGTCGTTATCCCACCAGCTCGCAAAGCGACCAACGCGGAAGCCAGCGAAATCGATGTAGGCTTCGTCGATGTTCATGCCGTCAGAACCGCCGTATGCAGCATTGGCAGCACCCGGGAAGTCAGCGTCGTTCGTCAGGTTCGGGCCACCCGCATAACGGTTAGCTTCGAGAACGATACGGCTGGTCAGCGGGCCGTATTCAGTGTCGCTCTTGGCGTCGAACGAGACGTGTGCGCGAGTGTGGGTTTCCCAGTCTTCGCCACCGTTGTTGTCATAGCCGTCGCCAGCGCCAAAGCCGACGTCGAAGCGGACATAGCCGCCGATCTTGAGGCAGGTCTCGGTGCCCGGGATGTAGAAGTAGCCGGTGCCGTAAGCGTCGCAAACCTTGACGTATTCTACTGCTTCCGGTTCAGCGGCGACGATAGCGTCGGCAGCCTGTGCACCGGATACTACTGCGAGAGCAGCAGCGGAGCCGAGAAGGAGGCTCTTGATGTTCATTTTCTGTCTCCGTTCCAGAGGCCAACCCCAAGGTTGGCTCTTTGCTTAGCGCGATGGATGCGGTCCCCTGAAATTTCAGTCCGCCATGCGTTTCCGAACATTTGCTTCGGTCACGGGCTGGATATGAACAGGGGACCCCGGAGTCGTCAATTATTTAATAAACGTCTTCGTACCAAAATTATGCCGGAAGTTCCGCTCGTTGTATTTTTACCACATTTCGACCATCCGGAGCGGGTTTGCTGTGCATAACCGGGTGGCCTCATTAAGAAAAAATTAACAAAAGCAACGAGCTAGACGAGCTCCTTCCTGGTGGCCGATCTTGCCGAACTATGGCTTCATTGGGGAATGCAGGGTCGTGAGCCGGCCGCGAGAGAAGCGGCCGGACCTCAGCGATTTCAGGCGTCGTGGCGGCGGCAGCCGCGGACGAAGAGCTGGATGCAGCTCTTCAGATAGCCGATGAGAGCGGCCCTGTCGGGCAGGCCCTCGCCCGCGCTCATGCGGGAAGCAAAGCCGCCGAACATCATCGAGATCAGCATGGTGGCGGCGTGATCGGCGTCGTCGATCTGGAGAATCTGCCGGACATCCTGAAAGGAGAGCCAGTCGGCCAGATTGGACATGGTGGTCTGGGCATCATTGCTCTGCTGTCCGCCGCCCAAACGCGGGCCGGATGGATAGAGAGCGGCAATGCATGTGGTGATTCTGCGTTCCGTCTCGGCCGAGTCGTTCAGATCGAGATGGAAGATCGACATCAGCACGTCCTCGGGAGCACGCGGCTCGTCGAGTGGACGCGGGAGCGCCAGAAGTTGCTTGGGAGCAGCAACCCGCGACGTACTCCACTGCAGGCCACCCTTGGCGTATTTCTTCGTTCTGGAGTTGAGCGAACGGGTAACTGCCGCAAAACGGGAAATATCCGTGTAGGTGATCTCGAAATTGAGGTCGTTCAGCCCGCGGTGCAGGCGGAAGGTCTGGCCTCCACCGAGGTGAAACTCGGAAGCGCCGGTTTTGGCCGTGACGGGATAGACCGCCGCGAAGTGATCATGAAGGGCCTTGTAGAGCCGGGGATTTTCAAGATCGGTGATCGAGGCGATCGAGCGATACATGGCGCGGTCTGAGCCGTCCTGTTCGCCCAACCCGCCATAAGAAGGTTCACGCAACATTTGATTGATCCTGGCGGGGGACGGCTGCGACCCGGTGAAAGGACGTGCCTGGCTGCCCGCTGCGTGGCGACGAGAGAAAGATACCATCCGACTGGTATCTTTCAACTGCGGGAAAGTGACAAATCGGTCACAGTGTTATGCTCCTCACTGGCCCCCCGGTCGCACTTGGATGAATAGCACCAAGAGCACCCGGAATTTACATCATATTTTTGTGAGTATCATCCATTAATCGCTAATAAAGCATCCATGGATACGAGCGCAGTTCAGTGAAGCCGCCGCCGTTTCTCTATATTTACAGCAACTTAAATAGAAAAAAGGGCAAAATTGGAGTATTTCTGCACCCTTGAAAAGGGTCGAACCTGCGACAATCTGTCATTAGTTGCGAAACGCATACGTACCAATTTTACCAAATCCACACCTCCCATGACGGGTCGGCCTGCATTCAGTTCAATCAAAACGAGAATTTCGACTCGGGTTAAATCGCGCCGATTTCCTTGAGCTTCCTCAGCACCGCCTCGTTCGGCTCGCCATTCTCGGGCAGATTATAGTGCTTTTGGAAGTGGCGGATGGCGGCGCGGGTCTGTTCGCCGGCGACGCCGTCGACGCCGACATTGGCGTAGGCCATGTTGGCGAGGCCCTTCTGGATCTTCAGGACCAGATCAACGCTGGTGAGCTCGCCGGAGGTGACCTGCTTGGGGGCGGCGGGTGCGGTCTTCACCTGCTTTTCGGCGCTGCGGATTGCGGCGGCGACCGGGTCTTCCGCCGAGGCCTGGGAGGTGACGTCCTCGCGCGGCTTTTCGGCGGGGATGGTCGAGGGGCCGACGGAATCGGTCTTCAGGGCGGCGAGCACATCCGGCGTCGCGTCGCCGCTCTGCGGCATGCCGACGGTTTCCTCGAAGAACAGGATGGCGGCGCTGGTGCGCGGGCCGATGACGCCGTCTGCGGTGCCGTTATAGAGGCCGCGACGGATCAGCTCCTTCTGGATGTCCATGACCAGCTGATTCGGCTGCTGGCCGGCGGCCGCATTGGCGGGCGGCGTGGCGTTGGTTGTCGAGGCATCGCCCTCTTCGCCCGGGCGCTCGATCTTGAAGGTGGTGACGTCGCCCGGATGCGGCTCCTCTATCGACGGGCGGCCGATCGAGAAGGGCGAGGTCAGATCGCGGGTGCGGAAGAAGGGATGCGGGTGGTTGCCCGGCTGATACCAGAGCGCATTGGCGGCAACGAAGGAGAAGATTACGACGAAGGCGACGGTGCCGCCCGCGACCGAAGGATTGCGCGCAACGACGCCGCCGAGCATCGAAGCGCCCGTCATGCCAACGCCGCCCAAGGCGGCTGCCCCCGTGAGAAGCAGACCCGGCTGCTGCCGGCCCCTCTTCCCCTTAGGCGATTTTCGCTTGCGCGCGGCCATCGAACAGCCCCTCTTCCAAACCGGCAGCCGGTGCTGCCGCAGTCTTCAGGCGCGGCGGAAACTCGACGGCCGTCTCCCGTGCCGCATCGGCGGCAGAGGCGCCGGAACCATCCGCCGCGATCGATATGGTGATAATGGTGCCCTCGCCCGGCGCGCTGGCCAGCGCAAAGTGGCCGCCATGCAGCGCCACCAGCCCCTTGACCAGCGACAGGCCGAGGCCTGTGCCTTCATATTGGCGGGTATAATCGTTCTGGATCTGCATGAACGGCTGGCCGAGCATGGCGAGCTTGTCCGTCGGAATGCCGATGCCGGTATCGCTGACGCTGAGCTGCAGGATGCCGCCACGCACCGACGCGTCGATAGTGACCGCCCCGCCCTGCTCCGTGAACTTCACGGCATTGCCGACGAGATTGATGAGGATCTGCTGGATGGCGCGCTGATCGGCAACGACCTCGTCGAGATCGCGCTGGATGCGGCTCGTCAACGTCACGCCCTTGCTCTTCGCCTGCAGCGCCAGCATCGCCTCGCAGGAGCGGATCGAGGCGCCGATATCGAAGGGCTCGAGCATCAGTTCGTAGCGCCCGGCTTCGATCTTGCTCATGTCGAGCATGGTGTTGACGACCGACAGCAGATGGGCGCCGGAATCGCGTACCAGGCCGACATATTCGCGCTGGCGCTCGTTCTCGAACTTGCCGAAATACTCGCCGAGCAGGATATCCGAGAAGCCGAGGATGGCGTTCAGCGGCGTGCGCAGCTCGTGGCTGACGGCAGCGAGGAAGCGGGATTTCGCGTCATTCGCCGATTCGGCATCGGCGGCGCGGCTTTGCGCATCCATGCGCAGCTGCTGCTCGACCGAGACATCGTGCAGCTGGGCGATGACGGCGGCAAGCTGACCCTCGCCATCGCGGCGCGCAGTCATATCCATGCGCAGATAGGCGAACTGGCGCAGATCCCGCGAGACGCCGGGACGGTCGAGCCTGAGATCGACGCTGACGGACTCATCGCCCTGGCGCAGCTGATCGAGCGCCTGCAGGAAGAGGATGCGGTCGGAGACATGCACCTGCTCGATGAAGCCGCGGCCCTTCGGCTCGCGCATCCAGGCGAGATAGTCGCTGATATCGCGGCCGCCGGACGCGGTGACGTTGCCCTGCGCATCGAGGAAGAGCACGAGGCCGGCGCTGTTTTCCAGGAAGAAGTCTTCGGCCGGCTGCGAGGCAATCGAAACCGTCGCCTGCGTCTGGCGCGACAGCGCGATGCTGCCGACGGCCGAAAACAGGAAGGCGGCACAGACGGTGGCGACACCGGCAGGCAGCGCCACGGCAGGGCTGGTTATAAAGGAGAGGCCGGCGGGCGCCGCAATCAGCGCACCCGAAGACAGGAGAGCGAGGCGGCGGAGAATAGCAAGTTCGCGTTCGGCCACGGCCTCGCCGCTGCCCGTGCGGGAAAGCCAGCTTGCCGCTGCCCGGTCCACGAGGGCTGCTGCCCGGTTGCCGATGTCACTCAATACTCGCACGCAATACCCGCCCGAAAAGGCTCTTTAACAAGACCGGACAATAGGCCCTGGCCGCTTAAAGAAAGGATAAGGCAAAGGCCACCTCCACAGCCGGAAGGCGGCAAAAGTCCCATTTTGGACCATCCGGAAGCTCCTTTGTTTTTTGTGGTTAATAGGGGGTAAGCGATGGATTTCGCTCGCATTTCAGCTTCGCGTTAACTTTTGCGGCGAGCCCGCCATTGAGATTCCCTGCAATTACAGGCGGCAGGTCCCGCCATGCTTAACGCCGATGGCTACAATTTGACTGAAATACGGTCCAACGGCCTTTATTTAAAATTCGAATTAAATTTGCCGCAAATGCCGCGGAGTTTCGAAAAGTGGCATTCGCACTTCCGCGCTAGGGTGAAAGCACACCGGAAACGGACCTTGATTCGGCAACAAGACCGGACGGGAAAACAGGATGGGCAACGACAATGAGACTACTGATCAAAGGAAGCTTCTGGTTCGGACTTGTGCTGGTGCTCTTGCCGCTTTTCAGCTCGGAAAGCTCGACGCGCCTCGCCAACGACCCCCAGGTCCAGTTCTCCGACGCCTTCACCGCCGTCAGCGGCGCCTATGACTATATTACCGGCATGTGCGGCGAGAAGCCGGAAGTCTGCAGCAAGGGCGGCGAAACGCTGACCGCGCTCGGCTACCGGGCCCGCGAAGGCGCCCGCGTCGCCTATCAGCTGATCGACAGCCAGCTTTCCGGCGACGAGAAGGACAAGCCTTCCGCCAAGATCGCCGAAGCGGCAAAGGCCGTCGCCCCGCTCGCCACCCTGGCGCCTGCCGCAGCGCTCGCCCCTTCCGCAAAGGAAGAAAAGACCGCCGCGCTGAACCAGCCGATGCCGTACCGCCCGCCGATCGATGATGCGGCCGCCTCCGACGCGGTCGTCACCGGAACCGTTCCGGCTGTCATCCCGACCCCGAAGCCACGCCCGGTTTCCTGACCAATTCCGCGGGCTCCGGCCCGCAACCAAGCTTGCACACCGGTCTTCCCTTGAGGGAACGCCCCGTGCCTGACGTGCCTGCCCTGTTTATTTCAGCATTTTGCTGCGCCGTGAGGATGCCCATCCTTCACGGCGTTTTCTTTTTAATGGTTCAAAACGGCGGCCACTTCACCTATATGCAGGGCATCACGGAAAGGCCCGCGCTCCCATGGCATCGCTTGACGAAATCATCGACGACTTCTCCTTCCTCGACGACTGGGAAGACCGCTACCGCTATGTCATCGAACTCGGCAAGGCGCTGCCCGATCTTGCAGACGACAAGAAGACCTCGGAGAACAAGGTGATGGGCTGCGCCAGCCAGGTGTGGCTGGTGACTCATACGGACGGCAATGCCGACAATCCCGTCATGACCTTCGAGGGCGATTCCGACGCCCATATCGTGCGCGGCCTCGTCGCCATCGTGCTCGCCACCTATTCCGGCAAGACCGCCTCGGAAATCGCATCGCTCGACGCCTTCGAAACCTTCTCGAAGATCGGCCTCGTCGAGAACCTTTCGGCGCAGCGCTCCAACGGCCTGCGCTCGATGGTCAACAGGATCAGGGAAGAGGCACGGGTTCGGGCTGCGGCTTGAAGCGTCAGCCTTCGAGCAGCTCGCTCGCGTCTGCTCCGCGCCCCCGCAGCCGCCCCGCATCGCGCGCCGGTGACCGGCCGAACTGGCGGGTATATTCGCGGCTGAACTGGGTGGCGCTTTCGTAGCCCACCGAGAATGCCACGCGGGCCGTATCGCCGGGATCGGCGAGCAGGCGGCGGCGGGCTTCGTGGAGCCTCAGCTTCTTCTGGTACTGGATCGGGCTCATCGCCGTCACGTCCTTGAAGTGCTTGTGGAAGACCGACGGGCTCATGCCGGCGATGCAGGCGAGCATTTCAACGGTGATTGTCTTGTCGAAATTCTCGCGGATATGGCCGATGGCGCGGCGGATCTGGCAGAGGCGGCTGTCGCTGACGACGAGCTGGCGCAGCGCCGGGCCATGCGGCCCCTGCAAGAGCCGGTAGATGATCTCGCGCTCCAGCATCGGCGCCATGACCGGAATGTCGGCCGGCTTGTCGAACAGTTTCACCAGCCGCAGCCAGGCATCGGCGAGCTCCGGCGTCACCGGGCTGATGCCGAAACCCGGGCCATCGGCAGGCGGCGGCAGATCGGGCATGGTCAGGATGATGTCGCTGACCACGGCGATATCCAGCGTCAGCGCCAGCGCCAGATAGGGATGATCGGGGGCCGCCTCGACGATCTGGCAGGCGCCGGGCACCTCGATGCTGGCGACGAAATAGCTGGCGCGGTCATAATGCAGCGCCCTGTCGCCGATGATGGCGCATTTCGAGCCCTGCAGCACGAGGCAGAGCATCGGCTCGTAGATGCCGGCGATCATCGGGGTGCGCGCCGAATCCCGGGTGATCGTCACCCGCGGCACCGGCGTCTGCGTCAGGCGGCCGTCCGCGTGTTTCAGCGCGCGATCGCGCAATTCGTCCATCACATCCATCATGGACATATGGTGACATGGCGGCCGGACGCAAGACAAGGCGCGCAGCGGGCGCGCATCACACGTCAGGAGGAATAGGCAAGAAGCCGGGACTTTAGGGCTCACGCCGGAGGGGCGATCGACACGATCTCTGTTGCTCCACTAACGGAGTGAGAACATGACCCATACGAAGACTGCAGTGGTGACCGGCGCCAACAAGGGCATCGGTTTCGAAATCGCCCGGCGGCTGGCCGCGGAAGGATACCGCGTCTGGCTCGGCGCCCGCGACCGGGACCGCGGCGAAGCGGCCGCCGCCAAGCTCAGGGCACAGGGCCTCGACGCCCATTGGCTGGAACTCGACGTCACCGACGACGAGAGCGCCGCCTCCGCGGCCAAGACGCTTGCCGCACAGACCGGCACGCTCGACGTGCTCGTCAACAATGCCGGCATTGCCGAGGGCTTCGGCATCTCGCCGCTGGAAGAGCCGATCGAGATCACCAAGAAGGTCTACGAAGTGAATGTCTTCGGCCCGATCCGCGTGACCCAGGCCTTCATGCCGCTCCTCAAGGCCTCGAAGGCCGGGCGGATCGTCATGATGAGCAGCGAGCTCGGCTCCATCCAGTCGCTGCTCGATCCGGAGAACGAGTTCTACGCCATCAATGCGCTCGGCTACAACAGCTCGAAATCGGCGCTGAACGCCGCCACCGTCTCGATCGCCAAGGCCGCCGAACCCTTCGGCATCAAGGTGAACGCCGCCGACCCCGGCTATACCGCGACCGAGATGAACGGCAATAGCGGCTACCGCACGGTGGAACAGGCCGCCGAAGTGGCAGTCAAGCTCGCCACCGTCGGCGAAGACGGGCCGACGGCTGGGTATTTCAACCATAATGGGGTGTTGCCGTGGTAGGCTTTGAGGCTTGGCTTCCCCGCCGGTCTATGATGCGTCACTCCGCGCTATTGCCAGATAGCGCGGGACAAACCCTAATCGCGAAGACGCATTGTGGGGTATAAGTATTGGATCACAGCGGCGACGGGCGGCCATTGCTTTGGATAGCGTTGATCTTCTTGAGCAGCTTCAGCGGTTGGTCTTGGTACTGGTTTATCCGGTCGATCATCTTCTACATGAGAAACGACTTCGATTTCAGCATCGATTTCGGTCCGAAGATCTATATGTCTGAAATCGACGATGAACGATTTGTCGTAACACCGTGGCAGAAGCTGGTGATCGCTTGGCCGATTATCGTCATCATAAGCTTGGGCATGGTGGCCGGCGTCGTGCTGGCATTGACGGGCGTCCTAAAGGTCTGCCTCGACTGCGTCTCGCTTTGAGGCCTTCGCGGCAGATGCCTTCCGCCTGAGCCATCGCCCCCGGGGCGGCGGCGGCCAGAGGCATCGGAAGGCCTCTGGCTTACCGGTCCAGTTGATTATAGGACGGAAACGTCAAGCGGCGGGGGCGGTGGTGGCGGCGGAGCAACGGCCGCCGGTGCCGTGCGAAGCGACGGGCCGCCTTTCCTGTCACTCCCTTGGTCGGTGCGGGAATCGCTGAAGAAGCCGCCTGCCTGGCAACCTTGAGTACGATGATTGCGATGCTGTTCCGATGTGACGAAGCGATTGCCGTCACACCCACGGTGCCTGTTCTGATCCGTCGCCACGCAACCGCTTGCGATGACGACGAAAGGCAGGATGCAGAGCGTGTAACGCATTGTCATGATCTCTTCCTTTCGAGGTTGTTACCCCTCTGAGGACAAAATCCACAACCTGGCGTACGTTCCGGATTGCAGCGGCATCAGGCGCTACATCCTGTGATTTGGATAATCTTGGATAAGGATGGGTTTAAGCTGTTGGCGGCATTGGGGAAAGCTGTTTGATTTTGGGGCTGCGGCGCTTGTTCCGGTGGCTGCGATGAAGCCCGTTCCCGACAACTCACTTCATCTTCAGATCATGCCAACAGCGTTTGTCGTAACGCTAGGCGGTCGAGTTTCGCAGCGATCTTAGACAAAGGTTTCCATCAAGGCTGCCTGCGAACGGGCGGCGGGGCCCAGCTACCATTCAGCACTTCGGCTTTTGGGGCGTAAAGTCGCATCGTCATGCCGAGAACGCCGGAATCTGGCGACGGTAGCCAATTGCTTTCTTTGTCTCCGCCGGGACTGTCGTGCTGAATGTACAGGTCGAGCGAACCGTCAGAATTGTACTTGAGCTCGTCGCGGTCACCGATAGCAAAGCGATCCATCGAGTTGGCGACCTGGAAGCCATCGGAATCGTACATGGTCAAAGACCAAAAGGCATCGGCTGGGGGCAATTGGCCCTTCGGAAAGTGGATGACATACTTGTCGCCGCCGACAACCGGCTTTCCGTCTGCATCGGTGAGATTGTTGGGATATACCGCATCTTCTGGCTGATTTGCGCCAATTCCCACCAACGCAACAATCGCGCGCTTCATGTAGTAATTTCCGTAGACGCCCATCGTGTCGGTGCCCATCTGCCAACCATTTACGACACGGGATATCGTCGGGCTTTTTTCCCGCATCGCTTTCAGCCCATCGCTGGCCGCATTGGCCAATTCCGTCCGAACCGCGGGATCGAGAGCTTCCGGATCGAAGCTCTTTCCGGGCACAATCCCGATACGCTTCAATCTGGCGATCATCGACCAGTCGCTTACATGCGGCGGATTCACCTTCATCAGTTCGGCTGCATATTTGAAGTAGTCGAGCCCCGGCATCTTGTTGACCTGATCCAACGGCGGCGTTTTCATGTCGACAGCCGGATCGATCGTAGCCTGAACAGGAACAGGCGGCTTGCCCCATTGCGATAGTGGCGTGATAGCGTAGCCATTCATAATCTCATGGACGGCCCCATAGTCTTTCTGACCATTCGTCTGCGTTCTTCCAATGATCCACACATATGGCGTTGGAGCATCGATGCGCGAAACATCATCCGGCAGCTGTCCCGTCCATCCGGGAGGCACGACAGCCCAATGGCCGGCGGCAGTTCCAGAGGTGCGTTTGCCAGGCACCGCAAAGACGTCGGTCCACATATCGATCATCGGGAGCAGGTAGTAGCGGCCATTGGTATCCGGAGCCGAAACGATCATCGGCTCCTTTGTCAGATCCAGCCATCCGCTCGAATAAAGGGTATCGAAATTAGGACGCACGACAACGCGCATATCTGCGGTGGGATAAGCCAGAAAGTTCGAGAAGCGGTTCATCGGGCCGAAGCCAGGCGATGCGTCCGGCGGGACATTGGTGCCGACCCGCCTCGTCACATCCATGGAAATCAAGGGATAGAAATAGATGTAAGCTTCGACACCTATCTCGTGAGCCTCTTCTGGCGTTATTGCTGATGGCTTAGCAGCGTTGTTCGCGGCGAAAACAGCTATTCCCGATACCAGCCATGACGCGACGACGAGCCCAAGTATCTTTAGCATCGCTCTCTCCCTCCCGTGAAACCAAGACCGCACGCGGTCATTGGGGTCCGTGAGGATCGTGCTCTGATTTAGCTGTTGCGCAAGTACGTTACAGTAATGGGCCCGTAAACGAGGTTCTGGAGGGGCTGCCCCCTCACGCCCTCATCGCCCGCTCACCCGCAAACCCCTGCCCCACAGCCGCCCCGACGCACCCGCCACGCGTCCGATTCCGCCCGGCGCTCTTGGCTTCGTAGAGCAGCTTGTCCGCCCGCTCGTAGATCGCCGCAAAGTCCTCGCAGCCGGCGAGCGTGGTGAGGCCCATGCTGGCGGTGACCGGGCGGCCGAGGCCGGGGACGGTGTGGGCGACGATGGCGGGGATGGCCTGGCGGCGGAGCTCGGCCTGGGTTTCGGCATCCTCGCCGCGCAGCAGGAGGACGAATTCCTCGCCGCCGAGGCGGTAGGCACGGGCGTGCGGGCCGGGCTGGAGGGCGTTGGCCACAGCTTTCAGCACCTCGTCGCCGATGCTGTGGCCGTTGACGTCGTTGATCGCCTTGAAATGATCGATGTCGATGACGGCGAGTGCGCAGAAACCTTCGGCGCGCAGCTGCTCGAACTGGCGCTCGATGGCGCGGCGGTTCAGGAGGGCGGTAAGCGCATCGGTCTCGGAGAGGCGTTCGAGCAGCTCGGCTTCGTTGCGGGCGCGGTCACGCTCGCGCTTCATGGTGACGAAACGTTCGGCGACGCCGAGCGTGGTGAAGACCACTTCGCAGACGCAGCCGGCATAGAAGAGCAGCGCCGCATCGGTGCTGTGCAGCCAGGGAACGAGGCCGGTTACCAGCCGGATCAGGCCGACCGCGACCATCGGCGCGTAGCCGATCGCCTGGTAGCGCGCAGCGCGGCTTCCGCGGCGCCAGGCATCGATCATCGACAGCATGAAGATGGCAAGGACGGGAGCGAAGGCGGCCGTATAGGCGCTCGACTGGATGGGGCGGGCGACGAAGGGGAAGGCCGCGTGGAAAACGCTCAGGAAGATCGCCCAAGCGGCGCACCAGGGCAGCACGCGCCTGAGCAGCGGATGCATCAGGCCGGGCTCGACGAAGCTGTAGGTGAACATCGCCCCCGAGGCGACCGTCATGCCGAAGATCACCGTCGTCATCCAGCTCAGCGTCATCGCCGGCGGATCGAAGAGCAGGACCGAGAGGCCGGATGTGACGAGAATGGTCGCCAGCAGCGAGAAGGTGAGCGCCGTGTGCCAGAGAACGAAGGTTTCGCGCAGCGCCCGGTAAAAGGCGGCGTTGAAGATCAGCGGCATGACAAGCATGCCGGCGAGCCCCGCGAGAAGCAGCGCGAAGCGCATGTCGCTGACATCGCCTGCGGCATCGACCGGGGCGAGATAGGCGCGCTCCAGCGTCATCTTGTGGCTCGGCAGGTCGATGGCGGCGACGATCTGCCGGGTTTCGGCTGTGACCTCAGGCAGGTGCGCCTTGAAATAGCCGCCGGCCATGGAACTCCGGAGTGCGGCGGCGGGAATGGTATCCTGACGGATCGCGCCATCGCGGTCGATCGCGAGGAGATGGACGGCGTCGAGTGCTGCGCGGCGCGAGAGGAAATAACGGGGAAGCGGCTCGCCGGGGGCAATGTCGAAGCGCAGCAGGACACGCTCGGCATCGATCGAGAATTCGCGGGTATCGCAGGACCATCGCTTCTCGTCGCCGGCCACGGTGGCGATGTCTTCCGAGAGGTTGGCGGGCGCCCAGCAGGAGCTTGGAATCCCTGATGGCTCCGCTTCACCAGCCGATGCGGCGGCGAAGGGCAGCAGCATCATCAGAAGCAGAACGGCCAGCGAAAGCAGGTTTCGAAGTCCACTCGTAGTCATGACTTTCCCTTACGGCAAAAAGCTTTTGATGCCGTTAATCGCGGCCCCAAGAAGCTGCTATCACCGATGTCATGCAGCAGCGCCGCAGGGGCGGCAAATGGCCTCGCAGGGATCGCCGGATAGTGTCACAATCCTGTTCGATTTGATGTTTAGAGCGCAGAAAAACGGTACAGAGGATCGTCGGATGGCAGAAGAAAAGCCCCTTGAATTCGCAGGCGGGATCGTGGATTTCGATGCCGGGCACGGCGAGGCCGCCACCGTCGAGATGAAGGACTACAGCGACAGTCTGGCGCAGGCCAAGGCGAAGTCGGTGCGCCTCGTCGATGCGATCACCGGTGCTGCGCTGAAGAAGAAGGACGCCATCCATTTCGACGACCTGCGCCCCGCCCTTGCCGATTTCATGCGCCAGAAGCATCCCGGCCTGCGCTCGGACGACTATATCAACCGCAAGGTCGTCGACGACTATCGCGGCCAGTATATCGCCGAGCTGCTGCGCGACGAGCGCGGCGAGCTGTCCAACCTCGAGGACGAGGTCGTCGAAAGCCTCAGAAGCCACGATACGCTGGCCGAAAACATCGAAGAGGATTACGAGGAGAGCCGCTCGATCGGCGACCGCGTCGCCGATGTCGTCGCCACCTTCGGCGGCAGCTGGACCTTCATCATCTCTTTCTGCCTGTTCCTCGCCGTCTGGATGGGCATCAACGCCCTGATGGGCGAGCAGCGGGCCTTCGACGCCTATCCCTTCATCCTGCTGAACCTCATCCTCTCGACCATCGCCGCGCTGCAGGCGCCGATCATCATGATGAGCCAGCGCCGCCAGGAATCGAAGGACCGGCTGCGGGCGCTCAACGACTACAAGGTCAATCTCAAGGCCGAACTGGAAATCCGCCACCTGCACGAAAAGGTCGACCACCTCCTGAACCGGCAGTGGGAGCGGCTGACCGAGATCCAGCAGATCCAGATCGAGATGATGCTGGAACAGGCCAAGGCCGCCAACCGCGCCCTGAAGCTCAGCAAAGCGCAGAAGACCAAGACCAGCGCTCTGAAGAACCTGTTCAATGCCTCGAAGGCGGACGAGACGGATAACTAATTGCAGGCACTCAGGCGGCGACGCGGATGACCTCGGCGGCGCGGCCGTATCGTGCCACCGAGGCTGCGTGAAACTTGATGAAATCGGCCGCCGTCAGCGGCTTCGAAAACAGCCATCCCTGCCCGAAGGTCACACCGTGTTCGCGCAGGTAGCTCGCCTGCTCCTCGGTTTCCACGCCTTCGGCGACGGTGAACAGCCCGAGCTCCTTTGCCATCTCGATGATATGGGAGGTGACGGCGCTCGTTGCGGTGCCCTTGCCGATCGTGTCGACAAAGGACTTGTCGATCTTCAAGGCGTCCATCGGCAGCCCCTGGAGATATTGCAGGCTGGAATAGCCGGTGCCAAAATCGTCGATCGCGACGGAATGGCCGGCCTTTCTGGCGCGATCGAGGCTGATGCGGGCGGCATCGATATCGATGAAACCCCGCTCGGTGGCCTCGAACCAGATCTGCTCGTTGCGGATGCCGGTTTTCTTGAGTTTCAGCGACACCATGTCGAGGAAGCGGCCGGTCTTGATGTCATCGGCGGAGATGTTGATCGCGACGTGCAGCGACCGGTCCCGCTCCAGCGTGCGCCCGAGATCGCTGATGACGCCATCGACGACCTGATCGGTGATCGCGGTGATCAGGCCGGTTTCCTCGGCGAGCGGGATGAAGAGGTCCGGGCGCACCATCGTGCCGCTCGGCCATTTCCAACGCACCAGCGCCTCGGCGCCGACGCAGACCCCGGTCGAAAGCTCGACGATCGGCTGGTAATGCACGAGGAATTCGCGCTTGTGGATGCCGATCTCGAGCTCGCCGCGCGGCGAGAGCCTGCGGCGCGAAAAGTAGACGACAATGCCGACGATGAAGGCGGCGATGAACAGGCCGGCCGGGAGCAGCAGAAGCAGCTCGCCGCGCAGCCGTGAATAAACTTTGGTGACGGGCTCGGTGACCACGGCGGCAAGGCCGCCATCGGCAACGGTGGCAAACATGTCGCTGCCGTCGATGCCATCGGCCTTTTGTTCGAGGTGGCGGCGCGCGAAGGCGACATCGGGGCTGTTCTTACCATCGATCAACAGCCCGGTGGAATTCGTGAGCGCGAGCGAGACATCAGGCGGCAGGCCGACATCGACGAAGCGGGACGGCGTCACCAGCACATTGTGGCTTCCCAGATGCAGGGCGACCATCGGCTTGGCGTGGGTCACGGCCGGCTGGAGGCGAAGCGTGACTTCCACGCCATCAGGCGTCACGTAATCGACGCGAGCCTTGCCGATATCGCCTTCGGTCAGGCCCCAGGATGTGCATTTGAGCTTGCCGTTGTCGAAATAGCCGATCTCCTCGACGGAGGGCGTATTGATCGTCAGCGTGCGCATCAGCGCGAGATGGGCGGGAGAGCAGCGGGCGGCGCCGGAGGCCTCCATATCGACCAGCGCCTTGCGGGCATCGGCAAAGGTGAAGCGTGCGCGGGCGATCGCGTCATTGCCGGCTTCGTCGAGAACCCGGAGCTCCTTGTTTATCGCCAGTTTCCAGGAGGCATAGCCCATGACCGCGAGAGGGATAAGCGCGCCGACGGTTGCCAGCACGACGCTTAGTACGATGACCCTTGAACGCCTTGCCTGCATGCGGATGACCCTCCACAGAGCCCCATTCAGCCACAAATCGCTTAACGCAGGTCTTAGACCGGGATTGCAATTTTAAGTATTTTATCGGGTCGAATTCGCGCGCACCGCGGTTTGCCTCAGCGCTCCGCCTTCTGGAAGATGTGGGCGGCCGATATGCGGGTCGTGGGGATGACCGGGCCGAGAAGCGCGTGAAGGTTTCCGGTCAACGCCTCGGCGACACGTTCCTGCCGTTCCGGGGCGAGCGCCAGGAAGGGTGAGAGGCTGCGATGCAGGGCGACGAAGCGCTCGATGCCGTAGTCTTCGGCAAGCTCGACATGGCAAAAGAGCCTCTCTTCGAAAGCCTCTGTCTGCAAGGGCCTGGCAAGCCCGCGGAACACCGCGGCGACATCATCCCGCGATTGTCTCGCGATCGGCTGCTTATAGCCGGAGCGCCGGAACGCCTCCTCCACTGCCTCGGCCTGCCCGGCCGCCGGCTGGGGCTCCTTGTTCCACAGCAGCACGGCAAATCCACCCGGCGCCAGCACTTCGCCGATGCGCCGGACGCCTCTTTGCTGATCGATCCAGTGGAAGGAGGATGCGGCAAGAACGATATCGAACGGGACCGGGAGATCGGCCTGCTCCAGCGTGCTCGTCTGGAAGGAGACATCGGGAAAAGGGGCGAGGACTTCACGCGCAATCGCCACGAAATCGGCATTCGGCTCGACGCAGGTAAAGCGGCCGCCGCGCGCGGCGAAATCCTGCGTGGCGGTGCCTGGGCCGCTGCCGACCTCCAGAATACGGCTGTCCGGCCGCCACCCCGCGACGGCTGCGGCTGCGGCTATCAGCGCAGCCGGATAACGCGGCCGTCCCTCCACGTAAAACCGTGCACCGCTGGAATACCAGCGCGCCTTCTCATCGTCGGTTTTTTCGTCGTAGACCGGCAAGCGTGATCCTCCATCATACCGCTCCCTTCTCGACAGCGGGCCGGCGACTGTTGCGGAACGGTCAGCGTCGGCGCCGCAAGCCAAGACTATGTTCTCGTCTGGCATGCCGGTGTTGCCGCGCATGGCGGAATCTTAATCGTGCCACCATATCCTGAGTTGCACACGAACATCGGTAGCACCCACGCGATTAGGGAGGTCGCCCATGCTGTTTCTCGAGTTATTGCGCATTTCGGCCGCGGTCTTTCTTGCCATATTAGTTGGCGGAACACTCGGTGGAAAGATCGGTGGTGGCCCCGCTTGGAAAAGCGCGATCGCAGTCTTCGTCGGCGTTCCATTATCCGTGGTGGTGTTCTTTCTAATGCAAGGACGCGGGTCGCCGGCATCGCTGATTGCCGGTCAAGTCCTCGTCGGCGTGACGTTCACCTGGCTGATAGGATGGACCCTTGGATTGCGGTTCTACCCCATCCTCGGCATGTTGATCGGCGGCTGCGCTTTTGGCGCGGTGGCGCTAAAGGTGTGTCTCGTTGTGATTGCCGCCCGTGATGCCGCTCCCTACTAACGGCCACATGTGCCGCAAAGCTGCGAAAGCAAGGTCCACCTTGATTTGGCTTTCCGGCTGCGCATCTCTGCGGTTAGGCTAGCCCGGAATAGCCCCGCTTATGGAGATGAAACATGTTCACCCACGTTATGATCGGCAGCAACGACCTGGAGCGGTCGCGCCGCTTCTATGACGCCACCTTCACGGCATTGGGCGGCAAGCCCGGCGAGATGGATGCGCGAGGCAGGCTGATCTATGACCATGAGGGCGGCCGGCTGATGATCACCACGCCGATCGACGGCAAGCCGGCAACCGCCGCCAATGGCGGAACGATCGGCATGGCTGCCGCAAGCCAGGCCCATGTTCTCGCCTGGCATTCCGCCGGTGCCGCGCATGGCGGCACGGCAATCGAGACCCCGCCCACGGAACGCCCGAATGGCGCCTTCGTCGCCTATCTCCGCGATCCCGACGGCAACAAGCTGACGGCGCGGACGCAGGCGGTGAGGTGAAGCAGGGCAACTGCGAGCGCAGATATCATCGCGGATGAGCGCTAGGCCAACGCCTTACAACGCATTGATCCGGCTTCTCCGGATTGACCAGGAGAATGATTTTCCGCCCCACGACGAAATCGTTAGTGACGCCAAAAGTGTTGAGACCGATCTTTTGCTGCGTTCCGCGAAATTCATAGGAGAGGTGAAGCAAGACCTGATCCTCCCCGCGAGAGCGGCATAGTAGCACTTCAGCAGGCGTCTCGACCCAAGTCCGGGCCTTCCGCGCATAGAGAGTATTATCAAGGACAAAGAGGAATATGATCCCCGCCACAAACAGATCTGGCCAAAGTGTATTCTGTCCCATCTGTCCAGCGTGATACGGGCTTTCCGCCCGGTCAACGGCCCTGCGAGCGACATCTAGCCACACGCCGCATGCAGGGGCGACACGGCACGGCGATCGAGCCCCTCCCTCGGAGTGCCGGAAGAGGCGCTTCTGGCCGATCTAAGTGATCCACACGAGAACAAGCTGACGGCGCGCACCAAGGCGACGAAGTGAAATGGGCATGCGTCAGGTTTTGGCCGCCTCCGCTAGGAGCGGTCATTACAGCCGCCACAAAAACCACTAATCTCCGCCTGGAATTGGCTTGAAGAGGGCCGCTATGGATGAGGAAGTCTCAGATCGCGTCGTTGAACAAAGGTGGCGAAATCGGGTTATCGAAGCTGTCGAAGTTCTTGCTCGGGGGAACGAAGGGCTCATTGCGGTAAATTACAACGAATACTTCCTGGGGTTTTATGACTGCTGGGACGATGGGCAGCTGCTCGTGTGGCCGAACAGTGCCTTCTCGGCCGAGGAAGAACAGGCGGTGAATGCGCTGGGGCGTATGCTGGAAGGCATCACAAAGGATACGCTGCAGTTCCAGAGCGAGGCAGAGTATATTCGGTCGGGATGCGCTGAACGGATCAAGCCTGTGGCGCAGCACGTTCTTGAACTGTTTCTGTCGCGAGGCCGGTTTAGCGAGGATTATGAGGAAGCATCGCCGACTCTCACTGGACCTCAACCTAGCTAGGGATGTGGCTCTTTTCCGGGAGCAACCGCTCGGCGGCGATGCGGCCTCGGCGGCGTTAGGCGTTGAGTGGGCATTGCTCTCGATCAGAAATGCGTAAACGGCTCGCTGGAAACGCTGCTTCGACGCTCTTCTCCTGCCGCATATCGAGGAAGGTGACCGACAGCCGCGGCAAATGCATCGCGAATTTCAGATTGGCTGAAGTTGCGGTCCCATAGCTCGGTCATGAGTGTCGTCATGATATCACGCAGCGGCTCTGTTGGATGACCCTCCTGCCTGGAGAGCTCGGCGCAACGCAAGGCGAAATTCGAGGCTGCGGTCAGGCTGAACACGCCCCACGGTTCTTCACTCTGCTCGGGCATCTTTGACCTTCCATCATGTTGCTCGCCACGAGAATACACCTGGAAAGCAAATTGTCTGCCAAGGGCTCGCCGCAATCACGACAGCCCGCGTCAGGCCTTCGTCGCTTCCGCTCCGGCCTTCGACTTCAGCAGGATGATGAGAAGCAGTCCGGCGACGATGAGGGCTGCGCCTTCGAGATGATAGCGCTGCAGCTGCTCGCCGAGGATGAAATAGGCGAGCACGGCGATGAAGATCGTCTGGATGTAGAGCAGCACGCCGGCGCGCGCCGCGCCCAGCGCCTCAATGCTGCGGTTGAAGAGGTAATACATGATCGCGCCGCCCGGGATCGCCACATAGCCGAGTGCCAGTAGGCCGCTGGAATTGAGCGCCGAGCGCTCGTCGGAGGCAAGCTCGAAGAGGTAGAAGGGCAGCGCCGTCGCGACCGCGGCGCCGAGCAGCAGAACCAGGAGCGCCAGGCGGTTCAGATCGAATTTCGCCCGGCGCAGCAGCACCGTATAGAGGCTGAAGCAGAAGGCGCCGGCGACGATCCACAGCTCGCCGGGATTGAGATCGAGACGCAGGAGTGCCGCCGGGTTGCCCTTGACGATGATGACCAGTATCCCGAGAAAGGCGAGGATCGAGCCGATCACCTGCCAGCGCCCCATCGGCTCGGCCAGGATGAAGCGGGCGAGGATCATGGTGATGATCGGGATCAGCGCGATGATGATGCCGGCGGTCGTGGCATCGGCATGTTCGAGGCCGACGAAGATCAGGCCCTGGCAGATCCCGAGCCCGATGCCGCCGATGGCGAGCAGCTCCAGGCCGCGGGCCCGCGCCAGCGCGATCATGGCAGGGAAATGCCGGTAGACGATCGGCATCAGGATCGCCCAGGCGATCAGCACCCGCCAGAAGCACAGCGCCCAGGGCGGCATCTCCACCGAGACCCATTTCGCGGCGATATAGACGCCCGCCGACAGCAGCCAGCAGAAGACGCCCACGGAATAGGCGGAGGCAAGCGAGCTGCCCGCGCCCTGTTCCGTCCCGACCGTGTCGCGATGGACCGCCAAGACATGTATTGCCATGGAGGAGTTATGCCACAATTCCCCTGCGCTGCACAGATGATGGCGGCGCGCCCTCAAACGCCCTGATCGCGATCCATCCTGATCTGCCGCAGCATGCTGTGGCCGGAGACGAGGAGCTCGAGCAGGAAGGCGGCCAGCGAGGCCATCAGCGAAACGATGGCGCCGCCGAAGAACCACACCAGATTTTCTGGCCTGAGACGCACGGCAAGCGCGCCCGAGAGAAGATTGAGGATTGCGCAACAGGTACAGATACCGGCGAAGACGCCAAGGATGACCGCGGCCTCGAGGATCAAGGTCCGGCTGCGGAGATAGACGAGCTGGCGCGAGCGGTTTTCGCGCGGCAGGTGGGTGTCCGTCACCTCGTTCAGCCTGTCCGAGACGCGCCCCAGGCGGGTGACGTAGATCCCGACAAAGGCCGCGGTGCCGGCGAGCAGGAAAACCGGGGCAAGCGAGGTCTGGATGACCTCTGCATAGTCGACAATGATCGGAGGGGTGTCCATCCGGATTCCCTAACAGTTCGATGCTGCAACAGGATATCAGGATATGACGGGGGCTTCCACGGAGGCAATGTGAAAGGTGGAGGCTCAGCCAGAGGGGACGTTGGCACGGCTTGGCCCGCCGACTAGAAGGACAGGAACAAGCGAAGGAGGATTGCGATGACGGACGTGCTCGACGAGGGACCTTTCTTTCATGGCACAGTCGCGGCCTTGCGCGCGGGTGATCTGCTCACCGCGGGGTACAGGTCGAATTACCATCCTGATGTCGTCATGAACCATATCTATTTCACAAGCCTTGTGGACGGCGCCGGGCTTGCCGCCGAAATTGCGGCCGAACTCATCAAAGGCGGCAGCATTCCGCATGTCTACGCTGTGGAACCGACGGGGCCATTCGAGAACGACCCGAATGTGACAGACAAGAAATTCCCCGGAAACCCGACCCGGTCCTACCGCAGCCGCGCACCGCTCAAGGTCATCGGCGAAATCACGCAGTGGACAAGGTTGACGCCTGAAGCCCTGCAGGCGTGGAGAGAACGGCTGGCCGTGCTGCTTTCAGATGAACGGGCCGAGATTATCAACTGATGCGGGGTGACGTGGAGGTGTGGGGCGGCCACGGCTGTCGCCAGAGCGCTACGTCGTGCTGTGCGGCCGCCTTCGCGTAAGCGGCAAAAGAGTCGTTTCAGCCCAAGGACTTGGGCTGACTGGATTCCTGTGACGTCCCGTGGGCGCAGCCCTAAGGCAACAGGAATGAGGGAGGTGGGTTGCTCTCCAGGCACAGGGCGGTGGGGTATGATCAGGTCTGCCTTGCGCCAGAAGCTGTCATTTTCTCTTGAGATCGTGCCAGCAGCGTTTGCTCTTTTCGCGTGCAGAAATGGGCGGCCTATTTAACTTTTGTTCCAATACTCGTGGTTCAGACCTTTCCAGACGTAGAAGCCATTCCAAAGGCCAAGCCACACGCTCAAAAGGGCCAGTATGGCGCTGTTTCCGATCTGAAAGGCCTGATTTTGCCACTCGGGTGGAGTAGCGCGCTTTGTCAAAAAGCCGATCAAGGCACCTGCCCACCAGCCTATAATGACGATCCCGATGATTGGCCAACCATATGCAGCGCTCATCAGCATAGTCAGCAGAAACGCTCGGTAGATATTCAACTTGCTCATCTGAATCTCGCAGCGACGTTCCCAGCAGATATGCAGTTATGGACCAAGCAACACAATAACCGCTCCCCATCGCGCATGCCAAGAGCACACCATGCGACGAAAGGACCAGTGGTGGCTCAACCCTACCTGAGCCGGTCTGCAATAAGTATCTACTTTGGCGGAGCGGCGGTGAACTTTCAGAAGGTCTTCAACCCTGAGCAGATCGGGCGTATATGGAGAAAGCCGTTATCGCGGAAGGCCATCCTTTTCGCCGCGCCGATAGTCGTGCTTATCGCCGTCTCGTACAGCTTTGACCCAAGCGAAAAGGTGATGCTGGTTTTATGTCTATTGTACAGCGTCTTCATCGTGCCGAAGGCTACGGAAGGCGTCATCACTAAGTTAATGCACGTCTATACCCTTACGTTGGTGACATTTCCTTTCATAGCAACCATCGAATATTTCCAGTCCGGCGACACCCTCATGATTGGCTACGGATCGGTCTTCGCCGTATTGAATTACGAACATGGCAAGCGTAAGTGGATGGATGACTTGGCAGCAGCCACTCGCAGTACGCGGAAGCGGGATCAATGATGCGAAAGCATCGCCTATACCACGAAATGGACTGCTGTTCAGCCGGCAGGACCCCACCGCCCCATCATCTTCTGTGGGCCGTTTATCAAGGGTCGGTGTCTCGTCTGTTCGACATCAGTCGAGCATCGTGCTGCTTCAATATTTCGCCAATGGCGGTACCAAGCATGACTGGCCATAGAAGACTGGCGAAGAAGCCTTGGCCGCCAAACCGCATGCCTTGAAAAACAGCAACGTAGAAAAAGAATGCTAGGAATATCCCTAGGCCGTCTGTCTGCGATGGCAGCACGTATATCATCCTTTCGAGAGCAGCTCCGCAACCACCACGCTTGCAGCCCGGTTCGGTAGCGGCTTGAAGCCGAGCAGGGCGTGCAGGAAATCGATCGGATCATCGAAGCCAAAGGCGCGCTGCAACTCATCGAGACTGCGGCGCTTCTTGCGCAGAACGCGGAAGACGGTGGCGCGGCCGGATGCTGATAGGTGCGGCTCGTGCAGGCCGTCATCCTCAAAGTATGGCTCGCCTGCCTTTTCGTCGCCTGGCGCGATCTGATCGAGCTGCATGCGGATGGCATCGCGGATGAACTTGGATCGACCGTGCGGCCCGACGATCGCATCAATGCGAAGCAGATCCTCCGGCTGGAGGTTGGCGTGCATCCTGGCGAGGTTTAGTGGCGGGCGTCCCATGCAGCTCAAGATGCCGGGATCTGGTTAACAATATATGTGAATACAGAGGCCCGCGCGGCGCTGACCCTTTTAAGAAGTATTACGCCTGCTACAATACAACCCTTCGTTAAAAGAGGGAGAGGCGTGTGCAGAGAGTCACCATACCTTGGTTGCTGGATACACTGGCAGGGCTAGATGGGGTGCGAAATCTGTCGCCAGGAACGACCGTCAATGATACTTGGTATGTTCTATTCAACGGAAAATCCCAAGTCGAGACGCTGTTCAACAAAAGTGTCTATGCGGGTCACCTACGAATATCGCGTCAAAAGGCGTTTGAATTCGCAGAAAGAGCAGGACAATACACTGATGCAGAAGTCTATCCTATGGACTATAAGCTCACGGACTACGATGTGTGGGTAATAAAGAATACTTACGAGCAATTCCGAACGATATTTATCGCGGAACTTGCGTCGCTTCCCTCTTATCTTATTACGCAAAAAGAAAACTACGATACGGAGCGTTTGATTGATTCCGGCGTAGGGCTTTTCCCGCGTGATATGGTGGAGAAAGTCCCGCAAACTTATAATGACGCTATGGAGTGCGGACGTTGTCTTGCTTATGAGGCCTATACAGCATGCGGCTTCCACACATTCAGGATCGTTGAAGCAGTGCTCCGTCGATATTGGGGCGTGGCATCGAACGGTGTGGAGGTGCCTGCGCCTGGAACAATTGGCTATTTGGCTCGTGAACTAAAAGCCAAGGCCTACGGCGATGAAAAGGTGTGGGAATCGCTAATGCAGATGTCGAAGCTCCATCGAAATCCTCTTGCTCACGCTGACGTGTTCCTAAGCCGCGACGAAGTCCTTGCCGTGGTTGGCATGGCCCGAAGTGTTGTTACCGCTATGCTTGGATTCATCCCGCCTCAGCCTCCGACTGGTTATCAGTCACTGTCTAACCAGTAAGGATACTTGGCCCAAAGCTCCGTCACATCAATCGCCGGCACCCTCTCCCTCAATCCCGATAGCCCGACCCCTCCCGGTCCAGCACCCGCCTGACACTTTCCAGGTGCATGCGCGCACTCTCCGGGTCCCCCTCGCGCATCTGCCGTGCCGCGGCGGCTGCCACGTCTGTGGAAACAGGCAGAAGGCGGCGGCCGGTGCTCATGGCTTTGAGCTGCACTTCGGCGGCGCGTTCGAGGTAGTAGAGATCGTCCCAAGCCTCGGCGATATTGGGAGCGCAGACCATGACGCCGTGGTTTTTCATGAACAGGATGTCGTTGCCGCCGAGGACGCCGGCGATGCGGTCGCCTTCGCGTTCGTCGAGCGCCAGGCCGTTGTAATTCTCGTCGACGGCGACGCGGCCGTAGAATTTCAGCGCGGTCTGGCCAGCCCAGACCAGCGGCTCGCCCTCGACCATGCTGAGCGCCGTGGCATTCGGCATGTGGGTGTGGAAGGCGGCGCCGACGCGGGGCGACATCTTGTGCAGGCGGGCGTGGATATAGAAGGCGGTCGCCTCCGGCACGCCGTCACCGGCGACGACATTGCCGTCGAAATCGCAGATCAGCAGCGAGGAGGCCGTCGCCTCCTGGAAGGCCCAGCCGAGGCGGTTGACGATGAAGAGATCGGGATGGCCGGGGACGACGGCGGAGAAATGGTTGCAGATCCCCTCCTCCAGGCCGAGTTTCGCCGCCATCCTGAGGCAGGCGGCGAGATCGGCGCGCGCCTTCCAGATCTCTTCGGTATCGAGCGAAACATTGCGCAGGAGGGCAGGCCCGCCATTGGTGATGTTCAGTTCGTGAGCCATGTTTGCCTCCTGAGCAGCGGTTACATCCAGCCGGCGGCAGCGAGCACGCCGGGTACCTTTTCGAGATCGGGGACGACCGCATCGGCGCTGTAATCGCTGAGCGGCTTGCGCCCGGTGCCGCGATCGACCCAGACGGTACGAAAGCCCAATCTGCGGGCGGCGGCAAGGTCAAGATGCGGGCTTGCGCATATATGGACGAGATCATTCATGCCGATGCCGAGTTCTTTCCAGGCATGATGGAAGATTTGGGTGGTGGGCTTGTAGGCGCCGGCCTGCTCTGCGGTGATGACGCGGTCGACATGGCCGCCGAGCTGGGCGACATTGTCCGCAATGATCGCATCGTCGGTATTGGAGATGATGGCGAGGCGAAAGCCCGCCGCCTTCAGGCGCCGCAGCGTCTCCACCACTTCGGGGAATGGCGGCATCCTGCCGATCGAGGAGGTCAGGATTTCGGCATCGTCAGGGGTGAAGGCGAGGCCGAATTCGCCCATCGCCCGCTCCAGCGCGATGGCGCTGACCTCCCTGAACGAGCGGTGCGGACGCTCCTCTTCCAGCGCGTGTTCGTGGCGGTCATAGGTGGCGATGAAGGCGGTCTGATCGATATCGCCGCCTTTCGCTGACAGGATCCTGTCCATGGCGGCGAGCAGGCCCTCGTCCCATTGGATCAGCGTTCCGTAGCAATCGAAGGTCAGCCAGCTCGGGCGGTTTCCGGGAAGGGTCATATCCGTCGTCTCCTTGTGTGGGGGCAGATTGACAAAGGCCGGCACCATTGAGAAATTAAATAAGAAAATTTCCCTCAGTGAAAAATCAAATGGGCTACGGTTTCGATCTCGATCTCCTCAAGACCTTTGCCGCCGTCGTCGATACCGGCGGCTTCACCCGGGCGTCCGAGCGGGTGCATCTGACGCAATCGACGGTCAGCCAGCAGGTGAAGAAGCTGGAGACCAATATCGGCCATGCGCTGCTGTTGCGCGACACGACGGGCGGGGTGCAGACGACGGAGGCGGGCGAGCTGCTGCTCAGCTATGCCCGGCGGCTGCTTTCGACCGCCGAGGAAGCGGCCGAGGCGATGCGCAGGCCGGCGGCGCCGCGCACGGTGCGGCTCGGCGTGCCCGAGGATTTTGCCGGGCGGCGGCTGATTGGCCTGCTCTCGGGCTTTTCGGCCGCATCGCCGCATATCCGGCTGGATACGGTGAGCGGCTGGAGCACGGAGCTGCGCCGGCTGCTCGAAGCCGGCGAGATCGATCTGGCGCTGATCAAGCGGGAGCCGGGCGATGGCGCGGCACTCGCAAGCTGGAAGGAAGAGCTAATCTGGGTGGAGGGTGAAACGCGGGCGGCGGAGGGCGATCCGGTGCCGCTGGCGGTCTTCCCGGTCGGCTGCATCTACCGCGAGCGGGCAATCCGCGCCATCGAGCGCAGCGGACGGCGCTGGCGGATCGCCTATACCAGCCAGGGGCTGATGGGCGTGCAGGCGGCCGTCGCCTCCGGTCTCGGCATCAGCCTGCTGCCATCGGATGCGGTTCTGCCGGAGCACCGGCCGCTTTCGGCCGCCGATGGTTTCGAGCCGCAACCGGCATCGGAACTGGCGCTGGTGAAAGGGCGGGCACGGCTTTCGGCGGAAGCGAAATCGCTCGGCGAATTCCTGACCGGCAATCTGGCACCCTAGAAACGGCAGGGGCGAGCGTGGCGCCCGCCCCTCAGCCGGTGTCTCAGCCGAACTTTTCGGTCGTATCGGCCTTGCCCTTCACCCAGTAGCCGGAGGCCTTGATCCAGGCGAGCGGGTAGCCGCGCTCTTCGGTGAGATAGGCGCGGATGGCGCGGACCACCGAGGCTTCGCCGGCGACCCAGACGAGGGTCTGCGGCGCGATATCGATGCCGCTCAGCGCGGCGATCAGCGGTGCGGCATCCGTCGCAGCATCGAGCGGGCGGTGAACCCAGCGGGTGGTGAGCTCAGCCGCCGTTTCGAAGCTCTGCTGCTCCTGCGGCCCCGTAACGGCGCCGAGCACGGTGACGACGGTGCCCTCACCGCTTTCCTCGATGCGCCGGCCGATCGCCGGAAGCGCGGTCTCGTCGCCGACCAGCAGCCAGCGCCTGACCTTGTCGGAGATGACAGCCGAGCCGCGCGGGCCGCCGATTTCGAGCGTCGTGCCGGGTTTGGCATCGATCGCCCATTGGGTGACCGGGCCAGACTCGTGCAAGGCGAAATCGATGGTCAGGCTGCGGGCGGCGTTGTCATAGCGGCGCGGGGTATAGTCGCGGCGCTCTTCCTCTCCATCGGCGCCTGAAACGATGACCTTGATATGGTCATCCGGCGCGAGGCTGACGAAATCGGCGAGGTCTTCGCCGGTGAGCACGAGGCGGCGCATGCCGGGCGTGATGTCGGTGACGCTCTCGGCGACCAGCGAGCGGCGGCGCAGCTCATGCCTGACACGTTCGATTTCGGGGGCAGAAATATCCTTGGCGTTGGTATCCATCTTGTCCTTCAGGGGCTCATAAAGCTCGATCCGCAGGACACAGTCGCGCAGATCGAAGCCGCAGAGCCGTTCGATCATACGCGTTGAGTGACGTTAACGCTTACGTGGCCGGGCAGGCGCCCGGACAGTGACGAACCGGCTTAAACCGACAGTGCCCCCCGGCGCAAGAGGCCGCGCGAGAGGAATATCCAGTGTTGCTAAGATTTAACTTATGCAAGGCGGGTGGGTCCGGTGATGGTCTGAATGGCAATATAGGATGCGATGGCGGATCAAAAAAGATGACTGCCCCAGGTATTTGAGCGGCCCGCTTCCAGCCGATCGCGATAGGCGGCAATCAGCTTGGCGGCGACGAAGACTTCCGTTCCGGCCAGACCGGCGGAGCAGAACAGGGTCGTTTCGCCCTCCCCCACCGGTCTTGCGGATGAACTGCCGGCAAGCGCGCTCAGATCGGCAAGCGGCACGGCAGCAGCAGCCTTGGAGAGAAAGAACGGTGCGTCATAGGCTGTCGTCTGCTCGATGGAATCGGTGGCGACCATCGCCGCCTTGAGGGCGATATCGAGGTCGAGCTCGTGGCCATCCACCGTCTTGGGGCCGACGGAATTGACATGCGCGCCGGGTTTCAGCCAGGCGGCCTCGATGACAGGAACCCTGCTATCCGTGGCGCAGATGACGATGTCGGCACCTGCTACGGCCTCGCGCGCCGAACTCTCGGGCAAGATGGGCAGCTTCAACCGGGCTCCCATCCGGGCAGCGAAGGCGCGGCATCTTTCGCTGTTGCGGCTGAAGACGCGGACCTGCCGGAGAGGCCGGACGATCGAGGCGGCTTCGAGCTGTGTCCGGGCCTGCAGACCGCTGCCGATCACGGCAACGTTCGCCGCGCTCCCGGCGGACATGCGGCGGATGGCGACGCCGCCGATCGCACCGGTTCTGATCGCGCCGAGCTGTTCGCCAACGACGACGCCTTCCAGCCTGCCGGTCGCGATCGACCAGACGGCGACGACCTGATCCTGCCTGCTCCCGGCGAAGGTCTCGTAGGCGCGGAAACCGGCCAGAGCCCGCTCCCCCATCGACCCTCCGACGGTGAAGACGAGGCTTCCCGCCCCCGCAAAGGGAACCGCATGCCGCGGCGGCGCGATGAGGAGACCAGCGGCCTTTGCCGCCAGGGCCTCCTCGACCGCCTCGATCGCCAATGCCATTGCCGGCATCGCCGCCAGCTGCTCGTCACCAAGAACAATCATTTCCGCCTCCGCGCCAATCGGCGAAAGCCTGGCATCTCAACCTAGGTTGAGGTCAAGCGGGCCAGGTCTCCATCCCCGGCCTGAACCCCTCCTCGCCCCAATGCTGCATCCGCGCGCTGCGCCGCGGCGGGTTGTAGTGGCGGGCGAGCGCCAGGAGGGCGGTGCGGAGCATAAGTTTGGCGGAGCGGACCGGCCATTGGCGTTCGCGCTCCACGGTTTCCAGGCCCTTCATGAAGCAGCAGATATCAAGCGCCGCACCCGCGAGCTCCGGTCCCATCGCCTCGATGGCGCGGTTGACGGCGATGCGGGCGGCGATGGCGCTGTCGGCGAGATCGGCCATGCCGCCGCGCTCGCCTTTGGTGCGGCCGGAAAGGCGCGGCTGCCAGGAGGCGGTGACGCGGGGCTGCAGCTGCGCGCAGGTGAAATCGGCATGCAGGCGCTCGCCGGCGGCCAGCGCCTCGGCGGGAAGGAAAGGTTCGCCTCCCTTGTCCTTCAGGCGGGCGAGCGCCGCGAGCGGCGATTCCGCTTCGTTGACGCGTAAAGTCTGCGGCGAGCCGTCGATATCGCGGACCGCCGTGGCGATCTCGCCGTGCTGTTCGAGGAAGGCCTCCTCGCGGGCGGCGAGCGCGCGCCGCAGATAGGCGCGGGCCGGGGGTGCGAGGCTGAGGCGGGACTGGGTCTCGGTAACGAGGCCGCGGGAGATCGCCTCGGCAAGCACGGCGGCCGGAAGCGCCTGGCGGCTGCCGGAGCGATGGAGGACCGGTGCCGGCGTCCCCTGCCCTTCCACCTTCGCCTCGCCGCAGGAAAGGAAGCGCAGGAGCTTCAGCATCGCCTTGTTGTTCGCCGCCTCACTCATGGGACGAGACCTCCGGAAAGCGGAAGACCGAGACGACGGTGCGCTCGATCGCCGAGACGAAATCGTCGAAGGCGGCATCATCGCGGCGCTGCTCGACGACCATGCAGGCATGCGCCACCGTCGACCGGTGCCGCCCGAAGCCGCCGGCGATGTCCTGTTGCGTGAGCTGCAGCGCGGTGTGGCAGGCATACATGGCGATCTGGCGGACATGGCAGAGCATGCGCCGCCGGTCGCGCCGCTCCAGCATACGGCTGCCCGTGATCATTACCATCTCGGCGGTGATCTTCTGGGCGATGCGGCAGACGGTGCGGATGGGGAGCGAGACCGATGGCGGGCGCGGCGGCGGAGGCGGCGCCGGCGGCTCGTCGTCGATCAGCGGACGAAGCGCGGTTTCGAGACGGTGGCGGGGCAAAGGGATTTGATTGAGCGGCATTTGAAAACTCCTGGGTAATAGGAATTAATTCATATACCGTAGCTGAAGAATGATGGGGCGGGAAGAGTGGGTTGGGAGAGGATTGGTGGGTTTTGGGGTCGCGGTGGCTTAACCAGTTGAAATAGATTGTGGATTATTTTCCTATATACTGCGGTCACGGCAGGACTCGAGTGTGGAGCCCCCTCATCCGGCCCTACGGGCCACCTTCTCCCCGAGGGGAGAGCGACTGTCTTTGGCGTCAAGCGTTTTGCCATGGTTTTGCGTCCCGGATGATAGCGTTGAGGATGGTGAGGAGCTTTCGCATGGTTGCGACGATGGCGACGATCTTCGGCTTGCCCGCGGCGACGAGCCGGTCGCGGAAGGCCTTGAGGCCTGGGTTGTGACGGCTTGCGACGAGGGCGGCCATGAACAGAACGGCGCGCACCTTGCCTCTGCCGCCGCCGATGAAGCTCTTGCCCTTCCATTTGCCCGACTGCCGCGTCCAGGGCGCCAATCCTGCCAGTGAGGCGATCTGGCGCCGGTCGAGGCTGCCGAGCTCCGGCAGTTCGGCCAGCAGCGTGCGGGCCGTTGTCGACCCGACGCCTGGCACGGAGACCAGCAGGCTCTCGCGCACCCGCCATATCGGCGACTTGCGGATATGGTCGTCGAGATCGGCATCGAGGCTTTCGAGTTCGCGCCGCAAGGCCGCAAGCAAGCGCTTGATGCTTTTCTGCGCCTGTCTTGCCAACACCATACGCAGCCGGTTCTCCTCGGCAACGATCATCTGCACGATCTGGCGCCTGCGGGCGACGAGTTCCGAAAGAGCCTGCGTCTCGGCATCGCGCAGAGGCCGGATCTCGGGCTTGGTCGCCAGCACGAAGGCGGCAATGACGGCCGCATCGATCGGGTCGGTCTTGGCCTTGCGGCCAATGGCATTGGCATAGGCACGCACCTGCGCCGGATTGACGACGAGCACCGTCAGGCCTGCCGATGACAGTCCGGCCACAGCTTGCGTCTCGAACCCGCCAGTCGCCTCAAGCGCGATCGCATCGGCCCCGATCGCCTTCAGTCGGCCGGTCAGCTCGCCAATGCCGGCATCGTCGTTGTCCACCGCAAAAGCCTCGCCCTGCGGAAGCACCGCCACGTCGAGCCGGTCTTTCGAAACATCGATGCCTACTATCGTCTCCATCGGATCCCATCCTTGCCTAAGCGGGCTTTGCCTGCGCAAGCGGCCCTGGCGACTGTTCGGGTTCAATGGAACGGCGGACGGAGACCCAGGCTCTCCCACGGGCTTGGTGTCCCAAAGGTGCATCGGTCTTCCATCCGCCACCGCGATAGGCATTACAGCCTCGATAGCGGATAAAGGGAAGTTACAAAGGTGGCCCGATAGGGTCGGATGAGGGGGCCGCGGGTGAGACGCTCAATCGGTCGACCTACAACCCCGCTTCAGCCATCCAGATCTCCGCATCCGCACCGCCGGGAATGCGCAGCGGCGCGGCGGGATCGGTGGCAGCGCGCCAGATGGCTGCGGCAACATCGGGCGCATGGGTCACCGGGCCGGTATCCTCCTGCACGCTTTTCACGAATTGCTGGAGCAGCGGCGCGTAATCGGGATCATCGGCGCCACGCAGGTGCGGGCGGGCGTTCTGGCCGAAGCGGGTCTCGGGCGAGCGGCCCGGCAGCACGATATGGACGCGCAGGCCGAAGGGCGCCACTTCGACGGCGAGGGATTCGCTCAGCGCGTTCACCGCCGCCTTGCTGGCGCGGTAGACGCCGATGACCGGCAGCGTCTTGACCGTCACCGTCGAGGTGACGTTGACGATAACGCCCGCCCGGCGCTGGCGCATCTGCGGCAGCACCGCCTGGATCATCGCCAGCGTGCCGATCACATTGGTCTGGAACAGCGACTGCGCCGTTTCGGGGTCGGTCAGCTCGATCGGCGCCGGGGCGCCGAAGCCGGCATTGTTGACCAGCACGTCGACCGGCCCGGCGCTCGCAGCCGCCGCCGCGATGCTTGCGGGATCGGTGACATCGAGCGCCAGGACGCGCAGGCGATCGGACGCCGGGAGCAGGCTGGCAGCGGGCGTGCGCATCGTCGCGATGACGTCCCAGCCGCGTTCGAGAAAGAGTTTAGCGGTCTCCAGGCCGAAACCGGAGGAGCAACCGGTGATCAAAATCGTAGGCATAATCTTCTCCATGTGAAAAGGAATGCCGTGATGCTAGTGACCGGGAACAAGACTTACTATAGGCTGAAGTCTCTATTTCTTTAGCGTTAGTCCTGATCATGAGCATCGATCCGCTTGCCGACATCGTCACCCTGCTGCAGCCGGCAGCGCGCTTTTCCAAGCTGGTGGAATGCGCCGGCGCCTGGCGCATCCGGCGCGAGGCCACCGGCGAGCCCTTCTATTGCGCCATCCTGGAGGGTTCCTGCCGCGTCAGATTCGGCGACGATCCGCCGTTCATCCTGGAGGCCGGCGACTTCGTGCTGGTGCCGGCGATGCGCGAGCTGGTGAACGAAAGCCCTGAGGGAGCAGCCGATCTGCCGGATACGATCCCGGCGCAGCTGAGCGACGGCCGCTTTCGCGCCGGGCGCCTCGAAGGGCCGGCGGATCTGCGCATGCGGATCGGCCATTGCAGCTTCGGCGCGCCGGATGCGGCGCTGCTGGTGTCGCTGCTGCCAGACGTCGTCATCGTTCGCGGTGAGCCGCGGCTGGCGACGCTGATGCAGCTGGTCGGCGAGGAAACGCGCGCAAAGCGCCCGGCCCGCGAACTGGTGTTGGAGCGGCTGCTCGAAGTGTTGCTGATCGAGGCCCTGCGCTCCGGGACGGAAACAACGGATGCCCCCGGCCTCAGCCGCGGCCTTGTCGACGAGCGCCTGGCGGCCGCCCTCCACGCGCTGCATGCGCGCCCGGCCCACCCCTGGACGGTGGCCGATCTTGCCGCGGAAGCAGCGCTTTCGCGCTCGGCCTTCTTCGCCCGCTTCCAGCGCGTCGTCGGGCTGCCGCCGATGGAGTATCTGCTCGCCTGGCGCATGGCGCTGGCCAAACAGCTGCTGCGCAGGCGGGAGATGGGAATGGACGAGGTGGCGGAGCGGGTCGGCTACGGCTCGGCAAGCACGTTCAGCGTTGCCTTCGCGCGCTATGCGGGGGTGCCTCCGGCGCGGTATGCGCGGGGTGGGTGAGGTTGCGTGGCTGAGGGGGGAAGGATGCCGTCGTGAGACGGAAAGGGTGTTGGGTGTGGCCCCCTCATCCGCCTGCCGGCACCTTCTCCCCGCGGGGGAGAAGGGACGATCCCATCTGCTGGTAGCCCAAGGGAGCGCCAGTAGCGACCTCCCTTCTCCCCAGCGGGGAGAAGGTGCCCGAAGGGCGGATGAGGGGGCTCCGGGTGAAGGGCGGTGGGCGAGGCATCGTACAAGCTATCGACTCCGTCAGGCACAGCCGCCCGGAACATCGCGACAGGGAATCGAGATGTAAATTTCTCCGCTCTCCACGCTTCCCACTCACCTCTCCCTCCTCCCTTCTCACCCCCCACCCTCCCTTGTCATCAAACCGATACACTTCACTTGCTAATGATTTGCAATTGCAGACCGGATACCACTGATGACCGAAGACCATATCGAGACCAGTATTCTCCTTCCCCTCGCCGTTCTCTCCATCGCCCAGCTGATCGGCTGGGGCGCGGTCGGGTTTCCGGCTGTCGCCGCGCCGCAGATGGCGGCGGATCTTCAGATCGGGATGCCTGAAGTCTTTGCCGGGACGACGGTTTTCTACGTGGTGATGGGGGCGTGTTCGCCGTTGTTGTCGCGGGTGTTTGCGAGCCTTGGGGCGCGGCCCGTGATGATTGCCGGGACGGCCGGGTCGGCGGCCGGGCTTCTTCTCCTGTCGCTGGCGCATTCGCCGGCCGGCTATTTCCTGGGATGGCTGATCATCGGCGCCGCGGGCAGTGCCAGCCTGACGACGCCGGCGCATATCCTGCTCAACGAGATTGCCGGGCGCAAGGCGGCGCGGGCGATCGGCACGCTGATGCTGGTGACGGGCCTGTCGAGCACGATCTTCTGGCCGCTCACCTCGTTTCTGCAGGCCGAGATCGGCTGGCGCGGCGCCTGCGAGGTCTATGCGCTTGTCATGGCTTTCGTCTGCCTGCCGCTCTATGTCTTCGGCCTGCCGCGCAGACGCATCGAAGCGGCCCCTTCAGGCGTGGCGGCGGCGCCAGTTGCGGCGCGCAGCCATGACCGGACTTTCGCGCTGATCGTGGCGGCCATCGTCTTCAATGCCTTCATCACCTATGGTTTCAGCTCGGTGCTGATCGAGCTCTTGAAAGGCGAAGGCCTCAGTGCGGCGCAGGCGCTGACCTTCGGCTCGGCGCTCGGCATCATCCAGATCGCGGCGCGCGGTGTGAATTTCGTCGCCGACAACAAATGGGATGGGGTGGCGATCGGCATCGGCTCGTCGGCGATGCTGTGCCTGTCGCTGGCGATCCTACTTGCGGTGCAGGGTTCACCGGTCGCGGTCGGCGTCTTCCTGGTGCTCTACGGCACGAGCAGCGGCGCTCTCGCCGTGGCGCGCTCGACGATCCCGCTGGTGTTTTACGACAAGCGCGAATTTGCCAGGGCGTTGTCGCGGATCGCTCTGCCGCTCAACTGGATTTCGGCCGCCTCGCCGCCGGTTCTCATCTGGCTGATGAGCAAGTACGGCAATGGCGCGGTGCTGTCGCTCTGCCTGTTCTGCTCGCTTTCGGCCATCGTCATGCTCTGCCTGCTGCGCGGGCGGCGGCCGGTTGAGGCGGCAGTCGCCGCATAGTAACGCCCAGAAACGAAAAAAGCCGGGCGGGAGCCCGGCTCTTGGCATCGACAGCGCGCTGATATCAGCCGCGGCCGCGCTTGCGGCGCTGGCCGAGACCCATTTCCTTGGCGAGGCGCGAGCGCGCTTCGGCATAGGCGGGAGCGACCATCGGATAGTCGGCGGGAAGATCCCACTTTTCGCGGTATTCTTCCGGCGAAAGGCTGTGATGGGTCATCAGGTGGCGCTTCAGGGACTTGAAGTTGCCACCGCATTCCAGGCAGGTGATCTGCTCGTCCTGAACGGACTTGCGGACAGAAACAGCAGGCTTCTGCTTTTCTACGATCGCTGCGGCGGGTTGAGGTACGGACGTGTTGCTAAGGGCGGAATGCACGTCGGAAATCAGATTGGCCAAGTCGGTGACCGGGACTACATGATTGCTGACATAGGCCGCTACGATATCGGCAGTCAGCTCTACCAGCAATTCCGGCCCAGTGCCGGTCGCGGTATCCGTCATATTTTGTTTCTCCTGTTCGCATGCATGGATGATCTATGCTTCGAGAAGCAAAAAGATCGCCTTCGTAGAGGCTAACAGCAGAAGTCCAGCCTAAGGCAGCATGTCCTAAAACGCGAATCCACCCCTAGATTCTTGCCGCCGAATTCTGTCCCAATACTGCCTGAATCCGAATCATACCGTCGCACTCTTCGACCGCAGCCCTAATTAGACATTGGATATCAATGTTAAGGATGGAAAAGCGAAACGATTCTAATTCGAAATCAGAACTCTACTTGCAATTCAATTATCATCGTTTTACCGAAAGTCCAATTCTTATTTGCGTGATTTCTACGTAAAAAATCGACGCACATTAAGATTTTGCAAGCAAGCACCCGACTTTAGTCCATAAGCGAAGGCAAAATTTGCGTAAAACTGCTTAACGCCCTGTATTTTATACTCTCATCGTTTGCGCATCTCATCACGTACGGAACCGTCCCACAATTTGTGCCCGGTCGCATGCGCGGCCTTCGCCAGGAGGTGCGCGGCAACCGGAGCGGTCAGTAGAAGGAAGACGATGCCGGCTAGCGCTCGCGCAAAGATTGCAAATTCCCCGGAATAGGTGCCGGCCGCCAGAAGCAGCAGTCCGGAACCGACTGTGCCAGCCTTGGACGCCGCATGCATGCGCGAATAGAGATCGGGCAGACGCAGCACGCCGATCGCCGCAGCGAGCGCGAAAAAGGCGCCGCCGAGCATCAGAAGCGAGACGAGGATCGCGATCGCATAATCCATCAGCCTGCCCTCCCCGGCTTGGCGGTCTTGCGTTTCGGCTTGCCCTTGGGCTTGGACTTTTTGACGGCGGGCGGCGCCTGCTGCTCGCCGCGCGACAGCACGAAGCGTGCGAAGGCGACGGTGGCCAGGAAACCGACAAGGCCGAGCGAGATGGCGATGTCGATATAAAGCGTGAATCCGGTCTTGACCGCGACGACGGCGATGAAGCCGATGGCGATGCCGGTCAGCATATCCAGGCCGACAACACGGTCCGATAGCGTCGGCCCGGCGATGATGCGCCAGGCGGTCAAGAGCAGCGCCAGGCCGAGGACGGCGAGCGCGACATTGGCGGCGAGCGCGACGATGGCTGACGGTTCCATCAACGGAAGGCCTCCATGATCTTGCGCTCGAAGCCCTCGGCGATCGCCTTGCGGGCGGCCTGCGGGTTGGAGCAGTCGAGCGCGTGGACATAGAGCGTGCGGCGGTCGTCGCTGACATCGACGGAGAGCGTGCCGGGCGTCAGCGTGATGAGATTGGCGAGCAGCGTGATTTCGAAATCGCGGTCGACTGTGAGCGGAAAGGCGAAGATGCCGGGCTTGATATCCATCCTCGGCTTCAGGACGGTGAGCGCCACCGTCCAGGCCGAGAGCGCCAGTTCCTTCAGGAAGAGCAGTGCCAGAGACAGGATGCGGCCGGCACGGAAGACATAGGCGCCGCGGCCGATCGACTGGCGCACGATCGCGAGCGCGATGGCGCCAAGCACGAAGCCGAGCAGCAGATTGTGCGGCGAGGCGCTGCCGGAGACGGCGGCCCAGGCAATGGCGAGCAGCAGATTGAAGAGGAAGGCGATCATGGCACGCCTCCAGGGAAGACGGAGTGGATATAGGCGGAGGGATCGGCGAGGCTTTCGGCCGCCGATTGCGTCAGCGACAGGAGCTGTTCCGGCAGGATGCCGAAGGCGACGACGAGCGCGGTCAGGAGCAGCAGCGGCACGGTCATGGTCCAGCCGATTGCTGCGGGTGCGGCCGCTTCGCCGGCCGGGCGCCAATAGGCGAGCAGGAAGACGCGGCCGAAGCAGATGGTGGTGAGGAAGCCGCCGACCAGCAGCGATGCCGCCAGCCACCATGCGCCGACATCGAGCGAGGCCTTGACCAGCATCAGCTTCGGCCAGAAGCCGGAAAACGGCGGCAGGCCGGAGGCGGCGAAGAACAGGATGAGTGAGACGGCGGCAAACCAGCCGCGGGCCCGGTAAAGGCCGCCGAGCGAGGCGAGCGAGAAGCTGCCGCCGAGGCGACCGGCAATGCCGGCGGCAAAATAGAGCGCCACCATCAGCACGATCGAATGCAGCGCATAGAAGATCGCGCCGCTGACGCCGCCCGGCGTGCCGATGGATATGCCGACCAGCATATTGCCGATGCCTGAGATCACGACATAGCCGAGCAGGCGGCGGATATCGGTCTGCGCCAGCGCGCCGAGCGCACCGGCGAGCGTCGTTGCGGCGCCGAGCACGGCGATCAGCAGGCTGAGCTCCTCACGCTCGACCGGCATCAGCATGACCATGACGCGGATCAGCGCGTAGATACCGACCTTGGTGAGCAGACCGGCGAACAGCGCGGAAACGACGATGCGCGGCGTGTGATAGGAGGCGGGTAGCCAGAAATTCACCGGGAAAGCGGCGGCCTTCATGGCGAAGGCGAAGAGGAAGAGTGCGGCAAGCGTCACCAGCGGCGCGCTGTCGCGAAGGCCTGCCGCCTTCTGCGCCACGTCGGCCATGTTGAGCGTTCCGAAGATGGCGTAGAGATAGCCGACGGCCGTCAGGAACAGCGTCGTGGCGATCAGGTTCAGCACCGCATATTTCATCGCGCCGTCGATCTGCCGGCGCTCGGAGCCGAGGATCAGCAGGCCGAAGGACGAGATCAAGAGCACCTCGAACCAGACATAGAGATTGAAGACGTCTCCCGTCAGGAAGGCGCCGCTGACACCGGCCATCAGGAGAAGCAGCAGCGGGAAGAAGCCGAAACGGCGATGCCCGGCATCGGTATCGGAAAGCGCATAGAGGCTGCCTGCAAGTGCTGCGATCGCCGCCGCAAGCGCCATCAGCACACCGAAGAGATCGGCGGTGAAGGCAATGCCGAACGGCGGCAGCCAGCGGCCCATCACCATGGTGACCGGACCTTCGGCGATGACCTTCTGCAGCAGCAGCCCGTCGATGACGACGAGGGCCGCGAGGCCGGTGACGGCGATCGGGGCGTGGAGGCGGACATGGGCGCGCAGCGTCAGCAGCAGGGCGCCGAGGACGATGCAGAGCGCGACGGGGAGGATGACCAGCCAGTGGCCCGCCGGAACGGCGGCGGTGAGCATGGCGGTGGAGAGGTCGATTGCAGTGGTGGGCGTCGCCATCAGCGCGCCTCTCGCGGCGTTGTGGCCTGGAAAAAGGCCCTCTCTGCCCTGCCGGGCATCTCCCCCACAAGGGGGGAGAAACGCTGGGCGCGTCCGCTCGCCCGGCAGTCATCCGGAAGCGTGAAGCTGCCGCCCTGCTTGATAAGGGAGTGGTGAGCCCGCCACGAGTCTTCTCCCCCCTTGTGGGGGAGATGCCCGGCAGGGCAGAGAGGGCCTTCGATCCACACAACGCCCATCATCAATACCCCACCGGCGGAACCGGCTCGTCGCGCGGCTCGGCAAGCCGCATCTCGTCGGTATTGTCGGTGCCGATGTCCTGATAGGCGCGGTAGGTCAGCACCAGCAGGAAGGCCAGGAAGGAGAAGGAGATGACGATCGCCGTCAGGATCAGGGCCTGCGGCAGCGGATTGGCAGCGCCCTGCGGCAGCGTGTCGAGACCGGCGGGGATAATCGGCGGCACCTCGCGGGTCAGGCGGCCAGCGGTGAACAGCAGCAGGTTGACGCCGTTTCCGAGGATGGCGATCCCCAGCATGATGCGGATCGAGAACTTCGACAGCATCAGATAGATGGCGGCGGTGAAGAACAGCCCGGAGAGAATGGCGAGCAACGGCTCCATCATTCCACCTCCCTTTCCTCGAGCGTCAGGGCAATGGCGGTGATGGCGCCGAGCACGACGAAATAGACGCCGAAATCGAACAGCATCACCGAGGAGAGCGGCACCTCGACGCCGAGGATCATAGGATAGATCCAGAGCCCGGTCATGAAGGGCACGGCGGCGAAGATGGAGATCAGGCCGGCAACCGACGACATTAAGAGCCCTGCTCCGGCGATGGCGAGCGGGTGGAACCGGATGGCACGGCGCACCGCAGGAACGCCATTGGCGATCCCGTAGATCGCGAGCGCCGAGGCCGCGATCAACCCGCCGATGAAGCCGCCGCCCGGCTCGTTATGCCCGCGCAGCAGGATGAAGACCGAAAAGAGCAGCATCAGGGCCGTGAGGAACGGGGCGATGGTGCGGAAGATCAGCGTGTTCATGGGCGAGCCTCCCTGTTGCCTTCCCTTCTCCCCTCGGGGAGAAGGTGGCCCGCAGGGTCGGATGAGGGGGCCATGCGGTAAAACGGTTGCGGACGAGACGGTGCGCGCCGAGCCAGCGGCCCCCTCATCCGCCCTATCGGGCACCTTCTCCCCGCTGGGGAGAAGGGAGAAACTAGCCTCACCATCACGTCCCCCTCCCCGGCTGTTTCGGGTTGGGCGGCGCCAGTTTGCGTTCGGTGCCGGCGCGCATGCGGATGAGGGCGATGATGGCCAGCGCCGCGATGGCGACGACGGCGATTTCGCCGAGTGTATCGGTGCCGCGGAAATCGACGATGATGACGTTCACGACATTGGTGCCGTGGGCGATGGTCTTCGAATAGGTGTTGAAGAAATCCGAGAGCGCCGTGTCGAAGCGGCCGGAGGTGGCGCGGAGCAGGAGCAGCGTCAGGCCGAGGCCGCAGGCGAGCGCGATCGTGGCATCGAGGAGCCGCTGGCCGCGCGGGCGCCGATCCGTGGGCGAAAGGCGCAGCCGTGTCATGACGAGCGCGAGGATCACGACCGCGAGCGTCTCGACCATGAACTGGGTGAAGGCGAGATCCGGGGCGCCGAACATCAGGAAGATCAGCGCGACCGACAAGCCCTGGATGCCGAGCGCGGCAATCGCCGTCAGCCGGTCGCGGGCGGTCAGCACGGCGGCAAGGCCGATCACCGCCAGCAGCAGCACCGCCCATTCATGCAGCCGGACATGATCCGGCCAGGCGATGCCGGCGGGCAGTTCGCCATAGAGATAGAGCGGCACGAGCAGGATGGCGGCAAGCAGGATGAAGGTCGCCGTCACATAGATTTCCAGGCGCCCCGGCTGCAGGATGCCGGTAATGCGGTGCGCGAAGCGCACGAGGCCGGAGATGAAGATGTCGAAACCCGTATCCGGGCCGGGACCGGCAGCGCGGAAGAAGGCATCGGCGAGACGGCGGCTGCGGTCGAGCTGGAAATAGATGGCGAAGCCGAGCGCGATGGTCAGCACCGAGAGCAGCAGCGGCACGCCGACATGCGGCATCAGCGAAATGGTGATCTCGACCGGGCGGTGCTCGACGGCCGAGGCCATCGGCGTCGAGATATAGCGGTGGACGGAAGCGGAGAAGATGGCGGCCACGAAGCCGAGCAGCGCCAGCAGCGTCGGGCCGATCCATAGGAGAACGGGCGCCTCATGCGGCGGCTTCGGGGTTTCCGAGCGTTTACCGATGAAAGGTTTCAGGCCGACGGCGAAGGCGATCGCGAACATCAGCGCATTGCCGAAGATGGCGACCGATGTGAAGACGATCGAGCGCAGGTCGCCGATCGCCAGCGCCGCATAGATCTCCTCCTTGGCGAGGAAGCCGAAGAAAGGCGGCAGGCCGGCCATCGAAAAGGCGGCGGCAAGGGCCGCGGCGCAGGTGAGCGGCATGGCGGAGGCGAGACCGCTCAGCCGGGTGATATCGCGCGTGCCGGTCTCGTGATCGAGAATGCCGGCGACCATGAAGAGCGCGCCCTTAAACAGCGAATGGGCGACGAGATAGAGCACCGCCGCCTCGATGGCATATTCCGAGCCGAAGCCAGTGAGCAGCACCAGCAGGCCGAGCGAGGAGACGGTCGTATAGGCGAGCTTCAGCTTCAGATCGGTCTGGCGGATGGCGAGCGCGGCACCGGTTGCCAGCGTCATGCCGCCGAAGAAGGGCAGCAGGATTTCCCAGGCGGGCGTTTCGCCGAGCAGCGGATGCAGGCGCAAGAGTAGATAGACGCCTGCCTTCACCATGGTTGCCGAATGCAGATAGGCGGAGACCGGCGTCGGCGCCTCCATGGCGTTCGGCAGCCAGAAGTGAAAGGGAAACTGCGCCGACTTGGTGAAAGCGCCGCCGAGGACGAGGAGCAGCGTCGCCAGATAGAACGGGCTCTCGCGCATCAGATCGCCCGCTTCCATGATCAGCGACAGCTGGGTGACGCCCGTTATGTTCCAGATGAACAGCAGGCCGGCGAGCAGGCAGAGCCCGCCGCCACCGGTCACGACGAGCGCCTGAAGGGCTGCCCTTCGCGCCGCCTCGCGCTCGTGGTTGAAGCCGATCAGCAGGAAGGAGGTGATCGAGGTCAGCTCCCAGAAGATGAAGAGCATCAGGAAGCTGTCGGAGACGACCAGCCCCAGCATCGACCCCATGAACAGGAAGATGAAGGAGAAGAAGCGGCCGTGATCCCTGTGCCCCTTCAGGTAGCCCCCGGCATAGAGCACGATCAGCGTGCCGATGCCCGTGATCAGCAGCGCGAAGGTGAGCGACAGGCCATCGAGAAACCAGGAGAAGCTGAGATTGTAGCTGGGCACCCAGACATAGCCGCCGGTCGCGACTTCACCGGCAGCGATCTCCGGCAGGAAACCAAGGAAATGCAGGAATGAGAGCAGCGGGAACAGCGCCAGGAACCAGGCGGCATTGGCGCCGAACAGCCTGACGGCAAAGGGTGCGGCAAGGGCGCCGATGAACGGCAGGCACAGGGCAAGAAATGTCAGACCCGTGACACCGGCCATATGCTCTCCTTGATGGAAACCCCTCGGAAATCCGGAAAACCGGATGCGTTTCCAAGACCTAGGTCAATCGGCGCCGGGCCTCAAGCCTTTTCGGGATGGGTGCACAGGCAAAGCGCGGGCCGAGCGCGGTATGCACCAATGGCGCGAGAAGAATCAGCGGCCAGACGGTGCAGGCGGCAAGACCGGCAATTCGGGAGGGCGTATAGCGATCATGCTCCGCCCAGCCTTCCAGAAAGGTGATGACGAGACAGGCGATCGAGATGGCGCCGTAGATTGCGAAAGCGAGGATAGTCAGCACGTCGAAGTCCCCCCTGGTACTCCCCGTTGCAAGGAGAATACCGGAGAAGCGCCAACGCCCGCAAACCGGCAAAACGGACTAAAGCTTTCAGGCTATAGACGCATCACTCTTGATACCGCCCAATTTCCGCTCCACATTCGCGGCGTCGGAAAATCTGTCTTCTTTGGCGCCGAAGGAGCAAGCCCCCATGCCCGATATCGACATTGCGAAGTTTCACAGGACCGATGACGAGTGGAAAGCTCAGCTGACACCCGAGCAATACCGCATCACCCGCCATCACGGCACCGAGCGGGCCTTTACCGGGCCTTATTGGGATAGTTTCGAGACGGGGCTCTACAGCTGCGTCTGCTGCAACGAGCCGCTGTTCCGCTCCGATACCAAATTCGATGCCGGATGCGGCTGGCCGAGCTATTTCGAGGCCGTATCGCCCGAGGCGATCACCGAGCACCGCGACACCACCTATGGCATGGTGCGCACCGAGATCCGCTGTGCCAATTGCGATGCCCATCTCGGCCACGTCTTCCCCGACGGACCACCGCCGACAGGGCTGCGCTACTGCATCAACGGGCACGCGATGGTGTTCGAGGCCGGGCGGTAGAAGCTCAGCTGCCGCGCAAGTGCTGGAGAACGATCGCCGCGGCCTCGGCGATCGGCAGGTTCGATGTGTCGAGGATTTCGCAGCCTGCTGATTGAGCCTCGCGGCGCAGGAAGGCTGCCCAGTTCATCATGTCGTCATTGGCGAGTTCAGGCTGGTTGCGATCGGACGTCAGGCGGTGGCGCCGGGTCGCGTCGTCGCAATCGACGAGGATGATGTGGCAGGCAAGGCCCATGGCGGCTGCGGCATCGACGACGAAGCCGATGCGCATCTGGCCTTCGAACAGGACCGGGCGGCCGGGCTGCATCGTTCCGGCGAGCCGCGCCATCCATTCCGCCGTCATCGCCTGCTGCCAGCCGGCCGGCGAGCCGAACAGCGCGTTCATTTCCTCGACGGGCGGCACGCCGATCGAATCGAAGAAGCGGATGTCGATGTCCGCGCCATGCTCGGCGGCGATCAGATCGGAGATCGCGGTCTTGCCTGCGCCCGAGGCGCCTGTGAGGACGACGAGGGTCAATTCGGCACCCTCAGTTCCATGAAGGTCAGGTCGAGCCAGCGGCCGAACTTCTTGCCGACTTCGAAGAAGGTGCCGCCATTGCGGAAGCCGAGCTTTTCGTGAAGGGCGATCGACGCCGCATTGTTGGCCTCGATGCCGGCGATCATGACGTGGATGCCGTTTTCGCCGGCGCGCTTGATCAGCGCCTGCATCAAGAGCTTGCCGATGCCGGCGCCCTGATTGTCCTTCTCGACATAGACGGAATGTTCGACCGTGTGGCGGAAGCCGTCGAAGGCGCGCCAGTCGCCATAGGAGGCGTAGCCGGCGATGGCGCCATTGCGCTCGGCGACCAGAACCGGAAAGCCCCTCGCCTGCCGCGCCCTGAACCACTCGACCCGGTTGTCGAGATCGACGACCGTCTCGTTCCAGATCGCCGTCGTGTGCTCGACGGCGTGGTTGTAGATATCGCGGATCGCGGCAAGGTCGGCTTCGGTGGCGTCGCGGATGGTGACGGCGTCGGTCATGTCTTCTTCCATTTCGGCAAAATATAGGGCAGCGATACGCTGGCGCCCAGGCGATGTAAACCCGATAGATTTGCCGCGACCGGCGGCGCGGTTTGCGCTAGTTTCCGACGCCTGACCGGAGGATCCGATGCGCCTGTCCCTTGCTCTGCTGCTGCTTCTTGCCGCCTCGCCTGCGCTGGCCGCCGACTGGAAGCCCTATGCCAATCCGCGCTTCGGCTATGTCATCGACCTGCCCAGCGATTTCGCCACCGTCAGCGCGGCCGACAATGGCGACGGCATGACGCTGCAATCGAAGGACGGCAAGGCGAAGCTTCTGGTCTTCGGCGCCAATCTCACCGAAGAGAATTTCGCTGCCGATACAGCCAAGCGCAAGCAATCCGACAAGGATGCCGGCTGGGCGATCTCCTATGACAAATCGGCCAAGGGCTGGGCCAGCTATTCCGGCACGCGCAAGGACCGCATCCTCTATGTGCGCGCGGTTTCGCTCTGCCAGGATGCCGGCGGCTATTTCGTTCTGGATTATCCGAAGGCCGATGCGAAGCTCTACGATCCCATCGTCGCGCATCTCGTCAAGACGCTCTCGGGACCGCCGCACTGCCGCTGACTAGAGCGCGCTCATGCTGAAGCAGGTGAGCACCGCCGAGTAATGCACGGCGGCAGCGGCAACGACGAAGCCGTGCCAGATGGCGTTCTGGAAGCGCAGCTTCTCCCAGACATGGAAGATGACGCCCGCCGAATAGATGAGGCCGCCGATGACGATCAGCAGCATCGAGGCGAAGGGAATGCGCGAGGCGACGGGCTCGGCGACCAGCACTCCGCTCCAGCCCATGGCGAGATAGAGCAGGATCGCCAGCTTGTCGTAGCGCCCGGGAAAGACGCATTTCAGGAGAATGCCGACGATCGCCACGACCCAGATGCCGATCAGCATCGAAAACAGCAGCGGATCATCCGACCCACGCTCCAGGAAGGGCGTATAGGTGGCGGCGATCAGGATGAAGATCGAGGAATGGTCGAGCCGGCGCAGGAACCACTTGGTGCGGGAAACGGGCCAGGCATTGTAGGTGAAGGAAATGCCGATCGTCATGACGAGCCCGATGCCATAGACCCAGGCCGCGGCCAGCTCGCCATGCGAACTCCAGACGGTGGCATAAAAGATCAGCACCGTGGCGCCGACCAGCGCCAGCGCCAGCCCGACACCATGAACGATGCCGTCAGCGATCAACTCGTATTTGTCATAAGCCCAGCGGATCCCGTTGAACTCTGCCATTGCGCACACCCGTTTCTGTTGGTGCCAATGCTGGCATCGAATGGGTATCGGCGCAACCGGTACCAAGGTGTTAGAGGCTTAAACTCGGGCGGAGCGAATATGGCAGGACAGCGGCGATGGCAGCCGCTATACGAGCGGCATCAGGACGCATCGCGATCCCTCGCCGGCCGGAATAGAATTCCTTCATCGAAATTATAGAAACTCGTCTCCCATGATCCGTATTGTTCTTGCTTCCGCGCTGCTTGCAGCCTCGCTTTGCGCTGCTTCTGCGGCGGAGCTTCCCGCTCCGGCGCCTGCTGCTCCAGCCGCCGCAAAGCCGGCGCCGAAGGTGAAGGGGCCGAAGCTGGTGGAGCCGGAGCTGCATGTGGTGCGCTCGGGTGTTCCCGGACGTCCGCGCGTGGCGCTGACCTTCGATGCCTGCATGGGCAAGGCCGATGAGCGGATCATTTCGACGCTGGTGTCCGAGCGCATCCCGGCGACGATCTTCGTCACGGCGCGCTGGCTGAAGCGCAATCCGGAGGCGCTGGCGGTGTTCCTGAAGAACCCCGATTTGTTCGAGCTCGAGAACCACGGGCAGAACCATATTCCGGCGGTCGACAAGCCGGCGCTGATCTACGGTATTGCGGCGGCCGGTTCGCCCGAGGCGGTGCATCAGGAGGTCCAGGGCGGCGCCGATGCGATGCTGGCGGCGGGGATTGCAGCACCGCACTGGTTCCGCGGCTCGACGGCGAAATACGACCTTCCGGCAATCGCGCAGATCCGCGCCATGGGCTACAAGATCGCCGGCTATTCGGTGAATGGCGATGGTGGGTCGCTGCTCGGGGCTGCGGTGACCGAGAAACGCATCAGCTCGGCCAGGGATGGTGATGTTGTGATCTCGCATATCAACCAGCCGACGCATGCGGCGGGTGCCGGGGTTGCCAAGGCGATCGTCGATCTGAAGGCTCGCGGTGTGGAGTTCGTCAAGTTGCAGGATGCTGAGGATCTGGGGGATGATCAGACGACGAATTAGTCGTTGTGCCGTGAGGCCACCCCCCTCTGCCCTGCCGGGCATCTCCACCACAAGGGGGGAGATCGCCTGGGGGTGAGCCGCTCGACCACCGGGTCCCTATGCTCGTCACATGGACAAGGTAGGAGAGAGATGCGTTCGCCCAATCAACGTAGCCCGGGTGCCCGCCCCCAAGCCGATCTCCCCCCTTGTGGTGGAGATGCCCGGCAGGGCAGAGGGGGGTGGCCCCGGGTGAAGCGCCACGCGAAGAACTACCGCAACACCGTCTCCACCCCATACTCCCCAGCCCGAAAGCTCCGGAACCCCGGCCCGTCGCGATCCAGCGCGTAATCGTCAAACCAGTCGCGGTGAACGCCGGCCACCATCGCGCCGATCATCTGGGCGGCGAGGAAGGAGAAGGTGATGCCGTTGCCGCCGTAGCCGTAGGCGGCGTAGACGTTGGGCAGGCGGGGGACCGGGCCGATCAGGGGTAGGCCGTCGGCTGTTTCGCCGAAGGTGCCGCACCAGGCGGTGGCGATTTCGGTGTTGGCCTGCGGCCAGAGGCGCTGCAGCTTGTCGCGGATGATGCTTGCCTTGCCGGCGAGTTCGGCATCGCGCCTGTCGGGGTCGACTGTGGCGTCGTCCTCGCCGCCGGCGATGATCCGGTGGTCGGGGGTGGTGCGCACGTAGAGATAGGGATGGGCGTCCTCCCAGATCAGCGCCCGGTCGCGCCAGAGCGTTGCCGGATTCTGCGGCACGGTGGCGATCGCGAAGCTGGAGCTCACCTTGTGCAGCTTCGGCATGTCGATCTCGGGCATCGAATAGCCGGTGGCGAGCACGGCGGTATCGGCTTCGATGACGAAGGGGCCGTCGAGCTCGGCGGTGACCTTGCCGCCCTCGCTGTGCAGCCGCTTCACGGTGGCGCGTACCGGCATGGCTCCGCGTGCGATGGCGATCTCGAGCAGGCCCCAGGCGAGCAGCAGCGGATCGGCCTCGGCCGAACCGGGCGACAGGATGCCGGCATCGCGGTCGAGCTCGAACTGGGTGAAAAGGTCGCAATGTTCGAGATAGACGCCCGGCAGACCGGCGCGGCGGCGCAGCTGGCGTTCCTCGAAGAGATCGCGGGCGCCCTCATGGTTCTGGGCGAGATAGAGTGTCTGCCGCGGTTGGAAAGCGCAGGGCAGCGCATGGGCGGCGATCAACTTGGCAAGGCCGGATACGGCGGCGGCGCTGCGCCTGTACATGCCCGCCGCCCGCTCGAAGCCGTAGTAATGCTCCAGCTCTGTCAGCGTGCTGTCGATCTCCCATTGCAGCATGGCGGTGCTGGCGGCGGTCGAGCCGAGGCCGGGCTCTTCCTTGTCGATGACGATCACCGAGAGGCCGCGGGCCGTCAGGTGCTCGGCGGCGAGCGCGCCGGTTATGCCGCCGCCGATGACCAGCGCGTCGGTCCTGTAGCTTTGCGTCAGCGGCTCGTAGGCCGGGCCGCGGGCGCCGCGTCCCCACGGGCTGGCGCCGCTGCGCAACGCGTCCTGGCTTTCAGGATTGAATTCGACGCCACCGGCCATGGTCACCTCACTTCGGCAGTTGCGGCTGGACGCGCTCTTCGAGGAACAGCTCGTCGACGATGGTCATGACGATCAGCGACAGCGGCAGCGCCAGCATGGCGCCGACCGCACCCCACATCCAAGTCCAGAAGATGATGGCGAGGAAGACGACGAAGGGATTGATCTCCAGGCGGCGGCCCATGACGGCCGGGAAGATCAGGTTTTCCATCAACAGGTGGACGACGAAGAAGCAGGCGGCCGGCAGCAGGCCGATGACGATGCCATCGTGGGTGAGAATGCCAGCTACGGCGACCGCGAAGGTCATCATGGTGATGCCGAGATAGGGAATGAAGCTCGAGAGAAAGGCGAAGAAGCCCCAGAGCACGGGCGCCGAGAGCCCGCCTGCCCAAGCGATCAGCGTCATGATCACGCCGAGCCCGGCATAGATGATCGACGCCGTGGCGAAATAGAAGCCGAGCACCTGCTCGACCGAGCTGATGACGCGGATTGCGGCGAGGCGCTGCGGCCGCTCGCGGAAGGTCATGATGATCGTCTTGCGGAGATTGACCCGGCCGATCAGGAAGAGCAGCAACGCGGCAAAGAAGATCAACCCCTGCACCAGCGCCGGCGTCAGGTTGGCGGTGACGAGATGCAGCACATTGCCGGTGTTTTCCAGCAGCTTGTCGGCCGACATCGGGCCGCTCTGGAAGGTCTCGGGGGTGATATGCAGCCAGCGGATCTTTTCGAGATAGGGCATCAGCCGGTCGGTGGTCTTCTCGATGAAGGCCGGCCCTTCATCGAGCAGCGTAGTCACCGGCCCGGCCAGCGCATTGGAAACCAGGAAGATGACCAGCGCCACGGAGCTCGACAGGATCACCGCATTCGTGATGCGCGGCACGCCCATGCGCGACAGCTTCTCGGCGAGCATGCCGAGGATCATGCCGACGACGATCGCCAGTGTCAGCGGTATCAGAATCAGCGACATCTGATAGACGGCGGCCAGCCCGAGAATGCCGAAAATGCCGATGATCGCCCAGGCCATCGAAATATCGAGGCCGTCCTTCTCGACCCGGCGAACCGGCGCCTGCGGCATCTGTTCGGTGGCTGCCGAAAGCGTCTCGGCCCAGGCGCTCTTGTGCGAGCCGCCGATCGCGATCTTCCTTGCCTGCTTGCGGATGCCGTTGGCTATGCCCATGTCGATCTGTCCCCGGAAACCCCATTGCTTCGCCACGGAAACGCAAAGCGGCGGATTCGGTTCCGCAGCGGTTTCAGCGCGATCGAAGGTGTGGCGCGGAGACCACGAAAGACGGTGGACAGCCTATGCGGCAGGACGTGGTCCGGCGCCTCAACGGCCCCGGTCATGACGCGCCGGCTCCTGCGGCATCAGCCTGCGCCGCGTGCGCTCCAGCGCTTCGATGCGCCGGCATTCGCGGGCAACGGTTGCGGCGGTGACGTCCTTCCAGGGAGCGCCGTCGCTTTCCGATGCGATCACCCGGCCGCCGGATTCGATGAATTCGCAGAAGAGGCGCCGCGATCTGATCTCGCCCGAGAGTTCGGCGATGCGTGCCAGCCTGTCCATCCGCGTCTCCTTCATTCGGTAGATCAAAGGAGGGTTCGCCACGCGCGACGACGGCGAACCCTCGAACCCCGTCGTGCGATAGATTGGTCGCCAGCGCGCACAAGGTCTGCTGATGAGATAGGGCTTTCGCAACGCGCCGGTATCGGACCGAAGTCCTACCTCTGCCGCCTCTCCCGGCAGCCGCCGCGCCCTATCCGACCAAAGTCCGATATGCGGAACAAACTCGCCGCCGCGGCTTTTCCCACCCCACCAGACAGAAGGAGATTTGGTCATGAAAACAGTTCTTATCGCAGCAGCAATGACGTGTTTCGCAGCTTCCGCCTATGCCGACGGCGCCGTCACCGGCATGGTCGGCGGGGCAGCCACGGGCGCCATCGTCGGCGGCCCTGTCGGCGCCGGCGTCGGTGCTGTGGTCGGCGGCATTGCCGGCGGCGTCATCGATCCGCCGCCGCGCGAAGTCGTCACCTATGTCCAGCAGGCCCCGGTTCCGCAGCAGACCGTCGTGGTGCAGCAGCCGGTCCAGGTGGGCGCGGCCCTGCCCGCCGATGTCGTGGTGACGCCGGTGCCTGAGAACCCCAAATACGGCTATGTGGTGATGGGCCAGGAGCGCGTCATCGTCGAACCGCAGACCCGCAAGGTGGTCCAGGTCATCCAGTAATATCCCAGTAGTGCATCCGCCCTGGTTCCAGAGTGAAAACTCCCTGCGGATGCGCGGTGCAGGCGTTGGCTTCGGTCAACGCCTGTTTCGTTTTGCGCGCTATCTCGCGATGCTCGCAAACACCTTCGCCAGCCGCGCCGTCGCCACATCCGCCTCGGCAGCCGTCAAACCGGAGAAGCCGAGCAGCAGGCGCGGCTCGCTGGAGGCGGAGACATGCATCGGCGAGACCGGGATGACGACCACGCCGCCTTTCAGCGCCGCTTCGGCGAACGCGCGGTCGTCCGTCCATGTGCCGGTGCTTTTGACGGTGTAGTGGATGCCCTGTTCGGGGACAGGGGCGATCAGGTGTTCGGAGAGCCGGTCTTTCAACAGGAGAGCGAGATTGTCGCGGGCCGCGCGGTGGCTTTCGCGCAGGCGGCGCAGATGGGCGGGGAAATAGCCCTCGTTGAGGAAATCGGCGACGACGAGCTGGTGGAGCGGCGCCGGGAAGCGGTCGATGATCGGGCGCACGGCGCGGAAGGCGGGAACGAGGTCGTCGGGGACAATCAGATAGCCGACGCGGAAGCCCGGCAGCAGCGCCTTGCTGAAGGTGCCGGCATAGATGACGCGGCGCGTCGCATCGAGGCCCTGCAGCGAGGCGATCGGATGGCCCTCGTAGCGGAACTCGCTGTCGTAATCGTCCTCGATGATCCAGCTGCCGCGGGCCTGCGCGAAGGCGAGCAGCTCCAGCCGCCGGGCCAGCGGCAGGGCCGATCCCGAGGGATATTGGTGCGACGGTGTGACGTAGATCGCCGCCGGTGCCGGGCCGTCGTAGAGGGACAGATGCCCGGTGATCAGGCCTTCGCCATCGACAGGCAGGCCGGTGATCGCGGCACCGTTCAGCAGGAAGGCGAGCCGCGCCGGCGGGTAGCAGGGATCCTCGATCATCACGGTTTCGCCGGGCGATACGAGAACGCGGATGGCGAAATCCAGCGCCTGCTGCGTGCCTGAGGTGATGAAGATCTGGCCGGGATCGCAGCGCACCCCGCGCGAGGCCGCAAGATGGGCTGCCACCGCCTGGCGCAGCGAAAGCTCGCCCTGCGGATCGCGGTAACGGTCGCTGGCATAATCGATATGGCGATGGGCGAGCCGCTTCAGGAGCCCGGCGGTACGCTCGTCATGGATCACCCGGCCGGTGGCGAAGGCGACCTGGGCGGGCGGTGCAAGATCGGTGCGTATCGCCAGCCGTGCCGCCGTCGATATGCCGCGCCGCGCGCTGTTGTCGGCGGATTCGCGTGCGCCGGTGCTTCCTGTGGGCATCGGCGGCAGGCCGGAGGCGACATAGGTGCCGGAGCCATGCCGCCCTTCCGCGTATCCCTCGGCGATCAGCATCTCATAAGCTTCGGCGATCAGCCCGCGCGACAGCGACCATTCCGACGATGCCGTGCGCGTCGAGGGCAGCCGGTGGTCCGGCTGCAGCACGGCCGCGACGATGCCATCACGCAGCTGCAGATAGAGCTGGCGCACCGCCGGAACGGAGGAGGACGCGTCGATATCCGGCAGGAAGCCGGCGGCCGCGCTTTCGCGGCGCAGGGTGCGGGCGCTGGTCTTCGCGGCACTTGTCTTGCGGGGTGAAGTGGCTTGCATGGCTGGCTCAAAGTGGCTCTGGATATATCTTCAATTATTCACTTTTATCGAACCACTTTCAACCACTGTCCGGAAATGCCCATGCGCCCGTCTGCTGCACCCTTTCTCTTCACCGGCACCATGCTTGCTGCGGCAGGCTATGGCGCCACCTTCCTGTTTTCGGCCTATTACCGCGCCCATGGCGGCAGCGATGTCGATACCGGGCTGACGCTCGCCGCCGCCATGGCCGGAACCTTTACCGGCGTGCCGCTGGTCGGCTGGCTTTCCGGGCGGATCGATGCGGCACGGATGAGCGCGATCGCGAGTGCTGCCGTGGCGCTCGGCTTCCTGCTGCTCGCCTTTGCCGCGGGCGGCGGTCTCGGCCTGCCGCTGGTCTCCGGCTTCCTGATCGGGCTCGGCTGGGGAATGTTCTATATCGGCGCGCCGATGGCGCTGTCCGAGCGCGTCACCGATGCCGATCGCGGCTTCTGGTTCACCCGCTTCGGCGCCTTCCAGATGGCCGGCATCGGCGGCGGTCCGGTCATTCTCAATCTGGTGCTGAGCGAGGCCGGGCTCTCGGTCGAGGCGACCTTCATGCTGGTCGGCGCCGCCTGCCTTGCCGCTTCGCTGCTGCTCTGGATTTTCGGCTCGATGGCGCCGGGTGGGCAGCGAACATCGGCACTGCGCCCCTGGGTGCGGGATATCGGCGTGATTGCCCGCAGCGCCTCGATCAGGCCGATCCTGATGGTGGCGCTCGGCGCCTGCGTCTTCTCCGGCCTGCTGACCTTCCAGTCCTCGCTGGTGGCGGGCACGGGTGCGACGGCCGCAACCTTCTTCGCCGTCTATGCCGTCACCGTCGTTGCCGCCCGGCTTCTGCTTGCCCGCTTCCTGGCGACGCTGCCGCAGGCGCAGCTTGCCTCGGCTCTGCTGACCTCGATGTGCCTCGGAGTTGCCGCGATGTTCGGCGTCGGCCTCCATCCGGCCTTCCAGATCGTCTCGGCGATCCTGACCGGCATCGGCTACGGTCTCGTCTATTCGGTGATCCAGACCTGGGCCGTCAACAACACCGAGCCGCTTTATCGCCATGCGGCGCTGACCTGGTTCGTGATGTCCTATTTCGTCGGCATCTTCGGCTTCCCGGCCGTGGGTGGATGGGTGCTCGTCCATCTCGGCCGGGAAGTCTTTCTGTCGATCCTGCTCGCCGCAGCGCTGGCCGAACTCGCCATCGCCGCCAGCATCGGCCTGCGCCGGGTGCAGGCGGCGTGAGCCCTATTCCGCAGGGCTGGCGCAGGCGGCCTCTGCCGTCTCCGCCGGCCGGCGGCCGAGGAAGGCGATGACGATGACCGCGGTGAAGACCGTGACGCCTGCAAGCAGCACCAACAGCGAGCTGAAGGCCTGTGCATAGGCTGCGGCAAGCGCCTCGCCGGTCATGCCGGGGATCGATGCGCCAGCGGCCCGGAGATCGCCGGTCACCAGCCGTCGCGCTGCGGCTGCGGCGCCATCGCCGCCGAGCCTGGTGCCGATCAGGGCCGAGAGCACGGCGCTGACAACCGCCAGCGCCACGCCTTCGCCGGCAACGCGCGTGGTGCTGAAGATGCCGGTCGCCATGCCCGCCCGCTCCTTCGGCACGACACTGACGGCGAGCCCGTCCATCAGGCCCCAGGGCAGGCTGATGCCGGTGCCGATCATCATCAGCGGCGCGATCAGCAGCGCCGGATCGGAGGACGGCGTGGCCGACAGCCAGAACAGACCGCCCGCCGAAATCAGCAGGCCGCCGCTGCAGATGACCGCCGCCGAGAACCAGCGGGTCAGCATGCCCGCGACGACCGGCAGCACCAGCAGCGGCCCGGACAGCGCCACCATCATCTGACCGGCCTGAACCTCGCTCATGCCGTCGATGCCGACGAAGCGCACCGGCAGCAGGATCAGCAGCACCACGAAGGCATAGGCGGGTGCGGCCGCCAGCAGCTGCACGCCGACGAAGCGCGGGTAGCGGAACAGCGAGAGATCGAGCATCGGGCGGGCGACACTGCGCTCGATCCGCCAGAAGGCGACGAGAAGCGCCGCGGCGCCTGCAAGCAGCGTGGCAACCGGCAAGCTCGCCCAGCCCTGCTCCGGCGCCAGGAGCACGCCATAGGTCAGGAGTGCCAGCGCCAGGGTGAAGCTTGCAGCGCCCGGCCAGTCGAGACCGGCGGCATCGGGATCGCGGGTTTCATGCAGGAAGTTTGCGCCGAGCACGAAGGCGATCAGGCCGAGGACTGCCACCAGCGCGAAGATCGACCGCCAGCCGAAACTCTCGGCCATCAGCCCGGAGGCGATCGGCCCGAAAGCGAGGCCGACGCCGAAGCTGGCACCGACGATGCTGAAGGCCCGCATCCGCGCATTGCCCTCGAATTCCTGCGCCAAAGCGGCCATGCCGCTCGAGAAGGTCGCGGCCGCCCCCAGCCCCTGCAACGCCCGCAGGATATCGAACCAGAGGATATCGGGGGCGAAGGCGAGCATGACGGAGAAGATGAGGAAGGCCGTGAGCCCACTGAGGAACAGCCGCTTGCGGCCATAGGTATCGGCCAGCGTTCCCGCCGCCATCAGGCTGCTGCCGAAGGTCAGCATGAAGGCATTGGTCACCCAGTTCAGCGCGATCGGGCTGCCGCCGAGCGAATGGGCGATTGCCGGAAGCGCCACCGCGGGGCCGGTAAAGGTGAGCGGCATTGCCGCCGCCGCAGAGCAGATGCCGGCGAGCGCCAGGATCCGCTTGGACATGTCAGGTTTGGTCATGAGGTTTCCGCCTGTTCGAAAGAGAGGGCGTGCCGCCTTGAGCTTGGGAGGTCTATCGGCGGCAACGCAAACAGGATAAATTCGCTTCAATCATGCGATAAGCTCGCTATCTCTCCTGGCATAATGGAAAGATTCGCTCGAATGGATGGAATGAGATGGATCAGCTGAGCGGGCTTTCGGCCTTTGTCAGAACCGCCGATCTCGGCAGTTTCGTTGCCGCGGGCCGGGTGCTCGGCCTTTCGGCATCCGCAGTCGGCAAGGCGGTGACGACGCTGGAAAAGCAGCTTGGCGTGCGCCTCTTCCAGCGCTCGACGCGCAGCATCCGGCTGACGGAGGAAGGCCGCCTGTTCCACGAGCGCTGCCGCCGCGTGCTCGACGATCTCGAAGATGCGCAGGCCTCGCTTGCGGCAGCGGTGGCGACGCCGCGTGGGCGGTTGCGGCTCAGCGCGCCGCTGGTCAGCTACCATCTGCTGCTGCCGGTGCTGCCGGAATTCATCCGCCGCTATCCCGAGGTCGAGCTCGATCTCGACTTCAACGACCGGATCGTCGATCTGATCGACGAAGGCGTGGACGTGGCGATCCGCAGCGGCGATTTGCAGGATTCGAGGCTGATGTCGCGGGCGCTCAGGCCATTCCAGATGCTGCTCTGCGCCGCACCGGGCTATCTCGAAAAACACGGCACGCCGGAGACGCCGCAGGATCTGGCCGGTCATCTCGCCATCCGCTTCCGCTTTCCAAACAGCGGCAAGATCCAGGACTGGCCGCTGATGGAGGCAGGCGGCGCGGCTCTGGCGCCGCCCGGCCTGATGACCTGCAACAATATGGAGGCGCTGCGGGGCGCCGTGCTTGCCGGTCTCGGCATCGGCTGCATGCCGGATTTTCTGGCGCGGCGGCCGCTTGCCGATGGGACGCTGCGCAGCGTGCTCGGCGACCATATCGATGGCCCCGGCCAGTTCCATGTCATCTGGCCGTCGAACCGGCACCTGTCGCCGAAGGTTCGGGTGCTGGTCGATTACCTGATCGACACACTGTTTGCCGAGCGCTGCGACGAACCCGCAGCGCCCGGCCTTTCCGTTACCGGTCGACCGTCGGCATGATCCAGGAGGCGTAGCGGTCGCCGGAGACCTTTTCCGGAGCCAGCGCGGCGTCGAGGCTCTTCATGTCGGCGGCGGTAAGCGCGATGGCGGCGGCGCCGACATTTTCTTCCAGATAACTCTGGCGCTTGGTGCCGGGGATCGGCACGACGTCGTCGCCCTTGTGCAGCAGCCAGGCGAGCGCGATCTGCGCCGGGGTTGCCTGCTTGTCGCGGGCGATCGCGTGGACCACTTCGGCGGCCTTGACGTTTTCGTCGAAGTTTTCGCCCTGGTAGCGCGGGTCGTTATGGCGGTGATCGTTTTCCGGATATTCCTCGGCGCGCATCACCTTGCCGGTGAGAAAACCGCGGCCGAGCGGCGAGAAGGGCACGAGGCCGATGCCGAGTTCGCGCAGGACCGGGATGATCTCCGGCTCGAGATTGCGCTCCCACAGCGAATATTCGCTCTGCAGCGCCGTCACCGGGAAGACCGCGTGGGCCTTGCGGATGTTGGCGATACCGGCTTCCGACAGGCCGAAATACTTGACCTTGCCTTCCTTGACGAGCTCGCTGACGGTGCCCGCCACGTCCTCGATCGGCACGGTGCGGTCGACGCGGTGCTGGTAGAGGAGATCGATATGATCGGTCTGCAGCCGTTTCAGCGAACCGTCGACCGCCTTGCGGATATTGTCGGGATGGCTGGTCACTTCGCCGGGCACCTGCTTGCCGTCGACGATCTTGAAGCCGAACTTGGTGGCAATGGTCACCGCGCTGCGGCGGCCCTTGAAGGCGCGGCCGAGCAGGTCTTCGTTGGTGTGCGGTCCATAGACTTCGGCGGTGTCGAAGAAGGTGCAGCCGAGATCGACCGACCGGTGCAGCGCGCGGATCGCCTCGTCCTGATCGGCCGGGCCATAGGACTGGCTCATCGGCATGCAGCCGAGGCCGATTTCCGAGACTTCCAGACCCTGGCTGCCGAGTTTGCGCTTCTTGAGGCTCATGATGCATTCTCCATTCGTGATTGCGCCTGGAGACTGCGCCCGGACGGCCGAATTTCAAATACTTGTAAATTCCGATTACATGCGCGAAAATTCGAGAATGTCGAACGATCCCTTTTCAGACCTGCTGACGCTCACCAATGCGCAATCCGTCATCTCCGGCGGCTTCAAGATCGGCGGCGCCTGGTCGCTGCAGTTCCGGCCGCAGCAGATCAAGTTCTATGCGCTGCTGAAGGGCAGCTGCTGGCTGGATGTCGAGGGCGGCGCCGGGCCGGTGCGGCTGGAGGCCGGCGATACGTTCCTGGTCACCACCCGCGACTTCGTGCTCTCGACCGATCTGTCGCTCACGCCGGTCGAGGCAAAGCCGCTGTTTGCCACCTTCGAAGGCCGCGTCAAGCAGCTCACCGAAGAGACTGACGTCGAAATCATGGGCGGCCATGCCGGGCTCGATCCGGAGCGCGGCGCGCTGCTGACCGACGTCATGCCGCCCTTCATCCATGCGAAGGCCGGGTCGCCGCAGGCGGCCGTGCTGCAATGGGTGGTGGCGCAGATCGTTTCGGAACAGACGGCGGACCTGCCGGGCGGTTCGGTCGCCTCGGCGCAGCTGGCGCAACTGCTGTTCGTGCAGCTGCTGCGCGCCCATCTCGACCACGCCGGTTCGCTCTCCGCCGGCCTGCTGCGCGCCGTCAGCGACCGCCGCATCGCGCCGGCGCTTCGGCTGATGCATGCCGAGCCCGGCCGCGCCTGGCAGCTGGAAGAACTTGCGGCCGCCGCCGCGATGTCGCGCACCACCTTCGCCGTCTATTTCAAGCAGGTGGCCGGCATCGCCCCGCTCGCCTATCTCACGGAATGGCGCATGCGGCTTGCCGAGCGCTCACTGCGCGAAGACGACGTGCAGGTGGCGACGCTCGCCCGCACACTCGGCTACACCTCCGAAAGCGCCTTCTCCAACGCCTTCAAGCGCGTCACCGGCCGCGCGCCGAAGTTTTACCGGAACGACACGCGCGCCATGGCCGTGGCGGCGGAATAGGCTGACGGGGCGATCCGCGCATGATAGGGCTGCGGCAGTCAAACATGGATGCCGCGATGCCTGCCGAAATCTCCTTCCGCCAGCCCACCCCTGCCGATGCCGCGCGATGCTTCGAGATCGAGACCTCAGCCTATGAGGGCGATGAGGCGGCGACGCTGGAGAAGATCGCGACGCGGATCGCGCTCTATCCCGAGGGCTTCGTCATTCTCGAAGCGGACGGCAAGATTGCCGGTTTCATCAATAGCGGCTGCGCCTTCGAGGTCGTCATGTCGGACGAGGCGTTCAAGGAGCTGGTCGGGCATGATCCCGCGGCGCCCAACGCCGTCATCATGTCGGTGGTCGTCGACCCCGCCGAACAGGGCAAAGGCTATTCGAAGCTCCTGATGCAGCATTTCATCTCGCGGATGAAGGCGATGGACAAGAAGACCATCCACCTGATGTGCAAGGAGGCGCATGTGCCGCTTTATGCCAGGATGGGCTATCGCTACACCAGGCCCTCCGCCTCCGATCACGGCGGCATGGCCTGGCATGAGATGGCCATGGAGCTCTGATCAGATTGCCGGGCCAAGCCTTATCGGGCTGCCGTCGGAGAAGCGCGCGAAGCGGAAGCGGTCGAGCCTGTGGCCGGTGTCGTTGCCCTGGATCAGGTCGGACATGACGCGGCCGATGCCCGGGCCGATGCCGAAGCCGTGGCCGCTCATGCCGGTGGCGACGAAGAGGCCGCCGATGGCAGCGATGCGATCGACGACAGGCACGACGTCGGGCATCGCATCGATCATCCCTGCCCATGTCGTCTTCAGGCGCAAGTCTTTGAATTGCGGGAAGAGCGTGGTGAAGCCGCGCCTGATCGAGGCGAGATCGGACGCTCCGGGCGCCGGGTTCAGCACACGCATACGCTCGAAGGGGCTCTTGCTGTCGGGCGTCCAGTCGCGCGGCGTCGACCAGCTGTCGGGAAAGCCCGCGGGGGCGGCCGGGAGATAGCGCGTGCCGAAGGGATGGTCGAGCAGCGCCGGGAGATACTTGGTGGCGTTGCGGAAGGCATCGGGGCCGACGAAGAGCAGATTGCTGCCGCCCGGCGCCAGCGTATAGCCACCGTCCTGCCTGCGCCGGAAGGCGATATCGTCCTCGATCGCCGCGCCTGCATGAAATTCCGGCAGCGGTTCCGTCGCCGCCACGGTGGCGCGCACACTGAGCTGCGGGATCGAGACGCCATGCTTCCTCAGGAACAGCGACGACCAGGCGCCGCCTGCGACCAGCACCGTCGATGTGGAAATCCTGCCGCCCTCGGTCCAGACGCCGGCGATGCGGCCGGCCGCGGTATCGAGCGCCCTGACGGCGCAATTCTCGATGATCCTGACACCCTTGCGGGCGGCAAGCCGCGCCAGCGCCGGAACGGCGAGCCAGGGCTCGGCGCGCATATCCGACGGCGTCGTCATCGCACCGGCATAGCGGCGCGCCATGCCGCCGATTCGCGAGGCAACCTCCGCGCCATCGAGAAGCCGGGTATCGAGATCGTGGGCGGCGGCGATCTGCATGAATTTCGCGAACTTCGCCATGTCCTTGTCGGTGCGGGCCAGATAGGTGACGCCGGCCTGCCGCAGGCCGATATCCTCGCCGCATTCGTCCGCGAGCTGCTGCCACAGACGGCAGGCTTCGATCACGATCGGCAACTCGTCGGGATCGCGGCCCTGCTTGCGGATCCAACCCCAGTTGCGCGACGACTGCTCGGCGGCGATGCGCCCCTTTTCCAGAAGCGTGACCTGGATATTGCGCGCCGCCAGGAAGAGCGCGGTGCTGACGCCGATCACCCCGCCACCGACGATGACCACCTCCGAGCTTTCAGGCACCGGGCTGGAATGGTTGACAGGATCGGCTTCGGAGAAGGGAAACATCAGGGAGGATCTTGCTGCATGAGGAGTGTCAGCCGATCCCTAGCCTTCCGTTAGCATCCGTTCAAGCATGGTTATGCTGCGTTTTGGCAGTGCCCGGAACGATCTTTGCGGCGCATTGCTTTCCTCAGGCGAAACGCAGCGCCGAGCGCGCTTTCGCCTTGGCTGCCTCTTCCTCGCGGTCGCGCGGCGGCTGCGAGGTTTCCAGCGACTCCAGCAATTCGGCGGCGCATCGGGCGATCGACTGTACGGCATGTTCGAAGGCCGCTTCGTTGCGCTTCGACGGCTTGTTGCTGCCGCTCAGCTTGCGCACGAATTGCAGCGCCGCATCATGGATCTCCGCCTCCGTGGCCGGCGGATCGAAATTGAACAGCGGTTTGATATTCCGGCACATGGCCCGCATCCTCCTCGTCTCGGCGCCGCGAAAGCGCCGCGGCACAAGGGAAAGCTAGCGGTATCGGCGGCAATTACAACGGATCGGGTGTCCCGGGTGGCTTTCAGTCTGAGCGGACAGCCTGTTAAGCTCAGGCATGACCAGCGCCATCCCTTCAGACTATCTCATCGGCGGGACTTCCGATTGGAGCGTCAACCACCGGATCAATTCGGCCTTGCCAGGCTATCTGATGATCAGTTCGACTGCCGATACGAGCAGTCTGAGCGACCTATCCGCCGACGCGCTGAGTGCGATGGGGATGGTTTTTGCCAAGGTGCAGCGGGCGTTGAGCGATGTCCTCGGCGCCGAGCGGGTCTATATCGGCCGCTACGGGCATTCGCCGGGCTATCCGATCCATTTCCATGCCATCCCGATCTATGGCTGGGTCGAGGAGCTCTTCTGGAGCGATGCGCGCTACCGGGTGCTCGAGCGCTTCGCGGATGGGCCGGGAGAGACGCCGACCGATGGCGCGGAGCTGACGCTTTTCGTCTGGCGCGAGTTCTGCGAGCGCAAAGACCCGCCGCCGATCAAGGGTCCGCCTGTGACCGAGACGATCTCTATGCTGCGCCGGACCCTTCAGTTCTGAAGGCAAGGTGCGAGGCGCTCACGCCGTCAGCGTCAGGCCGATCCCCCAGGGGTCCCTCAGGAACACGCCGCCGTCGCGGGCTTCGGCCTTGATCTCGAGCTTGTCGAGCGCGGTCTTGGCGGTGTCGAGGGCGGTTTTGTCGTTGAAGTGCAGGGAGTAGTCGGCAAGGCCGGTCATCGTCTCGCTGCGGGTGCCGGCGCCGCGGCTGTTCCAGATGTTGGCGGCGACGTGGTGGTGGTAGCCGCCGGTGGCGAAGAAGCTGGCGCCGGGATAGCGGGCCATGATCTTCAGGCCGAGGACGTCGCGGTAGAAGGCGTCGGCTTCGGGGATATTGCCGACCTGCAGATGGATGTGGCCGATCGCCGTGCCGTCAGCCATGCCGTTCCAGCGATCATCAGGGGCGCTGTCATAGAGCGCCTGGAGGTCGAGGCGGTTGGTCGCCATTTCCACCTGGCCGTCCTGATGGAATTTCCAGACGTCGTGCGGGCGGTCGGCATAGATCTCAATGCCGTTGCCTTCGGGGTCGGAGAGGTAGATCGCCTCGCTGACGAGATGGTCGGAAGCGCCGTCGAGCACGACATTGTTATGCGCGGCATGGCGCAGCCAGCGGGCAAGCTCGGTACGGTCGGGCATCAGGAAGGCGGTGTGGAAGAGGCCGGCGGCGTTGCGCGGCGCGGTCTGCGCGTTGCTATCCGTCGTCAGCGTCAGAAGCGGCAGGCCGGCGACGCCGAGCACCTCGCCGCTCGCGGTCTTCTCGATGACCTTGAGGCCGAGCATCGACTGGTAGAAGCCGGAAACGGCGGCGAGGTCCTTCACGACCAGATGCGAATGGCCGACATGGGCAGGGCGCGTCAGCGCGTAGGAAGTCTCAGATGTCATCGGTCTCTCTCCCGCCATCAGTTGCGAAGGTGTACCGGCGGTGGCGGCGAAGGCGCCGCCTGTGGCAAGCTCGAGGAATGTTCGCCGGTTCATGATCTCATGGTCCCCTCGGCCGCTGTACTTGCATCCTATATGGCGCATTCCGATTGTTCGCAGAAGACGGGTTTTTGCGGATAAATCGTTCAACATCTGTTGACGCAGTGGGCGCCGCCGCTTGATCCGTATCAAAGCGCCTTATCTATCCTCCGGTAGAGTGGATGCAGTTCATACCGGAGCAGATCATGTACAAGAAAATCCTCGTTCCCATCGAAATCGGCAGTATCGACCGCGGCGAGAAATCGCTGCGCAAGGCGGCGACGCTGCTCGACGAAGGCGGCGAGATCATCCTGCTGAACGTCGTCGAGGACGTGCCGACCTATGTGGCGATCGACCTTCCGGCCGAACTCGTCGAGAACGCCATGAAGGACGGCCGGGCGCGGCTGGAAACCCTGCGGCTGAAGACCGGCATCCCCGCCAGCATCGAGATCGGCCGCGGCCCGCCCGCCAACGGCATTCTGGTGGCCGCCGAAACCCACGGGGCCGACCTGATCATCGTCGCCTCGCATATCCCCGATTTCTCCAACTATTTCATCGGCGCCACCGCGGACCGCGTGGTGCGGCACGCGAAATGCTCGGTGCTGGTGGATAGGTAGGAACCCGTTCTTCCCGGACAGGAGGAAAGGGGCAGTCACCCCCTGCCCTTTTCTCCATCCTCCTGGAAATAGAGCCTCTGGATGATGGCCATGATCAGGGCTGTGGCCCAGCCGAAGATGATCCAGCCGTTGACCGCTTCGAAGACCGAGACCTGGCGCCAGTCCTGGCCGAGGACGATGTCGCCGTAGCCGACGGTGGTGAAGGTGGTGGTGGAGAAATAGACGGCATCCTCGAAGCTCGGCAGCGCGCCGATGAGATAATAGACCAGCGCCCAGAGGCAGATGTCGAGGATGATCGGCACCAGCAGGTAGCTGACCCAGACGACGGTCGCCAAAGTGGCGTGGCGGGTCAGATAATGCGGGTCGATGCGCCGGAAGACCCTGAGGCCGGCAGCCATGAAGATTGCCTGGATGGCGACCGTGGCGGCAATCAGCGCCGTCGCGAGGAGAAGCTTGGCGAACACTGTGCCTCCCGGGATGGATGCGGCCCGCATGGAGCGGCCTTCGCTTCACGATAACAGCTCTGCCCGAGGCTGCATTGAAGAGGATCAATCACCCCGCCCTGCAAAGACTGAAAATCCGCCACCGGCATCGCGAGGCTTGATCGCGGTCAATGCATGAAGGCTGCCTGCGCCGTAGCGTGGGACGTTTCGAAATATGGCGGAGGCGGCTGTGCAGAACGTTCAGCAGACGGGTGGACATTCGCGGCCCTCGGGCATCCTGGCTGCCGCGATCGCCGAGCTTCGCGCCATGCCGCTGCTCGCCCTCCTCGTCTTCGTGCCGGTGGTGATCCTGACGGAGATGGCTGCACCCGAGGCGCATACGCTGCTCTTCATACTCTCGGTACTGGCGATCGTGCCGCTGGCCGCACTTCTGAGCCGGGCGACGGAAGCGGTTTCGGCGCGCACGGGTGACGCCGTCGGCGGACTGCTGAACGCGACGCTCGGCAATCTCACCGAACTGGTGATCGCGCTCGCCGCGCTGCAGGCGGGCGAATATCTGCTGGTCAAGGCGTCGATTGCAGGCGCGATCGTCACCAATACGCTGTTCATGCTCGGCGGCTCGTTCCTGCTCGGGGGATTGAAGCATCATGTGCAGGAGTTCAATCGCGTCAGCGCCCGGTTCCAGGCCTGCCTGTTGTTTCTGGCGACCGTCGCCGTGCTCGTGCCGTCGCTGATCGGCAATAACGGGCAGAAGCCGGAGACGCTGCATCAGCTCAGCCTCGGCCTGGCGATCATCCTGATTGCCGTCTATGCGATGGGCATGCTGTTTTCGCTGAAGACCCATCGCGAGCTCTTCGCCAGTGTCGGCGAGGCGGCGGAGGAGCATGGCGGCTGGCGGCTTTCGACCAGCATCACGGTGCTTGTCGTCGTGACGCTGTTCGTGGCGCTGATCAGCGAGGTCTTCGTCGGCTCGGTGCAGGCGGCGGCCGAGAGCATGGGCATGAGCCCGGCCTTTGTCGGCTTCATCGTCGTGGCCCTGGTCGGCGCTGCCGCCGAGATGGCGGCGGCCTTTTCCGCGGCGCGCGCCAACCGGCTCGATCTCAGCGTCGGCATCGCGCTCGGCAGCGCCTCGCAGATCGCCCTCTTCGTCGCCCCCGTCCTCGTCATCCTCAGCTACTTCATCGGTCCCGAGCCGATGTCGCTGGAATTCTGGCCGGGCGCCGTCGCCATGATCTTCATCTCGACGATGGCGGCGAGCCTGCTTTCGAATGGCGGACGCGGCGCCTGGTATGTGGGCGTGCTGGCGCTCGCCGTCTATTCGGTCTTCGGGCTGACGCTGTTCCTGCTGCCGCCCGCCTCTCCCTGAAGCCTTCAGGCATCCAGCTGCTTGAGGAAAGCGATCATCCGCTCCGACACCTCGGCGGGGCGTTCCTGCTGCAGCCAGTGACCGGCGCCGGGGAGGATGTGAGAGCCGCGGAGCTGCGGCACCAGCGCGGGCATGGCGGCGATGATTTCGGGCATGCCGGGGATGGCGAGGCCGGGGTCTCGTTCGCCGGTCATGAACAGCGCGGGGATCGCGACGCGCTGGCCGGCATTGGCCTGCTGGAGTTCCCAGTTGCGGTCGAGATTACGGTAATAGTTGAGGCCGCCGGTGAAGCCCGACGCCTTGAAATCCGCGACCAGTCTCTCGAAATCGGCGGGGGGTAGCCAGGCGGGAAGTTCCGCCGGATCGGGCAGCGCGGCGAGCAGGCCTGTGCTGCGGCTGACCATCGAGAACGGATTGGGCGTGGTATCGCCGGGCTTTCTCGGACCCGCCTCGCCACTCGCCGCATGGAGGATCCTGCGCAGCGTCAGCGCGGGGTCGCGCTCGAATTCGGCTTCGGCGAGACCCGGCTCCTGGAAATAGAGCGTGTAGAACAGCGCCTCGTCATTCTGCGGAAAGATCTTCGAGGGCAGCACTGGCGGCAGGCCCATCATCGGCACGCTCAGCGCAATGACGGCCTTGAACCTGTCGGGCCGCAGGAGGGCAGCCTGCCAGGCGATCGTCGCGCCCCAGTCGTGACCGGCGATCACCGCCTTCTCCTCGCCGAGCGCATCCATCAGCGCGATGAGATCGCCGACGGCGTGGAAGACGGTGTATTGATCGATGCGCTCTGGCGCCGCCGTCTTGCCGTAGCCGCGCAAATCCGGCGCCACGGTGCGATAGCCAGCCCTGGCAAGGGCGGCGACCTGATGGCGCCAGGCATGCTTGCTTTCCGGAAAGCCGTGGCAGAGCAGCACGAGCGGCCCGGAGCCCGCCTCCAGGATGCCCGTCCTGATCGTTCTCGTCTCGATGACTGTCTCATTCATGATGGGCTCCTGATTTGTTGCCTTGGCGCCGGAAACTGAGATAACCAAGGCCGGTGCGGCGAGTAGAAACTGGCGGCGCAGCATGAGTGCTCCTTTTATCCGTAACAATATCTGTTACAGATAGGCGAGGCCGTCAAGATAGCGTAACAATAATTGTTGCGGAAAGGTTCGCGATGAAGACCGATGGCCGGCTTTCCCGGATGCTGCATGTGCTGGTGCATATGGGCCTGCTCGGCGGCAGGGAGACGTCGGAACGGATCAGCCAGATGCTGAACACCAATCCCGTCGTCGTGCGCCGGACGCTGGGGGCGCTGCGCGAACATGGGATCGTGGAATCGGAAGGCGGGCGCGGCGGCGGCTGGAAGCTCGTGCGGACGCTGGATGAGGTGACGGTGCTGGATGTGCAGCGGGCGCTGAACGAGGGAGCGATCCTGCCGGCGCCGCTTTCGCGCGATCACCCCTCCTGCCCTGTCGAGCGCGCCTCGAATTCCGTGCTGCAGATGGCGCATGCGGCGGCCGAGAAAGAGCTGCTGGCGCGCTACGCGGCGACGACGCTCAGGGAGATCGCCGACATGGCGATCGTCGATCAGGGCAAGGTGCCGCCGAAGCTTGCGTGATCCGTAAAATCAGGCCGATGGGCCGATTGCCTCAATCGTAGAGGTAATACTTCGTCCAGGTATCCTTCGGCACTTTTTCGCCGATCTGGTATTCGAGCTCGCGGACATTGATGTGCTGCGGGCCGGTGATGCAGGTGTAGGAGAGATGGTACCAGTCGCCCTTGCTGCGGAAGACCGCGCCGGGGGCGACGAGGCGGTCGTCGCTCGGGACCGGGTCCTTGAAGGTATAGGCGATCACCTTGTCCGGCTTGAAGCCGGTCTTGTCGCTGTTGATGCGGCTCATCGCTTCGGTATCGCAGCTCTGTTCGAGGCGGGTCGCGGGATCGAGCTTTTCAAGCTGCTTCTTGATGGCGGGATCGACGGCGAAGGCGGACGAGGCAAGGCTGAGAAGCGATACGGACAGGACCAGGCATTTCGGCATTTAGGAATAATCCCTCTATCTGCTCAATCCGGAACGAGTCTCCGCCAGACGCCCCCGTCATCTCCGTCTGGCCAAGCGCAGGTCCCGCGCGATGGTAGCGGACTTTCTTAAACAATGTGGTGACATCAAGGCAACGTGAGGAAGACTTCGATTTAGCAGGAGCTTATCCACCGATGCTTGCGCGGCGCTTGATTGCATCCCGCAGCACCTCTATCTCTTCCCCACCGCAATACCGATCCGGAGCTTTTCATTTGTCCGTTTTCAAGAACCTGCCGAACCCGCCCGCCGCCCCGAAGAAGCCCGTGACAGACACGCGCCACGGCATTACCAGGACGGATGATTATGCCTGGCTGCGCGCCGACAACTGGCAGGCGATGTTCAAGGATCCCGAGATCCTCGACCCCGAGATCCGCAAGCATCTGGAAGCCGAAAACACCTATATGAACGCGGCGATGGAAGACACCAAGCCGCTGCAGAAGGTGCTGTTTTCCGAGATGCGCGGGCGCATCAAGGAAGACGACAGCTCGGTGCCGATGAAGGATGGCGGTTTCGCCTATGGCACGTTCTTCGTCACCGGCGGCGAACAGCCGCACTATTTCCGCATCCCGCGCGACGGCGACACCAAGGACGAGACGATCCGCGCCGTGCTGCTCGACGGCGACAAGGAAGCCGCCGGAAAGAGCTATTTCCGCCTCGGCGGCCTCGACCACTCCACCGATCACAGCCGCGGCATCTGGGGCTATGACGACAAGGGCTCGGAATTCTTCACGCTGAAGGTTCGCGATCTCGCAACCGGCGAAGATCTCGCAGATGTGATCGAGAATACCGGCGGCGGCGGCGTCTGGGCGCCCGATGGCAAGAGCTTCTTCTACTCGGCGCTCGACGAGAACCACCGCCCCTCGAAGGTGTTCCACCACATTCTCGGCACGCCGCAGAGCGAGGACCGGCTGGTCTACGAGGAGAAAGATCCGGGCTTCTTCATGGGCGTCGGCGGCTCGCTGCTCGACGACTTCATCTATATCGACATCCACGACCACGAGACCTCGGAATACCGGCTGCTCTCGACCAAGGATCTGACGGCCGAACCGAAGATTGTCGCCGAGCGCGAGGAAGGCATCGAATATACGCTGACCGAGGGCGGCGACGTCTTCTACATCCTGACCAATGACGGCGATGCCAAGGATTTCAAGATCGTGGAAGCGCCGGTCAATGCACCTGATAAGGCAAACTGGCGCGAGATCGTGCCGCACAAGCCGGGCACGCTGATCATCAACCACATGGCCTTTGCCCGCCATCTCCTGTGGCTGGAGCGCAAGGACGGCCTGCCGCAGATCATGATCCGCGACCGCAAGACGGGCGAGGAACATGCGATCGCCTTTGCCGAGGAGGCCTATTCGCTGGGTCTCTCGGGTGCTGCCGAATACGACACCGACGTCATCCGCTTCTCCTATTCGTCGATGACGACGCCCTCGCAGCTTTACGACTACAACATGGTGACGCGCGAGCGGACGCTCCTGAAGACGCAGGAAGTGCCGTCGGGCCATAACCCGGACGATTACGTCACCCGCCGTGTCTTCGCGCCCGCCTGGGACGGCGAGACCGTGCCGGTCACCCTGCTCTACCGCAAGGACACCGCGCTCGACGGCTCGGCGCCGTGCCTGCTCTATGGCTACGGCGCCTACGGCATTACGATCCCGGCCGGGTTCAACACCAACTGCCTGTCGCTCGCCGACCGCGGCTTCGTCTATGCCATCGCCCATATCCGCGGCGGCAAGGACAAGGGTTTTGCCTGGTATGAAAACGGCAAGATGGAATTCAAGACCAATACGTTCAAGGACTTCATCGCCGCGGCTGACTATTTGAATCAGCAGACGTTCACCTCCTACGCTGGTATCATCGCCGAGGGCGGATCGGCGGGCGGCATGCTGATGGGGGCGATCGCCAACATGGCCCCGGAGAAATTCGCCGGCGTCATCGCCGCCGTTCCCTTCGTCGATGTGCTGAACACCATGCTCGACGACACCCTGCCGCTGACCCCGCCGGAATGGCCCGAATGGGGCAACCCGATCGAGAGCCGGGAAGAATACGAACAGATCGCCGCCTACTCGCCCTACGACAATATCGGCGCCAAGGCCTATCCGCCGCTGCTCGCGCTCGGCGGCCTGACCGACCCGCGGGTGACCTATTGGGAACCGGCGAAATGGGTGGCCAAGCTGCGTGAGAAGACGACGGGCGACGCGCCGATCCTGCTGAAGACCAATATGGATGCCGGGCATGGCGGTGCATCCGGACGCTTCCAGCGGCTGGAGGAGATTGCGTTCGAATATGCGTTTGCGATCAAGGTTGCGGGGAAGATGTAGGGCGTTGGTGGGCGTGGGGGTTACCCCCCTCTGCCCTGCCGGGCATCTCCCCCACAAGGGGGGAGATCGGCTTGTGGTTGGCTCCCCGCGCTTTAATTAACGTCACGGCGTGCTCCACTGTTGCTGGTCGGGCGAGCGGCTAAGCCCACCCAATCTCCCCACCTGTGGGGGGCTCGAAGAGCGCGTCGAGACACGTGGCTCGACGCCGGTAGCCCGGCAGGGCAGAGGGGGGCCGGCTGGCCGCAGCGTTCAAGATGGAGGACACCACCCATGCCCGTTTACATCGCCCTCATCCGCGCCATCAATGTCGGCGGCACCGGCGCCTTGCCGATGGCGGAACTGAAGGTGATCTGCGATGCGCTCGGGTTCGAGGACGCCGAGACCTATATCCAGAGCGGCAACGTCGTCTTCCGCTCCGCTGACGGCGAAAAGGCAGCAGGCGAGAAGCTCGACGCGGCGCTGGGGGAGAAGCTCGGCAAGAAACCGGGCGTGATGATCCGCAGCCGCAGGGAGATGGAGGAGATCGCCGAAAACGCCCCCTTCCCCGATGCGAAGCCGAGTTTCGTGCTGGTGCATTTCCTGCCGGAAGCGGCACCGAAAGATGCGCTCGACAAGATGAGCGCACCGGATGGCGAGGAGGCAGTGGTTTCCGGCCGGGAGATCTATGTCCACTATCCCATAGGCTCCGGCAAATCGAAGCTGAAGCTCTCGGCGCTGAAGGCCGGAACGTCGCGCAATATCAACACGGTGCGCAAGCTTGTGGAGATGGCGGCGGCGCTGGAGGACGCGGGGCCGGGCTGACCCCGCAGCCCTGCTATTTCACCTGTTCGAAATCCGCCGGTTTCCAGCTGCCCTCGAAGGCCGGGCCATCGGGGCCGTAGATGCGGATATAGGCGAACCAGCCGCGGCCGGGCACGGTCTTGATCCAGCGGCCCTCGCTGTTTTTCGGCGCCTTGGGGCCGAAATAGAGATCGACGTTGCCCGATGGCTTGACGTCCTTCAGTTCGAAGAGCGAGCGGAGCGCGGCCTTGTTCTGGTCCGTCTGCACCTCCGAGCGGGTCTGCGCATCATAGGCGGTCACCGACCAGAAGAGCTTGGCCGGAATAGGCTGGGGAATGGAGAGCTTGTAGGTCTTGCCGCCATCGAGATAGGCGCCCTTGCGGTCGCGCACGCCGAGCCAATAGAGCGAACCGGCGCCGGCGCTGCGGCGGAACATGGCGGGCGAGGTCACGATCCCTGCGCGAACCAGCGGTCTCGCGCTTCGAGATCGATGCCGGCGGTGGTCTCGAACTGTGCGGTATCGGGCACGAGCCCTACCCATTCCCATTTGCGATCCGGCCAGGCGAAGCGATCGGGACGGTTGCTGTCGAAGGCCGAAACCAGCAATTGGTCGCGCCCCTGGCGTGCCGCCCGTTCCAATATTGCCTTCATGCGCGCGTCGGGCTTGAAGGTCTTGCCCTTCTCGATGCCGACCGTGGCGAGCAGGCCGTACATCGGCTCGAACTTGGTAACCTGCGGCTCCTCCTGGATGACGCGATCGAGCACTTCCCAGAACTTGATATTGTCCTCCCAGGCGAGCGAGGTGCTGTCCATATCCGTATTGGTGGTATCGACGATCTTCATCGGCTTCGGATCGGCGGCAGTGGAGAGCGGGTAGATCTTGATGGCATGCAGGGCGTCCAGCGCCTTCTGCTGATCGCCGCCGACAGGCAGGGCGCGGACGGCCATCAACACCTTGTTGGTGGCGGAGTGACCGGCGAAATAGCCGTCCGCGATCGCGCCCTTGTAATCAGGGCCGGCGATAAGGTGCTTGCCGCCCTTGCCGCCATCCGGGCCCGGGATGCCCATATCGAGGATCCAGCTCTGATTGTGATCGTTGGCGAGGCCGATATAGCCGCCGGGCGGCAGTTCGATCACCATCGGCTCCTTGGCGACGTCGAGAGTCGCCGAGCCATAGGGGGTGTCGGAATTGAGGGTGAAGCCTACCTGTCTCGGGCCTGCGGCTGCGGCTCCGACCGCCTCGTTGTCCTTCAGCCCGGCCTGCCGGTTGCCGTTGAAGATGCCTTCCACTGACACCGTCGGATACCAGAAGCGGTAGGCGGTGATGGCGCGCTGCAGGTCGGCATCGTCACGGGCTTTTGTACTGGCCTCGGCGGCCGGATAGCCCTTCGAAAACTTGTAGGGTGAAGCCTCGGCCGCGATGGCGGGCGTCTGGATGGCGCCGAGCCAGAGGATGGCACCGGTTAGCAAGAGAGGCCTGCAAATGCTGCGCATCACGTTGATCTCCGTTCTTGAGCTGATGGGAAGGCTTTGCGGCTATGGCATCTTCTCGACATCGGGGAGTTTCCAGCTCTTGTCGAAGAGCGGCTTTTCCGGGCCGTAGAGGCGAAACAGCAGCTCGAACTTCCGCTGCGGATCGACGGGCACCCAGTTCGCTTCCTTGCCTGCCGGAGCCTTTGCGCCGAAGAAGACTTCGACGGAGCCATCGGCGGCTTTCTGCACTCCGGGGGTGATCGAGGCGACGCTTGCCTTGTCCATGTTGCGGATCAGGGCGTGGGTTTCGCGGTCATAGGCGGTGACCGACCAGTATTGCTTGACGGGCGCATCTGCCGGCACGACGAGCCGGTAGGTCTTGCCGCCGTCGAAGGCGTTTCCGTCCTTGTCCTTGTTGGCCATGAGGTAGAATTGCGCCGTGCCGATGCGTTTGATGCCGGTGAAGCCGAGCGTATAGGTGACGCCCCGGACATCGACGGGATAGCTGTTGGGATCGGCGTAGCCGCCCTGAGCGGCCTTGACCATTTCGGCCATGGCGGCAGGGAACCAGCGAATTCCCTCGTTCAGCGCTGGGAAGCCCTCGTCATAGCGGGCGGAAAGGAGCGCGTGGGCCTCTTCGGCCGCTGTATCGAGGATCTTCTTCTCCGATGGTTCCGGCGTGTAGGGCTTGCCCTTCTCGATGCCGATCGTCTTCAACTGATCGATCATCGCGCGGTCACGGTCGAGCCACGGCTCGGTCTGGACGATCCGGTCAAGATTGACGAAGAAGCTCGCATCATAGCGGATCGTCGCATCGAACAGGGTGCCGAAGGCATCGGTAAATCGGGTGGGTGGCGGATTGGCCGCCTGTTTCAGCGGATAGATCTTCAGGCGCTTGCCATAGGTCACCGACTTTTCGATATCGGCATCGGCGTGGCTCTTCAGATTGGAGCGCAGCAGGGCAAAGCCGCTGAACGTATCTGATTTCAGGACGATGTAACCGGGTGGCGTCACGCCGGTATAGCCGGGCGGCAGGATCACGTATTTGCCGCCCTTTCCCTTGTCGGCGCCTTCGGGGCCGGCGTCTTCCAGCGGCATCTGCCAGGCATTGACGATATTACCCGCGAAGGATCCGCCCTCGGCCGACGGGACGTCGATGACCAGCGGCCCGTCCTTCACGTTCCAGAACGACATGAGGTAGATCGAATCCGGATTGGGCGTCAGGGTTTGGTTCTGCCAGTTCACCGGCCGCGACCAGTAGACGACTTCGTTTACCTTGGCCTTCGTTTTCGACAGCATTTCCTGCAGCATCAGATCGGCATTGACGGCGGGCATGCCCCAGATGACCGCCTCGACGGCGCGGCGCTCGACCGAGCGGTCACGGAGCTCCTGCGCGGTGAGAGCCCAGACATGCGCTGGCACAAGGCTGATGGCAGCGGCGGCAAGGAGAAACGGCAAACGTCGCATCGCGGGACCCCCTTCGAGATGGCCGGGAGGTTGAGCGACGCCTTGGCGTAAAAGGAAGTACGTTACGGTAAACGTGCCGCGTAAATTGCCCGCCATGATGGCGAACGGGAGCCGCCCACGCGAGAACGCGGGCGGCCGTTTCTCTCAGGACGCAGCAGTCGCCGCCTGCCTGCTGCGCAGGAGGACGGCGATGATGAAGCCGAAGGCTGCGGTGAGGCTGCCGGTGAGGAAGACGGCGCTGTAGCCGGCGCGGTCGGCCAGGAGCCCGGCGAGCGGGCCGGTCAGCCCATAGGCGAGATCCTGGAAGGCCGAGAAGCCGCCGAGTGCGGTGCCGCGCAGATGCGGGGCGACGAGGTGGACGACCTCGCGGCCCATGGCCGGGAAGATCATCGAGCAGCCGAGGCCGGTCATGAAGGCGCCGAGAAGCGCGAGGTCGGGACTGCCGGCACTCCAGATCAGTATCTGGCCGACCGCTTCCACCGCCATCGAAACGACGGCGACCGTCAGCCCGCCGAAGCGGTCCGGCAGGTGGCCGAAGAGGATGCGCACCAGCACGAAGCCGGTGCCAAAGGCCGTCAGCCCGAGACCGGCATAGGCCCAGTGCTGATCGCGGAAATAGAGCGTGAAGAACGAGCCGATCGCCGCAAAGCCGATGCCCTGCAGGCAGACGACGAGGCCATGCGGCCAGATGCGGCCGATGACGCTCCAGAGCGGCGGACGGCTTGCCACCGCATGCACGGCGACGGCCGGGATCGGGCGGATCGCCAGAAGCCCGAGCAGCGGCAGGATGGCGCTTGCCGCCATGGTGCCGGTGAAGCCGAAGCGGTCGAGCAGCAGCAGGCCGACCGGCCCGCCGACGGCGAGCGCGCCGTAGATCGCCGCCCCCACCAGCGCCAGCACCCGGCCGGAATTCTGCGGCCCGACGATGCCGATGCCCCAGGAGATGACGCCGACGGCGACCATGCTTTCGCCGAGGCCGATCAGCAAGCGCCCGGCGACCAGCACCGCGAAGGAGAGGACGGGCGAGCCGAGCGCCAGCCCGGAGACAAGCGAGACCAGCGCGCCGATCACATAGAGCCCGAGGCCGCGCTGGACGGCGCGTTTGCCGCCCTCTTTATCGGCGAGCGCCCCGGCATAACCGCGGCTGAGTATGGTGGCGAGAAAGGCGACGCCGACGCCGAAACCGGCCCAGCCATTGCCAAGGCTAAGCGTCGCCGTGACATGAACGGGAACGACAGGCAGGGCGACTGCGACGCAGAGATAGGAGATGAACAGAATGGCGGCCAAAAGCAGCAGACGGCGCTGCTCGGGATCGCGGGTCATGCGGAAAGCCATGATATCCTCCTGGCTATTCCTTGGCGGCGGGCACAAAAAAACGCACTCCGACCGGCAAAGGATCGATAAGTGCGTTGCTTGACGTCAAACGCTTACGGCCAGCGAACCGGCATAAGCATGGCCTAATAAAGATTGCGGCCGGTGTCAATGCGGCTCAGGCGCCGAGAACATCGCCTAGCCTGGCGCGGACGGTGTCGAGCACGCCATCGGCAAGCGCGGGGTCGGATTTCAGGATGCCGCGGGAGATGACGATGGCGCCGAGTTCGGCGGCGATCGCGGTGATCGCCAGCGTGCGGCGCTCGCCGTCGGCCATCTGCGGCGGCGCGGCGGCGGCAAGCGCCGCCACCATGTTTTCGAACCCTTCGGCGAAGGAGCGGCTGACCTCGGCGCTGCCGCGGGCGATCTCGCTGCCGGAAGCGGTCATCGGGCAGCCCTCCTCCATCGCGTCGCGCATGTGCCGCGACAGCAGGAAATCGAGATAGCCGCCAAGCGTCGGCTCTGCGTCGCCTGCCGATGCCTTCACATCGCTCAGGCTCTTCTGCATGCCGGATTTCAGCGCTTCGGCGGCCAGCATCTCCTTGGACGGGAAATGCGCGTAGAGCGCGCCGTGGGTGAGCCCCGCCTCCTTGGCGACTTCGGCAACGCCGACGCCATCGACACCCCTGACGCGGAACAGCCGGCCGGCGGCATCCACCAGCGTTTCGCGGTTTGCCGCTGCCTGTTCCCTGGACACCCTGACCATCTGCATTCCCCCGCCTATTGACAGGCCGGATTTTTAATTGCATTTGCAATCAAAGTCAAATGATTGCGATCGCAATCAATAATCACGAGGACTGTCATGCAGGAATTTCTACAGGCCATCATCGACGCCCATGGCGGACTGGAGCGCTGGAACCGGCTGAGCTCGGCCGAGCTCGATCTCAACTTTTCCGGCATCGTTCTGGAAATGAAGGGCTTTCCGCGGCACCTGCGGCCGCATTGCGCCATCGACCTGCGCAGCCAGCGCGTCGTCATCCAGGGGATCGGCGCGCCCGACGAGCTCTGCGTCTATACGCCGGACCGGGTCTGGAGCGAGCGGCCGGACGGTACGGTGACGGCAGCGCTCGATGCGCCGCGCGAGGCGCTGAAGCAGGTGCCGCGCGAGGAGCCCTGGCATGCGCTGCACCTCACCTATTTCATCGGCTATGCGCTTCGGAACTACCTGACGGTGCCCTTCACCTTTGCCGAACCCGGCATGCGCTTTCGCGATCTCGGCACGCATGCCGAAGCGGGCGAGACCTGGCGCAAGCTCGAGGTCAGCTATCCCGGCGACATCCCGGTTCATACCGCGACGCAGACGCTCTATTTCGGCCCCGACCACCTGCTGCGGCGGCTCGACTATTCGGTCGACGTTCTCGGCGGCGGACCGGCCAATCATTATTGCTACGACTACCGCTCCTTCGATGGCATCATGGTGCCGATCGTCAGGCGCGTCGTCAGCCCGGTCGACATGGGACCGCTGCAGGCGGGGCGCACGACGATCTTCCTGCTCGACTATGTCGATCTCGTCTTCCACGGCACGAAGGGCTGAGGGCGACCGCCTTCAGAGCCAATACTTGACCGCATAGACCACCGCCATCACCGCGCCGGTGACGATGACGAACCAGCGGACGATGGTGGCGGGAAGGATGCGGACGAGGTAGCCGCCGAGATAGCCGCCGAACAGAGCGCCCGAGAGCATGACCAGCGTCTGCGGCCAGCTGACGGCGCCCTCGAGGATGAAGATCGTCACGGCGGCGATGCTGACGGCGGTTGCCAAGAGGTTCTTCAGCGCCTTGACGCGGCGGATGTCGTTGGGATCGCCGATCGCCAGAACCGCGGTCAGGATGACGCCGAGACCGGCGCCGAAGAAGCCGCCATAGATAGAGGCCAGCGCCAGCACCGAGGAACCGGCAAGCTGCGACGGCTCGCTGCCGCCGCGGCGGCGCTCCGCCCAGGCGGCGATCTGCGGCGAGAACAGCAATAGCAGCGTCGCGGCACCGATCAGCGCCGGTACCGGCAGCACGAACAGCCGCTCCGGCAGGGCCAGCAGCAGAAGGGCGCCGAGAATGCCGCCGATCAGGCAGATCAGAACCGAGAGGCCGAGTTTGAGATCGAGCGGCTGCAGCTTGCGGTGATCGGCGAGCACGGCGAGCAGATGTCCGGGCACGATGGCGACGGCATTGGAGGCGTTGGCGGTCACCGGCGGCAGGCCGGCGGCCAGCATGGCGGGAAAGGTGAGCAGCGTTGCGCCGCCCGCCAGCGCGTTGATCACACCGCCGGCAATGCCTGCGGCAAACAGCAGAATTGCGATCTCCAGGCTCATCGGCGGCTCCCCATCCCCCCGCCCTTGCTAGCCGTCTCGCGCCGCGCCGCCAAGCCGCTGCTGGCGGCGAACGGTTCTGCCGCAGGCCGATTTTGAGATTTGCCGCGGCAATGCGATAATCGCCTCAGGAGAGAGCGATGGGGCGTCACTGGCGGATCCTGACTGCGCTGCTTTCACTGGCGCTCGTCAGCGCCGGTCCGGCCGACGACGGCCGATGGTATGCCGGCGACTTCTCCTTTTCCGACGAGCTCGGCGGCTTCCATATCCTGGCCATTTCAGGCAGCGGCACGCGGGACGATCCGATCGAGATCACCGAGGCAATGACCTCTTCCGACCCGGTGACGCTGATCATCCGCGCCGCCAACCCGACCACGCTCGACACGCTGCGGCAGAACTCCATGCACCTGCGCATGGTGACGGTGAACGAGAGCAAGCTCGCCTGGATCGGTTTCGAATTCGAGCTGGAGGAAATCCGCGGCAAGCCCAGCGACTTCTACGACGGCCTGTCCTTCGGGCAGACCAATCCCAATCCGGATTTCATCTCCTCCGACCGGTTTGCGCATTTCCAGAATCAGTTCGAGAGCTTCGACCGGCTGCGCTTCGACCAAGGCCATGCCGACCCGAAGACCAAGGCGAGCTTCGGCTTCTTCGTCACCGACGTGACGCCGGTGCCGGAATTCTTTCTGGTGCAGGATCCGCTGATACCGGATTCGTGAGGGGCCGGTCAGCCGAGGCTGACGAGCGCCGTTCCGGCGATTGCCATGGCAGCACCGGCCCAGGCATAGGGCTGCGGCATCTTTCCGCTTCTCAGCCACACCATTGGCAGGATGACGATCGGGGTCATGGAGGAGAGCGTCGAGACAATGCCGACGCTGCCGGTTTTCAGCGCGCCCATCAGCAGCGACATGCCGAGCGCCGTGCCGAAGAAGGCGGAGATGACGGCGAGCGGGAAATCCCGCCTTTCGACCTCGCCGGTCTGGCGGCGGATGGCGGGCAGCAAAAGCAGCGCCCAAAAGAAGATGACGGCAAGGCCGGAGCGGACGGCCATGGCGGCGAAGGGCTCGACGCCAGCGGCCATTGCCGGGCGGGCGAGAAGGCTGCCGACGGCCTGGCCGAAGGCGGTGACGACGCCGAGCGCGATGCCTTTCAGCGACGGGCTTTCCTGCGGCGCGGGCGCCTCGATCGGCTCGCCATCGGCAAGCGGGATCATCGGCGCCGGGCGGCGCCGGCGCACGCCGATGGCGATGACGATGCCGCAGAGAATGAGGGCGACGCCGGCGCCCTGCATGGCGCTGATGGTCTCCCCGAAGACGACATAGCCCATGGCGAGCGCGAAGGGCGATGCCAGCGAGAAGAGCAGCGCCGTGACCCGCGGACCGGCGGCATAGATCGCCGCGAAATAGGTGGTGCTGGCGAGCACGATGCCGAACAGGCCGGAACCGGCGAGCGCCGAGAACTGCCAGGTGCCGAGCGTTGCCCAGCCGCCGAGCGCCGTCGCTGCAAGCGCCGTCATCAGGAAGGCGGCGGTGATCTGCCAGCGGGCAAGGCGCATCAGCGGCACCCGGCCGTTCAGCTCGTTGATGAACATCGAGCTCAGGGCCATGCAGATGGCGGAACCAAGGGCAAGCGCTTCGGAAATCAGCATAGGGGGCTCCAGGACGGGAGGCATCCATGGCTGCCGGTCCGCGCCCTGTCAATGCATTGCTTAGCAATTGCTTTTATTGCCGGAAGGCCGTGACCGCGCCTGCCTGCGGCTGGAACAGCAGCTTGATCAGCGAGCGCAGCACGAGGATCTGCTGGGAAAGGCTGTTCGGCTGCTTCAGCGCCCGCGACAGCACGATGCCGCCTTCGAGAACGGTGGAAACCATATCGGCGAGCTGATCGACTTCCAGCGGTTCGCGCGGCCGGTAGACCGCCATGATCTCCTCGAACATCCGCCCGAAGCGGCGGCGCCAGGCGAGCACGGCATTGCGGTTGGTCTCCTGGATCTCGCGGTCGAAGATGCGCTCGTAATAGCAGACGGTGGCGACGAGGCAGCCGGGATGACCGTTCGGCAGATCGGCCAGCAGTTCGGAGAGCAGCTTGAGGCCGAGCAGGAAGGCCTGCAGCGGATCGTCCGTCAGGTCTCGGGCGCGGCTGAAGATCTCGTCATAGATGCGCTCGTCATTTTCGATGTAGCGGTTGAGCAGCGCCTTGGCGAGCTCGTTCTTGTCCCGGAAATGGTAGAAGAAACCGCTCTTGGTGATGCCTGTTTCGGCGATCAGCTCCTCGATCGACGTGCCGCCGAAACCCTTCTGGAGCACGGCAGCTTCGGCGACATCGAGGATGCGCGTCCTCGTTTCGATGCCCTTTTTCATGCGCCCTCCTGTACCGCCGGTACAGTTTTCAGTTGCCGAAACGTTTTACTGACCGCAACCCGGCAATCGGAAAACGCGAGCAAGATCATGATTTCAATAGGCAATGTCGGCGACCAATCCGAAGTATACCGCAAGTCGCCTAGTTTTCCATGCAATTAAGCGCGAGAACTCTATTGCCGGCACCAAGTAGAGGTGACACCGGCCTCTATAGGGGCGGGCTTTTGAAATGGCACAATACAGACAGAAACTGCCGCAGCTCGGCAGCGGTACCTTCATCTCCGATGGCGGGATGGAGACGGTGCTGATCTTCCATGAGGACGTCGAGCTGCCGCACTTTGCAGCCTTCACGCTGCTTGCCTCCGAAGAGGGGCGGCGCAGGCTGAGAGACTATTACCGGCGCTATCTCGAGATCGCCAAACGCCACGGCACCGGCTTCGTGCTCGACAGCGCCACATGGCGGGCCAATGCCGATTGGGGCGCGCGTCTCGGCTATTCGCCCGACAAGCTGAAGGCGGCGAACGAGGCGGCGATCGAGCTGATTTCGGGTTTGCGGCAAAGCTATGAGCGGCGCGGCATGCCGATTGTGCTCGGCGGCGCCATCGGCCCGCGCGGCGACGGCTACAAGGCGGGCGCAATGAATGCCGCGGAGGCCGAGGACTATCACGGCGAGCAGATCGCCACCTTTGCGGGGACCGAGGCCGACATGGTCAGCGCCTTCACGCTCACCAATATCGACGAGGCAATCGGCATTGCGCGGGCCGCCCGCGCTCACGGCATGCCCTGCGCGATCTCGTTTACCGTCGAAACCGACGGGCGGCTGGTGACCGGCCGCAGCATCGAAGAAGCGATCGAGACGACCGATGCGGCAACCGGCGGCGCGCCGGCCTATTACATGATCAACTGTGCCCACCCGGCGCATTTCGACACCGTGCTGGCGCAAGGCGGCGCCTGGGTGAAGCGGATCGCCGGCATCCGCGCCAATGCCTCGATGATGAGCCATGCCGAGCTCGACGAGAGCGAGGTGCTGGATGCGGGCGACCCCGCAGACCTCGGCCGCCGCTACCGGCAGCTGATCGCCGCCCTGCCGCATTTACGGGTGCTCGGCGGCTGCTGCGGCACCGACCACCGCCATGTCGCAGCAATCTGCGAAGCCTGCCTGCCGCAGGCAATGAGCGCTTGAGGGAGAAAGCGATGACCAGCCTGAAAAAGAAACTGACCCCGAGACGGCTGATACGGATGATGACGCATCATCCGATCTGGCCGAAGACCAAAAGCAAGGCCCGCCAATGCGCCGACGCTGGCATGATGCCCTTCGAAGCCGTCGACAGCCATCTGCTGCGCGACATCGGCATAGGGCCGCATGGGCGACGATCGACGTGTGAGTGAGCGAATAGCGAGTAGTTCCGGGCGCGGTGCGCCCGGGGTGTCAGTGCTCGGCTGCTGCCGCAGCGGCATCCTTGCGCCGGTGGCCGCTGATTTCCGAGCCGGCGTTCGGGGCGAAGCGCAGGTTCCAGATGGTGGCGGCGAGCGAAATGATCGTCACGACGATGAAGGCGGTGGAGAAGTCGTGGAGCTTCGGCTGCTCGCTGCCTGAAATCGTCATCGAGCCGTGCAGCGCCAGGGCGCCGATGCAGATGCCGAGCGACAGCATCAGCTGCTGGAAGGTGGTGTAGAAGCTGGTGGCCGAGCTCATGCGCTCGTGGCTGATCTCGTCGTAGGCGATGGTGTTGTAGGCCATGAACTGGAACGACAGGAAGAAGGCGCTCAGCGTCAGTACGGCGAACATCACGCTGACCGGCCATTCCGGGCTGAAGGCGGCACAGAGGCCGTAGCCGAGCGTGCCGAGCAGGCCGTTGATGATCAGGCTGTTGCGGAAGCCGAGACGCCGGAACACCGGGCCGGAGAGCGGCTTCATCGCCATCGAGCCGATGGCGGTGGCGATGACGATCTGGCCGGCGGTTGCCGCCGACATGCCGAAGCCGACCTGGAAGAGCAGCGGCAGCAGGAAGGGCTGGGCGCCCTGGGTGATGCGCGTCAGCGAACCGGCGATGACCGAGGTGCCGAAGGTCGGCACCTTCATCAGCGAGAAATCCATGATCGGCGCCGGATGCTTGCGGGCATGGCGCAGATAACAGATGCCGAACAGCAGGCCGATGGCGATCAGGAAGACGGCGGCCGAGGCCTCGCCCTCTCGGCTCGACATTTCGAAGCCGAACAGCAGCGATCCCAGCGAAATGCCGGAAAAGATGAAGCCGACGGTATCGAAGGGACCGATCGCCTTGCCCTTCACCTCGTCGATGAAGATCGACACGAGGATGAAACCGACGATGCCGATCGGCACGTTGATATAGAAGATCCAGCGCCAGTCGAGATAGGTGACGATGAAGCCGCCGAGCGGCGGGCCGATGATCGGGCCGATCAGCGCCGGGATCAGCAGCCAGGACATGGCATTGACCATGTCCTTTCGGGCGACGCTGCGCATCAGCACCAGACGGCCGACCGGCATCATCATGGCGCCGCCGACGCCCTGGATCAGCCGGGCGACGACCAGCAGGAAGAGGTTCGGCGCCAGCGCACAGGCGATCGACCCGGCGACGAAGACGGCGATCGCCGAACGGAACACGGTGCGCGAGCCGAAGCGATCCGCCATGCGGCCGCTTGCGGGGATGAAGATCGCGAGGCTCAGCAGGTAGGACGTGAGCGCGATACTCATCGACGGCGCATCGACGCCGAAATCGCGAGCCATGGTCGGCAACGCCGTCGCCAGCACCGTGGCGTCAACGTTTTCCATCAGCATGGCGCTCGCCACGATCAGCGCGATCGTGCGAAAATTCGGGGCGGCCCGCTCGGTGCGAACGGGGTGGAATATCTGATCCGGCATCAGCAGGGATCACTCGCAATGACGCGGCGAAGCCATTGATGACGACAGGGCCGCAGATGTGAAATGGCATGATGCCACACGGGGGATAACGACGTGTATACGCCCGCAAATGTGGCAAAGGCATGCATTTTAGGAAATGCTGGCATGATGTAACCGAATGGCTACTTGGGTGGGTGGAACTGCACCCTCGGCGGGCGCGTGTCTCAGCGATACTTTTCGAAGAGGCCTTCGAGTTCCTTCCACATCTCTTCGCTGGTCAAATCCGGGCGCGGGTCCTCCAATGAAGCCCTGACGCGGGCGCGGATGGATTCCATGGCCTCCTCGTGCTCCGCCTCTCCGCGAAGCAGCGCATGTATTGCCTCTTCGACGACCGCGCTCGGCGAAACGTAAGTGCCTGCATCGACGCGCGCCTTGATCGCATCGATCATCTCTGCGGGTAAAGTCACGCTGAGCGTCTTCATCTGCGTTCCCCAACGTCGCTGCAAGCTGAGATATAGCACAAAAAGCTGCAAGCCACCCGACGCCCCGCGCATTCCCCCCATCGCCGTTTCCCGCTACACTCCAACCCCTGGTGGAGGTTTTCTTGCATGGCGAAGCTTGTGTTTGAGATGAACCAGTCGATCGACGGTTATGTGGATCATGACCGGATGTCGCCGGAGCCCTTGTTCGGCCATTGGGTGAAGCGGACGCAGGAGCTGAGCGCCACCGTCTATGGACGGACGATGTATGGGCTGATGCGCTATTGGGACGAGGATCAGGAGGGCTGGGGTGATGAGCACCGGGCCTTTGCGGAGGCCTGGCGCAAGCTGCCGAAATGGGTGGTGTCGCGGTCGCTGACGGAGGTCGGGCCGAATGCGGTGCTTGTCCGCGACAATGTCGAGGCAGTGATTGCCGGGCTGAAGGCGGAGCGTGAGGGGGAGATCACGGTTGCCGGGCCGGTGCTGGCGCATAGCCTGGCCGATAGCGGGCTGATCGACGAATACCGGCTCTATACGCATCCGGTCGTGCTTGGGCACGGGCGGCCGTTCTTTGCCGGGCCGCGCCCGCCGCTGAGGCTCGCCGCCCATGAGCGGATCGTCGGCGATGTCGTGCGGCTGACTTATGTGCCGGCGTAGCGGCGGAAGCGGCTTGCGCCGCCTCCACCCCGGCCCTACCTATTGAGGCATGAGCTCAGCACCGTCACAGAACGCGCCTCGCGCCGCCGTATTTCCGTTCGACAACAGCTATGCCCGGCTGCCGGCGCATTTCTTCGCGCGCCAGACGCCGTCGCAGGTGGCGGAGCCCTGGGTGATCAAGCTGAACGAGGAGCTCGCAGCCGAGCTCGGGCTCGATGTCGAGCGGCTGAAGCTTGATGGCGCGGCGATGTTTTCGGGCAATCTCGTGCCTGACGGCGCCGATCCGCTGGCGATGGCCTATTCCGGACATCAGTTCGGCCAGTTCAACCCGCAGCTCGGCGACGGGCGGGCGATCCTGCTTGGCGAGGTGATCGACCGGAACGGCAGGCGCCGCGACATCCAGCTGAAGGGCGCCGGACAGACGCCGTTTTCCAGGCGGGGTGACGGGCGCGCCGCACTTGGGCCGGTGCTACGCGAATATATCGTCAGCGAGGCGATGTATGCGCTCGGCATTCCCGCGACACGGGCGCTCGCGGCCGTCTCGACCGGCGAACCCGTCTATCGCGAGCGGGTGCTGCCGGGGGCGGTGTTTACCCGCGTGGCGGCCAGCCATATCCGCGTCGGCACCTTCCAGTTCTTTGCGGCGCGCGGTGATACCGATGGCGTCAGGGCGCTCGCCGATCACGTAATCGAGCGGCATTATCCGGAGATTTCGGGCGCCGAAAACCGCTATCTCGCGCTCTACGAAGCCATTGCCGAGCGGCAGGCGGCGCTGATTGCCCGCTGGCTGCATATCGGCTTCATTCATGGCGTGATGAACACCGACAATATGACGATCTCCGGCGAGACGATCGATTTCGGCCCCTGCGCCTTCATGGATGCCTATGATCCCGGCACCGTATTCTCCTCGATCGACCAGCAGGGGCGCTATGCCTATGCCAACCAGCCCGGCATCGGCCAGTGGAACCTGGCGCGGCTCGGCGAGACGCTGATCCCGCTCTTCGACGAGGATCAGGACAAGGCGGTCGATCTCGCCAATACGGTCATCAAGGGCTATGGCGAGCGCTTCCAGGCCCATTGGCTTGACGGCATGCGCAGGAAGATCGGGCTTGCGTCCGAAGAGGATGGCGATCTCGACCTGATCCAGGCGCTGCTGGCGGCCATGCAGGCCGGACAGGCGGATTTCACGCTGGCCTTCCGGCGGCTTTCGAAGCTCGCGGGTGACGATGCGGCCGAGGGCGAATTTCTCTCGACATTCGATGGCATCGGCGAGGCGATGGGCTGGCTGGTGCGCTGGCGCGAGCGGATCGTCCGCGATTCGCAGACGCGGGTGGAGCGGAGTGCGGCAATGCTTGCGGTCAACCCGGCCTTCATTCCGCGCAATCACCGGATCGAGCAGGCGATCAACGCCGCCATGGAAGACGGCGATTTCTCGCTGTTTGAGGCGCTGGTGAAGGTGCTGGCCAATCCCTATCAGGATCAGCCGGCATTTGCGGCCTATATGGATCCGCCGAAGCTGGAAGAGCGGGTTTTGCAGACGTTTTGCGGGACTTGAGTTTGAAGGGGTGATTGCTGCGGCATGCGGCCCCCTCATCCGCCCTATCGGGCACCTTCTCCCCGTTGGGGAGAAGGGAAGTCGCCCACCGACCGGCCCTATTTGCCGTGACCTTCGTGACCCGAATGGGCGGCTGAGGTGGTCGCGGCACCGAGCGTCACCGTGCCCTCGAAGCTGGCGAAGGCTTGCAGGGCCTTTGGATCGGCTGTGGCTTCGGCATCCCTGAGAGCAGCGGCCAGCGCGGTCGCATCGGTGGCGGGGACACCGGCTTTGGTGAGCGCGTCCCCTTCCCTGATCGCATCGCCGCTGCAGAGCAGCGGACGCCAGCCGTGTTCCCCGTTCTGCAGCAGGATGCGGCCGCCGCGGCCGTCCTGTTGCCAGCCGGCGATCGCCCAGCCGCCCTGGACCGTGACCGGACCGATGGCGAGCGGCTTGGCCGGGGTTTCGAACATCGTCTTCAGCACATCCGAAATCAGCTGCTGCGGATCGCCGGAGGGCGGTTGGTCCATCGGCATGTCCATCGTCGTGCCGTCGGGCATCTGCATCGTCTCGGCATGGGCGGTGATCGGCGCGGCCAGCAAGGCGGCGATCAGGATCGGGACGGTTTTCATCGTCGTCTCCCTTACGAGAACGCGCGCCGCAGCGGCGGCACGAAGCGGATGACGAGCTGGTCGAAGGCGATCATCGCAAGGATCGCGAGGCCGGTCAGCGGGAAAGCCAGCGAGAAGGCGAGCGCGATCACCCAGAGGCCGATATAGACCGAGCGCTGCGGCGGCAGCGGCGGCACGCCGACGCGCCCGAGCGGGCGGCGCTTCCACCACATGACGACGGCGGTGACGCAGGAGAGAATGATCGCGAGGCAGGTCGCCAGCATCAGGAACTGGTTGAACCGCCCCCATTCCTGCCCCTGATGGACATTGATGCCCCATTCGATCGCCTTGCCGAGGAAGGGATAGGCGCCGAAGCTGATATCGACCAGCGGCTTGCCGGAATATTGGTCGATATGCAGCGTGCGCTCGCGGGAGAGATCGTCGGGGAAGATCGCCGCGGTATAGACGCCTGATGCGGTTGACGGGATCGCCATGTCGAAGCCCGGGGTGACGCCCGCCGCCTTGGCGATCTCGACGGCCTTGTCGAGCCCGATCGGCTGTTTCGACTGGGCGGCGGCGATATCGGAGAGCGGCACCGGCGCCTTCTCGACGGTCCAGCCGACCTTCGGCAGGATATCTTCCGTCACCTTCGCCGATTTCGGCACGTCGTCCCAGAGCTGCGCCGGATAGCCCATGCCGTGGCTGCCGAGGAAGGATTGCACATTGGCGCCCCAATAGCCCGACCAGGGCATGCCGGTGACCGCCAGGAACAGGATGAGAAGACCCGCAAAGGCGCCGGTGACGGCATGCAGGTCGCGCCAGAAGACGCGTCTGTCAGGCGTGTCGCGGACGCTGACGACACCACCCGTCTGGCGGCGCGGCCACCAGAGATAGATGCCGGTGACGACAAGCACCATGGCAAAGCCGCCGGCGATCTCCACCAGGCGGTTGGCGAAATCGCCGAAATAGGCAAGGCTGTGGATGTGCTTGACGACGGTGTTGAACTCGTCTGCCGAGGCGACCGTGTCGAGCACCTTGCCGTCATAGGGATTGACGAAAACCAGCGTCGGGCCGCCCTCGCCTGAGACCGTGACGATCGCCGAACGCTCCGGCGTCGCCGGGTCCCTGTAGGTGGTGGCGACGGAGCCTGGGATGGCCGAAGTGGCGATATCGGCGATGGCCTGCGGCGCCAGCGGTTGGCCGGCCGGGGCGACATCATAGCGATAGGCGAAGAGGCTGTTGTTGATCTCGTCCTTGAAGAGATAGAGCGAGCCGGTGATCGCCAGATTGAGCATGAAGGGCACGGCAAGCAGGCCGGCGAAGAAGTGCCAGCGCCAGATAGCGCGGTAGAGCGAGACGCCCGAAGCGGCGCTCTCCACCGGCTCGGTGGAGGTGATTGAAGACATGAGAGAATTTCCAGATCCATGGCAGCGCCCGAGACGCAGCCGAAAGCGAAGCACGCCGCCGGGCCGGATGACCGGGGCGCGGGTTCAGGCAGTCAGCGGATCTGCGGGTGGGGCGCGCGGCCCTGTATTCGGCGGGAAGGGATCGCGGTGGAAGACGGCGGCGCGCAACGGCGCGGCTTCGGCAACGGCATAGCCGAGCGGCGCACCCGACACATCGGCCGGAGACGGCAGCATTGCAGTGGCGCCGATGCGGCAGGCTTCGCAGCCGTGATTGTGATCGGCGCCATGCTGGCTCTTGCCGCTATCGTCGGTGACGGTAACGCAGAGCGTCGGCAGGGTTCCGTCCGGCAGGGCATAGGCGGAATAATCGGCGGGGCCGGAAAGCTCGGCCGCCGCGACCGGCAGCTGATGGGCAAAGCCGACGGAGACGAGCGCGATGGCGCATAGAATGCGCACCGCCCACTGCTCGAATCTGCGACCAAGATATTTCATATGACCCCTGCCCTGAAGGCGTAGCCCTGATAACGTTGCTCGCCGGAAACCGCAATGCGACATTGCCGCCTACTCACGCTGCCCCGGCAGTAGCGATGCTCCCGCTAGGCCTCAAGATATCGGAGCACTCGTCCGAATTCTCCATTTTTGGTTGCATTTCGTGACCTGACTGCGCTAAGCGAAACCATGGTCGATGTGGCCACCAAGGAGCGACGATGCGACAGTTGCGGGTGCGGCTCCTGTGGTCGGTTCACATTTTACTGTGGGTGGCTCTGGCGATCGCGGCCTACCTCACTGCAGGCCCTTATAAATTTGCCAATTGCTGGCAGCTCATTCCGATCTACATTGCGCCCTTGGGATGGCTGCTGATAGCGCTTGCGGGCTTTGGTCTGATCGTCGTTCCGGCTGCCGCGTTTCTGACGAGCTTCCGTCAAAGTAGATATTTCGCCGCTTCCTGCCATGTGACGATTTTCACCCTCGGTTGGATCGCCTGTCAGCTTGCCGCCTATATGTCGGCCGGTCAGGTCAGCTGCCTGTAGCGCGCCTGGACGGCAGATAGCCGGCGCCCGTTCGGCACATGGCTGCCCTGCGCAGGTTGCGGCAATTGTGGCGGTTGAAAGGCAGAAGTCTCGCTCTATGTGCTTGAGAATGCTTGCGGTGGCAGCCTCCAGCCCTTGCCGCGGGCCTTTTCGCAATTCGATCCCGGCCCCCGGGAAACCCTGCCCGCGCTCCGCCCCCGGAAGCGGGTTTCAGCGGGAGATCCTTTCATGGCGATTGCCATAACCTCCATCCTTTTTATCCTCATCGGACTGGCGCTTGGCGGCGGCGGGCTCTGGCTCGTGCTGCTCGGCGGCAGCATCTTCTATCTGTTCGCCGGGTTGATGTTCATCATCACCGCCGTGCTGCTCTTGATGCGCAAGGCCGTCGCCCTCTGGGTCTATGCGGCGCTCGTCGTCGCGGCGCTGATCTGGGCCGTCTGGGAAGTCGGCTTCGACTGGTGGCAGCTCGGGCCGCGCGGCGGCCTCATCATTCTGCTCGGGCTCTGGCTGCTGACACCGTGGATCCGCCGGCCGCTCGGTTTTGCGAGCCCGACCGGCGCGGTCTACAGCGCCAATCCCTGGCCGCTCGGCGTTCCCGTCATCATCGCCATCCTGGTTGCCGGTTACTCGATGACGACGGATCCGCATGATCTAGCCGGCGATCTGCCGAAGGATGTGGTGGCGGCCGCCCCGCCCTTCGGCGGCGATGTGCCGGATGGCGAATGGCATCAATATGGGCGCACCCCTTTCGGCCAGCGCTACTCGCCGCTCGACCAGATCAATGCCACAAACGTCAAGGATCTCAAGGAAGTCTGGCGCTACCAGACCGGCGACGTCAAGCGGCCCGACGATGTCGGCGAGACCACCTATCAGGTGACGCCGCTGAAGGTGAACGACACGCTCTATCTCTGCACGCCGCATAACTGGGCGATCGCACTCGATGCCAAGACCGGCAAGGAGAAATGGAAGTTCGACGCCAATTCCGGCATGAACCCGGACCGGCAGCACCAGACCTGCCGCGGCGTCACCTATTACCACGACACGGCGACGGCGGCCGGCCAGCCCTGCGTCGACCGCGTCTACCTGCCGACCTCCGATGCCCGGCTGATCGCGCTCGATGCGGCGGACGGGAAGGTCTGCGAGAACTTTGCCGACAAGGGCACGCTGCATCTCGAGACCGGCATGAAATACAATCCGGCCGGTTACTACTATTCGACCTCGCCGCCGGTTGCCGTTGCGGGCAAGCTGATCATCGGCGGGGCCGTCAACGACAATTACTCGACGCAGGAACAGTCCGGCGTCATCCGCGCCTTCGACATCAATACCGGCGCGCTGCTCTGGAACTGGGATTCCGGCAATCCGGATGTGACGACGCCGCTGCCGCAGGGGCAGACCTACACGACCAACTCGCCGAACAGCTGGTCGGTGCTTTCGGTCGATGAAGGCCTCGGCATGGTCTATATCCCGCTCGGCAACCAGGTGCCCGACCAGCTCGGGATGAACCGCAGCGCCAATGTCGAGAAGTTCTCCTCCTCTGTCGCAGCACTCGACATCAACACCGGTCAACTGAAATGGGTGCAGCAGTTCGTCCACCACGATCTCTGGGACATGGACGTTCCGGCCCAGCCGGTGCTCTTCGACATGACCAAGCCTGACGGCTCCGTCGTGCCGGCGCTGGTGGCGCCCACCAAGCAGGGCGATATCTATGTGCTCGACCGGCGCACCGGCGAGGCGATCATTCCCTTCAAGGAAATCCCGGCTCCATCAGGCGCCATTCCGGAGGACAAGACGGCGCCGACGCAGCCGATCTCGGATCTCACCTTCTCGCCCGATCCGCTGCAGGAAAAGAACATGTGGGGCGTCTCGCTGTTCGATCAGCTCGCCTGCCGCATCGAGTTCCACCGCTACAAATACGAGGGCCGATACACGCCGCCGTCTCTTCAGGGCACGATCGTCTATCCCGGCAATTTCGGCACCTTCAACTGGGGTTCCGTCGCCGTCGATCCCGAACGGCAGATCATGTTCGGCATGCCGACCTACCTCGCGTTCACCTCAAGGCTCGTTCCGGCCGCCGATATCCCGCCGAAGGGGCAGGACGAGAAGGGCAGCGAACAGGGCCTGAACCGCAATGACGGCGCGCCCTATGGCGTGTTCATGGGACCATTCCTCGGACCGCTCGGCATTCCCTGCCAGGCGCCGCCATGGGGCTATGTCGCCGGCGTCGACCTGCGTACCGGCAAGATCGCCTATATGCACAAGAACGGCACGGTCCACGACATGACGCCGCTGCCCCTGCCCTTCAAGGTCGGCGTCCCCGGCATCGGCGGCCCGATGATGACCAAGGGCGGCGTGGCCTTCCTGGGTGCCGCCGTCGACAACTATCTGCGCGCCTATGACGTGACCAGCGGGGCGCAACTCTGGCAGGCCAGGCTTCCGGCCGGTGGGCAGGCGACGCCGATGACCTACACGACCTCTGACAACAAGCAGTATGTGGTGATGGTTGCCGGCGGGCATGGGTCGGTGGGGACCAAGCCGGGGGATTATGTGATTGGGTATACGTTGCCTTGATGGAGGGTTCTCGTCAGTAGAAGGTCCGTCTCACCCGGAGCCCCCTCACCCTACCCTCTCCCCAAGGGGAGAGGGGAAGTTGGCACAAGAGGCATCGACGGCATTCCCTTCTCCCCAGCGGGGAGAAGGTGCCCAACGGGCGGATGAGGGGGCTCCGGGCGCTGATTTCACCCAGTCAAAGCACAGCCTCAATATCCGTCTGCGAAAAATCATCACCCTTGTAAAGCAGCGGCACGCGCTGTTCACGGGCGCAGGCGTAGGCGAAGCAGTCGCCGAAGTTGAGGGCGGCCGGGTGGCGTGATTTGCCGTAGCGAGCATAGGCGGCGATGGCGGCGTGGCGGGTTTCTGCCGGAACGGCGATGACCTCGATTGCGGCGAGCAACAGGAAGTCTTCGACCGCCTGGTGGGCGCCCGCCACATCGAGGCCGAGGATGCGGGCGACGGCGATTGCCGTTTCCCAGACCGCGAGCGGCGAGGTGATGCGGCGAGTACCTGATTGCAGGCGGGCGAGCAAGTCGGGGCCATCCTCCTCGGATGTCAGAATGGCGGTCAGGGCCGATGCGTCGACGAACATCCCTAGTCCTCGTAGAGGCTATCGATGAAGGCCTTGTCGGCAGGCTGGCCGGCTGCGGGGTCGCCTTTCGCTCTGAGCTTGCGGGCGAAGTCCATACCCTTTTCGACAAGCGACGGCTCGATGCCTTCCCGCTCGATTTCCTTCTGCAGGACCTGCCGCAACAGTTCGGTCTTGGTCTGCCGCCGAGCCTTTGCCAGCCGTTCGACAAGCCGTCCGACTTCCTCATCCTTGACGTAGAGAGCCACGGGATATCCTTTCCGTAAAAGGGATATACCACACCCCTCACCCGCTGTCAGCAAACCTACCCAGCTATCCTTTCAGCACAACCTGAAATAAGCAAATCCAGCTTCGCGCAGGTTTTGCGGCCGATGGTCTGCGCAATCTTTGAGGGAGTCCTTTTCATGGAAATCAACGGCAGTGTTCTAAGCCTTTTCAATCCCTACAATCTTTCCAGCGACCAGCGCGCCAAGCAACAGCAGCAGAACGCGCCGATGCAGACGGAGAGCAGTGCGCGTGAAGTCGGCGGCGGGATGGCGCCGAGCTATACGGCGCCTTCGATCTCCAGCGTGATGTGGTCGATGCAGACGGCATCGGATACGACGATCGCGCAAGAGACGGACGCCGATGTCGAGGCCAAGCAGAAGCACGATGCGCTGCTTCAGGAATTCCAGGACTACGCCAACATGACGCCGGCGGAGAAGATCCGCAAAAGCATTCTCGACCAGATGGGCCTCAGCGAAGAGAGCCTCAAGGCGATGGATCCGGACGCCCGGGCGGCGATCGAAAAGCAGATCGCCGATGCGATCAAGAAGCAGCTTACCGGCATCGACGACGACGGCAAGGGCAGCCAGGCGACGGCAGACGTGCCGCAGACAGCATCCGACAATCAGACCACTTCCGGCTGACCGGTCCGGGGCCGATCTGCATAGTCCGGCGCCCCTTCATAATCCGATTCAAGTCGATACGGCGGAGATTCACATCTCCGCCGTATCGCTTTGACGGAATTGATTATTGCAGCATGCCGGCGGCGATCTTGGCGACTTCGGCAAAGACTTCGTTGAGCTCGGAAACCGGCGCCGTCGCCTCAGCGATATAGGTGGCGACGAGGATCGGCGAGCCGCTCTCCTCCGGCCAGAGGACGGCGATATCGGCGGCCGAGCCGTTATTGCCGGTGCCGGTCTTGTCGCCGATCTTCCACTCCTCCGGCAGCCCAGCGCGCAGGCGGGCGGCGCCCGTGGTATTTGCCACCATCCAGTCGATCAGCTGCGTGCGCGAGGGCTCCGACAGCACCGAGCCAATGGTCAGATTGCCGAGCGTATCCAGCATCGCATCCGGCGTCGTCGTGTCGCGCGGGTCGTCCTTCTTGCCCTCGTTGAGCGCGGTCTCGATGCGGTCGAGGCGGGTCGAGGTGTCGCCGATCGAGCGCAGCCATTTGGTCAGCGCTTCCGGACCGCCCAGGCTTTCGAGCAGCAGGTTGCCGGCGGTGTTGTCGCTGAGCGTAATCGCCGCCTTGCAGAGCTCGCCGACGGTCATGCCTTCGGCTCCAACATGCTTTTCGGTTTCCGGCGAATAGGTGACGATCTTGTCCTGATCGTAGGTGACGCGGCGTTCGAGATTTTCCTCGCCCTTGTCAACCCGGGCGAGCACCATGCCGGAGGCCAGGACCTTGAAGGTGCTGAGCAGCGGGAAGCGCTCGGTCTCGCGATTGGAGAAGCTGACATTGGTGCCGGTATCCATGACCGAGACGCCCAATCGGCCGCCCGTGCGCTTTTCGAGTGCCGCCAGCTGCTGGTCGACATCATCGTCATCGGCCCGCGCTCCCGGCACCAGCATGACGGCGGGATAGAGAAGCGCAGAGCCTATCAGCAGGCTCCGGCGGGTCAGGGCAATGGGCATGAAATCCTCCGGCAGAATCACCGGAGGACAGAATTAAGGAGCGATTGTGGCGCGATGTCGCCGCGTCAAAAAAGATATCAGGCTGCAGCCCTTGCGCGGCTGACCTCTACGGTCACATGCGACAATTCGCCGAGGGCCTCGAGCTTCGCCTTGTAAACCTCCGGCGCCTGCGGATCGGCGCTGACGACGGCGACGATCGCCGCGTGGTGGCCGGGGCCGACCTGCCAGACGTGCAGGTCGGTGATGCGGTCGCCGCCGGTTTCGATCGCCTGGCGGATTTCGCCGGGCAGATCCTCGTTCTCTTCCATCGCATCGAGCAGCACGCGGCCGGAGGATTTCATCAAGCCGTAGGACCACTGGGCGATGATGACGCCGCCGACGATGCCCATCAGCGGATCGAGCCACAGCCAGCCATAGACGCTGCCGAAGGCAAGTGCGGCAATAGCGAGCACCGAGGTCAGCGCATCGGCGATGACATGGATATAGGCGGCGCGCATGTTGTTGTCGGCGCCATGGCCGTGATTTCCGGGGCCGTGATGGGCGTGATCCCCGCGGTGGTGGTGACCGTGGTCGTGGCCATGGCTGTGGCCGTGATGATGACCCTCGCCGCGCAGCAGCCAGGCGCTTACGAGATTGACGGCAAGACCGGCGACGGCAACGCCGATCGCCTGGGCAAAGCTGATCGGCACGGGATGGGTGATGCGCAGGAAGCTCTCCCAAGCCATCAGCAGCGCGATCAGCGCCAGGATGATGGCGCTCGCGAAACCGGCGAGATCGCCGAGCTTGCCGGTGCCGAAGGTGAAGCGCGGGTTATGGGCCTGCTTGCGGGCATAGAGATACGCGCAGGCGGAGATCAGCAACGCGCTTGCATGGGTGGACATGTGCCAACCATCGGCGACCAGCGCCATGGAGCCGTAATAGGTCCCTGCCCCGATCTCGACGACCATCATTGCCGCCGTCAGCGCGATCACCAGCCAGATGCGGCGTTCGTTGCGGTCGTGATCGGCGCCCAGGAAGACGTGTTCATGTTCAAGCGTGTTCGCAGTCATTGCGCAGTCCTCAACTCGTCAGCGGATATAGGTCCGCAGTACTTCGGAAATCTCTTCCACCGCCTCGGCCCGCGCCTTCTCGTCGGCGGCGTGCAGCACGTGTTCATGCAGGTGGTCGTCCAGCACCTCGCCGGTCAGCCCGTTCAGCGCGCCGCGGATCGAGGCCAGAAGCTGCAGGATATCGCCGCAGGGGCGTTCGGCCTCCAGCGCGCGCTCGACGGCCTCGAGCTGGCCCTTGAGGCGGCTGATGCGGGCGATCAGCTTCTTTTTCTGATGTTGGGTGTGGGACATGTCTGCTCTCGATTTAATATAGGGGGGTACCCTATCACGGAGATGCACCTTTACGAAAGAGCCAAGCTGCCGCAGATCTATCTTGAATTTATATAGGAGTCCTATATATAAGCATCATGGAAACGCCATCTGACCCGACCCCGATCTCACACCGCATCAGCGAAGGCCTGGCGCGTCTGGCAGCCGCCATGCGCAGCGACGACTGGACGCGCGCCGAAGCGACCGGCCTGAAACCGACGCAGCTTGCGATCCTCGATTACCTCGCCGGGCGCGACCGGCCGGTACGGGTCAAGGAGATCGCCGTCCATCTCGGCGTCTCGCAGCCGACGGCGACGGATTCGATCGCAGCGCTGGAGCGCAAGGGCTATGCGGCGAAGGCAGCGGCAGCGGGCGACAAGCGCGCGGCGGCCGTGGTGGTGAGCGCTGCGGGACGGGCGATCCTGGCCGAGGCGAGCGCGGCCGAGGGATCGGCGGCAGCGGCGGCGCGGGCGCTTCCCGCCGGTGAACAGGAAGATTTGCTGATGTCGATCGTCAAGATGATCCGGCATCTCCAGGAGGCCGAGGCGATACCGGTGCAGCGCATGTGCGCCACCTGCCGCTATTTCCGGCCCTACCAGCACGATGACGCGGCCAGGCCGCATCATTGCGACTTCGTGAATGCGGCCTTCGGCCAACGCGATTTCCGCGTCGATTGCCGCGAACATGAAACTGCCGATCCGGCAACCCGGGCTGCCACCTGGGACGCCTTTCAACGGGGATAGGCAGGCTCTCCAGGCAAACAGGAACAGGAAAGGAACCGACCATGTTCAGGCCTATACTGACCGGCGCGCTGATCGCCGGAACGCTGGCGCTCGCGCCGAATTTCACTGCTGCCCACTCCGTCGAAGCCAAGCCGGACGACAAGGTGAAGGCGGCGTTCGACATCATCGAGACGCGAATCACCACAACCAGGGACAGCGCGACCTTCTCGATCCGCGTGCGCGGCGAGGCCGGCAGCGAAAAGCCCGCGGCGACAGGCAAATTCGAGGGATCCGGCGTCTATGCCTATGTCTGGCCGACCTCGCTCAACAGCGGCGACATCGGCTTCGAGAAGGACAAGGGGATCGTCGCGCTCGCCGTTACCTTCCATCCGGATTTCGACGATGCGGCCTATGGCAAGAAGAACCGCTCCGTCTGGCATCCGCACTGGGTCGTGCTGAACGAGGACAAGGCCTGCGCCGGCGGGCTGAAGGTCAGCGATATCCCCGAAGGCAGCAAGCCGAAGCTGCCGGCCACCTGGCCGGGCGTGCCGCTTCTGATCGACAGCCCGGAATATCCGACGGCGCTGAAGGGCGATACCGTCGACGTCACCATCCCGCTGTCGCTGATCGGCGGCATCAAGGGCGCGTCCTATGATGGCGTGACGGCCGGGCTGAAGATCAACGGCAACCTGCACTCGCCGCTGCTTTGCATCGACAATGTCTTCAAGGTCGCCTCGGGCAATCTCAGCCTGCCCGGCAAGGTCATGCCCGCCAAGTAAGGAAGGCGCCGGTCCGCCAACTGCCATCGGCGGACCGGCATGTTCCTCTCTCCAGGCAAATGGAAAAGAGAAAGCCGCCCAGACTTACTCCCCCGCATGCGCCGTTTGCAACTGCGCCGGGGCGGGCCGGCTCACGAAAGGATTTCAGCAATGCCGAACGAAACCGCCATTACCGCGCCAGAACTCGCCGTCAGCCAATGGTTCAACACCAGGGCGCCACTGACCCTCGAAGGCTTGCGCGGACGGGTGATCTATCTCCACAGCTTCCAGCTTCTCTGCCCAGGCTGCGTATCCGAAAGCCTGCCGCAGGTGCGCCGCATCGAGCGGCTGTTCGGCCATACCGACCTGCAGGTCATCGGCCTCCACACCGTCTTCGAGCATCACGAGGCGATGACGCCGGTGACGCTGAAGGCCTTCATCCACGAATACCGGCTGACCTCGCCGATCGGCGTCGATCAGACCGACGGCCAGTCGGAAATTCCTGTCACCATGCGCCGCTACGGCCTGCGCGGCACCCCTTCCTCCGTCCTCATCGGCCGCGACGGCACCATCCTGCACCACGCCTTCGGCGTCGAAGACGACATGGCCGTCGGCGCCCGGATCGCCATGGCGCTGGCGGCGCCGGTGAAGGATGCGGGCGAGAGCGCGGGCGGCGGCGATGGCTGCGCGGATGGGCGCTGTGAAGTGTCCGAACGTTGACGCCGATTTCCAACGCCGACATGTCAAATGCAAAAGCCAGACCGGCACCGGCAGTGTACCATCCCTACCGGCGCGTTTCATGGGGATGCAACGGCTGACACCGAGCGGCGATGCGAGGTCTCCCGATGGAGAATTCCGGGGATGAACAGCAGGAAGTAAAGGCCGAAGCGGTGGCATCCGCCGCTCCGGCACAAATCGAACCGGCGCTGCGGCGCCTGCCGCAATCCGTGCGCCGGGCGCTCGGCTGGTGCGCAATCACCCTCGCCGTCGCCCTGATTTTCAGCCTCTCGTCGCTTGCGGCATGGTGGCCGCGATGAGCGGCCGGATCGAACGCGGCACACTCGCCCTCATCTGCATCGCAGCGATCGCCGGGCTGATCTATGTGTTTTGTTAGGACGAATAGCATGTCGAAACGCGGCTCAAAGCTGCTTGGCGCGCTCAGCGGTGTTGAGAGAATAGAAGCCTTTGCGCCTGGTTGATCGAAGCATCGTCCCAATCAACCTCGCGCTTTGATGCCGGCATTATTCGCTGGGTGGTCTCATTGTCGAAGAACAGCGTCCCATGGATTCCCATTGCCTCTCGCTTGAGGATAGGCCGCTTCCAAATCGGCGCCAGCAGCCGGCCGGCTTCATCATCACCGATCCGTGCGATCAGATCTTCGATCAGCTCCATGTCTTGCCCGCTCGGAAAGATGATGGCGTATTCCCGCTCATTGGCTTGGAACACACTGAAAGTGGCATTTCGAGCACCGTCAACGATCAGGATATTCTTCATATCCATATCGTGACAGTAAGCGATGGAAGCGGCAACGGTTGATCGAATAGGAAAAATTCACCTGTCCGGCGGCCAAAGGAATAAAGGCCGTACCGCCATGCACCGAAAGTGCCATTGACAAAATCCGCGATCTGGAGAATCTATCGCTTCATGATCAAGAACGCGCACATCACCAGCACGTATTTTTGGCTGTACCTGTAAGGGGCGGCTCGACAGATCATATTGTCAACAAGCCGCCGTCAGGCGGCTTTGTTGTATCGGCAGCGTCCTGACGGCAGAAATAGAAAAGGACGCGAAGGCCATGATTGAAATCGAAGACAGCGAAATCTCATTGATACGGGCGCCCGTGGTGACGATCCGCACGGCAAAGCCGCGCGATCTGCCCGAACTCAACGAGATGATCAGTCTGCTTGCGCTGCATCACGGCGATGCCGCAGGATCGACGCCGGAGCAGCTGGAGCGCGACCTCTTCGGCCCGGTTCCGTGGATCACCGCGCTGGTGGCCGAGACCGACGAGGGCTTGATCGGCTACGCCATTCTCTGCCCGCTCTACCGCGCCCAGGAAGGCAAGCGGGGCATGGATCTGCACCATCTCTTCGTGCGTGACGGCCATCGCGGCCATGGCATCGGCCAGCATCTCGTCAACCGCGCCCGCGAGACGGCGAAGACCGCCGGCTGCGACTACCTCTCGGTCAGCGCCGCGACCGGCAATATCCAGGCGCACCGCTTCTACCAGTACATGGATTTCACGGCGCGCCCGGTCACCGGCATGCGCTACATGCAGGCGCTCGCCTGAGCGCCAGCAAGGCTTTTCAGCGGATCACCGGCTCGCCGTGGAAACGGCGCCGGGACGGCTTCGAGACGCCGAAGCCGACTTCCATCATCAGCCGCGGCGCTGTTTTCGGCACCGTGCCCATGTGGAAACCGAACGGATCTTCGACGAAGCCCTGTCCGGCCTTGCCGGTCAGCGTTACCGCGCTGTCACTGCCGTAATAATCGAGGATCTCATCGGCCGGGTGGCCGACGAGCAATGTCAGCTGGTGCTTCATCCGGCGCCGTTTGTGGCTGCCCCTGACATAGATATGCGGGCCGGTGCCCTCGTCGACATCGACGAGATAGAAGAAGAATTTCAGCATCCGCCAGTCGTCGAGATCGAAGTGATACTTGTCGAGCGAGGCAAGGCTGCGGTCTGCTTCGCTGGCTTCGGTCGGGAAGCTCCACCAGATGCGGGTGGTGATGAGCTGCGCCTGCGCGCCGAGATAACGCCGGGCGACCGCAGATAGCAGCGGATCCTTCTGCACGGCGAGCACGGCATCGCAATCCAGCGCGCGCTCGAAATGATGGCCGCTCAGGAGCGCGCGGCCGAAGCGCTTCTCGGCATCGCGATGCTCCGATGCGCGGAACTCCAGGCGGCGGTCGAAATTGCCGAAGCACGGCGTCTCCGCGGCAAAACCGGCGATCTCGCGGTGGATATGGCCGGGCAGGACGAGCCCCGAAAACAGCCCCTCTCCCTTAAGGCTATCCACGACATCATCCACCTCGACGCCTGCAAACAGCGACGGCAGCACCTGCGGTCCGTCGTTGACGCGCCTGGCCGTCAGCCAATGGGCGCGGCGGCCGGGAATGGTGCGCGCCAAAAGAAACATCGGCAGCCAGGCCGGGTTTTCCCTGATATCGGCGAGATAGGTGGGGATGCGCACCGCCATGCGGCGCAGCTTGCCACCCTTGCGGGCGACGGCTTCAAGATCATTCGACGAGGAGACAGACATGCCGTGCATTCAACTATCCTTTTCTTTCGGAAGACCAGAGTGTTCTTCAGTCAGTCGCGGACGAGAGCTTGCCAGGGCGGCAAGTATTGAGCAGCGCGAGCAAGATTGTGCTGCAATGCGGCATTTCTTTGTTGATAGGAAAATGGCTATACTTTTTGAAACCAAATATAACCATGACGGGACGATGGATCGACTTGCAACCTTCTCTGCTGGCTGCATTCGCCAAGCTTTGCCGAAGAAGATGGGAACCTCGATACTTCTTTCGGATTAACCCCTGGAGATCGGCACAGTCCTGAGGAGAAAAGCGTGAGCGAGACGAAAGAACAGCTGGCGGCTCTCTACCGCGGCTATATCGATTGCCTGAACGCGCAGGACTGGGCGCAGCTCGGGCGCTTCGTCCATCCCGACGCAGCGCATAACGGCCGGCCGCTCGGGCTTTCCGGCTATCGCGCCATGTTGGAGAAGGATTACCGGGAAATCCCCGACCTGCGCTTCACCATCGACCTCCTGATCTCCGACCCGCCGCATATCGCGGCGCGGCTTGCCTTCGATTGCGCCCCGGTGGGGGAGTTCATGGGACTGCCGGTGAATGGCAGGCGCATCGTCTTTGCGGAGAATGTGTTCTACCGCTTCGAGGGTGGGCTGGTGTGCGCGGTCTGGTCGGTGATTGACAAGGCGGCGATCGAGGCGCAGCTGGGCGCTTGAGGATATAAATGAAAAGCACCCCAAGCGGGCTTGGAGTGCTTTCTTATGTGGCCTGCCCTGCGCTTGCGCTTGCGGCGTTCGCCGCCGCTGACGCGACAGCAGTTGCTTACTGCCAGACGACGATCGGGGTCTTCTGCGGCACGCGGTCGTAGAGGTCGATGATGTCCTGGTTCAGCAGGCGGACGCAGCCGCTGGAGACGGCCTTGCCGATCGAGCGCCATTCCGGATTGCCGTGCAGGCGGTAGAGCGTGTCTTCGCCATTGGAGAAGATGTAGAGCGCGCGCGCGCCCAGCGGGTTTTTCAGGCCCGGCTCCATGCCGCCATTGGCGATCGAATACTTGGTGAGCTCCGGCTGGCGGGCGACCATCTCATTCGGCGGCTTCCAGCGCGGCCATTTCTGCTTCCACTGGATCACGCCATTGCCGGACCAGGCAAAGCCTTCGCGGCCGATGCCGACGCCGTAGCGCATCGCCGTACCGCCCGGCTGGACGAGATAGAGGAAGCGCGAAGGCGTATCGACGACGATTGTCCCCGGCGCCTGGCCGGTGGGGTCGATGACCTGCTGGCGGTAGAAGCGCGGATCGATCTGCTGATAGGGAACGGCGGGGATCAGGAAGCCGCCGTCTTCGATCGGGCCATACATGACTTCCAGTTCGGCATCGGTGGGGGCCGGCGTCGTCTGGAAGAGCCGCGGAACGCGGAAGGCTACGGGCTGGACGCCCGGGGCACTGGATGTGGAAGCGCAGCCGGCGAGCGCGGAGGCCGCGGTCAATGCCGAGAAAGACAGAAAGCTGCGGCGGGAAAGAGGTTTTTCGAAGCTCATGGCCTGGGAGGGACTTCCTTCTGACGCGGAACCGGCCCGTAACGGCAGGCCGGTCCCCGTTTGATTCATTCGACGCAATGAACGTCTCTTTGAAATCTATCGGCCCCAGCTAAATAAACCATAGCTTCACGAAGTCTTGTCCAGCAGTGAGCGCACGATATCGGCGGCGCTGTTGCGCCGCTACATCACCACGATCTCAGCCTTGGCGGAAACCCGGTCGTAGAGATCGACGACATCCTGGTTCAGCATGCGTACACAGCCGGACGAGGTCGCCTTGCCGATCGACTGCCATTCGGGCGTGCCGTGGATGCGGTAGAGCGTGTCCTTGCCGTCATGGAAAATATACATGGCGCGGGCGCCGAGCGGATTGCCGAGGCCAGGATTCATGCCGCCGTTCTCGGCGGAGAAGGAGCGCACGTCGGGCTGGCGCTGGACCATTTCGTCGGGCGGCGTCCAGCGCGGCCATTTCTGCTTCCACTGGATCACGCCACGGCCCGACCAGGCATAGCCCTCGCGGCCGAGACCGACGCCGTAGCGCATCGCCTTGCCATTGGGCTCGATGAGATAGAGGTGTTTGGTCCGGGTATCCACAACGATCGTGCCGGGCTTTTCGTTGCTCGGATAGTCGACTTCCTGGCGCAGGTACTCGGAACTGACGCGGCTGACGGGAATGGCCGGCAGCCGGAAATCGCCATCCTGCTTTTCGGCATACATGGCGACACTGACCGGATTGCTGACCGGCAGGCCGTAGGTCCGGCTGGATGCCGCACTCGGGATGCCGTAGGTGACACCCGGATCGGTGGCGCCCAAGGTGCGGCCGGGAATGCCGTAGCTCTGATTGTAGATCGTCGCCGGAACGCCGGGCCGCTGCGGCACCGGCGCATCGATCGGGCGGACACGATTGGGATTGGTGCCCGGCTGATAGAAGACCGGCGCAGTCTCCTGCACGAAACGGGCGGGATCGGTGGCGCCGGTATCGGGGATCAGCACGTTGCAGCCGGCAAGAGACAAGGCAGCAACAGCAAGCCCGGCAAGAGGCAGCACCCGGCGCAAGAAAGTCATAGATCCACCCTTATCGAAATCGGCAGAGAAACATATCTGCCGGAAGGATGGCATTTGCGGCTGGCGTGAAGCTGGTGTCGGGGGCGGTTTTTACGCCGCCACGCCCTGGAAGAAGTGGATGCTCTGGGCGATCTCGGCGGGGAGTGCCGAGGTGTGGTTGCCCGCGACCGTATCGGTTTCGATGCGGATGTTGGCGCGCCGCGCGCGGCGCGCGAGCAGGTCGGCGCGGTCGTTGAAATGCTCCTCTTCCGTACCGTGGACGACTCGGACCGGGCATTTGAAGCTTTCGGCGTAGCAAAGCGCGGTACGGACCTCGAATTCCCGCTCGTTGCTGTCGTCGAAGCGGATATCCTGCGGGTAGCGGTTGAAGAAGCGGAAGGCGTCCGGATTGCCGGAGATCGGGGCGGCGGCGCGGAACTTGTGGGTCGACATCGCCGCCAGCATGGTCAGCGTGCCGCCGATGCTGTGGCCGGCGATGAACAGGCGATTCTGGTCGACACCAGGCAGATGCGCCATGCGGTCGGCGGCGGAGAGCACGTCGTCGACTTCGTCGTAGAAGCCGGAGAAATTGCCCATCTGGCCGTTTTCGCCGCGCAGCGACGGCATCATCACCACGAAACCGGCATCCATATAGGGCTTCATCAGCACCCAATGGCCCATGCCCATGGCATTGCCGCCATGCAGGAAGAGGACGGCGGGTTTGGGCTGGCGGGTGCGGGTATATTTGCTGACCCAGGCGCGCAGTTCCAGCTCGCTCCCCGCCCCCGAGCGGTAGAAGATCTGGTCGCCATCGGCGGGTGCCACGAGGGTTTCGTACTTGTCCGGCGCCGGGCCTTTCTGCAGCAGCTTGGTGCGGAAATGGCTGCGGACCTTGGCGTAGTCGTGGGAGATCAGCTTGGGCTTTGCGGGAACGTCGAAAGCGCGGGCCATGCCCGGCAGCAGCAGGCTTCCGGCAATGCCCGCAAGAACCGAGCGGCGCTGACGGAAGAAGGCATTCTGGTCATCGGTCATTGTTCAGCACTCTATGTACCCGGCCGCTAAAATGTGCCTGCAAATGCAATGACAACCAATACACTTTGTGTTGAAAATGTGACCCTGCGGCATTTTGCGCAGGCGCGTCATTCCGCCGCCCTGGCGTCGATCATGGCGACCAGCGTTTCCAGCCGGTCGGCCTCGTAGCTCGGCTTGTCGGGCCTGAGACGCGAGATGCGCGGGAAGCGCATCGCCACCCCGGATTTATGCCGGGTCGAGCGGTTGATCCCCTCGAAGGCAACCTCGACGACGAAGCCGAACTCCTTGTCCGCCCTGACGGCGCGGACCGGGCCGAAACGCTCGGTGGTGTTGTTGCGCACGAACTTGTCGAGCACTTCGAGCTCCTGATCGGTGAAGCCGAAATAGGCCTTGCCGACGGGTACCAGCTGCTCACCATCCGGCATCTCGGCCCAGACGCCGAAGGTGAAATCGGAATAGTAGCTGGAGCGCTTGCCGTGGCCGCGCTGCGCATACATCAGCACGGCATCGACATTATAGGGGTTACGCTTCCACTTGAACCACGGCCCCTTCATGCGGCCCGCCTGGTAGACGCTGTCTTTCCGCTTGATCATCACGCCTTCGATGACCGGATCGGGGGGCGTGGAGCGCAGCCCGTCGAGCTCTTCCCAGGTGGAGAAATCGACGAGCGGCGAGAGGTCGAAGCGGTCGTGCGGCGCCTGTTCGATGATCTCCGAGAGGCGGTCGCGGCGCTCGGTGTAGACAGTGCCACGCACATCCTCCTCACCGTCGAAGAGCAGGTCGTAGGCGCGGATGAAGGCGGGGTATTCCTCCAGCATCTTGCCGGTCACCGTCTTTCGGTTCAGGCGCTGTTGCAGGTCGGAGAAGGTGCGGGTCGGGCTGTTGGAGCGGGCAGTGCCGCCGACCAGCAGCTCGCCGTCGACGACGCCGTTGAAGCTGATGGCATCGAGGACATCGGGGAAAGCGCCGGAGATGTCGTCGCCGGAGCGGGAATAGATCTTTCGCGTGTCGCCGGAGAGGGAGAGCTGGACGCGGATGCCGTCCCATTTCCACTCGGCGGCATAGTCTTTCGGGTCGAGATTGGTGAGGTCGCCCTCCTCGACGGGATTGGCGAGCATGACGGAGTGGAAGATCGCCGGCGTCGCCAGCACCGGCTTGCCGCCCTTTCCTTCCAGCCATTCGAACAGCGATTCGTAGGGCGGCTCGAGACCGTGCCAGAGCGTCTCGATCTCGGTGACATCCTTCGCCCCGAGATCGGCGAGCGCCTGCTTGGCGAGGCGGGCCGAGACGCCGATGCGCAGTGCCCCGGTGGCGAGCTTGATGAACGCGAAGCGACCGGAGGCATCGAGCCGGTCGAGGAGATCGCGGACATAGCTGCGAACTTCGGTGCGCCCCAGCGCATTCATGCGGGTGACGACTTCGCCGAGGCGGGGCTGCGCGAGTGCGGAGCGCTCGATGTCCTTCTCGTTGTCCCATACCAGCGAGATGGTCTCGGCGAGATCGCCGACATAGTCGTAGGAATAGCGGAACAGCACCTCGTCCATGCGCTCCAGCACCAGCTCGCGCAGCATGGCGGGCTTGACGTTGCGGACTTCGAGCGTTCCGGCGATGGCGGCAAGGCCGTAGCCGCGGTCGGGATCCGGCGTGTCGCGGAAATAGTCGGTGAGGAGCTTAAGCTTGCCGTTTCGCGAGGGGGTGAGGACGAGACGGTCGAGGAGGTCGGCGAAGGGCTTCATGGGTGGGGGCCGCCGGAACTCTGGGTGGGGTACCCCCCTCTGTCCTGCCGGACATCTCCCCCACAAGGGGGGAGATCGACTCGCGGCCATGACATCGCCAAACAACTAAAGTTGGAGCGAGCGGGTGCGCCCAGCCAATCTCCCCACCTGTGGGGGAGATGCCCGGCAGGGCAGAGGGGGGCTGGCGGGGCACGATGGCCGACGGACATGAGCTCCATCAATCCCCCTCATCCTCATAGCCCACGAGATGCAGCGGCCTGGCCTTCACGCCCTGCAGCTCGCACCAGCGCACCAGCGCCTCCTCGCGGCCGTGGGTGACCCAGACTTCCGCCGGGTGCAGTTCGGTGATCGTTTCGGTCAGTTCCGGCCAGTCGCAATGGTCGGAAATGACGAGCGGCAGTTCGACGCCGTTCTGTTTGGCGCGCTGGCGCACCATCATCCAGCCGGAGGCGAAGGCGGGGAGCGGTTCGTTGAAGCGGCGCGCCCAGCGGTCGGCAAAGGCGGATGACGGGCCGACGACGATGGCGCCCTTGAAGACGGATTTGTCGCGGCCTTCGACAGTGGCGGGCAGCAACTCTCCGAGATCGATCCCCTGCCCCTGATAGTAATCGCAGAGCCGCTCCATGGCGCCGTGGATATAGATCGGCTCGTCGTAACCGGCATCGCGCAGCAGGCGGATGACGCGCTGGGCCTTGCCGAGCGCATAGGCGCCGATCAGGTGGGTGCGCTCGGGAAACTGGCGCAGCGACGCGAAGACCTTGCCGATCTCGTCCATCGGGTCCGGGTGATGGAAGACCGGCAAACCGAAGGTCGCCTCGGTGATGAAGACGTCGCAGGGGACGGGCTCGTAGGCAGCGCATGTCGGGTCCCGCCGCCGCTTGTAATCGCCGGAAGCGACGATGCGGGTGCCGTTCTTCTCGACCGCGATCTGTGCCGAGCCGAGGACGTGGCCGGCTGGATGGAAGCTCACCTTGACGCCGTTGACGGAGATTTCCTCGCCGAAGGCGGCGGCCTGTTCGCTGCCGGCAAAATCCGCGCCGTAGCGCAGCCGCATGATGTCGAGCGTCTGGCGCGTTGCCAGCACATGGCGATGGCCGGGGCGCGCATGATCGGAATGTCCGTGGGTGACGAGCGCCCGGTCGACCGGCCTGACAGGATCGATATAGAACCCGCCCTCCGGGCAGAAAAGCCCTTCGGGGGCAGGATAAAGCAGGGCGTCGGGTCGCATCATCCGAGGGAAGATAGCGGCATCGCTGCGAAGCGCCAGTAGCGGGCGGAAATTGCGCCGCCCGGCTACTTGAACATGCGCACCACGTCGCCCGGTGGCAGCGGCTTGGCAAAGCGGAAGCCCTGGGCCTCCTCGCATTTTGCCCAGCGCAGGAATTCCAGCTGGGCGTCGCTCTCGACGCCTTCGGCGACGACGGTCAGCTGCAGGGTCTGGGCGAGCGAGATGACGGCCGAGGCGATGGCGACGGCGGTCTTGTCGCCGGGGAGCGCCTCGACCAGCGAGCGGTCCATCTTCAGCCGGTCGAAGGGGAAGGTCTTCAGCGCCGCGAGGCTGGAATAGCCGGCGCCGAAATCGTCGATCGACAGGCGCACGCCGAGCCGGTGCAGGCGGCCCATGATGCCGATCGCCTTGTCGACGTCCTGCATGACGGTGCTTTCGGTGAGCTCCAGCTCCAGCCAGCGCGGATCGAGGCGGTGGCGTTCCAGCGCTTCGTGGACGTGGCCGGCGAAATCCGGGTCGGCGAATTGCTTGGCGGACACATTGACGGCGACGGTCACGGGCTTCAGGCCGCGATCCTGCCATTCGCGCGCCTGGCGGCAGGCTTCGTTCAGCACCCAGAGACCGAGCGGGATGATGAGGCCACTTTCCTCCGCAAGCGGGATGAAATTGCTAGGCGGGACCATGCCGCGTTGCGGATGGTTCCAGCGCACCAGCGCCTCCAGGCCGGTCAGGCGGCCGGAGACGACGGCGACCTGCGGCTGGTAATGCAGGCAGAGGTGATCGGCGACGATCGCCTGGCGCAGTTCCTCTTCCTCGGTCAGCGGGATATCGACGCAGTAGTCGCGCTGGCGATTGTGATATTGCAGCCTGTTGCGGCCGAGTTCCTTGGCCCGGTACATGGCCTGATCGGCATTGGCGATCAGCTCTTCCGGCGTGTTGCCGCCCGCGGGGAAGGCGGCAACGCCGATGCTGCTGGTGACCGGGAATTCCGTCCCATCGAGGATAACCGGCCGGGTCAGCGCCTTCTGCAGCTCGCGAAGGCGGCGCTGGATGCCGGCATCGTGGCTGGACTGATGGACGAGGACGACGAGGAACTCATCGCCGCCGAGACGGACGACCATGTCGGAAGCGCGCACGCAATTGACCATGCGCGCGGCGATCTCCTTCAGGACCTCGTCGCCCGCGGCATGGCCGTGGCTGTCGTTGATGTCCTTGAAATTGTCGAGGTCGATATAGGCGACGGTGACCTTGCGGTTGTTGCGGCCTGCCTGAAACAGGGTTTTTGCCATGCGCTCCTTCAGGAAGGCGCGGTTCGGCAGGCCCGTCAGGTCGTCGTGATGGGCCATGAAATAGATGCGGTCATCGACGCGTTTGCGCTCGATGGCGATGCCGGCGATATGGGTGGCGACGGCGACCATTTCGCGCTCGTGCTCACTGGGTTCGCGCACCGTATCGGAATAGAGCGCGAAGGTGCCGAGCACGTTGTTCTGCGAGGTCAGGACCGGCGCCGACCAGCAGGAGCGGAAGCCGAATTCGGCGGCGACGCCGCGGAAATCTTCCCAGAGCGGGTCGGAGAGCACATCCGAGACGATGACGGTCTTGCCGCGCCAGGCGGCGGTGCCGCATGAGCCGACCTTGGGGCCGATCGGGATGCCATCGATCATGCGGCTATAGGCGCTCGGCATGTTCGGGGCCGCGCCATGATGAAGGCGGGTGCCGTCGCGGTCGAGCAGCAGGACGGAACCGGTGACGCCATCGAGCTCGGCCTCGATGAGCAGAACGAGCGCCTCGAGGATCATTTCCAGCGGCTCGTTGCGGGCGATCATTTCGAGGAGGGCCGACTGGCCGCGGCGCAGGTCTTCCTGGCGCTTGCGCTCGGTAATGTCTCTGGAGACGCCGATGAGGCCGACCACCTCGCCGCGATCGTTGCGCAGCGGGATCTTCGAGGTCAGCCGGCACATCGGCTTGCGGCCGGGCACCGGGATAATCTCTTCCATGTCGAGCGCCGGAACGCCCGTCGACATGATCTCCTGCTCGATATCGAAATAGCGCCGCGCCATCTCGAATTCGAAGAGATCGAAATCGCGCTTGCCGGCAATATCGGCGGCATTCTCGAAATTGTGGCTGCGGGCGACGACGGCATTGGCGAAGACGAAGCGGCTGTCACGATCCTTGACGTAGAGGAAATCGGGAAGTTCGTGCACGATCGCCTTGAGGCGGACGTTCTCGATGCCGTCGGACTGATGGGCGTTGGCGGCCATCATCGCTTCGGTGGCGACAACGAGACGCTTGGTTTCTTCTGCAAGATCGCCGTCAGACTGCCATTGTTTGGCACTCATTTCGTTCATGACGACGCTCCCAACCGGCCCAGGCCGTACGCTGTAAAAGTGACAATAGAAATTGTGAATAGGCTAATGCGCATTCCCTTCGGCTTGCTTAAATGGAAAGGTGAAAGGGTGCCAAATAATCATCTACAAGAGTTTGCGTTTGCGCCCTGCGGTTACTGACAGGCAAGGTTTTCGTGCCAAAAACAAACATCCATTTGTTCCGAAATAGCTATGTGTTCCATAGCAACCAGAGGATGCCGCATGGTTGAACGCCGGGCTATACTTGCACTGCTTGCTACGGCGGCGGCACTCCCCTTTGCGCGCCCTGCCCATTCTGCCAGCAAGCCGCCGGCGCTGCGCGGCGCGCTCGATGCCTCCAGCATGAAGAAGAGCGACCTGCAGGCGATGATCGACACGGCGGCCGGCAGCGATACGCCGCTTTACCTGCCGCCCGGAACCTACAAGGCGACCAATCTCGTGCTGCCCGACCGTATCAGGATCACCGGCGTTCCCGGCGCGTCGCGCATCGTCCATACCGGGCCGCTGAATTCCGCCGAAGGGGCACGGCGGATCGAGCTTTCTGGCATCACGATCGAAAGTGGCGGCGGCACGGCGGAGGATCTGAACGGCGGGCTTCTGCAACTGACGGGGATCGGCGCACTCTCGATCGACAATTGCGAAATCCGCGGCGGCACTAAGCATGGCCTGCGGCTGGAACGCTGCGCCGGGCGGGTGGAGCGCTCGCGCTTTTCCGGCTCAGGCCAGGCGGGCATCTTCGCCGTCAATTCGGCGGGGCTGACGATCGACGGCAACACCGTGAGCGACTGCGGCAATGGCGGCATCCTGATCCACCGCTGGGACAAGGGCGAGGACAACAGCGTCGTCATCGGAAACCGCATCACCCGCATTCGCGCCGATGACGGCGGGACCGGCGAAAATGGCAATGGCATCAACGTGTTCCGCGCCGGCGGCGTGATGGTTGCCAACAACCACATTTCGGACTGCGCCTTCACCGCCATCCGCGCCAATTCCGGCGACAACGTGCAGATCAGCGCCAATCAATGCCTGCGCTCCGGCGAGACGGCGATCTATGTCGAATTTGCGTTTCAGGGCGCTGTGGTGTCGGGCAATCTCGTCGATGGCGCGGCCAACGGCATCTCGATCGCCAATTTCAACGAGGGCGGCCGTCTCGTCAGCATCACCGGCAATGTCGTGCGCAATCTGAAGCTCGACGGCCCCTACAAGCCCGACGTCGCCTTCGGCACCGGCATTGCCGCGGAAGCCGATACGGTGATCTCCGGCAATGTCATAGAAGGCGCGCCTTACTGGGCGCTGCAGCTCGGCTGGGGTCCCTATCTCCGCAATCTGGTGGTGACAGGAAACGTCATCCGGCAATCGGCCGTCGGCTGCGCCGTTTCGGTTGCCGACGGGGCGGGAACGGCGATCATTGCAGACAATGTCTTCGAGGCGATGAAGGACGGCGCGGTCTTCGGCTATGCTTGGGAGAAGAGGCAGACAAGCGATCTCGCGAAGGCGGGCGCCGAGGCCTTTCCGCATCTGCAGATCGAGCGAAACCGCATCATCTGACGACATATCAAAAGCTTTCATCGGTCCATCAGCCACAGCCACTTTTCCGCAGGCAGCGGCGTTTATAGGGTCCGCGCGAAACCAGAGGGGATACCGACATGCTGAAGATCTACGGCGTTTACCGCTCCCGCGCCTCGCGCGTCTACTGGATGGCCGAGGAGCTCGGCATTCCGTTCGAATATGTCCCGGTTCTGCAGGTCTTCCGGATCGCCGATCCGGCTGCGGCCGGCACGCCGCTCCACACGCGCTCGCCCGAGTTCCTCGACGTCAATCCGATGGCGATGATCCCGAGCATCGAAGACGACGGCTTCGTCATGCATGAGTCGCTGGCGATCACCCAGTATCTCGCCAAAAAGCATGGCGGGGCGCTGGCGCCGAGGACGCTGCAGGAAGAAGCGCTGATCAGCATGTGGTCGGTCTGGGCGACATCGGAAGTCGAGGTGCAGACGATCCAGATCGTCAAGACCTATGACAATGGGCTTGAGAATACCGAGGGCGGCAAGTCGGTGATCGCTGTTGCCACCCGCCAGCTGAAGCGGCCGCTCGACGTGCTGGAGCAGCATCTGTCCAGGAATGAATGGGTTGCCACCGACCGCTTCACCGCCGCCGACCTCAACATCGCGGAAGTGCTGCGTTACGCGCAAACGGAAGAAGCGCTGTTTACGGCACGGCCGCATATCGACGCCTGGATCAAGCGCTGCCAGTCGCGCCCGGCTTACCTGAAGATGCAAGCCGGCCGCGCCGCCGAGCCCAGCTGATCAGGCAAACAGCGCTTCCGTTTCCTTCATCTCGAAACGGATCCACTCCTTGAACGCGCGGACCTTCTTCGGCTCGCGCGTGCCTTCCGCGGTGATGAAATAATGGCCGAAGCCGGTTCTGGCGCGGATGCCGAAGGGCGCCACGAGCTGGCCGGCCTGCAGCGAATAACCCGCAAGCGTCTGCCAGGCGAGCATCACCCCCTGCCCGGCGATCGCCGCATCGAGGCAGAGCGAGGCGTCGTTGAACACATGCCGCGTCGTCAGCGTCGAGCCGGAGAGACCGGCCTCGCGCATCCAGACTTCCCATGAGAACATCGCCTTGCCATCGATGATGGCGGGGAGTTTGAGGATATCGCGCGGCTCCCGGAGACCTTCGGCGACGCGCGGCGCGCAGACCGGAAAGACCTCCTGCTGCAACAGCAGCTCCGCCCTGACGCCCGGCCACTGGCCGCTGCCGACGCGGATGCCGAGATCGACATCGGAGGCCGCCGGATTGACGAGCCTTGTCGTCGCATCGATGCGCAGATTGATATCGGGGAAATGCTCGGCAAAGCGATCGAGCCGGTAGACCAGCCAGCGCGCCGCAAAGACCGGCGCCACCGAAATCGTCAGCGTCGTCTCGTCCTTCTTCTGCGCCATAGACACGGCTTCCGAGAGACGCGCCATGCCCTCGCTCAGCGTCGCCAGAACCGCCGCCCCGGCTTCGGTGACCACCATGCCCTTCGGCGTACGCTCGAAGATCGCCCGCTCCAGCTGCGCCTCGGCCTTTATGACCTGCTGGCTGACGGCGCCGACCGAGACACCGAGCTCATCGGCCGCCAGCTGCAGCGAGCCGAGACGGCCAACCGCTTCCAGCGCCCGCAGGCCGTTCAGATGGACGGAGTTCAGGTTTCGCATATAGGTTTTCTATAGTGGGCGCCGCGTAATCTCAATTGAAAACGAGTGTGGGGAGCGCGATATTTCAGGCATCAAAATCGATCGGAACCAACTTTATGCGCAGCTTTGAACGTTGCCGCGCTGCCGTTCCGTTTTGCGAGGAAAGCGAGGATTGCCATGTCGCTTCTGAAGTTTTTCTGGAATGAACTGGTTTCGGCTCCCGTGGTGCCTGATGATCCGCTGGCGCATTGCGAGATCGCGGCGATGTCGCAACGGGAGATCGCCGATTTGCCGCTGGGTTTTCCGAAGCCGAAGCCGACGCGGTTCGAGGTGGCGCGGCTGGCGCGGTGCGCGTGAGACTACATTATTGAGCACATCGCCCGGAGCCCCCTCGCCCTACCCACCGGGGTCGAGCCGACGGTCTCGACCCGTCCTTCGGCCCCCCCGCGCGGGGGAGAGGGATGTTGGCGCGAGCGGCGCTCTCGAGTTCCCTTCTCCCCAGTGGGGAGAAGGTGGCCCGAAGGGTCGGATGAGGGGGCCGCGGTCGCCAAGTTATCGGTCCGCGAGATGCATTCACCGTGATAGACTCTCCCACGCCGAAATGAGGGAGAACAACGCCATGCCCGAAACAATGGACAGCATCTTCACCCGCCTGATCCGGCTTGCCGAGGAAGCCGGGCTGCCCGGCGTCGAGCAGAGCACGACCTATGGCAATCCGGCGCTGAAGGTCGGCGGCAAGGCGTTTGTTTCGGTGAAGAACAACGAGACGCTGGTGCTGTCGATCGCCATTCCCGACAAGGAGCATCTGATCGAGATGGCGCCGGAGATCTATTTCCAGACGGACCACTACAAGGGCTGGCCGTCGCTGCCGGTCAGGGCGGCGGCGATCGGCGATGACGAGCTGCGCGGGCGGCTCGTCAATGCCTGGCTGTTCCGGGCGCCGAAAAAGCTGGCGGCGACCTATCGGGCTTAGGCCTGGTCTTTGGCCAATGCCGCATTGACGGCCGGGCGTTCCAGCATGCGGGCGTAGTGGGCGGAAACCTTCGGGAAGCGGGCCATGTCGACGCCGTCGCCGGGGAGCCACTTGGTCATGGTGAAGAGGTAGCCGTCAGCCACGGTATACTGCTCACCCATGGCCCAGGGGCCGGCGAACATCTTGTTCTCGATCATCTCAAAACTCTCGCCCATGGTCTGCGGCACCTTGGCGCTCATGTCGGCGATCGCGGCGGGATCATTGGCCCAGCGGGCGCCGCGGCGGCTATGGGCGTGGTTCACATGGACGGTGGAGGAGAGGTAGCTGTTGAAGGCCTGCAGGCGGGCGAATTCGAAGGGATCGTCGAGCGGCGCGAGCTTTGCCTGCGGCACGGTCTGTGCGATATAGGCGAGGATGGCGATCGTTTCCGTCAGCACACCGCGATCGGTGACCAGCGCCGGGACGCGGCCCTTCGGATTGATCGCCAGATAGTCGGCCGCACGCTGCTCGTTGTCCTTGATGCTGAGCTTCTTCGGCTCATAGGCGAGACCCGCTTCCTCCAGCGCGATCAGGCTCGCGAGCGCGCATGTTCCCTGGGCGAAATACAATGTCAGCATGATCGTCTCCCTGTTTTGGGGAGATGTATAGCGTGGCGGCGGAGCGGCTGCCATGAGGAAATCGGACGCAGCCCCGACCCTCCCTCATCTTTGTAACATCCCGTGGGCATAGCCCTAAGGGCACAGAGATGAGGGAGCTGCCGAGCCCTTACGCCGCCACCGCACACCCCGGCACATCCTCAAGCCGGTGCCAGACCGGGATGCCGCGTTCACGGGCGATGCGGACGTCGTTGTCGGCGCCCTTGGAGTCGCCGGGCAGGCGCAGCACGCCCTCGCAGAGTTCCAGCAGGCGGTGGGCGACGGGGTAGAAGATTTCCTCGTGCAGGGCGTCGCCGATCGTCTCACCGCCCGCGGCATTCCAGACCGGCAGCGCCACCCATTCGCCGATCATCGGCACATGGCCTGCCCGGAACAGCGTGTAGGACGGCTCTTCCAGCCGCTTCAGGTTGGCAGCCATCTTTGCCGGGTCGTCACCCGTGCCAGACCGGTAGGGACCGGCAATCAAAATCAACATGATCAAAACTCCACAACTCCCGGCCTCATGCACGGGATTTCACGATAATGCGCGAAATTACTTGCTTGTCGAGTCATTTCGGGCAATATCGTGAAGCATCGTAAATTTCCGTGCAGGACCATGCTGACCACACAACGCAAATCCCTGATCCTCGACATCCTGCGCCGCGACGGCCAGGTGGTGGCCAAGCGCGTTGCCGAGGATTTCTCGCTGTCGGAGGATACGATCCGCCGCGACCTTCGGGAGATGGCGGCCGAGGGCTTGCTGAAGCGTGTGCATGGCGGGGCGCTTCCGCTCTCGCCGGATCTGCCGGATTTTTCCGCGCGGCGCACCGTCGCATCAGATGCCAAGCAGCGGCTGGGCGCGCTGGCGGCCGGGATGGTGAAGGCGGGGCAGCTGATCTTTCTCGACGGCGGCACGACGACGGCCGAGATTGCCCGGCGGCTGCCGCGCGACATCGCTTTCACCGTCGCCACCCACAGCCCGACGATCGCGGCCGAACTGGAGCATCATCCGACCGCCGAGGTGATCCTGACCGGCGGGCGGCTATACAAGCATTCGATGGTGGCGACGGGTGCGGCCGCGATGGGCGCGATCTCGCAGCTGAGGCCCGACATCTTCTTCCTCGGCGTCACCGCCGCGCACCCGGTTCACGGGTTGTCGACGGGGGATTTCGAGGAGGCGGCGATCAAGCGGCATATCGCCCGCTGTTCGGTCGAGACCTATGTGCTGCTAACGGAGGAGAAGCTCGATCTCGCCTCGCCCTGCCCGGTTCTCGGCGTCAGTGAGGTTTCCGGGCTGATCGTGCCGGAGGGGATTGCGGAGGCGCGGCTTTCTCCCTACCGGGTGCTCAACGGCGCGATCCTCGTGGCATGAAGGGTTCGAGCAGCCGTTCCCGCAGCAGCGCCAGATCCTGCGGCAGCAGCGTTGCGGCCAGGCCGGCGGCGAAGAGGCCGAGCACCGCATAGGCGGGCATCATGCTGCCGGTTCCGAGATCGAGGGCATTTTCCAGCGGTGCCTGCAGTCCGGCGATCGAGGATGCGATCCAGGGCATGCCGATCAGGCGGGCGGGTGCGGCGGCGAAGCCCGGCGTTTGCGCCAGCGCCGTCAGCGCGCCATAGGCGGCGCAGAACCAGAGCAGCCCCTTGAGCCAGAGCCATTCGCCGAAAGGCACGGTGCGCCCTTCCTCGAACGGGATTGCCAGATAGGCGCAGAGGACATTGATGAACAGGAACGCCGCAGGCAGACTTTCGGCGACCATTTCCGGCCGCAACATGCCGGTCCAGCCGGCCGCGAGGATGCCCGGGAAACCCGCCGAGGCATAGAACCAGAGCAGCGCCACCGCAGCCCAGGCCCATCCGGCCTTGAGATAGCGCAGCCGCGCCACGGTGCAGACCACCATGATCAGGCTCGCGAGCCCCATGCCGGCCGGCTTCATCGCGCCCGACATGGTGAGCACGATCGGCCCGCAGGACCCGGCCACTTCGGCGCAGCCGGACATGGCGACGATCGCCCAGGTGACGTAATCGAAACACATCGAAAAGAACAGGAAGACCGCGACTGCGATCAGCATCCACCAGAGATAGCGGCCTGCAAACATATCCTGCCCTCATGGCATGGAAGGAGTGGAACCTCGCGCCATTGTAGGACAAATTCCGGCGGCCGCACGCGCAGCCGCCGGAATTGGTTTAATCCATATTAGTGTTTGCTGATTTTTGTAAAGCTTATGTGCCGCAACGGCACGGGTCGTTAGGAAAACGCAGCCGTGGCGCGCACCTCGCCCACCACTGCGCCATTGCGATTGTGGATCGGACGGGTGGCGAGCGCCATCAATGCCGCATGCGTTTCGCCGCCCCTTTCGAAAAAGCGGGCGAGCGTGGCGGCAACCATGGCTTCGGCGGCGCGCGTCGTGCCGTCTTCGCATTTCAGTGCGACGGCAATCCCCTGCTCCGGAAGCGTGGCGCAGAAGACGCCTTCGGCACCGGTCTTGGCAAAGATCTTGCCGGGGGCGATCTGCATCAGCGCCGTGCAGGTGCCGCCGGTGCCGGAGACATAGAAGGGCTCGGCCATACAGGCTTCCATCAACCGCTTTGAGGCGCGGGCGCGCAGTGGCTCGAGGCCTTTGCCGGTCGTCATCCTGGCAAAGCCATGCGCCAGGCGCTTCAGCGGTACGGCATAGGTCGGGATGGCGCAGCCGTCGACCCCGCAATTGTCATGGGCGAGAACGGCGCCCGTCAGGCTTTCCATCGTGCCGCGGATTTCGCGCTGCAGCGGATGGTCGTAGCCGACATAGCCCTTGGTATCGATGCCCTGATGGACGCAGGTGCAGACGAAGCCGGAATGCTTGCCGGAGCAATTGTTGTGAAGCGCGTTCGGCTTGTCGATGGTGCGGGCCTGATGGATCAGCACTGCCTGGTTTCCCGACCAGTGCGTGCCGCATTCGAGCGCGCTCTCGTCACGCCCGGCGCGCGCCAGCATCGAGGCGGCGAGCTCGACATGCGCATCCTCGCCGTAATGCGAGGAGCAGGCGAGCGACAATTCGCTGTTGCCGAAGCCATAGGCATCGGCCGCGCCGCTCTCCACCAGCGGCAGCGCCTGCATCGCCTTGCAGGCCGAGCGCGGAAACACCGCCGCATCGGCATCACCCAGCGAAAAGACCACCTTGCCGTCCCCATCGACGGCGACCACCATGCCGCGATGACGGCTTTCGACGAGCGAACCACGGGTGACTTCGACGGTGACGGGATTGGACATGGGGAAAATCCGGAATGTTGGATGAGATGGTCAAAGCCATAGCGCCGCTGGCCGAGAAAGCAACGACTTTCGGCCCCGCCTCCGGCGCAATTGCGCCATCATGGTCGGGAATATCATCCTATCGGCGCTGGTTGAGGGGCTTTGTCGTTCATGCGGTTTTTCAAGAGGCTGTTTCTGGCAATCGCGGTCATCTATCTGCTGCCGGCGATCGCGGCTGCGGGGTGGTGGGCGCTGAAGGAGCGGCCGCAGAGCTGGCGTGAGGCGAAGTGGACATCGGCGGGTGTTTTGCCGAAGCCGGATGCCGATGGCGAGGCGGCGATCTACATTCTCTCCGCCTCGACGGGCGGCATGAAAGGCGCGGTTGCCAGCCATTCCTGGATCGTTACCAAGGGTGCGGGAGACACTGCCTATAACCGCTATGACAAGGTCGGCTGGGGCTCGCCGATCCGCCGCAACAACTATCAGCCGGATGCCTACTGGTATTCGAATACGCCGCATATCGTGCGGGCGCTGAAGGGCCTGGAGGCGCAGGCGCTGATCCCCAGGGTCGAGGCGGCGATCCAGTCCTATCCCTATGCGGCGACGGGTGACTACCGCATCTATCCGGGACCGAACTCCAACAGCTTCGTCGCCCATGTGCTGCGAACCGTCCCTGAAGTCGGCGCCGTGCTGCCGCCCGATGCCGTCGGGCGCGATTTCCTCACCGATGGCCGCTTCTTCGAGATCGACCCCGATGGACGCGACATGCATGCGACGCTCTACGGCCTGATCGGCTTTGCGGCGGGGGCGCGCAGCGGCTTCGAGGTGCATTTCATGGGGCTGGTCGCGGGCGTGGATATCGCCAATCCGGGCGTGAAGATCCCGGCATTCGGGCGGGTGGGGATTTGATCTCAGTGCAGCGTCACGGCTGGGTTCTGCACGAGGCGATTGTCTAGGCTGCGGCCCGGAGCGGCGCCAGGGCCGCGAGAGCCAATGCCGAGAGCACGGCTCCAGCCAGCGCGAGCGGCCACAGGCCTATCGAAATATAGGGTGCGACCGCCGTCGTCCCGAGCGCCGCGATCCCCAGGATCGCCGCCACGACGATCGCTGCTCCCCGCGAGTGATCGCCACGCGCAGTGGTGATGGCCCGATGAAATCCTATCGGCCCGCGGATGCCGAAGCCGAGGTTCATGACGATGCTGAGCGGGATGATCACATAGAGGCTGGTGCCGCCGGCAAGCGCATATGCAAGAATGGCCAGAAAGGCGACCGGCATGATCGCCGTGCCGGTGCGAATGACCCTGCCGGTACCGAACCTTACGGCAAGCCACGCCGATGAATTGGCGGCGACGATGAAGGCCGCGATGCCGCAGACCTGCAGCGCCACGAAATACTCGATCCCCTTGCCGAGCGGCCCGGTCAGGACAGCCGGCGCGCCGAAGACGAAAACCAGCAGGGCGCCGAGCGAAAGCGCCTGACTGGACGCGTAGCAGAGGAATTCGAAATTCCGGAGGATCGCCAGATAGCTGCTGTGCTCATGCGGCAGCTTTTCCTGGCGCGGCAGCCCGGCCCGCAGCGCGAAGGTGGTGGCGCCGACAAGCACCGAGAGCAACGCCAACAGCAGGAAGGACAGTTTCCAACCGCCGAGCTGCAGAAGATAGGCGCCGGCAATCGGCGCCAGGGCGGGAGCCAGAGATTCCACCGAACCGAGCCTGCCCATGGCGGCGGGCGCCTTGTCCTTCGAATAGAGCCCCTGGATGAAGCCCGGCGCAAAGACGGCAGGTCCTGACCCGAAAGCGCCTTGCGCGAAGCGCAACAGGATCAGCCACTCGATATCAGGTGCGGCGGCGGCAGCAAGGGAGGCCAGGCCGAACAGCGCGAGCGATATCATCAGCAGAAGACGCGGATCATGCCTCGCGCCGAGCTCGCCGAAGGTCAGAAGGCCGATCAAGGTACCGAAAGCATAGGCCGCAAGCACAAGCTGAGCGAGCTCGACCGTCCCGCCGAGCGCCACCGGCAGGCTGGGCACAGCAGGCAGAACCAGGTCCGTACCGGCAATACCGAGGACGGTACCGCTGGCGATCAGGGCAAAGAGCGCGGGGGTTTTCGATATGCTGGACATGCACGCGTCCTATCAGAGCGTTGCGGCCCGGCCAATCGCACCATGCAGATCGCTGTCATTCAATTATTTGATCTTTTTCGAATGACCGGATGCAATCACGCGCCGTCGCACTGCATCACACGAATTGACATCCCCATCACAAACTATCGTTTTCCGATCGCGCCTCGCGGGACTACAGGTAGCGCATCGGGAATCACATCCATGCCATCTGCCTTCTCCGTCATCATCCGCGAACCGAAAATCCGCATTCCGGCGATCACGCTGGTTGCGCTCGCCTTCACCTATGCCTCGACGCTGCCCTATCAGTCGATCATCGGCATCAACGAGCTCGGCATGAGCGACGGTGCCTATTCGGCGCTGGTGTTCTTCTCGGCGCTTGCGAATGTGGCGACCAGCCTGACGCTGGGGATCTGGTCGGACCGGATGGCCGACAGGCGGCCGCTGGTGCTGATGCTCTCGGTCTGCGGCATGGTGGGCTTCGGCTCGGTCTTCATCTTTCACACGGCGCCGGTCTTCGTTCTCTGCGTGCTCCTGCTGATCCCGATGAGCAACTCGACCTACTCGATCCTGTTTGCCAGCATCCGCGCCACAACCAACCGGATGGACCGGGGTTTGGCGGGGTCGATCTCGTCAACGGTGCGGGCGCTGTATTCGGGATCCTGGGCGCTGGCGCCGGGGGTGATCGGGCTTTATCTCGCGACCGCGCAGTCGATGACGCCGGCCTACGGGATTGCCGGGGCGGCGAGCCTCACCTGCTTCCTTCTCTACTTCTTCTTTGCCGGGAAAACGCCGAAATTTTCCGGGCCGCTCTCGGATGCGCCGGGTTTCCTGCCGTCGCTGAAGCGCATCCTGCAGCCCTATATCCTGAAGCGCATCATCGCCATGTCGCTGCTGCTGGGATTGCAGCGGCTGAACACCATGCTGTCACCGCTGATCATCACCCATCCGGCAGGAGGCACCGTCGTCGATGTCGGCTTCATGGCCGGGCTGACGGCCTTTCTGGAAATGCCGTTCATGATGATGTGGGGGACGCTGCAGAAGCGCTTCCGCAATGTGCATATCCTCGCCGCGGGCAGCCTGATCTATTGCCTCTACCTGACGCTTGCGGGCTTTGCCTCGGCGCCCTGGCACATCTATGCGCTGGTGGGGATCAATGCCTGCGGGGCGGCGGCGATCCTCAGCGTTCCCATCACCTATCTGCAGGACCTGATCGCCGACCGGCCGGGGCTCGGCAGTTCGCTGATCTCGGTCAGCGTCTTCATCAGCAACGGCGTGGCGGCGACGATCTTTGCGATCGGTACGACGCTGACGGATTATTCGGGAACGGCGCAGATCGCAGCCTTCGCCGGTCTGGGCGCAATCGGCTTCCTGCTGTTCCTCGAAAGCAGCAAGCGGCAGCTGAGCGCGGCTTAGGCGCTGATCCGGTAGGCGCAGCGGCGGGCGCCGAGCAGGATGTGTTCAGAGCGCTCGACATCAGCGCCGAGCACGCTGCGGAAGGTCTCGATCTCCGAGCGGCAAAAGCCGGCGCAGACGCTGGCGGCGGCGCAGATCGGGCAATGGTTTTCGACGAGCATGAAGGAGCCGTCCTCCTCCTGCCAGCAATCGGCCATATAGCCCTCGCTGCTTCTGATGGCGGCGAGCTGTCTGACGCGTTCGGAAAGGGTGGAGGCCGAGACGTCCTGCCGGTAGCGGGCAAGGGTTTCCGTCTCGCGGGCGGAGATGACGGCGTCGAGGGCGGCGGGGCCGAGCTCGGCGGTGATGATCGAGAGTAGACCGGCTGTGAGTTCAGCATGGCCGTCGGGGAAGGTCTGGTGGCCGGCGGCGGTCAGTTGCCAGAGCTGCTTCGGGCGGCCGCGGCCGGCGCCCTGCTCCGTTACCGGTTCGGCAAGCCCCTCTTCGGCGAGCTTCGTCAGCTGCTGGCGGGCAGCCTCCGCAGAGATGCCGAGATGGCCGCCGACATCGGCGCCCAGTTGCGGGCCTTCGGTCTTCAGCAGAAGCAGGATACGGTTGGCAGGCGATTGGCGCATTTATTTTTCCAAGTTCACACTTGTTTTAATAACACAAGCATGCAATTTTCCAAATTATAAATTGGAAAATAATGTCCGCCAGGGAAAACATCAAGGCATACAGGCATGACCAGCATCGACCAGGGCGCCGCCCCGAAATCCTCCGTCTTCCAGCTCTTCACTCCAGGCCTGCTTCCGGCAACGCTGATGCTCGGCGGCGGCGTGACGCTCTATGCCGTCGAGAGCTACATCATGGCGACGATCGCGCCGTCGATCGTGCGCGATATCGGCGGATTGCCGCTGCTCTCCTGGGTGACGACGCTCTATGTGGCGGCTGCGGTTCTCGGTTCGATCTCGGTTGCGATGCGGCCGCGGGGCATGGGTCTTCGGATCGCCTATGTGTTCGGCGCCGTGCTCTTCGGCGGCGGCAGCCTGATCTGCGCGGCGGCGCCCGCCATGGAAGTGGTGCTTGCGGGACGCGCCGTGCAGGGTTTCGGCGCCGGCATTCTGGCGGCGCTGGCCTATGCCTTCGTGCGCTTTGCCTTTCCCGAACATCTCTGGCCGAAAGCCTCGACGCTCTATGCGGCGATCTGGGGGATTGCGACGCTGCTTGGCCCCAGCGCCGGCGGGCTGTTTGCCGATGGCAGCAACTGGCGCCATGCCTTCATCATTCTCGTGCCGCTCGGCGTGCTGATGGCCGTGCTTGCGCCCTGGCTGCTGCCGAAGGCCCTGGATGACCGGGCGGAGAGCAAAATCCCCTTCCTGCAGATCATGCTGCTGATCGGCGCGGTGCTTCTCGTCAGCATCGCCGGAACGCTGGAGCAGACGGGCGCCAAGGCGCTGCTCGTGGCACTCTCGGTGATTGCGATCGCGCTGATGCTGATGATCGAGCGGCAGGGCAGAACGCGGCTGCTGCCGACGGGGGCGGTGACGCTCGTCAAGCCGGTCGCCCGCGTCTATCTCACCATGTTCACGCTGCTCGTGGTGCTGACCAGCGATATCTACATTCCCTATTTCCTGCAGGTCCTGCATGGCGTGACGCCACTGATCTCCGGTTACTTGACGGCGCTGGTGGCGCTCGGCTGGACCTTCGCCGCCTTCTTCAGCGGCAACCTGCGCGGACCTGCGGCCATCAAGGCGATCGTCGCCGGATGCGTGATCGAGGCGCTGTCGACGGCGGCGCTCGCACTGCTTCTGGCGCGGGAAAACCATACGGCCGATATCCTGATCCTCGCACCGGCGGCCTTCGCCATGCTGATGATGGGCTTCGGCGTCGGGCTCGGATGGGCGCATCTCGTCACCAAGGTGCTGCAGCTGGTGCAGAATTCCGAGCAGGACAAGGCGTCCGCGGCGATCTCCACCGTGCAGTCGCTCGGCAGCGCCTTCGGCGCGGCAATCGCCGGCGTCATCGCCAACAGCACCGGACTGGTGCATCCGGGCGGGGTCGATGGCAACATTTCGGCGGCGCACTGGCTCTATGCGGCCATGGCCCTGCCGGGGATCGTCACGGTGGTTGCGGCGCTGTCGCTGAGGGACAAGAGGGTTTGAAGCCCCAACGTCGACCGTTGCAGATGCTCGGGACAGGCCCGAGCATGACGGCGGTGGGTGAGTGGGTGAAGCCTAGAGCTTCAGCATGATCTTGCCGATATGGGCACTGGTTTCCATGCGGCGGTGGGCTTCGACGACGTCTTCGAAGGCGTAGACCTTGTCGATGACGGGTGAGACGCTTCCCGCCTCAAGCAGCGGCCAGACCTGCGAGAGGAGATCGTCGCGGATGGCGCGCTTTTCTTCGGCGGTGCGCGGGCGCATGGTCGAGCCGGTCACCGTCAGCCGCTTGACCATGATCGGCGTCAGATTGACCTTTTCGGCCATCGAGCCGCCGAGGAAGGCGATGATCGACAGGCAGCCGTCCTTGGCGAGCGAGGCGATGTTCTTCTCGAAATAGGCCGCACCGATCATGTCGAGCACGACATCGACGCCCTGCCCCGCGGTTTCCGCCTTGATGACCTCGGCGAAGTCCTCCGTCCTGTAGTTGATCGCTTTCGCCGCGCCGAGCTTGACGCAGGCGTCGCATTTGTCGGCCGAACCGGCGGTCGCGTAAACGGTAGCGCCAAAAGCCTTGGCGAGCTGGATCGCCGTGGTGCCGATGCCGCTGGAGCCGCCGTGGATCAGCACGCTTTCGCCTTCGGTCAATCCGGCCATCTGGAAGAGATTGGCCCAGACAGTGAAGAAGGTTTCCGGCAGCGCGGCAGCCTTGACGGCATCGTAGCCCTTCGGGAAAGGCAGCGCCTGGCCTGCCGGCAGCAGGCAATATTCGGCATAGGCGCCGCCATTGGCGAGGCCGCAGACCTTGTCACCGATCGCGTAGCCGGTGACGCCGGGGCCGATCGCGACGACTTCGCCGGAGAGTTCGAGGCCGAGAATGGGGCTGGCGTCCTTCGGCGGCGGATAGGCGCCCTGGCGCTGCGCGACGTCGGGGCGGTTGACGCCGACGGCCTCGGTCTTCACCAGGATCTGCCCCTCGCCCGGAACCGGCAGCGGTCCGCTGGCGATCGTCATCGCATCGGGCGCGCCGAAGCGTGGCAGATCGACGAAACGCATGGTCGACGGCAGGGGCATATCCGGTCTCCTCATTCCGAAAGCACAGGAGATAATTCAGCACCCGATGCTTGAAAAGGCGAGAAGTGGCAGAGGCGTCAATTCGTCTCGCCCAGCGCGTTGAACACCAGGCCGTCGGCGCTTTCCTTGGCATGCGCCTTGACCTGGGCGATCTCGGCGCCGACGCGGTTGATGTCGTCGATGACGAGGCCATCCGGCAGTTCCAGAACGCCGATCGAGCAGCGCATCAGCGGGAACAGCGCTTCGGCGCCGGAACGGTCATGGCCGCGGATACTGCCCTTGGCGCGGTCGTGCTCGGAATAGAGATCGAGCACATCCTCGTGGAAATCGCTGATCAGCCGGTCGAGGATCTCGCGCAGTTCCGCCTGCGTCCACCCGACGACGCCGATGAAGAAATCGTCACCGCCGACATGGCCGAGGAAATGCCGCTCGGCGAAGAAATAGCGGCGCATCAGCGCGGCAAACAGCGAGATTGCATGGTCGCCGAGATGGAAGCCATAGGCATCGTTAAACGGCTTGAAATTGTCGAAGTCGCAATAGCAGAAGTGGCGCACGCCATCGCCGTCGCGGCCGGACTGGCGCATGAAATCGCGGATCGCGTGATTGCCCGGCAGGCCCGTCAGCGGGTTCTGGTCCTGGGCGATCTTCAGCTGCTTTTCGTTGATGACCTTGATCAGCGCTGCGGCGGAGACGACGCCAGCATAGCGCATGTTATCCGTCAGGATCAGGCAGTTGCTGCCTTCCATATTGGCGAAGATCGACATCAACCGCTCGGCATCGCTGTCGAGGCTGACGATCGGGGCGATCTCGACGAATTCGGAGATCGGCCGCTCGTAGATCTTGTTCTTCAGCAGATCGCGACCGAAGGGGTGGTAGATGTACTGCTTCAGATGATGTTCGTGGATGATGCCACGCGGTTCGCCATTGGCGTTCAGCACCGGGAAGAAGCCCTGGCGCGGATTGCGGCGGAAGAGCTCGAACACCGTATCGATGCTGTCGTTCTCGAACACCGTCGGCAGCAGCTCGATCTGCTTGCGGATCAGGATTTCGTCCAGCGACTGGGTGTTGCGCTTGTTCTGCCCGAGTTCCTGCAGATGCGGAAAGGCCGGGACGAGCTCGGAGATATGCGTGGTCGGGCGGGCAATGAACCAGCCCTGGACGAGATCGACGCCATATTCGCGGCAGGCCAGGAACTCGGCCTCGGTCTCGATGCCCTCGGCGATGACACGGGTGCCGAGAACATGGGCGATGTTGACGATGTTCTTCAGCAGATGGCGCTTGCGCGGCTTGGTATCGATATCGGCGACGAAGTGCCGGTCGATCTTCAGATAGTCGACCGCATAGTCGCAGAGCAGCTTCATCTCGCCATGGCCGACGCCGAAATCATCGATCGCCAGCTTGAAGCCGGTGCGGCGAAGCTTGGAGACCAGCGCCTCGAATTCCGGCACGCTGGTGTTATCGAAGCGCTCGGAGAATTCGAAGCAGACCGAGGACGGCGGCAGGTTGGCGGCCTTCAGCTGCTGCAGCAGGTTTTCGATCAGCCGGTCGCCATGCGGGATCAGGCGAACGTCGAGATTGAGGAAGAGCGTCGATGTCGCGTAATTGCCGAGCGTCGCGAACTTGGCCAGCGCGCGGCTGGCAACCATCTGCTCGAGCGGCAGAAGCTGGTTGGAGCGATAGGCCTCGTCGAGGATTTCGACCGGGGAATCGAAGCCGATCCGCTCCTGCCCGCGCATGAGCGATTCATAGCCGAATACCGTTCCGGTTCCGGCCTCGACGATTGGCTGGAAGGCGTTTTCTACGACGAGCTTAGCAAGCGTCACGATCTGATCGCTGGCATAGCGACGAACGACGCCGGGCGCGACGGCGGCAGTCAGAGACATGCCATTCTCCACTGTGAAGTCTTCTATTTCGCAGCGAAGATGGAGGAGAAGGGTCAACGAACCCTTTCCCCAATGTGAAACTTTTGTGAAAGCTGCAGGCGCTTCTGGCGCCCGCAGGGCAATTCAGATTTTTCTTATTTTATCAAGCGCTTGACTAGGCCGAGCGGCGGCGCACCGCTTCATGATCGGCGAACATGTCGGCCACGCAGCGGCCGCTCCTGGCATGGCTTTCGCCATCGAGAATGTCGTCCTTGTATTCGCCGAGCTTGCGGGCGGCATCCCAGAGGCGGAGCGCCTCGCGGACCACTTCGCTGCTCGATGCATAACCGCCGCTATCGACGGCATCGCGAATGCCTGCTGCTTGTACCGGTGAGATCGAGACTGTGACCATCGGCATGAAATTCCTCCCTTCGTTTTGCCGGGCAGAACCTGCCCAACGGGGGACGCATGACCATTCTTGGCGTTTTGTCCGGCGGTCCATCGCCGGTGCCTTGGTATTGCTGAATTTTAGTCTCACGTCATATGCTTGTCAAAAAAAGAAATAATCCGTGATCGGGCCTGTGGATTACGGTCATAAACTGCGGCGTAGCGCGAGGCCGAAAGCGAGCATGGTGGACCCCTGCAGCAGGAGGTCTGCGGCGAGGAAGAGCCCGAGGATCCAGAGGCTGTTGACCGGCCAGCCGAGCGCGATGACGAAACCTGCGAGCGCGGTGACCACGCCACTCGCGACGATCCAGCCCCAGCCCCTGGCCGGCTTCATGCGCCGGCCGACCCAGACGCGGAAGACGCCGGCGATGACGAGCGCCACGGCGAGAAACAGCGTCAGCGCCGCGGACGCCAGGATCGGGTTCATGAAGGCGAAGAGCCCAGCCAAGACATAGAGAAGGCCGCTCAGCACCCAGAAGAGGATGTGATCCCAGCCCCGCACCTGAAAGGCATGGGCGAGATAGACGATGCCGCCCGCCAGCATCAGCATGCCGACATAATAGACCGACGCGACGGTGGCGACGAAGATGTTTGCGAAGGCGATGACGCCGCAGATCATCAGCAGCACGCCGAGACCGGCGAACCAGATCCATTTCGAATGCAGGGACGAAGACGGCATTCCCAAGACGCTTGCCATGACACACCTCCTGTGAGCGGGAGATATGTTGCACGATCCCCATCCGGAAAGACTTGACCTTTATCAAGCCTTCGCAAGATTTTTATTGATTGGTCAGTCAATCAAAAATAAGGTGACCTCAACTTCGAGAAAGTTGAACGTCATGCCGAAGGTCGGAATGGAGCCGGTGCGCCGCAAGGCGCTTGTGGATGCTGCGCTGCGGGTGATCGGCGATCACGGCTCGCTGACTGTCACCATGTCCGAAATTGCCCGCAAGGCCGGTGTGTCCCCCGCGCTCGCGCACCACTATTTCGGCAGCAAGGAACAGCTGCTGATCGAGACTGTACGCTCGCTTCTACGCCAGTTGCGCGACGACGCGGTGACAGCGCTGAAGGCGGCGCCTACGCCGCGCGAAAAGCTTTCGGCCGTCATCCGCGTCAGCTTCCAGGCCGACCAGTTCGCGCCCGAGACGATCGCCGCCTGGCTGGCGTTTTATGCTGAGGCGCAGAGCTCGGAAGAGACCCGCCGCTTCCTCGTCATCTACGCACGCCGCCTGCGCTCCAACCTGCTCGCCAACCTGAAAGCGCTTTGCCCCGCCGATGCCGCAGAACGCATCGCCGAGGGCGCTGCGGCGATGATCGACGGGCTCTATATCCGCCAAAGTCTGAAATCGGCACCGATCAGCATCGAGGCTTCGATCGGGCTGACGGAGGATTATGTGAACGCGCTTCTGGCGACCGCCACCCGTGCCGCCCCCTCATCCGGCCCTATGGGCCACCTTCTTCCCGAGGGGAGAAGGGACGACGAACACAAGCCATCCAAGGATAATTGACCATGAAAGCCCAGCCGAAAGCATCGCATTTCATCGACGGCGAGTATGTCGAGGATGACGCGGGCAGCGTGATCGAGAGCATCTATCCGGCAACCGGCGAAGTGATCGCCCGGCTGCATGCGGCAACGCCCGCGATCGTCGAGAGGGCGATCGCGGCGGCCAAGCGCGCCCAGCCGGAATGGGCGGCGATGAGCCCGACGGCGCGCGGCCGCATCCTCAAGCGGGCGGCCGAAATCATGCGCGAGCGCAACCGCGAACTCTCCGAACTCGAGACGCTGGATACCGGCAAGCCGATCCAGGAGACCATCGTCGCCGACCCGACCTCGGGCGCCGACAGCTTCGAATTCTTCGGCGGCATCGCGGCGACGGCGCTGAACGGCTCCTACATCCCGCTCGGCGGCGACTTTGCCTATACCAAGCGGGTGCCGCTCGGCGTCTGCGTCGGCATCGGCGCCTGGAACTATCCGCAGCAGATCGCCTGCTGGAAGGGCGCACCTGCGCTGATCGCCGGCAACGCCATGGTCTTCAAACCGTCTGAAAACACGCCGCTCGGCGCGCTTGCCATCGCCGAGATCCTGCATGAGGCCGGCCTGCCGAAGGGGCTCTACAACGTCATCCAGGGCGATCGCGAGACCGGGCCGCTGCTCGTCAATCATCCTGACGTCGCCAAGGTTTCGCTGACGGGATCGGTGCCGACGGGCCGCCGCGTTGCGGCTGCGGCCGCCAGCCACCTGAAGCATGTGACGATGGAGCTCGGCGGCAAGTCGCCGCTGATCGTCTTCGACGACGCCGACATCGACAGCGCCATCGGCGGCGCGATGCTCGGCAATTTCTACTCGACGGGACAAGTCTGCTCGAACGGCACGCGCGTCTTCGTGCAGAAGAAGATCAAGGGCGAATTCCTGAAGCGGCTGAAGAGTCGCACCGAGGCGATGGTGATCGGCGATCCGATGGACGAGGCAACGCAGATCGGCCCGATGGTTTCCTGGGCGCAGCGCCAGAAGGTTCTCGAGTATATCGAGAAGGGCAAGGCCGAGGGCGCGACGCTGCTGACCGGCGGCGGCATTCCGAACAATGTGGCGGGTGAAGGCTACTACGTGCAGCCGACCGTGTTTGCCGATGTGACCGACGAGATGACCATCGCCCGCGAAGAGATCTTCGGTCCTGTCATGTGCGTGCTCGATTTCGACGACGAGGCCGAGGTTATCGGCCGGGCCAACGCCACCGAATTCGGGCTCTCGGGCGGCGTGTTCACCGCCGACATGACCCGCGCCCACCGCGTCGTCGATCTGCTGGAAGCCGGCACGTTGTGGATCAACACCTACAATCTCTGCCCGGTCGAAATCCCCTTCGGCGGCTCCAAGCAATCCGGCTTCGGCCGCGAAAACTCGGCAGCGGCGCTGGAGCACTATTCCGAACTGAAGACCGTCTATGTCGGCATGGGGCCGGTGCAGGCGCCTTATTGAGACGCTGAAATTAAAAGAGACCCCTCCCCAACCCCTCCCCACAAGGGGGAGGGGCTAGCTTGCAGCAACCGGTCTGCCCTGAAGCGGGCTGAAACAGCGCAGCGAATTAAGCCCCTCCCCCTTGTGGGGAGGGGTTTGGGGCGGGGTCTTGAAACCACACGCTGAAACCCATCGAGATCCACCATGCAGCAAGCAGATTTCGTCATCATCGGCTCCGGCTCGGCGGGCTCCGCCCTTGCCTACCGTCTCTCCGAAGACGGCAAGAATACCGTCATCGTCATCGAGGCCGGTGGATCGGATTTCGGGCCGTTTATCCAGATGCCGGCAGCACTTGCCTGGCCGATGAGCATGAAGCGCTATAACTGGGGCTATCTCTCCGAGCCCGAGCCCAATCTCAACAACCGGCAGATCACCGCGCCGCGCGGCAAGGTGATCGGCGGATCGTCGTCGATCAACGGCATGGTCTATGTGCGCGGCCATGCCGAAGACTATAACCGCTGGGAAGAGCTCGGCGCGCAGGGCTGGGCCTATTCCGACGTGTTGCCCTATTTCAAGCGCATGGAACACAGCCATGGCGGCGAAGAGGGCTGGCGCGGCACCGACGGGCCGCTGCATGTGCAGCGTGGCGTCTTCCGCAACCCGCTGTTCCAGGCCTTCGTCGAGGCCGGCAAGCAGGCTGGCTTCGAGACGACGGAGGATTACAACGGCTCGAAGCAGGAAGGTTTCGGGCTGATGGAGCAGACGATCTTCGGCGGCCGCCGCTGGTCTGCGGCATCGGCCTATCTGAAGCCGGCGCTGAAGCGGCCGAATGTCTCGATCGTCTATGGCCTCGCCCGCAAGGTGGTCATCGAGAACGGCCGGGCCATTGGCGTCGAGATCGAGCGCGGCAACAGCGTCGAGGTCATCAAGGCGAACCGCGAGGTGATCGTCTCTGCATCCTCCTTCAATTCGCCGAAGCTCTTGATGCTCTCGGGCATCGGCCCGGGCGCGCATCTGCAGGAGATGGGCATCGAGGTAAAGGCCGACCGGCCAGGCGTCGGCGCCAACCTGCAGGACCATATGGAATTCTATTTCCAGCAGGTCTCGACCAAGCCGGTATCGCTCTATTCCTGGCTGCCGTGGTTCTGGCAGGGGGTCGCCGGTGCGCAGTGGATGTTCACCAAGTCGGGCCTGGGCACCTCGAACCAGTTCGAGGCCTGCGCCTTCCTGCGCTCGGCGCCTGGGATCAAGCAGCCGGATATCCAGTATCACTTCCTGCCGGTCGCCATCAGCTATGACGGCAAGGCGGCGGCCAAGAGCCATGGCTTCCAAGTGCATGTCGGCTACAATCTCTCGAAGTCGCGCGGCAATGTCACGCTGCGCTCGTCCGACCCGAAGGCCGATCCGGTCATCCGCTTCAACTATATGAGCCATCCGGAGGATTGGGAGAAGTTCCGCCATTGCGTGCGGCTCACCCGCGAGATCTTCGGCCAGCAGGCCTTCGACCAGTATCGCGGACCGGAGATCCAGCCGGGCGAGAAGGTGCAGAGCGACGACGAGATCGACGCCTTCCTGCGCGAGCACCTGGAAAGCGCCTACCACCCCTGCGGCACCTGCAAGATGGGCGCTAGCAACGACCCGATGGCCGTCGTCGACCCGGAAACCCGCGTCATCGGCATCGACAACCTGCGCGTCGCCGATAGCTCGATCTTCCCGCATGTGACCTACGGCAACCTCAACGGCCCGTCGATCATGACCGGGGAGAAGGCTGCGGATCATATCCTCGGCAAGCAGCCGCTGCCGCGGTCGAACCAGGAGCCGTGGGTGAACCCGCGCTGGGCGGTGAGCGACCGGTAAAGGGGCTAGTGGTAGTCGTCTTCGCGTTGGTGGCGGATGGCGGCAATGGTGACGGCCTGGCTTCCGTCGATGTGAAAGAGAACCACATATCCCGAGGAGCCAAAGGGCACCAGCAATTCGCGCATCAGCGTATTCTCGGCGCTCGCCTTGCGGCATGAGAATGGGAATTCCTCAAGCACGACCAGCGCCTTCATGATGGCATCATAGGCGCGGTCTGCGAGGTCGAGGTCGTAGGCAATGAGATAATCGTAGAGGCGGTCGAGGTCTTCCAGTGCCTCGTCGGTGAAGCGAAGCTGATAGCTCATTCCTGCCCGGCCGCACGCTTTGCCTTGGCGGCATCAAGCTTGGCCTTCAACATGGCCATCACGTCTTCAGCACTGTGATAGACACCCGTCCGCTCGGCTTCCGCCAGCGACGCCAGCCCCCGCGCGATAAATTCCGCCTGCGTCTTGCGATAGTGAACCTGACGCCGCAGCGAGTCTTCCATCAGCGCCGACAGGGTCTCCCCTTCCTTCAGCACACTTTCGGCGGCAGCGCGCAATTCGGGATCGACACGGAGGGACGGCAGGGTTGCGGTTTTCATGGGGCGCTCCATGCGTTGCAATTGCGATGCATGATGCTCTCAAAGTGATTCCCTGGCAAGTCCGGCGCTAGCGCCGATAGGGTATCCGTATGCCGGGATCCCCCGCCGGAAAATCCTTGGTGTTGCGGGTGACGAGCAGCATTGCGTGAACCTCGGCGGAGGCCCAGATGATCGCGTCGGGCAGCTTGATGCGATGTTCCTGCCTGAGACGTAAGGCGCTTTCGGCGATACTGCCGTCGAGCGCGATGACATCGAAGCCGTTGAGGAAGCCGCGGGTGGCGGCGGCGTGCTCCGGTCTGGCGCCGATCAGCACTTCCATCCAGGTGATGATGCTGATCGAGCGCCGCTCGTAGCGCAGCAGTTCATCGCGCGCCTCGGGCACGGCGTTCAGATAGTCGATCAGGATATTGGTGTCGAAGAGCGCCTTCACCATTCGCTGCGGAGCTTTTCCTGATAGGCCAGGCCATCTACGGCCTGATCGCCCCAAAGGCCGAAGGCTTCCTCATCCTTCAGCCGGTCGCGGCGTTTCAGGAAATCATCGACGGCCTCGCGGATCAGCGATGCACGCGAGACTTTCTCTTCCCGGGCGATCTCATCCAGTGCCTTAAGCTCGGCCTCGCCGATATCGATCAATGCGCGCATACTCGGACCCTGATGATATCAGATATGTATATCATACTCCGCCGATACGGAAAATTCCATGCCGAACTTCAAGTTCAGAATCAACTAGAGGAAACCAATCCATCGTCCCGCCAAGAGACTCGCAATCCAGGCGCAGAAGGAGATACCGGCGGCGTATCGGATGCGGGGTGGCGCGAGTTCGTTGGCAAGCGTGTGGCGCCAGCCCTTTCCTGCGTGAACGAGGATGGCGTTCAAGATGCCGAGGGCGATGAGGGAGAGTTTGGCGAGGAAGGCAGGGTTCTCCGCATATTCGGCCGGGCGGACGCTGAAGAGGAGTGCGCCGGTAAGGATGGCGAGGACGAGGCCGGTGGCGGCGGCGGTGGAGAGGAAGGGGCCGATGACGGCGAGCGGGACGGACTGGAACCAGCCCATGAGCCTGAGATCGAGCGGCAGGATGGCGCCGATCAGCAGGCCGATCGACAGGATGTGGGCGGCGTTGACGAAAATGTAGAGAAGCGCCGAGCGCCGGAGGGCGACGGCCGGCGGCGCGGCGGCGATCCATTCGAAGAGGTCTGCGGTCATCCGTCAGTTCGTCTGGATGCGTTCGGGATATATGTCGTAACGCTTGCCTGAGACGGTGATGCGCACGGCCTTCATGCGCTTCTCGCCAGCGTCCTGCGAGCGGTTGCCGAGGGCGACGATGGCGTCACCATTCTTCGCCGAGCCCTCGATGAAGCCCGAGCGTTCCGTCTGGCGCGGATTGCCGAGCTCGACCCGCCAGACGCCATCGGCCGCGGCAACGTCGAGCGACGGATGCGGGCCGCCCATCGAAATCTGCTGGATCGTGCCCGTCAGCTCCATCTGCTCGGCCTCCGCCCAAGACCAGCCGTGATGGGCTGCGGCGCCTGTTGCGAAGACTGCGGCGAGTGCTGCGGCGGCGATCGATTTCCTGATCATGGATATGCGCATGTCATGCCTCCCTACCCTGTTCCGGCAAGGGGCAAGTGGCGCGGTGGGCATGCTTGGGAAGGTATTTCACCAAATGTTGAAACAAGGGGTGATCTTTGCCGGCGATTGGGACTAGAAGGGGATGCCCCCATCACGTGCCAGAGTTCTCCATGCTCTCCTCCTATCGCAATTCCAAGCTGCTCCGCCGTTCCCGCGTCATCTGGGGCTCCTTCTCGCTCTGGCGGCCGCGGCTGGTCTTCTGGTGCGGGGCGCTGGCGATCGGGGTGATCAGCGTCGGCTTTGCCAAGCTCGCCGATCTGGCGCAGAAGGCCTTTACCGGACTGACATCCTCTGGCGAATGGGCCTTCCTGCTGCCGCTCGTCCTGACACCCTTCGTCTTCATGCTGTCGGCCTATCTGGCAGCGACGCTGTTTCCGAATTCGCAGGGCAGCGGCATTCCGCAGGCGATCGCTGCCCGGCATCTGCGCGATGAGGAGGACCGGACGCGGCTTCTGTCGCTCCGGATCGCCTTCGGCAAGATCGTGCTGACGGTGCTCGGGCTGTTTTCCGGCGCCTCGATCGGCCGCGAGGGGCCGACGGTGCAGGTCGGCGCGTCGATCATGCTGGCGGTCGCCCGCTTCGGCGGTATGGCGCAGGCGCGCGGTCTGATCCTGGCGGGATCGGCAGCGGGTATCGCGGCGGCCTTCAACACGCCGCTCGCCGGTATCGTCTTTGCCATCGAGGAGATGAGCCGCACCTATGAGTCACGGGCGAACGGGCTGGTGCTCACCGCCGTCATCCTCTCCGGCCTTGCGGCGCTCGGGCTTGCGGGAAGCTACAACTATTTCGGCGAAGCCGCCGCGGCCCCGACGCAATTGCGAGACTGGGGCCTCGTTCTCGTCTGCGGCATCGGCGGCGGGGCGCTCGGCGCTGCCTTCAGCGGCTTTGCCCTGCATTTCGGCCAGAAGATCCGCCGCTGGGCCCAACCGCAGCCGCTGAGGCGCATGCTGGCGCTCGCCGGCATCTGCGGTCTCGCCATAGCCGTGATCGGCATCCTCTCCGGCGGCACGACCTTCGGCACCGGCTATGAGCAGGCGCGCGGCGCCGTGGAAGGTCACGCACTGCCGCTCATGTTCTTCGTCGAAAAACTGGCCGCCAGCTTCCTGTCGATGATTTCAGGCATTCCGGGCGGCATCTTCGCGCCATCGCTTGCCGTCGGTGCCGGGTTCGGCAGCACGGTCGGCTCGCTGCTCGGCACCAGTGCCGCGCTCGCCGCCATCCTCGGCATGGCCGGTTATTTCTCCGGCGTGGTGCAGGCGCCGATGACCGCCTTCGTCATCATTCTGGAAATGACCGGAGACCACCAGGCCGTCATCCCGATCATGGCCGTCTCGATGATCGGCTACGTGACGTCGCGCATCCTGTCGCGCGAGCCGCTCTATCACGGCCTGTCGCGCGTCTTCATCGCCGCAGCCATCCGGGCGCGGCGGGCGATCGAGAAGGAAGAAGTGGCAGGCTAGGCCAGCATCCGCGTCACGACAGCGCCCTTGGCGGGGGCGACGGCGTCGGCGATCGTCGTCGAGAACAGCACCTTGCGGGTGGCGTCGGCGACCTTGGCGAAGACGTGGCGGATTTCGCAGTTCTGTTCGCCGTCGCAGTCATCGCATTTGCGGTAGGCGGTGATCGACAGGCAGGGAAGCGGCGCGATGGGGCCGTCGATGATGCGCAGGATCTCGCCGAAGGTGATCATGTCGGCGGGCTTCAGCAGCAGATAGCCGCCTGCCTTGCCGCGGCGGCTGACGACGATGCCCTGGTGCTTGAGGTCGAGAAGGATCTGCTCGAGGAATTTCTTCGGGATCTTCTGCTGTGCAGCAATATCCGAGATCATCACCGGTTCGTCGGCATCGGCTTCCGCCAAAACCGTGAGCGCACGGAGCGCATATTTTGCCTTCTGCGTAATCATTTTAGACCGTCACACACATCAGCGGCCCATGAGCCCCGCCGCTTTTCAAGCTTACCTGCACCCCTATTGCACAACCAGCATGAACGGAATTTGAACGCGCCGGCAAAAGCCTTGAGATACAAGCATTTTGGCCCTGTTTTTCAAGCTTGGCCAATGGGCTTAATTCTACGTCAAAATTGCGTCTTCCGCATCTTTCGGCGCATCACTTCAGATTTCGAATTGACAGGCGGCGTGTAACTCTACTAAATCACTAGACATTAGCGCTGCCCGCCGGTTTTCATCGCCGGGGCGGCTGCTTTTCTGCATTGCGGCAGCTTCGGAGAGATATTTGCTCCTGCTTATGCTGCTTTCGAAATCCCTTTTTCTGTCCGATCCCTCCTCCAGCTGCGATACTCCGGCCAACATCGAGGACAGGATTGCCATGACTGTTATCCATACAATCGAAGAGGCCGAGGCGCTGAATGCCAAGCTCGCGTCTCTCGACCTTGCCGGAAGGCTGGCCTTTGTCGCCGGTCTCGGCGGCCGCGCCGTCTTCACGACGTCGCTCGGCATCGAAGACCAGGTGATCACCGCCGAGATCGGCAATCACCGTCTGCCCATCGACGTCGTGACGCTGCAGACCGGACGGCTCTTTCCCGAGACGCTGGCGCTGATCGACGAGACCGAGAGCCAGTACGACATCAAGATTTCTCGCTACGAGCCCGAACAGGCCGATATCGACGCCTATGCGGCGAAGTATGGCCTGAACGGTTTCTACGAAAGCGTCGAAGCCAGGCATGCCTGTTGTGGCGTGCGCAAGCTGAAGCCGCTTGCGCGCGCACTCAATGGGGCAACCATCTGGATCACCGGTCTGCGCCGCGGTCAGTCCAACAACCGCGCCGACACGCCCTTTGCCGAATATGACGCCGAGCGCCATCTCCTGAAGGTCAACCCGCTGGCCGACTGGGATATCGACGTGATCAAGGCCTATGTCGCCGACAACAGCGTGCCGGTGAACCCGCTGCATGCGCGCGGCTATCCCTCGATCGGCTGCGAGCCCTGCACCCGCGCCATCAAGCCAGGCGAACCCGAGCGCGCCGGCCGCTGGTGGTGGGAACAGGACGAAAAGCGCGAATGCGGGTTGCATGTTGCTGAAGAGGCGTCGGCGATCCCGGCTGCTCAGTAAGCGAGGGCAACGCCCGGAGCCCCCTCATCCGGCCCTTTCGGGCCGCACGGTGCAACGCCGGTGAGGCCACGAAGCAAATCACGCAGAGACATCTCTGCATACGAATTGAGAAGTCTGGAGTAGGAAATGCCCGATACCCGCAAGGATACGGAACTCAGCAATCCCCAGAGCAGCAAGCCGCCGCTCGATCCGCACCTGAAGGCACTTGAGAACGAAGCGATTCACATTTTCCGTGAGGTCGCTGCCGAGTTCGAACGCCCGGTCATGCTTTACTCGATCGGCAAGGATAGTTCCGTCCTGCTGCATCTGGCGCGCAAGGCGTTCTATCCGGGCCGCGTCCCCTTCCCGCTGCTGCACGTCAACACCGGCTGGAAGTTCGCCGAGATGATCACCTTCCGTGACAAGATCGTGAAGGAATATGATCTCGACCTGATCGAGCACATCAATCCGCGCGGTGCCGCCGAAAACATCACGCCGTTCACCTACGGCTCAGCCCGCTATACCGACATCATGAAGACCGAGGCGCTGCGCAATGCGCTCGACGCCGGCAAGTTCGACGCTGCCTTCGGCGGCGCGCGCCGCGACGAGGAAGCCAGTCGCGCCAAGGAGCGCATCTACTCGTTCCGCACGCCCGACCATCGCTGGGATCCGCGTAACCAGCGCCCGGAGCTCTGGAACATCTATAACGGCCAGATCCGCCAGGGCGAAAGCGTTCGTGCCTTCCCGCTGTCGAACTGGACCGAGGTCGATATCTGGCGCTACATCCAGGCCGAGAACATTCCGATCGTGCCGCTCTATTTCGCTGCGAAGCGCCCCTTCGTCGAGCGCGACGGCATGATGATCGATGCGACCGATCCGCGTCTGGAGCTGTTGCCCGGCGAAACGAAGCAGGAGGATTACATCCGCTTCCGCACGCTCGGCTGCTTCCCGCTGACGGGCGCCATCCGCTCGAACGCCACCAGTCTTGAAGAGATCATCGCGGAGCTGGAAATCGCTACGGTTTCCGAGCGCCAGGGCCGCGCCATCGACCGTGACCAGTCCGGCTCCATGGAAAAGAAGAAGCGTGAAGGATATTTCTGAGATGACCGCAGCAAACCTCGCCAACGCCGTTGCCCAGCCCGCAGCCGAGCCCGTTGCGGCCCTGCGCGACACGCGGCCGTTGCGCCTCATCACCTGCGGTTCCGTCGATGACGGAAAGTCCACGCTGATCGGCCGCCTGCTCTGGGATACCAAGGCCGTCAAGGAAGACCAGGCCGCGACCCTGCAGCGCGATTCCACCGGCAAGCAGAACGATCTCGGCCTGCCCGACTTCGCACTGCTGCTCGACGGCCTGCAGGCCGAGCGCGAACAGGGCATCACCATCGATGTCGCCTATCGCTATTTCTCGACCGACAAGCGCTCGTTCATCGTTGCCGATACGCCCGGCCACGAGCAGTACACGCGCAACATGGCGACCGGCGCCTCGACCGCCGATCTCGCCATTCTGCTGGTCGATGCCCGCGCCGGCATTCTCGAGCAGACGCGCCGCCACGCGACGATCGCCTCGCTGATGGGCATCAAGCAGTTCGTGCTGGCCGTCAACAAGATCGACCTGACGAACTACGATCGCGCCGGCTTCGACAAGATCACCCACGAATTCAAGGAATTCGCGCTGTCGCTCGGCGTCAAGCAGATCACCGCGATCCCGATGTCGGCGCTGAAGGGCGAAAATGTCGTCTATTCCGGCCAGGCAGCGATGCCCTGGTATAACGGCCCGACGCTGGTCGAGACGCTGGAGCTCGCCAGCGTGCGCTCGGGACAGTCGACCGGCTTCCGCCTTTCGGTCCAGCGCGTGTCGCGCCCGGGCGAAAGCTTCCGCGGCTATCAGGGCACGGTTGCCGGGGGTTCGGTCAAGCCGGGTGACAGTGTCATGATCCTGCCGTCGGGCATGGTCGCCAACGTCTCCAAGATCGTCACCTTCGACCTCGTGCGTAACGCCGCAGTCACCGGCGATGCGATCACGCTCGTTCTCGACCGCCAGGTGGACGTTGCCCGCGGCGACATGATCGTCTCGATCGACGCACAGCCGCAGACCGGCATCAACTTCGACGCCCAGATCGTGGCGCTGCAGCCTGAGGGCATCGAAGCCGGCAAGCGCTACTGGCTGAAGAGCGGCAGCCGCCGCCAGCGTGTCCAGGTGCAGCCGATCGCGCAGCTGGAACTGAAGTCCGGCGCCTGGGCTCCGGCCGACCGGCTCTACATGAACGCCATCGGCAAGGTTCGCCTGGTATTCGACGAAACGGCGATCTTCGACCCCTATGAGCAGAACCGCGCATCGGGCTCCTTCATCCTGATCGATCCGGAAACCAACAACACGGTTGCCGGCGGCATGGTGAGCGGCAAGCGCAGCGACGTCAGCGGCCTCCACGGCGGCGACGCCCGCGTCATTCTCTCGCTGCCGGCCGATCTCGCCGAGCAGATCATGGCAAGCGAACTCTTCGCCAGCCGCCGTGACGAAGCGCATGTGCAGCGGATGACCGCCGCAGAAGCCGCCGATCTCTGGAAGAATGCCGCCAGCGATATCTGAGCGGCATTCCGGAACGGATACGACCTGCGATGACCGGCCATTATCTTGGCCGGTCATCGAGAGCGTTTCTCAGACATGAGATTTCTGAAGCGCGGCCTATAGTTCGCCCGTGTCTTCCCGAACCTTCAGGATGCGGTCGATAAGACCCCATTCCAGCGCCTCCTCCGCTGTCATGAAGCGGTCGCGATCCATCGCGCGCTCGAAGTCTTCGTAGGAACGCCCGCAATGCTCGGCATAGAGCCGTGTCATGCGGTGCTTGGTCTTCTGCATTTCCTCCGCATGGATCAGCATGTCCGATGCCTGCCCCTGGAATCCGCCCAGCGGCTGGTGAATGTGGATGCTGGCATTGGGAAGCGCCGTGCGTTCGCCCGGCTGGCCGGACATCAGCAGGAACGAGCCCATCGACCGGGCGGTGCCCATGCACAGCGTATGCACCGGCGCGCGGATGTAATGCATGGTGTCGTACATGGCGAGGCCGCTGGTCACGACGCCGCCCGGCGAATTGATGTAGAGATGGATCGGCTTTCTGGGGTTTTCCGCTTCCAGAAACAACAGTTGCGCGCAGACGAGCGCCGAGACGGTATCGTTGACCTCGCCATTGAGGAAGATGATCCGCTCGCGCAGCAGCCGAGAATAGATATCGAAGGACCGCTCCCCTCGGCTGGACTGTTCCACCACCATAGGGACGAGTTGCATCGCTTCGCGCATCGGCGACCTCCAGGCTTTCAGATTTTGAGGGGAAGGCTCGCCGTCAGGCGGCGAACATGAGGAGCGGGCTGTTGCTGTTTGCCGGCGCTCTGGTCATTTCATCGAGTCTCGCGTCCGTCAGCTCGTGGACGACCCGCAGACAGGTGCCGCCATCGGCGTTAGGCCTGAGCGTGAAGGTCACGGTGCTTTCAAGAAAAGGCGGCGTGTCGTCGCGCAGCTTGTAGCGAACCTGTTCACCGGGGGTGACCGATATCGCATCGGGATCGGCCAAGGCTTCCTTCGGCAACCACCGTTCCCTAAGTTCGGGAATGGTGACGGCGCGCCAGACCTTTTGTGGCGGATCGCCGAGGTCGAACTCCAGCTCGATGCTGCTCTGCTGCTCCCTCATCTGCGCTTCGCTCATTGATCCATGTCCTTCAGCAAGACTTTGAGTGCTGCGATACGGTCTGGCCAGTAGGCGCGGTATTTCGCCAGCCACTGGGCGATGAGAGCCAACCCATCGGGATCGACTTCGTAGATCACGAAACGCCCCTGCCGCTCTTCCCTGACGAGCTTTGCGCTGCGCAGAACCGCAAGGTGCTGCGACATCGCCGGCTGGCTGATCTCCATGCCCTCGCGCAAGGCGCTGGCGTTCATGCTGCCTGCCGCCAGCTTTTCAAAGATCGCGCGGCGAGTCGGGTCTGCCAAAGCCCGGAAGAAATCGTTCTCTATCATGCAAACACATAAGCACGCGCTTATGCGATTCGCAAGCGATTTCGCGGCAGGTTTCTGGCGGTGTTATGGAGATTGCGTCTAGCGGGTGGAGCCGCGCTCGACGATCTTGAAGCCGAAATCGACATGGGCTTCGTACGGCTCTTCCTCGCGGACAGCCTTCAGCAGCATATCGGCGACGCGGTGGCCGATATCGTAGCGCGGGATGCTGACCGTCGTTAGCGCCGGTTCGCAATGGATCGCGTAATCGAGATCGTTGAAGCCGCAGATGCCGATATCCTCGGGGACGCGCAGGCCGCGTGTCCAGCATTCGAGAAGCGCGCCGACGGCGAGGTCGTCGCTCTGGCAGAAGACCGCGTCGACATCCGGCGCGACCTCCACCAGCTTGCTGAAGAGCTCGCGTCCGGCGCCGATGCCGATTGCACCCACCTGGCTTGCGACCAGTGCCTCGTCGAAACAGCCGGCTTCGCGCATGACATCGGCATATCCATCGAAACGGCGGCGCGGGCGGGTATCGCGGCGGCAGCCGACGAAAGCGATGCGGCGGTAGTTCTTCGACAGCAGCATGCGGGTGGCGGCAGCACCCGCCGCATAGTGATCGACGGCGGCGACCAGGCCCTCGGCCTTCTGGCTGGAATCGACGATATGGGCAACGGGGCAGGCAGCGGCGCTCAAAAGCGGCGCCAGCGCATCGTAATATTCCGCGCCGGCAACGATGATACCGGCCGGCTTCTGCGCCAGGAAGGATTTCAGCTGGTTCATTTCCTGGTCGGGATCATAGAGCGTATTGGCATATTGGACGCGCAGGTCGGTCGCCCGCAGGCGATCCTCGATGCCGCTCATGATATCGGTAAAGGAGTGCTGATGGAGGGCCGGCGTAATGACGCCGACGACGCCGCTGTGACGGCTGGCGAGCGCGCGGGCCGCGAGGTTCGGGACATAACCCATCTCATCGACAGTGCGCAGAATGAGTTGACGCAGATCTTCGGAAACGATCTCCGGATTGCGCAGTGCCCGGGAGATGGTGATGGGACTGACGCCCACCTTCTTTGCGACATCGCTCAATCTGACATGCGCTGAGCGCTTGCTTTCCCTACCCGGCACTTCATTCCCCATTCCGGCATTACACGCTGCGAACCCCTCCCCCTTCGACTCGCAGATGCCTTTGTGAAGAGAAATTAAATTAGAGTCTACTAACCCTTTTGCTTTTGCGACGAAAGGCTAAGCAAAGGGCCGCGTTTGCAGCGCTTTTAGATACGCTGGAGGCCGCCTACTGGATCACAGCCCCGATAGAACTGTCCAGATTCTGGGAAAATAGACAATTTTGGAATGGTGCGAGCCGCGGCGCGGCCTACTCCATGGCGACGAGGAGCTCGCCGCTTTCGACCATTTCGAACATCGAGCTGTCGATCAGCCTGACGGCATCGCCTTCGGCGGTGCACCAGAAGCGGGCGCCGACATAACGGCGCGGCCCCGCGGCGGTCTGGCTGAGGATCACGTGGCGGCGCTCATAGAGCCTGACCGGCAGACCGTTGCTGTCGATACAGGCCCGCTCGCTGATCGTCTCGACCGTCTTCTCGCCGTCCATGTCCATGAGGATGCACTCGCAAAGCCATAAAAGAAAAAACCCCGCCGGAGCGGGGTTTTCGGCTGGTCGGAGTGGCAAGATTCGAACTTGCGACCCCCACGTCCCGAACGTGGTGCGCTACCAGACTGCGCTACACTCCGTGACCAGCGGCGCCTCTATAGAACGGCCCATCTTATTGCGCAAGCGCCAAATTTCAAAAAACTGACGCATTTTTTCGAGGCCCGCGAATGGCCGCTTGGGACGCCCTGAACTGCAACAAAAAGCCACACCGGCCGCAAATTTCGCAAATGCGAATGAAGGGCAATTTTCTTTTGCCGGGTTCCGCGCTAAAGCGCTTTCCGGGACAAGCGGAAACCGCTCGGACATAGCGATTCCCGCCGTCGAATGCGCGACAATTCAGGGACGATACATATGAAACTCCGCACCTTTGCCGCGGCCGGGCTCGCTATTGCGCTTGCCGGCTGCACGACCATTCCTTCTGCCGGCGATCCCGTTTCCGCACGCTGGAACGGCCAGTCGGCCGGAAAGTTCTTTGCGGCCTACGGCCCGCCGCTGAGCGACGCCGAAAACGGCTCCTCCGTCGTCTACACCTGGAAGGGCGGCTACAAGACCGTGCGCGTTCCGGCGAAATATGCCGAAGGCGACAACGGCAAGCGCGGCAAGCAGACGGCACCGGCCCGCACGATGTATCTGCGCTGCCAGGCCGAAATCACCACCAATTCCGACTACACGATCCGCAGCATCCGCACGGTCAACGACATGCCCGGCGAAAGCGGCAAGTCCTACTGCGCCGAATTCCTGGCCCCGGCCCAGCCGGCAGGCTGATCGGGATCAACGATCGGGTTTGATGCAGGCGGCCAAGAGGCCGCCTGTTTTCGTTTGTGCCCCTCAAAACTGCTGGTGACCGAACACACGAAATCGACCGATAATCCCTTCGCTCGAAGCCCTGGCGAGGCATGCACGCATCATCGATATGAACTTGCGTTGCGCACAAAAATGTGCGCACTTGAGAGGGCGAATGAAACGCGAGCAGCTTCTGCGTGACCTTCGAAAGCTCGCCAAGGAAACGGGCAAGCAGCGTCTATGAAGACCGGGGCAAGGGATCGAATTATCGCGTCACGTTCGGAGACCGTTTCACGACGATAAAGTCGGGCGAGCTTACGCCCGGCTATGTCCGGCTGATCAGAAAGCAGCTTGGCGTCGATTGAACGCTGAGGCACGGAGAGAGCACGATGCGATATGTCTACATGGCAAATCTCGAAACCGATCCCGACGGCGGAATGCTTGTGACCTTTGCCGACGTGCCGGAAGCGATCACCCATGGCGAAACGCTTTCCGAGGCGCTGAGCAATGCAAGGGAAGCGCTCGGCCTGGCACTGCGGGGTATCGTTCAGGAAGGGCGAGCGACGCCGGTACCTTTGGCCGTTGATGGTGTGGCAGTGGCCGTCGATGCGGAGGAGGCAATCAAGCTCGCGGTCATCGAGGCGTTCCGCGAGGCCGGAATTTCGAAACGGGAGCTGGCGCGGCGGCTGAACAAGAGCGAAAACGAAGCCCGCCGCATCCTCGACCCGGACCACCCTTCCAAGCTCAGCCAGCTGCAGGATGCAATGCAGGCACTGGGCAAGACGATTGTCATTTCCGTGCTGGAAGCGGCGTAGGGAACACAAGTAGAAACCAAAACAATGGCTGGGGCGCCAGGATTCGAACCTGGGAATGCCGGTACCAAAAACCGGTGCCTTACCGCTTGGCGACGCCCCACCAGAGCTTTTGCGGAAAACCGCTTTTGCCGAAGCGAGGCCTGATTAGCAAAGGTGGTGGCGCGTCACAATCACTAAGTTCGGCGGGCCAGCATATTTCTGTGCGCGCGGGCGGCGGGCGTGGTAGGTCTTGGGGCGAGATATGAAATGCCTGCCGGAGTTGCCATGAGCCAGTACCGTGCCCGCCCGCCTGCCCTTGCGACGCTGCTGCTTGACGATGCCGTGGTGCGCATCACCCGCTGGGATTTCGAGCCGGGGGCCGATACCGGGGTGCATACGCATGGATACGGCTATGTCGTGGTGCCGATGACGGATTGCGCCTTTCTGATCGAGGAAGGGGCGGAAAGCCGCCGGGTGGATATCGCCAAGGGTGCCGCCTACCGGCGCGAGGCTGGTACCGAGCATAATGTCGTCAATGCCGGCGATCAGCCGATGTCCTTCATCGAGATCGAATACAAGTAGATCATGCCGAGCCCGCGATTCGACCTGAGTTTCGACCCGGCCTATGGCACGCCCATTGCCGTTGCGCCCGGCATCCAACGGCTGACGGCCAATAATCCGAGCCCTTTCACCTTTCACGGCACCAACAGCTATATCGTCGGCGCGGGCGATACCGTTGCCGTGGTCGATCCGGGGCCGGAGAACGATGCGCATTTTGAGGCGCTGATGGCTGCACTGGACAAGCGGCGCGTCTCGCATATCCTGATCACCCATACGCATCGCGACCACTCGCCGCTTGCGGCGCGGCTGAAGGCGGCGACCGGCGCGCCGACCGCCGGCGAAGGGCCGCACCGGGCCTCGCGGCCGCTTCATGCGGGAGAGGTCAATCCCTTCTCGGAGAGTTCCGACATGGGTTTCATGCCGGATATTCCGCTCGCCGATGGCGACGTGATCGAAGGTGACGGCTTTGCTCTCAGGGCGATCGCGACGCCCGGGCATGCGGCCAATCACCTGGCTTTTGCTCTCGAGGGTAGCGAGATCCTGTTGTCGGGAGATCATGTCATGGCCTGGGCGACCTCGATCGTCGCGCCGCCGGATGGGTCGATGGCCGATTACATGGCGTCGCTCGACAAGCTGATTGCCCGGCGTGACCACCTGCTGCTGCCCGGCCATGGCGGACCGGTGAAGCACCCGCTGACCTTTCTGCGAGCGCTGAAGACCCACCGGCGGATGCGCGAGCGGGCAGTGCTGGAGCGGATCAAGACGGGAGACCGGAAGATCGCCGACATGGTCAAGGCGATCTACCGCGATACCGATCCGCGGCTGCACGGGGCGGCGGCGCTTTCGGTGCTGGCGCATATCGAGGATCTCGTCGAGCGCGGCAAGGTGGAGACCAACGGCCCGCCGTCACTGACAGGCGATTACTGGGTGGTCAAATGAGCGGGCAAAGGGATGCCTACAGCTTTCGCAGCGATGCCGGCGTTCCGGCCTTTCCCGATGACCAGCCGCTGATCATCTTCGACGGCGAATGCATCTTCTGCTCCGGCTGGGTGAAGTTTGCGCTGAAGCACGACAAATCCCGGCGCTACCGGTTTCTGACGGCGCAATCGCCGCTCGGCGAGGCGCTCTATCGGCACTATGGGCTGGACAGCCGCGATTACGAGACCAACATCTTCATCGACAAGGGCGTCGCGCATTTCAAATCCGACGGCTCGATCCGGATGATTGCCGGGCTCGGCTTTCCCTGGTCGCTCGTCACCGTCTTCCGCGTCCTGCCGCGGGCGCTTGCCGACCGGCTCTACGAATTCGTCGCCCGCAACCGGCTGCGGATCGCCGGGCGCAGCCGCAGCTGTTTCGTGCCGACGCCCGAGGTGAGGAGCCGTTTCCTGGGATGACAAGCAGTGAGCTTCGTGTGCTCATCATCGGCGGTTACGGCACCTTCGGCAGCCGATTGGCGCGGCTGCTGAAAGACGACCCGCGTTTTCGCTTGATCATCGGGGGCCGGTCGCTTGAGAAGGCTCGTGGATATGCGGCGGAGCTCGGCGGTCAGGCTGAGGGCGCGCGGTTCGATCGCGATGCGGAGCTGATCCCACAGTTGAAGGCCCTGATGCCATCGGTCATCGTCGATGCATCCGGCCCGTTTCAGGCGATGGGGGAGGATCGTTACCGGGTGGCGGAAGCGGCGATCGCGCTCGGCATCTCCTATCTCGATCTGGCCGACAGCCGCGATTTCGTCGCCGGGATCGGCGCTCTCGATGCGGCGGCGAGCGAAAGCGGCGTCTTTGTGCTGTCGGGGCTCAGCAGCTTTCCGGCGCTCTCCTTTGCGGCGGCGGAGGTGCTTGCAGACGAATTTAGCGAAGTGACAGGCGTCAGTGCGGGCATTGCGCCCTCCCCGCGCGCCGGGATCGGGCTCAATGTCATCAAAGCGATTGCGAGCTATGCCGGGAAGCCGGTGCCGGTGACGAAAGATGGGCGGGCGCGGGATGGGGTCGGCCTTGTCGATTTCAGGCGGATGGTGATCGCGCCGCCCGGGGCCGTGCCGCTGCGGGCGCGGGATTTCCTCCTCGCCGATGCGCCGGATCTTGCGCTGCTGCCGATGCGCTTTCCGGGGCTGAAGACCGCGTTCACCGGCGCGGGAACGGAGCCGCGCTGGCTGCAATCGCTGCTGCGGCTTGCGGCGCGGACAGTGAACTTCCGGCTGCTGCCGTCGCTTTCGCCGTTTGCCGGGCTCATCCATGCTGTGAGCCGCCGTCTCGCCTTCGGCGAACATCGCGGCGGCATGTTCGTATCGGTGGAGGGCAAGGGATTGGATGGCGAGGACTATCGCGCCGATTGGCATCTGATCGCCGAGGGCGATGACGGGCCGTTCATTCCGGTGACCGGCGCGGCCGCGCTGCTGCGGGCGCTTGCGGATGGTCAGCGGCCGGTCTCCGGGGCGCGGCCGGCGATCGGCGAAGTGCCGCTATCGGCATTCGAGGCGGCATTCCGGCCGCTGGCGATCCGGACCGGGATCCGGCGGCATCGCGCTGGCGATCGCGACCTGCCGCTTTATCGGAGGGTGCTGGGCGATGCCTGGGCTGCATTGCCGCCGGCAGTCGCGGCGATGCATTCCGTCAGCGGCGGCGAATACCGCGTGTCCGGCCGGGCGCGGGTGGAGCGGGGCAAGGGTCTGCTTGCCTCGATGGTGGCCGCGGTGATCGGCTTTCCCAAGGCGGCGGAGGATATTCCCGTCAGCGTCACCTTCACGGTCGAGGACGGGCGGGAGACATGGGTGCGCGATTTCGGCGGGCGGCGGTTTTTCAGCCGCCAGCTTGAGGGCACCGGGCGGCATGCGCATCTGCTGGCGGAACAGTTCGGGCCGGTCCGGGTATTCATCGCACTGGTGCCCGAAGGCGGGCGGATGCGGCTGGTGATCCGCGGATGGCAGGTGTTCGGCCTGCCGTTGCCGCGCTTCCTGGCGCCGGATGGCGATACGTTCGAGGAAGAAGCCGATGGGCGCTTCCGCTTCCATGTGGAGATCGGCAGTCCGCTGACCGGGCTGATCGTGCGCTATACCGGCTGGCTGATGCCGGATTAACCGGCGATGCCGAGGAGCTCGGAATCCAGCGCTTCCAGGAACTGGTCGGCAAGGGCTGCGCTGAAGCCGAGGTCGTGCGGGCCGTAGCGCGAGGCGACGCGGATATCGACGAAGGTGGTTTCGGCCTCTTCGCGCAGGCGGATGATGACATCGAAGCGCAGGCCGAGAATGAGGGTCTTGTCCTCGCCCTGCAGGGTGACGCCATTGGCGCCGCGGATCAGCTTGGCAACATCGTCGTCGTACGGGCGCGGGGTCGGCACCGGCACCTGATCGGGCGCTTCGGCCACGGCATCACCGGCGCCGGGCGCCGGCGGCTTGGCGGGCACGTCTTCGAGATCGCGGCCGGGATCACTGGCATCGCTGGTCTTGGTGATGACGATGCCGTTCTGGCGGGCGACTTTCTTGACGGCTTCGAGAACGCGGTCGATGGCGCCTTCGTAGCGGCGGCCCGTCAGTTCGGGATAGGCTTCCAGCTGCTTTTCGCGGTCGGCGCCGGTTACTTCGGGGCTGCGCTTCATCCAGATCTGGTCGGCATGCGGCTGGGAAAGCCATTCCGGCGCCGAGACGAGGTCAGTGGAGACATCGTAGATCTCAGGCAGGGTGAAGCAGCGCTCGGCGGCGAGGCCGCCGAAAGCCAATGGTGCCGCGGCAAAGATGAGCGCCTTCAGCGCGTCGAGGCCGCCTTCGGCGCCTGTCAGCCAGAGGCTTCTCAGGCCGACGAGCGCCAACAGCACGGCGAGCGCCGCGCAGCCGGTGGCGACGAGAACGAGCAGCACCATGTAGGGCGTAGCGAGGCCGCCGAAGCGGTGGGCAGCGAGCACGGCTACCCAGAGGACCAGCGCAAACGCCCCGAAGCGCCGCGCGAAGCGGGCCGAACTGGAAACGGGGCGGTCGAAACGGATGGCCATCAAACTTACCGGTTATACGCGGGCACACGCCCGTCGCGGACACGCGAAGCACCCACACCTTGTTTATGGCAAGATTCGCCTAGTTTTTGAAACTGTTGTCTCTCGTCAGCGCCGCCAATCCACCGAAAGGCGGAGATGGTCTTTATGAGCGACATCTGATATGCCGTAAAATGGCCATTCTGGCGGGCTTTCATGCTGCCGGGAGGTTTGAAGCATGCTTAAGGCAAAAGCATGCGCGTTTCAGGAGAAGAGCCATGCTTTCACCGGAAATGACCGAAAGACAGCAATCGCCGGCGCTCGGTGCCGTCGATTCATCCGAACCCTTCCTGCCGATGGAGCTTCTTGAACTGGAGCTCTCGCTGGAAGGCTATAATGGCGGCGAAGCAGGTTTCTGCGAAGCCGTGCGCACCGCTGCCGGAAAGGCTGGCGGAGAGTTCCTTTTCGACCTGCCTGCAGCCGGCCTGATCGAGGACTGCCGCCGCATCGCGGTGCTGCGGGTTCCGACATCGAGCGACGACATGCGGGTGGTGCTCGCCGTGCTCGACCGTGACGGCGTCGAGATCCGGATGCAGGCGCCCGACGAGGATACCGTCCATCTCGTGCGCTTTGCCGATGCCTTCATCGAAGTGCTGGAACGAATCTGACTGCAGCCGCGTTGTCTCAGGCTGTTGATGCGGTGTTGACGCGGGCTGGCAAATCGCCTCATGTCCGGACGACCGTTTCACGCACCGGAGACTGTACCATGCGTCTTTCCGCCCTTTCGCTCACGCTCGCTGCCCTGGCGATCGGCCTTTCGGCCTGCCAGACGATGACGCCTGAAGAGCGGCGCGCGGCCGATGAGCGGCAGTGCCTGAGCTACGGTTTCAAGCCGGGCACCAACGGTTTCGCCACCTGCCTGCAGCGCATCGATCTCGACCGCCGCGCCGATGCCCGCGCCTTCCGCATCCAGGCCGACGAGAACTTCGACGACTTCATGGCGGGGCCGCGTTACTACCCGCGCTACTATTACCGCCGCTAGAATTGACCTGCCTCAATGGCCGCCGTTGATGGCGGCCTGCGCTGCCGCCAGCCGTGCGATCGGCACGCGGAAGGGAGAGCAGGAAACGTAGTCGAGGCCGATCCTTTCGCAGAAATGGATCGAGGCGGGATCACCGCCATGTTCACCGCAGATGCCGAGCTTCATGTCGTTGCGGGTGCGCCTGCCGCGCTCGGCGGCAATGCTGATCAGCTCGCCGACGCCATCGAAATCCAGCGAGATGAAGGGGTCATGCTCGATGATGCCCTTGCGCTGGTAGGTGGGGATGAAGGCCGAGGCGTCGTCGCGCGAGATGCCGAAGGTGGTCTGCGTCAGGTCGTTGGTGCCGAAGGAGAAGAATTCGGCGGCCTCGGCGATCGTATGGGCGCGCAGGGCCGCGCGCGGCAGCTCGATCATCGTGCCGACGAGGTAATCGATCTTCATGTCGGCTTCGGCCATGACCGCCTTGGCGATCGTATCGATGCGTTCCTTGACGTAATCGAGCTCGGAGCGGAGACCGACGAGCGGCACCATGATCTCGGGCACGACGGCGGCACCGGTTTCGTGGGCGGCGGCGACGGCCGCCTCGAAGATGGCGCGGGCCTGCATCTCGACGATTTCGGGATAGGAGATCGCCAGGCGGCAGCCGCGATGGCCGAGCATCGGGTTGAACTCGTGCAGCGCATCGACGCGCTGGCGCAGCGCCAGCGGCTCCATGCCCATGGCCGCCGCGACATCGGCGATTTCCTCATCCGACTTCGGCAGGAATTCGTGGAGCGGCGGATCGAGCAGGCGGATGGTAACAGGCAGGCCGTGCATGACGCTGAAAAGACTGGTGAAATCCAGCCGCTGCATCGGCAGCAGCTTGTCGAGCGAGGCGCGGCGGCCCTTCTCGTCTTCGGCAAGGATCATTTCGCGCATCACATGGATGCGGTCGCCCTCGAAGAACATGTGCTCGGTGCGGCAGAGGCCGATACCTTCGGCACCGAAGGAACGGGCGGCGCGGGCATCGGCCGGCGTATCGGCATTGGTGCGCACCGTCATGCGGCGGACGCGATCCGCCCAGCCCATGATGCGGCCGAAATCGCCGGAGAGTTCCGGCTGGATCATCGGCACTTCGCCCTTCAGCACCTGACCGGCCGAGCCATCGATGGTGATGATGTCGCCCTTCTTCAGCGTCACGCCGACGCCGATCAGGCGCTCGTTGCGCAGATCGATACGCATCGTGCCGGCGCCGACGACGCAGGGGATGCCCATGCCGCGGGCGACGACAGCGGCGTGGCTGGTCATGCCCCCGCGGGTGGTCAGGATGCCTTCGGCGGCGTGCATGCCGTGGATATCTTCCGGGCTGGTTTCGACGCGCAGCAGGATGACCTTGCGACCCTCCTCTTCCGCTGCAACCGCCTCCTCAGCGGTGAAGACGATGGCGCCGGTCGCCGCCCCCGGGGAAGCCGGAAGGCCGCTGCCGATCACCTGGCGCTGGACGCGCGGATCGATGGTCGGGTGCAGAAGCTGGTCGAGCGTCGAGGGCTCGATGCGCAGCACCGCTTCCTCTTCGGTGATCAGCCGCTCATCGACCATATCGACGGCGATCCGCATGGCAGCGCGGGTGGACCGCTTGCCGGAGCGGGTCTGCAGCATCCAGAGCTTGCCGCGCTCGATGGTGAACTCGATGTCCTGCATGTCGCGGTAATGCGCCTCGAGCTCCGAACAGATGCGGGTGAGCTCTGCGAAGGCCTCGGGCATCAGCTTTTCGAGCGACGGGCGCTCCGAACCGGAATTCAGCCGCCCCTCCTCGGTGATGCTCTGCGGCGTACGGATGCCGGCGACGACGTCCTCACCCTGGGCATTGACCAGGAACTCGCCATAGAAGGACTTCTCGCCAGTCGAGGGATTGCGGGTAAACGCGACGCCGGTTGCCGAGGCATTGCCGAGATTGCCGAAAACCATGGCCTGGATATTGATCGCCGTGCCCCAGACTTCCGGAATATTGTGGAGCATGCGGTAGGTGACGGCGCGCGGGCTCATCCAGCTGGCGAAGACGGCGCCGACGGCGCCCCAGAGCTGGACCTCAGGCTCCTGCGGGAAGGCTTCGCCGAGTTCTTCCTCGATGATGTCCTTGTAGAGCGTGACGATATGCTGCCATTCGGCGGCAGTCAGCTCGGTATCATATTCGTGGCCAAGACGCGCCTTCTCGTCCTCGAGGATTTCCTCGAAGACCTCGTTATCGAGGCCCATGACGACATCGGCATACATCTGGATGAAACGGCGGTAGCTATCCCAGGCAAAGCGCGCGTCGCCGGCATCATGGCCGAGCGCCTGCACCGTCTCGTCGTTGAGGCCGAGATTGAGCACCGTATCCATCATGCCCGGCATCGAGACACGGGCGCCGGAGCGGACGGAGAGGAGAAGCGGATGGGCGGTATCGCCGAAGCGGCGGCCGGTCGCCTTCTCGATGCCTTCGAGGCCGCTGCGGATCTGCTGCTTCAGCGCGTCTTCGAGCGTGCGGCCATTCTTGTAATAGGTGGTGCAGGCATCGGCGACGATCGTCAGGCCGGGCGGAACAGGAAGTCCCAGTGCACACATTTCGGCAAGATTGGCGCCCTTGCCTCCCAGAACGTCCCGGTCGCGCGCACGGCCTTCCGCCTGCCCGTTTCCGAACGTATAGACCAGCTTGGACATCTTCCCCCCGTCTCATTCTCCGGGACCACCTTAATCCCTTGGTCCGGAAATGAAAATCGACAAATACGGCAAAATGTTGCACCGCACAATGAATGCGGGACATCAAACCGTTTTAATGAGGGAAGCGCATAAAAAAAGCTTTGCGGGACTGCAACAACGGTCCCGCAAAGCCTTATTTCCGTCCAGCCAGGAAAACTGGACGGGGGGTCCACCTATGCCATCAAGCCCGGTTTTTGCCCTCGTCCCGGACCGTCTAGCAGTATCCAACATGCGCGACGGAGCTCACTTTTCAGCAATCTCTTTATTCGCTAGGACAACTTCTAATGCAAAAGCAAGCTGAAAGCATCACCCAATTGGGTTAAGGTTTCCGCCAGACCCGTACTTTTTTGGGGTTTTCTTGAAAAGCTATTGTTTTCAAGCGGTTTCGCGCAGGCGCTCGGCCGTCTGAAGGTCGACGGATACAAGCTGTGAGACGCCCTGCTCTGCCATCGTCACACCAAATAGGCGATTCATGCGGGCCATGGTGATCGGATTGTGAGTGATGATCACGAATCGCGTTTCCGTCGACGCGGCCATCTCGTCCATCAGGTTGCAATAGCGCTCGACATTGTGATCGTCGAGCGGTGCGTCCACTTCGTCCAGCACGCAGATCGGCGCCGGGTTGGTGAGAAATACCGCAAAGATCAGCGCCATGGCGGTCAGCGCCTGCTCGCCGCCGGAGAGCAGCGTCATGGTCTGCGGCTTTTTGCCCGGCGGGCGGGCGAGGATTTCGAGGCCGGCTTCGAGGGGATCGTCGGATTCGATCAGCTGCAGCTCGGCAGTGCCGCCGCCGAAGAGGTGGGTGAAGAGACGCTGGAACTGGGCGTTGACGACATCGAAAGCGGCGATCAGGCGCTCGCGGCCTTCGCGGTTCAGGCTCTGGATCGCGCCGCGCAGCTTGCGGATGGCGTCGATGACGTCGTCGCGCTCCTTGATCAGCGCTTCGAGCTTTTCGCTGAGCTCCTTCTGCTCTTCCTCGGCGCGCAGGTTGACGGCGCCGAGACGCTCGCGCTCCATCTTCAGGCGCTCCAGATCGCGTTCGACTTCGCGCGGATCCGGGATTGCCTGCATCGGCTGAAGACCGGTGAGGCGGAAGGCTTCGTGCGGGGCGACGTTCAGCGCCTCGCGGATCCGGCCCTCGCTCTCCTGCCGTTTTTCGCGGGCGGAGACGAGACGCTCTTCGGCGCGGCCGCGGCGTTCGCGGCTTTCGGCCAGTTCGGAGAGAGCGGTGGCGGCCTTGTGGTCGGCATCGCGCTGGACGAGCTCGGCTGCGGCAAGCAGATCGGCGGCGTTGCGGCGGGATTCGTCGGCCTTCTGCAGCTCGCTCAGCAGCGACCGGCGCTTGTCGTCGAATTCATCCGGCGCCATTTCGAGCTCGGCGGCTTCGTCGCGGGCTTCTTCCTCGCGATCGCGGAGCGTGGCGATATGGTCTTCGGCGCTGGCGGCGCGCTGGCGCCAGGTTTCGCGCTCCTGGCCGATCGCCACGATGCGGCGCTGGCGGGCATCGTTTTCACGGTTCAGGCTTTCGTGGCGGGCGCGGGCTTCGGCAGCAAGACCGCGATCGGTCGCGACCTCGACCTGCTGCAGGCGCAGCCGCTCGTCGATCGCCGTCAGATCAGGCGCGTCTTCCAGCTCGATACGGGCGTTCTCTTCCTGAATCGAGAGGTCTTCCTGCTGCGACTGCAGCTGGCTGACGGCCTCGGCAACGACATCGCGGCGGCGCACGAGGTCGCCGGAAGCGCGCTCGGCGGCGGCAAGCGCGTCACGCGCTTCGGCGAGATGACGGGCCGACAGGCGGCTCATGTCGCGGGCATCGTTCAGACGGCGCTCCTCGCCGCGAATGCCTTCCGCGGCAGCGGCAAGACGCTCCTCGGCTTCGACCAGAACATCGCGGGCGAGCGAGACTTCGTTTTCCAGTTCCGCCAACCGGTTCTTCTGGGCAAGGCGGAGGGCAGCCGCGCTCGGCGCATCGGCGCCGGTGACGTGGCCATCCCAGCGATAGACGGCGCCTTCCTTGGTGACCAGGCGCTGGCCGGGCTTCAGATCGCGCACGAGGCGGCGGGCATCGGCTTCGGCGGCAAGGCCGATCTGCTTCAGGCGGCGCGTCAGGGCGGCGGGAGCGCGGACATGGTTCAGGAGCGGCGTCGCACCGGCGGGCAATGCCGGGTCTGACGCACCATCGCCATTCTCGGACCAGTGGGCCGGCGCCTTCGGATCGAGCGGCGATTCCAGATCGTCGCCGAGTGCTGCACCGAGCGCCGTCTCGAAGCCGCGATCGACGCGCAGCTCTTCGGCAACCGGCGGGAACTCGCCTGCGGCGGCACCGGCAGCCAGCATGCGCTGGATGGTGCGGGCTTCGGTTTCCAGGCCATTGAGCTTGGCGCGGGCCTCATCGACCGGGGCACGCGAAAGCGCCTCGGTGCGGCGGGCTTCGGCGAGCGCCTGTTCGACGGCCTGGATCGCAGCTTCGGCTTCGGCAACGGCGATCTCGCCTGCCTCGACCATCGCCCGCTTCTCCTCGGGATCGGGAAGCGCCGAGACCTTTTCCTCGATGGCGGAAAGTTCGCGGTTTGCCTCGTCCATCTGGCGCTCGAGGCGCATCTTGCGATCGGCGAGATCGCGGATGGCGCGTTCCAGCTGGTTGCGGCCGGCAGCGGCTTCGGCGCGCTCGGCGGTCAGCGACGTGAAGATGCGCTCGCTGTCGGAGAGCTTGGCGGCGGCTTCCTCGAAGGCTTCGCGAAGCTCGTCGGCGTGGCGGCCGGAATCCGCCAGGATCTCGGTGATATCGGCCTCTTCGGCATCGAGACGCGCGAGAATTTCGGCATTGTCGGAGACCAGCCGCTCTTCGCGGCGGATGTCCTCGGCAAGCTGCGTCAGGCGGCGGGTCAGCTCGTCGCGGCGGCGCAGGATGCGGTTGGCATCCTCTTCCAGCTGCGTCTTGGCGATCTGCAGGCGCTGCAGGGCGGCGGCAGAGCGCGCCTCGGCATCGCGCAGTTCCGGCAGCTTCAGGCTGGCGATGCCCTGAGACTTCGCCGCCTCCATCTGGGTCTGCGCCTTCTCGGCGACAACGACGGTGGCCTGGTTCAGCGCACTGTCGGCCTCGGCTTCGGCTTCCTTGGCCTGCACCCAGCGGATATGCAGCAGCATCGCCTCGCGGGCGCGGATATCGGCAGACAGCGTCTTGAAGCGGTTTGCCTGACGTGCCTGACGCTTCAGGCTCTCGATCTGGCTTTCGAGCTGCGAGGTGACGTCGTCGAGGCGCTCGAGATTGCTCTCGGCGGCGCGCAGGCGAAGCTCGGCTTCGTGGCGGCGGGAATGGAGGCCGGAAATGCCGGCCGCCTCTTCCAGCAGCTGACGGCGGGCCTGCGGCTTTGCCGAGATCAGCTCGCCGATACGGCCCTGGCCGACCATCGACGGCGAACGGGCACCGGTCGAGGCATCGGCAAACAGCAGCTGCACATCCTTGGCGCGGCTTTCCTTGCCGTTGATGCGGTAGATCGAGCCCTGCTCGCGCTCGATGCGGCGGGTGACCTGGATCTCGTCGCTGTCGTTGAAGGCGGCTGGCGCGGTGCGCTCGCCATTGTCGAGATAGAGCGCGACTTCGGCGGTGTTGCGCGCCGGGCGGTTTCCCGAGCCGGAGAAGATGACGTCATCCATGCCGGATGCGCGCATGTTCTTGTAGGAATTCTCGCCCATCACCCAGCGGAGCGCCTCGACAAGATTGGACTTGCCGCAGCCATTCGGCCCGACGACGCCCGTGAGGCCGCGCTCGATGATGAATTCAGTCGGTTCTACGAAGGATTTGAAGCCGACAAGGCGGAGCTTGTTGAACTTCATGCGGTCGTCTCCAATCGACGGACCGTGTGAGGAGGCGGGAAGGATGCATTGAAGCTTTTGCTCCGTGGCCCCCTCATCCGCCCTTCGGGCACCTTCTCCCCGCTGGGGAGAAGGGAAGGCACAGAATAAAAGACGGGCGCGCGGCTTTCGCCGCCCGTCAGATCAAAACGGTACGGTTCAGAGCAGGCTGTCGATAAGTGCCGACATGGAGTCAACCGTCATGTCCCCAGCGTAACGCTTGCCGTTGATCAGGAAAGTCGGCGTGGCGTTGACACCGAACTCCTTGGAGCCCCTTTCCCGGGTCGCGTTCACTTCATCCAGAAGCTTCTGGTTCGTCAAGCACTTCGTAAAGCTATCCTCACTAAATCCAGCGAGTTTGGACATCTGCAGAAGTGCGGCGCGGCGATCGTCGGCGGCAGCCCAGGTTTCCTGCTGCTTGAACAGCATCGAAACCATCGGGAAATACTGTTCCGGCGTGCTGAGCTTCGTCGGGTCGGAGGCGTTGCAGCGCGCCAGCATGAAAGCGGCGGCGGCGGCCGGATCGAAGGGGAACTCGCGGATGATGAAACGGACCTTGCCCGTTTCGACATACTTCTTCTTGATCTCGTCGAAGGTGGTGTTGTGGAAGTGGGCGCAATGCGGGCAGGTCATCGACATGTATTCGACGATCTTGACCTTGGCGTCCTCAGGACCGAGCGCCATTTCCGGCAGCTCGCCGGGCTTCAGCACCGCTTCCATATCGACATCGCCTTCCGGCTGCGGCATTTCAACCGCTGCATGGGCCGCGGTGGAGAGCGCGAGCGTCGCGGTCGCTGCGGCGACACCGCTCATGAGCTGGCGCTTCGTCAGTTGCATTTCAGAAAGCTGCATGGGTTCCCCATAAACAAAAGTGGCGGCTGCATGTGCGATATAACGGCCAATGGCCGCGAACAAGGCACGCTTGGCCAACTTTCTTCAAAGAATTGTGACCTTGCAAAGGCTATAGGATGAATTGTTCTTCATCTAGCGTGATTGGTCGAGAAAATCGACGTTGATATCATCACAATTAAAATGATATCATACGCATGATATGGAGGCCCAGATGTCCGCTATAGTGGTTCGTAACCTGCCCGGAGAAACGCACCGCGCATTGAAGCAGCGTGCGGCGAAGAATGGCCGAAGCACCGAGGCTGAAATCCGCAGTATTCTCGAAGAGGCGGTCAGGCCATCCGGGCGGCTGAAGATCGGTTCGGAATTGGCCGCCTTCGCCAAGGAGATCGGCGATGCGGATCTTAGCTTCGAACGCGATCAGACACCTGTCGATGCCGCGGACTTCGAATGATCATTCTCGACACCAACGTGATTTCGGAGCCGATGAAGCCCGATGCCGATCCGAAGGTGCTCGCCTGGCTGGACGATCAAGCGGCGGAAACACTTTATCTCACGTCGGTCAATCTTGCCGAATTGCTGTCCGGTATCGAGGTTCTTCCCGATGGCCGCAGAAAGGCAGGGCTTCATCAGAAGCTTGTTGAGTTGATGGCGCGCTTGTTCGAGGATCGGGTACTGCCCTTCGATGAACCGGCAGCAAGGGAATTTGCGCCGCTGATCGGAAGAGCACGCAGCGCAGGCCGCGTCATCTCCATGGCCGACGGCCAGATTGCGGCAATCGCCACAACACGCGGCTTTACCGTCGCGACGCGGGACGTGGCGCCTTTCGAGGCGGCTGGGGTGCCGATCATCAATCCCTGGGAAAGCTAAGGCTTTACCGCCGCTTCCCCAGCACCGCCGTACCCAGCCGTTTCACCGCCTCGCGCAGCTTGTCGCCCTCGATGCCTTCCATCATGCCTTCGAGCTTGCGGGCTGCCTCACCTTTCAGCGGTGGCGGGGTGCGGGAGCGTTTGCTGGCCTGGGAGACCGGCTTCTGGACAATGCGGATCTGGTGGACGGCGGAGAAGCCGAAGAAGCTGTTGATGCGCTGGATGAGTTCGCCTTGCGCGTGGGTGAGGAAAAGGGCGCGCGCGCCTTCGCAGGCGATCGTCAGAACGCCGGGCTTGTAGGTGCCGTCTTCGCTGCCGCGGGCCCAGGCGATCTTTTCGGGGCGGGTGCAATCGGCAAAGTCCTCGCCGGCGATTTCGTCCCATGAGCCGAGGAGCGCGGTGTTGATACCGGCGCGCTTGGCGAGCACGGGATCGATCAGCCCGTTCGCCAGCTCGGAGATCTGCTTTTCACCTTTGCGTGGATAACTCATCGAAACCTTCTGATGCCGCCGCCAATTGGCGCTGCTGCCTTGATCAGGCGGCAATGCTTCGCCAATTATAGGCCACTCCCCGCACTCCGGTAAATGATGACTTCCACGACACTCCTCGCGCCAAGCGCAAAAGACCTGCTCGACTGGTACGACCGGCACCACCGCGACCTGCCTTGGCGCGTCTCGCCGCCAATGGCTGCGCGCGGCATCAAGGCCGATCCCTATCGCGTCTGGCTCTCCGAAGTGATGCTGCAGCAGACGACGGTGCAGGCGGTAAAACCCTACTTCACCAATTTCCTGTCGCGCTGGCCGACGGTGAAGGATCTCGCCGCGGCGCCGAGCGAGGACGTGATGGCGGCCTGGGCGGGGCTTGGCTACTACGCCCGCGCCCGCAATCTGAAGAAATGCGCCGAGGCTGTGGCAGCGGATCATGCCGGCATCTTTCCAGATACCGAGGAAGGCCTGAAATCGCTGCCTGGTATCGGCGACTATACGGCGGCTGCGGTCGCCGCCATCGCCTTCAACCGGCAGGCGGCGGTGATGGATGGCAATGTCGAGCGGGTGATCTCCCGCCTCTATGCGATCGCCACCCCGCTTCCCGCCGGCAAGCCGCTGATGAAGCAGAAGGTGGCGCTGCTGACGCCTGCCGGCCGGCCGGGCGATTTCGCGCAGGCGATGATGGATCTCGGGGCGACGATCTGTACGCCGAAACGCCCTGCCTGTTCGCTCTGTCCGTTCAGGGATGCGTGCGAGGCGCTGAGCCTGCACGATCCCGAGAAGTTTCCGGTGAAGGCGGCGAAGAAGGACAAGCCGGTGCGCGTCGGGGCGGCCTTCATCGCGGTGACCGCGGAAGGCGAAATCCTGCTGCGACGGCGCATCGAGAGCGGCCTGCTCGGCGGCATGACGGAAGTGCCGACAACAGGATGGACGGCGCGGATCGACGGGGCGACCGGGACGGATGCGGCACCTTTCGCCGCCGACTGGCAGGCGTCGGGAACGGTCACGCATGTCTTCACGCATTTCGAGCTGCGGCTGTCGATCTATCGCGTCGCCATTGCCGATCCCATTGAAATCAATGACGGATGGTGGGAGCCGGTTACAAATCTTGAAGCCCAGGCGCTGCCGACCATCATGAAAAAAGCGATCGCAGCGGCTATTCCTCTCGCGTTCCAATCAGCCAAGGAATGATAGATGCCCATCAATCATATTGTCTTCGATATCGGCAAAGTGCTCATCCACTATGATCCCAGCCTGCCCTACCAGCGGCTGATCCCCGATGCCGGAGAACGCAAGTGGTTTTTCGACAATGTCTGCACCCATGACTGGAACATCGAGCAGGACCGCGGCCGCACCTGGGAAGAGGCTGAAGCGCTGCTGATCGAGGTGCATCCCGAGCGCGAAGAGCAGATCCGCCATTTCCGCAAATACTGGCACGAGATGGTGCCGCATGCCTATGAAGACAGCGTCGTGGTCTTGGAAGAGCTGATCGCGGGCGGGCATGACGTGACGATGCTGACCAACTTCGCCTCCGATACGTTCCGCGAAGCGCAGGTGCGTTATCCCTTCCTGACGAAGACGCGGGGCGTCACCGTTTCGGGCGATGTGAAGCTGATCAAGCCGGATGTGGCGATCTACGAGATGCATGCCGATAGCTTCGGCCTTGATCCAGCAACCACAGTGTTCATCGACGATACCGTCGCCAATGTCGACGGCGCCAAGCAGGCCGGATGGCAGGCGGTGCATTTCACCGGCGCCGACAAGCTGCGCGCCGATCTGACCGCGCTCGGCGTGAGGGTCTGATCATGGCGTTCGATCCTGTCGAGGAAATCAAGCTCTTCCACGGCGCCATCAACGCGCTGGATTTCGAAACCATCGAGAATTACTTCGCGGAGGATGCGACCTACGTCTCCAACGGCGTCGGCAGCCTTGCCGGGCGCGACGAGATCATGGCGGCCTTCCGCAAGTATTTCGACGATTACCCGGACCAGACGGCAATCGATACGCTGGTCGAAAAAGTCTCGCCCCGCGCCGGGCGCGCAGTCTGGTCCGTCCGGGCCACGCATAGCGGCACCGGCAAGCCGCTGATCCGCGAGGGCGAGGAGACGATCACCTTCGACGAGGACGGCCATGTGACCCACGTGCAGGTCACCGACTACCAGGCCTTCTGACCGGCAGGGCGGCACCGCTGCCGCCCTTTCTGCAACAATCCCTGCAAATGTTGCAACCAACTCAAAGACTTCAGGAACATTCTCGGTTTCCCGCTGTTTTGATCCCAGCCGCACAGATTGCGGCATGCATCAATCAGCAGCCCGGCATGGCCGGCAGGAGGACTAGGATGGGTAGAGGTATATTGCTTTGGTTTCTCGGGGTTCCGATTCCGCTGATCCTGATCATCCTTCTGTTCTGGCACTAGGGGGATCAAGATGTCGCAACCCCTATCGAGCGCCGTCACCGGCGCTCCGCAGGAATCGTCGTCCTCGGCCGTCAGCTGGGGACCGATCCTTGCCGGCACGCTGGCCGCCACGGCGATCACCCTGATCTTCATGCTGATCGGCTCCGGACTGGGGCTGACGATGATTTCGCCATTTGCCGGCGGCAGCAGTTCGCTGGCGACCATCGGTGCGACGGCAGCCGTCTGGCTGATCGTCGTGCAATGGGCATCGTCGGCGCTTGGCGGCTACACTACCGGCCGCCTGAGATCAAAATGGGTGGGCGTTCACACCTATGAGGTGTTCTTCCGCGATACGGCGCATGGCTTCCTTGCCTGGGCGCTGGCAACGCTCATCGTCGTCGGCCTGCTCGGCTCCGCGATATCGTCTCTCGCCAGTGCCGGAGCCAGCGCGACGGCGACCGCAGTCGGCGCCACGGCCGCGGCAGGTGGTGCCGGAGCAGCAGCTGTAGCCTCGAACTCGGACAGTGCCGGCGGCTTCTCGACGTCCTATTTCACGGATGCCCTGCTGCGCCCGGCCGATGGCCGCAGCGCGCCGCAGAACCAGAGCAATGAAGCCGTCAGCGCCGAGATCTCCCGCGTGCTGATCAATGGTGCGGCAGAAGGCGAGATTTCGGCCGACGACCGCGCCTATCTCGACCAGGTGGTCGCCACGCGGACCGGGCTTTCGGAAGCCGATGCGAAAACCCGTGTCGATGGCGTGCTGAAGCGCATCGACGACGCCAAGGCAGCGGCGCAGAAGGCGGCCGATACGGCGCGCAAGACGGCGTCGGGCGTTGCCCTCATCGGCGCGATGTCGCTGCTCGTCGGCGCCTTCATCGCCAGCGTCTCGGCCGCCATCGGCGGCCGCCAGCGGGACGACGACGAGGAGCGTCAGGCACTGCTGCAGCGATAAGCCGAAAAAGAAGACGCCCGGGGTGTTGATCCCCGGGCGCCATGGGCCTTCTTCCGTAACTGGAGGTACAAAAACCGGAAGAAGGTAGTCTCGACCGGTAAAGGCTTACGCTATTCCGCCTTTGCCAGATCACTGCGGATGACGGACCGGAGATCGTCGATCGGGCGCAGGGTCTGCCCGTCTTCGTAATGCCAGAAGGTCCATCCGTTGCATGCATCAAGACCCTGGACCTTAGCGCCAAGGCGATGAATGGAGCCGGCGTCACCGCCGGAGGCCACGGTGCCGTCAGCGCGGACGATCGCGCTATAGCGGCGGCGGGCGTCGTGCAGCACCTGGCCGGGCTTGATCAGGCCACTTTCGACGAGAACGTTGAAGGCAACGCGCACTTCCTGCTTCTTGCCGGTCATGACAGTCAGTTCAGCCTTGCCGAGCGGCTCGACGGCGGCGATGCGGGCGGATGCCGCATCGATATAATCCTGCTCGCGCTCGATGCCGACGAAGTGGCGGCCGAGGCGCTTGGCAACGGCACCCGTGGTGCCCGAGCCGAAGAACGGATCGAGGATCACGTCGCCGGGCTTCGACGAGGCCATGATGACGCGAGCCAGCAGCGCTTCCGGCTTCTGGGTCGGGTGGACCTTCTTGCCGTCGTCGCCCTTCAGGCGTTCGCCGCCGCTGCAGATCGGGAACAGCCAGTCCGAGCGCATCTGCACGTCGTCATTGGCAGCCTTCATCGCATCGTAGTTGAAGGTATAGCCCTTGGCCTTGGCATCCGGGCTCGCCCAGATCATCGTTTCATGGGCGTTCTGGAAACGGCGGCCTTTGAAGTTCGGCATCGGGTTGGTCTTGCGCCAGACGATATCGTTGAGGATCCAGAAATTGAGATCCTGCAGCGTGGCGCCGACGCGGAAGATGTTGTGATAGGAGCCGATGACCCAGATCGTGCCCGTCGGCTTCAGGACGCGGCGGCAGGCGAGCAGCCAGGCGCGCGTGAAGGCATCATAGGCTTCGAAGGAGGCGAACTGATCCCACTCATCGTCGACGGCATCGACCAGCGACTGGTCGGGACGGTGCAGCGTGCCGCCGAGCTGGAGATTATACGGCGGGTCGGCGAAAATCACATCGACGGAATTGGTCGGCAGGGCCTCGAGGGCAGCGACACAATCACCCTTGATGATCGTGTCGATCCAGGAATCCGATTTTGCGGAGGCCTTCAGATCGGCAAGCGGAAAGACAGACGCCATTATGATACTCGCTCATACACTTACGCTTTTTACTGATCGTTATGGTTACCCAGTTTGGTTACCAAAGCCTGAAGCGGTGAACGATTTCGGGAAATTATTCAAAAGATACACGCATAAAACGAAGAAGGCGGGCACCCGGCCCGCCTCCCCTCAATTCGTCAGCCTGAGGCCGCTCGTGGCACTCGCCGCCTTGCTGAACAAGGCCGACATCGAGGCGGCCATGTCATCGGTCGGCTTCACCTCGAAGAACAGGCCTTCGGTGGCGCAGGCTTTCAGATTGGGGCCGATATTCTTGGCGAAGACGGGGTTGATCGCCTGGTTCCAGATCGGATCCGTGGGGATCGGCAGGTAGGTGGTGTAGAGCACCGCGACCTTGATGCCGCGATCCTTCAGAGCCGAACAGAGCTTGGGATCGATTGGCTGCAGGCAGCGGTCGGGGTTGGACCACCAGGAGCCGCCGGTGCAGCTGTCCTTGCGGCTGTCGCCCATGCCGTCGGTGACGAAGAAGACGACTTCCTGGCGGTCACCGGTGCTGGCGCCGGTGCCGCCATCCGTCTTGATCTCCTTGCCGATGCTGGTCAATGCCGTATCGAAGCTCGTCAGTGCATCCTCGTTGAACTGGTGGTGCTGCGTCGTCATCAGGCTGATCTGGCCGATGGCGTTGCGCATCGTCGAGAGGTCGCCGGTCAGGCTGGCGATACGCGAGATGCTGTAATAGGGCGCGGTTTCGGAGGCTGCCGCACCGAACGTATAGGCGGCGAAGCGGTACTGGTTCGGCTGCGTTTCCTCGGCGGCATCGTCCATCAGACCCTTGACGGCATCGGTGACCACGTCGATGCGCAGCGTGATGTCGTTAGCGCGGGCGATGATGTAATCGCTGTCGGTGTTTTCGACGCCGCTGCCCCAGACCATGTGGCAGGCGAAGGCACAGTTGCGGCCGGCGGCATCCGGGGAATTGGCTGTCGCCTTCACCAGTGCGTCGATATCGGCCTGGGTGGCGCCGATACCCATCGAGGGCGTGTTGTCGAGCAGCAGGTAGAAATCCGTGTAGCTGGCGCTCGACATGCCGCCGCTCGTCGCCGTGGCCGTACCTGCGACGGTCATCGTGTCGACGCCCAGCACCTTCATGAAGGTGGTCGGCGCATCGACGCTGAAATTGACGGTCGAGGTGACGACGCCGCTTGCTTTCGCGACCTTGATCGTGACGTTGAGCGGCAGGTCGGAGAGTGACTGGCTGAGGCCGCTGGAGCGCTGCGCCATGAACATGTCCCTGGCGTCCGCCTCGGCCACGGTGATCTCGCCATCGCCGGTCATGGCCTGGACGGCCTTGTACCCGGCAGTATCGGGAGCGATCGCGCCGAGGGCGGCGGCATCCGCGGCTTCCATCAGCTCGGTGTGCATTTCGCTTTCGTTGCTATAGTCGACGGCGATGCCTGCGGCGCCCAGGAGCGGCACCATGAGAATTGCTGTCATCACGCCGAAATTGCCGCGCCGGTCCTTGAGAAAGGGACGAAAAACACGCATTGAGAATATGCCTCGGATCTAAAATATAAATCCGTTATGCGGGAAATTCGATAATATACCGTAAGCATGGAAGCGCCTTCACGGCTTCGTGACAGTAAAATAGTACTTTATATACTTTAGATGATAGTGATATCCAAGTTCTATTCTACCAGTAATGGAATGCCGGCAGAACTACCGGCACGCCCTCGTTGATATCCGCTTCAGGCGCCTGCCGCATCGTGAACCCTGCGGCTGTCCTCGGGCGCCTCGTCCCGTTCGAACATGCCGTAGTCGCGCACGATATGGCCGATGCGCAGGCGATAATCGGCGAAGACGCCGTTGCGGCCGGCGGCCTGGGCGTTGCGGTGGGCCTCACGGTTGCGCCAGTTCTTGACCGCCTCCTCGTCGCGCCAGAAGGACAGCGACAGGATCTTGCCGCGCATGGTCAGGCTCTCGAAGCGCTCGATGGAGATGAAGCCATCCATGCTCTCGAGTTCGCCGCGCAGCTCCCCGGCGAGATCGAGATACTTGTGGCGCTCGCCCATGAAGGGCACGACTTCGAAGATGACGGCGATCATGGCAGCACCAGCTCGGCATGGGGAGCGGAGACATTCTTCAGGAAGATGCGGTCTTCCTTCAGGATGAAGCGCTCGCGCTTGGCGAATTTGTAGTTCTGGCGGCCGAGAGGATCGGCGGCGAGCCGGGCACGATAGGCCTCGTAGGCGGCCAGGCTCTCGATATTGTAGACGCCGTAGGCCGTCGTCAGCGAGCCCTCATGCGGGGCGAAGTAGCCGATCAGGCCGGCGCCGTTCCTCGGGATGGCCTGTCCCCAGTTGCGGGCATATTCGGCGAAGGCCTCCTTCTTGAACGGGTCGATCTCGTAGCGGATGAAGCAGGTGAGCATCTCTTTCTCCTGTTGTTGTGAGAAGAGTTTTGCATGTTGCCGCACCGGCATGCTTCGGTTACGATCGAAGTATGAAAGAAGGACCAGACATCGCACAGATCGGCTCGCTCATCGGCGATCCCGCCCGCGCCAACATGCTGACGGCGCTGATGGGCGGCAAGGCGCTGACGGCGACGGAGCTTGCCGCGGCCGGCGGCATCACGCTGCAGACGGCGAGCACGCATCTTGCCAAGCTCGAAGCCGGCGGCCTGCTCGCACAGCGCAAGCAGGGGCGGCATCGCTATTTCGCGCTGGCCGACGACGCGGTCGGCAAACTGCTAGAAAGCATCATGGGCTTTGCGGCCGGGCGCGGGCATCTGCGCCATCAGCCGGGACCGAAGGAACCGGCGCTGCGCAAGGCGCGCATCTGCTACGACCACCTTGCCGGCGACTATGGCGTGCGGATGCTGGACAGCCTGATCGCCTCGGGCGCCATCAATGCCATCGGCGACGGCTTGGTGGTGACCGAAAAGGGCGAAGACCGGTTCAAGTGCATCGGCATCGACCTGCACGGCCTGAAATCGTCGCGGCGGCCGCTCTGCCGCTCCTGCCTCGACTGGAGCGAGCGGCGCGCGCATCTGGCTGGCAGCCTCGGCAAGGCGCTGCTTTCGAATTTCTTCGACAAGGGCTGGGCGCGGCGAACGGCGGAAAGCCGCTCAGTGATCTTCTCCCCGGAAGGCGAGCGGCAGTTCCTGCAGCTGTTTCCGGCCGACTAAAAGCCGCCTGAACACAGCCGCCCACAGCGCGCATCGCAGCCATGCCGCCCTGCCCGTTGAGATTTTCCGTTCCATCGTGTAAACGGCGGCGTCCCCAAACAAGGCTGGAAGAATATGCAAGGCTTCGACCTTATTATCTTCGACTGCGACGGCGTTCTGGTCGATTCCGAAATCATTGCGGCGCAAGTCGAGTCCGGGCTTCTGACTGAAGCCGGTTATCCGATCAGCCCCGAGGAAATGGCCGAGCGTTTTGCCGGCATGACCTGGAAGAACATCCTGCTGCAGGTCGAGAAGGAGGCGAGCATTCCGCTTTCCGCCTCGCTGCTCGACAAGTCCGAGAAGCTGCTCGACCTGAAGCTCGAAAGCGAAGTGCAGGCGATCGCCGGTGTCGAGGCTGCGGTTTCGAAGCTGCCGCTGAAGCGCTGCATCTGCTCCAATTCCAGCTCCCACCGTCTCGACATGATGCTCGGCAAAGTCGGCCTCAAGCCGCTGTTTGCGCCGCATATCTTCTCGGCCAAGGATCTTGGGCCGGATCGCGTCAAGCCGAAGCCGGATATCTTCCTGCATGGCGCGGAAAAGCTCGGCGTTTCGCCGTCGCGCACCGTCGTCGTCGAAGATTCGATCCACGGCGTCCATGCGGCGCGCAGTGCCGGCATGCGGGTCATCGGCTTTACCGGCGCTTCGCACAGCTATCCCTCGCATGCCGACCATCTGACCGATGCCGGCGCCGAAACGGTAATTTCGCGGATGAGCGATCTGCCGGGCGTCGTTGCAGCACTTTCCGAATGGGAAGGCGTGCTCTGATCAGACGAGGAGGTTGACTGCCCCGGGCAGCACCTCGAAACGCGCCGGGATATGGCCCGGCGCCTCGCCATCGCTGTCGATGGATGCCGGCTCGCCCGCCGGCCAGACCTCGACGAGCCGGGCCCGGTGGGTGCTGACCAGCGGGCTTTTCACGTGACGGCCGCTATAGATGCTGTTCATCAGCGTCAGCACCTTGAGCCGCGCCGCCCCCTTGATGATCACCACATCGAAGACGCCGTCGGCGACATCAGCCTCCGGCGCCACCTTCATGCCGCCGCCGAACCAGGCGCCGTTGGCGATCGCGACAGCGGTGACCGGACCGTCATAGACATCCTCGCCATCGAGGCGCAGGCGGATGCTGAGCGGCTTGTAGCGCAGGATCTCCCGGAGGCTGTGATAGAAGAACACCATCCGCCCCGGCAGCTTGCGGCCGCGGCGCGCCTCGTTGACGGCGCGGACGATCTCGCCGGAGACGCCGAAGCTCGCGATATTGATGAAGTGCCGGGTGCAGGTCAGGCCATCTTCGGTCTCGCAGGTGAGCAAACCGGCATCGACCGATCGCACCGGCGCGGTGACGAGATGCTCGGCGATCCTGGCGGGTTCACGCGGGATCTTGAAATTGCGGGCGAAATCGCAGCCGGTGCCTGTCGGGATGAAGGAGAAGACGGCGCCCGGGCGATGCGAGCGCAGGATGCCGCCCGCGACCTCGCCGACCGTGCCATCGCCGCCGACGGCGAGCACCAGGTCGCAACCATCTTCGGCGAGCTCACGTCCATGCCTTTCGGCATCGCCGAAACCCTTGGTCTCACGCAGGCTGATATCGGCCGAGCGTGCCTCGAGCGCACGCCGCAACGCGGACCAGAACAGCCGCCTGCCCCGCCTTCCGGACGCCGGATTGAGAACGATGCCGATTTTCACGATCTAATCTCTCCCGACATGACAGAAGCATGACGGGAGGGCCGAAACAAGCGGCGCTTTACGAGCTCTTGGCTTTCTTCTTGGTCTTCGGGGCGTTGCCCTGATCGAAGCCGATATTGACGCGCACCAGCGCGCCCGAGCCGACCGGCAGCTTGAAGCCGTCGTGGCGGAAGAGAACCTGCGTCGAGGTCTGGCCGGGCGGGATCTGCGCGGTGAAGGGCACGGTTTCGCTGTTGATCGCACCCTGGCTATCGACGGCGCTGATGCGGATCGGCAGCGACACAGTGCCGGAACCGCCGGCCGGACCGGCGAGCACGCGAATCTGCGCGACGATGGTCATCGTCAGGTTCTGGTCGTTCAGCGTGCACTGGCGCGTGTAATCGGCGAAGGAGGCCTGATAGACGATCTGGTCGGTCGGCTGCGTATCCTGCTGGCCGGCGGCGCTGTTGACGACAGGCTTCTTGCCGCCCTTGGCATAGGTGCGGAAGATCGCGTCCTGATCACGCATGTAAATCTGTGGGCAGGCGCCCTGAACGACGCGCTGGACATTGCCGGAAGCGTTGGTGGCGGTGCCGATCGAGGGGTCGTTGGAAGACGGGTTCTGCGGCGCCATCGGCATGATCTGGGCATTGCCGCTCGGCTGCGCCGGGGTCTCTGCCGGCTTGCTGTCGCCGCCCATTCCAAGGGAATTGCAGCTTGCGAGAAGAGCGGCCAACGATGCGGAAACGATGAGACGCGAGACTTTGCCGAACACGATTATTCCACCCTCTTACAAAGTTTTTTGGCAGGCCCGAAGTCGCGTTTGCAAGGCCTTTCGTCACAGTTTGCGATGGTCTATATCAGCGGCGCAAAGAAAAATCGATTGGGTAAGCACCGTTTTGATGCACATTTCAGCCCGCATCATTCCGGGGGCTTGCTTTCCTTCTCCGGATTTCCTCCGGCCATAACGTCAAGGATGAAGAACGTGGACTATATCTCGACCCGCGGCGAAGCCCCTTCCCTCGGCTTTTGCGATGCGCTTCTGACGGGTCTTGCCCGCGACGGCGGTCTCTATGTTCCGCGTGAATGGCCGCACTTCTCCAAGAAGGACATCCGGGCGCTGCGCGGCAAGAGCTATCAGGAGATCGCGTTCACGATTCTCTCGCCCTTCACCAATGGCGAAATTCCGGCCGACACGTTCCGCGCCATGATCGACGAGGCCTACGGCACCTTCCGCCACCCGGCGATCGCGCCGCTGGTGCAGACCGGCCCGAACAGCTTCGTGATGGAGCTCTTCCACGGCACGACGCTCGCCTTCAAGGATGTGGCGATGCAGCTGCTCGCACGCCTGATGGACTATGCGCTGGAGAAGCGCGGCGAGCGCGCCACCATCGTCGGCGCCACCTCGGGCGACACGGGCGGCGCTGCGATCGACGCCTTTGCCGGGCGCGAGCGCACCGACATCTTTATCCTCTTCCCGCATGGCAAGGTTTCGCCGGTGCAGCAGCGCCAGATGACGACCTCAACCTCGCCGAACGTTCACGCGCTCGCCGTCAACGGCAATTTCGATGACTGCCAGAACCTCGTGAAGGCGATGTTCAACGACGGCGCCTTCCGCGACAAGGTGAAGCTGTCCGGCGTCAACTCGATCAACTGGGCGCGCATCATGGCCCAGATCGTCTATTACTTCACGACCTCGGTTGCGCTCGGCGGTCCGGACCGGAAGATCTCGTTCACCGTACCGACGGGGAATTTCGGGGATATCTTTGCCGGTTACGCCGCCAAGAAGATGGGTCTGCCGATCGGCAAGCTGGTCATCGCCACCAACGAGAACGACATCCTGGCTCGGACGATGAAGACCGGCCGCTACGACATGAAGGAGGTCAAGGCGACCACCTCTCCTTCGATGGATATCCAGATCTCGTCGAACTTCGAACGCCTGCTGTTCGAAGCTTATGACCGCGACGCCTCGAAGGTGCGCCATGCAATGGACAGCCTGAAGCAATCGAACGGTTTCGAGATCTCCTCGAAGGCGCTTGCCGCCATCAAGAAGGACTTCCGTGCCGGCCGCGCCAGCGAGAAGCAGGTTGCCCAGACGATCAAGGAAACGCTTGCAAAAACCGGCTATCTGCTTGATCCGCATTCGGCGATTGGCGTCTTCGTTGCCGCCAAGCACGAGAAGCCGAACACGCCGATGGTGACGCTGGCGACAGCCCACCCGGCTAAGTTCCCGGCGGCCGTAAAATCCGCCTCCGGTATTGACCCGGCGCTCCCGACGTGGCTTGCTGATCTGATGCTTAAGGAGGAGCGCTTCCAAGTCATCGATCCGGAACTTAAGGCCGTTGAAAGCTTTATCGGCAAGCATGCCCGGACGTAATTCGGCAGGCGCAGAAAGATAGCCAATGACAGTTGAGTGCACCCGGCTCAAATCCGGGCTGACAGTAGTGACCCAGACCATGCCGCACCTTGAAAGTGCCGCGCTCGGGGTCTGGATCAAATCAGGTTCGCGCAACGAGACGGAAGACGAGCATGGCATCGCCCACCTGCTCGAACACATGGCTTTCAAGGGAACCGCACGCCGCTCGGCGCGCGATATCGCCGAAGAAATCGAGGATGTCGGCGGCGAAGTGAACGCCGCGACATCGACCGAAACCACCTCCTATTACGCCCGTGTCCTCAAGGATCACGTGCCGCTCGCCATCGATATCCTCGCCGACATCCTGACGGAATCGGCTTTCGAGGAAGATGAGCTGGAGCGCGAAAAGCAGGTCATCCTGCAGGAAATCAACGCCGCCAACGACACGCCCGACGACGTGGTCTTCGACAAGTTCTCGGAGACCGCCTATCGCGACCAGACGCTCGGCCGGCCGATCCTCGGCACGCCGGAGACCGTCGTCTCCTTCTCGCCGCAGCAGATCCGCACCTATCTCAGCCGCAACTATACGACGGACCGCATGTTCGTCGTCGCGGCCGGTGCCGTAAAGCACGACGAATTCGTGAAGATGGTGGAGCAGCGCTTCGCCAGCCTGCCGACCTCGCCGAGCGCCCCGCCCGTCATGGAGCCCGCCCGCTATATCGGCGGCAACGTGCGCGAGACGCGCGACCTGATGGACGCGCAGATCCTGCTCGGCTTCGAGGGCAAGGCCTATCACGCCCGCGACTTCTACTGTTCGCAGATCCTCGCCAATATCCTCGGCGGCGGCATGTCCTCCCGCCTGTTCCAGGAAGTGCGCGAAATCCGCGGCCTTTGCTACTCGATCTATGCCTTCCACTGGGGCTTTTCCGACACCGGCATCTTCGGCATCCATGCCGCGACCGGCGGCGAGAACCTGCCGGAACTGGTGCCCGTCATCATCGACGAGCTGCACAAGTCGGCATCCTCGATCGAGCAGAAGGAAATCGAGCGCGCCCGCGCCCAGATCCGCGCCCAGCTTCTCATGGGCCAGGAAAGCCCGGCCGCCCGCGCCGGTCAGATCGCCCGCCAGATGATGCTTTACGGCCGCCCGATCTCCAACCAGGAGATGATGGAACGCCTCGAAGGCATCACCGTCGAGCGCCTCACCGACCTCGCCGGCCGGCTGTTCTTCGATACCGTTCCGACGCTTTCGGCGATCGGCCCGCTGGAGCAGCTTGCCCCGATGGAAGACATCGCCGCATCGCTTTCCGCCACGGTGCCGCAGTCCAAGCAAGCAAGCCGCTAGACCGCTTTCAGCCCGCCGGGAGTGATCGATGCCCAAATCGGTTTTTCGGTTCCTGTCGCGGCAGCCGGAAGCAGTCGAGCTGGAAAACAGCCGCTATGCCCTGCGGCTGCCCCGCTATCAGGACTTCAACCAGTGGCACAGGCTGCGCTCGGACAGCCGCCGGTTCCTGGAACCCTGGGAGCCGACCTGGCGGCGAGACGAACTGACGGAGGGCGCCTTCCGCGCCCGCGTCATCCGCGGCAAGCAGGAATATGCTTCCGGACAGGCGATCCCACTCTTCCTGTTTTCCAAGCCCGAGATGGAACTGCTCGGCGGCATCACCATCGGCTATATCCGCCGCGGGGCGGCGCAAAGCTGCATGATCGGCTACTGGATGGGCGAGAAGCACGCCGGCCAGGGCCATATGTTCGCCGCACTTCAGTTGGTTATACCCTATATCTTCGCAGGGCTTGAGTTGCACCGTATCGAAGCAGCCTGTATTCCAGACAACGCACGGAGCATTCGCCTGCTTGAAAAAGCCGGGTTTCAGCGGGAAGGCTATCTGCGCGGATACTTGAAAATAAACGGTCAGTGGCATGATCATGTGATGTTTTCACTGCTCGCCACCGATCCGGATACAGGCAGGAAAACCGACAGCCGATGACCACGAACCGCATGCTGCACACATCACCGTCCGGCCGATTGATCGCGGTGATCGCAGCCTTCTTCCTGTCGGTGCTTGCGCTGGCTGCAGGCACCGCGCATGCGGCTGAACCGGTCAAGATTTCGCGTGACGACACGGCGCTCGACCTGACCAAGACCACTGAAATCTATGCCAACCAGGGGGAAGCCTTCCAGGTTTCCACCGCAGCCGGTGCCGATGGTATCCGGCGGCGTATTGAGGTACGTGCCAGCTCGGACAACCACCAGGGCGACTGGGCGGTATTCGCACTTGCCAACCTTTCGGAAGAGCAGCTGGAGCGCGTCATCGTCGCCCCGCATTTCCGCCTCGTCAATTCCAAGCTTTTCTGGCCGGATCTCGGCTCGCAGCGCATCATGGCAATCACGCCGAGCGAGGGCTTTGCGCTCGACCGGCAGCCGAGCGACGAGGCCGACGTCTTCCGCATCACGCTGAACCCGGGCGCCGTCATCACCTTCGTCGCCGAGCTCACCAGCCCCGATCTGCCGCAGATCTATCTCTGGGAACCCGACGCCTACAAGGACACGATCAACGCCTTCACGCTCTATCGCGGCATCGTGCTCGGCATTGCCGGTCTGCTGGCGGTGTTCCTGACCATCCTGTTCGTCGTCAAGGGAACCTCGATGCTGCCGGCGACGGCCGCGCTCGCCTGGGCGGTGCTCGGCTATATCTGCGTTGACTTCGGCTTTCTCGGGAAACTGATCAGCATCGCTTCGGCAGACCAGCGAATATGGCGCGCCTGCGCGGAAGTGGCGCTGGCCTCGAGTTTCGTGATCTTCCTGTTCACCTATCTGAACCTCAACCGATGGCACACGCATCTCGGCTACGCGACGCTTGCCTGGGTGCTTGGTCTCGCCCTGCTCTTCGGCGTGGCGATCTACGATCCGTCGATCGCCGCCGGTATCGCCCGCCTGTCCTTCGCGCTGACGGCGACGATGGGCCTGGTGCTGATCGTCTATCTCGGCCTCAACCGCTATGACCGCGCGATCCTGCTCGTGCCTGCCTGGGCGCTGATCCTCGTCTGGATCTTCGGGGCGTGGCTGACGATCACCGGCCGGCTCGACAACGACATCATCCAGCCCGCGCTCGGCGGCGGCCTCGTCCTCATCGTGCTGCTGATCGGCTTCACCGTCATGCAGCACGCCTTTGCAGGCGGCGCCTTCCAGCAGGGGCTGTTCTCCGATCTGGAGCGGCAGTCGCTGGCGCTGACCGGCTCCGGCGACATGGTCTGGGACTGGGACGTGGCGCGCGACCGCGTCGTCACCATCCCCGATGTGTCCGTCAAGCTCGGGCTTTCGCCGGGAACCATGCATGGGGCGGCGCGCAACTGGCTGCCGCGGCTGCATCCTGACGATCGCGACCGCTTCCGCGCCACGCTCGACGTTCTGCTCGAGCATCGCCGCGGGCGCCTGAACCACGAATTCCGCATCCGCGCCGAGGACGGCCATTTCCATTGGCTGTTGATCCGCGCCCGGCCGGTGCTCGGCTCCAACGGCGAGATCATCCGCTGCGTCGGCACGATCGTCGATGTCACGGAACAGAAGAACTCCGTCGAGCGGCTGCTCCATGACGCGCTGCACGACAACCTGACCGGCCTGCCGAACCGCCAGCTGTTCCTCGACCGCCTGCAATCCGTTCTGGCGCTGGCGCCTTCCGGCGAGACGCTGCGGCCGACGGTAATGGTGATCGATATCGACCGCTACAAGCTGGTCAACGACGCGCTCGGCGTTGCTGCCGGCGACAACATCCTGATCGCGTTGACGCGCCGCCTTCGCCGCCTCTTGAAGCAGCAGGATACGCTGGCGCGCCTTGCCGGCGACCAGTTCGGCCTGATCCTGGTCTCGGAACGCGATCCGGCGAAGATTGCCGATTTTGCCGATGCGATCAGCAAGGCGATCATGGTGCCGATCAACTTCTCGAACCGCGAGATCATCCTGACCGCTTCGATCGGCCTCGCCTCCTGGGTGGACCAGCAGGAAAACGCATCGGGCATGCTGAGCGATGCCGAGCTTGCGATGTATCGCGCCAAACGCGCCGGCGGCAATCGCGTCGAGCCGTTCCGCCCCGCCTTCCGCGATTTCGGCGCCGACCGTCTGCAGCTGGAATCCGACCTGCGCCGCGCCATCGAGCGCAAGGAGCTGTCGATGGTCTATCAGCCGATCGCCGGGCTGGAGAATGTCGAGATCGCCGGTTTCGAGGCGCTGATGCGCTGGGAGCATCCGAAGCGCGGCAATATCCCGCCATCGGAATTCATCCCGATCGCCGAAGCCTCCGACATTATCGGCCCGCTCGGCCTATTCGCGCTCGAGCAGGCGACCAACGACCTGATGGGCTGGCAAAACCAGACCGGTGAATTGCCGATCTTCGTTTCGATCAATCTCTCCAGCGTCCAGCTGCTCAACAACGAACTCTATGACGACGTGCGTTCGGTGCTTGCCAAGACGCATTGCGAACCCTCGCGCCTGAAGCTGGAGCTGACGGAGTCGATGGTGATGGAGAACCCGGAACAGGCGCGCCTGGTGCTGCAGAAGCTCAAGGAAGCTGGTCTCGGCCTGGCGCTCGACGATTTCGGCACCGGCTACTCCTCCCTCTCCTATCTCACGCGCTTCCCGTTCGATACGATCAAGCTTGACAAGGCGCTGGTGCGCGACGACAGCGACAAGAAGGCGACCATCCTGCGCTCGGTCATCAACATGGCCCGCGAACTCGACATGAAGGTGGTGGCCGAAGGGATCGAGTCCAACGAGGATGCGATCGAGCTGGCGAAGATGGGCTGCAGCTACGGCCAGAGCTACCTCTTCGGCCCGCCGATGCCGTCGGAATCGGTTCTGCGGCTGCTGAAGGAACGCTTTCCGCTGACGAAGCGGGCTTGAGCCGAGAGTATCTTTTCGCGGGAATTCGCTCGGCGATACAATTCCCTATGGTTGCAAATTGCGACAGAACGATGTGGCAAAGGCGTCACGTTTAAGGCGCTTTGCCACTTTTTTATACGTGTGCGTTTAGCATATAATTGACGAGACCCGCTCCGCGCGGTCTTACTGTTTCCGTTGACAATCGGCGCGTTCCCTCTCCGGCGTCCCCCTCGCGGCACCGCACGCCTCGCGCCACATGCGAGCCAACCGCAAGGCAGGCTCTGAAACGGAGACAAGCATGAAAATCAAGAGCCTTCTTCTCGGCTCCGCTGCTGCGTTCGCAGCAGTTTCCGGCGCCCAGGCTGCCGACGCCATCGTCGCGGCCGAGCCGGAACCCGTGGAATATGTCCGCGTCTGCGACGCGTACGGAACAGGCTACTTCTACATACCGGGCACCGAGACCTGCCTGAAGATCGGCGGCTATCTGCGCTTCGAAGTCGGCTTCGGCGCCGGTGATGGTTATGACAACAACGGCCCGGGCGGCGGTGGCGGTGAGGACTGGGAAACCCACACCCGTGCCCACGTCTCGTTCGACGCCAAGAGCGATACCGAATACGGCACGCTGACCAGCCGCATCGTGCTCGAAGCGAACCGCTTCTCGGGCGGCCCCTTCGGCTCATCGGGTGCGGAGTTCGTCGGTGCAGGTAACTCTGCTTTCGGTACCGAAGACTCGATGTTTATCGACGAGGCTTATATCGATCTCGCCGGATTCCGTGCCGGCCGCTTCGCGAGCTGGTGGGATAACGACTTCTCCGGTGAATCCGACCTGATGACCGGTATCGACACCAAGTGGAACGCGATCCGCTACGAATATGACAGCGACAGCTTCAATGCCGGTCTGTCATTTGAAGATCTCGGCTCCAACTTCGACAACGACAATAACGGTCTCGGCATCGACGCCATGGTCGGTGGCAAGGCCGGAGGCTTCACCTGGCAGGTTTATGGCGGCTATGATGCAGATGCCCAGGAAGGCTCGGTAACAGCACGCATCGGTGCCGAAATTGGCCCCGGCCTGTTTGAACTTGCCGGTCTTTATTCGAGCGGTCCGAACACCTATTACGAGGCCAGCGAATGGGCGGTGATCGCGCAATATGCGCTGAAGATCAACGACAAGTTCACCTTCACGCCGGAAGTGCAATATGCCGGCCGAATTCGTGAGGCCGACGACGAGTATCACGGCGGCAACATGTGGCGTGCCGGTGCGACGCTCGACTACAAGATCGTCGACAACCTGACCCTGCACACTGCCGCCACCTATGTCGCCGAGAACCACGACTTCCCGGGCACCGACGACTCGCATTACGTCGAAGGCTTCGTGCGCCTCGAACGTGATTTCTGAGACGACTTGTTTCACAGTGAAAGAAAGACCCGGCGCAAGGCCGGGTCTTTTGCTTTTGCCACTCAGGCAGACTGCGGCACCCGCGCGATCACCTTGATCTCGAAATCGAAGCCCGCCAGCCAGTTGACGCCGACGGCGGTCCAGGTGGGGTAAGGCGCTTCGCCGAGAAAGGTCTCGCGGATCGCCATGAAGGTCTCGAACTGGTTTTGCGGATCGGTGTGAAAGCTGGTGACGTCGATGACGTCCTCGAACGTGGCGCCGGCAGCTTTCAGCACGGCATTGAGGTTTTCGAAGGCGAGCTTCACCTGGCGCTCATAATCCGGCTCCGGCGAACCGTCGGCGCGGCTGCCGACCTGGCCGGAGACGAACAACAGGTCTCCTGAACGCACGGCCGCGGAATAGCGGTGCGCGGTGTAGAGGGCGTGGCGGTCAGCTGGAAAGATTGCTTCGCGTTTGGTCATGTCTAACTCCTGATGACAAAGCGGACCCCGCGGGCAGACACGCGCCTGCCCGGCCTTGCACGGTGATCTGTGGTGAGGTCCGCACTTAACAAGTGGCAGCGATTTTGATATACGCTCCGTATGCGCATATGTTTGCATACGCCTCGTATGTCAATATGCATACGGGGCGTATGTTCGATTTCAGGAGAGTGCCGTGGTTGGAAAACGCCGCGCTGAAATGATGGAAGAGACCCGGGCCAAGCTTATCCAGGCGGGCCGGAAGGCTTTTGCGACAAAGGGTTATGCCGCATCCTCGATGGACGATTTTACCGCCGAGGCCGGGCTGACGCGCGGCGCGCTCTATCATAATTTCGGCGACAAAAAGGGTCTGCTGCAGGCGGTGATCGACCAGATCGATGCGGAAATGCTGGTGCGGATGTGCGCCGCGCAGAAACAGGCACCGACCCGCTGGGAGGGCTTTCTGGCCGAGGGGATCGCCTATATCGAGATGGCGCTCGAGCCGGAGATCCAGCGCATCATGCTGCTCGACGGTCCCGCCGTTCTCGGCGATCCCTCGCAATGGCCGAGCCAGAACGCCTGCCTGACGACGACGGCGGCGACGATCCAGGCGCTGATCGATGAAGGCACGGTCAAACCTGTCGATGCGGAAGCTGCCGCCCGCCTCTATAACGGCGCGGCGCTGAATGCGGCGCTGTGGATCGCCGCGGAAAAGGATTCCGCCGAGGTCTTCGCGAAGGCCGTCGAAGCGTTCAAGCAGCTCGCCAGCGGCCTCCTGAAGACGCCTGCCTGATCAGGCGGCCGCGCGCTGCCATTCCATATTGGCGCCCTGGATCAGGGCATGCACATAATCGAGCTTGGCGATGACGGGCGGCGAGAGCACGAAGGGATAGGAATCCGGCTGGCCCATGCTGCGCTGGATGGCATTGACGGCGACGCTGAGCGGGATCCAGGCGCTGGCGAGCTGTTCGGCATCCTTGGCTCTGTAAGGCTGAAAATCGACTTCCGCCGCCATCTCCTCGTGACCGCGCGGATCGATGGCGATGCCGAAGGCGCGCGCCGTTTCCAGCGTGTCGACGATATGCAGGTAGTGCGCGAAGCACTCGGCGAAATCCTCCCAGGGATGGGAGGCGGCATAGGCGCTGATGAAGCTCTCCTGCCAGCCGAGCGGCGCGCCATTGGCATAGTGGTTCTGAAGGGCGGCGCCATAATCCTGGCGCTCGTCGCCGAAGACGGCGCGGAAGGCATCGAAGCCATTGCGGTCACGCACCAGCTTGTTCCAGATGAAATGCCCGGTCTCGTGGCGGAAGTGGCCGAGCAGCGTGCGGTAGGGTTCGTCCATGGCGTTGCGCGCCAGCTCGCGCGTCACATCGTCGGCCTCGGCGGCGCGGATGGCGATCAGCCCCTCCTCGTGGCCGGTCATGGCGGGCACGACATTGCCGTCGTTCTGCACCACGTCCTCCAGGAAGTCGAAGACCAGCCCGCCCTGCGGATCTTCCTCGCGGTCGGGATGCGACAGATGCCAGCGCAGCAGCGAATAGAAAAGATGGCGCTGCGCTTGGCTGATGCGGCGCCAGCGGTCGATGCCGTCCTGCGTGTTGGTGTTGGGCACCAGCCGGTTATGCCGGCAGGCAATGCAGAAGGGATTGGGATCATCGGCGGAGGTCAGCCAGTTGCAGATATCGAGAGCGGCATTGGCGCAGAAGCGCACCGCCCTCTGCGGCCTCGCGACCAGCTGCCAGGCCACGTCATCGCGCGGCTCCAGCGCGTGCATCGCCAGATCCTCGGGCAGGAAGCCCAGGCGGTGATTGCAGCGCACGCATTGGCGATTGTCGAAATGGACGACCTGATCACAGTTGTCGCAAGCGAAAAGTCTCATGGAAGCACCCCGGCACGAACGGACGAAAAATGCCTGCCGCGCCGCTGCGCAACAGGCATGTGTCATGGAAATGGAAGGATGCTTACATCCGGTCGACGGCGTCCTTCAGCTTGTCCTTGGCCTTGCCTGCCGCGACCTGGGCCTTGCCCTTGCCTTCCTGGACTGCGCCCTTGGCCTGCATGCTGCGGTCGCCGGTCATCTTGCCGGCAGCCTGCTTGGCCTTGCCTGCAATCTCGTTGGTCTTGCCGGAAATCTTGTCGCTGGTGCTACCCATATCAGATGCCTCCTATCGCGCCGGGGCGAGCTTGCCCTGGCTTGCGGAAGGACTAACGTCAGCTATCTGAATTCGTTCCGAAGAAAGTCAGGCGTGGCCGGCTTCGGCAGAGAGCATCGCCGCCGTGACGCCCATGCCCGCCAGAGCCCGCTCGTATTTGTCATCGAGGCTGCGATCGAAGATCAGCGCTTCGTTGGCCGCGCAGGTTAGCCAGCCATTATTGCCGACTTCGGTTTCCAGCTGGCCGGCACCCCAGGAGGAATAGCCGAGCAGCATGGTGGCGCGCTTGGGACCGCCGCCCTTGGAGATGGCGCGGACGATATCGAGCGTCGCCGTCAGGCAGATATCGTCGCTGACGGGGATGCTGGAATCGCTCAGATAATCATCGGAATGCAGCACGAAGCCACGGCCGCTCTCAACCGGGCCGCCGGTCTGGATCGGGAAGTCGCGGGCGTGATCGGGAAGAACGATGGAATCGCTGTCCTTGATCATTTCGAGATGCAGCAGGACGTCGGTAAAGGTCAGGCTCTGCGGCCGGTTGATGACGAAGCCCATGGCCCCGGCATCGGAATGCGCGCAGATATAGACCACCGTGCGCGCAAAATTCCTGTCTTCCATGCCGGGCATGGCAATCAGGAACTGCCCGTCGAAAAAGCCGCGTTCCCGTCTGTTCTTCAGCGTCGATAAGGACATAATTCCTCCTGCTGCCAGACCGCGTGAAAAGGCCCCGACACAGGAAACATGGGGCAATGTCACAAATCAATCAACCGAAAATGAAGAATTAGAATCACTCCTCATATGGCAGCCTGTAGCACTTTTCGATAAACCTTTGTTCCATGAAGATTATTTCTTTTACGCGCCGGATCATCCGCGGCCTCGGTCTTTCTGCCGCAGCCCTCCTCAGCCTGGCAGCCGCCGCGCAGGCGGAAATGAGCGACTGGGTCGATAACGAGGGCGGCCGGATGCGGCTGATTGCGCTGCCGCCAGAGCGCGACGGAACGATCCATGGCGGCCTGCAAATCGAGCCGAAACCCGGTTGGATCACCTATTGGCGCGAGCGCGGCAGCAGCGGTATTCCGCCGCAGATCACCGTGGCGCCCGAAAGCGGCGTGACGCTGAAGGAGATCCGCTATCCGGTGCCGAAACATATCAACGACGGCAAGGTCGACGACATCGGCTACGATGCCCCGGTCGTATTGCCGCTGACCTTCAAGGCGGACGGCGATGGTGCGCCCGGCGCGATCAAAGCCACCGCCTTCATCGGCATCTGCAAGGAACTCTGCGTGCCCTTTCAGGCGGCCTTCGAGCTGCCGCTTTCGGACGCAAAGCAATCGCGCCCGGAGGAAGAGGCGTTGCTGGAACAGGCGGAGAAAGCCCTTCCCGAACAGGCCTCTTCCGGCTTCCAGGTCGTATCGCACAAGATGTCTACCGACATGAAGGAGCTGTGGCTGGAGATCGCCCTTCCCGGCGGCGGCGACACGGCGCCGCAGGTGATCGTCACCGGGCCGAACGGCTATGTCTTCACCAAGCAGCTGATGAGCAAGCGCGACGGCAAGACCTTCTCGACCTCGGTCGCGATCGGCAAACTGCCGCGCAACTATGCGCTCAAGGGCAAGACCTGGCATGCGCTCGTCATCGACGGTGGCCGCGCCATGGAGACACCGCTTGCCTTTGAGTGACCGGCTCCTATAGTCCCCACCGACCCCGCGGCATCTGCCGCTTCATCATCTCAACGAGGAGAGTTTCATGAGCATCGCAATCGGCGACAAGCTTCCGGCCGCCACCTTCAAGGAAAAGACCGCCGACGGCCCGGTCGAGATCTCGACCGAGCAGCTGTTCAAGGGCAAGCGCGTCGTGCTCTTCGCCGTACCCGGCGCCTTCACGCCCACCTGCTCGCTGAACCACCTGCCGGGCTATCTCGAAAACCGCGACACCATTCTCGGCAAGGGTGTCGATGACATCGCCGTCGTCGCCGTCAACGACTGGCACGTGATGAGCGCCTGGGCACAGCAGTCCGGCGGCGCCGGCAAGATCCATTTCCTGGCCGACTGGGACGCCGACTTCACCAAGGCGCTCGGCCTCGAAGCCGACCTCTCCGCCGGCGGCCTCGGCGTCCGCTCCAAGCGCTACTCGATGCTCGTCGAAGACGGCGTCGTGAAGTCGCTCAACGTCGAGGAAAGCCCGGGCCAGGCAACGGTTTCGGGTGCAGCTGCGATGATCGAGCAGCTTTGAGGATTGGGGCGGCGGACTGGGGTTCGCCGTCATTCACGTAAGAAGAAGTGATCGATATCGCGATGACCTTCGAGGATGTCGATCACCTCCAACACGTCACCGACATAACGAAAGAAGATGACGTAGTTGCCCAGTGTAGCGCTTCGGATATCTTTCCCAAGCTCGGGCCGAGGACGGCCCATATGACCCGGCAGATTTGCCAAGTCCCTACATCTCTGGCGCAAAGCGGAGACTAGGTTTTCAGCGCTTCGCCATCCCGCCTGCTGCTCGACGTAATCGAGGATCGAGAGTATGTCGGCCTTGGCGCTTTGCAGATAGCGGAGCCGGGCCACCTATCTTACTTGCCTCTCAATGCCACAAGGCGTGCTTCAAGCGCGGCGCCTAACTCGTCATCGCTTACGTCTCCACCTGCGGCGATAGACGCGTCCAGCGTTTGCCGCAAGCTCGCCAGCTTGGCCTCGCGCTCCTCCACCAGTCTAAGTCCCTCGCGCACGACCTCGCTCGCTGAGCCATACCTTCCGTCCTCAACGACCTTCTCTACGAAGTCTTCCCAGCGTTTTCCGATCGACACATTCATGGGTGGGCTCCTTTGGCGGCATTCTAAGCGATAACAAAAAATGCGCAACAAATAGCATCCCGTAGAACGCTTGCACCCGCCCCGCTTTTGCCATAAACGTTACAACATAACAGTAATGTTATTACATTTTAGAAAGCCTGCAATGCCTCACCCCCTCCCCAATCTGCTCCGGCAATCCGCCTTTGCGCGCGCCGGTTTCGTGTTGTTGCTGATCGCCTCTCTCTGGCTGGCGATCTATTGGGCGGCGGTGTTGCCGTGAGCGATCCCCTGATCGAGCTTGAGAATGTCACCGTTACCTATGACCGGCATCCGGCGGTGCATCATGTCTCCGGCAGCATCCGCGAGGGTAGCCTGACGGCGATTGCGGGGCCGAATGGGGCGGGGAAGTCGACGCTTTTGAAGGCCCTGGTGGGGGAGCTGAGACCGGCGGCCGGGATGATCCGGCATCGGCTGGCGCGGCTTGATTTCGGCTATCTGCCGCAGGCGGCCGATATAAACCGGCGGTTTCCGATCTCGGTTCTCGATACCGTAATGCTCGGCGCATGGCGGCAGGCGGGTGCGTTCGGGCGCGTCTCGGAGGCCGAGCGGCTGAAGGCGCTGGAAGCGCTTTCGGCAGTCGGGCTCGATGGTTTCGACAACAGGCATATCGGCTCGCTGTCGGCCGGGCAGTTTCAGCGGGTGCTGTTTGCGCGGCTGCTGCTGCAGGATGCGCGGGTGATCCTGCTCGACGAGCCCTTTACCGCAATCGATGCGCGCACCACGCGCGACCTTCTCGATATCGTCGCCCGCTGGCATGGCGACGGGCGCACGGTGATTGCGGTGCTGCACGATTTCGAACAGGTACGGGCGCATTTTCCGGAGACGATGCTGATCGCCCGCGAGCTGATCGGCTGGGGGCCGACAGCCGAAGTGATGTCGGCGGCGAACCTGATGACGGCGCGGGCGATGGCCGAGCGCTGGGACGAGGAAGCCGCCATCTGCGAGCCTGCCGCATGACCGCCTACGATATCTTTCTCGCACCTTTCGCCGATTACGGCTTCATGCGCCGGGCGCTCGTCGCCTGCCTCTGCCTCGGGCTCGGATCCGGGCCGATCGGCGTTTTCCTGATGCTGCGGCGCATGAGCCTGATGGGCGATGCGATGAGCCATGCGGTGCTCCCCGGTGCTGCGATCGGCTATCTCGTCGCCGGCTCGCTGTCGCTGACGGCGATGGGGATCGGCGGGCTGGTGGCCGGGCTGTCGGTGGCGCTGCTTTCGGGCGTCGTCAGCCGCATGACCGTGCTGCAGGAGGATGCCAGCTTTGCCAGCTTCTATCTGGCGTCGCTGGCGCTGGGCGTCCTCATCGTTTCGCTGCGCGGCTCCAATATCGACCTGCTGCATGTGCTGTTCGGCACGATCCTGGCGATCGATACGCCTGCACTTCTGCAGATCGGCACGATCACCTCGCTGACGCTGCTGGTGCTTGCCGTCATCTACCGGCCGCTGGTCGCCGAGTGCTTCGATCCCGGCTATCTGCGCGCGGTCGGCGGGCGCGGGCCGGTCTATCACTTCCTGTTCCTGCTGCTCGTCGTGCTGAACCTCGTCGCCAGCTTCCAGGCGCTCGGCACGCTGATGGCCGTCGGGCTGATGATGCTGCCGGCCGCAATCGCCCAGCTCTGGTCGCGCAGCCTGCCGCAGATGATGGTGATCTCGGTCCTCAGCGCCACGGCGTCGGGCTATCTCGGCCTGATCGCCTCCTACCATCTCGAGCTCGCCTCCGGACCGACGATCATCATGACGGCGGCGAGCCTCTACGCGCTTTCGATCCTCTTTGCGCCATCGGGCATCGCCCGGCGCCTCTTCCCCCGCCCCCATCTCAAGGGCTGAATCCAAGGAGACTGACCATGCTATCGCGTACCCTGCTTCTATCCGCCGCCCTGCCGGCGTTGCTTGCCGCCTCGGCGATCCCGGCTTCTGCCGAGACGCTCAAGGTCGTCGCCTCCTTCACCGTGCTTGCCGATGTCGTCAAGCAGGTCGGCGGCGATCATGTCAGCGTCACCAGCCTCGTCGGCCCGAACGGCGACCCCCATGAATTCGAGCCCTCGCCTGCCGATGCCAAGCATCTGAAGGCGGCGCAGGTGACCTTCGTCAGCGGCGAAGGCCTGGAAGGGTGGATGGACCGACTGATCACCGCTTCCGGCTACAAGGGCACGCCGGTCACGGCTTCCGAAGGCATCAACACGCGGACGATGGAAGAGGACGGCAAGACCGTGACCGATCCGCATGTCTGGAACAGCCCGGTCAACGTCAAAGTCTGGGTGGTGAATATCGAGAAGGCACTCTCGGCTGCCGATCCGGCCGATGCCGCCGCCTTCAAGACCAATGCCGACCGCTACACGAAGAAGCTCGACGAACTCGATGCCTATGCGCATTCGAAATTCGACACAGTCGCCGACGATCGCCGCAAGGTGCTGACCAGCCACGACGCCTTCGGCTATTTCGGCCGCGAGTATCAGGTGAGCTTCCTGGCTCCGCTCGGCGTTTCCACCGAGAGCGAAGCCTCGGCTGCCGACGTCGCCAAGCTGATCGAACAGATCAAGGCCGAGAACGTGAAGACCTACTTCTTCGAAAACTCGAACGACCCGCGCCTCGTCAAGCAGGTGGCGAAGGCAACCGGCGCAAAGCCCGGCGGCGAGCTCTATGTGGAATCGCTCTCGGACGCCAAGGGACCGGCGCCGACCTATGAGAAGATGTTCCGCTACAATGTCGACCAGATCGCCGCGGCGATGGCAAAGTCGAGCTGAGTACGGACGGCCGCGGAGCGATCCGCGGCCTTTTCCTCAGACGTTGAGGTCGAAGACCAGGAGGCCGCCGAGGCCGCCATCGACGGATTCGACGATCTTCTCGCCGACCGCGACATGTTCAGGATGGATGAGATAGGCGTCACGCGCTTCCGGGCTCTCGAAGGTGACCACGAAGCCTTCGACGAAGCCGCCATGCAGGCCCTCGGGCGAGACGTTCGGGCCATGCTTGATATCGATGATCCCCGGAATGACCTGCTGCAGCGCAACGACCGAGGCGAACAGTGCCTGCTTCTCTTCGCCGGTCATGGCGGCCTTCAGCCGCAGAAATACGCAATGCAGGATCATATGGTTCCTCCCAGTTTCTGCGCGGCAGCATAGTGGGAATGACACCGAGGGCAAGCCCGCCAGAAATGGCGGGTCCGGTTTAAATCCCGCATCGCGGGCAAGGTGCCGCACGCTTTCCATCCCCGGATACATTTATTAGCAATAGCTTGTGGATGCGTTTGCGCAGGCGCAAAATGCCGCCCCGATGGGACGGGGGCTCCCATCGTAGGGAGGACCATCATGGATGATATGAACCTCACGACCCTGCAGAAGGGCCATAAAGTCATGCGCGCCGATGCGATCGAGGCCCTTGCGGCGGGATTGCGCGGGCGGCTGATCACCAAGGCGGATAGCGACTACGACGAGGCCCGGACGATCTGGAATGCGATGATCGATCGCAAGCCGGGGATGATCGTACGCTGCGCCGGCGCCAGCGACGTCATCAAGGCTGTCCGCTTCGCCCATGACAATCACCTGCTGCTCGCGGTGCGCGGCGGCGGCCACAACATTGCCGGCAATGCGGTCTGCGATGGCGGCGTGATGATCGATCTCTCGGCGATGCGATCCGTCTGGGTCGATCCGGCGACGCGGCGCATGCGGGTGGAGCCAGGTGCCACGCTTGCCGATGTCGATGCGGAAACGCAGGCTTTCGGCATGGTTCTGCCGACCGGCATCAACTCGACGACGGGCATTGCCGGCCTGACGCTCGGCGGCGGCTTCGGCTGGACGACGCGCAAATACGGGCTGACGCTCGACAACCTGATCTCGATGGATGTCGTCACCGCTGACGGCAGGCTGAGGCGGGTCAGCGAGAAGGAAGATCCCGATCTCTTCTGGGCGCTGCGCGGTGGCGGCGGCAATTTCGGCGTCGTGACCTCCTTCGAATTCCGCCTGCACGATCTGCCCGGCAATGTGCTCGCGGGCCTCGTCGTTCATCCCTTTGCCGATGCCGAGATGGTGCTGAAGCAGTATCGCGCCGCACTCGAGAAGGCGCCGGACGAGCTGACCTGCTGGGCGGTGATGCGCCAGGCGCCGCCCCTGCCCTTCCTGCCCGCCGAATGGCACGGCAAGGAAGTCCTGGTGCTCGCCATGTGCTATTGCGGCGATCTCGCCGCTGGGCAGGCAGCAACGGCGGAGCTTCGCGGGATCGGCAAGCCGATCGCCGATGTCGTGGGGCCGGTGCCCTTCGCCGCCTGGCAACAGGCCTTCGATCCGCTGCTGACGCCCGGCGCCCGAAACTACTGGAAGAGCCAGGATTTCGCGGCGCTCTCTGATCAGGCGATTGCCGTGCTGCTCGATGCGGTGCGCAAGCTGCCGGGGCCGGAATGCGAAATCTTCGTCGGCCATGTCGGAGGTGCCGCCGGCCGGATCGCCGGCGAGGCGACGGCTTTCCCGCAGCGCAGCTCGCATTTCGTCATGAACGTCCATGGGCGCTGGCGCGACAAAGCCATGGATCAGAAAGGCATTGCCTGGGCGCGAGGGCTTTTCGAAGCCACCAAGCCGCATGCGATCGGCACGGCCTATATCAACTTCATGCCCGAGGACGAGGCGGACCGGGTGGAGAAGGCCTATGGCAAGAACTACCGGCGGCTGGCCGAGATCAAGCGGCACTACGACCCGGAAAACCTGTTCCGCATGAACCAGAACGTCAAGCCACTGCCGGAGATGCGGGCGGCAAGCTGACGGCGCGCTGGCTCAGGCGGCTTGCCATGAACAGGCCGGCGGATGCGCTCCGCCGGCCGGCTAACGGGCTTGCGGGAACGGCCAGTCGATGACGCCGCCGGCATAGAGCGCCCACCAGACAAAAACCGGTTGAAAGGCCAGCCGCGGCACATGATAGAGCCAGGCATAGGTACTGGCGTCGACCGCCGACAATCCGTCGATCGCATGCTTGATATTGGCGGGATAGACGCAGACCGCATAGGCGGCGAGCCCAATCCCTGCGGCGGCGCGAAAGGGCGACGAAAGCAGCCCGGCCGCGGCTGCCACCTCGCATGCGCCGGTGATGAAGACAACAGCAGCCGGAAACGGCACCAGAGCCGGCATGATCCTGAGAAACGGACCCGGTAGCAGCATGTGAAGGATGCCGACGGTCAGGTAGATCGCCGACAGCACAAGCCGCCACCAAAATCTCGATTCCAGGGATGGTTCAAACCACATCCCAATGTGCACGGCCATTCAATCCTCGCATCGCGCTTCACAGACGTTGATACGAAGGTGATCGGTTTGTGGATGTGTCCGATTGGAACGACGCTGGTGCAAACGCTCAAATCCGGCGCAGGATTTTCTTGCGCAATCTCCATTCAATTAAACCCGCTTAAAGGAAAAAGCCTTACAAATGCGGGGATTGGCGCGTCTGGGTTCATTAGTACTGCATGAATACAACCTGGCAAATACTGATCGGCAATCTTGCCATCGTTGCACTTGTGATCTCGATCTGGGCTCACATCTATTTCCGATTCCGGCTGATGACCGACCTGCAGACGAAGCTTGCCTTCGGCGCGGTGATGGGCGCCGGGACGATGGCTTCGATGATGATGTCGGTGCCACTCAGCAATGGCGTCTTCATCGACCTGCGCTATTCGCTGGTCGCCATCTCCGCGCTGTTCGGCGGCGCGCCTTCCGCCATTCTGACGATCCCGCTGGCCGTCGCCTTCCGCCTGCAGATGGGTGGCGCCGGCGCGCTTGACGGAATGATCAGCATTGCCTGCGTCGGTGCGGTGTCGCTGACGCTGCGGGTGCTGCAGAAGCGCCGCAAGGCGAGGCTTGCCGATACGTTCATTCTCGGCGCGCTGGTTTCGGTAACACTGTTGGCGACGATGCTGGTCCTGCCGGCGCAGATCAGCGCCATGGCGCTGCAGCTGGTTGGCGTGCCTGCTGTCGTGCTGAATTTCGGCGCGATCGTCGTTGCCGGTGCGCTGCTCCTGCAGTTCGAGCATATGGCGCTGGACCGCGATCTCTTGACCGCGGCGCTGACGCAGACGCCGGATTTCCAATATGTTAAGAACCGCGACAGCGTCTTCGTCGTCGTCAACCGCAATGTCGCCGAGCATCATCATTTCACTTCTCCGGAAGCGATGGTGGGCGCCACGGATTTCCACATCGCCACCCAGCGCCGCGCCGAAGTCTTGTTTGCCGAAGAGCAGGCGCTGATGCGCAGCGGCGAAGCGTTGATCAACAAGATCGAGCCGCTGCAGCAGGGTGACAAGGAGCACTGGTTCCGCACCTCGAAAGTGCCGCTGCGCGACCGTGACGGAATCGTCATCGGCCTTGCGGGCGTCACCCGCGACATTACCGAGGAACGCAGCATCGAGCGCGAGCTGCGCGCGAACCGCAACATGCTCTCGCACGCGATGTCCGGCATGTCCGATGGCTTTGCGATGTACGATCCGAAGGGCGATCTCGTTTACGCCAATCCGCAGTATGCGCATCTCTTCCCGCTCTCCGGCGTGGTGCGCGTTGCCGGCTTCAACATTCGCGACATCCTGCGCAAGGCGGTCGAAACGCAGGAGCGCCGCAGCTTTCCGGCCGAGATCGACGAAGAGTGGATCGAGACCGCAGCACGCGACCTGCACCGCGACAAGGACGAGGAAATCGACCTCTATGACGGCCGTTGGCTGAGCCTGCGCACCCGCATGACCGCCGATGGCATGGCGCTGGTCGTCGTCTCCGACGTGACCGCGATGAAGCAGGCCGAGCATTCGCTGCGCGCCGTTGCCGACCGGATGAAGAGCCTTGCCGATACCGACGGCCTGACCGGCATCGTCAACCGCCGCGCCTTCGACGAAGCTCTCGCATTGGCGCTCGCCCGCAGTGTTCGCGAGCGCACGCCGCTCAGCCTGCTGATGATCGATGTCGACCGGTTCAAGGCCTATAACGACACCTATGGTCATCTGGCCGGCGACGAATGCCTGAAGGCTGTTACCGACTGCCTGCGCAAGGCGGCCCGGCGCGATACCGATATCGTCGCCCGCTTCGGCGGCGAGGAATTCGTCGTGCTGATGCCCGAAGCCGACGAGGCGGATGCCTCCCGCGTTGCCGAACAGTTCCGCGATGCGCTGCATGCACTGAACCTGCCGCATACCGGCAGCGAGTTCGGACGGGTGACGGCGAGCGCCGGCATTGCCGTCAAGCAGAGCCGTGCCCGCGCGACGACGCCTGCAGAATTCATGCAGCATGCCGACGAGGCGCTTTACGACGCCAAGCGCAATGGCCGCGACCGGATCTCGATCTGGGAATCGCCGGCCAATGCACGGACGGCAAACGGCTAGGCGATATCCAAGAGCAGAGCGCAGTGATCGGAAACTTCGGGCTCCCTGACGACCTCGAAGCGAGTAACGCTTACGCCCGGCGAAACCAGCATGTAATCGGCAAAGCGGCCGTCCTTCGGATAGAGCGAGGTGCGCGTTCCCGCAACGCCGCCTGATGTGACGAGCTCGGTGAGGCCGAGCTGGCCCAGGATCTCGAAGGTGGCGCTATCGGGCAGCACGTTGAAATCGCCGCAGACGACGAGCGGTTCATCCTGCCCGCGGATACGCCCGATCAATGCGACCAGCGCCTCGGCTTGCGCCAGTCTGGCCGGTGTATCGCCCTTGCCGGCCATGTCGCGCAGGCCATGCAGCTGGGCAACGACAAGCGGGCGGCCTGAGGCGTAGTCGAAGAGGCGCAAAACCTGCGCGTTGCGCGGGCGCGGATGGGCGCCGTAACCATCGGGCGAAAAGGCGCCGTGGATGAAGTCCATCGCCTGGCCGCAGATGGCGAGCGAGCGGTGGACGAAGGTGGCGAGGCCGAATTCGGAGGGAACGGCTGTCTCGCGATCCAGAAGCTCACCGCGCGAGGCGGGAGCGAAAATGCCGTCATGCTCCGGCAGAACGGCCTTCACCTCGTCGAACAGATTGGCGCGCTGCGGCAGTATGTGGCTGCCGTCGCGATATTCCAGCCAGCCGCTCGTGACGCCGACGGAACGGGTGACTTCCTGCAGGCAGATGATATCGGCTTTGACGCCGGCAAGATAATCGATCAGCGGCTGATGGATCTTGCCGCCCCAGGCGTTCAGAGAAATGATCCGCAGTGCCGCCTCCCCCGCTTTGCCTGCCTACTTCTTCTTGTAGGGTGCCATGCCCATGCGCGCCAGTTCGTCGGCGCGTTCGTTTTCCGGATGGCCGGCATGGCCCTTGACCCAGTGCCACTTGACCTTGTGGCGCTGATTGGCGGCATCGAGCGCCTGCCAGAGCTCGCCGTTCTTCACCGGCTTCTTGTCGGCGGTCTTCCAGCCGTTCTTCTTCCAGCCGAAGATCCACTTGGAGATGCCGTCCATGACATATTTGCTGTCGGTGTGGAGATCGACCTCGCAGGGCGTGTTCAGCGCCGAGAGAGCCGAGATTGCCGCCAGCAGCTCCATGCGGTTGTTAGTGGTCTCGGCTTCGCCGCCCGACAGTTCCTTCTCGACCTCGCCATAGCGCAGGATCGCCCCCCAGCCGCCAGGGCCGGGATTGCCGGAGCAGGCACCATCGGTGAAAATCTCGACGTGCTTCATGCCGAAAGCCCGTATTCGGCGGCCGACTTGATCTGCCGGTGGAAGCGCAGCTTGCGCAGATATTCGAGCGGGTCCTTCTTGGTGACCATGGCGCCCTCAGGCGTGGTCAGCCAGTCGTAGAGGCGCGTCAGGAAGAAGCGCAGCGCCGAGCCGCGCGCCAGGATCGGAAGAGCCGTGCGTTCTGCTTCGCTCAGCGGGCGCACACTCTGGTAGGCGTCGAGGAAGGCCGTGCCCTTGGTGATGTTATAGGCGCCGTCCTTTTCGAAGCACCAGGCGTTCAGGCAGATCGAGACGTCGTAGGCGAGCAGGTCGTTGCAGGCGAAGTAGAAGTCGATCAGGCCGGAGAGCGTATCGCCGAGGAAGAAGACGTTATCGGGGAAGAGATCGGCATGGATGACGCCTGAAGGCAGATCCTTCGGCCAATAGGCCGAGAGGAAGTCCATTTCGGCGCGAACTTCGTCCGACATGCCCTTCTCGACCTCGTCGGCGCGGGCTTCGGACTTCTCCCACAGCGTCTTCCAGCCATCGATGGACAGCGCGTTGGGCCGCTTCAGCTCGAAGCCTTCACCGGCGATATGCATCTGCGCCAGCGCCTTGCCGACTTCGCGGCAGTGCTTCGCCTCGGGCTTGCGCAGCCACATGCCTTCGAGGAAGGAGATCAGCGCCGCCGGACGATCGGACAGGCGCCCAAGCAGCGCGCCATCCCTACGCGGCAGCGGCAGCGGGCAGGACAGGCCGCGGGCGGCCAGGTGATGCATCAGCCCGAGAAAGAACGGCAGATCGGATTTCTCGACGCGCTTTTCATAGAGCGTCAGGATCAGCGGATCCTTCGAGGTGTGCAGCAGGAAATTCGAGTTCTCGACGCCCTCGGCAATGCCCTTGTAGGAGAGCAGCTCGCCGGTCTCATATTCCGTCAGGAACCACTTCAGATCGTCTTCGGAGATATCGGTGTAAACGGCCAAGGTGCGGTCTCACGGTCGGTTCGATAGAGTGGAAGCCTTCAGGGCGCGGGATACCCCCTCTGCCCTGCCTGATATCTCCCCCACAAGGGGGGAGATCGGCCTGCGGTGGAGCTTTCCCCAAACAAATCATCTTGGAGCGCGCGGCAGCACAGAGGCAAGTGCCCCCGCAACGCCGCGCTAGCCGTTCACGAAAGCCATATCCGCCGCGGTCAGCTCGATATTGCGGAGCTCGCGGTTGACGAGGAAGTGTTCGTTTTCCTGCACCGTCTCGGCAAGCTCGACCTGGGCAGCGAAACGGGCGCGAAAGGCTTCGATGATCTCGTTGACGATGACCTCGGGGGCCGACGCGCCGGCGGAGAGGCCGAGCGTCGAGATCTGGCCGATCTCGTCCCAGTTCAGTTCGGAGGCGCGCTGCACCAGGATCGACTTCGTCGCCCCTGCCCTCAGCGCCACTTCGACGAGGCGCTTGGAATTGGACGAGTTCGGTGCACCGACGATGATGAAGAGATCGCAGCCGGGCGCCGCCTGCTTGACGACTTCCTGGCGGTTGGTCGTGGCATAACAGATGCTGTCTGCGGCCGGCGCCGTCAGGTTCGGGAAGCGCTGCTGAAGGCGGGCAATGACGCCGGCGGTGTCGTCGACCGAGAGCGTCGTCTGTGTCACGTAGCCGAGATTGTCGGGGTCGACCGGCTGATAGGTATCGGCATCCTCGACGGTCTCGATCAGCGAGACCGAGCCTTCGGGCAGCTGGCCCATCGTGCCGATGACTTCCGGATGGCCGGCATGGCCGATCAGCACGACGTGGCGGCCGAGACGATTGTGGCGCATCGCCTGCTTGTGGACCTTGGAGACCAGCGGGCATGTGGCGTCGAGATAGAAGAGGTTGCGGCTGTTGGCATCCTCGGGAACCGACTTCGGCACGCCATGCGCCGAGAAGACGACCGGCTGGGCGCGGTGTTCTTCCGGGATCTCGTTGAGCTCCTCGACGAAGACGGCACCCTTGGCTTCCAGGCCCTCGACGACATAGCGGTTATGGACGATCTCGTGGCGGACATAGACCGGGGCGCCGTAGGATTTCAGCGCCAGAACGACGATCTGAATGGCGCGGTCGACGCCGGCACAGAAGCCGCGCGGCCCGCAAAGCCTGATCGTCAGAGGAGGTTTCGCTGCGATATTCATGTTCAAGTCCGATGTCCGTCGTCCCGGGTGTCTAGCCCAATATGGGGACGAATTGAAGCAATACTATTGCGCGGGAGCGCCGCGGCGGCCGCGGAACCAGGAGACGCCGACGACGCCGACCAGCACGGCGGCCAATCCGTACCAGGTGAAGGCGTATTCCAGGTGGTTGTTGGGCAGGTCGATCTCGGTGACGCCGCCGATTGGGAAGCCCTTCGGGTTCGGGGTCGAATCCGCATCGATGAAGAAGGGCACGACCTTCGAGGCATCGAAGCCGTCGCTCGATGCCATCGCGTCGATATCCTTCCAGTAGAAGATGTTCTTGGCGATGTCGTTATCAGGCACCACCCAGGAGGGCTTGCCGGGCAAGCGGTTGCGGGCGAGGCCGGTGACGCTCTGCTCGCCGGTCAGCTGGCCCTGCATGCGCATTTCCGGCTCCTTATTCTCATAGGGAACGAAGCCGCGATTGACGAAGAGGTAGCGGCCGTCGGCGAGCTCGAGCGGCGTATAGACGTAGAAGCCCGCCTCCCCACGCCAGGTGGCGAGGAAGTGGCGCTCCTTGTTGTTGACGTAGCGGCCGGTGACGGTGACCGGGCGATATTCGATATCGGTGCCGGAAGAGAGCATCTGCTCGATATCGGCAAGCTGCACCGGAGCGGCATTGCGGCGCGCGGCGATATCGGCGAGCAGGCCTTCCTTCCAATAGAGACGCTCGACCTGCCAGGTGCCGAGGGAAATGAGAATGGCGAGCGCGATCAGCACCGCGATGCCGGTGAAGACCGGCAGCTTGCGGCGCGCGGCCGGGATGTTCATGTCAGTCACTCAGGCGTCCTTCACGGGCATTGTGGCGGTATTGCATGGCGATCAGGATGCCTTTGCACCAGCGCAGCGTCAGCAGCGACAGGATGATCGTCAGCGGGCCGAAGAGCAGGATGTGCAGCCAGATCGGCGGCGCGTAATTGACCTCGAGCCAGAGCACGCTGCCAATGACGACGAAGCCGACGAGCAGGATGACAAAGACGGCAGGACCATCGCCCGAATCGGCAAAGGCATAATCCAGGCCGCAGGCGGCGCAGCGCGGCTTCAGCGACAGCAGGCCGTCGAACAGCTTGCCATTGCCGCAGCGCGGGCAGCAGCCCTTGATGCCTGTCTTGACCGGATCGACCGGAGGAAAGAGAGCGGTGTCTTCTTGCATGTGGATTCCCGTGGCGTCACCTAAAGCCGCCTTAACTCTCCCATAAAGTATCCGCAGGACGAAGGGAAATACCTGCGCGATTTCGCCTCAGCGATTCGGGCCAATCAGAAAAGAAGAGACATGAGCACCGACAGCACCGCAGCCCAGATCGTCATTCTCAACGGGGCGCCGCGCAGCGGCAAGACGACGATCGCGCGCGCCATACAGCAGCAATTCGACGGGCCGTGGCTCAATTTCGGCGTCGACAACTACAATGCGATGACGCCGTCGCAATATCTGCCGGGCATCGGGCTGCGGCCGGGCGGCGAGCGGCCGGATCTCGAGGAGTTCGTGCCGTTCTTCTATGCCGCGCTCTACGAATCGATCGCCATCCATGCCGGGCTCGGGATCAATGTCGTGGCCGATCTCGGCCATCACGACGCCTATTCGCAGCCGCTCGGGATTCTGGCCGATTGCGCGCGCCGGCTCGATGGTTTCCCGGTGCTTTTCGTCGGCGTGCGCTGCCCGCTGGAGGTGATCATGAAGCGGCGGGAGATCGACGAGCCGGGCCGCGAGGAACTCTATGCGAGGGCAAGCGCCGAGATCGCCGTGCCTGATGCTGTCAGGCGCTGGCAGGACGAGGTGCACAAGCCCGGCATCTACGATCTCGAAGTCGATACGTCGCTCCTGACGCCCTATGAATGCGCCGAGGCGATCCGCCAACAACTCGATATCGGCATACCCGACCCTTCCGCCTTCGAGCGGATCGCCGGGGCGCGGTGAGGACAAAGAAAAAGGCGGGCGCCGATGGCACCCGCCTTTTCTATTGTCCGTGTGAACCGGATCAGCCGTGGGCGACCGGTGCACCCCATCCACCCCAGATGTAGATGGAGAAGAACAGGAACAGCCAGACGACGTCGACGAAGTGCCAGTACCAGGCGGCCGCTTCGAAGCCGAAATGCTGCTTCGGCGTGAAGTCGCCGCGGATCGCGCGCACCAGGCAGACCAGCAGGAAGATCGTGCCGATCAGAACGTGGAAGCCGTGGAAGCCGGTCGCCATGAAGAAGGTCGCGCCGTAGATCGATGCCTTGAAGGCGAACGGAGCGTGGGCGTATTCGTAGGCCTGGACGAAGGAGAACAGGATGCCGAGCAGCACGGTCAGCGTCAGGCCCTGGATGAGGCCCTTGCGGTCGTTGTGCAGCAGAGCATGGTGCGCCCAGGTAACCGTCGTGCCCGAGAGGAGCAGGATGACGGTGTTGTAGATCGGCAGGTGCCAGGGATCGAGGACTTCGATGCCCTTCGGCGGCCACTGACCACCGGTGAAGGCAAGACGCGAGGCCTGGATCGCTTCGTGCGGATAGAGGCTGGCGTCGAAATAGGCCCAGAACCAGGCAACGAAGAACATCACTTCCGAAGCGATGAACATGATCATGCCGTAGCGCAGGTGCAGCGAGACGACGCGCGTGTGGGCACCCTCATGGGCTTCCTTCACGGTATCGGCCCACCAGCCGTACATGACGTAGAGGATCAGCGCGAGGCCGATGAAGAACAGCCACGGATGAGCCCACTCGACACCGAAGAGGTGCAGCGAGCCGCCGTTCAGATAGCGCATGTAGCCGACGCCACCGAAGGTGATGATGAAGGCGCCGATCGAGGCGAGCAGCGGCCACGGGCTCGGATCGATAATATGGTAGTCGTGATTCTTTTGATGCGCGTCGGCCATCTCTAATCCCCGGATCTCTTCCTCGCTCGCCCCCGGCATAGCCGGAAACGAACCTCAATCAAAGTTTCTTTTCAACCTTCTCCGCTCCACCCTCATTCGAAGCCAGCGGCTTCGGTCCCTCTTTCGGGTAGAACGTATAGGATAGCGTGACCGTGTGAATGTCCTTCGACTCCACGGCCTTGGTAATTTCCGGATCGATGTAGAACACCACCGGCATTTCAAGCTTTTCGCCCGGCTTCAGGTCGGTCTCGTTGAAGCAGAAGCACTGGACCTTGTTGAAATAGGCCCCGGCTTCGCCTGGCGTAACGTTGAACACGGCCTGGCCGCGCTGGGTTTCGTTCGAGCGATTCTCGGCGATGAAATTCACCTGGATCGTCTCGCCGATGCGCGGATTGACTTCGCGCTGGACCGGCTTGAACTCCCAGAAGAGACCCGGAGCGACATTGGCGTCGAAGGTGACGCGCATCTTGCGGTCGAGGATCTCGGTCGACGCCTGTTCGACGCGCTGCGTCGTGCCGTTGTAGCCGGTGATCTGGCAGAACATGCGATAGAGCGGAACGGCTGCGTAGCTCATCGCGCCCATGCCGACGACGAAGCTCAGGCACATGAAGACGACAGCGCCGTTGTTGCGGCCCGGCTTCTTCGGTGCGTTGGCGGTGTCGCTCATCGGCTCAGCCTCCATGTCCCAGGAATTTCACGATGGTGATCAGGTAGAACAAAACGCAGAGACCGGCGAGAACGAGGCCGAGTGCCACGTTGCGGTTCCGGCGCGACTTGCGCTGCGCTTCGGTCAGCTTCACGGTTTCCATCAGATGATACCTCCTGCATGGAAGACCAGGATCGATGCCAGCCGGTCGAACATCAGCGCGGAGAAGATCGCGAAGAGATAGAAGATCGAGAAAGCGAAGAGCTTCTTGGCCGGGATCATCTTTTCATCGCCATCCGGCATGCGCCAGACGGCGATGGAACAGCTTATGAAGACGGTGCCGAGCAGCGTCGCGACAAGACCGTAGCCGAAGCTCGCAAAGCCGAGCAGCGACGGGATGACGCCGCAGATGGCGGTCAGCACCGCATAGGCGACGATCTGGTGCTTGGTGGTGCGCTCACCCGAGACGTTCGGGAGCATCGGGACGCCGACGGCTTCGTAATCGCGCATCTTGAAGAGCGCGAGAGCCCAGAAATGTGCGGGCGTCCAGAGGAAGATGATGAGGAACAGTACGGTGCTTTCGATGGTGACCGAGTTGGTCACGCAGGCCCAGCCGATCATCGGCGGGAAGGCACCGGCAGCGCCGCCAATGACGATGTTCTGCGGCGTCGAGCGCTTCAGCCACATCGTATAGACGATCGCGTAGAAGAAAATCGTGAAGGCGAGGATGCCGGCCGACAGCCAGTTGACGGCGAGGCCGAGGATCGTCACCGAGAAGCCCGAGAGCACCAGGCCGAAGGCCAGCGCTTCCTTGGGCTGAATGCGGCCCGCGGGGATCGGGCGCTGCGCCGTGCGCGTCATGACAGCGTCGATATCGGCGTCATACCACATGTTGAGCGCACCCGACGCGCCAGCGCCGACGGCAATGCAGAGGATCGAGATCAGGCCGAGAACGGGATTGATTTGACCCGGCGCCAGCACCAGGCCGGCAAAAGCCGTGAAGACCACGAGCGACATGACGCGCGGCTTCAGAAGCTCGAAATAATCGCGCGCGCCCGCTTCCGAAAGGCGGAGTTCGCCTTCCTCTGCAAGTGCCTCGTGATTGTCGATGACCGTCATTATTCCGTCCTGCTCGGCTCAAGCGCGTTGCGATCCTTCAGATCGGCTGTATGCGCTCTGGCCTCTTGTTTTTCCGCATGCCCTACCGCGTCATGCGTTAAGGCCGGACGCCGCATCGGAATGCGGCGCCCGGAATTTGGAGCATCTTACTTGATGCGCGGGAGCTGTTCCCACTGGTGGTACGGCGGCGGCGAAGGCAGCTGCCACTCGAGCGTCGTTGCGCCCTCACCCCACGGATTGTCGCCAGCGAGGCGCTTCTTGGCGAAGGCTTCGAAGACACCGTAGAGGAAGATCAGCACGGCGAAGGCCGAGATGTAGGAGCCGATCGAGGAAACGTAGTTCCAGCCGGCAAATGCATCCGGATAGTCGATGTAACGGCGCGGCATGCCGGCGAGACCGAGGAAGTGCTGCGGGAAGAACACCAGGTTGACGCCGATGAACATGACCCAGAAGTGCAGCTTGCCGAGGAACTCGTTGTACATGTAGCCGCTCATCTTCGGGAACCAGTAGTACCAGGCAGCGAAGATGGCGAAGACGGCGCCGAGCGACAGAACGTAGTGGAAGTGAGCCACGACGTAGTAGGTGTCATGCAGCGAGCGGTCGAGACCGGCATTTGCCAGCTGAACGCCGGTGACGCCACCAACCGTGAACAGGAAGATGAAACCGATCGCCCAGACCATCGGCGTGCGGAACTCGATCGAGCCACCCCACATCGTTGCGATCCAGGAGAAGATCTTCACGCCCGTCGGAACGGCGATGACCATCGTCGCGAAGACGAAGTAGCGCTGCGCGTCGAGCGACAGGCCGACCGTGTACATGTGGTGGGCCCAGACGACGAAGCCGACGGCACCGATGGCGACCATGGCGTAGGCCATTCCGAGGTAACCGAAGATCGGCTTGCGCGAGAAGGTCGAGATGATGTGGCTGACGATGCCGAAGCCCGGCAGGATCAGGATGTAGACTTCCGGGTGACCGAAGAACCAGAACAGGTGCTGGTAGAGGATCGGGTCACCGCCGCCTTCCGGCGCGAAGAAGGTCGTGCCGAAGTTACGGTCGGTCAGCACCATGGTGATGGCGCCAGCCAGAACCGGCAGCGAGAGCAGCAGCAGGAAGGCCGTGATCAGAACAGCCCAGGCGAAGAGCGGCATCTTGTGCAGCGTCATGCCCGGTGCGCGCATGTTCAGGATCGTGGTGATGAAGTTGATCGCGCCGAGGATCGACGAGGCACCGGCGACGTGCAGCGAGAAGATCGCGAGGTCGACGGCAGGACCCGGCTGGCCCGCGGTTGCGAGCGGCGGATACATCGTCCAGCCACCGCCAGCGCCGTAAGCACCGGCCGGGCCTTCGACGAACATCGACAGCACGAGCAGCAGGAAGGCCGGAACGATCAGCCAGAAGGAGATGTTGTTCAGACGCGGGAACGCCATATCCGGGGCACCGATCATGATCGGAACCATCCAGTTGGCGAAGCCGCCGATCATCGCCGGCATGACCATGAAGAAGATCATGATGAGGGCGTGAGCGGTGGTGAAGACGTTGAACATGTGCTTGGCGCCGTCGATCGCGGCGTCGCCTTCGAAGCCGTAAACCATCGAGGCCAGACCGTGGAAGATCTGGATGCCAGGCTCCTGAAGCTCCATGCGCATGGCAACGGAGAGCGCGCCGCCGATGATGCCGGCGAAGATCGCGAAGATCAGGTAGAGCGTGCCGATGTCCTTGTGGTTCGTCGAGAAGAACCAGCGATTGACGAAGCTCGGCTTGTGCGAGTGATCGTGATGGTCGTCATGCGCATGTGCGTCATGGCCATGATGATCATGAGAATGATCGTGGGCGGAACCAGCCATTTTTCCGAGTCCCTTCTAGATTAATGAGCGTTTTCGGCGACATCGACGGTCTTTGCAGGACCATCGGTGGCAGCCATGAGAGCCTTGTAGGCTCCGGGAAGATCGGAAGCGGCAGCCGTGAGCCACTGCTTGTACTTGTCTTCGGAAACGACGCGGATCGCGATCGGCATGAACGCATGGTCCTTGCCGCAGAGCTCGGAACACTGGCCGTAGAACAGGCCTTCGCGCTCGGTCTTGAACCAGGTTTCATTGAGGCGGCCCGGAACGGCGTCGATCTTGACGCCGAAGGACGGCATTGCGAAGGCGTGGATCACGTCCGTCGGAGCGGCGGTCACGAGAACGCGAACGACCTTGTTGACGGGCAGGATGATTTCGTTGTCAACGGCCAGCAGGCGCGGATAGGTCGCCAGATCCGTTTTGCCGGCAGCGGCACGATCCGGATCCTTCAGGAGGTAGGAATCGAAGGCCAGCGGATTGTCGCCGGTGCCTTCATATTCGTAGTTCCACTGCCACTGGGTGGCGGTCGCCTTCAGCGTCACATCCGGATTTTCCGGAAGCGTCAGCTGCGCGGTGAGCAGGTTGAACGACGGAACGGCGAGGAAGAGAAGAACCAGGACCGGCCCCACGGTCCAGATAACTTCGATGACGGTGTTATGGCTCGTCTTCGACGGCACCGGATTGGCGCTCGCACGGAACTTCCAGCAGACGACGATGAGCAGGACCAGAACGAAGAGCGTGATCGGTACGATGAACCACAGCGTATATTGTTCGAACCAGCGGATTTCCCGCATAATCGGCGTTGCCGCCGGCTGCAGCGTTGCCTGCCACGGCATCGGCTGATCGGCATATGTGCCGGAAGCAAAAAGCAGACAGACCAGCGCGGTCAGAGCTGCATAAGCCTTCTTAATCACCTTAGTATCTCCCTCGAGCGCTTGACCTGCCTTAAATCGAACGCAGAATCCTTGCCATCTTCAGCGCTTCAAACCACAGTTTGCAACTGACCGCAACAGGCCAGAGCGATTGTCTATGCGGCATTTTTGCCAGAAGCCGATTCACAAGCAGGCACAAAACATTACCGAATATTTGCACCATCATACGGAAAAGGCTTACGCGGGCCAATCCAAAGCTCCAACATTATTGCGGAAAGGTCCTATTTCTGCCGTAGTCCCCCGGTTTTCACGGGGCAGGTCTTTTCATTTCCGGTCACGGCCTTCAACAATACCGTCACCGATTCGAATTCCAGAGGTTTTCATGGGTTTCCGTTCCCTTGTGCGGTCGTTTGTTCTGACCACCACTCTTGCAGCAGCAGCGGCAGCCCCCGTTTTCGCCCAGCAGCCGGCAGCCCCTGCCCCGGCCCAGCCCGCTCCCTCGCAGCCGGCACCGGCCCAGCAGGCCGCGCCCGGCCAGAGCCAGCCGCAGGCGCCGGGCACGGTGAAATCGAACCATGGCGCATGGTCCGTCGTCTGCGACAAGCCGGCCGGCGCTTCGGCCGAGCAATGCGCGCTGATGCAGAATGTCATCGCCGAGGACCGCCCTGAAGTCGGCCTCTCGGTCGTCGTTCTGAAGACGGCCGACCGTAAGTCGAAGATCCTGCGCGTGCTCGCCCCGCTCGGCGTGCTGCTGCCGAACGGCCTCGGCCTCAATGTCGACGGCAAGGATATCGGCCGCGCCTATTTCGTCCGCTGCTTTGCCGACGGCTGCTATGCCGAAGTCGTGCTCGAGGACGAACTCCTGAAGACCTTCCGCAGCGGCACCAGCGCCACCTTCATCGTCTTCCAGACGCCGGAAGAAGGCATCGGCATTCCCGTCGACCTGAAGGGCTTTGCCGAAGGCTACGACGCGCTTCCCTGATGTCGGCCCGATAGGGGCTTGCTCGAACTGCCCTGCGGTCCTACATCGGCTTTAAAGCATTCCTGCTTTGAAGCGGAGCATACCATCATGAATACCGATCTCCTGACGCTCTTCGATGCCGACGAAGCGACGACGCGCAAGCTCGTGGCCGAGGCGCTTTCCGGCTCCGACGACGGCGAGCTCTATATCGAGCACGCGCAGGCTGAATCGCTGATGTTCGACAATGGCCGCCTGAAGGGCGGCAGCTTCAACACCGAGCAGGGTTTCGGCCTGCGCGCCGTCGCCGGCGAAGCGGTGGGCTATGCGCATGCCGGCGACCTTTCGGTTTCGGCGCTGAAGCGCGCCGCTGATGCCGTCGGCGCCGTGACCCGCGGCTATTCCGGCAGCTATGCGGCTGCGCCCCAGGGCACCAACAAGAAGCTCTATACCGACGAGAACCCGATCGGCACGCCGACCTTCGAAGAGAAGGTGAAGATCCTCACCGATATCGATGCCTATCTGCGCAACAAGGATGACAAGGTGCGCCAGGTGACGGCCTCGGTCGCCGCCAGCTGGCAGGTGGTCGATATCCTGCGCGCCGACGGACACCGCGTCCGCGATATCCGGCCGATGACGCGCATCAACATCTCCGTCGTCGTCGGCGAAGGCGACCGGCAGGAGAGCGGCTCCTTCGGCCAGGGCGGCCGTATCGGCTTCGGCGATTTCATCACCGAAAGCAGCTGGCAGACCGGCGCCGACGAGGCACTGCGCCAGGCGCTCGTCAATCTCGAAGCGATCGAGGCGCCGGCAGGCACGATGGATGTCGTGCTCGGCTCCGGCTGGCCAGGCGTCATGCTGCACGAGGCCGTCGGCCACGGGCTGGAAGGCGATTTCAACAGGAAGAAGACTTCGGCCTTTGCCGGCCTGCTCGGCCAGATGGTTGCCGCACCGGGCGTGACCGTCGTCGACGACGGCACGATCGACAGCCGCCGCGGCTCTATCACCATCGACGACGAAGGCACGCCTTCGGCCTATAACGTCCTGATCGAGAACGGCAAACTGGTCGGCTACATGCAGGACCGGCAGAATGCCCGGCTGATGGGCATGGCGCCGACCGGCAATGGACGACGCCAGGGCTATTCGCATGTGCCGATGCCGCGCATGACCAACACCTACATGCTCGGCGGCGACAAGACGCCCGAGGAAATCATCGCGTCCGTCAAGAAGGGCGTCTATGCCGTCTCCTTCGGCGGCGGCCAGGTGGACATCACCTCGGGCAAATTCGTGTTCGGCTGCACCGAGGCCTATCTGATCGAGAACGGCAAGATCGGCGCGCCGATCAAGGGCGCCATGCTGATCGGCAACGGTCCGGATGCGATGAAGCGCGTCTCGATGATCGGCAACGACATGAAGCTCGATACCGGCATCGGCAATTGCGGCAAGGGCGGCCAGTGGGTGCCCGTCGGCGTCGGCCAGCCGCATCTGCGCATGGACCAGGTAACAGTCGGCGGCACACAAGCCTGACGCGGCAGGAGGCGGCGATGAGCGACATTGAGATCAGGCCCTTTGACATCGCCGATATCGACGGCGTCTTCTCCGTCATCCTGCCGATCCAGCGCGATGAATTCGGCATCGCCATCACCGCCGACGACCAGCCCGATCTCGCCGTCATCCCGGACTTCTACCAGGCCCGCAAGGGTCAGTTCTGGGTGGCCGATCTCGACGGCACGATCGTCGGCACGCTCGGCCTGAAGGACATCGGCAACAACCAGACGGCGCTGCGCAAGATGTTCGTGGCGGCCCATGTGCGCGGCCGCGAGCACAACGTCGCCGCCCGCCTGCTCGACGCGCTGTTTGCCCATGCTGAAGCCGAGGGGATCACCGACATCTTCCTCGGCACGACGGACAAATTCCTCGCCGCCCACCGCTTCTACGAAAAGAACGGCTTCAGCGAAATCAAGCGCGACGACCTACCGAGGTCTTTCCCGCTGATGGCGGTGGACAGCAAGTTCTACCGGCGGAAGGTCGGCGCCAAATCTTGAAAAACCCAACGAGTTGGGTTATCTTCGGCCATGGTGACAATCTTCCGGGCCGATGGGCTGAGGTTCGTGATCTTCGTCGATGACCATGAGCCTGCTCATGTGCATGTCTTCGGCGACGGCGAAGCGAAGATCAATCTTCTCGGATTGGGCGGAGAGCCTGAGCTGATCTGGGCCGACGGCATGAAGCGCGGCGATATCCGCAAGGCCATGAGGATCGTCGAGGAACAACGGGATGCCTTCCTTGAAAGCTGGAGGAATATCCATGGCTGAACTGACGGATAAGAACATCGACGACGCGCTGGCGCGTGGCAGGAACACGCGAGCCAGCGAGCCGCGGGCGCTTTCCGCACGTTTCGATGCGCGCAACGGCCGGATGATCATCGACCTCACCAATGGCTGCACCTTCGCCTTCCCTCCCCGCCTCGTGCAGGGGCTGGAAGATGCAGGGGATGGCGACTTAAGTACCGTCGAAATCCTTGGCGCAGGTTACGGCCTGCATTGGGAAGCGCTCGACGTCGATATCTCCGTTCCCGGTCTTCTCGCCGGAATATTCGGGACCAAATCCCATATGGCGCGCCAGGCGGGCAAAGCGACGTCGGCTGCGAAAGCCGAGGCGGCGCGGGCGAATGGCGCGAAGGGCGGTCGGCCTCGCAAATCGGCTGCCCAGTAATCTAAGGCCTGAACAGCCATTTGCGCTCGATTGCGGCTTCGAGATCGAGGCGGTTGTTGTGAGCGAAGAGGAGGATGTGGCCGAGGAGGTCGGCGGTTTCGTCGGCGAGGTCGCGGCTCATGTCGTCGGCGCTGCGGCCCTTGGCGCGGCCCCTGCCCGTCAGGCGGTTCCAGGCCTGGGTGAGTTCGCCCATTTCTTCCTGCAGCTTCAACAGAAACCAGTCGGGATCGCGCTCCAGGCAGTTGGCTTCGGCGTAGATTCTGGAGGCGCGTTCGAACTTGTCGGCGAGGTCTTCAAGCATATTCGTTCTCCTTTCGTACGCATGCAGGAGAACCGTGATTCCTCGCTTATGTCCAGAGCAGACGGCGGCCGGGGGACGGCCGCTGTCTGTGCCACGGCTGCTGCTCAGTTGCGGAGCAGGCCGAGGCGGATCAGGCTTTCGGCGGAGGCGACGATCGCTTCCTCCTTCGGCCGCGGTGCCCAGCCGAGCAGGCGCTCGGCCTTCTCGCCCGTTGCACTCATGTCGTAGTTCAGCAGCGGCACGACGCCCTTCAGCTGTTCGTTGGTTTCACCGGCGATGCGGACCTGTTCGTCGGGCCAGACCTGCGTCGAGACCTTTTCGGCAGCCTTGCCGAAGCGTTCACGCAGCAGTTCGGCAACTTCGATCATCCACATGCTCTTGCCGGAGGTCGCGAGGAAGCGCTCGCCCTTCGCGGCGGGATCGATCATGGCGCGCAGATGGAGATCGGCGACATCGCGAACGTCGACGCAGCAGGAATTGACGTTCAGGCAGCCCGGCTGCCCCTCAAGCATGTTGGAGATCAGACGGATCGAGTGGGAGAAGTCCGCGCCGAGCGCCGGTCCGTAGACGGCGACCGGATTGACCGATGCAAGCTCCAGCCCGTTGCCATCGCGGGCGATGAAATCCCAGGAGGCACGCTCCGAGAGGGTCTTGGATTTCTGATAGGGGGCGACGTCGCCGGTCAGGTCGCTCCAGTCGGTCTCGTCGAACGGGCGGCGGTGGCCGGGCTTGTGGCCGACGCCGATCGCGCCGAAGGCCGAGGTCAGCACGACACGCTTGACGCCGGCGTCGCGAGCGGCGCGCAGGACGCGGAGATTGCCGTCAACCGCCGGGCCGATCCAGTCTTCCTCGCGGGTCTGGTCGCCCGAAGGCGTCGGCGAGGCGCCGTGCATGACATAGGTGCAGCCGGCAGCAGCTTCCGCCCAGCCGGCGTCATCCGTCAGATTGGCAACGACGAAGGACAGCCGGTCGCCGGCCTCGACGCCGCCGGTTCTCAGATGCTCGCGCACCTCCCCTTCCCGCTCCAGCGAGCGGACGGTGGTGCGCACGCGGTATCCGGCGTTCAGCAGCGCCAGCATGCAGTATTGCGCGATGAAGCCGGTGCCGCCGGTTACGAGAACGATTTCGTCTTTCATATCATACCTCAAGGAGTTTCACGGCAGGCGACATCGCCGCCGCTGATTGACATGACGTGAAAGTAGGTCGACGATCCTGCACTGTGAATGCTTGAAAGTGCGCGTTACTTGCGCGACAGTACGAGAATGGCTGTCGATCCCTTTTCAGACGTTCTCACTCTCAGCAAGGCCGAAGCCGTCGTCACCGGCGGCTTCACGGCGGGCGGCCCGTGGTCGATCCGCTTTCCGGCTCGGGAGAAGATCAAGTTCTTCGCGGTGGTGAAGGGCAGTTGCTGGGTGCATCTCGAAGGGGCGCGGGAACCGCTTCTGTTCGAGACCGGCGATGTCGGCCTGCTGGCAAAGCCGCGCGTCGCCGTTCTTTCCAGCGACCCCGGCCTTGAGCCCGTCGATGCGATGAGCCTGTTTTCCAATGTCGGGCGCAACGCTGTGGCTGTCGTCGGCGATGGCGGCGATTTCGGCTATATCGGCGGCCATGTGATGCTCGATCCGATCCGCGGCAAGCTGCTGGCGGATATCTTGCCACCGTGGATCCTGACGCGGGCGGCCTCCCCGCATGCGGCGGCGTTTCGATGGCTGCTGGACCGGCTGATCGAGGAGCGCACCAGCGGCCGGCCGGGCTCGCAACTCGCCTCGTCGCAGCTGACACAGCTGCTGTTCATCGAGATCCTGCGCTCGCATCTCGGCACCGCCAAGCTGATGCCGGCCGGTTGGCTGCGGGCGCTGGCCGAGCCGCGGATCGCGCCGGCTTTGCGGCTGATGCATGGAGATCCGGCGCGTTCGTGGCATCTGGAGGAGCTCGCCAAGGCATGCGCCATGTCGCGGACGTCCTTCGCCTTCCATTTCAGAACCGTGGCGGGCGTTGCGCCGCTGACCTATCTCGCGACCTGGCGGATGCATCTCGCCGAACGCTCGCTTCGCGATGAAAGGACGGCCGTAGCGACGGTGGCGCGCTCGCTCGGCTATACGTCCGAAAGCGCCTTCAGCAATGCCTTCAAGCGGGCGAACGGCAAGTCGCCGAGTGCCTATAGGGCATCCGTCTCAGATCTGGACAAGACCGTGCCCGAACAAACGAATAACGCCGCCCCGGCAAGCGAGACGGCGTTCTGAGAATAGCCTTCAGGTCTGTCTGATCAGCCGTTGCCGCCAACCGTCATGCAGTCGTAGGAGCGCTTCTTAAGCGCGTCGCAGGCAGCTTCGGCAGCGTCCTTGCTGTTGAAGCCGGTGAAGCGGGCTCGGTAGACGGCGTTGGCGCCGGAGCCGACGGCCTGGGTGAAGGGCGAAGCGGATTTCAGGGCAGCGCCGCCTTCGGTCTTTGCCTGCGCGAGCAGCGCCTGGGCGGCTTCGGCGCTCGGAGCAGCCGAAATCTGGATCTGCCAGCCACCGGCGGACGCCTGCAGGCTGCCGGCCTTGCCCATCTTCGTCAGCGGCGACGGACGATCGAGCGGAACGGCGGCTTCGTTATAACCAAGCGCAAACGGGATGGCTTCGGCATCGCCCTGGGCGCGTGGCGCATTCACCGGAACTGGAAGATCGGTATCGTCGGCAGCGGAGGCGACTTCCACGGGTGCGGCTGGAACCGGGCGCTGCTTTCCGCCGATGCTGGCGACGAGGCCGCCGCCGCCGGAGGCGCGGTCGAGATACTTGTTGAGCAGTGCTTCCATCTTGGCGTCACGGGCGCGCGCAGTGCGGCCGCCGAGCACGACGCCGACGACGCGGCGGTCGCCATCGCGCACGGCGCTGACGAGGTTGAAGCCGGAGGCATTGGTATAGCCGGTCTTGATGCCGTCCATGCCTTCGTAGCGATACATCAGATTGTTATGACCGCGGATCTGCTTGCCGCGGAAATTGAAGGAGGCGACCGAGAACATCCGGTACTCCCTCGGGAAATTCTTGATCAGCGCCACGCCGAGGGTCGACATGTCGCGCGCCGTCGTCACCTGGCGGCTGTCCGGCAGGCCCGACGCATTGTAGAAGGTAGTGCGGCTCATGCCGAGCTGGCGGGCCTTCTGGGTCATCATCCGGGCGAAGTTGCTTTCCGAACCGCCGAGCTTTTCGCCCATGGCAGCCGCGGCATCATTGGCCGACTTGACGATCATGCCGTAGACGGCTTCGCGAACTGTGATCGTGCTGCCGGGTCTCACACCGAGCTTGGTCGGCGGGCGGCTTGCCGCATATTTCGACATGACGATCTGACTGTCCCAGCTGAGCTTGCCGCGATTGATCGCTTCGAAGGCCAGGTAGAGGGTCATCATCTTTGTCAGCGATGCCGGGTGATTCAGGGTATCGGCATTTTCCGAAGCGAGAACCTTGCCAGTGCGGGCATCGAGGATGAACGACGCGCTGCCGGCCATAGCCGCGACGGGCGCCGACACGGCGAGCGTCACGCTCAACAAAGCAGCCAACAACCTCTTCATGGATTTCCCCTCTAGGTGCCACGCATGCGCGGCATTGCCAAAATATGTCCCGTTCTGTGACAGAGCCTGCACATTCGCGCGACTTTGAGGCAACGGACACTGGTTTTCTGAGTTTTTTCCACCCGTGGTGAAGGAAACGTAAAGATTTCAGTCGGAAAAGCAATCTTCAACAAGGTTTAACACCAGAATTGGTAGGATCCGCACCTTTCACGGAGCTGACATGCAGGGGTTGTGGAAAAAACGGGCCAAGAAAGCTGCCATCACCGCCGGTCTCGAGGCGGCGCATCTGATTTCGGCCGCACGGCTGATGCGCGGCGCGCGTGGCCGCGGCGCGATCTTTACCCTGCATCATGTCCGCCCCTACGAAGCGCATGACTTCGAGCCGAATGCGCATCTCGAGATCACACCCGAATTCCTGGATGCGGCGCTGACGAGACTGAAGCAGGACGGCTACGAGTTCGCGGCGCTCGCCGATGTCCCTGCCCTGCTCTCAGGCCCCGCCCGCGAAGCGCCGTTTGCCGCATTCACGCTCGACGACGGCTACCGCAACAACCTCGTGCATGCCTATCCGATCTTCGAGAAGCATGAGGCGCCCTTCACCATCTTCGTCGCCAAGGGTTTGACCGAGCGAACGCATACGATCTGGTGGGAAACGCTGACATTGCTGCTGCGCCGCACCGACCGGCTGCATTTCGACTTCGGCCGTGGCGAGGAGGTTCTGGAGACCGATACGCCCGCCGAACAATACGCGGCATTCGCGAGATTTGCCGCCTTTCTCCACATGAGCGACGAGGAGAAGGCGGTGCGCTCGCTCGACGTGCTTGCGCGGCGCTACGACATCGCTCCGGGCGAACTGGTCGAGGATCTGGTGATGAGCGAGGCCGAGCTCAATCTCATCGAGGCGAGCCCGCTGGCAAGCCTCGGCGCCCATACGATCAGCCACCGCGCACTGGCACGGCTCAGCGAGGCCGAAGCACGCGAAGAGATGCTGCGGTCGGCGGAACACGTAAAGGTGATCACCGGCAAGACGCCCGCGACGATCGCCTTTCCCTATGGCACCCGCGAAGCCGCGACGCTGCGCGAAGCGGCGATCGCGGCCGAGCTCGGCTTTACGGCTGCGGTGACAACACAGCCCGGCGTGATCCGGCCCGGCATGGCGGGCGGGACGACCTATCTTCCGCGGCTCTCGCTTAACGGGCTCTATCAGAAGCCGCGCTATGTCTCGGCGCTGGCTTCAGGCATTCCGTTGAAACTGATGGGAAAATAAGAAGTTACGGATACATCCGTACCTTGTCCCAATCGGCTTCCGGCGTCTCGCGGCGGAACTCGACGCGGTCGTGCAGGCGGAAGTTCTGGTCTTTCCAGAACTCGATCGAAACAGGCTTGATGCGGAAGCCGGACCAATAGGCCGGGCGCGGAATTTCGCCGATGGCGTAGCGCGCCGTATACTCGGCGACGGACTTCTCCAGCGCGAAACGGCTCTCCAGCGGACGCGACTGCTTCGATGCCCAGGCGCCGATGCGGCTGCCGCGCGCACGCGATTGGAAATAGACGTCGGCCTCCTCGTCGGTTACCACCTCCACCGGACCACGCAGACGCACCTGGCGGCGCAGCGTCTTCCAATGGAAACACATGGCGGCCTTCTTCTGCCCCAAGATTTCGCGACCTTTCTGGCTCTCGAAATTGGTGTAGAAGACAAAGCCTGCTGTATCGAATCCCTTCAGGAGAACCATGCGGACATTGGGAAGACCAGCTTCGTCGACGGTTGCCAATGCCACGGCATTGGGGTCGTTGACCTCCGAAGCCTCGGCTTCCTTCAGCCATTCCGCGAAAAGCTTGAATGGTTCGCCGCGTTGGGTAAAGTCACCGCTTGTTAACTCATTTGCCGACATATTAGCTCAAATGCCCCGGGGTTTTAGGTTGAATGCCCAGCTGGTAGCGACTGGACAGGACACAGGGTGGAAGTCATAGCAAAGTCAACTCACCATACAAAGGGGCTCCTGCGACGCAGCAGCTCTCTCATTCTGATCGGGGTGGCGACGCTGTCGCTCTCCGGCTGCATGACGGGTGGTTTTGACTTCCTGAGCGAATCCAAGGTCGACCGGTCCGTTGCGACCGGCACCGTGCCGCAGAACCCACCGAGCACCGATACGCTTTCCGATGAAATGACCGTGCGCAATGCCGTGACGTCTGCCGATGTCGGCCGGATCGGCGCGCAGCCGCTTGCCTGGGCAAACGCCTCCACCGGCAGCGCCGGCGTCATCGACACGATCGTCGAGAACAATGAATCCGGCCAGGTCTGCCGGCAGTTCCGCACCACCCGCCATTCCTATGACGGCATTGCCAAGTTCATGGGCAAGACCTGCCTCGTCGGCGGCGGCAACTGGCAGCTTCTGAGCTTCCAGCCCGAGAGCTGATCCGTTTTCCACACATATGCTTAATACCGGCGCCTGCGGCATTGCGATGCTTAGCAGAACGATAACCATTTGCCGCAAAAGCCGCCGAGCGCCCGGCGAAAATAACAAGTGATTAGCAACTCTACCGCACGATCCAGCCCATAAGCGCGAGGTCCGGTTGAACCGGATGGCGCGCAAAGAGTTGATATTGGGCTTCGGCTGCCAGAAGGGACGGCAGCCGCACGGACACCGGCGGATTACTATGCGCGATCCATATAAGGTATTGGGCGTCCAGAAGGACGCAGGGGCAGACGAGATCAAGGCAGCATGGCGCCATATGGCGAAGGCCGTGCATCCCGATCACAATCAGGGCGACCCGAATGCAACGGCGCGTTTTGCCGAGATCGGCCGCGCCTATGAGACCCTCAAGGACCCAAAGAAACGCAGCCTCTTCGACACCGCGGCCCGCATGGCCGAGGCGAAGATGGGCGGCGGCGAGACCATCATGCAGCAGCGCCAGGCGGCCCGCGAGGCAGCAGCCCGCGCCAAGGCAGCGCAGGAAAATGCCGAACGGGTGATGGAAGAGCTCGCCCGCGCCAACGCCCAGAAGGCGGCGAAGGCAGCGGCTGAGGAAGCCGCCAAGCAGAAGGCATCAAACGCGGCAGGCGCCGAGAGCGCCGAAGAGGTCGTCGACCGCATTTTCGGCACGCAGACCAAGGCTGCGGGCGGTACCGCCGGCAATGCCGGTCAGGCGCAATCGCAGGCACAGGGGCAAGCTCAGGCCCAGGCAAAGGCCAAGCCGGCAGACGCCGAGACCGCCAAGACCGAAACGGACGCGCCGAAGACCGACGCTGACGCCATCGACCCGAATGCTGCGGCTTCGGCCGGCATCCTCCAGCCGTTCAGCATCCTGAATGCGCTGGTGCGCCGGTTCACCGGCACCGCCCCTGCCCCGGAAAAGGCGCCCGATCAGTTCGCTCAGGCGACCGTGACGATCGACGACCTGATGAAGGGCAGCCGCATCATCGTGCCGCTCGGCGAAGGACAGGAAGCAAGCTTTACGCTTTCGCCGGGAACGACCGAGGGCCAGCAGATCCGCCTCAAGGGCCAGGGCCTGAAGCTGCCGAACATGCAGCGCGGCGATGCAGTGATCGGCGTCCATATCGCGGCCGATCATCGCTTCACCGTGCACGGCTTCGACCTGCACACGGTTCTGCCCGTGACGATCGAGAATGCCGTGCTCGGCACCGAGACCGAGATCGAGGGACCGGGCGGCCGGCTCAAGGTCACCGTTCCGGCCTGGTCGGGTTCCGACAAGACCATCCGGATCGAGGGTCAGGGACTGCCCGACGGCAACAGTGGACGGGGCGATCTGGTGGTCGAACTGCGCATCATGCTGTGGGAAAAACCCGACGATAAGGTCACGGATTTGATGCGCAGCATGCGCGAAGGTCTTTTCCTGTGAAATTTTCGTGACATGCGCACCCTTTGTTACGCTCCCTAACAGTTGATGATTGCTCCCAATCTTGAACCGATTAACGGCCTATGCCATAGGCAATTTCCAATTGGTTCATTAGGGGGCAAAATATGGCTCAAGCAACAGGCCTCATGTCAGGCAAGCGCGGCGTCATCATGGGCGTCGCGAACAATCGCTCGATCGCGTGGGGCATTGCGAAGGCCATTCATGCACAGGGCGGCGAAATTGCCTTTACATATCAGGGTGAGGCGCTGAAGAAGCGCGTCGAGCCGCTGGCTGCCGAACTCGGCGGCGTTCTGGCCGGCCACTGTGACGTCTCTGACGAAGCAACGATCGACGAAGTTTTCGCCAATGTCGAAAAGATGTGGGGCAAGATCGATTTCGTCGTTCACGCCATCGGCTTCTCCGACAAGGACGAGCTGACCGGCCGCTACGTCGACACCTCGGCCGACAACTTCGCCAAGACGATGAACATCTCCGTCTTCTCGTTCACCTCGGTCGCTCGCCGCGCCGAGAAGCTGATGACGGACGGCGGCTCGCTTCTCACGCTAACCTATTACGGCGCCGAGAAGGTCATGCCGAACTACAACGTCATGGGCGTTGCCAAGGCTGCTCTCGAAGCCAGCGTCAAGTATCTGGCCGTCGACCTCGGACCGAAGAACATTCGCGTCAACGCGATCTCTGCAGGCCCGATCAAGACGCTTGCGGCATCCGGCATCGGCGACTTCCGCTACATCCTTAAGTGGAACGAGTACAACGCTCCGCTGCGCCGTACCGTGACCATCGAAGAGGTCGGCGACGTCGGTCTCTACATGCTGTCCGACCTGTCGCGTTCGGTTACCGGCGAAGTCCATCACGCCGACAGCGGCTACCATGTCATCGGCATGAAGGCTGTGGACGCGCCGGATATTTCCGTTATCAAGGACTGATCGAACTCCAAGAAGCGGAATATGCCGTGCTTATCTATGTGGTCCGACACGGCCAGACCGACTGGAATGCCGAACGCCGCCTTCAGGGCCAGAAAGACATTCCGCTGAACGCCATCGGCCGCGAACAGGCACGGCTGAACGGCATCGATCTCGCTGAGATCCTAAAGGTCGAAGGCATTGCCTTCGACTTTGTCGCAAGCCCCCTGACCCGCACCCGCCAGACGATGGAAATCATGCGCACTGCCATGGGGATCGACCCCAGGGGCTACCGCACCGACGAGCGTCTCGTCGAGGTTTCCTTCGGCGACTGGGAAGGCTTCACGCTCAAGGAACTGAAGGCGACGCAGCGCGACCGGGTCAGCGAGCGCAACCTCAACAAATGGGATTTCATCCCGCCGGGCGACGACGCGGAGAGCTACGAGATCATGTCGTGGCGCAGCGCATCCTGGCTGAATTCCGTTGACAAACCAACGGTTTGCGTGACGCACGGCGGCGTCATCCGCAGTCTCTTCAAGATGATTGGCGATGTTCCTAAGCACGAGGCCGCTGAGGGAGAAATCTGGCAGGACCGGATCTTGAAGATCGATACTGCCGAGCGGCTGATCGGCTGGATCTGAACCGGCTTACTGAACGATATCGAGATCGTTGATGACGCGCTTGCCGTCGACTTCGGTATAGAAGATCACGACCTTCACGCCGGCCTTCAGACCATCGAAATTGAACTCTTCGGGCGCCTGGTAGGTCTTGCCGTCATCGAGCGTCAGGCTGAGATTGGCGGTATCGACCTTCTTGATCGTCGCCTCGACATCCGCGCTCTCAGCAAAACCGCTGATCGGCGACAGGAAACTTGCGGTGGCCAACAGCGTGGCAACAAAAAAACGCATCGCGGCAACCCTCTTCACACTCGACGCTAAAATCTTATCAAACACAGATAATCCCCTGAATATGGCAAAAATTGCCCGGAAGAATGGCTTTCACCGCCCAATTGATGAATAGCATTTTAACAATAATCAAGAGGCGCCGTTAACCATCCACTCTGTCTTGTTTCGGCACCCGAAATATAGAGGGCCGGGCAATCGTAAATTAACAAGTTCCCCCTACAGTTGCTTTTAAACAAAGGGGAACTTGTTTTGCTTATCGGGCTGGGCGGCCACAGGCAATTGCGGCGAATTTTCAAGAATACCTGGCTTTCGCTGCTGGTCTCCGGCTTCGTCGCCTTCATGGTCGTCGCTGTCGGCATCACTCTTGATCGCGCCAATAATGCCGCCCATCTGCGCGAACTGCAGATCCGCACCGAAAACGAGACTAACCTGATCCGCGCCCGCATGGCAGCGCAGATCAACATGGACATTACTATCGTCCGTGACCTCTCCAACATGATTTCACTGAGCGCGCGCACCAATGACGAGGAAATGGAGCGGCAGATCAACTGGCTGCTGATCCAGAACCCGCATTTCCTCAATGTCGCCGTCGCCCCCAATTTCATCGTCAGCAACGTCTATCCGCCACAATCCGACAAGGACCGTATCGGCAAGGACGTGCGCGAGGCGCTGTCGACCATGCAATCGGTCGGGCGCAATACCGGCGACCAGCAGGCGCGGTTCTACGGCCCGATCAAGACCGCCGAGGGCAAGGATGCCTTTGCGATCTTCTTCCCGATCTTCGTCAAGGAAAACGGCCAGCGGAAAATCTGGGGTGCCGTCGAGGTCACCATCGACCGCGACATGTTCTATGAAAACACCGGCCTGAAGCCGGCGCGCAACAGCGAAAACCAGGAGCGCTACCCGCATCTCGATCACCTGTCGATCGCGGTGCGCGATCTCGGCACGGCTGCTGCCGATGCCGCCCTGCCCTTCTTCGGCAATACCGATGTCTTCGACAAGCAGCCACTGCGCCGCAAGATCGCCTTTGCCGGCGGCCGCTGGGAACTCTCGGCCGTACCGACCACCGGCTGGAACGAGGCGCCGGCGAACCAGTCGCAGCTGCGCGTCATCATCATCACCGCGGGCTGCGTCATCATCATCCCGATCTTCTTCGCCACGCTGCTGCTCGGCGAGCGCAACCGCAACATCTCGCAGCTCGAACGCCGCGAAGCAAAGCTGCTGGAGCTCTCGCAGCGCCTGAACCTGGCGCTCGATTCGTCCAACATCGGCATCTGGGAACTCGAAGAAGGCGGCCACAGCCTCTATTGGGACGGGCGCGCCTCGGCGCTGCACGGCGAAGCGGCAGGCGAAGGCAGCCATCCGCTGGAGAACTGGTTCTCGCGGATCGCTCCCGACGACCGCCACATTGCCGAAATGCACTTCTTCAACTGCAGCGTTGCCGGGGCTTCCTGCACCGCGCAGTATCGCATCCTTCTCGATGACGGCACGGTCCGCTACCTGCGCTCCGTCGGCTCCTTCTACACCGATGCCGGTGGCGTCGGCCGCACGATCGGCATCGTCGCCGACGTGACAACGGATGCGGAAGCGGCCGAAACGCTGCGCCACGCCAAGGATGTCAGCGACATCAAGAATGCCGAGCTGGAACTGGCGCTGGACGAAATCTCGCGGCGCGAGGCGCAGCTGACCGAAATCTCCGGCAAGCTCGATCTGGCGCTCGACGCCTATCAGTGCGGCATCTGGGACGCGACCTGCGGTGAGCAGGGCTCGCTCTGGGACGAGCGCATGCACGAGCTCTACGGCCTGCCGGCGCAGTACGGCTTCGTTCCCGAAGAACTCTGGCTTTCGCGCGTGCATCCTGACGACAGGGCTGCAGCCGTCGAGAGCGCGCGCTACTTCAAGCAGCCGGGCGACACCCATACGCTGATCTGCCGCGTTCCCTGCGACGATGGCAGCGTCCGCTACGTGCGCTCGACCGGCAAGGTGCACCAGACGCCGTCTGGCACCACGAAAATCATCGGCGTCGCCTTCGACGTGACGGAAGATTCGCTGCTGACCGCCGAACTGAAGGCGGCCAAGGACGAGGCGGTCGCCAAGAATATCGAGCTGGAGCTCGCCAAGAACCGCATCGAGCACAATTCGCTGCATGACCCGCTGACCGGCCTCGCCAACCGCCGCAAGATCGACATCGCGCTCGAGAGCCTTACGGTCGATGCCCGCTCGCAGCGCCAGAAATTCGCAATCCTGCATATCGACCTCGACCGCTTCAAGGAAATCAACGACACGCTCGGCCATGCGGCGGGTGACGCGATGCTGGTCCATGCATCGAAGGTTCTGTCGAAGAACGTGCGCGGCAGCGATCTTGTAGCGCGTATCGGCGGCGACGAGTTCGTGATCCTGGCGCATGACGTCAGCGACGTGGATATGGCGGAGCTTGCGGGACGCGTCATCGAGGAGATGCGCCAGCCGATCGATTTCCAGGGCTTCTCCTGCCGCTGCGGCGTCTCGATCGGCATTGCACTGGCGAACGGCATCCATGTCGATGCGCGCAAGGTGCTTATCAATGCCGATATCGCGCTCTATCGCGCCAAGAGCATGGGCCGGAACCGCTACGAGTTCTTCAACCAGAACCTCCAGGCCGATATCATCAATAACAAGCGCACCGCCGACGAGATTCTCGCCGGTATCGAGAACAACGAGTTTGCCGCCTGGTACCAGCCGCAGTTCTGCGCCCGCACGATGAAGCTCGCCGGTGTGGAAGCGCTGGTGCGCTGGCACCACCCGACCCGCGGCGTGCTGACGCCCGACAAGTTTCTGCGCATCGCCGACGAGATCAACGTGGTCCAGACGCTCGACAGCATCGTTCTGGAAACGGCGCTGAAGGACAAGATGCGCTGGACGGCCCATGGCCTCATCGTGCCGCAGGTCTCGGTCAACGTTTCGGCGCGGCGCCTGCATGACGGCAGCCTGTTCGAGTCGCTCAGCCACCTGCATATCCGCCCGGGCGAACTCTCCTTCGAACTGGTGGAATCGATCTTCCTCGACGAAAGCGAAGACGTCGCCGCCCAGAACCTCGACCGCATCAAGGCGCTCGGCATCGATATCGAGATCGACGATTTCGGCACCGGCCACACCTCGATCGTCTCGCTCCTGAAGCTGAAGCCGAAGCGGCTGAAGATCGACCGGCAGCTGGTGCAGCCGATCCTGCATTCCTCGCAGGAGCGCACGCTGGTGCGCTCGATCATCGACATTGCCCGCTCGCTCGGCGTCGAGACCGTGGCCGAAGGCGTCGAGACCATCGACCATGCCGACATGCTGCGCGATCTCGGCTGCGACATGCTGCAGGGCTATGCCTTCTCGCGTCCCCTCTCCTTCGACGACTTCACGCAGGCAGCACTCGGCACCGCGTGGCGTCTCGCCTCCTGAGCCCATCGTTTCCAAATTGCGGAAACATCATTCTCAGATCCGCCCGCATTTCGGCAAAGAAAGGCGTTTGCCCGCCTGGCTTTTTGGCCTATGAGTGACCCCGAATTCTAAAGGTTGGCGCTGCCGGCAACGGTCCGTTCGGCGCGCATTGGTCGGTACCACATGTCGCATAATACATTCGGTCATCTTTTCCGCGTCACGACCTGGGGCGAAAGCCATGGGCCGGCCCTCGGCTGCGTCGTCGATGGCACGCCGCCCGGCCTGCGCTTCAAGCTCGAGGACATCCAGGTCTGGCTCGACAAGCGCAAGCCCGGCCAGTCGCGTTTCGTCACCCAGCGCCGCGAGGCCGATCTGGTGAAGGTGCTCTCCGGCGTGATGCTGGACGAGGACGACGAGACGATGATCTCGACGGGCACGCCGATCTCCATGCTGATCGAGAACACCGACCAGCGCTCCAAGGATTACGGCGAGATCGCCCGCCAGTATCGGCCGGGCCATGCCGATTATACCTATGACGTGAAATACGGCATCCGCGACTATCGCGGCGGCGGGCGCTCCTCGGCGCGCGAGACCGCGGCCCGTGTCGCCGCCGGCGGCATCGCCCGTCTCGTCGTTCCCGACATGAAGGTGCGTGCGGCGCTGATCCAGATCGGCAAGCACAAGATCAACCGCCAGAACTGGGATTGGGATCAGGTCGACAAGAACCCGTTCTTTGCGCCTGACGCGGCGATCGTTCCGGTCTGGGAAGAATATCTCGACGGCATCCGCAAGAACGGCTCGTCGGTCGGCGCCGTCGTCGAAGTCGTCGCCGAGAATGTTCCGGCAGGCCTCGGCGCGCCGATCTATGCCAAGCTCGACCAGGACATCGCCTCGCTGCTGATGTCGATCAATGCCGTCAAGGGCGTCGAGATCGGCAACGGCTTCGGCGCGGCCGAAATCACCGGCGAAGAGAATGCCGACGAGATGCGCATGGGCAATGACGGCAAGCCGCTGTTCCTGTCCAACCACGCCGGCGGCATCCTGGGCGGCATTTCTACCGGCCAGCCGGTCATCGCCCGCTTCGCCATCAAGCCGACCTCGTCGATCCTGACCGAGCGCCAGTCGATCGATGCCGACGGCAAGAATGTCGATGTGCGCACCAAGGGCCGTCACGACCCCTGCGTCGGCATCCGCGCCGTGCCGATCGGCGAGGCGATGGTTGCATGCGCCATTGCCGATCACTATCTCCGCGACCGCGGCCAGACCGGCCGGTTGAAATAGGAATTACCCCATGCCTTACGATCAGAAGCGTGTCGTCGATGCCATCCGTGCCTTCGAAGCCGGCGAGATCGTTGTCGTCATGGACGACGATGACCGCGAGAACGAAGGCGACCTGATCGTCGCTGCCGTGCATTGCACGCCGGAGAAGATGGCCTTCATCGTCCGCCACACGTCTGGCATCGTCTGCACGCCGATGCCGAAGGAAGAGGCCAAGCGCCTGAACCTGAACGCCATGGTCGCCGAAAACGACTCGGCGCATACGACGGCCTTCACCGTTTCGGTCGATTTCAAGCATGGCACGACGACGGGCATTTCCGCCGACGACCGCACGCTGACGGTGCGCAACCTCGCCAACCCGAATGTGGGTGCGGCCGATTTCGTCCGCCCGGGCCACATCTTCCCGCTGATTGCCCGCGAAGGCGGCGTGCTAATGCGCTCCGGCCATACGGAAGCCGCTGTTGACCTCTGCAAGCTCGCCGGCCTGCCGTTGATCGGCGTCATCAGCGAGCTCGTCAATGACAACGGCACCGTGATGCGCGGCCCCCAGGTGAGCAGCTTTGCGGAAGAACACGGCCTCAAGCAGGTGTCGGTCGCCGATCTGATCGCCTACCGCCAGCGCAAGGAAACGCTGATCGAGCTCGGCCAGAGCTTCGACATCGAGACGCCGTTCGGCAAGGCCAAGGCGCATACCTATTCGCTGCCCTGGGATCCGATGCAGCACCTCGCCGTCGTCTTCGGTGACATCCGCGACGGTATCGACATTCCGGTGCGCCTGCATCCGGAGAACGTCGCCGAGGACCTGTTCGGCAAGAAGAGCCCTGTCGACCACTATATGCAGAAGATCGCCGAGGAAGGCCGCGGCATCATCGTGTATCTGCGCGAAGGCTCCGTCGGCGTCGGCCATATCGACAACGGCCGCAAAGCCCGCAGCCAGGGCCGCGAGTCGCATGCCGAGGCAGCAACGCGCGAGAGCGAATGGCTGGAAATCGGTCTCGGCGCACAGATCCTGAAGGATCTCGGCGTGACCTCTATCAAGCTCTTGACCACCCGCGAGCGGCACTATGTCGGGCTCGAGGGTTTTGGGATCAAGATCACCAAGACTGAACTCGGCTGATCACAGCAGATGTGCTTAAACGCCCGCGCTCAGGCAGCGATACGCTTGAAGCGGGGGCGGACGTTGCGCATGTAATATTTGCCCGGCGATTGCGAGGTGACCATGGCAATGACATGCGCCTCGTTGACGCCCTCGAAGGTCCGGTCCTCGCCGTTGCTAAGGCAGACGCGAAGACGGCCGTCCTGCTGGCTGAAATAGACCGCGTCGATCAGCGCCGACTTTACCGCGACCGGCTTCATCGGCTCTCGCTGTTCGCCCATCGAGACAGTTGAGGCCGCCGCGGCACGGGCGTCGCGGCGGTTGCGGATCAGAGCCCTGACCCTGCGGCCCAGGTCGTTCCAAGCCAACAATGCGGCGTATCTGATGGGGTGCGTTTTCATGCGCCAACCGTAGGGGAACGGTGCTTAACAAGTTCGGCACGGGCATGGTAAACCGGCGTCAAGATTAACGTCGAGTAATTTCGAAAAAACTTCTTAAAATTCAATCAATTGGCATTGACTACCCGAGCCAGCCGTCAGCAAGGATCACGCGCTCCACGCCGGCAAAGCGGGCGACGCGGTCGAGCTCGGCAGCAAGCCTGTCGAGACGTCCGGCGGAGGCCCGCACACCCGGCTCAAGCCACAGACGCTTCACATCCAGCGTGCCCTTCTTCCTGTCAGCCTTCATGTCGATGCGACCGATGAGCTTGTCGCCCTCCAGCAGCGGGAAGACGTAGTAGCCATATTCACGCTTCGGCTCGGGCACGAAGATCTCGATGCGGTAGAAGAAGCCGAAGAGGCGTTCGGTGCGGTTGCGGTCGCGGATCATCGGGTCGAAGGGGCTGAGCACGCGGATGCGGGCCGGCGGCTCGGGGAAGTCGGCGATCTCCGCGGGAAATTCCGCGAGCGCCCAAGAGGGGCGCGGCTTGCCGCCAAGCGCGGGTTCGATGATCACTTCGGTGAGTTCGTCGCGATGGGCGGTGACCCAGGCCTTCGCTTCCTCCGGCGAGATCAGCCGCCAGAAGGCCGCTATCTCGCCTGATGTGGCGAAGCCCAGACGCGTCAGCGCACTGCGGCAGGCCCAGTCGACAAATTCCTCGCGGCTGACTTCCTGCTCGCGGAACTCGTCGGGGATGACGCGCTCGACGAGGTCGTAGATCTTCTGGAAATTCGAGCGCCCGGCGATGGCGAACTTGCCGGTGTGCCAGAAATATTCAAGCGCCGTCTTGTTCGGATGCCAGTTCCACCAGCCGCCGGAAACGTGATCGTCCGCCTTGATGTCCCGCGCGAGGATCGCGCCGTTCTGGACGACGCGGTCATAGGTTTCCTCGAAAGCGTGTTCGAAGCCCTCGCCCTGCCATTTGCGCCAGCGCTCGACCAGCACCTCCTCCTGCTGGACGAACTTGTGCTTCCAGTACTTGAAGAAGCTGCTCGGCAGGATCGAGGCGTCATGCGTCCAGTGTTCGAAGAGCGCGCCATCCTTCTCCAGCAGCGAGGTCAGGTGTTCGCGGCGATAGGTCTGGTTGCGGGAGAACAGGATCTGGTGGTGGGCGCGTTCCACCGTCTGGATGCTGTCGACCTGGACGAAGCCGAGATCGTGGATGAGCTGCAGGAGCCCGTCCTTGGTCAAGGCGCGGTTGGGCGGAGTACTCAGGCCCTGCTTGGCGATGAAGACGCGGCGGGCATCGGCATTCGAGAGCAGATTCGTCATGACGGCATCATATGCCGGAAAATCTTCCTAGCCACCCGCTTTTGCACTTTTGGCGCCGCCGCTATAGAAGCGAGCGCCAGAAGGATGAGGGACTGCATTTGGACATCCGTTTCGAAGAGGCTTCGGTCAGCTATGGCGCGCGCCAGGCACTGGCACCGCTGACCTTGCAGCTGAGCGAAAACCGCATAGGCATCATCGGCCTGAACGGCTCCGGCAAGACCACCTTCGCGCGGCTGATCAACGGGCTGGCGAAGCCGACGGCAGGGCGCGTTCTCGTCAATGGCCGCGATACGGCGGGCGAGCGCGGCGCGCTTTCCGATGTCGGCTTCATCTTCCAGCAGCCGCAGAACCAGATCATCCTGCCTATCGTCAAGGACGACATCGCCTTTGGGCTGAAGAGCCGCGGCGTTGCGAAGGGCGAGATCGACGCGAAGGTAGAAGCCGTCCTCTCGCGTTTCGGCGCCGCGCATCTGGCGCCACGCCGGGCGCATGAACTTTCCGGCGGCGAATTGCAGATTGCGGCGCTGGCGGCAGTGCTGGTCACCGGTCCTGACATTCTCATTCTCGACGAACCGACCAACCAGCTGGACCTAAAGAACCGGGCGCTGGTGCAGCGGCTGATCGAGGGGCTGCCGGAAAATGCGATCGTCATTACCCATGATCTCGAGCTGATCGCCGATTTCGGCCGGGTGCTGGTCTTCCACGAGGGCACGCTTGCCGCCGATGCGCCTGCCGCCGATGCGATCGCGCGCTACAGGGAGGTCGCCCGCTGATGCAGTCGCTCTACGTCGAGGGAGAGAGCGTCATGCACCGCCTGCCGGCGCGTGCCAAGCTCGTGGTGCTCGCGATCCTCGGCGTCATCCTGTTCACGACGCGCGAGATACCGCTGCTGTCATTTGCGGTGCTGGCGACGGCAGCCATCTATTTTCGGCTCGGCATTCCCCTTGCGCAGGCGCTCGACCGGCTGAAGCCGGTGCTGCTGACGATCGCCATCGTTGCGCTGTTCAGCCTTGCCTTCAATCCTTGGCATGGCGCGGTCGTGGCGCTGCTGCGGCTGACATCGCTGATGTTCTTTGCGGCGGCCGTGACCGCCACGACCACGATTGCCGAATTCATCGACGAGATCACCCTGCTGGCGCGGCCGCTCGAGCGGATCGGGCTGGTGCAGGCTAATGATGTCGGTCTCGCCGTCGGGCTTGTCGTGCGTTTCGTGCCTGAAATCCTCGGGCGCTATCAGGCGATCAAGGAAGCGCATGCGGCGCGCGGCATCAAGGTGCGGCCGGTGACGCTGCTTGCGCCGCTGATCATCCTCACCCTCAGAGATGCGGATAACATTGCCGCGGCGATTGACGCGCGCGGCATTCGGCGGCATGTCAGTTAACCGATCGTAAACACGGAGCCCATAATGAGCACCCGCGACCTTGTCTTGTCTGCCCTTTTTGCCGCGATCATCGTCGCGCTCGGCATCCTGCCGCCGATCACCCTCGGCTTCATTCCGGTACCGATCACCGCGCAGTCGATGGGCGTGATGATGGCCGGTGTCGTGCTCGGCGCGCGCCGTGGCTCGATCGCCGTGTTGATCGTCTGGGTGCTCGTCGCCATCGGCCTGCCGGTTCTTTCGGGCGGCCGCGGCGGACTTGCCGCCTTTGCGGCGCCGACCACCGGCTTCCTTATCGGCTGGCTGTTTGCCGCCTTCACCACTGGCTATCTCAGCGAGCGCCTCGTCAAGGCCGAGCAGTCCGGTCTCGTCCAGACCGTCGGCTTCTTCCTGTCGGCGATGATCGGCGGGATCGTCGTTCTCTATGCCTTCGGGATCATCTATCTGGCGATTGCCGGTGGTGTCAGCCTCGAGCAAGCCTTTGTCGGCTCCATGGCCTTCGTGCCCGGCGATGTCGCCAAGGCCTTCGTCGCAGCCCTCGTCGGCCGCGCCGTCATGGTCGGCTATCCGCTGCTGCCGGTTCGCGCCTAATCGAGAAACGTGTAGAGCCAGTCGCGCGTCTCTTCAGGCAGCGAGACTGGCTCGCCGATCTCGCGGCTGCGGGCCTGCCAGGTGATCTCCACTTCGGCGGCACGCTCTCCATCCGCATCGACGGCGACCACGAAGCCGACGGACCTCAGGCCGATCTTGTCGACGGCGGCGGTGAAGACCGCGTCCTCTTCGTATCGCAACGGACGGTGCAGCGTGCAGGAGACCTTGCAGGCGATGTAGAGCGGCTCATCGGCGAGTTCCGGCCGCATCGACCAGAAACCGGCCAGCGCGGATTCGGCATAGGAAATGTATGAGGCGAGAAACATCTGCCCGTTCATGTCCACGTCACGGAACGGAATGCGGATCTGCTCTCTGTTCGAGCGCGCTGCCTTCACCATCGTCTGCCGGCTCCCCCTGCCATCACGAGCAAGACTAGGCCCGGGCGGAGGTGAAGTAAACGCTTGCGGTGACGTGGTTGCGACAGCATGTGTCTGTTGAAATAGCCCGCCTCAGCACCATCTGCTGTGGATCATGACAGGGCCAGAGGATAAGTATTTCGCCATGAGCACCCGTCTTTACGAACATCCGATCTTCCTCGAACATGTGACACCGGACGGCCATCCGGAGCGGCCGGACCGCATGCGTGCCATCAATGTCGCGCTCGGCCATCCGAATTTCGAGCGGCTGGACCGCAAGGAGGCGCCGCAGGCCAATGAGGACGCGGTGCTGCTGGCGCATCCCGAAGAGCACCTCTTCGCCGTGATGCGGCAGATCCCCGAAGAAGAAGGCGAAATCAACCAGCTTGAAGCCGATACCTATGCCAGCGCCAAGAGCCTGCAGGCGGTCTTGACCGGCGTCGGCGGGGCGATGGCCGCTGTCGATGACGTGTTCACCGGCAAGGCCGACAATGTCTTCGTCGCGGCGCGTCCGCCCGGCCATCACGCCGAGAAGAACAAGGCGATGGGCTTCTGCTTCTTCAACAATGCCGCGATTGCCGCCCGCCACGCGCAGAAGCGCTATGGCGCCGAGCGCGTCGCGATCGTCGATTGGGACGTGCATCACGGCAACGGCACGCAGGACATCTTCTGGGACGATCCCTCGGTGCTGTTCTGCTCGACGCACCAGATGCCGCTTTATCCCGGGTCCGGCGCCAAGGACGAAAGCGGCAAGCACGGCACGATCGTCAATGCGCCGCTTTCGCCGAATGTCGGCAGCGACCATTTCCGCGAGGCCTTCAAGTCCCGCGTGCTGCCGGCGCTCAACGACTTCCGGCCGGACCTGATCATCATCTCCGCCGGCTTCGACGCCCATCACCGCGATCCCCTGGCGCAGATCAATCTCGTCGGCGAGGATTTCGACTGGGCAACCGGAAGATTGCTGGAGATAGCCGACAAAAGCGCCTCCAACCGGGTCGTCAGCCTGCTGGAAGGCGGCTATGATCTCGAAGGTCTAGCCGAATCGGCCGGGCTGCATGTGCTTCGATTGATGAAGGGTTGAGTATGACTGACAGCGCCAAGCCTGAGGTATCAGGTCTTTCCTTCGAAAAGGCCGTGGCCGAACTCGAAAGCATCGTCGCGCGCCTGGAACGCGGCGACGTGGCGCTGGATGAATCCATCGAGATCTACGAGCGCGGCGAAGCGCTGAAGAAGCATTGCGAGACGCTGCTTTCCGCGGCCGAAAACCGTATCGAGAAGATCCGCCTCGACAGGTCAGGCAAGCCGCAGGGGGTGGAGCCTCTCGACGGGGCTTGATTGGCGGCAGCCGGATGAATGCACCCCAGAGTGGCACTCGACCGGACAACGCAAATTCCCTATATTGCTTGGCATGGACAAGGATACGGTCATCGCCAAGCTCCGAGAGCACGAAGATGAGCTGCGCGCCGCAGGTGCGGAGCATATGTCTATCTTTGGCTCCGTGGCACGCGGTGAAGCGACACCGGAATCGGACCTCGACATCCTCGTCAAGCTGAGCGACCCCGTTATGAAATCGGGTCTCGGTTACTTCAGCGCGATCGCGAACCTGGAAGACAAGATCACCGAGATCACAGGCTTCCACAAGGTGGATGTAATCGCCGAGCCCCTGGAGAAAGAGCGGTTTCGCCTGAACGTGGAACAGGACCGCACTGTTGCCTTCTAAACGCCCCCTGACGCGGATGCGCGACATCGTCGAGAATGGGGAGGCCGTTTTGGACTATATCCGAGGCATGGACCTGAAAGCCTACCGCGAGAATCGCCTCGTTCGCGATGCGACTGAGCGCTGCTTTGCCAGGATATCGGAAGCAGCCGTCAAACTGGGACCCTTGGCCGAAGAACTGTTTCCGGCTCACGACTGGCTGGCGATGCGTCATTTCGGCAATGTGCTTCGCCACGACTACCGCGGCGTTATCGATACTGTGATCTGGAACGCCGCCACCGATCCGCTTCCACTTCTGCTCGCCGAGCTTACATCTTTCCTTGCCCATTATCCTGAAGAGCAGGAAACGCTCTGACCATTGAAATCGCGTCGCGCTATCCGCATGTTCCGGATCTCGCTGGTATTTAGAGGAAACCGCCATGTCCTTCTTCCCCGGTAAAGATCCCCTGCCCGGCGATGCCTTTGCCTGTGATGCGATCGAGAATCTGATCATTCCGCGCACCAGCGATATCGGCGGATTCCAGGTGCGTCGCGCGCTGCCGACCAGGCAGCGGCGGCTGGTGGGGCCGTTCATCTTCTTCGACCGGATGGGGCCGGCGATCCTCAGGCCCGACGAGGCGCTGGATGTGAAGCCGCATCCGCATATCGGGCTTTCGACGGTCACCTATCTCTTCGACGGCGAGATCCGCCATCTCGACAGCCTCGGCACCGAGAAGGTGATCCGCCCCGGTGATATCAACCTGATGACCGCGGGGCGCGGCATCGTGCATTCGGAGCGCACTCCAGACAATCTGCGCGGACATCCGCTGGCGATGTCCGGGCTGCAGACCTGGCTGGCGCTGCCCGATGAAAAGGAAGAGATGAACCCGGAGTTCACCCATACCGAAAAGGGCGACATGCCTGTTATCGACGATGGCGGCGTGACCGGGCGCGTGGTGATCGGCTCCTTCGAGGGGCTGAAGTCGCCGGTGAAGGTTTTCACCGATACGCTCTATGCCGATATCAGCCTGCAGCCGGGAGCGAAATTCCCCTTCGGTGCTGCGCATGAAGAGCGCGCCGTCTACGTTCTCTCCGGCGAGGTGGTGATTGCCGGCGACCGGTTTGCGGCCGATCAGCTGCTGGTATTCCGTCCCGGCGATGCCATCACGCTCGAGGCGGGCGAACAGGGCTGTCACCTGATGCTCTTCGGCGGCGCGGCGCTGAACTCCAAGCGCTATATCTGGTGGAACTTCGTCTCATCGTCGAAAGAGCGGATCGAGAAGGCCAAGGAAGAGTGGCGCACCGGCCGTTTTGACATCGTTCCGGGGGATGAAGAGGAATTCGTGCCTTTGCCTGAAGGCTGAACTTCTCTAGAATGGAGCGGTTGCGGTTCTTGAAACGCACTTGTTTCGCCGCAATTTAATCGGAATAAGCATCTCCGAGAATGATAAGAAAGAGCGCCCGCCCGTGACACAACCGCCGAAGACACCGCTGCTCGATCAGGTCAAGCTTCCAGCCGACCTGCGCAAGCTCGATGACCGCGAGCTGCCGCAGCTCGCACGCGAGGTTCGCGACGAGATGATCGACGCCGTGTCGCGCACCGGCGGACATCTGGGTGCAGGGCTTGGCGTCGTCGAGCTGACGATCGCCATCCACAGCGTTTTCAACACGCCCGACGACCGGCTGATCTTCGATGTCGGCCACCAGTGTTATCCGCACAAAATCCTGACCGGCCGCCGCGACCGCATTCGTACGCTGCGCCAGGAAAACGGCCTCTCCGGCTTCACCCGCCGTGCCGAGAGCGAATACGACCCCTTCGGCGCCGCGCATTCCTCGACCTCGATTTCCGCCGGTCTCGGCATGGCCGTCGCCGCCGAACTCGACCAGACCGACAAGCGCGTGATCGCCGTCATCGGCGACGGCGCAATGTCGGCGGGCATGGCCTATGAGGCGCTGAACAATGCCGGCGCACTCGACGCGCGGCTGATCGTCATCCTCAACGACAACGACATGTCGATCGCTCCGCCGACCGGCGCGATGAGCGCCTATCTGGCGCGTCTCGCCTCCGGGCGCACCTATATGGGCTTCCGCGACTTCGGCAAGAAGCTGACCGCCTATCTCGGCAAGAAGGTCGACCGCGCCATCACCCGCGCCGTCGAGCATGCGCGCGGCTATGTGACCGGCGGGACGATGTTCGAGGAGATGGGTTTCTACCATATCGGCCCGATCGACGGGCACTCGTTCGAACACCTGCTGCCGGTTCTGCGCAATGTGCGCGACCATGCGGAAGGCCCGGTGCTGATCCATGTCGTGACCCAGAAGGGCAAGGGCTATCCGCCGGCCGAAGCTGCGGCCGACAAGTATCACGGCGTCAACAAGTTCGACGTCATCACCGGCGCACAGGCGAAGGTGAAGCCGAATGCGCCGAGCTATACGAGCGTCTTCGCCGAAGCGCTGGTGCAGGAAGCCGAACTCGACGACAAGATCGTCGGCATCACGGCCGCTATGCCGAACGGCACCGGCCTCGACAAGCTGGCGAGCCTCTATCCGGCCCGCTGTTTCGATGTCGGCATTGCCGAGCAGCATGCTGTGACCTTCGCTGCCGGCCTCGCCGCCGAAGGCTACAAGCCGTTTGCCGCGCTCTATTCCACCTTCCTGCAGCGCGCCTATGACCAGGTGGTGCACGACGTGGCGATCCAGGGACTGCCGGTGCGTTTCCCGATCGACCGCGCCGGCTTCGTCGGCGCCGATGGGCCGACGCATGCGGGTTCCTTCGACACGACTTTCCTGGCGGCACTTCCGGGCTTCGTCGTGATGGCGGCGGCCGACGAGGCGGAACTGAAGCATATGGTGCGTACCGCCGCTGCCTATGATGCCGGTCCGATCTCGTTCCGCTATCCGCGTGGCGAAGGTGTCGGCGTAGAAATGCCCGTTCGCGGTGAAATCCTGCAGATCGGCAAGGGCCGCATCGTCAAGGAAGGCACCAAGGTGGCGCTGCTCTCCTTCGGCACGCGCCTCGCCGACAGCCTGCTTGCCGCCGAAGATCTCGATGCGGCCGGTCTGTCTACCACCGTTGCCGACGCGCGCTTTGCCAAGCCGCTCGACCACGACCTGATCCGCCAGCTCGCCGCCCACCACGAAATCCTGATCACCATCGAGGAAGGCTCCATCGGCGGCTTCGGCAGCCACGTCATGCAGTTCCTGGCGATGGAAGGTCTGCTTGATAACGGCCTGAAGGTGCGCTCGCTGGTCATGCCCGATATCTGGATGGAGCAGGCAAAGCCCGAGGCGATGAATGCCCATGCAGGGCTCGATCGCGCCGGGATCGTTTCGACGGTATTCAAGGCGCTTGGCCGCAGTGTTGCGGTTGGGGTTGCTGGATAAGTCTGAAACTCCCTACCCGGAGCCCCCTCATCCGCCCTTCGGGCACCTTCTCCCCGAGGGGAGAAGGGAATTGCCGCAACGTCTCCGATCCCTTCTCCCCCGCGGGGAGAAGGTGGCCCATAGGGCCGGATGAGGGGGCCGCGGGCACCACCTCCGCGTCAGAGCTACTCCACCATCCCATCCCGATAAAACACCATCCCGCCATGGTGCAGCACGCCGTCGATGAAATCGCCGTCGGCGGTGAAGCCAGTGTCGTCCCAGTATTCGATATGGTCGCCGTCTACCTCGTAGCGTCCCTGGTAGGCGCTCTTGCGGGTGCCGCGGGCTTCGTCGTAGCGGCCGTTCGGCAATAGTTCCTGGCGGATATGGCCGTCGGCGGTGATCCACATGCCGATATAGGGATGGGTCTGCATTTTAGTCTCCTGGTCATTGGCGAAGGCAAGGGTGGCGCCGCAGAGGGCGGCGCCTGTTATCAGAGAGAGCCCGCGCATGATCAGATCGCCGCGTTGGCGGTGGGGCGGATGGTGATCTCGTTGGTATCGACGTCGTCGGGCTGCTCGATCGCGAAGCGGATGGCGCGGGCGATCGCATCGCCCTTCAGCGCGATGGCGCGGTAGGTGGCCATGGCATCCTTCGCGAAGGGCTCGGTGATGGTGCTGGCGAGTTCGGATTCGACGACGCCGGGATTGATGCAGGTGACGCGGAGCTTGCGGTTTTCCTGGCGCAGGCCATCCGAAATCGCCCGCACCGCAAACTTGGTGGCGCAATAGACCGCCGCGGTCGGCGACACCGCGAGGCCGCCGATCGAGGAAACGTTGATGATCTGGCCGCTTTCCTGCGCATTCATGATCGGCAAGACGGCCGCGATACCATAGAGCACGCCCTTGATGTTGACGTCGATCATCCGGTCCCATTCCTCGACCTTCAGCGACGACATCAGCGATAGCGGCATGACGCCGGCATTGTTGACGAGCACGTCGATGCGGCCGAAGGCATCGATCGCCGCCCTGGCGAAGGCCTCCATATCGGCGCGGTCGGTGACGTCGAGGGCGCGGAATTCGACGGTGCCGCCTTGATTGCGGATTTCGGTTGCGAGCGCCTCCAGCCGGTCGGTCCGCCTTGCGCCGATGACGAGCCTGGCGCCGGCGGCGCCAAGTTCGCGGGCGGTTGCGGCGCCGATGCCGCTGCTGGCGCCGGTGATCAGAACTGTCTTGCCTTTGATGCCGGTCATGTCTTCTTCCTCATGCTGTGACTGTGAAGGCCGCCGGGTGCGGCCCCGGCAGAGAATGGTCGCTTGATGGCACCGGCCGGTAGCAGGCTTCTCCGGATTTCTTGTACGATCTTCCGGAAGCGGAGCGTCACGGCTTGGCATTTGCGCCGCTGCCGGTCATGCTGTTCTCATGGAAAAGATTGCCCAGCTTGCAGAATTGATCGATCGCCATGCCGGAACCGACGGCAGCTTCGATACCGCCCTGCCGCGCGTCGGGATCATACGATCCTCGGCGAAGACCGAGCCGATCCACACGATGTACGAGCCCTCCTGCTGCATCGTGGCGCAGGGACGAAAACGCGCGGTGGTGGGCGACAGGGTGCATGTCTATGACAGTGCTCATTACCTCGTCGTCGGCGTCGACCTGCCGGTCATCGGCGCCGTCGTCGAGGCGAGCGCCGACCGGCCCTATCTCTGCATGCGGGTGCAGCTCGATCGCGGCATGCTGGCGGAGCTGATGCCTGCGGCGGAAAACAAGGCGAACGAGAGTGCGGCAGCCGGCGTCAGCGCTTCGACGCCGGAGCTGCTCGATGCTGCCGTGCGGATGCTGCAGCTGCTGGATGCGCCCGAGGATGCCGGTGTGCTGGCGCCGATGATCGAGCGCGAGATGCTCTACCGCCTGATCCGCGGCCCGCAGGCGCCGCTGCTGAGGCAGATCGCCAATCGCGAAAGCCGGCTGAACCAGATCGGCCGGGCAGTAGACTTCATCCGCAAGAATTTCAGCGAGCCCTTCGCGATCGAGCATCTCGCCTCGGTGGCAGGCATGAGCGCCTCGACCTTCTACGAGCATTTCAAATCGGTGATGGCGATGAGCCCGCTGCAGTTTCGCACGCAGCTGAGATTGCAGGAGGCGCGGCGGTTGATGGTGACCGAGGGGCTGACGGCGGCGGAAGCGGGGTTTCGCGTGGGGTATGATAGCCCTTCGCAGTTCAGCCGGGATTATGTGCGCGTGCATAGCGTGCCGCCGCGGCGGGATGTGGAGCGGATGCGGGTGGTGGCGGGGTAGGCCTCGGTAGTTACTGTCGCGCCCCGGAGCCCCCTCACCCTGCCCACCGGGGTCGAGCCAACGGTCTCGACCCGTCCTTCGGACCCCCTCGGGGAGAAGGTGGCGGCAGCCGGATGAGGGGGCCACGCAAGCGCCCAAAACAAAAGGCCCCCAAAGTTTCCTTCGGAGGCCCCATCTTAGATAATCAGGCTGGTCTCAAAACTCTTCCCAATCTTCCTGCACAACAGCAGCGGCCGTTGCAGCGCGGCCGCCAAAAGCGCTGGCGACGCGGTTGTTCAGCGCGCGGGCCGGAGAGGCGACCGAGCGGGAGGCCGGCTGGGCGATGACGGCGCGCGGGGCGACGGCGACGGCTGCGGCGGCACCGAGCTTGAACTGGTGCAGCAGGGCATCGAGAGATGCTGCTTCCTGGGCCAGCGAGTGGCTGGCCGCCGTCTGTTCCTCGACCATGGCGGCATTCTGCTGCGTGCCCTGGTCCATGTTGTTGACGGCGGTGTTGATCTCCTGCAGGCCGATCGACTGTTCGCGGGTGGCGGTGACGATAGCGCCGACGTGGCGGTTGATCTCCTGGACCTCGTTGACGATCTCGGCCAGCGCCTTGCCGGTCTGGTCGACGAGCGACACGCCGGTATTGACCTGTTCGCCCGAGGTGTTGATCAGCGCCTTGATTTCCTTGGCTGCCTGCGCGGAGCGCTGGGCCAGCTCACGGACTTCCTGGGCGACGACGGCAAAGCCCTTGCCGGCTTCACCAGCGCGGGCGGCTTCGACACCGGCATTCAGCGCCAGGAGGTTGGTCTGGAAGGCGATATCGTCGATGACGCCGATGATGTTGCTGATCTCGCCCGAAGACTTCTCGATCTGCTCCATGGCGGTGACGGCCTTGCGGACAACGTCGCCGGAGCGTTCGGCGCCCACGCGGGCACGCTCGACCAGATGACCGACATCTTCGGCGCGCTTGGCGCTGTCGCGGACGGTGGTGGTGACCTCTTCGAGGGCTGCGGCGGTCTCTTCGACCGCTGCGGCCTGCTGTTCGGTGCGGCGGGCGAGATCGTCGGCAGCCGAGCGGATTTCGCCAGCACCGGCATTGATCGCCGAGGCGTTGCGGCCGACGGCCTGCAGGGTCGCCTGCAGCTTTTCGGCAGCATGGTTGAAGTCGGTGCGCAGACCATCGAACTGCTGAGAGAACGGCGAAGTGATGCGGCTTGCGACATCGCCGTTTGCGAGATTCGACAGGCCGGTTGCCAGACCATCGACGACGAAACGGATGTCGGCGGCTTCGCGGGCCTTGTCCTCATCAGAGAGCAGGCGCTGACGCTCGGCTTCACTGCGCATGCGGTCGGTTTCGCCCGACAGGCGCAGCTTTTCGGCGGCAGCTTCCTTGAAGACCAGAACCGACTGGGCCATGCGGCCGACTTCGTCGCGGCGGTCGAGGGCGGGAACGTCGACATTGTGATGGCCATCGGCAAGGCGGCTCATCGCCGTGGTCATGCCGATGATCGGCTGGACGATGGCGCGCGACAGCAGCCATGCAAGAACGGCAGCGGCAAGCGAGGCGCCGATACCGCCGAAGAGCAGCGTGCTGTTCAGGTCGCTATCGGCATCGGCCTGGATGGCGGCGAGCTCAGCGGACTTGTCGCGGGCGGCAGCCTTGATCTTGGCGGAAGCCTGACGGAAGCCGTCGAGCTGGCCCTTGGTGGCATTGACGCCGATCTTGACGACATCGGCGATCGGGGTTTCGGTTTCCTTGCGGGCCTTGGCCTGCGGCTCGGCGAGCTCATGGAAATAGATGTCGGCAGCCTTCTGCATGCCGTCGATCATGTCGAGGATTTCAGGCTCGCCGGCAGCGGTTTGCTTGGCGGCGGCAATCGCCTTGAGCATGCGCTCGCGGTTGGCGAAGATATCGCCATAGGTGCTGTCGGAGCGGAAGAGGATGAAGCCGCGCAGATTGACGGCCTGCTCGAGCATGGCCTGCAGCGCGTCGTCTACCTGGTTGACGAGCAGCTCGGATTTTTCCTGCTGTGCGGAGGCCTCAGCGGAGGCGTTTGCCTTCATATAGACGAAGGACGAGACGGCAACGAAAATGACGATGAGGGCTGCGAACGTGGCCGCAAGCTTCCCCTTGAGTGAGATATTGGCGAACACCGGTAATTCTCCTGGCAAATAATCGGCGTGTCTGATCGGGCCACCGCGGGGCGACGGCAGCAGGCTAAGAAATTTGGGAGGAACATGATTTGCGGGCAGAAAATGCGTGCCGTCATGGCAAAAGCGATTCAGGCGAACCACTGCAATCGGGGCGAACCTAGGCGGCGCGGCTTTAAAATTGCTTAAGTTTGCACCGCACAAAAATAGGGGATGGCGATATTGCGCCACCCCGGCGCTTACTGGACCTGCCCGGGCGCGTTGAGGATCAGAATATCGAGATCCCGCTCCGGCCAGAAATCCGCCGCCGTCATCTCGAATGTCGTCGGGCCGGTTTTCTTGACGTTCGAGCCGCAGAAGCTGATGAGGTTTTTCGGGTCGCCCTTATCCAGCGTCAGCTTGAAGCTTTTGATCGGGCCGTTCCAGTTGGCGCCGGTCTTCAGGATGTAGGAAATCCAGCTTTCGGTATAGTTCGGGCCGCCATTCGCCTCAGCCTTCGCCAGTTTCTGCGCGGCTTTGACGAAGCCTCCGTCCATGCAGTAGCGGCTGCTATATTCGGCGAAGCGATCCCCCTTGGCCTGGCCATCCTCCAGGAAACTGATCGCCACGGTGCCGCCGACGCTCGGCGTGTAGCGGTGCGAGACCGTCACCTTCGCCCTGGCCGGAAAGACGGTCTTCCACCAGTAGGTGGAGCGCAGCGTCCAGAGCGGCGTCATGTGATGCTTCATGCCGCTGCCGTCATTGTCATAGACGTCGTCGTAGAGCAGGCCGCGGGAGAGCCAGTCCTGCTTGACCGCGTCGGGGAGCTTTTCGAGCGCTGCGGCCGTGCCCTCGGCGTAGGGGAGCGGCGGAATGTTCTGCGCCTTCAGGTCATCGGTGACGTCGATGCTGGCGGCGATCGCCCGCTGCTGCAATGCCGGCGAGATCGGCTTGCCGTCCTGCGTCACCGTGAAATCGAGGAAATTGTCCTTGCCGGAATCGGCAATGGCGATATCGCTCTCCACATGGCCCGGCAGATCCGGCATCGGGAAGGCGACAAGCGTCTCGACATCCTTGCCGGCGCTGCTTTCGAAGACGTAATCGACGCGCACTTCCCTGGCCGAGATGAAAAGCGCCTCGCTCTCCATGCTGACGTCAGGAGATTCGATGAAGGTCAGGCCGCCTGTTTTCAGCTCGGCCATCGTATCATTGGCGAGCGCCGGGGCGGCGGTCAGGACGGCGGCGATCAGAGCCACGCTTCTCGATATCGGCATGCCGTCTCACTCCCCTACCCCATGGACAACGGCGGAATTATCGCCGGGTGCCGGCGGGCGTCAACGGCGGCGATGCAAACAAAAGGCTTGCAAGCGCGGGTTTTGCCAGTCATGGACTGCCAATGTCCGATCAGAACCCACAACGTCTCGACCAGCTGCTCGTCAGCCTCGGTCTCTTTGCCAGCCGTTCGCGAGCGCGCGATGCGATCGACCGCGGCACCGTGAAAGTCGGCGGCAAGGTCGTCACCAAGCCGGGCGCGCTGTTTGCCGAAACGGCCGAGATCGAAATCGACGATCCGGCGCAGGATTACGTCTCGCGCGCCGCACTGAAGCTGACGGCGGCGCTCGATCACTTCCGGCTCGATCCGGCCGGGCATCACTGTCTTGACGTCGGCGCTTCGACCGGCGGCTTCACGGAAGTGCTGCTGGAGCGCGGTGCCGCGCATGTGACGGCGATCGATGTCGGCCACGGGCAGATGCATCCACGCATTTCGGCCGATCCGCGCGTAGCGAATATAGAGGGGCTGAACGCCCGCAATCTGACGGCCGACGATATCGGCCATGCCGTGACCTTCCTGGTTTCCGACGTCTCGTTCATTTCGCTGAAGCTGGCGCTTGCCCCGGCACTCGACATCGCCGAGCCGGGCGCCAAGGCGGCGCTGCTGGTCAAGCCGCAGTTCGAAGCCGGGCGCGAGGCGATCGGCAAGGGCGGTCTCTTGAAAGACCCCTCCTCCGCGCCGTCGGTGGCCGCAGAGCTGGAGCGCTGGTTTACCGAAGACATGGGCTGGAAGAGCCTCGGCCTCATCGCCTCGCCGATTACCGGCGGCGACGGCAATCAGGAATATCTACTTGCAGGAATAAAGCCGTGAGCACCGAAACAGTCACGATCAAGAAACTCGGCGGACAGGGCGACGGTATCGCCGAAGGCAGGGATGGCGCGATCTACGTGCCTTTCGCACTGCCGGGCGAGGAGGTCGCGATCGCGCGCGTCAAGAACCAGGGCACGATCATGTCGATCGCCAAGGCCTCGCCGGACCGGCAGGAGCCGGCCTGCCGCCATTTCGGCCCCGACGGCGTCAACGGCACCTGCGGCGGCTGCACGCTGCAGCATTTTTCGGACGCGCCCTACCGCGCCTTCAAGCGGCAGCTGGTGGTCAACGCGCTGAAATCGCAGGGGATCGATGCCGAGGTCGGCGAACTCGTTGCCGCCCATCCCGGCGAGCGCCGCCGCGTCGTCTTCGCGGCGCGCAAGACCGAGAAGGACATGCTGATCGGTTTCAACCAGGCCGAAAGCCACCATATCGTCGCGATCGAGGAATGTCCGATCTCGTCGGCAGGGATCATGGCCCGGCTGCCGGCGATCAAGGCGATCGGCGCGGCGATGGCGACGAATGCCGAAGCCTTCCGCATTTCGGTGCTCGAGACGCTGTCGGGTCTCGACCTTGCCGTTGACGGCATCAAGAAGCTTGCCGACCAGCAGCGCCGCAAGGCTGTCGAGACCGTGCTCGGCATGCGCGGCATCGCCCGTGTCTCGCTGAACGGCGAGATCCTCGTCGAGCCGCAGAAACCGATCGTCGATTTCGGTGGCGTGCAGGTCTCGCCTCCGGCCGGCGGCTTCACCCAGGCGACGAAGCCTGCCGAAGAGGCGATGGCGGAACTCGTTGTCGCCCATGTCGGCAAGGCCAAGCGCATCGCCGATCTCTTCGCCGGTTCCGGTACCTTCTCGCTCCGGCTTGCCCGCATCGGCCGCGTCCATGCGGTCGAAGGCGACGACAAGGCGCTCGCCGCCCTCGATCACGCCGCCCGCAAGGCACAGGGGCTGAAGCCGGTGAGCGTCGAGAAGCGCGACCTCTTCCGCCGTCCGCTGATGACGGCGGAATTCAAGCATTACGACGCCGTGGTCTTCGACCCGCCGCGTGCCGGCGCCGAATTCCAGTCGCAGGAACTGGCGCGCTCGGCCGTCAAGAGAGTCGTCGCCGTCAGCTGCAATCCGCTGACGCTGGCGCGCGATCTCGCGATCCTGATCGAAGGCGGCTACCGCATCACCAGCGTCACGCCGATCGACCAGTTCCTCTGGACGGCGCATGTGGAAGTGGTGGCGACGCTGGAGAAGTAATTCCGCGCCTCCCTCATTCCTGTGCTTGTCACAGGAATCCAGTGCGCCCCAGTCCTGGGGCGCGGGAGATGGCCTTCAAGGGGAATGAGTCATTCACCGCGCAGACGCGCGGTGGCTGGATCCCTGTGACAAGCACAGGGATGAGGGAGATGTTGGGCATGCAGCCCTCTCCCACCCAACGCTCAACCGACGCAAACAAAAATGCCCGCCTCCCCGCAGGCATCTTCAACTCGTGTATAGACAGATCAAGCCACCGGCCGGCTTGCCAGGAAGGTGCCCAGCTGGTCGAGCTGGCCCGCGATCCCCGCCTGGCGGTATTCCACCTTGTCGCCGCCGTCGAGGATGGTGATCTGTTCGGTGAGGACGACATGGGTGCCCTCGGCGACCGGCGTCAGGCTGATCGTCGTCAGCGACGAGGAGATGCGGCGCTCGTTATGCGACATCGTGTAGGCGTAGACGATGCGGCGGTCCTTGACGATATCCTCGTAGCGGGCGTCGGCGACATATTGGTCGCTCTTGCCGAAATCGAACTTGCTGACATCGCGGCCGCCGACGCGGAAATCGTTCTGCGTATAGGTGGTGGTGAAGTTGTCGCCGATCGCCTCCCATTGCAGCCTGGCCTTCGGATCCGACCATGCGGCGAAGACGCAGGCGGGCGAGGCTTCGTAGGTGCGTTCGACGGAGAAGGTGGAATGGACGGTGCTGTATTCAGACATGCGCTTACTCCTCTACTTCTGGCATTTCCGGGTTGGCTTTCAGGTATTCTCCCAGCCTGTCGAGGCTGCGCTCCCAATGGGTGCGGCGCTCGTTGATCCAGCTTTCGGCCGAGCGCAGCGCCGATGGCTCGATGCGGCAGGTCCGCACGCGGCCGAGTTTTTCCGATTTCACCAGGCCGCTCGCTTCCAGCATCTGCAGATGCTGCAGAACCGAAGGCAGGGCCATGGTGAGCGGCGCCGCCAGTTCCTTGACGGAGGCCGGCCCCTTGCACAGACGATCGACCATGCTGCGCCGCGCCGGATCGGCCAGCGCCTGAAACATCAGATCGAGTGCATGCGATTGGTTAGGCATACACCTAACTATATGCATCCGCGACTGCCTGTCAATAATGGTTAGGCAGATACCTAGCTATTTACGCAAACAAAAATGCCCGCGTCTCCGCGGGCATTTCAATTCAGGCACAGACCGTATCAGGCGACGCGGCGGTGGCCGGATGCGGTGGCATGGCCGGTGCCGAGATTGAACTGCGAGAGCAGCTGCATCAGCTTGGCGGCTTCCGCCGCAAGACCATGGCTGGCTGCCGTCTGCTCCTCAACCATGGCGGCGTTCTGCTGCGTGCCCTGGTCCATGGTGTTGACGGCCGTGTTGATCTCGTGGAGACCGGTCGACTGTTCGCGGGTGGCGGTAACGATCGCGCCGACGTGGCGGCTGATCTCCTGGACCTGCGCGACGATCGCTTCCAGCGACTTGCCGGTTTCGCCGACCAGCGTCACGCCGGAGCGGACCTGGGCGTTCGATGCGGTGATCAGCGCCTCGATTTCCTTGGCGGCCTTTGCAGAACGCTGGGCGAGCTCGCGGACTTCCTGGGCGACGACGGCGAAGCCCTTGCCGGCTTCACCGGCACGGGCTGCCTCGACGCCTGCATTGAGAGCAAGCAGGTTGGTCTGGAAGGCGATGTCGTCGATGACGCTGATGATGCTGGAGATCTGCTCCGAGGAGTGCTCGATGCCGGTCATAGCATCGACGGCCTTGCGGACGATCTCGCCGGACTGCTCGGCACCGTTGCGGGTGCGATCGACCAGGTTACCGGCTTCCTCGGCACGGCGGGCCGTGTCCTTGACGGTCGTGGTGATCTCTTCGAGCGCAGCTGCGGTTTCCTCGACGGAGGCTGCCTGCTGCTCGGTGCGGCGGGCAAGACCATCGGCGGCGGTGCGGATTTCGGCGGCACCGGCGTCGATCGCATTGGCATTGCTGCCGACCGTCTGGAGAGCGCCATGCAGCTTGCCGACAGCGCTGTTATAGTCGTTGCGCAGCCGGTCGAGATGGGCGGCGAAGGGCGTCTCGATGCGGTGGGCGAGATTGCCGTCCGAGAGCGCGCCGAGAGCGCCGCCAAGGGCATCGACGGCAGTACGGATTTCGGCGGCTTCGCGGGCCTTCTGCTGTTCGCGGTCCTGGCGCTCGCGCTCGGTCAGCGAACGGCCCTCTTCGGCCTCGCCTTCCAGACGCTGGCGGTCGATCGCGTTGGCCTTGAAGACCGCGACGGCTTCGGCCATCGAGCCGATCTGGTCGCGGCGCTCCTCGCCTGGAATGGCGACCGAGAAATCACCGGCGGCGAGCTTCTGCATCGCGGCGGTCATGGCGGTGACCGGCTGGACGACGAGGCCGTGCAGCAGCCATGCCATGGCAGCGATCATCAGGCCGACGGCGAGAAGCGTTGCGACGGTGGCGGCGATACGGAACTCGTTGAGCGAAGCGAAAGCCTTGTCGCTATCGACGACGAAGGCGAGATACCATTCGACGGTCGGCAGGCCGGTGACCGGCATGAAGCTGACGAGGACCGGCTTGCCGCCGAATTCCGTCGCAACGAGGCCGGAGCCGATCTTCGGCGTTTGCGCCGGGAAGGCGTCGGCGAGCGTCTTGGTGACGAGCTTGGCATCCGGGTGGATGAGGATCTGGCCGCTCTTGTTGACGAGGAAAGCCGTGCCCTGGCCGCCAAGATCGATCTCCTTGATCATCTTGACCATGGTTTCGAGCGAGAAGTCGCTGCCGACGACGCCGGCGAGCTTGCCATCGCGCTGGACCGGAACGGCCGCGCTGATGATCAGGTCACCGCTGGAGGCATCGACATAGGGCTCGGTCATGACGCTGGCATTGGCCTTGACGGCATCCTGGTACCACGGGCGCTTGCGCGGGTCGTAGCCATCGGGCATCGGCAGCTTCGGCCACATGGTGAAGACGCCCTGCTCATCGCCGAAATAGGTGCTGACGAACTGGTTGGTGAGGATATCGTTCTGCAGGACGTTGAGCGTGCCGGCCTGATCGGCGGCGCGGCCGATGGCGTTGGCGACCATGGCGGTCAGCGTCACGCGGCCGTTCATCCAGTTGGCGAGGCTGTGGGCAGCCTGCTCGCCCGACGACTGGATGTTGGCCTCGATCGAAGCCGTCGTCACGTCGCGCTGAACGGAGTTGATGTAATAGGAAAAGGCGGCGAAGGCCGCCAGAACCACGGCTGACGCGGCGACGAGGATGCGCGTCATCAAATTCGTCTTCTTCAAGTGCGTTCTTTCGAAGTATTCCACCGTCTCGTTTGCGCGGATGGACTGCGCGGCAACGCGGATCGGGCGAATGGGGTTGGGCAAAGCTCAGCAAAGCGCGTCATGCGCCCGGACGAATGGGCAATTCGTCACCCTTTGATTAGTAGGCCCGAATTAAAACACGCTTAAAATTTAGCTAAAACCCTATGTTTTTATATTAGCGCTGCATGAAGGCTTCGAAGGCTTTTCTTGCTTCATCGCTTTTCAACTGTGCGGTGAAGTGGCGCGCTTCTTCATCTATACGTGCAATAATCTCTTCGCGCCGTCCGCGGACCAGATCGCGGGCGATCCGCAGCGCGGAAGCGGGCTTGGCGGCGAGCTTGGCGGCGGTTGCCAGCGTCAGATGTTCGACCTCACCCGGAGCGCAGACCTTCCAGATCAGTCCGGCATCGCGCGCGTCGGCAGCCGAGAAATCCTCGCCTGCAGCCAGCATCGCGAAGGCGCGTTGATGGCCCATGATGCGGGGCGCAAGCAGGCTGGAGGCGGCTTCCGGAACCAGCGCCAGATCGACGAAGGGGGTACGGAACTGGCTGCGGAGGGAGGCGATTGTCAGGTCGCAATGCATGTGCATCGTCGTGCCGATGCCGATCGCCAGGCCATCGACGCCGGAGACCAGCGGCTTGCGGGAGTTGACCAGCGCATAGAGGAAATCGAGGAGCTCGTGGCCGAGACCGCCGCCCATGGCGGCGGCGAGGAAATCGGCGATGTCGTTGCCCGCAGAGAATGCGCCTTCGGTGCCGAGAAACGCGGTGGCGCGGATCGCCTCATCGGCATCGGCGGCCTTCAGCGCTTCCGTCATCTGCACGTACATGGCGCGGGTGATGGCGTTCTTCTTTTCCGGGCGGTTGAAGCGGATGATCTGGACGCCGGGATGCTCGGCGGATTGCTCGACGATGATGTGATCGGTCATGATATCCTCAGGCCAAGATGGCGCTGGCTGCGGCAAGGCTCGCGGCACCATTGACGGTGCGGTCCTTCAGGGCAGCGGTTTCGGAAAGCAGGTTTTCGGCGGCGAAGCGGCAGAGCGCGATGCGGCCCTCTTCGGCGCCGTCGCCGGTCTTGGCGAGACCGCCCTTGGCGAGGTAGCCGCTCATCAGCACCAGGCCGAACAGGCGCTGGTAGGGCGTGGCACCCGAGAGCGCTTCGGCGATCCTGCCATCGGCCTGCGCCTTCATCAGCCAATCCGTGGCTTCCGTCAGGTCGGCGATCGCGGCATCGAGCCGGGCGGCGGTTTCGCCGAAGGAAGAAAGGTTCGAGCCGCGCACGGCGTCGGCAATGGCAGAGAGCTCGGCGATGAAACCCTTCACATGCTCGCCGTTCGAGAGCGGCAGCTTGCGGGTGACGAGGTCGATCGCCTGGATGCCGTTGGTGCCCTCGTAGATCGGCGCGATGCGGGCGTCACGCAGGAAACGGGCGGCACCGGTTTCCTCGATGAAGCCCATGCCGCCATGGACCTGGATACCGAGCGAGGCGACATCGACGCCGGCGTCGGTAGCAAAGGACTTGGCAATCGGGGTCAGCAGAGCGGCGCGCTCCTGCCAGTGCCTGCTATCGCCGCTCCCGTGATGCGACATGTCGATGGCGTGGGCGCAGGAATAGGAAATGGCGCGCGCGCCCTGCGTCAGCGCCTTCATCGTCAGCAGCATCCTGATGACATCGGGATGCTCGATGATCGGGCTCATGCCGGAGCCGCTCCAGCCGGGCGCCTTGCCCTGGGTGCGTTCTTTCGCGAAGGCGATGGCCTTCTGGGTCGCCGCCTCGGCGATCGCCACGCCCTGCATGCCGACCGTCAGGCGGGCATTGTTCATCATCGTGAACATGCAGTTGAGGCCCTTGTTCTCCTCGCCGATCAGCCAGCCGATGGCGCCCTTCTCATCGCCGAACTTGGCGTCGCCATAGATCATCGTGCAGGTCGGCGAGCCGTGGATGCCCATCTTGTGTTCGAGCGAGTGGACGAAGACATCGTTGCGGGCGCCGAGCGAACCATCGGCGTTCACCAGGAATTTCGGGACGAGGAAAAGCGAGATGCCGCGCGTTCCGGCAGGCGCATCCGGCAGGCGGGCGAGGACGAGATGGATGATGTTGTCGGTGGCGTCGTGTTCGCCCCAGGTGATGAAGATCTTCTGGCCGAAGATGCGGTAGGTGCCGTCATCGCGGCGTTCGGCACGGCTCTTCAGCGCCCCGACGTCCGAACCGGCATGCGGCTCGGTGAGGTTCATGGTGCCGGTCCATTCGCCGGAGACCAGCTTCGGCAAATAGGCATTCTGCAATTCAGGCGAGCCATGGGCGCTGAGCGCCTCGACGGCGCCCATCGTCAGCGTCGGGCATAGCGCGAAGGCGGTGGCGCCGGAATTCCACATTTCGAGGGCCGCGACATTGAGCAGGACGGGCAGCCCCTGCCCGCCGAATTCTTCCGGCCCGGTCAGGCTGTTCCAGCCGCCGGCGATCCATTCCTGATACAGCTTCGCCCAGCCATCGGGGGTCTTCACCTCGCCATCGATCAGGCGGGAGCCCTGCCTGTCGCCGATCTCGGCAAGCGGGGCGACTTCTTCCGTTGCGAAACGGCCAGCTTCGTTGAGGATCGCATCGACGAGGTCTTCGCCGAGATCGCCGAAGATGCCGCTATCCAGCGCATCCTTCAGATCAGCGACATGCTTCAGGGTGAAAGCGATATCCTCGACGGGCGCCTTGTACATCTTGTCTCCTCGCATCTCGGCCCTGCCCGCGGCAAAGACCATCCTCCGCCGCCAGAGCTAATTGATTTTTACGTAAACGTCAATTTTGTTTTCCGATCTGCGCCATGATGTCCCGGCTCAAGTTTATTCGAGCCCTTGCACAAACTGGTGTCATGGAGAATCTCTAGAGCGGATTGCCAAAAAGAGAATGCCCGCATCGAAGAGGATCCCCCGCCGATGGATACATTGCCCGCCAATATTCCCGGCTTGATCTGGGCCTATCGATTTCCGGCAGGATCAAAGACGGCGATCCGGCTGGAAAACAGCGCGCAGGCGGCCGAGCTCACCGCGCAGGACGGTTTCTACTGGCTGCATCTCAATCTCGTCGATGCCCGCGTGCCGGCGCTGCTGGAGCAGCTTGCCGGGCTGAACGAGGATGCCCGGGCGGCGCTGACGACGCGCGATACGCATGCGGCGCTCACCGTCGACGAGCAGATGCTCTATGGAACGCTGGTCGACTGCCAGCGCGAATTCGATCAGGACACCGCCGATCTCGGCTGGCTGCATTTTGCGATTTCGGGCAAGTTCATCATCACCACGCGGCTGCAGCCGTTGCGCAGCGTCGATCGCGCGCGGATCATGATCGAGAAGAATCCGGCGAAGTTCGACCATCCGGCCGATATCTTCGAGCTCCTGGTCATCGAGTTCCAGCGCACGTTGATCTCCGTCGTCATGGACCTGACGGATGAGCTCAATCTGATCGAGGATTTCGTCTACGACAACACGCCGCGCGACGAGCGGCGGCGGCTGGCGCCGGTGCGCCGGACGATCGTACGTCTCCACCGGCATCTGAGAAACGTGCTGACGCTGATGCGCCGGGCCTCCGCTTCAGATGAGGACGAGATGCCCTTCGGCTTCGAGGATATCGCCGGGCGGCTGACGAGCCGGCTGGAAGCAGTCGATCACGACATCTACGCCCTGCAGGAGCGCGCCCGCCTGCTGCACGAAGAAATCGACTCGAAGCTCTCCTCGGAGACCAACCGGCATCTCTACATCCTGTCGATCATGACCGCCTTCCTGCTGCCGCCGACGCTGGTGACCGGCTTCTTCGGCATGAACACCGCCAACCTGCCCTTCGCGCAGGGCACCGGCGGCACGGAGTATGCGGTGGCGCTGATCCTCGCCTCGATCCTGTTTGCCTGGTGGCTCCTGAAGCGGGTCAACATTCTCTGACAGCAAAAAGCCCGGCATCTCTGCCGAGCTTTTGTCATTCCGATCGCTCGATATCAGTAGGGCGAGTAGCACTGCTGACGCGGGCCGCCATAGGGCTGGAAGGTGTTGTCGTAGACGCGATACGAACGGTAGCGATTTTCGCACCAGCGGACATGCGCGGCCGTCAGGCGCGGCGCATAGGCCGGCGGCGGGGCGTAATAGCGCGGCTGCGAAGCAATCGCACCACCGATGATCGCACCGGCGCCGAAGGCAGCCAGCGGATACCAATAGCCGTTATAGTGACGGTAGCCACGGCGGTAGTACGGATAGCCGCGATAACCGCCATACCAGCCCGGACGGCCGTAATAGCGGCGATACTGGACATCCTGAACGTTCGAAGCCTGCTCCTGCGGCGCGACCTGTGGCGCTGCCGGCAGCGGCATCGCTTCGGAGGGCAGGAAGCTCGTCAGGACAACGGCGGCGGACAGGACAGCGGCCGAAATCTTCTTACTGAGGCCAATCATCGTAGTTCTCCAATCCCAAGAGCAGAATTTGCCTGCCAGCAAACGCGCGAGGGTGGAAATTGTTCCAACTGGCGTTTTCTTCAAGCACGGGTTGAAGTTACGAAAGCGCCGATGAACCGGAGATTAACCGGGTCATCGGCGCTCGTCAGATCACGCGAATGTCAGGCGACGACGGAAAGCTTCGCCTGATCGCCCTGCAGGCGGTTGACCATGAAGTTGGTGTACCACTCGAGGAACTGCATGACGCCGCCCTCGTGGAGCATCGAGTAGGGACCGGGTTCATAGGCCGGCGAATGGATGCCGAAGGCATTCTCTTCGACGATGCGGCGGTCCTGGTCGTTGGTCTCGGTCCAGACATGCGTCAGCTCTTCGAGATCGTAGTCGACGCCTTCGACGGCATCCTTATGGACGATCCACTTGGTGGTGACGGCCGTCTCGTTGGCGCTGAGCGGGATGACGCGGAAGGAGATCGCGTGGTCGCCGAGCAGGTGGTTCCAGGTCGTCGGGTAGTGGAAGAGCAGCATGGTGCCGATCCGGTCGATCGTGACGTCTTCCGACAGCTTGCGCTTGACGGCCGGGCGGCCGGACATGGTGTAGCTCTCGGCATCCTCGATCAGCGGCATGCGGGCGGCGCGGAACTGGCCGTCCGGCGAGATCTGGAACTTGCTCGGCAGGCCGGCGGCCTCGCAGCGCGCCCAGTGGCCGGCGATCTCCGGATCATCGGCGCCGCCATCGGTGCCGGTGACGCTCGGGGCTTCCGGATAGGTGCGGCAGAGTTCCGGGTGGTTTGCGGCGCAGTGGTAGCACTCGCGATTGTTTTCCCAGACAAGCTTCCAGTTGCCCTTCTCGATGATCGTGCTCTGGAAGGCGATCTTACCTTCGGCCAGGCGATGCGGCAGCATGTAGGGAGCGACCATGTCGCGAACCGGCTGGAAGTCCGGCGCCTTGTCGGCGAGGCAGATGAAGATATAGCCGCCGAAGCTTTCGCAATGGACCGGCTTCAGGCCGAAGCCGCTCTTGTCGAAATCGTCGCCCATGTGGCGGGCGAAGGCGAGCTTGCCGTCGAGATCGTAGGCCCACTGGTGGTAGGGACAGACGAGACGGACGGACGAGCCGTGCTCCTTGGTGCAGACGCGCGAGCCGCGGTGGCGGCAGGAATTGTGGAAGGCGCGGATGACATTGTCGCGGCCGCGGACGATGACGACGGGATACTGGCCGATCTGCACCGTGAAATAGGCGCCCGCCTTCGGCAGTTCGCAATCGTGGCCCATGAAGAGCCAGTCGCGGTAGTAGATCATTTCCATATCGAGCTTGAAATAGTCCTCGTCGATATAGAAAGGCTGCTCAAGGCTGAAGCCTTCGCGCCGGTTTTTGAGCTGCCGCAAAACGTTGCTGCGAATGTCCATTTGCATATCCTCGTGCAATCGGCTCAGCCATCAAAGGCATGGCTTTCGGAAGCGTCTGGCTTCCCTCCCTCTCGGGAGCATTGGTCATGGGGGCATTTAAGCACCGGGCATCCCCGGGTCTTGGTTGTAAAGCGACATCGGCTTCGAAATTGACGACAGGATGACGCGTGGCTGCGAAAATCGAGGCCCTGACGGATTTTCCACTCTTTTCTTTCGATTGCGACATTGCGAAAGCCACGGCGCAGACCCGTGCTCCGCTTGCCTTCTCCCGACATTATCCCAAATACGACACCGGGGTACTGCAAGTTTTCAGGGGTTGGCGCGGCTCGCGGCCTTAAGAGCACATTAAGCATGAACTCCTATTCTTGGGCCAAGGGACAAACGCTTACGGAATACGCGCCATGGCGAAACTTCGCTATTTCGACGTCAGGGACGAGACCAAACCGGAGGAGCCGCCAGCGGCGCCGCATTCCGAATTTCTGCGCACCGGGAAGATCACCCGGGAGCGGGCACACTGGCTGGCGGAAGAGCGCCGCTATCTCTCGCATCAGGAAGTCGCCGAAAAGACCGGCCGCAAGCTGCAATCGGCAGGCACCCAGGCGCATCAGCAGATCAACGGCTTCCACCGGGCGATCCAGTTTCCGAAGATGGTGTTTCACCGCACGCTGGCCGACAGCCCGCATCTCGGCTACTGCCATGTGACGGCGTCGCGGACGAAATTCGCCCGCTACGAGGAGGTCAGCTGGGCCTTCTACATCGCCAATTTCTACGCCGATATCGGCGATAACGACAATTTCTTCCACAAGATCAACATGCAGTATTCGCGCATGTATTTCGCCGTGGCGATCAAGCCGGGCGAACATACCGCGGAGAAGATGACGATCGACCGCACGGTGCGCGGCAACGGTGTGCTGTTCCGGACCGACGATCCGCAGGTGGCAATCAAGAACGTGCTGCTGCTCGGCGCACGCAACGAGCAGCTGCGCGAGATCATTCGCCAGCTCTGATCGGGATCATTCGTCAACTCTGATCGCATTCGCCAGCTCTGATATTGATCGCAGGCGCTCAAGGGCCTATGGACTGCCTGACATCAAAGGCGGCCCATGGCACGGATCATCGACATTGCAGAACATAGAGAGGAAGCGCTGAGCGCTGCCTCGGCCGTTCTCGGCGATGGTCATCCTGTCGCAATCCCGACGGAAACGGTCTACGGCCTTGCGGCCGACGCGACCAACCCGGCTGCCATTGCCCGCATCTACGAGACCAAGGGACGGCCGCAGTTCAATCCGCTGATCTGCCATATGGCCGATCTTGCCATGGCCGAGCGTTACGCGGTGTTCGATCCGCTGTCGCGGGCGCTGGCCCAGGCCTTCTGGCCGGGCCCGCTGACGCTGGTGCTGCCGCTGAAGCCCGAAAGCGGGATCCATGCGCTGGCGACTGCCGGCCTCGATACTGTCGGCATCCGCATTCCCAAGGGTTTTGCCGGTGATCTCATCCGCGCCTTCGGAAGGCCGCTGGCAGCGCCGAGCGCCAATACCTCAGGCAAGATCAGCGCCACGAGCGCCGCGCATGTCGATGACGACCTCGGCGGCAAGATCCGGCTGATCCTCGATGCCGGCGCCAGCAAGGTCGGCGTCGAGTCGACGATCGTGAAGGTCGAGAATGGCCAACTGACGCTGCTTCGCCCGGGCGGTCTCGCCGCTGCCGAAATCGAGCGCGTCGCCGGCAAGCGGCTGCGCCGCCAGAAGAAGGCATCCGCCGCGATCGAGGCACCGGGCATGCTGGCCTCGCATTATGCGCCGGGCGCCGCCGTGCGCCTGGACGCCAGCACGATCGCTGCAGGCGAGGCGGCGATCCTGTTTGGACCGCGCGACATCGAAGGCATGGAGAAGGCAGCGATCCGGCTGAACCTCAGCCCGGCAGGCGACCTTGCCGAGGCCGCTGCCAATCTTTTCGACTATATGAAGAAGGCCGACGCCAGTGGCGCGGCGACGATCGCCTTTGCGCCGATCCCCGACGAGGGGCTGGGCGAAGCGATCAATGACCGGCTGAGGCGGGCCGCCGCCCCGCGCGAATGACCAACAAGGATCAGGGCCAATGAGTGCTGCCGTTTCTGCCGAACTGCTCGACCGCTTTACCGCCATTGTCGGCGAGAAACACGCGCTGGGCAGCGAAGCCGACCTGGCGCCCCACCTGATCGAGAACCGCGGCCTCTATCACGGCTCCTCCCCTCTCCTTCTGAAGCCCGGCAATGTCGAGGAAGTCTCGGCGATCATGAAGCTTGCGAGCGAGACCGGCACGGCCGTCGTGCCGCAGACCGGCAATACCGGGCTCGTCGGCGGGCAGACGCCGCGCGAGGGCAAATCCGATATCATCATTTCGCTCGAGCGGATGAACAGGATCCGCGACGTCGATCCGGTCGCCAATATTCTGGTTGCCGATGGCGGCGCAATCCTGGCCGACGTGCAGAAAGCGGCCGAAGCGCATGGCAGGCTTTTCCCGCTGTCGCTCGGCTCGGAAGGGTCCTGCCGCATCGGCGGCAACCTCTCCACCAATGCCGGCGGCACCGCCGTGCTTGCCTATGGCAACATGCGCCAGCTCTGCCTCGGCCTCGAAGTGGTGCTGCCGACCGGCGAAATCTGGGACGGCCTGCGCCGCCTGAAGAAGGACAATACGGGCTACGACCTGCGCGACCTCTTCATCGGCGCCGAGGGCACGCTCGGGATCATCACCGGCGCCGTGCTGAAGCTCTTTCCGCAGCCGCTCGGCAGGCAGGTGGCCTTTGCCGGACTTCAGAGCGTCGAGGATGCGCTCGCCTTCTTCAATCTGGCGGGCAGCCTCTGCGGGACATCGCTGACCGGCTTCGAGCTGATGCCGCGCTTCGGCGTCGAGATCACCAGCAAGCATATCGAGGGCGTGCGCGATCCGCTGGAGAGCCCGCATCCCTGGTATGTCTTGATCGACATCTCGACCTCGGATTCAGCCGAGACCGCCGAGCGGATGATGAATGCGCTCCTGGAGAAAGGCTTCGAGGAAGGGCTGGTGCAGGACGCCACCATCGCCGCCTCTGTTGCCCAGCAGCAGGCGCTGTGGCGCATGCGCGAGAGCATGTCGGACGCGCAGAAGCCGGAAGGCGGCTCGATCAAGCACGATGTCTCGGTGCCGGTGTCGAAAATCCCGCATTTCATGGCAGAGGCGAGCGAGGCGGTGCTGGCGGCGATGCCGGGCGCACGCATCTGCGCCTTCGGCCACATGGGCGACGGGAATATTCACTACAACATCTCGCAACCGGTCGGTGCCGACAAGGCGGCCTTTATCGGCCGCTGGCGCGAGATGAACAAGATCGTTCACGGTCTGGTGCGTGCCCATGGCGGCTCTATTTCGGCCGAGCATGGCATCGGTCAGCTGAAGCGCGACGAGCTCGCTTCGATCCGTTCCGATATCGAGATGGAGCTGATGCGCCGCATCAAGCACGCCTTCGACCCCGCCGGGATCATGAACCCTGGCAAGGTGATCAGCCTCGATTAGCCGAGGATGCCGGCCGCCTTGGTCGTTCCGCCGTTCGTCAGGATCTGAAGGGCCGGCGCCTGCGTCGTGCTGTTCTGGATGTCGTACATCGCCGTGAAGCGCTTGACGAGCTTGTCGACCTTCGTGGGATCGCCGAGTTCCTTGAGATCGATGAATTTCTGCAGCATCGACACTTGCTTGTCGACATCCATGCTGGACATCTGTGTCGGCAGGCTGAAGGCCGTCTGGACGACCTGGAACAGCGCCTTGTCGCCAAGGATCGTGTAGAGCGAGGTGATGTTGGGAGCCTGACGCGCAAAGTAGAGCGCCAGGCGGGTGCCGTCGTTGCTCTGACCCTGCTGGGTTTCCAGCTGCTGCGCGACATAGGCCGACTGGGTGCGGTCGAGCGCGCCCGCGTCCTGAACCGTGCCGAGCTTCGACCGGGTCATGTTGCCGTCCTTGTCGAAGTTGAAGTCGGCGACGATGTCCTTGAACTTGCTGTCGGCCTTGGTGTTCAGATAGCTCTTCTTGTCCTCGGGGTCCGAGGTGAAGATCTTCTTCAGCGTATCCTTGTCGTAGTCCTTCGGATCGAGGCCGACGGACTTCAGGATGAAATCGGTGAGCTTGCTGTTGCCGAGGAAGTCGTCGAGCGACTTCACATCGGCCATGCCCTTGGCGAAGTTGTCGACATCCGTCGTTGCGTCCTTGGATGCCTTGTCCTTGAGCGGACCGTCGGCCATGTACATGGTCGCATGCGACTTGTAGTTCGTGGCGTACTTGGCCATCGAAGCGTCCGACAGCGGCGCCAGAGACGGGCCGATCTTGCCGTCAGCGCCGAAGTTGAAGGCTCGGGCGAAATTGGTGATGCGATCGTCCTTCAGCGAGGCGACATAGCCCTTCGGATCGTAGGCATCGCTTGTCAGCACCTTGCGGGCCATCGACTTCGGAAGGTCGGCTTCCGTCAGGCCGTAGGCCTGCAGCGCGACATGGTAGAGGTCCGGCAGGTCATCGTTCTTCTTGTCGAAGTCGATCTGCTTGTTGTCGCGCAGGAAGTCGTTGATATCCTTGATATCCGAGAATGTGCCGGTGCCGACGCTCGAGGTGATCAACTTCTTATAGTTGGAGGTGATATCGTCGATGAAGTCCTTCGCCTCATCGTCGTAACGCGCCATATACTGCTTCGAGACCTGCGCGGTATTGGCTGTGCTCTGGGCGCCATCGGGCGACGTGACCGTTCCATCCGCATTGAAATTGAAGGCATCGTGAAGATCCTTCAGGCCAAGCTGCGTCGCGAGACCGCCATTGACGAGCACCTGGCGCAAGCCGGTGTTATCGAGACCATCGACGAGACCGCTGCCGTAACCATGCTTTCCAAGGCTGTAGGCGGCCTTGATATAAGAGGTCAGGCGGTCATCGGCCATCAGCTGGTCGACGCTGGTAATCGTCTTGATGGTCTTTTCGAAATAGGCCTTGTTGAAATCGGCCGCCGCCGGCGTGACGTAATAGACGTCGTCGGGCTCGCCCGGCACGTCGTCATAGTCGACCACCTTCTGCAGCGAATTCAGCGTGTATTTCTCGACGATGCCGTTCTTCTGGTCGGTCGTCTGGGCCGAGCCCACCATCGAGCCATCGGCGTTGAAATTGAAATCCGACGGGGCATCCGGGGCGCCGACGGACGCCGCGAAGGTAGGGTCGGTCAGCATCTTCGTGACGTCGTCATCCGACATGGTCAGCGGCACGCCGAAGGCGATCTTGACGTAGGACGACAGCGCGGGATCGGCGACGATATCGTCGGCGCCGGTGACGGTTTCCATGATCCGCTTGTAATAGGCCGTCGACTGGTCGAAGCGCGCGGTCGTGGCGGCGGTCTGGTCCGCGGTCTGCGCGCTGCCGCTGACACTGCCGTCGGCATTGAAGCCGAAGGCGGAGTTCAGCGTCTTGTAGCCACTCGAGGCTGCCGTCGCCGGATCGGTCAGGTAGGTCTTGAGGTCGGCGTCGGAAACGGTGTTGCTGACATTATAGACGACGCGGACGAAGTTGTTCAGCTTCTGGTCGGACAGAAGGTCGTCGACATTGGCGACGGTGCCGATCGTCGAAGCGAAATAGTCCTTGCCGTTGGCATTGGCGCGATCGACGAGATCGGCCTGCTGCGCCGCGCTCTGCGGCGGCTGCGGCGGCGTGCCGCCGGTCGTGCCATCGGCGGCAAAATTGAAATACTTGGCCATATCCTGATACTTGGCATTGGCCTGCGTATTCACGAAGCTGTTGGGATCGTTGACGTCGCTGGTCAGAACGCTCTTCAGGAAGCTGCTCGACACATAGGTGCCGTCGATGCCGAAGGTCGTCAGCACGAAGGCTTTGAGGCGCGGATCGGCGACGAGGTCGGTGACATTGTCGACATCGCGCATCGCGGACTTGAAATAGTTGGATTCCGCGGCCGTATCCTGCCCGCTATCCTCGTAGGACGACGTGTAGAGGCCGATCGTGTCGTCCTCCTGCGCCGATGTCTGAGCCTGCGGGGCCGGCGTGTGAAAATTATAGGCGGCGGCGAATGTCTTGTAGCGGGAATCGGCGAGCTTGTTGGCAAAGCTGTTCGGATCGGTCAGATCGCTTTCCAGCACCTTCTTCATGAAGGCCTTGGCATAGGTCATGTCGCTGAGGCCATAGGCCGTCATCGCATAGCTATAGAGCTTATAGTTGCCGAGAAAATCGTCTACATCTTTGACTTTGTTGATATTTTCCGCGTAATAGTCGGCGTTCTGCTTGACGGTCGCCTGGGACGAGACGCGATCGAGGCTCGTCTTCATGTCTTTCGACAACATCGCGTAAGCAACAGAAGATGAAATCATCCGGGCGACCCTTTGCGGGAAAATATCTAAAAGAATAACAGGATATCCTGTGCCGATTTTGCCACTTAAAGCTTACCCGAGGCTTACCGCTGCGGGTACCGGAATGGCACATGTGCTTGTGAGACAACGTTCATATTCCAGAAACCCTGCCACATTCGATTTTGATAACCATCAGGAAAGGCAGCGTTTTCTTAACCGCAAATTTTAAGCGGTCCGGAAGAGCCGGCGCCTATTGTCGAGCCATAGAGGGCGAAAAGCCCCGAGGAGAAGACCGGAAACCGGCTCTCAGGTAAGACAAGGGTAGAAATGAACATGAACAACACCGTTATGAAGCCCGCATGGGCCGGTACGACTCTGCGCCTCGATCCGTCGCGCTTCCCCCAGCAGGTAAGCTACGCGATCCATGACGCCGCTGGCGACGTCAGCATAACGATCGACGAACGTGGCGCGATCCTGCGCAAGGTTCTCCCCTCCAGCGGCCTGCCGCTTTCTATCGCCCTGCCGAAGCGCGCCTTCAAGGGCGTTGCAGCCCGGGCGATCGACCATGGCAATGGCGAAGTCACCGTCACTCTCGAGCTTCATCACGAAGATCCCGATCTCTGCGTTCCGCTGCTCGTCGCCCATGATCTCGGCGACATCGCCGCCGACTGGCGCGGCTGGTCGGAAGCCTTCCGCATTCCGATGCTGATGGTGGAAGCCGATGGCGTTGCCCGCCCGCTCGAAGAACATCTCGGCGAATTGCGCACCAGCCACATGAAGCCGCGCCGCCGCCACTCCTATTTCGCCAACCGCCGCCCGCGCTTCCTGGTGCGTCGCACCACCGGCAAGCTTGGCGTTTCGATGAAGATCGAAGGCAAGGAAATCATCGCCCGCAACTGAGCCAACAACTGGGATTGTGGCGAGATGCGTCAAACTGAAACCCGGCCTTGCGCCGGGTTTTTTCGTTTCTGTCAGGGAAGTGTGACGAGCAGCGAGACGAACAGGCCGGCAAAGATGATCAGGCCGACGCGGTTGTTCGACTTGAAGAGGTAAAGGCACTGGTCGCCATCGTTGATATCGAGCTTGACGATCTGCCAGGCAAACATGCCGGCTGCAATCAGCAGGCCGAGATAGGCGAGCGGGCCGACGCCCGCGAGCACGAAGGCGAGCAGCATCAGGGCGAGCGTCAGGCCATAGAGCCCGATCAGCCATTGCCGGGTGCGGTCCCCGAAGAGACGCGCGGTGGAGCGGACGCCGATCAGTTCGTCGTCCTCCTTGTCCTGATGCGCGTAGATCGTGTCATAGCCGATCGTCCAGACGACGGAGGCGACATAGAGCGAGACGGCAGCAAGTGAGAGCGTGCCGAAGGTCCCGGCCCAGCCCATCAGCGCGCCCCAGGAGAAGGCAAGGCCGAGGAAGAATTGCGGCCAGTCGGTGAAGCGCTTGGCGAAGGGATAGAGCGCTACGATGCTGAGCGACAGGATGCCCAATATCACGGCGAACCAGTTGAATTGCAGAAGCACGGCGAGGCCGACGAGCGCCTGCAGGACGATGAAGATCTTCGTCTGCGTGCGGGTGACGCGGCCGGAGGGCAGCGGGCGCGAGCGGGTACGCGCCACTTCCATATCGATCTTGTGATCGACGAGATCGTTATACGCGCAGCCGGCGCCGCGCATGGCGACGGATCCGAGAAAATAGAGGATCAGATGATAGATCGTCTGCCCGCCGGAAAAGCTGCCCGCGGCCGCCGCGGCATTGGCCGCCAGCGCCACCGACCAGAAGCACGGCCACATCAGAAGCTGCCAGCCGATCGGCCGGTCCCAGCGCGCCAGCTGCGCATAGGGCCAGAGCCAGGGTGGCAGGATCCGGTAAACCCAATTGTCCGAAGGCGCGTCGGCGACTCGCCCGTTCAGTCCGTCGATCTTTTGCATGGAGTCATGTAGCGACGCGGAATGCGGCGGGTCAAGCGGGCATGGTGGCGCGGGTGATCCGGTCGGCGGGAAAGCGCGAGCCTCGAACGCAGCCTCCCGCCTCAGGCGGAAGCGAGCCGCGCCTTCAGCTGATCCTTCACCTGCGGCCATTCCGTATCGATGATGCTGAAGCGCACCGAGTTGCGCTTGCGTCCATCAGGCATGATGCGCTCGTTGCGGATGATGCCTTCCTCGACCGCGCCGATCCTGACGATCGCCCGGCGCGATCGCTCGTTCAATTCATCGGTGGTGAATTGGACCCGGATGCAGTCCAGCACTTCGAACGCATATTCCAGCATCAGGAACTTCGCCTCGGTATTGACGAAGCTGCGCTGCCATGAGGCGCCGATCCAGGTATGCCCGATCTCAACATTGCGGTTGACGCGGTCGAGCTTCCAGAAGCGCGTGCTGCCGACGACCTGATCCCCGGCAACCGTCACGAAAGGAATGATCGTCCCGGCTTCACGGCCGGCGATCGCGGTTTCGATATAGGTGTCGATTGTCTCGGCGCTCGGGACGGCGGTTACCTTCAGGTCCCAGAGATTGCCGTCAGCGGCTGCGGCCAGGAGCACGGCCCTATGCTGCTTCTCCAACGGAACAAGCGTCAGGCGCTCACCACGCAAGGTCGGCTTCATCGCTGATCGGGGATCGAATGTCATATGGTTCGGGCCTGGACTAGGCCGGCTGGAGGCCCGGCAGCAGGGTTTCGAGCTCGGTGATGTCGTTGAGGCAGTAGTCGGATGCGGCGGAGAGGGATTCGCGGGAGCCGGTGCCTGTCAGCACCGCGACCTTGAGGCCGGCATTGGCGTTGTGGCCCATATGCAGGTCGTGATTGTTGTCACCGACGACGGCAATTTCGGCGGGGGCCAGGCCCGTGGCCTTGCAGAAGCCGAGCACCATTCCGGCTTCCGGCTTGCTGCCGAAGCCGCTGTCGTAGCCGGCGATGTAATCGACATACTGGGCGAAGCCGAAGCGCTGGGCGGTCTGGCGGATCGAGCGTTCGTTGTCGCTGGAGGCGATGCCGAGCTTGAAGCCGCGGGCGTGGAGGCGGGCGAAGAAGCCGGCGAGATCTGTGACCGGTACCGAAAACTCGGCGGCATTGGAAAACAGCGTGTCGAGCTTGATGGTGAGCTCGGTGACCTCGACCCTCGAGCCGGCAGCGACGAGGCCCGCGGCGATCTGGCGGGTGTTGCCGGCGGCGAGCAGGCTGTCGGGGACGATATGGCCGCTGACGGGATCCATGCCGGTTTCGCGCAGCAGGTGATCGGCGAGCGCGGCATCGTCCTGCGAGGCGATGCGGGCAAGCTCGCGGTTCACCGGCAGCCAGCTCTCGTCGTAATCGAGGAGCGTGCCGTCCTTGTCGAAGAGAATGCCCCTGATACCGTCGAGTGCCATCGTATCCCTCAGCCTTGTATCCCTCAGCCTTGCGCCGATTTCGGCAGCAGCCTTGCCTTCACCGTCAGCGGATTGATGTAGGGCTCGAGCGCCTTCACCGTTGCCGTCAGTGCTCCGCGCATTTCTTGCACGGCCGCGATGCCGGCCTCGATCATATTGCGGCGCGCTTCGTCGTTGATGAGCAGATAATGCACGCCCTTGGCCAGCATCTCGGTATCGCGCACCATGCGGGCGCTGCCGCGGCGGGCGAGCTTCTGGTAGGCCTCGCGGAAATTCTGGACATTGCTGCCGGAGAGAACCGCGCAGCCGAGCATGGCCGGCTCCAGCGGGTTCTGGCCGCCTTCGGCATAGAGCGAGCGGCCGACGAAGACGACTTCGGTGAGGCGGAGATAGAGACCCATCTCGCCGATCGTATCGCCGAGGAAGATATCGACATCGGGCGAGATAACGTCGTTGCGGGTGCGGCGCGCGACCTTCAGGCCCTGGGCAACCAGCATCTGCTCGATCTCGTCGGAGCGCTCGGGATGGCGCGGCACGATGATCGTCAGCTGGTTGTTGCGGTCCTTCAGCGTGCGGTGGACGACGGCTGCGGCATTTTCCTCGCCATCGAAGGTGGAGACGGCGGCCCAGGTCTTGCGATCGCCGATCTGCTGCTTGTAGCGGGCAAAGAGATTGGCGTCATAGGGCGGCGCGTCGGTATCGACCTTCAGGTTGCCCGAGGTCATCACATGCCGGGCGCCGAGATCGCGGAAGCGTTCGGAATCGACATCGGACTGGGCAATGACCAGCGCCAGGTTCTCGAACAGCGCCTCGGCAATCGACGGGCGGCGCTGCCAGCGAGCGAAGGAGCGGTCCGACATGCGGGCATTGACGAGGATCTGCGGAATGCGGCGGCGGCCGAGCTCCATCATCGTCGCCGGCCAGATTTCGGACTCGGCGATGATGGCGCAATCGGGCTGCCAGTATTCCAGGAAACGGCTGACGGCCGGCTTCAGGTCGAGCGGCACATATTGGTGGATCGCATCACCGCCGAGACGATCGGCGGCGACCTTCGCCGAGGTGATCGTTCCCGTCGTCAGGATGACGTGGATATCGCGGCGGCGGATTTCGCGGATCAGCGGGATGACGGCATTGGTTTCGCCTACGCTTGCGGCATGGAACCAGACGAGCGGGCCCTGGGGCCGGTTGGCGCTCGCATAGCCGAAACGTTCCGTCCGGCGCGCGCGCTCTTCCTTGCCCTTGGCGGTGCGGTAGGCGAGATAGGCGCCGACCAAAGGCGTCGCCACGACACCCGCGGTCCTGTAGACGCCCAGCGCGAAACGCGCTCCCGGCGAACTCATGTAAAATGCCTCCGATCAGCAATGATCGACATCAAACCCATTCCCCAATTATTGTTGCGGCCGCAATGGCCGATTAATTTGTTCAGAATGCGTCATTCGACGGCAGCGGGCGCAATACGCGGGCATGAAACGGCGCCGCCGCGAGGGCGGCTACCATGCTGAAAAGCCTATAAAATCAGTTGCTGCCGGCCTTATCCTGCGGATCGAGCAGGCGGTGCATGTGGACGATGAAGTAACGCATATGTGCGTTATCAACGGTCGACTGTGCCTTGGCCTTCCACGCGGTCAGCGCGGATGCGTAATCCGGGAAAATGCCAACGATATCGAGATCCTTGAGATCGCGGAACTGAACGTCCGTCAGGCTTTCCAATTCGCCGCCAAAAACGAGGTGCAGGAGCTGCTTCTTACCGCCGGATTCCGTCATTTTCTTCTCTTTCTTTTCTGGTCTCCTCCGCGCTTTCATCTGCGGGATTTTGACGAAAACGTCAACTGCTTCGTATCGAAGCCAGTCCTTCCAGAAACTCTGCCATGCGGGGTGCCGCCGCGCCGCACAGTGCCCCATGGCTGACCTCGGCGCGATTGTAGCGCACGGGCACGCCGTCGAGGCCGGTGAGCTCGCCGCCGGCGCGCGCGAGGATGAGGTCGGCGGCGGCGAGATCCCAGTCATGCGAGGTCGGCTTGACGAAGGTGCCTTCTAGGCGGCCATCGGCGACCATGGCGATACGATAGGCGAGCGAGGGCACATGCCGGACGCGCTCGATGCGGCTGCGGAAGGGCGCCGGGAAGGCCTTCAGCAGATCCTCGCCGACGGCAAAACGGCTGACCGTTTCCGGTCCGCGCGCGGAGACCGAGATCGGCTCGCCATTCTTCAGCGCCGGGCCGCCTTCGACGGCTTCGAACAGTTCGTTGAGCGCCGGAGCGTAGAGGACACCGGCGACCGGGCGGCCGCGATGAACGACGGCGACGCTGACGCACCAGAGAGCCTGGCCGCCGAGGAAGGCGCGGGTGCCGTCGATCGGATCGATGATGAAGACGGTTTCGCTGGCAAGGCGCGCGGCGCTGTCCTCGGTCTCTTCCGAGAGCCAGCCGTAAGTTGGGCGGGCGGCGCGCAGGATCTTCTCAAGGGTCTCATTGGCAGCGAAATCGGCGGCGCTGACCGGCGAGCGGCCCTCGTTCTTCCACCAGACCTCGGGCGACTGATTGAAATAGCCGAGCGCCACTTCACCCGCCTGCTTTGCGGCATCGGCGATCAGCGTGAGATCGCTCTGCCAGCGGGCGTTTACGGCGTCAGTCATCTGTCTTCCAATCTTCAGCGCCCGGCGAGCGTCATGCCCTCGATGGCGAGCGTCGGGGCTGCGACGCCATATTTGCGATCGATATCGTTTGCGGGGGTGACGCGCATGAACATCTCCTTGAGGTTCGATGCAATCGTCACCTCGGAGACCGCAAAGGTCAGCTCGCCATTCTCGATCCAGAAGCCGGTGGCGCCGCGGCTGTATTCGCCGGTGATCATGTTGACGCCCTGGCCGATCAGCTCGGTCACGTAGAAGCCGTTGCCGACGCTGCGGATCAGATCCTCGGGCGAGATATCGCCGGGTTCGAGCGCCAGGTTGGTGGAAGCCGGCGTCACCGAATTGCCGCCGCGCACGCCGCGGCCGTTGGTTTCCATGCCGATCTCGCGGCCGGTCGACGTCGACAGGAACCAGTGGTTCAGCACGCCGTTCTCGATCATCACCAGCTTTTCGCCCGAGATCCCCTCGCCGTCGAAGGGGCGCGAGGCCGGGCCACGGACGATCAGCGGATCGTCGGTGATCGACAGGCCGGATTTGAGGACCTGCTGGCCCATCTTGTCGCGCAGGAAGCTGGTCTTGCGGGCAACCGAGGCGCCGTTGATGGCACCGGCGATATGGCCGACGAAGCCGCGGGCAATGCGCGGGTCGAAGATGACGGTGACGTCCTTGCCTGTCGGCACCTGGCGCGGGTTGACGCGCTTGACGGTGCGCTCACCGGCGCGGCGGCCGATCTCTTCGGGGGCGTCGAGCTCGTTGTAGTAAATGCGGCTGTCGAAATCGTAGTCGCGCTCCATGCCGGTGCCTTCACCGGCGATGACGCTGACCGAGCGGCCGAAGCGCGAGCCCATATAGCTGCCTTCGAAGCCATGCGAGGTGACGAGCACCATGCCGCCCATGCCGCCGGAGGCACCGCCGCCGGAGGAATTGCTGACGCCCTTGACGGCGAGTGCGGCCGCTTCCGTCGCCAGCGCCGCTTCGCGCAGCATGTCCGAGGTCACTTCGGTACGGTCGAGCAGCTGCAGATCGGGATAGGACTTGGCGAGGTTCTTCTCGTCGGCCAGGCAGGCGAAGGGGTCTTCGGGCGATACCTTGGCCATGGCGACGGCCCGCTCGGCGAGCGCCGTCAGGTCGAAACCGGGATTGGCGGAAACGCTGGCAACCTTCTTGCCGACGAAGACGCGCAGCGAGAAGTCGTCGCTCTCGGAAGACTCCATGCCCTCCACCTTGCCGAGCCGGACGCTGACGGATTGCGACCGCGAGCGGACGACCACCGCGTCTGCGGCATCGGCACCGGCTTTCTTGGCAAGATCGATCAGCTGGCTGGCACGGGAAAGAAGTGTCGAGGAATCAATTTCTGAGGACATGATTTGGCCTTTCCTTCCGGTTCCATTTATTGTGCAGTTCGGAAAGCATCAAGGCCGCGGCCGCCGATTCTTTTTCCCGCCCCATCACCGAACGAGTTTCCGACGCATGTCTGCCCCTAATGCCTTTTTCTCCGAAACGATCCTGCTGCTCGGCGGCGCCGTCGTCGCAGCTCCGATCTTCAAGAAGCTCGGGCTTGGCACCGTGCTCGGCTATCTCGCCGCCGGCGTGGTGATCGGGCCAGTTTTCCACGGCATTACCGATGGCGAGCAGATCCTTGGCGTCGCCGAACTCGGCGTCGTCTTCCTGCTATTCATCATCGGACTGGAGCTGAAACCATCACGCCTCTGGCAGATGCGCCGCGACATTTTCGGCCTCGGCACGGCGCAGGTGCTGCTGACGGGACTGGCGCTGACGGCGCTTGCCTATCTCTCCGGCGTGCTCGAATGGCGTGGCAGCATCGTTGCCGGCTTCGGTCTGGCGCTGTCCTCCACCGCCTTCGCCATGCAGATCCTCGAGGGTACCGGGGAAGTGAACACGAAATACGGGCAGCGCTCGTTCTCGGTGCTCCTGCTGCAGGATCTGGCGATCGTGCCGCTGCTGGCACTGATCACCGTGCTCGGTGGCGGCGGCAGCGAGGGCGGCGATCAGCCGTTCCTCGATTTCGGGATCGCAATCGGCGCGGTCGTGGCGATGATCGTCATGGGGCGCTATCTGCTGACGCCGCTGTTCCAGGTGATTGCGCGCACAGGCGCCCGCGAGGCGATGATTGCAGCCGCCCTTTTCGTCGTCATGGGGTCGGCGACGCTAATGCAGTTTGCGGGTCTCTCCATGGCGATGGGCGCCTTCCTCTCCGGCATCATGCTGGCGGAATCCTCCTACCGGCATGAGCTTGAGGCCGATATCGAGCCTTTCCGCGGCGTGCTGCTCGCTATCTTCTTCATCGCCGTCGGGCTCTCGCTGGAGCTCGAGGTGCTGGTCGACAATGCGCTGTTCATCGTCGCCGCCGTGCCCGTCATCATGGCGGTGAAGGCTGCCGTCATCTATGGGCTTTGCCGCGCCTCCGGCTCGCCGCACAACGACGCGATCCGTATCGCCTTCCTGCTGCCGCAGGGTGGCGAGTTCGGCTTCGTGCTGTTTACCGCCGCGGCGACCGCGGGCCTGATGCCATCGAGCACCGCTTCGCTGCTGGTCGCCATCGTGACGCTGACGATGGCGCTGACGCCGATCGGCTCGGCGCTTTCGAGGCGCCTGTTGACGGGCGACGAGCATGAGGAGTTGGACGAGGATTTCGTCGGCGCCGGTGCCGATGTGCTGATGGTCGGCTTCTCGCGTTTCGGCCAGATCGCCGCGCAGATCCTGCTTGCCGGTGGCCGCGACGTGACGGTCATCGACTTCTCCGCCGACCGTATCCGCCAGGCATCGTCCTTCGGCTTCCGCATCTATTTCGGCGACGGGACGCGCAAGGATGTGCTGCGCTCGGCGGGCATCGACAAAGCGAAGATCGTCGTCGTCTGTACGCAGAAGCGGGAGATTACCGACAAGGTGGTGGAGCTCGTTCAGGCCGATTATCCGCACGCAAAACTCTTCGTGCGCTCCTATGACCGCATCCACTCGATCGCGCTGCGCAATCAGAATGTCGATTACGAGCTGCGCGAAACGCTGGAATCCGGTCTGCTCTTCGGCCGCCGGACGCTGGAGGCTCTCGGTGTCGGCGAAGCGGAAGCCTATGAAATCGGCGAGGATATCCGCCGCCGCGACGAGGAGCGGCTGGTTCTGCAGGTCTCGGAAGGATTGCAGGCCGGGCGCGACATGCTGTTTTCGCATCCGGTGCGGCCGGAGCCGCTGGTCAAGCCGAAGCGCGCGATGGAGATGGATGAGGATCCCTTGGCCGGACCCGCTGACGTCACCGCTGACGCCTAAGCCTTGATGCGCGCCTCGAATTGCTGCTCGAGTGCGCGTTTCAGGTCGTCCTTGACGCCTGCGGACATGGCGAGCACTTCGCGGGCCTTGAGGAAATCCATGACGCCGGTGCGGCCGACCGTGGGGCGCAGGAAGATGTGCGGCGGCTGGATCTTCAGCTTCAGCGTGATCGCCGTCTGCATCATCAGCTGGCCGGAGCCGAAGATGCTCTCCATGCGGTTCGGGATATGGGTGCCGTCGCCTTCGGGGGCGCCGACGACATCGATGCCGATGACGATATCGGCAACATCCATCAGGCATTCATAGGGAACGGGATTGCTGATGCCGCCGTCGATCATGACGCGGTCGTTCATGCGCACGGGCATGAAGACGGCGGGGATCGAGGAGGACGCGGCAAGTGCCGGGAAAAGCTGGCCGTGATCGATGATGACCTCGCTCTGGCCGTAATAATCGGTGGTGATCACCTGCATGGGCACGAGCAGGTCTTCGAAGCGATCCGGCAGGTCTGCGGGCAGGAAGGCCTTGAGGATACGCTCCAGATTGAACTGGCCGATGCGGATGCCCTTGGCGACCGCATCGCGCACCGTCTGCGGGCGCAAGCCCCAGATGCGGCTGACGACGGCGGTCTTGTTGCCGACGGTCATCAGCGCGTGTTCGCGGATCGCCTCGCCGGTCATCCCGGCCGCCATGCCGGCGCCCATGATGGCGCCGATCGACGAGCCCGAGATCGCCACGGGGCGAATGCCGAGCTCATCCAGCGCTTCGATGACATGGATATGGGCAAGGCCGCGGGCACCGCCGCCGCCGAAGGCGACTGCGACGGTCGGCATGCCGCTGACGGGCGTCAGGCCATCCGTGGCAGGTATCACGCTATTCACAATACCTGCCTGCTGCACTGAACACTCCCGGTTTTCCGCCCTGCCTAAAGCGGCTGGTAGCGGAAGAAATGGACCTTGGTGTCGCCAAAGATCCTGTCTTCCAGGAAGACATAGGAAGGATCGACCGAAACGGCAACATCGGAGCGCTCTTCGAGAACCGCGATGGCGCCCGGCACCAGCCAGCCGCCCTTGGCGGCCGCTTCCATGGCCTTTTCGCCCAGACTCTTGCCATAGGGCGGGTCGGCGAAGAGCATGTTGAAGGGCTCGAGATTGCCGACCGTGCCGAGGTCCGTGGCATCACGCCGCAGGATGCGCGTGCGGCCGTGCAGACCGAGCGCATCGATATTTTCCCAGAGCAGGCCCCTGCCCTCGACGCTGTTTTCGACGAAGAGCGCATGACGGCAGCCGCGCGAGACGGCTTCGAGACCGACGGCGCCGGTACCGGCAAAGAGATCGAGTATCCGGGTGCCATCGACGCATTCCGGATAGGCATGGCTCAGAATGTTGAACAGGCTCTCACGCGTCCGGTCGGCAGTCGGCCGGATGTCGTTGGATTTAGGTACGGCGAGCGACCGTCCGCGAAACTCACCGCCGACGATCCGCACCGCGCGTCATTCCCTTTCCTTTTGGTCCACCACGCGACGGGCCGCCCGAAGGCTTGCCGCCGCCGGGCCGGTCGCCTTTCGGCTTGCCGGAGAAATTCTTTGCGCCACCCGGCTTCGCACCGAAGCTCTTGCCGCGCGGCTTGTCACCCTGGGGGCGGTCACCCTGCGGCTTGTCGCCGAACGCACGATCGCCGCGGGGACGCTCCGAGCGGGCTTCGCCGGAAGCGCTGCGGGCGGGACGCGGACGGTCACCGAAGGACCGGGGACGCTCGTCACCCTCTTCGCGCGGACGGCGGTCGCCGCGCGGCTTGCCGCCGAAAGGACGGTCGCCACGAGCGGGACGGTCACCGGCAGGACGCTCGCCGCGAGCCGGACGATCGCCATAGGGCCTGTCGCTGCGGGCCGGACGGTCGCCGAAGGAGCGCGTACGCTCGCCATCTTCACGGGGCTTTCGGTCGCCACGCGGCTTGTCGCCGAACGGGCGGTCGCCGCGAGCAGGACGGTCACCGCGAGCGGGACGATCACCGGCGGGGCGTTCACCGCGTTCGAAGCGCTCGCCGCGGGCCGGGCGATCACCACGCGCCGGACGGTCGCCGAAACCACGATCGGGACGGTCGCCGAAGGAGCGCTTGCGGCCGAAGCCTTCGCGGTCATCCTTGCCGCCAGCCGGGGTTTCGGTCGAGCGGATCCATTCGCCCTCTTCGTCGTGAGCGCGGTTGATCACCGTGCGCGGACGGTCGTTGTCGTAGCTCGACCCCTGCGGCTTGCCGGCATCAGGCCCCTCGCCACGGCGGCGGGCGGTCTTTTCGTTCTTGGCAGCCTTGGCCGCAGCCTTCTCGCCGAGCGGACGGGCGCCGGGCGCCATCCAGACATTGGCGTTGCGGCGGCTTCCGAGCGCCGGGCGCTTCGGACGATCGTCATCCTTGCGTCCGCCTTCGCGGCCACCGTCACGACGATCATCGCGGCGGTCGTCACGGCGATCGTCACGCTTGGTATCGAGGCGGCTCAGCGCGCGCTCGCGCTTGTCCCCGGGCTTCCAGGTGCGCTCGCGGCGTTCCGGCTTGGCGGGCGCCTCTTCCTCTTCTTCTGCAACAGCGGGGCTGTTGTTGTAGAGCGGCGCGTCGAAATTCGCCTTGGCGTCTTCGATCAGGCGCGGGCCGAGCTGATCGCGCAGCGTGCGGCCGCGCACTTCGATCACATGGCCTTCCGGCAGGTCGCCGAGCTGGAACGGACCGTAGGAGATGCGGATCAGGCGGTTGACGTCGAGACCGAGCGCGCCGAGGACGTTCTTGATTTCGCGGTTCTTGCCTTCGCGCAGGCCCATGGTGATCCAGACGTTGGAACCCTGGGTGCGGTCGAGCGTCGCGTCGATCGAGCCATAGAGCACGCCATCGACGGCAATGCCTTCCTTCAGCTTGTCGAGCGCATCCTGATCGATCTCGCCGTGGGCGCGCACGCGGTAGCGGCGCAGCCAGCCGGTCGTCGGCAGCTCGAGCGAACGGGCGAGACCGCCATCGTTCGTCAGCAGCAGCAGGCCTTCGGTATTGATATCGAGGCGGCCGATCGACATGACGCGCGGCAGTTCATCCGGCAGATTGTCGAATACGGTGGGGCGCCCTTCCGGATCGGAATTGGTGGTCACCAGGCCGGCCGGCTTGTGATAGAGCCAGAGGCGCGTGCGCTCGATGCCGCGGATCGGCACGCCGTCCACTTCGATCTTGTCCGTCAGCGTGACGTTGACGACGGGCGTTTCGAGCAGCTTGCCGTTCAGCGTGACGCGGCCTTCCATGATCATGCGCTCGATATCGCGGCGCGAGGCAACGCCTGCGCGCGCCATGACCTTGGAAATGCGTTCGGCCTTGGCGTCGCCTTCGGTTGCCGCAGCCTCTGCCTTCGGCGCGGCATTGCGTGCCGGCTTGCCTTCGGTTTTCGGACGCGTATCGCGCGCTGCGGGCTTGCCACCCGGCCGTTTTGGCTTGTCTTTGAATGTCATTTGTTGTTTGCCTGCCTTTTGGGGCTTCTCTATCAGGTCGTGCCCCTGCGGTTAAGTGGGAATTTGCCGGATCGTGAAGACAAATCGGTTTATGGAGATGGCGCTCGAGGAAGCGCGCGCTGCCGGTGAGCGTGGCGAGGTGCCGATCGGCGCCGTCGTGGTGCTTGATGGCGCCGTCGTTGGCCGCTCCGGAAACCGCACCCGCGAGCGCAACGACGTCACCGCCCATGCCGAGATTGCGGCGATCCGCATGGCCTGCGAGGAGCTTGGACAGGAGCGCCTGACCGGGGCCGATCTTTATGTTTCGCTGGAGCCCTGCACGATGTGCGCGGCGGCGATCTCCTTTGCCCGCATCCGGCGCCTCTATTACGGCGCCGAGGATCCGAAGGGCGGCGCAGTCGACAACGGCGTGCGCTTCTATGCGCAACCGACCTGCCATCATGCACCGGAGGTCTATTCGGGTTTGAACGAGACGGAGGCTGCGGATATCCTCAGGACGTTCTTTGCCGGAAAGCGGGAGACGCCATGAGCCTTGTCATTCTCGCCGTCATGATCGCGATCGGCGGCTTCGCCTATCTGCGCATCGCGCCCGGTACGAGCGCCATTCCAATGCAATGGTCCTTGCGGGGAGAGGTCAACTGGTCGGCGCCGCGGGCGGCCGCTTTCGCCTTCGTGCCGGGTCTTTCGGTCGCCATCTGCGCGATCTTTGCGGCCAGCGGGGTGATCGCGCTGTTCGCGATCACCGGCTCAGTTCTTCTGATCTGCCAGATCATCCACATTCTGCTTGTGCGCCGCTGGGCAGCGGCGCGGCAGATGTAAGCATCCGCTTACTGCAGCAGGTTCCACCACTGCTTGCCGGTGCCGGCGACAGCGGCATCCTTCTTGCGCTTCTTTTCCTTCTTGGCTTCCGGCTCACCAAGATCATCCAGCTTGGACGGGTCATCAGCCTGACGGTATTCGGTCGGCGGATCGGAGATGGAGCGGCGCTCAGTCACGGCGCCGCCGCCCTTCTGGGCGGCGCGGGCTTCGCGGAATGCCTGGGCCTGTTCGGCTGCGGTTTTCCGGCCGCCTTCGATGCCGTTCTTGGCAAGCGGCGAGACATAGGTCGAGCTGTCGGAATTCTCGTCAGCTTCCTTGACGAGACGGGCGCGGGTTTCCTCAGGGGATTCCGGCCACTGCGGATTGTCCTTGGTGGCGATCGTCGCCTGCGGCTCGACAAGGGTTTCCTTGGAAGCCTGTGCGGGCATGACCAGCGTCGGGCGCGGCTGATACTTGACGCCCTTGTTCTTCGGCTCCTGCGGAGCGAGCGATACGGACTGGCCGATATCGTCACCGAGCTGCGCCATTGCGCTCGTGCCGGTGCCGTAAGTGGGGCTCGTGCAGCCGGTAGCCATCGAGCCTGCCGCCATAACAACCGTGAGGCAGGCGCCTACACGGAACCAACGCGTCGCTAACATGAAAACCCTTCCAGCCATGCCGGTGCAATCATCGCCCAACCGGACATCCGTCCCCCTGACGTAAAAATCCGGCCATTTTCAGGCAGCTTTTACCGGATGAACCGCCAAAGAGCAATTCACCCGGCAATTTTCTTCAGGCTTTACAGTCCAAGCTCACGAAGCGCAGCGGCATCACGGGCGGAGACATCCGGATACTTCTCATCCGAGCCGACATCCTTGGTGATGCGCCAGGAACGGGCGCACTTGACGCCCTCTGCCAGCTTCGGTTCGACCGAAACGCCCGGAACTTCGGGCAGACGGAAGGCATCGGCAGAACCTTCGCCGCCATCGATCGCGATGTCGGAGGTGATGCAGATTTCCGAGAAATCCAGACCTTCGAGCGCAGCCTTCAGCTCCGCATCGGCGATATGAACGGCCGGGGCAGCTTCGAGCGACGAACCGATGCGCTTGTCCTTGCGCTCGATTTCGAGGGCGCCGGTGACGACCGAGCGGATGGCGCGGACCTTCTTCCACTTCTCGGCCAGCGCCTCGTTCTTCCAGTCAGCCGGGATTGCCGGGAACTGTTCGAGGTGGACCGAGACGGCCGACGGATTGCGCGACAGCCAGGCCTCTTCCGTCGTGAACGGCAGCATCGGCGCCAGCCATGTCACCATGCAATCGAAGATCATGCGGATGACATAGAGTGCAGAACGGCGGCGCAGGCTCGACGGCGCGTCGCAATAGAGCGCGTCCTTGCGGATGTCGAAGTAGAAGGCCGAGAGCTCGACATTCGAGAAGTCGATCAGCGCGCGGGCGATCTTCTTGAAATCGAAGGCATCGTAGTTTTCGCGGACGACCTGGTCGAGCTCGGCCAGGCGGTGCAGCATCAGCTGTTCCAGCTCCGGCAGATCGGCAAGCGCGATCGTCTCGCCCTTGTCGTGCGCCAGGGTGCCGAGCATCCAGCGGATGGTGTTGCGCAGCTTTCTGTAGGCATCGACGTTGGTCTGGATGATGGTCTTGCCGACGCGCAGGTCGTCTGCATAGTCCGACGTCATGACCCAGAGGCGCAGGATATCGGCGCCGGCATCCTTCATGACTTCCTGCGGGGAGGTCACGTTGCCCTTCGACTTCGACATCTTCTCGCCCTTCTCGTCCATGGTAAAGCCATGGGTGAGAACGGCGTTGTAAGGCGCGCGGCCGCGGGTGGCAGCGGATTCCAGCAGCGAGGAATGGAACCAGCCGCGATGCTGGTCGGAGCCTTCGAGATAGAGATCGGCCGGCCACTTCAGGTCCGGGCGGTCTTCCAGCGTGAAGGTGTGGGTCGAGCCCGAGTCGAACCAGACGTCGAGAATGTCCATGACCTGCTTCCACTGGGCCGGATCATGCTCGTTGCCGAGGAAGCGTTCCTTGGCGCCTTCGGCGAACCAGGCATCGGCGCCTTCCGCATCGAAAGCATCGAGGATGCGCTGGTTGACGGCATCGTCCTTCAGCACTTCGCCCTGCTCGTCGACGAAGACGCAGATCGGAACGCCCCAGGCGCGCTGACGCGACAGGACCCAATCCGGGCGCTGCTCGATCATGGCGCGCAGGCGGTTCTGGCCGGCGGCCGGAACGAAGCGGGTGTCGTCGATCGCCTTCAGGGCGCGGGTGCGCAGCGTCGTGCCGTCCTTCAGGTCCTTGTCCATATAGACGAACCACTGCGGCGTGTTGCGGAAGATGACCGGCTTCTTGGAGCGCCAGGAATGCGGATACTGGTGCTTCAGGCGGCCGCGGGCAAAGAGCGCGCTGCGCTCGATCAGCGCCTTGATGACGCGGTCGTTGGCATCGCCCTTCTTGCCGTTGTCATCGATGACGCGGGCACCTTCGAAGCCGGGCGCATCGGCGGTGTAGAAGCCGCCATCATCGACCGGGAACGGGATCTTCGTGTCGATGCCGCGAGCATCGAGCTCGCGGACCGACGAGGTCCAGACGTCGAAGTCTTCGCGGCCGTGGGACGGCGCGGTGTGGACGAAACCGGTACCGGCATCATCGGTGACGTGGTCGCCATCGAGAAGCGGGACACCGAATTCGTAGCCACCGCCCTGGCCCTTCAGCGGATGGGCGCAGGTGATGCCGCTCAGAACGCCTGAGGGAACGGACGCTAGCCGCTTGTATTGAAGCTTAGCTTTTGTAAACGACTCTTCCGCAAGCTTATCCGCGAAAATCAGCTTCTCACCCGGTTGCGGACCGAAGTCATTTTCGGCGGCGACAACTTCATAGAGTCCATACGACACACGGGCCGAATATGCGATTGCCCGATTGCCGGGGATCGTCCAAGGCGTAGTCGTCCAGATAACCACAAAGGCCTCTTCAAGTGCCTTGCGCATCTTCTCAGCGTCTGCAAAAGCGGCATCCATCGAAGCGTAACTCTGCTCAGGACTTTGAGCCAGCTTCGCTTCTGTCACCGGGAACTTCACCCAGATCGTGTCGCTTTCGTAGTCGTGATACTCGACTTCGGCTTCCGCCAGCGCCGTGCGCTCGACGACCGACCACATGATCGGCTTGGAGCCGCGGTAGAGCTGGCCCGACTTGGCGATCTTCAGCAGCTCGCCGGCGATTCGGCTTTCCGCGTGGAAGTTCATCGTCAGGTAGGGATTTTCGAAATCGCCGATGATGCCGAGGCGCTGGAACTCGCTGCCCTGGATGCCGATCCACTTTTCGGCATAGGCGCGGCATTCGCGGCGGAACTCGATCATTGCGGCCGGCTCGGTCAGGTCAGGCTTGGCCTTGCCCTTGGCGCGGTAGTTCTCTTCCTCGATCTTCCACTCGATCGGCAGGCCGTGGCAGTCCCAGCCCGGAACATAGTTGGAGTCGAAACCGCGCATCTGGAACGAGCGGGTGATGACGTCCTTGAGGATCTTGTTCAGCGCGTGGCCGATATGGATGTTGCCGTTGGCATAGGGCGGGCCGTCGTGGAGCACGAACTTCTCGCGGCCGGCGGCCGAAGCACGCAGCTTCTTGTAGAGGTTCATCTGCTGCCACTTGGCAACGATTTCCGGCTCCTTCTGCGGCAGACCGGCGCGCATCGGGAAGTCGGTTTCGGGCAGATAGAGGGTCTTCGAGTAGTCGATCTTTTCGGCTGTGTCGGTCATGTCTGGCAATCGTTTCTGGCGGCCTCAAAGGGCGCAACGGATGTGGAATTGTTGGTGACGGAAGCGCTTGCTCGACAAGCGCCAAAAACCCGGACCTTCCGGCCGCTCAGCGCGCGCGGAAGGCCGGGCCGATAATTCGTATCGCAATCGCCAGCCGGAATTTACTCATCGGGCCGGTTCATAGGCGCTTTTGCGGGGAAAAGGAAGAGGCCGGATGGCGCGATTGAAGTTTTGGCCAAGTGCGCATATATTTGAGGGCACTTGGCGCGGAGCAGCATCATGGCCAGCATCTCATCAGCATCGAAAGATCATTCTGCGCAGGCTCTCGTGCAGACGGCGGCCGGCGGAACCTTGCCGCGGTTTGACGGCCGCTCGGTAGAAAGACTGAAGGAGTTCGGCTTCTCGATGGACGAGATCTACCGCTTCGTTGCCCCTCGCCGCACGCTTGCGCGCCGGGTCGAGAAGGGCGAGCCGCTGACGCTGGCGGAAAACGACAGTGCCCAGCGTATCCTCCGCATCAGCGAGCTGGCCGACAAGGTTTTCGGCGAACACGAGAAGGCTCAGCGCTGGCTGCGCAAGGCCAACCGTTCGCTGAACGGCGTCGTGCCGATCGATCTTCTTGAATCGGAAACGGGTGCACGGCTCGTAGAAGAAGCAATTCTGCGCATCGACCACGGGATTTATATCTGACCGTGTATCTCTGGCGGATCTCCAATCATGTGGATCTTAGCGGGTGCGGTGGGCTGCTGGCTTCCGGCCGGTGGCACAAGACAGGACATCCGGTTGTTTATTGCGCCGATCATCCGTCAACAGCGCTGCTGGAAATCCTGGTTCACGTGGATCTGGAAGATCTGCCGTTGCATTACAAGCTGCTGAAGATCGCCTGTCCGGACGGGCTGCCGTCGATGCGTATCGGCGACAATGACGTTGATACCGCCGATCTCGCGGCGACACAGGCGCTGGGCACCTCGCTGCTGGAGGCAGGAAATACCTGTCTGATCGAGGTTCCGAGCGTGGTCATGCCGCAGGCACGCAATGTCCTGATCAACCCGAAACATCCGGCTGCCGACGGCATCGCTATCGAGACGACCTTCGATTATCCCTTCGATAGCCGCCTTCTGCGATAGCAGGCGGCACGAGGCCGCCTGCTATCGATTGTTCAAGCTCTCACAACCGCCTTCGCAGGCGTCACCACATTCACCACGACAGCGACCAGGATATTCACCACCAGGGCCAGGAGGCCGATGTAGATGGTGAAGGAGGTCTCTCCGAGCGTGATCGGCTGGAGTGGTTTCAGACCGTTGATCCAGACGAGGAACGTGCCGCCGAAGAAGCCGACGAACCAGCCGGCGAGCAGGCCGGGGGCGCGGAACCAGTTGGTGTAGAGGCCGAAAACCAGCGCCGGGAGCGTCTGCAGGATCCAGATGCCGCCGAGGAGCTGCAGGTCGAGGGCGAACTGCGTCGGCAGGAAGAGGATGACGAGCAGAGCGCCGATCTTGACGACCAGCGAGGTGATCTTGGCGACCTTCGCCTCGCCCGCATCGCTGACCTCTGGATTGACGTAGGCCTTCCAGAAATTGCGGGTGAAGAGGTTGGCGGCGCCGATGCTCATGACGGCCGCAGGCACGAGCGCGCCGATGGCGATCGCCGCGAAGGCAAAGCCTGCGAACCAGCTGGAAAACAGCGTCTCGAACAGAGCCGGGACGACGTCATTCGGGCTTTCCAGCTGCAGGTTTGCGGCGTGGCCCATATAGCCGAGCAGCGCCAGCAGGCCGAGGAGCAAAGTATAGGCCGGCAGCAGCACTGCGTTCTTGCGGATGGTATTGCCGCTGTTGGAGGCGAAGATGCCGGTCAGCGTGTGCGGATACATGAAGGCCGCGAGCGCCGACCCGAGCGCCAGCGTCGCATAGGCGACATACTGGTTGCCGCCGAGCAGGAGGTTGCCGGAGCCCTTGGCCTGGAAGGCGGCATCCGCCGAGGCGAAGACATTGGCATAGCCGCCGAGCTTCGAGGGGATCAACGCCACGGCCGCGATCACCACGACATAGATCATGATGTCCTTGACGAAGGCGATCAGCGCCGGGGCGCGCAGGCCCGCCGAATAGGTGTAGAGCGCCAGCACGATGAAGGCGATGGCGAGCGGCAGTTCGCCATGCAGGCCGAGCGCCTTCAAGACCGCGGTCATGCCGACGAGCTGCAGGGCGATATAGGGCATGGTGGCGATGACGCCGGTTGCGGCGACCGCGAGCTCCAGGCCGCGCGAGCCATACTGGCCGTGAACGACGTCACCCGCCGTCACATAGCCGAAGTCCTTGGCACGCTTCCAGAGAACCGGCATCACCATGAAGACGAAGGGATAGACGACGATCGTGTAGGGTAGCGCGAAGAAGCCGTAGGCGCCGACCGTATAGACGAGTGCCGGAACGGCGATGACCGTGTAGGCGGTGTAGAAATCGCCGCCCACCAGGAACCAGGTGATCCAGGTGCCGAAGGAGCGGCCGCCGAGACCCCATTCGTCGATATGGGCAAGGGTTTCCGGCTTGCGCCAGCGGGCTGCGACAAAGCCCATGACGGTGACGAGGATGAAGAAGAAGATGAAGACGCTGAGCGCCGTACCGTTGATCTCAGTCGTCATTGCGCATGCTCCGATAGGCGATCCAGGTCAGGAACGCGGTGATCGGCACCCATGCGAGCTGGTACCAGTAGAAGAACGGAAAGCCGAAGAGAGCCGGCTCACGGAAATTGTAGAAGGGCACCCAGAGGAGCCCGATATAGGGAATGACGAGCAGCCAGCAGGCCGCTGTTCCAAACCTTTTATCCATGTTGAGATTGCCTTTCATTGCTGTGGGGGCGCAGCGAATCCGCGTCATATGACAGTTCAGACATATACCCCTCAGGCATCGGGACAAGCGTATTTGCCATGAAACCGCCATTTTTGGCGGAGGGCGGCGACAAGCAAAAATTATCGTGGCACTGTCGAAATGCCGACAGCTCGCACGTCCTTGGAGTGCAGCACGGGTTTTGCCGCGCTGGCATTCCATTCGATCCACAGGGAGTGAAGTGGATATGAGCAGTTCCTATCGTTGGGTCATCGTCGCCGCCGGCGCCCTGATGACATGCGTTGCGCTCGGCGCAATGTTTTCTCTCGCCATCTTTCAGACGCCGATCGCCACCGATACCGGCTGGTCGCATACCGGCATTGCCAGCGCCATGACGCTGAACTTCATCGTCATGGGCGTCGGCGGCTTCATGTGGGGCGCTTTGAGCGACCGCTTCGGCCCCCGCCCCGTCGTGCTGATCGGGGCGCTGCTTCTCGGGCTGGCGCTGGTTCTCGCCAGCCGGGCGGGATCGCTGATGCAGTTTCAATTGACCTACGGCGTCCTCGTCGGGATTTCGGCGAGCGCCTTCTTCGCGCCGATGATCGCATCGACGACCGAGTGGTTCGAGGAGAACCGCGGGCTGGCGGTGTCGCTGGTTTCGGCGGGCATGGGCGTTGCGCCGATGACGATCTCGCCGCTCGCCCGGGCGCTGATCTCGGCATACGACTGGCGCACGGCGATGCTGGTCATCGGCATCGGCGCCTGGGTCCTGCTGATCCCGGCCGCTTTGCTCGTACGCCGCGCGCCCTCTCCGGCGAGCGACACAGGCACGCTGGAAGCAGCAGGCGGCGAACGCCCGGCGCTCGGCAAGATCTTCCGCTCGCCGCAGTTCTTGGTGCTCGGCGGTACGTTCTTTGCCTGCTGCGCGGCCCATTCCGGGCCGATCTTCCATATGGTGAGCTACGCGACGATCTGCGGCGTGGCGCCGATGGCGGCGGTCAGCATCTACAGCGTCGAGGGCCTTGCGGGTCTCGGCGGGCGCCTGCTCTACGGCAGCCTAGCGGACAAGTTCGGCGTCAAGCCGGTACTGGTTGCCGGGCTTCTGGTGCAGGCGGCGGCGCTGGCGACCTATCTGGCGGTGAGCGAGCTCGGGCAGTTCTACGCGCTCGCCGTGATCTTCGGCAGCGCCTATGGCGGGGTCATGCCGCTCTATGCGGTGCTGGCGCGCGAGTATTTCGGGCCGAAGGTGATCGGCACGGTGTTCGGGGCCGCGACGATGCTGTCGAGCATCGGCATGGCCTTCGGACCGCTGATCGGCGGCTGGATTTTCGATACCTACCAGAACTATTCGTGGCTGTTCATCGGCTCGGCGCTGGTGGGGCTCGGTGCGGCGGCTATCGCGCTCGCGTTTCCGCCGTTGCCGCGGGGGAAGCAGGCGCCGGCGTTGGGTGCCGCCTAGGCCAACATACAGGGCTTGGCCCCCTCATCCGCCCTTCGGGCACCCTCTCCCCGAGGGGAGAAGGGAAGTGCGGCGCACGGGGCTACACGGCAAAGGTTCAGATAAAGCAGATCAGCCGGTCGAGTTCGCCGAGTGGCTGGACACCTGAGAGCAGTGCCCTCGCCTCTTCCTCGTCGCGCTTGATCTGGGCGACGAGCGGGTCGAGGCCGTCGAATTTCAGTTCCGGCCGGAGGTATCCGAAGAAGGAGACCGAACAGATCTGGCCGTAGAGATCGCCGCTGAAATCGAAGACGTAGGTTTCGAGCAGCGGCGCGCCGTTCTCGGTGACCGTCGGGCGGCGGCCGTAGCTGGCGACGGCATCGTGGAGCGTGCCGTTCTGCAGGCGGAAGCGGACCGCATAGATTCCGGAGGCGAGTTCGGCCTCGGGCGGCAGCTGCATGTTGGCTGTCGGGAAGCCGAGCTGGCGGCCGAGCTTTTCGCCGCCGATGATTTCCGCCTCGACCGTATAGTGATAGCCGAGCAGGGCAGCAGCCTCGCTGACATCGCCATCCTTCAGCAGCGCGCGGATGCGGCTCGACGAGACGACATCGGCATTCTCGTCACGGAAGGCATCGATCAGGGTGACGCCGAAGCCGTATTTCTGGCCGGCATCCATCAGGAAGGCAGGGCCGCCTTCGCGGCCCTTGCCGAAATGGAAATCGACACCGGTCACGACCTCGGAGGCGCCGAGCCAATCCTTGAGAATGCCGTGGATGAAATCGTCAGGGGACCGCTGCGAGAATTCACGATCGAAGGGATATTCGATGACGGCGCCGAAGCCGAGGGCTTCGAGGATACGGGCCTTGAGAGGTGCCGGCGTGATGCGGAAAACCGGGCTATCCGGCCGGAAGACCGTGCGCGGATGCGGCTCGAAGGTGAGTACCAGCGCCGGGACGCCGCGTGCTTTGGCAATTTCCAGCGCCCGCGTCAGCACCGACTGGTGGCCGCGATGGACGCCGTCGAAATTGCCGATGGCAATGACGCCGCCTCTCAGATGGGATGGCAGCGGTTCGCGGGTTTCATTGCGGTGAAAGACGGTCATCGGCAGGGCTTCTTCTTATGCGAGGCGTGGCATCCACCACTTCGGCGCGGCCTTCTCACGCTCGAGATAGGCGTGCAGGATGGCTTCATCCGTTTCGCCGTTCAGCGTGTATTCCTTCGCGTGGATACCGCCGCTGATATAGAGAAGGTCGAGGCCGTAATCGAGGGCGCCGCGCACATCCGTCGGCATTCCGTCGCCGATTGCGAGGATACGGCTCTTCGGGAAATCGCCGCGCAGTTCCTTGGCGGTCTCGAGCACGGCGTCATAGATCGGCGTGTGCGGCTTGCCGGCAATGCGGGTCGAACCGCCGAGCTGGTTGTAGTAGGCAGCCATGGCGCCGGCGCAGGGGATCATCTTGTGGCCGCGCTCGACGACCAGATCAGGATTGGCGCAGATCATCGGCACGTCGCGCGACTGAAACTCCTTGAGCATCTCCGTATAGTCTTCCGGCACCTCCTTCTCGTCATCGAAGAAGCCGGTGCAGACGACGGACTCTGCTTCCTTGGCATCGACGCGCTCGACGCCGAGGCCCTCGATGATGGCGATGTCGCGCTCGGGGCCGAGCAGGAAGACCTTCTTCGGGCCTTCGGCGATCAGGCCGCGGGTGACGTCACCGGAGGTGATGATGCGATCGTAAGCGCCGTCCTGAATGCCGATATGGCGCAGCTGATCGACGACCAGCGGGGCGATGCGCGGGGAATTGGTGATGAGGACGACCGTCAGCCCCTCGCCGCGTGCGGCTTCCAGTGCGGCGGCTGCCTTCGGAAAGGGATCGACGCCATTGTGGAGCACGCCCCAGACATCGCAGAACACCGCGTCATACTGGCTGGTGATTTCCGCAAAACTTCCGATGCGCTTGGCCATTCCGATATCCCGTTTGCTTTTCAATCAGGCGTGACATTGCAAAGGCCCGGCGGGATGGCAAGGTTTTTTCGGCCTCACGGCGCAAAAACAGGAGCGCGCCGCTAGAGAAGCAGCTCGACGCCGCGCACGGCGAGACCGGCGACAGCGGCAAAGCCGAGGATGCTGACCATGCCGAGCTTGAAGCGGAAGAGCATGACGCAGGCGGCAACGAAAATCAGTGCTGCGGCGACGTTCAGCGTGCTCCAGACCGGCCAGGCGAGGCTGACGAGCGGAAGGCCGGTGGCGCGCGACAACAGCGCGATATTGCCGACATCGGCAAAGAGCACGTGAAGACCGAACCAGAGCGCCAGATTGAGGATGACGCCGACGACGGCAGCGGTAATCGCCGAGAGCGCTGCCGACAAGATCTTGTTCTGGCGAAGCTTCTCGACGAAGGGAGCGCCGGCGAAGATCCAGACGAAGCTCGGCACGAAGGTGGCCCATGCCGCGAGGCTGGCGCCGATCACGCCGCCGAACAACGGGTCGATGCCGAGCGCATTGCGGAACCCGGCCATGAAGCCGACGAAACAGAGGACGAGGACCAGCGGCCCCGGCGTCGTCTCGGCCAGTGCCAGCCCGTCCAGCATCTCGCCGGGGCGCAGCCAGGCATAGTGCTCGACCGCTATCTGCGCGACATAGGAGAGAACGGCATAGGCGCCGCCGAAGGTGACGACGGCCATCTTAGAGAAGAAGACGAAGACGGCGGCAAAGACGTTGGTCTCGCCGCTCAGCGCCTCGGCGATGAGATCGGACGGCGCGTGCAATCCGCGAACGATCAACAGCGGGAACTGCCAGACGAGGACCCAGAAGGCGAGGATCAGGAACGGCCTGGCGATATGGCGGCTGGTCAGTCCCGACAGCATTCCCGCCGACGCCGGAGCCTCGACAGGCGCCACACCCTCCGCCTTTCGCCTGCGCCGCTCGACGACGAAGCCGGCGATGCCTGCGGCGAGGACCACGAGCGGGAATGGCAGATTGAGCAGGAAGAGCGCCACGAAGGAGGCGGCCGCCACATAATAATGAAAGCGCGATTTCAATGCACGGCCGGCGACCCGCATCAGCGCCTCGATGACAACAGCGAGCACGGCGGCTTTCAGGCCGAAGAACAGCGCCAGCAGCCATTCGGCATTCTGGAAATAGGCGTAAAGACCGGAGAGCACGAGGATGACGAGAAAGCCCGGCATGATGAAGAGCAGGCCGGCAGCGATGCCGCCGCGAACGCCATGCATCAGCCAGCCGATATAGGTGGCGAGCTGCTGAGCCTCCGGGCCGGGCAGAAGCATGCAATAGTTAAGGGCGTGCAGGAAACGGTCTTCGGAAATCCAGCGTTTTTCCTCGACCACCGTCTTGTGCATCAGGGCGATCTGGCCGGCGGGGCCGCCGAAGCTCAGGCAGCCGATGCGGGCCCAGACGGCAAAAGCCTCGGAAAAAGCGGGCCGCGGCATGGGTTCGGCAACCACGTCAGACAAATCCCCCACCCTCTCCACAATTCCGGCGCAAAAATCCGCGAAGGCTTTCCTTGACTCTTTCTGGAGCCATCCCTAAATGCACGGCGTCTAGCACTCCTCATTGGAGAGTGCTAACACTCATCCATGTGGGCCACCCCGGTCCGCGAATGTCATTTGATCGAGGGATTAGACAATGGCAAGCACCAATTTCCGCCCCCTTCACGACCGCGTCGTCGTTCGCCGCGTTGAGTCCGAAGAAAAGACCAAGGGTGGCATCATCATCCCGGACACCGCTAAGGAAAAGCCGCAGGAAGGCGAAATCGTCGCCGTCGGCTCCGGCGCTCGTGACGAGTCCGGCAAGGTCGTCGCTCTCGACGTCAAGGCCGGCGACCGCGTTCTGTTCGGCAAGTGGTCGGGCACCGAAGTCAAGATCAACGGCGAAGACCTTCTCATCATGAAGGAAGCCGACATCATGGGCATCATCGGCTAATCAGCCGGTCATCCCGTCCCGATTATCGCTGACACCCCTTTTCAGGAGTTATCAAAATGGCAGCTAAAGAAGTAAAGTTCGGCCGCTCTGCGCGCGAAAAGATGCTGCGCGGCGTCGACATCCTCGCTGACGCAGTGCAGGTCACCCTCGGCCCGAAGGGCCGTAACGTCGTTATCGACAAGTCCTTCGGCGCTCCGCGCATCACCAAGGACGGCGTATCGGTCGCCAAGGAAATCGAACTTGAAGACAAGTTCGAAAACATGGGCGCCCAGATGGTCCGCGAAGTTGCTTCGAAGACCAACGACATCGCCGGCGACGGCACGACGACGGCAACGGTTCTGGCCCGCGCCATCGTTCGCGAAGGCGCCAAGGCTGTTGCAGCCGGCATGAACCCGATGGATCTGAAGCGCGGTATCGACCTCGCTGTTGCCGAAGTCGTCAAGGATCTCCAGGCCAAGGCCAAGAAGATCAACACTTCGGAAGAAGTTGCCCAGGTCGGCACGATCTCCGCAAACGGCGAAAAGCAGATCGGTCTCGATATTGCTGAAGCCATGCAGAAGGTCGGCAACGAAGGTGTTATCACCGTCGAAGAAGCCAAGACCGCTGAAACCGAACTCGAAGTCGTCGAAGGCATGCAGTTCGACCGCGGCTACCTGAGCCCGTACTTCGTCACCAACCCGGAAAAGATGGTTGCTGACCTCGAAGACGCCTTCATTCTCCTCCACGAGAAGAAGCTCTCGAACCTGCAGTCGATGCTCCCGGTTCTCGAAGCCGTCGTTCAGACCGGCAAGCCGCTCCTCATCATCGCTGAAGACGTCGAAGGCGAAGCTCTTGCTACGCTCGTCGTCAACAAGCTGCGCGGCGGCCTCAAGATCGCTGCCGTCAAGGCTCCTGGCTTCGGCGACCGCCGCAAGGCCATGCTGGAAGACATCGCCATCCTGACGGGCGGCACTGTCATCTCCGAAGACCTCGGCATCAAGCTCGAATCCGTTACGCTCGACATGCTCGGCCGTACCAAGAAGGTTTCGATCTCGAAGGAAAACACCACGATCGTCGACGGCGCTGGCGCCAAGTCCGACATCGAAGGCCGCGTTGCCCAGATCAAGGCTCAGATCGAAGAAACCTCTTCCGACTACGACCGCGAAAAGCTGCAGGAACGTCTTGCCAAGCTCGCTGGCGGCGTTGCCGTTATCCGCGTTGGCGGTTCGACGGAAGTTGAAGTCAAGGAAAAGAAGGACCGCATCGACGACGCTCTGAACGCGACGCGCGCTGCTGTTCAGGAAGGCATCGTACCGGGCGGTGGTATCGCTCTGCTGCGCTCTTCTACGAAGATCAAGTCCAAGGGTGAGAACGACGACCAGGAAGCTGGCATCAACATCATCCGCCGCGCTCTGCAGGCTCTGGTTCGCCAGATCGCAGAAAACGCTGGTGACGAAGCTTCGATCGTTGTCGGCAAGGTTCTCGACAAGGATCAGGACAACTACGGCTACAACGCCCAGACGTCCGAATATGGCGACATGATCGCCATGGGCATCGTCGACCCGGTCAAGGTCGTCCGTACGGCTCTGCAGAACGCAGCTTCGGTTGCTTCGCTGCTGATCACCACGGAAGCCATGATCGCCGAGCTGCCGAAGAAGGACGCTCCGGCTGGCATGCCTGGCGGCATGGGCGGCATGGGCGGTATGGACATGATGTAAGACCTTCGGGTCTAACATCTGAGCCAACCGGTTCAGTTACGGAAGGGCGGTCTTCGGGCCGCCCTTTTTGTTTGCGGAGAACCGATTCGGCCTTACCAATTTTCGAGGCCACAGGAACCGAACTGGTAAAACGTTTAAGCGTCTATTTTGTGCGAAAATCGGACTCCGAAGCTTTCGCGAGACTTACCAAGCGGCGTTTTTTGTCATCAGGTGAAATACTCTCAGTGAAATTGGTTTCACCGCTGCAATGTGAAATTTTTGCGAAGCGTAACCGTTTACATCTCACAAAACGGGCAACTTTTTACTTTGATTTCTTCTACCTTTTATAGAAGCATGCAATATATCGCATCCTTCGCGTTGCGGATTACCCCCGAAAAAGCATTTGCCGCCTCTCAAAAACTGCCTATAAATCCGCGCTGCAAATTGCAGTGCATGACGATATTTTTCCGCCCGCCAGCGGAAGACCGTATTTTGCAAATGACGCCGGCTGCAGAGCATTCCGCGCCAGAATTTTGAAAAGAGCATGAGAAGGGTTCCGCATTGGCGGCGCCGTATTTTGCTCACGCCCGGACATGATGACCGGTGTCGCATGAAGATGTTTTCGTCACACCGCACGAGCGCTGCATAGAACTGCGCACGACACGGGGAACCCCATTTGTTCAAGATCGCCAAAGCCAATGTTGCAGCCCCTCTTACGCCTGGCTCCTTTGATCTGACCCATCACAACCAGGAAATGCTCGCGCAGTTTTCCGTCTCTGAAGCGTGGAACGGCGATTTCTCCAGCGGCGTCATCCAGCTTGGCGAATGGAGCTCGATGCTCCATGGTCTCGCCGGCCGGGAATGCGGGCTGCTCAGCCTGATGCGCTGTTACGACGTGAAGGATCGCGCCCATATCCTGGCGCTCTTCGAGCAGGCCGCGACGCTTTCCTCCTCCTTCTGCTTCTCGACGACCATCGTCATGCCGAACGGCTTCCGCCAGCCGCTGTTCTGCATGGGCGAGTCTGCCGGACTGGAAGAGAAGTACAGCGGCAGCATGGTCGGCGTCTTCATCTTCCCGCGCTTCAAGCTCGACAGCGCCAACCAGATGGCGAGCCGCCAGTAAGCGTCACTGCGCAGGCACAGAATTGAAAAAGGCCGGTCCTGCGACCGGCCTTTGCTGTTTGACTTACACCGGCTTGACCGGGATGTTCAGCCCCTTGGCGCTTGCCGGGCGGGCGATGCAGCGCTCCAGCCAGGCCATCACGGCCGGGAATTTCGCGTATTCCAGCACCTCGCGGCCGCCATAGAAGATGTCGGCGCCACGGATCCACGGGAAGGTGGTGATGTCGGCGATGGTGTATTCATCGCCCATGATCCACTGGCGGCCCTGCAGGCGGCTCTCCAGCACGCTCAGCAGGCGCTTGGCCTCATCGCGGTAGCGCTCCATCGGATAGCTGTTGTTGGCGACCTTATCGGCTGCCGCCTTGTAGAAATGGCCGAACTGCCCGAACATCGGGCCAATGCCGGCCATCTGGAAGAAGACCCACTGGATGGTCTCATAGCGGCCGGCGGCATCGGCAGGGATCAGCTTGCCGGTCTTCTCCGCGAGATAGAGCAGGATGGCGCCGGATTCGAAGAGGCCGATCGGTTTGCCATCCGGACCATTGGGATCGATGATCGAGGGTATGCGGCCGTTCGGATTGAGCGAGACGAATTCCGCGGATTTCTGGTCGTTTTGAGCGAAGCCGACATAATGCGGCTCATAGGGCAGACCGAGCTCTTCCAGCGCGATCGAGATCTTCACGCCATTCGGCGTCTGCAGCGAATAGAGCTGGATGACATCCGGGTTCTTTGCCGGCCAGCGCTCGGTGATCGGGAAGCTTGAAAGGTCTGCCATTGAAATCTCCGTGGGGGTTGGTGGCCGACCATAAGAGAGCGACCGCCGGGAAGACAAGCCGCCTTCAAGAGACGATCGTTTCAAAATACTGAACGAACCGTCCCCGTTCGTTTATCTTTCCAGCTGCGACAAAATGCGCGACAAGTGTGGCCAACGAGATCAGCGGATCTCACAGTCATTCAAACGGAGATTACGTCCATGTCGAATACCTCTAGCCTTCTTCTCGTGCTTGCCCGCATCCTGCTGTCGTTCATGTTCATCCTCGCCGGCTTCGGCAAGATCACCGACCCGGCTGGCACTGCCGGCATGATCGCTGGTGCTGGCCTTCCGGCCGCAACCGCTCTGACCTATCTCGCAGGCCTCTTCGAACTGCTGACCGGCCTTGCCGTTCTCGTCGGCTTCCAGGTTCGCATCGTCGGCTGGCTGCTCGCTGCCTTCTGTGTGTTCACCGCCGTCGTCTTCCACCTGCCCTATGCAAGCGGTGCTGAACTCGTGAACATCCTGAACCAGATCATGGTCATGAAGAACTTCACGCTGGCTGGTGCCTACATCCTGCTCGCAACTGTCGGTGCCGGTGCCTACTCGATCGACGCCCGCCGCGGTGTATCGGCTCTCACGGCCTAAGCCGAAGCCTCCCAAGCATAAAGAAACCCGCCGTCTCGCGACGGCGGGTTTTTTCGTTTTCAGCATGCTGAAAAATCAGAGTGCGCCGCGGACGGCGGCAACGATCTTCGCCACGACGGGCTCGGCCGCGTGGCTTTCCTTGCGGGCGCGCACCAGGCAGGCCTCCGAGCGCAGGATGACGCCGTCGTTCAGAACGCGCAGGTGGTTTGCCCGCAGCGTCGAGCCGGTGGAGGTGATATCGACGATGATATCGGCCGAGCCGGATGCAGGCGCGCCCTCGGTGGCGCCCAGGCTCTCGACGATGCGATAGAGCTGGATGCCGTGCTGGCTGGAGAAGAACTGCTGCGTCAGGCGCCAGTATTTGGTGGCGATGGTCAGGCGGCGGCCGTGGCGGGCGCGGAAGTCGGCGGCGACATCGCCGAGATCGGCCATCGTATCGACATCAAGCCAGATTTCCGGAACGGCGACGACGACATCGGCATGGCCGAAGCCGAGGCGGGCGCAGAATTCGACGCGCTTGTCGGTCTCCGCCAAACCTTCGCGCACCAGATCCTCACCGGTGACGCCGAAATCGATCGAGCCGTTGCCGAGTTCGCGGGAGATTTCCGAAGCCGACAGGAAGGCGACCTCGACATCATCCCAGCCTTCGACGCGACCGCGATAGGAGCGGTCGTTGCCGACGGCAGTGATCTTCATGCCGGCGCGCTCGAAGATCGCCGAGGCATCGTCCTTCATCCGGCCCTTGGATGGCAGTGCGATGGTAACGGTCATGCCGCTGCCCTTTCCGTTTCGATGCGGTCGAGCCAGAGCGAGAAGCCGACGGCCGGGATGCGTTCCTTCGCACCGAGGAAATTAAGGAGCTTGTCGAAGCGGCCGCCACCGGCGAGAACCGCCGACGAGCCCTCGACGCTGACCTCGAAGACGAGGCCGGTATAGTAATCCAGCGGGCGGCCGAAGGCGGCGCGGTAATCCATCGAGGACAGATCGAGACCGGCATTGGAGAGTGCCGCCAAGCGGCTGTCGAAATGCGATAGCGCGGTGCCGATCTTCAGGCCGGCGGCATCGGCAAAGCCTGCCAGCGCCGAGGACGCGTCGGCCAGCGGCACATTCAGCGACAGAAACTCTTCCAGCACCCGGAAGGCATCGTCATCGAGCCGGGTCTCGGAGAGCACCAGCTTTTCCTTGAGACGGCGGGCGATATCGGCGGGCGAACGGCTGGCATTGGTGGAATAGCCGGTCGCTTCCATCGTCTGGTCGATATGGGCGATCAGCGCCTGGTCGTCGCCTGCTGCCACGAGCCTGGCGATCTCATCGTCGAGACCGGTGACGAACTGCGGGCTAACGAGGCTCGCAAGCAGCGCCTCGATCTGCGTCATGTTGCCGAAGGCGTGGATCAGCCGCTTCTGCCAGCCGAGCGGCAGGCCGAGCGCCTGGACAACGGCTTCGAACACCGCCTGGTCCCCGAGAACGGTCGAGAAGGTCTTGCCGGGGATCAGCCGCTGCAGGATGGCGACGGCATCGCCGATGGCACGCGCATCGGCGCTCGCCGTGTCGGTCTCGCCGAGATCTTCGATGCCTGCCTGATAGAACTCGTTGCCGCCATCACGGCGCTGACGGAAGACTTCGCCGAGATAGGAATAGCGCTTCGGCGTGCCGGTCGCGGTCTCGATGTGGCGCAGGCAGACGGGAATGGTGAATTCCGGGCGCAGGCAGAGGCTGGCGCCGGTCTCGCTCTCCGTCATGAAGATACGGCGGCGAAGGTCCTCGCCGGCGATATCCAGGAAGGGTTCGGCCGGCTGAATGACGGGCGTATCGATGCGCTCGGTCTTGCGGGTGGCGAACTCGGTTAGGAGGTCGGGGGCGAAGTTGGGAAGGTTCGTCAGGGGCATATCGCTGATGCCTCCGGGGAGTACCCCCCTCTGTCCTGCCGGACATCTCCCCCACAAGGGGGGAGATCGAAGGATGCGAGTGCACGCGTCCCTCGCATGCGCAGAGCCGAAGGAGACGTCAGATCGGAAATTGTGGACCAGAGCCCAGCCGATCTCCCCCCTTGTGGGGGAGATGCCCGGCAGGGCAGAGGGGGGTCTATAGCCACCATCTCAGCCCGCCCGCTTCCGGTCTTCCGCCTGGGCCGCCAGGATTTCCTTCACCTTGGCGACGAGGTCGGCTTCCGGCACGGTTTCCTGCGCGACGCGCGCTTCGCGCCAGCTGGCATTGTCCTCAATCTCACCGGAGAGGCGCTTGCCCTCGATCAGGTCCTTGATCTGCACGACGCCCTGCGCCCGCTCGTCACCACCCTGGATAATGGCGACGGGGCAGCCGCGGCGGTCGGCATATTTCAGCTGGTTGCCGAACTTCTTCCAGTTGCCCTGGAACATCTCGGCGCGGATACCGGCGGCGCGCAGCTCCTGCGTCAGGCGCTGGTACCGGCCCATCGCCTCGACATCGCCATCCATGACGGTGACGAGAACAGGCTCGATGACTTCGCTCTGGCCGAGCTTGCCGAGGTTCTTCAGCGCCGTCATCAGGCGCGAGACGCCGATCGAGAAGCCGGTCGCGGGAACCGGTTGGCCCATGAAGCGCGAGACGAGGCCATCATAACGGCCACCGCCGCCGACAGAGCCGAAGACGACCTTTTCGCCCTTCTCGTTGGTGACGTCGAAGAGGAGCTCGGCTTCGTAGACCGGGCCGGTGTAATATTCGAGGCCACGGACGACGGAGGGGTCGATCTTGATGCGGGTGCTGTCGTAACCGCCGCTGGTGACGAGGCTGCCGATGAAGTTCAGTTCCTCGACGCCTTCGCCGCCCTTGGACGTGCCGGCCACCAGCTCGGCGAGCTTATCAGCGCTTTCGGCATAGTCCTTGATGCCGACGAAGAAGAGGACCTTGTCGATCTGGCTCTGGTCGAGACCGGCACCCTTGGTGAAGTCGCCGGATTCATCCTTGCGGCCGGGGCCGAGCAGCAAGGCGACGCCCTCGGGGCCGAACTTGTCGAGCTTGTCGATGGCGCGCAGTACGTTGAGGCGCTGGGCGGCCTTGTCGTCACCGCCGAGGCCGATCGCTTCGAGAACGCCGTCGAGGACCTTGCGGTTATTGACGCGGATCACGTAATCGCAGCGCTTGATGCCGAGGGCTTCGAGCGTATCGGCCATCATCATGCACATTTCGGCATCGGCCTGGACGCCGGGCGCGCCAACCGTATCGGCATCGAACTGCATGAACTGGCGGAAGCGGCCGGGGCCTGGCTTCTCGTTGCGGAACACGTAGCCGGCGCGATAGGTGCGGTAGGGCAGCTGGATATCGTTGAAATTCTCGGCGACATGACGGGCGAGCGGCGCCGTCAGGTCGTAGCGCAGGCTCATCCACTGCTCGTCATCATCCTGAAGCGAGAAGACGCCCTCGTTCGGACGGTCGGCATCCGGCAGGAACTTGCCGAGCGCATCCGTATATTCGAAGAGCGGCGTTTCGACAGGATCGAAACCATAATGCTCATAGACCTCGCGGATCTTCGCGGTCATTTCGTTGACGGCGCGGATATCGGCAGCCGAGCGGTCAACGAAGCCACGCGGCAGGCGGGCCTTGAGCTTTTGCGGTTTCTTCTGCTTGTCGTTCATAGGGTTACTGGCCAGATTTTCCAAACTGCTGAATGAAGGGTTCTCTTAGAGGAACGAGCCGGGGGCGGCAAGGGCAACGGCTGGCGAACAGCGCCGCCCGCTGCTATAGATTTCCCGCGAAAAGGAGCCCGGCGATGACCAAGATCATGACCATCGAAATGCCCGATGAAATGCACGCAATCATCGCCGAGCACGCCGCCGAGGCTGAGATGTCTGTCGAGGATTATGTCTTCCAGGTCATCCAGCAATATGTCGAGGACGCGCAGGACCTTGAGGAGGCTGAAGCCGAGCTGGACAGTATCGAAAGCGGGGAATCCGCCGATACCATCGACGATTTCTTGCGGCGGCGCCTCGGCCTGACCGATTAGCCGCTGTCAGCAACGCACACAGTTTATATTGCCGGGAATGTGCACGTAGAATTCCATGATCGCCGAAATCCTCCAGTATGCCGCCACAGTTCCCGTGACGACCAAGGCCCACCGCGGCTATATCCGCTATTCCGTCAATCTCTGGTCGCGCGCCCGGCGCTGCAGCGGGCCATGGGCGGAGCATGAGGAGAAGAGCCGGGCGGCGATGCTTACCGCGGCTGCCGCTCTTCGACAGAAGCGGACGGTCGTCGTGCTCGGATCCGGGCTGTTGCGCGACGTGCCGATCGAGGCGCTGGCGAAGGCGTTCGATACGGTCGTGCTAATCGATCTCGTGCATCTCGCCTCTGTGCGGCTGTGGCTGAGGGCGAAGGGCTACAGGAACGTCCGGCTGATCGAGCGTGATCTCTCCGGCTATGACGATTTGCGACAAACGGGCAAAGCGGAGCCGCTCGGCTTTCTGCGCGGCGTCCCCTATCTCGATCTGGTGATCTCGGCGAACCTGCTGTCGCAGATCGGCCGCGGGGTGAAGCGGCGTTTCGAGGCGGAGCAAGGTAGCGCAATGCCTGATGATACCGTGCAGCGATTGATCGCCGCGCATATAGAGGGGCTGCGGGCGCTGCCCTGCGCCAACTGCCTCGTCACCGATATCTCCTATGCCGTGATCGACCGGACGGGAAAGACGCACGAGACGGCCGACCTGCTGCAGGGCGTCTCGGTGCCGCAGGACATAAAGGCATCCTGGAGCTGGCCGGTGGCGCCGCTCGGCGAGGAAAGCCGCGACTACCAGATCGTCCATCAGGTGATTGCCGACTATTGAGATGCATATTATGCTGGTTGCAATCCAGAATTTATTGTATCACTTTTAATATCGGATATCATTGCGGTGAAGATCGTTTGGGATGAGCCGAAGCGGTTTCGAAATCTGGCGAAGCACGGCCTCGACTTTCGCGAGCTCGATCTCGAATTCTTTGCGGATGCTGTGATCATCGACGCGCGGGACAGGCGGCTGAAGGCGATCGGCTTTGCCATCGGAGATATTCTTGCGGTCGTCTTCGCGACCTTGGGGAGCGAGGGCATTTCGATCATCTCGATGCGGCCCGCGAGCCGGAAAGAGAGGAAACTCTATGAGCAAATCCAAGCGGATCATTCCCGCCCTCACTGACGAGGAAGAGGCGCGGATTCAGCGTGGCATCGCTGAAGATCCTGACAATCCCGAATGGACCGAGGAAGACTTCAAGAATGCCCGGCCCTTCGCCGAGGTCTTCCCAGAGCTTGCCGAGAGCATTCGCCGGGCGCGGGGCAGGCCTGCGGTCGAGAAGCCGAAGCGGCAGATTTCGTTGCGGCTCGATCCTGACGTAATCGACGCCTTCAAGGCGACCGGCAAGGGTTGGCAGGGGCGGATCAACGAAGTCCTGAGAAAAGCTGCCAAGCTCTGACGCACCTCTTGGCGAAGCGGGCGCCCTCACCTATCTTCGGCTCATGCGTTTCGTTGCGATCATGGCGATGATATTGGGGTGGCTGACGTTCAGCGCGTTCGCCTGGGCGGGCTGTCCGATGTGCGCGTCGATGAGCCAGCCGGCCGCTTCCGGCATGCAGCATGACATGCCAGAAATGGGTACGCCCCACCATATGGCGATGGATCATGGGCAGGACGCGGCGAAGGATCCGTGTTCGCCCGGCAATCCCGGCCACATGACGACCTGCTCCTACTGTCTGGTGACACCCGCGGCTGTGGTGATCGTCGATGGCGGAAAGCCTGTTTTCGCCTATCCGGCACCGGCTGCCGGCAGAGTGCTTGCAGATCTGCGCCCTGCGCCGCAGGCTCCTCCTCCCCGCCTCGTCTGACAATTCCCGCGACTACGCCTGCACGACACCGATCGTGCATTCTCTTTTGTCAGACAGAGGAAGGACCTCGCATGTCTATGAAAATCATCGCTATCATTTCCACCCTCGCTTTCGCTGCCCCGGCATTTGCCGAGGACATGCAGATGGATATGAGCAAACCGATGGGCGACCACGGCCCGTCCAGCCATGCCTTTGCCGAAGCCAATGCCAAGATGCACAAGGACATGATGGTCAAGATGACCGGCAATGCCGATATCGATTTCGTTCGCGGCATGATCCCGCATCACCAGGGCGCGATCGACATGGCGAAGATCGAGCTCAAATACGGCAAGGATCCGGAGATCCGCAAACTCGCCGCAGCCGTGATCAAGGCTCAGGAAGCGGAAATTGCCGAGATGAACGCATGGCTGAGTAAGAACGCCAAGTAATCAATCATGACTGGAGGCGCCGGTGAAAAGCCGGCGCTTCCTTGCCCAGATTACTCGTATTTCGATACTGAATAAATTAGCACTCTATTTTTGCGTTTTATTTACAACGACTTAGTAATGTTTTGATTACGAAATTCTAATTTATCTAAAATACAAACGGTCTCATCAACTTAGGAAAAGCGATGAGACATCTTCTTTCGAAAGCGCGAATGCTTGCCGGCGAAACCAAGGGCAATGTCGCCATGGTCTTTGCGCTGCTGCTGGTGCCGCTGATTGCAGCGGGCGGCGCGGGGATCGATCTGGCGCGCTATGAGGCGATCCGTGTCGAACTGCAGGATGGTCTCGACCGCGGCGTGCTGGCCGCTGCCTCGCTTTCCCAGAAGGAGAAGCCTGAGGATACGCTCCGCAGCTTCATGAAAAACCTCTCCTATGCGCAGGATGTGGCCGTCAACTTCACCGAGACGAAGGGGCTGAACTCGCGGAAGATCAGCGCCAGCGCCGCCTATGTGATGGACACGACCTTCATCCATCTCGTCGGCGTGCGCCAGCTCAGCGTCGCGGCCGTCTCGACGGCGGAGGAAGCCAAGCAGAATATCGAGATGTCGCTGATGCTCGACATGTCGGGTTCTATGAACGGCAACCGCATCAAGAACCTGAAGAAAGCCGCCCAGCAGTTCATCGATCAGGTTCTGACCGACGAAACCAAGGATTACACGACGATCACCATCGTGCCCTATGCCGGTCATGTGAATGTCGGCTCGGCGATTTTCGACAGGCTCGGCGCCAAGCGCGATCACTCCAATTCGTCTTGCATCGAGCTCAGCACGTCCGGCTTCGGCGGCAGCGTGCCGAGTTTCAAGGATGCGGCGCAGGTTCCGCATTTCACGCAATGGAACTATGGGCGCACCGACCTGAAGCCCTGGTGGTGCCCGGTGGAATCGACAGCGATCACCTATTTCTCCAATGATGCCACCTATCTGAAGAACCGCATCACGCAGCTCGAACTGCATGACGGCACCGGCACGCAAAATGCGATGCAATGGGGCTATATGCTGCTGAACCCGGCGGCAAAGACCATCGTCAACGCGGCGGTCGATGCCAAGCTGATGGATGCGAAGTTTGCGAACCGTCCGGCGGCCTTCGGCGATCCCGATACGATGAAGGTCATCGTGCTGATGACCGACGGCGCGATCACCGAACAGTACCGGCCGAAGGATTACAGCCGCCCGGTCACCCAGGCGCCTGACAACAAGCAGATCATCAACTCCACCGATACGGCAAAGATGCTCTCCTCGGTCTGCACGGCGGCGAAGTCGAGCGGCATTACCGTTTTTACGATCGGCTTCGAGGTGAGCGGCAATGCGACGACGCAGATGACCAACTGCGCCACCAGCCCCGGCCATTATTATCCGGCTTCGGGATCGGGCATCGGCGATGCCTTCAAGTCGATCTCGACATCCATCAAGAAGCTGAGGCTGACGCAATGACCGGCATTCTCAAGCGCCTCCGGCGGGATCGCGCCGGGGCTGCGGGTATCGAATTCGCCATCCTCGCGCCGATCGTCTTCTCGCTCGTCTTCTCCACATTCGAGGCCGGTTGGATCATGACTCAGTCGATCATGCTAGATCGCGCCGTCAGCCGCGGGTCTCGCGCGCTGCAGGTGGCCGGCTCGAACTTCACCTATGACGATTTCAAGAAGAAGGTCTGCGACGAGGCGATCATCCTGACCAACTGCATCAAGTCGATCCGCATCGAATTCACGCCAATCAGCAAGTCGACCGACTTTCCAACGTCGGAAACCTCCTGTGTCGACCGCAGCGTCAATATCGATCCGGTGACGACCTATACCGGCGGCCAGCGCTCGCAGATCGTCTTTGCCCGCGCCTGCTATGTCGTCGATCCTCTGGTGCCGGGGCTGGGCTACGGGCTGGCGCTGCCGAAAGACAGTACCGGCGGCGTGCGCCTGACCTCGCGCTTTGCCTTCGTGAACGAGCCAGGCTGATGATCCGCATTCTGAAAGAGTTTCTGAAAAGCCGCTCGGGCGCCTCGGCGATCGAGTTTTCCTTTGTCGCGCCGGTGATGATCTTCTTTTTCATCGCCAGCGTCGCCGTCTTCGACATGTTCCGCACCTACCAGAACATCGTCGAAGCCAATGGCGTGGTGGCGGACGTGATTTCCAGGCAGACATCGATCGACGCCACCTTCGTCTCCAATATCTACGGCGTCTTCACTAATCTGCAGCAGAACAGCACGGCGCCGAGCGCGCTCAGGATCTCGAGCATCAAGAAAACCGGCGGCGTCTACAAGCTCGACTGGAAGAAGGAGAGCGGCACGGTCAGCCTGCTGAAGGCGCAGGTGCTCGACAGTTCGACGCTGCCGCAAATCACCGATGGCGATTCCGTCATCTATGTCGAGGGCGCCACGACCTACACGATGCTCTCGAGCATCCTCGGCTTCGGCCAGATGACATTCGCCGAGCGCGCCTTCACGCGGCCGCGCTTCATCAGCGCGGTCGCGTTTAACTGAGCCTGTTATCAGGCCTTCGGTTCAAAGGGTTCCGGGCGGCGCGCGGCACCTTGGCGGGCAAGCATCCAGCCAGGATATTCCGGCGCCAAGGCGCTGACGTCATCCAGCTTCTTCATATCGTCGGCATCGAGCTTCAGCTGCGTGGCAGCGAGGTTCTGGTCGAGTTGCTCGATGCGCTTGGCGCCGATGATGACCGACGTGACGAAGGGCTTGGCGAGCACATAGGCGAGCGCCACGGTCGCGACACTCGAGCCATGCTTTTCGGCGACTTCGCGCATCACCGCGACGCATTCCCATGCCTTGTCCTTGTCGACAGGCGGGAAGTCGAAATTGGCGCGGCGTCCCTCGCCGTTGCCGGGCGCGCCCGGGCCATACTTGCCGGAGAGCAGACCGCCGGCCAGCGGCGACCAGACCATCAGGCCGAGCTTTTCCTCGTTCATCAGCGGCACGATCTCGCGCTCGAGATCACGCCCGGCCATCGAATAGTAAGCCTGGATGGTTTCGAAGCGGGCGAAGCCGCGGCGTTCGGAGACGCCGAGAGCCTTGGCGACACGCCAGGCCTGCCAGTTGGAAACGCCGACGTAACGCACCTTGCCCTGGGAGACGAGATCGTCGAAGGCGCGCAGCGTTTCGTCGATCGGCGTCACCGTATCGGTCGCATGGATCTGGTAGAGATCGATATGATCGGTCTGCAGACGCTTCAGGCTGGCTTCGACCGAATCCATGATGTGGCCGCGCGAGGCGCCGCGATCATTCGGCTTGTCGCCCATGACGCTATAGACCTTGGTGGCGATGACCACGTCCTTGCGCGGAACGTTGAGGTTCTTTAGCGCCTGCCCGAGAAGCCTTTCGGATTCGCCGAAGGAATAGACGTCGGCCGTGTCGATGAAGTTGACACCGGCTGCCAGCGAGCGCTCGACGATCTTGTCGGCGGCGGCCTGATCGACATCGGCGATGGCGCCCCAGAAGTTGCCATCATGCGCTTCGCCGAAGGTCATCGTGCCCAGGCAGATCTCCGAGACGAAGAGGCCCGTATTTCCAAGCTGATTGTATTTCATGAGGAAATTTCCTTGTGACTGCCACAGGCGGGGGTGCCTGCGGGCTGCGGAATGCAATGTTTTTGATTATTGGCCTGCGGAACAGGCACAGCCGGGGCTGGCTGCTGATGAGGCATGATGTACGTAAGTGCGTGTTTCGGCTTTTCAACTGCATGCGGCAACCTGACCGGCAAAAAACAAAGCCCTTGTCTCGGCGGCAGCCGCCGATAGATTCGCCTTGAGGGAATTGCAGGAGCATCCGATGAGCAAGCACGCGCTGACGACGATCGGCTTCGATGCTGATGACACGCTCTGGCAGAACGAGCAATATTACCGGCTGACCGAAGCGCAGTTCACCGAGCTGCTTTCCGATTTCGCCGAGGGGCCGAAGATATCGGAGCGGCTACTGGAAGCCGAGAAGCGTAACCTCGCGCATTACGGCTTCGGCATCAAAGGCTTTACGCTGTCGATGATCGAGACAGCCATCGAGATTACCGAGGGCAAGGTGCCGGCGAGCGTGATCGCGCAGATCCTCGATACCGGCCGCGACCTGCTCTCGCATCCGGTCGAGACCATGCCGCATGTGCAGGAAACGCTGGAGATGCTGGCCGGCAACTACCTGCTGGTGCTGATCACCAAGGGCGATCTCTTCGACCAGGAGCGCAAGCTGGCGCAATCGGGGCTCGGGGATTTCTTCGACGCCGTGGAGATCGTCTCCGACAAGACGGCGGTCACCTACCGGCGGATCTTTTCGAAGGTCGGCGATGGGCCGGAGCGGGCGATGATGGTCGGCAATTCGCTGAAATCGGATATCGTGCCCGCGATTGCCGCTGGCAGCTACGGCGTCTTCGTGCCGCACGAGCTCACCTGGGTGCTGGAGCATATCGACGAGCCATCCGATGCACCCCGTTTCCGCAAGATCCCGCATCTCGGCGAGTTGCGGGACCTGCTGGATGGGCTCGGCTAAGCCTTACTCTTCTTCGCCCGCGTCGGACTTCGGCGGGAACAGCGTCGGACGCTGCGGTGTCTCCGGCTTGGCGGCGGGCGGGGCGGTGCCCGGAGCCTGCGGCTCGATCATCAGCGTATAGGGGGCGCCGAGACCGCGGCGCGGCGAGACCTTGGAATAATAGGGCCTGAGCAGCCAGGTCGTATCGTCCTTGACGACGGTATCGAGCGCCGATCCATCCTCATCCGTGCCGAAGAAGGCCTCGTCGTCGGCTTTCGACAGATCGAAGATGGCGAGAAAGGCGAATTGGCTGCGGGTCTCGAAGCTGATCTTCACGTGCTGCCCGGCCTTGACCGGCAGCGTGAAGACGTGGCTGTTGCCGAACTTCGTCCAGCCCTTGATCTGCATGGTCACGGCGGGGAACTGAAGCTTTTCCAGCTTCTCGCCGGGATCGAGCTGCGGCGCCTGCGCCAGGGCAGGTGCTGCGGCAAAGGCGATCAGAACGGCTGTCGCAAGCAATTTCCTCATGGACGTACCAGTGCTTTCCGCATGGATTCAACTTCGGAGCGGCAGAAGCAGCCCTCGACGTGATCATTAACAAGACCCATGGCCTGCATGAAGGCATAAACTGTGGTCGGGCCGACAAAGGTCCAGCCGCGCTTCTTCAAATCCTTGGAGATGCGCACCGAAACCGGCGTCGTCGGATTGGCGGCGATATAGGCGCGGTCGACGGCACCGGGGCGGTCGGCAGCACCGGGCTCGAAGCTCCAGAAATAGCGGGCGAGCGAGCCGAATTCCTTTTTGAGCTCGATGGCGCGTTTCGCATTGTTGATCGTCGAGACGATCTTGCCGCGATGGCGGATGATGCCGGCATCGGCGACGCAGCGCTCGATATCCGCATCGTCGAAAAGCGCGACCTTCTCGAAATCGAAACCGGCGAAGGCAGCGCGGAAATTCTCGCGCTTGCGCAGGATCGTCAGCCAGGAGAGACCGGACTGGAAACCTTCGAGGCAGATCTTTTCGAAGAGGCGGATATCGTCGGTAACCGGCCGCCCCCACTCCTCGTCGTGGTAGCGCATGTAATCGGGGAGGTTAGCGTGCCAGTGGCACCGGCTCTTTCCGTCATCGCCGGCAATCGTGCCCGTATCGCTCATGCTTCCCCACTGATTTTACGCTTCAATTGCGGCTTTACCATTTAGAAACCCCGTTTCCAAACCGGATAGTAACCCTGACGAAAAGTTTATCCGGTGCTTCGCAGTTTAATGAATCGATCTTTACCATTCGCTGGCCGGAGCGGTGGCAGCATCCCGCCAGGCGGAAGTGCCCGCCCCAGCATTTTCGGTCATTTGTAGAGAGTTCCGTCCGATGATGAAATCCGTTTTGATTACAGCCGGCCTGATCGGCCTGCTGGCCTCGCCCGCGCTTGGCGACGACCGCTATGCGAGCCGCCCGCCCGTCGTTCTCAGCCCCGACCTGACCGCGCCCTGGATCAACCAGCTCGGCGGCAGCAATGTGCGCCCGGTCGTCTATCAGCGCCCGGTCATCCGCCAGCAGCCGCGCGGGCTGTTCCAGTACCAGCCGCGCGTGATGCGCCAGGCTCCGGCCGCCGTGCAGCAGGCTGCTGTCGTGCGCCCGGATGGCATTCCGGTGATCCGCGAGCGGTTCGACCCGCAGTTCCTGCCGCAGATGGTCGACTACGACACCAAGGAACGGCCGGGTACGATCGTCATCGATACCAACAACCGCTTCCTCTACCTCGTCATGGCGAACGGCAAGGCGCGCCGCTACGGTGTGGGCGTCGGCAAGCCGGGCTTCGAATGGGCCGGCGAGCACAAGATCACCCGCAAGGCCGAGTGGCCGGACTGGACGCCGCCTTCCGAAATGGTCAGCCGCGAGGCAGCCAAGGGGCATTACCTGCCTGCCCGCATGGATGGCGGCCCGGAAAATCCGCTCGGCGCCCGCGCCATGTATCTCGGCTCGACGCTCTACCGCATCCACGGCACCAATGCGCCCTGGACGATCGGCAGCGCCGTCTCTTCCGGCTGCATCCGCATGCGCAACGAGGACGTGACTGACCTTTACGAACGCGTCAACGTTGGCACCCGCGTCATCGTGATCTGAAGCCCTCAAGGCTGCGGCGGGCCGTTGCAAGAACGGCGCGCCGCAGCACAAAAAACCGCGCAAACCCCTCTCAAGCTTGAAATCCAGGGCAAATTGGCTAGCTTGGCCGTGATCCTGAATAGAGGGGAATAGAGAATGAAGCATATTGTCCGGCTTGCGGCTGCCTGTGCGATCGCATTCGCCAGCACGTTGAGCCTTGCCCATGCCGAGCCTCAGCTGACCGCAACCGACGCCGTGCGCGGCGTCAAGCAGGTGAAGACGGTCAAGCCGCAGTTCAAGAAGCGCGTCGTACGCCTCGTCACCGATGAAGCCCCCGGCACCGTCATCGTCGATACGACGAACAAGTATCTTTATCTCGTCGAAGGCAACAACCGCGCCACCCGCTACGGCATCGGCGTCGGCCGCGAAGGCTTCGGCTGGTCCGGCGTCGTGAAGGTCGGCCGCAAGGCTGAATGGCCGGGCTGGACCCCGCCTCCGGAGATGCGCGCTCGCGAAGCCAAGGCCGGCCACAAGCTGCCCGCCTTCCAGCCCGGCGGCCCGGACAATCCGCTCGGCGCCCGCGCCATGTATCTCTACCAGGGCGGCCGCGACACGGCTTTCCGCATCCACGGCACCAACCAGCCCTGGACGATCGGCCTGAACCTGTCTTCCGGCTGCATCCGCATGGTCAATAACGACGTGCAGGATCTCTACGAACGCGTGCCCGTCGGCACCAAGGTCATCGTCGTCGGCCCCGGCAACAAGCAGGGCAACGTCGCCTTCCAGGACCGCGGCATCGACGTGCTCAGGACGCTGTTTGGCGGTTGAGATTTGTTAGGTCGATGAATTGAAGAGGGCGCTTTCGGGGCGCCCTTTTTGTTTCGTTGGTGCTGCGGCGTGGAGCCCCCTCACCCTACCCTCCCCCAAGGGGAGAGGGGATGTTTGCGCAAGAGATTGCCGGAGTTCCCTTCTCCCCAGCGGGGAGAAGGTGCCTGAAGGGCGGATGAGGGGGCCGCTTGCGCAGACGCCCCAGAAATCTCACACCACACCACAACTGCAATAAGCCTGTTACACAACGCGGGATAGATGGGCGGCATTGTCATCCGGGGATCTCTCATGCATCGCGCCTTCCTGCCAGCCTTGGGGCTCGCCGCCCTTGCCTGTCTCGCCTCGCCTGCCCTTGCCGAAGACCTGCAGTTTTCCGTTTATGGCGGTTACCAGACGGCGCCGCATAGCGGGGTCGATGTTTCCGACGGGACGCATTTTACCGCGGGGTGGGAGGGCAAGTCCTTTGCTTCGCCGCCTTATTACGGCGCGCGCGTGACATGGTGGCTGGAGGATCTCGGGCATCCCAATCTCGGCCTGTCGATCGACTATACCCATGACAAGGTCTATGCCGACAGCAAGACGCTGGCGACTTCGGGCTGGTCGCATTTCGAGTTCACCGACGGGCTGAACCTCGTGACGGCCAATGCGCTCTACCGCTTTCCGCAGGATGGCGGGCGCTGGACGCCCTATCTCGGCGCCGGCGTCGGCGTCAACATTCCGCATGTCGAGGTGACCAGGCCATCCGGCAAGACCTTCGGCTACGAATTCGGCGGCGTGACGCTGCAGGCGCAGGCCGGTGTCGATTTCCGCGTCACCGAGCGCTGGTCGACCTTTGTGGAATACAAGGGCACCTATTCGAAGGTGGATGTGCCGATCGACAGCGGCGACCGGCTGAAGACCGATATCTTCACCAATGCCGTCAATCTCGGCGTTTCATTTCACTGGTAGGACGCGGCTCACTTGGAGCCGCAGCTGACCTTGCCGCTGGCCGTGAAGGGCTTGGCCCCGCCCGTCACGGTCATGCCGTAGGTGCCGCTGAAGGCCTTGCCCTTGGCTTCGGCCATGACCACCATGTTGAGCGCCTGGCCCGAGGTGTCGTCGCCGTTGTCGTCGTAGATTTCCATGCGCAGTTCGCCGCCGCTCGACCAGCGGTTGGTCAGGCGGCTGGAATCAAAGACGCGCTTCTTGAACTGGTCGGGAACCGAGGCATCCTTGATCATCAGGCCGCCGCGGAAATGATTCAGCACATGGCCGCCGTCATCCTTGAAGCCGATCTCCACGGTGAAGCGGGCGGCGGCATCATCGGCGGAACAGAAGTAACGGCTATCGGCATGCGCAGTGCCTGCGGCACCGAAAAAGACAGAAAGCAAAACAAGTGTACGCCGCATAGCGCTCAATCCTGTGACCGGCCGACAACCGGCCGAATTCAAGCTATATGCAAATCTATTAATTTTTGAGGTACAGAACCACCGTAAGCCCAATCGAGCAATTCTACGGTATGGACAATTGGAATTGCCGTGCCTGAGGCGATCTGGGTGATGCAGCCGATATTGCCGGTGGCGATCACATCCGCCTTTGTCGCCTCGATGTTCTTCACCTTACGGGCCTTCAGCGATGCCGAAATATCCGGCTGCATGATGTTGTAAGTGCCGGCCGAGCCGCAGCAGAGGTGGCCTTCGGCCGGATCACGCACCGTGAAACCCGCCGCCTTCAGAAGCTGCTTCGGCGCCATGGTGATCTTCTGACCGTGCTGCATCGAGCAGGCGGAATGATAGGCGACGGTGATGCCCTTCGGCATATGCGAGGGGAGATCGAGGGTCGCCAGATATTCGGTGACGTCCTTCGCCAGGCCCGAGACGATTGCCGCCTTCTCGGCATAGGCAGGATCGAGGCGGAGCATGTGACCGTAATCCTTGATCGTCGTGCCACAGCCGGAGGCGGTGATGATGATCGCATCGAGCCCGCCCTTTTCGACCTCGCGCATCCAGACATCGACATTGGCCCGGGCGCTGGCGAGCGCCTGTTCCTCGCGGCCCATGTGATGCACCAGCGAACCGCAGCAGACCTCGCCTGATGGTGCCACGACCTCGACGCCGAGGCGGGTGAGCAGCCGGATCGTCGCTTCGTTGATGCCGGGGTCGAGCACGGGCTGGGCGCAACCGGTGAGGATCGCGACGCGGGCCTGCTTCTTGCCCTCTGCCGGATGGTTGCCGGGGCGGGAGTAGACGGAGGGTGCCGGGACGGAGCGGGGGGCGAGCGCCAGCATCGCGGCGAAGGGCTTGAGCGCCGGTGCACTCATCAGGCCGCGGAACGGGCGGCCGAGACGGGCGAGCTGCAGCGCCATGCGGAAACGGCCGGGATAGGGAAGCACGGCGGCGAGAATGGCGCGCGTCAGCCGGTTCATGAACGGGCGCTTGTAGGTCTTCTCGATATGGGCGCGGGCGTGATCGACCAGATGCATGTAATCGACGCCGGACGGACAGGTGGTGACGCAGGCGAGACAGGAAAGACAGCGGTCGATATGGGTGACCACCTCGGTATCGGCCGGGCGGCCGTTTTCCAGCATGTCCTTGATCAGATAGATGCGCCCGCGCGGGCTATCGAGCTCGTTGCCGAGCGTCACATAGGTGGGACAGGTGGCGGTGCAGAAGCCGCAATGCACGCATTTGCGCAGGATCTTCTCGGATTCGGCGACATGGGGATCGGCAAGCTGCTCGGCGGTGAAATTGGTTTGCATCAGTGGTGTCCCGTCGAGGCCTGGTGGGTGGGGTTACTCCCCTCTGCCCTGCCGGACAGAGGGGGGTACGCCACATATTCAAAGCGAACCATCGTCACCACCCCATCTTCCCCGGATTGAATATCCCGGCCGGATCGAACTTTTCCTTAACGCGCGCCGACAGCAAGGCCACCGCTTCCGGCTGCGGCTGGAAAGCCGCGAGATCGGCACGCACCGTATCCGCAGCACGGATCAGCGTCGCATGGCCGCCGCCGAGCGCCTTGATGAAGCGGCGCAGCAGGCCGGCTTCGGGATCGGCTTCCATGCGCATCCAGATGAGCCCGCCCTGCCAATCGTAATAGGCATCGACCCCGGCTTCGAGGCGGAGTGCGGCAACCAGCTGGTGCCCGGCGGATGGCGCGACCGAGACACGCCAGACGGGGCGCATGGTGCCATCGGCATAGGGATAGACATCGCGGATTTCGCGCCAGAGGGTGCGGCTCATCTCCTCACCAATGCGGGCGACGGGGCCGAAGGCGGACATGGCCTTGGCGAGCTTTTCGGCGCGTGCCTCGACGGAGCCCGGCAGGCCTTCGAGACGCAGGACCGTCGCCTCGCCTTCCGGCAGCTTGCCGTCCGCGAAGCGCCAGGTGACCGTCATCGGCAGGTGCGCTGCGCCGGAGACCTCGACCGGCAGCGCCATTGCGGCCGCCATGGCATTGGCCGCCTCGGCATCGTTGAGGCCAGAGATGACGATCGTCTCCTCCGCCTTCGGGCGCGGGGGGACGCGGAAGGTGACTTCGGTAAGGAAGCCGAGCGTGCCGTGCGAACCCGCCAGCAGCTTCACCAGATCGAGGCCGGTGACATTCTTCATGACGCGGCCGCCATTCCTGACGATCTCGCCACGGCCGTTGACGAAGCGAATGCCGAGCAGGCTGTCGCGCGCCGCACCCGAGATGAAACGGCGGGGGCCAGAGACATTGGCGGCAAAGACGCCGCCGATCGTCGGCTCGCCCGAGGTGCCCATGACGCCGCGGTGGTCCATCGGCTCGAAGGCCATCATCTGGCCATTGGCGGCAAGGGCGGCTTCGATTTCGGCAACCGGTGTACCGGCGCGCGCCGTCATGACCATCTCGCCGGGATTATAGGCGACGATGCCGGAAAGGCGTGTGGAGCGGAGCGTGTCTTCGGCCTCGACCCTGTTGCCGAAACCAGCGCGCGTGCCGCCGCCCGATATGGCGAGTGGCCGGCCTGCGGCGTCGTGGTCGCGGATCAGCGCTGCGGCTTCATCTTCGCTTTCGGGAAAGAATGCGCTCATGCGGCCGGCCGTCCATCGAGCGGGAAGACTTTTGACGGATTGAGGATCCAGCCGGGATCGAAGGCGGCGCGTGCGGACATCTGCTGCGCCAGATCGGTTTCGGAATATTGATGGCGCATCAGGTCCCGTTTCTCAATGCCGACGCCGTGCTCGCCCGTGAGGCAGCCGCCGGCATCGACGCAGAGTTTTAGGATGTCGTTGCCGGCCGCCTCGGCGCGGGCAGCATCTTCGGGGTCGTTGGCATTGAAGAGGATCAGCGGGTGCATGTTGCCATCACCGGCATGGAAGACGTTGGCGACGCGCAGGCCGTAGTGATCGACGATCTCTGAAGTCTTCTTCAGGACATAGGAGAGCTGGCTGAGCGGTACCGTGCCATCCATGCAGATGTAATCGGCGATGCGGCCGGTGGCGCCGAAGGCCGACTTGCGGCCTTTCCAGATGAGCGCGGCTTCCGTTGCCGACTGGCATTCGCGCACGGTCTTGACCCGATGCTTGCGGGCGATCTCGACGATGCTTTTCAGCATGTCGTCCATCTCGGCTTCAGAACCCTCGACCTCGACGATCAAGAGCGCGCCGACATCGAGCGGATAGCCGGCATGGGCGAAGGCTTCGCAGATTTCGATCGCCGGCTTGTCCATGAACTCGATGGCGACGGGGATGATGCCGGAGGCGATGACATCGGCAACGCAGGAACCGGCATCTTCCGACGTATCGAAGCCGAACAGGACGGGCCGTGCGCCCTCCGGCTTGGCGATCAGGCGGACGGTCGCTTCGGTGACGATGCCGAGCTGCCCCTCGTGGCCGCAGACGAGGCCGAGCAGGTCATAGCCGCCGGCATCCAGCGCCTTGCCGCCGAGTTCGATCACCGTTCCGTCGGTCAGCACCATCTTGACGCCGAGCAGGTTGTTGGTCGTCACGCCGTATTTCAGGCAGTGGGCGCCGCCGGAATTCATGCCGATATTGCCGCCGATGGTGCAGGCAAGCTGCGAGCTCGGATCAGGCGCGTAGAAGAAACCGTCTGCAGAGACGGATTCCGAGATATTGAGATTGGTAACACCCGCCTGGACGACGGCGACGCGATTGGCGAGGTCGATCTCGAGGATGCTGTTCATCTTCGAGAGACCGATGACGACGGCATCTTCCTGCGGAATGGCGCCGCCCGAGAGCGATGTACCGGCGCCGCGCGGCACGACCGGAATGCCGTAGCGATGGCAGTATTTCATCACGGCGGCGACCTCGGCGGTCGAGCGCGGCAGGGCGACGGAGAGCGGCAGGCGGCGGTAGGAGACGAAGGCATCGGTCTCGAAAGGCACCAGTTCGCGCGGCTCATGCACCAGGCATTCCGGCGGCAGGAGATCGATGAGATCACCGACGATCTGGCTGCGGCGGGCGAGCACGTCGGCGCGCGGAGCAAGAAACGAAATGGCGTCGGACATGGCGCGCTTCCTTCGGACATGACGGCAGGACCGGCTCGTCCTCCATGGCAGCCGGTTTAGCCCGGCTTAGCACTTTCCCGAAACCGGCGCAAATGCTAAGCACTTATGTCAAAAGGGGAAATAGTGCCGTACAATGACCAATCTGGGTGATCTCGAGATATTTGCCAAGGTGGTTTCGACCGGCAGCATGTCGCTGGCCGGACGGGCGCTCGGCTTTTCCCCGGCGGTCGTTTCCAAGCGTATCAAGCGGCTGGAAGACCGGCTCGGCACGCGCCTGCTGCAGCGCACGACGCGGCAGATTTCGCTGACCGAGGCGGGCCAGGGTTTCTACGACCGGGTGCTCGGCATTCTCGCCGGGCTGGAGGAGGCCGAGTATTATATTTCCGGCCGCTCGGCGCAGATGCACGGCACGCTGAAGATCTCGGCGCCGACCTCGTTCGGGCGCATGCATATCGCTCCGCATCTCAAGCGCTTCATGGAGGCGCATCCGGAGCTGGCGATCAATCTGGTGCTGACGGACGAGTTCAGCGACATCGTCGGCGCCGGTTTCGATCTGGCGATCCGCATTGCCGAACTGACCGATTCCAGCCTTGTCGCACGGCGGTTGGCGCCGGTGCGGCGTCTGCTCTGCGCCGCCCCTTCCTATCTCGACAGCCATGGGATGCCCACTGGCATCGAGGACCTCAGGAACCATCGCTGCCTGCCTGCGCACAACAATGACGTCTGGCGGCTCGAAGGACCTGATGGGGCGATGACGCTGCGGCCGGAGGGCATGCTGATCACCAATTCCAGCGAGGTGATCCGCGAGACGGTGATATCAGGTCTCGGCATCGCGCTGCGCTCGACCTGGGATATCGGCGAGGAGCTGAAGAGCGGCAAGCTGGTGCAGGTGCTGCCCGCCTATGAGGGGTCGCGCAGCGTCGCGCTTTCGGCCGTCTATCCGAGCCGCCAGTTCCTGCCGGCCAAGGTGCGGCTGTTCATCGATTATCTGGCGGAGCTTTATGGGCCGGTTCCCTATTGGGAGCTGTAGTCGCCCTTCCGCCGGACCCCGTAGACCATTCTCTGGAGCCTCGACATGACTGCTTCGCCTTCCTTTCTCGGCCTTCCCGACCGCCTCGATGACGGCCGCGCGCCGGGCATGGTGATCTTCGGCGCCGGGCACGGCACAACCTATCCCGGCAAGGACAGCAGCGGCTATGCCGGTGCGGCAAACGCCATTCGTGCCGCAAGCCAGGAGGACGCCGCACTTATCGAGCATTGGGATTTCGATCTCGGCGGACCGCTCTTCAATGAAGGCCTCGTCTGCTGCATCGATGCCGGCGATCTGCCGACAGTGATGCATGACAATGCCGGGAACAGGACAATGATCGAGGCGAAGACGCGCGACATTCTGGCGGGCGGGGCCGTGCCGATCCTGCTCGGCGGAGACGATTCCGTGCCCATTCCGTTTTTCGCCGGTTTTGCCGATCGCGGGCCGGTCTGGATCCTGCAGATCGACGCGCATATCGATTGGCGCGATGAACTGCTTGGGGAGCGCTACGGCTATTCGAACCCGATGCGCCGGGCGAGCGAGATGAGCCACATCGCCGGGATGGTGCAGGTCGGCATGCGCGGCGTCGGCAGCGCCCGTATCTCGGAGATCGAGGCGGCGCGCTCCTATGGCAGCCATCTCGTGACGGCGCGTGAGGTTCATGCCCAGGGCGTCGAGGCGGCACTACGGCATATTCCGGAGGGCGCGCAGGTGGTGATCACGCTCGATTGCGACGGGCTCGACCCCAGCATCATGCCCGGGGTCGCGGCCCGCACGCCGGGTGGCCTCAGCTATACGCAGGTGATCGACCTGATTGCAGGCGCCGGCCGCCGCGGCAGGATCGCCGGCTTCGATCTCGTCGAGCTCTATCCACCCGCCGATATCGACGGTATCTCGGCCCTGACGGCTGCTCGCCTTCTCGTCAACGCGATCGGGACGATCGTCCGGCAGGGCTGAGTTTTCCGGTTATCGCGCAAGGTCGAGATAGGCGCTTGCGACCATGGCATCGATATCCGCGGGCACCGGCACGATGCAGGATTCGGCGCCGACGCCGGGCTTGGCAACGCGCTCCAGGCAGCGGGCCTGCAGGGTGAAGCCGAGATCCATGGATTCGACGGAATTGCCGAGTGGGCGCGGGCCGGCGAGGTTCGCCATATGGCCGCCGCCGAGGATATGGATCGAGCGGCCATCCTTCAGATGCAGCGTCTCCATGACATCGGTCTGATAACGATCGATCGAGACGACATCGGGATGCGCACGGAAGCCTGCAACGTCGATCTCCAGCGGGAAGTGGCCGCCATTCATCAGGATCGCGCCGTCCTTGATCAGTGGCAGATCGGCGACGGTGACGATGCCGGGAAAACCGGTGACCGTGACGATGACGTCCGCGGCGCGGATCGCGTCTGCGCGCAACGGCGTCACGAAGCCGTCGAGATGGGCTTCGAGCGCTGTGACCGGATCGATATCAACGACGCTCACGGTCGAGAAGGCGTTGCGGAAGCTTGCTGCCGTGCCCTTGCCGCAAGCGCCGTAGCCGAAAACGGTGACGCGCTTGCCGTTGGTGGAGCGGTTGGTGAAGCGCATGTAGCTTTCGAACAGGCTCTGGCCGACGGCATGCTTGTTTTCGGCGAATTGCTTGATCGGACTGTCGTTGATCACAAGGATCGGCATGTTCAGTCTGTCGCGCATCGGCAGCAGACGGGTGCGGCCCGACGTCGTCTCCTCGGTGCCGCCGAGGAGATTGGCATAGGGACGCTCGGCGGCGATGGCGAAGAGGTCGCCGCCATTGTCGAGCAGCAGGTCGGGCTTGGCATCGACCACGGCTTCGAGGCTGCGGTGATGCTCGGCGGGATCGGTCGTCTGCGTTGCGAAGACGGTGATGCCCTGGGAGCGCAGATAATCGACCGTTGCGGGCTGGGTGCTGTTGAGGTTGCCGGTGCAGACGAGGTCGGCGCCGCCGGCGCGCAGCGTCGTCAGCAGGGCGACCGTCTTCGGCTCCAGATGGATACCGGTGCCGATCGTCAATCCTTCGAAGGGACGTGTGCGCTCGAATTCGGCGGCGGTTGCCTTCAGCAGGCGGCAGCTATTTCCGATCCAGTCGATGCGGGTGGCGGTGTTTTCCATGATGTTCTCCTGTCGCGATAGGCCGTCATAACGCCCATGACGACCGCGCGGCATGGATATTCCACTGCCAATACGGCAGAAAATCTGCCCTATTCGACCCCCTCGCCTGCCTTGACCAGCCAGTCGCGCAGCGCGGTGAAATGCGGCTTGCGGAGATCGGTGGTGCGGCAGCAGAGGCTGTAGCCTGCCGGGCGGCGGATGAAGCCGAAGGGGGCCGTTAGGATGTTGCGCGCCAGGTCGTCCTCGATCGAGGCGCGGGGCGCGAGTGCGACGCCGAGGCCGGACCGGGCAGCACCGAGCGCCAGCAGCAAATCCTCGAACTCCTGGCGGCGGCCAAAGCTGACGGGGGGCGTGCCGCTTTCGGCGAACCACTCGTCCCAGAGCTTCGGCACCCTGCGGCTGACAAGCATGGCCGCCGAGGACATGCCCGCGGGATCGGTGCCGAAAGCGGCGGCGAGCTGAGGAGCGGCCACCGGGCCAAACTCGTCTTCCATGAAGCGGATGGCGGCGACACCGGCCGAGGGGCGGTATTCGCCACCCATGATGACGGCATCGAGTTCCGGGTGCTGCAACAGCGGCTCGGCAACCGCCATCGGCACGATATCGATCTCGCCATCGCCAAGCGCCCGCTGCAGGCTGCCGATGCGCGGCATCAGCCACCAGATGCCGAAGGCCGAGGGAACGCCGAGGCGCAGCTTGCGGCTGTCGTCTTTCTGAAGGTCCCCGGCGGCATGCTGCAGCAAGGAGAAGGCGGCCGTCGCCGCTTCCGCAAAGGCCTTGGCCCGGTCGGTCGGCACGAGGCGGCGACCCTCACGGGTGAAGAGCTTCTCGCCGAAATAATTCTCCAGTGCCGCGATCTGCAGGCGCACCGCGCCGCGCACGACGCCGAGCTCCTGGGCAGCCCGCAGAACACTACCCTGGCGGCAGACGGCTTCGAAAGCTCTGATTGCATTGAGTGGCGGAAGGCGCATGGCGGTCATCAACAGGAAACGATACCCCCAGATTGATATGGGCATTGAATGAAAGGCAAGAAGGCCCCATATTGAACACCTGTGCAAAGACGGAAACGGAACAGGATTTGACGGAATTGCGACCCGCTGCGGCGTGATATTTCCGTATTAAAAACCAAAGCCGCGTTATGCACCGTTAAATGGCGCATGGATCGCGCAAGCTTTCCAGCACATGCTAATATTAGTGATTCCTTGGAACGACTCAAAAGGTGACCCGACCGTTGACGCTTCTCGCCCGTTTAGCCTCTGATGTGCAGCTGATGTTCCGGCGCCCGCCGCGACAGCAGTATGCAGCGCTCTGCTACCGGGTAAAGAAGAGGGGCAACGAGGTCGAGGTTCTCCTGATGACGAGCCGCGACACCGGCCGCTGGGTAATCCCCAAGGGCTGGCCGATGAACGGCAAGTGTTCCTATGAGGTCGCCGCCCGCGAGGCCTACGAGGAAGCGGGCGTGCGCGGCGCCGTCGAGCACGAGACGCTCGGCGCCTACAGCTATCCGAAGGTCCTGAAAGACGGGCTGAAGGTGACCTGCAAGGTGCAGGTCTACGCTCTCGAGGTCACCGATCTCGCCAAGAACTTCAAGGAAAAGGGCGAACGCACGATCGAGTGGGTTTCCTGCGACGAGGCCTGCAAGCGGGTTCGCGAGCCGGAGCTTCGCGATCTCTTCCTGCAGTTCAAACGCCGTATCAACGAACATCTTCAGGCAAGCCGCGCCAAGCAGATTCCGGCTGAATGATTCCTGCCATCTTGCGCTGTTAGGAATGACAGCGTTAAAGCGGGATTCTTTCCAGGAAAGAGAATGGCCGAGAAGACACCCGTCCTTACAAAACGAACGCTCGACAAGGACCTCGACAAATATAGCCATGTCGAGGATGCCTCGAAGTTCGTCGCGCGAAAACTGATCGCACCGGGCATCGGCCTGGTGTTCCTCGGTCTCGCGATGCTGTTTGCAGGCGTCTACGTCTTCGACCGGCCGGGCGCCGTTCTCGTCATCGCCGCTGCCGCGCTTGCGGCCTACATGGCGATGAATATCGGCGCGAACGACGTGACCAACAATGTCGGCGCTGCCGTCGGCGCGCGTGCGATGACGATGGCGCAGGCGCTGGTGATCGCCGCGATCTTCGAAGTGCTGGGGGCGACGATCGCCGGTGGCGAAGTGGTGAAGACCATTTCCTCCAGCATCGTCGATGCCGTGAGCGTTCCCGAGGGACTGCTGGCCTGGATCATGATGGCGGCGCTGATGGCTGCCGCTCTCTGGATCAATCTCGCGACATGGCTGAATGCGCCGGTTTCCACCACGCATGCGATCGTCGGCGCCGTGATCGGCGCGGGCATTGCGGCCGTCGGGCCGGAGCCGGTGAACTGGCGGGTGATGGTGGAGATCTCGTCGAGTTGGGTAACGTCGCCGCTGATCGGCGGGGTAATCGCCGCCGGGCTGCTGTTTCTTGTCAAGACATTCGTCATCTACCGTGACGACAAGATTGCCGCCGCAAGACGCTGGGTCCCGGTGCTGATCGCGATCATGACTGGTGGCTTTACCGCCTACATGATCCTGCAGCTGACGACACCCGATCGCTTCCCGGCCATGACGGTCCTCGCTTACGGCCTGGCGGCGACGGTGGTCTCCTGGCTGATCGCCCGCCCGATCGTCCGGCGTCAGGCGGAAGGGCTGGAAAACCGCAACAGCTCTCTGCGCATCCTCTTCAAATATCCGCTGATCGGCTCGGCCGTCCTGCTCTCCTTCGCCCACGGCGCCAACGATGTCTCGAATGCCGTCGGGCCGCTGTCGGCGATCGTCCGCTCGACGACGGTTCTGCCCGTGCATGGCGATGTCGCGCCGCCGCTCTGGGTTATGCTGATCGGTGCCTTTGGTATTTCGATCGGTCTGCTGCTGTTCGGACCGCGCCTGATCCGCCTCGTCGGCGAGCAGATCACCAAGCTCAATCCGATGCGCGCCTATTGCGTGGCGCTGTCGACGGCCTTCACCGTCATCGTCGCCTCCTGGTTCGGGCTGCCGGTCAGCACGACGCATATTGCCGTGGGGTCCGTCTTCGGCGTCGGCTTCTTCCGCGAATGGTACACCCGCAACTCGAAGCGCCGCATCGCCTATATGCGCCACAAGGCCGAGAGCTGGGCGATCGACGAACCTGTTGATCCGAACGTGCATGAAACCCGCCGCCGCTATCTGGTGCGCCGCTCGCATTTCATGACGATCATTGCCGCCTGGGTGATCACCGTGCCGGCATCGGGCGCGCTTGCGGCGCTTCTCTATTGGGTTATGTTCGCCCTCTTCGTTTGACCGGGAAAGATCGAATGCGCGCCAATTTCCGCATGCAGCGGCTGTTCATCGATGCACCGCTTTCAGCCAATGCAGCCGTGGAAGCCGATTCCGACCAGTATAATTACCTGGCCAACGTGCTGCGGATGAGCGACGGCGCGGAGATCCTCGTTTTCAACGGCCGGGATGGCGAATGGAAAGCCACGCTCGCCTTTCCGACCCGCAAGCGCATCCTGCTGACACCGATCGAACAGACGCGGCCGCAGCCTGCCCCCTCGGACCTTCACTATCTCTTCGCGCCGCTGAAAGTCGGACGGCTCGATTATCTGGTGCAGAAGGCGGTAGAGATGGGCGCCGGTCTTCTGCAGCCGGTCATGACCCAGCATGTGCAGGGCAAGATCACCAATCTCGACAAACTGAAGGCGAACGTCATCGAGGCGGCCGAGCAGTGTGGCATTCTCGGCATTCCCGATGTTGCCGAACCCGTGAAGCTTTTCGATCTCCTGGACGGCTGGTCCGGTCATCGCCGGATCATCTATTGCGACGAAGGCGATGCCGGGCAGAACCCGCTGCCGCTGCTTTCGGCGATTGGCGAGAAAAAGCTCGCCCTTCTGGTCGGCCCGGAAGGCGGATTTTCGGAAGAGGAACGCGCCCGGCTGCGCAGCCTCGATTTCGTCACCGCCATCCCGCTCGGCCCGAGAATCCTGCGTGCAGATACGGCTGCGGTTGCTGCGATGGCCGTAATCCAGGCGGCGATCGGCGACTGGAATTAACCCTCGCCATATCCACTCAAGAAACAGCATGCTATTTTTTTGAACCGGCGTTGAAAGAATTTCACTTGCAACATACCTGAGAGCGGTCCTAATCACCCTTCCAATTGCCGCGCCCCACAAGGCGTTCCCCCAGAATACAGGTTAGATTTGCATGGCTCGCGACACCACCGACCAGACCCCGCTCTCTTCGGTTCAGGAGCTGACCGATTATCTCGCTGCGGGGAACAAGCCGGCCGAGAAATTCCGCATCGGCACCGAGCATGAGAAGTTCGCCTTCTTCCGCGCCGACAACAGCCCCGTTCCCTATGCCGGCGACGCCAGCATTTCCGCGCTCCTGAAGGGGCTGCAGGAGCGTTCCGGCTGGGAGCCGATCATGGACGGCGAGAACATCATCGGCCTTGGCGAGCAGCATGGCATGGGCGCGATCTCCATCGAGCCGGGCGGCCAGTTCGAGCTGTCGGGCGCGCCGCTCGAGACGATCCACGAGACCTGCAAGGAATCCAACCAGCACCTCGCCGTTCTGCGCGAGATCGCCGAGCCGATGGGCATCCGCTTCCTCGGCATCGGCGGCAGCCCGAAATGGACGCTGGCGGAAACGCCGCGCATGCCGAAATCCCGCTACGACATCATGACCCGCTACATGCCGAAGGTCGGCTCCAAGGGTCTCGACATGATGTACCGCACCTGCACGATCCAGGTGAACCTCGACTTCTCCTCGGAAGCCGACATGCGCAAGAAGATGCGCGTCTCGATGAAGCTGCAGTCGCTGGCGACCGCGCTGTTTGCCTCCTCGCCCTTCACCGAAGGCAAGCCGAACGGCCTGCTCTCCTGGCGCGGCGACATCTGGACCGATACCGACAACCGCCGCTCCGGCCCGCTCGACTTCACCTTCCGCGACGATTTCGGCTTCAAGGACTATGCCGAATGGGCGCTCGACGTGCCGATGTACTTCATCGTGCGCGACGGCCGCTACAAGGACTGTACCCACGTCACCTTCCGCCAGTTCATGAACGGCGCGCTGAAAAGCGAGATCAAGGACTGGGAACCAACGATGGGCGACTGGACCAACCATCTCTCGACGCTCTTCCCTGACGTTCGCCTGAAGCGCTTCCTTGAAATGCGCGGCGCCGATGGTGGTCCGTGGCGCCGCATCTGCGCCCTGCCCGCCTTCTGGGTCGGCCTGCTCTATGATGAAGCCGCGCTCGAGGCCGCCGACCAGTTCACCAAGGACTGGAGCTTCGAGGAGGTCGTCGCGCTGCGCAATGCCGTCCCGGCCGAGGGCCTGAAGGCTTCATTCCGCGGTCATCAGCTGTTCGACACGGCAAAGGATGTGCTCGCCATTTCCAAGGCGGGTCTCAAGTCGCGCAACCGGCTGAACAAGGAAGGCCAGGACGAGACGATCTTCCTGTCGCCGCTCGACGAAGTCATGGCCAAGAAGGCGACGCTTGCAGAAGACCTGCTCGCCCGCTTCAACGGCCGCTGGAACGGTTCCGTCGAACCTGTCTTCGAAGAATATCAGTACTAAAAGCCGTTTGCGCATTCCCATTTCCGTTTATAGTAGCGATTCAAACGCACTAGAGAGCGGAAGGACTGCCCATGCTGCCACTCTTCGACATGATGATGCAGGCGCAGAATGGCGCGGCGATGGATGCCATCGCCAAGCAGTTCAACCTCGCGCAGGAACAGGCGACCAAGGCGATGGCGGCGCTGATGCCCGCCTTCTCCGCCGGGCTGAAGCGCAGCACCGCCAATCCCTATGACTTCATGGGGCTGATGCAATCGGTGGCATCCGGCAATTACGGCAAGTATTTCGAGGATATGAGCAAGGCCTTCACGCCGCAGGGCATCAATGACGGCAATAATATCCTGTCCCAGCTCTTCGGCTCCAAGGAAGTCTCCCGCGCCGTTGCCGCGCAGGCAGCCCAGATGACCGGCATCGGCCAGGAAATCTACAAGCAGATGCTGCCCGTCATGGCCGGCACGCTGATGGGCGGGCTGTTCAAGCAGTCGACCGGGCAGATGTCCTCGCCGGTCAATCCCTTCGTCAACACGGCGATGGGCGAAACCATCCAGGCCTGGCTCGAAAGCACCGGCTTTGCGCCGAAGCAGAAGGCGGCGCCCGAGCCCAGCATCTTCGACAATCCCTTCACGCAGGCCATGCAGCTGATGTTCAGCGTGCCGAAGCCCGAGCCGGAAAAGACGGTGGCCAACCCGTTCCTCGACAATCCCTTCGCCAAGGCCTTCCAGGAAATGATGGCCGGCATGAGCCAGCCGCAGCAGGCCGCCAAGGCCCCGGAGCCACCGAAGGAAGAGGCCCAGGAGCCGTCCGAAAGCTACATGGACATGCTCAACACCATGTTCGACAGCGGCCTCGAAGTGCAGAAGAGCTACCAGAAGAGCCTGGAAACCATCTTCGACGCCTATCGTCCGAAGAGCCCGCCCTCCTCCAAGCCATAAAAAAACCCGGAGACGGCTGGGAAAGCCGGTCACCGGGTTAAGAGGCAGGGCTATTGGCTATCACCCTGCGGGGAAACGGTCCGCTCCTAGTCTATGTAGGAGCGGAAGATCGACAGGCGCCAGCGGCGGCGGGCCGAGGTCGTCAGGTGGGCCGACGGATCCTCGAAGAACGACGACGTCAGAAGGGCGGCGGCGATATCGGCGCGGGTGAGGCCGATATCCCTCAACTGATAATCGTCCAGTTCATGGAGGCCGTTGATCGCTCTGCGATTGCGGTAGGCGCGAAAGAGAGCGGCCAGCGGAGCCATGATGCCCACGAGACGTGTGGACGTTGCCGGCTGCTTGGCACAGTCGAGTTCTAAAGTCTGGTCAATCATGCGCATCGAACTCTCCTTTCTTTCGGGCGCAACGATCCACCCGCCCCGCGAGGTCGAGCGGGACGGTGTGTGGATCGAAACTCAAGTCGGACAGAGCGGTCTCTGTCCTTCACTTTGCTTGATTTGCAGCCAGAAGATGCCAAAGCCCTATTGATCAGTCCAACGAATGTTTCTAATGGTTATTATCAGAGATCGTTATAGGTGAGCCCATGTCAGCGCCTCTTGATATTGACCAGTTGCAGACTTTCATCGCCATCGTCGACTCCGGCAGCTTCACCAAGGCCGCCGATCGCGTCTACAAGACGCAGTCTGCCGTCTCGATGCAGATGCGGCGTCTGGAAGAGCGGATCGGCAAGCAACTTTTCATCAAGGACGGCCGCGGCAACCGCCTGACGGTCGAGGGCGAGAAGCTCCTGAACTACGCGCGCCGCATCATCCGGCTGAACAACGAGGCGATCGCGGCCTTCGACGACAACCGTCTCGAGGGCACGCTGCGCATCGGCACGCCCGACGACTATGCCGACCGCTACATGCCGGAGATCATCGGCCGCTTTGCCAAGACGCATCCGAATGTCGAGCTCTACATCGTCTGCGAACCCTCGGTCGATCTGGCCGAGCGGATGCACAAGGGCGAGCTCGATATCGCGCTGGTGACGCATAACCCGCGCGAGCGCATGTCGGATGTGGTCAGAACCGAGCCGCTCTGCTGGGTGGGCTCTGCCAACCATCCGATCCGCGACGATGCGCCGGTTCCGCTTGCTGTCGGCCGCCGTGATTGCCAGTGGCGCCAGCTTGCCTGCTCGGCGCTCGATGCCGTCGGCCGCGAGCACCAGATCCTGTTCACCAGCTGGTCCTGCACCGTGGTTGCGGCCGCAGTGCTTGCCGGCATGGCCGTCTCCGTCATGCCGGAATCGGCGTTGCGCACGGGCATGAAGGTGCTGAGCCAGGCAGACGGCTTCCCTGCCCTGCCCCCGGTGCAGATCGGCATCATGAAGCGTCCTGGCGTTTCGATCTCGCTGATGAATGCGATCACGGCGCATATCACCGCCTGCCTCGACAACATCACGCCTGCCGTCGTCGACGACAATCTGGAGGCCGATGTGAAGAGTGCTTACGCGCGGAACTTCCCGCGCCTGAAGGCCGCCAACATGGTGCCGAGCTGGTAAGCCTCAGCTTACCTCTGCGAACAGGCAAGCGCGGATGACGCGCTTCCATTCTTCCAGCATGCGCTCGGCGAGCGCTTCCTCGCTCTTGACCGCGAGGCGGATCGAGGCGCCGATCAGGTGGCTGAAGAGATAGGTGCGCGCCTGCATGTCGACCGCTTCCAGCTCCGGCGCGACGCGCCTCACGGCATCGAGAAAGATATCGGCGACGCGGTTGCTGTGTTCGATGTTCAGCCGCAACAGATCCTGGTCGGTTTCCGTGCCCATCCAGACGCCGAGATAGGTCGGGTTGTTGCGATATGCATTGTAATACCAGTCGATCATTCCCTCGATCAGGGTCAGAGACTCCTCGAGCGACTGGACGCCGGCAAACATCTTGGCGGTCTTGGCCTGCACCTCGCTCGCATGACGGTCGAAGAGCGCTTTGACGATTGCCGCCTTTTCCGGGAAATACTGGTAGACCGAGCCGATCGGCACCTTGGCGGCGACCGCAAGCTCGGTCATGCGCATGGCGCTGACGCCCTTTTCGGCGATGATCTCGGCAGCGGCTGACAGGATGAGATCGAAACGCTGAATGCTGCGTTCCTGCTTGGGCTTTCGGCGAAGGCCGATGCGATCCACACTGTCTACGCTCATTTCACCCCCGTATTTTTATGAATGAGCGGCGGTGTCTGTTTCAAACCGGCGCATGCGAGCGATATGGCATGCAGCCCTTCATGCGCCGTAAATGGAAAGCATCGCATTTTAACGAACTGTCAAACTCCACAAAAATCGGGGCGCGCGGCCCCGATTTTCATGTTTATCCCTGTGGATTTCCAGTCGATCGCAAGATCAGGCGAGGTTCTTCTTCAGGAATTCGACCGTACGACTCCAGGCCAGGTCGGCGGCCTTCTTGTCATATCGCGCAGAGGACGTATCATTGTTGAACGCGTGATTGACGCCGTCATAGACGAAGATCTGGAAACTCTTGCCGTTAGCCTCGAGCGCCTTCTTGTAATCGTCGATGCCGGCATTGATGCGGTCGTCGAGGCCAGCATAGTGCAGCATCAGCGCCGCTTTGATGGCGGGCACCTGATCGGCCTTCGGCTGGGCGCCGTAATAGGCGACACCGGCCTTGAGCTCCGGTGACTTGGTGGCGAAGGTGTTGACGGTGCCGCCGCCCCAGCAGAAGCCGATGGCGCCGACATTGCCGTTGGCGTCGGGCAGGCTCTGCAGGTATTTGAGGCTGGCTTCGGCATTGGCCGCAGTGGCGGTTGCATCCAGCTTGCCGAACATCTCGCGGGCCTGATCCTCATTCTCCGGCGTGCCGCCGAGCGGCGAGAGGAAATCCGGTGCCAGCGCGATGAAGCCTTCGAGCGCCATGCGGCGGGCAACATCGCGGATATGCGGATTGAGGCCGCGGTTCTCGTGAATGACGATGACGCTGCCGAGCTTGCCGGATGCATCCTTGGGCTGAACGAGATAGCCCTTCATTTCCCCGGCGGCGCCGGGATAGGTGACATCGGCGGCCTTCAGCCTGGCGTCATCGGCGGAGATAACTTCGGCGACCGCCTTGTTGGCGGCCAGCATCGGCGCGATCACGGCTGCGGCCCCCGCCGAGCCTGCGAGCTTCGACAGCTTGTCCATGAAGCCGCGTCGATCCAGCGTCAGATGCGTGTATTCGTCATAGGCGTTGATCATCGCCTGGGTGATTTCCGGCTTGTCCATGTGGTTCTCCTCTTCCCTACCCGGGGTTTTGCCCGCTGAGGAAGATAGGTCACCGCACAACGCGCGGAGAACACATGTGCGTTACCCGCTGAAGGCCATCCAGCCGACCAGCCATCCCCACATGCCGATCAGCACGACGAAGCCGGCAGCGAACAGCGGGCTGCGAATGCGCAGGCGGTTGCTGGTGACGTGGACATAGGCATGCGCATAGCGCAGCGCGACGAAGACCCAGGCGGCGACATCCGCCGGGATGTTGTCAGCCTCAGTGATATAGAGAAGGATGCAGCAGACATAGAAGAGGATCGGCAGCTCGAACTGGTTGGCGATGCAGTTCTTGACGAACAGGCTTTCCTGCGGCTCGACCCGGTTTTCGCGGTATTCGGATATCCTGACCTTGCCCTGCTTCACCATCTGGCGGCGGCGATAGCCGAGCAGACCGTAGAGGATGAAGACCAGCGCGACATGGGCGACGATAGGCCAGAACATCTCGAAACCGGTCATGTGGGCATTTCCTTTCCGCTTCTTCCAAATTTTTCAAAGCAGTAAAGGAAAACGTCCAGCGTTGCCAGACGAACGCCCGCCGCGAAAAGCCGCAGCGGGCAAACGACGTCAGACCTGGGCGATGCCGCCGTCGGCGAAGAGTTCTGCGCCGGTGACGAAGCTGGAATCGTCGGAGGCGAGAAAGAGTGCTGCAGCGGCGATTTCATCCGCATGGCCGACGCGGCCCATCGGGACCTGCGAGCTCAGGTAATCGAGCAAGCCCTGCTGCTCGGCCTTGCCGGGACCGGCGAGCTCGACGAGGCCGGTGGTTTCGGTCGGGCCCGGGCTCAGCGTGTTGATGCGGATGCCGCGACCCTTCAGATCGAGGATCCAGTTGCGCGAGAAGTTGCGGATCGCGGCCTTCGAAGCGGCATAGACGCTGAAGGCCGCGGTGCCCGTCGAGCCTGCAGTCGAGCCGGTGAGGATGACCGAGGATCCTTTGGCGAGCAGCGGCAGCGCCTTCTGCACGGTAAACAGCACGCCCTTCACGTTGCGGCCAAAGGTATCGTCATACTGCTCCTCGGTGATCTCGCCGATCGGCGCGAAGGAGCCGCCGCCGGCATTGACGAAGAGCACGTCGATGCGGCCGGCCTTTTCCTTCACCTCGGCATAGAGGCGGTCGAGGTCGGAAAGCTTCGAGGAATCGGCCTGGATGCCGGTGACATCGCCGCCGATTTCGGCAACGGCCTTTTCCAGAACATCGGCGCGGCGGCCGGTGATGAAGAGGCGCGCGCCTTCCGCGGCAAACCGCTTGGCGGTGGCAAGGCCGATGCCCGAGGTGGCGCCGGTGATGACTGCGATCTTTCCATTCAGTCTCTGTGTCATGGTGTGTCGTCTCCTTTGTGCGACTGAACAGAAGATATGGACGGCAAGATCGTTTCGGAATAGAAAGAAAAGTAATCCATCATTGCAGAAATGAAACGATGAAACTGCCGGACTTTGAAGGCTTTGCGATGTTCGCCAAGGTGGCCGAGGAGCGCTCCTTTGCGCGGGCCGCCAAGGCGCTCGGCGTATCGACGGCGACGGTGTCGCGCGGCGTCAGCCGGCTGGAGGAGCGGCTGGGAGCCCGGCTCTTCAACCGGACATCGCGGCAGCTGTCGCTCACAGAATTCGGCTCCCGCCTTGCCGACCGGGCATCGCGGATCTTCTCCGAGGCAGAGGAGATCGAAAACGCGGCGCGCGAACTCTCCAGCCGCCCGCGCGGGCTGATCCGGCTAGCGGCGCCGATGTCCTTCGGCGTGCGCTGGCTGGCGCCGATCCTGCCGGATTTCTTCGAGCAATATCCCGATATCAGCATCGATCTGCATATGAGCGATGCGAGCACGGATCTCGTCGGCGAAGGCTTCGATGCGGCGCTGCGGATTGCCGTGCTTCCGGATTCCTCGCTGGTGGCGCGGCGGCTGGCGCCGGTGGCGCCCTTCATCGTCGCCGCGCCCTCATATCTCGAGCGATACGGCTGCCCACAGCATCCGCGCGATCTCGAGGCGCACCACCTGATGGGCTATGCCTATCGTCCGCGCCAGGACATCTGGCGGCTGAAGAGCCGGGAGGGAGAAGAGATTTCCATCACCCCGAACGGGCCGTTGCGGGCGACGAATTCCGAAGCGCTCATTCCGATGGCGCTGCGCGGTCTCGGCATCTGCGAGCTTCCCGAGTTCATGGTGAGCGAATATCTGGCGGACGGGCGGTTGAAGGCGATCCTGACCGACTGGACGCTGCCGAGCGGTGCGCTCTATTTCGTCACGCCCTCGGCGCGGTCGCGGCCGGCGAAGATCGAGGTACTTGCGGAATTCTGCGCGGCGCGGCTGACAAACCCACCCTGGCGCTGGCCGCGCTGATTACTCCGCCTTCGGGCCGATGCGGATCAGCACGAAGCGGACAATGGCGATCAGCGTGACGGCGAGTGCGGCGAATTTGAGCTTGGTGAGCCAGGGAAGTGCTGCTGCGGCGATGGCGGCCGATGCGCTGTCGCTGAAGGCCGTCAGGCTTGCGAAGTTCTCGCCGTAGTCGGCCAGCGCATAGAGGATCGGCAAGGCGCAGACAGCCTTGACCAGGGCCGGATGAACCGGACGGCCGAAATAGCGGCTGCCGGTGTCGAGCTTGAGGATGACGGTGAGGAGCAGCATCGCGAGCAACGCCGGAAGCACCAGTTCCGGGCCGAGATACATGGCGCGGAGCATATCGTGCGCCACCGGATTGCCGTTGAGCAGAACCTGCATGGCGGCAACAGTGGCGTCGTCATAACCCGCGACATAGGTGTCGAGCATGGCGCGGCCGGTTTCGTGCTCAAACGGCAGCACGAAACCGAAGACAGCCCAGCCGAAGGCGGCAAGGCTGAGGATGGCGAGCAGCCAGATGATCCAGGCGGGTATCCGGCTGCCTGCTTCCATGATCAGACGCCGGAGCCCGGATAATTCGGGCTTTCGCGGGTGATCGTCACGTCATGCGGATGGCTTTCGCGAAGACCGGCGCCGGAGATGCGCACGAAGGTGGCGCGCTCCTGGAACTCCTTGATGTCCTTGCCGCCGACATAGCCCATGGCTGCCTTCAGGCCGCCTGCGAGCTGGTGGACGACGCCGGAAACCGGACCCTTGTAGGGAACCTGTCCCTCGATGCCTTCCGGGACGAGCTTCAGGGTGTCGCGCACTTCGGCCTGGAAGTAGCGGTCTGCCGAGCCGCGCGCCATGGCACCGACGGAGCCCATGCCGCGATAGGCTTTGAAGGAACGGCCCTGGTAGAGATAGACTTCGCCCGGGCTTTCATCGGTGCCTGCGAGCAGCGAGCCGATCATGACGGCGGAGGCGCCGGAGGCAATCGCCTTGGCAACGTCGCCGGAGAACTTGATGCCGCCATCGGCGATAACCGGAATGTTCTGCGCCTGCGCGGCTTCGACGGCCAGCATGATGGCGGCGAGCTGCGGAACGCCGACGCCGGCAACGACGCGCGTGGTGCAGATCGAGCCCGGGCCGATACCGACCTTGACGGCGTCCGCACCGGCATCGATCAGCGCCTTGGTGCCTTCCGATGTCGCGACGTTACCCGCCATGACGCGGACGGAATTGGAGAGCTTCTTGACGCGGCCGACGGCTTCCAGAACACGGGCCGAGTGGCCGTGGGCGGTATCGACGACCAGCAGGTCGACACCGGCATCGATCAGGCGCTCGGCGCGCTCGAAACCATCTTCACCAACGCCGACGGCAGCGGCAGCACGAAGACGGCCCTGTGCATCCTTGGCGGCGTTCGGGTTGAGCTGTGCCTTTTCGATGTCCTTGACGGTGATCAGACCGACGCAGCGGCCTTCGCCGTCGACGACCAGCAGCTTCTCGATGCGGTGTGCGTGCAGCAGGCGCTTGGCTTCCTGCTGATCGACGCTTTCCTTGACCGTTACGAGGTTCTCGCGGGTCATCAGTTCGTAGATCTTCTGGCTCGGATCGGAGGCGAAGCGGACGTCGCGGTTGGTGAGGATGCCAACGAGGCGGCCAGACTTTTCGACAACCGGGATGCCGGAGATCGAGTACATCTTCATCAGCGCCAGCGCATCGGCCAGCGTCGCATCGGGGCCGATCGTCACCGGATTGACGACCATGCCGCTTTCGAACTTCTTGACCTGGCGGACCTGTTCGGCCTGTTCAGCCGGGGTCAGGTTCTTGTGGATGACGCCGAGACCGCCGGCCTGGGCCATGGCAATTGCCAGGCGGGCTTCGGTGACCGTGTCCATGGCGGCGGAGATGATCGGGATGTTCAGTTCGAAGTCGGGAGCGAGGCGGGTGGCAACGCTGGTCTGGCCCGGCAGAACCTCGGAATGACCGGGCTGCAGCAGCACGTCATCGAAGGTGAGTGCGTCCAATCCGGTTGGCGTTTCAATGATGCGAGCCATGGCCAATTTCCTTCAATTAAGAAAAAATGCGACCCCACCCGGAACGAATCGTCCGCACCGGCGGTGTGCAAGGGTTGCTTTGGAAGTTGGCGAGGGCTGGTAACACGTCTATGACAGGATGGGAATAGCAAAACGCGAATGCCAGCCGCGCGTCCAGAGAATAGGACGGAACAGTGTATTCTGACGTCCGGCAGCCTTGTTTGGCGCACCCTGCTTTCCCATGTGTCCACGGGCTGGACTGCATTTTCTTCAAGACGTCATACTTCCCACCTTTCAACGGAGCCTGCACGCCGTGAACACCACCTGCACCTGCACATCGTCAGATACGTTCGTCTTCCTGCGCGCCTGGCTGCGCAATCCGCTGCGGGTTGCCTCCGCCATTCCCTCGGGCCGCTCGCTCGGCCAGCTGATCACCCAGGAGATCGATCCGGCATGCGGCCGGGTGATCGAGCTCGGACCCGGCACCGGCGTCTTCACCCGCGCCCTCATCGGCCGCGGCGTTGCCGAGAGCGATCTGGTGCTGATCGAAAAAGGCCGGGAATTTACCGGCATGCTGGCAGAGCGGTTTCCGCAGGCAGCGATCGTGGAAAGCGATGCGGCGAAGATTGGCCAGCTTGAACTTGGCGGTCCGGCAGGCGCCGTCGTCAGCGGACTGCCGCTTCTCTCGATGCCGCCGCGCCAGGTGATGAGCATTCTTGCCGGCGCCTTCAGGCATCTCGGCAATCAGGGCAAATTCTACCAGTTCACCTACGGCCCGCGATGCCCGGTGCCGCGGCCGATACTCGACCGGCTGGGCCTAAAGGCCGTGCTCGTCGGGCGAACGATCCAGAACTTTCCGCCGGCTGCGGTCTATCGCATTTCCCGGCGCAACCCGCTGGCCTTCTGGCAGCGCAACGCGGATTGAAATGGGCGGGAGCGGTGAGAGCCGCTCCCGCTTTCGTCATCAGATATCGAACTGATAGCTCTTCGGCACGAAGCGGTAGCCCGCGCCCTGCTTCTCGACGAAACCGACAGCCGGGAACGGCATGTGATAGCCGAGGAAGGCGATCTTGTCGGTGGCGATCAGGTCGAACACCTTCTTTCGGGATGCCGCGGCTTCCGCCTTGTTCATGTCGAAGCGCACTTCCCATTCGGGATGCAGCAGCGACAGGATGTAGTGGTTTGCGGTATCGCCGGTGAAGACCATCTGCTTGTTATCCGACTGCGCATGGAAGACCATGTGGCCAGGCGTGTGACCGGGCGCCAGCATGGCGGTGATGCCGCTGACGACGGAATCGCCTTCCTTGATGAAGGTGGTCTTTTCGGCAAAGGGAACGACATTGGCGAGAACCGCCTTGTGGCCGCCTTCGGCCGGCGTGCCTTCGCGGGCCTTGTCCGTCCAGAAATCGTATTCCGCCTGTCCGGCGACATAGCGGGCATTCTTGAAGGCGGGGGCACCGTTCTCCATCATGCCGCCGATATGGTCGCCGTGCATATGGGTGAGCGCCACGACGGTGACGTCATCGGCCGAGTAGCCGGCCGCCTTCAGGCCATCCTGCAGCTTGCCCATGCCGCGCTCACGGGCACCGGCGCCGAAGCCGGTATCGACGAGGATCACATCCGATCCGGTATCGATGATGGCGGGCGAATAGCTGTTCACGAACTTGTCGCCCGGCAGGAAATTGTCGGTCAGCAGCTTCTTGACCGTTTCCGGATCCTGATTGGTGCCGAAGGTCTCGAAGGGCTTTTCCAGCACGTTGCTGCCATCGCGGATGGCGGTGATCTTGAACGAGCCGAGCTTGAATTGATTGATCTCTGGCAATGCCGTCGTCATCTTACCTGTATCTCCAGTCGCGGCCGCCTGGGCCGTCGTTCTTAAAATGGCCGGCGCTGCCAGCAGGCCAAGGCCTGCGGCAAAAAGTGTGCGCCGCTTCATCCCCAATGAAACTGCCATATATGGATCCTCCGGCAATGTGCGATCTTTTCGCACCCATCCCTTGTGAATTCGCCGGGATTTCTAGCCCCGGCGGCGTAAGCATATGTCAATCTTGAAAGGAGAAGTTGCCGAACAAGCCGTCTCACGCAGACGTGAAGCAGATGTGTAAACTTCGGCGTTTCCGGGATTGGCAGAGACCTAGACCAGGACTAAACAGCACCCGCCCCCAAGACCACCATTCAAGGCTTTCGCCTATGAACCGCATTGTTCCGCTGATCCTCGCCGTCGCTCTGTTCATGGAGCAGATGGACTCGACCGTCATCGCCACCGCCCTCCCAGCGATCGCCAATGACCTCCACGTCAACCCCATTACCCTGAAGCTGGCGCTGACATCCTACATGGTGTCGCTCGCCGTCTTCATTCCGATCAGCGGCTGGATGGCCGACAGGTTCGGCGCCAAGAACATCTTCCGCCTCGCCATCTGCGTTTTCGTCGTCGGCTCGATCTTCTGCGCCTTCTCTTCGAACCTCGTCGAATTCGTCTTCGCCCGCTTCCTGCAAGGCATGGGCGGCTCGATGATGACCCCGGTCGGGCGCCTGGTTCTCGTCAGGACGACGCAGCGAAGCGACCTCGTATCGGCCATGGCGCTGCTGACGATCCCGGCGCTGGTGGGGCCTCTTGCCGGGCCGCCGCTCGGCGGCTTCATCACCACCTATTTCAGCTGGCACTGGATCTTCCTGATCAACGTGCCGGTCGGCTTTGCCGGCGTTTGGCTGGCGACGATCTTCCTGCCGCATGTGGAGGCGACGAGGCCACCGAAACTCGATTTCATAGGCTTCATCCTGACTTCGGTTTCGGCCGCCGGCGTGGTCTTCGGCCTGTCGGTCGTCAGCCTGCCGGCGCTGCCGCCGATCATCGGCATTGCCGCCACCGTCGTCGGCCTCATCTGCGGCTGGCTCTACGTCCGCCATGCCAGGAGCCATCCGGCGCCGATCCTCAATCTCGATCTCTTCAAGAACGCAACGTTCCGCGCCTCGACGACGGGTGGCACGCTGTTTCGCATCTGCGTCGGTGCCATGCCCTTCCTGACGCCGCTGATGCTGCAGCTCGGCTTCGGCCTGACGCCGTTCCAGTCCGGTCTCATCACCTTCTCGGGCGCGATCGGCGCGATCACCACCAAGTTCATGGCGCGGCGCGTCTTTGCCGCCGTCGGCTTCCGCTCGACGCTGCTGACCGCTGCCTGCGTGACCACCGTCGTCACCGCCGCTACCGGCTTCTTCACGCCCGAGACCCCGCATCTGGCGATCGTCATGATCCTGCTGATCGGCGGCTTCTCGCGCTCCTTCATCTTCACCGGCATCAATGCGCTGGCTTTCGCCGACATCAAAGACTCGGAAGCCAGCCAGGCGACCTCGATGAGCTCGGTGCTGCAGCAGATCAGCCTGGCGCTCGGCGTTTCCGTCGCCGCCATGATCCTGGAGACCTGCATCTATTTCCGCGGCGAGGCGCTGCAGGTGGCGGATTTCCATATGGCCTTCTACGTGATCGCCGCGCTGACGATCATCGCCATGATCCCGTTCATCCGCATGGACAAGAATGCTGGCGCGCTCGTCTCCGGCCATCGCGGCAAGCGCGTGGCGCCTGCCGTCATGGAAGCCGAGCAGCCGGCGGTGAAATAGCTCACTCCGGCTGTTCGCAGACGGCGCTCAGCTTGTTGCCGTCCTGATCGCGGACATAGGCGGCGTAGAAATCAGCATGGAACGGGCGAAGGCCCGGCTTGCCCTCATCGGCACCGCCAGCGGCGATCGCCGCGGCATAGAAGGCATCGACATCGGCCCTCGATGCTGCCGACAACGCCACCATGGTGCCGTTGCCTGCCGAGCCACGGCGGCGGTTGAAGGGCGTGACGATCCACAGGCGGCAGCGGCTATCGCCATCCGCCGAATAGCCGATTTCTTCTTCCGAATAGCGCTGGCAGCGATAGCCGAGCAGCGGCAGCACGGCGTCATAGAAACGCCGGGCCCGCTCGACGTCATTGGTTCCGAGGGTCACATAGAGAAGCATAGGTCGATGGCAGTCCTGTCTTGGGACTGTCATAATCGCCCGAGATCCCTGGAAAGATCAAGCTTCCGTAACGTCAGTTTGCGCCTGGCGGCCCTTGAAGCTCTTGGCAAGCAGGAACATCTCCACGGATTCCGCCCGCGAGGACGCCGGCTTGACGTGCACGACCTGCTTGAAATGCTGTTTCAGCATGGTCAGGAGTTCGCGCTCGGTGCCGCCCTGGAAGGTCTTGGCCAGGAAGTGGCCGCCCTCGCCCAGCACTTCGATCGCGAAATGCGCCGCGACCTCGCAGAGATGCATGGTGCGCAGGTGATCGGTGCGGTGATGGCCGGTCGTCGGCGCCGCCATATCGGAAATGACGAGATCGGGCGTGCCGCCGACGGCTTCGATCAGCCTGGCAGGCGCTTCCGGATCGAGGAAGTCGAGCTGCAGGATCTTGACACCCGGCAGCGGCGCCATTTCCAGGAAGTCGATCGCGGCGACGCGGATGTCCTCGTCGGTGGAATCGGTGACCTTGGCGGCGATCTGCGACCAGCTGCCCGGCGCGGCACCGAGGTCGATGATGCGGCGCGCACCCTTGAGGATGCCGTGCTTCTCGTCGATCTCCAGCAGCTTGAAGGCGGCGCGGGCGCGATAGCCTTCCAGCTGCGCGCGCTGCACATAGGGATCGTTGATATGGCGGTTCAGCCACTGGCGCGAGGACGCCTTCATCTTCTTGTTCTTGACGCGCTGGCCGAGCTTGCGGCCGGTGCGGTTGCCCGCGATGGGTGCCTTGGTCATTCTTCCCCTACCTTCCACGCTGGCCGCGGCGATTGCGATGGCGGCGCCAGACGCCGTCATCCGCCATCATGTCCGTCAGCAGGCCTTCTCTCAAGCCGCGATCGGCAACGCGCATGCGCGGGCTCGGCCAGCGGCGGCGGATCGCCTCCAGAATGGCGCAGCCCGCCAGAACCAGATCGGCCCGGTCAGGCCCGATGCACGGATTGGCGGCGCGGCTTGCAAAATCCCATGAGAGCAGCTTTGCCTGCATGGCCGAAACTTCGTCATCCGAGAGCCAGATGCCATCCACCTTGCGGCGATCGTAACGCGGCAGATCGAGATGCACGCCGGCCAGCGTCGTGACCGTACCCGAAGTGCCGATCAGATGGAAATCGGTCGATTCCACCACCTCGATCTCCGGGCAAATGAAATTCGACAGCATGCCGGCCACTTCGGAGACCATGCCCTCGAAAACGTCGGGCGTCACATCGCGCCCGCCATGCCGCTCCGAGAGCGTGACGACGCCGACGGGCAGCGAGGTCCAGTGGGTGATGTGATTGGCAAGCCGGCTGAAGCGGTTTTCGCCGATGCGGATGACCGCGATTTCGGACGAGCCGCCGCCGATATCGAAGAGCACGACCGAGCGCGTCTCGCGCCCGACCAGCGACGAGCAGCCGGAGACGGCAAGGCGCGCTTCGGTTTCGCGGTCGATGATCTCAAGCTCGAGGCCGGTTTCGGCAACGACGCGCTTCAGGAAGTCTTCGCCATTCGACGCCTGACGGCAGGCTTCGGTGGCGATCAGCCGCATGCGGCGGATCTCGCGGTTCTTCAACTTGCCGGCGCAGACGCGCAGCGCATCGACGGCGCGGTCCATCGCCTCGTCGGAGAGACGGCCGCTCGCCGCCAGCCCCTCTCCAAGCCTGACAATGCGCGAAAAGGCATCGACGACGCGGAACTGGCCAGGACGGGTCGGCTGGGCGATCAGCAGGCGGCAATTGTTGGTGCCGAGGTCGAGCGCGGCATAGAGCTCGTCCGGCCAGGGATGCTCGTGGGCGTGATGTTCGCGCTCGGGAAGCCGCGGCGGACGCTGCAGCTCGTTGCCGCGCGGCTGGGCGGCACCATTGGCGCGCGCCGAAGCGGGGGCAGCAACGGCAGACGGCTGGACGGCCGCCTTGCCCGGCGTCAGCGGACGGCCCTGCAGGCCGCGCTTGCCGCGATGCTTGCGCCGGTTGCGGCGCGAGGGATGCTCCGAATCACCAGTGCTCGATGCGGCTGCTTCGGGCGCCTTTTGCGGATGATTGTGTGCGGGAGCCCCGGAATCGGCCTGTCCTGCGGCATGACCACCGCCACGGCGGCGGCGCTTGCGTTTGCGGGACGGATTCCCTGCTGCGTTTTCCGTCGGGCGCGCAGCGTCTCCGGGGGTGCCGGAGGCGGTCTGCGAAGCGGCCTGGGGTGCGTTGCGGGATTGACCGCTACGTTTTCCCTTGCGGCGCCGGGACTTTTTACCGTCCTTGCGTCCTGCCGCTGGCGCCCCGTCAAATTGCGGCTTGGCGCCGCCTTCGGGGTCTTCCACGTTCTTTTTCCACGCGCCGCGCAAGGCCTGACCGGTATGCTGCTGGCGCTCATTAGATTTTTGCGTTGCCGCAAGAATACCAGCGCATGCGAAAATCACCAAATTCTTTTTGAAATCAGTTTTAGAAGGCCCTGAAACGCCCCTTCCACAGCTCTCTCGATTTTTTTCAAAACAGGTATTTGCATTCCGCCGTCTTTTGGTTATAAGCCCCGCACGACAGCGAAGCGGCCGACGCGCCGCTCCTGCTGGGGAATAGTTCAATGGTAGAACGACGGACTCTGACTCCGTTAATCTTGGTTCGAGTCCAGGTTCCCCAGCCAAATTTTCTTTTCTTCCCCTTCTTGGATTTCCAGTCGAGGAAAAACTATTATCCTCGCCGTGTTCTCTCGGGAGATAACGCTGCATGCCGGTTTTAGCTAAAGGTCTATTTCAAATTGCTGATAGACAACACAACGGCCGCCAAACATCTCTTTCTGCTGAGCCAGACCTTCGTTCAACTGAAGACCACGATTCGTCGTGGAGATGCCGAAATCAAACCAGTCCCGGTTGACGAATACCGTATCTGTAAGATGTGCAACGACGACATCCACACCGCCGAGATCACGTCCTTTGGGTGACGCCGCGATATACTGAACATGAATCGCCGGCCCGCAGTCGAATGTGACAAGTCCAGCGATCATCCTCCCTTCATGAAAAGCACCGAACAGTCGAATGCGTTCAGGGAAGCGAGATGCCAGTAACTCTATTTCGCCCAATGAGTGCGTCGGGCTTGCATCATGACGCTGCGACAAGACATCGGTCAGTATGGCCCAAAAAGCGGGCCAATCGCCGGTTTCAAGCACCACGACACCCGCTTTTTGAGCCGCCCTGGCGGCGTGAAGACGCGACTTCGAAGCCTTTGGACGATCGCGTAACGGTATAGCTGCCGATGCATCACACCGAACGAGTCGTCCGCCCGACCGAAAGACGGCATACAAGTCTTCTTCCGCAGGCTGTCGATGATAGATGTGGGGCACGGGCTTGTAGAGCAACTTGTCAGCTCCAGCAGCTCGGGCGTAGCTCAATATTGCCGAAAAGACATCAAGGCACGTCGCTGTCCGCATCTTTTGATCGACAATCATCCCTCCATACGTCAGCCCCCCGTGGGAAATAATGGTATCTGCGCTTCTATTTGCGGGAAATAGGGCTATCAGCTTTCCGGCCGATCTTACGATCATAGACGCGTCATCAAAGCGGTCTGCATGATAGTCCATGAAACGGCGATCATGAAGGAATGTGCCGCTTTTAGATGCTGCAATCCAGGCGTTCCATTCACTCGCATCGTCGGCCCTGTACGCATGAACGGTAATGTCACTCATTCGACTCAATCCAGCGAGCCACGCCTAGCCCTGTTCGTCCCATTCCATTCCCGTTGTAAAATAGATAGCTTTCGCCTTGCGGGGTATCTATTCTGGCGGGATAGCACGTCATTTCGTCGTCCCAAGCTCCCTTCGTCCCCACGGGTAGCTCTGAAATCATGGTACGATCGAACCGAATGCCGTCATGTGACAATGCCAAAAAGCAGGCATACTCTTTATCAAGAGTATCGGACGTAACTCGAAGCTCATAACCAGCTTTAGTGCGGTTAACTCTTGGACGACCTATGCGGTACTCGTTCTCGGCCACATCTAGTATCTTGACGGCACGTTGCATATCAAATGCTATTCCATCCGCACTATCGACGGCCCAACAATTGTACTGCGGGTAATCCGTACCATCTATATTTTGCCACCGCTGGCCGCATGATATCCAAGCTCGGTAGCCGGAATCTTGCCTCTCAATGCTATGCAGCGCAGCGATAAATGGTGCTTGCAATGCTCTATCAATGACTGGCGTGCTCTTAACTCTGTTGAACGTCTCCCCACGATCCAGACTAATAGCAAGCCCGGTAAACGCGAGAAATTTGACCTTCTGAACCAACTGAAAACCGACATAGTACATACGGAGTTCCTGCGGTGATGCCCAGACAAGATCGCCCAATATTACCCCGTTGTCGTCAAACATACCGGGCTTCCCGACATCAAGGACCGGCTTGGACGCCACTTGCAGCACGCGCATTGGATTAGTTCGATCGACGTCTATCCAAGCAATTCGCGATATCCCATTTTGATCGCGTACACCCCCATAGACACGAATGACCTTGTCTGAAATCTGCAGGGGGACAGGCGTCATAAAGGAATGCAGATCCCAGCCCTGTCTTCCGTCAGGGCAATAGACTTGCCCGAGCTTCTCCCAACTCATATCAATTTTCCAGTTTGAAGTATCTGTAGCTGCTTACTTTCGATACGGCAGCGGGGTGACCGGTGATAATCAACCCGGGCTCGGGAAATGATTTATTTATGACTGCGGCAAGCGCGACGAAGCAGTCTTCGCCAATTTCCACTTGATCAGCGAAGGCTGCATTCACCCCCAGAAAACTGCGACGCCCTATCCTGCAATAGCCTGAGATAACACAGTGGGACGAAACGAAGGTGTAGTCGCCAAGTACGGTTTGATGACCGATGTGGTTACCGCTCCATAGCACCACACCGGAGCCGACTTTCGCACCATGCTGAATAACGTTGTTTTCAAAGACGAATACATTCTCGCCGAGCGTCGCCGTACGCCAAACGAACGCCCTAGAACTCACATAATTCGCCAGCTCATAACCTTTTGCCTTTGCTGTTACGATCAGCCGCTCTCGCACACGATTTAACTGCGTATTCGTCACCGCGACATGAGCCGCCACCGTCTTCGGGTCGAAACGGCTCTCTGCATCCTCAAAAGCTACCAAAGGCAGCCCACGATGCTCTGATCCATCGAGAAAAGCTCTCTCGACTGCAAAACCAACGACTTCGTAGTCGGAGTCCTGAGAGAAATATTCATGGGCAATATCGGCGAATTCACCCGCACCAATGATCAAAAGCGGCTTCTTCATTTGTTTCTGACCTCGTTGGAACGTTACAGCGATACGTTGTACGGCTTTCTTTGAAAACCGCAGCTACTTTGCCGAAATCGGATATATGCGCTTAAATATGCCTCTTAAAGCTGCCTGAGACACATGCGTCTTATAAGAAAATGTGTTGCTATAGCTGCAGAATATCTCACGAATTCGGGGGTCGAACTCAATAGCATCTCGAATTTCATCTTTACGACCTTGCAATACACCATTCTTCAGAAAGCGCTTTATCAATTTTTCTCCACGTTCTGGGAGAGTCCGCTCTGGAAAGTAGCGATTTTTCCACTGCACGACCGTACGAACCTGCCGCCAAAGATTGCGATGAAGGTTCGTTTGATGTTTGCGATAAGCCATCCCGGCGGCCTCAATGAAGCTGAACTTCATATTCGGATGCGACAACATATGTTGCAGCAACTTGGTCCTAAATATCAAATCGTCACCGGCCATATCTTCGTCGTAGCCACCGAAGGCCTTAACGATATCAAACCTAACGACAGCGCCCTGAACGTAAAAAGAGCCCAAAAACGAGAACTCATGCTCTAATAGCTCTTTAACAGAGCGAATCTCTCTCCGAGCCAGCCCGCCACGCGATCGCATCGATTTGACGACTGTGCCCTCGGCGTCAATCTCAACATTGGAGCTGTTAGCGACAAATACCAAGTCCGGATCAGCTGCAAGTGACTTCATCTTGGATGAGATGCAATCCGGATAAAGGATGTCGTCCAACGAAAATAGCGAAACATAAGCTCCGGTGGCTACCGCTAGCCCGCGATTAACATTCATGGGAACGTTGCCGGTATTTTGCTGCAGAATGAGCTTGAAAGGCCTTCCACTTGCCTCCAGCGCATCCCGCAAGACACGGTCGTTTCCGTCAGTCGATCCGTCATCGACGACTATGATTTCGAGGTTAGGGTAGTCCTGTTGCGCGATGGACTCAATTGCGGCAGTCGAATATCTTGCATGATTATAAGTCGTGCAGACTATCGAGCAGAGCTTCTTTTCTCCGTCAGCGATATCGACTAGCTCGTTCATTCGTTCGGGCGCCCCAAGACGTCCAGGACAGATTCGATTACCCAATCCACCTCCGCTGTACTCATCTGAGGCCCTATAGGAAGGCTTAAGACTTCCCGTGCAAGAAGCCCCGCAAGCGGAAAAGCTTCCGAAGCGTAGCCCAGATGCGCATATGCCTGCTGCTCGTGTGGGGGTATAGGGTAGTGCGCCTGCGTTTGCACTCCACGTTTCGACAATTCATCAGCCAGCCAGTCGCGTTGAGGATGACGAACGACAAAAAGGTGCCAAACAGGATCAGCCCACTCTGGGACAACTGGTAAAACCAGTGGCGTAGCACGGAACGCTTCAATGTATCGGTTGGCGATCGACTGCCTCCGCGAATTCCAAACGTCGAGGACCCCTACCTTCAATGCCAGCACGGCCGCCTGAACTGGGTCCATTCGGCTATTGAACCCGGCAATCTCGTTGACATACTTCTCTTTCGAGCCGTAGTTCCGCAGCATTCTGAGGCGATCCGCGATTTCCGCGCTGTCAGTCGTGACAGCGCCCGCGTCACCCAAAGCTCCCAAATTTTTCGCGGGATAGAAGCTCCAAGCTGTGGCGTGACGCGTTCCGCCGATCCGACGGCCGCGATATCTAGCACCATGTGCCTGGGCGGCATCCTCTATGACAAAAATTCCTGACGGCTCCGCAAGCGCTACGATTGGATCAATATCTACGGGTTGCCCATAAAGATGTACAGGAATGATGGCCTTGGTGCGTTCGGTAATCGCCTTGCTGACGGCTATCGCCTCAATACAGTAGGTGTATTCGTCAGGTTCAACCGGCACAATCGTTGCACCAGTTCGACTTACCGCCAGCCAAGTCGCAATGAAGGTATTCGACGGAACGATAACCTCGTCTCCCGGGCCAATATCACAAGCCCTCAAAGCCAGTTCCAGCGCTTCCAGGCCGTTGGCAACAGCAACAGCTTGGGACGCACCGCAATATTTTGCATAGACGGACTCGAAAGCCTCGACCTCTTGGCCTCCGATGTACCAACCAGACCTTAGTGCACGCAGAACTGCGGGCTCAAGTTGATCCGAAAGCTCTTCGTAGGCCAGTTTTAGATCTAAAAAGGGAACCTTCATCGGCTCTCAACCTCGCTGAGGAAGACATTATAGTCGCGTATGTAATCCGATTCGTCATATACCTCCGACGCGAGCACGGTACAGACTGCTCCGGACGAAAAATTATCCAGATAGCGCCAAGTCATCGGGGAAATATATAAGCCCTGAAAAGATCGGTTGAGATGAAACTGCTTTTTCTCCATCCCATCATCCAGGATAACGTCAAAGCTTCCCGAAGTTGAAATCATAAGCTGATGCAGCTTTCTGTGGGCATGACTTCCACGATCGGCGCCGCCGGGTATGTCATAAAGGAAATAGACTCTCGCTATGTCGAACGGAATGTGGTTGCCACCCTCGATAAAGGTCAGGTTGCCCCGGACATCCGATATCTTAGGTAGTTGCAATATGCGGCAGTCGGCGATCGTCATTTAACTCGCTCCTCCGGGTCATCATCCGCTTCCCGAGATTTTCAGTCTCAACTAAACGAGATGACACTTCGGATGCAATATCCAATTCGCAGGAAGCCAATAGACTGCTTGAGCGAGTACGGGATAGTTAGTTTGCCTCTTGAGTCAGGCCAAAATGTAGTCGAAATTACATTTCACCAAGGCCCTCACCCCTCCCGCGGCGAAGCAAACTCATGCCATTCCGCTTCCGACCCATGGAACACGTTCAGATCGATCTTCCCTTCCACACCCTGAGAAAGCCCCGAACCGGAATATTGCCAGAGCATCCAGCGGCGGCCGGGGTAGACCTGGGCGGGGTGGGCGGCGACGGAGCGGAGCCAGAAGGGGTGGTTCTGGAACTGGCCGCGCAGGTTGTCGCGGTAGAAGTCGGGCGCGGTGTAGATGATCGGGCGCTTGCCGTAGTGGCGCTCCAGCTTGTCCATGAAGACCTGCATCTTTTCGACGACGCGCTCGGGTGACGGGCGGCGCTTGCAGCTCGATTCGCCGTTCCACTCGACGTCGATCACCGGCGGCAGGGCGTCCGGGTCGCGCGGGACGTTGCGGATGAACCAGTCGGCCTGTTCGCCGGCGGTGCGGCACCAGTAGAAGAAGTGATAGGCGCCGCGCTTCATGCCGGCGGCCTTGGCGCGCTGCCAGTTGGTGCGGAACATCGGGTCGAGATGGTCGCCGCCGTCGGTCGACTTGATATAGGCGAAGTTGGCGCCCTGGCTGCGCAGCGTCACCCAGTCGATATCGCCCTGCCAGCGCGAGACGTCGACGCCGTGGACGGCAAGCTTGCGCGGCGAGGCGCGGCCGAAATTGATCGGCTTGGCATCGCGGAAGCGGTGGGTATAGATGCGCGAGCGGGTGCGAGGGGAGAAGGCGGGTTCGGCAACGGATGGCGGTGCCGCCATCAACGCTTCGGGGCGCTCGGCAGGAACGGGGGCGCCGACCATGCGGTCAACCGGCTCGAAAGCCTGCGGCTGCGGCACGCGGCCTGCCCAGGCGAGTTCTTCCTGATGCGGAACGGCGGCGGGCGGGGCGACTTCGGCCATGACGGGGGCTGCCGGAACGGCGGCAGGCGGCGGTGAAGCGGAAACCGAGCTCGTCGTTTCCTTCGACACGACGCCTGATACCAGGCCCTCCGGGGTCGTGCTGGATGCACAGCCCGAAATGGTCAGGCAGGCAAGAAAGATCGCGGGTACAGCCGAAAAACGCATGGAACTCGTACACAACACAGAAAACGACACTGACACATCCAGCCTGAACGAGGCCGGACGAATGGCTAACGGCAGTTTACTGGGAAATGTTGAATCCAATCTTTACGCCGGAATTTTCCGGACGGGCGTGTCATTTCCGCACGAAGGCGGGCTGATCCAGACGCAGAAAACCCGGCGTTTCACCGCCGGGTCCAGATGCGATCCTGTTCATTCGTGCCGTCAGCGGCGCATCAAGCGCATGACGAGCGATACGACGAAGAGAACCAGGAATATGAAGAAAAGAACCTGCGCTATGGACGCCGAAGCGCCTGCAATGCCGCCGAAGCCGAGCACGCCGGCAATCAGTGCCACGACGAGGAATACCAGAGCGTAATACAGCATGGCGATCTCCTATGCGTTGGACTGACATAATAACGGCCGCCCAAGGACTTAGTTCCATCGGGCGGCCGGATCTGGCACAGATTGGCGGTAAAGCTCAGCCGAAGTTGAAAACGGCGCGCTCGGCGCGGTCGCCCTGATCGGGTGCGGGCGGCTCGGCGGCATCCAGATAGAACTTCACGGGCGCCGTCAGCACGAACCAGACGCAGGCGCCGGCCATGAAGGCGTGGCCGACCGGATCGTCGCTGCCGGCCAGAAACGGCAGGCCGCCGGAGACCGACAGCACCGTCATGCGCAGCGACCATTCGGCCTCACGCTTGGAGACGGCGCGGGCGCGGGCCGACTTGTATTGGCGGGCATCGTAGGCATTGGATTTCTTCAGCCGCAGCAGCTTGCGCAGCGACGGCAGAGCGAGCGCCACGAGCGCGGCGATGCTGAGCGCCAGCGGCATGCCCGAGAGACCATACCAGCAGCCCGCCGTCAGAAGCGAGATAACAGTGAGATTCCAGACCGGCTCCAGCCGCTCCGGCGCCTGACCGGTGCGGATATGCCATGCCTTGAGCACGCTCGCCGCGCCGTCAAGCAACGGCTCGTCGATATAACGATTGATCCAGTTCACGCTGATGCGCCCCTTCATTAGGAGAGGCTCAGGCAAAACCACGCAAAATCGGCATGAAGATGGCGGAGCGCCTCAAACGGTCAGTTTTGGCCTGACGGCATCGGCAATTTCGCGCATGCGATCGACCGGCGCATGGCCGATCAGCATGAAGGCATGGGTAGCCGTCGACCAGTAGATGACGTTCATGCCCTTGCGACCCTCGATGTCGGGTTCCTTCGCGCCCTTGCCGGAGCGGACGATACAGAGCGCCATCGGTCCGGTCTCGGGATCGAGATAGGCGATCTGAGCCAGGGGCTGATCGTCATATTCGAGAAGCTGGGCGCGCTTGAAATCGACGCCCGGCAGGGCGACGGCTTCCGGCGAGAGGTTGAGGCCGAGCTTGCCATCGACGCGGGCAAGCTGGGCGGCTTGGACGTCGGCGGGGGGAACCGGGCCTGCCAGCGTATCCGGCGTATAGAGCGCGATATATTCGGCAACGACGCTGCGCCATTCGCTGCCCTCGTCGCGGCCGAGATTGCGGCCAATCCCGAGATAGGCGCGGTCGGCGATGATGCCGACGGCAAGCGATGCGGCGAGCGCTCCGAAGAGGCCGCGGCGGGTGATGGTGGAGCGCTCCGTTTTGGCAGCGGCAGCGGGCGCCGGGATCGCGGCGAGCATGGCCTCCAGCCGGTCTTTCGGAGCTTCATCGAGCAGTGGCGCGAAGGCCTCGCGGAACGGCATGCTGCCGTTTGCCAGAAACTCGATACGGGCGGCGACTTCCTCGTCTTCATTGGCGAGCGCTTCGATGCGCGCCATCTCCTGCTGCGGCAGTTCGCCGTCGAGGAAGGCGGTCAGCTGTTCGTCGGAAGGCATGCGGATATCGCTGGTCATGGGCGCCCTCCTTCGGCTGTTTCGGCGGAGAGCCTGGCGCGGGCGGCGGCAAGGCGGCTCATCACGGTTCCGATCGGTATCTTCAAGATTTCTGCGACCTCACGATAGGCGAGCCCTTCGACATAGGCCAGGAATACGGCACTGCGCTGGGCCTCCGGCAAGGCATCGACCTTGCGCAGCAGCTGGGCGGCGGCGACATGGGTTTCCGTTGCCCCTGCCCCATCGAAAACCAGGGCTTCCTCGGCATCGGCGAAGCCTTGGCCCTGCCGCACCTTGCTGGCCCTGATCTCGTTCAGCCAGATGGAATGGAGAATGGAAAACAGCCAGCGGTCCAGCCGGGTGCCCGGCTCGAACTGCGCGGCTCGTTCCAGCGCCCGCACGCAGGTCTGCTGCACGAGATCTTCGGCGACATCCCGCTTGCGCGAGAGCACGAGGCCATAGCGCCAAAGACGGGAGAGATGCTCCGTCAGGCCCTTCCTGATATCCGCTTCGCTCGCGATGGCCGCCTCCGCGCCTGCTGTTTTCGGCGGCGCCGCCGGTTCGACCGGCGACTCCGATTTCGCGCGACTATAGGCAAGAAACGGGGCGTGTGCGACCGCCATCAGAGCAATCCTTTGCAGCCGGCTTCGCCCATTTCCTGGCCCTCAGATCTTCGAGGGATCGATGATCGCGGCGTTCAGATCCTGGTATTCCTCGCAGCCGGTGCCGCAGATCGTCTTGATCGTTGCCAGCTGGTCCTTGGCCATGTCGAGCTGGCCCTTGATGACGTAGGCCTCGCCGAGATATTCGCGGACCTTGGCATATTGCGGATCGAGCTTCACGGACTGCAGGTAGTAGGAAATACCTTCATCGGTGCGGCCGAGCTTGCGGGTGGCGTAGCCGCGGTAATTCAACACTTCAGCGTTGTTCTGGTCCTTCACCGTGTCGAGCATGGCGAGCGCCTCGTCATAGCGGGCGGCCTTTGCCAGCGAGTATGCGTAATCGGTGCGATTCTCGTCGGTGATGTTGGCGCTGCTCTGCTTCACGCACTTCTTGGCCTTCTTGTCGTAGACCTCGCCCTTCTTGCAGACCGGCATGGTCTCGCTGTCGTCGCCTGCGGCGAAGACCGGGACGGAGAATGCCGACGCGGCAATCAGGCCGCCGAGGACGAGAGAAGCGATACGGACAGTCGTGGTCGTCATGGGAAAATCTCCAGGGAAAATGACGTTGCACGCCGAGAACACCGCTGCCCGGCATTTTATTCGGCGGGGCTGACGATTTTCTCCGATCACCTTTTTGTGAGGGCCCCGCGCCGAATAAAGCCGGTGCCCGGGTGTTCTCCGCCCGCCGGCAGAACAAGGAGAACTCCGTGAACCCAACGGTGAAATTGCTCAGTCTCGCGACCGCCGTTCCGACTGATATCATCACGCAAGAGGAGGCCGCGGCTGCCTCCGCACGGCTGTTTGCGCATCGCTTCAAGGATTTCCGGCATCTTGCCGGCGTGTTCGAGAATGCCGGGATCGAGAAGCGGCATGCAGCGCGGCCGCTCGAATGGTTCGAGGCGCATCACGGCTGGCAGGACCGGATGGAGGCCTATACGCAAGTCGCAAGCCAGCTCTTTGCCGAGGCGGCGGAAAAGGCGCTGGCGCAGGCCGGTATCTCCGGAAGCGATATCGACTGCGTGGTGACGGTCTCCTCGACAGGGATCGTGACGCCGAGCCTCGATGCGCGTCTTGCCAGAAAGCTGGGGTTCAGGGCGGATATCGAGCGTGTGCCGGTCTTCGGGCTCGGCTGCGCGGCCGGTGTTTCCGGTCTCGGGATTGCGTCGCGGATCGCGGCGGTGCGGCCGGGCAAGACGGTGCTTTTCGTGGCGCTCGAGCTCTGCACGCTGGCATTCCGGCTGGACGAGCTGACGCGGCCGAACATTATTGCCACCGCGCTGTTTGCCGATGGCGCGGCGGCCTGTGTGCTGCAGAATGGCGAGCGCGGCATCGCCGAGGTGGAATCTTCGGGCGAGCATCTCTTTCCGGATACGCTCGATATCATGGGCTGGAAGATCGACGATACCGGCTTCGGCATCCTTCTGGCGCAGTCGCTGCCGCCCTTTGCCGAGCGTGAACTCGGTCCGGCGATCGATGGCATTCTTTCGCGCAGTGGCCTTGAACGCAGCCATATAGGTCGCTTCATCTGCCATCCGGGTGGAGCGAAGGTAATCGGCGCGATGGAGACGACGCTTGAGCTGGAGCCGGGAAGTCTCGATCACGAGCGCGCAGTGCTTGCCGAATTCGGCAACATGTCGTCGCCGACAGTGCTCTTCGTGCTGGGGCGCGCCATCCGCGCCGGCCTGCCGGCGCGCGCCGCCGTCATCGCCATGGGACCCGGCTTTTCGGCAAGCTGCGTGACGCTGAAGAGGATCGGGTGATGCTTCCTTCCCTCCTTCTCCTCGGCTTCGTGACACTACAGCGGCTGGCCGAATTGCTGATTGCGAGACGCAACACGCGGGCGCTCATGGCCCGCGGTGCACGAGAGGCCGGCGCAGCGCATTATCCTGTCATGGTCGCACTGCATGCGGCCTGGCTTGGCGGTCTGTGGCTGCTGGCGCTTGGGCATCAGGTGCAGGTTGGCTGGCTGGCGGTGTTTCTGCTGCTGCAGGCGCTGCGGGTCTGGGTTCTAATGACATTGAAAGGGCGATGGACGACGCGGGTGATCGTGCTGCCCGGCGAGCAGCTGGTGACAGCGGGGCCTTACAGGCTCGTCAGGCATCCGAATTACGTGATCGTGGCAGGCGAGATCGCGGCGCTGCCGCTCGCCTTTGGCCTCCCCCTCTACGCCCTGCTTTTCTCCATTCTCAACGCGGCGATGCTGTGGGTGCGCATCCGCGTTGAAAATGCCGCATTGAGCGGGCAATGAAATTGAAATGAAAGGCGATTTTTCGTTTGCACCGCGGCCAGCCTAAGGGCATTTTCGGGTCTTGGAACTCAGTGGGCTGCAAGAAAAAATGACCAAGACTGCGATCGTTCTCGGTGCCGGTATCATCGGTGTTTCGACTGCCATTCATCTGCAACGCCGCGGGCGGCAGGTGGTGCTGGTCGATCGCAAGGCACCGGGCAACGAAACGTCGTTCGGCAATGCCGGCCTCATCCAGCGCGAGGGCGTGGTGCCCTACGGCTTTCCGCAGCAGCTCGGCCTGTTGCTGCGCTATGCGCTGAACAACCGCATCGACGCCCATTATCACCTGAAGACGCTGCCGAAGCAGGTGGCGTTCCTCGCCCGCTACTGGTGGAACTCCAATGCGCGCCGCCACGAGGCGATCACCCGCGCCTATGCGCCGCTGATCGAGAACTCGGTTTCCGAACACCGCGACCTGATCGAATCCTCAAATGCCGAGGCGCTGATCCGCAAGGACGGCTGGATGCGGGTGTTCCGCACCCAGGAGAAATTCGACGAGGCGGTGGCCGAGGCAGCGCTCTGGGAGCGCGAATTCGGCGTCACCTATGACAAGCTCGGTTCCGCCGATGTTGCCGGCATCGAGCCGGGGCTGACGCAGACCTTCAAGGGCGGCCTGCGCTGGCGCGATCCGTGGTCCGTGCTGGATCCGCATGCGCTGACGGCAGCCTATTGCGCCTATTTCGAAAGCATCGGCGGCCGCTTCGTCAGCGGCGACGCGAACTCGCTAGGACAGGCCGGTTCCGGCTGGAGGATCGCGACCGTCGAAGGGCCGGTCGATGCCGATGACGCGGTGCTGGCGCTTGGCCCTTGGGCGGCGGTGGCGACGAAGCGGCTCGGCTATTCCTTCCCGCTCGGCGTCAAGCGCGGCTATCACATGCATTATGCTGCGCAGGGCAATACCGTGCTCAACAACTGGACGCTCGATGCCGAGCGCGGCTATTTCCTGGCGCCGATGAACAAGGGCATCCGCCTGACGACCGGGGCGGAATTCGCAACGCTCGATGCGCCGAAGACCCCGGTGCAGCTCGATCGCGCCGAGAAGGTGGCCCGCACCATCTTCCCGCTCGGCGAGCGCCTCGACCCCGAACCGTGGATGGGCGCCCGCCCCTGCACGCCGGATATGATGCCCATCATCGGAAAGGCGCCGCGGCACAACGGCCTGTGGTTCGCCTTCGGCCATGCGCATCACGGACTGACGCTCGGGCCGGTGACCGGACGCGTGCTGGCGGAGCTCATCACCGGCGAGACGCCGTTTATCGATATCTCGGCCTATTCGCCGCAGCGCTTCAATGCCTAAGCATTTGCGCAATTTAGCTTTTTGGCACCAGATGAATCCGCATCGCGCCGCCTGAAGGAAATAGGATTCCTCCAAATGTGGAGCCTGAAGTTCTAGTATTGCGCTAGAATTTCAGGAGAATCCCATGTCCATCGCTTCACCCAGTCTTCCCGGGCTGAAAGAACCATCGCTCGGAACGCCGGGCCTCGGCTCGCTTGCCGTCCTCGTTCTCGGCACGCTGCTGCTCGGCTATTTCTACGGACCGGCGCAGGGCGCGCTGTTCCTCGTCGGCGGGGCGCTCGGTATCGCGCTCTATCATGCCGCCTTCGGCTTCACCTCTGCCTGGCGCGTTCTCATTCTCGATGGCCGCGGCCGCGGCTTGCGGGTGCAGATGATCCTGCTTGCGATCGCCGTGGTGTTGTTCTTCCCGTTCCTCGCAAGCGGCACGCTGTTCGGCCATGAGGTGAAGGGCTCGGTCTCGCCTGCGGGCCTCGGCGTCATCGCCGGATCCTTCATGTTCGGCATCGGCATGCAGCTTGGCGGCGGGTGCGCTTCGGGCACGCTGTTTACCGCCGGTGGCGGCAATGCGCGCATGCTGATCACGCTCTTGTTCTTCATCATCGGCTCGGTGCTCGGCACCGTGAATTTCGACTGGTGGGTGAGCCTTCCGTCGCTGCCGCCGACTTCGCTCGTGCAGAGCTTCGGCGCCCTGGGCGGTATCGCCGTTTCGCTTTTGATCTTCGCCGCTGTTGCCTGGATCAGCGTCATCGTCGAGAAGCGCTGGCATGGTTCGCTCGAGCAGCCGGCCCCCTCGCCCCGCCAGGGCCTTTCGCGCTTCCTGCGCGGTCCCTGGCCGCTGGTGCTTGGCGCCTTGGCGCTTGCACTTCTGAACTTCGTGACGCTGGCGATCGCCGGCCGCCCCTGGGGCATCACCTCGGCCTTCGCGCTCTGGGGTGCGAAGGGCGCGCTGCTGCTCGGCATCGACCCGACCGCCTGGGCCTACTGGCAGACGCCGGCCAATGCCAAGGCGCTTTCCGACAGCGTCTTTGCCGATATCACCTCGGTCATGGATTTCGGCATCATCGCCGGTGCGATGCTCGCGTCGTCGCTTGCCGGACGTTTCTCACCGAGCTGGGATATTCCGCTGCGCTCGGTCGTTGCTGCCGTCGTCGGCGGCCTGCTGCTCGGCTATGGCGCGCGCATCGCCTATGGCTGCAATATCGGCGCCTATTTCTCCGGCATCGCATCGGGCAGCCTGCATGGCTACCTCTGGGCGTTTTCGGCCTTTGCGGGGAATATCGTCGGGGTGAAGTTCCGCCCGTTCTTCTTCCTGGAAAAGAAGAACCTGCGCCGGATCGACGGTTAGGAGATACCGAGCGGCGCGAGCTTGTTTCGCGCCGCTTCCGCAATTCCCTCGATCGTATCGTCGATATCGACGGTGACGACGCCGGGTTCGCCGGTCGGAACTTCGAGGGTTGCGAGCTGGCTTTCGAGCAGCGAGGCCGGCATGAAATGGCCGGTGCGGTGGCCCATGCGGTCGGTCAGCAGCTCCTTGGAGCCATCCAGATAGACGAAGAAGAGATTGCCGCCGGCGGCACTGCGCAGCCGCTCGCGATAGATGCGCTTCAGCGCGGAGCAGGAGACGATGACGCCCTCGCCCTTGGCGAGAGCGGCCTTGATCGTCTCGCCGATGAGATCGAGCCAGGGCATCCGGTCGTCGTCGGTCAAGGGAATGCCCTTCGACATTTTCTCGACATTGGCGCGCGGGTGCAGCTGGTCGCCTTCGACGAAGCGGAGGCTGAGCGCCTCCGCCAGTTTCTCGCCGATCGAGGATTTGCCGGAGCCGCTGACACCCATGACGATGATGGCATGGGGCTTGCGGTCGATCTCCGGCATTTCTGATCCTCGTTCTCGGGCTATCGTCCCTTAGGAAGCAACAGCCGCCTTGCGGGCCAGACGTGCCCGGATGGTGTCGACATCGGCTCGCGGCGTCGCCGCAAACAGCGTCTTGGTATAGCTGTGCTGCGGATCGCTGAAAACCTGATCGCGGCTACCGTATTCGACTGCTTCGCCGAAATACATCACCATGACCTCATCGGCCATGTAGCGAACGACCGAGAGGTCGTGGCTGATGAAGACGTAGGTGAGGTTCAGCTCGTCCTGCAGGTCGGCGAGCAGGTTCAGCACCTGTGCCTGCACCGAGAGGTCGAGCGCCGAGACCGGCTCGTCGAGAACCAGAAGCCGCGGCTTCAGCATCAGGGCGCGCGCAATGGCGATACGCTGGCGCTGACCGCCGGAGAACATGTGCGGATAGCGATTGAAGTGGATCTCCTGGAGACCGACCTTCTTGAGCATCGCCATCGCCAGCTCCCGCCGTTCGGCAGCGGGCGTATTGGTGTTGATGATCAGCGGCTCCATCAGGATATCGCCGATCTTCTTGCGCGGGTTCAGCGAACCATAGGGGTTCTGGAAGACGATCTGCACCTTGCGGCGGATCTCCGGCGTCAGGTCGCCGGCGGCGATATCCACCTTCTTGCCGTCGATCATCAGTTCGCCCGCCGTGGCAGGGTCGATCATGGTGACGATACGGGCAAGCGTGGACTTGCCGCAGCCGCTTTCGCCGACGATTGCCAGCGTCTTGCCCTGCTCGACCTTGAAGCTCACGCCCTTGACGGCATGAACTGTCTTTGCCTGCTTGAAGAGGCCGCCCGGCAGATAGTAGTCGCGGACGATATTCTTGGCTTCGAGGACTGGCGTCATTGAGCCGCTCCCTGATTGAAAAGCTCGCCGATGGTCGGCAGGCGATCACCGGTGGCGTTGTCGGGAAGAGCTGCGAGCAGAGCGCGCGTATAGTCGCTCTTCGGCGCTTCGAAGAGCGACAGGACGTCGGCCTCTTCCATCTTCTTGCCCTTGTACTGAACGATCACGCGATCGGCGGTTTCCGCGACCACGCCCATGTTGTGGGTGATCATGATCAGGCCCATGCGATGTTCCGTCTGCAGGCGCATCAGGAGATCGAGGATCTGCTTCTGGATCGTCACATCAAGCGCGGTGGTCGGCTCGTCGGCGATCAGCAGCTTCGGATTGCAGGCAATCGCGATGGCGATCATCACGCGCTGGCACTGACCGCCCGACATCTGGTGCGGGAAGTGGTTGAGCCGCTCGGCCGGGTTCGGAATACCGACCGCCTCGAAGAGTTCGATCGCACGCTTGCGGCGCGCGGCCTTGTCGAGGCCGAGATGGATCTTCAGGACTTCCTCGATCTGGAAGCCGACCGTGAAGCACGGATTGAGGCTGGCGATCGGTTCCTGGAAGATCATCGACATGTCCTTGCCGATGATCTGGCGGCGCTGAGCACCGGACATGCCGAGCAGGTTCTGGCCGTCGAAGACCATCTTGTCGGCGGTGACCTTGGCGGTCCAGGGCAGAAGGCCCATGGCGGCCAGCATCGAGACCGACTTGCCTGAACCGGATTCGCCGACGATGGCGAGAACTTCGCCCGGATCGACCTTCAGGGAGACGCCGTCCACGGCACGGAAGGCACCGGTCGATGTCTGAAACTCGACGACGAGATTTTCGATTTCGAGAAGTGCCATATCAGGACCTCTTCAGCTTGGGATCGAGCGCATCACGCAGGCCGTCACCCATCAGGTTGATGGCAACGACGGTGATGAGGATCGCGAGACCCGGGAAAGTGACCACCCACCAGGCGCGCTGGATGAACTCGCGCGCTTCGGCAAGCATCGTGCCCCATTCGGGTGTCGGCGGCTGTGCGCCCATGCCGAGGAAGCCGAGGGCGGCTGCATCAAGGATCGCCGCCGAGAAGGCGAGCGTTGCCTGAACGATCAGCGAGGCCAGGCAGTTCGGCAGGATGGTCTTGAACATCAGGCGCAGCGTGCCGGCACCGGCAACGCGCGAAGCGACGACATATTCCTTCTCGCGTTCGCTCATGACGGCAGCGCGCGTCAGGCGGACGAAGTGCGGCTGGTTGACGATCGAGATGGCGATCATCGCGTTGGTCAGGCCCGGGCCGAGAACCGCGACCAGCACCAGGGCGAGCAGCAGCGACGGGAAGGCCAGGATGATATCCATCAGGCGCATGATGACGATGTCGACGCGGCCGCGGAAATAACCGGCGACGAGACCGATCAGAACGCCGGCGACGACCGAGAGCGTGACGACGACGACGCCGATGAACAGCGAGAAGCGCGCGCCATAGATCAGACGCGACAGGATATCGCGGCCGACGGCATCGGTGCCGAGCGGATAGGAGAAGCTGCCGCCGTCCATCCAGAACGGCACCGACAGCAGAAGCTGGCGGTTCTGCTCGTCAGGCGCATGCGGGGCGACAATTGGCGCGCCGATGGCGATGACGAGGATCAGCAGGAAGATGAAGAGGCCGATGACGGCGCCCTTGTTTCGCGAGAAATAGTACCAGAACTCCGCGAGGGCGGATGGCTGGCCGGTTTTGGTAGATACCGTGCTCATGGGCCGCTCCTAGTGACGAATACGCGGGTTGATAAGGCCATAGGTGACGTCAACCAGCAGATTGACCAGCATGATGATGCCGGCGATCAGCAGAAGACCACCCTGGACGACCGCGTAGTCACGCTTGAAGACCGCGTCGACCATCCACTTGCCGATACCCGGCCAGGAGAAGATCGTTTCGGTCAGGATCGCGCCTGCGAGAAGCACGCCGACCTGCAGACCGATGGTCGTGATGACGGGGATCATGGCGTTGCGCAGCGCATGGACGCCGACGACACGCAGGGGCTTGAGCCCCTTGGAGCGGGCGGTGCGCACATAGTCCTCACCCAGCACTTCGAGCATCGCCGAGCGCGTCTGGCGCGCGATGACGGCCAGCGGAATGGTGGCGAGAACGATGGTCGGCAGGATGAGATAGCTGACGGCGGACTTGAAGGCGCCGGCCTGGCCGGACAGCAGACTGTCGATCAGCATGAAGCCGGTGACCGGCTTGAAGAAATACATCAGCGAGATGCGGCCCGAAACGGGCGTCCAGCCGAGATAGCCGGAGAAGAAGATGACGAGCAGCAGGCCCCACCAGAAGATCGGCATCGAATAGCCGATGAGGGCAACGCCCATCACGCTCTGGTCGAACCAGGTCCCTCGCTTGACCGCGGCGAAGACGCCGGCGGGAATGCCGAGCAGAGCCGCCAGGATGATGGCGCAGAGCGACAGTTCCAGCGTGGCCGGGAAGAGCGTGAAGAATTCGCCGAGAACCGGGCGCTTGGTGACGATCGAGGTTCCGAGATCGCCGTGCAAGACCTTACCCAGGTAATCGAAATACTGCACATACATCGGCCTGTCGAAGCCGAGATCATGCATGATCTGGGCGTGACGTTCAGGCGCCATGACTCGTTCGCCCGACAACAACATGACGGGGTCGCCCGGAAGCAGGCGGATGAACGAAAAGGCGATGAGCGAAACGCCGAGGAACGTTGGGATCAGCACCGCAAGGCGGCCGATGAAAAAACGTAACATGGCAGGTGTCCAATAGTTTCCGGCGGTCAGGATGATCCTGACCGCCGGCCAAGCCCGGCTCTCGCCGGACAGTTTACAGATTTTCTATTATTCGGAAATGTCCACGCCGTCGAAGCGGTGGATACCGAGCGGGTCCATGTGGAAGCCCGTGACCTTCTTGCTCATCGGAACGAAGACGACCGAGTGGTCGATCGTTGCCCAAGGAGCTTCTTTCTTGAAGATCAGCTGAGCCTGCTCATAGAGCTTGGTGCGTTCTGCGACGTCGGCCGTCTGCTTGGCCTTCTTCATCAGATCGTCATAGTCCTTGTTGCACCACTGAGCGCGGTTGTTACCGCCAACAGCCGTGCAGCCGAGCAGCGTGTCCATGAAGTTGTCCGGGTCGCCGTTGTCGCCGGTCCAGCCGAGGATGACGGCGCCATCGCGCTTCACGTCGGAGGAGAGCTTCAGGTATTCGGCCCATTCATGGGTAACGATTTCGACCTTGACGCCAACCTTGGCGAAGTCGGCCTGCATCAGTTCAGCTGCGCGGCGTGCGTTCAGCATGTACGGACGCGAAACCGGCATTGCCCAGATCTTCATCGAAAGATCCTTGATGCCTGCAGCTTCAAGAGCCTTCTTCGAGCCTTCCGGATCGTACTTGTCGTCAACGACGGCATCATTGTACGACCACATTGTCGGCGGGATCGGGTTCTTGGCAACGGTGGCGGCGCCCTGGAAGACGGCGTCAACGATAGCCTGCTTGTTGATCGCCATGTTCAGCGCACGGCGGACTTCCGGCTTGTCGAAAGGAGCCATCTGCGTGTTGTAGGCGAGGAAGCCGATGTTGAGGCCCGGCTGTTCGGCAACGGTGAGGTTCTCGTCCTTCTTCAGCTCGGAAACGTCAGCAGCGTTCGGATAAGGAACGATGTGGCATTCGCCAGCCTTCAGCTTCTGGGCGCGGACCGAAGCGTCCGTGGTGATCGCGAATACGAGATCGTCGATCTTTTCCTTGCCCTTGAAGTAGGTTTCGTTGGCCTTGTAGCGGATGACGGCATCCGGCTGGTAGGCAACGAAGGTGAACGGACCGGTGCCGAGCGGCTGCTGGTTCAGCTGAGCCATCTTGCCGTCAGCTGCGAGCTTGTCGGCATATTCCTTGGAAACGATCGATGCAAAGTCCATGGCGAGGTCGGCCAGGAACGGAGCTTCCGGACGGTTCAGCGTGAACTTGACCGTCAGGTCGTCAACCTTTTCGATCGACTTGACGAGATCCGGGAAGCCCATGCCGGCAGCGTATTCGTAAGAACCGCCTTCAACATACTTGTTCCACGGATTGTCGGCGCGCAGCTGGCGCTCGAACGAGAAAACGACGTCATCGGCCGTCAGGTCACGCGTCGGCGTGAAGAAGTCGGTCGTCTGGAACTTTACGCCCGGATGCAGCTTGAAAGTGTATTCCTTGCCGTCGTCCGAAACGGTCCAGCTGTCGGCAACGCCGGGCTCGATCTCCGTACCGCCGTGCTTGAATTCGACGAGGCGGCTGTAAACCGTACGCGAGGAAGCGTCAAAGGTCGTGCCTGCGGTGTAGAGGCTCGGATCGAAGCCTTCCGGCGATCCCTCAGAGCAGTAGACAAGCGTCTTGGAGTAGGCGGCGGTGGCCATGACCGAAGCCAGGGCTGTCGCTGCCAGCAGGACAGAGAACTTTTTCATGATGTTGTTTCCCAGGTTTGTTCTTTTTGATCTTTGGAGATCGGCGCTAGTTATCCCGATCGGCGGGCCGATGGAACGACATTTATTTGCTGAAAGCAACGCCATCCGCAGAAAATTTTTCCGTAAAAGCAACTTTAGAAATTTTCGGTCAAAAATAGGCCCAAATTTGCAAGATTGAGGCACATTCGCCCGCGATTCTGTCGCATTTGGTATAATTTCGCGTCTCTCGACGGCATTGAAAGCGGTTTCAAGAGGCTGTGATATATCAACAAGACGTGACCGGAAACGAGAAACCGCAGCTACCGGGAGTAGCTGCGGTTTCATGACGATTTTCGACTATTCCAATATTAGGCAGCCGGAGCGGGTATCGCAGGCTTGCGAAAAGCCTGGTCGCCGGTGAGGCCGAGCAGGAAGTTGATCTGCGGGCGGGCCTTCACGAGGTCGTCGATGGAATACTCGGTCAGCACGTCGAAGAAGGCGTTCAGCGCCTTGCGCAGTGCCGAGTTCAGACCGCAGCTATCGACCAGCGGGCACTCGACCGCGCCATCTTCAAAGCACTCTGCCATCGCAAAGCTGTCTTCGGTGACGCGCACGACATCGAACAGGCTGATATCGGTTGCCGGCTTGCCAAGGCGCACGCCGCCATTGCGGCCACGAACGGTTTCGACGAGACCCGCCTTGTTCAGCGGCTGCAGGATCTTGAAAAGGAAAAGCTCGGAAACACCATATGCCTTGGCGATTTCGGGGATCCGGCTCAGATGTCCGTCATTGGCAGCGCAATACATCAACATGCGAACCGCATAGTTGGTCTGCTTCGTCAATCGCATGCCGTTCTCCTGACTCGATAGGGGCTGAAGCCTATATAGTGGCTTTGATAGTTTTGAACAATTCCAAAATATGAAAGTCGGAGTCACGTTTATGCGGCCCCTCGCCGCATAGCGTCAAACGAAAAACGGGCCCCGCCGGGAGCCCGTTTTCCTGATCCTACAGGAGGAATCGCTTACTTCATCGTCGGCATGACGAACTCGGCGCCATCCTTGATGCCCGACGGCCAGCGGCTGGTCACGGTCTTGGTGCGGGTCCAGAACTTGATCGAGTCGGTGCCGTGCTGGTTGAGATCGCCGAAGGACGAGGACTTCCAGCCGCCGAAGGAGTGGTAGGCGAGCGGAACCGGGATCGGAACGTTGACGCCAACCATGCCGATGTTGATGCGCGAGGCGAAGTCGCGGGCCGCATCGCCGTCACGGGTATAGATCGCGACGCCGTTGCCATATTCATGCTTCATCGGCAGTTCGAGGGCTTCCTCGTAGTTCTTGGCACGGACGACCGAGAGAACCGGTCCGAAGATTTCGGTCTTGTAGATGTCCATATCGGGCGTGACGTTGTCGAACAGGCAGCCGCCGACGAAATAGCCGTCTTCATAACCCTGGAGCTTGAAGTCGCGGCCGTCGACGACGAGCTTTGCGCCTTCATCGACACCCTTGTTGATCAGGCCCATGATGCGCGCCTGGGCTTCCTTGGTGACAACCGGGCCCATGTCCGCCTTGTCGTCGGTGTAGGGACCGATGCGCAGCGACTCGACCATCGGGGTCAGCTTGGCGATCAGGCGGTTGGCGGTTTCCTCGCCGACCGGAACGGCAACCGAGATCGCCATGCAGCGCTCGCCGGCAGAGCCGTAGCCTGCGCCCATCAGCGCGTTGGCAGCCTGATCGAGATCGGCATCCGGCATGATGATCATGTGGTTCTTGGCGCCGCCGAAGCACTGGGCGCGCTTGCCGTTCTGGGCAGCGGTGCCATAGACGTAGCGGGCGATCGGCGTGGAGCCGACGAAGGAGACGGCCGAGATATCCGGATGCGTCAGGATCGCGTCGACCGCGCCCTTGTCGCCGTTGACGACGTTCAGGATGCCGGCAGGCAGGCCTGCTTCGATCATCAGTTCGGCAAGACGGATCGGAACGGACGGATCGCGCTCGGAGGGCTTCAGGATGAAGGCGTTGCCGCAGGCGATCGCCGGGGCGAACATCCACATCGGGATCATGGCCGGGAAGTTGAACGGCGTGATGCCGGCGCCGATGCCGACGGCCTGGCGGATCGAATACATGTCGATATTCGGACCTGCGCCTTCGGTGAATTCGCTCTTGGCGAGATGCGGAATGCCGATGACGAATTCGCAGACTTCTAGGCCGCGAATGATATCGCCCTTGGAGTCTTCGATGGTCTTGCCATGTTCCTTGGAGAGCAGCTCGGCGAGCTCGTTCATGTTGTCATTGAGCAGCTGAACGAACTTCATGAACACACGGGCGCGGCGCTGCGGGTTGGTGGCAGCCCACTTCGGCTGAGCAGCCTTGGCGCTCTGTACCGCTGCATCCATCTCGGCATCGCTGGCGAGCGCGACTGTTGCCTGAACTTCGCCGGTTGCCGGGTTATAGACGTTGCTGGTGCGGCCGCTGGTGCCTGCAACCTGCTTGCCGCCGATGAAATGTCCGATCTGACGCATGAGAAGTGCTCCTCCTATTTTTTGGATGGCGAACAATCGCACTTCAATTTGCACAAATCAATGAGCTGAGATAAGCAACCGTTGTGCATAAATTATAGCGCGATGCGAAATACGGCCGAAGCGCCCGATGATCGGGCAAGCGGGCAAACTCAAGATAAGGCGATCCATCGATGAGTGAAGACCGTGTCGTCAGAATGGCGGAAATCGAGATCGATATCAGGCATCTCGACGCCTACCGCGCGCTGCTTGCCGAGGAGATTTCGGCATCGGTCGCCTTCGAAGACGGCGTGCTGTCGCTCAGTGCGGTGGCCGTCGTCGGTTCTCCGGAGAAGATCCGCATTCTTGAGGTCTATGCCAACCGGGAGGCCTATGAGGCGCATCTGCAGACGCCGCACTTCCTGAAATACAAGACCGGCACGGCCGGCATGGTCACATCGTTGACGCTTCTCGATGTCGAACCGATCATCATGTGCAGCAAGCCATGAACTGGGACGACGTTCGCATCTTCCTCGCCGTTGCCCGCACCGGGCAGATCCTTGCCGCCTCAAAGCGGCTGGGGCTGAACCATGCGACGCTGTCGCGGCGGCTGACTTCTCTGGAGGAAGCGCTGAAGACGCGCCTCTTCGTGCGCCGGACGAATGGCTGCGAGCTGACCGCCGAGGGCGAGATCTTCCTGGCTTCGGCGGAGCGGATGGAAACGGAGATGCTGGCGGCACAGGCCAACCTCGGCCGCACCGACACGGCGATCGCTGGCACGGTGCGGGTCGGCGCTCCCGATGGTTTCGGCGTCTCGTTCCTGGCGCCGCGCATGGGACGGCTGATCGAGCGCCATCCCGAACTGAAGATCCAGCTGGTGCCGGTGCCCCGCTCCTTCTCGCTGTCGCAGCGCGAGGCCGATATCGCCATCACACTGGAGCGGCCGGAACAGGGGCGGCTGGTTTCCGCAAAGCTCACCGATTACACGCTCGGCCTGTACGCGTCGCAAAGCTATGCCGACGCCAACGGCCTTCCTGCCGATGCCGAAGCGCTGAAGCAGCACCGCCGCATCGGCTATGTCGAGGACCTGCTCTTTTCGCAGTCGCTGAATTTTACCGGCGAAGTGATGCGCAACTGGGATGCCGCCTTCGAGATTTCATCGGCCACCGGGCAGACCGAAGCTGTGCTTTCAGGCGCCGGCATCGGCATCCTGCATGACTATATCGCCCGCCAGCACGACAAGCTGATCCGCATTCTGCCGGAAATCTCGATCCGGCGGGCCTACTGGACGACGTTCCACGAAAGCGCGCGCGAGCTGGTGCGCGTGCGCACCGTTTCCGATTTCCTGCAGGAGCTCGTCGCCGCCGACAGGCACATCTTTCTATAGAAGGTGCTTCGGCGGCTCCTCGTTCTCGTCGGGATTGGGGTTCGGAGCCTCATCCGGAAGCCTGTCGGGCTCCGGCTCCTTGATCGGCGGCTCCGGCTTCCAGCCGGGTCCCGGCATCGGCGGCTGATCGGGGATAGGTTCGTTCGGTACGGACATATCCTGCTCCTTCCGTCTTGTTGGATTGTTCAGTTGTCCGGCTTCACGGCCTCGGCGGCGCGCATCGGCATGCTGTCGATGATGGCGAACAGCTCGCCATTGCTGACGGGCTCACTGACCTTCAGCTTCACCGTTCCGTCCTTGCCGATCAGCACGGCATGGAAATCTCCGGCATCGGGTGCGTCGAGTTCGGTGCGCAGTGCCTCCGCCGCGATCGGTTCGGCGGAACCGAAGACCGGCTTGACGCTGTTGCCCGCGACTTTCAGAACGATCATGTCGCGCTCGTCGAGTGCCGGCCGGTCGGCCAGCAACTGGTTCTCCTGGCGCGCGGCGCGACTGTTATCCCTGTCGGAGAAAATCACGAAGACGCGGTTCTTCCACTGGAACTGCTCGAGGCTGGCGATTGCCGCATAGGCGACATTCGTCTCGTCCACCTTGGTCGCACCGTATAGAAGCGTCTTCGACATTCCCGTTCTCCTGTCCACGGATAGAACGGCTGGAGGGAACCGGGAGTTCCATGATTGCCGGGAACGAGGTCCTGAAACGAAAAAAGCCGGTCAGATCGACCGGCTCTTTTGGTTCGCCCTGAAGGCAATTACATCGGGACGAAAGCAGAAACCGGAACCTGCAAGGCAGCGGCGATGCGCTTCAGCTTTGCCGGGTCGGCATGTTCCCCATTTTCAATTTCAGTAATTTCCGCAGCCACCAGGCCACAGGTTACCGCCAGATCATCAACACTGTACCCAACAGCTTCGCGGGCCTTCTTGACCTCAGCGGCGACATTGATGGCTGAAATGGCGGTGGCTTTGGATTGATCCAGATTCTTGAGAGAAATGGACATTAAAGTCTCCTTCTAAAAGCACTCAAGTAACCCCCGGCACAAAATGGCACTCCCGCTCACATTTTGCAACGCAATATAAGAGAAAGTTTACTTGTGCCGCAGCCGGTAGATAGGCGGGCGGCGCCACAGGGCAATAGCCGGGGTGTCGTCATGCGGATCGGGCGATCACGCACCATTCACTTCGATGTTTTGAGAGGAATGGTACGGTTGGGGGGTCTCGAACCTCCGACCTCAGGTGCCACAAACCTGCGCTCTAACCAACTGAGCTACAACCGCACAATGCCGCGCTCGGCGCGACGGGGGTCACATACGAGGACTTGAAAATTAATTCAAGCCCTATCTCCCCTCAATATACAAAAAGGCTGGACGAGGGGTCCAGCCTTTCTTTGATTTTCGATCAGCGGATCAGGCGACCTTGAAGGAGGCCATGACCTTTTCAGCGGCTTCCTTGGAAGGCTTTGCCAGCTTTTCGGCAACCTGCTTGGAGGTTTCCTGCATCGACTTTGCCTGCTCGACGGTCAGCTCGGCCTGCTTGCGGACGAACGCCGTCTGCAGCTCGACGAATTCGGCAATGGACTTGACGCCGAGCAGCGCTTCCATGTGCGACAGGGAGTTTTCTGCGTTGGTGCGCAGGGCGTCGATCGCCTTGAGGCCGATCTCGACAGAACCGGCCTGAGCCGTCTGAACGGTGGCTTCCAGGGTCTTGCCAGCTTCTTCGCCGGCAGACTTCATCTTGGAATAGGCATCACGGGACTGCTGGGCGCCCTTTTCAGCAAAATCGCGGAAGGATTCTGCGAACTTGGACGGATCGAATGCAGCCATTGAAAAAACGTCGTCGGTCTTTATGGTAGCCATGGATGCGAGCTCCTTGAGTCCGGGCGTTTGACGCCCTTTAGTTTGGATAGAGCTTATATAGACGATCTTATTGTGCATTGCAACATAATTGTGCGACGCACAACGCATTAACCTTTCCGCCCGAAAAGGCGGCCTCAAGCTGGACCCCTTTCCGGCGCATCGTTATTAATAGACCGTTAATTTAAATGAGGCCGAAGGTAGCAAGGTTTCCCATGCCCGCTGTCCAGTACCCGTTCATCGATATTGCCGTGCATCAGCGGGTGCGGGAGCGCTTTTCGCGCGGGGAAGCCATGGTGCTGTTCTCCGCCGATCTGACCCGCCTGCTCTGGGCAAACGGCACCGGCGCCGAGCTTTTCGGCCACTCAGCCGTCTATGACCTGCTCGACCAGGGCGTCGGCAATGGCGACATCACCTTCCGCCAGCTGGAGACGACGGCTCGGCAGCTGACATCGACCGGCGACAGCCGCAATCTGATGATCCGCATCGTCAAGGGCTTTCAGCGCGTGCCCGTTCAGGCCGTGGTCGAGCGCATCGCGCTTTCGACCGGCGAGCGGGCCATCCTGTTTTCGGTTCCCGTTGCGGGCAAGGCCTTGCCGGCCAGCGCTTCGGCGGCGCAGATGATCCAGGGTCTCGACGATCCCGATACGCATATGGCGGTGATCGGCGCCGAGGGCGAAGTGATCGCCTCCTCGCCCGGCTATGCCTCTCTCGGAATCACCCAGCAGACCGCAAAGAGCCTGACGGGCCTTGCCGCCGCCCATCCGGACCGGCTGGTGAAGCGCCCTGTTGCCACCGGTAAGGGCTACCTGCCGGCCGCCGTCGGCAAGCTCAGCGACGAACCGGTCCTCAACCTGCTTTTCGCCGTCGAAACGGTGCTCGGCCACCTCGACCCGATCGATGTTGCAGTGCCGGAACCGGCCTTATCCACAGCCGCCGTTAACCATATCGAGCCGCCGAAATTCGACGAGGCGCTCAATGCGGTCGCCGGCATCGAGGATGTCGAAGAGGTTCTGGAGAGCGTCGCCGAGGCTGAGGAGCCTGTTGCCGAAGAGCCTGAGGTCGAAGAGCCTGAGGTCGAAGGGCCTGAGGTCGAAGAGCTCGTTGCAGACGTAGAGGCACGGGCGGGTCTGGCGAAAGGCGCTGTCGAGGAAGAAGAGACGCTTCCCGAGGCTGCCGAGCTGGAGGCAACCGCTGCCGAAGACGACGGCCCCATCGCGATCGAGCCGGAACCGAATGTCGTGCTGGATGCGGAGCCTCAGGGTGCTCCGGCCGAGGATGTCGCGGAAGAAGAGCCGGTAAGCGCGGTTTCGGAAGAGACCGAGCAAGAGAGCGTTGCCGCGGCCGAAGCGGCTCCGGTTGAAGCCGTTGCTGCAGCGCCCTCCTCCGGATTCAAGTTCCAGCCGAACAGCCGCGCCACGCGCTTCGTCTGGAAGATCGATTCGGCCGGCTGTTTCAGCGAAGTGTCGAACGAGTTTGCCGAGGCGGTCGGCCCGAATGCGGCCAATGTCATCGGCGTTGCCTTCAGCGATATTTCCGCCCTCTTCAATCTCGACCCCGAAGGCAAGATCGCCGAGGCGCTGGAGCGCCGCGATACCTGGTCGGGCAAGACCATCCATTGGCCGATCGAAGGCACGAGCCTCGTCGTGCCGGTCGATCTCGCGGCCCTACCGACCTATACGCGCCAGCGCGAATTCGACGGTTTCCGCGGCTTCGGCGTCGTGCGCCTGTCGGATGCGGCGGAAGATCCGCTCGCCCTTGGCCTGACGCTCGGGCCCGATGGCATCGGCCGGGATGCTGCCAGCCTTGACCAGCCGGTCGACGTGCCGGAGGAACCGATTGCCGAAGTTGCCGAGGAGCCTGCCGCCGCAGAAGCGGAAGCTCCGGCACCTGTTGAAATCCCGCTACCGCGCGAAGAGCCGCCGGTGCTGCGCATGGCGGAAACGCCGAGCCGCCGCCTGACCGACAAGATCGTGCAGCTGCACAATGCCGGACCGGGGCTCAGCGCTGCCGAGCAGGCAAATTTCCGCGAGATCGCCAAGCGCCTCGAAGCGTTTGGCGTACGCGATACCGAAGATGAAGCCGGCGAACCGGTACAGCCGGAAACGCCGGCTGCTGCCAACGATGCGGCTCCGGTGGAGATCGAGACGGCTGCTCCTGCTGAGGAGATTTCGGGCGCCGAAGACGTTGCGAGCTTCGAGGCTGCCAACGAAAACGGTGATGTTTCTGCGGAAGCCGCGGAAGACGAGACCGTTGCCGACGATAGCGATGACGATGCCACCGAGGGATTGCCGGAAACGTCGGTGAGCCCGCTCGACATGCTGAGCAGCGTCATCCCTCCGCGCGTGAAGATGACGGACGGGCTGTCTTCCGCCACCGTCGATCAGCTGCCGGTCGCGGTGCTGATCCATGCCGGTGACGAGCTGATGCATGCCAATCCGGAATTCATGCGCCTGACCGGCTATGCCTCGCTCGAGGCGCTCGACGAGGTCGGCGGTCTTGATGCGCTGCTACAGCGCCGGGAGCTGGAAGAAAATACCGGCCGTCCGGGCGCGATGATGCTTGTTACCGCCGATGACAGCCTGGTGCCGGTGACGGCACGGCTGCAGTCCGTTCGCTGGGAAGATGCGAGCGCGCTGATGCTGGCGCTGATGCCGGTCGAGGCCAAGGACGTGCCGCCCGCGAAGGTGGAAGAAGAGCCGCGCCAGGAAAACCGCTCCGACCGCATGGTCGAGAAGGTTGCCAAGCTGCAGGTCGAAGTCGAGGAACTGCGCTCGATCCTGGAGACGGCCACCGATGGCGTCGTCGTGATCGGCGCCGAGGGCGATATCCGCTCGATGAACCGCTCGGCAAGCGCGCTCTTCAACTACGACGAAGAGGAAACGCGCGGCAAACCCTTCGTCATGCTCTTCGCTCATGAAAGCCAGAAGGCCGTGCTCGATTATCTGAACGGCCTCTCGGGCCACGGCGTTGCCAGCGTGCTGAACGATGGGCGCGAAGTGATCGGCCGCGAAGCGTCCGGCGGTTTCGTGCCGCTGTTCATGACGATGGGCCGCCTCACCTCCTCCAGCGGCTACTGCGCCGTGATCCGCGACATTACCCAGTGGAAGCGGACGGAAGACGAGTTGCGCAGCGCCAAGGGCGCGGCCGAAACCGCCAATGCCCACAAGACCGATTTCCTGGCGCGTATCAGCCACGAAATCCGCACGCCGCTGAATGCCATCATCGGCTTCTCCGACATGATGGCGAGCGAGCGTTTCGGACCGATCGGCCATCCGCGCTATATCGAATATGCAAACGATATCGGCCGCTCCGGGCGCCATGTGCTGGATATCGTCAACGACCTGCTCGACATCTCGAAGATCGAGGCGGGCGAGATGGATCTCGATTTCGCTTCGGTCGGCCTGAACGATGCTGTGTCAGAGGCCGTGGCGCTGGTGCAGCCGCAGGCGAACGGGCAGCGGGTGATCATCCGCACGGCGCTGTCGCAATCGGTTCCGAATGTCGTTGCCGACCTGCGCTCCGTCAAACAGATCGCGCTCAACATCCTGTCGAATGCGATCCGCTTTACGCCGTCGGGCGGCCAGATCGTCGTCTCGACCTCCTATGAGAGCAATGGCAGCGTCGTGCTTCGCGTCCGCGATACCGGCATCGGCATGACGCGCAGCGAGCTCGACCAGGCGATGAAGCCGTTCCGGCAAGTCTCGGCGCAATCGCGCCACCGCGGTGACGGCACCGGTCTCGGCCTGCCGCTGACCAAGGCGATGGTCGATGCCAACCGGGCGATCTTTGCGATCAACTCGGCACCGAATGAAGGCACGCTTGTGGAGATCACCTTCCCGTCGCAGCGGGTTCTGGCCGGCTGAAACAAAAAAAGGCAGCCTGGGGTTTAGGCTGCCTGGAGTTTGGTGCTGTTCAACAAGGGGCTCAGTCGCTCAACGTCATGTCACGGGAGCCAAGTGCTCCTAGCTGCCTATCATTCACAGCTCCAAGTGCCATCACCTTTGACGGACCTCCGTTAACGAATGGTTGCCGGGGCCGGGAAGCTCTGAAGGGTGGAAGCTTGTAGTTTCGGGCGCATTTTACGCGACTTTAAACGTTTAACTCGGCCAATCCCGCAAATAGCTCAAGCGCTTCGGGATTTGCGAGCGCCTCCTTGTTCTTAACGGGACGGCCGTGAACCACCTCGCGGACGGCGAGTTCGACGATCTTTCCCGACTTGGTACGCGGGATATCTGCGACGGCGATGATCTTTGCCGGAACGTGGCGCGGTGAGGCGCCGGTGCGGATGCGGTTCTTGATCGCCTTCGCCAGATCCTCGCTGAGCGTGACGCCGGGCGCCAGGCGAACGAAGAGCACGACGCGGACGTCATCATCCCAGTCCTGGCCGATGCAGAGCGCCTCGGCGACCTCTTCCATCTGCTCCACCTGATTGTAGATCTCGGCAGTACCGATGCGCACGCCGCCCGGGTTCAATGTCGCATCGGAGCGGCCGTGGATGACGAGGCCGCCATGCTCCGTCCATTCGGCGAAATCGCCGTGGCACCAGATATTGTCGAAACGCTCGAAATAGGCGGCGCGATACTTGGCGCCATCGGCATCGTTCCAGAAACCGACGGGCATGGAGGGAAATGCCTTGGTGCAGACGAGCTCGCCTTTTTCCTGGCGCACCGGCTTCGCGTCATCGTTCCAGACATCGACGGCAAGGCCGAGACCGGCGCCCTGGATCTCGCCGCGCCAGACCGGCTGCAGCGGATTGCCGAGCACGAAGCAGGAGACGATATCGGTGCCGCCGGAAATCGAGGCTAGCTGGATGTCCTCCTTGATGCCTTCATAGACGAAGGTGAAGCCTTCGGGCGAGAGCGGCGATCCAGTCGAGGTCATCAGACGCAGGCTCGAAAGGTCATGGCTGCTGCGCGGCGTCAGGCCGCTCTTGCGGACGGCGTCGATATATTTGGCCGAGGTGCCGAAGACTGCGAATTTTTCGGCCTCGGCATAGTCGAAGAGCACGTTGCCATCGGGAGCGAAAGGCGAGCCGTCGAACAGGCAGAGCGTGGCGCCCGCGGCAAGGCCGCTCGCCAGCCAGTTCCACATCATCCAGCCGCAGGTGGTGAAGTAGAAAAGCTTGTCGCCCGGCTCGATGCCGCAATGCAGGCGGTGTTCCTTGAGGTGCTGCAGCAGCGTGCCGCCGGCCGAATGGACGATGCATTTCGGCACGCCGGTCGTGCCTGAGGAAAAGAGAATGTAGAGCGGGTGCGCGAAAGGCAGCTGGGCGAATTCGACCGGCTTTGCCTGATAGGGCGCGATCATCGCATCGAAAGTCCTGGCGTCCGTTACAGCGGCGGCCACGGCATCGGCATTGCCGGCATAGTGGACGATCATCGACGGCGCCTGCAAATTGGCGGCGACGGTGGCGACCTTGGCGGAGACATCCTGCAGCTTGCCGTTATACCAATAGGCGTCGCAGGCGATGAACAGCTTCGGGCCAATCTGGCCGAAGCGGTCGAGCACGCCCTGATCGCCGAAATCAGGAGAACAGGAGGACCAGATCGCGCCGATCGAGGCTGCGGCCAGCATGCAGGCGATGGTCTCCGGCATATTCGGCATCATCGCGGCGATACGATCGCCCTCGCCGATGCCGAGCGCCCGGTAGGCCTGCTGCAACTTCGAGACCGTTTCATGCAGGCGGTTCCAGGACCAGCGATCCTGCACCTTGTCCTCGCCGCGGAAGATCAGGGCATCGCCCTCGCCGCTATTGCGCAGCAGGTTTTCGGCGAAGTTCAGCCGGGCATCGGGGAAGAAGCGCGCCTTCAGCATGAGATCGCCATCGGCCAGCACCCGCTCGCCGCGTTCGCCGCGCACGCCGCAGAAATCCCAGAGGGTGGACCAGAAATGCTCGCGCTCGGCGATCGACCAGGCATGCAGGCCGGCATAGTCTTGAAGTGACAGGCCGAACGCCTCGTTGCAGCGCTGCATGAAGGCATACATCGGGCTCTTCTCGATGAACTCCCGCGACGGCGTCCAGAGCGGCACTGTGTCGTTCATTCCCATTTCCTCCCGTTTATTCGCTATATAACATGCTGCACTGCATTATAAAGTGTGCATGGCGCTCTGCGATCGGCCGTCCGAATTGCATATGGCGCGTATTTCATATATCCGGCAAGATCAGCGCCTAACGGGTAAGCGACTGAAAATACTGGCAGAGCTCATGAGTACGTCAAGACAACCGAAGTGGCGTAAAAAGATGGCCCCCGTTTCCCGCTGGCTTCCGGGTATTACACGTCTCGCAACCCTGCTCTTGCTTATTTCCGCCGTGATCTTTGTCGCCCTGCGCGTCGCCGCACCTTTCGTGGTTTCGACGGGCATGGTGCGCTCCGGCATCGAGGATGCGCTGTCGCGCTGGACCGGCTACAAGGCCGAGATCAAGGGCAGCCCGGAACTCGAATTCTGGCCGACGCCGCGCATCACGCTGCACCAGATCGCCATCCGGCAGCCGCCAAATGCCGGCAACAAGCTGCTCGGCACGATCGACAGCCTCTCGGCCGATTTCAGCCTGATCGAGGCGCTGCGCGGCCATGCCAGCTTCCATGAATTCCATCTACTGCGGCCCAACCTGTCGCTCACGCGTGATCAGCAGGGCCTGATCGACTGGACCTATGCCGGCCAACTCGCCAAGGCGATCGACGGCGCGCACCAGGATGGCAATGCGCAGGTACTCAACCGCAAGCTTGATGCCGAAGTCGGCGCCATTACCGTCGAGGACGGGACGCTCAATGTTACCGATCTCGCGACATCCAAGACCTATCACTTCGAGGGTGTGACGGCCGATATCAACTGGCCGCGGCTTTCGAGCGGCATGTCGGCCGTGCTGATTGCGCGGACCGCCGGTCAGGACCTGAAGCTCGACTTCTCCTCGCGCAATCCGCTGCTGGTCTTCGGCGGCAAGACCACCGAGCTGAAGGCATCGCTTGCCTCGAACCTCGTCACCGCCTCTTTCTCGGGGCTCGGCAGCATCACCAACCTGACCGGCCTCTCCGGCAATATCAGCGCCACGATCGGCGACATGCCGGCCCTGCTTGCATGGTCGGGCAAGTCGATCCCGGGGATCGAGAGCCTCAAGTCGTTCTCGATCAGTAGCGACGTGCTCTCGGCCGCCAATGGCCTGCGCTTCAACAATGTGACACTCGGGCTGAACGGCGCGACGGCAACCGGCGTGATGGACATTTCCAGCGTGCGCAACAACCGGGCGAAGCTCGGTGGGACACTCGCCTTCGACACCATGAACCTGAAGCCGTTCTTCGACGCCTTCGCGCTGCGCCTTGCGGCCGGTGAAGAAACGGCAACACCGGACGGTGGGCCGTTGCAGCGTCTCGATCTCGATCTGCGCTTCTCCGCCAAGGAGATGCAGCTTGCGCCCTTCAACCTGTCGGATGTCGGCGCCAGTGTCATCGTTTCCAGCAACGAGGCCAAGTTCGATATCGGCGACAGCCAGTTCGAGGGCGGCACGATGCTGGCGCATCTGGAAGCAACGCGCGGCGATTTCGATGGTGGCGGCAAGCTGCAGATGTCGATCCGCGGTGCGGATTTCGGTGCTCTGGTCGAACGGCTGCAGCTCAAAGGGCCCTTGCCGCTGACGACCGGGTCACTCGACTTGAACCTGAAGACGACAAAGCCGCTTTGGACGGCTGGACTCGGCGACGTGACCGGTCAGCTCACCTTCCATGCGGGAACCGGCTCGATCGCCAATCTCGATGTCGAAGCGATCCGCAATCAGTCTGCGCAGCAGAAGTTCTTCCCGCTGAGTGCCGCGGGCGATCATTCGTTCCCGTTCACCGAGGCGCAGCTGACGGCGAATTTCTCGGCTGGTTCGGCAGAGCTTGAAGGCGTCAGCATCAAGGGCGCGGTGGAGACGCTGACGCTCTCCGGCATCATCCCCTACGAATCCAACGGGCTGGCGCTTTCCGGCTCGCTGCAGGCGACCGACGATACACGGGCGGCCGAGCTACCGCTTCTACCCTTCTTCATCGGCGGTTCCTGGCCCAATCCGGTGATATCGCCGGTGCCGGTGCTGACGCAGCCGGCACCCAGCGCTCAGTAATCAGGGCGCGTTGGCGGCAGCGCGTTCATCGCGTTCGCGCTGGACTTCACGGCGCTTGGTGATCACCGATGCCGCGATGACGCCGACGGCAACGACGGCGATCAGGATGGTGCAGACCGCATTGATCTCCGGCGTCACGCCCAATCGCACCTGGCTGTAGATCCTCATCGGCAGCGTCGTCGCGCCCGGGCCGGAGGTGAAGCTCGCAATAACCAGATCGTCCAGCGACAGAGTGAAGGCGAGGATCCAGCCGGAGAATACGGCCGGCGCGATGATCGGCAGCGTCACCTCGAAGAAGGTGCGCACCGGCGGGGCGCCGAGATCCTGCGCCGCTTCCTCGATCGACTGATCGAAGCTCATCAGGCGCGACTGCACAACGACGGCGACGAAGCACATGGTCAGCGTCGTGTGCGCCAGCGTAATCGTCCAGAAGCCGCGGTCGAGGCCGATCGCCACGAAGAGCAGCAGCAGCGACAGGCCGGTGATGACTTCAGGCATGACGAGCGGTGCATAGACCATGCCCGAAAACAGCATGCGGCCGCGGAAGCGCGTGTGGCGCACCAGCGTGATCGCCGCCAGCGTGCCGAGAATGGTCGCCGCCGTTGCCGACAGGACGCCAACGCGGACCGTGACCCAGGCCGCATCCAGCAGGGCGTCATTGTGCATCAACGACACGTACCACTTGGTCGAGAAGCCACCCCAGACGGTGACGAGTTTCGACTCGTTGAAGGAGAAGATCACCAGGAGCACGATCGGCAGATAGAGAAAGGCGAAGCCGAGCGTGACCGAGATGATGTTGAAGCGTGTCCAGCGTAGCATCGCTTATCTCCCCTGCTCGTCGGCTTTGGCCTGGGCGTTCTGGAAGAACACGATCGGCACTACGAGGATCAAGAGAAGGATGGTCGCCACGGCCGAAGACACCGGCCAGTCGCGGTTCGAATTGAACTCGTTCCACAGCGTCTTGCCGATCATCAGCGTCTGCGACCCGCCGAGCAGGTCGGGGATGACGAACTCGCCGACGGCAGGAATGAAGACCAGCATGCAGCCGGCGACGACGCCGGGCAGCGACAGAGGGAACGTAACCCGCCAGAAGGCGCGGATCGGCGTGCAGCCGAGATCCTGCGCCGCCTCGATCAGCGTGCCGTCCATCTTCTCGAGAGAGGAATAGAGCGGCAGCACCATGAACGGCAGGTAGGAATAGACGATACCGATATAGACCGCGACATTGGTGTTCAGGATGATCAGCGGCGTATCGATGATACCCGTTCCGATCAGCAACTGGTTCAGCAGTCCCTCTGGCTTGAGGATCGCGATCCAGGCGTAGACGCGGATCAGGAAGCTCGTCCAGAACGGCAGGATGACCAGCATCAGCAGCGTCGGGCGGATGCTGCGCGGCGCCTGCGCCATGCCGTAAGCGATCGGATAGGCGATCAGCAGCGTCAGGAAGGTCGAGACGCCGGCGATGACGAGGCTCGATATATAGGCGTTGAAATAGAGTGGGTCGTCGATCAGGTAGCTGTAATTGTCGAAGGAGAAGGTTGAAATCTTCTCCATGAAACCGGCCCAGCCATCGCTGAACGAGAAGGCCGGTTCATAGGGCGGCATGGCGATCGCGGTCGTCGACAGCGAGATGCGGAAGACGATGAAGAACGGCACCAGGAAGAAGATCAGCAGCCAGGCATAGGGAACGATGATCACCAGGCGGCTGTAGATGACTGAACCGAGCTTGCCCATGATCAATCCTTCAAGAGCACGCCGGCATCTTCGGCGAAGGTGACCCAGACTTCCTGGTCGTAGGTGAAGGGATCGTCGACGGCGCGCTGGGCATTGAGCAGCGAGGCCTTGACCACCTGGCCGCTCTTCAGCTTGACGTGGAAAACGGTCATGTCGCCGAGATAGGCGATGTCCCAGAGCTCGCCCGAGGAGGCGTTGACGTTGGGATTGGCCGGCGGCTGGCGGGTGACCTTCAGCTTTTCCGGGCGGATCGCGAAGCCGGCGGTGCTGCCCTTGGCGGGCATGTCTGGTGTCGCGACCTTGACGCTGAAGCCGGCATCGATGGCGAGCTCGACACTCGTGCCATCGGCGGAGACGACCTTGCCGTCGAAGATGTTCACGTCACCGATGAAATCGGCGACGAAGCGGCAGTTCGGCGCTTCGTAGATTTCGGCGGGCGTTGCGACCTGCACAACCTTACCGTGGCTCATGACGGCGATGCGGTCTGCCATGGTCATCGCCTCTTCCTGGTCGTGGGTGACGACGACGAAGGTCAGGCCGAGATTCTGCTGCAGGTCCATCAGTTCGAACTGGGTTTCCTCGCGCAGCTTCTTGTCGAGCGCGCCAAGCGGCTCGTCGAGCAGCAGCACCTTCGGGCGCTTGGCAAGCGAACGGGCAAGCGCCACGCGCTGGCGCTGGCCGCCGGAAAGCTGGTTGGGCTTGCGCGAGGCGAACTGCTCGAGCTTGACCATCTTCAGCATCTGCGACACGCGCTCGGCGATCTCGTCCTTACCCATGCCGTCCTGGCGCAGGCCGAAGGCGATGTTCTTCTCGACGGTCATATGCGGGAAGAGCGCGTAGCTCTGGAACATCATGTTGACGGGACGCTTGTAGGGCGGCGTGCCGGCCATGTCGGTGCCGTCGAGGATGACCTCGCCCGCGGTCGGCTGCTCGAAGCCGGCCAGCATGCGCAGCAGCGTGGACTTGCCGCAGCCGGAAGCGCCGAGCAGGGCGAAGAACTCACGGTGGTAGATGTTCAGGCTGAGATCGTTGACGGCGGTGAAATCGCCGAAGCGCTTCGTGACGTTCTTGAATGAGATGAAAGGTTTTGAGGCGGGATCGGCCCAGGGCGCGAAGGAGCGGCGAATATTGCCAAGAGACTTCATGGTTTTCCCCGAAATTATGAATTTGAAACCGGCGCTCCCCCGACGGCCGGCACGTCAATAAAAGGCCCGGGCGTTGCCGTCCGGGCCGAAGTCTCGATTACTGGCCGGTGACGACCTTTGTCCAGATTCGTGTCACGAGGCGCTGCGTTTTCGGATCGAGCGGCGGCACCGTGAAGAGCTTGGCCATGACCTCGGGCGTCGGATAGATCGCCGTATCGCCGATGACTTCCTTGTCCAGGAACTCCTGCGAGGCCTTGTTGCCGTTGGCGTAGTAGACGAAGTTCGAGGCCTTGGCGGCAACTTCAGGCTTCATCATGTAATTGATGAATTCATGCGCTTCCTCGACATGCGGAGCATCCTTCGGGATACCGAATACGTCGAAGAAGATCTGCGCACCCTGGCTCGGAACCGAGTAGTCGATCGTCACGCCGGCCTTGGCTTCGGCAGCGCGGTCACGGGCCTGGAACATGTCGCCGGAATAGCCGAGCGCGATGCAGATATCGCCGTTGGCGAGCGCGCTGATATATTCGGACGAGTGGAACTTGCGCACGAAGGGACGAACCTTGAGCAGCACTTCCTGCGCCTTGTCGAGATCGGCCTGCTTCTTGCTGTTCGGGTCGAGGCCGAGATAGGCGAGAACCGACGGGATGACGTCGGTCGGCGAATCCAGCATGTAGATGCCGCAATCCTTGAGCTTCTCAGCCTTTGCCGGATCGAACAGCGCATCCCAGTTCGGCTTCTCGTCGGTGCCGAGCGCGGCCTTCACTTTGTCGACATTGTAGCCGATGCCGGTGGTGCCCCACATGTAGTCGACGCTGTATTCGTTGCCGGGGTCGAAGGTTGCGACGCCCTTGGTAACGACGTCCCACATGTTCTTCAGGTTCGGCAGCTTCGACTTGTCGAGCTTCTGATAGACGCCGGCAGCGATCTGGCGCTGCATGAAGGAAACGGTCGGAACGACGACGTCGTAACCGGTGCCGCCTGCCAGCAGCTTGGTTTCCAGCGTCTCGTTGGAATCGAAGGTGTCGTAGACGACCTTGATGCCGGTTTCCTTGGTGAAGTCCTCAAGGATCGAGCTGTCGATATAATCGGACCAGTTGTAGACATTGACGACGCGTTCCTGGGCGTAGGACGGCGCGGCGGCAAGAATGGCCACGGCAACAGTTGCCGCGAGCTTTGCAATGACTGACCTCATAATCTCTCCTGTGGCTTATAATTATTAGGTATCACGCCCCCGGACACCCATTCCCTCTGGATTTTTAGCTAGACTAAGAAGGATTTTGAGAGCCGACAAGCGCAAAATCCTGCGCTCTCAATGATTTCAACTATCACTGAAAATCAAAGGCGCTGAGACCGGCCACCATCTCGTCTAGCCCAAGCGGGCGAGTGACCGGCGGCTCGGCGCGGGCAAGGCAGCCCTTTCGCTCACAAAGGCGGCAGGCCGGGCCAATTGCAACTGCATGTGGCGAAGATGACGCCGCATGAGCGTAGACGGTCGCATCCCTGAACTGGGCGTCGCAGGCAATGAGAAGCGCGGTGCGCCTGACCCTCTCGCCGAAGGGGGCTGCCGGGCCTTCCAGCGTTCGTGCGATCGTCAGGAAGGCGCTGCCATCCGGCGTCTCTACGGTTTCCGCCAGGATCTGGCCGGGCTGCAGGAAAGCGGCGTGAATATTGAGCTTGGGACAGCCGCCGCCGAAGCGAGCCTGCGGGAAGCCCGACGCCCCTGCCCGACGCAGACGGTTTCCCGCCGCATCGATCTCCATCAGGAAGAATGGCACGGCACTGTTCGACGGCCGCTGCAGCATGGTGAGCCGGGCCGCCGCCTGGCCGAAGGAACAGCCGAAGCGGCTGCGCAGGAGATCGATGTCGTAGCGCACGGATTTCGCCGCCGTCAGGAAGGCCTCGTAAGGCATCATCAGCGCCAGCGCGGCAGCGCGGGCAAGCTCGAAGCGGGCGATGCGCTGGGCTTCCGACGTCGACAGGGCGAGCCCTTCCAGCTCCTTGCCGATCGCCGCCTTCAGGGCGAGCGTTGCGGCCTCGATGGCGATCTCCTGCAGCTGGTCCTGCGGCGACAGGCGTTCGGAGAGGAAAAGCCGCATGGAGTGGCGATCGAAGCGGCGGCGCAGATCCGGCATGACATGGACAGGCAGGACGCGCACGGTAATGCCGCGCTCCTTGTGCAGCCAATCCCGAAGCACCTGCTGCAGATCGCCAGAGGGAAGCGTCATGAAGAACTGCTCGGCGGCCTCTTCGATGACGGCGAGATAGGCCGGGCGCCGCTCCAGCGCGTCGCGCACCTCGTCGGCCGGAAGGCGCGCACCGGCAGCGGGGACCTGCGCACCGTCAGCCATCAGCGCGCCGAGATCCGACAGCCGGGCGGCCTGTTCGCGGTAGGCCCGATAGAGCTTCACCATGCCGCTCGCCGCATTGGGCGCAGCGTCCGATATCTCCACCAGCTCCTGATCGCCGGGAAGCTCACCCGACAGCAGCGGGTCGGCGAAGACTTCGCGCAGTTCGGCGAGGTTATTGCCCGGCTCGCTCTGGAGCTCATCGAGATCGACCTTGTAGACCGAGGCGAGCTTCAACAGCAGCTGAACGGTGAGCGGCCGTTGGTTACGCTCGATCAGGTTCAGATAGGACGGCGAAATGCCGAGGGCTTCGGCCATCGCCGTCTGCGTGACGCCGAGGCCATTGCGGATGCGCCTGACTTTCGGTCCGGCAAAGATTTTCCGTTCCATATCGATGCCTTTTACAAAATTTTACAAATTGACAAAGTCAGCTTGTAAATCTCGCGCCAATATAACCTCTTTCTCAGGCACTTAAGCAAGTCTTTTCTAGCTTTTGACGGCGACCTTGTAAATTCTGTCACACAAGCAATCGAGCTGAAGGAGGATATTGTGACTGAGTTTGACAAGCTGATCCGCAACGCACCGGCTGGCCGTTTCGACGGTATCGAGCGTCCCTATTCCGCAGAGGACGTCAGGCGGCTGCGCGGTTCCGTGGAGATCAGCCACTCGCTGGCGGAAATGGGTGCTGCGAGGCTCTGGGAACTCCTGCGCCGCGACGATTTCGTCAATGCGCTTGGCGCTCTGTCCGGCAATCAGGCCATGCAGATGGTCCGTGCCGGTCTGAAGGCGATCTACCTCTCCGGCTGGCAGGTCGCGGCAGACGCCAATACCGCCTCGGCGATGTATCCGGACCAGTCGCTCTATCCCGCCAATGCCGGGCCGGAGCTTGCCAAGCGCATCAACCGCACGCTCCAGCGCGCCGACCAGATCGAGACCTCTGAAGGCAAGGGCCTCTCTGTCGAAAACTGGTTTGCGCCGATCGTTGCCGATGCCGAGGCCGGTTTCGGCGGGCCGCTGAACGCCTTCGAGATCATGAAGGCCTATATCGAGGCGGGCGTTGCCGGCGTCCATTTCGAGGATCAGCTGGCATCGGAAAAGAAGTGCGGCCATCTCGGCGGCAAGGTTCTGATCCCGACGGCGGCGCATATCCGCAACCTCAATGCCGCGCGTCTGGCAGCCGATGTCATGGGTGTCTCGACGCTGGTGATTGCGCGCACGGATGCGGAGGCCGCAAAGCTTCTGACTTCCGATATCGACGAGCGCGACCAGCCCTTCGTCGATTACGATGCCGGGCGCACCGTCGAGGGCTTCTATCAGGTCCGCAACGGGCTAGAGCCCTGCATTGCCCGCGCGGTCGCCTATGCGCCCTATTGCGATCTGATCTGGTGCGAGACGTCGAAGCCCGATCTCGATCAGGCGCGGCGCTTTGCCGAAGGCGTGCACAAGGTGCATCCGGGCAAGCTGCTTGCCTACAACTGCTCGCCGTCCTTCAACTGGCGCAAGAACCTGGACGAAGCGACGATCGCCAGGTTCCAGCGCGAACTCGGCGCCATGGGCTACAAGTTCCAGTTCATCACGCTTGCCGGCTTCCATCAGCTGAACTTCGGCATGTTCGAGCTGGCGCGCGGCTACAAGAGCCGGCAGATGGCCGCCTATTCCGAGCTGCAGCAGGCGGAGTTTGCCGCCGAGGTCAACGGCTACACCGCGACCAAGCATCAGCGCGAAGTCGGCACCGGCTATTTCGATGCCGTATCGCTTGCCATCACCGGCGGCCTGTCCTCGACGACCGCGATGAGGGAATCCACCGAACACGCACAGTTCAAGCCCGCAGCGGAATGACCGCGCAACAGGAGGAGAAGACCATGGCTTCCATCTCACGTGTCCGCGAACGCGCGGAAGAGCAGTCCTCGACGATGACGCCGGACCAGCAGAGCATGATCCGCATGCTCGCCAACGATCTGCACCGGCTCAATCAGTCTGTCATGAAGGCGGTTGAATCCGGTATTTCGGTAGAGCTTGTCCGGTCCGCCCGCCATCACGGCGGCGACGGCAACTGGGGCGATCTGATGATCCCGGTTGTCGTTGCCAACCGCACCTAAAGACGCAGAAGGCGCCGGCAAAACCGGCGCCTTCTGCGTCATTTGACGCAATTGTCAGTCCCAGCAAAGGCGAGCATAATATCATCAAGCTCTTATGGGACGTCATATGCCTGCAACAATACGCGCGGACGTGCACCCCTGACCGATATGGTCTATGGGGCACTGCTCGGGGAAACCAGCTGGCAGGATTTTCTGGATACGCTGAACACGCGCATGCCGGATGGAAAGTCGACGCTCTTTTTTCATGATGCGGTTCTCGGCTCCGGCGGACTGTCGCTTTCATCCGGCCTCGAAGACGCTGCCGCGAAAGCTTACAACACCCATTTCAGCACCGTGAACCCGTGGATGGCGAAGGCCGCCGTGCGCCCCGTCGGGCTCGGTGTCATCGCCGATCAGATGCTGCCGCATGAAGAGCTGCTGAAAACCGAATTCTATCACGACTACCTGCGCAGCATCGGCTGCCGCAGCAGCATCGGTGTGACGATCATGCGGGAGAAGGGGCGGTCCTTCAATCTCTCAACGCTGACATCGAGCACCGACGCCGGCTATAACCGCGCCAACGCCCAGGTGCTGACCGAACTCGCGCCGCATCTGCGTCGGGCCTTCGATTACCTGCGCCGCGAGCGAAGCAACGAGGCAGGCGGCAAGCCGCTGCTCGATGCGATCGGCGTCGGGCTGATCTATCTCGGCGAGGAGCGCAAGGTGCGCTCGATGAACACCGCGGCGCAGATGATACTGACCGAGGGATGCGGCATCAGCGTGACCCCGACCGGGCGGCTGAATGTCAACGATGCCAATGTCAACGAGCAGCTGCGTGCCACCGGCCGCTCCCGCGAGCCGCTGCAGCCGGTTTGCAGCGGGCGCATCGGCAACATCAAATACACGCTGGTACGGCTGCAGTCCGATTTCATGAGCGAGTTCCTACAAGAGCCGACCTCGGCGCTGATCATTGAGCGCTCCGGCGGCATCTGCGCCCATCTGAACGACAGGCTGAGCGGCAACGAGCACCTGACAGCCGCCGAACTGCGCATCGCCTCGTCGATCGCCAGCGGGCTGTCGCTGCGCGATACCGCCAAGCTGAACGACATCAGCTACGAGACGGCGCGATCGCACCTGAAGAACATCTTCTCCAAGCTCGGCGTCAACAGCCAGGTGGCCTTGGTACGAAGACTGATACCCTGAGCTAGCTGCGGCTGGCGCGCTTGCCGGCGAAGAGATCGGAATAGCTTTTCAGCAATTTGGTCATGCGATCGGCAACGGCGCGGATTTCCGGCCGGTGGCGGTCTTCGTTGTTCATGACGATCCACTGGCGATGCTTGAGCTCCGGGATCTCGCCGCCGAGCCGCTGAAGCTCCGGATCGAGATCGCCGACGAAACACGGAAGCACCGCCCTACCCGCCCCGGCGCGCACCAGATCCGGCAGCGACCGCGGCCGGTTAACGGTGGCGGCGATCGAGCCGGACGCATTGCGATAGGGCCAGCGCAGATAGCCGGAGATCGCCTCGTCCTCGGCAACAGCCACCCATTGCTCCGCAGCCTCGGCAGCGTTGCGCCTGACATAGACCGCATAGGCGACTTCGCCGAGCAGACGGGCGGCAAGGTTTGCCTCGTCGGGTTCGAAGGCGCGGATGCCGATATCGCTCTCCCGGTAGGAAAGATTGGCGCGGGTTTCGCCGATCGTCAGCGAGAGGGCAAAGCCGTCGCCGGGCATGCGGATCGCAGAGAAATTCTCGGTCAGCAGCCAGGCAACCCAGGTTCCCGCCGCAACCCTTACCGTCACTCCGCCCTCGCCCGACTGGCGCCAGGCATCGACCTTGCGGGCGGCGGCCTCCATCTCCTGCAGGTGATCGAGCAATGCCTGGCCATCCGGCGTCAGGCGGTAACCGGTCTGGCTGCGGACGAAGAGCGTGCGGCCGGTCTCTTGCTCCAGCTCCAGCATGCGGCGGCCGACCGTTGCCGGGCTGAGGCCGCTGGTGCCGCTCGCGCCGGTGAGGCCGCCGAGACGGGCGACCTGCAGGAAAAGCTGATAGGAATCCCAAGCCGTGTTTTTCATTGGTGAAAATCGTATGCCGATTTCAGCTGTTTAAGAAGCGATTTTTGATGTGTATCTGAAGTGATGTCTTTGAAACGGAGGACATCACCATGATCGACCAGATCGCCATCGCCAGCATGCTCGGCTTCTCACGGGGCGGCCGGATTGCCTGCCAGACATCCGAAGAGGAATTCTACGAGCAATATGGCGGCTCGCGCATCATCCGCGCCGTCGCATGGCTCACCGACATAGGCCTGAAAAGCAAAGGCCGCGCTGTCGAGGCGCGGCCCAAGGATACTCGTGTAAAGCGCGTGGATCAGGCAGCCTGCCTTGCCGGACGGTGAGCGGCCGCACCGTTGCCGATGCGGAACTGCTGAAGCAGGCCCATCAAGGCATCGGCCTCGTCGGCAAGCTGGCGGCTCGCCTGCGTCGTCTCCTCGACCATCGAGGCGTTCTTCTGGGTCATCTGATCCATTGCGTTGACGGAGCCGTTGACTTCCTGAAGGGCCGCCGACTGATCCTGGCTGGCGGTCGCAATCGTATCGACATGCTTGCTGATGACGATAATTTCCTGGCTGATCGAGGCCAGAACGTTGCCGGTCTTCTGCACCAGCTCGGAACCCGCCGTCACTTCGCGGCTCGACTTTTCGATCAGGCCCTTGATCTCGCGGGCGGCATCGGCGGAACGCTGCGCCAGTTCGCGGACTTCCTGGGCGACGACCGCAAAGCCCTTGCCGGCTTCACCCGCACGCGCAGCTTCGATACCGGCGTTCAGTGCCAGAAGGTTGGTCTGGAAGGCGATGTCGTCGATGACCTCGATGATCTGCTCGATCTGCTGTGAGGCTTCCTCGATGCGGCCCATGGCGGCAACGGCATCGCCGACGACGGCGCCGGAGCTGTCGGCGGTCTTCTTGGTGAGAGCCACCGTGTTGTTGGCTTCGCGGGCGCGATCGGCGGACGAGCGCACGGTGACTGTGATCTCCTCGACCGCAGCGGCGGTTTCTTCGAGGCTGGCGGCCTGGGCTTCGGTGCGCTTCGAGAGCTCACCGGCAGAGGCCAACATCGCGCCGCTGTTGCGCTGGATGGCGTTGGCATTGTCGCGGATGCGGGTCAGCGTGTCCTGCAGGCGCAGCAGCGAACTGTTGAAATCGACGCGCAGCTGCTCGAGTCGGCCGACGAAGGGCGTCTCGATGGTTTCGGAGACATCGCCCTGCGCCAGACGGCCGAGACCGGCTGCGAGCTGGTTGACGGCAAAATCGATCTGGCCGTCGAGCGTGCGCTTTTCGGCATCGTTGCGGGTGCGCTCGGCTTCGGTCAGCGCGCGCTGCTCGGCGGCCTGCGTTTCGAGATCCAGGCGCGCCTTGGCACTATCGCGGAAGGCCGACAGCGCCCGGCCGATCTCGCCGAATTCGTTCGGCTTGTCGACGCAGGGGATCGCGCCGGAGAGATTGCCGGCGGAGATCGAATGCACGGTCTTGGTCAGCGCCTGGAGCGGGCTGACGGTGCGGCGGATCGCGAAGAAGGCGAGCAGGCTGACAACCAGCATGACGGCGGCACCGGCGCCGATCACGAGGATCTGCAGATGCTGGAGACGGGCAAAATAGACTTCCATCGGAATGCCGATGAAGAGGATGCCGGTATTGGCGCCAGCGGCATTCTTCACCGGGAAATAGCCGGTCATGTAGTTCTTTCCGAACAGCACTGCCGGACCGTAATAGGCGTCGCCTTTGGCGAGCGCGGTCTGCGCCGGGTGATCGGCGGCAAGGTTGGTGCCAACGGCGCGGCTACCGTCTTCCTTCTTCACATTGGTGGAGACGCGGACGTAATCGCTGCCCTGCTTGTCGAAGATCGTCGCGACACCGGCAATGGATTCAGCCGTGCGATCCACCAGCGAGTGATCGGTGAATGCGGGGATCTTTTCTTCGGTGACCGTAGAGAGCTGCGCATCCTTGACGGCGATCTTCGCGCTGTCGTCGGCCGCGCCGTAGAGGATCGCCATCGTGCGGCTGGCATCTTTGGCGTCGGCCACCGCATTGTCCATGACATAGCGGCTCAGATCATAATAGGTCACGGCAACGATCGCGCCGGTGCTGACCACAAGCAAGCCGAGTGTGATGGCAACCGCCTGGCGGACGATGGATGTCGAGAAAAAGCGCAGCATAGCAATCCTCTGCAATACGAATTGCAGCTATCCTATGCGTTAAACGTTAAGGAAAATTATCCGCTAATTATCTGAAAACGCTGTAATAACTTGTATAAATATGACTATTCGTCAGCATCTTTTCGAACATCGGTAGAAAATCAGCGGCGTCGCGATCGAAACACAACCTTTGCGTCCATATTTCAGACATTCCGCACAAACAAAAACGGCGCCTTCCGGCGCCGTTCTCATAGTCTGCATTTTCGCTGATCTCAGGCGGCGCGATAGTAGGTCGCGTGCGTTTCGCCGTCGATCTTGAACTGCTGCACGAGGGCCAGCAGGCTGTCGGCCTGCGAGGCGAGCTCGCGGCTGGCGGCGGTCGTTTCTTCCACCATCGCAGCGTTCTGCTGGGTCATCTGGTCCATCGAGTTGACGGTCGAGTTGACTTCCTGCAGGGCGCCGGACTGATCGTGGCTGGCGCGGGCGATCATTTCGACATGCTGGCTGATGGTGACGATCTGGGCGCTGATCTTCGCGAGCACCGTGCCGGTTTCCTGGACCGACTGCGAACCGGAGCTGACTTCGGTGGTCGACTTGTTGATCAGGCTCTTGATCTCCTGCGCGGCAGCGGCGGAGCGCTGGGCGAGTTCACGGACTTCCATGGCGACGACAGCAAAGCCCTTGCCCGCTTCACCGGCACGCGCGGCTTCGATACCAGCGTTGAGGGCGAGCAGGTTGGTCTGGAAGGCGATCTCGTCGATGACGCCGATGATCTGCTCGATCTGGCGCGATGCATCCTCGATACGGCCCATGGCGTCGATCGCCTTGCCGACGACAGTCGCCGAGTCATCGGCGCTGCGCTTGGCCTGGCGGACGATCTGGTCGGCATCCTTGGCGCGTTCGGCAGACGAACGGACGGTGACGGTGATCTCGTCGACGGCAGCGGCAGTTTCTTCGAGAGAAGCGGCCTGCTGTTCCGTACGCTTGGCAAGATCTTCGGCCGACTGGGCCATCTGGTTGCCGTTGCCCTGGATCATCTGGACGTTGTCGCGGATCTGGCTCATGGTCGCCTGGAGGCGAAGCATCGAACCGTTGAAGTCTTCACGCAGCTGCTCAAGGCGGCCGATGAAAGGCGTGTCGATGGTGGTCGAGATATCGCCCTGCGACATGCGCTCGAGACCGGCGGCGAGCTCGTTGACCGCGAATTCGATCTGGCGGTCCATCTCGCGCTTTTCGGCATCGTTGCGCTGGCGCTCGTGTTCGGCGGCCTGACGCTCCTCGTCGCTCTGCTCCTCGATACGGATCTTGGAGATGGCGTTTTCCTTGAAGATGCCCAGTGCACGGGCCATGTCGCCGATTTCGTCGAAGCGCTGCTCACCGGAAATGCTGGTGTCGAGCGCGCCGTCTGCGATGCGGCGCATTGCGGCGGTGATCTGGCCGATCGGGCGCTGCAGGGTCAGAACCAGGGCGATACCGCCGATGATCGAGACCAGGATGCCGAGGCCGGTGGTGCCGACGGAGATGCTGTTGGCCTGATCGCGCTCGGCGCCGGCCGTCTGCTTCTGCAGTTCGGCGAAGCTCGTCAGCTGGCCCCAGACACTGTCGAGCTCCTGGCGGGCAGCGGCATAATCGGCAACGCGCTGGTTGATGACGTCGACGAGGCTCTGTGCGTCCTTGTCCATCGAGACCAGTGCCGGATTGATCGCAGCGATGATGTCGCTGGCGAAATCCATGCCCTTGGCGCTGGCCTGCAGGGTGTTCAGCATGGTGTTGAGGGTGGCGATTTCCTGGTTCAGGCGAACGCGATTTTCCTTGCTCGGCTTGGCGCTGAAATCGGCCAGAACGAGCTGGAGCGAATAGATCGAGGTCTCGAGACGGCGGGTGTCTTCCAGAACCGAGTTGGTCTGGGCAATGCGGCTGTCGAGCTGGACGAAGGTGGTGGTGGCTTCGCGCATCATCTGCGTTGCCGTCAGCTGCGTGTAGGTCGACATCTGGCGGAAGCGCGAGACGAGGCGGCCGAGATTGGCGACACCGTCGTCGGTGCCGGCATCGGGTGCGGCAGCCTGGGTCTTCAGGTCGCTGATGGTCTGGGCCATCGACTGCGTCATGCTCTTCTGGTTCTGCGGAACCGAGATTTCGATCATGCGCTGGGCCTTGATGATCGACGGCAGCGCCGTGGTCACCACCTTCAGCTTGTCGGCAGGAAGCTGCGCCTTGCTGAAATCGTTCATGGCCGTCGCCAGCGTGTCGCCACCCTTGAGCAAACGGTCGGCGGCGCGGAGCGTTGCGGTCGCATTGCCTTCGTCGGTGCGCACGCTCTCTTCGAGCTGGCGGGCATCATAGCTGACGTTGAAGCGGTTGGTGATCATCACCTTCTGGGAGTCTTCGATCTGCTGGCGCAGCGTGACTTCCTGCTCATGCAGCGTCCAGAGCTTGCCGACAGTGCCCGAGATGGCGCTGGTGCCATCGATCGCGGCCTGCAGGTTCTCGCGGCCGGCATTCTCGCCGATCTGCGACAGCGTGGAATTCAGCGTCTGGCCCTGCGTCTTGATATCCGTATAGAGCTTGTCGCGAGCCTGCTCATTGGTGTTCTGCAGGAAGTCGTCCATCGAACCGTAGAGATCCTTGAAGCCGCTGAGCGACTGCAGGATGCTGTTCGAAATCTCCATGCGCCCTTGCAGCATGCCCGAGGCATAAAGCCCGGTAAGGCCGACGGCCGAGATGGCGACGACGAAAGGCAGAACGAAGATCAACACCTTCGTCTTGATCTTGAAGCGCGACAGGATCTTATCAATGAACATGGCTATACCGGCCTTCCATACACCACTCCTCCCACCGGCTGCTGTTGCGGCGCCGGCCGAGTGCATCGAGCTGACTTTTTTGGAATAATGGGAAACCCGAGGGCTCAGGCGGCAGTCATTGCCAAGTCATCGCCGCGCGAACGGGATGCCCATAGTTTCAGCAAGTGTGACAGAAGAGATATTAATTTTCGGATAAGCCAAATCGTTTGAAATCGTACTTATGGCCGCCCGTAAGCGGCTGGCACGAAAGGGCTAGCCGCTATTTATATGACAATTGCGGGAATGGTCAGATGGTGTGGGCGATCAGAAGTGCGATAATCGCGGCAGTTGCACCAGTGGCCAACATGAGAAAGCGGAGCGTCGCAAGCTTTGTGTCAGGCTTTGCCTGGGCGATTGCGATGGCGCGAGCGCGGCGTGTGTTCCTATTCATGTAAAGGACCTCACTTTCTCAATACTGTAACAATCCATCAAAATGGCTGTCCGGTAAAGCTTTAAATGGGCAGCTTGTTCCATGGACGCCATTGGGACACGATGGCGCACCCGGCTTAAGAAGTCTTGAATCTATTGATCCGGATTCGACCCTATAAGGATTCACCTGCCGCAAAGCCCGAGGCCCAGGCCCATTGGAAGTTATAGCCGCCGAGCCAGCCGGTAACGTCGACGCATTCGCCGATAAAATAGAGACCGGGAACGGCCTTCGCTTCCATCGTCTTGGAGTCAAGCACCGATGTGTCGATGCCGCCGAGCGTCACTTCCGCCGTTCGGTATCCTTCGGAACCCGAAGGTTTGACGGTCCAGTTCTGCGCGGCATCGGCAAGCCTTGAAAGCGCCTTGTCGGAGAGATCGGCCATGTTGCCGGAGATGCCTTCGCGCTCGGTCAGATACTGGGCGAGACGCTTCGGCAGGATTTCCGCCAGCGCCGTCTGCGCCGACTGGCGGCCGTTCGTCTGCTTGGCTTTCTTCAGATGCTGGAGCAGATCGACATCGGGTTCGATATCGACGGTGATCCCCTCGCCTTCGCGCCAGTAAGACGAAATCTGCAGGATGGCCGGACCGCTGAGGCCGCGATGGGTGAAAAGCAGCGCTTCCCGGAATGCCGTCTTGCCGTGACGGATTTCTGCCGGGGCGGCGATACCCGAGAGCGGTGCGATCGCTTCCAGCAGGACGGGATCGAGCGTCAGCGGCACGAGCCCCGGGCGGGTTTCGGTCATGGCGAGACCGAACTGCTCGGCGATGCGATAGGCAAAGCCGGTGGCGCCCATTTTCGGGATCGACTTGCCGCCGGTGGCGATGACAAGCGAGGCGCAATCGTAGGTGCCTTCCGATGTGCTGACGCGAAAGCCGCCATCGGTCTTCTCGATGCCGGTAATCTCGGTGCGCAGCTGCCATTCGGCACCGGCCGACCGCATCTCGTCGAGCAGCATATGGATGATGTCCTTGGCGCTGTCGTCGCAGAACAGCTGGCCGAGGGTCTTCTCGTGCCAGGCGATCTTGTGGCGATCCACCATGGCGACGAAATCGGCCGGGGTGAAGCGGGCGAGCGCCGACTTGCAGAAATGCGGATTGGCCGAGAGGAAATTCTTCGGACCGGCATGGATATTGGTGAAGTTGCAGCGGCCGCCGCCGGAAATGCGGATCTTCTCGCCAGGCGTCTTGGCGTGATCGAGGACGAGCACCGAATGGCCGCGCTGCCCCGCGCGGATGGCGCACATCATACCGGCCGCGCCCGCGCCGATGACGATCACATCGCTTTTTTCTGCCACGCCCCGATCCTTCTCTGAATGGCGTCTTCTTTTTCTATCAAATGGCGAAAGTCAACGTCTCTACCCCCCTCGCCAATTGCCAAACTCTGGTTATGATGGCCTTCCGATCAACGTAACCGGTGTGTCATGTCTCCAAAAAAGACGACGCTTAAGCCTGCCAAGAACGTCCGCCCCACGATCAAGACTCCCCCTGACCCCGGGTCGTCGCGCGGCGTAGCGAATTGGAAGGAAGCGGCACAGTGGCTACGGGCACGCGGCATCGAAGACATCGAATGCATCACGCCGGACCTTGCCGGCGTTCCGCGCGGCAAGATGATGCCGACATCGAAATTCACGTCCAACACTTCGCTCGCACTGCCTTCGGCGATCTACCGCCACACGATCTCGGGCGCCTATCCCGAGGAGACGGAAAGCTTCCGCTACGAGCCGCGCGACAGCGACCTGAAGCTGGTGCCCGACCTTTCGACACTTTCGGTGGTGCCGTGGGAAACCGATCCGACGGCGCAGGTGATCTGCGATATCGTCAATTCCGACGGCGCCGAGGTGTCCTACACGCCGCGCAACGTCTTGAAGCGCATCATGGGCCTCTACAGCGCCCGCGGCTGGAAGCCGGTCGTCGCGCCCGAAATCGAGTTCTATCTGGTCGCCACCAACGACGACCCAGACTATCCGCTGCATCCGCCGAAAGGCCGCTCCGGCCGTTCGATCCTCGGCGGTCAGGGCTATTCGATCGCCGGGATCAACGAGTTCGACGAACTGATCGACGACATCTATCACTTCTCGGAAAAGCAGGGTCTCGAGATCGACACGCTGATCCATGAAGAGGGTCCGGCGCAGCTGGAAATCAACCTGCGCCACGGCAACCCGATCGAGCTTGCCGACCAGGTGTTCATGTTCAAGCGCACGATCCGCGAGGCGGCGCTGAAGCACGGCATCTACGCCACCTTCATGGCCAAGCCGATGCAGGGCCAGCCGGGTTCGGCGATGCATATCCACCAGTCGGTCGTGCATGAGGGAACCGGCAAGAACATCTTCTCCAATCCGGATGGTTCGCCGTCGAAGGAGTTCTTCCACTTCATCGGCGGCATGCAGAAATACGTGCCGAGCGCGCTGGCGATGCTGGCGCCCTACGTGAATTCCTACCGCCGCCTGGCACCGAACATGTCCTGCCCTGTCAACAACGCCTGGGGCTACGACAACCGCACGACCGCCTTCCGCGTTCCGGTTTCGGATCCGCAGGCGCGGCGCGTCGAGAACCGGCTGCCGAGCTCGGATGCCAATCCGTATCTGGCGCTCGCCGCATCGCTGGCATCGGGCCTGCTCGGCATCACCAAGCAGATCGAGCCGACAGCCCCGACCGAAGATTCCGCCAACGAGGGGTCGATCGACCTGCCGCGCGGCCTGCTGGAAGCGATCGCGCTGATGGAAGATGAACCGGCCTTCGAAGAAGTGTTCGGCGAGGAGTTCATCGGGATCTACGCCGGCGTCAAGCGCGGCGAGTTCGAGACCTTCATGGAAGTGATCAGCCCCTGGGAGCGCGAGTTCCTGTTGCTCAACGTGTGAGGAGGCGTTCCTCATGGCTGTGAAGCAAGACTGGCAGAGCCCCATCGCGCCCGGCGTTTCCTGGTATCAGGCGACGGCGGGCGAGCGGGCGACCTATCCGGAGCTTGACGGATCGAAGACATGTGACGTCGCCATCGTCGGCGGCGGCTATACCGGGCTGCAGGCAGCCTATAATCTCGCCAAGGCGGGGGTCTCGGTCGTATTGATCGACGCCAACCGCTTCGGCGACGGCGCATCCGGCCGCAATGGCGGCCAGCTCGGCACCGGCCAGCGCTGGTGGCCGGAAGAACTCGAAGAGAAGATCGGCTACGAGCGCTCCAAGGCGCTGTTCGATCTGGCGGAAGGGGCAAAGAAGTATCTTCTCGATTTCGCCAGCGAACACCAGATCGACATCGAGTTCATGCCCGGGCAGATCAACGTGGCGCATAAGGAGAGCTACAAGCGCTCCTATATCGAAAACGCGGAGATCGCTGCCTCACGCTACGGCTATCCGCATGTCCAGTTCATGGACAGGCAGGAGACGCAGGAACGGCTGGGTTCGAAGCGTTATCACTGCGGCGTGCGCGACACCGGCACCGGGCATATCCACCCGCTGAAGCTTCTGATCGGGCTTGCCCGGGTAGCGGCCAACGCGGGCGCCCAGATCTACGAGATGACGCCGGCAACTGCTGTTCGCAACGACGGCGGCAAGGTGAGGATCGATACGCCGAAGGGGACGATCACCGCGGACAAGGCGCTGATTGCCTGCAACGGCTATATCGGCAATCTGGAACCGGTCACCGCAAGCCATGTGATGCCGATCCGCTCCTTCATCGGCGCGACGGCACCGCTCGACAGCTTTCCCTCGGTAATTCCAGGCAGCGAGGCGGTGGCAGACTCGCGCTTCGTGGTGCGCTACTTCCGTAAATCCCGGGATGGCCGGCTGCTGTTTGGCGGGCGCGAGGCCTATACGGCGGATAATCCGCGCGACATTTCCGATCATATCCGCCGGCAGATCACCGAGATCTATCCGGCTCTCAAGGATGTCGAGATCACCCATGCCTGGGGCGGCTCCGTCGGGATCACGATGCCGCGGCAGCCGTTCGTGCGCGAAGTGATGCCAAATGTCACATCGATCGGCGGTTATTCCGGCCATGGCGTCATGCTGTCAAATTACTGCGGCAAACTTTATGCAGAAACAGTGCTTGGAAAATCCGCCGATCTAGATCTCTTCAAGGGGCTCGATATCCCGGCTTTTCCCGGCGGTGCGGCCATGCGTGCCCCACTGCTGTTTCTAGCCTTGTCCTGGTTCGCGCTGCGCGACAAGTTTTAGGGCGATTGCGGGATTTCCTCTCGGGTCAATTCGCTTTAAAACCGGGACCCGAGAGATTCATTGCATCGCACACTGGCTTTTTTAAATCGATTAGATTAAAACGGCCGCCAACCAGACTGATTGAGAGAAAAGCTCATGAGCAGCCAAATCATTCCCGTTGAACCCTTTGACTATGTCGTCTTCGGCGGCAGTGGCGATCTCGCCGAGCGCAAGCTTCTGCCGGCGCTCTATCACCGCCAGATCGAGGGCCAGTTCACCGAGCCGACCCGCATCATCGGCGCTTCGCGCAGCCCGCTGACCGACGAGGAATACCGCAAATTCGCCCAGGAGGCTCTCAAGGAGCACCTGAAGAAGGGCGAGTATGACGAGGCTGAAGTCGAAAAGTTCTGCAAGCGCCTGCACTATGTATCGGTCGACGCCCGCTCCGACGGCGGCTGGGACAAGCTGAAGAAGCTGCTCGACGACGGCAAGGATCGCGTTCGCGCCTTCTATCTCGCCGTTGCCCCGGGCATTTTCGGCGATATCTCGCAGAAGATCCACGAGCACAAGCTGATCACCAAGTCGACGCGCATCGTCGTCGAGAAGCCGATCGGCCGCGACCTCGCCTCGGCACTGTCGTTGAACGACAGCATCGGCAAGGCCTTCAAAGAAGAGCAGATCTTCCGCATCGACCACTATCTCGGCAAGGAAACCGTGCAGAACCTGATGGCGCTGCGCTTTGCCAACGCTCTCTACGAGCCGCTGTGGAACGCCAACTATATCGACCACGTACAGATCACCGTGGCTGAAGCCGTTGGCCTCGAAGGCCGCGCCGGCTATTACGACACGGCTGGCGCGCTGCGCGACATGGTGCAGAACCACATTCTGCAGCTGCTCTGCCTGACGGCGATGGAAGTTCCCTCCTCGATGGATTCCGAAGCCGTTCGCGACGAGAAGCTCAAGGTGCTGCGCGCCCTGAAGCCGATCGACGCCTCGAATGTCGAGCAGTTCACCGTTCGCGGCCAGTACCGCGCCGGCGCTTCGGCGAGCGGTCCGGTCAAGGGCTATCTCGAAGAGCTGGAAGGCGGCGTTTCCAACACGGAAACCTTCGTCGCCATCAAGGCCGAGATCAACAACTGGCGCTGGGCCGGCGTTCCCTTCTTCATCCGCACCGGCAAACGTCTTGCCGGCCGCATGTCGGAAATCGTCATCACCTTCAAGTCGATCCCGCACTCGGTCTTCGACCAGTCTGCCGGCCGCATCAGCCAGAACCAGCTGATCATCCGCCTGCAGCCGGACGAAGGCGTCAAGCAGTCGCTGATGATCAAGGACCCGGGTCCGGGCGGCATGCGCCTGCGCAACGTTTCGCTCGACATGAGCTTTGCGGAAGCGTTCCATGTCCGTAACCCGGATGCTTACGAGCGCCTGCTGATGGACGTCATCCGCTCCAACCAGACGCTGTTCATGCGCCGCGACGAAGTCGAGGCGGCATGGGACTGGGTCGACCCGATCCTGAAAGGCTGGGAATCCACTGGCCAGCTGGTTCAGGGTTACACCGCCGGCACCTGGGGCCCGAGCCAGGCTATCGCGCTGATCGAGCGCGACGGCCGCACCTGGCACGACAACATCTAGGATCAACAGCGATGGCAGCGACCATGCATGCTTTTGCCAATGCCGCGGAACTGGCCGCCAACCTTGCAGACAAGGTAGCGGACGCGCTTTCCAAGGCGATCGCAGCGAAGGGAACGGCCACTATCGCCGTTTCCGGCGGCTCCACGCCGAAGGCCTTCTTCCAGGCGCTTTCGACGCGGGACCTCGACTGGCCGAAGGTGACGATCACGCTCGTCGACGAGCGTTTCGTGCCTGCGACCAGCGACCGCTCCAACCATCTGCTGGTTGCCAGCAACCTGCTGCAGAACAAGGCAAAAGCGGCGCGGTTCCTGCCGCTGTTCCACGACACGGGCTCCGCGGAAACGGCCGCGAAGCTTGCCGCCGCGGAGACGGCATCGATCGGCAATCCGTTCGATATCGTCATCCTCGGCATGGGCGGCGACGGACATACCGCCTCGTTCTTCCCGGGCGGCAACAACCTGGCCGTTGCGCTGGATCCGAAGACGCCGCGCGGCATCATCACCATGGAAGCACAGGATGCGGGCGAACCGCGCCTGACCTTCACTTTCTCCAGCCTTCAGGACGCCAAGCTCCTGGTGCTTCATATCGAAGGCCAGGGCAAGAAGGACGTGCTGACGAAGGCTGAAGGCGCCGGAGACGAGGCAGAGATGCCGATCCGGGCCGTGCTGCGGCGGGCGGCGACGCCTGTCGATATCTACTGGGCTCCGTAACACCAAGCCTTCGGGCCGAGCCGCGAACATACAATTTGAACAGCAACCAAGGCAGGATAACTCCCATGTCCGCTAACGCACGCATTTCTGCGATCACGTCCCGCATTGTCGAGAGATCAAAACCGACGCGCGAGCGATATCTGGAGCGCCTGCGCGGCGCGGCATCGAAGGGTGCCGTCCGGTCTATCCTCGGCTGCGCCAACCTTGCGCACGGCTTCGCGGTCTGTTCCCCCGCCGAAAAGGACGCGCTCGCCGGCGACCGCGTTCCAAACCTCGGCATCATCACCGCTTATAACGACATGCTCTCGGCCCACCAGCCGTTCGAGACCTATCCGGCGATCATTCGGCAAGCTGCCGCCGAAGCCGGTGGTATCGCCCAGGTCGCGGGCGGTGTGCCTGCTATGTGCGACGGCGTTACCCAGGGCCAGCCGGGCATGGAGCTCTCGCTCTTCTCGCGCGACCTGATCGCCATGTCGGCAGGCGTCGGCCTGTCGCACAACATGTTCGATGCGGCGCTGTTCCTCGGCGTCTGCGACAAGATCGTTCCGGGCCTCGTCATCGCCGCCCTCTCCTTCGGCCACCTGCCGTCGATCTTCGTGCCCGCGGGCCCGATGACGACAGGCTTGCCGAACGACGAGAAGTCGCGCGTGCGCCAGCTCTATGCCGAAGGCAAGGTCGGGCGCGCCGAGCTGCTGGAAGCAGAATCCAAGTCCTATCACGGCCCGGGCACCTGCACCTTCTACGGCACCGCCAATTCCAACCAGATGCTGATGGAGATCATGGGTTTCCATTTGCCGGGTTCGTCCTTCATCAATCCCGGCACGCCACTGCGCGAAGCGCTGACGCGCGAAGCCGCCAAGCGCGCGCTGGCGATCACCGCCCTCGGCAACGAATTCACGCCTGCCGGCGAGATGATCGACGAACGCTCTGTCGTCAACGGCGTCGTCGGCCTGCATGCGACGGGCGGCTCGACGAACCATACGCTGCATCTCGTGGCGATGGCGCGTGCCGCCGGCATTCAGCTGACCTGGCAGGATATCGCCGAGCTCTCCGAGGAGATCCCGCTGCTGGCGCGCGTCTATCCGAACGGTCTTGCCGACGTGAACCATTTCCACGCGGCAGGCGGCATGGGCTTCCTGATCAAGGAACTGCTGAAGCAGGGCATGCTGCATGACGACGTGCGCACCGTCGCCGGTCAGGGCCTTGAAGCCTATACGATCGACGCCCGCCTCGGCGAGAACAACACTGTCGTGCGCGAGCCCTCCCCTGAGAAGAGCCACGATCCGAAGGTGCTCGCCAGCATCGAGACGCCGTTCCAGGCGAATGGCGGCCTGAAGATGTTGCGCGGCAATCTCGGCAAGGCGGTCATCAAGATCTCCGCCGTCAAGCCGGAGCGCCACATCATCGAGGCACCGGCGATCGTCTTCCACAGCCAGCAGGAGCTGCAGGACGCCTTCAAGGAAGGCAAGCTCAACCGCGATTTCGTCGCCGTCGTGCGCTTCCAGGGTCCGAAGGCAAACGGCATGCCTGAGCTGCACAAGCTGACGCCGCCGCTCGGCGTGCTGCAGGACCGCGGCTTCCGCGTGGCGCTGCTGACCGACGGGCGCATGTCCGGCGCGTCGGGCAAGGTTCCGGCTGCGATCCACGTCACCCCCGAGGCTGTCGAGGGCGGCCCGATCGCGCGCATCAAGGATGGCGATATCATCCGCCTCGACGCGATCCGCGGCACGCTGGAAGTGCTCGTCGATGCCGCGACGATGGCCGAGCGCGAGCCGGTGACGGCCGATCTCTCCGAGAACGAATACGGCATGGGCCGCGAGCTCTTCGCGCCCTTCCGCCGGGCGGTCGGTGCTTCCGACCACGGGGCGAGTGTTCTCTTCCACTGAAACGAAAAAAGCCCGCGAGACGATCGCGGGCTTTTTCTTTTGTGCCTTGCAGCCGATCAGCCGCGAACGTCGAGGACGTAATCGCGATGGGCGGGATGCGTGCTGTAGACAAAGATCTTGTTCAGCTCCTTCTGCGTCAGCAGGCGCAGGAAGCGGACTTCGACCGTGTTGTTGGCATTCACCCGCATCAGCATGCAGCCGACCTTGGTGATGCGGGCGTCCGGAATATCCAGATAGAACTGCTTCGGCAGATTGAACTGCGTCAGGATGGCGAGAACCGCCGAGCTCATGGAAATGCGGATGATGTCGCAACGGCGCGAGGCCATGTGCATGACGCCCTTCTCGGTATATTCGAGACGCGCCGCGTTCATCGTGTCCTCCATTTTGAACCGCTGTTCGCGGTCGTACATGAAGGATTCTTCCTTATTCAAAAAATGCCCAGATGGCGATGGATTGGCAATACCCAAGACCTTAACCCCACTCAATACAATGGGGGAATGCTAGCAGCCGGGACTTAACAGAAGGTATTGGAGAGACACGTTTGGGGGCTTGTTTTCAAAGCCCCCAAATTTGGCCGCGACATCCTCAGCGGCGATAGGTGCGGCCTTCGGCATCGAAGAGATGCAGCTTCTGGCGATCGGCGGAGAACCGCATCTTCTGACCCTTCTTGATGTCGATGGTGCCCGGCAGCTTGACGATGATCGGTTCGCCCTGAACGAGGCCCTCGATATAAAGCAGCGTGACTTCGCCGAGCGCTTCGACGATCGAGACTTCGCCCTCGAACAGGTAGTCGTCGCCCGAGGCGATGATCAGATCCTCGGGGCGCACGCCGAAGCTTGCCGACTTGCCCTTCTCCGACGCCGCCGTTGCGATATCGAGCGTGACCGACTTGCCGCCGGTGAGCGTCACCGTCGTGGCGCTACCAGCCTCGGCAACGACAGCCGGGATAATATTCATGGCCGGCGAGCCGATGAACTTGGCGACGAAGAGGTTTGCCGGGCGCTCGTAGAGTTCGAGCGGGGCGCCGACCTGTTCGATATGGCCGGCGGAGAGAACGACGATGCGGTCCGCCAGCGTCATCGCCTCGACCTGGTCGTGGGTGACGTAGATCATCGTCGTATCGGCCATCTGCTCGTTCAGACGGGCGATCTCGATACGGGTTGCGACGCGAAGGGCCGCGTCGAGGTTCGACAGCGGCTCGTCGAAGAGGAAGACCTTCGGGTTGCGGCAGATGGCACGGCCGATGGCGACGCGCTGGCGCTGACCACCGGAGAGCGCCTTCGGGAGGCGGTCGAGATACTTGGTGAGCTGCAGGCTCTCGGCAGCGGCGCGGACGCGACGGTCGATTTCCTGCTTGCTCTCACCGGCAATCTTCATGCCGAAGGCCATGTTATCGAAGACCGTCATGTGCGGGTAGAGCGCGTAGGACTGGAAGACCATGGCGATGCCGCGCTTCGACGGCGGCACGTCGTTGACGTGCTGGCCGTCGATGTACATGTCGCCGCCAGTGATGTTCTCCAGGCCGGCAATCATGCGCAGCAGCGTGGATTTACCGCAGCCAGAAGGACCGACGAAAACGATGAACTCGCCCTGATTGATCTCAAGGTCGATGCCGTGGAGCACGTCCACGGAACCGTATGACTTGCGAATTTCCTTAAGCGACAGTCCTGTCATCAGTGCCTCCCTCTGATTTCTTAGGCGAGCCGGGCGAAATATGCGCCCCACGCCGGAATATCTATCTTCCCACCGTAGTTATTGCTGGTGAAGCCGTGACCCGTCAACGCCTGCCAGTTGCCCTCGGGCAGCGCCACGGCGGTTTCGGCAGCGCCCATATTGAAAACGCAAAGCAGCTTCTCGTTTCCATATTCGCGCATGAAAATCAGCGCGTCGTCCTGCGGATCGGCAAAGGCGATCTCGCCCTTGGCGAAGGCCGGGAACTGCTTGCGGAAGGCGAGGAAGCGGCGGTAGTGCTCCAGCACCGAGTTCTCGTCGCCCTGCTGAACGCTGACGGCACGCAGGATGTGTTCGACCGGAACCGGCAGCCACGGCTTGACCGTGGAGAAGCCGCCCTGGGCGACCTGGCTATCCCAGACCATCGGCGTCCGGCAGCCGTCGCGGCCCTTGAACTCCGGCCAGAACTGAATGCCGTAAGGATCCTGCAGATCCTGATAGGCGAGGTCGGCTTCGGTGAGGCCGAGCTCTTCGCCCTGATAGAGGCAGACCGAACCGCGCAGCGTCATCAAGAGCGATGCATATTGCTTGGCGAAGGCATCGTGATCGGAGACCAGCGAGCCCCAGCGGCTGACATGGCGCATGACGTCGTGGTTGGAGAAGGCCCAGCAGGCCCAGCCATCCGGAGCGGCACGGCCGAAATCCTTCATCACCTCTTCGACGCGATCGGGAGAGAGCGGATCGGGCGCCAGGAACTCGAAGGCATAACACATATGCATCTTGTCGTTTCCGGACGTGTATTCACCGACGATCTCCAGGCCACGCTGGCTGTCGCCGACTTCGCCGACGGCGGCGATCGCCGGAAACTCTTCGAGCACGGCGCGGAAGCGCTTCAGGAACTCGAGATTTTCAGGCCGGTTCTTGTCGTAGATATGCTCCTGGAAATTATAGGGGTTCACGGCAGGCGCAGTGGAGGCGTTGCGGCGCTCAGGCGCCAGCGCCGGGTTGTCGCGCAGCTGCTTGTCGTGGAAGTAGAAGTTGATCGTATCCAGGCGGAAGCCATCGACGCCGCGCTTCAGCCAGAAGCGCACGACATCGAGCAGGCGGTTCTGCACCTCCGGATTATGAAGGTTCATGTCCGGCTGGGAGGTCAGGAAGTTGTGCATGTAATATTGCATGCGCGTCGGATCCCACGCCCATGCGGAGCCGCCGAAGATCGACAGCCAGTTGTTCGGCGGCGTGCCATCCGGCTTCGCATCCGCCCAGACATACCAGTCGGCCTTGGCATTGGTGCGGCTGGAGCGGCTCTCGACGAACCAGGGATGCTGGTCCGACGAGTGCGAGATGACCAGATCGATCATGACCTTGATGCCGAGGCGATGGGCCTCGGCGATCAGCGTGTCGAAATCGACGAGCGTGCCGAAGATCGCATCGACATTCTCGTAATCCGACACGTCGTAACCGAAGTCGCGCATCGGTGAGGTGAAGAAGGGCGAGATCCAGATGGCGTCGGCGCCGAGGCTTGCGACATGCGGCAACCGGGCGGTGATGCCCTTGAGGTCGCCGATGCCGTCGCCGTTGGAGTCCTGGTAGGAGCGCGGATAGATCTGATAGATCACCGCGCCACGCCACCAGTCCTTGTCGTCAGCCAGTTGGGGTTGAGATGCCACGCTCATGTGCTTTCCTATGCGAAGTCAGGTCTTGGGATTGATCAACCGCCCTTGACCGAGCCCGCCAGCAGGCCGCGCACCAGATACCGTTGCAGCGCGAAGAAGACGCAGAGCGGCACGATGATGGTGACGAAGGCCGAGGCCGTCAGGATTTCCCAGTTGCCGCCGCGCGAACCGAGGAGCGCATTCAGCGCACCTGTAAGCACGAGGTGTTGCCTGTCGGTGCCGAGGAAGACCATGGCGACGAGCAGGTCGTTCCACACCCACAGGAACTGGAAGATCGCGAAGGACGCGAGCGCGGGGAAGGACAAGGGCAAAACGATTTTCACGAAAATCTCGAAATCGCTGGCGCCGTCGACGCGGGCGGACTCGATGATCTCCTTGGGCAGCCCCGCGATATAGGCGCGGAGCAGATAGATGGCGAGCGGCATACCGAAGGCGGTGTGCGCCAGCCAGATGCCGGGATAGGTCTTGGACGGCGCGTCGAGCAGCATGCCGACCTGATTGTAGAGCCGCAGAAGCGGGATCAGCGACATCTGCAGCGGCACGACGATGAGGCCGACGACCAGCGCGATCAGCAGCGCGCGGCCGGGGAATTCCATCCAGCTCAGCGCATAGGCCGCGAAAGCCGCAATCAGGATCGGGATGATGGTTGCCGGGATGGTCACCGTCAGCGAATTGATGAAGGACTGGCCGATCCCCTCGCCCGTCAAAACGGTGCGGTAATTATCGAGGGTGAATTCCGGCGGCGTCGAGACCGCGACATAGACGCGGCGGCCGGCATCGTCATCGGTGAAGGCCGCCGGCTTCGAATAGCGGTAGCTGCCGTCGGCATTGACCTGCAGCGACAGGCCCTCGCCGAGATCGGCGGTTTCGCCGGCCTTGTAGGCGGAGGGCTGCTGGACGCGGGTGCCGAAGGCGGTCAGCGAATGACCTTCCTGGCCCCGCAGCAGGTTGCCCGCGATCACATAGGTCGCGCCTTCCTGTTTCTGCTGGTCGACGCCGCCGACGCGGGCAGCGACCGTGCGGGTCGAGCCGGCAAAGGAGGTCCACCAGCCGGAGACGACGATCTGGTCCTTGTCGCGCAGCGCGCTGACGAAGATGCCGAGCGTCGGGATCAGCCAGATGATGACGATCAGGAGAACGCAGGCGTGAACGAACAGACGGGCGGGGCCGATCTTGAAGAAGCTTGCAGTCGCAGTCATCTCAGTGGCCTCCGAGTTCGCGGTTGGCGCGGCGGACGTTCCAGACCATGATCGGCGTCACGGCCAGCATGATGATCAGCGCGATGACGGCGCTTCGGCCGGAATCCCCGCCTCCGCGGAACATCCAGTCGAACATCAGGTTGGCGAGCACCATGGTCTGCCACTGGCCGTTGGTCATCGTCAGAACGATGTCGAAGACCTTGAGGACGAGAATGGTGATGGTCGTCCAGACGACGGCGATCGTGCCCCAGACCTGCGGCACCATGATGCGCCAGAAGATCTGCCAGCCATTGGCACCGTCGATAACGGCGGCCTCGATGGTTTCCTCGGGAATGCCGCGAAGGGCAGCCGAGAGGATGACCATGGCGAAGCCGGTCTGGATCCAGATGAGGATGACCATCAGGAAGAAATTGTTCCAGAAGGGAACCGAGATCCAGACTTCCGGCGTGCCGCCGAAGAGCTGGACGATAGCGTTCAGCAGGCCGATCTGGACGTCGTTGCCGCCGCGATATTCGTAGATGAACTTCCAGATGACGGAGGCGCCGACGAAGGAAATCGCCATCGGCATGAAGACGATGCTCTTGGCGATGTTGCCCCACCAGATGCGGTCGGTCATCACGGCGATGACGAGACCGAAGAAGGTGCAGGCGGCGGGCACAACGGCAAGCCAGAGGATGTTGTTGAAGATCGACTGGCGGAATTCGCGATCGCCCAGCGCCCACTGATAGTTGGCGAAGCCGACGAAATTGACGCCCGAGCGATCGTAGAACGACAGGATCAGCGTCGCGACGACGGGATAGACGAGATAGACGACGAGCAGAAGCAGCGCCGGGCCGATGAACAGCCAGGGGCGGATCAAGCCGCGGCGATTGAGATTGCGCGATGCGGCGCGGATGTCGCCATCCTTCACCGGCAGCGCCAGATCCAAGATCTTGTTCGAGAAATAAAAGTAGGCCGAGCAGGCGAAAACCGCCACGACCACCACGCCCAAAGCGGAAACTATCTGCGATAGCATTCGTCCCTCCCCTGCTACCCCTGTCTATCTGAAGGGCTTACGCCGGCCTGCGTCAACTTCTCTACGCGTTTGACCACAGTGCTGGCGCCGGCCGAACCCCTTTGAGGATCCGGCCCTGCATGCAGCGATGCCGCGGCCGAGCCGCGGCATCTGACAACGATGATTACTTGATGGCGTCCCAGGCAGCCTGGATTTCCTTGCCGGTATCTTCGGCAGACTTGCCACCGACGAAATCGACCATGCCGGTCCAGAAGGCGCCGGCACCGATCTTGCCCGGCATCAGATCCGAACCGTCGAAGCGGAAGGTCGTGGCCGTGGTCAGGATTTCGCCTTCGCGCTTCATCTGCTCGTTGGCGTAAGCCGCGGTGCTGACACCCTTGTACGGCGTCAGGAAGCTCGACTGAGCCATCCAGACTTCATGGGCGATCGGGGTCTTCAGGAAGTCGACGAAGGCGCGGGCCGTCTTCGAGTCCTTTGCGATCGAGACCAGCGTGCCTGCACCGAGAACCGGCTTGCCGAGATCGGCGTGCGAGGCATAGGTCGGCATGTAGAAGAAGTCGGCGTCCTGGCCGAGCTTCGTGCCTTCAGGGAAGAAGGACGGGATGAACGAGGCCTGATGATGCAGGTAGCACTTCGGCGGAACGGCGAAGAGGCCCTTCGGGCTGTCGCGGAAGTCGGTCGAAGCCACGGCTGCAACGCCGCCATCGACATACTTCTCGTTCTTGGCGAACTTGCCGAATTCCTCGATCGCGGCAACGACAGCCGGATCGGTGAACTTCACTTCGTTCGTCGTCCACTTGTCGTAGACGTCAGGCTTCTGCGTGCGCAGCATGATGTCTTCGATCCAGTCGGTCGCCGGCCAGCCGGTTGCGCCGCCAGAACCGAGACCGATGCACCACGGAACGCCGCCGTCCTTGACGATCTGGTCGGTGAGAGCGAAGAGCTCTTCCATGGTCGTCGGGACCTTGTAGCCCGCTTCCTTGAAGTTTTCAGGCACATACCAGACCAGCGACTTCACGTCGGCCTTGTAAGGGAATGCGTAAAAGCCTTCCTTGCCGTCCTTGCCCTTGTAGGTGCCGTAACCGACCCAGCTGTCGCCGGCGCCGTAGTTGTCCTTGACCCACTTCGAGGTATCGTCGCCGAGCGGCGTCAGGAAGCCCTTGCTGGCGAGGTCAGCAAGAAGGCCCGGCTGCGGCAGGATCGCGACGTTCGGCGGTGAACCGGCCTGGGTGTCGATGACGATCTGCTGCTCGTAGTTTTCCGAGGACGAGTAGGTGGCTTCGATGCCGGTCGCTTCGGTGAAATAAGCAAGAATGCTGCGGAAGAAGGCTTCGTCTTCGCCGCGCCACGGTCCGAAGATCGTCAGCGGCTGACCCTTGAGGTCGGCATGCGATGCCTTGAATTCGTCGTAGCTCTTCCAGTTGAACTTGGCGTCCTGCCCCGGAGGAAACTTGAGATCGGCAGCAGAGACGCTACCTGCAAAAAGCGCCGCCGCAGCGACGCCCATCAGAAAAATCTTTTTCATGTGATCAACCTCCCATCACAATCCCAACCGCACTTTCAGCCTCTCACCGGAGCCTTTCAAAGCGCTTTGACAACAAAGTCATTCCACTTTCCTCCGAACGGAGTCAAGCTAATTCGCGAATGCCGCGCAAACACTGGCAAATTTCGCGTTGCAGCAACGCTTACACGGGAATATGGAGCGATTTTTCTTGAGTCAAGCGGACCAAATGCTACATAATTTAAAAGCGCTTTGAACGGTCCGGGAGAAACCGTTGCGTGCAGAAACCGGCGGAGGAAGCATAGCACGTGAATCTCAAACAGCTATCGGAATTGCTCGGTCTTTCCCAGACGACCGTCAGCCGCGCCCTCAATGGCTACCCCGAAGTCAATGAGGCGACGCGCGAGCGTGTGCTCCAGGCTGTCAAGGAAACCGGCTATCGCCCGAACAAGGCGGCCCAGCGCCTGGCGACCGGCAAGGCGGGCTCGATCGGCCTCGTGATGCCGACCGCTCCCGGCCACCAGTCCGACGTGCATTTCGGCGAATTCCTGGCGGGGCTTGGCGAGGAAGCGCTGCGTCACGACTTCCATTTCGTGATCATGCCATCGGACCCCGACGACGAGGTTGGCGCACTGCGGCGGCTGGCGATCAGCGGCAATGTGGATGCGCTGTTCGTCGCCTATATGCGCGGCCACGATCCCCGGCTTGCGATGCTGAAATCGCTTTCGACGCCGTTTGTCGTCCACGGCCGGTCGCATGGAACGGAGCCCGACTACCCCTATCTCGACATCGACAACGAAGCCGCCTTCTACGATGCGACGAAGCTCCTGCTGCAGCTCGGGCATACGCGCTTCGGGCTGATGAACGGCCCGGCGCATCTGGATTTCGCGATCCGGCGGAGAGAAGGCGTCGAGGCGGCACTTGGCGAGCGCGGGCTGCATCTCAACGAAGACTGCATGAGCCACTCGCTGATGACGGACGAACAGGGGATGGTGGCGATGGAGCAGTTCCTGCAGCTGCCGGAGCGGCCGACGGCGATCCTCTGTTCAAGTACGGTGCTGGCGCTCGGCGCCATCCGCGCCGTCAACCAGGCGGGACTGAAGCTCGGTGAAGACATCTCGCTGATCGCCCATGACGACGTGCTGCCGCTTCTGAAGCCTGAGAATTTCTCGGTGCCGCTGACGACGACGCGCTCGTCGCTGCGCGCCGCGGGCGCCCGCATCGCGCAGCGCCTGATCGGAACGGTCAAGCAGACCGCCGCCTTCCCCGAGCAGGAACTCTGGAAGGCGGAACTGATCGTCAGGGGATCGACAGGCCCTGCCCCGCGCAGCTGATCAGAACTGCGGCGGCTTCTGGCCAGCGGTGCGGTGAGCGGCGATCACGGTATTGGCCATCAGCATGGCGATCGTCATCGGGCCGACTCCACCCGGAACCGGAGTGATGACGGCGGCGACCTTTTCCGCCTCGGCAAAGGCGACGTCGCCGACGAGGCGGGTCTTGCCCTCACCCTTTTCCGGTGCCGGAACGCGGTTGATACCGACATCGATGACGGTTGCGCCGGGCTTCACCCAATCGGCCTTGACCATCTCGGGACGGCCGACGGCTGCAACCAGAATATCGGCATTGCGGCAGACGGCCGGCAGATCCTTGGTGCGCGAGTGCGCGATGGTGACGGTTGCATTGGCGTTCAGCAGCAGCTGCGCCATCGGCTTGCCGAAGAGGTTCGAGCGGCCGATGACGACGGCGTTCAGACCGGAGAGGTCTTCACCATGCGTGCGGCGAACGAAGACCATGGCGCCGGCCGGCGTGCAGGAGACAAGACCGGTTTCGAGATCGCCGGTGGCGAGCTTGCCGGCGTTGACAACGTGCAGGCCGTCGACGTCCTTTTCCGGCAGGATCGACTGGATGATCGGCTCGCTGTTCAGCGGCTTCGGCAGCGGCAGCTGCACGAGAATGCCGTGGATGGATGCATCATCGTTCAACGATGCGACGAGAGCGGCAAGCTCTTCCTGCTTCGTTTCGGCCGGCAGCGTGTACTGCACCGACTTGAAGCCGCATTCCTTCGCCATCTTGCTCTTGGAATTGACATAGGCATGGCTTGCCGGATCATCGCCGACGATCACCACTGCAAGACCCGCCTTCACGCCGCTCTGCTTTTCGAGCGATGCCGTCGCCGCCTTCACGGTTTCGATCACCGAAGCGGCTACCTGCTTGCCATCGATCACTGTCGTCACGCGTCTCTCCCGCCTGTGCCATCGCGTGCGAAGCTAGGCCTTCGCCCGCCACGCCGTTTGCCTCAGAACGCCCTATCCTGTTTAAAAGCGGCAAATGCAAGGGCAATGATGCCGCCGCGCGAGGAGAAATCGCGGTTAGCGGCCAGTTGCCGCATAGCTCTGGAAGCGGCTGCGCAACTCTGCCAGTTCGGCCCGCAACGCCGTGAGATCGTCCGGCTGCTCCGGCTCCGGCTGCTGGACGGCGGGCGGCTCAACGATCACCGGGATATCCAGGAGATCGAGCGGGTCTTCCTGTCGCTTGCGAAACAGGCCTGACAGCATCGAGGCGGCAAGACCGAGGATCAGGCCGATGCCACCGCCGATCGCGGAGCGAAGGGGCGTGCTGTAGCCGGTCGCGATCGCGAAGACCTGCGGAGCAGCCTGCATGGAGATATTGCCGTCGCCCATGCCAGCCTGAGGCAGGGTCGTATCGAGCCGCGACTTGGCTGCATCCGCCTTGTCGCGCAATTCGGTCAGCTTGGCGAGATCGACGCCGGTATCGCGGCTCTGGGCGATCAGGCCGTTGCGTTCGTCGCTGAGCTTGCGGCGCGCGTCGACGGCGGATTTAGCGTCGACGGCAGCATCCTTCGCCTGCACCAGGAGTTCGCGGGAGAGCTTGTCGCGAAGACCATCGACGATCCCCTGCTGGGCAAGAAGCTTCGGGTGACGCGGGCCGAGATCGATCGAGAGCTGCGAAAGCGTTGCCTTCTCGGCGGCATATCTGTCACGCGCGTCCAGCAGCACGGGCGACATCATATCGGTGGGCAGCACGCCATCGACGACATCGGCCGGTTTGGCCGCCTTCAGGCGATCGGCGCGCTCCTTCGAGAGGGTAATACGCTGTTCGGCAACCTTGAGATCGGCATCCAGCTGGTTGATCCTCTGCTGAAGGTCGATGGCGACCTTGACGTTGCCTTCACCGGTCTTGGCCGTGAAGGCGTCTAGTTCGGCGCGGGCCTGCTCATAGGCCTTCTTCAACGTGCCGTCCGATCCGGCAGCGCTGCCTGCCGGCGACGCGAGCAGCATGCCTGACAGGCGCGCGGCGATCTGGCGGGATTTCTCGGCGCTTGCGGTGGAGACATTGAGCCTGACCAGCCCAGTGGCGCCATCCGGCACGGCTTCGACGGCTGCTGCCAGAGACGCCTCGGCGCGGGACGCGGCGTCTGCTGCCGCCCCGTTGCCGGACAAAAGATCGAGGGCGATGCCGACGGCGTTGGGCTTCTCGCCAGCGAATTCAGGATCGCGGTCGAGCTTCAGCGACGCCACGGCCGTGGCGATCATCGGGGCGGAGACCAGCTTCTTCGCGGCCGCCTGCGTCAGCGCCGGACGGGTCGCCGTATCGCCGCCGACATGCAGCACGGTGGCGGCGGCATAGCGGACGGGCGCCTGCGGCATCATGAGCGGAAAGGCCGCGCCGAGCATCAGGCCAACAAGCGCAAACGCAATCGGCTTCACGGGAAGATGGAGCGGCTCGTCGTCGACGGCTGCGGGGATGTCGTTGGTATTGGCGGGGACGAACACCGGTTCCGGCAGCTGCGGAATGGCGGCAGGCTGGACCGCGGGCTTTTCTGCTTTCGCCGGCTGCGGTGGCGCGTCATTGGCGGGCGCGAACTGCGGAGCGAGAATGGCTTCGATACGGCTTGTCAGCGGAGCCTCTGCCCTCGCCCGCGCCTGGCGCTGCTCCTCGAGCGCCTTTTCGATGACACGCAGCAATTCGGCTTCGGAGGGACGAACCGCAGGCGCATGACCGCCGCGCGATGCTTCCCGCGCGCCGAGCGGGGCGCCTGTCCGTCTGCCGTTCAATGCCTTGTTGTCATACATGGATGCCACTTCTCACGCACGTGATGGTCCGGCCATTACCCGCGGCTCAGCGAGTATTAATCGAGCCTAAACAATCATGGCAAAGAAATGGTTAATGAACGGTTCAGGAGGCCGCTATTGATGCGTGCCGCTGCGCTTCTGCGGCGGCAGAGAATTGCCGCGATCACCATCAAGCTTCAACATCCGCTCGCGCCGGCTGAACCGGTATTGCAGAACATGAAACAGGAAGACCGGAATGCCGACGACATAACGGCGCCAGAGGCGGGATGGCTCCTGGACCAATCGGTAGGCCCATTCGAGCCGCATCATCCGCACCGTTTCCGGCGCGCGCGGAATCTCGCCTGAGACGAAATCGAAGAGCGCGCCGACCGTCAGCACGAGACGGGCATGCTCCGGACGGACATGGCGATGCGCCCACTTTTCCTGCAGCGGCGTGCCCATACCGATGATCAGCATGTCGACCTTCTGGGCGTCGAGCTCGGCGATGACATCGACGGGATTGTCCTTGTCGAAATAACCATCGGAAATGACGACGAATTCGTGCCACGGCGCATGCTTGGCGAAATTCGCCGCAGCGCGCTCGACGACGGCGCGCTTGCCGCCGATCAGGCCGACGCGGCGCGGCGTCTCCATGAAGGTCAGCAGTGCGGGGACGAAATCGGTGCCGTTGAGGTTGGCCGGGAACGGGCCGCCATGCGACACCTGCGAGGCGATGTTGAGGCCGATACCATCGGGCAGGACCAGGTTCTGCTCAAGGATGTCGCGATATTCGGGATCGCGCAGCGTCATCAGCATGTTGTGGGCATTGACGAAGGAGATGACCGTCTGGCCGACCGGCAGCGACGCCAGTTCGTTGATGAAGACGAGCGCGTCGTCCCATCCGAGATCGCAGACCGGCACGTCGAAGATCGTACGGCGCGAGGCCATAACCGCGAAATTCGCGATCAGATTCATCCCAACCTCCTGCAGGGGGTGCTTCATGCGCCCAGCATCCCGGAAAACAAGCGACAGACGGCACTCCTGCCGGTGATGGCGGGGAGCGTGGCTGGCAAAGCCTGCAGCCGCTATCCCGGATGCAGAGCCATGACAGGCCTGAACCAAGGGTATATCAGCTCAATTTCAAACAACCTTTAGGAAAACCCGTCGCATTGCGGGAACCGGGAAAAGGAACGGTTAACCATAGCCGCCCGAAAACGCAGATGGCGCCCGTGGGGCGCCATCTCGATCTGGACGATGAATACGATCAGTGCGCGGCCGGGGCTGCTGCCGCATCCTCTGCAGGTGCAGCTTCAACGATCTTGACCGGCTTGCCCATCTTCGGCTGCTGGCCGGAGGTGGCGGCCTTCTGATCTTCCTTCGAGAGATAATCGAGCTGCTGCAGCATGACGTCGGCGATGTAGTCGCCGCCCAACCGCTCGTTCATGCCCTTCTTGACCGCATCGCGGAATGCCTGCGGATCGAAGGACTTGACCTTGCTGATATCGACCATCTTGTTGCCGACGAGCAGCGTGAACAGCTGATCCGTCGTCATTTCCGTCAGCGGCAGCGTGGCTCCCTTCACGACATCCTTGTTCATCATGAAGTTCAGCTGGCCGATGAAATAGCCGGTTACCGCACCATCGCCGATGATCGGAATGGTGACGGTCTCGCCTTTGACAAGCTCGAGCTGCGCCTGCTTGGAATCGTCCGGCGGCGGCGCTGGCGCGGTGGCCATCTTCACCGAGAAATAGACCGAAGCCAGCGTGATCACGCAGACCCAGATGCCTGTAAAGACGAGTTTAAGCATCAGTTATCACGCGCGACGAATTGTTCCTGGGAATAGGTGCCATCGGCATCCGCATCCTGCACGGCGCTCTTCAGGAGATCGGCCACAGCACGGACGGCTTCGAGGTGAGCCTCGACGCGGCGCGCGTTGAGCGTCAGCTTCTTCTTCAGACCATGCAGCTGGTCGAGATGCGAAGCGGCAAGTTCAGCCGGATCGGTATCGCGGAACAGCATCGACAGCTCATACAGGCAACGGCTCTTGTGCGCGTTCGATACCTTGAGGTCGAACTGCGGATCGGCACCGATGCGCGTATTCTCGTTATCGATGATCATTTCCAGGCGGCCGAGGACCGATTTGATACGATATTCGTTCGAGATTATTTCCATTTTTATCCTCGGCTATGCTTCTTTACTGGACTTGGTCTCCGCCGTCGGCGTGCCAAATGTCTTGCGCTGGAATTCGTCGATCATGCTGAAGGCGACCTTGCGGTCATCCTGGTCGGCAGTGGCGTTGACGATGCCGCCTTCCTTCTTGCGAAGGGCATCGTGATAGAGCTGCTTGGCGATGCCGATGCCGTCACCCTTGGAGATGACGTTACCGAGCTGCTCGGCCATCATGCCCTTCCAGATGTCGCCGGTGGCGCCCTTGCCGTAGACCTGCTCGCTGTCGCTCGGCAGCATGTTCTTGATGAAGTTCTGCAGAACCATCGATTCGAACTTCCGGTAGGTTTCCGGAATCTGTTCGGTCTTTTCGCGATTCTTGACGTCGTCGAGGCCGGTTTTCGCCGTGCTTTCGAGACCTTCGATCTTCGAGGAGAAGCCATTGCCGTTTTCGGCAAGGCTGGTTGCCCGGAACGCAGCACGGGCTGCCTTCAGTTTCTCCTGGGCGGCCGCGACCTCGGTCGGGTCGGCAGCTTTGACAACGTCCAGGACAAGATCACTGGGGGGCGAGATAGCCAACGTCACAATCCTCTAATGTAAGGTTGTGGCGATTATTATTTTTGAAGCTTGCTGGAGGCTGGCGTTGCAAATTTCTGGTCGATGATATCGTAGACCGCATTGTCATCGGCCTCGCGGCGCTCGGATTCCAGGGCTTCTTTCATCCCCTCCTCCAGCCTGTCGCCCTTTGCACGCTCGCGCTGCAGGCGCATTTCGTGCAGCTGCTGGATGCCCGTCAGCTGTTTGTCCTTGGTGCTGAGTCGCTCGAAGCGGTCGGCATAGCTCTGCGAGAAGGCGCGGTGAATCGGATCGACGGAGCCCAACGCATCGATGACATTGTCCATCGACTGATTGACCTCGACACGCTGGCGCGCCGTTTCGGCCAGGTCGTATTCGGCCATCTGCTCGAGATGACGCTGCACCGCGACCAGGCGCTTCAGCTTCTGAGACCGGGTCTGTTCCGCCATTGCTCTAGAGCCCTATGAAGACGGTGGGGAAGGACTGCGCAAACTGGCTGATCAGCGCCGCAACCGAGAAATAGAACAGGAAGAGCCCACCGAGCAGCAGATAAGGCGTCGAGATGAAGTAGACCGGGATCTGCGGCGCCAGCTTGTTGATGAAGCCGATCGAGACGTTGAACATCATGCTGTAGATCAGGAACGGGCTCGAGAGCCGGAGCATGATGTAGGTGGTCGAGACCAGCGTATCGGTGAGCGAGATCAGGTTGGCGCGCATGTCGCCGGGGCCGCCGAAGGGCATGGTCGTGTAGGAATCGACCAGCGCCTTGAAGACGATGTGATGGAAGTCCATCAGGAAGAGAACCATGATGCCGGCGAAGGTGATGAAACCGGACAGGCTGGTTTCCTGCGAATCTTCGACGACGTCGTTACCGGCCGGCGAGGTGTAGCCGACCATCATGGCGATGATCGTTGCTGCAAACTGGAAGCCCATCGTGTAGACGCGGGCGAGCAGGCCGTACATGACGCCGATCAGCGATTCGGTGAAGATCAGGCCGATATAGGTGGCGCTGGTGCCGCTGACCGCGGGATAGACCGTATCCCACATCATCGGCAGCAAGGCGAGAGACAGACCGGCGGCAACGAAAACCCGCAGGATTTCAGGCACGCGTGCCGAGGAAAACCCCGGCATCGCCAAGACGCAACCACCAACCCTGCAAAAGATCAGAAAGAGCGCAAGGATGGTGCCCTGCGGGTCTGTTATCATGAAACCGAGCCCAAAATCTTTATCTCGATGCCCTTCGCCAACTCGACGTGGGACAGAACCGGAAGCGTCGCGAACAAGCGTTCGATGATCATGCGCACATAGGAGCGCGTTTCCGGCGACGTGACAAGGCAGAAAGGCAGGCCGCGATCCATGAATTCACGGATAACCTTCGTCGCCTGCTCGCTGAACTCTTCGAGAGCACGCGGATCGATGTCGAATTCGACAACTTCGCCCTTGTTGTCGCGCTTCAGAGCCTGGTGGAAGGCGAGATCCCACTTGCTGCCGAGTCGCAGGACGCGGAGCACGCCGTTGTCGGCAAGGTCGCCGCAAATCTGCTGCGCCATGCGGATGCGGACGTGTTCGACGATCTGCTCGGTATTGCGGACATGCGGCGCGAGCTCGGCGACGGCTTCGAGGATCAGGTGCAGGTTGCGGATCGAGACGCGCTCGGCGAGCAGCAGCTTCAGCACCGCCTGCAGGCCCGAATAGGACATGTGCGAGGTGCAGATTTCGTCCGCCAGCTTCTTGTATTCCGGATCGAGCCGGTCGATCAGCACCTTGACGTCCTTATAGGACAGGAGCTGCGGCAGGTTGTTGCGGATAACTTCGCTCATATGCGTCAGGACGACGGAGACGTTGTCGATCGGCTGGAAGCCTTCGCGCTTCAGATCTTCGGTAAAGGCTTCGAGAACCGAAACCGCCGGCATGCCGAAAGCGGGTTCGCGGATTTCGTCTCCCGGAATACGCGGCTTGCGGCCGGAACCGGTGACGACCAGCACTTCGCCGACACGCAGCTGGTTCGATGCGACGGTCGTGCCGTGGATGCGGATCTGGTAGGATTTTTCGGCGATCGCGATATCGTCGGTGACCTTGATTTCGGGAACGACGAAACCGTATTGCGTCGCGAACTTCTTGCGCATCTTGCCGACGCGGAAGGCGAGTTCCTGATGTGCGCCGAGCAGGCGGGTCGAGACCATCTTGCCGAGTGCGAGCTCGATTTCCGAGGTACGCAGGACAGACTTGACCGAGTCCTTCTCGAGCTCCTTGCTCTGGACGACCTTCTTTTCTTCCTGTTCGCGGCGGATCTTGTTCTCCGCCTCGATCTGGCGCGGGATGAACCAGGCGCCGAAAGCCATCAGGCCGCCGAGCAGCATGAAGGGGACGGTCGGCAGACCGGGCATCAGGCCGAGGATGGCCATGAGGGCGGCCGAGACCGAGAGCGCGCGCGGATAGCCGGAGAGCTGACCGATAACCGCTTCGTCGGTGGAGCCGACATTGCCACCGCGCGAAACCAGGAGGCCTGCAGCGAGCGAAACGATGAGAGCCGGCATCTGCGACACGAGACCGTCGCCGACAGACAGCTTGACGAAGACGTCAGCCGCTTCGCCGATCGGCATGCCGTGGCGGAAATAGCCGATGATGATGCCGCCGAAGACGTTGATGCCGGTGATCAGAAGGCCGGCGACAGCGTCACCGCGGACGAACTTGGACGCACCGTCCATGGCACCGAAGAAGGAGCTTTCTTCTTCAAGTTCCTTACGGCGGCGCTGGGCTTCCTTCTCGTCGATGATACCGGCAGAAAGGTCGGCGTCGATCGACATCTGCTTACCGGGAATGGCGTCCAAGGTGAAACGCGCGCCGACTTCCGCGATACGCGTCGCACCCTTGGTGATGACGATGAAGTTGATGGTGATCAGGATCAGGAAGACGATCAGACCGATCACGAAGTCGCCGGACATGACGAGGCTTGCAAAGCCGGCGATAACGCCACCGGCCGCATCATGACCTTCGTTGCCGTGCGAAAGGATGACGCGCGTCGTGGCGATGTTCAGCGCCAATCGCGTCATGGTCGCGATCAGAAGAATGGTCGGGAAGGACGAGAATTCCAGCGGCTTCTTGATCCACAGCGCGACCATGAGGATCAGCACCGAGAAAGCGATCGAGAATGCCAGGCCGAGGTCGATCAGAAATGGCGGAATCGGCAGGAAGAGAATGCAGATGATAACGATGATGCCGAAGGCAAAGCCGATATCGCGCAAACTCGGTGCGGATTTGGGAAGCGGTAGTGCAGGTGGTTGCGCCATAACTGGTTCCGTCTCTTCATGAGAGGAGGCGGATACCGGGACCCGCCCTATTCGGATCGACAGTTAAATGGCGAAGCTTGCGCGAAGATGGCTCAGAAGCCGGACTGAATGCGCGAAAAAACCATGTCCGTGAAGATCGAAATCTGCGAGCCGACGAAGGGCGCCGAGATGCCGACGGTGATCAGGACGGCAACGATCTTCGGAACGAAGGTCAGCGTCGCTTCCTGGATCTGCGTAAGTGCCTGAATGAGCGCGATGATCAGACCGACGACCATGGCCGCAGCAACCGCGGGGCCCGCCGCGACAAGCACGGTCCAGATGGCTGCCTGGAACAGATCGAGTGCATCAGCTTCATTCATCAGGCAACCTCATATCGCCCTGGGAGAAAAGTCCGGCGCGAGCCGGACTTAGGTGCTGGACGAGCTACCAGAGCTGCTGTTATCGCCTGTCGTGGTCGAGCCGTCCGTCGGGGTCGTCGCCGGCGCCGAATCAGAGATCGTGACGCCAGTCTGGACGAGAATTTTACCGCCATCCTTCGTCGTTGCAATGATGCCGTCGGAATAAACCTTGACCGAGGAGATGACGCCTTTGACGCTACCGTCCGCGCTTTCCATGTACTTGCCGATATAGCTGCCGGCCTGAGTGAGGCTGGAGCTGGAAAGCAGCGTGTCGAGCTTGGTATTCGTCTGGATCGTCTGTTCGACCTGCGAGAAGCTGGCGAGCTGAGACATCTGCTCGCTGGCATCTACGGGATCGGTCGGATCCTGGTTCTTCATCTGCGCGATCAGCAGCTGAAGGAAGTTATCGTAGTTCAGCGTCGCCTTCTGCTGGGCAGAAGACGTGCTGCTCGACGAGGACGAAGTGTCCGTCGCTCCGACGCCGCTTACCGCCATGGTGCGATCTCCTTGCGGATCTGTTCGACCATCGCCGGCGCCATTTCCTGCGTGTTGAGGATGTTGTCCTCAATGGCGTAGAGCGAGCGGATCGCCTTGAGAGCATCGAAGGCGCGGCCGGTCGAAACCAGACCGTCGATGCGCTTCAGTTCGGCGAGAACTTCCTCGTTGCGGAAGCAGGTCAGCAGCATGGTGATCGACTTGCGGAACATCGCCGTCGACTGTTCCTTGCCTTCCGGGTTGATGAGGATCATCTGCGCGATGAAGTAAAGCTGGCGCAGAGGCGTCGTGGCATCTTCCGGCTGCAGGACGTGATTTTCGAGAAGGAACGTCACATCATTCAGGAATTCCAGCGCGACCTTGCGGTCAACGCGCAAAACCGCGCCGTTGATGAAGATTCTTTCCCCGGCTTTAAGCGAAATGCGAAGTGTACTTTTCATTTAAGTCCATCCCTGATGATGGTGGTAATGTCGATAATGCCCTGGTAGTTGTCCGATTGCCGCCGTCTGATCCTGTCGCATTCCTTCAAAATCCAGATTGCGATCGAAATCAGATTGGCGCGGAGCTCAATCTCAAGCTGATTGTCCGGGTGCTTCAAGTCCTCCACGAAGCTGACCCAAACGCGGCGGGTGTAAAACAGCGCCTCGATGGCTTCCCGGCCGTATTTTCCCTTGTCGCGCGCCGCGGCAAGCATTTCGATAGACCGATCGAGAACTTGTCGTTCCCTTTCTTTTGCATCGGCCACCGAGTCTTGCATGACCTCGGCATAAGAGAACTGATACATTCATGCATCCTTCTAGGTACCTTTGATCATCAAAGGTAGTTTACGAGGCTCAACTGCTGGATCTTCGAGATGATCGTGTAAGAGGTCTGAAGCTGGGTTTCCATGTTCTTGACGATCGTGGTCGCCTCGACCGGATCCACGCCCGTGAGATCGATGAGTTTGCCCTGCAGAATAGTCGACTGCGCATCCAGTGCGTCGTTGGACTTCGTCACACGCTCCTGCGAGAGACCAAGCTGGCTCTGCTGGCCCGTCAGACCGTCAACGGCCCGGCCTGCATAGTCAATTGCGCCGTCCGACAGACCTGCCATGCCGGCCGTTCCGAGACCTTGGCCAGCCAGGGCCTGCGTCATGATCGTCGCCATGGCGAAATAGCGCATGCCGTCCGAATTGGCGTTGGTCGAAGACGTGACGACTTCCGAATTGCTGATGCGGCTGGTCATGTTCTGGTTCGATGCAGAAGACCAATCGCCCCAGGCCGGCGGGTTCGTGACGTATGCGCCTGACGTCGGCACCGGTGCGCCGACCGGATAGCCTGCCGGCAACGTATCACCAGTGAACATCGGCTCGACGAACGTCGTCATGAAATTCTTCATGTCGGTTTCATCGAGATCGGCAACCGTCTTGGGATTGCCGGTGACGGGATTGGTCAGGCCGCTGGCATAGGCCTGCAGATTGGTCTGCATGGCGCTGATTGCTGCAGAGCTCTGATCGGTCAGCGGCGGCACATCGGTGTTGACGCCGGAGAAGAGGTATTCGCCGTTGGCAGACGAGTTCGCAGTCCCCATCAGCGTCGAGAACGCGCTGGATGCCTGCTGCAGTGTAACGCTGATCGTCGTCGCGCTTTCGCTGCCCTTAAGCGCCGTTAGCTTGGCCATCAGATCGTCGGCAGAGCTGTTCAGGTCACCGAGACCGTTCTGCGACATTTCCAGGCGAAGGTTGACGACGGAATTGCTGTCCTTGATCGACTTGATACGGTCGATTTCGCGGTTGAAGTCGATGCTCTTTGCCGTGTTCACACCGAGCGCTACGCCGACGTCGGCGTACATCTTGGTGCTGGCCTCGACTGCCGACTGAACCATCTGGTTCTGCGACTGACGGATCGTCAACCGCATGGCGTTCTGAATGGCTGAACTAGAAATGAATGAGCTTTTCATCGTTAACTCGCAATATCCAGCAATGACTTCAGCATTTCATCGACGGCGTTCAAAATCTTCGTCGCCGCCTTGTAGGACTGCTCGATATCGAGCATCAGCGTCAGCTCCTCGTCGAGGTTGACGCCAGTCTCATTTGAATAGGCCTGGTCCGAGCGCGACAGAGCAGCCGACGTGTTCTCAGAGGCATCGCTGGCGCTGCTGCGGTACTGTTCGAGCCAACCGACAGAGTTGGCGGCAAAGTCCATGATGCTGACGTTGGAATCGATGCCGGAGCCGGTGTTGAAACCGACTACGCCGGTGCCCGGGTCGAAATCGACCTTCGCGCTCATGGCATTGTAGTATTTGTCGAGCTGCGCCGTGTAACCGCCATTGCCCGTAGGATTCGTATTGAAATAGGGCGGCGTCGTCGGGGCAGGTACCGGATCGTTGATCGAACCGTCACGAAGCTTCATGGGGTCGCCACCTTGCGAGGTGATGACCGCAGAGCTTACCTTGATCGAACCTGCCAAGCCTGAGATGATCGGGCTGGTTGCCGGGTTCGTGGTCGTATCGATCGGCGGCATTCCGCCGACAGCGCCGGTCGAATCCGTCCATGTGAACAAGCCTGGCTTCGTCGAACTGCCGTCGGAGTTGGTCTCCGCGAACATGTTGATGAGGCCCTTGGCGATTTCGTCCAGCTGGTTCTGGAACTTCGGCGCGACGTCATCGCGAATCTGCAGAAGCGCCTGAAGGCTTCCCTGGCCGGAGGTCGTGCCGCCCTGCCCCATGGCGAGAGCCACGCCGTCAATATAGACACCGTTGCCCTTGTCGCTCGCCTGGTAGGTCGGCGTCGGCGTGAATTGAACCGAGCGCGGAACGGTGTCGAAGAGTACGACGCCATCGGCGGTGTAAAGCGCCATGTCGTTGCCGCTGCGCGACACCGGATTGACGCTGACGATGCTGGAGATCTGCTTCAGCAGCTTGTCGCGCTGGTCCAATGCATCCGACGGGTCGGAGTTGGTGTTGACCGCATTCTTGACGGCGTTGTTGGCCGTCTCGAACTGCGAGAGCAACGAGTTCAACGTGTCAACCTGGGTCGCGATCGACTTGTCTGCGGCCGCTCGGGTGTTTTGAACCGATGCCGTCGCATTGTTCAGCGAGTTTGCAAGGTCTTGCGCTGCGCTGATCGCGCCTTGTGCGGCAACGGCGTTGTTCGGGGATGTCTGGAATGCGCCGAGCTTTTGCTGGAAGGCGGCGAGGTATGAGGACGGGGACGTCTCATAATCGTTACCGCCGAGAATGCTCTTGACGTCTTCAAGGCCGTTCAACAGCGTCTGCTGTGCACTGTCCTGCGAGTTGCTTGCAAGGTACTGGCGCAGGAGAGCATCCTCCTGCGCACGGTCAATCTTGACTACCGATGCGCCATCCAGCGACGTGCTGATCATCGCCTGCCGGCGCACATAGTCCTTGTTGCCGGCATTGGCGATATTCCCCGACACGATCGCGCTCTGCGTGCCCGTGTTGTTGAAGATGCTTTGAGCCGTGTTAAGTGCTGACGTGAGCGACATGGCTTACCGGTTACCCTAGATTATCGCTTGAGGTTGACGAGGACGTCCATGATGTCCGAACCCGTCTGGAAGACCTTGGAATTGGCGGTGTAGCTGCGCTGAGATTCGATCATCTCGGTCAGCTCACCTGCGAGGTCGACGTTCGAGCCTTCGAGTGCGCCGGCCTGGATAGAGCCGAAACCGTTGGTCTGGGGGTAGCCGGTGACCGTAACGCCCGATCGGCCGTTTGCCTGATAGACGTTGCCGCTGAGAAGCGTCAGCTCGTCCGGGCTGGCAACAGTCGCCAGAGGAATGCGGAAGACCGGCTTCGGATCGCCTTCCTTGTAGTTGGCGTAAACCGTGCCATCCTTGTCGATGGTGACGCCGGTGACTTCACTGGCCGGCTGACCGTTCGGCGAACCCGTGCCGCTGTTGGCGGAAGCCTTCTGCGTGTACTTCGAAAGATCGAGATCGATGCTGAGATCGCTCGTCGTATCTGCAATGGTGACGTTTCCGGTAATCGAACCAGCGTCCGCATCGGCCGGGTCGGTAATCAGATTGCCGCTCTTGTCGAAGACCATCGTGCCGCTGGCAACCGGAGTAGCCGGGCTGTACGGGAACGAGCTCGTGCCCGACGTTGCCGCTGCATCCTTGCGGTAGATTGCCACGTCCCATTCACCGGACGTCGTCGCAGTGGCTGCGGCTGATTTCGTGAAGTAGAAATCGTACTGAACCTTGCCACCAAGCTTGTCGAAGACAACCATCGACGTCTTGTAGGTGTTGGGCGTGCCGGCCGCGCTGACGCCCGGGTCGACGTTTGCGCTCGGCAAGTCGGCAGCCGGCACAACGGGCATGTCGGAGTTCAAGTTGCCGGAGAACGTCGCGCTCGTCGATTCGATCGCGGTCAGGCCGGACTGGTTGACGTTGACGGGAACGAGGCCATCGAAGCCGTTGACGACGACTGCCGGCGGACCTGCCGTGTAGGGGTAGCCCATCAGCGTGAAGCCGGCGGCGTTGACCAGGTTGCCGTTCTTGTCCTTGGTGAAATCGCCGGCGCGGGTCAGAACCGAGGTTCCGTCCGGGCTCTGGACGATGAAGAAGCCATCGCCCGAAATGGCGAGGTCGGTGCCCGAGGTCGTGTAGGAGAGATCACCCTGGGAAGTCACGGACTGGCGGACGGACGTCTGAACACCACCGGAGTTGTAGTTGCCGGCCGAGGACGGCAGGACGAGCGACGAAAATGCCGTCGACACCGACTTGTAGCCCGTGGTGTTTGCGTTCGCGATGTTGTCGGCGACGGTGCTCAGGCGGTTTGCCTGGGCATTCATGCCGGACACTGCCGTCTTCATGCTGCCAAAAATGCTCATCTGAAAACCTCGTTTTCCTTGATAGCTTGGAGAGTATTTGGCGGGCCTTGCGTGAAGCTGTCTGGTGGCGAGCGGACCGTTCGAAATGTTGAACGGGCGCCCGCGCAGCAGGGCCCAGCACTGAAATCAGTTCCAGTCGATGCAGTAGCCAAGGAAGCGCTTCGAATCGACCGGGTCGAAACCGAGCTTCTTGCGCAGCTTCTTGCGCAGCTTGGAGATATGGCTTTCGACGACGTTCTCTTCGACTTCCTCGTCGAAGATGCCGTAAATGGCGTTGAAGATCTGGGTCTTCGTGACGCGGCGTCCACGGTTGGCAATCAAATATTCGAGGATGCGGCGCTCGCGGCGCGGCAGCGCAAAAACTTCGCCGTGGATCTCGGGATCGCGGCCGTCCGAGAAGACGCGGATGGCGCCGATATCGGTGTGGCTTGCAATCGCTTTCAGGCGGCGGCGGATGGCCGCAGCGCGAGCGAGGATTTCACGGGGGTGGACCGGCTTGCGGACCACGTCGTCGACACCGCAATCAAAAAGTGCAAGCGTCGTTTCGAGCGAGGGCTGATCACTGACCGCGATAACAGGTGCCTGGGAGCGATCGCGGATTGCCCGCGGCAGCTCAAAGGTCTGCTGGCCCTGGCCGATCAGGAATGCTTCAACAGCAGCGATATCCGAGTCCGCCGCCGTCTGCACCCATTCGCCAAATTCGTTTGGATCAAAGCCTGTCGAAGGAATGCCTTCCCGGCCAAATAGAGATGTATATCCATCCTTAACGAGCTCGCGCTCATCAACCACGACGATCATTCGTCCGCCTCCGAATCAGTGTGGCACTTCGATGATCTATGGGTACGAATCGTACGAATCTGGAACAAGGTGTTGGAAGTTAATGGCAGGAATTAATAGTTGCTTAACCTTTGCGTCCCGATTTGCTCTACATATAGTAGGTCATCGGACTTATGCACACAAAAATTTCGTGGAAAAGTTAACACCTGGTAAATTAGGCCTTGCGTGGCCAGATTCTGGCGGATTCCTGCCACATTTCGACACGATTCCGCTTTGTTCTCTTTTTGCCATCTTTGATTGCATCAATTCTGACAGAAGTTACTCGCATTAGGAGTCCACTTGCCGTAGCCAGTGGCGACCAGATTGGCGATCACCCGGCAGACATACTGCTTCTGCGCGGGGTCGTTGTTGGGTCCTGCGTGGTATCTCGCTACCGCCATCGTCCAGGTTTCGTGACGGTCGTGGAGGTTGCGCAGGAACTTCGCCGCATATTCCACATTGGTGTGCGGGTCAAACATCTCCTCGGCGGAGCGGAAGTTCTCGCCATGAAAGTAATGGTTGATCTGCATGCAGCCGATGTCGATCAGTTTCGCGCCGGCGCGGGTCGCCGTATCGAACTGGCGCATCGCATCTGCTTCGGAGGGTGGAAAGACCGCCTTTCCCTCAATATTGAGCGCGAAGGGATACAACGATCCCTTGCGTCCCGTCTCCGTCAAACCGACCGAGTAAAGGATGCCTTCGGGGATGCCGTACTTGGCAGCGGCCGACTGGATTTCCTTCTCGCAGGCCCCGTTAGAGGCGGCTGCCTCAGAGGTAAACGCCGCCAGAACCGCTGCTGCGATCGGAGCCAGAAGCAGCGCCTTCCACGCCGGTCTCAGCTGCGCCATCAAAGCCTCCATTCCCTCGCTGTGCGGTCTGCGACTGGCGCTCACGCGCCTCGCCGCCCTGTCCCTGCTGCAGGGATTGCTGGCCGGACTGGCCCTGTGCGTTCGCCTGCGCGCTGGTGTCGGTCTTTTCGACCGGCGCCATGCTGATGGTAACGTTGTCGACCGTGTAGCCCTGGCTGCGCAGCGATTCGAGGATCTTGCTGTGATCTTCCTTGAGCTGACGGTAGGCCGCACCCGTCTCGACCTTCAGATCGACGTTGAGGGCATCGCCGGACAGGCGCATCGTCGCCGTGACGAGACCGAGATCGATCGGCGTCATCTGGATCTTCAGCGTATTGACGACCTTGCCGGTGCTCGTCCACTCGGCGGCGTTCGACAGCGCCGAGCCAGGCTGCATGGCCTGCGCCCATTCCTTGTCGCCGCTGATGGCAGCGGTGACCGAAGCGGAGTTCTGCGCGAGGCCGATATAGCGGCGCGATTCGAGCACGGTGACGTTCTCGACATCCGTCTTGGCCTTGGCGCCGGTCTCTCCGGCATTTTCGGCGCCGATATGAATATCCATCGATTCACCGCGGCCATCGGCGCGGCTCAAACGGAAGATCTTGCCATCGGCAGCCTCGGAGCCCTCAGCGCCGGGCACGGGAACCTCGGCAGCCTTCGGGCCGCTGATCGCCGCCAGCGCGTCCGTGGCATGCGTTTCCGCCTTGCCGGTTGCCTCGACCTTATCGTCCTTCTTGTCCTTGCCAGGCGCGGTGTCGTCCTTCGCCTTCACGGCGGTGCCCTGCATGACCGTGGTGATCACGGCAGGCTGCTGCGGGACGTCTTTCTTCAGGAGATCGAGCGCATCGCTTGCTGCATCCTCGGTCTCGCCCTTGGAAGACTTCTTGGTTTCTTCGCCCTTTGCCGGCTTGGCACCCTTGGCGGCCTGCGGCAGGGTGTCTTCGTCGAGCTTGTCGGACTTGTCCTTGGTATTCTTTTCCTTCGGCAGCGCAGCGGCTTCCTGCAACTGTTCCTTCAGCGTCTTGCCGACCGAGACCGTTTCCGGCTTGGTTTCGGCCTGCTGCTTCAGCGAGGTGTCGCTGAGGTCGATGATCGGCTTCGGATGCTGGCGCGACCGGGCGATGACATTGGCGTCGGCCTGGGTGTCAGCGGGTTGCGAGCCGTCAGCGGCCTGCGCGTCGTTCGCCCCCTGGCCGTTATCGCCGGCTTTCTGCAGGACGTCCGAAAAGCCGCCCTTGCCGCCATCATCGTCCTTGCCGACAGGGCGATTGGATTTCGCTGACGGCGCCTCAACCGGTGCCGTTCCCCCCGAAACGCTGATATCCATGATCTCAATTGCCCTCTTCGCCCAGCAACTTGTCGATATCGTCAAGCTTGGACCGGTTCGCAGCCATAAAGGATTTGTAGGCAGGATCAGCATTCTGCTGGTCCTGGCTGCTGTCTGCCGGGAGCGCCGGTGCCGCTCCGTCGTCAACCGGTTCCGATGGGGGAGCGGTGGGCGATTGCGATTCGGCGTCCGTAGTAACAGCGGCCTGTTCTGAAGTATTCTCTTCATTAGAAGAAGTAGAATCGCTTGCTTGCGTCAAGCTTGCAGGGTCAGGCGCCTTCAATACTTGTTCCGCCACGGAGCGGGCAGCGGCCCGCAGCGCCTTGTCGCGATCCGAGAGATCGCCATCGGCGACCTTGCCGATATGCTGGGCCGCCGAATCGACGTCCGGCGTCGAGACCGACGCCATATTGCCATAGAAGCTCGCCAGCGCGCCGAGCGGATCGGTTTCGCCGCCCGACAGGGTCTGCGCGTGTTCGGCAGCAGTCTTGGAGAGCTCGACCTTGCCGGCGATGCCGGCCGCGCGCGCGATGCGCAGATAGACTTCGCGCTGACGCGCATCATCCATGAAACTCAGGATGCTGACGACGTCCTCGGTCTTCACGTCATGCTCATGATCGACGATCAGCTTGACGAAGAGATCGGCGAACTGGCTGGCATAGGGAGAGTGCAGGAAGCGGCGGACATAGCGCTGCGAATAGGCCATGCCCTTGTCGACAAGCCCGGCCTCGACGCTGATCGCCACAGAGCGGCGCAACGCCGCCTCCTCGACGATAGTACCGGGCGCCGACAGGCGCGCCTGATCGTAGAGCTTCAGCGCCTCGAGCGGGCTGCGGGCAACCATGACGTTGCCGCCGACCAGCGAGAGATAGGGGCCGATCTTCTTGTCGCGATATTCGTTTGCGGTTTCGACCAGCGTCTTGGCGACGAGCAGGCCCTTGCCGCTCAAATACTTGCGCAACACATCGGTGACGCGATTGTCGAAATAGCCGTTGACGTCGCGGGAGACGAGATATTCGAGCGTGGCGGGGTTACCGCCGCTCATCGCATAGACAAGCGCCGCATCGACGTTGCGATCGTCATCAAAGACGGCGGGATCGACGGTGCGTAAGCGCTGATCGATCGTGCCCAGCATGAAGCGCTGCATTTCCGCGGCGGAGTGATCGCCTGAGACAACGGAATCCTGCACGAACTGCAGCGAGCGCAGCATCTTGTAAGGCGCCAGATCTTCCTGCTCGTCGGCGCGCGCGGCCGCAGGCGCTGCAAGCGCCAGCCCGAGTGCGATCGACAGAAGACGATGGTGCTTGCGGCGCGCCATGGCTTACCCCTGATCCCCCTGGACGAGGATTTCGATACGGCGGTTTGCGGCATTGAGCGGATCATCGGGCAGCTTCAGCTTGCGATCGGCAAAGCCGGAGACCTGCGAGACACGCCCCTCTCCGAGACCGCCGCGAACCAGCATGTAGTAGGCAGCCTGGGCGCGGTCCATGGACAGGCGCCAGTTCTCGTTATCGGCGCCCTTGTACTGGCGCGCGTCGGTGTGGCCGCGGATGACGACCGCACCCTGGCGGGCCTTCAGCACTTCGCCGATCTTCTCCATCGCCAGAACCATTTCCTTGCGGGGAACGGCCGAGCCGACATTGAACATGGAGTCGTTCGCCTGGTCCGACAGACTGACCAGCAGCCCGCCTTCCGCCGGAACGACGGTGAGACCTTCGGCAAGCTTGCCGGCGACGCCGGTGATCTGCTTGGCGATCTCCTGCTTCAGTTCGTCGGCCTTCTTCTCTTCCTCAGCCTGCTTGACCGGATCGGACTTTTCTTCTTCGGTCTTTGCGGCATCGTCAGGCTTCTGATCATCAGCCTTGCCGTCTGCGGTCTTGTCATGCTGTTTGTCGGCCGGCTTTCCATGCTGGTCGGCGGGCTTGGCGTCCGCGGTGTCGGTGTCCGGCTTCTCGGCTTCCAGTTTTGCCAGCTCGGTCGCGTCAGGCTGTTCCTTGGCGTCCTTGGTCGCCGGCGTCTTGCCGGGATTGTCGGCGCGCGTCACCTCGACCTGCTTCGTCCAGAAATCCGGATCGAAGGGATCGCGATAGGCTTGACCGCCATCGGCGCCGGTCGCGGGGCCGGAATCGGCCGCACCGCCCTCCCCCTTGGCGCTGACATTGGCCTGCTGCCCGACTTCCTGGGCGATCTCGGCCAGCACGGAGTATGGGTTCTCGAAGAAGTCGGCTTCGGAATAGTTGGTCTGGTCGCCAGAGGTCGATGTCTGGTCGTCGCCGCTTGCAGCCGATGCGCCCTGCGTCTGCTGCTCTTCCTTCTGCTTGGACTTGTCCTTCGTCTCCTCGCCGTCAGCCGTATCGACAGGCTTCTTCAGGCCCTTTTCGGTCGGCTTTTCATCGGCGAGCTTGATCGGATTGAAGTAGGTCGCGACCGAGGCCTTGGTTTCCTCGTTGGCGGCGTTGACCAGCCACATGACGAGAAAGAAGGCCATCAGCGCCGTCATGAAGTCGGCATAGGCAATCTTCCAGGCGCCACCATGGGCGCCATCGTGGTCGCCACCGCCATGTTTCTTGACGATGATGACTTCGTTCTTGCCGTGGTGGTGATTTTCGCTCTCGCTCATTCCAGAACTTTCTTCAGGCTGGCCGACCAGGCCGAGATGCGCGTCACGAGAACGGAACCATCAACCTCAACTGCAAGATCCACATCATCGGTTTCGAGATGACGCAGCAGACCGGGCTTCTCGCCGAGTGCCTTTTCCAGCAGGGCAAAGAGTTTCGCCGGTCCCTTGACGACAACAGGGCCGGCAGCGCCATCCAGGATCGCCTCGCGCAACAGGGCGGCGAGACTTTTGACGGCATCCTCGGCGACTGCCTCTGTCACGACAGGCGCAACCGCCTTGACGGCTGCGGCGCTGACGAGATCGGCGACATCGAATGCGATATTGGAAAGACGCGCGGCAATCAGCGCCGCCAGCTCTTCCTCATACTTGGCCTTCAGCTCCTCGAATTCACGCTGGTGAATGAGTTCGAGGGTCTGCATTTCGACGGCATGCTTTTCGCTGAGCTCCGCCGTCGCGGCCGCATGGCCCTCGGCATAGGCGCCGCGCTTCTCGGCTTCCAGATCGACAACCGGCTCTTCGGCGATATCGGCGAAGCCGCCAAAGGTATCGTCGGCAAACTCCATCGGCTCCGGAGCCGGGGCGACGGGCTTGATGTCACTGAAATCCTTGAGATAGCGGGAAAGCATCGCGCTCATCGTGTCGACCCGTTATCTGCGAAAAGATGCGGCATGCCTGCGCCCCGTTCAAACCAATTCCGACGGCCGCCCAAAACCTGATGCGCCATCCTTGCCTGAAACCTAGAAAGCCAAACTTGCGCGAGGATGAATGGCGGGCGCAAACGCCCGCCATCTGGACGGGAATGCTACTCGAGAAGGATCAGGATGTTGCCGGCCGACGTGTTGAGGATGTTCATCGCTTCGGTGGCAACGTTAAGCTGCGTCCCGATGGCCGTCTGGCGCGTGGAGGCTTCGTCCATGTCGGTGTCGACGAGCGCGCCAACCGTGGTGTCCAGCGAATCCATCATCTTGCTGATGTAATCGGAACGGGCGTCGATCTGGTTCTGCATGATGCCGAGACCGGATGCCGTCGTGTTCAGGCTCGAGAGGATCTTCTCGACCGCGGACTGCATGTCGGCAAGGTCCTGGCTCGATGTGCTGTCCGAAAGCGCAATCTCGGTGCCGCCGGCCGGCGTGCTGGAGTTGGCGTTGAGCAGGTAGAACTGGCTACCGGTGCCATTGCCGGGATCGATCGCCTTCGTCAGCAGACCCTTCGACGCGTCGCGGGAATCGATCATCACCAGGTTCGACGAGGGAATGCTGATATTCTCGGGGTAGAACTGGCCGTTCGGACCGCGCGTATAGCCACCGATCACCGAGCGGGTGTCGGGCATGGCGGAGCTGTTGTTGTAGAGCCAGTTTTCGCCGGAGAAGCTGGTGCCGGTGACGGCGGACTGGAGCTGGCCCTTCAGCTGCTGAAGCGTGGTGTTCAGCTTGTCGCGATCGTTTGCCGGGTCGGCAGCCGAGACGAGCGTCGACTTGATGTTGGTGACGAGGTCGATCAGCGAGTTCATCGACGTGTAGGTCGTATCGACCTTGGCAGCGCCGAGGCCGAGAGCGTCGTCGATGGTCTTCAGCGAATTGCCGTCGGTGCGCAGCGTCTGGGCGTAGGACCAGTAGGTGGCGTCATCGGCCGCGGACTGGATGCGCAGCTCGGACGAGATCTGCTGCTGGATCTTGTCGTTATCCTTGCCGAGGCCGCGCATAACGTTCAGTGCGGTCAGCGCAGCAGGGTCCTGAATGGAATAAGCCATCTGTCGATCTCTTGTATGAATGGAAAGGGACAGACCGGAAACCGGTAGCGACAGATTATGGCCTCATGCCCCCGGCAATTGGCCGGTGCGTCGCTGTAAACAAATCAACTCGCCGGTGAAATTAACCCGAACTTAAGCATGCTTTCAAGGCTTGGAGCGGTCCGGCGGGCGGAAACTTCACGATCGCTGTAACAAATTGTTTTTAAATGAGAAATCGCGCCCTTTGAGCGCGATTTCGAGATCTTTTCTGCCGGTTGAAAATCGCGACGCAAGATTCGATCCAGCTTCAATTTTCCGGCTTAGCGCTGGAAGAGCGTGAGAACGTTCTGTGCGCTCGAATTTGCGATCGACAGCGACTGGATGGCAAGCTGCTGCTGTGTCTGCAACGCCGTCAGTTTGGACGATTCCTCTTCCATGTTCGCATCGACGAGACGGCCGACACCGGAGTCGATCGAGTCGCTCAATGACGAGACGAAATTCTCCTGCAGCTGAATTCGCGTCGAGATCGAGCCGAGCTGCGAGGCAGCCTTTGTCATCGATTCCAGACCCTGCTCGACGACGTTCAACGCGAGTGTGATATCGCCGTCCGACATGTTGGAGATGTCGAGCGAGAAGATCGAGCCGACAGTGCCGTTGGTCGAGCCGATGATACCGGTGGATGTATCGATCGCGCCGTTGCTGGTGCCGAACAGGACGTTGCCGTTAGAGGCCGAATTGAGGACGTATTCGGTGGTCGTAACCGAGGTTTCGCCGTTGCCGTCGCGGACGAAGGAGGAGACGACGCTCTTCGTTTCGTTGCCTGCGACCCAGTTTTCGCCGGAGAAGGATGCCGATTGGGCAATGCTGAGGAGCTGCGACTGCAGCTGCTTCACTTCTTCCTGGATCTTGGTGCGATCGACGCCCTTTTCGGTTGCGGCGACGATCTTGGCCTTGATTTCGGTGACGACGTCGATGGCGTTGTCCATCGCAGAGTAGGCGGTGTCTACCTTTGCGGCGCCAAGACCCAGTGCGTCGGAGACTGCGGACAGGGCCTTGTTGTCGGAGCGCATGGTGGTCGCAATCGACCAGTAGGCTGCGTTATCTGCAGCCTTGGAGACACGGTAACCCGAGGAAACATGGTTCTGTGTCGTTTCAAGATTATTATTAATGCTACGAAGTGTCTGAAGTGCAGCCATGGCTGCGACGTTCGTCAAAATGCTCGTCATGAAAAATGCGCCCCTTATTGGCAAAAACGTCGAGAAGGGACATTCCGGCCTACCGGGAACGGGAAGCAGCGCTCATGCCTGTTAACCTGCGATTAATCTCGGTTAACTCACCGTTACGTTGAGCGCAGAAGACGGCAAAATGGTTAACAAATCGTTAACGCCAACGACAAAAAGCCGCACCTGTTAAGGCGCGGCTTCTTTTCAGTGCCCGCCCGGCTAAGCCGGCGGGTATGTTTTCTGGACTTATTAGCCGCGGAAGAGCGACAGGATATTCTGCGAAGAGGAGTTGGCGATCGAGAGCGACTGGATCGCGAGCTGCTGCTGCGTCTGCAGCGCGGTCAGCTTGGAGGACTCTTCTTCCATGTCCGCGTCAACGAGGCGGCCAACACCCGAGTCGATTGCGTCGCTGAGCGACGAAACGAAGTTGGACTGCATGTCGATGCGCGAGGAGATCGAACCGAACTTCGAACCGAGCGAAGTCATGTCCTTCAGAGCGGTTTCAACGTCGGTCAGCAGGTTGTCGATGTCGCCCTTGGTCGTGGAAGCGCCGATCGTGAACGAGGTGATCGAGAAGCCCGACGAAGCGCCGGTCGTGCCGAGAATACCACCCGTACCAGCCGTTGCGTCGGTGTAGAGCAGGTCGGTTTCGGCAGCCGTGTACTCGGTCGTCGTGACCGAAACGCCGCCGGAGCTGCTGCGGACGAAGGACGAGACAACGCTCATCGTTTCGCCGGCGGTGTTGGCAACCCAGTTTTCGCCGTTGAACGAAGCGGAAGAAGAGATGCTCTTCAGCTGAGCCTGGAGCTGGGTGATTTCGTCCTGAACCTTGGACTTGTCAACGCCGTCTTCGGTTGCAGCAACCAGCTTCGACTTGATTTCGGAAACGACGTCGATCGAGCTTTCAACGGCAGTGTAAGCCGTGTCGACCTTGGCAGCGCCCATGCCGAGAGCGTCAGAAACAGCGCCGAGGGCCTTGTTGTCCGACTTCATCGTCGTGGCAATCGACCAGTAAGCTGCGTTGTCGGCAGCCTTGCCAACGCGCAGGCCCGACGAAACGTGGTTCTGGGTGTCGGACAGGTTCTGGTTGACGTTGCGCAGCGTCTGCAGTGCGGACATTGCGGAATTGTTGGTAAGAATGCTGGTCATTTTAAATGTGCCCCTAATTGGCTACGTGATGAAGGGCATTCCGGTCTCACCGGGAACGGCGCTCAGCGTCATGCCTGCCGATCGTCTGTTGATCGACCGCCGTTTCGATGTCCCTAGGAAACAGCATCATAGTTAAAACAACCTAAACACGACCCAAAAAAAATCGTTAAAAATCGGTAACTTACGCTATTTTAGCATTAATGGCTTGTTAACGAAAAATGGCCGGTGAAACACCGGCCATTTCCATTTTTGCGATGTGCTGTTCCGGTCTTAGCGGAAGAGCGACAGGATGTTCTGCGAAGAGGAGTTAGCGATCGAGAGCGACTGGATCGCGAGCTGCTGCTGCGTCTGCAGCGCGGTCAGCTTGGAGGACTCTTCTTCCATGTCCGCGTCAACGAGGCGGCCAACACCCGATTCGATCGAGTCGCTGAGCGACGAGACGAAGTTCGACTGCATGTCGATGCGCGAGGAGATCGAGCCGAACTTGGAGCCGAGCGAGGTCATGCTCTTCAGTGCGGTTTCAACGTCCGAAAGCAGGTTGTCGATGCCGCCCTTGGTCGTGGAGGAGTCGATCGTGAACTCGGTGATCGACTTGCCCGACGAAGCGCCAGCCGTGCCGAGGATACCGCCGGTGCCGGCAGTTGCGTCGGTGTAGAGCAGGTCGGTATCGGCAGCCGTGTATTCCGAAGTCGTGACCGAAACGGCACCCGAGCTGCTGCGGACGAAGGACGAGACAACGCTCATCGTTTCGCCGGCGGTGTTGGCAACCCAGTTTTCGCCGTTGAACGAAGCGGAAGAAGCAATGCTCTTCAGCTGAGCCTGGAGCTGGGTGATTTCGTCCTGAACCTTGGACTTGTCAACGCCGTCTTCAGTTGCAGCAACCAGCTTCGACTTGATTTCGGAAACGACGTCGATCGAGCTTTCAACGGCGGTGTAAGCCGTGTCGACCTTAGCAGCGCCCATGCCGAGAGCGTCAGAAACAGCGCCGAGGGCCTTGTTGTCCGACTTCATCGTCGTGGCGATAGACCAGTAAGCAGCGTTGTCGGAAGCCTTGCCAACGCGCAGGCCCGACGAAACGTGGCTCTGCGTGGAGGAGAGGTTCTGGTTGACGTTACGCAGCGTCTGGAGAGCTGCCATTGCGGAAGTGTTGGTGTTAATGCTTGTCATAATCTGTCCCCTAGAAAACTAGATACAAAAAGGAGGACATTACCGGACTGCTATTACCGGCGATGACGGACCTGCTTCATGCAACTCGGCGCCTTCTTTTTTGGCCCCAAACCCGTCATGTCCAGGGCAATCTCGCAGCCAATACTTGCCAACTTCTTAAAAGTGGCAGGGGGCGCCAAACCCCTGCAGTCTATAGTTAAACAATCCGGAACAGGGGGTCGGAGACAGTTAAATTCCGCCCGTTCCAAAGCAATACACCGGCTTCGTGCAAGCTTCGGATGCAAATGTGCCATGGCCAGAAACAGCACAGCTCGCCTCGTCCAGACGCGGCGGCTCGCTGCGTGCGGCAGCATCGATGTTTTGATCAGCGCATTTCCTAACGGAGTTCGGTTTTGAACAGCAAAGTCTCGTTTTCGGTGGCGTCCCGAGAATTTCAGGCAGGCCGCTATACGCAGTCCCTCGCAACACTGAACCAGCTGATTGACACCCAGAAGGATGCGAAGACCTACGCCCTGCTCGCAAAGAACCTGCTGCAGCTCGGCTTCAAGTCCGACGCGGCGAAGTCCTACGGGCTTGCGGCCAAGGCCGGCGGTGCGAACGCCTACGAATATTACAAGCTTGCCGCGCGCCTGCACTACGATTGCGGCGAACACGATGAAGCGCTGGTCATCTGCATGCGCAACTTCGAGAAGGCGCAGAAGGATCCCGACCTGGCATTCATCCTGGTCTCGGTCTTCTATGCGCGCCAGCAGCGCGATCTGATCCAGCCGCTGAAGAACGTGCTGTCCAAGAGCAGCAACCGCGAACATCTCCAGGCCGCCGCGACGCTGGTCTCCAACGACCTCAGCGACCCGTCCAACGAGCAGCTCGCCCGCAACATCTTCAAGCGCTTCCCGAAGGATTTCTCGGCGCGCTTCCTGTATCTGATCTTCCTGCGCGAATTCAACGACTACGAGGAAAGCCTCAGGCACCAGAAGGTCGTGGACGACGCGGTCCTCGACGGCCGGCCGGAAGTGTTGCGCAAGGACCATCCCTTCTATCACCTGCACTGGTGCGGCAACGAAGATCTCAACCGCCTGCCGATGGTCGGCGTACCGAAGCTCGATCCCGACAAGGTCGCGGCGCGCCGGGCGCAGCCGCATGCATGGTCGGACAAGATCCGCATCGGCTACATGTCCGCCGACTTCTGGGACAACCACGCAACCATGAAGCTGATGCAGCGGGTTCTCGAACTCCACGATCGCGACAAGTTCGAGATCGTGCTGTTCGACCACAGCGGCCCCTATGCCCTGTTGAACAACAAGACCGACCGCAGCAAGTGGGGCACGATCGTCGACATCCACGGCGTCTCCGACCAGGAAGTGCTCCGGCTGGTGCGCGAGCACAATATCGACATCATGGTCGACCTGAAGGGTCATACCGCAGATAGCCGCGCCAACAGCTTCAACATCCCGCTGGCGCCCGTGCACGTCGCATGGCTCGGCTTTCCGGGCAGCACGCTGGGGATCGACCTCGACTACGTCATCGGCGACCAGTTCGTCCTGCCTGACGTCGCCAAGCCGTTCTACCACGAGAAGTTCTGCCGCATGCCGGAGAGCTACCAGCCGAACGACCCGTCGAACCGTCCGCAGCCGAAGCCGGTGACGCGCGAGCAATACGGCCTGGCAGACGATGCCTTCGTATTCGCCTCGTTCAACGGTAACCGCAAGATCACGCCGGAAGCCATTGCGAGCTGGACGCGGATCCTGAAACGGGCGCCGAACAGCGTCCTGTGGCTGATGAGCAATTCTCCGCGCAACGAGGAGAACCTGCGCAAGGCGTTCCGGGCATCCGGTATCGCGGCGAACAGGATCATCTTCTGCGCCCGTACCGGCTACCAGGAGCATATCGACCGTATCCAGGCCGCCGATCTCGGTATCGACACCTTCCCCGTCAACGGTCACACCACCACATCGGAACAGCTGTGGGGCGGCCTGCCGGTTCTGACGATGAAGGGCACCAACTTCGCCTCGCGCGTCAGCGAGAGCCTGCTGAACGCCATCGGCCTGCCGGAGCTGGTCGGCAAGGATCTGCAGGATTACGAGGATATGGCTGTCGAGCTCGCCAACAATCGCGAGAAGGTCACGGCCTACAAGGCGCATCTCGCCGAGCAGCGCTATATCGCTCCGCTCTTCGATGCCGAGCGCTTCTGCAAGCATCTCGAGCAGGCCTTCGTGACTATGGCCGACCGCGCCAAGCGCGGCGAGGCTCCCGACCACTTCGACGTCCCTGCCCTGCCGGCCCGCACGCAGCCGTTCTGGACCGCATAAGGTTCGAGAGACCGACAAACACAAAACCCGCCGGAGAGATCCAGGCGGGTTTTTTGTTGTCTGCTGTGGCGGCCGAAGACACGGCCAGGGAAAACTGCCGTGGCTTAGCTGAACGAGCGAACCAGGCTGCCGACCAGGAGGTTCCAGCCGTCGATGAGCACGAAGAAGAGGATCTTGAAGGGCAGCGAGATCGACGTCGGCGGCAGCATCATCATACCCATGGCCATGGTGATGGTGGCGACGATCAGGTCGATGACGAGGAACGGCAGAACCACGAGGAAGCCGATTTCGAAGCCGCGGCGGATTTCCGAGATCATGAAGGCCGGGATCAGCACGCGGTAATCGATCTGGGCGCCGGTCTGGACATTCTGGCCACGCTCACGTGCAAGATCGACGAACAGCGCCAGATCCTTGTCGCGGGTATTGGCGGCCATGAAGGTGCGGAACGGCTCGGCGATGCGCTGGATGGCTTCCTGTTCCTGGATCTGGTTGGAAAGCAGCGGCTGCACCCCATCCTGCCAGGCTTTGTCGAAGGTCGGCGTCATGACGTAGAAGGTCATGAACAGCGACAGCGACAAGAGGATCATGTTGGATGGCGTCGAGGAGAGGCCGAGGCCGGTGCGCAGGATCGAGAAGGCGATGATGAAGCGCGGAAAGCTCGTCACCATGATCAGGATGCCCGGCGCGACCGAAAGAACGGTCAGAAGGCCGAATGTACGGATGATCCAGGCAGCGACCGAACCATCGACAGGGATATTCAACAGATTTGTCGGCAGCTGCTGAGCCACCGCCAATTCCGGTACCGCCATCATGGCGGCCAAGAAAATTATGAACCGAATCATTCGACGACAAAGGTCCTGAACATGACCTTGGATACGCGCCCCTGAGAGCGCAGGTCAACACGTTCCTGGATGTCATCCCGTAGATATTGGAAGCCGCGCGGACCTTCGATCTGCTGCAGCGAAACAGTGCGGATGTAAGCCATTATATCCTGATGGATATCCTCCGCGACCTTCACGTCGGGGGGGCCATTGAAGAGAAGTGCGACCTCTAGCCTCACCCAGTTTTCGGAGGGGTAAGCGAGGTTCGAGGTGATCGGCTCGAGCTGGACGACGTTGTTGGCCTCGGTCGAGATATGCGGAAGGCCGGTTTCGCCCTCCTTCTTCTCGCCTCCGGCGGCCTTCGGGTCGGCCGGCTTTTCGGCCTGCTCGGCGCTCTTGACGTTCGGGGCGAGCATCGAGCCGACAGCCCAGCCACCGCCGGCGCCGAGAAGGGTCAATACCGCGACGCCGACGATCGTCATCATCGCCCCGGACTTCTTCTTCGGTTTGGCTTCGCCTGTTTCTTCGTCTGCCATGGTTTCCTGGCCTTAGAGCGGTGAGAAGAGATCGACGGCCTGCTGGCCGCGCGGCGGCTGCTGCACTTCCATCAGGCGGCCGCGGCCACCGTAGGAGATGCGGGCTTCGGCGATCTTTTCATACGAGATCTGGTTTTCGGCGTTGACGTCCTGCGGGCGAACGATACCGGCGACGTTCAGAATACGGATTTCCTGGTTGACGCGGACTTCCTGCGAGCCGCTGATGACCAGGTTGCCGTTTTCCAGGATGCCGGTGACGACCGCGGCGACGAGCAGCGTCAGCTTTTCGGAGCGGTCGATCTTGCCCTTGCCGTCGGTGCTCGTGTCGGAGCCGTAGGTCAGGTCGGTCTTGGACTTCGGGTTCCAGCCGAGGATATTGGCTTGGACGTCCCAGTTCATGCCGCTGGAATTGGTGCGGCTGCGGCTGGTATCGTTCTCGAACGACGCTTTGTCGTTGATCTGGATGTTGACCGTCAGGATATCGCCGACGTTCAGAGCGCGGGCATCCTTGAAGAGCGCGGCCTGGCTATCGCTCCAGAGCGAATAGCCCTGTGCGACCTGGCGCGGCTGCTTTGGATAAAGCGCCATCTGCGGCGTCTGGCCATAGGCCAGGCCGCTGCCGATCGGGCTCATGGCGGGCGCCCTGCCGATCTCTCTCACGGACTGCGGCGACTGGCAGCCGGCGAGAAGGGCAACGGCGGCGATGGCAGCCGGGAAACGCTTATTCATGAGGGATCCTTCGACGTATTGGGATCGGATGCACTTGCAATGATGTTGGCGATGACGGCTGCCTTTTCAGGATCCATCTCGGCAAGGATCAGGCTCGACTGACGCGCACCGAGCCGCATGATCACGGCCGCCGCGATCCCGGTATTGGCCTTCTCAAGCTGCAGCGCCGCCGCGTCCGGCTTCATATTCTTGTAGATGTCGGTGAGGCCCGCTTCCGCCTGCTTGAGGAAGTCGTTACGGCGCTTCAGCCAATCCTGATATTCGGCCTTGCGCTTGTCCATCTCGGCCATGCGCGTATCGATATCGGCCCGGAGCTTTTCCAGATCCTGCTTCTGCAGCAGATAGCGCTGGTCGCGGGCGGGATCGGCAATGTTGGTGCAGAACTGCTTGATCTCGTCCTCGGAGGTGATGTCGCCCTCAGGCTTCGGCGCTTCCTGGGCAAAGGCGCCCGGGATCGTCAGCAGCATGACGGCGGCGGCCGGCAATGCCAGGCGCCGCACGAGTTCCGAGACGGTCATATCCTTGTTGAGCTTGATCATTGCAGTACGAGCTCCGCCTGCAGAGCGCCTGCAGATTTGATGCCCTGGAGGATGGCGATGATGCCGTCAGGCTTGACGCCGATATTGTTCAGGCCGGCGACGAGCGTTCTGAGATCCGGCCCCTGCAATATCGCAACGCGGCCGCCGGTTTTCTGCGCAGCGATATCCGTCTGCGGCTGGACCGCCGTCTGCCCCTTGGAGAAGGGCAATGGCTGGATGACCTGTGGCGTCTCGGTGACCTGCACGGTCAGCGTTCCGTAGCTGACGGCCACCGGCGAGACGCGGACATCCGCACCGATGACGATGGTGCCGGTGCGCTCGTTGACGACGACCTTGGCCGGCGTGTCGGTCTCGACGATGAGATTTTCGATATCGGCCATCAGGCGCGTGAGATCGGCTTCGCGCGGCTTCTGGACGATGACTTCCTGGGCGTCCTTGGCTTCCGCAACCGGGCCGCCGAAACGAGAGGACGCATAACCGTTGACGACGTCGGCGATGCGCACGGCCGTCGAGAAGTCGGGGTTGCGCAGCTGCAGAACGAGATTGACGGAATCCTTGAAGCGCGAGGGCAGCTCGCGCTCGATGATCGCGCCGCCGGGCACGCGGCCGGCGGTGGTCACGCCTTCGGTCACGCTTGCGGCCGCACCCTGCGCCTGGAAGCCCGATACGACGACCGAGCCCTGGGCGACGGCGTAGATCTGGCCATCGGCGCCGGACAGCGAGGTCATGACCAGCGTACCGCCACGGAGCGACGTGGCATCGCCAAGCGAGCTGACATTGACGTCGATGCGGCTGCCGGGGCTGGCGAACGGCGGCAGGTTGGCGGTGACCATGACGGCCGCCGTGTTCTTGGCGTTCGATTCACCGCCCTGCGTCGAGATGCCGAGATTCTGCAGCATGGCGCGCATCGACTGCTCGGTGAAGGGCGAGGCGCGGAAACCGTCACCGCTTCCCTGCAGACCGACGATCAAGCCGTAGCCGATCAGCTGGTTGTCGCGGCCGGCCTGCAGCGAGGCGATATCCTTGATGCGCGAGGCCATCTGCGCCGAGGCGGGCGTCACGCTTCCCATGCACATGGAAAGAGCCGCAAACGCGGCGATGATGCGAGAGACGATCTTCATTTTGCCGCCACGTGAATGGTGCCGTCAGCGAGGACTGTACCGCTGATGATGACGCCCGAATCCATGTTGCGGGCGCGGATGACCTGACCGGTCGAGCCGTCTTCCAGCGGCGAACCGGCCGCCGAGATGGTCATGTTACCGATGTTGAAGACCAGCCGGATCTGCGAGCCGCGCGTCACCGTGTAGGGTTCGCGCAGCGCCGAGACGCTGATCGTGCGGCCTGGAAGCAGGGTGCGCTTCGAAATCATCCCCTGCACCTCGTCGATCGACTTTGCATAGCCGCCGGAAAGGTTCGGGTTGGTGACTTCGACTTCCTGAAGCTGGCCGGCAGCGATGGTTTCGCCGGGATAGATGATCGCGGTCGGAACGACTGCGTAACCCATGCTGGCGTTCGCCGCCGGGGTCACGAGGATCCCGGCATAAGCGATCGCAGCGAATGCCGTCAGAGCGACGGTATTTCTCGCCCGGCGAAACATCATGTTCGGCCCTTTCCTAGATTACTTCAGGTTCTTGCTGACGATGGAGGCCATTTCGTCGGCAGTGGTGATGACCTTCGAGTTCATTTCATAGGCGCGCTGGGCGGAGATCAGGTCGGTGATTTCCTTCACCGGATCGACGTTCGACGATTCCAGGTAGCCCTGCTTCATGTAGCCGTAGCCCTGCTCGTCGGGCGTGCCGACGACAGCTTCGCCGGATGCCGGCGTCTGCTGGAACAGGTTGTCGCCGATCGGCTGGAGACCGGCTTCGTTGACGAAGTCTGCGAGCGTCAGCTGGCCGAGCGTGGTCGGATCGGTCTGGCCGGCGAGAACGGCGGTCACTTCGCCGGAGCGGCTGATCGTCAGCTGCGTCGAGCCGGTCGGGATGGTGACGCCGGGAACGACGGTATAGCCGTCGGCGGTGACCAGCTGGCCGGTCTCGTTCTTGTTGAAGGCGCCGGCGCGGGAATAGAGCGTCGTGCCGTCAGGCGCCTGAACCTGGAAGAAGCCGCGGCCGACGAGCGCGACGTCGAGGTCGTTGCCGGTCTGGCTGAGTTCGCCCTGGATGTGCAGGTTGCGTACGGCCGAGGTCTGGACGCCGAGACCGATATTCGCGCCCTCCGGCACGATCGCCTGGTTGGCGCGGTTGGCAACGCCCTTGGCGCGCTCGGTCTGGTACAGAAGGTCGGTGAACTCGGCGCGGGCGCGCTTGAAACCGGTGGTGTTGATGTTCGCGATGTTGTTCGCGATGACTTCGAGGTTGGTCTGCTGGGCATCCATGCCCGTGGCCGCAATGGCAAGCGCTCTCATCGGTCCGTCCTTATCCGGTTACATCTGCATCTTGGTGACGTCGAGGAAGGCCGAAACGACCTTGTCACGGATGGCAATTGCGGTTTGCAGCGTCTGTTCCGCCTGCAGCATGGAGTCGACGACCTCGCGGGTCGTCGCGGTGCCCTTGAGGCCGGCGAAGGACATGGATTCCGCGCCCTTTACCGAGTCTATGGCCTGCGTGGCCATGTTGCCCATAACGGAGGCGAAGCTCTGGTCTGCCTTTGCACTTTCGGCCGCCGAAGTGACCGAAGAGGAAGAATTCTCGCCAACGACGCTGCCGAGGCCGCGTGTGGAGGAAAGAGAACCGATGTTCTGTACGTTGCTGATCATTACTGGCTCTTCAGGAGGTCGATGGTGGAGGAGATCAAGTCGCGGGTCTGCTTGATGGTCTGCAGATTGGCGTCATAGGATCGGTTGGCTTCGCGCATGTCGGCCATTTCGACCAGCATGTTGACGTTCGGCAGCTTCACCACGCCGCGCTCATCCGCTGCCGGATTGCTGGGGTCGTATTCGGTGGTGAATTCCGATTCGTCGACGCCGAGCTTCTTGACGTTGACAGTGGTCAAGCCGGCTGCACGGTCAACCTGTTCGCCGAAGGTAACGGTCTTGCGGCGGTAGGGATCGGCACCAGGCGTGTCGCCGGTCGAACGGGCGTTCGCGATGTTTTCCGAGACAATGCGCAGGCGAGTCGATTGAGCCTCAAGCCCCGACCCAGCAATCTTCATGGCTGCTGATAAAGGATCCACGATTTTACTTCCTTACGGTCATCAACATCATTCGATTAAAGGAGCCGACCAGCGAGGTGTTCAGCTCGTATTGGCGCTTGATTTCGCCGGACTTGGAGAGTTCCTCGGCGAGACCGACGGTGTTGCCGGATTCCTGCACGCCGATCTCCTGATCGAGTGCGGCTTCCTTGACGTCGATGTCGCCGCTGGTGCTGAAGTCATTGCCGCTGAAATGCGCAGGATTGGTGCGCGCCATGGCAACATCAGACTTGTCGAGAACCGATTGAAAGGGCGTGATGTCCTTCGCACGGTACTTCGGCGTGTTCGCGTTCGCGATGTTGCCGGCCACAACCTCCTGACGGATCGTCAGCCATTCCGCCTGCCGCGAGGCCAAGTCGAAAAGTTGAATCGGTTGCATGGGAACTCTCCGTTTTTACTGAGACGACCCTAGGGCGGTAATCTTGCGTCAGACTTACGGAGAATTCGGCTTTTGCGGCCTGTTGCCGATCAGGCGCAGCACAAACGGAAAGGCCCCGGAAAACCGGGGCCGTGAAGCATTCCATTCAGCTCGAGAGGCTGACGTTTACTGGTAGATGTCGCCCTTGGAGGTGACGATCACCCATTTGCCGTCGCGCTGCTCGATCGTCGCCAGGCGGCTTTCGTCGGGAAGCACCGAACCGACGCGCACGACATACATGCCCGAGGGGTCTTCGATCAGCGCCCGGCCGTTTGCGACATGCAGGAGCTTGAAGCCGGAGCTCGCCGGGAATGGCTGGTCTTCCGGGACCAGGCCCTTGTCGATTTCCTTGCCGACGCTCGAGACCGTTGCTGTCGTCAGCGGGTCGATCGGCGGTTCCGGCTTGTTCTTGACTTCGTTCTTGTTGACCATCGCCAGCGGCGACACGCTGAAGACATTGCGGGCCGGCCAATCCGGGAGGTCGCGGGTGCGGTCGCCCTGGGCGATATTGAGGCTGAACTTGTCTTCGTTGAAGAAGACGTACCAAGGGAAGATCGCGGCAGCGCCGGCGAGCGCGAGACCGGTCACGGTCAGCACGCGGTCGAGCATCAGCGACTTGCGCTTCTCATCGGATTTCAGCGGAGCAATGCGCTCGTCGTCGTCTTCAAACCCGGTCACGTCTAACCTCTTTTGGGTGCAGGCTGGTTGGGCGGGGCTGCCCCAGCCTTGAGCGCAGCCGCGAGATCAGCAAAGGCATCTGCCGACGCCGATTCGCCCGGCGACTGTTTCAAAACATCGTAAATAATTGGTACCTGCTTGACCGCCATGTCCAAATCCGGGTCAGCACCCGGGCGGTAACCGCCGATCAAGCGAAGGTCGCGCGTCTCCTCGAAACGGTGGATCAGCGACTTCAGGCGCGAGACCAGCTTCTCCTGATCCGGCGTCCAGGCCTTGCGGGCGAGACGCGAGATCGAGGCCAGCGGATCGATCGGCGGATAGCGCCCCTCTTCCGCCAGGCTGCGCTGCAGAACAAGGTGGCCGTCGAGAATACCGCGTGTGGAGTCGGCGATCGGATCGTTGTGATTGTCGCCATCGACGAGGATCGAGATAATCGCGGTGATCGTGCCCGTGCCTTCGGGGCCGGGACCGGCGCGCTCCAGAAGACGCGGCAATTCGGTGAAGACCGAGGCCGGATAGCCGCGGGCGATCGGCGGCTCGCCGGACGCCGTCGCGACCTCGCGGATCGCATGGGCGAAACGGGTGACGCTGTCGACGATGAGCAGGACGTTCTGGCCCTGGTCCCGGAAATATTCGGCGATCGTTACCGCCGTCAGCGGCGCCATCTTGCGCAGCATCGGGCTTTCATCGCTGGTGGCGACGACGGCGATCGACTTCTTCATGTTCTCACCGAGCGTATCCTCGATGAATTCGCGCACTTCACGGCCGCGTTCGCCGACCAGCGCAATCACCACCTTGTCGAAGGCATCGGCCATGGCGAGCATCGACAAGAGCGTCGACTTGCCGACGCCGGAGCCGGCGAAGATGCCGAGGCGCTGGCCGTGGCAGAGCGGCGAGAAGATATCGACGGCGCGAACGCCCGTCTTGAAGCCCTTGTCGACGCGGCGGCGCGTCATTGACGGCGGGGCGGTATTGGAGATCGAGCGGCGGTCGAGACCTTCGACAACCGGGCCGAGACCATCGATCGGCTCGCAGAGCGAGTTGATCGTGCGGCCGCACCAGCTTTCGGAGGGCGAAATGCGGAAGGCGCCCTTGCGGATAACCGTGTCGTGGATGCCGATCGGCTCGCCGGGCTCGATGGGGCAGACATAGGCGAGATCCGGCTCGACGCGAACGACTTCGCCGAGATGGATACCTGTTGCCGACTTGTGGGCGACGAATTCGCCGAGTCGGACATGCCGGGAAAGGCCCGTCACGGTATAGTGGCCCGCCGCGATCGTCTGCACATGGCCGCCATGGGCGACGGAGAATTCCGGCTTGCTGTAGCGCTCGACCAGCGATGCGAGGTGGCCAAGCTTCGGCGAAAGCGCGCCTTCGGTGAGCGGTGTCTGGCTCATGTCTCAGACCCTTCCGCTTAGCGGCTGCCGCCCAGCGTCTTGATCGCTTCGCCGAATGAGTTTTCGCTATCCGTCGTCAGCGAGGCGATGCTTTCGAAGGCGCGGTTGACTTCGATCAGCTGGGTGATTTCGCGCATGGCGTTGACGTTGGAATTTTCGAGATAGCCCTGCTCGACGCCGATATTGAAGCGGTCGGTGACGGTGCGTGGCGTTTCCGTGGTCATGACGCCGCTGTTTTCGTAGCGGAGATAGCCCTTGGAGATATCGGCTTCGAAGAGGCCGATGGAGCCGACCTGGCGGCCGCCCTGATAGATATTGCCGTCAGCGCCGACCTTCGGCTCGCCGCCTGCCGTATTGAGGATGATCGGCGCGCCGCCGGCGTCGAGGACCGGATAGCCGCGAACCGACACGAGCTCGCCCGTATCCTTCATCGTGAAGCGGCCGTCCTTGGTGAGGACCTGACCGGCCGGGGTATCGAGCGAGAACCAGGCGTCGCCCTTGATCGCGAAATCCAGCATGTTGCCGGTGTGCTGCAGTTCGCCCGTCTCGTTGGAGAGATAGTCGTTGCCCTGCGAAACGAAGGCGACCTTGGCGTTCAGCTTGTTGTCGGTATTGCTGAGGATCTGGTTGAACTTCACTTCCGTGCCGCGGAAGCCCGTCGTGTTCACGTTTGCCATGTTGTCCGCGATGGTCGTCAAACGCTTTTCAAGTGCCATCTGTGACGACAGAGAAACATAAAGACCGGACTGCATCGGGGTAAGCTCCTGGCATTGGCGATGAACGGGACGAAAGCCGGGTTCCTTGTCGTTCGACGACGGCTTCCGCTGAGGCGGCATCTCAGAAACGGGCGAGATTCGCCCATTCGTCATCTCCAATCTGACGGCAATTCCTTGTGCGAAGCTGGCACGCAGAAAACCGGTTTCTGCGGCCTGCCGTCAGCCTGACGCAAGCCAGCAACCCTATCCCTTCCGGTGAAAATAACGATCAGGTGTGACTGACGATGAATATCATTATCGGATTTGTGATTACGCTCGGCTGCATCATCGGCAGCTTCATGGCCATGGGTGGCCATCTCGAGGCACTATTTCAGCCGTTCGAGCTCGTTATCATCGGCGGCGCCGGTCTCGGCAGCTTCATCATGGGTAACCCGATGAAGGTGGTGAAGGACTCGGGCAAGGCGCTCGGCGAAGCCTTCAAGCACACCGTTCCGAAGGAGCGCAACTATCTCGACACGCTCGGCGTTCTCTATTCGCTGATGCGCGACCTGCGCACCAAGTCGCGCAACGAGATCGAAGCGCATATCGACAATCCGGCCGAATCCTCGATCTTCCAGACCGCTCCGACGGTTCTGAAGAACAAGGAACTGACGGCCTTCATCTGCGACTACGTTCGCCTGATCATCATCGGCAATGCCCGCTCCCACGAGATCGAGGCACTGATGGACGAAGAAATCAACACCATCCTGCACGACAAGCTGAAGCCCTACCACGCCATCCAGACCATGGGTGACGCCTTCCCGGCTATCGGTATCGTCGCGGCCGTTCTCGGCGTTATCAAGGCCATGGCGCACATCAACGACTCGCCTGAAGTCCTCGGTCACCTGATCGGTTCGGCTCTCGTCGGCACCTTCCTCGGTATTCTTCTCTCTTACTGCGTCTGCTCGCCGATCTGCTCGCAGATCAAGATCGTTCGCTCCAAGCAGCACCGCCTCTACGTCATCGTGAAGCAGACGCTGCTGGCCTACATGAACGGCTCGGTACCGCAGGTTGCTCTCGAATACGGCCGCAAGACGATCTCCGCTTACGAGCGTCCGTCGATCGACGCGGTCGAACAGGAAATGATGAACCCGGGTGGCGAGAACAAGGCGGCCTAAGCGACCATGAACAACGTTGCACTAGAGAATCCGGCAATGAATGCCGCACTGCTGGCCAAGCTTACTGGCCGTCTCGGCGACAAGGCTACAATCGAAAAACTCTGCGCCGCATTCGCGGACGTCTACATCGAATTCATGCCGGACATGTTCAAGAGCGAGACCGGCCTCGACGTGACGATCGCCTATCTCGGCTGCGATTCCGGATACAAGAACGACCTGATTGCCGATCTCGGCGCCAACTCGACGCTGGTCGATGCGACGCTGCGCAACTGGTCCCAGGATATCACGCTTGCCTGCGGCAACGGCTTCGTCATCACGCTGATGGAAAGCCTGCTTGGTGCGGCGCCCGAAACGATCGAACCGCCGGCCGACCGCCTGCTTTCGGCGATCGAGCTCGAACTTGCGGTCATGGTGTTCGACAAGATTGCCGGCGTGCTGCGCTCTGCGGTCAACGCGCCTGGTGGCTTCGAGCCTGCGCTCGAACTGCCGCATGCGCTGGAAAACCGCCCGAAGCCTGCCGACGACAAGGCGGATGAATTTGGCGCGGCGATCAACATGTCGATCACGCTTGCCGGCATCACCTCGGAATTCTCGCTGATCGTGCTGCAGCAAGCCCTGCTGAAGACACAGATTTCGGCGCCGAAGGCAAAGAGCCAGGCCTCGAAGTCGGCCGCCTGGACGGAGCAGATCAGCGAGCAGGTTCGCCGCTCGCAGGTGACGCTCGAAGCCAAGATCCGCCTGCAGGACCTGACGCTGCGCACGATCTCCAAGCTTGCCGCCGGCGATGTCATTCCTTTCCGCGATTCCGGCGATGTCCGGGTCGAGGTCAGCGCCAACAGCAAGGAATTGTATGTGTGCGAGTTTGGGCGTTCCGGCGAGAATTACACGGTCCGGGTCAAGGATACGATGAGCTCGGACGACGAGCTGATCCGCCACTTAATGAATTAATCGGTTCCCGCCATTTCGCTGCCACGGCAGCTTGAGGCAAGTTTCAACTGGAATAGTGATTTCATGGCTACGAAGAAAACACAGCAGAACGACGATCTGTCATTGGAGCTTCCGGGCAACGAGGCTGACCTCGATCAGGCGATCGATGATCTTCGCGGTGTCCTGAAGCAGGATTCCGAAGGCGGTCTCCCGGAATTCGGCGGCGACGCCGATGCATTCAGCACCGGCACCGACCTTTCGACCTTCGGCGACTTCGGTGGTGACGACGATGCCGGTGCGGCCTTTGGCGGCGGTGACTTCGGCGGCAGCTCGGATTTCGGTGATACCGGTTTCCAGGCAGGCTCTGGCGAACCTGCTCCGCTCGGCAGCGCGCTGTCTTCGAATTTCGAACTGATCATGGACATTCCGATCGACGTCCAGATCATGCTCGGCAGCAGCCGCATGCAGGTTTCCGGCCTGATGAACCTCAACGAGGGCGCCACGATCGCGCTCGACAAGAGGATCGGCGAGCCCGTAGATATCATGGTGAACGGCCGCAAGATTGCACGCGGCGAAATCACCGTTCTGGAAAATGACGACACGCGTTTCGGCGTAAAACTGATAGAAGTTTTAAGTACCAAAAAAGCCTGATCCCGGTTTTAGGGACGGAGAGGTTAGACCATGATGGACTTTGACGATTTCAGCGGCGCTATTGCCGGGAAACCGTTGACCCAGGCTGAAAAGGCAGCGGCTGTACTCCTCGCTATGGGGAAGGGAGTCGCTGGCCGGCTGTTGAAATATTTTACGCAGGCTGAGTTGCAGACGATTATCTCTTCGGCACAGGCCCTTCGTGCTATTCCGCCGGATGAATTGCTTGGCCTCGTCGCTGAATTTGAAGACCTGTTTACCGAAGGCGCTGGCCTTATGGACAACGCCAAGGCCATCGAGAGCATTCTCGAGGAAGGCCTGACGCCTGACGAAGTCGATAGCCTGCTCGGCCGCCGTACGGCCTTCCAGGCCTATGAGACGTCGATCTGGGATCGCCTCGGTGAAGGCGACCCGGCCTTCATCGGCAAGTTCCTGCTGCGCGAACATCCGCAGACCATCGCCTACATCCTGTCCATGATGCCGTCGTCCTTCGGCGCCAAGGTGCTGATGCAGCTGCCCGACAGCCGCCGTGCCGACATCATGAACCGTACGGTCAACCTGAAGTCCGTCAGCCCGAAGGCGGCGCAGATCATCGAGAAGCAGGTCATGACGCTGCTTGCCGAGATCGATGCCGAGAAGAATTCGAGCGGCTCGAACAAGGTCGCCGAACTGATGAACGAGATGGACAAGCCGCAGGTCGATACGCTGCTCACCTCGCTCGAATCGATCAGCCGCGAAGCGGTCAACAAGGTTCGTCCGAAGATCTTCCTCTTCGAGGATCTGCTCCTCATGCCGCAGCGCAGCCGCGTCATGTTGCTCAACGACATTTCGGCAGACATTCTCACGATGGCGCTGCGTGGCGCCTCTGCCGAAATTCGCGAATCGGTTCTCGCTTCAATCAGCCCGCGTCAGCGCCGCATGATCGAATCGGATCTGCAGAGCGGTACGACGGGTATCAACCCGCGCGAGATCGCTATTGCCCGCCGCGCCGTCGCTCAGGAAGCGATTCGCCTGGCAAATTCGGGCCAGATCCAGCTCAAGGAGACCGAGGGCGAGCCAGCGGCGGCGGCATAAGCCACCGCAGCTGTTGACAATTACCTCCTCCCGGCGCCGCGCGGTTGATCGCCATGCGCCGGGAGACTACCCTTTCCCTGTCGGGCCGCGCTCTGTCGCGGCCTTTTCCGTTCAGGGAGTGCCGTTCACTTGGCTGATGAAGACAAGGACAGCAAAACAGAAGACCCGACAGGCAAAAAACTGTCGGATGCCGCCGAGAAAGGTAATACCCCCTTCTCGCGAGAGGTGCCGATCTTTGCCACGGTTCTCGCCACCTACGTCTATCTGACCTTCTACCTGCCCGACGGCATCAGCACCGTCAGCGAGCAGCTGCGGGACATTTTCGAGCAGCCGGACCAATGGAAGATCGAGACCGGCCCGGACGCCATGTCTCTCTTCGTGCATCTCGGCTGGGTCAGCGCGGTATTGCTGACTCCCGCCATGCTGCTGTTCATGTGCTTCGGGCTGATCGCCTCGCTCAGCCAGAACCTTCCTAGCGTCGTCTTGGAGCGTATCCGCCCGCAGTTTTCACGGCTGTCGCCGGCCAAGGGTTTCGCGCGCATGTTCAGCGTGCCCGGCCTGATCGAATTCGGCAAATCGCTGTTCAAGGTCGTCGTCGTCGGCTTCATCATGTTCTTCGTGCTGAAGAGCGAATATTTCAGCTCGATCGATTCGATGTTCTCCGACCCGCAGACCTTCTTCGAGCGGGCGATGACGATCATGCGCAAGATCGTGCTGATCGTGCTGTTTGCCACCGCCTTCGTCGCGATCGCCGATTTCTTCTGGACCCGCCATCACTGGTTCAGCGAACTGAAGATGACGCGCCACGAAGTGAAGGAAGAAAACAAGCAGTCGCAGGGTGACCCCTTCGTCAAGGGCCGCCAGCGCTCGCTGATGCGCGACCGCGCCCGCCGCCGCATGATCGCCAATGTCGAGCGCGCAACGCTCGTCATCGCCAACCCGACGCACTTTGCCGTGGCGCTGCGCTACGTGCGCGAGGAAAACGACGCGCCGATCGTCATTGCCAAGGGCCAGGACCTCATTGCGTTGAAAATCAGAGAGATAGCCGAGAAGCAAGGGATCCCCGTTTTCGAAGATCCGCCGCTTGCACGCTCCATGTTTGCGCAAGTCTCGATAGATAGTGTCATCCCGTCAGTCTTCTACAAGGCCGTCGCGGAGCTCATCCACCGGGTGTACGCCGCACAAGCCAAGAACAAGCGGGTCAGATAAACAGCATGAAGAAGTGCCCCTACTCCTCGCAGCGTGAAAGAATTCTAGCTGAGGCGATCAGCCCGGTTGCGACGGAGCTTCGGCTTCTGGACGCATCCGACCTGATTTCGCTGCTGCGATTCGAGTATTACGGCAATCTCGCCGATCTGGTGGCTTCCGCTGCCGAGCTTTTCTTCCATCCGGGCACCGTCAATTTCGGCCTGGGCGGCAATTATACGCTGGAATGGGGCGGCAAGCCGGAAGTAGTGCTCGATCTCGAGATCAAGCCGCGCGGCGTCACCGTCTATGCGCAGCTGACGCTCGCCGAAGACGTCGCCGGCATCGAGATCAATCACATCGCTTTCCAGGATCCGTCTGCGGATCCGGACGAGAACACCGCTTTCCTCGAGAACGCGCTGCGCGAAGCACGCTACAACGTGCGCCCGTCCTACCCGGCCTTCGCCGGCTGATCATTTTCGAAATTCAGTGCTGAAGCCCGGCTGGTTTACCCGCCGGGCTTTCTGCTCTCAGCTGATGTAGCCGAGGCGGATCGCCTTGGCGATCGCCTGGATGCGGTTGACCGAATCCAGCTTGATGGTCGCCGAGCCGAGATAGGCATTGACCGTGTGAACCGAGAGGCCGAGCTTGTCGGCGATCTCTTCGCTGATGCGGCCATCGCCGGCGAGCTGCAGGCAGGCGATCTCGCGCTCGCTCAGCGCTTCCGATGCGGCCGCGCGGCGCTCGTCGAGGGAGAGCAAGTCCATCATGATATGGCTGCTGCGGCCGTGGAGCTCGATGATCGTATCGCTGCCGGGTTCCATGTAGTCGCCGGTGAAGACGACGTAGCCGTTGCCGTTGGCGCCGAGGCGCACCGGGAAGGCCATGCCCGAAAACGGCAGCACGCCGTCCTTCAGACGCGTCAGGAAGGGTGCAAATGCTGCGGGGCCAGGAGCGGCCCTGTCGTGGCCTCCAGCCCATGTCAGCGGTAACAGAGACTTGTCGATATGTTCGAGCAGGAACTCGCCGTAGGCGTCGACGAAGGCCTTTGCGGCGTTGCTGGACGGTCCCCAATTCTCGAGCTCGCAGACAAGGCGCTGCTTGGCCGGAACGCCGGAACCGCTGACCCGGAAGACACCGAAATTCTGCGCGTCAGCCAGCTTCTGCATGGCGACGAGGCGCGGGAAAAGATCGGAGCGGCTGGAAACCCTGCTGACCCGCATCGACCGTATGTCGGTATTTCCCATCGTTCTGGTTGACGGCTGCCCCATGTAACCCCTCTCAGACCAGACTGTTCCTGACCGCAAATGCAATCGCTTCAGACCGCGTCTTGGTAGCAGTCTTACGCATCACGCTTGTGATGTAGTTGTTGATTGTGTTGCGCGAGATGCCGAGGATCATGGCGATCTCGTCGCTGGTCTTGCCCTCGGCAATCCAGAACAGGCACTCGAGCTCGCGCTCGGTCAGTTCGAAGTCGCGGTCGGCCTTGGTGCCGCCGCAGCGCAGGAAGCTGGCGAAATAGCCGGCCAGCAGACCGACGTCGCGCAGGCGCTCCGGAGAAAGAATGAAGCCGTCGTCGAAGAGGAACATCAGCGACAGGCGCGAACGGCCGACGTTGAAGGACAGCGTGCAGTACTGGCGGCTGGCGCCATCCGGCACATCGGCATTGTCGGGCAGCAGCGAGAAGCTCGGCTGGAAGAGCTGCATGCACTTCTCGAGCTCGGTCGTGCGCGAATAACCGCTGACGAGCGCACCGGCCAGATCCTTGACCAGATCGAAGGGCCAGTCGGAGGAAACGATGAAATCGAGGCCGTCTTCCTGAACCAGGTCGGAACGGGCGAGCAGGTAATGGGAGGCGCCGACGTAATCCGTCAGGGTGCGCATTGCAGGTTGCAAGCGGCCGGTATCCGCGATCTCGCCGAGCTGCTTGATCAACTCGTCCCGCGAACACAGACTAGACGCCTGAAGGCCAATAAAATTCGCCGTTTGATTTTCGCCCTTAAGCGACTGCAATATATGCATATCCATAGGCAGCGTCCTGCGGCTCAAAACCAATCTTTGCAAAAGCACTAACTGCGCAGGTTCAACTCCGGCCCGCGGCAACCCTTACACGAATCACCAAAGCCTAGGCGAAGCGCTCCAAATCGCCATCTCCGAGTTCTGGGGATTTACTGTTGCCGCATTCCGTGCGCTGATTCGCACGCAGAGGTCGCTCGATTAATTTCTAGTAAAGCTAAATTGATTCTCTCTGTTCCGCAACACAATTCGCGCCATGCGCGAGGCAAGAACAGTCAATATTGCATCAGCATATCTAATGTATATCGCCAAGTGTCGATATTGATCAGCAATATTACGATGATTATCGGAAAATGTACTTAATGAACAACTAGATAATCGTTTAAGCAATTCCTGTGTATTTCCTTTTTTCGTTCAATCGAGAGTATATGTTTCGCCTGGGGATTAAGGCCATTTTGCCACAATCGGACAAAATGCGTTTTCCTTGTGCCAGCTAATCATTCCCCCAAAAAAGGTCAGTCAAGTTGACGGATCGCCGGGCCGCTCCAGCGGCCTATTCCAGGCAAAGAAAAAGGCCGGTTGCCCGGCCTTTGTTCGTTACGCGGCGTGATCGACCGCCCATTTTCTGAGGATTTTCGCAGCGCGCTCCTCGTTGATTTCGACCATTCGAGACAGCTTGCGTTCCGGGCCTTCCTTGACGCGGCGATTGAAGTTGCCGTCGTCGTCGCCGAGGCTGAGAAGGTCCTCGGTGCTGTCGAAGCCGAAGTCCGAGCCGAAGCCGTCCATGAGCGCTCCGCCTGCCCCGCCGCCTGCTGCTGCCGGAGCGAAGTCGGGCAGTTCGAGGCCGGCCGATTCCGACGAGCTGTCGCCGAGGATGCCTGCGCCGGCACCACCGCCACCGATCGAGCGGACCAGAGGACGCATGCCCATCCAGACCACGATGAAGGCGACACCCAGGAAGGCGAGCGAGTTGATGATGGTCGCAAGGTTGCGGCTCAGCATGTCGAGAACGCGGGGACCGCTGGTGGTATCGTCAAGAAGCTGGTTCTCGAGGAAGTCCATGGCGGTGACCGTCACGACGTCGCCGCGGCTGGCGTCGATGCCGGCGGCCGAGGAGACGATGCTCTTCATCTCGGCAAGGTAGGCGTCGATCTTGGCCTGGTCTGCGGGTTCGCCGACCATCTTGGCGATACGGCCCTTGTTGACGACAACGGCGATGGAGAGCTTTTCCATCTTGTAGCTGTTGCGCGTCGTGGCCGTCGTCTTGCTGTTGATTTCGTAGTTGGTCTGCTCTTCCTTCTTGTCGGACTTGTCTTCCGACTGAGGACCGGCAGCGCCACCAGCTTCAGGAGCAGCCTGGGGAACATTCTGCTCGACAGTCGTGGCGTTGTCAGACTGCTTCTGCGACGACTGGTTGGCTTCCTTGGTGGTGCGAACCGAGCGCTCGACCTTGGATTCCGGATCGTAGGTGGTTTCCTGGATCTGCTGAGCGTCGGTGTTGAGGCTCGCCGTCACGCTGGAGCGGAAGTTATCCATACCGAGGAAGGGTGCGAGAGCCTTGTCGATATTGGATTCAACTTCCTGCTGGACGTTCTGCACGATGCCGAGAGAACGATTAAGCGTGTTGTTGCCGGCTTCGTCGCCGGAAGCGAGCAGCTGGCCGGTCGAATCGAGAATCGTGACGTCATCGACATCGAGCCCCGGCACAGCCGAGGCCACCAGGTGGCGGATGGAGCTTGCAGCGCTTCGCCCTGTGGCAGCGCTCGCTCTGATCATGACCGATGCCGTCGGCTTCTGCTCTGCTTTGCGGAAGTTGCCGACTTCGGGCATGACGATGTGAACGCGGGCGGCATTGATGCCCGAGATCGACTGGATGGTGCGACCGATTTCACCTTCAAGCGCGCGGACGCGAGTGACTTCCTGCATGAACGACGTCAGGCCGAGGGAGCCGACCTTGTCGAAAAGCTCGTAACCGGCATTGGCGCTGTTCGGCAGGCCGCGTTCTGCAAGAAGCAGACGGGCCTTGCCGGTCATGCCAGCCGGTACGGTGATGCTGGAACCGTCGGTACCAACCTCGAATGCCATATTGTTTTCGGCAAGCGCCATGCTGATCTGGTTGAGATCAGGGCTGTCGAGGCCGACGTAAAGGGTTTCCTGGGCAGGCTTATTAACAAAAAGGGCCGCAGCCAAAACAATTGCTATTGAAAGAACACCCACACCCGCAAGCGCCAGCAGGCGGGTCCGGCCTAGCGAACCGAGGTTCTTCATGACCTGAACTAATTGATTTAACAGATTCATTCTGTTCTCGCACGATCCGTCAAAGACAAAACAGGCTTATTGCCTCATTCCTTGATAGAGACCGAAACTTGTGCGAGCGTTTCGTCAGGGCATGCTTGAAAAGCAGGGATCAGAAAAAGTCGAAGTCGCCTGCTGCCTTGCTGAGAGGCTGGGAATGACCATGCCGCGTGGCTCCGCCAAGGGCCTTCTGCATTTCTGCAAGCTTGACCAGGCTGAGGGCCGTTGCGACGTCGACGGTCCAGTTCTGCGGGATTTCGCCGGTGATCGTGTCGATGAATTCGGCGAGGCCGCGGGTCTTCTGGACGGCAAGGTCGATGCCCTGCATGACCTTCATGCTGTCGGGCGCATTGAGGATATCGGCACCGCCGATTTCGAGAAGCTGGGGTTCGATGCGTTCGATCAGGTAGGCAACGTCATGCAGCTCGGAAACGATGCGCATCAGGAGGTCGGGCAGAGCCTCCAACGGCGAGGGCGGTTCGATGGGGGCATTAAAAGTCATATAAAAATCCTCAAACTCAGAAAAATTCGATACTATTTTCAACAGGTTTGGCAGGCGCGACCGGACGCTGCTCGAGGGCAACGGTCTTCTGCGTCTCGGCGCCGGTAAGCGGATATTGACGGGCCCGGCCGGAGACCGGCCAGAATTCCAGCTTGCGGCCGTGATCGCCGCCGGTGCTGGAGCCGACAACGGGGATTCCTTCATCCCTCAGGAACTGCGCGGCGAAAGCGGCGTTCTGTTCGCCGACATTGGAGAAGGTCGAGATCGTCTTCGCCCCGCCAAAGATCTTGGCCTCGAGGCGGTCGCGGCGCGCGCCCTGCTTCAGAAGGCCGTTGATCAGCAGTTCCATCAGATGCACGCCGTAGCGTGTGGCATCCCCGCCGGTCATCGGCGTATTGCCGGTTCCCGGCAGAAGGAAATGGTTCATGCCGCCCACTCCTGCCACGGGATCCCGCAGGCAAGCAGCCACGCACGAGCCAAGAATGGTCGTCAGAACCGCATTCGGATCATTCAGGACTTTCCATTCTCCCTGGATGATGTGGACACGGCGGGCTGCTGCCTCGATTGTCATTTCAGTGCTCCGAACACGGCTTCGATAGCCGCTTTCATCTTTTCGATGGTGAAGGGCTTGGCAAGCACGTTGTTGGCGCCGAGTTGAGCGGCCTTCGTAACCAGCGCGCGGTCGCCCTGCGCGGTCAGGATGATGAAGGCAGCCTTTTTCGTTGCCGGGTTGGTGCGCACGGCCTGGAGCAGACCGAGGCCGTCCATCTTCGGCATGTTGAAGTCCGAGATGACCAGGTGGTGGGGCTGCTGGGCCATGATCTTCATGCCCTGTTCGCCGTCACCCGCAGAGGTGATCTGCTTGAAACCGAGCTGGGTCAGCGCATCGCTGAGCAGCAGGCGGCTGGTGACCTGATCGTCAACAATCAGAACCTTAATTTTCTCCGCTATCGACATTATTCTGTCCCTTCCTTTCGGGCGGCTGTCATTTTCAAGATTTCCTCGCCGATGGCATTCAGTGGCAGCTGATGCTCAACGGCTCCAAGCTCATAGGCAACACGGGGCATGCCGTAGACCACGCAGGTCTTCTCGTTCTGTCCGATGGTGCGTGCGCCCGCATGGCGCATCTTCAGCAGGCCAGCCGCGCCATCGCGGCCCATCCCTGTGAGTATCACGCCGACCGAGTTGCGGCCGGCAAGTTCCGCGACGGAATCAAACAGCACATCGACCGAAGGACGGTGGCCGTTGACGGGGTCACGCTCGACAAGCCGGCAGTGCGGCGCCGAGACATTGGCGACCTGCAGGTGTCGTTCACCTCCTGGTGCCAGATAAATCTTGCCAATTTCCAAACGAGCCCCGTCCCTCGCCTCTTCGACCACAGGGGCGCAGAGGCGATTCAGCCGTTCGGCGAAGCTTTTGGTGAAGGTCGGCGGCATATGCTGGGTGATAACCGTCGGCGGGCAATTGGCCGGAAACTTCTGCAGAACCGCGATCAGAGCCTCGACACCGCCGGTCGACGAACCGATCGCGACGATCTTGCGGCCGACCCGGAAATCGGCGACCGCAGGCGGCGCAACAGGTGCTGCGGCCGGGCGCTGGGTGAACTGGCGCTGCGTACGGGCGGCAGCCTTGACCTTCTCGGCGAGATCGCCGAACGGGCGGAGATCGCCCGGAGCAGGCTTGCCGATGCAGTCGAAGGCACCGATTTCGAGGGCTGCGAGGCTTGCCTCGGCGCCGCGATGCGTCAGCGTCGACACCATGATCACCGGCATCGGGCGCAGGCGCATGATCTTCTCGAGGAAATCGAGGCCGTTCATGTTCGGCATCTCGATATCGAGCGTCACGACATCGGGATTGAGCTTCTTGATCGCTTCGCGCGCTTCCAGCGCGTCGCCGGCCTGGCCGATGACGGTCACATCGGGGTCGGCGCTCAGAACCGCGGTGATCAGGCCGCGCATGGTCGGCGAGTCATCGACGACGAGTACCCTTGCAGGTGCGCTCATGCCTTCCTCCCGACGCCCTTGGTCGTATAGCGGTACGTGGTGATGCCGATATTGTCGAAGACGTTCTTGGCATCGCCCGAGACACGCTCGGAATGACCGATATAGAGGTGCCCGCCTTCCGGCAGCAGCTCGGCGAAGCGCGACCAGATCTTCATCTGGGTCGGCTCGTCGAAATAGATGACGACGTTGCGGCAGAAAATCACGTCGAACTTGCCCTTGAACGGCCACTGCGCCATCAGGTTCAGTTCGTTGTAGGTGATCAGGCGCTTGACGCGGTCGTCGACCTGGAACTTGCGGCGTCCCTGGATCTCGACTTCCGAGAACCACTGCTTGCGCATCTGCGGCGACACGGTTTCCAGGGCGCTTTCATCGTAGGCGCCCTGCCGGGCGATCGCCAGGATCTTCGGGTCGATGTCGGTCGCCAGAATCTTGAAATCGTAATCGGCGACATTCGGCATCTGCGACAGCACGGTCAATGCGATCGAATAGGGCTCCTGGCCATCCGACGAAGCGGCCGACCAGATGCGCACGCGGCCGCCCATCTTGGCGCGGTGCAGAAGTTCCGGCAGCACCTGATCGCGCAGGTGATCGAAGTGATGGTTTTCGCGGAAGAAGCGCGTGAAGTTGGTCGTCAGGTGCGACAGCATCTCGCGGCGCGGTGCGGCACCGGCCGGCGAAGCCACCAGCGAACAGTATTCGCGGAAGCCGGAAAGGCCGAGATTGCGGATGTGCTTCGACAGGCGCGAATAGACCAGCGAGGCCTTCGTCTCGTTGAGGAAAATCCCCGCGTCCGAATAGATCATGGCGGCGATCTCCGAGAGGTCGCGGCGGGTCAGCGGATATTCGCCGCTCGCCAGAACCTCGTCGGGGCTTCCCTGCCGCACATCTTTTGCACTCATGACACTCATGCAGCTTCGCTTTCAGCTTCCGGGAAGAGGGCTTCGAGTTCGATCAGGCAGATCATCCGCTTGTCGATCGACAGGATGCCGCGGGCAAACTGACGCTGGATATCGGATGCGATTTCCGGGGTCGGCTGGATATGCTGCTCGGTCACCGTGAGGATATCCGAGACAGCATCGACCAGCAGACCAACGACCTTCCGCTTGACCTGCGCCACGATGATGACGTGGCGCGGGGTCGGTTCGGCCGCCTTCATTCCAAGGCGGGCCGACAGATCGATGATCGGCAGGACCGCGCCGCGGAGGTTGATGACGCCAATGACATAGGCGGGCGCATGCGGCATGGGCGTTGCAGGCGTCCAGCCGCGAATTTCGCGCACCGCCATGATATTCACGCAAAATTCCTGGTCACCGATGCGGAAAGCGATGAGCTCGCTATCCCCATGGTTCAGATTTTTTACGCCGTACGACATCGTCTTATCCTACCGCTGCCAGGGAGATTTCCTGCTTCAAGGCCTGGCCGCGCGAGGCGCCGACCACTGCATCGACATCGAGGATGAGCGCCACGCGCCCGTCGCCGAGGATCGTTGCAGCCGCGATACCCGGAACGTGGGTATAGTTGGCTTCGAGGCTCTTGATGACGACCTGACGCTGACCCTGGATGGCATCGACCATCAGAGCGCGCTGACCGCCGCCTTCGGATTCCACCAGCAGGGCAACGCCTTCGACCGGGTTTGCCTGGGTTGCTCGGAAGTTCAGGATCCGGCCGACATCCACCAGCGGGCAGAAGGAGTTACGGATCGAGATCAGGCGATGGCTCGCACCGAAGGAGTGGATCGCGGAGGCTTCCGGCTGGAGCGTCTCGACGATCGCCGTCAGCGGCACGACCAGCGTCTGGCCGGCAACCGTGACGACCATGCCGTCGAGGACGGCGAGCGTCAGCGGCAGGCTCATCGTAAAGACCGAACCCTGGCCCGGCTTCGAGGTGATGTTGATACGGCCGCCGAGTGCCTGGATCGAGCGCTTGACGACGTCCATGCCGACGCCGCGGCCCGAGATGTCGGAGATCTTGTCGGCTGTGGAGAAGCCCGGCAGGAAGATCAGGTTGTCGATTTCTTCATCCGACAGGTTGGCATCGGCCGGGATCAGCTCGTTGGCGATTGCCTTCTGCTTGACCTTTTCGCGGTTGATGCCGGCGCCGTCGTCGGCGAGTTCGATCAGGATGCGGCCCGAACGATGCTTTGCAGTGAGGCGGACGGTGCCTTCGGCGCTCTTGCCGGCGGCTGCGCGTCTCTCCGGCGATTCGATGCCGTGGTCGACGGCGTTTCGGATCATATGCGTCAGCGGTTCGGCGATCTTGTCGATAACCGTCTTGTCGACTTCGGTGTTTTCACCTTCGGTGATCAGGCGGATCGACTTGCCGGTCATGTCGGCGATTTCGCGAACGATACGCGACATGCGCTGGAAGACCGGCTTTACCGGCTGCGCGCGGATCGCCATGACCGAGTCCTGGATCTCGCGGGTGAGCTGCTGCAGCTCTTCGAGGCCCATGTTGATCGAGGACGTACCGGTCGTGTCGTTTTCGATGACGCTCTGCGAGAGCATCGCCTGGTTGATGACAAGCTCGCCGACGAGGTTGATCAGGCGGTCGACGCGATCGAGATCGACGCGGATCGTCTGGCCTGCGCTGTTGGCAGCGGCATTGTTCTGGGCTGCTGCGGCGGCAGCGGCACTGGCGGCGGCAGCCGATTCCTTCTTCTCGACACGGGCAGCGGCAGCGGCCATCTGCGTGACGTTGGAAGCGGTCTCAGCGGCAGCAACGGCTGCGGCAACATCCGATTTTGCGGGCTCGACCGGTGCTTCAGGCGCATCGTCGAGGGCCGAGAGATCGAACGGAACCGGGATCATCGGCAGCTCTTCGTTCGAAGCTTCCGCGGACTTGGCGTCCTCGACCGGCGTCACGGTCAGTTCGCAATCCCATTCGGCAAATTCGAAGACGGTGCGGATGGCGTCTTCACCCTTGTCCGTCTTGAGCGTGACGTTCCAGAAGAAGTAGGCAGCTTCCGGATCGATCTCGTCGAGGCCGACGAGCGCGTCCATGTTGCAGTAGATGCTCATCTCGCCGAGGCGGGAGAGATCGCGCAGCAGCAGCGTGGCGTCGTTACCCTTGGAATAGAGGTCCGAGCGCGGCTTGAAGGTGATCTCATAGGCCGGCAGGTCGGAACCGGCTTCTACTTCATCGCCGAAATCGCCGAAGGAGAAGGGGATCGGCTGGAAACCGCTATCATCGGTCGGAGCCGGGGCTGCGGCAACGGGTGCCGGGGCCGGCGCAGGCTTTGCAGCCGCTTTCGGTGCGGGCGCTTCGGCGGCAGCCGACGACGACGGCATTTCGCCGTGTGCCAAAGCCTCGAGCTCCTTCACCAGGCCGCGGCTGCGGCTTTCATCGATGCTGCCGCCATCGCGGGCAGCATTCGTCAAGTCGGCCAGAACGTCGGCCGACTTCAGCATGACCTTCAGGACGTCCTGATTAGGCTCAAGCTTGTTGGAACGAACGCAATCAAGTGTGGTCTCGAATACATGGGCGAAAGCGACGAGATCATCCAGACCGAAGGCGCCAGCGCCGCCCTTGATCGAATGGACGGCACGGAACACCGCGTTGACGGTTTCCGGATCACGATCGCCATCATTCATTTTCATGAGACCGGATTCCAGTTCGGCGAGCTGCTCCTCGCACTCCTGGAAAAAGATCTCTTTGATTTCGTTCATATCCATAGGAGAAATTCCTGGGTTTAAGCGGTTACACGCTCAATGGCATCTATCAGCTTGGCAGGGTCGAAAGGCTTTACGATCCAGCCCGTCGCACCGGCCTGGCGGGCACGGTTCTTCTTTTCGGCATCGCTCTCGGTGGTCAGCACCAAGATCGGGATCGCGCGGTACTTTTCGTTGCGGCGAACACCTTCGATGAAGCCGAAACCGTCGAGACGCGGCATGTTGATGTCGGTCACGATGACGTCAGGGTTCGACTCTTCGAGAACTTCGAGGCCCTCGACACCGTCTTCCGCCTGGATCGTCTCGAAGCCCGCATTGTTGAGCGTCACGAGAAGCATGTTTCGGATCGTCCGTGAATCATCCACGGTAAGCACTTTTTTCTTCATTGCCGGATCTCCTTGGCAAGCAGGTGGTCTATATCGACGCCGACCAGCTGCATGGTTTTTTCGAATGCATCAGACACTTTCGAGAACTTGAAAGACTGCTTGTCCTGATCCCAGGTCTTTTCCGCAGCCATCAGCACCTGTGCGCAGAGGCCACCAACACGCTCGACGCCCGATGCATCGATAACGATGTCGCTGCCGCGCATGGAAAGAAGCTTATCACGGAGTGCTGTCGCTTCATTGAGATCGAGTACCGCTGCAAGATTAAGCGTCTTGCCGCTCTTCTTCGCTGCCATCAGCCTGTCCTTGTCCCCTTGTGTCCAACCCGCAAAAGCGAGCGGACCTCATATTCCGATAGGTTAGTAAACATTCCGTCCTCCGAAGCTTGCTGCGGGGCGGGAAAAGTCGAAATCTTCGTTGTCGAACTGCTCGTCGAGCGTCACCGGCTGGGCGGCGATCTCGACGCGCGGCGCTGCTGCGCGAACCGGTTCGCGGCGCGCCGGCTGGGCGTTTTCGCGGGCGATGCGGAATTCGCGGATCGTCTGGCCGAGTTCGAGAATGACGGTGTGCAGATGATCGGCACCATCGGCCGAATGGCGGGCTGCATTGGCATTGGCGGCGACACCGGCGCTCAGGCTCTTCACCTCGCCGGTGACGGCGTCGAGGCTTGCGGCATGCTCGCCGGTATTGACGGCAATCGCGGCGATCGCCTCGTTGATGCCGGTGACCTGGCGGACGATGCTGCCGATCGAATCCTGGGTGCGGCCGACCATCTGGACGCCGGCATCGACCTGCGCCTTGGTGGTCGTCACCAGCGTCTTGATCTCGCGGGCGGCATCTGCCGAGCGCTGCGCCAGAGCGCGGACTTCCTGAGCGACGACGGCAAAGCCGCGGCCGGATTCACCGGCGCGGGCAGCCTCGATACCGGCGTTCAGCGCCAGAAGGTTGGTCTGGAAGGCGATCTCGTCGATGGCGCCGATGATCTGGCCGATCTTCTCCGCCGACTGCTCGATATCGGCCATGGCGGTGATCGCCCGGCCAACGACGGCGCCGCTCTCTTCGGCCGCAACGCGCGTCGACGCGGCGGCCTGTTCGGCGGCGCGGCTTCCCGTCGCCCCCTGACGAACGCTTTCGGCGATTGCCTGCAGCGCAGCAGCCGAGGACTGCAACTCTCCGGCATGACCGGCGGCGTGACCCGCAAAATTCTTCGATGCCTCGGAAAGCGAGCGCGTCGACAGCTCTGCCTTCTGGGTGCGATCGGAGATCCCTACGAATTCTGTCTGGACGGCGTCGAGCGCGGCGTTGAGGGCCGCGGCAAGTTCCGCATGGGCGCCATCGGCCTCGACGGGTGCGCGAACCGTCAGGTCGCGGGCGGCAAGACCATCGATAACGTCGCCGAAGATGCGGGCGATATCTGCCTTGTCCTTCTCGCGCTGCTCGGAGAGCACGCGGCCCTGCGATGCGCGCAGAGCATTGAAGCGGAGCGAAACAGCAATCTCGACATCGACCATCACGAGGCGGATGATCGCCGTCATCATCTCGCTGATTTCCTTGGCGCGGCGCTTGGCGCCCGGAAGCAGCGGCTTGCCGGCTAGATCACTCGCGAGACCGGAGATGATATGCTCGAGCATGACGCCGTGGCCGGCGACGTGCCAGCGCGGGTCGAGGCCCATCTTGCTCTGCGTATCGGAGAGAACCTTGACGCGCTCGGCATAGAGGCTGTCGAAGCGCGCATCCGTCAGCACATCCCAGTGCGAGGATTGCAGATCGTGCAGCCGGTCGAGCTGGCGGTCGTTCTGGAAATTGCTGGCGGCGTCCGGAAATGCCTGGAACCGCTGGAAAAGATCGCGGAGGCCGCTCTTCAGCTCGGTTTCGAGCAGCGGGCGGTGGCGGCGAACAAGCTCGCATTGCGCGGCATCGAGGCCGGCAAAACGCAGGCGATCACGGAGGCTGCCTGCCTGCGCGCCCTTGGCCTGATCTGATGGCATATCCTGCCGCAATGCCTATCCCCAACCACATCCGGACCTGGTCCGGTGAAAAACCGTTTTGCTCCATCCGACGAGCACAATGCAGGGAAGCGGCCTTCAGCCTCCGGCAGTATGGCCGGAAGACAGGCGTCTCCCATCAACAGAAATCTGTTTCGGAAAAGAGTGGATACCGGATCGAGCCGGTACGGCGGGACGGCGTCATGCCTGGTGGGAACGAGCAACATTTCCCATTCCGACGTGTAACGCCATGTTTATGGTTAATTCCTTGCTTGAAGGTTAATGCGCTTTTTAATCAACGCAGCCGCTGAAAGCATTTTTGGAGCAACAAATGAAATAGTCCCAAGGAGTTGCAGGCGCGCTACAAGTCCTGCGCAAGCTTTGTGTTATATCGCACCCTTAAGACATGACATGATGTCGTTAAGGATAGAGCAATGATTGTTCTCGGATTGGGATCCTGCCTCATCGCAATTGCCACTTTGGCAGCCGTCGCCCTGCTCGATCAGATCGAAGCACGCCGCGGCAGCATCGACCTTCGGGTTCTCTGAAAAGCCTTTGACTGCGGCATAGTGCGGCTTTGTGAGCCGCCCGTGTTGGCAGTGCAGCTTCGCTGATGTATGGCAGGCGCCTTAACCAGCGGAAGTTCTATATGTCTGCCAGAACCGGCCTTTTCATCATTCTTGCCGTCACCTTGTGGCGCATCGTGACGCTGCATTTCGACACGACGGATTTCTTCGTCGACGAGGCGCAATACTGGTTCTGGTCGCAAAATCTCGATTTCGGCTATTATTCCAAGCCGCCGATGATCGCCTGGTTCATCCGGGCGATGACCGATATTGCGGGTTCGACCGATATTTTCTGGGTGCGCCTCTGCGGACCGATCGTTCACGCGGCGACCGCTTTCCTGCTGATGAAGCTCGCCAAGCGCGTCGTCGGACCCGAGGTCGAGGGGTGGACGGGCGCCATCTATGTGACGATGCCGGCGGTTGCCCTTTCGTCGGTGTTCTTCTCCACCGACGTCGTGCTGCTGTTCTTCATGACGATCGGACTCTGGGCCTATGCCGGCCTGACGAAGAAGTCCTCTATCGGGCTGGCGCTGCTGATGGGCGCTGCCTTCGGCTGCTCGTTCCTGTCGAAATACGCGATCCTCTTCGTCGTGCCCGGCGGATTGATTGCGCTGCTCTTCGTGCCTGCAGCGCGCATTGCCTGGCGCGATTTCTTCATTTCCGTCGTCACGGCGCTGATCTTCGCTTCGCCGAACCTCTGGTGGAACTTCACGCATGACGCGACCACGGTTCGCCACACCGAGGACATCGCCAAGTGGGACCAGATGAAGCTGGATTTCGCCGGCGCTGCGGAATTCTTCGCTGCGCAGTTCGGCGTCGTCGGCCCGATCATCTTCTTCGCAATGCTCTGGGCCGGATGGCGGATGATCCGGGGCCGGAGCGGAGAAACGGAAAAGCTGCTCGTCTGGTTCTCGCTGCCGGTGGTGTTCCTGATCACCCTGCAGGCATTCGTCGCCAAGGCCGAGGCCAACTGGGGCGTGACGGCCTATGTGACCGGGACCGTGCTTGCCGTGACCGTTCTTTCGCGCCTCTGGCCGAAGGGCCTCAACATCTCGCTGATCATCGGCGCTGTCGCCAGCATCCTCTTCCCGCTGGCTACGATCTTCGCGCATGAACTCGTGCTGCCCGGCGGCAACGAGATCATGAAGCGCTATCTCGGCCGCGCCGAAATCAGCCGCGAAGCCGCCGCGCTCGCCAAGCAGGCCGGGACCGCGACTATCGTCACCGACAACCGCGATTTCGTCGCCGACATGTTCCACACGCTGCGCAACGAGCCGGTAAAGATCTATGCCCGGGCGCCCGTCGATCTGCCGAACAGCTATTACGAGCAGAACTTCGCCCTGCCCGCGGGTTCGCAGGAGCCGGTGCTTTTCGTCAGCCGCAATGAATTTACCTGCACCACCGGCACGGCCGAGCTGGTGAAGAGCTGGCAGCCGGCCGACGGTTATTATCGCGGCAAGGACGTCTACGCCTACAAGATGCCGGGCAGTTGCCTCGACCGGCAGCGCTAGGCAGGCGCTTGCGGGGGCAGGCAGAGACCTGTCCCCGCCCCTTCCACATCGACGAATCTCACGCCGCCTTCCTCGAAGGCGAGGCGCAGCTGTGCCTCGGTCGCACGGTGGATTTCGTGGTGCCGGCCTTCATAGTCGCGTATCGTGCTGCGTGAGACGGCGGCCTTGTCGGCAAGGTCGCTCTGCGTCCAATCGAGCAAACCTCGGGCAGCGCGGCATAAAGCAGGCGTCAGAATTGTTTCTTTAGCGCCTTGACCCATGATTTCAAGTCACCCATATTGGTCAACATAAGCCATATATGTCATGTTTTGAACGGGAATACCAGATCGGGAGATTGCGATGCCGCACGACACACCTTTGATTTCGACAATCGTCGGAGGTCTCGTGCTGGCGTTTATCTTCGGCGCCATCGCCAACAGGCTGAAGCTGCCGCCACTGGTGGGCTATCTGCTTGCCGGTATTCTCGTCGGGCCGCATACGCCCGGTTACGTCGCTGACCAGAATCTAGCTCCCGAACTCGCCGAAATCGGCGTCATCCTGCTGATGTTCGGCGTCGGCCTGCATTTCTCTCTCAAGGATCTTCTCTCTGTTCGCGGCATCGCGGTGCCCGGCGCGATCGTGCAGATCGGCTTTGCGACGCTGCTCGGCTGGGGTCTCGGCTGGCTGATGGGCTGGCCGACCGGCGGCAGCCTGGTCTTCGGTCTTGCGCTGTCGGTCGCCTCGACCGTCGTGCTTCTAAAGGCCTTGCAGGAGCGGCGTCTCGTCGAGACGGAGCGCGGCAAGATCGCCGTCGGCTGGCTGATCGTCGAAGACCTCGCCATGGTTCTGGCACTCGTTCTCATCCCGGCGGCTGCCAGCATCGGCGGTGGCGAGCATGCGACGGTCGAGCCGCTCTCGGCTGGTCTGAACCGCCTGCTCGGCCTCGATCTCGGCATCGGCGGCATCATCGGCATGACGCTGGTCAAGGTGGCGCTGTTCGTGGCGCTGATGCTGATCTTCGGCCGCAAGCTGATCCCCTGGACGATGCATCGCATCGCCCATACCGGTTCTCGCGAACTGTTCCGCCTCGGCGTTCTCGCCATCGCGCTCGGCGTTGCCTTCGGCGCCTCGAAGATGTTCGGCGTTTCGCTGGCGCTCGGTGCCTTCTTCGCCGGCATGGTTCTTGCCGAAAGCGAGCTCAGCCACCGCGCCGCGCAGGAAAGCCTGCCGCTGCGCGATGCCTTCGCGGTTTTGTTCTTCGTTTCGGTCGGCATGCTGTTTGACCCGAACATCCTGATCGAGAAGCCGCTGCCGGTTCTCGCCACCGTCTTCATCATCGTCATCGGCAAGTCGGTCGCCGCGCTGCTGATCGTGCTGCTGTTCAGGAAATCGGTGGGCACGGCGCTGACGATTTCGGCGAGCCTTGGTCAGATCGGCGAATTTTCCTTCATCCTCGCGGCGCTTGGCGTCGATCTCGGCCTGTTGCCGGAAGAAGGACGCGATCTAATCCTCGCCGGTGCGATCATCTCGATTATTCTCAACCCTGCCCTCTTCTACCTCTGCGACCGCATCAAGCCCCTCCTGGAGCGTCCGAAGCGCGAGGAGCCAGCGGCAGAGGCAGCGGAGTCCCAGGAGTCCGCCCCCGTCGAGCCTATCCAGCCGGAGGAGGACGACATCCAGCCGACATCCCTGTCCGGCCATGTGATCCTCGTCGGCTACGGCCGCGTGGGCAGCATCGTCGGACAGAACCTGAAATCGTCTGGCACGCCGTTCCTCGTCATCGAAGATTCCGAAAAGCGCATCGAAGAGCTCTCGGCCCAGGGCGTCGAGACGGTGCTCGGCAATGCCGCGGCGCGAGAGGTGCTCGATCTCGCCAATCTCAACGGCGCCCGCAGCCTGGTCATCGCCATTCCGAATGCCTTTGAGGCATGCCACGTGGCGGAGCTCGGCCGTACGGTCAACCCCTCGATCCTGATCGTCGCGCGGGCGCACTCGGACGCCGAGGTGGAAGAACTCAAGCAATATGGCGCCGATACCGTGATCATGGGCGAGCGAGAAATCGCCATGGGGATGGTTGACCGGCTCGCTCAAGTGCATCATGACAGACCAGCCTATGAAGATGGGCCGGAGACTGATACAATTCCGCCCGCGGCCACAGAGCCGCCGGAGAAAGAATGACGGGTTTTTGCGCTTTTGAGCCGGTTTGAGAGCGAGATCGCAGGACATGACGAGGGAATGCCGGATGCGCGCCGCCTGAGCGCCCGCATCGCCGTTTCCCTCTTGCTTGCCGTCTTCGCCTATCTCGGCCTGCTTTTCGGCGGCAACCTCGTTCTTGGCCCCGACTCCCAGAGCAATAATGCGCTGAGCGCGCCCGGCAAGGAAAGCCAGCCGCTGCAGCTGACGGCGCGTGAAGCCGTGCGCGGGCTGCTTGCCACCGAGCGCAAGATCGCGCCGAAACAGACACTGCACGATTCCGATGCCGCGGCACTGCCGCTTCTTGCGCATCTCGCATTCGCCGAATGGCCGGCACCTGCGCCCGCAGGCATCGCCGATACGGTCATCCGGCCTGCCGCCCCGGCGGCCCATCAGCCCCGCGCACCGCCGGTCGCCTGATTTTTCGCGCCCCTGACGGGCGCCTCCAGAACTGCAGAGACACAGCCAGCGCCTTGCGCCGGCCTACTTTTATTCAAGGAACTGAAAGAATGCGCAATTCACCATGGCTGGTGTTCACCTATTCGGTGATCATCGTGCTCGGCATTATCATCGCGCTGCCGAACATGCTCTCGCAGAGCACCCTCGACAAGCTGCCCGCCTGGCTGCCGCACAGCCAGGTTTCCCTTGGGCTCGACCTTCGCGGCGGCTCGCACCTCGTGCTCGAAGTCGATGAAGCGGACCTGACCAAGGAGCGTCTCCAGACGCTGCTGCAGGACGCCCGCCGCGTTCTGCGCGAGAAGAACATCCAGACCAAGTCGATCGTTCTCAACAACAACCAGATCGTCGTGACCCCGGTTGATCCGGCGCAGAGCAGCGAAGCCATCACCCAGCTCCAGACGCTCGGCAACCCGATCAGCACCGGTCTCAGCGCCGGCCAGTCGGACCTCTCGGTCACGGCAAATGGCGGCAACGTCATCGTCGCCTTCTCGCCGGCCGGTCTTGCCAGCCACGTCGATTCCGCCGTTCAGCAGAGCCTTGAAGTCATCCGTCAGCGCGTCGACCAGGTCGGCGTTGCCGAACCGACGATCCAGCGCATCGGCGCCAACCGCGTTCTCGTGCAGCTGCCGGGCGCCCAGGATCCGTCGCGCCTTCGCCAGCTGCTCGGCTCGACCGCCAAGATGTCGTTCCACATGCTTGCCCCGAACAACCAGCCGGGTCCTGGTGTGACCATGCTGAAGGACGACCAGGGCAACAGCTATCCGGTTCTCGACCGCGTCGAAATCTCCGGCGACCGCCTCTCGGATGCCCGCGTCGGCTTCGACCCGAACACGCATGAGCCGATCGTCAGCTTCCGCTTCGACAGCGCCGGCGCGACCCGCTTCGCAGACATCACCCGCCAGAATGTCGGCAACCCCTTCGCCATCGTTCTCGACGACAAGGTGCTGAGCGCGCCTGTCATCCGCGAGCCGATCACCGGTGGTTCGGGCCAGATCTCCGGCAGCTTCTCGCCGGATACGGCAACGACGCTCGCCGCCATGCTGCGCGCCGGCGCCCTGCCCGCCAAGCTGACCGTCATCGAAGAACGCACCGTCGGTGCCGACCTTGGCGCAGACGCGATCCGCATGGGTATCTATTCGGGTATCGTCGGCTTCGTTCTCGTCGCCCTCTTCATCTTCGTGCTCTACGGCACCTGGGGCTTCCTCGCGAACTTCGCCCTGCTGATCCACACGATCCTGACCTTCTCGGCCCTGACCCTTGTCGGCGCGACGCTGACGCTGCCGGGTATCGCGGGTGTCGTTCTCGGTATCGGTCTTGCGGTCGACGCGAACGTTCTCATCAACGAGCGCATTCGTGAAGAAACGCGCAAGGGCAAGAGCGCCTTTGCCGCTATCGATACCGGCTTCCGCCGCGCCTACTCGACGATTATCGACGGCAACATGACGGCGCTTATCGCTGCCGCCATCCTGTTCTGGTTCGGCTCCGGCCCGGTCCGCGGCTTCGCGGTCACCATGGCACTCGGCCTGATCATCTCGATGTTCACCTCGGTCGCCTTCGTTCGCGTCACGATGATCGAGATCACCCGCCGCCGTAAGCTCAAGGTTCTGAACATCAAGCCGCTGCTGCCGATGATGTTCAACCCCTACGGCCGCCACATCCAGTTCATGAAGGCACGCTTCTTCGGCGTCACGGTCTCGGCACTGCTGTCGATCGCATCGGTCGTGCTCTTCATCCATCCGGGCCTCAACTACGGCGTCGACTTCCGTGGTGGTATCCAGATGTCGGTCAAGACGACCGAAGCTGCTGATCTCGGCAAGTTCCGTGAAGGCCTGAACAGCCTCGGCCTCGGCGAAGTCTCGCTGCAGTCCTATGGCGACAACAACACCATGGCGGTGCGTGCGCAGCGCCAGGAAGGTGGCGAAGAGGCACAGACGGCCGCCGTCGAAAAGCTGAAGGCGGAGATCGTCAAGATCGATCCGTCGGCAACCGTTACCGGCACCGACGTCATCGGCCCGAAGGTCTCCGGCGAACTTGCGTGGGCAGGTATCCTGTCCGTCGTCATCGCCAGCCTGGCGATGCTCGCCTATATCTGGGCACGCTTCGAATGGCCATTCGCTGTCGGCGCCATCGTGACGCTCGTCCTCGACGTCACCAAGGCAATCGGCTTCTTCGCGCTGACCGGCCTCGACTTCAACCTGACGGCTATCGCGGCGATCCTGACGCTGGTCGGCTACTCGGTGAACGACAAGGTCGTCGTCTATGACCGCATGCGTGAAAACATGCGCCTCTACAAGTCGATGCCGTTGCGCGAAATCATCGACCGCTCGATCAACGAGACGCTGGCACGAAGCCTCTACACCAACGCCACCGCATTCCTCGCCCTGCTTCCTATGGCGATCTGGGGCGGTAGCGCGGTCGAGAGCTTCGCGATCCCGATGGTCTTCGGCATCCTCGTTGCCGGTGCTTCGTCGATCTTCATCGCAGCGCCGATCCTTCTCTTCCTCGGCGACTGGCGCCGCCGCCATGCCAAGCCGGCAGCGGATGCGAAGCCCGAAGCAGAGATCATTCCGCCGGACGCTGTGGAGCCGCGCAAATCGATCGGCTAAAAACCGGTTGTTAACAAAAGCTTGAGGCGGGCGCCGGTTGCAGAACCGGCGCCCTCTTTTTATGGTAGCCCTGAGGTCGAGGGGAGATACCGCCATGTCATCCAGCACGACGCCGCAGGAGACGAACACTACCGAGGAGCGCATCCGCCGCTTCCTCGCAGTCGCATCGCACGACCTGCAGTCGCCGCTCCGTCATATCGCCATGTATTCGGAAATCCTGCTTGAGGATCTCGAAGGCAGGATCAGCGCCGACGAAAAGCAGAGCCTGACGACCATTCTCGACAAGGTGCAGACGGCACAGCGGCTGACGAAGGCGCTGATGACCTTTGCTGCCGGTACGCCGCAAGTAGCGCGCGAGAGCGTCAATCTCAACGCTGCTGCGCAAACGGCATGGAATGAGGCGATTGCCGAGGTTCCCGGTACCGATGCGACCCTAGTCCACGGCGAGTTGCCGGAACTGCGCACCGACGGCGCGCTGCTGACCGCGGTGCTGAGGCAGCTATTCGCGAATGCGGTTTTTCATGGCGAGCGGGATGCCCTGCGGGTGGAGGTGACGGCAGCGCGGGATGGGTCCACGCTGGTCATCGCCATTGCGGACAATGGACACGGCATTGATCCTGATCATCAGGGGCGCATCTTCGAAGCCTTCTGGAAGCTGCCGAAGCCGGGCCGCATTGCGGGTCCGGGGCTCGGGCTGTCTATCTCGCGCGAGCTGACCACTGCGATGGGCGGAACGCTCGATCTCGCAAGCTCATCCGAGAATGGCAGCCGGTTCGAAATCCGCCTGCCCGCCTGAGATCGTCAGATATTGTAGTCGTCCTTCCAGAAATCCGGGACGTCGTAGGTCACGTATTCGCGGATGATGTATTGCAGCGTGCGCGCGTCCATCTCGTCCTTGCCGATGCGGAAATCGACGCCGTAGTCGGGAAACTGCTGGAAATAGCCGTCGGAAATATCCGTCGAGATCACGCCGATCGGCCCGGTATAGCCGATGCCGCGCAATTCCGGCACCGTCTCGCGGAAATCGGCATTCGGCAGCAGGCGATTGTCGAGCAGGATCAGGTCGAACTTGACGCTCTTCATCTTGTCGACGGCATCGCCCACCGACTGGGCATATTCGACATCGACCGCCGGCTCCGACAGGCTGCCGATCTTCTTCTTCAGCGAGCGGAACTCGATGAACTCGTCGTCCACGAACAGGACCTTGACGGTCCCCGCGGCTCTGGCCTCGGCTGTCATCTGATCTCCTCCGGTCACGAAACGAGCCCGTTTCTCAGCGCTATCGCAACCATATGAACGCGATTGACCGCATCGAGTTTCCGCACCGCAGCGGTGATATGCGAATTCACCGTATGCTCCGAGAGGCCAAGAATGATGGCGATCTCGGCAGAGGTCTTGCCTTCGCTCGTCCACTTGACGATCTCGGCCTCGCGCTGCGTCAGACGTCCAGTCATTTCCTGGGTCAAGATTTCCTCGTACAGCTTGTCGAAGATGCGCATGACGTCGAGGAGGACATCGGCGATCTCGCTCTGGTCCGGCTCCTGGCGAATGCCGCTGAGCACCAGACAGTAGCGGCGGCCCTCGGGCGTGAAGAGCGGGATGAAGAGAAAAGTGTTGCCGTTGAACTCGTTGAACACCAGATCGGCGGGATAGCCTTCCAGCTGGGCGCTCTTGCCGAAGACCGGCGTCGTCAGGAACTGCGCGGACTTGGCCTTGATCGTTCCCAGCGCTTCCTTCAGCGTCTGGATGAACAGGCTGGCGCGGCGCTCGGCGATATTGGTGATGACGATTTCGCGCTCACCGAACGGGGCGGCGGCTTCGGAAATCTTCGCCAATGCGAAGTTGTCGAAGTGATAATGGTGCGCCGCCGCCTTGAACAAGCGGAAGAAATCGGTGCGGTTGATGGCCCGGTTCAGCTCGGGCCCAGTATGAAAAGGAACAGCCGCTGCGTTGGTCATTCCGGCAACCTTACCTCGAAGCCTTCACAAGTCACCCCACCTCATCCCGAAATCTTGGGATATACGTCCTAAACGCGAACAGTTAGAAAAATTTCCGAGACAGTTGATGAGGATAAAGGAACAGGGACCTCCAATATCCTGAGGCATAAACGCTCATCGATTTCTCAACCGCAAGTGATGCAAAGGCCAGATGTACTGAAATCGTAGTCTTACCTAGGTATCGCATTTTTCGTTATTCTTGATCTCTCGAATAGCGGAAAAAGTGCCGGAAGTAAGCGCGGGAGGGCCGATAGATCCGTTCAGCTAAGGGGTTGGCTGAAGTTCGTGGCGGCGAACAAGGGTCGGTCGGCTCTCTCAGCGCTCAAATCACTCCTCTTCCCATTGGTTGTATCTTGAGACGCTGAAACGGCCTTGTCAATCGGCCTTTCCGTGCGCGCCCGGAGCGTTCCGAGCGCCGGTTCCATGCTGCTCAACCGAGCGGAATATCCTCAGGATTCAAAGGCTTCAGGAAAAACACATGGGCGCCGGCTGCCAGCGAACGCTGGCGGTCTTCTTCCGCATCCGAGCCGCTGCAGACACCCAGCCTGATGCCTGTGAATCGCGGATCCTGACTGATCTGCCGGATCAAAAGCAGCCCGCCATCGAGCGGCATGTAGAGATCGGCGATCAGCAGATCGGGCATCGGCTCGCCTTTTCCATGGCGCGCTTGCAGCATTTCCCACGCCTCCTGCGGCTGGGAAAAGGTGACGAGATCCGCCTTCAGCACGTTCTTGCGGCGCATGTAGTCGAGATAGAAAAGATCATCCTTGCTATCGTCGATGTAGAATATCAAAGGCATAGCTGCTCGATCCGATCATCGGCGGGCCTCGCTTCACTGACCCGAAACATGACACTAGATATGTTTCGCTAACAATCGCTATCAATCCTGTGAAAATCGTCAGTAGAACACGATCGCAACCCTGCGTTTCCTATTGAGTATTCGCCGAATTCGGAAAAGATGGCACGAACTCAGGAGGACAGGGCGCGTGTGGGCTGAAGCCGCTGGCAAATCGCGGGACGACGAGCGGAAGAAGAAGCGCTATCGGGCGACAGCACTGACCGTCAGCAGCTTGATCGGGCTGCTCGGCATCGCCGCGATTGCCGGCTGGTTGTTCGAGGTCGAGGTCATCGTCTCGGTGGTGCCGGACTTTCCGGCGATGGCCTTCAACACGGCGCTCTGCTTCATCCTCTCCGGCTTTGCGCTCGCCGGCTCGGTCTCGACCAGGCGGCGCTTCAATATCGCGGCCTCGGTGTTTGCCGCCGGCGTCATTGCCATCACGCTGATCCGCTTCAGCGAAATCCTGGCACTCGGACGAACGTCACATCTCGTCGATCGGTTGCTCACCAATCTTCTGGTTTCCCAGGAATTCTCCGACCTGATCGGCGGCGGCATGGGTCCGAATACCGCTCTGATCTTCCTGATCGGCAATGTCGCGCTGTTTGCGACGCTGAACTGGAAGGACGAGCGGGCGCCGCTCGTCCAGGAACTGACGAGCTATGTGGCGATCACGCTCGGGATGATCGCCTTTGCCGCCTATATCACCAGCGCCGAGCATGGCTACCGGTGGGGGCCCTATGCGGCGATGGCGCTGCATACGTCGATCGGCATGATGGTGTTCGGCGGCGGGTTGCTGGCGAGCGCCTGGTGGCGGCAGCCGCAAGGCGGCGCCAGCGTGCCGCTCTGGATCCCCGGCGTCATCTGCTTCACCGGCCTGCTCGCCGACCTCTATACGCCGCTCGGCGTTGCCAACGGCATTCTCTATGTCCCCCTGGTGCTGACGGCGCTCTGGTTCGGCAATCGCAAGGCACCGCTGTTCTTCGCCTTCGTCTGCACCATCCTGATCCTGCTCGGCTTCTTTGCCGTCAGCCACCCGGACGACATTCTCTGGCAGGAAATCGCCAATCGCACGGTCACCATCGCGATGCTGTGGCTGATCGCCTATCTGGTGCATCACTATATGCGCAACAGCGCGAGCCTGGAGACCGAGCGCATCCGCTTCAGCTCGCTGGTGCGCAACACGCCGGATGCCGTCATCACCATGGACGAGCGCGGGGTGATCTCGAGCTTCAATCCGGCCGCGGAACAGATGTTCGGCTATACGCCGGCCGAAGCGCTGGGCAAGAATATCAAGATGCTCATGCCGGAGCCCTATCACTCCGAGCATGACGGTTATCTCAGCCGTTACCGGCAGACCGGCGAGGAACGGATCATCGGCACGACCCGCATGGTCTCCGGCCGGCGCAAGAATGGCGCTGCCTTTCCGCTCGATCTCTCCGTCAGCGTCGTGCCGACCGGTGGTTCGCGCACCTTTGTCGGCATCGTGCGCGATATCAGCGAGCGCATTCGCCAGGAGGAGCGGCTGAAGACCATGGTCGGCCAGCTTGAGGCCTATACGGCCGATCTGGAGCGTAGCAACCAGGATCTCGACGAATTCGCCTATATCGCCTCGCATGACCTGAAGGAGCCGCTGCGCGGGCTGCACAATCACTCCCGCTTCCTGCTCGAAGACTATGAGCAGCAGCTGGACGAGGATGGCGTGCGGCGTCTGAACCGCCTCGTTCGCCTCAGCCAGCGGATGGAGAAGCTCGTCAACGACCTGCTCTATTTCTCCCGCATCGGCCGACAGCAGCTGGCGGTGAAGCGCACCGACATCAACCTCGTGGTCAAGGATGTCGTCGGCACGCTCGAAGTGTTCCTGGAGGAGCGCAATGCGCAGGTGACGACGGATGGGGAGCTTCCCGAGGTGGTCTGCGACGCAACGCGGCTGACCGAGGTGTTCCGCAACCTCGTGACCAACGCAGTCAAATACAACGACAAGGCAGAGCCGCTGGTAACGATCGGCTATCTCGATCATTACCATGGCAAGGACGGCTCGGAGGCGAGCGACGTGTTCTTCGTCAGGGACAATGGCAAGGGCATCGCACCGGAATTCTACGAAGACATTTTCCGCATTTTCAAACGTCTGGAAAAATCGCAGGATTCGGATGATGGGACCGGAGCCGGTCTGACCTTCGTGCGCAAGATCATCGCCCGCCACAATGGCGAGATCTGGCTCGAATCCGAGCTCGGGACAGGCACGACATTCTATTTTACGCTGGGAAGCAAACGAGAGGACCAGAATGCAGCCGCGTGACATGCAGCCGATCCTGATTGTCGAGGACAGCGAGGACGACTTCGAGGCGACGATGCGCGCCTTCAAGCGCACCAACCTGCGAAACCCCATCCGCTGGGCCGCATCCGGCCAGGAAGCGCTCGATGCGCTGGCGGAGATGAACCCGCGTCCCGGCCTGGTTTTACTCGACCTGAACATGCCGGGCCTCGATGGGCGCAAGACGCTTGAAGCCATTAAGTCCAATGCGCATTGGCGCAAGATCCCGGTCGTGATCCTGACGACATCCGACGACGAGCGCGATATCGAGGGCTGCTATGCGCTCGGCGCCAATACCTATGTGCAGAAGCCGGTGGATCTGGACGGGCTGTTCGCCGCCATCCAGCGGCTGAAGGAATACTGGTTCGAAATTGCCATCCTGCCGCACGAGGACTGACATTGGCGGAAGACTGCCCGGTACTGATCATCGACGACAATATCGACGACCGCGAGGTCTACCGGCGGATGCTCTCGCGCGTCGCCGGGATGAACTATATCGTCTCGGAAGCCGAAACCGGCGACCAAGGGATCAAGCTCGCCGAGAGCAAGCGGCCGAGCTGCATCCTGCTCGACTATTCGCTGCCCGGCCGCGACGGCCTCGGCGTGCTGGCGGAAATCCTCAAGCGCGACCCGACAGCCAATGTCATCATGCTGACCGGCCAGGGCAACGAGACCGTTGCCGTCGAGGTGATGAAGAACGGCGCGCGCGATTATCTGACGAAGGATTCGCTCTCGCCTGAATCGCTACATCGCTGCATCCAGAGCGCCGTCATGCATGGCGCGCTGGAGATGAAACTGGAGCAGAAGCGCCAATCGCTGGAGATCTTCACCCGCGCCATGGCGCATGACCTGAAGGAGCCGCTGCGGACCATCAAGTCGTTCAGCAAGATCCTGCACGGCTCGGCAGCGCTTCCGACGGAAGACCGCGAGCTGCTCGACTACATCCTGAGCGCCGCCGACCACATGGAAGACCTGATCGTCAAGGTTTCCGGCTTCACCAAGCTGGAGGTCTCCGGTGATCTGGAGATGAAGCCGGTGTCGATCGCCGCGGTGCTCGATCAGGTCGAGGACAACCTGCACCAGCAGATGGAAAGCCGCCAGGCGACGATCGTGCGCGGCGAGCTGCCGGAGGTGATGGGCGACGGGACGCTGCTGATCCAGGTGATGCAGAACCTGATCTCCAACGCCATCCGCTATTGCGAGGATCAGCGGCCCGAAGTGCGGGTGACCGCCGAGGCGGCCGACGGCGGGCTCTGCCGCCTGCTCGTCAGCGACAATGGCCCGGGCATCGATCCCGAACATCGCGAACTCATTTTCCAACCCTTCAAGCGGCTGGTCGGACGCGGTATCGAGGGAACCGGGCTCGGCCTTGCGATCTGCCGGCGTATCGCCCAGCTGCATGGCGGGGCGATCTGGTGCGAGGCAAAGACCGGGCGTGGGGCGACCTTCGTGCTCGAACTGCCGCTGGCGCGGAGCATGCCTGCCACAGCTGCCCGCGGTGCCGAGGCACAGGCGGCACGCGTCTCAGAGCAGAGCGCCGATACCGGAGGGCGGCTTGCCGAGGTTCTGCTCGTCGAGGATAGCCCGGCCGATATCCAGCTTCTGAAGCTGAAGCTGATGCGGCGCGAAAAGGTGAGCTTCAACCTGCATGTGGCGACGAACGGGCGCGAGGCGATGCGGCTTCTGGAGGATCGGGCGGGCAACGTTTCGCAGCCGCCGATGGACCTGATGCTGCTCGATATCAACATGCCGATCATGGACGGTTTCGAGGTGCTGAACGCGCTTTCGGCGGACGCGCGCTTCAAGGAAATACCGGTCTGCATCCTGAGCACATCGAGCGACGAAGGCGACATGCAAAGGGCCAAGGACCTCGGCGCTCTCGCCTATATGATCAAGCCGCCGACGCTCCAGCAGCTGGAGCAGGCGCTCGAAGGCGTCGACAGTTTGGAATTGCAGCCGCGCGGTGATGCCCTAGTTCTTTGTGCAGAACAATCGAGGCAATCTCCAACGGCACTGGTATGACTTTAGTATCCGCATTAGTTCTGGCGCTTCTCGCCACTCCCCAACAATACGGACTGCTTTCGATGATTTCTGGCATACATCACATCACCGCCATCACCCGCAAAGTGCAGGCGAATGTGGATTTCTATGCCGGTTTCCTCGGTATGCGGCTCGTCAAGCAGACCGCCGGTTTCGAGGACGAAACCCAACTGCACCTCTTCTATGGCGATGGCGAGGGCACGCCCGGCTCGCTGCTGACCTTCCTTGCCTGGGAAGACGGCTCGCAGGGACGCGCCGGCTTCGGTCAGATCAGCGAGATCGCGCTGGCGATCGACCCAACGAGCATCGGCTACTGGCTGACGCGGGCCATGAGCTTCGGTATTCGCATGGAAGGACCGGCCGATGAATTCGGCGAGCCGGTGCTGCGCTTCAAGGACCCCGATAACATCATTCTAAAGCTTGCCGGAAACAGGGAGCTCAAGAGCGCTGCCGCCTGGGAGGGCGGACCGGTTCCGATCGAGCACGCCGTTCAGCGCGTACGCGGCGCGACGATGCTGACCGAGACGCCGGCCGAAAGCCGCGCTTTCATCGAGAGCCATTTCGGCTATCGCTTCCAGGAAAACAAGGGCGCCATCGACCGGCTTGTTTCGGATTCCGGCGATGTCGTCGATGTTCGCAACGCGAAGGGTTTCTGGTCGGGGGCGCCGGGCACCGGTGCGATCGATCACGTGGCTTTCCGCGCGGCGGATGAAGCCGAGCTGAAATCCGTTCATGACGCGCTTGCCAGGTCGACGGACTCGGCGACTAACATGCATGACCGGAAGTATTTCAAGTCGCTCTATGTGCGCGAACCTGGTGGGACGCTGATCGAGCTTGCGACCGACAAGCCCGGGATGACGATCGATGAGCCGGCACCGACGCTCGGCACCAAGCTGTTCCTGCCGCCGAAGGATTCGATCAAGGACCTGAAGGACCTCAAGGTCATCCTGCCGCAATTCTCGATGCCGGGCGAACCGCGCGTGAACTACCGCGAACTGCCCTTCGTGCACCGCTTCTACACGCCGCCGGATCCGGATGGCAGCGTCTTCGTGCTGCTGCACGGGTCGGGCGGTAACGAGACGACGCTGATGCCGCTGTTGCACAAGGTTGCCCCGCGAGCGACGCTGCTCGGCGTGCGCGGCCGCGCCACCGAGGAAGGCTTCCCGCGCTGGTACAAGCGCATCACGCCCTTCTCCTTCGATCAGGACGACATCAAGAACGAGGCGGAAGCCTTCGCGGCCTTCATCGACGGCGCGGTCAAATCCTACGGGCTCGACCCGAAGAAGATCGTCTATGTCGGCTATTCCAACGGCGCGAACCTTCTGAACTCGCTGATCTACCTGCACCCCTCGCTCATTCACAAAGCGGTGCTGCTGCGCTCCATGCCCGTCTTGACCAACTATCCGCATGCAGACCTGAAGGGCACCGACCTGCTCGTCATCAGCGGCAAGACAGACGCCTATGGCAAATATGCGAGCGAGCTGGAAGGGCGGCTGAAGACCTCGGGCGCGACGGTCGATTCGGACGTTATCCCCGGCGGGCACGATCTCGGCGACGCCGACGTGCCGATTATCCAGCAATGGCTGCTCAGAGAAAACCAGTAACGGCACGGCGCGGAAAGACTGTCCGCGCCGCCGCTTGTTCTTGGTTTTGAACTTGCGCTTGAAGTTAATCCGGCAGCAACCGGTGTTTTAGAACTTTGCGGCAGGCAGGATGCAAATAGCTGAAGTCACCGGTTTCAGCGCACAACCTTCTATTGTGCAGCGCAAATCAGCCAGTGAGCATCGGAAAAACAATCATCAAAGAAAAATAAATATATCTCTATCGTATTCACATATATTTTTGCGACATAAAACCGATATTACAGAGATTATATCGATGCTGAGATTACCTTAAATACCAATCGACTTATAAATTTCACGTTGATCACGAATTATTACAAATATTCGGAAGATCAATTTACCTAATTCACGAATAAAATTCATTCGCCTATAAATTACCTCATTCTTTCCGTTTCTTCTGTGCCTGTTCTATTTTGCTGCATTGCAAAAATTTCTTGCCGAACCTCTGTGTCCGACCTATCTTGCCCCGGACATCGATCGCAGAAGGGGAAATTGAATGCCTCCTCGGCCCGTTGACATCAGCCTGATTATCTCATCGAGAAATCGGGCGAGTGGCCTGTTGAACTGCCTGGATGCGATTGCAAATGCCGCCCGTCTGTCGGGCGATTTGCAGTTGGAGCTCGTCTTCGTCGATAACGGATCGACAGACGATACGTCGGAAGTATTCCGCCGCTGGGCCGCGGTCGCGCCCCTGCATACCAATCTCATCTATGAGACGCTGCCGGGGCTCGCCAATGCCCGCAATAGCGGGATCGCCGCGGCGGCCGGGAGGTTGCTTGCCTTCACAGACGACGATTGCGAAGTGCTGCCCGACTATTTCACCGTGATCGCCGGTCTGTTTGCGGCTGATCGGGGCATCGTCATGCGCGGCGGCCGGGTGGAGCTCGGCGATGTCCGTGACCTGCCTGTCACGATCAAGACAGAGCGCGAACCGGCGGTTCTGACGAACGAGCTGCATGCCGGCGGTTTCATCCATGGCTGTAACATGGTGTTTCCGCGCGCCCTCGTCGATCAGGTCGGCCAGTTCGATCCGCGTTTCGGCGCCGGAGCGACGTTCCGCTCGGGCGAGGACACCGATTACATCCACCGCGCCTTCAATGCCGGCATTCGCGTCGAATATGTTCCGGAGCTCGAGGTGAAGCATTTCCACGGCCGCCGTAAGGTCGAGGATATCCATCGCCTGCATGCCGGATACGCATTCGGCAACGGTGCGCTTTACGCCAAATATCTGTTCGACAAGCGCTCGAACATGCGCGGCATGCTGCGCTGGGATATTCGCCAGGCGGTTCGCGAGGCGCTCGGCGGCCAGCCGATGAGCAAGGAGATGGGGCTCACCTATCGCCGCCAGCTCAGGGACAATCTGACCGGCATGCTCGCCTATTGGCGCAGCACGCGCGGCAAGACCCCGGCCGCAGCCCGCACCTGAAACAGATCCAAAGGCCGCCCGCGAGCGGCTGCAATCGATAGGACGCCGAATGGCAGAACATGCAGTTGCGCACGCCGACCTGAAAAAGAAGACGGCCCTTTCCGTCCTCTGGTCGGTGGTCCGCGTGGCCTGGAGCACGATCGCGACCTTCGTGATCTTCGTGATCCTGGCGCGCATTCTCGGCCCCGGCGATTTCGGTACCTTTGCGCTTGCGAGCCTCTTCGTCGAGATCGGCCGTGTGCTTGCCTATGCCGGGCTGGGCGATGCCATCACCCGGCAGCTCGATCTCGATGAGGAGCTTGCCGACACCTGCTTCTGGGCGACCGTCGCCTTCAGCGCCATCGTGGCGGCGATCGTCTTCGTCTTCGCGCCCTATTACGGCGAGCTCGTTCGCGATGAATCTGTATCCGGCATCCTGCGCTGGCTGGCGCCGCTGCTGCCGGTCTCCTCGTTGGCCGTCATCCACAATGCGCGCCTTGCCCGCGAGTTCGGTCACAAGAACCTTGCGGCGCAGAGCATTGCCGCCAGCCTCCTCTCCGGCATCACCGCGGTCGTCTGCGCCTATCTAGGCTGGGGCATCTGGGCACTGGTGGCGCAGACCGCCGTCAACGCCGCGGTCACCGTCGTTCTCGGCTGGGTCGCCTATCCCTGGATGCCGCGCCTGCGCTTCAACGTCGAGAAGTTCCGCTCGGTCTTCCTGTTCAGCGTCAGCCTTGTCGTGACACAGCTGATGTGGATGCTGCTGGCGCGCGTACAGGACATCTTCATTTCACGCTGGTACGGCGCCGTCGAAGTCGGCCGTTACCGCATCGCCTGGCGGCTCATCGAGCTGATCGGCCAGGCCGTTCTGGCGCCGATCGGCAGCGTTTCGCTGGTAACGCTCTCGCGCCTGCAGAACGACCGCGTCGCCTTCCGCAACGCCTATAACAAGATTGTCGGCGCCGCAGCACTCGGCACCATTCCGCTGCTCTTCGGCTTCGGCGCCCTGTCGAACGACATGATCGCCCTGCTCTTCGGCGACAAATGGGGCAATGCCGGCGATATCGCCACCGTGCTGGTGCTGATGTCTGTGCCGTTCGTGACGAACTTCTTCGCCTCCTCGGCGCTCTCAGCCGTCAACCGCGCGGAATCGATCCTTTCAGTCGCCGCCCTGCAGTTTGCCGCGACGCTGCTACTGACGTGGCTGCTGGTGCCATACGGCATTCTCGCCGTTGCGGCCGGTTACGTCCTGCGCGCCTGGCTGACGATGCCCTATCAGCAATATGTGCTGCATCGCTATGCCGGCATCGACTCGCTCGGCACCTTCAAGGCCGTGGCGCTGCCCTTCTGCGGTGCCGCCGTCATGGCCGTCTGCGTCTGGTTCGCGCACCCCGTCATTGCCGCCCATATCCAGAGCCGCTGGCTGGTGCTCGGGTTCAGCATCGGCCTTGGCGCCGTCATCTATCTCGCCTTCCTGCCGGTCTTCGGCAGATCCGCAATCCGCCCCTATATCGCGCTCGGCAAGTCATTGCTGCCGTTCGGGAAGCGGGCAGAGGCCTAGCCGCCGGGGCTGGGCCAGACTCTTCAACAGGAGCCACTGTATGCAGGAAACCAACATTACGATCATCAACCGCCTTCAGGGTTTGATCGCAAATTGCCTTTCCGATCTCGTCGATCCGGCAGAGCGCTTCGCGCTGCTCGATTTCCCGAACCACTACAATATCGGCGACAGCGCCATCTGGCTGGGGGAACTTGCCTATTTCGACCGCCGCAAGACGCGGCCGGCCTATGTGACGGAAATCCCGACCTACAATGACGAGCGCATGCTGGCGGCGATCGGCGATGGCCGCATCTTCCTGCATGGCGGCGGCAATTTCGGCGATATCTGGGCCGGCTACCGGCAGTTCCGCGAGGACATGCTGACGAAGTACAAGGGCCGGCCGATCGTGCAGATGCCGCAGACGATCCACTTCAGGGAGCAGGCCGGTATCGACAGCACGGCCCGCGCCATCGAGAAGCACGGCAATTTCACGCTTCTGGTGCGCGACCACAAGAGCTTCGAATTCGCCAAGCGCTGGTTCCAGTGCGATGTCCGTCTTTGCCCCGACATGGCTTTCTGCATCGGCCCGGTCAGCCGCCCGGCGCCACAGCACGAGCTATTGCTCAACCTGCGCGAAGACCAGGAAGTCGGCGCGCCGCAGGATCTGACCGCCGCCACCAGCCGCCCGGGCACTGTGAAATCCGACTGGCCGGATGAGCCCGCCGATTTCCAGCGCCATACCAAGCATACGGCGATCCTGAAGGGGCTGATGTCCGGCCGCATCGGCGGACGCGCGAAGATGACCGAGCTTGCCTATCGCGAGCGGGCGCAGCAGCGCTTCGACCGCGGCGTGGCCTTGCTCGGCTCCGCACGGCAGGTCATCACCGACCGCATGCACGGCCATATCATGTGCGTGCTTCTCGGCGCCGACCATTGCGTGCTCGACAACAGCTACGGCAAGACCAGCAGCTTCATCGAAGCCTGGGGCACCTGCAACAATGCTGAGAAGGCAGCGATCGCTGCAACGGTCGACGAAGCGCTCGGCATCCTCGATGCCCGGCGCATGCAGCCGGCAGCCGTCGCCTGACGATCAGCCTCGCCGGGCAATCATGATCCCGGCGAGCACCACCAGACCGCCGAGCGCCTGCATCGGGCCGATCGCCTCGTTGAGCAGTACCCAGGCGAGAATGGCCGCGACGACGGGCTGCAGCAGCAGCGTCAGCGAGGAGAAGGCGGCCGGCAGATAGGCGAGCGCGAAGGCGATCGCCACCTGGCCGCTGGCATGGCTGACGAAGGCGAGACCGAAGACGATCGCCCAGCCATAGGCCGTCGGCGGCAGCATCTGCGGCTCGAAGAAGAAGCCGAGCGGGAAGACGCAAACGGCGGCCGATGCCGTGCTCCAGAGCATGATGCGGATCGTATCGAAGCGGCTGCGCAGCTGGCCGATCGCCAGGATATAACCGGCATAGAAGACAGCCGCGATGATCGCGACGCCATCGCCGCGCAGATCGCCGTTGCCGAAAGCCGAGGGACCGCCCTTCAGGACGATGACGCCGACAAGCGCCAGTGCCAGACCCATCACGAAGATGCGGGAGACCGGCGCGCGGAAGAAGATGAAGCCGATGACGGTGACGAAGACGGGCGCGAGGTTTGCGAGCAGCGTCGCATTGGCGACCGAGGTCATGGTGATCGACAGGTGCCAGGCGGCAAGATCGGCCGCCAGAATCACGCCCGGCAGGATCAGCATTGCGTAATCGGAAAGCTTTTCCGGCTTCGGGCCGCTGTCCTTCTTGATCAGCGAGAAGATGAAGATCGGAATCAGCGCCAGCGCCACGCGCCAGAAGGCCGTCGCCATCGGCCCGACTTCCGAGAGTCGCACGAAGATCGGCGAGCCGCCGATCGCGGCACCGCCAAGGATGAGTGCGGTCAGGGCAAAACGCTGGGAGGGAGCGGTTTCAACGGAGGGGGCTGCGGCCTGCGACATGATCTTCTATGCTCTCAGGGCGGCTAGGATTGAGGTGCCAGCCCTGAGGCGGATTATCAGATCGCCATGCCGAGGGATAGCGCAGGAACGACACCCCCGAAACAAAAGCTCAGCCGGTGACCACGGAGGAGAATTCCGGGTTGCCACGGATCGTGTTGCTGACGGTGCAGATTTCGTCTTCGGCGAGATGGGCGATCTTCTGTCGCGTCGCGTCGTCTATATCGCCCTTGATCGAGAAGGCGATGTTGAACTTCTGCACGCGTGACAGGCCTTCGGGCGCCTTCTCGCCCGTCACGTCGGCGGTGATCTCGGTGATCTTGTCGAGAATGCCGAGATTGCTGGCGGCGATGCGGGCGCTGAGCACCAGGCAGGCCGAGAGCGAGGAATAGAGAAGATCGAGCGGGTTGAAGCCCGGCTGCGACGGGCTGGTGACGATATCGATCTCGCCCTTCGTCGCCGATGTGACATGCGGGAAACCGGTGCGGCCAAGAACGGCCTTGGCGCCTGTGGGTCTGGGTCTTGCTTTGAGATCGGCCATGCCGCGACACTCCATTTGATATGAGATTGAGATAGTGAGTTTGGCGGCGGGAAGCAACGAAACGGCTTCCCTCAAATCCGGAGACGCGCGCATTTGAATGCTGTATCAGGCAGCACATGAAGAAAAAACAGATCGCGATCATCGGGGGTGGCCCGGCGGGCCTGATGGCGGCGGAAACGCTGGCCGTTTCAGGGCATGCGATCACCATCTACGATGCGATGCCGACGCTGGCGCGCAAGTTTCTGCTGGCGGGAAAATCCGGGCTCAACATCACGCATTCCGAGGACTACGAGCGGTTTGCAGCGCGCTTCGGCAGTGCGTCCACGCGGCTTCGCCCGGCGCTCGATCAGTTGACGCCTGCGGATATCCGCGAGTGGGCCGCCGCGCTCGGCACGGAAACCTTCGTCGGCTCCTCCGGCCGTGTCTTCCCCAAAGTGATGAAGGCCTCGCCGCTGCTCCGCGCCTGGATCGCCCGACTGGAAAGACAGGGCGTTGCGATCGCCAAACGCCACCGCTGGACGGGCTTTGATGGCCGCGCCTATGTCTTCGAAACGCCCGAGGGCCGCAAGACAATAGAGGCCGATGCCGCGCTACTGGCCCTTGGTGGCGCAAGCTGGCCAAAGCTCGGCTCCGACGCCGCCTGGGTGCCGTGGCTGCGCGACAGGGGTGTCGAGATCGCACCCTTCCGCCCGGCCAATTGCGGCTTCGATGTCGACTGGAGCGCGATCTTCCGGGATCGCTTCGCCGGTGCGCCACTGAAGGCAGTGACGACGACATCCGCTGCGGGCACCCTCCCCGGCGAATTCGTCATCTCGCGCCACGGCATCGAGGGCAGCCTCGTCTACGCGAATGCGGCTGCGCTTCGCGCTGAGCTTGACGGCAAGGGAACAGCATCCCTCATCGTCGACCTGGCGCCGGGCCGGCCGCTCGAGCGCATCGCGGCCGATCTCGCCCGGCAGGACAGGAAGGCCAGCCTCTCGAACCGCCTGCGCAAGGGCGCCGGTCTCGATGCGGTCAAGGCTGCGTTGGTTCGCGAACTTGTGCCCGAGGACGCGTTGAAGTACCCGCAGCGGCTTGCCGGGCAGATCAAGGCGCTGCCCATCCCGCTGACGGCAACCCGCCCGATCGCCGAAGCCATCTCGTCGGCCGGCGGCATTTCGCTCGATGCGATCGACGACAGTTATATGCTGAAGGCCCTGCCTGGCCTGTTTGCCGCGGGCGAGATGCTGGACTGGGAAGCGCCGACCGGCGGCTATCTGCTCACCGCCTGCATGGCCACCGGAAAGGCTGCGGCTGCTGGCATGCATGCCTGGCTGGAGAAAGCCACCTAGCCGGCCTTGTGCCGTATGCCCCTGATACGGTTGACGACTTCGGCCAGGAAGACACCGAACAGCGCCCCCATGCTCTTCGTCGCCGCATCCTCGAAATGCGCGTGGCGCGTCGGGGACAGGAACTGCAGCGTCTCCAGCGCAAAAGCACCGATGACCAGCAGGATGGCGCAGAGCACGATACGGCGCGGATAGCCGGTGACGAACAGGATGCCCATCACCATGAAGGCCATCGCCCTGTCGACATCGACATCGATGATGTCGTGCGGCCGGTATTCGATCGGACACAGGGTCACAAAGACAACGGCGGCCAGCGACAGCCAGGCGGCCACTCTTACCAGAAGCATCTTGTTCATGGGCCGAAGCCTAGGCCGATGGCGACCGGGCGCAATTCAGCCAAAAGTACAAAATGGGCTAATCCGCGCGCTGCTAGGCGGTGCGATCAAACAGTCGGCGTTTATTGATTTGATGAGAAAGAAGAGTGGTGCCCAGACGCGGATTTGAACCACGGACACGCGGATTTTCAATCCGCTGCTCTACCAACTGAGCTATCTGGGCATTCCTGCTTCGGCCTGCATTCCTTCCAAGAAGGAACCGGAGGGTTTGGTGTGCCCCGGAAGCGAGCGGGGTTATAGCATCTTGTCGGGACATGGCAAGCGTCAAATGACAGTTTTTTGCCAGTTGTCGAATTTTTACAAATTAACGAGCAAATTGAATGGGTTCACTCGCAAAAATCTGTGGCTATTCCTCGTCCTCGTAACCGGCCTTCTTCTCATCCTCCGCCACGGGGATGGCATAGGAGCCCGTCAGCCAGCGCGAGAGATCAACCTCGCGGCAGCGGTTCGAGCAGAACGGGTAGTGTTCGCGATGCGATGGCTTGCCGCATTCCGGGCAGGGACGCGTCTTGCGTAGCGGTTCGACCTTGGCGGTCGGCTTCTTTTCGTCTTCAGACATGAGGATGTCTCCTCCGGGCTTAGCCCTCGGGCCACCGGCTGTGCACGTCGAAGCCTTCGCCAGTCAGCAAGAGGATGGTTTCATAGAGCGGCAGGCCCACGACATTGGTGTAGGAGCCAACCATTTTCTGCACGAAGCTACCCGCCAGGCCCTGGATGCCGTAGGCACCGGCCTTGCCGCGCCATTGGCCGGAGGCGAGATAGCTTTCGATCTCGAAACCGGAGAGGCGCTTGAAGCGCACCTTGGTCTCGACGATCTTCTGACGGACCTTGCGATCCGGGGTTACCAGGCAGACGCCGGTATAGACCCAGTGGCTGCGGCCGGAAAGCAGATGCAGCGAGGCAGAGGCCTCATCCGCAAATTCGGCCTTGCCGAGGATGCGGCGGCCGACGGCCACGACCGTATCGGCCGCCAGAATGTAGCTGCCCTTCCAGGCCATGTCGCCCTTGATCGCAGCGAGCGCGGCTTCCGCCTTTTCAGTGGAAAGCCGGCGCGCCAGCGAGCGGGGATGTTCCGATTTCTTCGGCGTCTCGTCGATATCCATCGGCATCAGCCGCGACGGTTCGATCCCTGCCTGATTGAGCAGGTCGACGCGGCGCGGCGAACCGGAAGCCAGGATGAGCTTGTATGTGAGCGCCATGGAACCTCGACCGGAAAGGAAGCCTCGAGGGCTTGCGGCCCAAGCTTACTTGAAACGGTAGGTAATACGGCCCTTGGTGAGGTCGTACGGGGTCATTTCCACAAGAACCTTGTCACCAGCCAGAACGCGAATGCGGTTCTTGCGCATGCGGCCGGCGGTGTGGGCGATGATTTCGTGATCGTTCTCAAGCTTCACGCGGAAGGTCGCGTTCGGCAGAAGTTCGGTCACGATACCCGGAAATTCAAGGACTTCTTCTTTAGGCATATAAGGCTTTTCTTCCTGTCGGTTGAGATGGCGGACCTGGGCCGCCTCAAAATTTGCGCGGAAACTACACAATCAAGGGTCATTTGTGAACCTAATTGATTGGGCTTTCTTCCTTTTGTTCACGCCGACTGCGCGGCGATGCCACTTCGCCTGAGTAGCCGGCTCTCGATCAGCGCCGATATGTGATCCCGTACCTCTCTATAGGCATCGAGAATCTGGTCGCGGCTGCCGGTTTCGCCGGTCGGATCCATGGTCGGCCAATACACCACTTCAACGGCGTTGGCGCGCGTCAGTTCCAGGGCGGCGTGGTGGGCCTGCGGAGACAGCGTGATGATGAGATCGAAATAATCGTCTTCGAGCTCGTCCAGCGTCTTCGGCAGGTGGCGGCCGAGCGACAGGCCGATCTCCTCGAGCACGACATCGACGAAGGGATCGCGCTCGCCGGCGCGAACGCCTGCAGAGCGTATATAGGTATTTGACGGCAGCACACTGCGGGCGATCGCTTCGGCCATCGGCGAGCGGATGGCATTCATGCCGCACATGAAGAGGATCGCGCCCGGCGCCTTGCCTTCTGCGGTGAGCGGAGCGGGCTCCATCCCGGTCATCCGCGCCAGTAGAGCACGCAGACCAGCGTGAAGATGCGGCGCGCCGTGTCGAAATCGACGTCGATCTTGCCCTTCAACCGGTCCTTCAGGGTCTGCGAGCCCTCGTTATGGATGCCGCGGCGGCCCATGTCGATCGCCTCGATGCGGCTGGGCGAGGCTGAACGGATCGCCTCGTAATAGCTCTCGCAGATCATGAAGTAGTCCTTCACGATACGGCGGAAGGGCGTCAGCGAGAGGATATGGGTGGCGACATCGCCGCCCTCCTCCGTCCTGATGACGAAGACCAGCTTGCTGTCGACAAGCGAGATGTTGAGCTTGTACGGCCCGCCCGGGTGACCGGCAGGCTCAAAGGTGTTTTCCTCGATCAGATCGAAGATCGCGACGGCGCGCTCGTGTTCGACATCGGGCGTCGAACGGCCGATCGTGTCGTCTAGGACGACATCAGAAAGCCGGAAGTCGCCCTTCGCCATGCCTCACCTTTCGAGATTGAGGCGGATCGCGACCGATCGCGCGTGGGCATCAAGGCCTTCGGAAACCGCAAGCGCGATCGCCGCCGGGCCGAGCTCGCGCAACTGCTGCGGGCCGAGACGGAGGATCGAGGTGCGCTTGACGAAATCGAGCACTCCAAGGCCGGACGAAAAGCGCGCCGAACGGGCCGTCGGCAGAACGTGGTTCGAGCCGCCGACATAATCGCCGATCACTTCGGGCGTATGTGCGCCGATGAAGATCGCACCGGCATTGCGGATGCCATCGAGCAGCGCATCCGGATCGGCGGTGGCAAGCTCCAGATGTTCCGGCGCGATGCGGTTTGCGAGCGGGATAGCGTCCTTCAGATCCTTGACGAGGATGATCGCGCCGAAATCGCGCCAGCTGGCGGCAGCGGTATCGGCCCGGTTCAGCGTTTTCAGCTGGCGCTCGACGGCGGCTTCGACGGCCTTGGCGAATTCCGCGTCATCGGTGGCGAGGATTGCCTGCGAGCTTGCGTCATGTTCGGCCTGGGCCAGAAGATCGGCGGCGATCCAATCCGGATTGTTGTCCTTGTCGGCGATGACGAGAACTTCCGAGGGACCGGCGATCATGTCGATACCGACGGTACCGAAGACGTGGCGCTTGGCGGCGGCAACGTACGCATTGCCGGGGCCGGTGATCTTGGCGACCGGGGCGATCGTTTCGGTACCATAAGCGAGCGCCGCAATCGCCTGCGCGCCGCCGACACGGTAGATTTCCGAAACGCCTGCCAGCTTGGCGGCAGCGAGAACGGCCGGATTGACCACGCCGCCGGTTGCCGGCACGGCGATGACGATGCGATCGACACCCGCGACCTTGGCCGGAACGGCATTCATCAGCACGGAGCTCGGATAGCTCGCCGTGCCGCCGGGCACATAGAGACCGACGGCTTCGATCGCCGTCCAGCGCGAGCCGAGGCCGACACCCATCGCATCCTCGTAGATATCGTCCTTCGGCAGCTGGCGGCGGTGATGGGATTCGATGCGGACGGCGGCGACCTTGAGCGCGCCCAGCACTTCGGCCGGCACAGCTTCGACGGCCGCGTCGATCTCGGCTTCGGTGACGCGCATCGGCACCTTGGCAAAATCGATGCTGTCGAATTTCTTGGAATATTCGGCAAGTGCGACGTCGCCGCGGGCGCGGACATCATCGATGATGGCGCGGACGGCAATGTTGACGTCTTCGGAGACCTCGCGCTTGGTCGTCAGGAAAGCGGCAAAACGCTGCTCGAAACCTTCGGATGCCTGATCAAGCCAGATTGCCACGCTCAATTCCCTTCCAAACCAACGCTAAACGCCAAACAGCGCAGAAAAGATCGTTACGCGCCGGGATGGCGCGGCTTGGAGGCGGTTTCCCATGCCCCGCCGATATCTGCAAGCTGAACTTCGATGCATTCGACATCGAGAACGATCTCGGCGGCACCCGACAGCGTGATTTCGATCGTGCCTTCCGGACCCTCGCCCTTCGGCTCGAAGACGACGGATAGGAGCGACAGCACTTCATCGCGGCGCTTGCGATCGATGCCGGTCGAGCGGACGGCAAGAACGCGCTTGAAGACGAGGGCGGCGCGGCGGCGCTCGAAGCCCTTGCGCTTGCCATTGGCCTCTTCCCAGACGAAGCGGTTTGCCGCGAAGGCGAACTGCGCGTCCTTGGGCGACCAGGCGATGTCGCCGATCTTGAAAACGGCGTCCTGCAGATGCGCGGAGACCACGGCGAGGTCTTCACTGTCGAGTGCAAGAAGCTTCAGATCGGTCATGCAGGCTGTACCCCCGGTCGATGGTGCCGCATCGCCAGTATGACGATGCGCTAGACAAGGGAAATAGGACGCCGCGCGGCAATGCGCAACTCCCAAGCGGCAATGCGGCGCGGCCGCATCGCCGGGGGATAAAAGGGCGGAAACCGCCCTACCCTTATTCGCTGACGCGCTCGACGATCGCGCCGCAGCGCGTGAGCTTTTCTTCCAGACGCTCGAAGCCGCGATCAAGGTGATAGACACGCGACACCATGGTCTCGCCCTCGGCCGCGAGACCGGCGATGACGAGCGACACGGAGGCACGCAGGTCAGTCGCCATGACCGGTGCGCCCTTGAGGCGAGGAACGCCTTCGATCTTTGCCGTCTGGCCCGAGAGCGAGATCTTGGCGCCGAGACGGGCAAGCTCCTGCACGTGCATGAAGCGGTTTTCGAAGATGGTTTCGGTGACGTGAGAGACGCCGGACGAGCGGGTCATCAGCGCCATGAACTGCGCCTGCAGGTCGGTCGGGAAGCCCGGGAAGGGATCGGTGACGACGTCGACGGGCTTGATGCCCGCGCCATTGCGCTTGATGCGCACGCCGCTATTGGTGGCCGAGACATCGGCGCCGGCGCGGCGCAGGGTTTCGAAAGCGGTTTCGAGCAGCGCCATGTCGGTGTTTTCGAGAACGACGTCACCGCCGGTCATGGCAACGGCCATGGCATAGGTGCCGGTTTCGATACGGTCCGGCAGAACGCGGTGGCGGGCGCCGGAGAGCGACTGAACGCCTTCGATGGTGATGGTCGAGGTGCCTGCGCCGGTGATCTTGGCGCCCATGGCGATCAGGCAGTTGGCGAGATCGACGACTTCGGGTTCGCGGGCGGCATTGCCGATCACCGTCGTGCCGCGGGCAAGCGTTGCCGCCATCATCATGACGTGGGTGGCGCCGACGGAAACCTTCGGGAAGGTGTATTTGGCGCCGATCAGGCCGCCCTTCGGAGCCGTGGCGTTGATATAGCCGCCATCGATCTCGAGATTGGCGCCGAGCGCCGTCAGGCCTTCGAGGAAGAGATCGACCGGGCGCGTGCCGATGGCGCAACCGCCCGGCAGCGAGACGCGGCACTGTCCCTCGCGCGCCAGAAGCGGACCGATGACCCAGAAGGATGCGCGCATCTTCGAGACCAGCTCATAGGGAGCGGTCGTATCGACGATGGTGCGGCAGGTGAAATGGATCGTGCGGGAATAGGCATCATCCTGGCGCTCGCGGCGGCCGTTGACGGCAACGTCGACGCCATGATTGCCGAGAATGCGCATGAGCAGCTCGACATCGGCCAGATGCGGCACGTTCTCAAGGGTCAGCGTGTCGCTGGTCAGCAACGAGGCGATCATCAGCGGCAGTGCGGCATTCTTGGCGCCGGAAATCGGGATGATGCCATTCAGCTCATTCCCGCCGACAATTCTGATACGATCCATGGGGGCTTACGGGCTGCGCCCGCCTTTCCTGAAAGTTCTGCCTTTAAAAGGGATGGGGGTCTTTAGACGAATTCCCGCGACGCTTCAATTCGCCGCGGAGCCAACATTACGATTCGTCCATTTTTGCGGCAGGCAGGCCGATCGTCTGATCCGCCTCGCCGGAACGGCGCGCCCGGGTCTGCTGTTTGCGCCGGGAAAGATTTTCACGAAGTTTTTCTGCAGCCCGCTCCCGCCGGAGCCGGGCATGCTCTTCGATCGCCGCCTTGCGGCCGTTTGCAGGCTTTTCGCTATTGTCTTCCATGTGTTCTGCTTACCGGATTCCCGCCCTTGTCAAAAGAGCTTCGTCGTTAATCCACGCGAAGTTGGAAATTGCGGCTTGCGCTTGTCAAGAACCTGTGGCAATAGGCGCCCCGTCCACGCAACACAGCCCAACGGCTCGAAGCGTTCCTGGTCCTGCTGCCGTAGCTCAGTGGTAGAGCACACCCTTGGTAAGGGTGAGGTCGGTGGTTCAATCCCACTCGGCAGCACCAGTTTTTCTTCAAAAATCAACAACCAAGCCGCAAGTCCAAAGACCGTCGCCCTGCGCATAGTCGCTTCAAACGCGGGAACAATACGTGAATTGCAGAGATAATTCGTGCAAAATCCGTGCATAAACGTTCTAACGTTGACCGGATAAACTCGGAGACGCGCATGCAAATCAGCAAGCTTGACGCTGCGCGCAGGCAACTTCTCGCGGCTATACACCTCAACTGGTTTCTGACAGAGCCAATCGCCACCTATCAGCTAGCCGCAAATGCTGCAGAGTTATGCGATAGCCTTCTAGTGTCGATGGATAAGTTTCGTATGAAGGAGCATATCCGTCAGGTGACAGGCTGGAGCGAACAAGACATTGTTGCCCTCGTCAACAGGCCTAGAAATTTCACCAAGCACGCTAACCGTGATCCCGACGCGGTGATGGACGACATAACTCACGAGGACTGCGACGCAGTAATTCTCACCGCATGTTTGGATTACGGGATTGCAAGCGGGCGATCGCCGCTGCCGGTCGGCGTGTTTCTTGCGTGGCATTCCGCCGTATACCCGTCGAAACCTGATAGCCTGTTCTCTGGCTTGGCAAAAAAGCTATTCCCAAACCTGCAGCAGGAAACGCGAGAGGCACAGGTCCGGGCTGCTCGGCAGTACGTTGCTGGTCCTGTTGATAGTTGGCTACTCAACGATTCCAGAAACGAATTGACGGACGCGTGGCGTTGGATCGACCTGCGCAAGCACGGTCAAGACTTCCGCACTGAATAGCTCGGGAAACGCCGCGATGCCTTTGCAGTTCTGCATCAGCTGGGGAAGCAAGATGCGTAATCAGGTGGATGGTGGCACACGCCGAGAGAACAATTTATTGAGTTTAAACACTCTCCCCTTCCCTTTAACCAGTTGACTCATAGTTAAATCCTTGTCGCCGAAAGGCTTTTTGATAGGAGTGGGTATAAATGGGTGCTTCGATACTGATCGGTATTCTGATCACGTTTCTCGTCATCATTCTCGTGTTGTATTTGGTTCAACGCCTGCCGATCGATGGCCGCACCCGGCAGATCGTGCAGATGATCGTGATCATCATCGGTATCGTCTCGCTACTCAAATACCTGGCCATCTGGTAGAGCCAAAGGCCCGGCTTCGGCCGGGCCACACTGCTACGTGGCGGCCTGGAGTTCTCCCAATTTGACGCAGCCCACACGGCCAGCCTCACCTTAAATCCCCATTGCCCCGCCAAAATAACCCGCTAAAATACCCTCATGCAGCGGCACTGCGGGAGGAACGCGAGGGGCTGGCTGCGCGTTTTGGCGTACACACTGGAGGAATACGCCTATGGCAACTGACAGATGGGATAGTCCGGTCAAGGTGGGCTTCGAGGATACCGATGCCCGTACCGTCAACGGTCCGTTCGATGCGCTGAAATGCCTTGCCGATCTCTGGCCCGCCGCGCGCGGTTTGCGCTACCTCAAGGCCCGCAGTACCTGCCGTGCCGCGCTCGACGGCCGCAAGACGGCCGAAGAAGCGCGGATGGAGTTCGTGGCGGCTGCGGAAGAGGCGAAGCTCAAGCTTCACTAAACGTCCCGCCGGGCGAGCCGAGCCCGCAGTCGGGCATGGCTCGCTGGCCGGGAACGGTCGCAACGTCATGCGGACTGATATCGCTGAATGCGGTTTTGCCGGCGCCGTACCGGAACGGGATGGCCGTTAATTTTCGCTTAACCGTGGGGGAATCTGGCGCGGGATAGCCCAAGTATTGTCGTTGCGCCCTCGCGTTGTGCATCAATAGAACATCTGCAGCCATCATGATGATGGTCAGAGGCTCGTCACCCTCTGCACTATGCAGACGAGCCTCGAACAACCGATATTCTGGCAATACTTCAAGAATTTCATGCGTTAACAGCCGGCGTCGCTCTGGCTGTCCATTTCCAGATAGCCGACACCGATGATCGTTCCGTCGGGAGCGCGGATGAAGGACGGCACGTAGTGGGATTCGGGCTGCGGGCAGGCGACGGTACCGCTATATTCGTTCAGCGCCATCTGGTCCTGTGGCAGGGCCGAGTAATAATCGACATCGGTTTCGAGAGCGGCGGATGCGGGAATGGCGAAAGCGGCACTTGCAATAAAGAGGGCTGGAACCCCCAGACGGATGCAGGTCCTCATGACTATCTCCAGCGTTGAAATCCGCCCAATCAACCCGTGAAGGGCAGCTTTGGTTCCCCGCTTTTCTTCGCACGTTTTCGTGCGCACTTGCCGGAACTTTTCGGGCAGCGGCGCTGTTCAATAAGGTTGAGAACAGCATGGCCGGACGAAGTAGAATTAATCATGAAAACACTGATGCTGATCATCATCGCGCTCATGGTCGCTTCCATTCTGAGTATCCTTGTCATCAAGCCCTTCGAACAGGGCGGCAGCCAGGACGACACGCCGCAAAAGACCATCCAGCAGCCGGAGCCTAAGTAGCGCCCCGCTCTTGCCCCCGCAAATTTCGGCGCGCTCTACTTGGTGAAGCGGATTTTTGACGCCATATCAATGAAGGGTCGAAATGGGGGCAGCTTTCATGTTCAAGGTCATCGTTCCGGTTTTCACCGCCGCCGCCATGCTTGCGGCCTGCAGCGCCGCCGATAACGCCGGGCCGACGCCGATCCCGGGAAGCCTCACTTATGGCGGGCCGGCGCGCTCGAAGCTGACGAAGTCGCCGCCCGGCAGCTATGTCTACAACAGCTTCTACAATTCCAGCGGCCAGAAGGTGCAGGAGACCTATATCCTGCAGCCGGACCGGACGCTGAAGCTGACGCGCCAGGAAGTGGTTTCAGACTTCGTTTACTGACCACGCTTGACAGGAATCACTATCAAGAACATTCAAGGAACGTCTCATAGTCCGCGGCGCCAAGCGCGCGGGCGCCAACCGGACGGCTGGATGTATCTCGAAAAACTCAACCCGCAACAGCGCATGGCGGTGGAACACGGAACCCTTACCGAGGGCAGCCATGTCGCGGGCCCGCTGCTCGTCATTGCGGGCGCCGGTTCCGGGAAGACCAACACGCTGGCCCATCGCGTCGCGCACCTGATCGTCAAGGGCGCCGATCCGCGCCGCATCCTGCTGATGACCTTTTCGCGCCGGGCTGCCTCCGAGATGGCGCGGCGCGTCGAGCGCATCTGTGCCGAAGTGCTCGGCGCCAATTCCGGCATCATGGAGGATGCGCTTGCCTGGAGCGGCACGTTCCACGGCATCGGCGCGCGGCTGCTGCGCGACTATGCCGAGCAGATCGGCGTCGATCCGGCCTTCACGATCCACGACCGGGAAGACAGCGCCGACCTGATGAATATCGTGCGCCACGATCTCGGCTTCTCGAAGACCGAGAACCGCTTTCCGACCAAGGGCACATGCCTGGCGATCTATTCGCGGGTCGTCAATTCCGAAGGCGAGCTGCCGCTCGTCTTGCGCGATGCCTTTCCCTGGTGCGCGACCTGGGAGAACCAGCTGCGCGAGCTCTTCGGCGCCTATGTCGAGGCCAAGCAGGCGCAGAACGTTCTCGATTACGACGACCTGCTGCTCTACTGGGCGCAGATGGTGGCCGAGCCGATGATTGCCGAGGATATCGGCAGCCGCTTCGACCATGTGCTCGTCGACGAATATCAGGATACCAACCGGCTGCAGTCCTCGATCCTGCTGGCGCTGAAGCCGGATGGGCAGGGACTGACCGTCGTCGGCGACGATGCGCAGTCGATCTATTCCTTCCGCGCCGCAACGGTACGCAACATTCTCGACTTTCCGGCCTCGTTCACGCCAGCCGCCAATATCGTCACGCTCGACCGCAATTACCGCTCGACGCAGCCGATCCTCGCCGCCGCCAATGCGGTCATCGATCTCGCCTCGGAACGCTTCACCAAGAACCTCTGGACAGAACGGCAGTCTGCCGAGCGGCCGCGCCTCGTCACCGTGCGCGACGAGGCGGATCAGGCGCGCTTCGTTGCCGACAAGGTGCTGGAGAACCGCGAAGAAGGCGTGAAGCTGAAGAGCCAGGCGGTGCTGTTTCGCGCCTCGCATCACAGCGGCGCGCTGGAAGTCGAGCTCACACGGCGCAACATTCCCTTCGTCAAGTTCGGCGGGCTGAAGTTTCTCGACAGCGCCCATGTGAAGGACATGCTGGCGGCGCTGCGCTTTGCGCTGAACCCGCGCGACCGCGTCGCCGGTTTCCGGCTGATGCAGATCCTGCCCGGTGTCGGGCCCTCGACGGCGCAGAAGACGCTGGATCATATGGCGGCCGATCCGAGCCCGATTCAAGCGCTTGCCGAACTGGCCGCGCCGCCGCGCTCCGGCGATGACTGGACGGCCTTCGTGTCTGTGATGCAGGAGCTGAAGACCGGCAAGGCCGGTTGGCCGGTCGAGATCGGGCTCGTGCGGGAATGGTACCAGCCGCATCTGGAACGGCTGCATGAGGACGCCTCGACGCGCCAGGCCGACCTGCTGCAGCTCGAGCAGATCGCCGCGGGCTATCCTTCCCGCGAACGCTTCCTGACGGAGCTGACGCTCGATCCGCCGGATGCGACAAGCGATCAGGCCGGCGTGCCGCTGCTCGATGAGGATTACCTGATCCTGTCGACCATCCATTCGGCCAAGGGGCAGGAATGGACCAAGGTCTTCATGCTGAACGTCGTGGACGGCTGCATTCCCTCCGACCTCGCTGTCGGCACCAGCGCCGAGATCGAGGAGGAGCGGCGGCTCCTCTATGTCGCGATGACGCGGGCGAAGGACAATCTCGATCTCGTCGTGCCACAGCGCTTCTTCACCCATGGGCAGAATGCCCAGGGCGACCGTCACGTCTATGCTGCCCGCACCCGCTTCATCCCGGCGACGCTTCTGCAGTTCTTCGAAGTCTGCGGCTGGCAACAGGCCAAGGCCGAGACGGCGGCCAGCCAGCACGCGCGTCAGGTGCGGATCGATGTCGGCGCGCGCATGCGCGGCATGTGGCGCTAGGACCGCCTAAAGCGACAGAGGTTTGACGCTGCCGAAAAACGGTTCGATCGCTTCCTGGCCGACGGCGGCAAGCTCGGCCGGTTTCCATTTCGGATTGCGATCCTTGTCGATGACGGCGGCGCGCACACCTTCGTAGAAATCCGGCGTCTTCAGGATCTGCATGCAGGCGGCGAGCTCGCGGTTCAGGCATTCGGCGAGATCGGCACTCGCTCTTCCCTGTCGCAGCAGCCTCAGCGTCACCTTGAGACTGGTCGGCGAGCGCTTGAGGATGGTGGCGCGGGTCTCGGCGGCAAACTCACCCTCCTCCGCCTCCAGGGCAGCGATAACCTCCTCGACGCTGTCGAAGCCGAAGGCGCGGTCGATCACCTCGCGGTTATGCTGCAGGTGGCCGGCATGCGGGTGGATGGCGATATGTTTCAGCAGCGCATCGACCGCGGTCGAAGACGATCCGAGCGGCATGCGGGCCAGTGCATCGATCATTTCAGGCAAGCGGCCGGAGGCGATCTTGACGTCGGCGAGACCGGCATAGAGCGCGTCGGTGGCGTTCATCTCAAGACCTGTGAGGCCAGCCCATGTGCCGGTTTCGCCCGGCATGCGCGGCAACAGCCAAGTAGCGCCAACATCCGGGAAATAGCCGATGCCGGTTTCCGGCATGGCAAGCCGGGTGCGCTCGGTCACGACCCGGTGGCGGCCATGCACCGAGAGGCCGACACCGCCGCCCATGGTGATGCCATCCATGACCGCGACATAGGGTTTCGGGAAGTGGGCGATGCGATGATTGAGCGTGAACTCCTCGCGCCAGAAGGCTTCAGCATCCTCGGATCCGGAAAGACCGCTCTGATGCAGCGCGCGGATATCGCCGCCGGCGCAGAAGCCGCGCTCGCCCTCGCCTGTGACGACCACGGTTGCGACGTCAGGATCACCCTCGAATTCGTCAAATGCGGCATCCAGCATGCGCACCATCGGCAGCGTGAGGCTGTTCAGAGCCTTGGGGCGATTGAGGCGGACAATGCCGGCGCTGCCGCGCTTTTCGATGAAGACTTCCCGGTCGCTGTTCTTGTGCATGGTGTGCCGCGCCTCCTTGATCAGCTAATCAATAGACAGGCAGGGCACTTCGTTCCAGTGGGGATCAATACGGAAGCAGCGCGTGGAGCGGTTCGCGAGCCATCGTCATGGCGTCGCGCTGGAGAGCATAGTCGATCGCGGCGTTGAGTTTCAGCGGCCGCGAGAAGTGATAACCCTGGGCCAGCCGGACGCCCATGGCGCGCAGGCCGTCGGCGATTTCCTCGCTCTCGACGCCTTCGGCGACCGAGGCAATGCCGAGGTTCTGGCAGAGATTGGCGACCGAGCGGGTGATGTTCATCGAGCGGACATCGCGATCGAAATTCATCACGAAGGTCTTGTCGATCTTCAGCTTGTCGAAGGCCAGGCGGTGGATGTGGCTGAGGCTGGAGAAGCCGGTGCCGAAATCATCGAGCGCGATCGAAATGCCGGCGGCGCGCAGCAGGCCGATCACCTGGTCGGCGGTATCGAAGTCGGACAGCAGCGCCGTCTCGGTGATTTCGAACTCGATGCGTTTCGGATCGACACCAGAGCGGTGGATCATCGCAAGCAGGTTCATCGAGGTCTCGTGGTCGCAGATGTCGCGGGCCGAGAGATTGAACGACAGGCAGAGATGATCGGGGATTTGCTTCAGCGCATCGAGCGCCTGGCCGAACAGCACGCGGGTCATCCGGCCGATGACGGCGGTGCGCTCGGCGGCGGGGATGAAGGCATCCGGGCTGATGCGGCCGAAGCGGGCGCTATCCCAGCGCGCAAGCGCCTCATAGCCGACAACACGGCCGCTCTTCAGCTCGATGATCGGCTGGTATTCCAACGACAGTTCGCTGGAGAAATCGTTGGCCTGCAGTTCGAGCTCGATCTGATAGCGCTGGTTCAGGATCTTCTCGTGCTCCGAAGAGAAGAACTCGACGCCGCCGCGGCGCTTGCTCTTGACCTGATAGAGGGCGAAGTCGGCCTTCTCATAGAGGTCTTCGGCGGTGGAATCACGATCCTCGGGATAGACGATGCCGCAGGAGGCCGAGACCCGGACCGAGCCATCGGGGATTTCGAAGGCCTCGTGCACGGAGGCACAGAGGGCATGGCCGAGATCGGCGACATCCTTGCGGCTGATGCCCTGCGGGAAGATCAGGCCGAATTCGTCGCCGCCGAGACGCGAGACAACAGCTTCGCTGCCGGCAAGTGCGGCAAAGCGGCGGGCGGTCTCCTTCAGCACGAGATCGCCTGCCGAATGGCCGAAGACGTCGTTGACCGGCTTGAAGCCGTCGAGATCGATGATGCCGATAACGGGTGGCTCGTTGGGATTCTGCTGCAGCAGGCGCTCCAGCGACAGGAAGAAGCTGCGGCGGTTGGCAAGGCCGGTCAGCTGGTCCTGCAGCGCGTTGCGGCTGTTGACGAGATTAAGCTCCTCGGCTTCGGCCTGCTTCTTTTCGAGCTCCTCGGTCATCTGCACGAGACCGGCGAAGTTCTGGAAGTAGCTGTTGATCACCCTGAGGAACGGCAGGATCAGGAAGAGGCCGCTGACGGCAGTGGCGATGAAAACCGGATTGCCCGAGGACAGGAAGGTCAGCGCCATTGCGGTGAAGGTGATGACGGTGGTGATTGCAGCCGCGATCGGCAGATGCATGAGACAGAAGATACAGGAAATGCCCGTTACGACGAGGAAGTAGGCGATCTGGCCCTGCTGAAAGGCATTGCCATAGCTATAGAGCGCCACTGCCCAGAAGCCGAAGGCAACCGTCAGGATGCACGAGCCGACGATCGTGAAGCGCATGAGCTTGTAAGCGCGCTCGGGGGTGACGTTTTCCTTGCCGTTGATTTCCCACCAGCAGAGACGCAAGAGGCAGACGACGCTGAGGCCGGTCGGAATATAGAGCGCCAGCCAGAGCGGCGCGGTCTTGATATGGGTGATCGCGACGGAGAGCGCGTTGATGATCAGCAGGACATAGAGAATCGGGATCTGTGTCGACAGAGCCTGAAACTGTGCCATCAAGAACTTCGGGTTGTCTTTTTGCAGCCGTAGCGAAGCGATGAAGCTTTTCATTGTCCCTTTTCCCTTGGCCACAGAACAGCCAGAGAAAGCTTGATTTTTTCTTAGTTTCGCTGTTTTCGCACGGCTATCCCGCCGCGGATGGTAAATGCCGTGTTAGCGCGATCAGAACGACGCAGCAGCCAGTTCGCGGTAGATGCCCTGCAGATCGCCGACGCGGCGATGCATCAGCTCCAGTTCCCAGTCGAGCGCGCTACGTACGATGGTTTCGAGCGCATCATGCTGCGGCACCCAGCCAAGCACGCGGCGCGCCAAGGTTGCGTCGGCGACGACACTCGCGGAATCGCCAGGGCGGCGCGGCGCCATGTGGATCTTAAAGGAGTGGCCGTGAACGCGGGTCACCATGTTCAGCACGTCGAGAACCGAATAGCCGAAACCATAGCCGCAGTTGGCGACCAGCGAGCCCTTGCCCTGGCGCAGGTGCTGCAGCGCCTTCAGGTGGGCATCGGCGAGATCGGTGACGTGGATATAGTCGCGCACGCCGGTGCCGTCATGGGTCGGGTAATCGACGCCGTAGACGCTGACGCCGTCGCGCTTGCCGAGAGCGGCTTCGCAGGCGACCTTGATCAGATGCGTGGCGCCGTTGGTGGACTGGCCGGCGCGGCCCTGCGGGTCGGCTCCGGCGACGTTGAAATAGCGCAGCGCCACGTAGTTGAAGTCGTAGGCTGCAGCGGCATCGCGCAGCATGAACTCGGTCATCAGCTTCGACTGGCCGTAGGGATTTTCAGGATTGAGGGTCGCGGTTTCCTTGACCGGATCCGAGGTCTTCTGCGGACCATAGACGGCCGCGGTCGATGAGAAGACGAAATGGCGGACGCCAGCTTCGATCGAGGCGCTGAGCAGCGCGCGCGTCTTGCCGGAATTGTTGTCGTAATAGGAAAGCGGATCGGCGACAGAGACCGGCACGACGGCCGAACCGGCGAAATGGATGATCGCCTCGATATCGTTTTCGATGAAGATGGTCCGCAGGATCTCGGGGTCTGCGACATCGCCGAGATAGAAGCGGGCCGCCGGCGCCACCGCCCAGCGGAAGCCCGTTGACAGACGATCGAGAACGACGACGTCCTCACCTGCCTCCAGCAGTGTCCAGACCATATGGCTGCCGATATAGCCAGCGCCGCCCGTCACCAAGATTGCCATGTCCCGCATTCCCTGTTTTGTCGCACAGGGGCATCAGACGGATTTTCCCTTTCGGATTTTCTTATCAAGGGCCCGTTTTGGGCCGTTCCGGCGGGTAAGTTTGCGGGTGTGGTTAGAGGCTGATTTCGGCTTTCGCTACAATTTTATCGAACCGGCCGAATCCGGGGCAGATGCCCGGCTGAAGGAGCCGGGCACGCGGTATTCAGCGGCTCATGATATAATCGCAGAGACGCTCAGCGGCGATGCGTACCTGAGCCGGATCGCGCAAGAAGCAGGCGCGCAGGAAGAGCTCGCCGCCAGCGCCGAAGGCCGCACCGGGCGCCAAGCCTACGCCGGTCTTGTCGACGATATCGAGCGCCGCCTTGCGGCTGTCGGTGACGCCGTCGATCTTCAGAAACGCATAGAGCGCGCCATCCGGCTTCAGGGTCTCGACGCGATTGGTGGCAATCAGGGCGTCGCAGAGGATATCGCGGGCTTCGGTGGCCTTGCGGACGTTGGCGGCGACGAAATCATCGCCGTGGTCGAGCGCCGCAACTGCGCCCTTCTGCATGAACTGCGCCACACCCGAAGTCGAATACTGGATCAGGTTTTCCAGCACCTGGCCGGTTTCCGGCGGGCCGACGATCCAGCCGACGCGCCAGCCGGTCATCGACCAGTTCTTCGAGAAGGAATTGACGAAGAAGATCTTGTCGCCGGGCTCCATGACATCGAAGAACGAGGGCGCGCGGCCGCCGGCATAGAAGTAACGGGCGTAGATCTCGTCGGCCATGATCCAGAGGCCGTGCTTGCGGGCGATCTCCAGGATCTGTTTCAGATCCTGCTTCGTCGCTGTCCAGCCCGTCGGGTTCGACGGCGTGTTGACGAAGAGGCCTTTGGTCTTCGGGGTGATGGCCGCTTCGATGCGGTCGAGATCGACAGCCCATGTGCCGCCTTCGAACTGCAGCTCGACGCCGACAGAGCGGGCGCCGGCGATTTCAAGCGCTGCCGCGATGTTCGGCCAGGCGGGCGTCAGGTAGACGATTTCGTCGCCGGGCGAGGTCATCGCCTGCACGGCGATCTGGATCGCCTGCATGCCGGAGCCGGTGACATAGAAATGTTCAGGAGACAGCGTCACGCCGAAGTGGCGGGCATAGTAATCCGAGAGCGCCTGGCGAAGCTCCGGGATACCGCGCTGCCAGGTATAGAAGGTCTCGCCCGCCGCCAGCGCATCCATCGCCGCCTTGCTGATGAAATCGGGCGTCGGCAGATCGCCTTCGCCGACCCAAAGCGGCAGCAGGCCTTCGCGGCCGCGTGCATAATTGACGACTTCGACGATCCCGCTTTCGGGTGCCGTGATGGCGCGCGGGCTGAGGCTATTGACGATCGACATGAAGGACTCCGGTTTTGGCCTTCATAGAACAAAACCCGGCGCGAATCCCAATGAGAATGCGTGATGTCACATCGATTTTCGTGATGGATTGAGCCCTGCCCGAAAGCAGGGCTCAAATGCCCCGGATCAGGCCGGGCGCTTGGCCAGGAGATCGCGGATTTCGGTGAGAAGGGCGACGTCGGCCGGCGGCGGAGCAGCTTCGGCGGCCTTCTCTTCGTTGCGCTCGACCTGTTTGCGCAGCGTGTTCACGCCCTTGACCATCAGGAAGATGATCCACGCGAGGATCATGAAGTTGATGACGACGGTGATGAAGTTACCGTAGGCGAAGACGGCGCCCTGGGCACGCGCGGCGGCCAGCGTCGGTGCATTGACCGCCGACGACAGGCCGATGAAGTAGTTGGAGAAGTCGAAGCCACCGAAGATGGCGCCAACGATAGGCATGATGATATCGTCGACAAGCGACTTGACGATACCGCCGAAAGCGCCACCGATAATGACACCGACCGCTAGGTCCATGACGTTACCGCGGGCAATAAACGCTTTGAATTCGTTGAGCATCCGATCTGTCTCCCTCTGAAGTGCTCTCACTGACAGTCCGTGCGTTAATTAGCTACATCTCCGCCACAATTATTCAATTGTTAATTTTGAATAATCACCGCTTCCTACGTCTTGGACTTAATGCCTAGATCACCCCAATTTCCAAAGTGGGGGATTTCACCTAATCTCGCATGCATCAGGGAGAACCGGCGCATGACACGCCGGTGGAGGATCGATGCTTCCGGGTTGGGTGATCATTGCTTCTGCCTTCGGCTACATGCTTCTGCTGTTTGCCGTCGCAAGTTATGGCGACCGCAAGAGCCGCCGGCTCGGCACTCTTGAGGGCGGCTGGCCTGTTGTCTATGCGCTGAGCCTGGCGATCTACTGCACCTCCTGGACCTATTTCGGCGGCGTCGGCCTCGCCTCGCAGCACGGGCTTGAGTTCGCCGGCATCTATATCGGCCCGATCCTCGTCTTCACGCTCGGCATGCCGGTATTGAGGCGGATCATCGAACTCGCCAAGGCCGAGAAGCTCACTTCCGTCGCCGACTTCATCGCGGCGCGCTATGGGAAAAATTCAACCGTCGCGACGATCGTGGCGTTGATATCGCTGGTCGGCGTCATCCCCTATATCGCGCTGCAGCTGAAGGCGATTTCGAGCACAGTTTCCGTCGTCGTCAACCCGCAGGATTACGGCATCGGTAGCGGCAATCTCTATTTCCTCGACCTGCCGCTGATCGTGACGCTGGTGCTTGCCTGTTTTGCCGTGATGTTCGGCACCCGCCACACCGATGCGACCGAACATCAGGACGGGCTGATCCTTGCTGTCTCGATGGAATCCGTCGTCAAGCTGATCGCCTTCCTGACGGCCGGGGTCTGTGTCATCTGGTTCCTGTTCGACGGGCCGATGGATCTCTGGGAGAAAAGTGCGACAAACCCGCTGGTGACGGCGGCGTTGGAATACCAGACGCCGATCAGCCGCTGGATCGTGCTGACGCTGCTTTCGGCCTTCGCGATCATCATGCTGCCGCGGCAATTCCATGTGACGGTCGTCGAAAACAGGACGGCGAAGCAGCTGAAGCTCGCGGGCTACCTGTTCCCGCTCTATCTCATCGCCATCAATCTGTTCGTGCTGCCCGTGGCAATCGGCGGGCTGCTGACCTTTGGCGGCGCCGGCAATGCCGACCTCTATGTGCTGTCGCTGCCGCTGGCGGGCCAGATGCCGGTCGTTTCGCTGATCACCTTCATCGGCGGCTTCTCGGCGGCAACGGCAATGGTGATCGTCGATTCCGTGGCGCTGTCGATCATGGTGTCGAACGACATCATCATGCCGATCTTCCTGCGGCGTAAGCTTGCCGGGCGCGCCAGCCAGCGCGACGATTTCGCCAAGACGCTGCTCAATATCCGCCGCAGCGCGATCTTCGCCGTGCTTCTGCTCGGCTATGCCTATTACCGGTCGACCGACAGCACGGCGGGGCTCGCTTCGATCGGCCTGCTCTCCTTTGCGGCGATCGGGCAGATCGCACCGGCGCTGTTCGGCGGCCTCATCTGGCGGCGGGCGAATGCGCGGGGCGCGATCCTCGGCCTCACCTCCGGCTTCGTCATCTGGTTCTATCTGCTGTTCCTGCCCTCGCTCGGCGGGCCTGACTATTCCTATATCGCCAGCGGCTTCCTGGGCTTCCTGTTCCCCGGCACGACGGTTTTCACCGCTCCGGATGCCGATCCTCTCGTCAATGCCACGGCGATGAGCCTGCTCGTCAACACCGCCTTCTTCATCGTCGGCTCGATGACGCGCAATGCGCGGCCGCTGGAGCGCATCCAGGCGGGCATCTTCGTCAAGCGCCAGTCGCGCTCGCAGTTTGCGACGCGTGGGTGGAAGACGCGGATCAGCGTCGGCGACCTGAAGGCGGCGATTGCCCGCTATCTCGGCGAGGAGCGCATGCAGCGTTCGCTCGCGACCTACGAGCAAAGCTCGGGCCGCAAGCTCGAAGACGACCAGCCGGCCGACATGGCGCTAATCCACTTCACCGAACAGCTGCTCGGCAGCGCCATCGGTTCGTCTTCGGCACGGCTGGTGCTGTCGCTGATTCTGCAGAAGATCGAGGATGCCTCTTCCGACACGGCCTGGCTGCTCGACCAGGCGAGCGAGGCGCTGCAATATAACCAGGACATGCTGCAGACTGCGCTCTCGCAGATGGACCAGGGGATCGCCGTTTTCGACAGCTCCAACCAGCTGACGATCTGGAACCGGCGCTTCCGCCAGCTGCTGGACCTGCCCGAAGATGCCGGACGCGTCGGCTTTCCGCTGTCGGAGATCGTCGCCATTCTCGGCCAGCGCGGCGATATAGCGCCCGCCGACCTCGTGCAGACCGTTCGTCACTTCCAGACGCTCGACAAGCCCTTCTCGCTGGTTCTCGGCGGCGGCGAGCGGATCATCGAAGTGCGCTCCAACGCCATGCCGGACAAGGGCATCGTTGCGACCTTCACCGACATCACCCAGCGCGTAGCAGCAGACCAAGCCCTGAAGCAGGCGAACGAGACGCTGGAGCAGCGTGTTGCCGAGCGCACCGTAGAGCTGACCCGGGTGAACCACGAGCTTGGCGAAGCGCGCGCCGCCGCCGACGAGGCCAATATCGGCAAGACGCGCTTCTTCGCCGCCGCCGGCCACGACATTCTGCAGCCGCTGAATGCGGCCCGGCTCTACTCCTCGGCGCTGGTGGAGCGGATGGCGCAGTCGGACAACGGGCCGATCGTGCGCAACATCGATTCGGCGCTGGAATCGGTCGAGACTATTCTCGGCGCCGTGCTCGATATCTCCCGGCTCGATACCGGCGCCATGCGACCGCGGCTGACGACGGTGCCGCTCTCCGACCTGCTGCAGCGGATCGAGACCGACTTCGCGCCGATTGCGCGTGAGAAGAAGCTCAAGCTTACCGTCATGCCGACGACGCTGCGGGTGCGCTCCGACCCCAATCTCCTGCGCCGTCTCGTGCAGAACCTCGTTTCCAATGCGATCAAGTACACGCTGACGGGCAAGGTGCTGGTCGGGGTGAGGCGGCGCGGCGACAAGGTGGTGATCCAGGTTATGGATTCCGGCATCGGCATTCCGCCCTCGAAATTCCGCACCGTCTTCAAGGAATTCGCGCGTCTCGACGAAGGCGCCAAGACGGCGACCGGGCTCGGGCTTGGCCTGTCGATCGTCGATCGCATCGCCCGTGTTCTGAACCATCCGGTCGAGCTGCATTCGACGCATGGCAAGGGCACGGATTTCCGCATCGTCATGCCGCTCGACGTGGCGAAGGCAGGGAGCGCGCCTGTCGCGGCCGTTACGGCCGAACGACAGACGCAGACGTTGCGCGGTCTCAACATTCTCTGCATCGACAACGAGCCGAAGATCCTGGAGGGGATGCGGCTGCTGATATCCGGCTGGGGCTGCGAGGTGCAGTCGATTGCCTCGCTTGCGGAGGTCGCCGATTTCCGCTCCGCATCGCCCGATCTGGTTATCGCCGATTACCATCTCGACGATGGCACCGGCATTGCCGCCATTCTCGATCTCCGGCAGCGTTTCGCAGCCGAGCTTCCGGCGCTGCTGCTGACCGCCGACCGGACGCTGGAAATCCGCGCCGAGGCAGAGCGCTACGGCATTGCCGTGCAGCACAAGCCGGTGCGTCCGGCAGCGCTGCGCGCTTTCATCACGCAGATTTCAGGGCAGAAGCGGGCCGCGGCGGAATAGATTTCATCATGTCTTCGACCAGCACCGCAACGCGCTCCGGCCCCAAGGCCGTGTCGAAGAGGATGCGGTAGATGATCGGCGCGACGACCCGATCCAGCACATGCTCGATATCCGGGAAGGCCTCGCCGCGGCGGGCGGCGCGGGCGGCGATCACGCCGATCTGCTGGCGGGTGAAATCGCAGCTTTGCTGTGCGCCAGTCCCTTCTATGGAGGCAAGCGTGTCACGAATGACCAAGCGCCCGGGGCCGGAGGCCATTTCCTCGGCATATTGCTCCGCCCATTGCTGCAGGTCGCGCTGGGCGTTGCCGGTGTCGACCGGCTGCATGTCCGGCCGCAGGCGCTCGACGGCGACGTCTGCCATGAGTTCACGCAAATCACCCCAGCGGCGATAGATCGTCGAGGGCGTGACGCCGGCTTCGGTGGCGATCAGCGGTACGGTGATCTCGGCGCGATCCATCTTTGCCAGGAGATCCTGCACGGCCTTGTGCACCGATGCCTGAACCCTTGCGCTTCTGCCGCCCGGACGCGGGCCTTCCCTGCCTGCCATCTCTCTTACCCTGCCTTTCCTGCCCCGGCGCCGATGGTTCAACGATTCTCATAGAACCATAAACGCAAATTATTTGCTTTTAGCATCGCGCAGCCCTACATGAGGCAAACGCAACGATTTAGCTTTAAGAGGTATATAGATGGTCTCGGATCGCAAATCCAGTGAAGCGGATGCCGCAGCCCGCAATCCGATCGCCTTTCATGCCGTCACGCTTGCCACCTTCTTCGGCGCGTCGGCGGCGCCGACGCCGCTCTATCGCATCTATCAGGAGAGCTTCTCCGTCTCGCCTGTGATGATCACCGTCGTCTTCGCCGTCTATGCCTTCGCGCTGCTGACGGCGCTGTTGATTGCCGGTTCGATTTCCGACCATCTCGGCCGCAAGCCGGTGATCTTTACGGCGCTCCTGCTAGAGATCGCCGCCATGGCGCTGTTCACCGTCGCCAGCGGCCCCGGCTGGCTGATCGCCGCCCGCATCGTCCAGGGTCTTGCCACAGGCATTGCCGGCGCCTCGATCGGCGCGGCGCTCGTCGATGTCGACCGCGCCCGCGGGCAGCTCGTCAATTCGCTGGCGCCGCTTTCGGGCATGGCGGTCGGCGCGATCGGCACCAGCGCGCTGATCCAATACGGCCCCTTCCCGCTGCACCTCGTCTACGCGCTGCTGCTGATCGGCTTCGCGATCCAGGCGGTGGCGATCTGGCTGACGCCGGAGACCGGCGGCAAGCGGCCGGGCATGCTCGCGTCGCTGAAACCGCAGATCGCCGTGCCGCCGCAGGTGAAGCGGACACTGGCGCTGGTGACGCCGATCAACATCGCCAACTGGACGCTCGGCGGCTTCTATCTGTCGCTCGTGCCCTCGCTCGTCGTCTCCACAACCGGCAGCCATGCGCCGCTGACGGGTGGCGCGGTCGTCACCGCGCTGATGATCTCCGGCGCAATCGCGGTCTATCTGCGCCGCGCGCAGGCGCCGAGGGCCAATCTTCGTTTCGGTGTTTCGGCAACGACTGCGGGTATTCTGACCGTCGTCGCGGGCGTGCATCTCGCCAATGTTCCGGTGCTGCTCGCCGGCACGCTGCTGACCGGCATCGGCTTCGGCGTCAATTTCATGGGCTCGGTCGGCTCGATCATGCCGCTTGCCAAGGCTGACGAGCGGGCTGGCCTGCTATCTGCCTTCTACATCCAGAGCTATCTCGCCTTCAGCCTGCCCGCCATTCTGGCCGGTTTCCTGGCGAAATCGATCGGCTACGCGCTGACGACGGATATCTACGGCACGGCGATCGTGCTGGTCAGCCTTGCCGGGCTGCTGGCTGTGATGAGGGCGGGAAAGCCAAGCGCGGCGGTTGCATAAAACGCAGCCGCCTATGCGCGCAATGGTAGGCTAATGCAAAAGGCTGAATTGCAATAGCGTGCGATCCATCGCCTCATTGAGCCGGGCAACAATCTTCTATCCTCATCGACACGGGTCCGCCCTGGGCCCCTGGCAACGCTTTGGTTTCACACATGCGCCTGATTGTCGTCAATGACGTGTCCGTTGTCCGGGGTGGTGCCACCAAGGTTGCGATCCAGTGCCTGGAGGCATGCGTCGATGCCGGAGTCAACTGCACCTTCTTCGTCGGTGACGACGGGGCGGGGCTGAAGGAATACGGGCTCGATGTGCGCACCATTGCGCTCGGCGAAAAGCCGCTGCGCGACGGGCCTGCGATCGCCAATATCTTCGACCGGCATTTCAACAAGCGGGCCTATGAGGCGCTTTCCGGGCTGCTCGCCGAATCCGCCGACGAGACTGTCGTGCATGTGCATGGCTGGAACCAGATCCTCTCGCCCTCGATCTTCCACGCGCTGTCGCAGAGCAAGGCGCGCGTCATCATCACCGCCCATGATTTCTTCCTGAACTGCCCGAATGGCGGCCTTCTGAACTACAAGAGCGGCGAGATCTGCTCGGTGACGCCTATGTCGATGAGCTGCCTGACCACCAATTGCGACAAGCGCAACTATCTCCACAAGCTCTGGCGCTTCCGCCGGACCTTGGCGCAGGCGGGTGTCGGCGATGCTTTCTGGGAGCGGATCGAGGTGATCCTCGCCCATGAGAACATGGAGGCCTATCTCACGCCGGGGCCGCTCAAGCATTTCCAGACGCTGCGCACGCCGACCGAACCGCTGACCCGCCAGCCGACCGAACCCTGGCTGCGCGACCGCATCATGTTTCTCGGCCGCATGACCTGGGAAAAGGGTGTGCGAACGCTGGGCGAAGCGCTGCGGATGACCGGCCAGGCGGCAACGCTGATCGGCCGCGGGCCGCTGCTGGAAGAGATGCAGAAGACCCTGCCGCATTGCTGGGTGCCGGGCTGGCTCGACGATGCCACCGTCGCCAAGCTTGCCGGCGAGGCGCGCGTCTTCATCATGCCGTCGCGGATGCCCGAGCCCTATGGGCTGGTCGCGGCAGAAGCGATCATGAGCGGCATTCCGCTGATCGTCAGCAGCAATGCGCTGATCTCCGAAGAGATCGCGGCGAATGGCGCCGGGTTGGTGTTCAAGAGCGGCGATGCCGCCTCGCTGGCCGACGCGCTCAACAAGGTCAAGAGCGACAGCCTTGTCGAAAAGCTCACCGAGGGCGCCCGCGCCTTCGGACAGAAGATCGCGCCCTCCCGCCAGGAATGGGACCAGCGGATGATCGCGATCTACACGGGGGAAAATGCCTTTCTTGCGGCCTAGGAGGGATCATGGCGCGTGCATTGGTGACTGGGGGATGCGGCTTCGTCGGCCGGCATCTATGCGAGCGGCTGCTTGCCGAAGGAATGGACGTCGTCTCGGTGGACCTGATGAAACCGGGCACGGGCGCGCTGCCGCCATCGCCTAGACTGCTGTCCAACCGCCGTTTCACCTTCCTGCAGGAGGATTGCCGCAGCTATTTCGAGCGGACAAACGAACATTTCGACTATGTCTTCCATCTCGCGGCACTCGTCGGCGGGCGGATGACGCTGGAGAACCAGACGCTTCTCGTAGCCGAGGATCTCGCCGTCGATGCCGCGCTCTGGCGCTGGGCAGGTGAGAGACGGCCTGAAAATGTCGTTTATTTCAGCTCGAGTGCCGCCTATCCCGTTTCCCTGCAGACCTTCGAGGCGCAGACGATCCTCTCCGAAGACATGATCTCCTTCGACCGGCCGATCGGCGTGCCCGACCTCAGCTACGGCTGGACGAAGCTGACCGGCGAATATCTGATGAAGCTCTATGTCGAGCGCTACGGCGGCCGCGCCGTCGCCTACCGCCCCTTCAGCGGCTATGGCGAAGACCAGGACCTCGCCTACCCCTTCCCCGCCATCTGCCGCCGCCTCATACGCGAGCGCGGGGCGCCGAACGTCTCCGTCTGGGGCAGCGGCCACCAGTGCCGCGACTTCATCCACATCTCCGACTGCATCGGCTTCGTCATCGACACGATGGACGCCATGACCTCGGGCACCAGCCTCAACCTCTCCACCGGAGACGCCACCTCCTTCATCGAACTCGCCAGACTGATCGCCCGCGAACTCGGCTGGTCACCGGAGGTAAACGGCACCGCCAGCCGGCCGGAAGGCGTGTTCTACCGCTGCGGGGATACGGCGCTGCAACGGGAGTTCGGACTGGCACCGAAGGTGAGCCTTGAGGAGGGGATCAGGCGGTCGCTGGAGTTTCATCGGGAGGTGGAAGGGGTGATGGCTTGAGGGGTAGCCTGCCAGCGCATTTGAACTCAAAAGGCACCTTCATCTTCAACGCCATGCGGTCCATATTGCATCGAGCTTAATCGAGAGGACGCTATGGCAATAGATTTTCAGGCGATCGTTGAAAGTCAATTGGCTGACGGAATATCGCCGAGAATGCGACCGTTTCTTATCGCTAGGCCAAGAGGTTCGACCTATGAGCAGACTTGGGAGTATTACGCGTTTGCGTACGAAAACGCCTTCGAAGCGTTGGCGCAACATTATTGCCGCGTTTATCCGAAGCAGCAGTACCTGCTAATCCCCCTCGTACAACTTGCAAGACATAGCATCGAACTTTCGCTCAAAAGTGCGATTGATGAATGCACATACTTTTTGTCGAAGCCGCGAACCCAATCGAGCCATAACCTTCTTCATCTTTATGACAGTCTCAACCAGATATTGCTAGAGCTGGGGATGATTGACGAGGATGACGAATGGACCAAGTCTTCGCGCCGTTTCCTTGTGCACATCAGCGAAGTCGATCCTCGCGGAATGACATTTAGATATCCAAGTGATTTGGCGGGATCGCCCTTTGATCCCATCGATGTCGATCTTGAGGGCCTGATAAGAGCTCATAGTCATATCACCGGGATGGCGGACGCCACGACTACGATGTTACAGGAGCGCGCCAACTACCCCTACGAGCGCTATTTTTGAACCTTACCGCAGCCAGCATTGCAAGCGAACTGCCATCAACCCCTTGTTAAACCTTTATTGACCATAATCGCCGCTTCAGGCGCGGTATTGTAGGCGTTCACCGGACCTCTGCTGCCTTTACTCGCGTAAGACGGAGATGGTCATATGGAATGTGCGGCGAAGACGCGGGCGGGTCAGGATGGGAAGGGGTTTGGCCTCTTTTCGGCGCTGGCGCGGCAGGCTGTGCGGGCCGTCGTGGCGTCGTTCCTGGCGGTGCCGGCCTTTCTCGGATCCGAGGTTGCGGCTGCTGCCGAAGACCGGGCGCTGAAGCTTTATTTCACCCATACCGGCGAGAAGGCGACGATCACCTTCAAGCGTGACGGCAGGTTCGATCCGCGCGGCTTGAAGCAGATCAACCGCTTCCTGCGCGACTGGCGCCGCAACGAGCCGGCGCGGATGGATCCGCGGCTGCTCGATCTCGTCTGGGAGGTCTATCAGAAGGCCGGCGGGCGCGATTACATTCATGTCGTCTCGGCCTACCGCTCGCCTGCCACCAACAACATGCTGCGCACCCGCTCGCGGGTGACGGGCGTTGCCAAGAACAGCCAGCACATGCTCGGCAAGGCGATGGATTTCTATATTCCGGGCGTGCAGCTCGCCAAGCTGCGCGGCATTGCCATGCAGATGCAGGGCGGCGGCGTCGGCTATTATCCGAAATCCGGCTCGCCCTTCGTGCATCTCGATGTCGGCAACGTACGCGCCTGGCCGCGCATGTCGCGCCAGGAGCTGGCGCGCATCTTCCCGAGCGGCAAGACCATGCATCTTCCCTCCGACGGGCGACCGCTGCCGGGCTACAGCCAGGCGGTTGCCGAATACAAGAAGCGCGGCAGCGTCCGCCAGGTGGAGATCGCCTCCGCCGAGGACGACGAGGATACGGGCAGCAGCGCCACACTCCCGAGCAAGCTCGCGGCAGCGCTGGTGCCGACACCGCGCCGCAGCGTGAAGCGCGACATTCCGATGCTTTCAGCCGTGCCGGTTCCTGAAAAGCCCGCACCCGAGAGCTATACCAATCTCGCCTCTCTCAGCGTGCCGCTGCCGGTTCTGCGGCCGGGCAGCGAGAAGGCGAATGCGCCTGTCGATCCGGTGCAGACGGCATCGATCGATCCGGTCGCCATCCGCCCGGAAATCCGCCCCGCCGGCCCCTCTTTCGGCGCCAGCGCACTTGCCTCCCTGAAGCCGAGCTCGATGCCTGGCGCGCAGTCCGAGCTGATGGCGGCGCTGCCGCTTGCCAGGTCGCCGGAGCTCGATGGCGGCGTTTCCAGCATCTCCGACGAGGCACTGATGGGCTGGGCGCTGCATGGCAACGGCCGCGAGCTCGGCATGAGCGCGCCGCGCATCATCCGCCGGGCGATCCTTGCCGATCACAGCATGGCCTACGAGATCCTCGACGACGAAGAGGAAGCCGACGAAGCCGAGTTCGATGTTGACCGCTTCGGGTCCGATCAGGCAGGCTGAGGGATGGGCGCCGCCCGAGCGCCCCTCTGCGCCTCGCGATGGCGCGTGCCTGAATGGAGTCTTGAGAATTGAGTACCGCTTTCGTCAAGGAAGAGAGCGCCGAGACCGCGGCAGAAACCCACCTGCCCGACCGGCCGATCTCGCCGCATCCGAACCTCGTCACCGAAACCGGGCTGAAGGCGCTGGAGGCGCAGCTGCAGCAGGCGCGCGAGGGCGTGGAAGCCGCAGCCGGGATCGAGGATGTCAACGAGAAACGGCGGCAGACGGCCATTCCGCTGCGCGATTTCCGCTATTTCGCCGAACGCGTGCGCACCGCGCAGGTGATGCCGGCGCCTACCTCCAACGACGTCGTCGCCTTCGGCAGCAAGGTGACCTTCAGCCGCGACGACGGCCGCGTGCAGACCTACCGCATCGTCGGCGAGGACGAGGCCGATCCCAAGGCGGGGTCGATCTCGTTTGTTTCGCCGGTGGCCAGAGGACTGATGGGCAAGGGTGTGGGTGATGTCGCCATGGTGGGCGACCAGGAGCTGGAGATTACGGCGATCGCTTGAGTACGGTCACCAAGGCCGTCATCCTCGGCCCGGTGCCGAGGATCTAAGGATTCCCTGCGCTAACCGTTTCATTCCATGTCAGCCGTTGCAGATGCTCGGGACAGGCCCGAGCATGACGGAGTGATGGGTGGGCGGCTGCTTACCAGAGGCGGCTTACGCCGCCTCCTTTTCCCCGCGATAGGGGTCGAAGCGGCCGTAGAAGGTTTCGCCCTTGGCGGCCATGTCCTTCAGCAGCGGTGTCGGCTTGAAATGCGGGCCGTAGGAGGCCGCGAGCTTTTCCGCCAGTTCGACGAAGGCCTTGGCGCCCATGCCGTCGATATAGCTCAGCGCACCACCGGTATAGGGCGCGAAACCGAAGCCGAGGATGGAGCCGACATCGGCCTCGCGCGGATCGGTGACGATGCCTTCCTCGACGGTGCGGGCCGCTTCCAGCGCGATGGTGACGAGGAAGCGCTGCTTCAGCACTTCGATATCCACCTCATCGGCCTTCTTCTGCGGATAGAAGGTCTTCAATTCAGGCCAGAGCGTTTTCTTGGCGGGCTTCGGCGGGTAGTCGTAGAAGCCCTTGGTGTTCTTGCGGCCGAAGCGGCCTTCCTTCTCGACCATGCGGGCGACGAGCTCCATGTGGCGCGGATCGATCGCCTTGTCGCCCAGATCGGCGACGGTGGCCTTGAGGATCTTCAGCGACAGGTCGATCGCCACTTCATCGTTCAGCGCCAGCGGGCCAACCGGCATGCCCGCCATCTTGGCGGCATTCTCGATCATCACGGGCGGCACGCCTTCGATCAGCATGTCATAGCTTTCGGCCATGTAGCGCAGGACGCAGCGGTTGACGAAGAAGCCGCGGGTATCGTTGACGACGATCGGCGTCTTCTTGATCGCGGCGACGTAATCGAGCGCCACGGCGAGCGCCTTGTCGCCGGTTTCCTTGCCGAGGATTACTTCGGTCAGCATCATCTTCTCGACCGGCGAGAAGAAATGGATGCCGATGAAATCCGCCGGGCGCTTCGAGCTCTTGGCGAGGCCGGTGATCGGCAGGGTCGAGGTGTTGGAGGCGAAGACCGCGCCCTCGGGCAGCACTTCCTCGACGGCTTCGATCACGGCCTTCTTCACGTCGCGGTCTTCGAAGACGGCTTCGATGACGAGGCCGGCATCCCGGAGATCGGCGTAGTCGGCAGACGGAGTGATGCGAGCAAGGATGGCGGCGGCCTCATCCTGCGTCAGGCGGCCCTTGCCGACGGAATCCTTCGCCAGCCCCTCGCCTGTCGCCTTGCCCTTGCTGGCTGCGTCGATATCGCGGTCGATGAGCGTGACTTCGAGACCGGCAGCGGCCGAGACATAGGCGATCGAGGCGCCCATGAAGCCGGCGCCAACGACACCGATCTTCTTCAGCTCGGTCTTCGGCTGACCGGCCGGGCGGCGCGCACCCTTGCCGAGTTCCTGCATCGAGATGAACAGCGAGCGGATCATCGAGAAGGCTTCGGTGGTCTGCAGCACCTGGGTGAAATAGCGCTGCTCGATCTTCAGCGCCGTATCGAAGGGCACCTGCAGGCCTTCATAGACGCATTTCAGGATGGCGAGCGCGCCCGGATAATTGCCTGCCGTTTCGCGGCGCAGGATCGCCGGTGCGGCCGGCCAGAGCTGCGCGGAGGCCGGCGTCCAGATGCCGCCGCCGGGCACCTTGAAGCCCTTCTCGTCCCACGGGGCAACCGGCTTCAGACCATCCTTGATCATTTGCTTGGCGGCCGGGATCAGCTGGTCCGGCTCGACGACCTGATGCACGAGGTTCATCGCCTTGGCGCGCGAAGCGGTCAGCGATTGACCTGTTGTCATCATCTGCAGCGCGGACTGCGCATCGGCGAGGCGCGAAACGCGCTGCGTACCGCCGGCACCCGGGAAGATGCCGACCTTGACTTCGGGGAGCGCGATCTTGACCGACTTGGCATTCGAGGCGACGCGGCCATGGCAGGCGAGCGACATTTCCAGCGCGCCGCCCATGCAGGTGCCGTTGATCGCTGAGACCCACGGCTTGCCGCAGGTCTCCAGCTTGCGGAACAGGCCGGTCATGCGCCCGACGAGATCGAACAGCTTTTGTGCGGCGGTATCGGGATTGGCGGCCTTCTCGGTCTGGTACAGCGTGAACATCGACTTGATCATCGACAGATCAGCGCCGCCGGAGAAGGACGACTTGCCCGAAGTGATCACCACGCCCTTGACGGCGCTGTCGGCGACAGTGGCGTCAACGATGGCGTTGAGCTCCTCCATCACCTCTTCGGTGAAGACGTTCATCGACTTACCGGGCATGTCCCAGGTGACGAGCGCAATGCCGTCTGCGTCGGTCGCGAGGGTGAAATTCTTGTAGGTCATGGTCTTTCCTCCCTCAGACGCGTTCGATGACGGTTGCCGTGCCCATGCCGGCGCCGATGCAGAGCGTGACCAGCGCGGTGTTCAGATCGCGGCGCTCCAGCTCGTCCAGCACGGTGCCGAGGATCATTGCGCCAGTCGCGCCGAGCGGGTGGCCCATGGCGATGGCGCCGCCATTGACGTTTATCTTGTCGTGGTCGATGTCGAAGGCCTGCATGTAGCGCAGCACCACAGCGGCGAAGGCCTCGTTGAGCTCGAAGAGATCGATATCGGCGAGCGACATGCCGGTGCGCTTCAGGAGCTTTTCGGTGACGTCGACAGGACCGGTCAGCATCAGTGCCGGGTCGGAGCCGATATTCGCAAAGGCCTTGATGCGGCCGCGGGGCTTCTTGCCGAGGCTTTCGCCACCGGCCTTGGAGCCGAGCAGCACGGCGGCTGCGCCATCGACGATGCCGGAGGAATTGCCGGCGTGGTGGACGTAATTGATACGCTCGACCTCAGGGTGGGCCTGGATGCCGACAGCTTCGAAGCCGCCCATTTCGCCCGGCATCTGGAAGGACGGGTTGAGCGAGGCAAGCGCCTGCATGTCGGTACCCGGGCGCATGTGCTCGTCATGGGCGAGGATCGTGAGGCCGTTCTGGTCCTTCACCGGGATGACGGAGTTCTTGAAGTAGCCCTTCTCCCAGGCGTTCGCGGCGCGCTTCTGGCTCTCGACGGCATAGGCATCGACGTCGTCGCGGGAGAAGCCGTATTTCGTGGCGATCAGGTCGGCTGAGACGCCCTGCGGCATGAAATAGGCCGGGAAGTTGACCGAGGGGTCCATGAACCAAGCGCCGCCGGACATGCCGAGACCGACGCGGGACATGCTTTCGACGCCACCGGCAATGACGATGTCATCGGCGCCCTGGGCGATCTTGCCGGCGGCGAAATTCACGGCGTCGAGGCCCGAAGCGCAGAAACGGGAGATCTGCATGCCGGGCGCACGGGTGGAGTAACCGGCTTCGAAAGCGGCAGCCTTGGGGATTACGGCGCCGGCATCCATGACCGGATCGACGCAGCCCATGATGATGTCGTCGACCGTTGCCGTATCCAGCCCGTTGCGATCGCGGATCGCTTCCAGCGTCTTGGCGGCAAGGCGCACGGACGGCACTTCATGCAGTGAGCCGTCCTTCTTGCCGCGGCCGCGCGGCGTGCGCACGTGGTCGTAGATGAATACGTCGGTCATCGTCTCTTCTCCCTGGCGGCGTATGGCGCCGTTCAACTCAGAATGCTTCGGCAGCCAATTCCATCATCGTGTCGGCGCCGGTTTCGATGCGGGCCTTGCGCATCGCCGTCTCCGGCATGATGCGCTCCATGTAGAACTTGCCGGTGACGAGCTTGGTCTTGAGGTAGTCGGCACGGGCGCTATCGCCATTCGCAAGCGCGTCTTCGGCAGCCTTCGCCATCTTCGCCCACATATAGCCGAGAACGACGAGGCCGAAGAGGTGCATGTAATCGGTCGAACCGGCACCGGCATTGTCGGGCTTGGCCATGGCATTCTGCATGAACCACATGGTCGCCGCCTGCACGTCGTTCAAGCCCTTCTTCAGATGCTTGGTGAAGAAGGCGAGCTTTTCGTCGTTGCGGTTCTCTTCACAGAAATCGCCGATCTCCTTGAAGAGCGCCATGACGGCTCGGCCGCCATTGAGGCCGAGCTTGCGGCCGACGAGGTCGAGCGCCTGGATGCCGTTGGCGCCTTCGTAGATCATGGCGATACGGGCATCGCGGACATACTGGCTCATGCCGTGTTCTTCGATATAGCCGTGGCCGCCAAAGACCTGCTGGGCCATGACGGCGTGGTCGAAGCCCTTGTCGGTCATCACGCCCTTGAGGATCGGCGTGACGAGGCCGAGAATATCGTCGGCCGTCTGGCGTTCCTTGTCGTCAGCGGAGCGGTGGGCGATGTCGGATTTCAGAGCGGTCCAAAGCAGGAAGGCGCGGCCGGCCTCGTTGAAGGCGCGGATGGTCATCAGCGAGCGGCGGATATCCGGATGGACGATGATCGGATCGGCCTTCTTTTCCGGCGCCTTCGGGCCGGAAAGGGAACGGCCCTGGATGCGCTCGCGGGCATAGTTGACGGCGTTCTGATAGGCGATCTCGGAGATCGACAGGCCCTGCAGGCCGACGCCGAGGCGGGCTTCGTTCATCATCACGAACATGGCGTTGAGGCCGCGGTTTTCGGCACCGATCAGATAGCCGGTCGCCTCGTCATAGTTCATGACGCAGGTGGCGTTGCCGTGGATGCCCATCTTGTGCTCGATCGCGCCGCAGGAGACGGCGTTGCGGTCACCCGGCGTGCCGTCTTCCTTGACGATGAACTTCGGCACGATGAAGAGCGAGATGCCCTTGGTGCCCTCCGGCGCGCCCTCGATGCGGGCGAGCACCAGATGGACGATATTGCCGGTCATGTCGTGTTCGCCGGCAGAGATGAAAATCTTCTGGCCTGATATCTTGTAGCTGCCATCACCCTGCGGCACGGCCTTTGTGCGCAGCAGGCCGAGATCGGTGCCGCAATGAGGTTCGGTCAGGTTCATGGTGCCGGACCATTCGCCGGAGACCATTTTCGGCAGGTAGGTCTGCTTCTGCTCGTCGGAACCATGCACGAGGATCGCGGCGATCGCGCCCTGCGTCAGGCCCGGATACATCATCAGCGACATGTTGGCGGCGGAGGTATATTCGCCGACGGCAGCGTGCAGCGTGTAGGGAAGCCCCTGCCCGCCGAATTCTTCCGGCACGGCAAGCCCGGTCCAGCCGCCCTGGCAATAGGCATCATAGGCGGCCTTGAAGCCCTTCGGCGTGGTTACCGAGCCGTCCTCGCCGCGCTTGCAGCCTTCCTGATCGCCTGAATAGTTGAGCGGGAAAAGCACCTCTTCGGCCACCTTCGCGGCCTCGCCGAGGATCGCCTCGATCATGTCAGGTGTCGCGTCCGCAAAGCCCGGCAGATTGTTGTAGCGCTCCAGACCCAGCACATCGTTCAGGACGAAGAGCGTGTCATTAACCGGGGCCTTATAGACTGGCATCGTTCGAATTCCTCCAATTCGCAGACCGGACCGAGACCGGCACATGGGAGTGTCTTACAAAATATTGACGTTTGCGTAAACGTCAAATTCTGCATTTGCTCGAATTTGTGATGGGGATCACGGCACAGCGGATGGACGGAGATTTCCGCCTTGAGATCAGTGAAGTTCGGCCGACAGCGCGGCGCTTCTGCGAACGACGTCGCTCATGGTTTTCAACAGTGAGGAAAACTCCTCGAGGACGAGGCCGAAATAGGCGTCGTCGGTCTCGGCGAGCGCCGTGATCGAGGCGCAGGCATTGAAGATCAGCTTGTCGAGATTGTCGCTCTGATCGAACAGTCCTTCGGAAAGCTCGTCATCACGCAGCGTGTGGAGCTCGTCGACAATCTTGCGGATGAGCGAGCGGCGCTGCCAGCGATGCATGCCGGAGATGTTCTTCTGCGCATGCCGGATTTCGGACATCAGATTTCTATGCAAGAATCAGCCCTCGTGAGCCGCCCACTCTAGCTGCGCTTTGTAACGCTATCGTGTGAGCCTCGGGCGCAGGCAATTTGCCATGAGTTCCTGCTTGGTGGCGAAGTGGCCGAACAGCTGGACAAGCTCGCGCTCCTGCTTGCGATCCAGGCCTTGTTTGCGGGCGAAATCGCTGACACTCCAGACTTTTCTGGCATCCTGCAGCGATGTGACTTTGGGATCGATGTGCGAGCTCATGGGACCGCCCTCCTTCAAGGCGTCAAATCAACGCCGAGGACTACCCCTCAGTTCCTGCCGATCACGGCTTTTTGCTCTCTGTACGAAATAAGACAAAGGGCGGGAAAGCGCGCCGGAATTGTCGGGAAGCGCTCCGCTCAGCCGTCCTCGGATTGTTCAACCCCAAAAGGCAATAGAGGAGGACTTCTCATGACCCGGATCTCGAACAATCTCTGGTTCGAAAAGGACGCCCAGCAGGCCGTGGATTTCTATGTCTCCGTGATCCCGGACTCGACCTTCATCCGCTCGACGGTCATTCCCGCCGATACGCCGAGCGGGCCGGAAGGCAGCTGCAAGGTGATCGAATTCCGGCTCGGCGACCAGAATTATCTGGCGCTTGAGGCAGGACCGCTCGATGCCTTCAACCATGCCTTCTCGATCATTGTCGAATGCGATAGCCAGGCCGAGATCGACCGCATATGGGATGCGTTTCTGAGCAATGGCGGAACGACGGAAGCCTGCGGCTGGCTGAAAGATCGCTGGGGCCTCTCCTGGCAGATCACCCCGCGCGTGCTCGGCAAGATGATGGCCGATCCGGATCGTGCCAAGGCGCGGCGGATGACGGCAGCGATGCTGCAGATGGTCAAGCTCGATATGGCCGAGCTGCAGGCAGCCTTCAACGGCTGAGTGCGGCGCCAGTCACAGGTGGAGCGGCCTTGGCGAATTTCTTCGCGCCGGCGACGCAGGCAACCACGGCCAGCGTTGCCGCCAGCATGCTCCAGCTGACGCTCTCCTTGAGCAGTGTTGCCGCCAGCACCAGGCTGAAGAACGGCTGCAGCAGCTGCAGCTGGCCGACACCGGCGATGCCGCCAAGCGCCAGGCCGCGATACCAGAAGATGAAGCCGATCAGCATGCTGAACAGCGACACATAGCCAAGGCCAAGCCAGGCGGGATTGCTCATTTCAGGCAAGGTCTGCGGCATCGCAACGACCGACAGGACCAGCATCAGCGGCAGCGACAGGACGAGCGCCCAGGAGATCACCTGCCAGCCACCGAGCTTGCGGGAAAGGCGTGCGCCCTCGGCGTAGCCCAAGCCGCAGACGACGATGGCCGCAAGCATCAGGAGATCGCCGACCGATGTCGTTCCATCGCCCTGCGCCAGCGCGAAGCCGGCGACGATGGCGCTGCCGAGGCAGGAAAACAGCCAGAAGACCGGTTGCGGCCGTTCACCGCCGCGCAGCACCCCGAAGATCGCCGTCGATAACGGCAGCAGGCCGATGAAGACGGTCGAATGGGCCGAGGTGATATGCTTCAGCGCGATTGCGGTCAGCAGCGGAAAGCCGATGACGACACCGAAGGAAACGACCGCGAGCGAGACGAGATCGCTGCGCAGCGGGCGCTTTTCGCGAAAGAGGATCAGCAGGCCACCTGCCAGAATGCCGGCGATCACCGCCCGCGCGACGGTGAGGAACAGCGGGTCGAAACCGGCAACGGCAACACGGGTCGCGGGAAGCGAACCGCTGAAGATGAGGATCCCCATAAAGCCACTGAGCCAACCGGCTGCCGTCTTGTCCATGTGCGCATGCTCCTGTTCTCGCCCGCTATGAACCCGAAGGCATGGCATTGCCAGCAACAGTACGGTACAGTTTGCGCAAACTGTTATGGACACGGATACAATACAGATGGATCAAGCGGTCAAAAACCTGGACAGTGGCAAGCGCATCGGCGCCGTAATGACGGAGATTCGCCGGCGGATTGCCGGGCGGGAACTGGTACCGGGGTCACGCCTGCCATCGGTGCGCGCTTTCGCCAAGACCATGCATGTCTCGGCCTCCACCGTTGTCGAGGCCTATGAGCGGCTGGCGGCCGAAGGGCTGATCCGCTCGCGTCCCGGTTCGGGTTTCTATGTCTCGAGTTCGCCGCAACCGCTGACGCTATCGGAGATCGGGCCGAAGCTCGACCGGGCGATCGATCCGCTCTGGGTCTACCGGCAATCGCTGGAGGACAGCCCGGATCTCCTGAAGCCCGGATGCGGATGGCTTCCGGAAAGCTGGATGCCGGTCGATGCGATCCGAAAGGCATTGCGCACCATTGCCCGCGGAGAGGATGCCGTTCTTGCCAATTACGGCACGCCGCTCGGCCAGCTTCCATTGCGGCAACTGCTTTCCCGGCGGATGAACGAGCGTGGCATTCCCGCCTCGCCCGACCACATCATCCTGACGGAATCCGGCACGCAGGCGATCGATCTGGTCTGCCGGTTGCTGATAGAGCCCGGCGATACCGTCATCGTCGACGATCCCTGCTATTTCAACTTCCATGCATTGCTGCGCGCCAATCGCGCCAAGGCCATCGCCGTGCCGATGACGCCGCAGGGGCCGGATATCGACGCCTTTGCGCAGGCGATCGAGCAGCACAAGCCGCGGCTCTACATCACCAATTCCGCCATCCACAATCCGACAGGAGCCACCTGCTCCGCCGTCGTCGCGCACAAGCTGCTGAAGCTCGCGGAACGGGCCAATCTGACGATCATCGAGGACGACATCTTCGCCGATCTGGAACATGAGCCCTCTCCGCGCCTTGCCGCCTTCGACGGGCTGGAGCGGGTCGTGCATGTCGGCAGCTTCTCGAAGACACTTTCCACCTCGGTGCGCTGCGGCTTCATCGCGGCCAAGCCGGAATGGGTCGAGCCGCTAATTGATCTCAAGCTGGTGACGAGCATCGGCGGCGGCCGGCTGAATGCCGAGCTGATCCTCCTGCTTCTGACCGACGGCAGCTACCGCAAGCATCTCGATACGCTGAAGGTGCGGCTTTCGAAGGCGATGGACGAGACGATCGGGCGGCTGGCGCCGCTCGGCATCACGCCCTGGATCAGGCCGCAATCCGGGATCTTCCTGTGGTGCCAATTGCCTGACGGGATCAATGCGGGCGATATCGCCCAGTCCTGCCTTGCCGACAATGTCGTGCTGGCGCCCGGCAATGCCTTCAGCACGGCGCCGGAGGGGAGCCGGTTCCTGCGCTTCAATGCCGCGCAATCCGGCGATCCGCGCATTTACCGCGCGCTTGAGAAAGCCCTGAAGGCGGCGCGTCATATGCCGGCGATCAGGTAGCGGTCGCGGCCCGCGGCCTTCGCCTGATAGAGCGCGGCATCGACGACCTTGAGGAGATCGATGCGATTGCTGCCTGCCTGTGGCGCCAGCGCTCCGCCGATGCTGAGACGGGCACCGACCGATATGCCGTCGACCTCGAAAGGTTCGCGGAAAGCGGCGACCAGGCGCTCGGCCACGGATGAAAGTGCAGCGGCATTCGGCGGATTGGGGATGAAGACGGCGAACTCGTCACCGCCCATGCGCACGGCAATATCACCGGCCCGGATGACGGCGCGGATGCGGTTTGCCGCCTCGCGCAACACTTCGTCGCCGGCATGGTGGCCGAGGCGATCATTGATGCCCTTGAACCCGTCCATGTCGAGATAGAGGGCGCCGAAGGTCTGGCTCGCCGCAAGCGACCGCTCAAGCTCACCATCGACAAGGCTCGCAAGCGCCGTGCGATTGTAGAAGCCGGTCAGCGGGTCGGTCATTGCCGCGGCGCGCAGACTGGTTTCGGCAAGGCCCATGACCATGTTGGCCTTCTGCAGGCGCAGCAACGCACCGGCGACCAGCGCGAAGCGGCTGAGATTGCCGATCTCGGCATCGGACAAATCCCGCGGTTCCACATCGAGAATACAGAAGGCGCCGACGGCCAGGCTGCCCTCCATCTCGATCGGCGCGCCGGCATAGAAGCGAAAATGCGGGTCGCCGGTCACATAAGGCATATCCGACAAGTCGGGATGGCGCTGCAGATCGGGAATGATGACGAGATCGTTGGCGTAGACGACACGGGTGCAGATCGAGAGATCGCGCGAGCACTCGGCGAGCTTCATCCCCGCCTGGCCGGCAACGCGCTGCCAATCCTCATCGATGATGTTGATGGCCGCGAAGGGTGTTTCGAAGACGCCACGGGCCAGCTCGGCGAGAGCCGCAAGCTCCGGCGTCGAACTGCGGCTTACGGCATTCAAGGCGCGGACCGCCAGCAGCCGTTCTGCTTCATTGGCGGGGAGCCGGACGACCTGTCCCATTCATACCTCCGTCAGTTCGCAACCCGTTGCTAAAACATGATGTCATGATTTGTCAGGGCAAGGGCAAAGTTTGACGAATGTTAACAAGGCGTTGCCAGCAGCAATGTCTGGCAGCGGACATTGGCGCGGAAAGCTGGTAAACTGATTTCGGGCTTGCAACCGGAGGAGCGCATGGACGACCGTCAAGCCATTTCAGATCTGATCGAGCGGCAGTTTGCCAGTCTCAGCTGGGCGCATGGCACTGGGCCTGATGCCGAGGGCTTCATGGAGGATTTCCATCCGGATCCCCTGTTGTTTGCCTCGGCGCGTCCCGCAAGAGCACAGACGCCGCGGAAATTCCTGGAGCGCATGGAGGGGCTGTCGCAGACGTCGCTGCGCGCCTTTGCCGAACATTGTCCGGCGCGAGAAATTCGCATCTTCGGCAATGTTGCCGTTGCGGTTGCCGCCTGTGAGAACGTCGAGAACAATCGCGAGCGCAGCCGCAATGTCGAGATGATGCTGCTGGTGAAGGACAGCAGCGGCTGGAAGATCGCGGCGCAGGCATGGGACAAGATGACGCCGGACCAGAGCTTTCCGGACTGGCTTTCGTAAGGCGGTTGCTTCCCGCGACAGGTGCGTTACATTTCGTTGGCTAACCGAAGAACGAGCTTGGGAGGAGCGACTTCATGAGACGGATGTGGCCTGAGGAGTTCAATTTCATCCTGAACGGCGCGGAGGAAGTGACGCTGGATATTCCGGCGACCGTGCACGAAGACGGCTCGCATGGCGAGGCGACCCATCGCCAGGCGCTGCGGGTGCGGATTTCGCAGCAGGATTACGAGCGCATCTGGCCGCTCGCCGAGGCGCGCTACCGCCTCGACGGCAAATTCGCCGGCAAGGCGATCACGCTGATCGCCAATAATCCACATTACCATACCTGGCATCCTGCCGATGGCGGCACCGCCGACGAGACATCGGACAGCGGCAGGCACTACACGACGAAATATGTCGTCGTGCATTTCCTGCTGGATGACGTGCGGGAGGCAGCGGCGGCCTGAGGCCGCCCGCCCTTACGCCTCATCAAGCGCCAGCGTGAGATCGGCAATCAGGTCGTCGGGATGCTCTATCCCGATCGACAGGCGGATCGTTGATTCCAGCACGCCGATGCGCTGGCGCACATCTGCCGGCACGCCCGAATGCGTCATCGTCGCCGGATGAGACGCGAGCGATTCCGTGCCGCCGAGGCTGACGGCCAGCTTGAAGATCTTCAGCGCGTTCAGGAATTTGAACGAGGCCGGCTGGCCACCCTTGATATCGAAGGAGAAGGTCGAGCCCGCGCCGCTGCACTGGGCCGTAAACGTGCGGCCGACCGGCGACTGCGGATCGTTGTAGGGCAGATAGTGGATCTTCTCGACCTTCGGATGCTCGCGCAGGAAACCGGCGACGGCTTCGGCATTGCTATTGGCCCGCTCCATGCGGATCTGCAGCGTTTCCAGTGAACGGCCAAGCATCCAGCAGGAATGCGGATCGAGCTGCGTGCCGATCGCCCCACGCAGTGCCTTGACCTGCTTCATCACGGCCTTGCGGCCGAGTGCGGCACCGGCGATCAGGTCCGAATGACCACCGACATATTTGGTCAGCGAATAAAGCGAGATATCGGCGCCATGCTCGATCGGCCGCTGGAAGACCGGGCCGAGCAGCGTGTTGTCGCAGGCGATGATCGGCGTATGGCCCTGCTTTTCGCCGATCGCATCGGCGACACGGCGGATCATCGCGACATCGACGAGGCTGTTGGTCGGATTGGCCGGCGTTTCGATGAGGATGACGGAGACGCGGCCCTTGGCCATCGCCTGTTCGGCCGCGGCCTTTACCGAGCTCTCGCTGACACCATCGGCAAAACCGACGGCGGAGACGCCGAGATTGAGGAAGGTCCTGGCAAGCAGCGTTTCCGTGCCGCCATAGAGCGGCTGCGAATGCAGGACGGCATCGCCGGGGCGGACGAAGGCGAGCAGCGTGGTGGCGATCGCCGACATGCCGGACGAGAAGAGCGCGCAGCTTTCGGTGCGCTCATAGACGGCAAGGCGGTCTTCGACGATCTCGCTGTTCGGATGGTTGAAGCGGGAATAGACGAGACCCGCACCCTTGCCCTCCGGCGGCTCCTTGCGGCCGGAGACATAGTCGAAGAAATCCCGGCCATCCTCGGCGGACTTGAAGACGAAGGTCGAGGTCAGGAAGACCGGCGGCTTGACGGCGCCTTCCGACAATTCCGGATCATAGCCGTAGTTCAGCATCTGGGTTTCCGGATGCAGGGCGTGATTACCGATATGGGTTCTCGACGGGTGCGGCGCGGTCATGAAACGTCTCCTCAAACAATGTCACGGACTTCGCCCGGCAAATTATATCAGATGCAGCGGCGGGTTCTTGCTATTTGGCGCGGCCTGATATTGTTGGAAGCAACTTCTTGCGGAGATCAGCGAAAAGTGACGCAGAAAATTGCCGATACGATCGACCGCCGTATCCTCAAGGAACTGGCGGCCGACGCGCGCATCACCAACAACGAATTGGCGGAGCGTGTGGGGCTTTCGGCATCGGCTTGTTTGCGGCGGCTACGGCGTCTGGAAGAGACCGGCGTCATCCAGGGTTACACCGCGATGATCGACCCGGCCGTCGAGGGCTGGACGATGACGGCGATCGCCTCCGTGCGGCTCAGCCGCCAGCACGAAGACGAGATCCGGATGTTCGAGGATGCCGTGCGCGGCTGGGACGAAGTGCTGGAATGCCACCTCGTCACCGGCTCGAAGGACTATGTGCTGAAGGTGATGAGCGCCGGGCTCGAACAATACGAGCGGTTCATCAAGGACAAGATCGCCAAGCTGAAGTGCGTCGACACGATCGAGACCAGCTTCGTGATGAACACCATCAAGGCGCGGCGCTCCTGAGCGTCAAAAATGCCCACAAAGCCTCAAGTGTTAAAAAATTCTCACACAAATTAACGGGTTGTTTACCACGTTTCGTGAAAGGTGCGCGGTGAGCAGTGGTGATCCGCATTCCTTTTCCTAGTCTCGCGTTTTTCGTTGGAATGCCGCTACGCCGTCCAGTTTGAGGAAAGTCTAAAAAACTAAACTCGGATGAAACGGTCTCTCAAGCCAATAGCCGAACCCTGACGAGGGACGCGGCAGACGAAGCGAGCAAGAAGATGAACGGATCGCGATCAAATTCTCCCCGGAGCGCCGACAGGTCCTCCCTCGACGCGCTGAACCGCACGATCGAAGGGCTCGAGGCGCGTATCGAAGGGCTGATGGGCACCAATGGTCCGCGGGATCCGGCGCCACGGGCTGCTGCTCCCGAACGCGATAGCTACGCACGTTCCTACGAGCCGCGGCCGGCCTACGCCGTCGCCGAGCCCCGTCCAGACCCGCTCGCCGAAATCCGCCAGCGCCAGCGCATTCTCGAAGCCGGCCGCGAACGCGCAGCCGCCGAACGTGCCGCCTACCGCGAACCCGTTCCTGCGCCGCGCGCACCGGCTACGGCCGCCGCTCCCGTCTACGGCGCCTCGAACGACACGATGACCGAAATCGCCCAGGCGCTCGTCAACCTGCGCCAGGATCTGAAGCGCGACATCTCCGAAGGCGTGACGCGGGAGATGAATGCACTGCGCGGTGAGCTCCGCGAGATCAAGTCGAGCGCTCAGGACAACCGTTTCGCCGACGACATCCGCGCCGATATGGGCCGGCTTGCGCACAGCATCGACCAGCTCTCGCACCGCTCCGCGAGCCCGGAAGCCGCTGGCCTGCGCAGCGAATTCGACGAACTCCGCTCGCTGATGGATGGCTTGGCACGCGAAGATTCCGTCCGCCACATGGAGCGCCGCTGGGACAGCTTCGAAAATCAGCTGCACACGATCGACACCGCCGGCCTTCAGGAAGAACTGGTTTCGCTCGCCTACCGGCTCGACGACATCAAGCGCCATATCGGCGGCATGGGCGAGAGCCCGGCTGTCCGCGCTCTCGAAGACAAGCTGATCTCCATTGCCAGCGCGATGGAACAGTTCGGCAGCATGATCCAGCCGCATGACCGGGCGATGTCCGAGCAGTTCGCGGCGATGGATACGCGCCTCGACGAAATCAGCCGCGCCATTGCCGCCAGCAGCCGCAATGCCTCCAACGGCGACCCGGCGCTGATGCACCGCCTCGAAGGCCGTCTCAATGCGCTCGGCGAGCAGATCGACCTGATGGGCCGCAGCGTTGCCAACCGCACGGCACCGGCCGATGGCCTGACCGACCGGCTGGAAATGCTGACGCGCCGCGTCGAGGAGCTGGCCAATACCAAGGCGACGGCCCATCTCGACGAGCGGCTTGAGCAGCTGTCCTACATGCTGGAGCGCGCCCAGAAGGCCGCACCGCAGCCCGACCTCAACCGCACGCTGGCCGATATCTCCAGCAAGATCGACGCGCTGGAAACCGGCGCGGTCAACGACGTTCTTGCCGAGCGGCTCGACTATCTCGCCCGCCGCATCGACCAGATGGAAATCCAGCCGGCTCCCGTCATGGCGGCACCTGCCATCGACGACAGCGCTTTCCGCCGGATCGAGGGACGTCTTAGCGACATCGCCGCCCGTCTCGAAGAGAGCACCGCGGCACCGGCAACCGACTCGCGGGCGCTGAAGAGCCTCGAAGACCAGATCGCCAATCTCTCCACGCTGCTCCACGAGCCGCGTGCAGATGCCGGCATCTCCGCCGATCTCGACCGCCGCATGGGCGCCATCGAAGACTATATGGCGACCAGCGACGAATATATCATCGAGGCTGCCCGTCAGGCGGCTGAAGCCGTGGTCGATGCCTATTCGCGCAATGGCGGCCTGCAGGCCGGCAGCGTTCCGGCCGCCGACATGTCGGCGCTGAACGCGCTGGCCGCCGACCTTCGCCACCTCGAAGACCTGAGCCGCAGCGGCGAGGAACGGACCCACAAGACGTTCCAGGCGCTGCATGAAACGCTCGTCCATATCGCCGACCGCCTCGACGACATGGAAACGCGCAACCGGCCGGCCGCCCGCATGCCGGCCGCCAATGTCGATTTCGAAGTCGACCCCTATTCGCTGATCCCTGCCGGCGCAGAGGCGGAAAAGCCTGCCGTGTTCGGCACCAAGGGCGTGGCGGCACCGCGCGCCGCCGTGGCTGAAGCCGTTGCGCCGCAGCCGGCCCCGGCTCCCGCCGTCAGCGAAACCAGCGCCATCGCCATCGAAGCCGCCACCAAGCATGCTGCCGAAGCCAAGCAGAGCAAGAGCCTGTTCCTGGCGATCGGCAAGAAGCTGATGCCCGGCAAGAAGGCGCCGAAGGCCGATGCCGCCGAGCGCACGATCATCGATCCGGCTCCGTCCATCGACCCTGTCGATGTCGTGCCCGGCGAAGAGGCCAACGAGCTTCTCGAGCCTGGCTCCGGCGCGCCTGACGTGAAGAAGATCCTAGAACGGGTTCGCGCCAGCCAGAGTGCGGCGCGCGCCAACCCGAAACCTGCCTCGGAAAACGACCGCGCCGACTATATCGCCGCTGCCCGCCGTGCCGCCCAGGCCGCCGCTATCGAATCCGACCCGAAAGCGCAGCCGCTGAAGGCCGACAAGAAGAGCAAGGCTCCGAAGCCTGCCGGTGGCGCCAGCGCCTTCTCGCGCTTCCGCCGTCCGCTGCTTCTCGCAGCCGGCGCAGTGCTTCTGGCGATCATGGCATTCCCGCTTGCCCGCACGCTGACCACAGGCCAGAGCGCACCGCCCGCAGAAGTCGCGGTCATGAGCGATGCGAACCAGGCTCCGGCAACGGCAGACACGACGGCCGTACCGCAGATCGACAACCAGGCGACAGCCAATCTCGAAGCACCGGCAGCACCAGAGGCCGTTGCCCCGGCCGCCGATCCGGCTCCGGCATCACCGGCCGATCACCTGACCGACGCCGCGCCGCTCGATGGCGAAGGTGCTGCGACGCTGACGCCGGGCGCTCCGGCTCAGGATGCCACGGCCTTTGCTCCGAAGGATGCTCCGGCCACCACCAATGCGGCACCGGCACAGCCTGAAATCGCTGTTCCCGATGTAATCCAGCCGGCGGCACTTGCCGATGCGGCACGCGGCGGCGATGCGCTGGCCCTGTTCGAAATTGCCGCCCGCTACAGCGAAGGCCGCAACGGCGTCACCGCCAGCGAAGCCGATGCGGTCAAGTGGTACCAGATGGCCGCCGACAAGGGCTTTGCCCCGGCGCAGTACCGTCTCGGCAGCATCTACGAGAAGGGTACAGGCGTCGCCCGCGACATCAACAAGGCCAAGGGCTACTACGAGCAGGCTGCTGATCAGGGCAATGCCAGCGCCATGCACAATCTCGCAGTGCTCTACGCTTCCGGCGCGCTCGGCCAGCAGGATTATGCGACGGCCGCCAACTGGTTCACCAAGGCCGCCAATCTCGGCATCACCGACAGCCAGTTCAACCTCGCCATCCTCTGCGCCCGCGGCAATGGCGTGACGCAGGATCTCGGCGAGAGCTACAAGTGGTTTGCGATCGCTGCCAAGGGTGGCGACAAGGACGCTGGCGCCAAGCGCGACGAAGTCGCCAAGGCAATGAAGCCTGCCGACCTCGACAAGGCGAAGGCCGCAACCGACGCCTGGAAGCCGCAGCAGCTCGACAACAAGGCCAACGGCATCGACGTGCCCGACGCCTGGACCGGCACCGGTACCAGCACCTCGAGCGTCGACATGAAGAAGGCGATCCGCAACATTCAGGCGATCCTGAACAACAACGGTTTCGACGCCGGCAAGCCTGATGGCGAGATGGGCGCCAAGACCGTTTCGGCGATCAAGAGCTTCCAGAAGTCGATCGGCCAAGATCCGTCCGGCAAGATCAACGACGATACGGTCAAGGCCCTGCTGGAGCGCAACGCCAAGAACGCCACCAAGGCATAAGGCGCCAATCCGGCCCTCGCCTCGAAAATCACGACGACCCTTTTGCCTTCGCCGCAAAAGGGTCGTTTTGCTTTCAGAGTTTCGCGGCGGGATTGATTGCCGGTCGGGGGATTCGTGAGCATTCAGCAGGACAAGGTTCCCTATTTCAGCCAGTGGGAAACGCCGGAGATGACGTTATCAGTGCTTGCCGAGGGGTCGGCGGCGCTGCTGCGGGATCCGCTCTGGCGGCAGTCAGGCGCCGAGACGGTCGAGGACTATGCGCGCTGGGCGGTCAATGTCTGCGGCATGGCCTGCCTGAAGATGATCCTGGCAGCGCGCGGCGAGCTGCATCCAACGCTTGCTCTCGCCCGCGCCTGCACCGCCTATGGCGGCTATGTCGTCAACGAGCTCGATGCCTCGATCAAGGGGCTGATCTACGCACCTTTCGTAACCTATGTGCGCGAACGCTTCGGGCTCTCGGCAGAGACGATGACAGGTGTCGCGACAGAGAGCATTCCAGGGCTGCTGGCCGATCGTCCTTTCTTCATCGCCTCGGTCAATAGCGGCATCCGCTGGCCAGAGAGGACACCGCCCTCGAAAGGCGGGCATCTCGTTCTGGTGACCGCGGCGTCACCCGAGGCGATCCGTTTCCACAATCCATCCGGCCATGATGCCGCGAGCCAGGCAGACGCGACGCTGCCGCTTGCCGTCTTCGACCGCTTCTTCGCCAATCGCGGCATCGCGATCGGCTTCTGACACACATTTTCGCACGAGATCATTTGGAGGTTTTCATGACATCTTCCCGCGGCAAGCTGCGCATCGCCGTTCTCTTCGGGGGCCGCTCGGCCGAACACGACGTCTCCGTGATGTCGGCGACCAACGTGATGAGGGCGCTGGAGCCTTCAAAATACGAGGCGGTGCCGATCTTCGTGACGCGGGAAGGCGAATGGCTGCTCAGCCGCTTCCAGAATGGCACGCTCGCCAAGCCGGCAAGCGGCACCGAAATCGCGCTGGTGCCCGGCGGGCGCGGGCGGATGATCGCGATCGACGGTGGCCGCATGAGCGATGCCGGGACGATCGATATTCTCTTCCCGGTGCTGCATGGCATCTTCGGCGAGGACGGTTCCGTGCAGGGGCTGGCGGAAGTGGCCCGTGTGGCGCTGGTCGGCTGCGGCATCCTGGGTTCGGCGACGGCGCTCGACAAGGATATCGCCAAGCAGCTGCTACGGGCTGCGGGCCTGCCGGTCGCGCGGGCGGTGACCGTGCATGCGGACCAGGCGCCGTCCTTCGATACGCTCGAGAGCGCGCTCGGATTGCCGCTGTTCATCAAGCCGGCACGTCAGGGCTCATCGGTCGGCGTGCGCAAGGTTTCAGGCAGCCAGGAATTTGCGCCGGCGCTTGCGGAAGCCTTCAAGCATGACCGCAAGCTGCTTGCCGAGGAGTTCATCCGCGGCCGCGAGATCGAGTGCAGCGTGCTGGAGGACACCAGGGGCGGATTGTTCGTCTCCCGCCCGGGCGAGATCATCCCGGCCGAGAGCCACGGCTTCTATAGCTACGATGCGAAATATATCGACGAGGACGGCGCGGCGCTGAAAGTTCCGGCGGAGCTTCCGGCCGAGGTCGAGGCGAAGATCCGCGAGACCGCAGCGCTTGCCTTCCGGGCGCTCGGCTGCGACGGCATGGCGCGCGTCGACTTCTTCCTGACCGAAGACATGAGCTTCCTGATCAACGAGGTGAACACCATTCCGGGATTCACCAATATCAGCATGTATGCGAAAGCGATGGCGGCAAGCGGCGTCAGCTACCCTGATGTCATCGACCGGCTGGTCGAGCATGGTCTCGCGCGCGCCGGTCTCTGAGCCGAAAATTCCCCTTCCCGGTGTGGCAGGCACGCACCGGGAAGAAAAACGCCGCGACTTCGCCCCGCCTTGTCACAAAACCTGAAAAAAGCCGGATTATTCGGGAGTTATCGCTCGCGGAATGTGCGGCCTGGATGTCGTTTCTCGAAAGCCTCTGGCAACGATTTCCCATTATGATGCGCCATTCGAACGGGACAAGCGCGCCTGCCCGGCGGGGGCAGTGAGTAATCGGGGTCGGTTGTGGCAATCTATCTGCCCATCGCAGAATTGTCGGTGAACATCTTCATCATTCTTGGCATGGGCGCCGCTGTCGGCTTCCTGTCAGGCATGTTCGGCGTCGGCGGCGGCTTCCTGATCACCCCGCTCTTGATCTTCTACAACATTCCGCCCGTCGTTGCCGTCGCCACCGGCGCCAACCAGGTCGTGGCCTCCTCGATCTCCGGCGCTATCACGCATTTCCGGCGTGGTACGCTCGACGTCAAGCTCGGGTCCGTATTGCTGATCGGCGGTCTGTCGGGCGCCACCGTCGGTATTTGGATCTTCTCGCTGCTGCGCCGCCTCGGCCAGCTCGATCTCTTCATTTCGCTGCTCTACGTCGTCTTCCTCGGCACCGTCGGCGGGCTGATGCTGCTCGAGAGCGTCAATGCCATGCGCCGCGCGGCCAAGAACGTGCCGCCGACGCCACGCAAGCCCGGCCATCACCACTGGGTGCACCGCCTGCCGTTCAAGGTGCGGTTCAAGAAATCCAAGATCTATCTCAGCGTCATCCCGGTGATCGCGCTCGGCTTTGCGATCGGCATCCTGACCTCGGTCATGGGTGTCGGCGGCGGTTTCATCATGGTTCCCGCGATGATCTATCTGCTGCGCATCCCGACCAACGTCGTTGTCGGCACCTCGCTGTTTCAGATCATTTTCGTGACCGCCTATACGACGATCGTTCAGGCGGCGACCAACTTTTCCGTCGATATCGTGCTCGCCTTCATCCTGATGGTCGCCGGCGTGATCGGTGCGCAATATGGCGTGCGCGTCGGCCAGAAGCTGCGCGGCGAACAGCTGCGCGCGCTGCTCGGCCTGCTCGTTCTCGCCGTCGGCATCCGTCTGGCGATCTCGCTGGTGGTAACACCCGCCGATATCTATTCGATCGTGATGGGAGGCAATTGATGCGCTGCCTTCCAGCTCTCGCCCTTTCGCTCTTCCTTGCCCTGCCGGGTCTCGCCGCGGCGCAGACGCTGCTGCCGGGGCAGAATGCCGAGAGCGTGCGCGAGGGACTGGAGATCGGCACCTCGACCAGCGAAATCGCCATCACCTCCGACTTCAAGGGCGCGGATCTGACGATCTTCGGCGCGGTGACCGAAACCGACCAGCTGCTGCTCGCCGTCGGCCAGTATGACGTCGTCGTCGTGCTCGAGGGGCCGCGTGAGAACGCGACGGTGCGCAAGAAGCAGCGGGTCTTCGGCATCTGGATCAATACCAGCTCGATGACCTTCGAGGCCGTGCCGCACTCCTATTCGATGTCGAGCTCACGGGCGATCGACGATGTGACGACGCCGCTCGACCTGACCGACGAGGGCATCGGCATCGACCATATTCCGCTGACGCCTGTCGGTTTCGTCGGCGATGGCAGCAGTCTCGGGGAATTCCGCGAAGCCTTCCGGCGGCTGCAGCAGAGCGGCGGCCTCTACGAGCGCGACCCATCCGGCGTGCGCTTCGTCAGCTCCAACCTGTTCAAGGCGAGTCTCCGTCTGCCCGCCAACATTCCGAACGGCGTGCACACCGTTCGCGCCTATCTCTTCAAGAGCGGCAAGCTGGTGAACCAGAAATCGGTGCCGCTACGCGTCATCAAGACGGGCATCGAGCAGATGATCACCGATGCTGCGCATGAGCGGCCGATCGAATACGGTGCCTTTGCCGTATTCCTGGCGCTGGTGACGGGCTGGGCCGCCAGCATCGTGTTCCGCAAGGATTGATCACGCGCTCTTTTCGCGCGCTGCGACCTCGTTGCGGGCCTGCGTCAGGCGGGCAAGCACGGATGGCGCATCGGGTGGCAATGGCATGCCAAGATGCCTGGCGCGTAGCTCGTCCATGAAATCCGACCAAAGCGGCGGGCCGCCCGCCTCCAGCACCTCCGCGCGGATTGCCAGCGCGTCGGAAACCGGCAGATGCTTGCGGCCCCAGGCGCCCATATGCGCGAGAAGCGGCACGAGCTCGATGGCCATCTCGGTCAGGCTATAGACCGATTTCTGCTTGTGGCTCGGGTCGTCTTCCTTGGTCAGCAGGCCGTTTTCGACAAGGCGGCGCAGGCGGTCGGCAAGGATGTTGGTGGCAATGCCCTCGTTGGAGCCCTGCAGCAGTTCGCGGAAATGGCGCCGGTTGCCGAACATGATGTCGCGGATGACGATCAGGCTCCAGCGGTCGCCGAGAACCTCCAGCGTCAGGTTGATGGGGCAGCCGGAACGGTGCTCTTCACTCATGCTCATTCTCCAAAAGCCGCTTGCATTTTGCCATCAGAATATCGGCGGTTCAATCAGGTGCGAGCGGCAGCGGCGATCAGTGCCGCCGCGGCTTTTCCGGCGGTCTCGATATAGGATGGATCACGGCGCAGAAGCACGGTGGCGAAGCCGCCATCGAGCAGCAGCATGACCTGCCGCGCCAAGGTTCTACTGTCGCTTACTCCATCGGCTTCGAAGGTCTCCGCGAGCCAATCCTCCACGCGCTGCTTGTGGACGATACCGGCCTTCACCGCGGGATGGCCGGGCATATCGGCAAGCTCGGCGGCGGTGCGCAGGAAGCCGCAGCCTTTCCATTTCGGATGGCGCGCGGTTTTCGCCAATTCATCGAAGATCGCCTTGACCTTCTCCTCCACGCTGCCTTCGGCCGCCGCATACCATTTCTGGAACAGCGCGAGGTTCGGCTGATCGCGGCCTTCGAGATAGGCGGTGATCAGGTCGTCCTTGCTGTCGAAGTGGTAATAGAGCGTCCGTTTTGTGACACCGGCCTTCTCGGCGACGGCATCGACGCTGACGGCGCGGATACCCTGCCGGTAAAAGAGCTTGGCGGCGGCATTGACGATACGGTCACGGGTGCTTTCGGTCGGCTGTTTCATGAGGACAAGGTATACCGACTAGTGAGTGTTACAAAGAGCGCTGTGAGCTTATGGATCAGTTCCTCAGAGATGGTGGAGCAAGCGGCGATGGATACCGGGAGCCAGACAGGTATTGCAGGGCAGCGTGTCGATATCGGATGCCGCGATGGCGTGATCCTAGGCGGCCACCTCTGGCCAGCGGTTGGCCGGTGCGATGGCACCGTGATCATCAACCCGGCGACCGGCGTGCTCGCCAGCTACTATCACCGCTATGCGCGGTTTCTCTCCGCTCATGGCTTTCAGGTGCTGACCTATGATTATCGCGGCATCGGTCTGTCGCGCCCGGCTCGCCTGCGCGGCTGCGGCTATCGCTGGCACGATTGGGGAGCTCTCGATTTCGAGGCCGCGCTCATCTTCGCGCGGGAACACGATCCGCTGCTGCCGGTCGCTGTCGTCGGCCACAGCATCGGCGGCTTCCTGCCGGGATTTGCGGAGAGTGCTCCCGGCATTGACCGCATGCTGACGGTCGGCGCGCAATATGGCTATTGGGGCGATTACGCCAGATCGCAGCGCCGCTCGCTGTTCTGGAAATGGCATTCCACCATGCCCGCTCTGACGGCGGTATTCGGCTACTTCCCGGGAAGGCGCATCGGGTGGCTGGAGGATCTTCCGGCCGGTGTTGCCAATGAATGGAGTTTTCGCCGGGCGCGGATGGAGCATAGCTATCCGGCTCCTGAGCGGAAGGAAATCATTGCGCGCTTCGATGCGGTACAAGCACCCATTCTGGCGATCGGCATGTCCGACGATCCGATCGGCACGCCGGCCGCGATCAGCCGCGGGCTCAGCTATTATAGGAAGGCGAATGCGAGACAGGTGACGATCACGCCGGGCGATCTCGGGCTTGAGGCAGTCGGCCATTTCAGCCTGTTCCATCAGCGGCATGCGAGCGGCTTCTGGCTGGATACGCTTCTGTGGCTGCGCGACGGGACCAATCCTTGGCCGCAGCGGCTCTGCCCCGCTCCCGCCTTTTGAGGGACACAACTTCGCCTTTGAATAAAAACCGGTCTTTAAGATTTACCAGTTAGTAATCTCTCGAAACGAGAGGTTCTGTTTTGCGTATCCGTACACTTCTCGCCCTGGTGCTGCTGGCGCTCGTTGCCGGCTGCGCAACGGCACCCCGTCAGACCCGAAATATCTGCGCGGTCTTCGGCCAGCGCGACGGCATTTTCACCAGTTGGCAGCGTTCCGCCGAGAAGGCTGAAGCCAAGTATGGCATCCCGGTGCCGATCCTGATGGCGACGATGTATGTCGAATCCGGCTTCCAGCCCTATGCCCGCCCGCCGCGCACGAAACTCTTCGGCTTCATTCCCTGGACGCGCCAGTCGACGGCCTATGGTTATTCGCAGGCGCTGAACGGTACCTGGGACCATTACCAGTCCGCCACAGGCAACTGGGCCAGCCGCCGCACCAACTTTGCCGATGCCATCGACTTCATCGGCTGGTATCACTCCGAAAACAGCAAGGCGACCGGCATTGCGCCCAACGACGCCTACAGCCTCTACCTCGCCTATTATTCCGGCCCGACCGGCTATCGCCGCGGCGACTGGCGCTCGAACGGCCAGCTGCAGAAGACGGCGCAGAAATTCGCGACCATGGCGGCGAACTATCAGCAGCAGTTGCAGGGATGTAATTGAGATTTCCTTCTCCCCTCGGGGGAGAGGAGTTACCCGCGCAGGTTTCCGAACCTGACAGAATAGATGCGGTCGCGACCCAGCAGATGGGCGACAAGCGATGCGTGGTCGAAGAGACCCCTCATCGCCTTGTGGCCGAGATCCAGACCGCCGCTCATGACGCCGAAGGCGGGCATCAGCAGGCGGGCGCCGTCGGTGGCGAAGCAGGGGCGGCGGATGGATTTTTCGCGGCGGCGGACGGTCGCGGCCGGGTGCAGGTGGCCGGCGATTTCGCCCTGCTGCAATCCGCCCTTCGGCTCGTGGCGCAAGGTCAGCCCACCGTAGTGGATTTCGTCGGCGCAGATGCCGGGCAGATCGACGGTGCCGTCGGGGTCGTGATTGCCGTTGATCCAGATCCATTCGCGGCCGCGCGCCATGTCGGCAATCAGCGTCCGGAAAGGTGCCGGCAGAAGCTCGGAGCCGACGCGGTCATGGAAATTGTCGCCGAGCGAGACGACGATCTTCGGGTCGTAGCGGGTGATGACGGCCGAGAGGACCGTGAGCGTCGCCAGCGTATCGTAGGGCGGCAGCATCATGCCGCGGCGGGCGAAGGCGGCGCCCTTCTCAAGGTGGAGATCGGAGACGACGAGCGCGCCGGTGTCGGGCAGGTAGAGAGCGCCGAGCGGATCGCAGACGGCGGCAACGCCTGCGACCGACGTTTCCACGCCGGGCATCGGGACCAGTCCGTTGAGTTCGCGCGCCAGCGCCAGGCGGTTCATTGCGGTCTTCTATCCTAAATCTTCAGCTCATCGCCTCGGCGATGAGGTCGTCTGCCGCTTCGGCCAGCAGTGCATCATGGGCTTCGCCCGGCACCGCCTCCTTGCCGATCTCGAGCATGACAGGCACGGCGAGCGGCGAAATATGGTCCAGCGCGCGATGCGTGATGTGACCCTTGATTCGTCTCAGCATATCGCCAAGGCGTGAAATATCCAAAAGCCCGGTGCCCGCATCCTGCCGCGTCGCCTGCAGCAGGATGTGATCCGGCTCGTGGCTGCGCAGCACGTCGTAAATCAGATCGGCCGAGACGGTGACCTGCCTTCCGGTCTTTTCCTTGCCGGGATGACGGCGCTCGATCAAGCCTGCAATCACGGCACAATTGCGGAACGTGCGCTTCAAAAGGAAGGATTCGTCGAGCCAGGCTTCGAGATCGTCACCGAGCATGTCCTCGTCGAAGAGATCAGCAAGGCTGAGGCGGCCGCTGGCGATCATTTGGCCCATATCCTCCAGACCCCAGATGCCGAGCGAATAATCGGTGCAGACGAAGCCGAGCGGCTTGGCGCCCGCGCGCTCAAGGCGGCGCGTCAGCAGCATGCCGAGCGTCTGATGCGCCAGCCGGCCCTCGAAAGGATAGGCGACCATGTAGCAGCGGCTGCCGCGCGGGAAAGTCTCGATCAGCAGTTCGTCGCGCTTCGGCAGCATCGACTTGTCCTTCTGGATCGATAGCCAATCACGCACCTGATCCGGCAGGTCGTCCCAGCGATCGGGATCGGCGATCATCGAGCGGACCTGATCGGCGAGATAGGTCGAGAGCGGAAACTTGCCGCCGGCGTAAGAGGGGATCTTGGGATCGAGCGAGAAGGCTTGCGATGCCAGCGCCTCGTTCTCGCGGATACCCTCGAAACGCAGCACCTTGCCGGAAAAGATGAAGGTGTCGCCGGGAGAGAGCTGCTCGAAGAAATACTCCTCCATCTTGCCGAGCACCGCGCCGCCACGGCCGATCCGTCCACCCTCCCCACGCTTGACCATCTTGAGATTCAGCATCGGGCTTTCGACGATAGTGCCGAGATTGAGCCGGTATTGCTGGGCGACCTGCGGATTGGAGACGCGCCAGAGACCGTCCTTGTTCCTGCGGATACGGGCATAGCGCTCATAGGTGCGCAGCGCGTAGCCGCCGGTGGCGACGAAATCGACGATGCGCTCGAAGGTCTCCCAAGAGAGTGAGGCGTAGGGCGAGGCGCTGACGATCTCGTCATAGAGCTGCAGCATGTTGAAGGGGGCGGCGCAGGCCATGCCGAGAACATGCTGGGCGAGCACATCCAGCGCGCCCTGCCCGACCGGCGGCGTGTCCTGCGCGCCGATATAATTGGCGTCGAGCGCCGCCTGGCACTCCATCACCTCGAAGCGATTGGCGGGGACAAGGATTGCCTTCGAGGGCTCGTCCATGCGGTGATTGGCGCGGCCGATGCGCTGGGCAAGGCGCGAGGCACCCTTGGGAGCACCGACATGGATGACGAGATCGACGTCGCCCCAGTCGATACCGAGATCGAGTGTCGAGGTGGCGACGACGGCGCGCAGCTTGTTGGCGGCCATCGCCGCTTCCACCTTGCGCCGCTGGCTGACATCGAGCGAGCCGTGATGTAGGGCGATCGGCAGGTTATCCTCGTTGATCGTCCAGAGCTCCTGGAAGAGCATCTCTGCCTGCGAGCGGGTGTTGACGAAGAGCAGCGTCGTCTGGTGGTCGAGGAGCTCTTTGTAGACATCGGGGATCGCATATTTGGCGGAATGGCCGGACCAGGGGATGCGCTCTTCCGTCTTCAGGATCGAGATCTCCGGCTTGGCGCCGCCTTCGACAGTAACCAGACCGGCGTGATGCTCGCGTCCCTCTTCCTGCGCGACCAGCCATTTCTGCAGGTCCATCGGCTCTGCGACCGTGGCGGACAGGCCGATCGTCTGCAGGTTCGGCGCCAGCCTGCGCAGGCGGGCGATGCCGAGCGACAGCATATGGCCGCGCTTCGAGGTGACGAGCGAATGCAGTTCGTCGAGCACGACATATCTCAGGTCCTTGAAGAAGCGCTCCGCCTCGCCATTGGCGAGCAGCAGCGCCACCTGTTCCGGCGTCGTCAGCAGGATATCGGGCGGATTGAGCTTCTGGCGCTGGCGCTTGGCATTCGGCGTGTCGCCGGTGCGGTTCTCGATGGTGACGGGCAGGCCCATCTCTTCGACTGGCTTCGTCAGGTTGCGCTCGATATCGACGGCAAGTGCCTTCAGCGGCGAAACGTAGAGCGTGTGGATGCCGGTGAAGGCCGAGCCCGGCGGGATCTTGCCGCGGCGGGTGAGATCGGTGAGCGCAGGCAAAAAACCGGCGAGCGTCTTGCCGGCCCCGGTTGGTGCGATCAGCAGCGTGCTTTCACCGGCTTCGGCGCGGGCCAGCAATTCCAGCTGATGGGCGCGCGGCCGCCAGCCCTTTTCCGCAAACCAGCGGATGAAGGGGGCAGGCAGGGTGATGCTGGTTTCGGCGTCGACGTGATCCACGCCATAAAGGTAGTGAAATCAGACCGAAAGAGAAGGGCACCGCCTCACATGGCGATATAGCGGTCCTTGCGGTGATTGATGGCGAGCGTGAGATTCAGAACCACAGCGCCAAGCACCGAGCAGGCGATGATGAAGGGACTCGCGACAAAGAACGACAGCGCAAGAATGACGCCGTCGAAGCCGAGTTGCACCAGACCGGCCCGCCAGCCGAAGCGCTCCTGGATATAGAGCGCCAGAATGCCGACGCCGCCGAGGCTGGCGCGATGGCGGAAGAGCGCCAGCATGCCAGCGCCGATGACCAACCCGCCGAAAAGCGCACCGACGATCGGATCGACATGCGAGAGGCTGATGAACCGTGGCACGATTTCCGACAGTGCGGAGGTGAGCGCGATGGCGGCGAAGGTCTTGACGGTGAAAGCCGGGCCAAGGCGGCGGAAGGCGAGATAGTAGAAAGGCAGATTGACCGCGAAGAAGCAGAGGCCGAAGCTCCAGCCGGTGGCGTAGTGCAGCAGAAATGCCATGCCCGCCGTGCCGCCCGTCAGAAGGCCTGCGCCCGAGAGCAGCGAGACGCCGAGCACCGCCAGCATGCTGCCGGCGACCAGTCCCTGGGCATCATCGAAGAGCGAGTGGCGATCCGCCGAAGAGTTCAGGGCGCCTGCGAAAGCAGTCCGTGCGGCCATTATTTTCCTCTCTGATTTTTCGTTCTTTCTATCCTGACGCGGCGGCTTGGCAAGATGATTTCAGGCCTGGATGACCATGCAGGCCCTTATCCATTCCGGCGGCCTGCATTTTCGCCGCATTCCGGGAGCCGCCTGACGGCGAACGCAGATGAGAGACAATCGATGCCGACACGCCGCGCAATCCTGGCCACGATGGGCGCCCTCGCCCTTTTTCCCCGGACCTCGAATGCAGCGCCCGCTGCCGCCAGCCTGACGCTCTGGCCGGGCACTCCGCCTGAGGGCGGCGGCCCTTCCGGAGATGTCGAGGAAAATGCCAAGGGCGCGATCAGCAATATCGCCGTGCCCAAGATCGACATCTACCAGCCGGCCTCGCCAAACGGCATGGCGGTTCTGATTACTGCCGGTGGCGGCTACAAGCGCATCGAGATGCGCAACGAGGCGCTGCCAGCCGCCCGCTGGCTGAATGCGCGTGGCATCACCGCCTTCGTGCTGTCCTACCGGCTGCCGGACGAGGGCTGGGAGGCCGGTCCGCTGGCGCCATTGCAGGATGCGCAGCGGGCGTTGCGACTGATCCGGGCCAATGCCGGAACGTTCAAGATCGATCCCGAGCGGCTGGGCGTCCTGGGCTTTTCGGCGGGCGGGCATCTCCTCGGCATGGCAGCGGCGCGGTCGGCCTTCGCTTCCTATCCGGCGATCGACGATGCCGATGCGCTCCCGGCGCGGCCCGCCTTCGCGGCCCTCGTCTATCCCGTCATCACGCTGAAGCCGCCCTATGACCATACGTCGACGCGCAAGGTGCTGATCGGCAGTCACCCGAGCCCTGCCTTGAGTTCCGAATGGTCGGTCGAAGACCATGTCAGAGCCCGATGCCCGCCGATGTTTCTGGCGCAGGCAGAAGATGATCCGGTTTCCGATCCGCAGAACACGCTGATCATGCAGGCGGCGTGCGAGCAGGCGCATGTACCCGTCGAACTGCACCGGCTGGCCGATGGCGGACATGGGTTCGGCATGGGGAAGCCCGGCACCGCCTCGATGCAATGGCCCGGCTATTTCGCCAGCTGGCTCGACAAGCAGCCACTGTCTCCCGGCTGAAAATCGGCACGTTTCAAAAGCCGCTTGACTCCCGCGTTAATCATGGATATTTTTTATCCACGATTTGAGGAGATGGTTTCGATGAAACTCAGCGACGGTGTCGAGCAGGCTATTCACTGCGTGGCGGTTCTCGCCGGCCTTTCCGCCGATGGCGTGCTCTCGGCGGCAGCCCTTGCGGAATTTCACGGTGTCTCGACCAGCTATCTCCTGAAGCACATGCAGGCGCTGTCGGGCGCCGGTCTGGTCAAGACCGTGCCGGGGCCGAAGGGCGGATACCGGCTGGCGAAGGAACCGGGCGAGATTTCACTGCTCGATATCGTGCTCGCCGTCGAAGGCCCGGCACCCGCCTTCCGCTGCAGCGAGATCCGCCAGCGCGGGCCGAACCCGCTGCCGCAGCGCTATTTTACCAAGCCGTGCCAGGTGACGGCGGCGATGCTGAAGGCGGAGCGCGCTTACCGGGCGGAGCTCGCCAAGACGAAAATTGCAGACATTCTGGCGGACCTTTCCGCCGATGACGACGGAGGCATCGCCGCCCGCGGCTGCGCCTTCATGGAATTGCACGAACGCAAATCAGCGGCTCGCTGAGCCTCAACCCCCAAAGGAGAATGACGATGCAACCCCGTTTCAATTTCGCCAAAGCCTCGCAGGATGCCTACAAGGCCGTCGTTGCCCTCGAGCAGTATGTGCAAACATCTGGCCTCGAGCGCCGCTTCATCCACCTGATCAAGCTGCGGGCGTCGCAGATCAACGGCTGCGCCTATTGCGTCGATATGCATGTGAAGGAAGCGCGCCACGACGGTCTCTCCGAACAGTGGATCAACCTGATGTGCGTCTGGCGTGAATCGCCGGTCTACGACGCGCGGGAACGGGCACTGCTGGGCTGGGTCGATGCTGTCACGAACATCGCTTCGACGGGCGCTCCGGATGCGGATTTCGAAACGCTGAAGGCGCATTTCAACGAAGAAGAGATGACCAAGATCACGGTTGCGATCGGCACGATCAACGTCTGGAACCGTCTTGCCGTGAGCTTCCGGGCACAGCACCCGATCGACCAGCCGGCAAAGGCTGCCTGATCCGCGAGCCCCTCTCTCCAAACGGGGAGAGGGGTTCATTCATCAATTCGTCTTGGGTGTGGTCTGGACCGGCCGTTCGGCGGAAGGATCGACGCCATTGAAGAGCTGGCGGAGGGTCTGGGAGATTTCCTCGGCTGAGGCACCCTTCGCGTATTCTTCCTTCATGCGGCGTCTGACAAGCTTTTCCAGTTCTGACATATCGTCACCTCATCATTTCCGGCGCGAGATGAGTTTCGCGCTGCAGCATGGATGAGGCAAGTTACGATTTGTTCACGCGCGCTCACAGAGCGATGTAGCGATCGGCGCGGTGGTTGATCGTCAGAAAGAGATTGAGCACGACGGCGCCCAGCACCGAGTAAAAGACAACCGGCGGCGTGGTGACGAAGAAGGCGGCGGCAAGCACGCACATGTCGACCGCGAGCTGTACAAGGCCGGCACGAATGCCGAAGCGCTCCTGCATGTAGATGCCGAGAATGCCGACGCCGCCGAGGCTGGCGCGGTGGCGATAGAGCGCCAGAAGACCGAAGCCGAGCAGCAGACCACCGAGAAGAGCCGCCCAGGCCGGATGGATCGTGGCGATCGCCATGACCTTCGGCTGCAGGCTCGTCAGTGCCGAGGTGAGGCCGATGGCGATGAAGGTCTTGATCGTGAAGGCAACGCCGAGCCGCTTCCAGGAGAGATAGAAGAACGGCAGGTTCAGGACGAAGAAGGCCAGGCCGAAATTGATGCCGAAGGCATAGTGCAGCAGGAAGGCGATACCGGCGGTGCTGCCGGTGAGCAGGCCGGCGCTGGCGAGCACATAGAGGCCGAGAGCCGAAATGAGCGCGCCGGAGAAGATGCCTTGCACATCCTCGACCGGGGTATGGCGGGTGGCGGTGGTGTTCCAGAAACCGAGTGCACTGATGAGCTGGGTCATGTCGCTAATCTCCAAACGGCAGACGAGTTCAAGAGCGCCGGAGACACTCCCGCGCGACGGATTTTCGATGATGAGAGGGCCGAGGCGTTCCTGCTGATCGCGGCGCTTGTCGGCTATGGGCTGAATTATCAGGCTTTTCGCAGGTGCGAGCAAGCGAAATATGTAAGCAATGCTGACCTATTTCAAAATCGCAACAAAGATGCGCTCAGCCATTTCGCCGCGTAAGGAAAAGAATGCCGGAAACCGGTTTGCCGCCATCTTTGCGAATGGTGGTTTTCTCGATTTTCAGGACATCGAAGCCGTAGCGGGCGCAGAGACCACGCACATAGGCTTCGGAGTGGGCGTAGCGCAGCGACGGCGCCAGATGGAAGCCATCGCCCTCGCCTGCATCCTCGACCGAGAAGGCAAAGTCCGCGCCTGAGGCTGCAAGCCGGGCGGTGATTAGGAAGACGCTTTCGAGATTGCCGAGATACATCAGCACGTCGGCAGCCGTGACGAGATCGGCCCGGCTCTCGGGCTCGCCCGAGAAGATGCCGGAATCTTCCGGCTCCAGCGAGAGGTCGGCCTGCGCCAGAAGCGCGTAGACGTGCTTCTCCTCGGCCTTGGCCAGCATGTTCTGCGACAGGTCGTAGCCTTCCAGCCTTTCGACCTGCCCTGCGATTTCAGGCCCGAGCAGGCCGGTGCCGCAGCCGAGATCGACGGCGAGCGTGTAGTGTCTGCCTGTCGAGGTGACGAGGGCGGCAAGCTTCTGCGGCACGGAATAGTCGAGCTTCTCGACCAGCGAGGTCTCGAAGCGGCCGGCATAGTCATCGAAGAGCCGCTCGACATAGCGGCTCGGCGGCTGGTCCGGGGCTTCGGTTTCGCCGAGCAGCGCGAGCTTCAGCGTTGCACCGAAGATATCATCGGGGTCGAGCGCCAGGGTTTTCCGGTAGGCTTCGGCAGCCTGAGTGCGGTGGCCGGCCTTCTCATGGTAGGTCGCCAGCCGGTACCAGCCGGCGGCCCAGCCGGGTGTGAGCTCCAACGCCTGCTCCATCAGCTCGGCAGCCGCATCCGGCTCGCCGCCCTCATCGAGCATCTTAGCGTAATCGGCGCGGCGGTCGGCGATGACGTCGCCTGAAGTGAGCTGGCTCTGCTGCATGGTTGGACCTGTTGAATGCCCGCGCATTTGGCTGCGGCCACAAAAAAACTCAAGTCCTATTTCAGAGGCGGAGCCGTCGGCTCTGGAAAAGGCTTGCGGGCAGCGATTCGCGACCGTATCTCAGAGCAAACAGGAGATGTGAATGTCCGATCAGGTGAACAAGTTTCTCGGCGACTCGCTCGGCCGCACATTGGTGAAGCTCTTGGTGGTTTCGCTGATCGTCGGCTTCGTGATGACGATCTTCGGCTGGACGCCCTATGAGATCGTCTACGGCATTCGCGATTTCATCCGGGAAATCTGGTACCGCGGCTTCTCGGCTCTCGGCCGCGTCGGCGATTATCTGCTGCTTGGCGCCACGATCGTCATCCCGATCTTCGTCATCATCCGTCTCTTCAATTACCGCCGCTGACCATGACCTTCACAATCGTCTCCCGGCGCGGGCTGCTGCGTCTTTCCGGTCTGGCGCTCGTCGCGGGCGTCGCAAGCTGCACCACCACACCGAAAATGTCCTCGACGCCCTCAGACGGCCAGGACGAGACGGCGGCGGCCCTGCCCCTCGTCAACCAGCTGCGCGCCAAGAACGGCCTGCCGCCGCTCAGCATCGATCCGGCTGCGAGCGCGGCTGCGATCTTCCAGGCAAAGCGCATGGCAAGCGCCGGCAAGATGGCGCATCTGATGGGCATGACAGACAGCTTTGGCGCCCGTGTGAAGGCGAGCGGCGTGCAGCTGCCCGCAGCCGAGAATATCGGCGTCGGCCAGAAGTCGGTCGACGGTATCGTCCAGGCCTGGATCAACTCGCCGCATCATCTGGAAAACATGCTCGGCCGCTACAGCGGCGTCGGCGTTGCCGTCGCGCATAATCCATCTTCCAACAACTGGCCCTATTGGGCCATGGTGCTCTCGAACTGAGGCGATTCTGCCTCCTGACCCGAGGCAGGCATGAGCGCTACCAGCGAACGCAATCTATTGGCATTTGACGTAACCCACCGGCTGGTGCTGTCGATCGCCATTCCGATGACGCTCGGCTTCATGACGACGCCGCTGCTCGGCCTCGTCGACACCGGCGTCGTCGGCCATATGGGCCAGCCGGATGCGCTGGCGGGTCTCGCGATCGGCGCCATGCTGTTCGACCTGATCCTCGGCAGCTTCAACTTTCTGCGCGCCTCGACAACCGGCCTGACGGCGCAAGCGCTCGGGCGCCACGATCTCCGCGAGCAGCAGGGCGTCTTCTGGAGAGCCTTCATCTCGGCGATCGCCTGTGGTCTTGCGCTGCTCTGTCTTTCGCCGCTGCTGCTGATCGCCGGATTGAAGCTGATGGGGCCGGAAGCCGGCGTGGCGCAGGCGACGAGCACCTATTTCTCGATCCGCATCCTCGCAGCACCCGCAGCCCTTGCCAACTACGCCATTCTCGGCTTCGTTCTGGGGCGCGGCCAGGGCACCATCGGCCTGGCGCTGCAGATCCTGATCAACGGCATCAATATCGTGCTCGCCATCTATCTCGGCCTGGAGCTCGACTGGGGCGTAGCGGGCGTTGCCTGGGGCACGATGGTCGGCGAAAGCGTCGGTGCGCTGGCCGGTCTCGCGATCGTGCTGCGCAGCTTCAAGGTAGGCGACCGGCCACGGCGCGCCGAAATCTTCTCGCGCCACCGTCTCTCAGAGCTCTTTGCGCTCAACCGCGACATCCTGATCCGCACCTTCGTGCTGATCGGCTCCTTTGCGATCATGACCCGGATCGGCAGCAGCTTCGGCGCGGTGACGCTGGCCGCCAATGCGGTGCTGATGAATTTCTTCCTGCTGTCGGGCTATTATCTCGATGGCCTTGCCAATGCCGCCGAGCAGATCACCGGGCGGGCGATCGGTGCCGCCCACCGCCCTGCTTTCGACCGCGGCCTGAAGCTGACGGCGATCTGGTCCTTCGGTCTCGCCGCCGCCGTGTCGGCCTTCTTCTTTGCCGCGGGTCCCTGGCTGATCTCGGTGCTGACGACCTCGGAAGACGTTCGCGCCGCGGCCAATACCCACATGCCCTGGGCAGCGATCACCGGCCTGACCGGGGCGCTCGCCTTCCTGATGGACGGCGTCTTCATAGGCGCCACATGGTCATCGGACATGCGCAACCGGATGCTGATGTCTTTTGCCGGATATCTGGCAGCGCTCGCGGTCTTCGTGCCGCTCTTTGGAAATCACGGCCTGTGGCTGGCGATGAACGCCTTTCTGCTGTTTCGCGGCATCTTCCTGGCGATGCTGGTGAAGCCGCGGGCCGATCAGACCTTCGCGGCGGCCCAGTAATCCGTCCTGGTGTCGCGAAGTTCGCGGATCGACGAGACTTTCTCGCGATCGAGGAGCTTCGACAGGCCGCGGACGATATCGCCGGGCAGGCCCGGTCCCTCATAGACCATGCAGGAATAGAGCTGTACGAGATCGGCGCCGGCCTTGATCTTCTCCAGCGCCGTCTCGGCCGATGAGACGCCGCCGACGCCGATGATCGGCAATGCCGGACCGACGCGCTTGCGCATGCGGGCGAGAACCGCCGTCGACTTGGTAAAGAGCGGCGCGCCGGAAAGGCCGCCCGCTTCCTTCGCCTGGCGGTGATCCTTCAGACCATCGCGCGCCAGCGTAGTGTTGGAGACGATCAGGCCGTCAAGCGCATGAGACAGCACTTCGGCAGCGATATCATCCATGCCCTCCTCCGTCAGATCGGGCGCGATCTTCAGGAAGACCGGGATCTTGCGCCCGGCCTTGGCGGCCTCTTCATCGCGAGCGGCAAGGACCGCCGACAGCAGCGCGGCGAGGCTTTCGCGTGCCTGCAGGTCGCGCAGGCCGGGCGTGTTCGGCGAGGAGATGTTGGCGGTGAAATAGCGGGCGACGGAATAGAAGCGGCGGATGCCGGTGACGTAGTCGCCGATGCGGTCCTCGCTATCCTTGTTGGCACCGATATTGACGCCGATGATACCATCGCCGCGGATCGCTGCGAGGCGCTGGAATGCGGCCTCATGGCCCTCGTTGTTGAAGCCCAGGCGGTTGATGACGGCGTTGTCCTCGACGAGGCGGAAGATGCGCGGGCGCGGATTGCCGGACTGTGGCTTCGGCGTCACTGTGCCGATTTCCGTGAAGCCGAAGCCGAGCCGCAGCAGCGCTTCCGGCACTTCGGCATTCTTGTCGTAGCCAGCGGCCATGCCGAGCGGATTGGCGAAGGTGAGGCCGGCGACGGTCTGCGCCAGACGCGGATCGGCAGGGATGCGGCAGGCTGGAACCAAGCCGGATTTCAGACCGGCGATCGACATGCCATGCGCGGTTTCCGGATCGAAGAGGAAGAGGCCTTTGCGCGTTGCCTGCTTGAAAAGGTCCATCATCAGATAAGCTCCGGAAAGATATGATTGCCTGCCTCGTCGAGCAGCAGCGGCTTTTCCCAGATGACGGCCGAAAGCGGCAGCTCGCCATAGAGATGCGGGAAGAGATCGCCGCCGCGCGAGGGTTCGAAGATCAGCTTGTCGCCGAGCTTTGCCGTATCGGCCGCGATCAGCATCAGGCCCGCCTGACCGGCGAAATAAAGCGCTGCCGTCTGGCGCGCCTGAGCCGCCGTCGAGAGGTGAATGAAGCCGTCGTTGAGATCGATCCCGGCGCCGCGGAAGACGCCTGCTTTCCGCGCCTGCTGCCAAAGGGTTTCCGTCACGATCTTGTAAACCGCCGGTGTCACGGTCATGATGGCCTCACGAATGGCTGATCCTGGTTGCCAGCGCTTTGCCGCAAAGAGACGGCGATGTCCACGGCCCGCAGGCGAAAAACGACAGCCGCACCGAAAATCCGGAGGATGATCAGATGAAGACGATCGCAATCGGACTTGCCACCCTGCTTTTCCCCGCCACGCTGCTTGCCGCCGAACCCGATACGGCGCGTTTCCAGCTCGAACGCAGCGGCGATCATTTCGTGCGCCTCGACAAGCAGACGGGCGCCATGTCGCTCTGCGAGGAGAAGGACGGATCGCTGGTCTGCCGCATGGCAGCCGACGAACGCGCTGCCTACGAGGACGAACTCGACCGTCTCTCGGACCGGGTCAGCGCGCTCGAAAACAAGAGCATCGTCACCAAGGCGCTGCCATCCGATGCCGAAATCGACCGCTCGATCAGCATCATGGAAAAGATGATGAAGAGCTTCATGGGCGTGGTGAAGCAATTCCAGGAGGATGAAAAGACGGCGCCTCTTCCGCAGAAGACCTGATTTGATATAGTCATATAAGGATGGAGACATGTGTGGCGGGCGCCGCCGCGCATGGGAGGACAGGATCGAGCTCTTGGGAGGGAGTGATCGATGCAGGAACAGACGATCATCATTGCCGATGACCACCCGCTTTTTCGGGATGCGCTTCGCCAGGCCGTGTCAGGGATGGAAGGCGAACAGAGCATTATCGAAGCCGGTGATTTCAGCGCGGCCCGGGCCGCCGCCAGCGATCATTCCGATGCCGATCTGATGCTGCTCGACCTCGCCATGCCGGGTGTCAGCGGTTTCTCCGGGCTGATGTCGCTGCGCTCGGAATATGCCAGCCTGCCGATCGTCATCATCTCCGCCACCGACGACGCGACGACCATCCGCCGGGCGCTGGAACTCGGCGCCTCGGGCTTCATCTCGAAATCCTCGGGGATCGACGACATTCGCCGCAGCATCCAGACGGTGCTGGCCGGTGATATTGCAACGCCCGAGAACTACCGGGACGGCCAGGAACAGGATCCTGACGTTGCGGACCTGATCCACCGCCTGCACACGCTGACGCCGCAGCAGAGCCGCGTTCTGACCATGCTTGGCGAAGGGCTGCTCAACAAGCAGATCGCCTATGAACTCGGCGTCTCCGAAGCGACGATCAAGGCGCATGTCTCGGCCATCCTGTTGAAGCTCAATGTCGACAGCCGCACACAGGCGGTGATCCAGCTCGGCAAGATCAACATGGCGATGGTCGCCTGATCCAAAACAGGATTTTATTCCTCTATCCTCTTTACTATGCGTGAGCTTGGCGTTAATCTTTGCGCCGACTGGAGAGTAGCGCTCAGGGCGCAGGATCACGCACGATGCTGTCACACGAGCAGATTTGGGGAGCGATCGACAGGCTTGCCGAGCGGCACGACCTGACGCCGTCAGGTCTTGCGCGGCGCGCCGGCCTCGACCCCACCTCCTTCAACAAATCCAAACGTCTTTCGGCTGACGGCAGGCTGCGCTGGCCATCGACGGAGTCGATCGCCAAAGTGCTCGATGCGACCGGCGCGACGATGGAGCAGTTCCTGACCTTCATGCGCCCGGCAACGAGCTTTTCCGGGCTTCCGGACGGATCGTTCCCGGCACAGGGCAGTTCCATTCCCCTTCTCGGCTTTGCGCAGGCGGGCGCCGGCGGCTTTTTCGACGATGGCGGCTTTCCGGCTGGCCAGGGCTGGGATGTCGTCGAGTTTCCCGCCGCCCCCTCGCAAAAGGCGGGCGTCTATGCGCTCGAGGTCCAGGGGGACAGCATGATGCCGCTCTACCGCGACGGCGACGTGCTGATCGTCGAGCCCGGCGCGCAGGTTCGCCGCAACGACCGCGTTGTCGTCAAGACACGCGAGGGCGAAGTGATGGCGAAGGTGCTCTTACGCCAGAGCCCACGTTCCATCGAGCTGATGTCGCTCAATCCCGAGCATCCGAACCGGACGATCGAGCTTTCCGATGTCGACTGGATAGCCCGCATCATCTGGGCCAGCCAATAGGAAAATCTTCCATGAAGCCTGCGGCACTTCTGACAGCTGTTGCGGGTATCGCCACCGTCATGGGCATGCTGATGGCAGGACGCGAGCGGTTTTCCGGGCCGGATGCATCGGCTGTCGCCAGCGAGGCGGCCGCATTTGATGCAGGCGACACTGACGCTGCTCCGCCGCCACCAATCACCGATCCGCAAGCCAGCATGAATGCCCGGCCGGTTGACGATGCAAGCCAGTTCTATCCGGCACAGGTGGAAGGCAAGCCGCTGGAGCGCGTTGCAGCGCCGGAGCCAGAAAAGCCAAAGCCGGAACCGAAGAAGGACGCGGTTCTGCCGCGGCCCGTTGCCGAGAGCGCCGGCGTGCTCGCGTTCGGCGACCGCAAGCTCGCGCTACCGGGGATCATCGCAACGCCTGACGACAAAATCTGCAAGGATGCGGATGGCGGCGAATGGCCATGCGGCATGCTGGCCAAGACGAATTTCCGGCTGTTCCTGCGGTTGCGCTCGGTCACCTGCGATCTCGACGACGCCAACTGGTCGGGCACGGCCACGGCGAGCTGCAAGATCGGCACGCAGGATCTCTCCGCATGGCTGGTCGAAAACGGCTGGGCCGAGGCTGCCGCCGGCTCGGCGCTTGCGGAAGCGGGCGAGAAGGCCAAGACAGAAAAGAAAGGCATCTTCGGAGACGACCCGCGCAAGGGCGCGCCAGTGGCGCCGCCGCCCGATCCGCCAGCGGACAATCCTCTCGATCCGCTCTGACGATCCCTTGTAATGCCACAGGGCAATTCCTAAACTTCGGAAGAACAGAGGGAATGACCGAAATGAACAAGCCGCTTTCCGCCCATGATGCCCTGATCTACGTGATGGTCATGGCCTCGGCCGTCGACAGCACGATGAACGATCGCGAGATGGAGCGTATCGGCCAGCTGATCGGCTTCCTGCCGGTCTTCCGCGATTTCGACGACGACAAGCTGATCCCGATCGCGCGCGATTGCGCCTCGCTGCTCTCTGGCCCGGAAGGGCTCGATGTCGTGCTGGAGACGGTCAAGGATACGCTTCCGGCGAAGCTTTACGACACGGCCTATGCGCTGGCCGTCGAGGTTGCGTCCGCCGATCTTTCGGTCAAGGCCGAGGAACTGCGCCTGCTCAGCATGCTTCGCGACCGGCTCGGTCTCGACAAGCTGACCTGCGCCGCGATCGAGCGCAGCGCCATCGCTCGCTTCCGCAAGGGCTAATACAGACCGTTCGGGAAATAGCGCAGATAGATTTCCTGTAGGCGGCCGTTGCGCGACAATGCCGCCAGCGCGTGGTCGAGCGCGGCAGTCAGGATCGCATCGTTCCGGCGCAGCATGATGGTCATCCCCTCGCCCAGGAACTCTTCCGACGGATAGGGACCATCGAAAAGAGAGCAGCATTTCGCCGATGCCTGGGATGATGCCCAGAAGGACAGCTGCAGCGCGTCTGCAAAGGCGGCATCGACCTTGCCATCCTTCAGAGCCGTCAACAGCGCCTCCTTGTTATCGAAGGGGACGGATTTGATCGCCGGGAAATAGGCGGCGAGCATGGCCTCGTGCACCGTTCCCTTGACCACGCCGACCTGCTTTCCAGCGAGCGCCGCGGCGCTATTGCCCTTGATATCCGCCTTGTCATTGCGGGCAAAACGGGCGGGAAGCATCAGATAGGGCCGGGAGAAGGTGAACCGGCTGCGCAACTCCTGCGAGACGGCTAGCCCGGCAATGATGGCGTCGCCCTGCGAGGCGGCCAGCGCCTCCGTCAGATCGGCAAAGGGCAGCGCCTGGATTTCACACTTGTCGGCAATCTCCAGTTCATTGCAGATTTCGCGGGCCAGATCGACATTGAAGCCGGCAAGCTTACCGTTCTGATCGGTAAAGTTGAACGGCGGGAAATCGACCGAAGTCAGGAAGCGCAGCCGCACCAGCGCCGAAAGGTCCGGCTTGGCAAGGCGTTCGCGTGAGTCAAACAGCAGAGGCAACGCGGCAGACGGCTGCTGAGCGCCGGCGACCGACGGCAGAAACACAACCAGCGACAGCAGAAAGGTGAAGAATCCCTTAAAAGCTAGGGATGCAATTGAGGATTGTGTCATTACTATCCAGCCTCGGTTTAGGGGCAGGGCGTCGCCGCTTCGGTGACGGTGTATCAGAGTCATGCGTATCGGGGAATATGCGCCCGGCGGTGCCATCAACGGCGCACGGGAAAACCATGGCAACAATATCCAGACTGTCTTCGCTGCGGCGGAGTACGATGACCTGTTTCGCACGGAAGCGCGCGTTCTTCTGGAACTCGGCATCGGCAAGCCGATGATCGCAGAGGCGGTGGCGCTTGCACGCGCCAACGGCACCTCGATCGAGGAACAGCTGCTGGCATCAGGCTGGCTGCTGCCGGAAAATTACTATGCCGGACTGGCGCGCATGCTCCGTCTGGACTTCGCGGAAACGCTGGATCCCGATCTGATCTACGATATCGACAATCTGGACAGCCAGCTGCTCGATCCAAAGATGCTCAAGCTCCATCACATGCCGCAAAGCATGAACGTGATCGTGCCGCAGGCGCGGCAGATCCCGGCATTGCAGGCACGGCTCGCGGCGCGGCCGGACCTTCGCCCGCACATGCAGGTGACGACGCCTTCGGAAATGCGCCGGGCGGTCTGGGAGCGCGGTGCTCAACGGCGGGTCAGGCAGAGCGTCAACACGCTGTTTGATCGCGAGCCTGATATGAGCGCGCGCATCGTGCTGCTCGGCAAGCAGGGTTTTGTTGCAGGCGTTGCGGTGACCGCGCTTGCCGCCGGCATATTGGCAAGCGCTGACGTTCTGCTTCTTCTCCACCTCTTCGTCTCGCTATTCTATCTCGCGGCCATGGCGATCCGGTTTCTGGCTCTGGCAAAGCCCGCGCCGCGCTTCAATCTGCGCGCGGAAGAGAATGGACCGCTACCGGTCTACACCGTGATGGTTGGCCTCTACCGGGAGGCGGCGGTCGCGGAACAGCTCGCAGCCTGTCTCAAGCGGCTGAACTGGCCGGTGTCGAAACTCGACATCAAGTTCGTCTGTGAGGCCGACGACCGCGAGACCATCGCGGCCCTAAAGGCGCAGGATCTCGGCCCGCATTTCGAAATCGTCGAGGTGCCTGCCGCCCGGCCGCGCACCAAGCCGAAGGCGCTGAACTACGCCCTGACATCCGCCCGCGGGAAATACCTGGCGGTCTACGACGCCGAGGACAGGCCGCATCCGGATCAGCTGCGTGAGGCCCATGCCACCTTTCTCAGGTCGCCCGATGACATCGTCTGCCTGCAGGCGCCGCTGGTCATCGCCAATGCGCGCGACTCCTGGATCTCAGCCGCCTTCGCGCTCGAATATTCGGCGCTGTTTCGCATGCTTCTGCCGGTGCTTGCCATGCTGCGGCTGCCGATGCCGCTTGGCGGCACCTCGAACCATTTCAAGACCAAGATCCTGAAAGACGCCGGGGGCTGGGATCCGCACAATGTTACCGAGGATGCCGATCTCGGCATGCGTCTCTACCGCCGAGGTTATCGCTGCGGCGTCCTCAGCAGCCATACGCTGGAGGATGCGCCCTCCACGGCCAAAACCTGGCTTCACCAGCGGACCCGTTGGTTTAAAGGCTGGCTGCAAACGTGGCTGGTACTGATGCGCGATCCGGCCCAACTCGCACGCGAGATGGGGATATCCGGATTTGTCGTCTTCCAGCTCTTGATCGCCGGGATGCTGCTATCGGCCCTTGCTCACCCCTGGATGCTGTTCTTCATCGGTACCACGATAATCGATCTCTTCCAGCAGGACGCAGTCATGGATCCGGCGCATAGGGTGTTGCTTGTGATGGACAGCTGCAACGTGATCGCCAGCTACATTCTTTTCATCCTGCTCGGCCGCAAGCGCATGACGCCATGGGAAAGGCGTGCGCTTCGTCTGCGCTGGCTGGCATTGCCGCTCTACTGGATGATGCTGTCGATGGCCGCCTGGCGGGCCGTCTGGCAGCTCCGCAGCAATCCGTTCTTCTGGGAAAAGACGCCACACGCGCCAAGCCGCAAAACGGCATAGATTTTCAATCCCGCGATTTTCGATTTCGTAGCGGCAAGCATCTCTTTTCTGTGGTTTGGCCTCGGGACGTTAGGGCCGAATTAAGCAATCTGGATTCTTATCAGCCGCGACGACACCGGCCCCCACACCGTCTGCATGATGCGCGCTCGTCTGACCTTTCCAGGGTATTTCGGAATGCCGCAAGAACGCAGCAGATTACAGCTGAGTTTCAAACATTGATTTCAATCTCTCGCCGCGCGCCAGCAACAAGCCGCAGCGAATGCAACGGGCTTTTTCCATGCTCAAACACCTGAAAATCCGGACAAAAATCCTCTCCGTCATCGCGCTTCTCGGGGTGATAACGATTGCCGGCGTGGGTTACATCATCACCGAATTCCGCCGGGCGGACGCCAATTACAGCGCCTTCATCGACCATGAAGCACTCGCCGCCATGCAGGGCTCGCGCGCCAGTGCCTCGCTGGTGTCCTCCGTGCTGCAGACCTCGACGCTTGCCAATATGAAGCCCGATACGCCGGCCTTCAAATCGGCGCTCTCCAGCCCGAGCAAGATCCCGCAGGCGCGTGATCGCCTGCAGCAGGCGGCGGACCTCGTTCCCGCTCGTAAGGAAGCGATCGGTGAGCTCTTGAAAAGCATCGACGAAATGGAAGCGCTTTCGGCAAAGGTCGTCGAGGCGGGCAAGGCCGGTGACATGGGTGCCGCACAGCTGGCCTCCGCCATGATGGTCGCCAAGCTCAATGCGCTGACGCCGAAGATGACGGCCAATAACGATGCGATGATGTCGATGCTGAACGATGGCGGCGACGCGCTCTCGGTCGCCGTCAACCAGCGCATCAATATCTGCCTTGCGATCATCGCCGCTGCGATCGCCGCAGCCATCGCGCTCGGCGTGTACATGGCGCAGATCGGCATCACCGCGCCGATGATGCGGCTGCGCGAACGGATGACCTCGCTTGCCGAAGGCCAGACCGATGCCGATGTACCCGGTCTCGACCGCAGCGACGAAGTCGGCCAGATGGCGGCTGCCGTCGCCGTCTTCCGCGACAATGCCGTCGAACGCCGCCAGATCGAGGCGCGCGCAGAGAGCGAACGCAATCTCAGCGACAGCGAACGCCGCCAGCGCGAAGCGGAAAAGATCCGCGAAGCCAACGAGCTTGCCCGCACCGTCGACGAACTGGCAAACGGCCTGAAGCGCCTCGCCTCCGGCGACCTCGTCTCGCAGATCGATCAGGCCTTCCCTGAGCACCTCGAAGGTCTGCGCGCCGACTTCAACAATTCCGTCGGCCGCCTGAACCAGACGATGAATGCCGTTGGCGCCAATGCCCGCGCGATCGGCGCCGGTGCCAACGAGATCCGCTCTTCGGCCGACGAGCTGTCGCGCCGCACCGAGCAGCAGGCGGCCTCCGTCGAGGAGACCGCTGCCGCACTCGAGCAGATCACCACGACGGTCAGGGACGCGGCCCGCCGCGCTCAGGAGGCGAGCCAGCTCGTCACCCGCATGCGAGGCGGCGCCGAAAAATCCGGTGAGATCGTCCAGAAGGCGGTCAATGCCATGCAGCAGATCGAGCAGTCGTCGGTCGAGATCGGCAACATCATCGGCGTCATCGACGACATTGCCTTCCAGACCAACCTTCTTGCCCTGAACGCCGGCGTCGAAGCCGCGCGTGCCGGTGAAGCCGGCAAGGGTTTTGCGGTCGTCGCCCAGGAAGTGCGTGAGCTCGCCCAGCGCTCGGCCAATGCGGCCAAGGAGATCAAGTCGCTGATCACCAATTCCGGCACGCATGTGCAGACGGGCGTGGCGCTCGTTGGCGAGACCGGCAAGGCGCTCGATGCTATCGTCCACGAGGTGCAGGAGATCAACCAGCACGTCCACGCGATCGCCGAAGCCGCCCGCGAACAGTCGACCGGACTGCAGGAGATCAATACGGCGGTCAACACGATGGACCAGGGCACGCAGCAGAATGCCGCCATGGTCGAGGAAAGCACGGCCGCCAGCCACAACCTGGCAACCGAGGCAGCCTCGCTCAACAACCTGCTCTCCGAGTTCCGCCTGACCGGCACCGGCGGCTTCGCCGCGGCAGCCCCGGCATCGGCAACCACCCGCCCGATCGCCTCGCGCCCCGCGCCGATCCAGCCGGCGACACCCGCCGCCAAACCCCGCCCGGCCTCAATCCGCGTCGCTAACTCTGCCACCGCAAGACCGGCGGCCTCGCCTGCCCGCGCGCTCGGCCAAAAGCTGATGAGCGCCTTCAGCGGCGGCAGCACCGCCAGCGAGAGCAAGGAAGCGGATTGGACGGAGTTCTGATCGGTTGAGCCTTAATAGACGATGGGCGGCTCCGGCCGCCCATCGCAATTTCAGGGCTACTTTTCAGCGATCGCTCAAGCGCCATCAGCAACCGGAAAGCGTGCAGAGACGCTCCGGTGAACTTGCCCTCTGGCCGGCTTTCGGCTACTTCCTAAGCCGATCTGATCGTGGAAGCAGCAGCCGTTGAGCCTCATCAAACTTCATTTCCGGCTCGTTGCCAGCCTTATCATCCGCGAGATGAACACGCGCTATGGCAACAAGATTGGCGGCTATATCTGGGCGATCGTCGATCCGCTCGCCTATATCGTCTTCCTGAGTTTCATCCGCCGCTCGCTGAGCGCCACGCCCCCCCTCGGCGGCAGCGTCGCGCTGTTCATCTCGACCGGCTATCTCGGCTTCCTCTTTTACGTGAACCTGTCGTCCTACGTCTCGTCGGCCGTCAAATCCAACAAGGCGCTGATGAACTACCCGCGCGTCGCGCCCTTCGACGCAATCGTCTCACGCGTCGTGTTGCAGTTTTCGACCACGGCGGTGGTGACGGCGCTGACACTGTTCACACTGGCGAAGGGCCTTGGCGGCCTGCCCAGCGTCAATTGGCCGACGATCATCGAAGCGGCACTCTCGACCTCGATGATCGCGATCGGCATCGGCCTGATCAATGCCGGCCTGTTCGTCCGCTGGCCCTGGTACGAAGAGGTCTTCGACATTATGAACCGGCCTCTGTTCATACTTTCCGGTGTGTTCATGCTGCCTGACGAACTGCCTCACCCTTATGCAGATTACTTTCTGCTGAACCCTCTGGTTCACTGCGTGATTTGGTTCAGAACTGGCTTCTATCCGGAGTATCGCGCCTATGGTCTCGATAGAGGTTATGTCCTAGAGGTCGCCTTCTTGTTGATTTTTGTTGGCATGTTGTCGTTTACTATCCATCGAAAAATTATAAAAAATGAGGGATAAGGATTACGCAATGATTGGCATCACGCAGCTCATTTGAGCCTGACGGGTTTGCAGGAAGACCGCGCTGCTGCACAACATATAATTGCAAACTCGATACAATCCGACATGATGTGCATTTGAGCATAAGGGGCTAGGAATGGCAGATGCAAAAGAAAAACTGGCGCGTGCAATAACTGCAAAGTTCACACAAATTATGAACAACCCACGCGAAATCGAGAAAGTCGTGCGACAAGCGGCGAGTACAATTGAGCGACAAAAGATATCTAAACGCTTTTTTGAAGATACATATAAAAAGCTCTACACGCCAACTGAATTAGATACGCGTCCTTTCCTCAACATCGGCCCGGGATCATTCAGGCACGTCCACTGGAGAACAAGCGACAAGAAATACGATGGTGAAGCTTGGACAAAAATGCGACGAGGCATAGAGCAACCCGAAGTTGATTATGATTGGGATCTCTATTCGCGTAAAGGCATGCCAGAGGCTGATAACTTCTTCAAGGTGATATACCTGAGCCACGTGATTGAGCACCTATTTCCAGAAGACGTAGATCATATGTTGAGTGAGATTAGACGTCTCCTTGAGCCACATGGGCTCGTCCGCATCGTGTGTCCCGACGCTCATTTAATGGCAACCGCCTACACCAACGAGGATTGGATGTTCTTTTTCCACTACCTCTCAGTAAAAACACAACGATATGACTTCCCTATTCCTGACCAAGATCTACGGGAGCGGTGCGCGAGGTTTTTACTCGATTGGGTAAGCCTTGCCGTTAATGAGGGCAACCCCCAACAGGTCCCCAAAGGTCAAGCATCTGCTTTTATAGAAAAGCACAGCGACATCTATTCGGCGCTTGACGCGGCAGCCGCCATGTCATCTCGTGAAGTAAATATGAAGATTGGCGCCCATGTTAGTTGGTATACTCCACAAAAATTGATGAGCCTTTTAACAAAGGCAGGCTTTACTCAGGTAACCGTCTCAAGACATTTACAGAGCCAAGAGCCCATATTGCGCGACCCTGTATATTTCGACCGCACCGATCCAGAAATGTCGATGTTCGTTGAGGCCCGTCGTTAAGATGATGAAAATGCGAATCTTGATATGGGCAACCCCTTGGGCAACCCAAGGAGGTGATATATTTTTCTCGCTCAATGCGTTTCGGCATCATTTGCTAAAACAGGCTCAAGCTTTGACAGACGTTGGCTGCAACGTCACCATCGCCTGCCCAAGCAGTTTTGTAAGATATATCCCCAGATCAGAGACAAAAATTTCCGTTATCGCCCTGGATGAAGGCGAGGCTCTAAGGGCGGCCGGAGGTTGGGCAGATCCGTCCCCAGGCTTGTACTTAGGTGATGAGAACAAAGTAAACTCAATTTACCGTTGGCTGGAAACAAAACTCCCACGCCACATAGATGTTGTGCTTCTTTGGGAAACACCTACCCCATACTTTCAGCGCCTTTATCCGAGCGCATTAGTAATCAGCCAGATGCCGGGCACCTTCGCGCGCGCACCTTATCCTCACACGGTAGTCTTCGATCCAATCGGCCTTTATAGAGAGGGTGCACTTTACAAGCTATCGAGCGAACTCATTTCCAGGAAAACACCCGCCGACGGCCTTGTCGGAGATTTTATCGATGAAGCAAAGAATATATTTCGGAATTACCCGTTTAAAACACGTGACGCACTGAATAAATCAGGATCATTTGATCGCATTTCCGTGTTGCCTCTTCAAATAAGCGATCATTATGCTTTTAAGATAGACACAGGATTTACAAATCAACGTCATTATTGCATCTCCGCGCTTGAAAAAATCGACAATAGAACCGCTGTTTTTATTACGGAGTACGTTTCAAAACTTTATAGCGATAGGGTCTTCGACCATAATTTTTCCTCGTTTGTTTCTGATCGATTTCCAAATGCCATATATGATCCTGATACGCTCGATACACCTTCGGTAACCCAACACCTCCTACAATTTGCAGACGAAGCGGTGGTAGCTACATCTGGCATAGGCATGCAAGCTATGATTTGGGATCTTCCGCTAAAAGTGATCGGTAATACTCATCTGAGCCCCTACGACCAGCAGTATGTGAATAGCCCAAGCCAACGCAGAAATATCCTCGAGTTTGAGCTTCTGCGCCATCAGCCTCTTGCCTCTACAGTGACCACAGGAAAATCTCTAGTCGCATTGATCGAGGAGTTACACAGCAGAAAAAGCGGAAAAATAGCGGAGCGCTTTGTAGACTTTAGGGATTTTGATCCGTTGTATGAAGACATTCTTATGAATTCATTTAACGCAAACGACGTTGCGAAGGTATGGCCTAAGAAATGGAGCCGAGCGTCACGGCAAGACAAAATTTCTCAACTTTTAGATTTGATCGGAAAAGAAAAACCAAAGCTTATTTCTTTTGATCTATTTGATACATTGGTAACACGTGGCGTTGAGCAGCCGGCAGATCTGTATAAACTGGTAGAAGAAGACCTCAGGATCAGAGGCATAAAAGTGCCGTTTGATTTTGCCCAAAAGCGGCTAGCCGCTGAAATAATGGCACGTGAAAAGGCTGTGAGCGATGAGATTTCTCTCGACGACATTTACCGGGAGTTTGCTCTTGCGGAGGATCTGAGTCCGACGGAAACGCTTTCCTTCTCTCAAAGAGAGATTGAGATTGAGATTGCCTTGTCGAAAGTTAGGCCACTCGGTAGGGATCTGTACGACGTCGCCTTGAGCAGCGGCGTACCGATATGCGTAACTAGCGACATGTACCTTCCATTTGCGTGCATAGAGCGGATTTTGCAGAAATCTGGATTTGATGTCGCCTCAATATACCTATCAAGCGATATCGGAATGACAAAAAAATCGGGAGCTTTGTTCCAATATATTTCTGACAGTCTCGGCATTAGCACGAACGAGATAATACATATTGGCGACAACCTGCGAACAGACATTCAGGCGGCGTCAGAGAAAAACTTGAAAACGCTTCACACGCCGCGCGCTGTCGAGGCCCTCTGGCAAAGCGAACGTTTTAATCCCATTTTCTCGCGACAGGCTCCACAAGCCTCGCTAGCGAGAAGTTCTATGGTCGGCGCAATCGCCTACCGGCTTTTTGACGATCTGGACTTTGAAACTCGAAGCGTTTCAAAGGGCGATCCGTGGCGGCTCGGATACGCGGCACTTGGCCCGCTGATTTATGGCTTCGTCACCTGGATTAGAAAGACAGCACTAGAGGATGGCATTCAGGATCTTCATTTTCTCTCTCGAGAGGGAAAGATCTTGATGGATGCCTTTAACGAAATCGATAGGCATTCGCCGAGTGGAATTAGAACAAACTATTTGTGGGGTTCGCGTCGGGCAATAAGAGTGGCGCAGCTGGATAAACTTAGCGACATTCTGGAGCTTTCAAAGCAAACAATCGATAAGACCGCGACTTTGGCGACGCTACTCAAAAGCAGGTTCGGCATTGATGCCGCTTCAATCGATCGAGAAATCATTCGGAAGTCTGGCTTTAATTCAGCCGTGGACAGAATTAGTACGTCTCCCGATCACTCGGTCAAACTAACGAAGCTCCTAACAATGATAAAGGATGACATCCTTTCTGCGGCAAGGAGCGAGGGAAAGACTTATCGAGAGTACCTTGACGCCAGCGGCCTGAACACCGATCGCAAAGCTGCTGTCGTCGATATCGGTTGGCATGGCAATATGCAAGGTAGTCTCGGGCAACTTCTCGGCAAGCCTCTAACCGGGTATTACTTTGCTACGCTAGAGGCTTGCACCAGGTGGCGAGCTGAGGGCCATACTATGCGTGGTTACTATGTGGAAGATTGCTCTATTACGACAGACAAACCCCTACTTGCAAATCGGCTAATGCTCGAGCACATGATGTGTGACGTGACGCCGAGCATTACTAGCGTCGAGAAGTTCAGCGAGGGGTTTCGGCCAGTATATTCACACGAGACTGCGGATGGCCGCAGAGCGACGATTGCGGCCATGCAAGCGGGAGCATTGAAGTTAGTTTCGGATATTTGCAAGACACTCGGAGACTTGAGATATCACGTCGACTTCAAATCCGATGTGACCCTACCAGTCTTAGAGAGCATTTTGGCAAATCCACATCCAGAAGATGCGCTATTTTTCATAGGACATTCTATAGAAGATAGCTTCAGCGGCGCCAACGCTCGATACTTTATTGCTACCGGCAAGCGTGAGGGCTCATTCAATGTAAAAGGATCCTATTGGCGCGCCGGCGCGGCAGCTCTATCAACAGCGGAAGCTGGCGAATTCGGCTGGAGTCGAGTCAAAAGAAATAAGATCATAGCCCGATCTCTTCGAATTCTTGTGAGGCCATTCGTCAGCCTAATTGGGGATCCTATGGACTGCGTTAAGTTCGATTTGGATCCCGCGTCATTTTTCAAGAATCTAAAGAATCCTAGGTATCAAAAGATCGGAAAAATTCTATTTGGAACTTGATAGCTAGGCACCGACAACAGAGGTTGCTAGACAGGAAAAGCTGGAGCGGGTGAAGGGAATCGAACCCTCGTATTCAGCTTGGGAAGCTGCTGCTCTGCCATTGAGCTACACCCGCGCAGCACCAGCCTTCCAACAGATGGGAGGCGGTGTCAAGGCGGTCAGATGCGGAAGTGTTTCGAGAGCTTTAGGCCCTGGGCCTGGTAGTTGGAGCCAAGGCCGGAGCCGTAGAGGCTGACGGGTTTTTCCAGCATGTGCTCGTAAATCAGGCGGCCGACGATCTGGCCGTCTTCGAGGATGAAGGGGACTTCGTGGCTGCGCACTTCGAGCACCGCGCGGCTGCCGCGGCCGCCGGCGGGCGCGTGGCCAAAGCCCGGATCGAAGAAGCCGGCGTAGTGGACGCGGAATTCGCCGACCAGCGGGTCGAAGGGGGTCATCTCGGCCGCATAATGCGGCGGGACGTGGACAGCTTCGCGGGAGACGAGGATGTAGAATTCGTCCGGATCGAGGATCAGCTCGTTGCGGCCGCGGCTATAGAGCGGCTCCCAAAAATCGAAAATGTCGTGCTGGGCCTTCTTGTCGACATCGACGACGGCCGTGTGGTGCTTGCCGCGGTAGCCGATCAGGCCTTCCTTGTCGCCGGTGAGATCGATCGACAGCGCAATGCCACCGCCCGAGACGTTCGGCTTGCTGCTGGCGACCAGCGTTTCGGCGTCGTGCAGGGCCTGCAGCTCCGGCTCACCCAAAATGGAGTGGCCGACGCGGAAGCGGATCTGCGACAGGCGCGAGCCGCGGCGCACGACGATCGGGAAAGTGCGCGGCGATATCTCGAGATAGAGCGGCCCGGAATAGCCAGCCGGGATCTTGTCGAATTCCTGGGCGTAATCGGTGATGACGCGGGTGAAGATATCGAGACGGCCGGTCGAACTCTTCGGATTGGCCGAGGCCGACATATCCGATGGCAGGTCGAGGCGCTCCATCAGCGGCACGATATAGACGCAGCCGGTTTCGAGAACCGCGCCTTCCGAAAGATCGATGACGTGCAGGCTGAGGCGATCGAGCTTGTCGGCCACCAGATGCGAGGGGCCGGGCATGAAGCTGGCGCGGACCCGGAAAGCCTTGGCGCCGAGGCGCAGGTCCAGGCTCGCCGGCTGGATCTGATCGCGATCAAGCTCCCGCTCCGACACGAGGCGGCCGGCTTCAAACAACGCAGCAATGGCACGATCGGCCAAAATTCCAGTTTCGCGAGCCATCATGCTCCATCCATAGTTCGTGGCCGACAAAACCAAATACAGGGAATTGACGCAAGAAGCTAACGGCAGTATTGCAGCTTTATCCCGTGGTGATTTGGCCGGTCGGCTTGCAGCCACGTTAAACAAGTGGCTAAAAAGACCGGGTGTGAAACCGGTCTGCATTTGCGGCCGGTTTTTTTGTTTTTGAGGTGATGGCATGAGCAAGTCCTGGCGCCCTGCAACCCAACTCGTTCACGGAGGCACTCTGCGCTCGCAATATGGCGAGATGTCGGAAGCGATCTACCTGACGCAAGGCTTCGTCTACGACACGTCCGAGGCGGCGGAAGCGCGCTTCAAGGGCGAGACCGACGGCTTCATCTATGCCCGCTACGGCAGCCCCACCAACGACATGTTCGAAAAGCGCATGTGCGCGCTTGAAGGTGCTGAAGATGCGCGCGCCACGGCTTCCGGTATGGCTGCTGTTACCGCGGCGATCCTCTGCCAGCTGAAGGCCGGCGATCATATCGTTGCGGCCCGCGCACTGTTCGGCTCCTGCCGCTGGGTGGTCGAGACGCTGGCACCGAAATACGGCATCGAATGCACGCTGGTCGACGGCCGCCACCTGGAAAACTGGGAAAAGGCGATCACCCCAAAGACCAAGGTGTTCTTCCTGGAAAGCCCGACGAACCCGACGCTTGAGATCGTCGATATCGCCGGTGTTGCCAAGCTGGCGAACCAGATCGGCGCCAAGGTCGTCGTCGACAACGTCTTTGCGACGCCGCTCTTCCAGAAGCCGCTGGAGCTCGGCGCCCATATCGTCATCTATTCGGCGACCAAGCATATCGACGGCCAGGGCCGCTGCCTCGGTGGTGTCGTTCTCTCCGACAAGCAGTGGATCGACGAGAACCTGCACGACTATTTCCGCCATACCGGCCCGGCCATGTCGCCGTTCAACGCCTGGACGTTGCTGAAGGGCATCGAGACACTGCCGCTGCGCGTCGCCCAGCAGACGAAGAACGCCTCGAAAATCGCCGACTTCCTGGCGGAGCAGAAGCAGGTCGCCCGCGTGATCTATCCGGGCCGCAAGGACCATCCGCAGGCCGATATCATCGCCAAGCAGATGACCGGTGGCTCGACGCTGGTCTGCTTCGAGCTGAAGGGCGGCAAGGAAGCCGCCTTCAAGCTGCAGAACGCGCTCGACGTCGTGACGATCTCCAACAATCTCGGCGATACCCGCAGCCTGATCACCCATCCGGCAACGACGACGCACAAGAACCTGTCGGACGAGGCGCGCGCCGAGCTCGGCATTTCGGCAGGCACCGTTCGCCTGTCGGCTGGTATCGAAGACACGGACGACCTGCTGGAAGATTTCGCGCAGGCTCTGTCGAAGATCCCCGCCTAAGCAAAGAGCCGCCGGACTTGCCGGTCCGGCGGCCTGCCCCACCTAAGGGACAAGCCAGCTCTACCTTATTAGAGTCATTAACTTTGAATGTTAGGATTAACAATCAAAACGGCGTGCAATCGTCTGTATTTGACTGATGATGCAGCGGCATTTCTTGACGGAGCCAATGCCGTATAAGATACGAGTAAGATATCCCGACTAAGGTGTAAGGCATGTACCGGGCCCTCACACGCGATATAGAAGTTGTTGTCGAGCCGTTTTATCTGGAGGAGCAATCCGATCCGGACGACGATCGCTATGTCTGGGGATACCGTATCGTCATCAGCAACAATTCCGAGCTCTCTGTAAAACTCGTCAACCGTTACTGGAACATAACGGATCAGAACGGCGTGGTTGATGAAGTGACGGGACCGGGCGTGGTTGGCGAGCAGCCGCGGCTGGAGCCCGGCGATACCTACGAATACTCATCGGGATGCCCGCTCGATACGCCATCGGGGCTGATGTTCGGCCATTACCAGATGGAGACGGATGAAGGCGAGCTCTTCGATGTCGAGATACCCGCCTTCTCCCTGGATTCACCCGGCCTGCTCAGAGTGCTGAACTGACCGTCACTCGGCCGGCTGCAGTTCGGCCGGTTCGAAGCGGTAGGTCGTCGAGCAGAACTCGCAGGTGACCGCGATTTCGCCATTCTCCTGGCTCGCTTTGATCTCGTCTGCCGAGAAGCCCTTCAGCACGCCCTTGATCTTGTCGCGCGAACAGCTGCAGCGGTCGAAGACCTCCTTGGCGTCATAGACGCGCACGCCGCGCTCGTGGAAGAGGCGGAAGAGCAGACGCTCGGTTCCGACCTGCGGGTCGGTCAGCTCGTCGGCATCGATGGTTTCCACCATCGTGCGTGCCTCGGTCCAGGAATCGTCCTCCTTCAGCGGCTGGCCGGTCTCGTCGCCATCGCCACCGTGCAGATCCTGCTGGCGCATGCGCTCCGGCGCTTCCGGCAGGAACTGGGCGACGAGGCCGCCTGCCCGCCAGCGATGGCGCGGCTTGCCGCTGTCGTCACGGTCGAGCAGTTCGGCCGCAGCGAGACGAACCCGCGTCGGGATCTGCTCGGACTGACGGAAATAGGTGCCGGCAATCTCTTCCAGCGAGGCGCCGTCGAGCGCGACGATGCCCTGATAGGGCTGGCTGAACTTGCCCTGGTCGATCGTGAAGGCGAGCACACCCCTGCCGAGCAGCTGTTCGGGCTCGGTCTGGCCGGCGGCGATTGCTTCGCCGAGCAGAGCCTGATCGAAGCGCGCGTAGGCGCGCACATTCTCAGGCGTCGAGAAATCGGCGACGAGCAGATCGACGGGGCCATCGCCCTTCGTCTGGACGGTGAACTTGCCGTCGAACTTCAGCGACGTGCCGAGCAGCACCGTCAGCACGATCACTTCGGCGAGAAGGCGGGCAACGGGTGCGGGATAATGGTGGCGCTCCAGGATGGCGTCCAGCATCGGGCCGAGCTGGACGGCGCGTCCGCGCACGTCCAGACCTTCAACCTGAAACGGGACAACATGATCATCACCGGCGAAATCGAACTCGCCAAGAGCGGCTGCAGCTTCTGCCATGGTCTTACTCCTAGTATTCAGAGCGGCAGACCAAGGCGTCTCTCCGCTCGCGCGGCCACGAGGCCGTCAGGCCGGATGTGGCGTCCAGTATGGTTCAGATCGCGCCCAGGCACCATGCAAGAATCGACTTCTGCGCATGAAGACGGTTTTCCGCTTCATCGAAGACCACGGATTGCGGGCCATCGATCACTTCGTCCGTGACTTCCTCACCACGATGGGCAGGCAGGCAATGCATGAACAATGCATCCTTGCCGGCCTTTGCCATCAAAGCCTGATTGACCTGATAGGGCTGGAAGACGTTGTGACCGCGAGCCCGATGTTCCTGATTCATGGAGACCCAGGTATCGGTTACCACGCAATCGGCGCCTTCGACCGCACGGTCGGCATCATGGCTGAGCAGGATTTCGGCGCCCTCATTGCGGGCCCAGTTCAGATAGTGATCCTTCGGCTCGGAACCAAGGGGTACGGCCATGTTCATGCGATAGCCGAAACGGGCAGCGCCTTCGACCAGCGAATGCAGCACGTTGTTGCCGTCGCCCGTCCAGGCGATCGTCTTGCCCTTGATCGGGCCGCGATGCTCTTCGAAGGTCATGATATCGGCCATGATCTGGCACGGATGCGTATCGTCGGTCAGCGCGTTGATGACCGGCACGGTGGCATGCTCGGCAAGCTCGAGCATGCGGTGATGCTCGGTGGTGCGGATCATGATCGCATCGACATAGCGCGACAGGACCTTGGCGGTGTCGCCGATCGTTTCGGCGCGGCCGAGCTGCATTTCGGTGCCCGAGAGGAACAGTGTCTCGCCGCCGAGCTGGCGCATGCCGACATCGAAGGAGACGCGGGTACGTGTGGACGGCTTTTCGAAGATCATCGCCAGCATCTTGCCGGCGAGCGGCTTGTCGCCGGCGCCTGCCTTGAAAGCCTGCTTGCGCGAGATCGCATCATTCATGATGACGCGCAGATCGGCGGAGCTGACCGCCGAGAGATCGAGGAAGTGTTTGGGGGAAGCCATGTCGTCCTTACCTGTTTGCCTCGTAAGGCATCTATCCGTTCAAGCCGTCTTCTTGGCCTTGGCTGCGCGAATGCTCTCGGCGGCCTGCTCGATGCGTGCAAGGCCTTCGCGGGCTTCTTCCGCAGTCACCACCAGAGGCGGCAGGAGACGGATGACGTTATCGCCCGCCGGGACACCCAGCAGATGCGCGCTGCGGATCGCAGCCAGGAGTTCGCTCGAGGGAACGGCGGCCTTGATGCCGAGCAGCAGGCCTTCGCCGCGGATATCCTCGATCACGTCAGGATAGCGATCCTTCAGCGACGCCAGGCCCTGGCGGAAGACCAGCGACACGTCGCGGACGTGCTGCAGGAAGCCATCGGCGAGCACGATATCGAGAACGGCACTGCCAACGGCCATGGCAAGCGGATTGCCGCCATAGGTCGAGCCGTGCGTGCCGGCCTTCATGCCGGAGGCCGCCTCAGCCGTCGCAAGGCAGGCGCCGAGCGGGAAACCGCCGCCGATGCCCTTGGCAACAGCCATGATGTCGGGGCTAACGCCGGACCATTCATAAGCGAAGAACTTGCCGGTACGGCCAACGCCGGTCTGCACTTCGTCGAGGATCAGCAGCAGGCCATGCTCATCGCAGAGCTGGCGCAGCGCCTTCATGAACTCGACGGTCGCCGGGCGGATACCACCCTCACCCTGTACGGGCTCGATCAGAATGCCTGCCGTTGCGTCGGTGATCGCCGCGCGGACGGCTTCGACATCGCCGAAAGGCACCTGGTCGAAACCGGGGGTCTTCGGACCGAAGCCTTCGAGATACTTCTCCTGGCCGCCGGCGGCGATCGTCGCCAGCGTACGGCCGTGGAAGGCGCCTTCGAAGGTGATGATATGGAAGCGCTCCGGATGACCCTTCGAATACTGGTAGCGGCGCGCGGTCTTGATCGCGCATTCCAGGGCTTCCGCACCCGAGTTGGTGAAGAACACCTTGTCGGCGAAAGTCGCTTCCGTCAGCCTCGTTGCGAGCTTTTCCTGACCGGGGATCTCATAGATATTGGAGAGGTGCCAGACCTTCTCGGCCTGCGCCTTCAGGGCATCGACAACGTGAGGATGGCTGTGGCCGACAGCGGTCACCGCAACGCCAGCGCCAAAATCCAGATATCGCTCGCCGGTCTCGGTAATCAGCCAGACGCCCTCACCTCGCTCGAACCGCAGAGGGGCACGAGAATAGGTATCATATAGCGGCGCGGCTTCAGCCATGGCGCGGTCTCCTGTCAGCGTTATGGGCAACCGGACTCCGGCTAAAAAACCAGGTCCGAAAAATTAAAAATGCCGCCTCTCGGCGGCGCTGTGCACTATTTACTTTTCGCACTGCAATGTCAACAAAACTACGGCTTTCGTGGCTTCTGGGTGACGCTCAAGCGATGTCGCGTTTCATCAACAGCTAATGTTGCAGAAATGACTCTGTGGGGAAGCAAGTTGGGGAAAACTTGAAATTCGATTCATCCGGATTCCCGCGACTCTTGTCACGGAGTCAGCCTCACACTAGGTTAAAACTCAATTACTAGACTGCATGCGGCGGAACTAGTCACCAAAATTAGTCAAGCGTTTCTTGTGTCGGATTCATCCGGGGCAAACGGTGAAGGATTCTGCCTTCACAACGCTTAAACGGCGGAGACACAGGGCATGAACTGGACAGACGAGCGGGTCGAGAAACTCAAGAAACTGTGGTCCGAAGGGTTGAGCGCGAGCCAGATCGCGGCGCAACTTGGAGGCGTGAGCCGGAATGCCGTTATCGGCAAGGTTCACCGTCTGGCACTGCCGGGCCGTGCCAAGGCCGGCGGCAATGCGACGGCGGCACGGGCTCCGAAGCGCACGACTTCGGCACCGCGCGCTCCGAACTATGCATCGCGCATGACGACCCGCACCGTTGCCCGCCCGCAGGGCGCAACGATGCTGAAGGAAGAGATCGAAATCGACGTCATGGAGGAGATGGAATATCGTCCGGCTTCCAACGTTGTCGTGCCGATCTCGCGCCGTCTCGGCCTGACGGAACTGACCGAGCGCACTTGCAAGTGGCCGGTCGGCGATCCGCTGAAGGACGATTTCCATTTCTGCGGCTGCGAAAGCCCGGATTCTTCGCCCTACTGCACCTATCACCAGCGCCTGGCTTATCAGCCGGTCAATGATCGCCGCAGGGCCGCAGCCCGGGCAAACTGAGCCGGGTAAAGACAAACGAAAAACGGGCCTTTCGGCCCGTTTTTTTGTATCTGCGTGTCAGGAGGCCGTAGCCTCCTTGATCACTCAGGCTTCCATGGAATAACCGGCACCGCGGACGGTGCGGATGACATCCTGCATGTTCGAGAAGTTGAGCGCCTTGCGCAGGCGGCCGACATGGACATCAACGGTACGCTCGTCGACATAGATGTCGTGACCCCAGACGCCATCGAGCAGTTGCGAGCGCGAGAAGACGCGACCCGGCGACGACATCAGGAACTCCAGAAGACGAAACTCGGTCGGCCCGAGACGGACTTCGCGGGTCTTGCGGTGAACCCGGTGCGTTTCGCGGTCGAGTTCGATATCGCCGCACTTCAGCACGGTCGAAAGAACTTCCGGCTTGGCGCGGCGCAGCATCGCCTTGACGCGGGCAACGAGCTCGGGCGTCGAGAACGGCTTGACGACATAGTCGTCCGCGCCGGTCGACAGGCCGCGGACGCGCTCGCTCTCTTCGCCGCGCGCCGTCAGCATGATGATCGGCAGACGCTCGGTTTCCGGGCGCATGCGCAGCCGGCGGCAGAGCTCGATGCCTGATACGCCAGGCAGCATCCAATCGAGGATAAGAAGGTCCGGCGTGCGCTCCTGAAGGCGGATTTCCGCCTCGTCGCCGCGCAGGATGGTATCGACTTCGAAACCTTCGGCTTCGAGATTGTAGCGAAGAAGCACGCTCAGTGCTTCTTCGTCTTCAACGACTGCAACTCTCGGGATCATTCTATTCTGTCTCCTGAGGCCCGGTCCGGATGATTATTCCGTTACCGCGCCGACGGTGTTGGCGGTGTCGTCCTTCGGACGCTCGCCTTCCGGCTGAGCGCCGGTCGCCATGTAGTAGATGGTTTCAGCAATGTTGGTGGCGTGGTCGCCGATACGCTCGATGTTCTTGGCGCAGAAGAGCAGATGCGTGCAGCTGGTGATGTTGCGCGGATCTTCCATCATGTAGGTGAGGAGCTCGCGAAACAGCGACGTGTACATCGCGTCGATTTCCTCGTCGCGCTCGCGGATCGACTTCGCCTTGTCGGCAGCGCGCGTCGTGTAGACGTCGAGCACTTCCTTCAGCTGGACGAGAGCGAGCTCGGAGAGATGCTCCAGGCCACGGGCGAGCTTGCGCGGAACGCCGGTGCTTTGCACGGCGATGACGCGCTTGGCGGTGTTCTTGCCGAGATCGCCGACACGCTCGAGGTCAGCGGCGATGCGGATCGAACCCATGATCTCGCGCAGGTCCGACGCCATCGGCTGGCGGCGGGCGATGGTGACGATCGCCTTGTCGTTGATCTCGCGCTCGGCGTGATCGAGGATCACGTCGTCGGAGATGACCTTCTGCGCCAGTGCCGCGTCGCCGTTGACGAGAGCGCGGACAGCGTCGGAAACCATCTGCTCGGCCAGGCCGCCCATTTCGGAAATGCGGCGCGAGAGGAACTTCAGGTCTTCGTCATACGCAGAAAAAATATGTGTCGATGCCATGGGGAAAGTCCTTGAGTGTCTATCGGGGGTCGTGACGCCAAAGATCAGCCGAAGCGGCCCATGATGTAATCCTGGGTGCGCGGATCGTCCGGATTGGTGAACATCTTGTCGGTATCGTTCTCCTCGACGAGGTTGCCGAGGTGGAACATGGCCGTGCGCTGCGAGACGCGGGCGGCCTGCTGCATGGAGTGCGTGACGATGACGATCGTGTAGGCTTCGCGCAGCTCGTGGATCAGCTCCTCAACCTTTGCGGTGGCGATCGGGTCGAGTGCCGAGCACGGCTCGTCCATCAGGATGACTTCTGGCGAGACTGCAACGGCGCGGGCGATGCAGAGGCGCTGCTGCTGACCGCCGGAGAGGCCGGTGCCGGATTCATGAACGCGGTCCTTGACCTCGTTCCAGAGGCCGGCGCGTTGCAGGCTGGTCTCGACGATCTGGTCCATGTCGGCCTTGGTCTTGGCAAGACCATGGATGCGCGGGCCGTAGGCAACGTTCTCATAGATCGACTTCGGAAACGGGTTCGGCTTCTGGAACACCATGCCGACGCGGGCGCGCAGTTCGACGACGTCGATATCCGGATCGTAGATATCGTCGCCATCGAGCGTGATCTTGCCGGTGACGCGGCAATTGTCGATCGTGTCGTTCATGCGGTTCAGGCTGCGCAGGAAGGTGGACTTGCCGCAGCCGGACGGGCCGATGAGCGCCGTAACGGTGTTTTCGCGGATGTTCAGCTTGACGTCGAAGAGGGCGCGCTTTTCGCCGTAATAGACGGAAACGTCCTGGCCGATCATCTTGTAGGGAATGCTGTTCATCTTCTGGTCCAGAGCCTTTTCAACTGCTGCTTCTGTCAACATGTTCATTGGGTTTTACTCCGTTTACCAGCGGCGCTCAAAGCGACGGCGCAAGAGGATGGCTCCGAGGTTCATGACGATCAGGAACAGGAGGAGGACGATGATGGCACCCGACGTACGTTCCACGAAGGCGCGTTCGGCTTCGTTGGCCCACATGTAGACCTGGACGGGGAGCGCGGTGGACGGGTCGAGAGGCGTGGCCGGTGCATTGGCGACGAAGGCGACCATGCCGATCAGCAGAAGCGGCGCGGTTTCGCCGAGCGCGTGCGCCAGGCCGATGATGGTGCCGGTCAGGATGCCCGGCATGGCGAGCGGCAGCACATGGTGGAACACCATCTGCATCTTCGAAGCGCCGAGGCCGAGAGCGGCCGAGCGGATCGACGGCGGGACGGCGCGAAGAGCTGCACGCGTCGCGATGATGATCGTCGGCAGCGTCATCAGCGTGAGCACCAGACCGCCGACCAGCGAGGCCGAGCGCGGCATGCCCATGAAGTTGATGAACACAGAGAGACCAAGCAGACCGTAGACGATCGAGGGAACGGCAGCGAGGTTGTTGATATTGACCTCGATCAGGTCGGTCAGCCGGTTCTTCGGTGCGAACTCCTCGAGATAGATCGAGGCGGCGACACCGATCGGCAGCGACAGCACGAGAACGATCAGCATCAGGTAGAGCGAGCCGATGAGGGCGACGCCGAGACCGGCCGCTTCAGGACGGCTGGAATTGCCGTTGACGAAGATGCCCGTGTTGAACTGCTTGAAGAGAGCGCCGCTCGACTTCAGTTCGTTCATCCAGCCAACCTGCTTGTCGTTGACCTTGCGGTTCTTCTCATCGACGGAGAGATCGATCTGGCCCTTGTTGGCGCTGTCGACATTGGCGTCGGCGAGAACCGTAACGTTGATCGTCTTGCCGATGATCGACGGGTCGGCGACGACCATGTCGCGCAGCTGGATCGGAGCGCCCTTGGAGAGCATCGCCGAGGCATCGCGCACGTCGGGACGGCTCGATGCGTTGATGTTGAGCTGCTTGACGATGGCGTCACGCAGCAGGGCGCCGTAATTGGCGGCGATCAGGACGGACGGATCGGTCGCGCGCTTGTTGCCCGGATCGATCGTCTTCTCAGTGAACTCGATCGGCAGCGAGATCGCGGTCTGCTGGAAGGCCGTGTAGCCCTGACGGATGACCGTCGACAGCAGGATGACCAGGAAGATCAGGCCGAAAGCGATAGCGGCCATGCCGTAAGCCTGGAAGCGGCGTTCGGCGGCATAGCGGCGCTTGATGCCGATGTCGCGGCGCGCAGGCGCCTTGGATACGAGAGTGCCGGAAACCGGAGAAGCGATATTCGTCATTCGTACTGCTCCCGGTATTTGCGCACGATATAGAGCGCGTAGATATTGAGGCAAAGCGTGATCAAGAAGAGCGTGATGCCGAGCGCGAAGGCGACGAGCGTCTGCGGCGAGGTGAATTCAAGGTCACCCGTCAGCTGGTTGACGATCTTGACCGTCACCGTGGTCATCGGCTCGAAGGGATTGATCTGCATGCGGGCGGCGACACCGGCTGCCAGCACGACGATCATGGTTTCGCCGATGGCGCGCGAAGCGGTCATCAGCAGCGCGCCGACGATGCCCGGGAGAGCAGCGGGAAGCACTACCTTCTTGATGGTTTCGGAACGCGTGGCACCGAGGCCAAGCGAACCGTCACGCAGGGCACGCGGCACGGCGGTGATGATGTCGTCCGACAGCGAGGAGACGTATGGGATCAGCATGATGCCCATGACGATACCGGCGGTCAGAACGCTCTGTGCCTGGATGAAGTTCGTGTAGTTGCCCGTCAGGAGGCCGCTGACCTGCGAGGAAAGATCGCGCAGGAACGGGCCGACGGTGACGAGGGCGAAGAAGCCGTAGACGATGGTCGGAATACCGGCCAGAACTTCGAGCAGCGGCTTTGCAAGCGAGCGAAGCTTCGGCGAGGCATATTCGGCCATGTAGATCGCCGCAAACAGGCCGACCGGAACGGCGACCAGCATGGCGACGAGGCCGATATAGAGCGTGCCGAGCAGCAGCGGGATGAGGCCGAACTGGCCTTCCGACGAGCTGCCGGCGCCGGCAAAGCGCGGATCCCAGACCGTGCCGAAGAAGAATTCGAGCGGTGGGACGCTGGCGAAGAAGCGCAGGGCTTCCGACAGCATCGACAGAACGATGCCGATCGTCGTCAGAATGGCGATCGAGGATGCCAGGAGCAGACCCCAGAGCATGACGCGCTCGACGCGGTTGCGGGCGCGGAAGCGGGGCGTGATGCCGCGCAGCGCATAGAGCGCACCGGCAACGGCAAGCACCAGCACGATGGCGCTCATGATCAGGCGGCTGCCGGCGCTTTCGGCGTTCAGCAGCTTGGCGGCGTCCAGCATGTAGGGCTGCGGCTCGCCGGCGAGCGGAACGCCCTTTTCGTTGAGCTTGGCCTGGACGGCCTTGGTGTCGGCACCGAGCGCGGTGAGCTCGTCAGCCGTCAGCAGATTGAAGCCGCGGCCGATGGTGGCGACCATGCTGTAGCTCAAGTCCTGCTCGGCAGCACTCTTGGCCTTCACATCTTCAGGGAAGGCATTGCGGACGGTGGATTCGATGATGCCCGGGCTGGCGGCGAGCCAGACACAGAGAACGACGAGGGCCGGAAGGACGGCCCAGATGGCGGCATAGGCGCCGTAATAACCCGGCCGCGAATGCAGCGCGGAAGACTTGCCCCCGGCAAGCGCCGTGGCACGGCTGCGGGCGGCCACATAGGCCAGCGCGCCGAACACCACGAGACACAAGAGTATAATGGATGTGCTCATTCTTTACGTCCCCAGGCGCTCAGCCCCAAGAGCATATGCGGCGATGTCCCCGCACAGCTTCCCAATCATGGACAAACTCAAAACCTTGCCATGCAGCGGCAAGGGTACTGTCATTAGAAAACCGGCGCGGCACCCCCTGATGCCGCGCCAGCTTATGCATTACATGGTCTTTTCGGCTTCGACGGCCTTGCGGATTTCTTCGCGCTCGGCGTCCGGAGCAGCAACCAGGCCGTATTCGACGAGCGGGCTGTCAGGGCCGATCATCTGGTCGGATACGAAGAAGTTGACGTATTCCTTCAGGCCCGGGACGGCGCCGAGATGTGCCTTCTTGACGTAGAAGAACAGCGGGCGGGAAACCGGGTAGGTGCCGTTCGAGATGGTCTCGGTCGACGGAACGATGCCGCTCATGGTCGCGACCTTGAGCTTGTCAGCGTTGTTTTCGTAGAAGGAGAGACCGAAGACGCCAACGCCGGTCTTGTTGGCAGCGATGCGTGCCAGCGTTTCCGGATAGTCGCCGTCGATGTCGACTGCAGCGCCGTCCTTACGGACTGCAACGCAAGCCTTGGCCTGAGCAGCCTTGTCGGTGATTTCCTTGGCGATAACTTCCTGAGCGCCCGAAGCCTTGCAGCCTGCAGCGAGAACGTTCAGTTCGAAGACTTCGCGGGTGCCGTGCTTTTCGCCCGGGATGTAGGCAGCGATATCAACAGCCGGGAGCTTCGGGTTGACTTCCGACCACTTCTTGTAGGGGTTGGCAACGAGCTTGCCGTCAACGACGACCTGAGCGGCCAGAGCCTTGTAGAGATCTTCCGGAACGTAAGCGACGTCGGGGTTGGAAGCGTCGGTTGCGAAGACGATACCGTCATAACCGATCTTGACTTCCTGGATGTCCGTTACGCCGGCAGCCTTGCAGGCTTCCATTTCGTTCTTGTTGATCGGACGCGAAGCGTTGGCAACGTCGATCGTGTCTTCGCCGACGCCCTTGCAGAATTCCTTGAGGCCAGCGCCCGTGCCGCCAGATTCAACAACCGGCGTCTTGAAGTTGGTGAAGGTTTCGCCGAAGGACTCGGCAACGATCTTGGCGTAAGGCAGAACGGTGGACGAACCGGCAACCTGGATCTGGTCGCGAGCGGCTGCAGCGCCTGCAAAGGCAACGGTTGCGGCGAGAGCGGCAACGGTGAGTTTAAGCGTGTTCATCAGAAAAATCTCCCGGCATTGGGCTTTGTGTGGGCAGGCCCCCCAGGGCCCTCGCATTGCCTTTTTTCATCGGCAGCCACTCTTTAGCCCCTGATGCACAGAGCTTTTATGTCACTTTGGTGAAACATTTGTGACAGTCTAAAATATTGAAATTCATAGACAAAATTTTTCGATGTAATGGGTGTGTTGCGGCTTTATGTCAAAACCGCACGGTAAAGGCCGTTCCCTTGCCAACCTCGGACTTAACGATCAGCCGTGCACGATGGCGGGTCAGGATATGCTTGACGATGGCAAGCCCTAGACCGGTCCCCTTTTTCGAGCGGCTGTCCTCGATATTGACGCGGTAGAAGCGCTCGGTAAGGCGCGGCACATGCTCGGCGGGGATGCCAGGCCCTCGGTCCGCGACGGTGACTTCGACAGGCTGGCCCTGGCCGTTCTTAATCGAGACGTCGACCGTCTTGCCTTCCTGGCCGTATTTGCAGGCGTTTTCGATCAGGTTCTCGAAGACCTGCACCAGCTCGTCTCGATCGCCGAGCACCTCCGCCCGGCCTTCCGGCAGATTGAGATTGATCTCGACGCCGACATCCTTCGCCAGCGGCTGCAGGGAATCCCGGACATGGCCGAGCAGCGGCACGAGATCGACCTTTTCGTCGGGCGCGATATGCGACTTCAACTCAAGCCGCGACAGCGACAGCAGATCGTCCACGAGACGGCTCATGCGGGTCGTCTGGTCGAACATGATGCCAAGGAAGCGTTCCTGCGCCTTGGCATCGTTCTTGGCCGGCCCCTGGATAGTCTCGATGAAGCCGCGCAACGAGGCAAGCGGCGTGCGCAGCTCATGGCTGGCATTGGCGACGAAATCCGAGCGCATACGGTCGATGCGGCGGACTTCCGAAATATCGCGGAAGGAAAGCATGAAGAAACGCTCGCCACCCTCCCCCTCACCGAGATCGATCGGGGCGCTGCGGACGATATAGACCCGCTCGGAAGGAAGCCGCTCGGAATGCTCGATCTGGTTCGGCGCATTGGTGGCGATCGTTTCGCGCACCATGTCGAGAATGCCGGGCGAGCGCAGGCGCGCCGAAAGATGCGCGCCGATGATCATCTCGCCGAAGGCCTTTTCGGCCGCGCGGTTCTGGAACAGCACCGAGGCATCGCCGGAGAGAACCATGACAGGGATATCGAGCCCGGCAAGTGTGGCCGCCACTTCAGGCAGGCGGCTCTTCGGCGCTTCCGGCTCAGGCTCAGGGATTTCGGCGAGCTTGGCCTGTACTGCCGGCTCGGCATTCATGACGACGACGAGCAGCATCAGGACGACGAGCGCCAGCACGCCCCATTTGTTCATCCCCGAAACCAGCGCCACCAGCCCGATGACCAGAGCGGCAAGAAGCACGGGGCGTTCCTGCCTGATGCGGGCCATCAGCCCCGATGTCCACGGCATTTCCTCTTCCACTTGCCCCTCGCCCGGCTTTCAGTCGCAATCATTGCTTCAAACTTTGCCTGATAGCCGTGATTCATGACAGAAGTTTTCGACTGCTTCCACCAAGCGAAAAAGCCGCAGTGGAAACACACAACTATTTTCATACCGCGGCGAGCAATTTGATTTTTAACGCGAAATATGATCGCCTGCTCAGAAGCCGAAGCGCCGGGAGGAAATGATGGCCGAAGATGTCGAGAGCCGCGCAGTCGAACTGGATATCAGAGGCAAGAAGCGCGTCTTCGACGTGGACGATCCGGTGCTGCCTGCCTGGATCGACGAAAAGGCACTCGAATCCGGCGACTTTCCCTACAAGAAGAAGCTGAAGGAAGAAGAGTATCTCGAAGATCTCGAGAAGCTTCAGGTGGAGCTCGTCAAGGTGCAGTTCTGGCTGCAGGCGACCGGCAAGCGCGTCATGGCCGTCTTCGAGGGACGCGATGCGGCCGGCAAGGGCGGCGCGATCTCGGCCTCCTCCGGCAAGATGAACCCCCGCCTTGCGCGCGTCGTGGCACTCGCCAAGCCGAACGACCGCGAGCTCGGGCAGTGGTATTTCCAGCGCTATATCGCCCAGTTTCCAACGGCCGGTGAATTCGTGCTCTTCGACCGTTCCTGGTATAACCGCGCCGGCGTCGAGCCGGTCATGGGCTTCTGCACACCGAAGCAATACGAGGATTTTCTCGAGCAGGCGCCGCTGCTCGAAAAGGTCATCGCCCATGAGGGCATCTATCTCTTCAAGTTCTACCTCGATATCGGCCGCGAAATGCAGCTGAAGCGCTTTCATGACCGGCGGCACGATCCGCTCAAGGTTTGGAAGCTATCTTCCATGGATATCGCGGCACTGACGAAATGGGGCGACTACAGCGACAAGCGCGACCGGATGCTGAAGGCAACGCATACGGACGCAGCGCCCTGGACCGTCATCCGCGCCAACGACAAGCGGCGCGCCCGTCTCAATCTCATCCGTCACATGCTGAAGACGATGGATTATAACGGCAAGGACGAGAAGGCGATCGGCGAGCTGGATGAGAAGATCATCGGCTGGGGTCCGGGCTTTCTGAAATAGGAGTGAAGATGCGGCCTGCGGCTGTAATCGGCGGACTACTCGTGATGATGGGGCTGGCGGCTGAGGCGCAGGCCTGCGTGCTGCTGCAGGATGTCGATTACAGCGTGCTCTACCGCTCCGATGCGATCGTCCGCGCCAAGGTCGTCGGCTATCAGGCGCGTCCCGAGCAGAAGGATGCGCTGTTCCGCCTGGAAATCGAGCAGGTGCTATCAGGAAAGCCGCTTGCCGCCCCCATCATCGAAGCGCGCTGGGAACGGCGCTACAAACCGGCGCCGCAGATCTGGGATGGCTACAACAACGTCATCGTCGGCCTGAAACTGACCAATGGCGCTCCAGCATTGATCGTGCGCGAAAGCTGCGGTTTCGACGGCATCGTCGAGGATACGCCGCAGGACCTCTCGATCCTGCTCAGCCAGGCACCCGGCACCTGACGCGGCGGCTTATTGGCCAGGCAGGATGCGGACGGCGTAGAGGTTGATGCCGCGAGCCTTGCCGTCGACATCGCTGTTGATCAGCAGTTTTCCAGCCGAGCTCGGCGCCAGCGACCGGTCGAAATTGACCTGAACCAGCACATCCGACTTTTCGCGCGTCACACTGAAGCGATGGCGGGCGCAATTGCCGAGCGTCTGGAAATTGCACTCGACGGTGATCTGCGTCGGCTCATCGCTCGTCGACTGCAGGGTAATGGCGATGGTCGAGGACTTGCCCGCTAGCTGCTGCAGTACATCGGCTGCGACAGGAATGGCGATATTGCCATCGGCGCCGTTGCTCTGCGAGATCAGGCGGACGGCCGCCTCGTCATTTTCGGTGATGTTTTCGGTGCGCGCCTGGGCACCGTTCTCGATCTTGCCGGCATCCGAGGCCTTGAAGACTTCGATCCAGGCAGCCGAGAAGCTGTTCTGCGGGTCGATCGTGACCGGCTGATCGGTATGCGTACCGGCATTATTGCTATTGTCGGCGGTCTGGCTGTCGCTGCCGTCGAAATCTTCGGGCTGGGTGCTGGCCGGCGGATTGGCGACGCTGGTGTCGCGCTCCTGCGCCGTCAAGAGCAGGCCGGACTTGTGCGCCCACCAGGCGCCGGTGCCGACGAAGGCGATCAGCACGCACCAGACGAGCAGGCGCGAGAAGATCTTGCGCGGCTTGCGGCGCTTGGCCGCTCCTTCCGGGCGGAAATCCATATTGGCGGCGGCAGACGGCGCCCGGCGCTCGGCGGCGAAGCTCTCTTCGTCCGCGGGCGCTGCACCCAGATGATCGGCCTCGCCGGCATGCACTCCATCAAGGCTAGCGTCGTCATAGGCACGGCGCGGCTCTTCGGCATAGCGGGTCTCGCCAGCGAGTTCCGGCGCCGGAGCCTCCGGCTCAACCTGGTGATGGACGGGCTCGGGGACATCGACAACCGGCGGAACCGGCACTTCCGGCGGCCCCTGGCGCGGATGCATGCGCTCGCGCTCCTCGGCCTCGATCATGTGGATCGTGGTTTCCAGACGGTGGCGGTGATGGGCGATCGCCTCGCGGTCGGTAATGTCCTGCTTGCGCAGCCCCGCTTCCAGCGCCTGGCGGGCAGACTGATAGATTCTGGCGCGGATCTCGGGATTGTCGCGATCGGAATTGCCAAGCGCAGTTCTGATGGCCGTTTCTAATCCGCTCACGTGCGATCCTTCACTCTTGAAACCGGCATTCCGCTCAAATCTTTACAAATGCCTAACAAAATCCGGTAGCGGCAACAGCGCCAAACCGCAAGCCTCCGGCGCGCCGCCCGGCCGATCGGCAGGGGAAAACGCCGCCTTTCAGAATATCCGAAAATCGCGAAATCGGTAGCCTGCCCAGCTGGGTGGCCTTTTCGGCGCGATGGAACTCTGTTATCAGATTGACGCTTCCGTAAACGTCAATTGATGGTGATCTCATGGCCCTGCCCGAAATCCTGACGAAGAACCTGCGCCTGCCGGTCGTGGCCTCGCCGCTGTTCATCATCTCGCATCCGGCGCTGACGCTGGCGCAGTGCAAGGCAGGGGTGATCGGCGCCTTTCCGGCGCTCAACGCCCGCCCCGAAAGCCAGCTTGACGAGTGGCTGGCAATGATCACCGAGGATCTCGCCGCCCATAATGCCGCCAATCCCGACAGACCGGCAGCCCCCTTCGCCGTCAACCAGATCGTCCATATGTCGAACAAGCGCCTTGAGCACGATCTCAGGCTTTGCGTGAAATACAAGGTGCCGGTCGTCATCTCCTCGCTCGGCGCGGTGCCGGAGGTGAATGCCGCGGTGCATTCCTATGGCGGCATCGTGCTGCACGACGTCATCAACAACCGGCACGCCAATTCGGCGATCCGCAAAGGCGCCGACGGGCTGATCGCGGTCGCCGCCGGCGCCGGCGGCCACGCGGGCACGCTTTCGCCCTTCGCGCTCGTCCAGGAAATCCGTGAATGGTTCGACGGGCCTCTGCTGCTCGCCGGCGCGATCGCCAATGGCGGTGCGATCCTGGCGGCGCAGGCGATGGGCGCCGACGTGGCCTATATCGGCACCCCCTTCATCGCCACCGAAGAAGCTCGCGCAAGCGACGCTTACAAGAACGCCATCGTAGAGGGCGCCGCCAACGATATCGTCTATTCCAACTATTTCACCGGCGTGCACGGAAATTACCTGAAGCCTTCGGTAAAGGCCGTCGGCCTCGATCCCGACAATCTGCCGGTTGCCGATCCCTCGAAGATGGATTTCGAACAGGCCGTCGGCGGCGCCAAGGCCTGGAAGGATATCTGGGGCAGCGGCCAGGGCATCGGCGCCATCAAGGCCGTCGAGCCAGTCGCCAAGCTGGTCGGCCGCCTCGAGAGCGAGTACCACGCCGCCCGCACCCGCCTCTCGCTTTGAACGGATTTCCACAGCGCCGTTCTTTTTTACCAAAGCGATCAGACGGCGCTTGAAATCTTCAAACAATGCCTGTATCAGCGCCATGCAAATCGCGGGCCGAACGCTTCGCCCGCCTGGATTGCCGCTTTAGCTCAGTCGGTAGAGCACATCATTCGTAATGATGGGGTCACGTGTTCGAGTCACGTAAGCGGCACCATTCTCTCTCCCGACGCACTCTTCCCCTTCGCAAAAACTACAGCCTATGGGTTTGTTCAGTTTTTGTTTGATTACGCAATGATTGAAATACATGGTTAACCCTTGGTTGATACGGTCTTGCCAGTTTTGATTACTGGGGGACTGCTTCGATGAAGGTTTTGGCGGCTTGGATGTTGGGTCCGGGCATTTCGTTGCTTGCTGCGCAGGGCGCTTTGGCTGCTGATCTGGCGCCCAACGACGTGATGGTGCCGAAGTTTTTGCTGGATGAACCGGCAACGACGCCGGCGACGGCGAGCCGCTTTACCGGCTATGTCGAGGGCGGTTTCGAGGCTGGGTCTTCGCGGGATACGGATCTCGACAGCCACTCGTGGCGGTTGCGCGGATCGATGAATGCGAGCTCCGACACCGGGCTCAACCTGCAGGCGGATGCCGACTATGCGCATTCCTATCTGCAGGAATTCGGCTGGAACGACAATATCGGCGGCACGCTGCATGTCTATTACCGGCCGGACAGCAACTATGCGGTCGGCGTCTTCGGCCAGACCGGCCGGTTTGAATCGCGTTTCCTGCCTGATACGACGGCCCGCGACTATCTCGGCGGCCTGGAAGCCGCATGGCTCGGCACCGACATGACCATCTATGGTCAGGCCGGCCTTGGCACGACCGATATCGGCGGGTTCGACTACGATCACTATGCCGGCCGCGCCGGGATGCGCTACTTCTTCACCGACAATATCCGTGCCGATGCCGAAGTTGCGTTCGACCGGTATCAGGACGATGTTGAGACGGCCGATGTCTGGAAGATCTCGGCGATCGGCAATTACCGGCCGGATGGCACACCGGTTTCCTTCTATGCCGGTTACCGCTTCGAGCATGCCAAGCTCTCTGTCGACGGCTTCGGCAGCGACAGCGACATCGCCAACAACTTCCTCGTCGGCATGCGCTATCACTTCGGCTCGAGCAGCCTGAAGGACGAAGAGGGCAACGGCCCGATCTGGCGCGGCTCGTCGTTCTAAGCTTGAAACCATTCCCGGCCGCCGCAGCGAGACCAACGCTGCGGCGGCCGGGCTTTTGTAACTGTACGGATAATTACCTTTACAGCAGCAGCAGCTAGGGCCTAAAAACCAAAGCAGCACTTCGCGCCGGCACTGCCCCCTTCTGCCGAGCCGCCCTCTGACGGCCTGCCGCGAAGCATCCTGAAAGGTAAGTCATGTCTGATACGGCCCAGCGCTCGAACCGCGTTCTCGTTGTCGCGACCATCATGTTTGCCACCTTCATGGTGGCGATCGAAGCCACGATCGTCGCGACCGCCATGCCGCGGATCGTCGGACAGCTCGGCGGCTTTACCTATTACAGCTGGGTCTTTTCGGCCTTCCTGCTGGCGCAATCGACGACGACTGTCATCTACGGCAAGCTTTCCGATATCTTCGGCCGCAAGCCGGTGCTGATCGCCGGCATCGTCGTGTTCCTGATCGGCTCGTTGCTGTGCGGCCTCGCCTGGTCGATGACCTCGCTCATCCTGTTTCGCCTGCTGCAGGGGCTCGGCGCCGGCGCCATTCAACCGGTGACGATGACGATCATCGGCGACCTCTTCAAGCTGGAGGAGCGCGGCCGCGTTCAGGGCATCATGGCGACCGTCTGGGCCACATCGGCGGTCGTCGGGCCGCTCGCCGGCGGCATCATCGTCGACAACATCTCCTGGGCCTGGATTTTCTGGATCAACCTGCCGATCGGCATCTTTTCGATCATCGCCTTCTCGCTGTTCCTCAAGGAAACCGTGGCGCACAAGCAGGCGAGCATCGACTATCTCGGCTCCATCCTCTTCTCGATCGCCATCATCGCGCTGCTGGTCATCCTCACCGATACGGATGCCGAAGCCTGGATCCTGCTGTCGCTCGCCGCTGTCTTCGTGATCTCGGGCGCCCTGTTTTTCTGGCAGGAAAAGCGCGCGCCGGAACCGATCATCTCGATCGCACTCTGGAGCCGCCGTCTCGTGGCGACCAGCAATATCTGCATGCTGCTCGCCGGCATGGCGCTGATCGGCCTCTCCACCATTCTGCCGGTCTATATTCAGGGCGTGCTCGGCCGTTCGCCGATCGTTGCCGGGTTCACGCTGACCATGCTCGTCGTCGGCTGGCCGCTGTCGGTGATGATGTCGAGCAAGCTGTTCAAGGCTTTCGGCATCCGCAACACGCTGCGCTTCGGCAGCCTGCTCTTCCCGTTCGGCGCGCTCTTCCTGTTGTTCCTGACGCCGGATAGTTCGCCCATCGTCGCCGGCGCCGGTTCGTTCTTCATGGGCTTCGGCATGGGGCTCATCAATCTCACCAGTATCGCGCTGGTGCAGGACAGCGTCGAATGGTCGATGCGCGGCAGCGCCACAGCGTCGATCATCTTTGCCCGCAGCCTCGGCAATACGCTCGGCGCCACGGTTCTCGGCGCGATCCTGAATGCCGGTATCAATCACTATGCGAGCGGCGATACCGCCGATAACCTGCACAATGTCCTGAACCAGCCGACGGGGCTGACGGAGCTTGCAGGCGATCCTGTCGTCCGCGGCATCTTCGATGCGTCGCTGCACTGGAGCTTCTGGGGCATCGTCGTCGTCGCCGTCATGACGCTGGTTTCGACCTGGCTGATCCCAGTCGGCCACCATGGCCGCAAGACGACCAGCGTTCCCGCCAGCGAGGCGGCCTCACATTAACAGTCAGGCGTCGGCCGGATTCTGCGGCAGCGATTGCAGCAGGGTCTGGCGGGCCGAGCGTAGGTGCAGACGCGCCGAGAAATCGATCTGGGCCTGATCGCCTGATTCCAGGGCGGCTATATAGTCGAGATGCTCGTGAATGGCGCGCTCGTTGCGCTGGCGGGCGGCGGCCTTGTTCCACTGGTAGTGATAGTGGAAGATGATGGCGATCGCGTCGTAGAAATCGGCAATGAAGCGGTTTTTCGAGGCGCGGTGAATGAGAAGATGGAAGCGCTCGTCGAGGGCGGAGAATTCCTTGTAGCGCTGATCCATGTCGGAGAGCACGTCGAGGTGATCCTGCTTGATCGCCGCAAGGTCGGTCCAGGCCGCGTGATCCTTCGGCAGCCTGCCGAAATCGGCGGCGGAATGCAGCTCGAACATCTCGCGCACGTCGGCGAGCTCCAGAGCGAATTCGCGGGTGAAGCCCTTCAGGATCCAGTGGCTGTTCGGGCGCTTCTCGATCAAGCCGAAGCGGGAGAAGCGGATCAGGAATTCGCGGACGCTGGTCGTACCGGTGCCGATCTCGCGGGCAAGCTCGAGCTCGTTGATCTGCATGCCCGGCGCCGCATCATCCGAAAGAATGCGCTGCATGAAGCTGCGCTCGATGATGTCGTGCAGTGAATCCGTTTCCTCGGAGGGAAAGAGATCCTTGGCGGTCGGGGCGCGGAGCACCACTTTCTGGCGCTTGTTCCAGCGGATGATGCCCTCGTCGCTCAGCCTCGTGAGGATGGCGCGGGCGGTGCTGCGGCTGATGCCGAGCTGGGCCGCGATTTCAGGCTCCGACGGAAGTGCGGCCTCAGGACGCAATGCGGCGGCATAGCGATTGTATGCTTCCTTGAAGACTGTATTCTGTCTTGCCATGCGACCCCGCTCCTGCCCGTCCGCTATCGGCGCACGCGATGGTGCGGCCGGTGCGCCGGGAGCTTATCTATTGCAATCCTTATATTATTCTGGATCGCTTGCGGCTGTTTGCCTCCCTCGTCCACAGGAACAATATTCCCGTTGACTTGAAAATGTTTATTGTAGATAAAAAACAAAATCAATGCGCATTTCGCCGATGCAGCGAGCGTTTCCTCAGGGAGAAGTAAATTGGATAAACTGCCTTGGCTCATCCTTTCGGCCGGAGATAACGTTGCCGTCGCAACGGCGGCGATCGAGCCCGGAGCCATCGTCGCCGGCGTTGCCGCGCGCCAGAAGATCGATCCCGGCCACAAGGTCGCCATCGCCGATATCCCGTCCGGCAGCGCCGTGGTCAAGTACGGACAGGCGATCGGCCGCACGACCGCGGACGTGAAGGCCGGCGATCACGTTCACAGCCACAATCTGCATTTCGAGAACGACCGCCTGGCGGCGACCGCCAATTCCGCACCGGAAGCGGCAACCGCCGAAGACAAGGCGCGCACCTTCATGGGCTACAAGCGCGCCGACGGCCGCTCGGCCACCCGCAACTATATCGGCATCATCGCCAGTGTGAACTGTTCCACCACCGTCTGCCGGGCGATCGCGGACGAGGCGAACCGCACGATCCTGCCGCATTACGAAGGCATCGACGGCTTCGTGCCGATCGTTCACGACCAGGGCTGCGGCATGAGCTCGACCGGCGACGGCATGGCCGTTCTGCACCGGACGCTTGCCGGCTACACGCGCCACGTCAATTTCGGCGGCGTGCTGATGATCGGCCTCGGCTGCGAGGTCAACCAGCTGACGCTCTACGGCCAAAGCGGTGCCGGTGACACCAAGCGCCATTTCAACATTCAGGATGCCGGCGGCTCTCGCCGGGCCGTCGAACGCGCCATGGGCATGCTGCGCGAGATCGCTGCCGATGTTGGCAAGGAGCGTCGCGTGGCGCTGCCGATCGGCGACATCATCATCGGCCTGCAGTGCGGCGGCTCGGATGGCTTTTCCGGCATCACCGCCAATCCGGCGCTCGGCGTTGCAGCCGACCTGCTGGCGGCGGCAGGTGGCACCTCCATTCTCTCCGAAACCTCGGAAATCTATGGCGCCGAACACCTGCTGCGCAGCCGCGCCGTCAGCGACGATGTCGCCCGGAAGCTCGACGAAAAAATCGTCTGGTGGGAGAAGTATGTCGGCCTGCATGGCGCATCGCTCGACAACAACCCCTCGCCCGGCAACAAGCGCGGCGGCCTGACGACCATTCTCGAGAAGTCGCTCGGCGCTGTCGCCAAGGGCGGTCGCTCGCCGCTGACGGCCGTCTATGGCTATGCCGAGCGCGTCACCGCATCCGGCCTCGTCTTCATGGATACGCCTGGATACGACCCGGTTTCGGCAACCGGCCAGGTGGCCGGCGGCGCCAACATGATCGCCTTCACCACGGGACGCGGCAGCTGCTTCGGCTGTCGCCCCGCCCCGTCGCTGAAGCTGTCGAGCAATTCGGCACTCTATGCGGCGATGGAAGAGGACATGGATATCGACTGCGGCACGATCGCATCGGGTGACGCGACGATCTCCGGCAAGGGCCGCGAGATCTTCGAACTGATCATCGACACCGCATCGGGCAAGAAGACCAAGAGCGAAGAGTTTGGCTACGGCGATAACGAATTCGTGCCATGGCATCTCGGAGCGACGCTCTAATATAAAGCTGCACAAGTCTTCAGAGGAGGAATGATGAAGACGAGGAGGATCGGCAAGACGGATCTGCAGGTGACCGAAATCAGTTTCGGCGCCGCAGCTCTCGGCGGCCTTTACCGCGCCTGCCCGCGCGACCAGGCCATGGAAACGCTGGAAGCCGCCTGGTCGGCTGATATCCGCTATTTCGACGTCGCGCCCTGGTATGGCCTCGGCCTCGGCGAGCGCTATGTCGGCGATTTCCTGCGGGCGAAGCCGGAAAATGACTACGTGCTGTCGAGCAAGGTCGGGCGCCTGCTGCGGCCGGTCCCGACGGGCACCGTTCCTGACTATAGCTATGTCGATCCGCTCTCCTTCGATGCGGATTACGACTATTCCTATGACGGCATCATGCGCTCGGTCGAGTTCAGCTATGCGCGCCTCGGCCTCAACCGCATCGACATTCTCTATGTCCACGATATCGGCGGCTATACGCATGGCGCGGCCAAGAATGCGATCTACCAGAAGCAACTGCTCGACAGCGGCATCAAGGCGCTGGACCAGCTAAAATCCAGCGGCGCGATCAAGGCATTCGGTCTCGGCGTCAACGAGGTGCCCGTCTGCCTCGATGTCATGCGCAATGCCGATATCGACGTGATCCTGATGGCCGGGCGTTACACGCTGCTCGACCGTTCCGCGGTCGCAGAACTGATCCCGCTTTGCCGCGAGAAGGGCACGACGCTCGTGGTCGGCGGCGTCTTCAACTCAGGTATCCTGGCAACCGGCCCCGTCCCCGGCGCGCATTTCGACTATATGGCGCCGACGCCTGACGTCGCCGCCAAGGTCACGGCCATGGAAGAGATCGCCAAGCGCCACGGCGTGCCGCTGGCCGCGCCTGCCCTGCAGTTTCCGCTGCGCGACCCGATCGTCTCGTCGGTGCTGATCGGCACCGCCAAGGCATCGAGCGTCGACCGCAACATGCAGCTCTTCGAGCCGCGGCTGCCGGACAGCATCTATCCAGAATTCGAAAGCCAGACGCTGGTCGCCAAGCCCTTGGGCAGCGATGCCGTCCGCGTATAGGAGTGAAGCATGCTCAAGGGTATCCATCCCGTCCTCAGCCCCGATCTGCTTCTGGCGATCGCCAGGATGGGGCATGGCGACGAGATCGTCATCGCCGACGCCAACTTTCCGTCGGCCAGCATGGGACCGGAGATGATCCGCGCCGATGGCGTTTCGGCGACCGATATGGCCGAGGCGATCCTGACGCATTTCCCGCTTGACACTTTCGTGCCGGAAAGCGCCTGGCGCATGGAAGTGGTCGGCGATGCCGCCGCCGTGCCTGAAGTTTGCAAGGAGTTCCAGGCGATCGTCGATCGCAAGGCCGGCGACTTCCGCATCGCTACGCTGGAGCGCTTCGCCTTCTACGAGCGTTCGCGCAAGGCCGCCTATATCGTCGCGACAACCGAATTCCGGCTCTACGGCAATCTGATCCTGAAGAAAGGCGTCGTTCTTCCCGAAGAGGTCTATCGCGGCTGATTGTAATTTTAGAGCATCTTTGAATTGATGGAAAAACATAAGCTTACGAAGGATTGAAGAGAGCAAAAAAGGCGAAATTGCCCCACTTGCAATTTCAAAAGGCCTCAGCTAGCTTCATCGAGCAAATGTTTTTTATCGATAAAAATCGTCCGCCTGCGTTCAGCGGTCTGGTTTCCTGGAGGAGAACGCAACTTGGGAGGAGAACCCGCAATGAAAATGAAGTCCCTTCTGTCGCGCCGTAGCTTCACGGCGCTCGCAGGCGCAGCGATGATCGCAACCACAATGCCGGCCGCGTCCTTCGCTGCCGACGTGACGATCCCGATCATCGTCAAGGACACCACGTCCTTCTACTGGCAGATCGTTCTGGCCGGCGCCCGCAAGGCCGGCACCGATCTCGGCGTCAAGGTACCGGAACTCGGCGCACAGTCTGAATCCGACGTCAACGGCCAGATCAGCATCCTCGAAAACGCCGTTGCCGGCAAGCCGGCGGCTGTCGTCATCTCGCCGACCGAATTCAAGGCGCTCGGCAAGCCGATCGACGAAGCTGCCAAGTCCGTTCCGATCATCGGTATCGACTCCGGCGCTGACTCCAAGGCCTTCAAGTCGTTCCTGACCACCGACAACGTCCAGGGCGGCCGCATCGCTGCCGACGGTCTGGCCGCTGCCATCAAGGGTGCCACCGGCAAGGAAGAAGGCGAAATCGCCATCATCACCAGCATCGCCGGCGCCGGCTCGCTGGAACAGCGCCGCGAAGGCTTCCTCGATCAGGTCAAGACCAAGTATCCGGGCCTCAAGGTCATCGCCGACAAGTATGCTGACGGCCAGGCAACCACCGGCCTCAACATGATGACCGACCTCATCACTGCCAACCCGAACATCGTTGGCGTCTTCGCGTCAAACCTGATCATGGCACAGGGCGTCGGTCAGGCGATTGCTGAAAACAAGCTCGGCGACAAGGTCAAGGTCATCGGCTTCGACAGCGACGACAAGACGGTCGGCTTCCTGAAGGACGGCGCACTTGCCGGTCTCGTGGTGCAGGACCCCTATCGCATGGGTTACGACGGCATCAAGACCGCGCTGGCCGTCTCCAAGGGCGAGAAGGTCGAGCAGAACGTCGATACCGGCGCCAATCTGGTGACCAAAGCCAACATGGCTGAACCGAAGATCGACGCTCTTCTGAACCCGAAGATCAAGTAATCTTCAGTCGAGGCCGCGCGCAAGAAATTCCGCGCGGCCTTTTCTTCACCTGTGTTATCGTCCGCACATGGAGAGCGGGCGACGGTGGAGGACCGGAATTCGCATATGGGAGGAGAGGTCCATGGACGGACTGGAAGAGGTCAGTCATCGCCACGATGACAGTGCCACGCTGAAAGAGGCAAGCCGTATTCCGGCAGGTTCGCCCATTCTGGAACTCAAGGGATTGCAGAAGAATTACGGCTACGTCCAGGCGCTGAAACCAGCGACAGTGACGTTTCTGGCCGGTGAAATTCATGCGATCGTCGGCGAAAACGGCGCCGGCAAATCCACCCTCATCAAGCTTCTGACCGGCGTCATCACCAGAACCGCCGGTGAAATTCTCTGGTGCGGCCATCCCGTCGGCCTGTCGTCGCCGAACGAGGCGATCGCCCGCGGCATCAACGCCGTTCACCAGGAAGTGGTGCTCTGCCCGCATCTGACGGTCGCCGCCAACCTCTTTCTCGGCGACGAGGTCAACAAGTTCGGCCTGATGCGCAAACGGCAGATGGTCAACATGGCGCAGACCGTGCTCGACGACCTTGGCTTTGGCCTGCCTGCTGGTGCGCTGCTCAGCGATCTGACAATCGGCCAGCAGCAGCTGGTCGCGACAGCGCGTGCGGCAATGCGCGGCACGCAGTTCCTGATCTTCGACGAACCGACCGCCTATCTGACGCGCCAGGAATCGGCACAGCTCTTCAAGCTGATCCGCCGTCTGCAAGCCGAAGGCGTGACGATCGTCTATATCAGCCATCGCATGGAAGAAGTGTTCGAGCTCGCCGACCGGGTTTCGGTGCTGCGCGACGGAACGCATGTCGGCACCCGGCTGATCGGCGAGACCAACGAGAACGAACTGATCGCCCTGATGATTAACCGCTCGATCGAGCAGATCTATCACAAGGAGCAAGTGCCGATCGGCGAGACGATCGTCGAAGTGCGCGGTCTCTCGGGACCGGGTTTCGAGGACGTGTCGCTGAGCGTCAAGGCAGGGCAGATCGTCGGGCTTTATGGCCTGATCGGCGCCGGGCGCAGCGAATTCGCGCTCGGGCTCTACGGCCGGGAGAAGACGACCGCAGGTGAAATCCACTGGATGGGCAAGAAGGTCGATATCAAGAACGAGCGCGCCGCCATGGACCTCGGCATCGCCCTGGCACCAGAAAGCCGCCGCGATCAGGGTCTCTGCCTCAACCTGCCGATCGGTCTCAACATCAATCTGCCGGTCTTCAAGCGGCTGAGCAGCGGCCCCGTGATCAACCACAGTGTCGAAACGGCCAACGCCGAAAAGCAGATCCGCGATCTCAGCATCAAGACGCCGAGCCGCCGCGTCAACGCCTCCAGCATGTCCGGCGGCAACCAGCAGAAGATCGTCATCGGCAAGTGGCTGAGCCATGGCGCGCGGCTGTTCATCTTCGACGAGCCGACCGTCGGTGTCGACGTCGGTACCAAGGCGGAAATCTACCGGCTGTTTTCCAAACTTCTGAAGGAAGGCGCGGGCATCATCCTGATCTCCTCCTACCTGCCTGAGGTTTACGAGCTCGCCGACCGGCTGCACGTATTCCGCGCCGGCAAGCTTGTCGCCAGCCATGATTTCCACGCGGCGTCGCACGAAGAAGTGCTTGGCGAAGCGATCGGCGTCTGAGCAAGAAGAATAAGAGGGAGAGAGAACAGTGACTGCAACCCCCACCGAAATTGCACCGCCGCCACCACGCCGCAAGGTCAACATCCTCTTCGGCCTGACGCTGATCGGCCTGCTGCTCTTCCTCTGGCTAATGCTCGGAATTTTCACGGCCAGCTTCTGGACGCCGCTGAACATCAGCAACCTGCTGCGGCAGGGCTCGATGACAGCAATTCTGGCGCTGGGGCAGACCTTTGTCATCATTACCGCCGGTATCGACCTGTCGGTCGGCGCAATCGTCGGCTTTGCCGGTGTCATCATCGCCTGGCTGCTACAGGCAGGGGTGCCGGTGTGGGCAGCGATCCTGATCACTCTGCTGTTCGGGGTGCTGATCGGCACGTTCCACGGCTTCGGCATCGTCAAGATGGGCCTGCCGCCCTTTATCATCACGCTGGCGACGCTGACATCGCTGCGCGGCGTCGGCCTGCTGATCACCAACGGCTCGTCGATCAACATCGTCAACGAAGACTTCTCGAACTTCGCCCGCGCCGACTTCCTGGGTATTCCGAGCCTGTTCTGGATGGTCATCCTGGTAGCGGTGCCGAGTTTCGTCTTCCTGCATCTAAGCCGCTGGGGACGCTACCTCTTCGCCGTCGGCTCGAATGCGGAAGCCGCTCGCCTCTCCGGCGTCAACGTCAACCGGATGATCTTCCTCGCCTACATCCTCTCGGCCACCTTCGCCGCTTTCGTCGGCGTGCTGCTCGCCTCGCGTATCGCCATTGGTAACGCGACACAGGCTGATGGCTGGGAATTGCAGGCGATCGCCTCGTCGGTTATCGGCGGCACGTCGCTCTTTGGTGCTGTCGGCTCGGTTCACGGCCCGCTGATCGGCGCCTTCATTCTGGCGACCATCAACAACGGCGCCAACCTCTTGAACGTCAACTCCTTCTGGCAGCGCATCATCACCGGTCTTCTGATCATCGTGATCGTCTATTTCGACCAGCTGCGCCGCCGCCGGAGCGTCTAAGACAACGACATGAAGCCGGTCGCGAGGCCGGCTTCTTCATTTCAGAATGCGAGAACCAAGATGAAAGCAGTGCTTTGCCAGAAGCCCGGTGTGCTCGAAACCGTCGAGCGCCCTTCCCCCGGCACGCCCGCTCCCGGCTGGGTGCGGCTGGCGGTCAGCCATGTCGGCATCTGCGGCACGGACTACCACATCTTCGAAGGCAAGCATCCCTTCCTCGAATATCCGCGCGTCATGGGCCACGAGATTTCGGCAACCGTCATCGAAGCCGGCGACGGCGTGGCGATGGCGGTGGGCACGCCTGTGATCGTCAACCCTTACCTTTCCTGCGGAAGCTGCGTTGCCTGCCGCAAGGGCAAGCCGAACTGCTGCACCAACATCAAGGTTCTCGGCGTTCATACCGACGGGGCCTTTTGCGAAGAGATTACCGTTCCGGCCAGCAATCTCTACGCCGCCAAGGGGTTGAGCCTCGAGGCTGCCGCGACGGTCGAATTCCTGGCGATCGGCGCCCATGCCGTGCGCCGCTCGATGGCGCCTGCTGGCTCTCGCTCCCTGGTCATCGGTGCCGGGCCGATCGGGCTCGGTGCCGCAATCTTCTCGCGAATTGCAGGTCATGAGGTGACGCTGCTCGACACCAGCGCCGAACGGCTGCAGATGGCGGCCGAGCGTTTCGGCTTCCAGTCCGGCATCGTTGCGAATGAGGCGGTTGCGGATGCGGTCAAGGCCGCGACGGATGGCGATGGTTTCGACGTGGTGTTCGATGCGACCGGCTACGGGCCATCGATGGAGAAGGCCTTCGGTCTCGTTGCCCATGGCGGCGCACTGGTGCTCGTCAGCGTCGTCAAGGACGATATCCGCTTCTCCGACCCCGAATTTCACAAGCGGGAAATGATGGTGATCGGTAGCCGCAATGCGACGCGCGTCGATTTCGAGCATGTGGCGGATTCGATCGCCAAGGGTCTCGTTCCGGTCGAGAAGCTGATCACACACCGCACGACGCTCGCCGATGCACCGCGGGATCTGGCCCGCTGGGCACATGAGAAGAGCGGTCTGATCAAAGCCGTCATCAAGGTCGCCGGTTGATCCCGTTCAGATCGCGTCGATGACCTGGCGCATCTGCCTGACGACTGCGGTATCCGTCTGATTGCAGCTCGGCGCTTCGAAGCCGAAAGCAACGGCTCGCGGGTCCATGCTCGCGACCGGCGAGCTGCAGGAACCGTGGATTTCCCGGGCACCGGTGGCACGCAGGATTTCGGCGGCGTTTGACGGACGAACGCCGCTTCCCGGCATGATCGAGATGCGACCGGCGGCCCTGGCGGAAAGACGCTTCAGGGTTTCCAGACCGTCCATCGCCTTCGGCACGCAGCCCGAGGTGAGGATGCGTTCGCAGCCGAGCTCGACCGCCTGCTCCAGCGCCGCGTCGGCATCCGGAACGAGATCGAAAGCGCGATGCAGCGTCGAGCCGAGGCCCGCGGCATGCGCCTTGAGGCGATGGATGAGCGGCATGTCGAGCGTGCCATCGGGCCGGTTGGCGCCGATGACGACGCCGGCGAGGCCGAAAGCCCTGACGGCATCGATATCCGCCATCATCGCCATCTCGTCAGCCGCATCGAAGATGAACGGGCCCGCGTGCGGGCGGATCATCGCATAGACGGGGATCGGTGCCGCCGCTGCGGCCTTCATCATGCCTGCGACCGGGGTCAGGCCGCCGACTTCGAGAGCAGAGCAGAGCTCGATGCGGTTGGCGCCGCCTTCGATTGCGGCGGCAAGGCCCTTGGCACTGTCGACGCATACTTCAAGCAAAACCGGCATCTCTCATCTCCCTCGTATTGGCGCGCCGAACGCTCTACGCCATGACCGGCGATTTTGCGATGGGCTGGCCGACGATTTTACGGACGGCCTCGATGATCATCGTGCAGGCATCGGCCGAGGCTTTCCGGTGATTGAAGGCAACATGATAGGAAATCGGGATCGGCTCGGCGAGATCTACGATCCGGACGCGATCAGCGATCGGCAGCGCGCTGACGCGACCGAGGAACGAGACATAGCCGTGATTGGCGACGAGATCGACGATCACGGGCAGGGAGTCCGCCGCCCGGATATCCTGATTGCGGAAGCGGCGGCTTACCATGCCGGCGCGGCTTAGTTCCGTTGCAGCGTCACCCAAGCCGGTGCGCTCGCTCGGCGTGCAGATCGGGTGGGCGGCGACCAGCGCTGCGACATCCGTCTCCGTGCTGCCGGGCGGGGCGATCGCGACGAGATCGGTGCGCAGCAGTTCGCGGTTCTGGAAGCTTTCGAGGCCGAAGACGGAATCGAGGATGGCGACGTCGATGCGGCCGGATTTCAGCGCTTCACGCAAATCGTCGGCGGTCATCGAAATCAGCGAGATGGCATTCTTGTTGCGGCCGCTATTCCAGTCGGCGACGAGCGCGCCAAGGCAGCGGGCCACCCAGCTTTCCGCACCCGTCGGGATGATCGAGCCGATGCGCAGCGAGCGCGCCGTGCGCTGATAGCGTTCGTCTGCCGCCGATTTCAGATCGTTCCAGGCCTGGCTGATTGCCGAGAAGATCGCGTAGGCGCGCCTGCCATCCTCCGTCAATGCCGAGCCCTGGGCCTGCCGCTCGAAAAGCTTCTGGCCGGTGAACTTCTCCAGATTAGCTATCTGCAGCGAAAGCTGCGGCTGACCGAGGCCGAGGCGGCGGGCGGCGCGATTGATGCTGCCCTGATCGGCGACTTCAAGGAAGCGCTCCATCGTAGCGATCTTTACCGGGATGCGCGCGGCCCAGCCTTCGAACTCCTCCGGCGCCTCTCCGGATAGCTCGGCGAGCTGCGCGATCGCCTCCAGTATCGGCGTCAATCCCTGGCGCACCTGGCTGCTTGCGATCAGCGTCACCAACTCTCCGGCGCTACGTTCCGTCAGCTTCAGCGCCAGCTCGCTTTCGAGGTTCGAGACGGCCGCAGAGACCGTCGACGCAGCAAGCGAGAAGCGCCGCGCCGTCTCCCTGACCGACCCCGACGAGAGGACGTGGCTGGCGATAAAAAGAGCGCCAAGATGCAAAGCGCTGACCTCCGGAAGTGACTGAAAAGCGGACACTATTGTGTGTTCACGAAAAAAGATATCCCTTTTCGGAATCCGCAGGCTATCGTCACCGGACAAGAAAAGCGGGGCCGGTGGCTGATGAGGCGATTGAGCACCCGATGATCGTGGAAACACGCAAGGGGACAAAAACAAATCGCTGCGGCGTTGCAGAACGAAATGCAATTGCGCGCATGGCGTTGCTTTCACGGCGATAATCGCGCCGCGATCGCAAATACTGGAGAGGGGTTGCATCGATTTTTCGAGAGCGCACACTATTTCCATGATGCTCGTAGGTCCGGCATTCCGGCGGGTTGTCCGTCTGGGCCGGGGGATTTCACGCGTGGAGCTTTCCGCCAGGGTCTCCGCGTTCGTAAACGGTGTTAACCAAGGGGACACTCCATGCTGAAGAAACTCGCGCTTGCCGTTTCTATTTCCGCCTTCGCGGCGGGTGCGGCCCATGCTGCCGACGTCGTCGTTTCGTCGAAGATAGATACCGAAGGCACGCTGCTCGGCAACGTCATCGCGCTCGCCCTCGAAGCCAACGGCATCAAGACGCAGGACCGCATCGCGCTCGGCGCAACGCCTGTCGTTCGCAAGGCGATCACCGCCGGCGAAATCGACATCTATCCTGAGTATACGGGCAATGCCGGCTTCTTCTTCAACAAGGCTGATGACGCCGCCTGGAAAAATATCGACCAGGGCTACGAGATGGCCAAGAAGCTGGACTATGACGCCAACAAGATCGTCTGGCTGACGCCCTCGCCTGCCAACAACACCTGGGCTCTCGCTGTGCGCAGCGATGTCGCCGGCCCGAACAATCTCAAGACCATGTCCGATTTCGGCAAGTGGGTTGCCGGTGGCGGCGCTGCGAAGCTCGCGGCTTCCGCCGAGTTCGTGAATTCCGCCGGCGCGCTGCCCGCCTTCCAGACGACCTACGGCTTCAAGCTGACGGCCGACCAGGAAGTCGTTCTCTCCGGCGGCGACACTGCAGCGACGATCAAGGCGGCAGCCGACCAGACCAACGGCGTCAACACCGCCATGGTCTACGGCACCGACGGCGCCATCGCGGCGGCCGAACTCGTCGTTCTCGAAGACGACAAGAGCGTGCAGCAGGTCTATGCGCCGACCCCGATCATTCGCGAGGAAGTGCTGAAGGCCAATCCGAAGATCGAGGAAGTTCTCGCGCCGATCTTCAAGAGCCTGACGGCTGACGAGCTGCGCAAGCTCAACGCCAAGATCCAGGTCGATGGCGAGCCGGCGAAGTCCGTTGCCGAAGGCTACCTGAAGGAAAAAGGTTTCCTGAAGTAATTCGCAGTGCTCCGCCCTCCGGGGCGGAGCATCCTTCTTTCCGGACAGGGATGGATCGATGGAAGAAACCTTAGCGGTCCGCAAACTGGACCGGCTCGGCGTGGTTCTGGTGATTGCTGGCGTTCTTGCCACTGCACTTCTGCCCTTCATCTATGTGAAGGCAAACCGCATTGCCTCAGGCAAGCCGATGCTTCTCACGCAGCTTCTCGACCAGCCCGCCGCCATCATTCTCACCCTCCTGCTCGTCGCCACCGCCTTTGCAGCGCTCTTCCTGCAGAATGCCGTGCTGCGGCTTGCGATCGGTACGCTTGCGCTTGCGGCGCTGATCGCCGCGATCGGCTTTGCCGCAACGGCCTTCACGCCCGCCAACAGCAATGCGGCGCGCATGACGCCCGGCGGCAGCTTCTGGATCCTGCTCGGCGTCGTCGGCCTGATCATCTCCGATGCGCTGGTCAAGATCCGGCTTACGCCCTGGATGCGGGTCGGCGCTCTCGTTGCCTACAGCGCGCTGCTGGCCGTGTGCCTGACATCCGGGCTGCTCGACAGCCTGTCGATCATGAAGGAATTCGCCACGCGTTCGGCGCAGTTCTGGACGGAAGCCAAATCGCATCTTCTCCTGGCTTTCGGTTCGCTGGCGATTGCCATCGTCATCGGCCTGCCTCTCGGCATCTTCTGCTTCTGGGTGCCTAAACTTCGCGCCGCCGTGCTGCAGGGTCTCAGCCTCATCCAGACGATCCCGAGCCTGGCGCTCTTCGGCATCCTGATGCTGCCGCTCGGCTACATCGCCACGTATGTGCCGCTGGCCGCCGAGCTCGGCATTCGCGGCATCGGCACGGCGCCGGCGCTGATTGCGCTCGTGCTCTATTCGCTGCTGCCGATCGTCGCCAATACCGTGGTCGGCCTCGAAGGCGTCGATCCCTCGGTGCGCGATGCGGCAGCCGGCATGGGCCTGACGCGACGCCAGATCCTGACCGGGATCGACCTGCCGCTGGCCCTGCCCGTCATCGTCACCGGCATCCGCATCGTGCTCGTCCAGGCCATCGGCCTCGTGACCATTGCCGCACTCATCGGCGGCGGCGGCTTCGGCATCTTCATCTTCCAGGGCATCGGCCAGACGGCGATGGATCTGGTGATGCTCGGCGCCGTACCGACAGTCTTCTTCGCCTTCTCATCGGCCGTCATCCTTGATGCGGTCATCGACAGCATACGGGGATCCGCCGCATGACCATGATCGAGATCAGGAACGTCACCAAGCGCTACGGCGCCGCCACCGTTGTCGACAATGTCTCGATGAGCGTCGAAAAGGGATCGGTGACCGTCATCGTCGGCACGTCCGGTTCCGGCAAGTCGACGCTGATGCGGATGATCAACCGGCTGGTGCCAATCACTGAAGGCGAGATTTTCGTTGCCGGCCAGAATGTCATGGACGCGCCGGTGACCGAGCTTCGCCGCAAGATCGGTTATGCGATCCAGGGCCACGGCCTTTTCCCGCATCGCACCGTCGCGCAGAATATCGCGACCGTGCCGCAGCTTCTTGGCTGGGATGGCGCGCGGATCGCCAAGCGCGTCGATGAGTTGCTCGGCCTCTTCAATCTCGACCCGGCGACCTTCGCCGAGAAATACCCGCATCAGCTCTCCGGCGGCCAACAGCAGCGTGTCGGCGTCGCACGCGCGCTTGCGGCAGAGCCGGAAGTGCTGCTCATGGACGAGCCTTTCGGCGCGCTGGACCCCGTCATTCGCGGCAAGGCGCAGGACGATCTGCTGGCGATCCAGAAGCAGTTCGGCACGACCGTCATTCTCGTCACCCACGACATGGACGAGGCCTTCCATCTCGGCAACCAGATCGCGGTGATGAGTGGCGGCAAGCTGCTGCAATGCTCGACGCCGGAGAAGATCCTCACCGAACCTGCCGATCCCTTCGTGCAGCAGCTGACTGGTACGTCTGACCGGGCGCTGAAGCTGATGTCGCTTTCGCCGCTGAAGGAAAGCATGGCGCCGGCAAAGAGCGGCCTCGGCTTCACGCTGCCGCAATCTCTCAGCCTGCGCGATGCGCTGGCCGAGATGATCTGGCAGGGTGCCGATGAAGCGGCGGTAACCGATGGCGCGAAGGCGCCTGTCGGCTCGATCTCGATGGCAAAGCTTCTCGAACTGGGCCGCAAGGCATGAAGTTTGTCGTCGCCAATATCTTCCGTGTGGCGGCTTTCGTGCTGCTCCTGATCCTGCTCTTCAGGACGGAGTGGCTCTCCTTCATGCTCGTGCCGCTGACCAGCAACAACGCCCCACCCGTCTACACGCAGAACAGCCTACCCTCGCTGGCGCTGGCGCATCTCGAACTCGTCATCGGCTCGATTATCTGCACGGCGATCCTGGCGATCCTCGCCGGTGTCTTCGTCACCCGTAAAAGCGGCGCCGATTTCCTGCCGCTGTCGCGCGCCATCGCCAATGCCGGTCAGACCTTTCCGCCGGTCGCCGTGCTGGCGCTCGCCGTTCCCGCGACCGGTTTCGGCGCCGGGCCGACGCTGATCGCGCTGTTTCTCTATGGCCTGCTGCCGATCTTCGAGAACACCGTTTCCGGCATTCGGCAGGTCAACCCCGCCGTGCTCGATGCGGCCGACGGCATGGGGATGAACCCGACGCAGCGGCTCTTCAAGGTGGAGCTTCCGCTCGCGCTGCCGCTGATCCTCGAAGGTCTGAAGGTGGCGACCGTCATCAATATCGGCACGGCGACAATCGGCTCGACAGTTGCCGCCAAGGGGCTTGGCGAAGTGATCATTGCCGGACTGATTTCCGACAACACGGCATTCATCCTACAGGGTGGCCTGATCGTCGGCCTGATGGCGGTGCTGATCTATGACGCCATGGGTGTCGTCGAAAGCGCGATTACCCGTAGAATTGGCTTGCGCCCCGCCTGATCCGGCGGCTACCAAGGCTGCCGTGATACGGCAAGAGGAGGCCGCCTTGGCAAAGATGATCCACTCCATGATCCGCGTTCTCGACGAGGCGCGATCCGTCGAGTTCTACGGCAAGGTCTTCGGCCTCAAGGTTGCCGATCGCATCGACTTCGAGACCTTCACGCTCATCTACATGAGCAATCCCGAGACCGGCTTCGAGTTGGAATTGACGGTCAACAAGGGCCGCATCGAGCCCTACAATCTCGGTGACGGATATGGCCATCTCGCCGTCTCCGTCGATGAAGTGGCTGTCGAACACGCGCGGCTGGAGAAGGCCGGGCGCAACCCCGGCAAGCTGGTCGAGCTCAACCGCGACGGCAAGCTCTTCGCCCTGTTCTTCTTCATCACTGATCCCGACGGCTACAAGATCGAAGTCCTGCAGCGCCACGGCCGTTTCCAGTAAGAGCATCCGCATGATCGAGAAAACAGAGCTTCACACCGGCTGGACCCTTTCCTGCAACGATACAGCCCGGCCCGGACTGCCCGAAACCATCCCCGCCACCGTGCCCGGCTGCGTCCATACCGATCTGCTGGCGGCCCGCCTCATTCCGGATCCCTATCTCGATGTCAACGAGATCACCAACGACTGGATCGGCCGCTGCGAATGGGTCTACCGGCTCAGCTTCGATGCGGCGCCTGAAACCGGCAGAGTGCAGGAACTGGTCTTCGACGGGCTGGATACGATCGCGACGATCCGGTTGAACGGCGAAGAGATCGGCCGGACCTTCAACCAGCATCGCACCTATCGCTTCGATGTCTCGAGCCGCCTCAGGGCCGGAGCGAACGACCTGACCGTTACCTTCCATTCCGCCTATGCCTATGGCGCGGAGATGGAAAAGCAGTACGGCTACCGGCCGAACAACTATCCCGGCCCTGGCAACCTGATGCGCAAGATGGCCTGCAACTTCGGTTGGGATTGGGGTCCGACGCTGGTGACGGCGGGTATCTGGAAGCCGGTGCGGCTTGAAAGCTGGGATCGCGCCCGCCTGACGGAGACGCGCGTTTCCGCGACGCTCGCCGGTAGCGATGGCGTCGTGACGATCAACGCGAAGATCGCTGCCGAGCAGGACGGTCCTGGCTGCTCGATCGTTGCGCAGATCGGCGGCGTATCGCAGACTATCGAGGTCGGCGCTTCAGGCGAAGCAAGCTTCAAGCTGACGGTTCCCTCGCCGCAGATCTGGTGGCCACATCACCTCGGCGGGCAACCGCTCTATCCGCTCTTGATCGAACTTCGCGATAGCGACGGCCATATGCTGGACAGCTATTCCAAGGAGATCGGCTTCCGCTCCGTTCGCCTCGACACCGCGCCGGATGAGCACGGCTCAGCCTTCACCTTCGTCGTCAACGACGTTCCGCTCTTTGCCTGCGGCGCCAACTGGATCCCCGACGATTGCTTCCCGTCGCGCGTCACCGCCGAGCGCTATGCGGCGCGGATCGACGAGGCGAAGGCGGCCAATATCAATCTGCTGCGCGTCTGGGGCGGCGGCATTTTCGAGCGAGACGAGTTCTACGAGGCCTGCGACCGGGCCGGCATGATGGTCTGGCAGGATTTCCTCTTTGCCTGCGCCTCCTATCCCGAGGAGGAACCACTGCGCAGCGAAGTGGAGGCCGAGGTTCGCGACAATGTCGTCAGACTGATGCCGCATGCTTCGCTGATCGTCTGGAACGGCAATAACGAGAATATCTGGGGCTTCGACGAATGGGGCTGGCGCCCGATCATCAAGGACGGCGTCAGCTGGGGTCTCGGCTATTATCTAGACGTCCTGCCGAAACTCTGCGCCGAACTCGATCCTGACAGACCTTACTATCCCGGCAGCCCTTACTCCGGCACGATGGATATTGAGCCGAACGACGATCGTCACGGTTGCAAGCATATCTGGGATGTCTGGAACGATGTGGGCTGGGAGGTCTACCGCAACTATATCCCGCGCTTCTGCTCCGAATTCGGCTGGCAGGCGCCACCGAACTGGGCGACGCTGGAGGAGAGCGTGCATGATGCACCGCTGACGCCGCAATCGCACGGCGTCTTCCATCATCAGAAGGCGACGCAGGGCAATGAGAAGCTGATCCGCGGCCTTGCCGGACACCTGCCGGTGCCAGACACGATGGATGACTGGCATTTCGCGACGCAGCTCAATCAGGCACGCGCTATCCGCTTCGCGATCGAGCACATGCGCTCGCACCGGGCGATCTGCAAGGGCGCTGTTGTCTGGCAGTTCAACGATTGCTGGCCTGTGACCTCATGGGCAGCGCTCGATTCCGCCGGGCGGCGCAAGCCTCTCTGGTATGCGATGCAGCAGGCGTTCGATCCGCGCCTGCTGACCATCCAGCCGCGTGGCGACAAGCTCGCAGCCGTTGCCGTCAACGAGCGGACATTGTTCTGGCGAGCGAAAATCTCGGGCAAGCGCGTTCGGCTCGATGGCACGGTGCTGGCCGAGTTCGAATTCTGGCGGCTGCTCTGCGACCGGTTCGAAGCGAAGGAATTCGAGCTTGCGGACGACATTGCGACGCCTGACGACGCGGCGAACGAGGTCGTGGTGGTGCAGATGCTCGACAAGCGCGCCTTCCACTATTTCGTCGAGGATATCGATCTGAAACTGCCGAAGCCTGAGATGAAGGTTTCGGTCAGTGCCACTGCCGATGGCGTCGATGTGACGGTCACAGCGGGGACTTTCCTGAAGGATCTCTGCCTGGTGATCGACCGGCTGGATCCCGCGGCCGTCGTCGACAGCATGCTGATCACTCTCCTGCCGGGCGAAAGCCATACGTTCTCGATCAGGACCAGGAGGACGTTCAAGGCTGAAGACATCACGCAAGGCGTCGTCCTGCGCTGCGCCAACGATCTCCTGCCCTAAAACGCCAAAAGGCCCCGCACGCGGCGGGGCCTTTTCCGGCTCGTCCTAGCGAACGACTTACATCCAGTACGGCGGCACACCGTAATAGTCGTAAACACGGCGGCCATTATCGTTGTACCAGGTGTCGTCATCGTCCGCGTAGCTCGGCGCGCCTTCGATCTGCTCCTTGGTGAGATCGATACGGTAGCCGTCGAGTTGCGTATCGTAGTTCAGCTTTTCCCACGGCAGCGGATAGTGATCGTGACCGATCCCCAGGAAGCCGCCAAAGCTCAGTACGGCATAGGCGACACGGCCATCGCGCTTGCCGATGATCAAGCGCTCGATCGAGCCGATATGCTTGCCATCTGCACCATAAACGCGGGTGCCTTCCACGCGGTCGCTGGCGATCAGCGAATGCGTGTCCTTTACGTTGGGATCGCGGCGGCTGGCGTCTGTACCCTGATTAAGCATTTTCAGCTCCTTTGCTGTTTGCATGATTGGAAAACGCCAGGCCGGAATCATTGTTCCCGCATCCGTTTCAAATGTACGGAGGCGAATTGTTGACGTTTACGTCAAAGTTAGTGTAACGCTTATAGCGGCTTGAACCGTTCGGCCATTGGCATAAGCTGCCCGCAAGGATGATGGAGGATCGTCCGGCCGGCAGCCGCGAACCGGCACCGTGGCCGGATAGGGAGAGAGACACGATGAACAGCATTTCCGTGCATACAGGTGGCGAAAAGCGGCAGAAGCCTTGGCTCGCGACCTATCCGGATATCGTACCGGCCGAAATTCCGCCGCTGGAATACGAATCGGTTGCCGAACTGCTGGAAAAGTCCTGTGAGCGCTATGCCGATCGCGTCGCCTTCTCCAGCATGGGGAAGGCGCTGACCTACCGTGATCTCGAAGTGCAGACCCGCAAGGTCGCCGCCTGGCTGCAGAGCCTCGGCCTGCAGAAGGGTGATCGCGTCGCCGTGATGATGCCGAACGTGTTGCAGAACCCGGTCGCCGTCTATGGCATCCTGCGCGCCGGGCTGACCGTCGTGAACGTCAATCCGCTCTATACGCCGCGTGAACTCGAACATCAGCTGCGTGATGCCGGCGCGAAGGCGATCTTCGTGCTGGAGAATTTTGCCCGCACGGTGGAGCAGGTCCTGGTCAAGACCGACGTCCGCCATGTGGTCGTCACTTCGCTCGGTGAGATGCTCGGCGCCAAGGGGCTGATCGTCAACCTGGTTGTGCGCAAGATCAAGAAGCTCGTGCCGTCCTGGTCGATCCCGCAGCACAAGACCTTCAAGCAGGTTCTGTCGGAAGGTGCGGGACGGTCGCTGCAGCGCCCGACGCTCGGCGGCGACGACATCGCCTTCCTGCAATATACCGGCGGCACGACGGGTGTCGCCAAAGGCGCGATCCTGACGCATCGCAACCTGCTCGCCAACAAGCTGCAACTGCAGCTCTGGCTGAAATCGGCCTTCGACAAGAAGAAGCAGCCGGATGTGCTGAACTTCCTCTGCGCCCTGCCGCTCTACCATATCTTTGCGCTGACGGTGAATTCGCTGATGGGCATGTCGCTCGGCGCGCATAACATCCTGATCGCCAACCCGCGCGACATTCCGGGCTTCGTAAAGGAATTCAGCAAGGCGAATGTCCATATCTTCCCCGGCCTCAACACGCTCTTCAACGCGCTGATGAACAATGCCGAGTTTGCCAAGCTCGACTTCTCGTCGCTCGTCATGTCGCTCGGCGGCGGCATGGCCGTGCAGCGGCCGGTGGCCGAACGCTGGCTGAAGATGACCGGCTCGCATATCACCGAAGGCTATGGTCTTTCGGAGACGTCGCCTGTTGCCACCGCCAACCGCTTCGATTCCCCGGAATTCACCGGCTCGATCGGCCTGCCCATACCCTCGACCGAACTTGATATCCGCGACGAGGACGGCAATTCGCTGCCGCTCGGCGAAATCGGCGAGATCTGCATCCGCGGACCGCAGGTGATGGCCGGCTACTGGAACAAGCCGGAGGAGACGGCGCGGGTCATGACCCCGGACGGCTATTTCCGCACCGGCGACATGGGCTTCATGGACGAGCGTGGCTATACCAAGATCGTCGATCGCAAGAAGGATATGATCCTCGTCTCCGGCTTCAACGTCTATCCGAACGAAATCGAGGAAGTGGCGGCTATGCACCCGGGCATTCTCGAAGCCGCCGCGGTCGGCGTTCCGGATGGCCATTCAGGCGAGACGGTCAAGCTCTTCGTCGTGCGCAAGGATCCCAACCTGACGGAGGCCGAAGTGAAGGCGCATTGCGCCGAGAACCTCACCAACTACAAGCGCCCGCGGATCATCGAATTCCGCGACGAGCTGCCGAAAAGCCCGGTCGGGAAGATCCTGCGCAAGGATCTGCGCGGTTGATCCTCACGCACAATTGAAAGCAACCATAAGATGTGATTTCATCAGCCCGTTTCAATAGCAGAAGCAGCATGGGCCGAGACCAGCCGGCCCACCGGTGAGGATGGGCCGCGCCGGCTTTGGCAAGAGCCTTGCTTTGCGAAACGGAGGTAATGCCATGTGGTATAAACCGCTAAGCGTTACGCTTATGGTGCGGAAAACCCGGACGAGCTGGTCAGTGTCCGTCCGGGTCACAATCCAAAAGTCATAGGCAACGGCGGGCGGAGCTACAACTCCGTCTGCCACTCCATAAATATACCCGCACTCTCCCTTTTCATCAAGCGCGGCACAACTTGTGTCATTTTTTGCAGGCAGCTTGTGGCTGAACTTGATTTGCGCCCTACAAAGCGAATAGTTTCCGCAACCCTCTCCGCCTCCAAAGGAGCCTCCCATGAATGCCATCGTCGAAAAGCTGAAGAGCACTGCGGCCGCCACCAAAGCCACCGATATCCGCGCTGCCTTCGCCGCCGATCCCAAGCGCTTCTCGCGCTTTACCGCCTCCCTCGACGATCTCCTGATGGACTATTCGAAGACCGCGGTGAACGACGAGATCCTGGCGCTGCTCGTCAAGCTCGCCGAAGAAGGCGGCGTCGCGAAGAAGCGTGACGAGATGTTCTCCGGCAAGGCGATCAACTTCACCGAAGATCGCGCCGTGCTGCACACCGCGCTGCGCAACCGCTCCAACACGCCTGTTATCGTCGACGGCAAGGATGTCATGCCTGACGTCAACTCGGTGCTCGCCGCCATGGGCAAGTTTGCCGATGGCATCCGCTCGGGCGCGCTGAAGGGCGCGACTGGCAAGAAGATCACCGATGTCGTCAATATCGGTATCGGCGGCTCGGATCTCGGTCCGGTGATGGCGACGCTGGCGCTGGCGCCTTTCCACGATGGTCCACGCGCGCATTTCGTGTCGAACATCGACGGCGCGCACATTGCCGACACGTTGAAGCTCGTGCAGCCTGAAACCACGCTGTTCATCATCGCTTCGAAGACCTTCACGACGGTCGAGACGATGACCAACGCGCAGACGGCGCGCAACTTCATCGCCAAGGCTCTCGGCGACGCCGCCGTTCAGCATCATTTCGCCGCCGTTTCCACGGCGCTCGACAAGGTGGCTGCTTTCGGCATCGGCAGCGAGCGGGTCTTCGGCTTCTGGGATTGGGTCGGCGGCCGCTACTCGCTGTGGTCTGCCATCGGCCTGCCGATCATGATCGCTATCGGCCCCGAGAATTTCGGCAAGTTCCTCGATGGCGCCCATGCCGTCGACAATCACTTCCGTCAGGCTCCGATTACCGAAAACCTGCCGATGCTGCTCGGCCTGATCGGCTTCTACCATCGCAACGTTCTTGGCTATCCGACGCGCGCCGTCCTACCCTATGACCAGCGCCTGTCGCGCTTCCCGGCCTATCTGCAGCAGCTCGACATGGAATCGAACGGCAAGGGTGTGACGATCGACGGTACGCCGGTCGAAGGCAATTCCGGTCCGGTGGTATGGGGCGAGCCCGGCACCAACGGCCAGCACGCCTTCTACCAGCTGATCCATCAGGGCACGAGCATCATCCCCGCCGAGTTCATGATCGCCGCCAATGCCTTCGAGCCCGAGCTGCGCCACCAGCACCAGCTGCTGATGTCAAACGTTCTGGCGCAGTCGGAAGCACTGATGAAGGGCCGCACTTTCGAGGAGGCCAAGAAGCAGCTGACCGACAAGGGCATGGACGACAAGAAGGCCGATTTCATCGCGCCGCACCGTGTCTTCACCGGCAACCGCCCGTCGATCACCTTCGTCTATGACAAGCTGACGCCTTTCGCGCTCGGCCGCCTGATCGCACTCTATGAGCACCGCGTCTTCGTCGAAGGCGTGCTCTTCCGCATCAACTCTTTCGACCAGTGGGGCGTCGAGCTCGGGAAGGAACTGGCGACCGGCCTGCTGCCTGTCGTCGAAGGCAAGGAAAGCGCTGCCGGCCACGATTCCTCGACGCAAGGTCTCGTCGCCGCTCTGGCAAAGCTCGCCAAGTAAGGCACCTTTGATCGCTTATCGAGCCCATCCGCCAGCGCGGGTGGGCTTTTTTGTTTGATGCTGTCGAATGACGGGCCATCTATTCGTCCTATGGGAAATGCGCGAGGAGATTGCCCATGGAATTCGCCGACGACGAGCTTTTCAAATTCGATGAAGACGGCGCCGAGCCGCTCCCCGCCTCCGGCGCTGAAGGCCGGGTATCGAGTGACGGTGCTGAGATCTGGTACGCCAGCTATGGCGCCGGTCCGACGGTGATCCTGCTGCATGGCGGGCTCGGGAATGCCGGGAATTGGGGCTATCAGGTGCCGGCGCTCGTCGATGCGGGATATCGCGTCATCGTCGTCGACAGCCGGGGCCATGGCCGCAGCACGCGTGACGACCGGCCGTTCAGCTATGTGCTGATGTCCGGCGACGTGCTTGCCGTGATGGATCGTCTGGAGATTGAGAAGGCATCAGTCATCGGCTGGAGCGACGGCGCGTGTACGGCGTTGATCCTTGCCGACCGGCATCCGGAGCGCGTCTCGGGCGTGTTCTTCTTCGCCTGCAACATGGATGCGACTGGAACGCTAGAGTTCCGCCCGACGCCCGTCATAGACCGCTGCTTCAGCCGTCACCGGAAGGACTATCAGGCGCTTTCGACAACACCTGAGGATTTCGAAGCTTTCGTGGCGGATGTCGGGAAGATGATGCAGAGCGAGCCGAATTATAAGGCTGCAGAACTAGCGGCGATCAAGGTGCCGGTCACGGTTGCGATCGGCGAGAGCGACGAGTTCATCCGCCGCGAACACATGGATTATCTCGCGAAAACAATCCCTGACGCCGCGTTCGTTCTCATATCAGGCGTCAGCCATTTTGCGCCGCTGCAGCGGCCAGCCCTCTTCAATCGCGAGGTGCTGGCCTTTCTCGGCGGCCAGACCTGATCTCAGAGGCCGATTTCGCGTGCCCATGGCGGGTTCGCGCCAGCACGGGAGACGGTGACAGCCGCAGCCTTGGCGCCGAGCGCCAGGGCATTGCCCAACGCCTTCTCGTCGAGAGAGGCGACCTGCGCCTTGGTCAGCAGGTTGTCCATCTTCAGCGACGCCAGAACGCCGGCGTCGAACGTATCGCCTGCACCGACGGTATCGACCACGGTGACGCGCTCGCTCGGCACGGTGACCTTGCGCTCGTTGGTGTAGCCGGATGCGCCTTCAGCGCCCTTGGTGATGACGACGAGCTTGGCGCCCTGCTTCAGCCAGTAGGCAGCGAGATCGTCATGGCTGCCTTCGAGGCCGAACCATTCGAGGTCCTCGTCAGAGAACTTCAGGATATCCGACTTGGCGGCCATGCGCTTGATGCGCGCCATGTGGGCTTCCTTGTTCTTGATGAAGCCCGGGCGGATGTTCGGATCGAGCGAGATGACGCGCTTGGCGGCTTCGCGATCGAGCAGCGCCTCATAGGTCTCGCCGCAGGGGCTCGGGATCAGGCTGATGGCGCCGAAATGCAGCGCTTCGCAATCGTCACCGAGAACAGGAAGATCATCGGTGGTGATCATGCGCCCTGCCGTGCCCTCGTCGTAGAAGGCGTAGGTCGCCTGGCCGTTGACGAGCTTGACGAAGGCGATGGTCGAGGGCCGCGGCGTGATTGCGCAGGGGCTATAATCGACATTGCTGGCCTTCAGCGTGCCGAGCAGGATCTCGCCCATCATGTCATCGGCAATGCCGGTGAAAAAGGCAGTCGGCACGCGCAGGCGGCCGAGCGCAATCGCGGTATTGAAGATCGCGCCGCCGGCATAGGGCGCAAAGCCCTTTTCACCCAGCGTCGTCTCACGCGGCAGCATATCGATCAGCGCTTCGCCACAGCACAAAATCATCGCAATTCCTCCCAGAAGGCTCTTGTTGCCTCAATCCAATAAGTGAGCTTTTGTCAAAAGGCTAGAGCGAAAGCTCACTTACGCCACCGTTTCGGCCGGACCAGGCGAGCGGCGCGTCCAGGAAGGCTTCGACTTCGCTCAGCGTCTTCTCATCGAACAGCTTCTGCTCCTTGGCGACGGCCAGAACGTTGCGCCAGGTGGCGATATGGTGGAGCTTCACCTTGCCATCGGCAAAGCGCAAGGCGCCTTCATTGAAGATGCCGTAATAGAAGAGCGCCATGCCGTGATCGACGATGCCGCCGGCTGCGCGGATCGCATCGATGAAGGTGAACATGCTGCCGCCGGCGGTCGTCAGGTCCTCGATGACGAGAACGCGCGACCCCTCGGGCATATGACCCTCGATCTGGGCATTGCGGCCGTGGCCCTTCGGCTTCTTGCGCACATAGATCATCGGCAGGCTGAGGCGATCCGCCAAGAGCGCCGCGAAGGGGATACCGGCCGTCTCGCCACCGGCAATGCAATCGAAGCGCTCGAAACCGGCGTCGCGAGTGATGACGCTGGCGGCGAAATCCATCACAGCCGAGCGGACGCGCGGATAGGAGAGCAGCTTGCGGCAATCGATATAGACGGGGCTGGCCATGCCGGAGGCGAGCTTATAGGGCTGCTCGGCGTTGAAGTGGACCGCCTTGATTTCCCAGAGCATCTTGGCAAGGAGTTCCGCCATAATGGCGCGGTCGGGAAATGTCGTCTTGGTCATGGCTCTCTCCTTCGGCTTACGGTGCTATGCGGCAATAGCAGCAACGAAAAAATCTTTCCAGTGCCGGAACTTTTTGCACGTTCGACGCGGGCGCGAGCGCCATCCGGAGCGGCAAAACCATAGCGCGTTCGCAGCGTAGCGCCCTCGATTTTTTCCACAAATCCGCGCAAATTTAAGGACCTACTGATAAATATTGGGAACCAAGGCTTTTGGCCTTACCGGACCGGCAAACCACCGGTATTCGCTAAAATTCTAATGGATGCATTAGGATTTGAAAAACACCTGACAGGCCAATTTCTGCGCGGTTCTGAAAGCCGTGCAAGGAGTCCGGAATGAATCTGGCGGTGTCCGAAATCACTCAGAAGTTCAACGCGTCGCTCACTTTCAAGATTTTCTCAATATGCTTTGCATCGACGCATATCCCCCTACTCGCCCTCATCACCTACCTCGTCACCGGCTTTCGCAGCGAAGCCATCCCGGTGCTTGGAACGGTGTTGGGCGCCACGCTCATCGGCACGGCGTTCTGCCTGGCATCCGTCTGGATGCTGATCAAGCCGTTGCATGAGATCGCAAAGACTGTGGAAACCTATCGCGCCACCGGCGCGGTCAAGCCGGTGCGCAGCAAGCGCACGGACGAGGTCGGTGTCGTCACCAACGGCATTTCGGTTCTCATTGTCGAGCTGGACGCCACCCTCTCGCAGCTGCGCCGTCAGGCAACGACAGATGTTCTCACCGGCCTCGGCAATCGCCGCTGGCTGAAGGATATCGGCTCGATGGAGATCGCCCGGGCGGCACGTGAGAGCACGGCGATCAGCGTCGTCGTCTTCGACCTCGACCATTTCAAATCGATCAACGACGAATTCGGCCACGATGTCGGCGACCAGGTGCTGATGGCGGCGGGCGCGACGATCCAGCACAATCTGCGGCCCTACGATATTGCCGCCCGCATCGGCGGCGAGGAATTCTGCCTGGTTCTACCTCGGACGGGCACCACGGCGGCGATCGCGATTGCCGACCGGCTGCGCAAGGAACTGGCCGCCAAGGCGATCGGGCCGCTTCCGGCCGGACGCGTGACCGCAAGCTTCGGCGTCTATCGCGGCGACCCCAAAAGCGAGAGCTTGAAGGTGATGCTGACCGCGGCAGACCGGAAGCTCTATTCGGCAAAGAACAATGGCCGCAACGCCGTGCACTGGGCGGCAGCCCGGTCGGTCTCCGGCGAAAGCGTCGCCAGCTAGACCAAGCGCTCGAGATCGGCGGGCAGCATCTTCTTGTAAAGCGCGATCGCCGTCTCCCCCTCCTCATCATCCAGCGAGATCGCATAGCGCACGGCCGCCGCCAGCAGCTGCATCAGCAGCCGCGCGGCCGGCAGCAGGTCACTTTCCCTCCGTTCGGGCCAGAGGCGCTTCAGCACCGAAAACAGTGCCTGCGCATGAAACTCCATGTCTTCGGCATCGACGGCTCGCAGCAAACGGTCTGCCTGCGTCGCATGCCAGATATCGCGCATGACGGGCTCGCGGCGGAAGAACTGGTAGTATTCGTCGGTGATCGTGCCGAGCGCCCGGTGCAGCGAGGCGGCATCCGTTACCTTCGACAGCTCCTCCTCGACGCACCGCCTGCCCTCTTCGTTGAACCGCTCGGCAAGGGTGCGGATGATCGAGGTCTTGTCCGGGAAATACTGATAGAGGGCGCCGAACGAGAGCTCCGCCTTCTCGACGATCTCGCTCATCTTCAGGGCATCGCTCCCGTTCTTCTCGATCAGTTCGGCAGCCACAGCCAGAATCTTCTCAAAGCGATCACGGCCGCGCTGCTGGCTCGGGATGCGTCGGGGTTGCCCCACGGGCACGGCTTGCCGCCTGCGCCGCACCGGCGTCTTATCGTCCATGCGCATCCCTCCTCGGTTGACAACGAAAATAAGAGAGTTTATCTCATTTTGCAAATGAGAGATTTTCTCTTATTTTATGGAGGGGTTTCGCCATGGCATTCATTCTTCCCATCCTGCTCGTCGCCGCGGCGATCGGCAGCGGCCTGATCGCCGGCATATTCTTCGCCTTCTCGACCTTCATCATGGCGGCTTTCGCGCGTATCCCGCCCGAACAGGGCATCGCGGCGATGAACTCGATCAACGTGACGATCGTGCGCTCGCCCTTCATGCTGCTGTTCATCCCGGTCGCGATCCTCTGCATCGCGATTGCGGTCATGGCCTTCATGGATTGGCGGGGGAGTGCCAGCATCTGGATGATCGGCGGTGCGGCCGCCTATATCGTCGCCTCCTTCATCTCCACCATCGTCTTCAACGTGCCGATGAACGACGCATTGGCGAATGTCAGCGGCAGCGGCGGCGAAGCCGTAGCGCTCTGGGATCGCTATCTGAGCGACTGGACCTGGTGGAACCATGTGCGCACGGTGGCGTCGCTGGCTTCCGCCATCGCCTTTGTCCGTGCGCTGATGATCCTTTGAATGAGGCGGGAGGCGTTCCTCCCGCCGGAACCGTCACTTCTTTTCGCAGAAGGCGATCCGGTTGCTGAACGGATCGATGACGGTCACTTCCCATCCCCAGGGGGCGTCCTCGATCCCCGGCTTCATGTAGCGATAGTCCTTGGCCGACAGTTCCGCCTGGAAGGCGCGCACGCCTGTCATCCACACGAATGCCTTGGCGCCGGGGCTCGCATCGCCGGAATGCTCGCTGAGATGCATGATCAGCTTGCCGCGCGAAACCTGGCAATAGAGCGGGAAGTTCTCGCCGAAGCGGTGTTCCCAATCGAGCGTGAAGCCCAGGAAGCCGCAATAGAACTCCATGGCCTTTGCCACATCGAAGATGCGGAAGATCGGGATCGGCGGCTCCAGCGCAATCGCTGAACTCGAGCCTTCCGCCTCGTCCAGCTTGGCGGCGAGGATATTCCATTGGTCGAAGCCGAATTGCCGGGCCACGATCTCCAATGTCTCGCTATGGGTGAGGGAAATATCGCGGCCAGCCAGCGCCTGCCGCAGTGCTTTTGCCATGATCTTGGCATCGCGAAAATCGCGCATGGTTCATCCTTCCATCGGCAGCGAACAGGAAGATCAGTGCCCGCGTCTGCTGACCCGTTCGCCATCGTTTGCCATTAGCAAGGATGTGAAGGATTTCATCTGGATGCATTCACCTTAGCGCTTGTGCGCCGCGGGACGGCTGGCTGCATCCGGCCAGTCCCGACATTAGCAACTCGTGCTGGATGATCAAGAGGCGCTGCGCACCGAGGGCGCGGCCGGAACCGCCTGCAGGTGGTTTGCGAGCTCGACGCGGTTGCGCCCGGCGCGCTTGGCGGCATAGAGCGCCTTGTCGGCCTCGCTGAGCATGGTGTCGAAATCCATCGGCGCGGCACGGCCGGGCGCGACACCGATCGAGACGGTGCATTTCAGCACTTCGTCATCGATATAGATTTCACGTTCCTCGAAGGTACGGCGGATGCGCTCGGCGATCATCTCGGCGCGGCCGGGCATGATCTCCTTGAGAACGAGCGCGAATTCTTCGCCGCCAAGACGGGCAGCGGTATCGCCCGAGCGGCAATGGGCGGCGAGTTCGCCAGCAAAGATCTTGAGAACGCGGTCGCCGGCGGCATGACCATGGCGGTCGTTGATCGACTTGAAATGATCTAGATCGAAGATGATGACGGCGGTCGACGAACCCATCTGGCGCTCACCGTGACGATCGAAGAGTGCGCGGCGATTGAGAAGGCCGGTCAGAGAATCGGTAATCGCTTCCTGGCGGTGTCGGGCGGCAAGCCGCCACTGGTGCAGCGCCAGCGATAGGGCGCCGATGCCGGTCATGCTGGCGATGCAGACGGCGAGGCTCAGATCCTCGGCCCAATTGTTGGGCGCGGCCCCCAGCACCAGCTTGCCGTCACAGATCAGCACGGCGGCGCAGAGTGCAAAGGATATGCCCGTCAGCGTATAGAGCACCGTGATGCCCATGATCGGCGCGGGCGCCTCGGCTCTTGCCCGCCAGTATTGAAGCGCGGTCGCCAACAGCAGCAGGGTGATCGAGGTGTTGTCGGCGATGAAGCCGAGGCCGTCATACCCGGCAGCCATCGCGCCCACCGGCAGCAGCATGGCCGACAGTGCGCGGATGACGATTCCCGCGAGCGGCAGACGGTTGGTGCGAAACTGATAGCCGGCGCCCCAGATGGCGGCAAAGCCCGCCTGAAAAAGCACAAAGCTCGCGATACCCATCACAACGCCGGGCGACGAAACATAGATGCTGTAGACGAAGATGCCGCTGACGACGAGCACGAGGCCGCAGGTGCATGTGAGCAGGAAGGTTTCCGCACGGCGTGCGAACCAGCTGCCCATCAGGGTCACAGCCAGACACGTTGCTGAAACGCCGAGCGCCAGCAGAAGGGAATTATAATCCAGCATCATGCTTTGGTAACTCCGCGGCTCCTGCCGCGCCCAATAATCCGTCCACAGGCTATCGTGCCACTGGTGACGAATGTCTTACGCATTCTGTTAAAAAATCATGGACCGCAAACGCAAATGTTAGAGCGGTAACAATTACACAGTAAAAGCGGCGGGAATACCCGCCGAAATTGACAGTTTTCGCGCTTTATTCAGCGCTTTACGTCCCAATGAAGCGGGAACATCGGATCGAAGACCGTGACCGGCCCCGCACCGGTCTCGATTTTTGACGGAAACGTGATCGCGTCTTCGCGCTTGACCAGCGTGATCTTCTCTTCATTCGGCTGCAGGCCGTACCAGGCCGGACCATTCAGCGAGACGAAGGCTTCGAGCTTGTCGAGCGCGTTCTCCTGCTCGAAGACATGCGCCACGCAGCTCATCGTGTTGATCGAGGTATAGATACCGGCGCAGCCACAGGCGCATTCCTTCAGCGGATCGACATGCGGCGCGGAATCCGTTCCCAGGAAGAAGCGCGGATCGCCGCTGACGGCGGCGGCGCGCAGCGCCAGGCGATGGTTCTCGCGCTTGGCGACCGGCAGGCAATAATAATGCGGGCGGATGCCGCCGACGAGGATGGCGTTGCGATTGATGATCAGGTGATGCGTGGTGATCGAGCCGGCCAGATTGGCCTTGGACGACTTGATATAGTCGATGCCATCGGCCGTCGTCACATGCTCCATCGTCACCTTCAGTTCCGGCAGACGCTTGCGCAACGGATCGAGCACGGTTTCGATGAACACGGCTTCGCGATCGAAGATATCGATTTCAGGCGTCGTGACTTCGCCGTGGACGCAAAGCGGCAGGCCGATCTTCGCCATGCGCTCCAGAACCGGCATCGCCTTGTCCATATCGCGCACGCCGCCATGCGAATTGGTGGTGGCGCCGGCGGGATAGAGCTTCACCGCGGTGATCAGCCCGCTCTTCTTACCCTCTTCGACATCATCGGCGCTGGTATGCTCCGTGAGATAAAGGGTCATCAGCGGCTCGAACCGGTCGCCTGCAGGCAGAGCCTTCATGATCCGCTCGCGATAGGCGCGCGCATCCGTCGTCGTGACGACGGGAGGCACGAGGTTCGGCATGATGATGGCCCGCGCGAAATCACGGCTGGTATCGCCGATCACCCCCTCCAGCATGGCGCCATCGCGCAGATGCAGATGCCAGTCATCGGGACGGCGGATGGTGATCGATTGCATGGGAGCCTCCGGAGCGCTGCGGGTGGCGCTTCGATAGCATCAACAGGCCGATGGAAACAACCGTTTAGACAGCGCCGCAATCACTTGTGAGCGACGGCCGCAGACCGGCCGACGATAACGGCCAAAGCGGAGGCGCAGACTGCATAGCATGCGTCGGCGGCGGCCTGGCTCGCGAGCGGGATGCCGGCATCCAGCAGCTTTCCAGCCACGAGCGGAGCGCCGCCGGTAACGACGATCCGGATCGCTTCGAAGCGCGAGCGGACATAGCCGAACTGCCCGGCACCGAAGAGATCGGCCCAGAGGATGGTGCCGAGCTTCAGATCGATCGCGGCGGACATGCCGAGAAGGCCCATATAGACGGGCGCCGCCCAGAAGCCGTCGAAGAGTGCGATCAAACTCAGCCCTATCGCCAGTGGCAAGAGGAAGACAGGCAGGATGCGGACGGCGCGGATCCTGTCGATGACGGGTGCGACGAGCACCGATGTCGCCGCCTGGGCAATGGCGAAGACGGAAAAGCAGGCCGCCAGCCATTCGAGCGGCCAGCCCTTTTCAGCGGCAAGGACCGCCTGATGGAAGATCATTGCCGTCAGGATGAACGAGACCGCCAGCATCGTCGGGCACAGGAACAGCATCAATGCGAGCTTCGGCCGGGCTGCTTGCGGCTGCGCCGCCTGAACACTGGTCTTCGCCGCATTGCCGGACGCATCATCCCGCGGTAGCAGCAGGCACGCTGCGCAGACACCGAGAGCGACCGCTACGCCCGTCAGCAGCCACGTCCCGCGCCAACCCGCGATGCCTATGACGGCCACCGCAGCGGCCGGAATGAAGACCAAGGCCGCCGAATAGGCGAGGCTGACGACGGCCATCGCCTTTCCGCTGTCGGCCGGGAAGAACCGGACCATCGCCGTCATTGCCGTGTGCACCATCAAGCCCTGACCGGTCAGCCGAAGCAGGAAGAGGCAGACGGCAAAGAAGAGAACCGACGCGGGTGAGAGGGCAATCATCGCGCAGGCGGCAGCGAGCAACAGGCCGGCGCCGAGCGTGAAGCTGCGAAGGCTTACCCTGTCGATCTTCTGGCCGAGATAGGGCAGCGCCAAGGCCGACGCGAAAGTTGCAATGGCAAACACTGTTCCTAGACTGCCGTCACTGAGCGCGTAGTGGCTGCGGAACGCCTCAGAAAACAGCGAGAAGAAGAACGTCTGTCCGGCGCTCGACAGGATCATCAGGATGACCGCGTAACCGAGGAGCCCGGGGTTCTGGCGTGCAAAGACAAGATAGGATCGGAGCATTGGCAAAGGCAGACTTGAAAAATCGCGTGAGGCTTGAAAACAGATGCCGCCGCTGAAAATGAAAAACCTCCGGCTCTAAAGCCAGAGGTTGAATGGATGTCGCGATTCTTGCCGGTCGGCAAGTGCCGCAATGATGAGCCCTAGAGCGCGATCTCGAGGGTGACATCGGACGGACGGCGGTTCTCCAAAATGAGACGGCCGTTCGGGAGGTCGTTGCCGTAGACCTTGGCGCTCGCTTCTTCTTCGCTGAGCTTGTAGCCGCGCCAGCGCTCCCAGAGGCGCTCTTCGAGAACCTCGATCGGCGGGGCGAGCATGATGGTGAAATCGAAGATGCCGTCGAGATCGGCCCATTTACCCTGTGTGAAGAGCAGGTAGTTGCCTTCGATGATGATGAAGCGATCGTGGGGCGAGATGGGGCGGGCGGAGGCGATGGCGAGCTCGCGTGAGCGGTCGAAGACCGGGACCAGCACTTCCTGATCGGCCGGGCGGACGGCGCGGACGATATCGAGGAAACCGCGGACGTCGAAGGTTTCCGGGATGCCCTTTCGGGCAAGCAGGCCGCGCTCGATCAGCACGGCATTGTCCATGTGGAAGCCGTCCATCGGCAGCACGGCCGCGGTCTCTCCGCGGGCCTTGAGGCCATTGGCGAGATTATCGGCCATTGTCGACTTGCCGGCACCGGGCGGACCGGCGATGGCGATCAGGAAGCGCTTCGCACTTCCGGCGCGGTCGAGCACCGCGCCGGTAATCTCGTCTATCCTCAGGTTCATGCGGCGACCGTCTCCTGGGGAGCGGCCTTGGCGCCGGTCATGAAGGCGACGGCATCTGACATCGTGTATTCCTTCGGATTGATCACCGTGAGACGGCGTCCGAGGCGGTGGATGTGGATGCGGTCGGCGACTTCGAAGACATGCGGCATGTTGTGCGAGATGAGCACGATCGGGATGCCGCGCGAGCGGACGTCGAGAATGAGCTCCAGAACACGGCGGCTTTCCTTGACGCCGAGGGCTGCCGTCGGCTCATCGAGAATGATGACCTTCGAGCCGAAGGCTGCGGCGCGGGCAACGGCGACACCCTGGCGCTGACCGCCGGAGAGCGTCTCGACCGCCTGGTTGATGTTCTGGATGGTCATCAGGCCGAGCTCGGAAAGCTTGGCACGCGCCTGCTTTTCCATCGCCGAATGATCGAGCTTTCGGAAGAACTGGCCCATGAAGCCGGGTTTGCGAAGCTCGCGTCCGAGGAACATGTTGTCGGCGATCGACAGCGCCGGCGACAGGGCGAGGTTCTGGTAGACCGTTTCGATGCCGGCCTTGCGCGCCTCGATCGGCGACGAGAAGTGGATCGGCTGGCCTTCCAGCCGGATCTCCCCTTCGTCGGGACGGATAGCACCCGAGATCGCCTTGATAAGCGAGGACTTGCCAGCGCCGTTGTCGCCGATCACGGCCAGGATTTCGCCGGGATAGAGATCGAAATCGGCATGATCGAGGGCAGTGACGCGACCGTAGCGTTTGACCAGGCCGCGCGCCGTGAGGAGAGGTTCGAGTGCCATCAGCCTGCTGCCTTTCTGATCCACTGATCGATTCCAACTGCGGCGATGATGAGCACGCCGATCAGGAGGTAAGTCCATTGCACGTCGGTGCCGAGAAGGCGAAGACCGAGCGAGAAGACGCCGACGATGAGCGCCCCGAACATCATGCCGAGAATGGAGCCGCGGCCGCCGAAGAGCGAGATACCGCCGATCACCACAGCGGTGATGGATTCGATGTTGGCGAACTGCCCGGCTGTTGGAGACACCGAACCGATGCGGCCGATGAGAGCCCAGCCGGCCAGCGCACAGATGAGGCCCGACAGGACATAGGTCGATACCAGCATACGCTTGACGTTGACGCCGGAAAGACCGGCGGCTTCAGGGTCGTCGCCGACGGCATAGAGATGTCGGCCCCATGCGGTGTGGTTCAGAATGTACCAGAGAACCGCAACGAGCAGGACCATGGCGATGACGCCATAAGTAAAGACCGCGCCGCCGATGCGGAACGTATTGCCGAAGAGCTGCAACAACGGCGCCTGGGTTTCGATATCCTGCGCACGGATCGTCTCGTTGGCCGAATAGAGGAAGTTCGTGGCAAGCACGATCTGCCACATGCCGAGCGTGACGATGAACGGCGGCAGCTTCATCCGGGCGATCAGCAGGCCGTTTATGTAGCCGCAGAGGGCACCGACGGCGAAGCCGCAGAGAACGGCGAGCTCGACCGGAAGACCATAGCGGAACACGAATTGTCCCATGACCACCGACGAGAGCACCATGATGGCGCCGACGGAAAGATCGATGCCGGCCGTCATGATGACAAGCGTCTGCGCGGCGCCGACGATACCGGTGATCGCCACCTGCTGCAGGATCAGCGTCAGCGAAAATGCCGAGAAGAACTTGGTGCCCAGAAGGGCGCCGAAGATGATCAGCGACAGCACAAGGACGATCAGCGATACGGCCGATGGCGACGAGTGCAGGAAATGCCTGAATTTCTGGATGACCGAGTTGTCGTCCGTGTCAAAGGAAGCAACGTCCTTCGAACTGTCCTTGAGGACTTTTTCATAATCGTGATGCGGTGCGGCTGTTGTCGGCTCGCTCATGGAAATCCTCCGCGTGACCCCACTCCCTAAGGGGCATCCCGCCAGCTTCTGGCAGGACGTGGGATAAGCTGCACCCAATTCGGCGCGCTGTCAAAGATGAGCAGGGAGCGGAGATGCGGCTTCAGGCATCTCCGCGTTTTGGTTCAGGCTAGGCGGGGATCAACCCCAGCACTTGCCCAGGCCTTCCTTGGTGTCGATCGACTTGACGCCGGAAACCGGCTTGTCGGTGACAAGGGTAACGCCGGTGTCGAAGAAGTTCTTGCCTTCGGTCGGCTTCGGCTTCTCACCGGAGTCGGCGAACTTCTTGATCGCCTCGATGCCGAGAGCGGCCATCTGCAGCGGGTACTGCTGCGAGGTGGCGCCAATGACGCCATCAGCAACGTTCTTGACGCCCGGGCAACCGCCGTCGACGGAAACGATCAGCACGTCCTTCTCACGGCCGACAGCCTTCAGCGCTTCATAGGCGCCGGCAGCAGCCGGTTCGTTGATGGTGTGGACGACGTTGATGGTTGGGTCCTTCTGGAGAAGGTTTTCCATCGCGGTACGGCCGCCTTCTTCGTTACCGTTGGTGATGTCGTGGCCGACGATGCGCTTATCGTCTTCGTCACCGATCTTGTTCGGATCCTTCGGGTCGATGCCGAAGCCCATCATGAAGCCCTGGTCGCGCAGAACGTCGACGGACGGCTGGGACGGGGTGAGGTCGAGGAAGGCAACCTTGGCATCGGCAGCCTTGTCGCCGAGCGTTTCCTTGGCCCACTGGCCGATCAGCTTGCCGGCGAGCAGGTTGTCGGTTGCGAAGGTCATGTCGGCAGCGTCGATCGGCTCAAGCGGGGTGTCGAGAGCGATGACCAGCAGGCCGGCGTCGCGCGCCTTCTTGATGTTCGGAACGATGCCCTTGGTGTCCGAAGCAGCAATCAGGATACCCTTGGCGCCGTCAGCGATGCAGGTTTCGATAGCGGCGACCTGGCTTTCGCTGTCACCGTCGATCTTGCCGGCATAGGACTTCAGGTTGACGCCGAGTTCCTTGGCCTTGGCCGTCGCGCCTTCCTTCATCTTGACGAAGAAGGGGTTGGTATCGGTCTTGGTGATCAGGCAGGCCGAAACGTCGGCGGCCATTGCCGGAGCCGAGAAGGCGACGCCGAGTGCGAGCGCGCCGAAAGCGAGAACTGATTTCTTCATGAGAACTCCTCCCAGAGATTAACCGGATCGCCACGATGGCCGAACCCGTATTTTCAAGCACGAACGCGGCCGCGGATTTCGCGTTTAGCCTCCTCCCAGGCCGCTCGATGCCGTTCACGTTGGCGATTAAAAGCGAAAAGAAAATCGCTTGTCAATAAATAAATCCAATTGAATTATTAATTCGGTATGGCATGCTGGTTGAAAATCAGGCATAGGCCGATGGTCGGGAGGAGTGGCCAATGGCATCCCTGGAAGGCCCGGTGCACGCACCGGCCCAACCGCCAATATTGAACCCCGCCGGGGGCGCGAACCAGATCCGGGTGCGCGCCTACAACGAGCGGCTCGTGCTTTCGCTGGTGCGCCTCTACGGCGCGCTGTCGAAGGCCGATATCGCACGCCGCAGCGGTCTATCGGCGCAGACGGTGTCCGTCATCATGCGGGAGCTTGAGAGGGAAGGCCTGCTTTCGCGTGGCGCCCCGGTGCGCGGCCGTGTGGGCCAGCCATCGATCCCGATGCATCTCAATCCGGATGCCGTCTATTCCTTCGGCGTGAAGATGGGCCGGCGAAGCGCCGACCTGGTGCTGATGGATTTCGTCGGCAATATCCGCATGCAGCTGCACAAGACCTACGCCTATCCCCTGCCCGGCGATTTTCTCGATTTCATCGTATCAGGCATTGCCGAGCTCGAGGGACGGCTGGATGCGCAGCAGCGCGGACGGATTGCCGGGATCGGCATCGCCGCCCCCTTCGAGCTCTGGAACTGGGCCGAGGAAGTCGGTTCGCCGCCTGGCGCCATGGATGTCTGGCGCGGTTTCGACCTGCAGGCCGAGGTAACGAAGCGGGTTTCCTACCCCGTCTTCCTGCAGAACGACGCAACGAGCGCCTGCGGCGCCGAGCTCGTTTTCGGCGTCGGCCCCTCCTATCCCGATTTCGTCTATTTCTTCATCGGCTCGTTCATCGGCGGCGGCATCGTCCTGAACTCGGCGATCTTCTCCGGCCGCACTGGAACGGCGGGCGCCATCGGCCCCCTCCCCGTACGGGGCAAGAACGGAGAGACGCTGCAGCTGCTTGAAATCGCTTCGATCTTCGTGCTCGAAAACATGCTGCGCGAACGCGGCATCGATCCCGAGCCGCTCTGGTATTCCGCCGACGACTGGGTGGATTTCGGCGAGGCCATGGAGCTCTGGATCCAGGATTCAGCCAAGGCGCTGGCGCAGGCGATCGTTGCGGCCGCCTCGATCATCGACTTCAGCGCCGCCGTGATCGACGGGGGCTTTCCGGGCTGGGTGCGCGAACGGATCGTTCGAGCAACGATGCGTGAAGCCGAAAAGCTCGACCTTCAAGGCGTCGTCATGCCGGAGATCATCGAGGGCGCCGTTGGGTCGCAGGCGCGCGCGATCGGCGGGGCGAGCCTTCCGATCTTTGCGCGCTATCTGACCGATCAGAACGTCCTGTTCAAGGAGATTGAAAATGCTGAAGGGGCTTGATCCGCTCTTGAGTCCGGAACTGCTTTCGACGCTGCGCGCCATGGGCCACGGCGACGAAATCGCCATCGTCGACGGCAATTATCCGGGCGTCGAGCACGCCCGCCGGCTGATCCGTCTTGACGGCCATGGCCTTATCCCGGTGCTGGACGCCGTGCTCAGCGTGCTGCCGATCGACGATTTCGTACCCGAGGCAATCTTCCGCTCGACGGTCAAGGCAGAGCGCGACAAGCTCGATCCCGTGCATGAAGAAATGATCGACTGCTGCGCCCGCCACGAACCGCACCGCGCCGTTACGCCACTCATCGGCCAGGATTTCTACGGCCGCGTCCGCGCCGCCCACGCCATCATCCAGACGAGCGAACCGCGGCTCTACGCCAATATCATCCTGCGCAAGGGCGTGATCTATCCGCATTCCGTTGAGGAAAGCGGGAAGCCGAAGGTCGAACCCTTCGACTATTGATCCTAGATCTCACCGGCCTGCGGGCCCCAGACGTCTGTCAGCGCGAAGCCGCCCGGGTGCGGGTCGAAGGGGTCGAGGGCGACCTGTGAGAGGCCGAAGGTGAAGCCGCGGCCGGTGATGGTCGGGATGATTGCCGGACGGCCCGCGACCTCGGTGACCGACTGCAAGCCGACTTCGAATTCCGAGCCGATGATCGAGCGCGACGTGAAGATGTCGCCGGGCTTTGCCTTGCCGCGGGCATGCAGGGTGGTGAGGTTTGCCGAGCTGCCGGTGCCGCAGGGTGAGCGGTCGGCGCGGCCGGGCCACATGGTGGTGCAGGTGCGCACGGCGCCATCCGGCTCGATATCGCGGAACATCACATAGGCGACGTCCGAGATCGCTGGGATCTCAGGATGGACGACCTGGATGTCGCGGTTGATGATGTCCTTCAGCACCATGCCGGCGCGAACCAGCTCGGCGGCATTGGACTTCTCGATCTTCGAGCCGATCTGGCCGACATCGACCAGCGCATAGAAGATGCCGCCGTAGCAGAGATCGACTTTGATCTTGCCCCATTCCGGCGTTTCGACCTCGACATCGAGCTCGTGGACGAAGGCCGGAACCATCGTCAGGCGCACCTTTTCGCAACGGCCGTCGCGGCAGGTGGCGACGGCCTTAACCATACCGGCGGCCGTCTCAAGCGTTACGACCGTTTCCGGTTCCTTCATCTCGACGATACCTGATTCGAGCAGCGCGGTCGTGACGCAGATCGAATTCGAGCCGGAGCTTGCATGCGCCTGGTCGGGCTGCAGGATGATGAAGGCCGCATCGGCATCCGGATGCCTGGCCGGCAGCAGAAGATTGACGGAGCCGATCGGCGCGCCGCGCGGCTCGAGGCAGAGGAAGCGGCGAAGCTCGGTGCCCTTGGGATCAGTGTTCAGCCAGTGCAACTGGGCCGCCACTGTTTCGCCCGGGATCTTCGGCACGCCGCCGATCGCGACCTTGCCGATTTCGCCTTCGCAATGAACGTCCAGAAGCTGGATCGTGCGCTTCCATCTCATCTGCCTAGTCCTTCCAATGCGAGCTCAGGCTCGTCATGCAAATCAATATCTATCGATGCGGAACGGCTTCATGTCGATCGCCGGCTTCTCTCCGGAGACCATATCGCCGATCAGCTGCGCCGTCGTCGCTGCCAGCGTCAGTCCGAGATGGCCATGGCCTGTCGCGTAGAACACGCCGGGCACCTTCGACGAAGCCGAGATGATAGGGATCGTGTCCGGCAAGGCCGGACGATGGCCCATCCACTCGCTGGTGTCCTCGACCGTAAGGCCTGGAAGAACGCGCTGTGCATGGCGTACCAGAACACGCGGGCGACGGAAATCGGGCGCGGCATCAAGACCGGCGAGTTCGACATTCCCGCCGATGCGGATCCCCCCTGCGGTCGGCGTGACCATGAAGGCGCGGTGCGGCCAGATCACCGAATAGCGCATGGAAATGCCGGGCTTCATGATCTGCGTGTGATAGCCGCGCTCGGTTTCGAGCGGAATCGGCTCGCCGAGTTTTTCGGCAAGCGTGCGCGTATGGACACCGGCCGCGAGGACGACCGAACCGACCTCGATACGCCCGCCGCTTTCTAGGATGACGGTTTTACTTCCATCGGGCTTGCGCTCGATTCCCTGCACGCTGCCGGACAGGAAGCGCGCACCAGCGGCTTCAGCCGCGGCTGCAAGCTTGACGACCAGCTGATAGGGGTCGCGGATCGACTTGTTGTCAGGCAGCAGCACCGCCTTGGCAACCTTGGACGACAGCGTCGGCTCGTAATGCTGGATCGCGCCGCCGTTCAGCACTTCGAACTCGAAGCCGTAGCGCTGCATCATCTCGATATGACCGCGGTCGCCGGCAAATTCGGCTTCCGTCTCGTAGATCGCCAGGCAACCTTCGTCGGTCATCAGGTCAGGCGCGCCGATCGCCGAGAGCATGGCGCGGAAATCGCCGAGCACGCGGCCGGTCAGCAGCATGCCGGCATCCTCGATCTCGCGCAGGCGCGACGGCCGGCCGGCGGCGATGAAGCGCAGGAACCAGGGCAGCATCTTCGGCGCGTAGGAGGGGCGCAGCCAGACCGGGCCTTCCGGATCGAGCAGCCAGCGCGGGATCTTCTTCCAGGTCGTGGGGCCGGAACCGGCCGCGAAATCGAGCGCGATGCTGGCCATATTGCCATAGGAGGTGCCGCGACCGGGTTCACCCTTGTCGATCAGCGTCACCTGATAGCCGCGCCGCTGCAGCTCGAAGGCAATCGAGGCGCCGATCACGCCTGCGCCAACCACGGCAACCGTTCGCTTCACATTATCTGTCATCGCGCCATCCATTCCCATCGGCGCCCTGGAGATCGCCGTTAAAGGACGTGATATATCAGATCAATCCACTTGCCTATGGGAATTTTTACTGGCTCGGCAGCCCGGCGCCGACGCTGTCTCCGACGGAGCCTGCGGTGTTCTCCACCGACTGACCGAGCCGCTTCAGCTGCGCATCGTAATTGCGCCGGGTGCGTGGATCGAAGATAGCGATCGGGGTACTGACGGCGACGCTCGCTGCACTGCCGACAGTCTGTGCAGCACCGATGGCGACGGCACCGACGGCTTCGCCGAGACCGACATTGGAATCCGTGATGGTCTGTCCCGCAATCAGCCGATCACCGATCAGCTTCACCACTTCGGGGCTCTCAGCGAACTTGCCGTGGTTCAGGCGGTCGCCGCCCTTGAGCTTGGTAAGATCGAGCACTGTGATGCCCGCCGCTTCGAGTTTGCTGCGGTAAGGCTCGACCGAGGGATCGATCTGGCCGAGGCGATCGACATTGCCCGAGATGCGGCGCGACAGGGCAAGCGCCCGGTCATCCCGTGAGACGAAGATGGTGAAATGCGGCTTGTCCTTGCCGAGGCTGACAAACTGGCGGCCGAAGACATCGACATCGAGATCCGGCGACGCCAGGATGACATTGTTGATCTTCGGGGCCACGCGTCCATCACGGATCGCCATCTGCCGCAGCGCCTCGACGGTCAGCCAGGTGCCCATCGAGTGCGCCATGATCGTTACGTCGCTGACGGCGGGGTTCTCGGCGGTACGGCGCAGCAGCTCTTCCAGCGCATCGCGGGAATAGTTGGTGCTTTCCTTGTCGTAATTATAGTCGAAGATCGAGCCGCGCGACGGCCAGGTGAAGACGACGGGCGCGACGTCGGCATGCGAGTCGTGAACGATCTGCGCGAAGCGGTAGACCGCATCCTCATAGAGATTGTTGAAGCCGTGAACGAAAATCAGCACCCGGCGGCTCTTCGGCATATGGCCCTTCAGCCAGCCCTCGCCCGCCTTCTCGCCCTGCAGCGGATCGACAGAGACAGTGACGAAATCGCGCAGCGGATCGGCGGGCAGCCGCTTCGGCCACTGGACCTGGCCGACCTTGCGATTGGCATCCGGCGGGATCGAGACATCGACAGCGTTGACCATCAGACCGGTTCCGCGCTCGCCGGAGAACAGAACGCCTGGATCGGTATCCGGTGCACGGGTGGTCGCGACCAGCAGATTGACCTGAGAGGTGCCTGGCTGCGTCGCGCCTACGGGGGTCATGACGCCGACGGCACGGCCACCGCAGCCGGTCAGCAGAAAGGCTGCAAGCGTCATCGCAGCAAGCGTCTTTTGCATCGCCCCTGATCCGCCGAGCATGCCATCTCCCCGTTACTGCCGGCAGTCCGGCCGCCCGCCAAATAAGACGGCCGATGCAGCGGAGTCAAATAAGGCAGGCCGATCGCGTCCGGGTGAAACTTTATCTTCGTCTTGTCCGTTCTTCACCCAATACTCATGGATAGATGGACGGATGCAATGAAGGCTATTCTGATCGCCCTCGCCTCGGCGGCATTGCTGATGCCGTCGCTCGCGCATGCGGAACGGCTGGCGGAAGACGACATCCGGCGCGATATCATCGGCAAGACGATCTATCTCGCCACACCGCTCGGCGGCGAGCTGCCGCTAAACTATCACACATCGGGCGCCGTCGATGGCAGCGGCAAGGCGATCGGTCTCGGCCGCTACTTCAAGCCCAGCGATACCGGCAAATGGTGGATCCAATCGGACCAGCTCTGCCAGAAATTTCAGACGTGGTACAAGGGCGCACCAATGTGCTTCCAGCTGGAGCGCGCCGGCCCCGGCAAGGTGAAGTGGACGCGCGACAACGGCGAGACCGGCGTGGCGCGGATCGGCGACTGATTTTCAAGCACTGAAATAAAAGGGGCTGAAATAGAAAAGAGCTCGGTGCGGGAGGAGGTGCACCGAGCTCTTGATCTTGACTGGCAACTGGGAGGAGGAGTGTTACCAGTCTTCGTAAGAGCGCTGGGAGGAGGAGTGCGCTGCTTACGGAGATATAGATAGCCCATTCATTTGATCAGGAATAGGGATATTACCGCAACGCAGCAATGCACCATTCGCATAGCTAACTGTAGCACATTTGCGAAGTCGCCTCATTTTGCAGCAATTTTAATCAACCGGTCAAATTCCTGACCGATTTTCGGCCGGATGCGGGGCATGGCGACGGTTGCCGCCACACCTTTCGTCACAATATCAGGCGGCCTTGAAAAGCTTCTTGCCCTCGGCATCGAGAGCCGCGAACTCGTCATCCGACAGCGTGATGCCGACAGCGGCAACGTTTTCTTCCAGATGCTTGACCTTCGAGGTGCCGGGGATCGGCAGCATCACGGGGCTGCGCTTCAGCACCCAGGCAAGGGCGATCTGGCTCGGCGCCGCGTTGTGCCTCCTGGCGATCGTATCGAGCAGCGAGCCCGGCTTGGCGAGATCGCCGGCGGCCAGCGGATACCAGGGGATGAAGCCGATATTGTGCTTTGCCGAATAGTCGAGCACATCCTCGCTGGTGCGATCGACCAGATTATAGCGGTTCTGGACGGTGGCGACCTTGAAGTATTTCGATGCCGCCTCGATATCGGCGACGGAGACTTCGCTCAAACCCGCATGGCGGATCAGACCGGAGGCCTGCAGAGACTTGATCGCATCGAACTGCTCGCCGGCCGGGACCTTCGGGTCTATGCGGTGGAGCTGCCAGAGGTCGATCCTGTCGACGCCGAGATTGCGCAGGCTCTTGTGCACCTGCTGGATCAGATATTCCGGACGGCCGACCGGAAGCCAGATATTCGGGCCATGCCGGGTCAGGCCGCCCTTGGTGGCGATGATGGATCCCTTGCTGTAGGGATGAAGCGCTTCCTTGATCAGCCATTCGGAAATGTCGGGGCCATAGGAATCGGCAGTGTCGATGAAATTGACGCCGAGTTCCGGAAGGCGCTTCAGCGTACGGATGGATTCGGCATGATCGGCCGGCTGGCCCCAGATACCGTCGCCGGTGACGCGCATGGCGCCGAAGCCGAGGCGATTGACCTCGAGATCGCCGCCGATCTTGAAGGTGCCGGATTGTGCAGCATTCAAAGCGGACATGGTCTTTCCTCTCTTATCGATGCGTGAAAACACTCAAAACGGACGAGAGGCAGCAGCCGGAGCTGGCCGGACATCCAAATGCGCACGGCTCGGCAATTCCGCTTCCGGCGGCAAGGCAGAGCAGTGCTGTCGATAGATGGGCAGCAACAATGCGCGGGGCAATATGCTGCCCTCGTCAGCCGGCACGTTTTTGAGAGGTGTTGGGGCGCCTACACGGTCTATTGATCGTAGACGGCCCGATAGCCTTCCGACGAGGCGCAGGCGGTGTAGGCACGGCGCGCGGCACTCCGCGAGACCGCTTCACCTTCAGCCTGATCATACTGATTCGAGATCTGCGAGCGCTCCTTATAGAGCCGCATCGATTCGTCATAGGCCGCATTTCCTTCGCCAACGCACATTGCATGCGCGATCGACGGTGGATTGACAGGAGAGCCTACAGGATAAAGTACCGGACCATTGGCACGATCGACGCAACCAGCAAGCAAAGCCGCCATGCCGGCGACCGAAACCACAACCAAACCACTTGCCTTCATTGCATTCTCTCCTGCGCGCAATCCGGACAATCCGGCGCAAGACGCAGATAGCCGCGCAAGGTTGCGCGAAGCTAGGCTAACGGCTGATTTTTAGGAAGAGAAGAGAGAGTGGCGCACCCGAAGAGATTCGAACTCCTGACCCCCAGATTCGTAGTCTGGTGCTCTATCCAGCTGAGCTACGGGTGCGTCTCGAAGCGGCTGAACCGCTTGCGTGGCGATCCTCTAAAGGGTCCTCCGGGGGAATGCAATAGGGTTTGTGAAAAAATCGCGACTTTCGTTCCGCAGAGCTGATCTGCGGAATTTGCATTACTTTTCAGCGTGGCTGCGGGAGCGGTAATCGTCCAGGGAAACCGGGCGATCCGGGATCTCGATGCGGAATTGCGTGCCGGCCGCGGGTTTTTCCACAAGCGCGATGGTGCCGCCGTGGGCGAGCACCAGCTCGCGGGCGATCGTCAGGCCGAGACCTGTGCCGCCGGAGCGGGCAGAGCCGCGGAAGGCCGTAAAAAGGTTCTGACGCGCCTTCAGCGGCATGCCGGGACCGGTATCGTCAACGATAATACTCACGACGCTGCCGACGCGCTGGCCCGAGACGGTGATTCGCTTGATCCCATCCATTCCGAGCTCGCCCGGCATCATCAGCGCCTGCAGCGCATTGCGGCAGAGGTTGTGGATGACACGGAAGAGCTGCTCGCTGTCGCCATCGATTTCGAGATCGGTGGACATCTGCTCGACGAACTCGACGCCGCTTGCCGGATCGATCGCCAGCATGTCGCGAACATCCTGGGTGAGCTCGTAGAGCCGGATGCGGCGGCGGCGCGGCGCCGATTCGCTCGCCTGGCCGTAAGAGAGCACTTCGGTCGTGTAGCCGACGGCGCGGTCGATGGTTCTGAGCAGCTTCGGCGCGAAACTCTTGACCATGGGGTCATCGACATCGACGAGGCGGTCGGACATCAGCTGGGCCGAGGCCAGGATGTTGCGCATGTCATGATTGATCTTCGAGACGGCAAGGCCGAGTGCGGCAAGGTTCTTCTGCTGCTTCAACGTCTTCTGCAGCTCGACCTGCATCGCGGTCAGATGGCGCCCGGCAACGGCCAGCTCGTCGCGCCCGCCCTCGCCGACGAAGACGTTCTGCGGATTTTCGGGATCGGCGGAGAAGTCCTGCATGCTGCCGGTCAGATTGCGGATCGGCCGGATGAGAATGCGGTTGATGACAAAAAAGACCAGCGTTGCCGTGAACAGCGAGATCAGGATCGAGAGCAGGAGAACGTTGCGGGCATAGACGAACATCGCATTGCGCAGTGCCCGGTCCTTCATGACCACTTCAACCCCGGTCGCGGTATCGCCGACAGGGCCGTAGACGCGGATCATCCGGTTGCCACCGAAGATCAGCGTATCCAGCGCATCGCAGATGGCACTGACGGGCGTGACCTTGGTCAGATCATATTGCTCGTCGACCGATGTCGGCATCTCGCTCATCGCCAGCAGGCGGGAGGTGCCGTCCTTGCGCAGAACGATCGCCTTGGTGCCGGTCGCTTCCAGCGTTTCCTTCTGGACGGAGCGCGGCAGCTCCACGGGCTGCAGACCATCGATGACGATCGCGGCGGCGGCAGCTGTGTTCAGCTTGTCGTCCAGCCAGCGGATACGCATGCTGGCGATCGAGGGGAAGAAGATCAGCACTTCGGCGAGCATGATGAACAGCACGATCATCCAGAGCAGCTTGCCCGAGAGACCACTGAGCCACCCTGCCGGACGTTCACCGCCAGCAGCCATCGTTACATTTGCTGAAATTCCGCTTTGGTCTTGCACCGGCATCGCTGTTTCCGTTCGGCGCAAGCGCCTGCGAGGCAGAGACTTATATTAGACGGATTATTTTGCACTTTCAAATCTTCGCGAGGCGCGGCAGTTCGTCACAAAAGAAAACGCCGCCCGGAGGCGGCGTTTCCTGAATTCGAGAGCTTCTAGCGATCAAAACTCTTCCCAGCTCTGCTCAGCGACCGCAGCATTGCCGTTGAAGGCACGAGCGACCGTGTTCATGGCGCGGCGGGCGGGCGACGCGACCGGGCGATGCTCTTCGCGGCGGGCAACAGCGACCGGAGCCGCGGCATGGCCCGTATTCGACACCTTGAAGCGCGAGATGAGACGCACCAGGCCATCGGCCTCTGCGGAGAGCTTGTGGGTCGCAGCCGAGGTTTCCTCGACCATCGCGGCGTTCTGCTGGGTCACCTGGTCCATCTGGTTGACGGCGGTGTTGACTTCCTTGAGGCCGGTCGACTGTTCCTTCGCCGCGGTTGCGATCGAATGGATATGGTCGTTGATGGCAATGACGCGGGTTTCGATTTCGGAGAGCGCCTCGCCCGTTGCCTGCACCAGCTTGACGCCGACATTGACTTCATCGCCCGACTTGGTGATCAGCGCCTTGATGTCCTTGGCGGCGGTTGCGGAGCGCTGCGCCAGTTCGCGGACTTCCTGTGCGACGACCGCGAAGCCCTTGCCGGCTTCACCGGCACGCGCTGCCTCGACGCCTGCGTTCAGAGCAAGCAGGTTGGTCTGGAAGGCGATTTCATCGATCACGTTGATGATCTGGCTGATTTCGCGGGATGCCTGCTCGATACGGCCCATGGCGTCGACGGCGTTGCGGACGACGACACCGGAGGCGCCGGACTTATCCTTGGCTTCGGAGACCATGACGCTGGCTTCCTGGGCGCGTTCCGTCGAGTTCTGGACGACCGCGGTGATCTCATCGAGTGCGGCAGACGTCTCTTCGAGTGCGGCAGCCTGCTGTTCTGTACGCTTCGACAGGTCGTCGGTCGCAACGCGCAGTTCGTTGGTGTTGCCGTTGATCGCTTCGGTGGTTTCGCGAACTTCGCGCATCGTCGTCTGCAGGGTGACGAAGGTGCTGTTGACGTTCTGCTGCAGTTCGGCAAAGGCGCCCTGGAACTCGCCGCGCATGGTCTGCGTCAGGTCGCCCTCAGCAAGGCTTGCAATAACGCGGCGGGTTTCGTTGACACCGCTATCAACGCTCGAAAGCAGCGAGTTGATGTTGCCGGCAAAGTGGTTGAGGCTGTCGTCCTCGTAGTCCTTCTCGATGCGGCGGCTGAAATCGCCGGCAGCAGCGGAGGCGACGACGACGGACATGCTGGACTGCAGGTCGTCGCTCTTGGCACGCATCGCGGCTTCCTGAGCGTTCATGCGCTTTACGGCGAGACCGTTCTGCTTGAAGACAGCGACGGCAGCGGCCATGTCGCCGATTTCGTCCTGACGGCCAGCGTAAGGGACTTCGGCGTCGAAATTGCCATCGGCAACTTCCTTGATCGCGGTCGTGACCTTCTTGATCGGGCGGCTGAGGTGACTTGTGCCGATATAGAAGCCGAGACCTACGCCAGCGGCAATGCCGAAAGTGGTGATAGCAAGAACGAGCCAGAAGATGGAGTTGCGGAACGCTTCGATCTCGTCGTCAACGGCATCGAGCTCAGCGCGGTCGACTTTGACGATAGCGTCGATCTCGGCCTGGAAGGCCTTGCGGTTGGCGCGGTTCGCGTCGTTGTTGCCCTGCTCGTTCGCGGCTGCGGGGCCAACTTCAGTACCAAGACGAGCGGTCTCGGTGCGGAAGGTGCGGAATTCCTTGGAGCGATCGACGAGTTTGCTGAAGGTATCCTTCTGGCTATCGGGCACGAGCGGCGCCCAGCTGGCGATAACCTTGTCGATCTCGTCGAGATCGGTTGCAATACCCTTGGCGAAGGGTGCGACGTCCTTGACGTCCTTGGCGGCGTAGATGCCGCGGGCTTCCATGACGACAGCCGTCACGAAACGGTTCAGCCGCTCACCGGCATAGGCGCGGCTGGAAGCGCTTTCATATGCGGTCAGCTTATTGTTGTATTCGTTCATAGCGAACAATGCCGTGGCGCCGATAACGAGCGCAACGCCGGCCATCACGCTGACCAGCAAATTGATCTTTCCACGAATTTTCAAAGTATAGTCTCCCTGGGGGTGAAGAGAGCCTGGAAAGCAATTTCCCAGCCGATGAACAAAATATCGGCGAAATTTCTTAAAGTTATGTTTCGGATTTTAGTTGTTCCGACTACAAGAAATTATCCCTATTATTCCGGAACGCAGCACGATTTTCGCAAAAATTGCAGGCGTTGCGGCCTAGACACCGGAAAATCGTAACGGCAGCCACACATCTGCCGCAAAATTCAACCTTTCCGGGCCCTGTCGTAGTCGTTAACACCAATGTGCGACTTTTTGCATTGTGCAACTTTGATGGGCAGCGCCGGCAAGATCATTTGCGCTGGTATAATTGACTTCCGGGGTCACCATCCGTATAAGCCGCCGCACGTCCGGTCATTCAAGGTCTCTGACCTCGTCCGTTCGCAAAACAACGCTCCTTGCACTTTGCAAAACTTAAGAAGGGCCGCACTCCGCGGTGTTTAAATAAATGAAGCGTACCTACCAACCATCCAAGCTTGTCCGCAAGCGCCGCCACGGCTTCCGTGCGCGTATGGCCACCAAGGGCGGTCAGAAGGTTCTGTCTGCTCGCCGCGCCCGCGGCCGCAAGCGTCTTTCGGCCTAAGGCCGGAATTGCCCGATAAGAGATGGCGGGCGAATTGACGACCAAAAAAGAACAAGAAAAATCGACTGTCGGGCGGCTGAAAAGCCGCCCGCAGTTTCTTGCTGCGCGCAATGGCGAAAAACGCCGCGGCGGCTTCTTCCTTCTCGAGGTCCTTGACCGGAAGGAACCCGACACCGAAGCCCGTGTCGGCTTCACAGTCACCAAGAAACATGGCAACGCAGTCGAGAGAAACCGCATGCGGCGGCGTCTTAAAGAGGCCGTGCGGCTTCATGCAGGGTTTGCAATGCAAGCCGGACACGACTATGTGGTTGTCGCAAGAAGGGATGTCTTGAAGGCATCTTTCCAACAGTTGACTGCGGAGCTCAAAGCCCGCGTTGAAAACAAGCCGAAACAAAAGCGGTCGAATGAAGGCCGCTCCAGGAACGTATGATGCAAAACAACCGCAATTATTTCATTGCGATCGCTCTTTCCGTGCTGATCGTTCTTGGCTGGCAGTTCCTTTATATGAATCCGCGCATCGAAGCGCAGCGCAAGGCGCAGGAAGCCCAGAAGGCACAGCAGACCACCGAACAGACGCAGACGCCCGCCGCTGGTGGCGCTCAGCCGCAGACGAACGGTGCCGCACCGACCGGTCAGGCGGCAGTGACGACCACGCGTGAAGAAGCGCTCGCCAAGTCGCCACGCGTCGTCATCGACACCGCTGCTCTCTCGGGCACCATCAACCTGACGGGCGCACGCCTCGACGACCTGAAGCTCAAGGGCTATCACGAGACCGTCGACAAGAGCAGCCCGATCATCACGCTGTTCTCGCCGGCTGAATCGAAGGACGGCTACTTCGCCGAGCTCGGTTATGTCGGCAACGACCAGACGGGCACGGTTCCCGGCGCATCGACGGTATGGACGGCACCCGAAGGCGCCAAGCTGACGGAAAAGACCCCGGTCACGCTGACCTACACCAATGACAAGGGCCTGACCTTTGCCCGTACGATCTCGGTCGACGAGCGCTACATGTTCACGATCACCGACAAGGTGACGAACAGCGGCGCCGGTGCGGCATCGATCTCTTCCTATGGCCGCGTTACGCGCAACAACAAGCCGACGACGCCTTCCGTCTACGTCCTGCACGAAGGCTTCATCGGCGTCATCGGTGACGATGGCCTGGTCGAAACCAAGTATAGCGCCGCCGAAAAGGAAGCCGTTACGCCCGCCAAGTCCACCGGCGGCTGGCTCGGCATCACCGACAAGTATTGGGCTGCGACGATCGTTCCGCCGCAGAAGTCGGCCTATGAAGCCCGGTTCGCCTACTATGCCGGCGAGCGGCCGACCTACCAGGCAGACTACAAGGAAGACGCTGTCAGCATTCCGGCCGGCCAGTCTGTCGAGCTGAAGAGCCTCGTCTTCGCCGGCGCCAAGGAAGTTCCGGTCATCGACGGCTACGAAACCTCCTACGAGATCCCGCGCTTCGACCGCCTGATCGACTGGGGCTGGTTCTACTTCCTGACGAAGCCGATGTTCAAACTGATGGACTTCTTCTTCCGTTACTTCGGCAATTTCGGCGTGGCGATCCTGCTGACCACCATCGTCGTCAAGGCGCTGTTCTTCCCGCTCGCCAGCAAGCAGTACGCTTCGATGGCGAACATGAAGCGCATGCAGCCGAAGATGGAAGAGCTGAAGGCGAAGTTCGGCGACGACCGCATGGGCCTGCAACAGGCAATGATGCAGCTCTACAAGGAAGAGAAGATCAATCCGGTTGCCGGTTGCTGGCCGATCGCGCTGCAGATCCCGATCTTCTTCTCCCTTTACAAGGTGATCTACATCACCATCGAAATGCGCCACGCGCCGTTCTTCGGCTGGATCAAGGACCTTTCGGCTCCGGATCCGACCTCGATCGTCAACCTCTTCGGCCTGCTGCCGTTTGAGGCGCCGACCCTGCTGCATCTCGGCGTCTGGCCGCTGATCATGGGTGTCACGATGTTCCTGCAGATGCGCATGAACCCGACGCCTCCGGATCCGACCCAGGCAATGATCTTCAACTGGATGCCGCTGGTATTCATGTTCATGCTGGCAAGCTTCCCGGCCGGTCTGGTCATCTACTGGGCCTGGAACAACACGCTCTCGGTCATCCAGCAGTCGGTCATCATGAAGCGCCATGGCGTGAAGATCGAGCTCTTCGACAATCTGAAGGGCCTCTTCAAGCGAAAACCGGCACCATCGAAATGACGTTGAAAGCCCCGCTCCGGCGGGGCTTTTTCGTTTCAGGGCGCCGTTACCGCTCAGCCGCAAGGTTGACATTGGGCCGCAAAAGCTGAATGCGGTAGCTGACAGACCTCTGATACTGGATAAGGGCCGGATGACGGACAAGAACGACAAGCCACTCTTCGGACGCCCGTGGATCTTTATCCGCGGCGTGCCGTCCATGAAATTCCTGCCGCCGGAAGGACCTTTCGAGGTTGCCTTTGCCGGGCGCTCGAATGTCGGCAAGTCGTCGCTGATCAATGCGCTTGTCGGCCACAAAGGTCTGGCGCGTACATCGAACACGCCGGGCCGCACCCAGGAGCTCAATTACTTCGTGCCCGACGGCTATACCGGCGAAGGCGGCGACCTGCCGCCGATGGCGCTGGTCGACATGCCGGGCTACGGCTATGCGCAGGCGCCGAAAGATCAGGTCGACACCTGGACGAAACTGGTCTTCGATTACCTGCGCGGCCGCGCGACGCTGAAGCGCGTCTATGTGCTGATCGACAGCCGCCACGGCATCAAGAAGAACGACGAGGACGTGCTGACGCTGCTCGACAAGGCCGCCGTCTCCTACCAGATCGTGCTTACCAAGACCGACAAGATCAAGCCGCCGGCTGTCGTCAAGCTGCTCGCGGAGACCGCCGAGAAGATCAAGAAGCGCCCGGCCGCCTATCCTTTCGTGATCGCTACATCTTCTGAGAAGAGCGACGGACTGGACGATCTGCGCCAGGCGATCGCCGAAACGGTGGAAATCACCAACTGGAAATGAAAGAGGCGCCCCGAAAGGCGCCTCCCCACAGTCTCCTGCCTGCAATCATTTACATCTTCGGCAGAAGCACCTTGTCGATGACGTGGATGACACCGTTTGACTGTTTGACGTCGGCGATGGTCACATGGGCGACGCCGCCGTTTTCATCGGTCAGCGTGATCTTGCCCATGCTTTCCTTGGCCTTGATGATGCAGCCGCCGACCGTCTTGATGTCGTGCTCGCCGCCATCGTCCTTGATCATCTTGGCAACCGTCTTCGACATCGCGTCGGCGGCAATGACGTGGCAGGTCAGCACCTTGGTGAGCTTGGCCTTGTTCTCCGGCTTGAGCAGCGTATCGACGGTACCGGCCGGAAGGGCCGCGAAAGCCTCGTTGGTGGGCGCAAATACCGTGAACGGCCCTTTGCCTTCGAGCGTGGAAACCAGGCCCGCCGCCTTCACGGCTGCAACGAGCGTGGTGTGATCTTTGGAGTGAACGGCATTCTCGACGATATTTTTCGTCGGGTACATGGGTGCACCGCCGACCATCGGGTTCTTCGCCTGGGCCGCAAAGGCGATCCCGGATACGGCGGCAGCAAGCGCGATGGTGCGCATAGCGGACTTGAGCATGATCTTCTCCTCCAAACCGGCCGCGTAACGCTGGCCTGATGCCTCGCGCCGCCCGGTCAGGAGATCTACGGAGGCTTTCGGAAAAGAGTTTCAGACGGGACTGAAGTTTTTACGGGTGGTGTGCCGCGCCGCTGGCGATCACGGGTCCGGTTGGCAAGCCCGTGGTCGAGCCGCCGAAGGGTTCGAGGCTGACGGCGAGCGTCGCGCCTTCGCCGATTTGGCTGCGCATATTGGCCGGGATCAGGAGATCGCCGCCCTCACCCGGCTGGAAGACGCCGAGAGACTGCGGCGCACCGCTTCCCGGGACGAGCCAGAGCTGCAGCGATTTCTCTTCGGGCTTGCCGGCTGCGACAGGGACGATGCGAAGACGACCGGTATCTGCCTGATAGGAAGCCAGCAGATTGACCTGACTGCCTGCGGCCGACAATTCCGCCACCAGCGGCGCTGCGCCCTGCGGCGGCGGCACGATGCCGGAGGCGAAAATGATAGCACCGGCGGCAACGACCAGCGAGGCGAAGGTCAGCGAGCGCCAGAAGACCGCCGAATTCCAGAGGCCGCGCGAGAAAGAGGGCGAATGCGCCGCATCGCCGAAAAGCCGGGCCTCGACCTGCTTGAAAGTCTCGCGGCTCGGGGCGACACTTTCATATTCATCATTGAAGGCGGAGAGGTTGGTTTCCCATCGGCTGACGATGGCGGCAAACTGCCGGTCGCGGCGCATGCGTTCTTCGACGACCCGCCGATCCTGGTAAGAGAGAACGCCAAGAACATACTCGCCTGCGAGCACTTCGTCGCGAGAGCGGCCTCCCTTGCTTTGATCAGGCGATGTCATCGTTCCATGCACTCTCTCAGCTTCAAAAGGCTGCGCCGCAGCCATGTCCGCATGGTGTTGAGCGGAACGCCGAACTGATCGGCAAGTTCCTGGTAGCTCAGTCCTTCGACATAGGCCCGCCTAACCGATGTCGCCCTGTCAGCTTCCAACTCTTCCATGCAGGTGTCAATCCGCCTTCCTTCATCGGATATCATAGCTTGCTTTTCCGGATCCAATCCGGAGTCGGCAAGATCGTAGGCGGTGTCCAATTCGTCGGCGACCGGCTTTCGTGCCCGCATCGTGTCGATTGCCTGATTGCGCGCAATTGCCGCAAGCCAGGAATTGGGAGCGCCCTGCGATGAGGCGAAGGCCTTGGCGCGCTGCCAGATCTTCACATAGATCTCCTGCAACGCCTCCTCGGCTTCCGCCCGATCCTTCAAGATACGCAGGCAGATCGCAAAAAGTTTCGGGCTTGTTTCTCGATAAAGTGCGACGAACGCCTGGCGGTCGGACATCGCCACGCGGCCAATCAGTCTTGCGAGTTCGTCGCCTGTCATGCCGCTGCCGCTCTCCCTGTGCTCCCCTAGATAAAAGGCAGGGCGCAAAATTGACAAGAGCGCAGCCAACTAATGACCTGCACATTATTCCATCTGTCAAAAACTTGAGATAAAAGGCCCGCGATCCATTCTGCGGGGTAAGCCATGAACCAGTCCGAAAGCGAAATGCAGGCCCATCTTCTCGCGCAGGCGCTGCCTTACATGCAGCGCTACGAGAACAAGACGATCGTCGTGAAATACGGCGGCCATGCCATGGGCAACCCCGAACTCGGCAAGGCTTTCGCCAGCGACATCGCGCTTCTGAAGCAGTCGGGCGTCAATCCGATCGTCGTCCACGGCGGCGGTCCTCAGATCGGCGCGATGCTGACGAAGATGGGCATCGAATCCAAGTTCGAAGGCGGCCTGCGCGTTACCGACGCCAAGACGGTCGAGATCGTCGAGATGGTTCTCGCCGGCTCGATCAACAAGGAAATCGTCGCGCTGATCAACCAGACCGGCGAATGGGCGATCGGCCTCTGCGGCAAGGACGGCAACATGGTCTTCGCCGAAAAGGCGCAGAAGAAGATCAAGGATCCGGATTCCAACATCGAGCGCGTTCTCGATCTCGGCTTCGTCGGCGAAGTGGTCGAAGTCGACCGCACGCTGCTCGACCTGCTCGCCCGCTCCGAGATGATCCCCGTTATCGCACCGGTCGCACCCGGCCGCGACGGCGCGACCTACAACATCAATGCCGATACGTTCGCAGGCGCGATCGCCGGTGCGCTGAACGCCACCCGCCTGCTCTTCCTCACCGACGTTCCCGGCGTTCTCGACAAGCAGGGCAACCTGATCAAGGAACTGTCGGTCGCCCAGGCGCATGCGCTGATCGCCGACGGCACGATCTCGGGCGGCATGATCCCGAAGGTCGAGACCTGCATCGACGCCATCAAGGCGGGCGTCCAGGGCGTCGTCATCCTGAACGGCAAGACGGCGCATTCCGTCCTGCTCGAAATCTTCACGGAACATGGTGCGGGCACGCTGATCGTGCCCTGATCACCCTTCAAGGCGCGGCGGCGTAGACCGCTGCCGCGGCTGCCTTCAGCTTTTCCATCATCATCCGGTAAGGTCCTGGGCCGTAGCTGATACGGCCGACGCCAAGGCTTGCCAGGATTTTCGCGTCAGGGACACCCGCGCGCATAATGATGTTGACCGGCAGGGTGGAAGCCGCGCAGATTTTCTCGATGAGCGCAGGATTAGCGAGGCCGGGCACAAAGAGGCCATTGGCACCGGCCGCCGCATAGGCCTTGCCGCGCGCGATCGCCTCGTCGACGAGACCTGCATGCTTGGCCTCATCGCGTTCTGCAAGGAAGAGATCGGTTCTAGCATTGATGAAGAACGCGATGCCGCGGGCATCCGCCATCGCCCGGATCGCCTTGATCTTGGCCGCCTGCTTTTCCACCGGATGCAGGCCACTCCCGCCGACGATCTGATCCTCGAAATTGATGCCGATCGCTCCGGCTTCGATCACCTTGGCGACATTGGCCGCAGCACCATCCGGCTCTTCTGAATAGGCGCCCTCGAAATCGACGGATAATGGCAGATCGGTCGATGCGGCGATTGCTCTCGCCGTATCGATAAGTGCCGCCATCGGCAGCTCCTGGCCATCGGCATAGCCCTGCGCAGCGGCAACCGACCAGCTGCCCGTCGCCAGCGCCTTGGCGCCGCGCTCGGCAACCGCCTTTGCCGTTCCGGCATCCCATATATTGTAGAGAACGACCGGCTTGCCCCTCTGGTGCAGTGCTGCGAATGCCTTTGCCTTGTCCGCCTGGTTCATGATGCATCCTCCATTTCGGGCCTTGCTACCCGCATCTTTGCTTCGTGTTTCAAAAGCCACTGCTTGCGCCAGAGGCCACCGCCGTATCCGGTCAGCGACCCGTCCGCCCCGATCAGCCGGTGGCAGGGGATGACGACGGCGATCTGGTTGGCGCCGTTCGCCCGCCCCACGGCCCGGACGACCTGCGGATTGTCCATGTCGCGCGCGAGATCGCCATAGGCGCGCGTCTCGCCGACCGGAATGCGGATCAGCCTCGCCCATATTTCCCGCTCGAAATCGGTCGCGAAACTCAGCGCCAGCGGCGTCTCAAATTCCGTCAGCCGACCCTCGAAATAGGCTTTCATCTCCGCTTCTATCCGGTCGATTGCCGGCGTCCTTCCGGCTGCGACGGTCGAGCGCGTCTTGCGCTGCAGCTTCTCGAGTTCGCCCGGCAAGGCCTTGCGATCGTGAAACTCGAGGAGATGCAGATGCGTCTGGTCGGCGACCGCGATCATCGGCCCGAGCGGCGTATCGAAGATATCGGCAAAGAGCAGTTCGCGGTTCTGCACGATCACGGGCGCCTTGCCGATCATCCGGTGGAAGGCAGCGCGAAAGCTGCTGGCGGATTCATAGCCGGCATCCAGCTGCGCATCGATGACGCGGGCGCCATTGGCCAGCTGCTTGGCGGCCTGACCGAGGCGGCGGTAACGGGCGATATCGAGAAAGGTCATGCCGAGCGCACGCTTGAAGGCACGGCGAACGGTCGAGGGATCGTAGCCGAGATCGACGAGATCATCCTCCGTCCAGCGCACCGAGGGATCACGATCCAGCGCCTTCAGGAGATCATCGACGATCGCTTCACGCCCCGCCTGCTCCAGCGGTCTGCAGCGCTGACAGGGACGGAAGCCCGACTGCATGCAGGTGGCGATGGAATCATAGAACAGCGTATTCTCCCGCTTCGGCTTGCGCGCCGGGCAGGTCAGCCGGCAGAAGACGCCCGTCGTTTTGACGCAGGCATAAGCGAGCCCCTCGTAGTCGAAGCTCCGGGCAATCAGCGCACCATAAAGCGCATCGTCATCTGGCAGATCAAACAGCATGGCGTCTTTCTACCACCCCACAGACCCGCCGTCCGCCCGAAAACGGGCGTCTATTTTATTCGGCGGCGTCGAGGCTTTTCGCACGCCTTGCAGGACGCAGCATGGATTCCTCCTCGGCATCCTGCGGCGCGCCCCAGAATGCTTCGAGGCTGGGACCAGCCTTAAGATGCCACCGCCGAAAGAGAAACTCGAATATCTCATGCACCCAGACGCGGCGCCCCATCTGCGTATACCACCGCATGGAATGGCGCTGCTGCCTGTCGCGATGGAAGAGGATGCGCATCAGCGCCTTCGGGCGGGCCTGGATTGCGACCTCGATCAGCTTGACGGCAGCGAGCAGGACGGCCGGGTGCAGATGCCGCATCTGCAGGACCTGATGCTTGTAGTCCCATTTGCGGATGTCGGCCTCGATCACCTGCCTGCTGCGCGCGATGCGGAAGAACGGCGTCCAGCGATGCGGCGTCACATAGAGCGCCTGGATCTGGTCGGGATCATAGGCGAGCAACTGGCGGAAGCCGCGCCAGAGATCGCTCAGCTTCTCCTCCTCGAACCCGACGACCCATGTCGCCATCGAAAGAATGTCGTGCTGGCGCAGGAGCCGGATCGCCTCGCGGTCCGTGGCCTTGCCGCCGCCCTTCTTGATCAGCGCCAGCGTTGCCTCGTCGGTATTCTCCATGCCGAGAAGCCATCGGACGACCCCGGCCTTGCGATAGAGATGAAGGATGTCGGCATCGCGCACGATGTCGTCGGCCCGCGTCGAACCGACGATCTGGACCGGGACGTTCTCGGCGATCATCGCTTCCAGAAAAGCGAGCCATGCCTTTCGCGAGGAAGTCGGGTTCTCGTCGGCGAGATTGATCAGCTCGACGCCCTCTTCGCGATAAAGGCGCGCGATCTCGCGGGCGAAGAGTACGGGCGACCGGTGGCGCCACCGCGTCCAGAAACCGCGCTGGCCGCAGTAGTTGCAAAGATGGGGACAGCCCCGCGAGAACTGCAGGACGACCGCGCGCTTTCCACCCCAATAGCTGTAGCGGCGATGATCGATCAGCTCCCAGCCGATGCGATAGTCATCAAGGTCGGAAATCGCCTGCATCGGCGGCGTCGCCACGATCTCACCGGCTTCGCTTCGGAAAGCGATGCCCGGGACTGAGCCGAGCGGACCGCCATTTTCCAGCGCAGCAGCCAGGCGCCGCATCGTCTCCTCGCCCTCCCCGCGCACCAAGACATCGAAGGCCTCCGTTTCCGCCAGCACCTCGCGCCAGTGATAGGTCGGGAAGACCCCGCCATAAACGATGCGTATCCCTGGCTTGACGGCCTTGATGGCCTGCGCGATCGCACAGGCCGTCGGATGCGCTGACGTCGAACCCGAGTGGCCGATCAACACAAGATCGGGATCGCCGACGTGACTGACGATGTCAGGGATCGCCATCGGCCCGAACTCGGCATCGACAAGCCGGACGGCGTGACCGTCATCGATTAGGGGACCACCAACCGCGAGAAGTCCGAGCGGCGGAAGATGGTCGTCGGGAATGCGGCTGCCGATCGCGGTATGAGGTGGGTTTATCAGAACGATTTTCATGCACTGCCCCCGGTGCGCCAGCCTCTAAGCATAAATCAACAGCGATACATGGCGGCATCAGGTCAAAATCCTCTTAAAGTTGTGGAGACTTGAAGGCATTTTCGCGAAGTGCTTTGCCGCCTGGACCGCGCAAAAGATTTTGGTTTCCTGCGCGAGGCATGCCATAAGGCGCGCATGACAAAGATCGACCGCACTCCGACGACTTCCGATTTTGCGCATGTGAGCGAATGGGTCTTCGACCTCGACAACACGCTCTACCCGCATCACATCAATCTCTTCGCGCAGATCGACAAGAACATGACGGCCTATGTGTCGGCGCTGTTGCAGTTGGAGCGGGACGAGGCGCGGAAACTCCAGAAGCAGTATTATTTCGATCACGGCACGACGCTTCAGGGGCTGATGATCCATCATGGGGTCGATCCCAACGATTTCCTCGAGAAGGCGCATGCGATCGATTACTCCTCGCTGCTGCCGCAACCGGAGCTTGGCGAGGCGATCAAGGCGCTGCCGGGCCGGAAGTTCATCTTCACCAATGGCAGCGTAAAGCATGCGGAGATGGCAGCGGGCGCGCTCGGCATTCTCGATCATTTCGACGATATCTTCGACATCGTCGCTGCCGATTTCGTGCCGAAGCCGGCGCAGGTGACCTATGACAAGTTCATGGCCCTGAAGCGCGTCGAAACCAGGAAGGCCGCGATGTTCGAGGACCTGCCGCGCAATCTGGTGGTACCCAAGGCTCTCGGAATGGCGACGGTTCTTCTGGTGCCGAACAACCTCGAAGACACCGTCGTCGAGTGGTGGGAGAAGACCAGCGGCGACGAGGATCACATCGATTTCGTCACCGACGACCTCACCGCATTCCTGGCGAAGATTACCGGCTGACTTACGAAAGTTTCATCCAGCTTACCTAGGTTTAATTGGGTTTTCCGGCATCGCAGCCTTACCTTTTGGTCGTGAAGGGATACGAACCGAAAGGAATTCTCATGTATCGCAACAAGCTTATCCTGGCAGGTCTCTCCGCCGCTCTGATCGCCGGAGCCGCCGGCGCGAGCTTTGCTGCCAACGGCAAACATCCCGACCGGCCGCGCCATCACCACGAAATGATGGGCGGGCCGCGCGGCGCCGCCTTCCGTGAAATCGCCTTCGTGCGCATGCTGAAGCAGTTCGACGAGAACAAGGACGGCAAGATTTCCAAGCAGGAAGCGATCGATGGTGTCGACAAGATCTTCGCGGCCGCCGACAAGAACAATGACGGCAGCCTGACGCCCGGCGAGATCCGCGAATATCACCAGGCGCAGATCAAGGCCTGGCGCGATGCGCACAAGGACGCCAAGAAGGACGGCGGCGACGATCAGCAGATGGCGCAGAACGACGGCAAGGGCCCGCACGGCGGCCCCGATGGCCACCGCTGGGGCAAGCGCCATGGCGGCGACATGATGTTCGCCGCGATGATGCGCCGCGTCGACAAGGACGAGAACGGCCAAATCTCCAAGCAGGAAGCAGAAGATGCGATGAGCCGCTTCTTCGACCGCCTGGACACCAATAAGGACGGCTTCATCTCGATCGACGATATGCCCGACCGGCCGTTCCTCTAAGAGAGGCTGGAAAGATTGGAACCCGCCGCGTCTCGCGGCGGGTTTTTTCTTATTCCTGGTGCTCGTAGAAATCCTGGATGATCTTCCAGGCAGCGTCTGCCGTGTCGACAAAACTGATGAGATTGACGTCGTCAGGGGCGATGGTGCCGAACTCGGCAAGCGCCTCGAAATTGACGATGCTGCGCCAGAACTTTTCACCGAACAGGATCAGCGGCATCTTTTCCATGCGGCCGGTCTGGATCAGCGTCAGGCACTCGAAGAACTCGTCGAGCGTGCCGAAGCCGCCGGGAAACACCGCGATCGCCTTGGCGCGCACCATGAAGTGCATCTTGCGGATGGCGAAATAGTGGAAATTGAAGCTGAGCTCCGGTGTCACATAGACGTTTGGCGCCTGCTCGTGCGGCAGCACGATGTTGAGGCCGATCGAAGGGGCGCCTTCATCCGCAGCGCCACGATTGCCGGCTTCCATCACGCCCGGCCCGCCGCCCGTGACGATCACATATTCATGGAAATCGTGCGCCGCAGAATAGCGCGAGCAGAGGCGGGCAAACTTGCGGGCCTCGTCGTAATAGACCGAGGCGGCCTCGAGATTGGCGCGCTGGATATCGTTGCGCGCCGCCCAGGCGCTCTGGCCGGGGGCCGGAATGCGGGCGCCGCCGAACATGACGACCGTCGATTTGATGCCGCGTTCGGCCAGCAGCATTTCCGGCTTCAGCAGTTCGAGCTGAAGGCGGATCGGGCGCAGTTCCTCGCGGCAAAGGAAGTCTTCGTCGACATAGGCCAAGCGATAGGACGGCGATAGTGTCTGAGGCGTTTTCGGTACGGCGCGGGCGCGATCCTTGTCGGTTTCGCTCGTCTTCAGCGGATCCCAGACCCCATCCTTACGCCGGAGCCTGCCATTCTTACCCTTTGCCATTCTCAAATGCCTTTCAGTCCTTACCAAGCGACGTCTTTAACGCCTTGAATCCAGAACGATCTGGTTCGAAAAATCATTCCATTTTGGGCGTCCATGCGATAGAGCAGATCGCATCTTGCCGATCACAATTCCCGGAGGCGCTGTAGCCTTCAGGATAAAGTTCGAAGTTTAAGGAATCCTCATGAGCGCTACCGATCTCGCATCCCTCGAAAAGACCATCGAAGCGGCCTTCGACAACCGCGACAGCGTCAGCACGTCGACCAAGGGCGAAGTTCGCGATGCGGTGGAAGCTGCGCTCGAACTGCTCGATGGCGGCAAGGCTCGTGTGGCCGAGCGTGGTGCCGATGGCGCCTGGACGGTCAACCAGTGGCTCAAGAAAGCCGTGCTGCTCTCCTTCCGCCTGAACGACATGGAAGTCGTCAAGGGCGGTTCGGGCAACTCGACCTGGTGGGACAAGGTTCCCTCGAAGTTCGAAGGCTGGGGCGAAAACCAGTATCGTGACGCCGGCTTCCGTGCAGTTCCGAACTGCGTGGTGCGCCGCTCGGCCTTCATCGCCAAGAATGTCGTGCTGATGCCCTCCTTCGTCAACCTCGGCGCCTATGTCGGCGAAGGCACGATGGTCGATACCTGGGCGACGGTCGGATCCTGCGCGCAGATCGGCAAGCATGTGCATCTTTCCGGCGGCGTCGGCATCGGCGGCGTTCTCGAGCCGATGCAAGCCGGCCCGACGATCATCGAAGACAATTGCTTCATCGGCGCCCGCTCGGAAGTCGTCGAAGGCTGCATCATCCGCGAGGGCTCGGTCCTCGGCATGGGCGTCTATATCGGCAAATCGACCAAGATCGTCGATCGCGCCACCGGCGAAGTGATGTATGGCGAAGTACCGCCCTATTCCGTCGTCGTCGCCGGCTCGATGCCATCAGGCAACAAGACCATGGCGAACGGCCTGCCGGCACCGCATCTCTACTGCGCCGTCATCGTCAAGCGCGTCGACGAGCAGACCCGCTCGAAGACCGGCATCAACGAGCTGCTGCGCGACTAAGCTGCAGTGACAGCCGGACCGCGATCCGGTAAACACACGGCACTCTCTTAACGCGAGGCGGGTTTCCGCCTTGCCATGTCTTTGCCATTCCTGCCGGATAATTCGACCGTCATGACCGCTACCGATCCCGTCGCCAATCTCCAGACCCTCATCCGCTGCCCGTCCGTTACGCCCGCCGAAGGCGGCGCGCTCTCGGCGCTCGACGCGATGCTTTCGCCGCTCGGTTTCAAGGTCGACAAGGTGATGGCCACCGAGCCGGGCACGCCCGATGTGGAGAACCTCTATGCGCGGATCGGCGATGACGGCCCGCACCTGATGTTTGCCGGGCATACGGATGTCGTGCCTGTCGGTGACGAGACGGCATGGACGTACCCACCCTTTGCGGCGGAAATCGCCGGCGGCGAGATGTTTGGCCGCGGCGCCGTCGACATGAAGGGTGGCATCGCCTGCTTCGTGGCCGCCGTTGCACGGCATGTCGAAAAGCATGGCGCTCCGAAGGGCTCGATTTCCTTCCTGATCACCGGTGACGAAGAGGGACCCTCGATCAACGGTACGATCAAGCTGCTGCAATGGGCAGCGGAGCGCGGCGAGCGCTGGGATGCCTGCGTCGTCGGCGAACCGACCAATCCCGATGCGCTCGGCGACATGATCAAGATCGGCCGCCGCGGTTCGCTTTCGGGCAAGATCACCGTTCACGGCGTCCAGGGCCACGCCGCCTATCCGCATCTTGCCGACAATCCGGTGCGCGGCCTGCTGCAGCTGACGACGGCGCTGATGGATCCGCCCTTCGATGGCGGTACCGAGAGCTTCCAGGCCTCCAACCTCGAAGTGACGACCGTCGATGTCGGCAACCCGGCGACCAACGTCATTCCGGCGAAGGCGACGGCGAGCTTCAACATCCGCTTCAACGACACCTGGACCGCCGATACGCTGCGGGCGGAAATCATCCGCCGTCTCGATGCCGCTGCGGCAGAGGGCGTACTGCGTCCAGGCCGCGAGCCGGTTCGCTACGAGATCATCTGGGCCGATCGTCCCAGCCATGCCTTCCTGACGCGCAACAATGCGCTGATCGCCTCGCTCTCCTCGGCCGTCGAGAACATTACGGGCAAGGCCCCGAAGCTCTCGACGACGGGCGGCACCTCGGATGCGCGGTTCATCAAGGATTACTGCCCGGTCGTCGAATTCGGCCTCGTCGGGCAGACCATGCACATGGTGGACGAGCGCGTGTCGGTCGCCGACCTGGAGACGCTGACGCAAATCTATCAGACCTTCATCGAGCGCTGGTTCGAGAATGCCGGGGCTTAGGGAAGTCCAATATTATCTGGCGGGGCTCTGGCTGCTGATCCGCATGGATCCGCGCGGTTTCCGCTTTCTCGATGTCTCGGATCGCGGCGTCAACCGTTCCTTCTGGGCGATGGTCTGGTGCCTGCCGCCCATGGGGATCTCCTGGCTCTGGTGGCGACAGGCCTTCCTGCAGACGATGCCGCCGCATTACGATGTCGGCCTGCCCTTCTATTTCCGGCTGGGGATGGTCGAGATCGCCAACTGGTTCGTGCCGCTGGTTCTCACCGGAATCCTGCTGCTGATCTTCAAGATGGGCAACCGCTTCGCCGCCGTCGTCGTCAGCGTCAACTGGCTGGGTGTGCCGCTCTCCTATATCAACGGCCTGCTGCTGGCGCTGGTGTTCTTCATTCCGGGCACGGTCAGCATCGTTTCCATCCTGCTGCTGATCCTAATGATCGCGCAGGTTTTCATCCTGGCGCGCATCCTGCGGATGATCTTTCACGGCCACGGGCTGATGGTCGGGGCGCTGACGCTGGCACTTCTGGTGCCGACGATGATGCTTGCCGAATATCTGCAGAAGTTTCTCGGGATCTATCCGGCCTGATTTCGGCCGGGAACGACTTCGCCGTCTTCCTTGGTGAAGCTTCCGATATCGGCATTGGGAAGGATGTCGAGCACCAGTTCGGACGGACGGCAGAGGCGCGCGCCCTTCTCTGTCACCACGATCGGCCGGTTGATCAGGATCGGATGGGCCATCATCGCATCGACCAGTTCATCGTCCGAGAATGCGGGATTATCGAGGCCGAGCTCGTGATAGGGCGTGCCCTTCTCGCGCAGCAGATCGCGTGCGGACATCCCCAGTTCTGCGATCAGGGCAATCAGCTCGCCACGGGTTGGCGGCGTCTTCAGATACTCGATGACATCGGGTTCCTCGCCGGACTGACGGATCATCGCCAGAGTGTTGCGCGAGGTGCCGCAGGCCGGGTTATGATAAATCTTCACCGTCATCGCTGCTCTCCGCCGTTGCGCGCCTATCCGTGATTACATCGGGGTAGTCGACCTGCATGAAATAGAGGCCATCCGGCGGCGCCACCGGGCCACAGGCCTTGCGGTCGCGGGCTTCGAGCGCTGCCTGCACATCGTCAGGCGTCCATTTCCCTTCGCCGGCGAGCTTCAGCGTTCCGGCGAAGGATCGGATTTGATTGTGCAGGAAGCTCTGCGCCGTGGCACGAATTTCGATGAGCTCGCCACTGCGCGTCACATCCAGCCTGTCCAGCGTGCGCACCGGACTGTTCGCCTGACAATGCGCCGAGCGGAAGGTCGAGAAATCATGGTTGCCGACGAGGCGCTGGGCGGCCGCATGCATGGCCTCGTGATCGAGAACCTTCGGCACCCACCAGGCCTTTCCGGCCTCGATCGCCAGCGGCGCGCGGCGGGTGATGATGCGATAGAGATAGTGGCGGCGCAGCGCCGAGAAGCGGGCGTCGAAAAGATCGCTGACGGCCTCGACATCAAGGATGGAAACCCGCTCGCCGGCGAGCTTCAGATGCGCGTTCAGTGCATTCTGCAGCTTGAAGGGTGACCATTCCCTAGCGAGATCGGCATGAATGACCTGGCCAAGCCCATGAACGCCGGAATCGGTGCGCCCTGCGCCGCGGATCGAAACGGTCTCGCCGCTCAGCGACAGGATCGCGGCCTCGATGGCGCCTTGCACGGACGGGCCGTTGTCCTGGCGCTGCCAGCCGACATAGGGCGCGCCGTCATATTCGACGGTCATCCGGTAGCGCGGCATCAGCTGATCCTTGTGCCGCGGGTAAGCGGCGTGCCGCGCAGGAAGTCTGCGGCAGGCAGAGGCTTGCCGCCGGCCTTCTGAAGCTTGGTCAGCCGGATAGCACCGGTCGCGCAGGCCACGACCAGATCGTCGCTCAGCAACTCGCCCGCCGGGCCATTGCCTTCGGTGAGCTCGGATCCGAGAACCTTGATGCGTTCCGGCTTGCCGCCGATTTCGAGTTCAAACCACGCACCCGGGAACGGCGCCAGACCGCGGATGTGATTGTGAACGTCTGCAGCGTCCCTGGCGAAGTCGATCCGGGTTTCACCCTTGTCGATCTTGCTCGCGTAGAGCACGCCTTCTTCCGGCTGCGGCGTCAGCGGCAGGTTGCCGCTCTCCAGCGCAACCATCGCCTCGCCGATCACCTTGGCGCCGACATGCATCAGTTTGTCATGCAGCTCACCGGCCGTCATGTTCGGGCCGATCTCGACCTCACGGGTGAGTGCGACGGGGCCGGTATCCAGCCCCTTGTCCATCTTCATCACCATCATGCCGGTCTTTGCGTCACCGGCCATGATCGCCCGCTGGATCGGTGCGGCACCGCGCCAGCGCGGCAGCAGCGATGCGTGACCGTTGTAGCAGCCGTCGCGCGTTCCGGTGAGAATCGCTTCGGGAAGCAGAAGGCCATAGGCAACGACGACGGCGACATCGGCATCGAGGGCGCGGAATTTCTCCCGCTCTTCCGGATCCTTGAAATTGACCGGCGTGAAGACCGGCAGGCCGAGCAACTCCGCCGCCTGATGCACCGGCGATTTCTGCAGATCAAGCCCGCGGCGGCCACCCGGCCTCGGCGGCTGGCTGTAGACCGCGACGATCTGATGCCCGGCATCGACAAGCGTGCGCAGCGTCGGGACCGAGAACTCGGGCGTGCCCATGAAGATGATGCGAAGTGACATACTATTCCGCCGTTAGCGATCAACCGTCTTCAAACGGGTTTACGAGCTTGAGATCAAGCCCCTCGAAATCTTTTATGTTGCGGGTCGCCAGCGTCGCGCCATGCGAGAGGCAGATGGCGGCGATCATGGCGTCCTGCAGAGAGACCGGCCTTCCGATCGCTTCGCGACGGGCACGAAGCCTGCCCGTTTCAACTGCCGTATGTCTGTCGAATGCCAGTATTCGACCGCCGTAGACCACCAGTAACCGATCGAGCACTTCGCGGTAACGGGGAGACTTGTCTCGAAGCCAAATCCGCTCGGCCCCATACGATTGCTCCATGACGACCACGTCGCAAAGGTAGAGGTGGTCTTCAGACTGTGCAGCCGCCCATGCGAGGACCTTGAGGTTCGAAGCGGGTCTGGCAATCTCCGATATCACATTGGTGTCGAGAACGATCAATCGAACCCCTCAAGAGGCCGGCCGAAATCCTTTTTGCGCTCGGCCTCGAGCTCATCCATGACACGCGCGAATTCTTCCTGCTCTTTTTCGGTCAGCGGCGAGAATATCTCACGAAAGCCATCGAGCGCAGACCGTGTCGCCTTGTCCGCGCCCGAGGTGCCGACCATGGCTTTCTGCAGCAGGCTCTTCGCCTCGTCGGAAAGGCTATTGCCATTCTTCTCGGCGCGCGAAGCGATGTCACGCTTCATCGCGTCGGGAATATTGCGGATCAGAAGATCGCCCATGCGACACCTCGCTCATGATATCACTGATATCATAGTACACCGGCACCACAGGTTCAATGCACCGGTCAGATCGCCTTCGACTTCGCAGCCTTGGTGAACTTCTTGATCACCATCTCGCGCTTCAGCCGCGAGATATGGTCGATAAACAGCACGCCGTTCAGGTGGTCGATTTCGTGCTGCAGGCAGGTCGCCAGCAGGCCGTCGGCTTCGGCGGTCAGTTCCTTGCCGTCGCGGTCGAGATATCTGACGGTGATCGTGGCGGGACGTTCGACCTCGGCATAGTAATCCGGGATAGAAAGGCAGCCCTCTTCATAGACAGAGCGCTCGTCCGAAGACTTCAGGATTTCGGGATTGATGAAAACCTGGGGCTGCTTGTCTTCGCCTTCGCGCGAGACGTCAATGACGAGCATGCGGCGCGGTACGCCGATCTGGATCGCGGCAAGGCCGATGCCCGGCGCGTCATACATGGTTTCCAGCATGTCGTCGGCGAGACGCTTCAGTTCATCGTCGACGCGCTCGATCGGCTTGGAAGCCTGACGGAGAATGGGATCGGGAAGAATGATGAGTGGCTTGATGGTCATGGCGTTCCCATAACCTATCTTTTCGGGCGTGGGAATTATCCCGAAACTTCCGAAGGCGGTTTTTTGCTGCCGCCTCCGGAAAATCGCCGTATTCGTCTTACGCAGCGCGGCGGCTGATGGTGCTGCGGATATCGGCCTGGGTGCGGAAGCGCTGTAGCAGGTCCATGAGATTGCTGACCTCGCCGCGCAGGCGGCGGGTTTCGGCAGAGGTGTGCTCGACCATGCCGGAATTCTGCTGGGTGATCGTATCCATGTTGCGGATGGCGACGCTGACTTCGTTGACACCGGTTGCCTGATCCCGGGCGGCAGCGGCAATCTCGGCGACGACATGGTTGATCATGTCGATGCGGCTGATCATGTCGTTCAAAGCTTCACCGGTGCTGCTGACGATGCCGACACCTTCGTCCACCTGGGCGGAGCTTTCCGAAATCAGGTTCTTGATCTCCTTGGCAGCTTCCGCCGTGCGCTGAGCAAGCTGGCGAACTTCCTGCGCCACGACGGCAAAGCCCTTGCCCGCCTCACCGGCACGGGCGGCCTCGACGCCGGCATTCAGTGCCAGAAGGTTCGTCTGGAAGGCGATCTCGTCGATGACGCCGATGATCTTGGCGATCTCGTCGGATGACTTCTCGATGCCTGCCATGGCCGAGACGGCGCTGCTGACGAGCTCGCCGGAGCTCTTCGCGCGCTGCTGCGTCTCGCGAACCGCGTCCGAAGCCTTCTCGGCATTGGCCGCGGTGAGGCCGACACTGACGGACAGCTGCTGAAGGGCGGCCGAGCTCTCCTCGACGCCGGCTGCCTGCTGAGCGGTGCGCAGTGCGAGATCGTCGGTTGCCTTGGAGATGGTGTTGGTGCCGCTCAGGATTTCGGCAGACGTGCTGCGGACCGAACCGAAGGAGCTGCGCAGAGCCGCAACGGCGCGGTTATAGTCTTCGGCCATATGCTTGAAATTGCCGGGCAGATCGGCCGGGAGGGAGGCTTCCAGATCGCCGTTCGACAGCGCTTCGAGGCCGCGGCGCAAATGATCGAGCGCCATCGCCTGATCCGCCTCGGCCTTGGCGCGCTCCTCTTCCAGCTTGTGGCGCCGCTCTTCGAGCGCCTCGAGATAGACGGAGATCGAGTAATCCATGTCGAGCATCGCGGCCTTGATGACGGCGGAGAGCTTTTCGGCAAGCGCCTTGCCCTGCTGGCGGCCGAACATCGATGGCCACTGCTTCTCCATGATGCCCTTCACGAGTTCGGACATGACGATCGCGTAGCCGCCGATATACCAGCGCGGCTCCAGACCGATGCGCGCATGCGTGCGGCCGACGGCGGTGACGCCCTTCACATAGGTCTCGTCGAAATTGCCGCCCGCGAGGTTCGCCCAGTGATTTTCCTGCGCCTTCTTGGCGTGGCCCATATGCGACTTGTCGGAGAAGAAGCCGGCGACGGCAGGGGTCTTGGCGATCTTGGCGTAGAACTTGTCCAGCGCACCGCCGACCAGCGAGCCGATCACCGGCCGCATCTCGCTCATCGTCTTGCGCGCGGTATCATCGAGCTCGATGAAATCAAGGCGCTGCTTGAGGGAGGACTGCGAATGCTGGCTGGTCATGATGATCTCTGTCTGCCGGGGGGCGATGTAAGGAATTGTTTCCGCAGCGACATTTCTAAAATATGGTTGAGCAATCGTTAAACCCCGCTACGATTTATCGTTGCAGCAACTTGGCAGGCTGCGGCCTTTTGGCGGCATCTTCTGCAGCTGTTGATATGTTCACGTTTTGATCTAGTCAGGGCGCTGAAGTTTGCTATGGTGGGGCATGAACAATTCCGCCGACTCGCTCGCCATTTCGCTCGCCGCCATCAATCCGGCCATTCTTGCTCTCGTCGGCGGCGCCATCGCCGCGATGATCGTTCTGCTGGTTTTCCTGCTTTTCAGGAGCGGCAATCTCAGACGGGAGCAGAATGAGGAAGCGGCCATTCGCTCCGCCGAAGCGGATGCGCGCATGGCCGAACTGCTGAAGATCCAGGCGGAGATGCAGGGCCGCATCTCGACGATGGCCGAAGTCTTCGGCACCCGCCAGGCCGAGCTCAACCAGGCGATCAACCAGCGGCTGGACGGCATGTCGCAGCGCGTCAGCCATACGATCACCGAACAGACGAAATCGACGCACGAGAACCTGCAGCGGCTTCAGGAGCGGCTCGCCGTCATCGATGCGGCGCAGAACAACATCCAGACGCTTGCCAAGGATGTCGTCGGCCTGCAGGCGATCCTCTCCAACAAGCAGACGCGCGGTGCCTTCGGCCAGTCGCGCATGGAAACGATCGTCGCCGATGGCCTGCCGATGGGCGCCTATGCATTCCAGCAGACGCTGTCGAACGGCTCGCGCCCGGACTGCACGGTGAAGATGCCGAATGGCGCGCCGCCGCTGGTCATCGACGCCAAGTTTCCGCTGGAGGCCTGGAACGCGATCCGCGATGCCGGGGGTTCGGATGCAGGCAAGGCGGCGTCCCAGCAATTTCGCCGCGACATGGAAATCCATATCCGCGATATTTCCGAAAAATACCTGATCCAGGGCGAGACGCAGGACACGGCCTTCATGTTCGTGCCGTCGGAATCGATCTTTGCCGAGATCCACGAGAATTTCGAGCCGATCGTCCAGAAGGCGCACCGGTCACGGATCGTCATCGTCTCGCCGTCGCTGCTGATGCTGTCGATCCAGGTGATGCAGGCCGTCCTCAAGGATCAGCGCATGCGCGCGCAGGCGCATGTGATCCAGGGCGAGGTCGCAAACCTGATGGACGACCTCGGACGTCTCGACGAGCGTGTGCGCAAGCTGCAGGGTCATTTCGCCATGGCGCAGAAGGATGTCGACATGATCGTCACCTCTGCCGACAAGCTGACCAAGCGCGGCTCCAAGATCGAAGCGCTGGAATTCGAGGCGACCGCTGACGGCGCGAAGCCGGAGCGCGACGCGCAGCCGGCCGCGAAATCCGTCGAGAGCCGCACCGGTCTTCTCAAGCTCAGGGTGGTTGACGAAGAGTGAGGCCTTCGGGCAGTGTCGCGCCAAAATCAAAGGACGGGACATTCACATGATCACTGTGTTCGGCTCCATCAATATGGACCTCATCGCCACCACTGCACGCCTGCCGAAGCCCGGTGAAACGGTCGCCGGAAACGGCTTTGCGACTGCGGCGGGTGGCAAGGGCGCCAATCAGGCGCTGGCGGCCCGGCGCGCCGGACGCACGGTGCGGATGGCGGGCGCCGTCGGCAAAGACGAATTCGCGGCGCCGGCGCTGGCGCTGCTCGATGACGCCGGAACCGACCTCGCAACGGTCAAGCGCGTCGAAGGCCCGACCGGCACTGCGCTGATCCTCGTCGGCGGCGATGGTGAGAACATGATCGCCGTTGTGCCCGGCGCCAATGGTACGGTCAGCGCGGCGGATGCCGATGCTGCGATCGCAGCGATGGATGCCAGCGATATCCTGATGCTGCAGCTCGAGGTTCCCGCCCCTGCGGTGGAGCGTGCGCTCGAAGCCGCCCGCAAGAAGGGCGTTCGCACCGTGCTCAATCTCGCGCCGCTGATTGCCGATGCCGCACGCCTCGGGCGCCTCGCCGATATCGTCATCGCCAACGAGACGGAATTCGAGCTGCTTGCCGGCCAGGAAAACATGACAGCGGGCGACCGCGAGGCCGCGCTTCAGCGCCTGCATGGCGAGACCGGCCAGACGCTGATCGTGACGCTCGGAGCCGATGGCGTGATCGCCATCCGCGACGGCCAGCTGGTGCGTGCAAAGGGTCTGAAGATCGAGCCGGTCGATACGGTCGGCGCCGGCGATACCTTCTGCGGCTACCTCGCTGCCAGCCTCGATGAGGGGCTCGATTTCGAGGCCGCGCTGCGCCGCGCAGCCGTTGCCGGATCGCTTGCCTGCCTCAAGGCCGGAGCCCAGCCGTCGATCCCGCTGAGTGCCGAAGTCGCAAACAAGCTATAGACTTTTCTGTTTCCGATAGACGCAAGCAAAAAGTGAAGGTGTTCAGACTACTAACGGTCCGCTTTCATACAATTTCACTCAAATTTAAGAGATTTCTGGCGATCTTTTCGGCGATCGCCAGGCCTCCTCAGAGGGTGCCCGGTTTAGCCCCACGGCCGCTCCATGACGAAGCGGCTCACCTCGCCTTTGCCGGAAATGTTCGTCCGGCAAGTCGCCCCGCCGAGGCACCATGTTCATCTTTCGCATGAAGTCGCTTGCCGCAAAGCTTATTGTCATCACGGGCGTTGCAATCGCGCTCGTTCTTTTCGTTTCTAACTTTTTCCTGATCGATCAGACGCGCAGCCGCGTGCAGACCCTGACGATGGATCAGGCCAATCTTGAAGCCAAAGCCATTGCCAACGAAATCGCCGCCAATGTCGGCGAACTCGCCAGCGCAGCGCGCTCCATGTCCGGTGTCGTCGGCCGCGGCCACGAGGGCGGCAATTTCGACCGCAAGGGCATCATCAACGTCCTGAAGGCCAATCTCGAAAAGAACCCCTTCGCCTTCGGCAGCTGGTTCTGCGAGCAGCTCGGCGCCTTCGACGGCAAGACCACCGAGATTGCCGACAAGCTCGATCAGGGCACCAACAAGGCTGGCGCCTTCACCCCCTACTGGTCGAAGACCAAGGATGGCGCCATCCAGTTCTCGACCTTCGATAACGATTATACCGCCGAGTGGTGGAAGCTTGCCGCCGAGAGCGGCAAGGGCGCGATCACGTCGCCCTACCTCGCTGAAGGCACCGACGTTCCGACCCTCCTGACCTCGATCGCCTACCCGGTTGTCTCGGGTGGCAAGATGATCGGCGTCGAAGGCGTCGACATCTCTCTGAAGTCGCTGACCGACAAGCTGCAGGCCCTGCATCCGTTCGGCTCCGGCCGCGTCACGCTCGTTGCCCAGAACGGCAACTGGATCGTCGCGCCGACCAAGGAACTGATGTCGAAGCCTTATGAAGGCGACGGCTCGACCGAGATCAAGAACGCCCGCGCGTCGATGGCGCCGACCGTTGTCCGCAACCTGACCTTCGATGGTTACGAGCCCTTCGACCGCGTCGTCTATCCGTTCGCCGTCCCGGATCTCAACGCGACATGGGTCGTCCTCGTCGACGTACCGCACACCGCGATCAATGCCCCGGTTCAGGATCAGACCTTTATGATGATCGTCGGCGGCATTCTCGTCCTCGGCGCCGTCATGCTGGCCCTCTACTTCGCTGTGCGCTCCTTCGTCCAGAAGCCGCTCGGCCAGCTGGTCGCCGGCGTCAAGAAGCTGAGCGACGGCGCCTATGATCAGCCGGTTGCCGGTCAGGATCGTGCCGACGAAATCGGCTCGGTCGCCAAGGCTCTCGAAGGCTTCCGTTTCGCTCTTGCCGATACGCGCCGCCTCGAAGCCGAAGCAAACAACCAGCGCAGCGCAGCTGAATCCGAGCGCAGCCGCTCGGAGAGCGAGCGTCAGCAGTCGGTCGCCCTGCAGCGCCAGATCGTCTCGATCGTCGGTGCCGGTCTTTCCGAACTGTCGCAAGGCAATCTCGGCCACCGCATCAACGAGGATTTCCCGGGCGAATACGCGAAGCTGAAGCAGGACTTCAACGCCGCGCTCGCCAGCCTCGAAGAGACCGTCCATACGATGAACACGAGCGTCGTGAACATCGGCTCCGGTACCAGCGAGATCAGCAACAGCGCCTCCGACCTTGCCAAGCGCACGGAACAGCAGGCTGCAAGCCTCGAGGAGACCGCTGCAGCGCTGAACGAGCTGACCGCCCAGGTCAATTCGAGCGCCGAGAACGCCCGCACCGCAGCTGATAACGTCAACCTCGCCTGCGAGGATGCCGAGAAGTCCGGTGAGGTCGTGCAGAAGGCGATCGCTTCGATGCACGGCATCGAGCAGTCGTCCACGGAAGTGTCGCGCATCATCGGCGTCATCGACGAGATCGCGTTCCAGACCAACCTGCTCGCCCTCAACGCCGGTGTCGAAGCCGCGCGTGCCGGTGAGGCAGGCAAGGGCTTCGCCGTCGTCGCACAGGAAGTCCGTGAGCTCGCACAGCGCTCTGCAAGTGCAGCAAAGGAGATCAAGACGCTGATCAACACCTCGGCCGTCCAGGTCAAGGAAGGCGTCGATCTCGTCGGCCGCGCCGGCGGTACGCTGCACAAGATCGCCGAGCAGGTCATGGGCATCAACGGCCTGATCCGTCAGATCTCCGCGTCCGCCAGCGAGCAGGCGATCGGGCTGAAGGAAATCAACCAGGCCATGAACCAGATGGACCAGGTGACGCAGCAGAACGCCGCGATGGTGGAAGAGGCAACGGCGGCCAGTGTGACGCTGAACGACGAGGCGCAGACGCTGAAGGCGCTCGTGCTGCGCTTCCGGGTTTCCGGCCAGGCAAACAGTGCGGCGCTGCGGGCAACCGCCGAGCATATGCGCGCGCCCGTCGCCGCACCCGCATACCGGGCTCCGGCACCGCGCCGGGCTGCCGTCGCGCACGGCTCGGCCGCAGTCGCGCAGGACAATTGGGAAGAGTTCTGAGAATTAACGATCTCAAACGAAAAGAGGCGCCCGGGATGACCGGGCGCCTCTTTCATTTCTGCGATTGAAAATCTCAGGCGGCGTTCGAGGTCTGCTCTTCGTTGAGGAAGGCATAGATCGCCGAGGCGGAGTCGGTGGCGCGCAGCTTGGCGACCAGATCCTGGTCGCGCAGCACGCGCGCGATGCGCGACAGGGCCTTGAGATGATCGGCGCCCGCCCCTTCGGGAGCGAGCAGCAGGAAAACGAGATCGACGGGCTGATCGTCCAGGGCCTCGAAATCGACCGGGCTCTCGAGACGTGCGAAGACGCCGACGATCGAGCGGACGCTGGCGAGCTTGCCATGCGGAATTGCGATGCCATTGCCGACGCCGGTCGAACCCAGACGTTCACGCTGCAGCACGACGTCGAAGATTTCCCGCTCAGACAGGCCCGTGATTTTCGAGGCCTTTGCCGCCAATTCCTGAAGCAGCTGTTTCTTGGAATTTACCTTGAGGGCGGGGATAATCGCATCTTGATGCAGCAGATCTGCCAATGCCATTTCTTTTTCCTTCTGTGGCCGAAGCCGGGTGATTGGAAGAGCGGCGCTTGGCGCCGCTCATCGCCCGATCTCAGCTCTTGATATTGGCTGCGTCGATCCAGCCAATATTACCGTCATGCCTGCGGTAAACGATGTTCAAATGTTCCTTGCCCGGGCTGCGGAACAGGAGCAGCGGCTCATCCGTCATGTCGAGCGCCATCACGGCGGTTGCGACGGACATGGTCTTCAGCTGCTTCGTGCTCTCGGCCACGATGGCCGGGGCGAAATCGTCGGGAACCTCTTCTTCGTGGTCAGGCACTGCGTCCATGACCGTATAGGCGACTTCCGCAAAACCGTTCAGATGATTTCCGGCATGATGATCCTTGAGCTTCCGCTTGTAGCGGCGCAGACGCTTCTCGATACGCTCCGAAGCGGCATCGAAAGCCACCTGCGGATCCATCGCCTCACCAGCCGCATGCAGCACGACCCCGCTATCGAGGTGGAGCTTGCAATCGGCCGAGAAGCGCGAGCTCGACTTCTCAACGATCACTTGACCAGAATATCCCCCGTCGAAGTATTTCGTGACGGCCATGGCCACTTGGTCCTCGATCTTTTGACGGAACGAGTCACCAATTTCCATATGTTTACCGGATACACGCACACTCATGGAGTTTCCCTTCTTATAGTGGTTTGCGGTACCAGTTTACGCCAAGCCTACTTCTCATCCAAGCACTTCACGCAAACTCAAGCAAGATCGGCTTAAGTCTCGTGCTTCAAGCGCCCTGAGGATGATGGGGATAAGTCTGAACGCTGTTCACAGCGCCAATTGCGGCGGGCTAATAAACGGAGGTTACCAAAAAGTCAACGCCCGGCCGTCAGAGCCTCAGAAGCCGGCGACCTTGGCGAGCGCCCGCTTTTCGCGGCGGCGCTGCACCGAAGAGGCGATGTTCATCGCTTCCCGGTATTTGGCGACGGTGCGGCGGGCGAGATCGATCCCGCCCGTTTTCAGCATGTCGACGATGTCGTCATCCGACAGCACGGCTTCCGGGCTTTCCTGCATGATCAGCATGCGGATCTTGTGGCGGACGGCCTCCGCAGAGTGTCCATCGCCGCCTTCGACGGCGCTGATGGACACGGTGAAGAAGTATTTGAGCTCGAAGAGCCCGCGCGGCGTCAGCATGTATTTGTTCGAGGTGACACGGCTGACGGTCGATTCATGCATCTTGATGGCGTCGGCAACGGTCTTCAGATTGAGCGGGCGCAGATGATCGACACCGTGCAGCAGGAACGCATCCTGCTGGCGGACGATCTCGGTCGCCACCTTCATGATCGTCTTGGCGCGCTGGTCGAGGCTGCGCGTCAGCCAGTTGGCATTCTGCAGGCATTCGGAGAGGAAGGCGTGCTCCTCGCCATTCTTCGTGACATTGGCGAAATAGGACTGATTGACCAGCACGCGGGGCAGCGTGTCGGGATTGAGCTCCACCAGCCAGCTGCCGTCGCTCGACGGCCGCACGACGACATCCGGCATGATCGCTTCGGAGACGCCGGCCTCGAAACCACTGCCGGGCTTCGGATTGAGCTGGCGAAGCTCCGTCAGCATGTCGAGGAGATCTTCCTCGTCGACACCACAGAGGCGCTTCAGCGTCGAGAAATCGCGGCGCGCCAAGAGTTCAAGATTGGCGACAAAGGCCTGCATCGCCGGATCGAAACGATCTTTCTGGCGTAGCTGGATCGCCAGACATTCCGCGAGGTTGCGGGCAAAGACGCCGGGCGGATCGAGGGTCTGCAGCGCGCCGAGCACACGCTCCACATCGACCGTCGTGGCGCCGAGACGTTCGGCGGCTTCGGCGATATCCCCCTGGAAATAGCCGGCCTCATCGAGCTGATCGAGCAGGTGCTGGCCGATCAGCCGGTCGGCCATGTCAGGAAGGACGAAAGGCACCTGCTGGACGATATGGTCGCGCAGCGAAACCTGGCCGGCGACAAAGTCATCGAGATCATAAGCCTCGCCCTCGGCGCTGCCGGGCATCGACTTCCACTGGCTCATCAGCTCCGGCGCATCGGCCCGCTGCGGCGCCCCGTCGTCCTGGAAGACATTCGAATAGTTGGAATCGAGCTCTTCGCTCAGGTGGCTGACGCTGCCTTCGCTGCCATTGTCGTACCAGTCGCCGGAGAGCGCATCGGTGCGCTCGTCGTCATCCTGCTGGTGGGCGTGGGGTTCATCTTCGCCGTCACGCTCGCTGCCCGTTTCCGCGTCATTTGACGGAAATTCCAGCAGCGGGTTCTTTTCGACTTCCTGGGAGATGAATTGAACGAGTTCGAAATGCGTCATCTGCAGCAGCTGGATGGACTGCATCAGCTGCGGCGTCATGACGAGGGATTGGTTCTGTCGCAGGAAAAGATTGGCAGACAGGGCCATGGCGGACGCGAAACTCCCGTTCATTTCCTTCGGGAAGCCGCGTCCGAACAAGTATTTCAGGCCACGGAAATCCAGTTGGCCCAAAAATTGCTTTTTTATTCTATTTGGTCAAGCTCAAGTGTGACGGGAAGGTGAATTTCCGTCGCCTTCGACCGTATCAAAGGCTGAAATTGTCGCCAAGATAGAGGCGGCGAACCTCAGGGTTGTTGACGATATCGTTGGCCCGGCCATGCGTCAGAACTTCACCGGCATGGATGATATAGGCGCGGTCGATCAGACCCAGGGTCTCGCGGACATTGTGGTCGGTGATCAGAACGCCGATGCCGCGTGCCGTCAGATGGTGCACGAGATTCTGGATATCGGAGACCGAAATCGGATCGACGCCGGCGAAGGGCTCGTCGAGCAGCATGAAGGTCGGATCGGTCGCCAGCGCGCGGGCGATTTCCAGACGCCGGCGCTCACCGCCCGACAGCGATACGGCTGCCGCCTTGCGGAGCTTCGAGATGTGGAACTCTTCGAGCAGCTCGTCGAGCTTCTTCTCGCGTGCCGCCTTGTCCTTCTCGTGAACTTCGAGAACGGCGCGAATGTTTTCTTCGACCGTCAGGCCGCGAAAGATCGAGGCTTCCTGCGGCAGGTAACCGACGCCGAGGCGCGAGCGGCGATACATCGGCATGGTCGTGACGTCGTTGCCGTCGATCTCGATCGTGCCTTCATCGACCGGCACGAGACCGGTGATCATGTAGAAACAGGTGGTCTTGCCGGCGCCGTTCGGCCCGAGAAGCCCTACCGCTTCGCCGCGCCGGACGACCAGCGACACGCCATTGACGACACGCCGGGTGCTGTAGGTCTTCGTCAGACCGCGCGCAATCAGCGTGCCCTGGTAACGGCTTTTGTCTCCGGCAGATGCGTCCGCGGCCTGCGGCGCGGACTTGCCGAACATTTTGGGAAGCGAGAGAAGTTTCACGAGAGGGCCGGGTCAGTTCTTCTTCTGGGACTTCGGATCGAGCTGGATCTGGACGCGGCCCCCGCAGCTGTCCAGTTGTGCCTGTCCGGTTTGCATGTGGACCGTGAGCTGGCAGCCGGTGAAGACATTCGGGCCATCCGAGAGCACAACCTTGTCGCCCTTCAGGATGAATGTCTGCGCCGCCATGTCGAAGGCGCCGTTATCGGCGGTTGCCGTCTGTGTGCCGGAGCTCAGGAAAACCTTGTCGGTGACCACGATGTGGTCGATATCGGCGTTGCCGGACGAGATCGATGCAGCGCCGGCATCCGGCTTGGCATTCGCATCCGTCGCCTGACCGTCGGCATTTGCCTTCGGCTTGTAGAAGACCGTCATGTGGCCAGCCTGCAGCGTCGTCTTGCCCTGAACGACCTTCACGTTGCCGGTAAAGTCGGCCTTGTGTTCCTGGTCGTGGATTTCGAGCTTGTCGCTCTCGATCTGGATCGGCTCGTTCTTGTCGAGCTTGAGGCCGTCCATCTGGCTGGTCGTTGCCTGCGCGAATGCAGCTCCTGCAATCATCAGAAGCGCCAGAGCGCCGCCGGTTGCTGCTGCGCCAAGCTTACGAATTGGAGAGTGACAATCTTTTGTCATTAAAGAACCCGGCTGTTAGGTGCCCTGTTTGCGGATGGCGGATGGATCGACGTTCATACGAACTTTCCCCTCGAACGTGATCACGCGACCCTTATCCGTCATCTTGAGGGAGTTCGCAACAACCGAAGTTCCCTCTTTGGTAATGGTTACGGGGTCGTCCGTGCTCATGCTGCCACCCTTGATATCGAGCTTGGCAGACTTGAAATCGGCGGTCAGACCGTTGCTCAGGAGAACGGTGAATGGCGAGGTAAGTGCGAGCTTGTCGGTCGAGCGGTCGTAATCGGCCGATTGCGCCTCGACGCGAGCGATCAGATCGTCGTTAACAGGGACGGCCGCCTTGATCGTCTCCAGCGTGATGAGGCTCGGATTCTTGATGTCCTGCAGGGCGCGCTCGGCGAGCATCGAATAATTGATGCCATCGGAATTGCGACCGGCGATCGCGGGCTTGGCCATGACGACCTTGCCATTCTCGATCTTGGCGCCCTCGATCTTCAGGTTTTCCGGCAGATAGGCGCGGACCATGGAGACGGCGATGAAGGCCAGAGAAACGACGACGGCGGCGACCGGAAGCAGCACCTTCAGACGACGCACGCGCCCCGAATGACTGAGCGCAGCGCCATAGGCAGTGCGCGCGGGTCGGGCAAAGGCAGCCTTCCCGCCGCTGTTGATCGTATCGAGCATTAAGTCTGTCCGTGTCTGTCGATCGGCATTCCTATATAGGAACTACTTCGGCCGATCACAGATCGTTTCGCATTATTACATTACCTTGCCAATATGGATTTTTTTCTGCAACAAGCAACAAAGGCAAGAAAACGCGGCAAACCGGCATTTTCACAACAGCATGCCGCCTTATCTGATATCGCTGTGAATTGTGGCCGTCTCAGGCCCTGGAGGACTTATGGACAGCTCGACGATCGCCGACCGCCGCAGACTTCGCCGGCGACTGGGCTTCTGGCGGATCGCAGCAGCGGTGCTTCTGGTAGCGCTCGGCCTCTCGCTCTACCTGTTTTTCCGCAGTGATATCGAGCAGAGCCGTCCGCAGATTGCCCATGTGACGATCTCCGGCCTGATCACCGATGACGACGAGCTGCTTGAGCGGCTGAAGAAGATCGAAGAGAACAATCAGGTGAAGGCCGTGATCGTCTCGATCTCCTCGCCCGGCGGCACGACCTACGGCGGCGAGAAGATCTTCAAGGCGATCCGGGCGATCTCGGCCAAGAAGCCCGTCGTTTCCGACGTGCGCACGCTCGCCGCCTCCGCCGGCTATATGATCGCCACCGCCGGCGACACGATCATTGCCGGAGACAGCTCGATCACCGGTTCGATCGGTGTCATCTTCCAGTATCCGCAGATCCAGCCGCTGCTCGAAAAGCTCGGCGTATCGCTGCAGGAGATCAAGTCTTCGCCGCTGAAGGCCGAGCCCTCGCCCTTCCACAATACCAGCGAAGAGGCCAAAGCGATGATCAACAATATGGTCCAGGACAGCTATGCCTGGTTCGTGGATCTCGTCGCCGATCGCCGAAAACTGCCGCGCGATGAAGTACTTAAGATCGCTGACGGGACGATCTATACCGGCCGCCAGGCGCTGAAAGTGAAGCTGATCGACCAGCTCGGCGGTGACCCTGAAATCCGCGACTATCTGGCCAAGCGGGACATCAGCAAGGACCTGCCGGTGGTCGATTGGGACAAGAAGAGCAACACGCCCTTCCTGCTCGCCGGCGCGGTTTCGAAGGTCGCCACACTTCTCGGCTACGGCGACCTCTTCAAAGCCCAGGACCTTGAGGGCATTCTGCCACAAAAGTTGCTCCTTGACGGGCTCGTTTCAGTTTGGCAGTTTGGCCGCGATTGATAAGAAATCAATAATTTAAGGGGGCGACCGTGATCAAGTCGGAACTGGTGCAGATAGTTGCCGCGCGCAACCCGCATCTCTATCACCGCGACGTCGAGAATATCGTCAATGCCGTCCTCGACGAGATCACCGATGCACTGGCGGCGGGCAACCGCGTCGAGCTGCGCGGCTTCGGCGCGTTTTCCGTCAAGAACCGTCCATCGCGCTCCGGCCGCAACCCCCGCACCGGCGATACCGTTTTCGTCGAGGAAAAGTGGGTTCCCTTCTTCAAGACCGGCAAGGAACTGCGCGAGCGGCTGAACCCCGGCCAGGCCGATCAGGACGATTGAGCCTTTCACCTGCGGCGAAACCGCGCTTGAAGTTCGCCGCCGGATTCCTATTCTGCTCTTAGCTTGAGAAGCGCCGTTTCAACGACGGCGCCATATGCGCGGAGGCCATCCATGGCGAAGAAGATCACCAACCTTTTGATTTTGCTGCCGCTCGGCATCATTCTGATCATCTTTTGCGTGGCCAACCGGCGGAGCGTGACGCTCGCCTTCAACCCGTTCCGCCCGGAAGATCAGGTCCTGTCGCTCTCGGCACCGTTCTTCGTCTTCCTGTTCATCGCGCTGATCATCGGCATGCTTGCCGGCTCTGCCGTCACTTGGTTCAGCCAGGGCAAGCATCGTAAGCGCGCGCGCGTCGAAGCCAAGGAAGCGATCCGCTGGCAGGGCGAAGCCGGCCGCCACAAGGCGCGTGCGGAAGAGATCGCCGGGCAGCTGCCCTCACGCTGATTGGCGCGACGGATCGAAGGTCAGCTCTTCGTATTCACCCTCGGCCGAACTCCCGGTGCCGGTCACGGCAAAACCCTTCGCGAGATAGAAGGCCTTGGCGCCCACATTGTTGACCAGGCATTTCAGCCGGTATCTGTGGCGCGGCCAATCGGGGAGTGCGCCCAGCAGCGCCGTTCCGACGCCCCTGCCCTGCCATTCCTTGCGGATATAGAGCATGTGAATGAAATCGTCGGCCACCCAGAGCGTCATGAAGCCGGCAATGGCGCCATCCGCCGCCTCGGCAAGCCAGACGAGCTCACCTTGCGTATGGGAAAAGAAATCCTCGTGCTTGAAGCGCGACGGATCGACCCAGGTGAAGGTCTGGCGGCGGACCGCGAGATAGATATCGGCAAGCTCCTCGCGGTCCGACGGCCGCGGCGTCCTGATCAGCAAATCCATGATCAAGAATTAGCCGATGAACGGACAGCCGCCAATGGCCGGGATCACGTACCCGCCTTTTCCGAAACGGCGGCGTTGAAATCGGCAAAGAATTGCTGCGCCAGCTTCTGCGAGGTGGAATCGACGAGCCGGGCGCCGAGCTGAGCGATCTTGCCGCCGACCTGGGCCTTGGCGTTATATTGCAGCACGGTCTCCGCGCCGTCTTCTTTCAACACGACATCGGCGCCGCCCTTGGCAAAGCCGGCGATGCCGCCCTTGCCCTCGCCCGAGATCGTGTAGCTTTCCGGCGCATTGATGTTGGAGAGGGTCACCTCACCGTTGAAGGTTGCCGAGACGGGGCCGATCTTGATCTTGACGGAGGCGGCGAGCTCGGTCGGCGACTTCATCTCCAGCGTCTGACAGCCCGGAATGCAACGCTTGAGGACTTCGGGATCGTTGAGCGCTGCCCATACGGCATCGCGCGGTGCGGTAATGCGTTCTTCGCCGGTCATATCCATTCGAAATCCTCCCATTTCGGATTGCTAAACTTATCACAGCGGGAAAGCGCTTTGCCAAGGTGAAACGGAATGCTATTTGCACGGGCTCCATCGAATTGAAGACGCGGAAAACCACGTTGAGACAAAAAGACCGCCGGCCGGGCGCAAAGACGCCTTCCGGCTCCTCCGGCCCTCGCCGCAGCGACGACCGTCCGAACCGCCCGGCCAAGCCGGCTGCCAAACCCGCAGCGCCCCGCGAGGCGGTGCGCGAGGCCGCCGTGCCCGTTGCCGCCGAGCGACCGCTGAAGACGCGCGCGGGTGACCGCCCGATTGAGCGCGTGCCCGTCATCCTTGAATCGCTCGGCGCCGGCGACTTCCACCTGATCGACAGCGGCAACGGCCAGAAGCTCGAACAATACGGCCCCTATCGCATCGTGCGGCCGGAGGGACAGGCGCTGTGGCAGCCGACCCTTTCCCAGCCGGTCTGGGACAAGGTCGATGCCGTTTTTACCGGCGATGTCGACGAAGAAGGTACCGGCCGCTGGCGCTTCCCGAAGGAAGCGCTCGGCGAAACCTGGCCGCTGCACCTGCTCGGCGTCGATTTCTTCGGCCGCTTCACCTCGTTCCGTCACGTCGGTGTCTTCCCTGAGCAGATCGTCCACTGGAGCTGGATGAAGGAGCAGGTGGAGAAGGCAGGCAGGCCGCTGAAGGTGCTCAATCTCTTCGGCTATACCGGCGTCGCCTCGCTGGTGGCCGCCGCTGCCGGCGCTGAGGTCACCCATGTCGATGCATCCAAGAAGGCGATCGGCTGGGCGCGCGAAAACCAGGCGCTCGGCCGCATGGAAAAGCTGCCGATCCGCTGGATCTGCGAAGACGCGATGAAGTTCATCCTGCGCGAGGAACGCCGCGGCAATACCTATGACATCATCCTGACCGATCCGCCGAAATTCGGTCGTGGCCCGAACGGTGAGGTCTGGCATCTGTTCGAGCATCTGCCGCTGATGCTCGATATCTGCCGGGAAATCCTCTCGCCGAAGGCTGTCGGCCTGGTACTGACCGCCTATTCGATCCGGGCGAGCTTCTATTCGATCCACGAGCTGATGCGCGAAATCATGCGTGGCGCCGGTGGCGCCGTCGAGTCGGGCGAGCTGGTCATCCGCGAAGGCGGGCTTGACGGCAAGACGCCGGGCCGCGCCCTCTCCACATCCCTCTTTTCGCGCTGGGTGCCGAAATGAACGAATTCCACGACCGCGGACCGCGCCGGGTCGGCCAGGTGAAGGAAGTCACCTCGCTTGCCAACCCCATCATCAAGGACATCAAGGCGCTCAGCGACAAGAAGACCCGCGAGCAGAGCGGCACCTTCATGGCCGAAGGCCTGAAGCTCGTCATCGACGCGATCGAGCTCGGCTGGACGATCCGCACGCTCGTCTATGCCAAGGCCGCCAAGGGCAAGCCGCTGGTCGAGCAGATGGCGGCGAAAACGGTCGCCTCCGGCGGGCTGGTGCTTGAAGTCAGTGAGAAGGTGCTCTCCTCGGTCACGCGGCGCGACAATCCGCAGATGGTTGTCGGCATTTTCGAGACCCGCTGGAAGCCGCTGCGCGACATCCGCCCGCAACAGGGCGAGACCTGGATTGCGCTCGATCGCGTGCGCGACCCCGGCAATCTCGGCACGATCATCCGCACTGCCGACGCAGCCGGCGCCTCCGGCGTCATCCTCGTCGGCGAGGCAACTGATCCCTTTTCGCTCGAGACCGTGCGGGCAACAATGGGTTCGGTCTTCGCCGTGCCGGTCGCCCGGGCATCAATGGACGAGTTCATCGCCTGGAAGAAGACGGCAGGCGTGCAGGTCGTTGCCACGCATCTGGCCGGCTCCGTCGATTACCGCACTATCGATTACAAGAAGAAGCCTGTCGTGCTCCTGATGGGCAACGAGCAATCCGGCATTCCGGAGCAGCTCGCCAAGGAAGCCGACGCCCTGGCGCGCATTCCGCAGCAGGGCCGCGCCGACTCGCTCAATCTTGCCGTTGCGAGCGCCGTCATGCTCTTCGAGGCACGCCGCCACCTTCTCTCACTGTCAGAGGCAAAATGACCGAACAGACGCTTCCGCGCCCGGCCCTCTTTTCGCGCCCGCTGCCGATCCTGCTCTTCATCATCGTGGCGGTGATCCTCGACCAGATCGTCAAGATCGCCGTCGATCATTACCTGCCGCTGCAGGAAGCCGTTCCGGTCATTCCGATGCTGGCGCTCTACCGTACCTACAACCTCGGCGTCGCCTTCTCGATGCTGTCAGGGATGGACGGCTGGTTCATCGTCGGCATGCGCCTTGTGATCGTCGCCTTCGTTATCTGGATGTGGCACCGGACCGGCAAGGACCGCTGGATTGCCCATACCGGCTTTGCGCTGATCATCGCAGGCGCGCTCGGCAACCTTATCGACCGGTTTCTCTACGGGCACGTGATCGACTACATCCTGTTTCATACGGAGACATGGTCGTTCGCAGTTTTCAATCTTGCCGATAGTTTCATCACGATCGGCGCGGGATGCGTGATTCTTGACGAGTTGCTGCAACCGAAAAAGAGCGAAAGCTAAAATCTTAGTCTTTTCCTGAAGGCATTCGGAAGAGCGCCTATGTTAGCCAGCAGTCATGCAAAGCTTGGCTCAACTGCAGGAAAGACTGGCCGCTGCTTTCGGCCCCGCCAAACCGCAGGACGTGCGGACGGCCGAGGATTCCCTGCAACCGGTGGCTGGTCCGAGAACGATACAGCGCAAGAAGTCACTGGTCTCGCTTTGGCTCGGCGGCGCCGGCATTCTTGCCGCGGCCCTGCTCCTCATCCTCGGTCAGGCCGGCGGCCCGCTGCTCTTTTCGATTGGGCTTGCTGCAATTGCCATTGCCCTCATTACCTATGTCGTGGTTTCCAGGCACAAGGCGAAGGCACTGCCGAAGAAGCAGACCGGCGGCGTTGCAACGAGCGAAGCTGCCGAGCTCTTCGCCAATGTGCATGACGTTCTCGGCGACATCACCGTTACCCGCAGCATCGACCGGCGCATCATCGGCGCCAATGCCACGTTCCGGCGCCTGACCGGCCGCCTGAAGCCCGAGGGTCAGACATGCGAGGAGATCGGCATCGCCTTTCGCCCGGGTGCCGAGCCGCACCGCTTCGATGTCGAGATCTCGACGCTGGAAGGGCAGCGCATTTTCGTCTGGCACGATGTCGTCACCCGCGATCCGGCAAACGGCAATCTGCTGATCCAGAGCATTGCCCGCGACGTCACCAACGAGCGGCTGACGGCGCAGGCGCGCGAAGAGGCACGCCAGAAAGCCGAATACAACAGCGCCGCCAAGTCGCGGCTGCTTGCGACCGTCAGCCATGAAATCCGCACGCCGCTCTCCGGCATTCTCGGCATGACCCATCTGCTCGCCCAGGCGCAGATGACGCAGGAACAGCAGAACTATCTCGGCGGCATCCGCCAATCCGGCCACGCCCTGACCCAGCTAGTCGAAGACCTTCTCGATTTCTCGACGATCGAGGTCGGCCGCTTCCAGCTGCGCCCGCGATCGGAGTCGTTGCGGCAGCTTCTCGAAAGCGTCGTGGAAATGCTGGCGCACCGGGCGCACGAGAAGGACATCGAGATCGGCGCCACGGTCTCGTCCGATGTGCCGGAATTCATGAGCTTCGACCCGGCGCGGCTGCGCCAGGTGCTTTTCAACGTGATCGGCAATGCCGTGAAGTTCACGCAGGCCGGCGGCGTCTTCATTCGCGCCACACTGTCTGACGAAGACCTCGTCATTACCGTCACCGACACCGGCCCGGGCATGACTGCGGAGGAGCAGTCCCGAATCTTCGGTGAATTCGAACAGGGAGGAACCATGGTCGAAAAGAGCGGCGGCACCGGTCTCGGCCTGACCATCTCGGCGCGCATCATGCGCGAATTCGGCGGCTCGCTTACGGTTGCCAGTGAGAAGGGCAAGGGCAGCGAATTCACTATCCGCTTTCCGGCGGGCATCACTGAAGAGGGCCGCGGCCGCCGCAAGGGTCTGCTGGCCGGCAATACCGTCGTGCTGCTCGCGCCTGCGGGTGCTGCGCGGGCGGCAATTGCCGAAACGGTCACCGCGCTCGGCGGCGCCTGCCATCTCGTCGAGGATGGCGAGACCGCCCGCGAGACGCTGCTCTATATGGCCGGCCGCGGCCAGCGCCCGACCGACATCATCATCGACCACCGTCTTTCGGCCGAGTTCGCCAGCCATCTCGCCGACCGCACCGACATTGCGGCGCTTGGCCTGCGCAAGATCCTGCTCGTCAACCCGGAAGAACGGAACGCTCACGCACTCGATCTCTTCGATGCCTGGCTGATCCGGCCGCTGCGCGAACAGTCGCTGATCGACGTGTTGCGTGGACGGATGCGTGGCATGGAGAAGCGGGATGCGCTGAACGACAATCAGCCGGGCTTCAGCGCCTCCATTCCCGAAGCCAGCCTGCAGCGCGGTCTCAACATCCTGCTTGGCGAGGACGACCCGATCAATGCCATGCTGGTGCGTGCCATGCTGGAGAAGGGTGGCCATGCGGTTCGCCATGTCGAGGACTTCGATAGCCTGCTTGACGGCGCACTTTCAGAGAATGGCAGCCGCCCCGATATCGTCATCAGCGATCTCACCATGCCGGGCGGCGAAGGCGTCGACATGATCGGCCGCTTGCGCGGTCATGAGCGGCGTCTCGATCTGGTGCCGGTGCCTGTCATCGTGCTGACGGCAGACAAGCGCGACGAGTCCCGTCGTGCCGTTCTGCTGGCCGGTGCCAACCGGGTGATGATCAAGCCGGTCGATCCGATCCGGCTATTGACCGAGGTTCAGGCCGTGGCCGCGCTCTCGGCGCGGCGGGCGGAAGCGCTATAAAGCGGGGTGACATTGCCCCAATTTCTCCGTAACGTTCATGTCACTTTCCTGTCGCACATAAGTGTTTTATGGCAGCTCATGAGCCGGCAACGGGAGAATCTTCAATGGATATCGACACCTTGAAACGCGAGACGATTGCGGAGACCAGCCGGTCTTCGGCGACTGTTGCGCCGAAGGAAGGCGACGTTCTCGGCCGTATCGGTAATCTCGAGACCCGGCTGGCCCGCAGCGCCAGCGAAATCGATGCCGCACAGCATGTGCGCTACCGCGTCTTCGTCGAGGAGATGAAAGCACAGCTTCCGGCCGAAGCCATGCGCCGCGAGCGGGATTTCGACGCCTATGACGCTTTCTGCGATCACCTGCTGGTGCTCGACCGATCGCTGGAAGGCGACAGCGAAGACCAGATCGTCGGCACCTACCGCCTGTTGCGTCAGGATGTCGCGATGGCGAATGGCGGCTTTTACTCGGCTTCCGAATTCGCGATCGGCGAGCTGCTTGCCCGCCATCCCGACAAGAAATTCATGGAGCTCGGCCGCTCCTGCGTGCTGCCGGAATACCGCACGAAGCGCACGGTCGAACTGCTCTGGCAGGGCAACTGGGCCTATGCTCTGAAGCACGGCATGAGCGCCATGTTCGGCTGTGCCTCCTTCCCGGGCATCCACCCGGAAAGCCATGCACTGGCCCTCTCTTTCCTGCACCACACGGTCCAGGCCAAGAACGAATGGGCAGTCAACGCCCTGCCGCATCTGGCCCGTCCGATGGACCTGATGCCGCCCGAGGCCGTCAACCCGAAGAAGGCGCTGATGGCACTGCCGCCGCTGATCAAGGGCTACCTGCGCTTGGGCGCAATGGTCGGCTCCACCGCCGTGGTCGACCACGCCTTCAATACGACCGACGTGCTGATCGTTCTGCCGATCTCCAGCATCTCGGACCGTTACCTGAACTACTACGGCGCCGACGCCGGCCGGTTCTCGAGCTAAGCTGGCACTTGTCATTCAAATGAAGTACAGTCATCTCCTGACGGAGGTGACCAATGTCTTCGACCACTCTTGTTCAAACGAGAATCGATCCTGAGATCAAGGAACGCGCGGCAGCCGTTCTTGAGACGATGGGCCTGACCGTTTCCGATGCTGTCCGGATCCTACTGACGAGGACGGCGAACGAAGGCGCTCTACCACTCGAACTGGTGAGCAGTAGCGAGGCGCATGACGCCTGGTTCAAGGCGAAAGTGCTGGAGGCGCTCGCGGATACATCGGCAGATATAGACGACGATGAGGTGGCAGCGCATTTCGCAAAGAGACGCGCCGACGCCTTGCGCAATGCGGGGGGCGGCCAGTGAAGCTTGTCTGGACCCGCTATGCGCTTTCAGACCGAGACGACATCTTCTCCTTCATCCAGACGGAAAATCCGCAGGCCGCGGTGCTGATCGACGGGCAGATTGCGGCCGCTGCCCAGCGCCTGACCGCGTTTCCGCAAAGCGGCAGAGCCGGCCGGATCGAAGGGACGCGCGAACTCACTGTGCCGCGCACGCCTTATATCATCGCTTACATCGCCTTGCCGGATCGGGTGCGAGTACTGCGCGTTCTTCACGGCGCGCGCCTGTGGCCGGGCAAATTTCCGGAATAACGCCCTACCGCGCGATATCGCGATAGGGCGTTGTCTTTACGACCCCGCCGCGTAAGCCGCGATTGCGGCCATGTTGACGATGTCGCTGTCCTTGGCGCCCATCGAGGTGATCTGGACGGCCTTGTCGAGGCCGACGAGGATCGGGCCGATGACGGTGGAGCCGCCGAGTTCCTGGAGCATCTTGGTGCTGATCGAGGCCGAGTGGAAGGCGGGCATGACAAGCACGTTTGCCGGGCCCGAGAGGCGGCAGAACGGGTATTGCTCCATCGCCTTGCGGTTCAGCGCCACATCTGCCGACATTTCACCGTCGTATTCGAAATCGACACGGCGCTTGTCGAGGATCTTCACCGCTTCGCGGACGCGCTCCGAGCGCTCTCCCGACGGATGGCCGAAGGTGGAGTAAGCGAGCATCGCGACGCGCGGCTGGTAACCCATGCGGCGTGCGAGGCCGGCGGCCTCTTCGGCGATATCCGCCAGCTCTTCCGCCGTCGGCATATCGTGGACCGCGGTATCGGCAACGAAGACGGTGCGGCCGCGGGCGAGCACCAGCGACACGCCGATGACCCGGTGGCCAGGCTTTTCATCGATGCAGCGGCGGACGTCTTCCAGCGCCGTCGAGTAATTGCGGGTGATGCCCGTCACCATGCCGTCGGCATCGCCGAGCGCCACCATAGTTGCCGCGAAGTGGTTGCGGTCGTTGTGGATCAGGCGCTGTGCATCGCGGTGCAGGTAGCCCTTCCGCTGCAGGCGCGCATAGAGATAATCGATATAGGCATCGACCCGGTTGGAAATGCGGGCGTTGACAATTTCGAGGCCTGGACGGTTGAGGTCGATGCCGGCACGCTCGGCGGTTGCCTTGATCAGATCCTCGCGGCCGAGAAGGATCGCGGTACCGAGCTGCTGGTTGGCATAGGAGAGAGCAGCGCGCATCACCTGCTCTTCTTCGGCCTCGGCGAAGACGACGCGCTTCGGGCGGCGGCGAACCCGCTCGTAAAGGCTGGCGAGCGTCGAGGCGATCGGATCGCGGCGGGCCGAGAGCTCGCGGCGATAGCCTTCCATGTCGGTGATGACCTTGCGGGCAACGCCGCTTTCGATCGCGGCCTCGGCGACGGCGGCCGGAATGGCCGAGATGAGACGCGGATCGAAGGGAACAGGGATGATGTACTGCGCACCGAAGCGTGGGCGGTTGCCCTGATAGGCGGCAACAACATCGTCAGGAACGTCTTCGCGGGCGAGGCTGGCCAGCGCCTTCACGGCAGCAATCTTCATGTCGTCGTTGATGGTCGTGGCGCGGACATCGAGCGCGCCGCGGAAGATATAGGGGAAACCGAGGACGTTGTTGACCTGGTTCGGATAGTCGGAGCGGCCGGTCGCCATGATCGCGTCATCGCGAATGCGGGCGACTTCCTCAGGCGTGATTTCCGGATCCGGGTTGGCCATCGCGAAGATGATCGGCCGGTCGGCCATCGAGCGGATCATATCCTCGGAGAAGGCACCCTTCTGCGACAGGCCGAAGACGACGTCGGCGCCCTTCATGGCATCGTCGAGCGTACGGGCCTTGGTCTTGACGGCATGCGCCGACTTCCACTGGTTCATGCCCTCGGTGCGGCCCTGATAGATAACGCCCTTGGTATCGCACAGAACGATATTCTCGGCGGCAAAGCCCATCGACTTGATGAGCTCGACGCAAGCGATTGCCGCGGCACCGGCGCCGTTGCAGACAAGCTTCGTCGTCTTCAGGTCGCGGCCGGTCAGTTCCAGCGCGTTGATCAGGCCGGCGGCGGCGATGATTGCCGTGCCGTGCTGGTCGTCATGGAAAACAGGGATATCCATGAGCTCGCGCAGGCGCTGCTCGATGATGAAACAGTCGGGAGCCTTGATATCTTCGAGATTGATGCCGCCGAAGGAGGGGCCGAGGAAGCGGACGCAATTGATGAACTCGTCGACATTTTCCGTATCGACTTCCAGGTCGATGGAATCGACATCGGCGAAACGCTTGAAGAGAACGGACTTGCCTTCCATGACCGGCTTCGACGCCAGCGCGCCGAGATTGCCGAGGCCGAGAATGGCCGTGCCGTTGGAGATGACGGCCACCATGTTGCCGCGCGAGGTATAATCATAGGCGGTGGCGGGATCGGCGGCGATGGCCTTGACGGGAACGGCGACGCCCGGCGAATAGGCAAGCGAGAGATCGCGCTGCGTCGCCATCGGCTTGGTCGGGTTGACCTCAAGCTTGCCCGGCCGCCCCATTGAGTGGAAGTCGAGTGCTTCCTTGTCGGTGATGCCGTTGGCGGGGCGCTGCTTGCTGTTCATGTCGGGCATATCTCCTCCAAATCTCCTGGCAATCGGCTTTCGATTGCACCGTTTCCCCAATCTATAGACAGGGCTATAGGGGCTGACACGACGCCTTGCGAAAAAGCCGTACGGCTACAATCGATTAAAATATCCGTTGGAACTGGCAGGTGCCCTTCAAGGGCTTCCTGACCGCGCGGTTCAGCGAATACCTCCCTCAATCCTCCTGTGGGCTAACGGCTCCCGTTTCCCGATAGCTGTTGTCTTCTATAGCCGTGCTTCGATAGGGTGGCACCTGATTTTTTAGGGAAAAGCCTACCGACGTGAACGACAGAATGGATCCTCGACACGAAGCCTTTTCGGCTGCCGAACTCGCGACTGAGGAAAGCCGCGCTTCGGCGACACCGATGATGGAGCAGTTCATCGAGATCAAGGCGAACAATCCGGATTCGCTGCTCTTCTATCGCATGGGCGATTTCTACGAGCTGTTCTTCGAGGACGCGCTCGATGCGTCGCGCGCGCTCGGCATCACGCTGACGAAACGCGGCCAGCACATGGGCCAGGATATCCCGATGTGCGGTGTGCCGGTTCATGCGGCCGACGACTATCTGCAGCGGCTGATCGGTCTCGGCTTCCGCGTCGCTGTCTGCGAGCAGGTGGAAGACCCGGCGGAAGCGAAGAAGCGCGGCTCGAAGTCGGTCGTCAAGCGTGACGTCATCCGTCTCGTCACGCCCGGCACGATCACCGAAGAAAAGCTGCTTTCGCCGTCCGAATCCAACTACCTGATGGCGCTCACCCGTATCCGCGGCGCGTCCGAACCGCTGATGGCGCTTGCCTGGATCGACATTTCGACCGGTGTTTTCCGTCTCGCAGAAACAGAGACTTCCCGCCTGCTGGCCGACATCCTGCGCATCGAACCGCGCGAGCTGATCGTGCCGGATACGATGTTCTACGACCCGGAACTGAAGCCCGTCTTCGACGTGCTTGGCCGGGTGGCCGTGCCGCAGCCGGGCGTGCTGTTCGACAGCGCGACGGCAGAGGGCCGCATCACGCGCTATTTCGGGGTTTCGACGCTGGACGGCTTCGGGACATTTTCTCGTGCCGAACTCGCCGCAGCGGCAGCGGCGATCGCCTATGTCGAGAAGACCCAGATCGCCGAGCGCCCGCCGCTCGGAAAGCCCGAGCGGGAAAGCGGCGCCTCGACACTGTTCATCGATCCTGCCACGCGCGCCAATCTCGAGCTGGCGAAGACGCTGTCCGGAGATCGCAACGGCGCGCTGCTGAAGGCGATTGACCGTACCATCACCGGTGGCGGCGCCCGTCTACTTGCCGAGCGGCTGATGTCGCCGCTGACAGATCCGGCGAGGATCAACGAACGTCTCGATTCCATCGGCTTCCTGATCGAGGAGCCGTCGCTCTGTGGCGACCTGCGCGATGCCCTGAAGCTTGTGCCCGACATGCCGCGCGCACTTTCGCGGCTGGCGCTCGATCGTGGCGGCCCGCGCGATCTCTGGTCGATCCGCCAAGGACTGGGTGCTGCCAGCGAACTGGTCGGCCAGCTTGACGGCGCCCTGCTGCCGGTCGAACTCGATGCGGCCCTCGATGGGTTGCGAGCCCTTCCCTCCCAGCTGGAAGCCCTGCTCGGCGAAACGCTGGCCGATGAATTGCCGCTGCTGAAGCGCGACGGCGGCTTTCTGCGCGATGGCGCCAACGCCGAGCTCGACGAAGTCCGGGCGCTGCGCGATCAGTCGCGCCGGGTGATTGCCGGCCTACAGCTGCAATATGCCGACGAAACCGGCATCAAGTCGCTGAAGATTAAGCACAACAACGTTCTCGGATACTTCATCGAAGTCACGGCCGGCAATGCCGGTCCGATGACCGACACCGCGGAGGCCAAGGCCCGTTTCATTCATCGCCAGACGATGGCCAACGCCATGCGCTTCACGACGACGGAGCTTGCCGATCTCGAAAGCCGCATTGCCAACGCCGCCGACAGGGCGCTGCAGATCGAGCTTGCCGCCTTCGACCGGATGACGGCTGCTGTCGTTGCCGAAGCCGAGGCGATCAAGGCCGGCGCCCGGGCACTTGCCGTGATCGACGTTGCCGCAGCACTGGCGCTTCTGGCGGAAGAGCAAGCTTATTGCCGCCCGCTCGTCGACGGCTCGAAGATGTTTGCGATCGAGGGTGGGCGTCACCCTGTCGTCGAGCAGGCGCTGCGCCGCCAGTCCTCCGGCCCCTTCGTTGCTAATAATTGCGACCTGTCGCCGGTCGCCGACGGCAAGGACGGCGCGATCTGGCTGCTGACCGGCCCGAACATGGGCGGTAAATCGACCTTCCTGCGCCAGAACGCGCTGATCGCGATCCTGGCGCAGATGGGCTGCTTCGTTCCGGCGACGTCGGCGCATATCGGCATCGTCGACCGTCTCTTCTCCCGCGTCGGCGCATCGGACGATCTGGCGCGCGGCCGTTCGACCTTCATGGTCGAGATGGTGGAGACCGCGGCTATCCTCAACCAGGCCACCGACCGCTCGCTCGTCATTCTCGACGAAATCGGCCGCGGCACCGCGACTTTCGATGGTCTTTCGATCGCCTGGGCGGCCGTCGAACATCTGCATGAAGCGAACCGCTGCCGCGGGCTTTTTGCGACGCACTTTCACGAATTGACCGTGCTTTCTGAAAAGCTTGCCCGGCTATCGAACGCGACGATGCGGGTGAAGGAATGGGACGGCGACGTCATTTTCCTGCATGAAGTCGGCCCGGGCGCGGCCGATCGCTCCTATGGTATTCAGGTTGCCCGGTTGGCCGGTCTGCCGGCTTCCGTCGTTGCCCGTGCACGCGATGTGTTGACGCGGCTTGAAGATGCCGACAGAAAGAACCCGGCGAGCCAGCTGATCGACGACCTGCCGCTCTTCCAGGTGGCGGTGCGCCGCGAGGATACAAATCGCGGTCCGTCCAAGGTCGAGGAAACGCTGAAGGGCATGAGCCTTGACGACATGACGCCGCGTGAGGCGCTGGATGCGCTTTACGCATTGAAGAAACAAGTGAAGTAGGAGCCGTCCGATGTTCATGCGCAGCCTCGTTCGTGAGACACAGCGGCTCTCCGATATGTTCACGATCCTCGAAGCGCTTCGCCGCGCCGACGAGCACGGCAATCCGCGCGGCTGGAAATCGCCCTACGGCCTGCTTGAGGTTACCCGCTGCTGCACGCTGATCTGCGAGCTCGCCTCGATGATCGCCAAGGCGGGTTACCGCGAATGCGACCGGCCGACGCTGGAGGCGATTACTCAGGAAGCCCGCCAGGTGCTCTACTCGGTTCAGGCCCAGACGGTCTGACCGCCGGCAATCCGACAACTTGCGGCAAAGCGCCCCGCCCCGGCGGCTCGCAACACCTTTTCGCCAAAATTAAAGGTTCTTGAGGTATGAAGCCGGTGTCATCAGCCGGGTAGAGAGGCTATATCGCATGCAGACGAAACGAGAGGCGCAGACTGAGCAAGCCGCGCCGCGCGAACACAGCATGGCGAAGCAAGACATCGACTTTTCCGGCATCCTCGATACGGCCTATCTGCAGAGCCAGTGCGATGCCGTGGCCGAAGCCAACAAGAACCGCCCGGACCTTCTGCGCTCGGATCTGCTTGCACTCCTGAAAAAGGCCAGCAACGAGGGCCGCCAGAAGGCCCGCGAGCTGCTCTCGGAAGATGGCGGCGGCCTGCATTGCGCCTACCGTATCTCCTGGCTTCAGGACCAGATCATCACGGTCCTCTATCATTTCACCGTCACGCATATCTTCCCGAAGCAGAAGGACAAGTTCTCGGTCACCGCCGTCGGCGGCTACGGGCGCGACACGCTGGCGCCGGGTTCGGATATCGACCTGCTGTTCCTCTTCCTGCCGAAGCCCGGTGAGGAGACGCACAAGGCCGTCGAGTTCATGCTCTACATCCTGTGGGACATGGGCTTCAAGGTCGGCCATGCGACGCGCACCGTCGAGGAATGCATCGCGCTGTCGAAGTCCGACATGACGATCCGCACGGCGATCCTCGAGATGCGCTATATCTGCGGCTTGCAGTCATTGGAAACCGATCTCGAAGCCCGCTTTGACAAGGAAATCGTCACCGGCACCGGCCCGGAATTCATCGCCGCCAAGCTTGCCGAACGCGACGAGCGCCACCGCAAGGCGGGCGACACGCGCTATCTGGTCGAGCCGAACGTCAAGGAAGGCAAAGGCGGCCTGCGCGACCTGCACACGCTCTTCTGGATCTCGAAATATTATTATCACGTCCGCGATCCTGCCGAGCTGATCAAGCTCGGGGTTCTTTCCAAGCAGGAATACCGGCTGCTGATGCGCGCCGAGGATTTCCTCTGGGCGGTGCGTTGCCACATGCATTTCCTGACCAACAAGGCGGAAGAGCGGCTTTCCTTCGACATCCAGCGCGAGATCGCCGAGGCGCTCGGCTACCACGCCCGCCCCGGCCTATCGGCCGTCGAGCGGTTCATGAAACACTACTTCCTCGTCGCAAAGGACGTCGGCGACCTGACGCGCATTCTCTGCGCGGCGCTTGAGGACCAGCAGGCGAAGTCGATCCCGGGCCTGACAGGCGTGCTCAGCCGCTTTACCCACCGCACCCGCAAGATCGCCGGCAGCGTCGAGTTCGTGGAGGATCGCGGCCGTATCACGCTGGCCGACCCCGATGTCTTCAAGCGCGACCCGGTTGCCATAATCCGGCTCTTTCATGTCGCCGATCTGAACGGGCTTGAGTTCCACCCGGATGCCTTGAAGCGCGTCAGCCGCTCGCTCGGGCTGATCGACAATGACCTGCGCGACAACGAGGAAGCAAACCGCCTCTTCCTGTCCATCCTCACCTCGCATCGCGACCCCGCCCTGATCCTGCGGCGGATGAACGAGGCCGGCGTGCTCGGACGCTTCATTCCCGAATTCGGCAAGATCGTCGCGATGATGCAGTTCAACATGTACCACCACTATACGGTGGACGAGCATCTGATCCGCAGCGTCGACGTGCTCTCGGAGATCGACAAGGGCAAGGCGGAAGAGCTGCATCCGCTCTCCAACAAGTTGATGCCGCATATCGAGGATCGCGACTCGCTCTATGTCGCGGTGCTGCTGCACGACATTGCCAAGGGCCGCCAGGAAGATCACTCGATCGCCGGTGCCCGCGTCGCCCGCAAGCTCTGCGCCCGCTTCGGCCTGTCGCAGAAGCAGACGGAGATGGTCGTCTGGCTGATCGAGGAGCATCTGACGATGTCTATGGTCGCGCAAACCCGCGACCTGACCGACCGCAAGACGATCACCGATTTTGCCGATCGCGTGCAGTCGCTCGACCGGCTGAAAATGCTGCTGATCCTGACCATCTGCGATATCCGCGCCGTCGGCCCGGGTGTCTGGAACGGCTGGAAGGGCCAGCTGCTGCGCACGCTTTATTACGAAACCGAGCTTCTGCTCGCAGGTGGCTTCTCGGAAGTGTCGCGCAAGGAACGCGCCGGCTTTGCCGCCGAGGCGCTGTTCAACGCGCTCTCGGAATGGACGCAGAAGGACCGCAAGACCTATACGAAGCTGCACTACCAGCCCTATCTGCTCTCGGTGCCGCTGGAAGACCAAGTGCGCCACGCGCATTTCATCCGCCAGGCCGACAAGGCCGGCCAGGCGCTGGCAACGACGGTGCGGACCGACAGCTTCCATGCGATCACCGAAATCACCGTGCTCTCGCCCGACCATCCGCGCCTGCTCGCCGTCATCGCCGGCGCCTGCGCGGCAGCGGGTGCCAACATCGTCGATGCGCAGATCTTCACGACCTCGGACGGACGCGCGCTGGACACGATCCATGTCAGCCGCGAATTTCCCAATGACGAGGACGAGCTTCGCCGTGCCGCAACGATCGGCCGGATGATCGAGGACGTGCTTTCCGGCCGCAAGCGGCTGCCCGAGGTCATCGCCACGCGGACGAAGAACCGCAAGAAGAGCAAGGCCTTCGTCATCCCGCCGTCGGTCAACATCACCAACAACCTGTCGAACAAGTTCACCGTCATCGAGGTCGAGTGCCTCGACCGCGCCGGTCTGCTGTCGGAAATCACCGCCGTGCTGTCCGACCTCTCGCTCGACATTCAATCCGCCCGTATCACCACCTTCGGCGAGAAGGTGATTGACACCTTCTACGTCACCGACCTCGTCGGCCAGAAGATCACCAGCGACAGCAAGCGCTCCAACATCACCGCCCGGCTGAAGGCCGTCATGGCCGGTGAAGAGGACGAGCTGCGCGAACGCATGCCGTCCGGCATCATCGCGCCCGCTGCCACGGCACGCTCTTCGCAGCCGAGCGACAAGAAAGCCGGTTCCCCCGCATGAGCCTCGTCAAGAAATTTGCCACCGTCGGCGGCGCCACGCTGGGCAGCCGCATCTTCGGTTTTGCCCGTGAAACGCTGATGGCCGCAGCCCTCGGTACCGGCCCGATGGCCGACGTGTTCTACGCCGCCTTCCGCTTTCCGAACCTCTTCCGGCGCCTGTTTGCCGAAGGCGCGTTCAACGCCGCCTTCGTGCCGCTGTTTGCCAAGGAGATCGAGGCGAACGGCACCGACGGCGCCAAGCGCTTCTCCGAAGAAGTCTTCGGCGTACTCTTCTCGGTACTGCTGCTCATCACCATCGTGATGGAGCTCTGCATGCCGCTTCTGGTACGCTTCATCATCGCGCCCGGCTTTACCGACGATCCTGACAAGTTCTCGATCACGGTCCGCATGGCGGCCGTGATGTTCCCCTATCTGATGTGTATGTCGCTGACGGCGATGATGAGTGGGATGCTGAACTCGCTGCATCACTTCTTTGCCGCCGCGGTCGCGCCCGTCTTCTTGAACGTCGTGATGATCGGCGCGCTGTTCTACGCCCTCTATACCGGCTCGGAGCCGCTGCAGACGGCCTGGTATCTCTCGTGGGGCGTTCTCGCGGCCGGTATCCTGCAGCTCGCCGTCGTCTATCTCGGCGTCATCCATGCCGGCATGAGCATAGGCCTTCGCCGCCCGCGTATGACGCCAAACGTCAAGCGGCTGCTGATCCTTGCGGTGCCCGCAGCCGTCACCGGCGGCATCACCCAGATCAACCAGATGATCGGCCAGGCGATCGCCTCGTCTCGCGAGGGCGCAATCGCGGCGCTTCAGTATGCCGACCGCATCTACCAGCTTCCGCTCGGCGTCGTCGGTGTCGCCGTTGGCGTGGTGCTGCTGCCGGAACTGGCGCGGGCGCTGAAGGGCGGCAATCTGCGCGAGGCTGGCAACCTGCAGAACCGCTCGATCGAATTCGTCCTGTTCCTGACGATCCCGGCTGCCTTCGCGCTCTGGATTCTCTCGGACGAGATCATCCGCGTGCTCTACGAGCGCGGCGCTTTCCATCAGGAAAACACCCTGATCGTCGGCTCCATCCTGGCGATCTACGGCATCGGCCTCCCGGCTTTCGTGCTGATCAAGGCGCTGCAGCCCGGCTTCTACGCCCGCGAGGACACCAAGACGCCGATGCGCTTCTCGGCGATCGCGGTCGGCGTCAACTGCGCGACGGCGCTGACGCTGTTCCCCTATCTCGGCGCCCCCGGCATCGCGGTCGCCGAGGCGACGGCGGGGTGGATCAGCACGGTCCTGCTCTTCGTGACGCTGCTGCGCCGCGGGCATCTGGCCTGGGAATGGGCACTGGCGCGGCGGGCCGCTCTGCTCGTCGTCTCGGCCGCCGTCATGGGTGCCGTCATCATCTATCTGCAGCATCGCTGGGCGCCGTCGCTCGCATCGGACGCGCATCTGACGACCAAGGTCGGCACGCTCGGCCTGCTGATCGGCATTTCCATGATCGTCTATTTCGCGACAGCATTCCTGATCGGCGGCGCCGATCTCGGCATGATCCGCCGCAACCTCAACCGCAAGCCCGCACCCTCGACCGAAGGCTGAGGCTCAACAATAGGTCCAGCGCCGCTTCGGCCCGGTGTCGACATGAACGATACCGTTGCAATAGCGGCCGATACCGCCAATACCCGGTGCACTCTGAGCGGCGGCAATGACCACGCGCTCGGAAACGCCGGGCACTCGGATATCGGCGGCATTGCAATGCCGGTGCTGTGAGTGCGAGCGGCCGGAATGCGGCCGGAAGCCCGATGTCACCATCGGCCGGCGCCCGGTCTTGGCGGCGATATGCGCGAGAATTCCTCTCAGCCGCGGCGGGAAACAGCCGACACGGACGCTGACGGTCTGCACCGTATAGGCGGAATTGGCGCTGTTCTTCAGCAGTCTGACGGATGGCTTCTTGGCTGTCTGGGCATTGGCGCTGAGGCAACAGGACACGGCGAACAGGCCGGCGAGCGCCAGGGATAGAATGGTATGCATCGACGTCCCTCCGCAAAGGGCCGGGCTGAAGGGGCGCTGCCCGGCCGGATGGCGGGAGGAACGTTGGTTTGAATTGTGACCATTTTGTGAAATTTTCTACTAATTCAAAATGTGAAAATCCCTCATTTATAGGATATCACCGTTTTCAACATAGCTATTTGTGAGTATAAAATACTCCCGACACCCAAAACGGAATCAATGCGTTGAAGGCGGCGTGCATAGCCCGTTCGAAATCGCGGAAGACGCGCGAAAAATGCGGTGTGGCGGCTCAAAAAAGTTTAAGAGAGTGATCTTCAACCCGTTGAAATGCCTCGAACCAGGAGCCCTGACCGATGCAATCGCTGTTTCTCGTCACGCTTGTCGTCGATGATTACGATCGCGCCAAAGCTTTCTACTGCGGTGCGCTCGGCTTCGACTGCCAGCAGGACGAGGCAATGCCGGATGGCAAGCGATGGGTGGTGGTGAAGCCGCATGACGGTGATGGCGCTGCGTTCCTGCTGGCACAGGCAGCGGACGACAGGCAGAAGGCTGCGATCGGCAACCAGACCGGCGGACGCGTCGGCTTCTTCCTGAAGACCGATGATTTCGCGCGCGATCACGCGGCAATGACCAGCGCCGGTGTCCGCTTTCTGGAGGAGCCGCGGCACGAGGTTTACGGCACCGTCGCGGTGTTTTCGGATCCTTACGGCAACACCTTCGACCTCATCCAACACGCCGCACCCGCAGCCTCTTGATTGCCGCCCTTGGCGCGTGCATAAGCGCGCCCGTTAGCAACATGGGCGTCTAGCCCTGGGGCCCTCCACCAGCCTAATCGAGGACATCATCATGGGCGAATTCAAGAAGCTCGTTTTCTCCGGCGTTCAGCCGACCGGCAATCTGCATCTCGGCAATTACCTCGGCGCGATCCGCAAATTCGTGGCGCTGCAGGACGGCAATGACTGCATCTATTGCGTCGTCGATCTGCACTCGATCACCGCACAGCTGGTGCATGAGGATCTTCGCGGCCAGATCCGCTCGATCGCCGCCGCGTTCATCGCATCCGGCATCGACCCCGAGAAGCACATCGTTTTCAACCAGTCGGCCGTGCCGCAGCATGCCGAGCTCGCCTGGATCTTCAATTGCGTCGCCCGCATCGGCTGGATGAACCGCATGACGCAGTTCAAGGACAAGGCCGGCAAGGACCGCGAGAATGCCTCGCTCGGTCTGCTCGCCTATCCGAGCCTGATGGCTGCCGACATCCTCGTCTATCGCGGCACGCATGTTCCTGTCGGCGACGACCAGAAGCAGCACCTCGAGCTGGCGCGTGACATCGCCATGAAGTTTAACCTCGATTATCAGGATCATATCCGGCGCGCCGGTCACGGCACCGACATCACCGTCGGCGACGAGCCCGTGCACGCCTATTTCCCGATGGTCGAGCCGCTGATCGATGGCCCGGCGCCGCGCGTCATGTCGCTACGCGACGGTACCAAGAAGATGTCGAAGTCCGATCCGTCGGATCTGTCGCGCATCAACCTGATGGACGACGAGGACGCGATCTCGAAGAAAATCCGCAAGGCCAAGACCGATCCGGATGGTTTGCCGAGCGAACTCGAAGGCCTGAAGGGCCGCCCTGAAGCCGACAATCTCGTCGGCATCTATGCGGCGCTTGCTGACAAGACGAAGGCGCAGGTTCTTGCCGAATTCGGCGGCCAGCAGTTCTCCGTCTTCAAGCCGGCGCTGATCGATCTCTCGGTTCAGGTGCTTTCGCCGATCACGGCCGAAATGCGCCGCCTGATGGACGATACGAGCCATATCGACGCGATCCTGCGCAATGGCGGCGAACGCGCCCGCGCCCGCGCCGAGGCAACGATGAAGGACGTCCGCGACATCATCGGCTTCCTCTACTAGCAGATAGCGAGCCGGGCTTTGCAAGCCCGGCTCAAGCTCTCCCGCCTATGGTATGAGACAGACCGCTGCGGTGCCGCAGCCGCAGTCCAGCAATCACATGCTATAGGGAATATCGATGACCCCGTTTGCCGCTATGCAGGCCGCTACGTATCTGCCCGATGCCGCGACGGTTGCCGTAAAGGCGTCGCAGAGCGGATGCCTGGTCTACCAGCCCTACCTCAACAGCGACCAGCGGGCGTCTCTCCATCCTGACGCGATCGCCTTTGACATCTCGTTCAATACGGATGCCAATACCCGCGAGTACGAGCTTTTCCGCACCCTCTACGACCACCACAAGGCTATCGGTCTTGATCGGGAGGCGTTCTGGGGTCTGGTCTCAAGCAAATTCGAGCTGAAGGCTGCGACGTCATTTTCGCATTTCGCATCGGAAGCAGCGAAGGCCAAGGACGCCGGATTCGATTGCTATATCTACAATCCCATGCTCGCGAATGCCGCGATCTACATCAATGTATGGGAGCAAGGCATAGCGACCGGCCATACCGGCCTGGACAGGATCTGCGAGTATCTCGGCAACAAAGGCTACCCTGTCGTTCAGCCGCAGGGGCAGGATACGTTCTTTCTGTGCAACTACGTCTGCGGCAACGAGCGCTTCTGGCGTGGTTACTTCTCCTATTGCGAAGCCGTTCTCTACGGCCTCGATCAGGAAGCCGGCATGGGCCGTCCGGCAGGCCTCGCCTATCGCGGCGTCGCCAATTATGCCCGTGACAGAGGCGCCGGAATGCGGCCATTCGTGATCGAACGCCTGCTCGGCCTCTATGTGCAGACCGCGAGCGCCGAGGGACTGAAAGTCGCGACGTTCAAACCTCAGCCTGAGGATTTCGACCGAAAATTCGGCCATCGGCTGGGACCGGTGCTTTCCAAGCTTTTCCATGAAAAGAACGAGGCGCTCGCCAGCAACCATCCTGTTCGCATCGAGGCCTGGAAGCAGGCGCGGCTCGCGATCACCTCGCGGTCGGTGCTGGCACTTCACGCCGACGACCCGCCGAACTGGCTGCCCAACGTGACGGGACCCTGAACATTGAGTTCACAGGCCGGGGCTTGCAAATTTTCGGGTTAGGGTGTCAGAGTCCGCGCCATGGTATCAAAGCGACTCTCACGTCTCGAAGGTCATCGCCGCAAATTCATGGCGGTCATTGACGGTACACCCGAATGCCAGCGTGCCGTCCACTATGCCGGCCGGCGCGCCAAGAATTCGAATGGCGGCCTCGTTCTCGTTTATGTGATCCCGGAAGGCGATTTCCAGCAGTGGCTGGGGGTCGAGGAGATCATGCGTGCCGAGGCGCGCGAAGAGGCGGAAGCCGTGGTCGCCAAATCGGCGCAGGTCGTGCGCGAGACGATCGGTATCGAACCGGAAATCGTCATTCGCGAAGGCAGCGCTGCCGAGCAGATCAACATGGTAATCGAGGAAGACCGGGACATCGCGATCCTGGTGCTTGCGGCGAGCTCTGCAAAAGAGGGACCGGGACCGCTCGTATCCTCCGTCGCCGGCAAGGGCGCGGCCTTTCCGATCCCGGTAACGGTGCTGCCCGATACATTGACCAACGAAGAGTTGGACGCGCTGGCCTAAACCAGCAATTCTGGAGTCATTATCTCTTGAATGGCGCGTCCAAACGGCCTATTTTCTTTTGAAGAATTCTAAAGACGGCACCGAGCGACGGCTTGGCCCGCATGGAGAGCGAAATGTTCATTCAGACCGAAGCCACCCCGAACCCCGCCACGCAGAAGTTTCTGCCGGGCAAGGTGGTGATGGAGAACGGCACGGCCGAATTCCGCAGCGCGGAAGAAGCCCAGGCTTCGCCGCTCGCCGCGCGCCTCTTCGAAATCCCGGGCGTAACCGGCGTCTATTTCGGCTATGATTTCATCTCCGTCTCCAAGGACAATGCCGAGTGGCAGCACCTGAAGCCGGCGATCCTCGGCTCGATCATGGAACACTTCATGTCCGGAAAGCCGGTCATGGGCGACGCCTCCATTCTCTCCGAAGATGCCGATGCCGGCGACGAGTTCTTCGATGCCGGCGACGAGTCGATCGTCCTGACGATCAAGGAACTGCTCGATACCCGCGTGCGTCCGGCCGTTGCGCAGGATGGCGGCGACATCACCTTCCGTGGCTTCAAGGACGGCAAGGTCTATCTCAACATGAAGGGCTCCTGCTCGGGTTGCCCTTCCTCCACCGCGACGCTGAAGCATGGTGTTCAGAACCTGCTTCGCCACTTCGTTCCCGAAGTGCAGGAAGTGGTCGCGGCCTAAACAACAGTATTTGCGCATGAATTCACCCGGCCGGGCTATTGCAGCACGGCCGGATGAATTTATTCTGCGCGCGGAAGAATTTATTCGGAAATTGATGGCATGATTGTTCTGGCGCTCGACACGGCAGGTGTGGATTGCGCTGCCGCTGTTTATGACAGCGGTAGTGATACGATGCTGGGGGAGGCATCGGACATGATCGGAAAGGGGCATGCAGAACATCTGATGGGCATCGTCGACCGCGTGCTGGCGCAGGCGGGAAAGAAGCTCGCGATGGTCGAACGCATCGCCGTCACGATCGGTCCAGGCTCGTTTACCGGTATCCGCGTCGGTGTTGCCGCAGCGCGCGGCTTTGCCCTCGCCCTGAATATCCCGACCGTTGGCATCACCACGCTCGAAACCATGGCCGCAGCCCAGCGGGTTAAAACGCCCGGCCGCGCCGTACTCGCAGCGATGGATGCCAAGCGCGGTGAAATCTATCTGCAGAGCTTTTCGGCCGAGGGCGAACCTCTCGACGATCCCCGCGCCGTCACCATCGAGGAAGCGCAAGCCTTCGCCTCGACCTTCGATGGCGAGATCACCGGTTCCGCAGCACCACTGCTGCGCCCCGAACTGACTGGCGACTACGCCAATTCCTTCCCCATCTCGTTCGTGGCGCGCCTCGGCGCTGCCGCCGACCCGTCTTCCGGAAAGCCGAAGCCCCTTTATCTGCGTGGACCTGACGCCAAGCCACAGGCGGGGTTTGCGATTGCGCGAGTATGACAATGCTGGAAGCCTATCTGACGCTTAAGCCGGAATTCGAGATTGTCCCCATGGACGGCGACGACTGCCACGCCGTTGCCGTGCTGCATGGCGAACGCTTTGCCCGCCCTTGGGGCGATGGCGAATTTCACAGCCTGCTCAGCCAGGACAACGTCTTCGGCTTTGTGGCGCGCCAGACCAATGCCTTCCTCAAGAAGCCGCTGCCCGGTTTTGTGCTCGCCCGCCAGGTTGCCGGAGAGGCCGAAATCCTGACGGTCGCCGTGCAGGCCAAGGCCGCGCGTTCCGGTCTCGGCTGGCGGCTGATGCAGGCTGCGATGCGAGAAGCCCATGCGCGCGGCGGCGAAAGCCTGTTCCTCGAAGTCGATGCGGGCAACGCACCGGCGCTCGGTCTCTACCGCAAGCTCGGCTTCGAGAAGGTCGGCGAGCGCCGCGGCTATTACAAGGACGACAAGGGTGCGGTTTCCACGGCGCTTGTCATGAAGCGCGTTCTTCGCTAGTTCCCTTGCGGAACTGGAATCTGTTGTGAAGGCCGCCAATGACCGACGTAGCCAAGACCCTTGAGGAGCTATGCGCCGAACGCGGCATGCGGATGACCGAGCAGCGCCGCGTCATTGCCCGCATTCTCGAAGAATCTGCGGATCATCCCGACGTTGAAGAGCTCTACCGCCGCTCCGTGAAAGTCGATGCCAAGATCTCGATCTCGACGGTTTACCGCACCGTCAAGCTGTTCGAGGACGCCGGCATCATTGCCCGTCACGACTTCCGCGACGGCCGCTCGCGCTATGAGACGGTGCCGGAAGAGCATCACGATCACCTGATCGACCTGAAGAACGGCGTCGTCATCGAGTTCCGCTCGCCGGAGATCGAGGCGCTGCAGGAACGGATCGCCCGCGAGCATGGCTTCAAGCTGGTCGATCACCGGCTGGAGCTCTATGGCATCCCGCTGAAGAAAGACGAACGCTGATCCGATGACCGCAGCAGAAGGCCTCCGCTGATGGTGTGGGTGCGCATGATCTATGCCGCCGTCGTCATTGCGCTGGCGAGCATCCTGCTGATGCCTTTCCAGCTGCTGGCGCTCAAATTCAACTGGAAGCTCCGCCGCACGCTGCCGCGTCTCTGGCACAAGTTCGCCTGCCACGCTCTGGGGATCCGGGTCAGGGTCAAGGGTAGCCTTGAAACCCGCCGCCCGCTGATGCTCTGCGTCAACCACGCCTCCTGGATGGACATCATGGTGATGTCGTCGGTGGCCGACGTCGCCTTCATCGCCAAGATCGAAGTCAGCAGCTGGCCGGTATTCGGCCATCTCGCCAAGCTGCAGAAGAGCGTCTTCATCGTCCGCGAGGAAAAGCGCAACACCGGCAACCAGGCGAACGAGATCGCCGGGCGCATGGCCGATGGCGAGATCATCGTGCTCTTTCCTGAAGGCACGACCTCCGACGGCAACCGCCTGCTCGAGGTGAAGTCCTCTCTCTTCGGCGCCGCCGCGATGGCCGTGCCGCACTCCCCGAACGGCTCGGTTTTCGTCCAGCCTGTTGCTATCGCCTATACTGGTGTTCATGGCATCGCGATGGGCCGCTATCATCGCCCGCTGGCGGGCTGGCCGGGTGATGTCGAACTAATGCCGCATCTCCTCGATGTTCTCAGAATGGGGGCGCTCGATGCCGAAGTGAGCTTCGGCGAGCCGGTCGATTACCGTGCGGATTCGAAGCGCAAGGATGTCAGCGCGACGATCGCCCAGCGCATCCGCGCGATGCTGAACAGCAGCCTGCGCGGCCGCGACATCGCCTGAGACAAGATTTCGATTTTCTAGCGGGCAAAAAACCACTAAATAGCCCGCCATGACCCAAGACAGCGCCCTTCTTCAGGCCCCGGAGCAGCTCCCGAGCGAGAGCCTCCGCGATGGCAGCAACAGCCGCAAGGTCTTCATCAAGACCTATGGCTGCCAGATGAACGTTTATGACTCGACGCGCATGAGCGACGCTCTGGCCCGCGACGGCTATGAACCGACAGAGGATATGGAAGAGGCCGACCTCGTCCTGCTCAATACCTGTCATATCCGTGAGAAGGCAGCTGAGAAGGTCTATTCCGCCCTCGGCCGCCTGCGGGAAATGAAAAAGAAGAAGGCTGCCGCCGGCAAGGAGATGATGATCGGCGTTGCCGGTTGCGTCGCCCAGGCCGAAGGAGAAGAGATCCTGCGCCGCGCGCCGGCCGTCGATGTCGTCATTGGTCCGCAGACCTATCACCGTCTGCCGGAAGCGCTGCGCAAGGCCAAGGAAGGCCAGCGGATCGTCGATACGGAATATGCGCTCGAGGACAAGTTCGAACATCTGCCGATCGCCGAAACGAAGAAGATCCGCTCGCGCGGCGTCACTTCGTTCCTGACTGTGCAGGAAGGCTGCGACAAGTTCTGCACCTTCTGTGTGGTGCCCTATACCCGCGGCTCTGAGGTCTCGCGTTCTGTGGCGCAGATCGTCGAAGAGGCGCAGCAGCTCGTCGAAGGTGGCGTGCGCGAGATCACGCTGCTTGGCCAGAACGTCAATGCCTGGCATGGCGTCGGCCCGAACGGCGAGGAATGGAGCCTCGGCGACCTTCTTTACCGCCTTTCCGACATTCCCGGCCTGGCGCGCCTGCGCTACACGACCAGCCATCCGCGCGACATGGACGACCGGCTGATCGAGGCGCATCGCGATCTGCGGGCGCTGATGCCCTATCTGCATCTGCCGGTTCAGGCCGGATCGGACCGCATCCTGAAAGCCATGAACCGACGTCATACGGCTGCCGAATATCTGGCACTGATCGAGCGTATCCGTACCGCGCGGCCCGATATAGCTCTTTCGGGTGACTTCATCGTCGGATTCCCGGGGGAGACAGAGGCCGATTTTGAGGATACACTCAAGCTTGTCGAGGAAGTGCGCTATGCGCAGGCTTTCTCGTTCAAATATTCGACACGTCCGGGTACGCCCGGCGCTGACTTGAAGGACCAGGTGCCCGAAGAGATCAAGGCAGAAAGGCTCGAACGCCTGCAGGCGCTTCTCTTGAAGCAGCAGCAGGAATTTGCCGAATCCTGCGTCGGTAAAACGATTGATCTGTTGCTCGAAAAGCCCGGTCGCATGGAAGGACAGCTTATTGGGCGTTCTCCCTGGCTTCAGTCTGTGAATGTTGATGCAAAAGCATCGCAAATCGGTGACATTATTAAAGTGCGAATCACCGGAACCGGAACCAACAGCCTGTTTGCCGAATTTGCAGAGGGCTGAGGTTCAACAAGGAGCTCGACCGCTTGAACGGACAAGAATTGGTTTCTTCTTCACCGCGCCACCCACGCATTGCGAGCGACGCCAATCACTTTGTCCTGACGTTCGAGAACAACCGGTTCGCCAGCGAACTTTTTGGTCAGTTCGATCAGAACCTGAAGCTGCTTGAAGAGCGGCTTCATATCGACGCCCGCGCCAGAGGCAATTCCGTCGTCATCACCGGAGACGTGATCGCCACCAACCAGGCGCGGCGCACGCTCGATTATCTCTATGAAAAGCTTCAGAAAGGTGGCAGCGTGGAACGATCTGACGTCGAAGGTGCGATCCGCATGGCCGTTGCCGCCGACGACCAGCTGAGCCTGCCGACGATGGAAAAGAAAGCCAAGCTGACCATGGCGCAGATTTCGACGCGCAAGAAGACGATCATCGCCCGCACGCCGACGCAGGACGCTTATATGCGTGCGCTGGAGCGCAACGAGCTCGTCTTCGGTGTCGGCCCGGCTGGTACCGGCAAGACCTATCTCGCAGTCGCCCAGGCAGCCCAGCTTCTGGAGCGCGGCGCCGTCGAGAAGATCATCCTGACCCGCCCGGCCGTCGAAGCCGGCGAACGCCTCGGCTTCCTGCCCGGCGACATGAAAGAAAAGGTCGACCCCTATCTGCGTCCGCTCTATGACGCGCTCTACGACATGATCCCAGGCGACAAGGTGGAGCGGGCGATCACTGCCGGCGTCATCGAAATCGCCCCGCTCGCCTTCATGCGTGGCCGCACGCTCTCCAACGCCGCGATCATTCTCGACGAAGCGCAGAACACGACATCCATGCAGATGAAGATGTTCCTGACGCGTCTCGGCGAGAACTCGCGGATGATGATTACCGGCGACCCGAGCCAGATCGACCTGCCGCGCGGCGTCAAGTCTGGCCTTGTCGAGGCTCTACGTCTCCTGAATGAGGTCGAGGGCATCTCGACCGTCCGCTTCAAGGATGCAGACGTCGTGCGCCATCCGCTGGTCGGCCGCATCGTGCGCGCCTATGACGCGACCTATACGGCGCGCGAAGAAGACGCGGTCAATCAGGACTGATGACCCTGCTCGATATTCAGATCAGTGTGGAGGAAGGCGGCTGGCCTTCCGAGGATGAGCTGCAGCCTCTGGCCGAACGCGTGCTGGAGACGGCCGCCGGTCACCTGAAGACGCACGCCAAGCAGAAGTTTCCGAAGATGGCGACGGAGCTGTCTCTGGTCTTCACCGACGACGAATCCATCCGGGCGATCAATGCCGAGTGGCGCCAGAAGGACAAGGCGACCAATGTCCTGTCTTTCCCGGCCTATCCGATCACGCCGGGCAAGATGCCGGGGCCGATGCTTGGGGATATCATCATCGCCAAGGAAACGGTCGAACGGGAGGCTGCCGAGCTCGAAAAGCCCTTCGATAACCATCTGACGCATCTGATGGTGCATGGTTTCTTGCATCTGTTCGGCTACGACCATATGAATAATGCAGAAGCCGAAATTATGGAGGGGTTGGAGACTCGCATTTTGGCGGATCTCGGCCTATCTGACCCATACGAGGGTCAAGACCTTAAATTGGAACCATGAGCGACTTTACAGCAAAACCCGCGGCAGACACCAAGGATGCCGACCAATCTTCCTCCTCCGACGAGGGCGGAAGTAATAGACACTCCGGACGATCTTTCTGGGCACGCGCGGCCCGCATCCTCCGGCCACAACAAGGCTCGCGCCTGCGCGAAGACATTGCCGACGCGCTGATGACCAGCGATACCGGCGATGACGCCTTTTCGCCCGACGAGCGGGCGATGCTTCATAACATCCTGCGCTTCCGCGAAGTCCGCGTTGCCGACGTCATGGTGCCACGCGCCGATATCGAGGCCGTCGACCAGACGATCACGATCGGCGAGCTGATGATCCTCTTCGAAGAGTCCGGCCGCTCGCGCATGCCCGTCTATGCCGATACGCTCGACGATCCGCGCGGCATGGTCCATATCCGCGACCTTCTCTCCTACGTCGCCAAGCAGGCGCGCAACAAGCGCCGCGCCGGCGCCAAGACCAAGGCTGCCGAGCCGCTGGTCGAGATCGCGCCCGAAAACATCCAGAAGCCGAGCCGCGCCGCCAAACCGAATTTCGATCTGGCGCGCGTCGACCTGCAGAAGACGCTCTCCGAGGCCGGCATCATCCGCAAGATCCTGTTCGTGCCCCCGTCGATGCTGGCATCGGACCTGCTGCGCCGCATGCAGGTCAACCGCACGCAGATGGCGCTTGTCATCGACGAGTATGGCGGCACCGATGGTCTCGCCTCGCATGAGGACATCGTCGAAATGGTCGTCGGCGACATCGACGACGAGCATGACGACGACGAAGTAATGTTCAAGCGCGTCTCCGAAGACATGTTCGTTGCCGACGCCCGCGTCGAGCTGGAGGAGATCGCCGCGGCGATCGGTCCGGATTTCGACATTGCCGAACAGGTGGACGAGGTCGATACGTTGGGCGGCCTGATCTTCTCGGCGCTCGGACGCATCCCGGTGCGCGGCGAAGTGGTTCAGGCACTGCCGGATTTCGAGTTTCACATCCTCGATGCCGATCCGCGGCGCATCAAGCGCGTGCGCATCACCCGCAAGCGCCAGGCAATCCGCCGCCGCGTCAAGGCGGATGGTGACGGCGTTGGTGGCTCGGAGCAGGGCGACGACAGGCCCGCGGAATCTTCTGCGGCAAACTGAGTGCCCGCAAAGCACGACAAACAGCTGCTTTTTTGAAAGACTGCGAGCCGGGTTGATTCGCGGCTTGATGGGGACTGCGCATGGAGCGGCTTGCGGACAGGGTTATCCTGGTCTGGGGTTTCAAAAGGGCACTGCTGGCGATCCTGGCCGGCGCCATCGGCGTTATAGCGCTCCCCCCAATCGGCTTCTTTGCCGCGATGTTCGTTTCCTTCACGCTGCTTGTCTGGCTGATCGACGGGGCGGCTGCCTCACCTGAGGCAAGCTTCATCGGCCGTCTTTGGCCAGCCTTCCTCACCGGCTGGCTTTTCGGCTTCGGCTATTTCGTTGCCGGCCTTTGGTGGCTGGGGCATGCGCTGCTGATCGATTCCGACGCCTTTGCCTGGGCTCTGCCGCTTGCCATTCTCGGCCTGCCGGCGGTGCTGGCGATTTTCTACGGGCTGGCGGCGGCCGCCGCGCGGATCTTCTGGTCGGAGGGACTGGGGCGGATTGCCGCACTGGCCGCAAGCTTCGGCCTGTTCGAGTGGCTGCGAAGCGTGGCATTTACCGGCTTTCCCTGGAACGCCATCGGCTACGGGATGATGCCGGTTCCGCTGATGATGCAGTCCGTGCACATCCTCGGCGTCATGGGGATCACCGCCCTCTCCGTCTTCGTCTTCGCTGCCCCTGCCCTTCTCGGCACGCGCCAGGGCGCGAAGATCGGCGTGACGCTCGCCACCCTGCTCTTTGCGGCGCATGTCGGCTATGGCGCCTACGTTCTCTATTACCTGCCGAAGCCTGAGGCTGCGCCTGCCGACAAGCAGCCGGTCGTGCGCCTGGTACAGCCGATGATCGACCAGGCGGCCAAGCTCGACAGCGATGCCGACCGCTCGGCGATCTTCGAGAAACATCTCAAGCTCTCTGCGGAAGCGCCGAAGGATGGCGGCAAGAAGCCCGATATCATCGTTTGGCCGGAAACCTCTATCCCCTTCATTCTAACGGATAACCAGGACGCGCTGACGCGGATTGCCGATACGCTTGACGACAACCAGGTCCTGATCGCCGGCGCCGTTCGCATCGAGGAAACCGGCCCCGGTAACGCACCGCGCTATTACAACTCGATCTACGTCATCGATGGCCGCGGGCAGATCATTGCAGCATCCGACAAGGTGCATCTCGTTCCCTTCGGCGAATATGTGCCGTTCGAGAATTTCCTCGATGATTTCGGCATCCAGAACGTCGTGGAAATGCCGGGCGGCTTCACCGCCGCCGCAAGCCGCGAGATGCTCAATCTCCCGAGCGGCCTCTCGCTCTATCCGCTGATCTGCTACGAGATCATTTTCCCTGGAGAGATGGCCGGCATCAATCAGGCCAACGCTATTCTCAACATTACTAACGATGCTTGGTTTGGATCTACGCCTGGACCTTATCAGCACTTTCAGCAGGCAAGAATCCGCGCAGTTGAGACAGGATTACCGCTGATTCGCGACGCCAACAGCGGCATTTCAGCGCTGGTGAATTCACGCGGAGAGATTATTAGTGGACTTAGCCTCAATGAGAGCGGTTTCATAGATGCAACTCTTGAGAGCTTTAAGGCTGATTCAACAGCAGGCTATCCACATCAAACCTACTTTTGGTTGACTGAAACGTTGCTGTTTATGATTGCGCTGATTTCTCGCATGGGTTTTATTTTCAAGCAGAATTGACCGAAAACCCCTAAAATTGCATAGTAGTTCAGATCGGCGTTGTTAACGTATGCTTGAGGGTGGGTTAACGCTTCATGCAACGTGGCGTTACGGATGGGTTCAGGGAATGCCGGTTTCACTCGTTGAAATATCTTTTGTTAGGGCACGACCATGATTGAGAACAAGAAGAAGCCGAACCCGATCGACATCCATGTTGGCAGTCGCATTCGTCTTCGCCGCACTATGCTTGGCATGAGCCAGGAAAAACTTGGCGAAAGCCTTGGCATTACATTCCAGCAGATTCAGAAGTACGAGAAGGGCACGAACCGCGTCGGCGCCAGCCGCCTGCAGAACATCTCGAGCATCCTGAACGTCCCGGTTTCCTTCTTCTTCGAAGATGCACCCGGCGAGCACGCCGGCGCAATGAGCGGCATGGCTGAAGCCTCCAGCTCCAACTACGTCGTCGACTTCCTCTCCTCCTCCGAAGGCCTGCAGCTGAACCGCGCCTTCGTGAAGATTTCCGACCCGAAGGTACGCCGCAAGGTCGTCGAGCTCGTCAAGGCGCTGGCCGCCGAAGCCGACTCCGACTAAGCGCTCCCAATAGCGTCCAATGACAGAAGGCGGTCGAAAGGCCGCCTTTTTCGCGTTTTTAAGGCAAAATTTGTCATTTAGCCGTAGATATAAAGATATATTTATGTCCTTCTGCGCTTGTTTTTCGAGCGTGAACTGAGTACCAATTCGTCGAACTTTATTCTTTGAGGGGAATCCCGGAATGCGCGCTAATTACCTCTTCACCAGTGAGTCTGTTGCCGAAGGTCACCCGGACAAGGTGTGTGACCGTATCTCGGACGAGATCGTGGATTTGGTCTACCGCGAAGCGGCAAAGACCGGCGTAAACCCCTGGGGCGTGCGCATTGCCTGCGAAACGCTGGCCACTACGAACCGCGTCGTGATCGCTGGTGAAGTACGCCTGCCGCCGAGCCTGATGAAGAAGGACAAGGACGGCAAGGACGTCATCAACCCGTCGAAGTTCAAGGCTGCCGCACGCCGCGCCATCAAGGACATCGGCTACGAGCAGGACGGCTTCCACTGGAAGAAGGCGAAGATCGACGTTCTCCTGCACTCGCAGTCCGCAGACATCGCCCAGGGCGTCGACAACGCTGCCGACCAGCAGGGTGACGAAGGTGCCGGCGACCAGGGCATCATGTTCGGCTACGCCTGCAAGGAAACGCCGGACCTCATGCCGGCGCCGATCTACTACTCGCACAAGATCCTGCAGCTGCTCGCCACCGCCCGCAAGAAGGGCGACGGCGACGTTGCCAAGCTCGGCCCTGACGCCAAGAGCCAGGTGACCGTTCGCTACGTCGACGGCAAGCCGGCAGAAGTCACCTCGATCGTTCTTTCGACCCAGCATCTCGACGAGAAGTGGGATTCGAAGAAGGTTCGCGCCGTCGTCGAGCCCTATATCCGCGAAGCTCTCGGCGACCTGCCGATCGCCAGCGATTGCAAGTGGTACATCAACCCGACCGGCAAGTTCGTCATCGGCGGTCCGGATGGTGACGCTGGCCTGACCGGCCGCAAGATCATCGTCGACACCTACGGCGGTGCGGCTCCGCATGGCGGCGGCGCATTCTCCGGCAAGGACACGACCAAGGTCGACCGTTCGGCTGCTTACGCTGCCCGCTACCTCGCCAAGAATGTCGTTGCCGCCGGTCTCGCCGACCGCTGCACGATCCAGCTGTCCTACGCCATCGGCGTCGCACAGCCGCTGTCGATCTATGTCGACCTGCACCAGACCGGCAAGGGCGTGACCGAAGACCAGGTCGAAGCCGCGATCCGCAAGAACATGGACCTGTCGCCGACGGGCATCCGCCGCCACCTCGACCTCAACAAGCCGATCTACGCAAAGACCTCGGCTTACGGTCACTTCGGCCGCAAGGCCGGGCGTGACGGCTCGTTCTCCTGGGAGCGCACCGACCTCGTGAAGGGCCTCAAGGAAGCCATCAAGCTCAAGGCCGCAGCATGACGGATATGGAACGCCGCGGCCGCGCGACCGAAGCCTTCTTCGGTCGCCGCAAGGGAAAGGCTCTACGCGGACAGCAAGCGGAAAAGCTGAGTACTCTGCTCCCGGCATTCCTCATCGATATTTCAGCGGCTCCCCCCGAGCCGCTGAAAGACCTTTGGCCGGTTCCGGTCGAAAAGCTGCGGCTGGAGATCGGCTTCGGCGGCGGCGAGCATTTGATCCACCGCGCCCAGGAACTGCCCTCCACCGGCTTTATCGGCGTCGAGCCCTTCATCAATTCCATGCAGAAGCTGCTTGCCAGCGTCGAGGACAAGGGCGCCAGAAACGTCCGCGTCTATAACGACGATGCGACGCAGCTGCTCGACTGGCTGCCCGATGGCTGCCTCGACCAGATCGACCTGCTCTATCCCGATCCCTGGCCCAAACGGAAGCACTGGAAGCGCCGCTTCGTCTCGCAGACGAACCTCAAGCGTTTCCATCGCGTGCTGAAGCCCGGCGGACTGTTCTGCTTCGCTTCAGATATCGATACCTATGTGAACTGGACGCTGCTGAAATGCCGCGACCACGGCGGCTTCGACTGGCTGGCGAGCAATGCTGCGGATTGGCTGACGCCCTACGAGGGCTGGCCGAGCACACGCTACGAGGCCAAGGCACGGCGCGAAGGCCGTTCGTCCGCCTATCTGACTTTCAAGAAGATCTAAGCCAGCAGGCAAGTGACATAAGCCCGCACGTTTAGTGCAGGCTTACCGTCTTGAGCTCGTCTTCAGCGGCCTTGAAAAAGGTGCTGGAGCGGTTGTCCGTGAGCAGGATCGGCGTGCCGTCAGCGCCGAAAAGGGCCCAGAGGTCGACGCCAGGGTCGATATCGGGCGCTTCGGGGAAGCACCTCGATACTTCTTCAGTACGCATTTTGCGGATATAGGCGACCTCGCCGTTGCCGATACCGGCAAGTTCGGACTTGGTCAGGTGAGAATTCGCTTCTTTCATCAACATTCCTGTACCTCCAAGAGAAGGGACCAACGGCGCAATCGAACCGTTGTCCTACTGTGAGACCGAAATGTTAATTTTCTTGACCATGCGTGCGGGCTCCGGGCGAATTAGATCGACGGAGAGAAGACCGTTCTTGAGGCCGGCGCCGAGAACCTGCATGCCATCGGCAAGCACGAAAGTGCGCTGGAACTGACGCGCGGCGATGCCGCGATAGAGATATTCGCGCTCGCCCTGCTCGACCTGCCGGCCGCGGATGAGAAGCTGGTTTTCCTCCGTCGTGACATCGAGCTCATCCTCGCCGAAACCGGCGACGGCAAGGGTAATCCGCAGGCGCTCCGGCTGACCGTGATCGGCAGCAATACGCTCGATATTGTAGGGAGGATAACCGTCGCTCGCCTTGGAAATCCGCTCAAGCGTCTTTTCCATGGCATCGAAGCCCAGGAGCAGCGGGCTGGCGAAGGGAGTGATACGGCTCATGTTTTCAAGTCCTTGATGCAAGCGACCTTTCCGGACCTAAGCTAGCATCCGGGTCTTGCTAATATGGGAATTGGCGCGCGGTCGCGCAAGGTTTTGCGGCCGCCGGGCAAGGACCCGGAAATTTTAGGGTAAACGCCGGCTTTGTCCTTGCTTGACAAAGCGCATGCAGGCTCGCATCAAATCGTCACCCGCAAGGGCTGCGCCGATTTGCGACGCAATCATAAACAAATGGTGCCTGCCAAAACGACGTGCACCTGAGGAGGGACCGACGTACATGGCAAATCCCAGAAAGATCATCATCGATACCGATCCCGGCCAGGACGATGCCGCAGCAATCATGCTCGCCTTCGGCAGCCCGGAAGAGCTCGAAGTGCTCGGTATCACCACGGTCGCCGGCAACGTGCCGCTGTCCTATACCAGCCGCAACGCGCGCATCATCTGCGAGCTCTGCAAGCGCACCGACATCAAGGTCTTTGCCGGCGCCGACAAGCCGATCGCCCGCAAGCTGGTCACCGCCGAGCACGTGCATGGCAAGACCGGCCTCGACGGCCCGACGCTGGCCGAGCCGACTATGCCGCTGCAGCCGCAGCATTCCGTCGACTTCATCATCGAGACGCTGCGCCGCGAGCCTGAAGGCAGCGTGACGCTCTGCACGCTCGGGCCGCTGACCAACATCGGCCTCGCCTTCCAGAAGGCGCCAGATATCGTCGCACGCGTCCGCGAACTGGTGATGATGGGCGGTGGCTTCTTCGAAGGCGGCAACATCACGCCGGCTGCCGAATTCAACATCTATGTCGACCCTGAAGCGGCCGACATCGTCTTCCGTTCGGGTGTGCCGATCGTGATGATGCCGCTCGACGTGACCCATCAGCTGCTGACCCGCAAGGACCGCGTCAAGCGCATGGCCGACCTCGGCACGGCGCCCGCCCAGGCAATGGTCGAGATGCTTGAATTCTTCGAGCGCTTCGACATCGAGAAATACGGTTCCGACGGCGGCCCGCTGCACGACCCGACGGTTGTCGCCTATCTCCTGAAGCCGGAGCTATTCAAGGGCCGCGAGTGCAATGTCGAGATCGAGGTGAAGTCGGAGCTGACGGTCGGCATGACCGTCGTCGACTGGTGGCATGTGACCGACCGCAAGCGCAATGCCCAGGTGATGCGCTTCGTCGATGCCGACGGTTTCTTCGATCTTCTGATCGAGCGCTTCGCCCGCATCTGAGCGGCGGCAGACCGGAAAAGAAAAGGGCCGCTTCTCAGCGGCCCTTTTCATTATGCGTCCTTCTGATCCAGATAGGAATTGGCAGCTTCCGCCTCGGGCTTCGGACCGCCCTTGGCGACACCGACCATGGCCGGGCGCAGAACGCGCTCGCCGATCGTGAAGCCTGCCTGCACCACCTGGACGACGGTGTTGTTCGGGACTTCCGTGTTCGGAATTTCGAACATCGCCTGATGGAAATTCGGGTCGAACTTCTGGCCGACGGGATCGAGCTGGCGAACGCCATGGCGCTCGAGCGTCGAGAGCATGGAGCGCTCGGTCATCTCGACGCCTTCGATCAGCGTCGTCAGGCCGGCTTCGCCCGCAGCCTTGGCTTCGGCCGGGATCGAGTCCAGTGCGCGGCGCAGGTTGTCGGATACAGCCAGCATGTCGCGCGCGAAGGAGGCGACCGAGTAGGACTTGGCGTCCTTCACATCACGCTCGGTGCGACGGCGCAGGTTGTCCATCTCTGCAGCGAGACGCAGGTAGCGGTCGCGCAGCTCGGCATTTTCGGCCTTCACGAGTTCCATCGGATCCGGCTGGGACGATGCCTCAGCGGCCGCTTCATTCTCGACGTTTGCGGCTGCGTCCGCAGCAGCGTCGGCCGCGGCAGCCTCAGGTCCGTTTTTCGTCGTTTCGTCAGTCATGACGGTCTCCGGGTAAAGGGTTCTTTCGGGATGCGCCCGATATCGAGCTTTGACCGCAAAAAATCAAGTCTGCGTGACAAAGAAGCGGAAAATCGGGCTTTTCAGAGGGCGCCGCCGCGCGAAAGGCGGGAAATCAGCTGCGCGGTGTAATCGACCATCGGCACGATGCGCGAATAGTTGAGCCGCGTCGGGCCGATGACGCCGACCGCGCCGACGATCCGGTCGTCGTCATCGCGGTAGGGAGCGACGATCAGCGAGGAGCCGGAAAGCGAGAAGAGCTTGTTTTCCGAGCCGATGAAGATGCGCACCCCCGGTCCGCTCTCGGCGAGGTTCAGAAGCTCGATCAGGCTGTCCTTCTTCTCGAGATCGTCGAAGAGCATGCGCAGGCGATCGAGATCGTCGGCACCGGCGAGCCCTTCCAGCAGGTTTGCGCGGCCGCGGATGATGAGCTGCGCCGGCTTGCCCTCGTCAGGGCTGCCGGACCAGACGGCAATGCCGCGCTCGACAAGGTCCTGCGAGAGAGCGTCGAGCTCATGGCGAACATCGATCTTCAGCTTGTCGAGTTGCTTGCGCAGTTCCGGCAGCGTCTGGCCGGTCATGTGGGCATTGAGGAAGTTCGCAGCTTCCGTCAGCTGCGAGGAGGTCACGCCCGCCGGCAGCTCGATGATGCGATTTTCGACCTGGTCATGCTCGCCGACCAGCACCGCCAGAGCCTTGGTCGGCTCCAGGCGGATGAACTCGACATGCTTGAGGATGGGATCGCTCTTGGCGGTAATGACAAGCCCGGCGCCGCGCGAAATGCCCGACAGCATCCGGCTCGCCTCGTTCATCATCGATTCCACCGGGTTGTCGCGGCTTTCGGCGCGCACCTGGCGATCGATGCTGGCGCGGTCCTCGGCAGAGAGATCACCGACCTGCATGAAGGCGTCGACGAAGAACCGCAGGCCCACCTGGGTCGGCAGGCGCCCGGCGCTGACATGCGGCGAATAGATGAGGCCGAGCTCTTCGAGATCGCTCATGACATTGCGGACGGAGGCCGGCGAGAGCGACATCGGCAGGATGCGCGACAGATTGCGCGAGCCGAGCGGCTCGCCATTGTCGAGATAGCCCTCGACGATCCTGCGGAAGATTTCCTTGGAACGCTCATCCAGCGCAGCAATGGCATCCGAAACCGGCGACGACCTGAAGGCCATGAATCCTAAAACACCCACGCTGATGAAACTCCGGAAAATATAGTCAATCTCGCGGGCGTGGCAAAAGGGAATTTGCAAATGGCCGCAGCCAATCGTAGAAGCGGGGCAGCATCAGAAACACGCATGACTACGCCCTGCCGCCGCCGCGGCCACGAGGCCTCATGCAGCAGGAGACAGAGAATGCGGCCGTCAGGCAGAAAAACCGACCAGATGCGCAAGGTCAGCTTCGAGCGCAACTTTTCCAAGCACGCCGAGGGCTCCTGTCTGGTGAAGTTTGGCGACACGCATGTGCTCTGCACCGCGAGCCTGGAAGAGAAGACGCCGCCGTGGCTGCGCAACACCGGCAAGGGCTGGGTCACCGCCGAATACGGCATGCTGCCGCGCGCCACCGGCGAGCGCATGAAGCGTGAGGCGGCTGCAGGCAAGCAGGGCGGACGCACGCAGGAAATCCAGCGCCTGATCGGCCGCTCGCTGCGCGCCGTCGTCGATCTGACCGCACTCGGCGAACGTCAGATCACCATCGACTGCGATGTCATCCAGGCGGATGGCGGCACGCGCACGGCCTCGATCACCGGCGGCTGGATCGCGCTTTATGACTGCCTGAAGTGGATGGAAAGCCGCAACATGATCAAGGTCGACCGCGTCCTCAAGGATCACGTCGCCGCGATCTCCTGCGGTATCTTCGCAAACCAGCCGGTCATCGATCTCGATTACCTGGAAGATTCCTCGGCCGAGACCGACGCCAACTTCGTCATGACTGGCGCTGGCGGCATCGTCGAGATCCAGGGAACGGCTGAAGGCACACCCTTCTCCGAAGCCGAATTCGCATCGCTGATGAGCCTTGCCAAGAACGGTATCGCCGAACTCGTGGACCTGCAGAAGCAGGCGATCGCCGGGTGAACGACATGCTGGAAGGCATGCTGGAAACGGCGCTCTACGCAAAGGATCTCGATAAAGCCGAGGCTTTCTATGAAGGTGTTCTCGGCCTTGCGAAGATCACGCGTGCGGCGAACCGGCATGTCTTCTTTCGCTGCGGCCCGGGCGTGCTGCTGATCTTCAATCCGGACGAGACGGTAAAGCCACCGGCCGCCGATTCCCTGCAGGTTCCGCCGCATGGTACCGAGGGAGCCGGGCATGCCTGCTTCCGGGTCTCGGCTGCGAATATCGACGCCATGGCTGCCAAGCTGCAGGCCGCCGGCATCGCCATCGAATCCGAAGTTCACTGGCCGAATGGCGGCCGCTCGATCTACTTCCGCGACCCTGCCGGCAACAGCCTGGAATGCGCGGAAGCTCGGATCTGGGGCATCGAATAGGAAAACGGAATGCGCAAACTCGATACCAAGACGATCGTCGTCGCCAGCCATAATGCCGGCAAGATCCGCGAAATCCAGGACCTGATCGGCCCCCTGGGCTTCACCGCCAAGTCGGCTGCCGAGCTCAATTTCATCGAACCGGATGAAACCGGCACGACCTTCGAAGAAAACGCCAGGATCAAGGCGCTTGCCTCTGCGAGCGCCGCCAACATGCCGGCACTCTCTGACGATTCCGGTCTGGTGATCGATGCGCTCGGTGGCGATCCCGGCGTCTATACGGCCAACTGGGCCGAGACCGCCGATGGCACGCGCGACTTTGCGATGGCGATGGAGAAGGTGGAGAAGGCCCTTGAAAAGGCTGGAGCCGCCAAACCCGAGCAGCGCACGGCCCGCTTCGTCAGCGTTCTCTGCCTGGCCTGGCCCGATGGTCATACGGAGCTCTTCCGCGGCGAAGTGGGAGGCACGGTCGTCTGGCCGCCGCGCGGCACGCAGGGTTTCGGCTATGACCCGGTATTCCAGCCGCAGGGCTACGACACCACATTCGGCGAGATGAGCGCCGAACAGAAACACGGCTGGAAGCCCGGCGACGAGCAGGCGCTGTCGCATCGCGCGCGCGCCTTCAAAGTCTTTGTCGAAGCCTGCCTGGAAGCGTAAGATCCGCCAGTGGATGATTTGAACAACCTGACTTCGCTGCGTGATGCCAAGCTTCTGCCGGATACGGGGGAGCCCGGTTTCGGCGTCTATGTGCACTGGCCCTTCTGCGCCGCGAAATGCCCCTATTGTGACTTCAACAGCCATGTCCGGCACCAGCCTGTCGATCAGGAGCGCTATGTTGCGGCCTTCCTGAAGGAGATGGCGACGATCCGGCAGTTGAGCGGACCGAAGACCGTCACCAGCGTCTTCCTCGGCGGCGGCACGCCGTCGCTGATGAAGCCGGAGACCGTCGATGCGATCCTGAACGGCATTGCCAAGGAATGGCACGTGCCTGCCGGCATCGAAATCACCATGGAGGCCAATCCTTCCAGCGTCGAGGCCGAGCGCTTCCGCGGCTACCGGGTGGCCGGCGTCAATCGCGTCTCGCTCGGCGTCCAGGCGCTGAATGATCGCGATCTGAAATTCCTTGGCCGCCTGCACGACGTTGCGGATGCGCTGAAGGCGATCAAGCTTGCCCGCGACATCTTTCCGCGCATGTCGTTCGATCTGATCTATGCCCGTCCCGACCAGACCGTCGACGAGTGGGAGCGTGAGCTGAAGCAGGCTATCTCCTACGCCGTCGATCACCTGTCGCTCTACCAGCTGACGATCGAGGAAGGCACGCCCTTCTTCGGCCTTCACAAGGCCGGCAAACTGATCGTTCCGGATGGTGACCAGTCTGCGGCCCTCTACGAGGCGACGCAGGAGATCACGGCGCGCGAAGGCATGCCCGCCTACGAAGTTTCGAACCATGCCCGCCCCGGCGCCGAGAGCCGTCATAACCTGACCTACTGGCGCTATGGCGACTATGCAGGCATCGGCCCCGGCGCCCATGGCCGCCTCAGCCGCGGTCCGGAGAAAATCGCGACGGCGACCGAGCGCAAGCCGGAAGCCTGGCTTGAGATGGTCGAGCGCGACGGGCACGGTATTCTCGACGAGGAACGGCTCGGCTACGAGGAGCAGTCGGACGAACTGCTGTTGATGGGCTTGAGGCTCAAGGAAGGCGTCGATCTCGCCCGCTGGCAGCAGCTTTCCGGCCGCGATCCCGATCCTGCGCGCGAAGAGTTTTTACTGGAACACGGCTTCATCGAGCGGATCGGCAATTCGAGGCTGCGCTGCACGCCTGCGGGCATGCTGATCCTCGATTCCGTCGTTGCCGATCTCGCCTGCTGAGCTTCAGACCGCCCGCTTCCGCCCGATCGACATGAGCCGACCATCGATTGCCGCAAGGCCGATGGCGATCATTGCCATGCCGATCAGATGCTTGGCCTGCAGCTGCTCGCCGAGCACCAACGCGCCGAGCAGGATGGCGCTGACCGGGATCAGGAAGGTGACAAGCATCAGATTGGTCGCGCCTGCCGTTGCCAGAATGCGGAAGAACAGCACGTAGGCGACCGCCGTCGACAGGATGGCGAGACCGGCGAGAGCGAGCCAGGTTTCCATGCCGGGCATGGGAAGCGTCCAGGGCTGGTCGGCTATCAGCGCAATCGGAATCATCAGAATGGTTGACGCCGTGACCTGGCCTGCCGCCGGCAACAGCGGCGGCATACCCATGGCGCGGAAGCGGCGGCCCCAGATCCCGGCGAAGGAATAGGAAATCGCCGCTCCCAGCACCGCAAGCTGCGCCAGCACATTCGAGCCGAGATCGTGCAGGGCATCGAAGCCGATCATATAGGCGACACCAGCAAAGCCGACGACGACGCCGATCAGCCTGTTGGCGGTCATCTTCTCATCCGCGGTCAGCAGATGGGCAACGACGACCGCGAAAAGCGGGGTCGTGGCATTGAGGATCGAGGCGAGGCCGCTGGCGATATGCGTCTGGCCCCAGACGATCAGGCAGAAGGGGATCATGTTGTTCAGGACGCCCATGCCGAAGAAGGCGACCCAGCTCTTGCCGTCGCGCGGCATGGCATGGCCCATCACCCGGACGATCAGATTGAGCGCAATCGCCGCCAGCAACACGCGGCCGGTGACGATCGTGAAGGGCGGCAGCGCCTTGACCAGGATGCCGTTGAACAGGAAGGAGCCGCCCCACAGCAGCGACAGCACCAGCATCATGCCCCATTCGGCCAAATCCATCTGCTTCTGCATCGTCATCCTCCGTTCGATCCTGTCTGCATAGGATACCACTCATGGCTCCGCCACCCGTTTCCTGCGCAGCGAAATGTTCGATTTATTCTCGCAACAAACCGGCATTGGATCGGTGTTGCGATACATCTTGATGCTGATATTATTTCGCTAATTAAGATGGATCAAACGAGTCTTTCTCGCGCAACACTTTAGCTGAGCTAAATCATGAGCGATTATCTGCCCTCCCTTTCCGCACTTCGTGCCTTCGAAGCGGCAGCACGGCATCTCAGCATGACGCTGGCGGCAAAGGAGCTGAACGTGACGCCCGGCGCCGTCAGTCTGCAGATTCGCGATCTTGAGGCGGCACTCGGCGTTCAGCTTTTCGAGCGCAAGCCGCGGGCGCTAGCCTTGACCGTCGAGGGTGCCGATTACTTCACGACGCTGCGGGCCGCCTTCCAGCTGGTGCGGGAAGCGACGGCGGCGATCACGGCGCGCAGCCGCGGTGCGATCCTCAACGTGACCTGCACGGCTGGGTTCGCCACCTATTGGCTGGTGCCACGGCTCGGCAGGTTCGAGGTGCTGCATCCCGATATCGACGTGCGCATCAGCGCCTCGCATCGCGTGCTGGATTTCCAGCGCGACGGTATTGACCTTGCCATCCGCCACGGGCTCGGCGGTTATGAGGGGCTTGTCAGCGAGCGGCTGGTGGATGACGAACTGGTGCCAGTCTGCATCCCCAAGCTCGCAGCAGAGCTCGGCGACCATCCCTCGCCTGCCGCACTGGCGCCCTTCACGCTGATCCACGACGTCTACAGGCACGACTGGCAGCTGTGGCTGGAGGCCGCGGGGGCAGCCACTACCGTCGACGCCTCCCGCGGTCCGATCTTTATGCATGGCAACGGCGCCTATGACGCAATGAAGGCCGGTCTCGGCATCGCGTTGATGCGCCGCTCCTTCGTCGAGGGCGAGCTGAAGGAAGGCACCGTGGCGGCCCCCTTCCCCCTCGGCGTCGCCAGCCGCCTCGCCTTCCACCTCGTCTATCCCGGCGCCTCGCTTGAACGCCCGGCGGCCGCCGCTTTCCGCCGCTGGCTGCTCAGCGAGTCGAAAGAGTGAAGATCCAAAAAGATGACTACAGCAGTCATCTTTTTCTTTCCTTTTCCGTTCAGGCGTGATTATCAGGTTAGCGACTGCCGATATTCGAGCCGACCGGTGCCATGAGAAACCAGCGCCTTCGACCATACCCGCTCGTTCAACCGAGCAATGATGCTGCCCGCCTTGGCCGGCCGCAGGCAGTGGCGCTTTGACGATGACCGAAACGCTCGAACGCTCCATCAAGGACATCATGCAGCCAGAGCCGCTGGCGGCCCTGTTTGCCGGCGAGCATTCCTGGTGGGCTCAAAAGCTGATGCTCTCCAGTGATCTTGATGACGGGACGCCGTTACGGACCTTCTTTGCCGATGGCAGCTTCAACGCGGCGATCGATCGCTATACCGCCGCCTCGGGCGGCGCAGACCGCCGCGCGGTCGTCTCCATGTGGTCGCTCTACTATTTCTCCGGCCTGACGATCCCTTATCTGATCGCCCGGCAGCTGCGCCGCCGGTTGCTGCCGGTTTCCTTCGACGAAATGACGATTGCTGTCGGCGAGGATGGCCTACCGCGGGCCTTCGGGGTGCCGCATGCGGGATGGGAGGATCGCAATCCTTCTACCGACTCCTTCGAGGCCGTGGATCCGCTCTTGGAGACCCATCTCTTCAAGGCCGTCGACCTCCTGAAGCAGAACGGCATTTCCGCAAAACTCTGCTGGAACAATGCGGCCGTCTATATCGACTACGCGCTGCGCCTGACCGAGGCGGATGGCGCCGAGCCCTGCCGGTCCGACTTGCCGCTATTCGTGCGCGGCTGCCTGCCGAATGGCGGGGTCAATCCGTTTTCGGGCAGTGTTAAACAGGTCGAGGACGAAGGCGAGTATATCGCCCGCCGCAAGCTCTGCTGCCTGCGCTACATGCTGCCCGGCATCCCGAGCTGCGGCAAGTTCTGCGCGCTCCCGGAAAAGCGCAAGCAATAGGCCTTAGGCGGCGGCCCAAGCGCCATCTTCACCCCAAAATACCGATAAAAGAAAACGGCCGGGATCGCTCCCGGCCGTGGATTTCAGCACCAAGTGGCGCACTATTCGTTGATCAGGCGCTTCAGCAGCTCGATCTCGTGGGACAGCTTGGTGTCCTCGGAAATCAGCTCTTCGATCTTGCGCACGGCGTGCAACACGGTGGTGTGGTCGCGCCCGCCGAAGCGGCGGCCGATTTCCGGGAAGGAGCGCGGCGTCAGCGTCTTCGAGAGATACATGGCGATCTGGCGCGGCTTGACGATGACGCGCGTGCGGCGGTTCGAGACCAGCTCCTGACGCGAGACATTGTAGTGGCGCGCGACGATGCGCTGGATGTCCTCGATGCGAACGCGGCGGGGCTCGCCGGAGCCGACGAGATGGGCCAGAAGCTCATCCACGCGCTCGATCGACAGGTTCGGCTCGAAGGAGCGGCGGAAGATCAGCTGGTTGAATGCGCCTTCCAGTTCGCGGCCGCTGGCCGTGACATTGCGGGCGACATGCGACATCAGCTCGGCCGGAATTTCCAGCGACGGATCTTCGACACGGGCAACGGCCAGACGGCGCTTGAGGATTTCGAGACGCATCTCGTAATCCGGGCCGTCGAGCTCGATCGCAACGCCACCCTGCAGACGCGAGCGGACGCGCGGGTCGAGCGATTCCAGCTCCCAGGGAGCGCGGTCGGCAGCGACCACGACCTGCTTGGCACTGTCGAGCAGCATGTTGAGCAGGTGGCAGAACTCGTGCTGGATCATCTTGCCCTGCAGGAACTGCATGTCGTCGATGATCAGGAGGTCGATGTTGCGCAGCGAGTCCTTCAGCGTCAGGGCATCATTGTCGCGGATCGCGGTTGCGAAACGCCACATGAAGTATTCAGCCGTCAGATAGACGACGCGCAGCGAGCGCGGGTTCTGCACGGCGGCATTGGCGATCGCCTGCAGCAGGTGCGTCTTGCCGAGGCCGACCGTCGAGTGAACGAAGAGCGGGTTGAAGCGCACAGCGCCCTGGCCAGCTTCTGCGATCGTCTTGGCAGCTGCGAGAGCAACGCGGTTGGAGCTGCCTTCGACGAAGGTGTCGAAGGTGAAGCGGGAGTCGAGCGGCGAGCCGAAGAGCGGCTGGCCGGTACCGGTCGTTGCCGGGCGGGCTGCGGCTGCAGCGGCGACCGTCTGCTGAACCGACTGACCTGCCGGCTGCATGCTGGTCGAGCGGCGCATCGGCGCCACCTGGGTCACGAGCTCTTGGGTAGCCGCATTGTCCATAGGCTTGGCGCCAGGACGAGCCGCCGTCCGGACGAGGATTTCGACCTTCAGGATATCAGCGTTTTCCTGCTGGAAGAGGCTGGTGATCAGATCGATGTAACGGTTGTTGATCCAGGACTTCAGAAAGGTCGTCGGCACCGTGAGGCGAACGACGCTCTTGGAAACCGAATGAAGCTTCAGGCCCTGGAACCAGCTTGCAAAAACGTCGGGGCCAACCTGGGCCTTCAGACGGGCGCTAACGCGATCAAAAAGTACGCCATGTTTCATGTCTCCCTTTTCCCCCGCCGCATCAAGGCAAGTAGAGTCAAACGCCGGTGCCTTGTCCCCATTCTCAAGAGCACCCGCCGCCATAGAATTCATCTGCATCATGCCGCCTTCCAATTTCATTTCACCGGGCGGTCATCCGAAAAACGGCCGCCCGATTAATTTTCCCCGTTAGGCAGGCTGGCGTCCCCTCATGAGCCGCAGGCTTGCCGGTTCACTCAATACAGATGTCCCAGCCCAAAAAGACCGGCGCAAAAACCCGTGGCGGAAACCGCCATCATGGGGCCTCCGTCATGCTGTTTCCTCGCCGTGCTGGCTGGCGGCCCTCGTTTGCCCGCTAACCAACCGGAACACAAAAGTAGTTTCCCCATCCCCTTCGGTTTCGCCTCAGGCGTGTAACCGTCGAGAGCACAAAAGATACCCGTTCCGAGACCAGCCACGGCCGCGGTGCAAATAGCTCAAGTGCTTGAAAAAACGGAGAGATAGACTGCTCCGCGACAAAAGGCACAAAAACCCATCGCCCTGCCGGTGTGGCAGTTTAGACTGTCCCCTTGCAGGTGATGTCCGCGCCCTTTGCTGGAAGTCATTTAGGCAGGATCGATGGCGCCTTGCAACGATGAATTTTACGCAAAATTAAGAGGGAGCCATTGACTCCGGGCGCCGGTTTAGGGCGTCACGCTGATGTCAAAAAAGAATCGCAGAAGAATCAATGAGATTCCCAAAGTGGGTATTTTCGACACGCTATGAAAGAAAAAAAATAAAAATCCGCTTGACTCATTTCGCCCCCCTTCCGGGAGGGCGAGAGTCGCGCATTCTGGAAAGAACCTTGCGCAACTATTTGATTTTCAATGCATATTAGTGTCATTCCCCTGACACGAAATCGTCGCCGAATTAACCATTCAAGGGGCAGATCGCGGAATCGAAAAAGCCCGGTAAAATTACCGGGCTAATCATAACGAGCAGTTCGTTAATGAAATGTTATGCGCTTGCCGAAGCCGACAGCGTCTTCACACGGGCAGCAAGACGCGAGATCTTGCGGGATGCCGTGTTGGCGTGCAGGACGCCCTTGCTTGCTGCGCGGGCCAGTTCCGGCTGCGCTGCGATGAAGGCTGCCTTAGCCTTGGCCGCATCACCAGATGCGAGTGCCTCTTCGACCTGGCGAACGAAAGTACGAACGCGCGAGCGACGAGCCTTATTGACGTCGGTACGGCGGGCGATCTTGCGGGTCGCTTTTTTCGCCGAAGTTGTATTGGCCATGGATGCCTCTCTCAAGAATTCGAACAAACTCCGTCATTACCGCGGGCCCTGCGGCCACAAATTCAGCAATGCGGGAGCATTATCGGGAAAGACCAGAATGGCTTCCCGAACCGTGGACGGGCGTATAACCCTAAAGCCGGGCCGCGTCAACGCGCATTTTCAAGGAAAAGCCGCCTTTCTCCATGAATCCGGCTCAGCGGTGTTTGAAGTCCGGTTTGCGCTTTTCGATGAAGGCAGACATGCCTTCCTTCTGGTCTTCCGTGGCAAACAGGCTGTGGAACAGACGGCGCTCGAAACGCAGCCCTTCCTCCAGCGTTCCCTCGAAAGCGCGGTTGACGGCTTCCTTGGCCATCAGCACCGAGGGGCGCGACAGCGAGGCAATCTTGGCCGCCGCTTCCAGCGCCTCGTCAAGCAGCCGCTCGGGCGCCACCACACGCGAAACGAGTCCCGCGCGCTCGGCTTCGGCCGCATCCATCATGCGGCCGGTGAGCACCATGTCCATCGCCTTCGACTTGCCGACGGCACGCGTCAGCCGCTGCGAGCCGCCCATGCCGGGGATGACGCCGAGGGTGATCTCGGGCTGGCCGAACTTGGCGGTGTCAGAAGCAATGATGAAATCGCACATCATGGCGAGCTCGCAGCCGCCGCCGAGCGCAAAGCCGCTGACGGCAGCGATGACGGGCTTGCGGGCGCGCCAGATCTCTTCCCAGCCGCTGATGAATTCCGACTTATATATATCGGCGAAATTCAGCGGCTGCATTTCCTTGATATCGGCACCGGCGGCAAAGGCGCGCTCGGAGCCGGTCAGAACGATGGCACCGATCGCCTCGTCGGCGTGAAAGTCCGCATAGGCCCGCTTCAGATCGGCCAGAACGGTGGAATTCAGCGCGTTCAGCGCCTGCGGCCGGTTCAGCGTGATGAGGCCGACATTGCCACGGGTTTCGACGATCAGGGTTTCATAGGCCATGCGTTCCTCCTCACTTCTGGCAGACGGGGCAATAGAATGTCGAGCGGCCCGCCTGCACGATGCGCGAAACCGTACCGCCACAGCCGGGCGTGCGGCAAGGGTCACCTTCACGGTCATAGACGGAGAAGGAATGCTGGAAATAGCCGAGCGAGCCATCCGTCTGGATATGGTCGCGCAATGACGAGCCGCCGGCCTTGATGGCGTCCGCAATCACATCGCGGATCGATGAGACGAGGAGGTTCAGCGCTTCCTTCGGCTTTCCGGTTTTCGTCACCAGCGTGCCGGCAGCATTGGTCGGCATCAGATGCGAGCGCCAGAGGGCTTCGCACACATAGATATTGCCGAGGCCGGCGATATTCTTCTGATCGAGAAGCGCCCCCTTCAGCGGCTGCGCCTTGCCCGCGAAACGCTCCGCGAGATAGGCAGCACTGAGCTCGTTGCCCGTCGGTTCCGGGCCGAGGCCGAAGAGGAAGGGGTTGTTCTGCAGCTCGGTGCGTTCGGCAATATCCATGAAGCCGAAACGGCGGGGGTCATTATAGATGACGCGCCGCGGCCCTTCGCTGCCTTCCAAGTGAAAGATCGCGTGGTCGTGCTTCTCATCCTTGGACCGCTCGTGATGAAATTCTCCGGGCGTCGTCTTCTGCCTGCCTTCCTCTATGCGGAAGGAGCCGGACATGCCGAGATGGGAGATGATGGTCTTGCCGCTGTCGAGATCGATCAGCAGGTATTTCGCCCGCCGCCCGAGCGAGACGATGGTGCGCCCGTTGACATCGTCCTCGAAATTCTCGGGAAAGGGGAAGCGCAGATTGCCGCGGCGAAGCTCCAGCCGCTCGATGCGCGTGCCCTCCATCGCGGGGGTCAGGCCGCGCCTGACGGTTTCGACTTCTGGCAATTCCGGCATCGTTACCCATCTGTAGCTAAACGTGTTTCAACCGCGGATGATGTGCGCTATAGCGCCAGAAGGCCGCGGCTTTTGATCCGCGCATACAGATAGCGTCCAAAGCATCGCTTCGCTATGGTCGCCGCACCGATTTCGAGTAACGGAGTTGTCCGATGTCAGATAGCCGCACTTCCGCCGATGGCGGCATGGAAACGTCCTACGGTTTCCGCGAGGTGCAGAACGGCGAAAAGCAAGGCCTCGTCAACGAGGTCTTCCATAAGGTCGCCAAGCGCTACGACATCATGAACGACGTCATGTCGGCTGGCATGCACCGGGTCTGGAAGGACGCGATGATCGCGTCGCTGAACCCGCGCAAGGAAGCGGGATACAAGGTGCTCGACGTTGCCGGCGGCACGGGCGATATCGCCTTCCGCATTGTCGAAGCCTCCAACCGTCTCGCCCATGCCACCGTGCTCGACATCAACGGTTCGATGCTCGGCGTCGGCGCCGAGCGGGCCGCCAAGAAGAAGCTCTCGGACAATCTGACCTTCGTCGAGGCCAATGCCGAGGACCTGCCTTTCGAGGCGAACAGCTTCGACGCCTATACGATCGCCTTCGGCATCCGCAACGTGCCGCGCATCGATGTGGCGCTTTCGGAGGCCTATCGCGTGCTGAAGCGCGGCGGGCGGCTTCTGGTGCTTGAGTTCTCAGAGGTCGAGCTGCCGGTTCTGGACAAGGTCTATGATGCCTGGTCGTTCAACGCGATCCCGAAATTCGGCAAGGCGATCACCGGCGATGCCGAGCCCTATCAGTATCTCGTGGAGTCGATCCGCAAGTTCCCGAACCAGGAAAATTTCGCGGCAATGATCCGCGAGGCGGGCTTCTCGCGGGTTTCCTATACCAATTATACCGGCGGCATCGCTGCGCTGCATTCCGGCTGGAAATTATAGAATAGATGAGTGCTTTCGGCGCATATTTCCGGCTTTGGCGCGTCGGCTGGGTGCTCGTGCGCGAGGGGGTCGTCTCGGCCCTCCCGTCTGAAGGGCTGCCGCCCGTGGTGGCGCTTGCCAAATCCTCCGTGACGATCTTCGAGCGCAGCAAGGCAAAGCGCCAGAAGCGTAGCGACCGCCTGGCGCGTGCGGTCGAGCGTCTCGGTCCGTCCTACGTGAAGATCGGCCAGTTCCTGGCGACGCGTCCTGACGTCGTCGGCGTCGATTTCGCCAACGACCTGTCGCAGCTGCAGGACCGGATGACCTTTTTCCCGATTGCGGCGGCAAAGGCCAATATCGAGGGCTCGCTCGGGCGTCCCGTCGAGGAGCTCTACGCGAGCTTCGGCGATCCGATCGCGGCAGCCTCGATCGCCCAGGTTCATCCGGCGGAAGTCGATGGCAGCGAAGGCCGCAAAAAGGTGGCCGTCAAGGTCGTGCGCCCCGGCGTGCGCCAGCGTTTCGGCCATGACATCGAGGCGATGTATCTCGTCGCCCATCTGCAGGAGCGCTTCATGCCCTCCAGCCGCCGGCTGCAGCCGGTGGAGGTGACGAAGACGCTGGAGCAGACGACCAAGGTGGAGATGGATCTCCGTCTTGAGGCGGCTGCTCTTTCCGAGATCGCCGAGAATACCGAGAAGGATCCGGGGTTCCGCGTCCCCAAGGTCGATTGGGAGCGCACCGGGCGCGACGTCATCACCATGGAGTGGATCGACGGCGTGAAGATGTCGGATGTCGAGGGGCTGCTCGCCGCCGGCCACGACCTCAACGCGCTCGCCGACACGCTGATCCAGTCGTTCCTGCGCCATACGCTGCGCGACGGCTTCTTCCATGCCGACATGCATCCCGGCAATCTGTTCGTCGATGCCGACGGCATGATCGTCGCCGTCGACATGGGCATCGTCGGGCGGCTCGGAAAGAAGGAACGCCGCTTCCTCGCTGAGATTCTCTACGGCTTCATCACTCGCGATTACATCCGCGTGGCCGAAGTACATTTCGAAGCCGGTTATGTGCCCGGACATCACAATGTCGAGAGCTTCGCCCAGGCGATCCGGGCGATCGGCGAGCCGATCCACGGTCAGCCGGCTGAGACGATCTCCATGGGCAAGCTGCTGACGCTGCTTTTCGAAGTCACCGAACTTTTCGACATGCAGACGCGCCCAGAGCTCGTCATGCTGCAGAAGACCATGGTCGTGGTCGAAGGCGTGTCGCGCATGCTCAATCCGCGCTTCAACATGTGGAAGGCGTCCGAACCCGTCGTCGGCGAATGGATCCGCAACAATCTCGGACCGAAGCGCATCGTTACCGACCTCAAGGACGGGCTGAGGGCCGCCGTGAAGCTCGCTGAAGCGGTCCCGGAAATCGCGGCGAAGACGGAAAAATTCCATCACCAGCTCCTCCATATGAGCGAGCATGGACTGCGTTTCGACGAGCAGACGGCAGAGGCGATCGGCAAATCCGAGGCGCGTCATAACCGTTCTGCCCGCATCGCCCTCTGGATTATTGCGCTGACGCTTCTCTATATTGCCTGGACGCTGAGCTGACCTCAGGCATAAAGCAACATGCTGTGTTCGGCATTTGGGATATCCCATGATGCGAGACGCTCGCTTAGTCTCGCCTTCAAGGAGACCAGCAGATGAAGCATGAACGCCCCGGCATCGAACTATCCGGCCAACCCCTCGGCTTTGCCGAAATGGTGAGGATCGGGTCGGGCAAGGTGGCGCTTTCGGCTTCGGCAGCAGGTCTGGCGCGCGTCGAGCACGCACGCTCGATCGTCGAGGATGCGATTGCTTCTGGCGTTCCCGTCTACGGCTCGACGACAGGTGTCGGCGCCATGAAGGATGTCGAGTGGTCGAATGACGAGCTCGAAGCCTTCAATCTCGGCCTCGTGCGCGCCCACCACTTCGGCACCGGCACACCCTTTTCCTGCGCCGTCGTGCGCAACGCGATGGCGATCCGCATCAATACGGCGCTGACCGGCCAGGTCGGCTGCACGCCGGAACTCATCGAAGCCTATATGCGGCTGCTGGATGCCGATCTTATTCCGCTGGTGCGCCGCACGGGATCGATCGGCTGCGCCGATATCGGCCTGATGGGGCAGATCGGCGCCGTGCTGACCGGCGTCGGCGAGGCCGTCTATCGCGGCAAGCGCATGCAGGCGGCCGAGGCCTTCCAGGCCGCCGGTCTCGAACCTATCAAGATGGCGCCACGCGACAGCCTGGCATCGCTCAGCGTCAATGCCGTGAGCTTTGCGGCTGCCGGTGAGGCGACGCGCAATGCCGCCGCCTCGATCCGCGTGTTGCTGGCGACCGGCATGATGGCCTCTGGCGCGCTTGGTGCTTCGCGCGATCCGTGGAAGGCCGTGCGTCATGTCGGCACCGCCCGCGAAGCGCTGATCGGCTCATGGCTCTGCAATGCGTCGGAAGCCTGGAACTGGCCGGTTGCCACGCATGTTCAGGATCCTCTCAGCCTGCGCATGGTCGCCCAGGTCTTCGGCGCCGTGATCGAGAACCTGCTGTCAACAGGCCACAAGATTCTCGCCGCCACCGGCCGCTCTGACGACAATCCTGTCGTCGTTGAGGGCCGCGTCATGACCTCCGGTGGTTCTCTGCCGCTCGACGTGACGATCCTGCTCGAATCCGCCGCGCTCTGCATGGCGCATGCGGCGCGCAATGCCTTCAATCGTTGCGTCATTCTCGGCAACGGCCAGCGCCGCGATCTGCCGGTCAATCTCGTTCCGCCCGGCCGCATCGCAACCGGCTTCGGCCCTATCATCAAGCTCGCCGGCGAAATCTTCTCGCGCGTGCTATCGATGTCCAATCCTGTTTCGGCGCAGTCACTGGTGGTCGCCGCCGGCCTTGAGGACGAGGCAGCCTTCCTGCCGCTGGTCATCGAGCGTTTCGAGCGCCAGATGCGGGCGCTTCGGCGCCTTGCGGCGCTGGAAGCCCTGCTTTCCGCGCAGGCAATCGACATTCTCGGCGACGAGCCGCAGGGCGTTGCAAAGATGATCTACGATCTCGTGCGCAGCCATGCCGCCTTCTACACCATCGACCGGCCGCTCTCCGCTGAAGTCGAGGCGATCGAGGAAGAGCTCGGCTCCGACGCCTTCATCTCGAAGCTGATCGGCGAAGTGCCGATCGCATCCTTCGACGATTTCTTCGCCCTCGGCTCGCTGGAGCGTATCGAGGAACGGCTCGCAAGCGAACCGATGGTTCTCTGACAACAAAAGCATCTGGAGGCGCCGCATGGCTGATTTCGATCTCGTTCTGCAAGGGACTGTCGTCCTGCCCGAGCGCATTCTGGAACAGGGCTATGTCGCCGTGCGCGACGGCAAGATCGCCGAAGTCGGCACCGGTGTGCCGCCCGCGGCCAAGGAGCGCCACCTGCTTGGCAAGGCGCTGATCCTGCCCGGCGCGATCGACGCCCAGACGCATTCGCTCTCGCAGAAGGACCAGGAAGATTTCCTCTGGTCGACCCGTTCGGCGGCGGCCGGTGGCGTCACGACGATCGTCGACATGCCCTACGACGAAGGCAATCTCGTCTGCTCCGCCGCGGCGGTGAAGAAGAAGGTGGATCACGCGAGCCCGCAGGCCCGCGTCGATTTCGCGCTCTACGGCACCGTCGATCCCGAGGAAGGTGCTGCCCGTATCCGCGAGATGGTGGATGCCGGTGTTGCCGCTTTCAAGTTCTCGACCTTCGGCACGGATGCCAAGCGCTTCCCGCGTATTCCCCCTGCCCTGCTCGACGAATGCCTCGCCGCGATCGCGCCGACCGGCCTGACAGCTGGCGTGCACAACGAGGATGACGAGGCGGTGCGGACCTATATGGAAAAGGTCAAGGCGAGCGGCATTACCGACTGGCGCGCCCACGGCCTTTCGCGTCCGCCGATCACCGAGCTGCTTGCCATGCACACGATCTTCGAGACCGGCGCCAATACCGGCTGCCCGTCGCATGTCGTGCATTGCTCGCTCGGCCGCGGCTATGACATTGCGCGCGCCTACCGCCGCGATGGCTTCGAGGCGACCGTCGAGTGCTGCATCCACTATCTGACACTGGACGAGGAAAACGACGTCAAGCGCCTGGGCGGCAAGGCCAAGATCAATCCGCCGATCCGTCCGCGCGCCGAAGTCGAGACGCTGTGGCGCAAGGTGGCCGAAGGCAATGTCTGGCTGGTCTCGACCGACCACGTCAGCTGGTCGGAAAACCGCAAGACCAATCCCGATATGCTCGCCAATTCCTCCGGCGTGCCCGGACTGGAAGCCATGGTGCCGCTTTTCGTGAAAGGCGCGCTGGAGCGCGGCGTTTCGCTGACCTGGGCCGCGAAGCTGATGGCCGAGAACCCTGCGAAGCATTTCCGTCTCGACCATATCAAGGGCGCGCTCACGCCCGGCAAGGATGCCGATATCGTCGTGCTGGAGCCGCGCGAGATGGTCTATGATGCGGCCGCGAGCGGCAACAACATCGTCGGCTGGAGCCCCTATAATGGCATCCGCTTGCCCTGGACCGTTTCCGCAGCCTATCTGCGCGGCGAAAAGATAACCGATGGCGCCAAGGTGCTTTCCGAGCCCGGCAACGGCAAGTTCGTCCGGCCCCTGCCCCGCCATGTCATTGCTGGAGAAGCCGCATGAGCCGCAACCTGCCCGTCAACGCCGGACGTATCGCCGAAGATATCGATGCCCTGGCAAAGATCACCGAGCCCGATCATCCCTGGACGCGCCGCGCCTTCTCGCCGCTCTTTCTGGAGGGACGCGCCTATATCGAAGCGCGGATGAAGGCCGCTGGGCTCGAGACGCGGATGGACGCCGCCGGCAACCTGATCGGCCGCCGCGCTGGCGCCAAGCCGGGTCTCGGCACGATCATGGTCGGCTCGCATTCCGATACCGTGCCTGACGGCGGCCGCTTCGACGGCATCGCGGGAACGATCACGGCGCTCGAAGTGGCGCGCTCGCTGAAGGACCAGAACATCCAGCTCGATCATGATCTCGAGATCATCGACTTCCTGGCCGAAGAAGTCAGCATTTTCGGTGTCTCCTGCATCGGCAGCCGCGGCATGACCGGCCAGATCCCCGAAGCATGGCTTTCGCGCACCAACGGCGACCGCACGCTCGCCGACGGCATCACCGAAGTCGGCGGCGATCCGGCAACGCTGCTCTCCCAGAGCCGTCCTGATCTGAAGGGCTTCCTCGAACTTCACATCGAGCAGGGGCCGATCCTGGAAAACGAAAAGAAGGATGTCGGCATCGTCACTGCGATCGCCGGGATTACCCGCATCGAAATCACCGTCGAGGGCCGCGCCGATCACGCCGGGACGACGCCGATGGATGGCCGCGCCGATGCGCTGGTCGCCGCGTCGCAGCTGGTGCTCGACATTCGCGAAGCCGCCGCCCAGAGGGCCAAGACACCCGGCCATTTTGCCGCGACCGTCGGCGAATTCCGCATCGAGCCGAATGCGGCCAATGTCGTTCCGTCGAAGGTCGTGCTGCTGATCGACGGGCGCGCCGAAATCCGCGGCGACATGGAAGCCTTCTGCGAGTGGCTGGATGCCCATGTCATCAAGCTGGCGATCGCCCAGGGCGTGACGATCAAGTCGCCGAACCGCGTTTCCGACAATTATCCGACGCCCGGCGACCCGCGCCTTCTGAAGATTCTAGAGCAGGCCTGCGATGCCGTCGGCGCCAAGCATCGCCGCATGGCATCGGGCGCCGGTCACGATACCGCCTGGGTCGCCAAGGTGGCGCCCGCGGCTATGATCTTCGTGCCCTGCAAGGAAGGCCGCAGCCACTGCGCCGACGAATGGGCCGAGAATGACGACATCGCGCTCGGCGCCGCCGTTCTGTTCGAGGCGGTGCGCGACATGGACAAGAGCTTGAATGAGGAGAAGGCCTGATGGGACGCATACTCGTTGAGAAAGACGTCGAGGCTGCGGTCAAGGGCGGGTCCGTCTATGCGGCTGGCGGTGGCGGCTGGGCCGATCACGGCCGGATGCTCGGCTATGCCGCCGTCAATGTCGGCAAGCCGGAACTCGTCTCGATCGACGAATTGAAGGACGACGACTGGATCGCGACTGCCGCGGCGATCGGCGCGCCGGCCTCCACCACGCCCTGGGAAATGCAGGGCATCGACTACGTCAAGGCCGTGCAGCTGCTGCAGGACGAGCTTGGCGAAAAACTGTCGGGCCTGATCATCGGCCAGAACGGCAAGTCATCGACGCTGAACGGCTGGCTGCCCTCGGCCATTCTCGGCACCAAGGTCGTCGATGCCGTCGGCGATATCCGCGCGCATCCAACCGGCGACATGGGCTCGATCGGCATGGCGGGATCGCCGGAGCAGATGATTCAGACGGCCGTCGGCGGCAACCGCGCCGAAAACCGCTATATCGAGCTCGTCGTGAAGGGCGCGACGGCGAAGATTTCGCCGATCCTGCGGGCTGCGTCGGATCAGTCCGGCGGCTTCATTGCAAGCTGCCGCAATCCGCTGCGGGCTTCCTATGTGCGCAAGAATGCGGCGCTCGGAGGCATCTCGATGGCGCTGGCGCTTGGCGAGGCGATCATCGCGGCCGAGAAGAAGGGCGGCTCCGCCGTCATCGATGCGATCTGCAAGACAACCGGCGGCCATATCCTGACCGAGGGCATCATCACTAGGAAGGATGTCGTCTACACGAAGGAAGCCTTCGATATCGGCACCGTCTCCGTCGGCGCCGGCGACAATGCGGTGACGCTGCATGTGATGAACGAATACATGGCGGTGGACGATGCAGACGGGAAGCGCGTCGCGACCTTCCCGTCGGTCATCACCACGCTGTCGCCGGATGGGGAACCACTCTCTGTCAGCCAGCTGCAGACGGGCATGCATATCTTCATCCTGCATGTGCCGATGGATATCATTCCGCTCTCGGCAAGCGTTCTCGACCCGACCGTCTACCCACCGGTGGAAAAGGCCATGGGCATCGAGATGGCCCGGTATGCGCTGGGGGCGCGGGCTTGAGCTGAGCATCCCTTCTCCCCAGCGGGGAGAAGATGTCCGTCAGGACAGATGAGGGGGCGAGCGGCCGAGCGAAAGTGAGGCCGAGGACTTGGCCCTCTCATCCGACCCCTTCGGGGCCACCTTCTCCCCGCGGGGAGAAGGGAAAGTCGAAATCAAACGAGGAACACCGAGATGCCGAAGCCGAACCCACGCCATCCGAAATTTCCGATCCCGGGCGGGCCGGAGCTGCGCGCCAAGGGCTGGCGGCAGGAGGCGCTGCTGCGGCTTCTCGAAAACGTGCTCTCGGTCGGTGAGGATCCCGACAATCTCATCGTCTATGCCGCGCTCGGCAAGGCGGCGCGCAACTGGGCGGCCCACAAGGGCATCGTCAAGGCACTGACCGAGATGGACGAGGACCAGACGCTGCTGATCCAATCCGGCAAGCCGATCGGTCTCGTCAAGACCCATGCCAAGGCGCCGCTGGTCATCATGGCGAACTGCAATATCGTCGGGCAATGGGCGAAGGCTGAGGTGTTCTACGAGCTGCAGCGCAAGGGCCTGATCTGCTGGGGCGGCCTGACGGCCGGCGCCTGGCAATATATCGGCAGCCAGGGCGTCATCCAGGGCACCTACGAGATCTTCATGCGCATCGCCGAGCGCCGCTTCGGCGGCGATCTCTCTGGCCGCTTCGTGCTGACGGCTGGCCTCGGCGGCATGGGTGGCGCACAGCCGCTCGCCGGCCGCATGGCAGGCGCTGCTATCCTCTGCGTCGATATCGATGCCGAGCGGGCGAAGAAGCGCCAGGAGATCGGTTACCTGCAGGAGATCGCACCCGACCTCGACACGGCGCTGAAGATGATCGACGACGCCGTGAAGGAAAAGCGCGCGCTATCCGTCGGCCTCGTCGGCAACGCGGCGGAAATCTATCCAGAGATCGCCCGGCGCGGCATCGTGCCTGATGTCGTTACCGACCAGACCTCGGCGCATGACCTCGTCTACGGCTACGTTCCCAAGGGCATGAGCATAGCCCAGGTGAAGGAACTGCGCGACGACGGCCAGGGCCAGCTGATGGCGGCCAGCCGCGCCTCGATCGTTCAGCACGTGACGGCGATGCTCGAATTCCAGAAGAAGGGCGCCGAAGTCTTCGACAATGGCAACCTGATCCGCACGCAGGCGAAGGAAGGCGGCGTGCAGAACGCCTTCGACATCCCGATCTTCACCGAAGCCTATCTGCGCCCGCTCTTTGCCCGCGCCATCGGCCCGTTCCGCTGGATGGCGTTGTCTGGAGAGGAAGGCGACATCGCCCGGATCGATGATCTGCTGCTCGAAATGTTCCCCGACAACAAGATCATTACCAACTGGATCCGGCTGGCGCGTGAGCATGTGCCCTTCGAGGGCCTGCCGGCGCGCATCGCCTGGCTCGGCCACGGCGAGCGCACGGCGCTGGCGCGGCGGATCAACGAACTGGTCGCGAGCGGCGAGCTCAAGGGACCGGTCGCCTTCTCCCGCGACCACCTCGATGCCGGTGCGATGGCGCATCCCAACATCATGACCGAGCGCATGAAGGACGGCTCCGACGCTATCGCCGACTGGCCGCTAATCGATGCGATGATGCTCTGCTCCTCGATGGCCGATCTTGTCGTCGTCCATTCCGGCGGCGGCGGCTATGCGGGCTACATGACGAGCTGCGGGGTCACGGTCGTTGCCGACGGTACCGGCGATGCCGACGAGCGGCTTGATCATGCGCTGACCAACGACACGGCACTCGGCGTCATGCGCTATGCGGATGCGGGGTACGAGGAAGCGCTGGATGAGGTCGCCAAGAAGGACGTGCCGTATATCCGGCTTGGTTGACCTCCTGATGCGGCATCAGAGATGCCGCGTCTCCTCCGGCGGCGCGTCATAGCGCTCATGCAGCCCATCGACATAGGCGATGGGGGCGTTGACGAGCTCATCAGCCGTGGCGTCATCGAGGCAATTGACGGCGACGGCGAAGAAGGTGCCGAGGGCTTCGTTTTCGCCCCAGGCATAGGAGCTGACGCCGCAATTCCTGCAGAAGAGATGATGCAGCTTGCGGGATGCGAACTGATATTCGCCGAGCGCTTCCTTGCCTGAGAGCAAGCGGAAGTCTTCGGGCGATGCCACCGCGAGCCAGCTGCGCTTCTTCCTGCAGACGGAGCAGTTGCAGCGAAAGGTGCCCGCCTGGAGGTCGAGCTCGGTTTCGTAGCTGACTTCGCCGCAATGGCAGCTGCCATGATAGGTCTTCTTCATGATGCTCTCCTCCCTGCCTGCTCCTCAGCATAGGCCGCCACCTTATCGAGCGCTTCCGCCCAGCCGCTGCTCTGAAGCTTGAATTCCGTGTCGCTTGGCAGTTGATGTTTGCGGAAGGTGAGCTTCGTCCTGCCGCCCTTATCTTCCAACTCCACAATCGCCTGCATCTCGTGTTCCGGCTGACCGGCCGAATTCTCCCAGGCGAAAGTGAAGACCAGACGCTCGGGCGGGGTGATCTCGATGTAGCGGCCGCGGCTCCAATACTCCTTGCCGCCGGGCGCGAGGATGCAGTGACGCCAGGCACCGCCTTCGCGTAGATCGACGGAGACGGATGGCGCCGAGCAATTGTTGGGACCCCACCATTTCAGCAGATGCTTCGGCTCCGTCCAGAGACGGAAGACGAGTTCGCGCGGGGCATCGATCTCGCGCACCAGCACGATTTCGCGGCTGCGCACAGCCGGGCTGACATCACTTCCCATTCCCTTCCTCCTTTTTCAGGCTCGCGGCATAGGCTTCGAGCTTGTCCAGGCTTTCGCTCCAGAAAACGCGGTAGTTCTCAAGCCAGTCGTCGACAACACGCAGCGATGCCGGCTCCAGCCGGCAGGGCCGCCATTGAGCTTCCCGGCCCTTCGATATGAGCCCGGCATTCTCCAGCACCTTAAGATGCTTGGAGACGGCGACCAGCGACATGTCGAAGGGTTCGGCGAGCTCCGATACGGATGCCTCGCCCGAGGCGAGCCGGGCAAGGATTGCCCGCCGTGTCGGATCGGCCAGTGCCGAAAAGGTCGCGCTCAAGCGGTCCATTATTTATCCAATAAGTTAATTAACTTATCTGTTAAATAATGGACGATGCGGTGCCAGTCAAGGCCTCTGTGTCAGATGGCGATTGCTAGACGCGCGCTGCCTTTGAAAGACGCCTTGCGCCATAGGCGCAAGCGAAGGCGCAGAGCAGCATGGCGAGGGTGAAGAAGACCACGGCCGACCAACCCTCAGCGGAGAAGAACCAGCCGCCCGCCGAGCCCAGGACGCTGGAGCCGACATAGTAGGCAAGCATGTAGAGCGAGGAGGCGTGGCCCTTGGTGCCCTTCGCCAGCTTGCCGACGAGGCCGCTGGCGATCGAGTGGCTCATGAAGAAGCCGCTTGTCAGCACGATGATGCCGAGGATGATGACGGGCAGCGAGGCTGAGAGCGTCAGCGCGCTTCCGGCAGCGGTGACGGCAAGGCCGGTCAGGAGCACGGCGAAGTGGCCGAAGCGATCACCAAGGATTCCGCCGATCGACGAGGCGCCGATGCCGAACATGTAGACGGTGAAGATCAGGCCAAGTTCGGTTTGCGTCAGCTCGTAGGGTGCCGCGACGAGCCGGAAGCCGGCGTAATTGTAGATCGTCACGAAGGAGCCCATTGCCAGGAAGGCGATCGAAAAGACGAAGGGCAGAGCCGGATTTTGGAGATGGCCGGCCCAGGCTTTCAGGTGAAAGCCTGGATCGAAGCCGGGGCGGCGGATGAAATTGCGCGACGCCGGCAGAAGGACGATGAAGCCGATGGCGGCAGCGAGACCGATGATGCCCATCAGCGCCATGGCCGGACGCCAGCTCAGATATTCGGCGAAGATGCCTGTCAGCACGCGGCCGGACATGCCGCCGAAGGCCGTTCCCCCGACATAGAGGCCCATCGTGGCGCCGAGGCCCTTCGGATCGATCTCCTCGGCGAGATAGGCCATGGCGACGGCGGGCACACCGCCGAGCACGAAGCCCAGCAGAGCCCGGAGCACCAGCAGCATATGCCAGTTCGGCGCGAAGGCCGCAGCGATCGTCAGCAGTGCGGCACCGACCAGCGAGATTGACATCAGGCTGCGGCGGCCGAGACCTTCCGATACCGCGGCGGCGCAGATGATGGCTACGGCGAGGAAGCCGGTGGAGAGCGAAAGAGCCAGCGAACTTTGGGCCGGGCTCACCGCATAGTCGGAGGCGAAGACCGGCAGCAGCGGCTGGACGCAATAAAGCAGCGAGAAGGTGGAGAAGCCGGAGAGAAACAGCGCCAGGCTGGCCCGCCTGTAGGGCAGCGTGCCGCGCGTCAGATATTGCTTGGCGGGCGGCGCTTCCGTCACCTCGATCGGGGAAATATCGCTCATTCTTGCTGCTGTCTTTGGCATGTCAGGCGCCTTTCATCCCTGATCTAGCCAGCGAGACTCAATTTGTCCAATATATGGAACTGTCATTCTCGATAGGTTTTGGAGATACCGGACATGGAGCTTCGGCACGTCCGCTACTTTCTTGCCGTGGCCGAAGAGGCGAATTTCACGCGGGCGGCGGCGAAGCTCGGCATCGGGCAGCCACCGCTCAGCCAGCAGATCCGCGATCTGGAGGCGGAGATCGGGGCAGCTCTGTTCCATCGCGTGCCGCATGGCGCGGAACTGACGGCGGCCGGTGAGGCATTCCTGACCGAAGCCAAGGCGTCGCTCGCCTCCGCAGAGAAGGCGAAGCTTGCGGCACAGCGCGCCAATCGCGGCGAGACGGGGCGCCTGGCGCTCGGCTTCACGGCGTCCTCGGCTTTCAACCCTGTTGTCAGCGCCACGATCCGGCGCTTTCAGGCGCGGTGGCCGGATGTGCGGTTGTCGCTCACGGAGCTCAATACGCTGTCGCTGATGGAAAAACTGCATCGCGGCGAGCTCGACGCCACCTTCATGCGGCCGAGCCTCGACGATCCGCCCGGCGTGCGGCTGAAGCGGCTGGCCGACGAGCCGATGGTCGTTGCGCTGCCCGCAAGCCACCCGCTGGCGAAGTGCGAGACACTACCGCTGGCGTTGCTAGCGACAGAACCGTTTATCCTCTTCCCCCGGCTGGTCGGTCTTAGTCTTTTCGATGACGTCGTGCTCGCCTGCCGGAAGGCTGGCTTCGAGCTCACCGTGGCGCAGGAGGCGCCGCAGATTTCGTCGGTGGTCAATCTCGTTGCCGCCGAATTGGGTGTCTCGATCGTTCCGGAGTCGATCGCGCAGATAAAGCTCGATGGCGTTGCCTACCGGCCGATCGAAGGGCCGCCTGCCGTGGCGCGGCTGGCACTTGCTGTGCTGAAGACGCAGCGGTCGCCGGTGACCGAGAACCTCATGGGCCTTCTCTAGCGGCGCTCCCAATAGGGCGGGTCGCCGAAAGCCTTGCGGAGGTGATCGGCAATGGCGCGCAGTTTGGCCGAGGGGTTCCGTCCCTCGGGATGCGCCATGTAGATGAACTCCGGCTCCGGCTTGTCGCCGACATCGATCTCCGTAAGGCTGCCCTCGCGGATCGCCGGTCCGGCGATGAAGGCCGGGAGCAGCGCAATGCCGAGACCGGCGATTGCCGCATCCCGCAGCATGTCGCCATTGTTCATGCCCATGGAAAGATGCGCGCGAACGACCTCCGTGCCATCGGCCGTCTGGAAGCGCCAGTCGGCGACGCCGCGATTGGTGTAGAAGAGGCCGCGATGCTCCTGCAGGTCTGCGAGCGTGCGCGGAATGCCGGCCTTCGCGAGGTAAGTAGGCGAGGCGACTAGCATGCGGCGGCTCGGCGCCAGCTTCCAGGCAACCAGACGGGAATCGGCGATCGGCCCGTTGCGGATGATCGCGTCATAGCCTTCAGATGCCGCGTCGACACGCCGGTCGTCGATATCGAGCGTCAGCGATATTTCCGGGTGCTCTGCCAGAAAGGGATAGAGGGCGGGGCCGAGATGCATCCGACCGAAAGTGACCGGGGCGGCGATCCGCAGCGGCCCAGCAAGCGTGCCGCGGCGCTCGGCCATGGAAGCCGAGGCCTCATCGATCTCGTGGATGATGCGGAGCGCCCGCTCCAGAAAGGCGGTGCCATCCTCCGTCAGTGTCAGTTTGCGGGTTGTGCGGTGGAGCAGCGTGCCGCCGAGGGTTTTCTCCAGCTCGGCGAGCCTTTCGCTGACCACCGACTTCGACAATCGCAGGCGTCTGGCCGCCTCGCTGACCGATCCTGCCTCCACCACCGCGACGAAAGCCGCGATCCCCTCAATCCTGATCATCGTTCGGTATTTCCGAATTCGAGTTCCACTACTTGGAGACTAATCCGAACGAAAAGAAAATGCCATCTTCCACTCATCGAAGGGGCACAACACCCCGCAACAAGGAGATGGAACAATGAACCGCTTGAACAACAAAGTCGCAATCGTCACCGGTGCAAGCTCCGGTATCGGCCGCTCGACGGCCAAGCTTTTTGCAGCCGAAGGCGCAAAGGTTGTCGTCGGCGCCCGACGCCAGGCTGAACTCGAAAGCCTCGTCGCCGAGATCAAGGCTGCCGGTGGCGAAGCCGTCGCCGTTGCTGGCGACGTCCGCTCGGAAGATTATCACAAGGCGCTGGTCGCTGCCGCCGTTGCCAATTTCGGCAAGCTCGACATCGCCTTCAACAATGCCGGCACACTTGGCGAAGCCGGCCCCAGCACCGAGGTTTCCGAAGCCGGCTTTGCCGACACGCTGACGATCAACCTGACGGCCTCCTTCCTGGCAGCCAAGCATCAGGTCGCCGAAATGGTCAAGCATGGCGGCGGCTCGGTGATCTTCACCTCGACCTTCGTCGGCTACAGCTTCGCCTTCCCGGGTGTCGCCGCCTATGCCGCCAGCAAATCCGGCCTGATCGGCCTGACCCAGGCACTCGCCGCGGAATTTGGCCCGCAGAATGTGCGCGTCAATGCCGTGCTGCCGGGCGCCGTCGATACCGATATGTATCGCGAGATGAACGACACGCCTGACAAGAAGGGCTTCGTCACCAACCTGCACGCCCTGAAGCGTGTCGCCACGCCGGAAGAGCTTGCCCGCTCGGTTCTCTACCTCGCTTCGGACGATTCGAGCTTCGTGACCGGTACTGCCTCGCTCGTCGATGGCGGCGCATCGATCACCCGCACCTAACGAACGGGCGCGATCATCCGCATTCTTCGAAAGAAGGGATGGTCGCGCCTTCCATTTTCGTATGAATATCCGGCGCGTCAGCCCCCACCCAAAGGACCATCATCATGTCACGCCTTGCAAACAAGACTGCCCTCATCACCGGCGGCACCAGCGGCATCGGCCTTGAGACCGCCCGCCAGTTCATCGCCGAAGGCGCCCGCGTCGCCATCACCGGCAGCAGCGCCGCGAGCGTCGAAAACGCCCGCAAGGAATTGGGTGAGAAGGCGCTGGTCATCCAAGCCGATGCCGGCAATGCCGATGGCCAGAAGGCTGTCGCCGATGCCATCAAGAATGCCTTCGGTCATCTCGACATTCTCTTCGTCAATGCCGGTATTGCCGAATTCAATCCGCTCGAGCATTGGACGGAAGCGGCTTTCGACAAGTCGATCGCCATCAATGTCAAAGGGCCGTTCTTCCTGATCCAGGCGCTGCTGCCGCTCTTTGCCAAGGGCGCGGCGATCGTTCTGAACACCTCGATCAACGCCCATATCGGCATGCCGAACTCCAGCGTCTATTCGCTGACCAAGGGCGCTTTGCTGACGTTGGCGAAAACGCTGTCCGGCGAACTCATCGGCCGCGGCATCCGCGTCAACGCCGTCAGCCCCGGCCCGATTGCCACGCCTCTCTACAGCAAGCTCGGCAATTCGGAGGCCGACTCCAAGGCGATGGCCGCACATATCCAGAGCCAGATCCCCACCGGCCGCTTCGGCGATCCCTCGGAGGTCGCCAAGACCATCATCTTCCTGGCATCAGATGAAGCCGCCTATATCGTCGGCAGCGAACTGATCATCGACGGCGGGATGAGCAATCTCTGACATGCCGAGGCCGCGGCGCCGTTGACGCCGCGGCCTTTTCATCAGCTACGTTCGACCAGCGCGCGGATGGCGGTTTCGAAGGTCGTCTCGCCCTTACGGGATCCGGCCTCGCCGCCTTCGAACTCGATCCAGCCTTCATTGAAGCCATCGAGCATGCGCATGCGGGGTCCGGGGTTCTGCATACCCTGGCTGCGGAACAGGGCTTCCCACACATCCCGCTCGATCGTCTCGGCATGCACCGGACGGCCGAGCACCGCGGAAAAGGCTTCAGCCATCTGCAGCGGCGTGATGCGGTAGGGCCCCTCGAGTTCGACGATGCGCTTGCCGGTCCAGTCCTCCTGCAGCATCTCCGCAGCGACGGCGCCGACATCGCGAACGCCGACCATTGGGACGGGCTTGTCGAGCGGCTGCAGGAAGCTCGGCATCGCGCCGTCCCGCGCCGGGGCGATATCCCACACCGAATTTTCCATAAACCAGCCGGCGCGCAGAAAGGCGATTGGCATGGGCAGCTCGGACAGCGCCCGCTCGACGAGGCCGAGTTGCGTCAGCAGATTTTCTTCCTTTGCTTGAGCGCCGATCGTGGACAGGCAGACGACCTTCTTCGGCGCCGCCTTCACCAGAGCTGTCTTCAAGGCTTCGATGATGATCTTTGCCTGCGGAAAGCCCGGTGCCGGATCGAAAGCCGGCGGGATCAGCAGGAAAACGGCTTCCGCTACGGCAAAGGCAGCAGCAAGCGCCGCTGCATCCGTCATCTCGGCGATGGCTATTTCGGCACCGCGTTCGCGCCAGCTTCCTGCCTTCTCCTCATTGCGCATGACGGCGCGAACGGGCAATCCGCGCTCCAGCAATTTCGCGCCGACGACGGCACCGACCTGGCCTGTTATTCCGGTTACAGCAAACATGTTCGAACTCCTTCTGACAGCGGCCTGTGCCGCGATGACCAAAAGATGCGCCAAAGCCGCCTTTGACTGAACTGCGCTTTTGTCAGATAATTCATGACTGAAAATCAGGAATGAAATGATGTTCGACGGGCGATTGCTGAATGGAGTCAGCGTGCTGGCTGCCGTGGTCGAGAGCGGCAGCTTTGCGCGGGCAGCCGAGGCACTGGGGCTGACGGCATCGGGGGTCAGCCGGGCGGTGGCCCGGCTCGAGAGCCGCATTGGCGTACGCCTGCTCGATCGGACGACGCGGTCATTGCGGCTGACCGATGACGGCGCGCGCTTCTACGAGCAGGTGGTGCCGCTGCTTGGCGGCATCGAGGAAGCGGCCGCCTATGCTGCCGGAACGACGCGGGCGGTGCGCGGGCGGCTGCGGATCAATGTCGATCCGTATTTCTCCAGACTGATCCTGGCGCCGAAGCTCGGCCTCTTTCTCGACCGCTATCCAGACCTGCAGATCGAGGTGGTGACGCGTAACGAGATCGGCGATCTCGTGGCTGACGGCATGGATGTTGCCGTGCGCTTCGGCGAGATCCCGGCGAAGAGTTCGCTGATTTCCCGGCAGCTTTTCCGCACGCGGGTGATCACGGTCGCCGCTCCGTCCTATCTCGAGAAACATGGCACACCGAAGCTGCCGGCCGATCTCGCCGATCACACCTGCATCCAGTATCAGGACCCGCTGACCGGCAGGCCTTTCGAATGGGAGCTCAGGCGCGGCAAGAAGGTGGTGCCGATCGAGACGCGCGGCCGCGTCCTCGTCAACGATGCCGGCACCACGCTCGCCACCTGCCTTGCCGGGATCGGCATTGCCCAGGTCTTCTCGCTTGGCATGAAGCCCTATCTGGACAGCGGGCAGCTGGTCGATCTCTATCCGGATTGGCCGGACGAGACCTTTCCGCTGCATTGCTTCTATCCGTCCCGTCATCATGTGCCGGCCAAAGTTCGCGCCTTCATCGATTTCTGCGTCGAAATCATCGGCTAGATGTCGCGCCTGAGACTTGTTTGGCAGGTGCCCGCGGCCTATCAAGAAGGCATCCAGTCACTTCATCGTCCGGCGATTTCGCCTCGGGTGTTCCATGCTTCTCGGTATTCTCTGCGGCCTCGCCACATGCGCCTTGTGGGGACTGACCTTCGTCGTGCCGCGCGCCATCGCGCCCTTCAGCACCATGGATCTGACAGTGACGCGCTACGGTTTGTTTGCGCTGGCGAGCATCGTGCTGATGGTCAGCCCACGCTTTCGTCCCAGGAACATCAAGCCGCGCATGGCGATCACAGCGCTGCTGCTTGGCGGTATCGGCTATGTCGGCTATTTCGTCAGCGTCGCCTATGCGGTGCGGCTGGCGGGTGCCGCGATCCCGCCGCTCGTCATTGGCACGATGCCGGTGCTGCTCGCCGTCATCGCCAATCTGCGCGACCGCTCGGTGCCATGGCGGCTGCTGGCGCTGCCTTTGATCCTGATTGCAATCGGCATCGGCTGGGTCAATCTGTCGATCTTCGCGACGACGCCATCGGGCGATCAGGGCGCGATCCTGCTCGGCATCGGCTCGGCGATGATCGGCCTGATCCTGTGGGTGATCTACGGTCTTGCCAGCACCGCCGCGATGCAATCGCCCGACGCGCCCGACATTCTGCAATGGACCGGACTGCAGGGCATCGGCGCCGGGCTCGGCTGCCTCGTGCTCATCCCCTTCACCTCCGCCGGCACCGATATCGTCTTCACCACGGCCGAGCTCTGGCGCTTCATTCTCTGGTCGCTGATCATGGGGCTTGCCGGGGCTTGGCTCGCGACATTGCTCTGGATGATCGCCTCGAAGCGGCTGCCGCTGGCGCTCGCGGCGCAGCTGATCGTTGCCGAGACGGTGTTCGGCTTGATCTTCGGCTTCCTCTTCGAGCAGCGGCTGCCGACGCTTGCCGAAGCTGGCGGCTCGATCCTGCAGCTTGCGGGCGTCGGGCTGGCGATCGCCATCTTCACGCCGGCGCGCGGGCGGCGGGCGCACTGAGCGCTGCACGCATTGCATGTTATTCGCCAAAGGCTTAGGCTCACCGCAACAACAAAACGACGGGTAGAAGGCCATGGCTCTCAGCGGCAAACGCATCCTGCTTATCATCTCGGGCGGTATCGCAGCCTATAAGAGCCTCGATCTGATCCGCAGATTGCGCGAGCGCGGCGCTTCGGTGCGTCCCGTCATGACATCGGGCGCGCAGGAATTCGTGACGCCGCTCGCCGTCGGCGCGCTGGCGGCGGACCATGTCTTCACCGATCTGTTTTCCAGGCAGGATGAGCAGGATGTCGGCCACATCCGGCTGGCGCGCGATTGCGACCTGGTGCTGATCGCACCGGCGACCGCCGATCTCATAGCGAAGATGGCGAACGGGCTCGCGGACGATCTTGCCTCGACCATCCTGCTTGCCACCGACAAACCGGTTCTCGCCGCACCGGCGATGAACCCGCGCATGTGGGCGCATCCGGCGACGAAACGCAATGTCGCGACCCTCGCTGGCGACGGCATCCGGATGATCGGACCGATGGCGGGAGAGATGGCGGAAAGCCGCGAGGCTGGCACCGGCCGCATGGCGGAGCCGCTGGAAATCGTCGCTGCCGCCGAAGCGCTGCTGGATGATGGCCCGAAGCCGCTGGCCGGACGCAGAGCCGTCGTCACTTCGGGGCCGACCCATGAGCCAATCGACCCGGTGCGCTACATCGCCAACCGCTCCTCGGGACGTCAGGGCCATGCGATTGCTGCAGCACTCGCGAAGCTCGGCGCCGATGTGACGCTTGTTTCCGGACCGGTGACCATTGCCGATCCAGCGGGCGTGAAGACCATCCATGTCGAGCGTGCCGAGGAGATGCGCGATGCGGTTCTGGCTGCCTTGCCTGCGGACATCGCGGTGATGGTCGCCGCTGTCGCCGACTGGCGTGTGGCCTCAGCCGCCGACCAGAAGATCAAGAAGCAGCCGGGCGAATCCATTCCGACGCTGGCGCTGACCGAAAACCCCGACATCCTGAAGACCGTCGGCCATCACACGATGCGGCCGAAGCTTGTCGTCGGCTTTGCAGCCGAGACGCAGGATGTCGAGAGCAATGCCAAGACCAAGCTGGAGCGCAAGGGCGCCGACATGATCGTCGCCAACGACGTGTCTCCGGCAACCGGCATCATGGGTGGAACGCGCAACAGCGTGAAGCTGATCAGCCGCGGCGGCATCGAGCAATGGCCCGATATGGCGAAGGAAGAGGTGGCCGATAAGCTGGCTGCCGTGATCGCCGAGCGGCTCAGGCAGGGATAGCGATATCGGCCTTGTTCGTGGCGCGCTGTTCCGGCCGGAACGGCACGACATGAATGCCCGTTTCGTTGATCGTCACGGCGCTGCCATCAGGGATTTCGGCCCAGGCATCGACATCGTCATTCAGCGGTTCGGAGACGAGGCAGTGGCCGTCGCGCATCGGCGAGGCATAGAGCGTCGGCGCCTTGCGATCCGTGGCGTAGCGGATGCCGTAGAGCGACTTGCCGTCGGAGAAAGCCGCGGTGAAGCGCAGGTGGACGCTGCCGAGCACGTTTTGCGAGAGGCCTTCGACGAAGCTCACCATTTCCGACATGGCAGCGACCGGCGCCTGACGCATACCGAACTGGAACGCGAGCAGGAACATCAGTTCGGAGTCGGTCGTGCCGCTACGGGCATTGAAAAGCTCGTCGTCGAGCATGGCTTCCATTGCGCGGCGCAGGCGCTCGAAACCGCCGATCTGGCCGTTATGCATGAAGGACCAGTTTTCGTGCGTGAAGGGATGGCAATTGTCGCGGCGGGTGCCGCCGCCGGTGGCGGCGCGCACATGCGCGAGAAAAAGCGGCGAGCGGATCTGCCGCGCAAGGCTCTTCAGATTGCAATCGGACCAGGCGGGAAGGATATCGCGATATCTGCCCGGCTCCGGCCGGTCGCCATACCAGGCGATGCCGAAACCATCGCCATTGGTGGCGGTCTTGGCGCGGGTGGCGCAATGGGATTGCTCGATCAGCGAATGCGCGGGCGAGGATACCAGCTCCTCCAGATAGAGGGGGTCTCCGCGATAGGCTGCCCAGCGACACATGCTCTTTGCTCCAGCCTGCCGTCTTGGCGGCAGAAAATGCCCGAAAACACGAGATCCGATTGTCGGGCGCGGTGGTAAATAAGGCCTTAAGGACTACCGGAGTCGCAAGCCTTTATGACGGATTGTTGACGTTTCCGGCGATCGTCTGACGCCGCTCACAACTTTTCTCGGAGCGTGCGGTCAGTCTGCCACAGGGTGTCATCACTTTGATTTTTCTTGAATCTGCGTCGCAACGCTGCCCGAAGTCTTGGTGCGTCAGGCGGCACGGCACGGCTGCGGCCGGGTTTTTTCTTGCATCGCGGCCGAATCGGCCTACCTTTGAGTCATGTTCAACGAAACGAAAGGAAGGTGATCCAATGTCTAATGAGATTTCGGTCTTTGTAGCAGGCTTGGAAGTGGTGATGAAAGCGGGGCAGCCCTCGCTCTAAAGCCAGCCTTCCTAGGACCGCCTGACGGTCCGGCCAGTTCAAGGCCAAACTCATGGAAGGGGGTCGCGAAAGCGGCCCTTTTTCCGTTTCTGCAGAAAGCGTTTGACGGCATGAGCCCTGCATCATATTCATAAAGTCATCTGATGACTTTATGAATATGATCATGCAACCTCTCAGCAAGACCAATCTGGCCGAGACCGCGGTCGAGGCGATCCGCAGCGAGATCCTCGCCAAGCGCTGGGCCGTCGGCGACAAGCTGCCGAACGAAGCAGCCCTCTGCGGCATGCTCTCCGTCAGCCGCGGCACGGTGCGCGAAGCCGTGCGTGTGCTGGTGTCGCAGGGCTATCTCGAGACCCGGCAGGGTTCGGGCACCTACGTTCTCTCGACGACCGACAGCAGCATGCCGCTGACCATGGCGCGGCGGGCGGGCCTTCGCGACCAGTTCGAGGCGCGCTGCGCACTCGATGTCGAGGCCGCCCGGCTTGCCAGCATCCGGCAGACACCTGCCGTCATCGCTGGGTTGCGAACCCTGCTCGAAGAGCGCGGCAACTACGATGGCGGCGACAAGGCCGCGTTCATTGCCCGCGACCTCGCCTTCCACAAGGCGGTCATCGCCGCCGCGCAGAACCGCGCGATGATCGAGATCTACGACTTCTTCTCGGCGTCGATTGCCGAAACCATCGAAGCGACGCTCGGGCAGGATGTGCCCGAGCCGGATATGCAGGCGCATGCCGCTATCATCGATGCCATCGAAACTAGCGATCCCGAAAAGGCCGATGCGGCGGTGCGCCGCTTCATGGCCCCCGTCATTGCCGCACTGGACGGGATGCTCCTGTCATGACCACTCCCCTCAATGATGCCGCGCACGCCTTCGATGCGGCGAGCGAACAGCTGATCGATGCCGAAACCGACAGCGTGCCGCCGGTGCAGCCACCCGCGGCGATGTCTTCCACCGCGCGTATCCTGCTCGGTGTCAGCCTCGTATTGATCGCCTTCAACCTGCGGCCGGTGTTCTCCAGCGCATCGGCACTACTGCCGGAAATCCGCTCCGGGCTTGGCCTTTCGCCGCTCGGCGCCAGCTTGTTGACCACGCTTCCCGTCGTCTGCCTCGGCGCCTTCTCGCCGCTGGCGCCGAGGCTGGCGCAGCGCATCGGTTCCGAACGGACGCTGCTCGGCGTCATCTTCCTTCTGGCGCTCGGAACGGCGATGCGCGGACTCGATTCGATCCCGCTGCTGTTTCTCGGCACGGCGATCGCCGGTGGCTGCATCGCCGTCGGCAACGTGTTGCTGCCAGGTCTGGTGAAGCGCGACTTTGCCGATCGTGCCGCGCTGATGACCGGCTGCTACACGATGGCGCTTTGCGCCGGCGCGGCGAGTGCCGCCGGGCTGACCTTGCCGATCGAGCATGCGCTCGGCGGTTCGCTTTCGGGCGCATTGGCCGCCTGGGCTGTTCCGGCCGTCGTCGTCGGGCTGATCTGGCTGCCGCAGGTTCTCAGCACCAAGAATGTCGCGAAGCGCAGCGGCTTCCGCGTCGAGGGACTGTGGCGAGACAAGCTTGCCTGGCAGGTGACGCTGTTCATGGGCTTGCAATCGGCCCTCGCCTATTGCGTTTTTGGCTGGCTGGTTCCGATCCTGCGTGAGCGCGGCCTTGATGGCATCACGGCCGGTGCGATCGTCTCGATGTCCGTCATGGTGCAGGCCGCCGCTTGCCTGGTGGCGCCGCAGATCGCCGTGCGCGGCAGGGATCAGCGGCTGATCAATGCTTCGCTCTGCGTTATCGCCGTCATTGCGCTCCTCGGCCTGCTGTTTGCGCCGCTGTCCACCGTTTGGCTCTGGGCGGCGCTGCAGGGCGTCGGCCAGGGCGGCCTGATTGCGGTGGCGATGACGGCGATCGTGTTGCGCTCGAAGGACTCGCATGTTGCGGCCCATCTTTCCGGCATGGCGCAATGCGTCGGCTATCTGCTGGCGGCGATCGGACCACTGATCGTCGGCATGATCCGCAGCTGGACGGGGAGCTTTGCCTGGTGCGCGGTCCTGTTCATCGCCCTCGGCCTCGGCGCTGCCATCAACGGCTGGAATGCCGGGCGCGCGCTGCAGGTCAACGCGAGGACGATCCAGACGCCTTGATACCGGTCACTGGCTGCGCTCGCCGGGGGGATGAGCTATGCTCACCCGGGGATCACCATGTCTTGATGAGTCTCCACGGCGGGGGATGATACCCTATCTCAGGCTCTACCTACCGCCGGAGGAGATCATTTGCCGTTTCGCTCGCTGACGCTGACCATCGCTCTTACACTCTCGCTTGCCGCCGCACCGGCCTTTTCCGAGGAGCGGCCGGGTGTTCTCAAGCTGCTTCCGCAGGATGTCGTCACGGAGCACGAGGCAACGATCGGCGGCCGGAAGCTGGATTATACGGCAACAGCAGGGACGCTCGATCTGTTCGGCCAGGACGGCAACCAGACCGGAGCGATATTCTACACAGCCTATACCGCAAAGAATGCCGGTTCGAACCGGCCGCTTACCTTTGCCTTCAACGGCGGGCCGGGCGCCGCGTCCGCCTTTCTGCATCTCGGCCTCGTCGGTCCGCGTATCCTCGATTTCGGACCGCAGGCGCGCGATGGCGCCCACGCGAAGCTCGCCGACAATCCCGAGAGCTGGCTGGATTTCACCGATCTCGTGTTGATCGATCCCATCGGCACCGGCTGGAGCCGGACGGCGAAGGCCGATGACGCCAAGGATTATTACAGCGTCGGTTCGGATGCGCAGAGCATTGCCAAGGCGATCGCCCTTTACGTCGCCCACAACAACCGTGCGGCCTCGCCAAAATATCTGCTCGGCGAGAGCTATGGCGGCTTCCGCGCCGCAAAGGTGGCCGGAGCGCTGCAGGAGAGCCAGGGCATTATCGTTGCCGGTGCGATCATGCTGTCGCCGTTGCTTGAAGCGCAGCTGATGTTCAATGCCGACGAGTTCGCTCTCGGCGCTGCTCTCGAACTTCCCTCGCTCGCCGCCGCAGAGATGGACCGGCGTGGCGCTTTCTCCGCAGATAAACAGACCGAGGCCGAGCGCTTTGCGCTGGGAGACTATCTGACGACCCTCGTGGGGCCTGAGCCTTCCGGCGATGCGGCCAAGGCATTCTATGCCAAGGTTTCCGGCCTGACCGGAATTCCGGAAGACGTTGTGACCCGAAGCCGCGGTTTCCTCGGCAACGCCTTTGCAAAGAATTCCGGTAAGGAAAAGGGCGAGGTGATGAGCCCCTATGATGCCGGGTTTGCCTCGCCCGATCCCTATCCTGAATCCGATTATGATCGCGGCGACGACGCCATTCTCGACGGATTCACGCGCGCCTATGGCGGCGCCTTTAGCGACTACGCCCGCAACGAACTGGGCTTCAAGACCGAGATGACCTATTCGCTGCTCGACAACGATCTGAACCGGCAATGGGAATGGGGCGGACGTGGCGGCGGATCGCGCCTGCAGGCGAGCGTCACCGGCGATATCCGGCAGCTCCTGGCATCGAACCCGAGCTTTCATCTGCTGATCGCCCACGGCTATAGCGATCTCGTGACGCCCTATGGTGTCAGCCGCTATGTCGTCGATCACCTGCCGCAGCGCCTTGCCAAGGATCGCGTGCAGCTCGACGTCTATCGCGGCGGCCACATGTTCTACACCAATGCCGAACAGCGGGTGGCTTTCACGGCGGATGCGAAGGCATTCTACGCCAAGAATGGCGGCATCCAGCCAGGCGACTAGGGTTCGAGACCGGACAAATAGGGTTGCCGCTTGGTGGCGCTGACATAGATAGGTCTCATGTCCTATCAAAAGCAGCCGCTTGTCATCGCGGAGCCGGATGCGGCTTCAGGCGAGGACTCCATCTTTGCCGCGCTGACCAGCGCTCCGGATTCCTGGGCCCTGTTTCTCGACATCGACGGCACGCTGCTCGATCTTGCGGAGACGCCTGACGGCATCGTCGTGCCGCCGGAGCTTCCCGGCCAGCTCGAAACGCTTTCCGCAAGGCTTGGCGGCGCATTGGCGCTGGTGACCGGGCGGGGCCTTTCCTATGCCGACCGGCTGTTTGCGCCGCTTCGCTTCCCGATCGCCGGGCTTCACGGCGCTGAGCGCCGCGCCGCCGATGGGTCGGTGACGACAGCCGAAGCGACGGCGGAATTCGAGGCACTGAAAGCCGATCTCGTGCTTCAGACCCAGGGCTGGCCTGGCGTCCTCATCGAAGACAAGGGAGCAGCGGTCGCCGCGCATTACCGGCAGGCGCCGGATCGGGAAATCGATCTCGAACCGCTGATGCAGCAGGCGCTCGACCGCGCCGGGCCTGATTGGCACATGCAGCATGGCAAGATGGTGATCGAGATTCGCCCTTCCAGTGCCGACAAGGGACACGCCGTCGAAGCTTTCCTGGCGCAGCCCCCCTTTAAGGGCCGCCGCGCCATCGCGATCGGTGACGATGTGACCGACGAGGCGATGTTCCGCGCGGTCAACCCTCTCGGTGGCCTGTCGATCCGCGTCGGACCGCTCTCGCCCGCAAGCGAAGCGAAAGCATCGATCGCCTCCGCGGCAGCCCTTCGCGGCGTCATCGCCCGGCTCGCGGCGTGAACCATTTGAGCATCAAAACCATTTCCATGAAAAGGACTGAACCATGAGCCGTCTCGTCGTCGTTTCCAATCGCGTTCCCGTTCCCGACAAGGGCGGGATTGCCCCTGCCGGCGGTCTTGCCGTTGCGCTGAAGGCAGCGCTCGAAGAGCGCGGTGGCATCTGGATGGGCTGGTCGGGGAAATCGAGCGGCGAGCAGGAGCCGGAGAAGCTTGCGGAAATCCAGCAGGGCAACATCACCTATGCGCTGACCGACCTAACCGATACCGATGTCGAGGAATATTATCACGGCTTTGCCAACCGCGTGCTCTGGCCGATCTGCCATTACCGGCTGGATCTGGCCGAATACGGGCGCAAGGAGATGGCTGGATATTTCCGCGTCAACCGCTTCTTCGCCCACCGGCTGGCGCCGTTGATCAAGCCTGACGATGTCATATGGGTGCACGACTACCACCTGATCCCGCTCGCGGCCGAGCTGCGGCAGATGGGACTGAAGAACAAGATCGGCTTCTTCCTGCACATTCCCTGGCCGCCGGCCGATGTGCTCTTCACCATGCCTGTCCACGAGGAGATCATGCGCGGCCTCTCGCACTACGATCTCGTCGGCTTCCAGACCGATCATGACCTTGAAAACTTCGCCGGCTGTCTGCGCCGCGAAGGGATCGGCGACGAGCTGGGTGGTGGTCGCTTCAGCTCGCACGGCCGGACGTTCAAGGGCGGCGCCTATTCGATCGGCATCGAGACCGCCGCCTTCGCCGAATTCGCCCGCAAGTCCTCAACGCACAGTATGGTGCGCAAGGCTCGCGAGAGCGTCGAGGGCCGCAGCCTGATCATCGGCGTCGACCGGCTCGACTATTCCAAGGGACTGACGCAGCGCATCGACGCCTTCGAGAGCTTCATCAAGGCCAATCCGGCCCAACAGGGACATGTGACCTATCTGCAGATCACCCCGAAATCCCGCTCCGAAGTGCCGGAATACGAAGCGATGCAGCGCACCGTCGCCGAACAGGCGGGCCGGGTGAACGGCGCGCTGGGCTCGGTGGATTGGGTGCCGATCCGCTACATCAACCGCTCCGTCGGCCGCCATATCCTTGCCGGGCTCTACCGTCTTGGTCGTGTCGGGCTGGTGACGCCGTTGCGCGATGGAATGAACCTTGTCGCAAAGGAATATGTGGCGGCGCAGAACCCTGACGATCCCGGCGTTCTCGTGCTGTCGCGCTTTGCGGGTGCGGCCCGCGAATTGAAGGGCGCGCTGCTCGTTAATCCCTACGACGTCGAAGGAACCGCCAATGCCTTGGCGCGGGCGCTCAGCATGCCGCTTGACGAGCGAAAGGAGCGCTGGAAAAAGATGATGGATCATCTTCTGGAATTCGACGTCTCCCGCTGGTGCAAGGATTTCCTGAAAGATCTCGGCGCCTGACGTTTCAGTGTGCCGCCTCGGCCTGCAGCCATTCCACCAGGCTTTCCGTCTCCGCGGTCCTCTCGCGAGGCGGGATCAGCCAGTAGCCGCGATCAGCCGCCTCCAGAGCCGGTCCGGCGGCGACCAGCATGCCGGAGGCCAGCAGCGAATCCACTAAGCCCATCCAGCCAATGGCAATCCCCTGCTCGCCGACGGCCGCCTGGACGACGAGCGAGTAGGTGTTGAAGCTCATTTCACCCGGCGCCGCCGAGCCGTCACGGCGCAGACCGAGCTCGGCAAAATAGCTCGGCCAGTCGAACCAGGGTGAAGCGCCGGGCACGTCGAGATGCAGCAGACGCGCACCTGGCAGCTCGGCGGCCGCGCCGAACGGCCCGTGTCTTGCCATGAAGCCCGGCGAGCAGACCGGGACGACCTTTTCCGGCATCAGCAGGATGCCGTGCGCGCCGAAATCGCGCCGGCTGCCGAAGACGATCGCCGCATCATGGCGGTCCGGCATCGGCCGCTCGACGAACTGGGTAGCCACGATCTGGATATCGAGGCCGGGGTGGCGCTGGCCGAAAGCATGCATGCGCGGGATCAGCCAGAGCGAGGAGAAGGCATAATCGGTATGCAGGCGGAGTGTCAGGCGCTCGGCCTCGTTGCGGAAGCTGCGCACGAGCGTGTCGACATCCACAACCGTGCGCGAGGCGATATCGAAGAGACGGCGGCCTTCGGCCGTCAACTCGACGCCGCGATGACGGCGCTCCAGCAGGCTGACCCGCATCTGCTCCTCCAGACGGCGGATCTGATAACTTACGGCAGGCTGCGTGAGCCCTAGCGCCTCGGCCGCCGACGACAGGTTTCCGAGCCTGCCGGCTTCGGCCAGAATGCGCAGCCATCCGAGATCAACCGGCCGGTCAGCCATAAAAATTCCTTTTGTCACACATCGAAAGAATTCAGCTTCACAAGGATGCACAGCCGTTGTTCAATAAAATGATCGAATAGCAGGCGAAGCGCAACGGCCTTCGAAACACAGGCAGGACAACAGTATGACGCGCCCGAATATCCTCATCCTCATGGTGGACCAGTTCAACGGCACCTTCTTCCCTGACGGTCCCGCGGACTTCCTGCATGCGCCGCATCTGAAGGCGCTTGCCAAGCGCTCGGTGCGCTTTGCCAACAGTTATACGGCAAGCCCGCTCTGCGCGCCCGCCCGCGCCTCCTTCATGTCCGGCCAGCTGCCGAGCCGCACGCGCGTCTATGACAACGCCGCCGAGTTCGCGTCCGATATCCCGACCTATGCGCATCATCTGCGGGCGGCCGGCTATCACACGGCGCTTTCGGGCAAGATGCATTTCGTTGGGCCGGACCAGCTGCACGGCTTCGAGGAACGGCTGACAACCGATATCTATCCGGCCGACTTCGGCTGGACGCCTGACTATACGAAGCCCGGCGAGCGGATCGACTGGTGGTACCACAATCTCGGCTCTGTCACCGGCGCCGGCGTGGCCGAGATCACCAACCAGATGGAATATGACGACGAGGTTGCCTATAACGCGACCCGCAAGCTCTACGACCTTTCACGCCGCCAGGACGACCGGCCCTGGTGCCTGACGGTGAGCTTCACGCATCCGCACGATCCCTATGTGGCGCGGCGGAAATTCTGGGATCTCTACGAGGATTGCCCGGCGCTCGACCCTGAAGTCCCGGCCCTACCCTTCGACGAACTCGATCCGCATTCGCAGCGCCTGCTCGAAGCCTGCGACTATAAGGCCTTCGACATCACGCCCGAGCAGATCCGCCGCGCGCGGCGCGGCTATTTCGCCAATATCTCCTATGTCGACGAGAAGGTCGGAGAGATCCTCGACGTGCTCGAGCGTAGCCGGATGGCCGAGGATACGATCATTCTCTTCGTTTCGGACCATGGCGACATGCTCGGCGAGCGTGGGCTCTGGTTCAAGATGTGTTTCTTCGACGGCTCCTCGCGGGTGCCGCTAATGATCAGCGCTCCGGGCTGGGAACCGGCGCTGATCACGCAGCCGGTCTCGACGCTGGACGTCACGCCGACGCTCGCCGGTCTTGCCGGTCTCGATATCACCTCACTGAAGAAATGGACCGATGGCGAGGATCTGGCGCCGCTCGCCAACGGCACCGGCGACCGCAACCCGGTTCCGATGGAATATGCGGCCGAAGGCTCGATCACGCCGCTCGTCGCGATCCGCGACGGCCGCTACAAACTGTCGCTTTGCGACGCCGATCCGGCAATGCTTTTCGACCTTGATGCTGATCCGCATGAACTGACTAACCTCGCGAAAGATCCCAATCACGCGGAAGCAATGAGCCGACTAAAGGCACAGGTGGATGCGCGCTGGAGCCTGCCCACCTATGACGCAGCGGTTCGCGAAAGCCAGGCGCGGCGCTGGGTGGTTTACGAGGCGCTGCGCAACGGCGCCTATTATCCCTGGGATTACCAGCCGCTGCAGAAGGCCTCGGAGCGCTACATGCGCAACCACATGGACCTCAACGTGCTGGAAGAAAGCAAGCGCTATCCGCGCGGGGAGTGACCCGCGCGGCTGCTATCACGCCGCCTTGGCGACGTGATATTCCTTGATGGCGTCCATCTTGATGTCGGGATAGCGCTCGGACTCGTAACGGAGCGAGAAGCTGTCCTGCGCCAGGAAGACCGGGTCGCCGTCGAGATCGCGGGCGATATCGCCGCGCTTGACGGTGAGGAACTTATCGAGTTCCGCCGGCTTTTCCGACGAGACCCAACGGCACACAGAGAAGCGCGACATTTCGAAGGAGACCGGCAGGCCATATTCCTGCTGCAGGCGCTCCTTGAGAACATCGAGCTGCAGGGCGCCGACGACGCCGACGATTGCCGGTGAGCCATCCTCCGGCGAGAACAGCTGGACGACGCCTTCTTCGGCCATCTGCTGCAGCGCTTCCTTCAGCTTCTTCGCCTTCATCGCATCTTCGAGGCGCACGCGGCGCAAGATTTCCGGCGAGAAGTTCGGAACGCCCTGGAAGACCAGCGCCTCGCCTTCGGTCAGCGTATCGCCGATGCGCAGCGTGCCATGGTTCGGAATGCCGACGACATCGCCGGCATAGGCGGTATCGGCCAGCTGGCGTTGCGAGGCGAAGAAGAATTGCGGCGCGGTGAGGCCGAGCTGCTTGCCGGTACGCGCCAACCGGGCCTTCATGCCGCGCTCCAGCTTGCCCGAGCAGATGCGGGCAAACGCGATGCGGTCGCGATGGTTCGGGTCCATGTTCGCCTGAATCTTGAAGACGAAGGCGGTCATCTTGTCTTCATTGGCATGGACGGTGCGGATGTCCGCAACCTGATCGCGCGGCGGCGGAGCGAACTCGCCGAGCGCGTTGATGAGATCGCGAACGCCGAAATTGCGCAACGCCGAGCCGAAGAAGACGGGCGTCATATGGCCTTCGAGGAAAGCCTGACGGTCGAACGGGCGGCAGGCTTCGATCGCCAGCTCCGTCTCGTCGATGAAGGCCTGGCGCTCGTTTTCCGGCAGGCGGTTGGCGACGCTCTGCGGCCCGTTGACCGGCGTGCCCTCGACTTCGGTATCGGAGCCGCGGACGGTGTTAGCGGCGATGTTGTAAGAGCCGCAGAATGTCTTCGAACGGCCGATCGGCCAGGTGATTGGGGCGGTATCCAGCGCCAGCTTCTCTTCGACCTCATCGAGGATCTCGAAGGGATCGCGGCTTTCGCGGTCCATCTTGTTAATGAAGGTGATGATCGGGATGTCGCGCATGCGGCAGACTTCGAACAGCTTCAGCGTCCGCGGCTCGATACCCTTGGCGGCATCGATGACCATGACGGCAGCATCCACCGCCGTCAGCGTGCGGTATGTATCGTCGGCGAAGTCTTCGTGACCGGGCGTGTCGAGGATGTTGAAGACGTTGTCGTCATATTCGAAGGTCATGACCGAGGTGACGACCGAGATGCCGCGCTCGCGCTCGATCTTCATCCAGTCGGAGCGCGTCTGGATGCGGTCCTTCTTCGCCTTGACTTCACCGGCGAGCTGAATGGCGCCGCCGAACAGCAGCAGCTTTTCGGTGAGCGTCGTCTTGCCCGCGTCCGGGTGCGCGATAATAGCGAATGTGCGGCGGCGGGAGACCGCCTCGGCGAGTGTTTCGGCCATCATGTGAATCCTGTGGAATTGCGGGCTATCTAGCGATTTAGGCCGGGCTTTGCAATTGACCTTCGGCGGCCGGACGCAAAGTAATGCCCCCATGAACATCCAAAGCGACCTCCGCCCGAAGCTCAACCTCGTCCGCCTGGCAAATGGCGAAGGATTGGACCTGCCCTCCTACGAAACATCGGGGGCAGCCGGTATGGACCTGCGCGCGGCCGTCGATGAGGGCGCACCGATGACGCTGGCGCCGGGCAAGCGCGCGCTTGTGCCGACCGGATTCATCTTCGAAGTGCCCGACGGTTTCGAGGCGCAGATCCGCCCGCGTTCCGGGCTTGCCTTCAAGAACGGTATCACCTGCCTCAACACGCCCGGCACCATCGACAGCGATTACCGCGGCGAGGTGAAGGTACTGCTGATCAATCTCGGCGAAGAGCCTTTCGAGATCAGCCGTGGCATGCGCATCGCCCAGATGGTGATTGCGCCCGTTACCCAGGTGCGCGTTGCCGAGATCACCGAGACGAGCGCCACGGCGCGCGGCGCGGGTGGCTTCGGCTCCACCGGCGTATGAGCGCGGCAGCGGACACGACGGGCCTCACTTTCCGGCAGGATTATTTTGCCGACCACGCAGCTTGGCAGGCGCTGGTTTCGCTTCTCCATGACACGTTCGGCATCGACATCGGGCCGTTGATGCAGCTCGGCGGGCCGGATGCGACAAGCATGCCGTTCGGCTGGTTTGCCGGGGACGGGACGCTGGCCGCCAATCTCTCGGCCTTCGCCATGCCTCTCTTGATAAACGGCCGCCGGATCAATGCGGCCGGTCTGCAATCCGGCGCGGTGCGGCCGCCTTGGCGCGGGCGCGGCCTTTATCGCGATGTGACGACGAAGGCGCTCGACTGGTGCGCAGCGCAAGGCTTCGAGGCCATCGTGCTCTATACCGACAAGCCGGCGCTCTATGAGCCCTATGGCTTCCGAACGTTGCCGATGCACAGCTTCAGCGGCGATGCGCCGACGCCTGTTTTCGCAACGCAGGGCCGGTCGATCGATCCGCGCAAAGCGGATGATCTCGCTTTGCTGCAGGACCTGCTGGTACGGCGCGAGCCGGTCTCCGGTACGCTTGCCGTGGTCTCAAGTCCGGCGATGTTCCTGATCAATACACAGCTCGACCCCGATATGAGGCTCACCTTCATAGAGCAGCTGTCGACCGTTATCGCCTGGAAGCTCGATGGCGGGACATTGATCCTGCTCGACGTGCTCGCCGCATCGATTCCGCCGCTGGCCGCCATTCTGGGCGGCCTCGGTGTTCGGCCTGACCGGGTGGAAGTATTCTTCCGCCCCGACAAGCTTGGCTGGAATGGCGAGCCCACGCCGGTTTCGGCGCATGGGACACATTTCATGATCCGCGGCCTGGACGGTCTGGCGCTGGATGCGCCGGCCATGCTTTCGCCGATGGCGGATTTCTGATCAGACCGGCGGCAGGCGGCGCTTGACCGGCGATGACTTGATCATCGACGTGTTGGTCTCCGCGCGTTCCGCGATCTTGTCGAGGATGCCGTCCAGCTCCCCCATCGAGCGCACGACCAGCCGGGCGATAAAGCAATCGTCGCCCGTCACCTTGTCGCATTCGATGAATTCGGGAATCTCCTGGATGAGCTTCTCGACGATGTGCAGCTGGCCTGGAAGCGGGCGGACGCGGACGATCGCCTGCAGGGGGTAGCCAAGTGCGGCCGGATCGATGTCGATGGTGAAGGCCCGGATGATGCCGCGCTCCTCCAGGCGCCGCAGACGCTCGGCCGCGCTCGGCGAGGACATGCCGGCCGCCTGGGCGAGTTCTTTCAGGGACAGGCGGGAATTGACGGCGAGCGCATCCAGCAGCTTCTGGTCCGTTTCGTCTATTCTATCAGAATTAGCCACATAGCCCCTTTCGCCTAAATTTATTAGGCCAAATGCTTCCCTTTTGCGTCGCACGATATAGAGACGGCTCTGGTTGCGCAATAATCTCCGTTTCCATCAAGGGAGAGTTTCGATGCAGAGCGAGATCAGGCGCGGAAGTGCGGAAATGACGGCGGCGATGCTGATTTCAGGCAGCATCGGCTGGTTCGTCGTGATGTCGGGCCAGGCGGTCGGCAATGTCGTGTTCTGGCGTTGCCTGTTCGGGGCAATCACCCTGCTCATTATCTGCGCGGTGCTCGGACTTCTCAATCCGCGGCTTCTGTCGCTGAAAAGCTTCGGTATCGCCGTCTTCGGCGGCGTCGCCATCGTGCTGAACTGGCTGCTGCTGTTTGCCTCCTATTCGCATGCGTCGATTTCGATCGCCACGACGGTCTACAACACCCAGCCTTTCATGCTGCTGGCGCTAGGCGCGGCCTTTCTCGGCGAAAAGATCACCGGCACCAAACTTTTCTGGCTGGGGCTTGCCTTCGCGGGCATGATGGCGATCGTCGAGGCGAAGCCGGATAGCGGTGCCGTCAGCGGCAGCTACGGCCTGGGGGTCGCGCTGGCGCTCGGGGCCGCCTTCTTCTACGCGCTGGCAGCGCTGGCCGCCAAATGGCTGAAGGGCACGCCGCCGCATCTGATCGCGCTCATCCAGGTTTCGACCGGCATTCTGATGCTGGCGCCTTTCGCGGACTTCTCCGCCATGCCGGCGACACCTGCAACCTGGTCGCTGCTGGTCACCATGGGCGTCGTTCATACGGGGCTGATGTATGTGCTGCTCTACGGCGCGATCCAGAAGCTGCCGACGCATCTGACGGGCGCGCTGTCCTTCATCTATCCGATCGCGGCGATCGCCGTCGACCGCATTGCCTTCGGCCACGCGCTGCAGCCGCTGCAGGTGGTCGGTGCGGCGATCATCCTTCTCGCAGCCGCCGGTATGAATCTTGGCTGGACGCCGGGGCGCTTCCTGCGTGTGGTCAGAAGCTGATATCGGCGGCTTTCGACAGCCTGACGCCATGCGCGCCGGCGCCGAAGCCGCCGAGTACGGCATTGTGATGCGCGATGATCTGCTCGAAGCCGAGCACGCCGTTGTCACCGCTCATATGGCCGTCCGATATCAGCGTGACATCGAAGCCGAGCGAGACGGCGCGGCGCACCGATGTATCGATGCAGAAGGGCGTGACGCAGCCGCCGATGACGAGATGGGTGATGCCGCGACCGCGCAGCTCCGCCTCAAGCGGCGTTTCGAAGAAGGCGTCGCAGGCCTCCTTGTTGATCAGCAGTTCGCCCGGCAAGGGCGCCACTTCCGCCCTGATTTCCCAGCCCTTGCTGCCCCTGGCGATGGGGTCGCCCTCGGCCTCGTCATGCTGGACGATGATGACGGGGACGGTTTCCGACCGGGCTTTGCCGAGCACCGCTGCCAGCCGCTTGGTCACGCCGTCATAGGCCTGCTGGATCACCGGCACGCGGTCGTCAGCACCCATGCCTTCGAGCACGGCATTCTGGATATCGATCAGCAGCAAGGCCTTGGTCATGTCATTCCCCATGAATTCATTTTCGAAGTTGCTTGAAAGCGATTTCGCACGGTCGTAAATAGGCGGCAACGAGGGAGAGACAAATGACGATCGCAGCGCTCATTGCCTATAGCGGCGCATTGTTCATCGCAGCCGCCATTCCGGGGCCGGGTATCACGGCGATCGTCGCGCGGGCACTCGGCTCGAATTTTCGCGAGACCTTCTTCATGGGTCTCGGCCTGGTGCTGGGCGACATGACCTATCTGACGGCGGTCATTCTCGGCCTCGCATTCGTGGCGCAGACCTTCACCGAGATCTTTCTCGTCATCAAGTTCGCGGGCGTAATCTATCTCTGCTACATCGCCTACAAGCTTTGGACATCGGGGCTGCTGCCGCAGGATATCGCGGCGCGCAAATCGAGCAGCGTCGGCATGTCGTTTCTTTCGGGCCTGCTGGTAACGCTCGGGAATCCGAAGACGATGCTGTTCTACGTGGCGCTGGTGCCGACGCTGATCGACATCCATGCGATCGGCCTGCGCGAATATGGATTGCTGCTGACAGCCACCTTCATCGTGCTCCTGAGTGTTCTGATCCCCTACATGCTGCTTGCAACCCGCGCCCGCAGCATGCTGAAGCAGCCGCGCGCATTGCAGGCGCTGAACCGGACGGCGGCCGGCATTCTGGCGGGCACGGCAGCCTTCATCGCCACTCGCGCAGCCTGAAAAATTCGTTCGTCAAACGGCGGTTTTAAAAGGATTTTTTCTCCTTCATGCCGTCGTGGCGGAGGGCTCAGTCTGGCTTCCATCCGCCTTTGACCCTATTCTCTCGGCAACACACTTAAAGGGAGAGCACGCATGTCGAAGAAACCGGGCCGCGGCCGCATCTATTCGTCCATCACCGAGACCATCGGCGATACGCCGATCGTGCGCCTCGACAAGCTCGCCAAGGAAAAAGGCGTCAAGGCCAACCTTCTGGCGAAGCTCGAGTTCTTCAACCCGATCGCTTCCGTCAAGGACCGTATCGGCGTAGCGATGATCGAGAGCCTGGAAGCGCAGGGCAAGATTTCGCCCGGCAAGACGACGCTCGTCGAGCCGACCTCCGGCAATACCGGTATTGCGCTTGCCTTCGCGGCTGCCGCCAAGGGCTACAAGCTGATCCTGACCATGCCGGAGACGATGTCGGTCGAGCGCCGCAAGATGCTGGCGCTGCTCGGCGCCGAGCTGGTGTTGACCGAGGGACCGAAGGGCATGAAGGGCGCGATCGCCAAGGCCGAGGAACTGGCCGCGACGCTGCCTGACGCGATCATTCCGCAGCAGTTCGAAAACCCTGCCAACCCCGAGATCCACCGCAAGACGACGGCCGAGGAAATCTGGAACGATACCGACGGCAGCGTCGATATTCTCGTTTCCGGCATCGGCACCGGCGGCACGATCACCGGTGCAGGACAGGTGCTGAAGTCGAAGAAGGCCAGCATCAAGGTGATCGCCGTCGAGCCGGAAGAATCCCCGGTTCTCTCCGGCGGCCAGCCAGGCCCGCACAAAATCCAGGGCATCGGCGCCGGCTTTGCGCCTGCGATCCTCGACACCAAGATCTACGACGAGGTCGTCACCGTCAACAGCGCACTGGCGATGGAAACCGCCCGGCTCGTCGCAAAGATCGAAGGCGTGCCGGTCGGCATCTCCTCGGGTGCGGCACTTGCCGCAGCCATCAAGGTGGGAAGCCGCGAAGAAAACGCCGGCAAGAACATCGTGGTGATCATCCCGTCCTTCGCCGAGCGCTATCTGTCGACGGCGCTGTTCGATGGGCTTGGGGGCTGATCAGCGAATAGCGAATAGCGAATAGCGAATAGCGAATAGCGAAGCTTGCTCGGCGTCACCGTCTGGCAAGCTTTTCTTTTTCTATTCGCTATTCGCTACAAACTATTCGCTCTTTCATGCTGCCGCGGTCAGCCGTTCTCCTGCGATGCGATAGGAAATCGCTTCGGCGAGATGGATGCGGCCGACAGTTGCCTTGCCGTCGAGATCGGCGAGTGTGCGCGCCACTTTCAGGACCCGATGATAGCCGCGGGCGGAGAAGCGCATCTTCTCGGCGGCATCGCGCAACAGCTGGAGCCCTCCGGCATCCGGCTCGGCATATTTCTCGATCAATGCTGTCGAGCAGCGGGCGTTGGTGGTGATGGTATTGAGACCTGCAGCGATGAAGCGGTCGGCCTGCAGTTCGCGGGCGCGGGCGACGCGGGCGGCGATCGTGCTGCTTGCCTCGGCCGGCATCGGGCGGATCAGGTCTGCTGCGGAAACGGCCGGGACGTCGATGCGGATATCAATGCGGTCCATGAGAGGACCCGAGATACGGGCCTGATAATCGGCCTGGCAACGGGGACCGCGGGCGCAGCTATGGCCAGGCTCGCCCGCCATACCACAGCGGCAAGGGTTCATGGCGGCGACCAGCTGGATGTTGGCGGGATAGGTCACGCGGTGATTGGCGCGGGCGATGATGCATTCTCCGGTTTCCAGTGGCTGGCGCAGGGCGTCGAGCGCCTGCGGCGAGAATTCCGGGAACTCGTCGAGAAAGAGAATGCCGTGATGGGCGAGCGACGCCTCGCCGGGACGGGCGCGGAGCCCGCCGCCGACCATGGCGGCCATCGTTGCCGAATGGTGCGGGGTGCGGAACGGCCGCCGGTCCGAAAGCTTGCCGCCGGAGAGCTGACCGGCGATCGAATGGATCATCGACACTTCGAGCAGCTCGGCTGCCGACAACGGCGGCAGGATGGAGGGCAGACGGGCGGCAAGCATCGACTTGCCGGAACCGGGCGGGCCAACCATCAGCAGGTTATGGCTGCCGGCGGCCGCCACCTCCAGTGCGCGCTTGGCGCTTTCCTGGCCCTTGATGTCGGCGAGATCGGGAAGGTTTGCGGCATTGGCGCGGATCGATGGCTCCGGCCGCGACAGAACCTGCGTGCCGCGGAAATGGTTGGCGAGCGCGATGAGGCTTCGCGGCGCGAGGATATCGAGCTGCGTTCCGGCCCAGGCGGCTTCCGGGCCGCTTTCAGCCGGGCAGATCAGCCCCTTGCCGAGCGCATTGGCGCCGATCGCCGCCGGCAGCGCACCGGCGACGGGCGCGATCGTGCCATCGAGATTGAGTTCACCCAGGACGACATAATCCGAGAGCGCATCCGCCGGGATGGCGCCGAGAGCGGCCATAAGGCCGAGCGCGATCGGAAGATCGATATGCGAGCCTTCCTTGGGAAGATCGGCGGGCGCGAGATTGACGGTGACCCGCTTTGCCGGAAGTGCCAGTCCCGATGCGTGGAGCGCTGCCTGCACCCGCTCGCGGCTTCCGCAACCGCCTTGTCGGGAAGCCCGACGATCTGCATGCCGATCTTGCCGGGAGCGACCATCACCTGGACCTCGACCGGAACGCCTTCAATGCCGTGGAATGCAACCGTACTGACGCGTGCGACCATGCCCCTGCCCCCGCAACCAACTACATCGCGTATTGCGACCCTTCATGGCCGCGGATTGCAATCTGGCATAGTAAATAGAATAAAACAAGAACAATAAATGAACAGATTCACGTCCCCGCTGCACTCAGGTTGCAGCGGGTTGTATCAGACCCTCAAATGAGAACAAAAGTCCTGAAAAATCAGGCGCGCTTGCGCTCGATCGCATCCCAGAGGAGGCTGGCGATATCGGCACCGCCGAACTTCTTGACCTCGCGGATGCCGGTCGGAGAGGTCACGTTGATCTCTGTCATGTAGTCACCGATGACATCGATGCCGACGAGCAGGAAGCCGCGTTCGCGTAGGGCCGGGCCAATACGCTTGCAGATTTCCTGCTCGCGCGCGGTCAGTTCGGTCGCCTCGGCGCGGCCGCCGACATGCATGTTCGAGCGGCTGTCGTGCTCTGCCGGGACGCGGTTGATCGCGCCAACGGGTTCGCCATCGACGAGGATGATGCGCTTGTCGCCCTTGCGCACGTCAGGCAGGTACTGCTGGGCGATGAAGGGCTCGCGGAAGAGCTGGCCGAACATTTCGAGCAGGGAGGAAAGGTTGCGGTCGTCCTTGGTCGAATGGAAGACGCCGGCGCCGCCATTGCCGTAGAGCGGCTTCAGGATGATATCGCCCATCTCGTCGCGGAAGCGGCGGATTTCGGCGGCGTCCTTGGTGATCAGCGTCTTCGGCATCAGGTCGGCGAATTCGGTGACGAAGATCTTCTCAGGCGAATTGCGGACCCAGGCCGGATCGTTGACGACGAGCGTTTTCGGATGGATGCGCTCGAGAAGATGGGTCGAGGTGATGTAGGACATGTCGAAGGGCGGATCCTGGCGGAGCAGGACGACATCCATGGTCGAGAGATCGATACGCTCGGGCGCGCCGAGCTCGAAATGATCGCCCTTGACGTCGCGCAGGATCATCGGCTCGACCGAGGCGAAGAGCTGGCCGTCGCGGAAGCTCAGGCGATCGGGCGTATAGTGGAAGAGCTTGTAGCCCCGGGTCTGCGCCTCAAGGCTCATGGCGAAGGTGGAATCGCCTGCAATGTTGATGCCCGAAACATGGTCCATCTGGACCGCTACGTTCTTGATCTTGGCCATTTCCGTCCCTCACTGAATGCCGGACAGATGTAGGTCGCAAGAGGGTCGAACGCAACGGTCAATCAAGGACTTCGCAGCATCGCCATCAAGGATTTTTCAAGCGGCGAGGCCCTGCTGGCCGCTATTGCGCAGCATGTTGCGAAGACGATAGGCGAGCGCGACCGGCTTCGGGAAAGGCTTGCGCAGGAAGGCGACCTTGCGGACATAGGTGTCGACACGCCAGCTTGCCCAGGTGCCACCGGCAAAGAAAGCGACATCGCCGGCGCGCAGCATGCGCTCGGTGCCGTCCTCGGCGGTGATATGCACTTCGCCTTCGAGGATCATCACCGTTTCGTCCCAGCCGAAGAACCAGCGGAATTCGCCTGCCGTGCAGTCCCAGATCGCCGTCAGCGAGGCTTCGTCATGGCCGCGGGAATGCTCGGCGGTGCGCGCCTGCGGGTCGCCGCTGACGATCCAGTCAGGATTGATCGGCGTCGATTTCATCGGCAGGTGATCGCTCGAATGCGCGATGAAGGACTTGCCGCGCGGCATCGCCACGGCATACGGCACAGTGCGCGCAGCCATCGCGACCGCACTTGCAAGCATAAGCTTCCAGGCCATGAAACACCCCGTTTACTACCCCGATGTTCGGGCAATAACAGAGGAGTCGTAAGAGAGGCGTTCAAGCGGCTGCTAAAATTTTAACAGATCCTGCCGATGCCTATCGGACCGCTTCGGCCGTAACCGCCGCATTCGATGCCTGCGCCGCACCACTGCCGATCCGCTTGCCGGTGTCAGCCGCGAAGAAATGCAGCTTCTCGGGCGCGATGACGAAGCGCATTTCTGCGGTCATCGGCGTTTCCGGCGAGACGACCGCGGTCAGCTGCTGGTCGCCGAGCAGGCCGTGGACGAGACGCTGCGAACCGAGCTCTTCGACATATTCGACGGCGAGCGGCATGGCGTATTCATCCGGCTTGGCGAGGCGCAGATCTTCGGCACGCATGCCGATGGTGACCGGGCCGGATGTCGGCGCATTGCCTGCGAGATCGATCAGGCTCGGGCCGATCGCCAGCTTGTCGCCATGCAGCTCGCCCTTCAGCAGGTTCATGGCGGGAGAGCCGATGAAGCTGGCGACAAAGGTCGAGGCGGGCGTGTGATAGACTTCGAGCGGCGCGCCAATCTGCTCGATATGGCCACCGTTCAGAACGACGAGGCGGTCCGCCAGCGTCATTGCTTCCAGCTGGTCGTGGGTGACGTAGATCGACGTCGTGCCGAGACGGCGCTGCAGGCGCTTGATCTCGCCGCGCATGGAGACGCGCAGCTTCGCATCGAGGTTGGACAGCGGTTCATCGAAGAGGAAGACAGCGGGCTTGCGGACGATGGCGCGGCCCATGGCAACACGCTGGCGCTGGCCGCCGGAGAGAGCCTTCGGCTTGCGCTCGAGATACTGCTCAATCTGCAGCATGCGGGCGGCTTCGGCGACGCGGGCATCGATCTCCGCCCGCGGCGTCCCACGGTTCTTCAGGCCGTATTCGAGGTTCTGGCGCACCGACATATGCGGATAAAGCGCATAGTTCTGGAAGACCATGGCAATGTCGCGATCGGCAGGTTCGACATTGTTGACGACGCGGTTGCCGATTTTCACCTGTCCTTCGGAGATGCTCTCGAGACCGGCGATCATGCGCAACAGCGTGGACTTGCCACAGCCGGACGGGCCGACGAGGACGATGAACTCGCCATCGCGGATGTTGATGCCGACATCCGAAACGGCCTTGACGCCGCCCTGATAGATCTTGCCGACACCTTCTACATCGATAGAGGCCATTGTCACTTCTCCGTTTCGACCAGGCCTTTGACGAAAAGGCGCTGCATGACGATGATGATGAGGACCGGCGGCAGGGCGGCGAGAATGACGCCTGCCATGACGAGGTTCCATTGGGTGTCGCCGTCCAGTACCGAGGCCAGACGCTTGATGCCCATGACCGCGGTGTAATAGCCGGGATCGGTGGTGATCAGCATCGGCCAGAGATACTGGTTCCAGCCATAGATGAAGAGGATGATGAACAGCGCCGCGATATTGGTGCGCGACAGCGGCAGCAGGATATCCCTGAAGAATTTCATGGCGCCTGCGCCATCGACGCGAGCCGCTTCCATCAGCTCTTCCGGGATCGTCAGGAAGAATTGACGGAACAGGAAGGTTGCCGTCGCCGAGGCGATCAGCGGGATGACGAGGCCCGGATAGGAATTCAGCATGCCGAGGTCGGCGACAACCTTATAGGTCGGCAGGATGCGAACTTCGACCGGCAGCATCAGCGTCAGGAAGATGATCCAGAAAGCGACCATGCGCAGCGGGAAGCGGAAATAGACGATCGCAAAGGCGGAGATGATCGAGATGGCGATCTTGCCGACGGCGATCAGCACGGCCATCAGCAGGCTGTTTGCCAGCATCAACGCGAAAGGCGGCGCACCGGCCACCGAATTGCCGGCGCTCAGCAGCTGGTCGAAATTGGCAACCAGCTGATCGCCCGGAAGCAACGGGGTGAGGCCGCTCATGAAGTCGGTCGGACCATGGGTGGCGGCGATGAAGGCGAGGTAGACAGGGAAGACCACCGTGACGACGCCGACGATCAGGATGAAGTGCGTGAGGACGTTCAGAAAGGGGCGGTTCTCGATCATCGCTCGGGCCTCAATACTGTACTTTTTTCTCGATCCAGCGGAACTGGACGACGGTGAGGACGACGACGATCAGCATCAGCACGACGGACTGCGCGGCCGAAGGGCCAAGGTTCAGCCCGACGAAGCCATCGGCATAGACCTTGTAAACAAGCGTGTTCGTCGATTGCGACGGGCCGCCAGAGGTCGTGGAGTCGACGATCGGGAAGGTGTCGAACAGCGCGTAGGTGACGTTGATGACGGCCAGGAAGAACGTCGTCGGCGAAATCAGCGGGAAGACCACCGTCCAGAAGCGCTTGAACGGACCGGCGCCATCGATCGACGCGGCCTCGATCACCGACTGCGGGACGGATTGCAGGCCGGCGACGAAGAAGAGGAAATTGTAGGAGATCTGCTTCCACGCCGAGGCGATGACGATGAGGATCATCGCGTCATCGCCATCGAGGCGGTGGTTCCAGTCATAGCCGAAGTGGCGAAGGATATAGGGCAGAATGCCGATGCTGGGGTTGAACATGAACCACCAGAGCAGACCGGCGGCTGCCGGCGCCACCGCATAGGGCCAGACGAGCAGCGTCGTATAGATGCGGCCGCTCTTCAGCACGCGATTGACGCAGACGGCGAAAAGCAGCGACACGCCCATCGACAGAACGGTGACGGAGACCGAGAAGATCAGCGTCACCCAGAGCGCGTTCATGTAATCGCTGCTGCCGAAGAGCTTCGTGTAGTTGGCGAACCAGACGAAGGTGGTCTTCATGCCGAATGGATCTTCGCGCAGGAATGACTGGCGAAAGGCCTGGAAAGCCGGCCAGATGAAGAAGACCAACGTGACTGCGAGCTGCGGCGCCAGAAGGAAATATGGCAGGACGCGGTTCGAGAAGATTGTGCGCTTTGTCTGCATGGCTCGCCCGATATGGAAAGGCCCTCCCCGGAGCGGGGAGGGCTTGGCTTCAGCCTCGAAAGCTTAGTTCGAGTTTGCTTCTTCGAATTCGCGCAGGATGGCGTTGCCTTCCTTGACGGCTTCGTCGAGCGCCTGCTGGGCGGTCTGCTTGCCGGACAGCACGGTTTCGAACTGCTGGTCGATGACGTCACGGATCTGCGTCAGGTTGCCGAAACGAACGCCCTTGGAATTGTCGGACGGCGTGCCGCGCAGGATCTGCTTCAGGCCAACGTCAGAGCCCGGGTTCTTTTCGTAGTAACCCTGCGACTTGCCGAGGTCGTAAGCAGCAGTGGTGATCGGCAGGTAGCCAGAGAACTGGTGCCAATCAGCCTGAACTTCCGGCTGGCTGAGGTAGGTGTAGAACTTGGCAACGCCCTTGTAGACTTCCGGCTTCTGGCCGTTCAACGTCCAGAGCGTCGCGCCGCCGATGATCGAGTTCTTCGGATCCTTGGTGACGTCGTCGTAGTAGGGCAGCGTCGAGAAGCCGACCTGGAAGGCCTTGGCGTTGTTGATGACGCCAGCGCGCGAGCCCGAGGAGCCCATGTAGATGGCGCATTCCTGCGAGTAGAACTTCGGAGCTGCATCGGGGCCGCCGCCCGGGCCGCCGTACTGGAAGTAACCGGCATCCTGCCACTTCTTCAGGTCGGTCCAGAGACGAGCCTGGTTCGGGCCGTTGAAGCTGAGTTCAGCCTTGGTGCCGCCGAAGCCGTTCTGCAGCGTGCCGTACGGCAGGTCATGGATGGCCGAGAAGTTTTCGAGGCCGAGCCAGGTTGCAGCATAGGTGATGGTAAAGCCGCACTTGGCAGCGCCGGAATCCACGATCTTCTTGGAGAATTCTGCCAGTTCGGCATAGGTCTTCGGAGCGACTTCCGGATCAAGGCCAGCCTTCTTGAAGACGTCCTTATTGTAATAGAGGATCGGCGTCGAGGAGTTGAACGGGAAGGAGAGGATGTTGCCTTCCGGGTCGGAATAGTAACCGACGACGGGAGCGATGAACTTCGACGGATCCCACGGCTCGCCTTCATCGGCCATCAGCTTGTAGACCGGATAAACGGCGCCCTTGGCGGCCATCATCGTGCCGGTGCCGACTTCGAAGACCTGAACGATAGCCGGCTGCTGACCTGCGCGGAAAGCGGCGATAGCGGCAGTCAGGGTCTCAGGATAGGTGCCCTTGAAAACCGGGGTCACGTGATATTCGGTCTGGCTGTCGTTGAACTTCTGAACGATCTGCTCGAGCTTCTGCCCGAGTTCGCCACCCATCGCGTGCCACCAGGTGATCTCGGTTGCGGCGAACGATGCCGACGAAGACAATACGACCGCGGCAGCGGCCAGAGAAAACGTCTTGAACATGGATAAATCCTCTCCACCAATTGTTGGGGTGAGGAAGCCAATAGAGGCCTTCCGTGACGTCTCCTTTACATTTGTATGACAGAAAAATTACAAATGCACGCCTATGCAAGACCGCTAAAAGGCATTGGGGAAATGCCGGGGCAGCCGGCCCGGAAGCACTGCGATGATATCGTAGCGTTGCGATAGCAGGTGGCCGTTGGTCTGACGCGCGAGCCAGAGATCGCTCGCATCGCGGATGCGCTTCTGAGCCGCATAAGAAACGGCATCGACCGCGACCCGCTCATCGCGCCGGGCGTTGACCTCGACGAAAACGGCAAGATCGCCCTTTCGGGCAATGATATCGATCTCGCCAAGCTTGGTGCGATAGCGGAAAGCCGCGATGCGGTAGCCCTTCATCAGCAGGTAGAGCGCCGCCACATATTCGGAGAAATGTCCGCGGCGGAGCGCCTTTTGTCTGCTGACGCTCGTGCCGCTATCGCTCATCAGGCGCCCTTCATGTCGAGGAGGCGCTGATAGAGTTCCTTGCGCGGCAGACCGGTGAGCCGCGCCGCTTCGGCTGCCGCTTTCGCCGTTGGCATGGTGCCGGAGAGATCGGCAAGGATCGCATCGACGTCAGCGGCGTCGGCCGGTTTTTCCTCTGGCGGCGCGACGACGAGGACGATTTCGCCTTTCACATTATCGTTCTCGGCATAATAGGCGGCGAGATCGGCAAGCGTGCCGCGGCGAAACTCCTCGTAGGTCTTCGTCAGCTCGCGGCAGACGGAGGCCATGCGATCGCCGCCGAGCACGTCGGCGGCCGCCGAAAGCGTCGCGCCGATGCGGTGGGGCGATTCAAAGAAGAGTAACGTGGCGGGGGTCGTCGCGAGCTCGCCGAGCCGGTCGCGCCGCGCCTTGTCCTTGACGGGAAGAAATCCGGCAAAGAGGAAGGCGTCGTTCGGAAGGCCGGAGCCGACGAGTGCGGCGAGCGGCGCCGAGGCGCCGGGGATCGGGATGACGCGGTACCCGCTGTCGATCGCCGTCTGCGCCAGACGGTAACCCGGATCGGAAACCAGCGGCGTTCCGGCATCGGAAACGAGTGCGACGGACTTTCCGGCCTCCAGTGCCTGCAGCAGGCGCGGCCCGGCCTCGTCGGCATTATGTTCGTGATAGGCGAAAGGGCGGTTCTGAATGCCGTAGCGGTCGAGCAGCACGCGAGTGACGCGCGTATCCTCGCAGGCGAGCACATCGGCACCGGCAAGCGTTTCGAGCGCGCGAAGCGTGATATCGCCGAGATTGCCGATCGGCGTTGCGACCAGATAGAGCGCCGCCTCAAGCGGGCGCGCGGGTATGCTGACATTGTGCAAGCGGTAGGTGCGATGCTTGCCGCCCTCGCCCGCCGTCTCTTCATGACTCAATTTCAAAGGCCCTCTCTGGCGTCGGCCCTTTATGCGCGCAGGCTTCGTTCGCGGCAAGGGTTCGGATTTCTGTGAGGATCATCGTGTAAAACCACCTTTGCAGCCGCGCAAAGCCTTGCACCCCTTGCAATGCCCGGCAAAGTTCTGCCATTTTGCCCGTCCACTCCTCCGGCCATGGAGCCGGAAAGGCATTTTCTGGCGCGCCTGCGCGCCCGGACAGTCACGGTCGAAAGCGGTAGCATCCCATGCGTATTACTATTGAGCGTTCCAATCTCCTGAAGTCGCTGAACCACGTTCACCGCGTCGTCGAACGCCGGAACACGATCCCGATCCTGTCCAACATCCTGCTGCGTGCCGACGGCCAGAACCTCGACATGAAGGCGACCGACCTTGATCTCGAAGTCACGGAAGCGACGCCCGCCAATGTCGAACAGGCCGGCGCGACCACCGTTCCCGCCCATCTTCTTTACGACATCGTCCGCAAGCTGCCCGACGGCTCGGAAGTTCTGCTTGCGACATCGACGGATGGCGGCTCGATGACCGTGCAGTCCGGCCGCTCGAAATTCTCGCTGCAGTGCCTGCCGCAATCCGACTTCCCGGATCTGACCGCCGGCACCTTCACGCATTCCTTCAAGCTGAAGGCAACGGATCTCAAGATGCTGATCGATCGCACCCAGTTTGCGATCTCGACCGAAGAGACCCGCTATTACCTGAACGGCATCTTCTTCCACACGATCGAAAGCGAAGGCGACCTGAAGCTGCGCGCTGTTGCGACCGACGGTCACCGTCTCGCCCGTGCCGACGTCAAGGCGCCGTCGGGCTCCGAGGGCATGCCGGGCATCATCATTCCGCGCAAGACCGTTGGCGAGTTGCAGAAGCTGGTCGACAATCCCGAGGCGATGGTCACCGTCGAAGTTTCCGACGCCAAGATCCGCCTCAGCATTGGCTCGATCGTCATGACATCGAAGCTGATCGACGGCACTTTCCCCGATTATCAGCGCGTCATCCCGACCGGTAACGACAAGGAAATGCGCGTCGATTGCACGACGTTCGCGCAGGCTGTCGACCGCGTCTCGACCATTTCTTCCGAGCGCGGCCGTGCCGTGAAGCTGGCGCTTTCCGAAGGACAGCTGCTGCTCACCGTCAACAACCCGGACTCCGGCAGCGCGACAGAAGAAGTCGCAGTCGGATACGACACGGACGCGATGGAAATCGGCTTCAACGCCAAATATCTGCTCGACATCACTGCGCAGCTTTCCGGCGATCAGGCCGTGTTTCTGCTGGCCGATGCCGGTTCGCCGACGCTCATTCGCGACACGGCCGGCGATGATGCGCTCTACGTTCTGATGCCGATGCGCGTGTAAACGCGCGTCGCATTTGGCGGGCAAAGTTTTCAGATTGCGACGTTTGGTCTTGTTTTACTGCTGGATGATTGCAATTAGATAGCCAGCGGTTTGTTGCTTGACGAGGAGGATGGCATGGCGTTGCGGCTGAAAGAACGGCTCGGCAAAAAGTTCGATGAGGAAATTCGCTTCTTCAAGGGCATGATGCAGGGGCCGAAAACCGTCGGCTCCATCGTCCCTACCTCCTCCATCACCGCCAAGAAGATGGCGAGCGTCATCAACCTCAACTCCGGACTGCCGGTGCTGGAGCTTGGACCGGGAACCGGCGCCATCACCAAGGCCATTCTGGGACGCGGCGTAAAGCCGGAGCGGCTGGTTGCCGTCGAATATTCGACGGACTTCTACAATCACCTCGTCCGCCTCTACCCCGGCGTCCACTTCATCAACGGCGACGCCTTCGATCTCGACACGACACTGGGCGCGCTGAAGGGCCAGACCTTTGATTCCGTCGTTTCGGCCGTGCCGCTTCTGAACTTCCCGATGCAGGCGCGCATCGCGCTGCTCGAAAGCCTGCTCGACCGCATGCCGGCCGGCCGGCCGGTGGTGCAGATTTCCTACGGTCCGGTTTCGCCGATCATCGCCCGGCCGGAGCGCTATCACATCCAGCATTTCGATTTCATCGTCCGCAACATCCCGCCAGCCCAGCTGTGGATCTATCGCCGCGGCTGATGTTCGCGCTCTATATCACCCACCCGCAGGTCAGGATCGATCCGGATGTCCCCGTTCCGCAATGGGGGCTGTCGGAAACCGGTGCTGCGCGTGCTCGGCAGGCGGCGGCGCTCCCTTGGGCGCGGCAGCTGCAGCGGATCGTCTCCAGTGACGAGACGAAGGCGATCGAGACCGCCGAGATACTCGCGGCCTCGGCCGGGATCGGTATCGAGATCGTCCACGGCATGCATGAAAACGACAGGTCGGCGACCGGCTTCCTGCCGCCGCCGCAGTTCGAACAGGCGGCCGACTGGTTTTTCGCCCACCCGGACGAGAGCTTCAAGGGCTGGGAGCGGGCGCGGGATGCGCAGGCGCGTATCGTTTCGGCCGTCGATCGGATCCTCGCGGCCCATGACCAGAGCAAGCCGATCGCCTTTGTCGGCCACGGCGGCGTCGGGACATTACTGAAGTGCCATCTCGAGGGCCGGCCGATCGGGCGCGACCGGGACCAGCCCGGCGGCGGCGGCAATCTCTATGCTTTCGCTCTTGCGGACGGGCGCCTATCGTGCGACTGGACGCCCATCGAAAGCTGGCAGGGGTGGATGAAATGAACGCACGCGAACGGTTGATCGTCGGGCTCGATGTTCCGACACTTGGCGAAGCGGAAAAGATCGTTTCGACGCTCGGCGATGACGTCCTCTTCTACAAGATCGGCTACCAGCTGGTGTTTGCCGGCGGGCTGGAATTTGCCCGCGAGCTCGCCCAGAGCGGCAAGAAGATCTTCCTCGACATGAAGCTCCTCGATATCGACAACACCATCGCATCCGGCGTCGAGAACATCGTCAAGATGGGCATGTCGATGCTGACGCTGCACGCCTATCCGAAGGCGATGAAGGCTGCCGTCGAAGCCGCCAGGGGTTCCGACCTCTGCCTGCTCGGCGTCACGGTGCTGACCTCGATGGACGAGCAGGACCTGATCGCAGCCGGTTATGAATACGACCCGCATACGCTGGTGCTGCGCCGCGCCGAACAGGCGCTCGCCGCCGGCATGGGCGGCATCGTTTGCTCGGCCGAGGAATCCGCCGCCGTCCGCAAGATCGTCGGCCCCAACATGGCGATCGTCACCCCGGGCATCCGTCCGGCTGGCAGCGAAAAGGGCGACCAGAAGCGTGTCATGACACCGGCCGATGCCCTGAAGGCAGGCTCCAGCCACCTCGTCGTCGCCCGCCCGATCGTCAAGGCTGCCGATCCCAAGGAAGCTGCCCGCGTCATCCTCGCGGAAATGGATGCGGCACTCCCCGCCTAACGATTGCCCGAGACCTGATTATCCGCGTCGTTGTCGACGATCAGAGCCGGGCTGCCGCCTGGCAGCCTGTTGCCGGTGACCGAATTGTGCCGCGCGAAGTCCCGCGAGTTCAGGCTGCTGCCAAACGGATAGGCGGGATCGTTGAAACAATAGCGGCTGTTTCCCTGCCTGCTGCCCAGCCAGACGGCAGGCTTGGCGCCGAACGCCTTGTCATAGCGGAAGGTGTTGCCGCTGATCACGTTGCCCTGTGGCGCCTGATGACGGATCGTTCCGCCCTCGCCGCAGTTGCGGTAGAGAAAGATGCCGCCATTGACTGGATCGGTGAATGTATTGCCGGCGATCCGGTTGTTTGCCGCGCCATCGAGCGCAATCTGCTCTCGGCTCCTCGTTCTGATGTCGAAGACGTTGTTCTCGACGAGATTTCCAGCGGACTCGGCATCGAAGTAGACGGCGACGCTGCTCGTGCTGCCGTTGAACTGGGACTTAGAGAGATCGAGGCCCGTCGTCCCCGGTCCGGCGTAGAGCGGTATCCGGCCATTGGCGATGAAGGTCACGTTGCTGATGGTGATCCTGCCGGGCGCAGCGGCTTGTGCACGAGCGGTATGCCCCTCGGAGACCGACGACTGCTTGAGCCACGGTCCCTGACCATTCTCCGCCATGCCGATGATGCGAAGGTCGCCTTTGATGGTGCAGTTGCGAATGGTGATGTCATGGGGCGCGTCCCAGCTGCCATCCGGCCGGCGGATCGAGCTGATGGCCAGCGTATGCGCCTTGTAGCCCGTTCCATCCAGAATGCCGCTGCCGCAATCAACGATCGTGCCGGAGGCCGCGGCGCCCGACAGCTGGATCGGCGCGCGGATGACGTCTGCGGCATCGAGCAGCAGGTTGCAGGAAATCTCGACCGGCTTCGCAGCGCCATCGGCAGCTTTCAACGCAGCAACCGTCTTTGGCATGCAGGCCTTCGCGGCTGCCGCGGAGGCCGATGGAGCAAACGGCGCCGCCGCCAGCATGACAGCGTGAAGTGCGATGGCGGCATTGCATTTCATTCGGCTTCCCCAACCTCCGCCAGCGCGCCTTCCGCGCGCTGTTGCCGCCATTGACCCTTGCGCCAATTTGGCTGAAGACAGACGCCAACGTCAATCGGAGGAAAATCATGGCCAAGGGATACTGGATTGCGCGCGTCGATGTTCGCGATGCCGAGCGCTATAAGGATTACGTCGCGGCGGCGAAGCCTGCCTTCGAGAAGTACGGCGCCAATTTCCTGGCGCGTGGCGGGGCGATTACCGAGCTCGAGGGCAAGGCGAGGGCGCGCAATGTGGTGATTGAGTTCCCGTCGATGCAGGCTGCCGTCGATTGCTACAACTCGCCGGAATACCAGATCGCCGCCAAGATCCGCCAGGAAGTGGCGGATGCCGAAATGGTGGTTGTCGAAGGCATCTGAAAGCGCTTTCGCAGATGCGAAACTCGGCTGCGATGGGCCTTTCCGTCGCCGCCGGATTCGGCTAATACGGGAGCCAACAAACACTCCTTCCCAAGCCTTTCGAGGAAACTGCCATGACCCTTGCCAACCTGCCGCCGCTCGTTACCGTGTTCGGAGGCTCCGGCTTCGTCGGCAGGCATGTGGTTCGTGCGCTTGCCAAGCGCGGCTATCGCATCCGCGTCGCCGTTCGCCGCCCGGATCTCGCCGGCTTCCTGCAGCCGCTCGGCAATGTCGGCCAGATTTCCTTCGTCCAGGCAAACCTGCGCTACCGCCAGTCGGTCGAGCGCGCCGTCGAGGGTTCCGACTGTGTCGTCAACTGCGTCGGCATCCTGCTGGAAACCGGCCGCAACACTTTCGACGCCGTCCAGGATTTCGGCGCCCGCGCCGTAGCAGAAGCTGCCAAGAATGCGAAGGCCCGTCTGGTCCACGTTTCGGCGATCGGTGCCGACGAGAAGTCGGAATCGCACTATGCCCGCAGCAAGGGCCGCGCCGAAACTGCTGTACTCTCGATCAAGAAGGACGCCGTGATCTTCCGTCCGTCGATCGTTTTCGGACCCGAGGACAGCTTCTTCAACAAGTTCGCCGACATGGCCCGCCTCTCGCCGGTTCTGCCCGTCATCGGCGGCGGCACGACCAAGCTGCAGCCGGTTTACGTCGAAGACGTCGCTGAAGCCGTTGCCCGCGCTGTCGATGGCAAGGCCGTTGCCGGCAAGATCTACGAACTCGGCGGCCCCGAGGTCCTCAGCTTCCGCGAATGTCTGCAGACGATGCTGAAGGTAACGGCGCGCAAGAACCCGCTGGTTTCGATGCCGGCCGGTATTGCTTCGCTGATCGGCAGCATCGCCTCGCTGATCCCCTTCGTTTCGCCGCCGATCACGCCGGACCAGGTTCGCCTGCTGAAATACGACAACGTCGTCTCCGCCAAGGCTGAGAAGGACGAGCGCACGCTGAAGGGCCTCGGCATCACGCCGACGATGGTAACCTCGGTTCTGCCGTCCTACCTCGTGCATTACCGCCCGCACGGCCAGTACACGGGAACCGGCAAAGCCGCCTGATTCGTCCGTTAGCATTAACTGAAGCGCCGCCTGAGGATTTCCACAGGCGGCGCGTGTGTTTTGGGCGAAGTGTCAAATCTGGCGCAAGTTTCGCGTGTTTTTCTGCGCCCCGAACCGGATTGGCGTTGCATAAAAGACGCATGAAAAAATTAGTGAAATTAACGTCACATTTAGCAGGAACATTTATTGCTATTTGCCATTCCACTGACTACACACCCGGCGCGCAGGTAGCGGCTCACGAGGCTTGGCAGGCGCGTTCAATCGATTTGAAAGGCTTTATACCGATGGGCAAGTCAATCGCGCTTCTCTTTGCGTGTGCGGCACTGGTTATCCTGGCTGGCTCCTTCATCGCGCCCGGTTCGGTCGCGGCTGTTAAGGAAGGCTGTGCGCCGGCTTACGGCGTCGATCCCTGCTCGACGGCAAGCATCCCCAACTAAGCGGGATTATTCCCGCGCGGCGCGCATGAGCGTCGCTTTCACGGGATCAGCATCTTTTCCATTTCCAGATTGGTATCCAGCCCTCTGCCCGCAGGCAAAGGGCTGTTTTTCGTTCAGGCTCAGGCGATCATGCCGGCATAGGCCATGCCGAGCAGGATAGCGCCGAGGATGATGCGGTAGATCGCAAAGAGGGTGAAGCGGTTGCTCTGGATATAGGAGAGCAGCCATTTGACGGCGATGAAGGCAACGATCGTCGAGACGACGAAGGCAATGCCGAGGGCAGTCCAGTCTTCGTTGGCGGCACCGCCATCCTTGACGGTTTTCAACAGCTGGTAGGCGCTTGCCGCATACATGGTCGGGATGCCGACGAGGAAGGCAAATTCGGTCGCGGCGGCGCGATTGGCGGTTCCGGCGAGCATGGCAACGAAGATCGTTGCGCCGGAGCGCGAGGTGCCCGGGAAGATGCCGGCGACGACCTGGGCGATGCCAACGAGAATGGCGACCATCCAGGTGATGTCCTTATAGGGAGGCTTCTTGGCGGCTGCCCATTCGGCAAAGATCATCCAGAAGCCGCCGATAATCAGCGCCCAGGCGATCGGAGTGGCGTTTTCGGGCAGTTCGAAGCCCAGCTTCTTGACGATCAGGCCGAGGACGGCGGTGATCAGGAAGGCGACGATGAGCCTCGAGGCATAACGGCGGTTCTTCGGTTCGCGCCAGCCGATCACGAGATCGACGAGGCGGCGCCAGTAGATGATCGTGACTGCCAGAATGGCGCCTGCCTGAATGACAATATTAAACGTATCGGACCGGGCTCCGAGCCACTGCTCGGCAATGATGAGGTGGCCGGTGCTGGAGATCGGCAAAAATTCCGTAATCCCCTCGATAATACCCAGGATGATCGCGTTTATATATTCCATCTATGGTCTCCGGTTAAAACTCCAGGCCGCCGAATCAGGATCCGCGCGGGTTTCGGCAGCGGGCACTCATTCGTCATCAGGATGGCGGAAAAAGGCCGGATCCTCCAAAGGTCATGAAAAATCCATCATTGGCCGCGCTTAGAGGCGCTTCAAACCTGCTTCACGGTTGAAGCCGCCATCCAATCCTATATCTTTCTTAAACTGTAATTGTTAGGAGTTTGAGAAGGACACAATGTCGCCGAAACGCGGGCGGACCGAAAACTCATAATGCCAGTACTTTATCATCATCCCATGTCGACATCCTCCCGGTTCATCCGGCTGGTGCTTGCAGAATACGGCTATCAGGTCGATCTCGTTGAAGAGCAGACCTGGGACAAGCGCCGTGACTTTCTGGCGCTCAATCCCGCCGGGACGCTGCCCGTCTACGTGGACGACAGCATGCGGGCGCTCTGCGGCGCGACTGTCATTTCCGAATATCTCGACGAAACCCATGGTGTGCTGAAGCGCGACCGGCGGCTGCTTGCCGAAGACCCGTTCCAGCGCGCGGAAATCCGCCGTCTCGTCGAATGGTTCATGCAGAAGATGGAGACCGACGTGACGCGGCCGCTGGCCCGCGAGCGGGTCTACAAGCTGCAGATGACCGCCGAACAGGGCGGCGGCGCACCTGACTCCAAAATGCTGCGCACGGCGCGCAACAACATTCGCCAGCATATGAAATACGTGACCTGGCTTGCCGGTTCGCGCCAGTGGCTGGCAGGCGAGCGGATGAGTTATGCGGATCTTGCTGCGGCGGCCTCGATCTCGATCCTCGACTATCTCGGCGAGATCGAATGGACCGAAGCGCCGATCGTCAAGGACTGGTACCAGCGCATCAAGTCGCGCCCGTCTTTCCGGCCGCTGCTCAACGAGCGCGTTCGCGGCCTGACGCCCGTTTCCCATTACGCCGACCTGGATTTCTGACGGGGGCCCTCGATGCCCGGACGATCAGAGGAAGATAAAGAGCGAAAGAAGCGCGAAAGCCTGACGGCTTTCGTGCGCGCCGAAGCGGCTGCCCTCGGCTTCGAGCTCTGTCGCGTCACCCGGCCGGACACCATTCCCGAAGCGAAGGCGCGGCTTGGTGAATTCGTCGATGCCGGACGTCACGGCACGATGGAATGGATGGCCGAGACGCTGGAGAGGCGCGGCGATCCGCGCACGCTCTGGAGCGATGTGCGCTCGATCGTGGTTTTCGGGCTGAACTACGGCCCGGACGAGGATCCGCGCGGCATCCTTGCCAAGCCGGACAAGGCTGCGATCTCCGTCTACGCACGCAACCGCGATTATCACGACGTCATCAAGGGCCGTCTCAAGGAGATCGCGACGCGCTTTGCGGCACGGTCGGGTGCCGATGTGAAAGTCTTCGTCGATACCGCACCGGTGATGGAGAAGCCGCTCGCCGCCGCTGCCGGGCTTGGCTGGCAGGGCAAGCATACGAACCTCGTCAGCCGCACACATGGATCCTGGCTGTTTCTCGGCTCGATGTTCACCACCGCCGACCTCGATATCGACGCGGCGGAGAGCGATCACTGTGGCTCCTGCCGAGCCTGTCTCGATGCCTGTCCGACCGATGCCTTTCCGGCGCCCTATCAAATCGATGCGCGGCGCTGCATTTCCTATCTGACGATCGAGCACAAGGGGCCGATCGCTGCCGAATTCCGGCCGCTGATCGGCAACCGCATCTATGGCTGCGACGATTGCCTGGCCGCCTGTCCGTGGAACAAGTTTGCCGCCTCGGCATCCGAGATGAAGCTCCAGGCGCGCGACGACCTGAAGGAACCGTCGATCGCTTTCCTGCTGACGCTGGATGATCCCACATTCCGCACATTCTTCAGCGGCTCTCCAGTCAAGCGGATCGGGCGGGACCGCTTTATCCGCAATGTGCTGATCGCCGCTGGCAATTCAGGGGATCGCGCATTCATCGGCGCCTGCCGCGATCTCAGCGCCGATCCCGCACCCGCCGTTCGCGGCATGGCGATATGGGCGCTGTCGCGGCTGATGAGCGCTGGCGAATTTTCTTCACTTGCGGCAGAAAGGCCCAATGAGGAGGACGCCGATGTCCTCGACGAATGGCGCATGGCGGGAGCAATGGCATGAAACTGGTGATCTTCGGCTGCGGTTACTCCGGAATGGCGATCGCCAAGGCCTTTGCTGCGGCAGGCGCACATGTCTGCGGAACCACGCGCAGCGCCGAGAAACTCGGCCAGCTCACCGCAGCCGGTATCGAAGGCTTCATCTTCGATGGCGAGACGCTGAGCCCCGAGCTGGCAGCGCCCATGCGCGGCGCAACCCATCTCGTGCAATCGATCGCGCCCCGCGAGAGCGGCGATCCGCTCATCAATATCGCCGGTTCAGAGCTCGCGACGCTGCTGCCGGAGCTGCAATGGATCGGCTATCTCTCGACGGTCGGTGTCTATGGCGATCACAAGGGTGCCTGGGTTGGCGAGGATACGGTCTGCGTTCCGGTTTCCGGGCGCTCGAAGGAACGGCTGGAGGCAGAGCAGGCCTGGGCCGATACCGGCGCGGCACTCGGCATCCCCGCAGCGATCCTGCGTCTCTCCGGCATTTACGGGCCGGGACGCAACGCTTTCGTCAATCTGGAGCGCGGGACGGCGCGGCGGCTGATCAAGAAGGATCAGGTCTTCAACCGGATCCGTGTCGAAGATATCGGCGGCTCCTCCTTGTTCCTGTCCAAGGAGAAGCTCGGCGGCATCTATAATGTCACCGACGATCTTCCGGGTCCGCCGCAGGATGTGATCGTCGAGGCGGCCCGCCTGATGGGCGTCGAGCCGCCGCCAGAACAGGCCTTCGAGACGGCCGAACTGACGCCGATGGCACGCTCGTTCTATGGAGAAAACAAGCGGGTCTCCAACGCCAAACTGAAGGCTGCCGGCTTCGCTTTCGCCTTCCCGAACTATCCGATGTCCCTCGCCCAGATGTGGCAGGACGGGCGCTGGAAAACTAACACTTCCGAATTAGCAAAATAACCCTTCAAAGAGCAGAAAATTCCTACTTCCGAATTTTCTCAATCAAAATTTCGCGCCGATTTATGGTTAACGGCCTCTAAATTTGCGCAAATACGGCAACAAATATGGCGGTCCGGCAAAATTATTTTTGTGATTACCGTAACATTCCGTGAGCAGACTCCGACCGCGGAAAAATTGTTCTAATTTTACCTGATTCTATTATCTTTTTTCCATGATTGCGGCAGCAAGACTTTATTGACCTTAACGCCCGCGGAATCACGAATATTACAATCTGTAACATTCCGTGATCGATGGTGGCACTTTTTCGCCACTTTTGGACGGATTCAAGCCCTCACCGCCCCCAAGGCGCAAGTTCAATAGTTGAGGGATACTCCGTTTTGAGGAAAACCAGCCGTTCTCTAATCACTGCCGCGGCAATTGCAGCCTGTTCTTTCATCCTTCCTGCCGAAGGATTTGCTGCAGCTGGATGTGGTGGTGCTTCGTGGTACGCACTGCACTCCAAAACTGCTTCCGGCGAACGTATGAACCCAGCCACCCTGACTGCCGCACACCGCTCTCTGAAATTCGGCACCAAGCTCAAGGTCACCAACCGCAACAATGGCCGTAGCGTCATCGTTCGCGTCAACGATCGCGGTCCGTTCATCCGCGGCCGAGTTCTCGACCTGTCGCGCGCTGCCGCTCAGAACATCGGCATGGTCAGCACCGGCACCGCCAAGGTGTGCTACGAAGTCGTCGCCTCCCGCTAAGGCGTCCATATGCTTGCGCCGTTGAGCGCTTGCTCTTGCCGTCAATCGCGTTTACCACGCGCTTGAGACTTGTGAATTATCCGCTGCATCTGTCTTCCTTCCCGCGGATCGTTCACAAGCCGTTGGCAACAGGAGACTTGTGAATGCGTTTGGGCGGCCGCCTCGAAGGGGCGATTTCGGTTCTTGCTGACATCGAGCAGCGAAAGAGACCTGTCGCCGACGCGCTCAAGGACTGGGGCCTTGCCCACCGCTTTGCCGGATCCGGCGACCGCGCCGCGATCGGCAATATCGTCTACGACGCCCTGCGCATGCGCCTATCGCATGCTTTCCTGATGGATGACGACAGCCCGCTGGCGCTCGCCTATGCCGTCATGCTGCGCCAGTGGGGCTTCACCCTGGAAAGCCTGGCCGCCGAACTTTCCGGCGACAAATTTGCGCCGCCCGAGCTGCCGGCCAACGCCGCCGCAGCCTTTGCCGAGCGCGATCTTGCAGACGCACTTCCCTACATTCAGGGCGATATCCCGGAATGGGTACAGCCCTCCTTCGAGATCGCCTTTGGCGGCAGCTGGCTTGCCGAGGCGCAGGCGCTTGCCACGCGGCCGACGCTCGACCTGCGCGCCAATATCCTCAAGGCCAGCCGCGAAAAGGCCGTGAAGGCGCTGGAGCGCTCGGGAGCGCATGAAGCGAAGATCGCGCGATACGGCATGCGCATACCGGCCGGCGAAGGCGCCTCACGACTTCCAAACGTCACGGCCGAGCTTTCGTTCCAGAAAGGCTGGTTCGAAGTTCAGGACGAAGGATCGCAGATCGTTGCCGATCTGGTGCTGCCGAAGGACGGTGAGCAGGTTCTCGACTATTGTGCTGGTGGTGGCGGCAAGACGCTCGCCATGGCGGCCGCGATGCACAACAAGGGCCAGGTTCACGCCTATGACGCCGACCGCAAGCGGCTGGCGCCGATCATCGAGCGCCTCAAGCGTGCGGGCACGCGCAACGTCCAGGTTCACGACGATGCCAAGGCGCTTGCTGCGCTAACCGACCGCTGTGACAAGGTGCTGGTCGATGCGCCCTGCACCGGCACCGGCACATGGCGCCGCCGCCCGGATACCAAGTGGCGGCTGACGGCCAAGAACCTCGACGAGCGCACCAGCCAGCAGCAGGACGCGCTGACGCAGGCGAGCGCCTTCGTGCGCCCCGGCGGCGAACTGATCTACGTGACCTGCTCGGTCCTGCCGCAAGAGAACGAGGAACAGGTCCGCAAGTTCACGGCCGATCATCCGGAATTTGCGATCGTCAGCGCCCTTCCAGCCTGGAACAGCCTATTCGGCGCCGGCGCGCCGCAGCCACGCTCGTCCGACCAGGCGACGATCACGCTGACACCGGCATCGACCGACACCGACGGCTTCTTTTTCTGCCGGATGCAGCGCAAGGCTTGAGGCATTTTCGCCGCCGATCGCTGGGGTCGATCCGCTTTTTGGAAACGTCAGCGTTTTGGCGTTTCCGGTCCTTAAAACCATTCCAAACTAGAGTGTTTGACACAAGTTTGCTTTTGGGCGATGAGACTCCCGCATTTCAGACGGAAATCCGTCACAGGAGAGGACCATGAAGCTCAACAAGAATGTCTGCGTAGCATTGGCGCTGGCGGTAGCCCCCCTATCCGCCGCACCGGCTTTCGCAGCCGCCCCGAAGGCCGCTGACGTCGTCAAGCATTATGCCGACGTCGGGCATGCGAAATACGAAGACTCGCTGACCACCGCAAAGGCGCTCGACGCCGCCATCGACGCCTTCCTGAAGGCACCGACGGACGAGACGCTGAAGGCCGCCCGCGACGCCTGGATCAAGGCCCGCGTTCCCTACCAGCAGACGGAAGTCTACCGCTTCGGCAACCCGATCGTCGACGACTGGGAAGGCAAGGTCAACGCATGGCCGCTGGACGAAGGCCTGATCGACTATGTCGACGCCTCCTACGGCACCGAGAGCGACGAGAACTCGCTCTACGTCGCCAACGTCATCGCCAACAAGACGATCAAGATCGATGGCAAGGATGTCGACGCTTCCAAGCTGACGCCCGAATTCCTCTCCGGCACGCTGGCTGAAGCAGGCGGCGTCGAAGCCAACGTCGCGACCGGCTACCACGCCATCGAGTTCCTGCTCTGGGGCCAGGACCTGAACGGCACCGGCCCGGGCGCAGGCAATCGCCCGGCAACCGACTACGATCTCAAGAATTGCACGCACGGCAATTGCGACCGCCGCGCCGAATATCTGAAGTCGGCCTCCACGCTGCTCGTTTCCGACCTGCAGGAAATGACCGACAACTGGGCTCCCGGCGGCGCTGCGACCAAGCATGTCGAGGAAAATGCCAAGGCTGGCCTCACCGCCATCCTGACCGGCATGGGTTCGCTCTCCTACGGCGAGCTCGCCGGCGAGCGCATGAAGCTCGGCCTGCTGCTGCACGATCCGGAAGAAGAGCATGATTGCTTCTCCGACAACACCTACAACTCGCACCTCAACGATGCGATCGGCATTGCCGCTGCCTACACGGGTGAATACACCCGCGTCGACGGCACCAAGATGACCGGCCCGTCGCTGCACGACCTCGTCGCCGCCAAGGACAAGAAGCTCGACAAGGAAGTTGCAGGCAAGCTGAAGACGACCCTCGACGCCATGCACGCGATGGCCAAGCGCGGCGAGACGGTCGAGAAGTACGACCAGATGATCGGCGAAGGCAACAAGGAAGGCAACGCTGTCGTCCAGGCCGCCATCGACGGCCTCGTCGATCAGACCAAGTCGATCCAGCGCGTTATTGCCGCACTCGACCTCGGCAAGGTTGAGCTTGAAGGTTCGGACAGCCTGGATAATCCTAACGCTGTCTTCAAATAAGCAATAAAGGCGGGCCGTCCTGCAGAAGGGCGGCCCGAACTCCGAAATGCCAGATCAACGGGCTCGCCGTCTCTATTTCAGCGTCGCGCTTCTCGCCACGCTTGCCGGTCTTCCCGTCGCGCTTGCCGCCAATTTCGATCTGCCGCTGAAGCGCACCGATCTTTCCGACGCCGACCTGAAGCGGGTCGCCGATGTGACGCGGCCGACGACGGACTTCTCCAAAGCCGAGCCCTACGAGGCGATGCAGGCGGGTGCCGCGACCTCGATCGACCCTGTCACCGAAGACAGTTTCTCGCATATCTCCGCCAATATTCCCTTTGAGGAAGAGCAGAATTTCAAGCTCGGCAACGCGCTGTTCAAGAAGCTCTGGGTGTCCGCGCCCTCCTCCACACAAGCTTCCGACGGCCTCGGGCCGCTGTTCAACGCGCGCTCCTGCATGAGCTGCCACGTCAATGACGGCCGCGGCAAGCCGCCGGAAGGCGGCGTCAGTACCACATCGATGTTCCTGCGGCTGGCCCGTATGCCGAAGACGCCGGACGAGGAAAAGGCGATCGCCGACGCCGAGACCGTGAATTTCCCCGACCCCGTCTACGGTCACCAGCTGCAGGACCTCGCGGTGCCCGGGCTTGCAGCCGAGGGACGGATGAAGATCGGCTATACCGAAAAACCGGTGACGCTTGCCGGCGGCGAAGTCGTGTCGCTACGCGCGCCCAGCTATTCCGTGACCGATCTCGCCTATGGCCCGCTCGACCCGGCGACGACGATCTCTCCGCGCGTCGCACCTGCGATGATCGGCCTAGGACTCATCGAGGCGATCCCGGCTGCCGATATCCTGGCGCATGCAGATCCCGACGATCGCGATGGCGACGGCATATCGGGCAAGGCTGCAATCGTGCGCGATCACCTGACCGGGCAGATTGCGCTCGGCCGCTTCGGCTGGAAAGCGCAGAACGCCACCGTGCGCGATCAAAGCGCCGATGCCTTCTCGAACGATATCGGCATCTCCACCCCCGACCGGCCGGACGCCCACGGCGACTGCACCGATGCCGAGACCAAATGCCGCAAGATGCCGACCGGCGTGCAGAAGCGTCTCGGGAATGAGGAGGCGCCGGGCCCGGTTCTCGATCTCGTGACCTTCTACTCCGCCAATCTGGCGGTTCCTGCCCGGCGCAAGGCGAGCTTTGCCGATACGCTGCGCGGCAAGCAGCTTTTCTACCAGTCCGGCTGCGTCTCCTGCCACGTTCCGAAATTCGTGACACGGCGCGATACGGCTGAAAAAGCGCAGTCTTTTCAGCTGATCTGGCCCTATTCCGATTTCCTGCTGCATGACATGGGCGACGGGCTTGCCGACGGGCAGCAGGTCGGCCTTGCAAGTGGACGTGAATGGCGCACGCCGCCGCTATGGGGTATAGGACTGACCCGGACTGTCAGCGGACACAGCTTTTTCCTCCATGACGGCCGCGCCAGGAATCTCACCGAAGCAATCCTCTGGCACGGCGGCGAAGCAGAAAAAGCCCGCGATGCATTCTCCTCTCTGCCGAAAGACGATAGAGAGGCCCTGATCAGATTCCTGGAGTCCCTGTAATGCGCCTTTGGCAACCTCTCGTTCTCTCGCTTGCCCTTGCCGGTCAGGCTGCCGCCCAGACGGCGCCGGCGCCCTCGGGCCTCAACGAAGACGCGGTGCCGCAGGTTATGGCGCGCGCCGTCGACGAGGTGATCCGGCCTGGCTACCGCAACATGCAGCAGTCCGCCGCCCGCCTGACGACGGCGATGAAGGACCTCTGCGCCGACGGCACGCAGCAGACGCTCGACAAGGCGAAATCGACCTTCGACGACACGATCCGCTACTGGTCGAATATCGAGATCGTCCAGACCGGGCCGGTCATTCACGACAACCTCTTCGAACACATCCTGTTCTTCCCAGATCGCAAGGGCGTCGGCCTGAAGCAGGTTCAGGCGCTGATCGCCAAGGCCGATCCGCAGGACGCCACGGTCGACGCGATCGCCGGCAAGAGCGTCGCGCTGCAGGGCCTGACGGCGCTGGAATATGTGCTCTACGGCAATGGTTCCGACGACCTGACCAAGCAAAAGAACGGCTTCCGCTGCCAGTATGGCGCGGCTGTTGCCGGAAACATCCAGCGCGAGGCCGGCGAAGTCGTCGCCGCCTGGGAAAAGCCAGATGGCGTCCAGGCGAGCTGGAAGCATCCCGGTCCTGACAGCGAAGACTTCATGGACAACAAGGAAGCCGTGACGGCTCTCCTTGGCATCCTCGTTCACGGCGCCGAGACGGTTCGCGACCAGCGGCTCGAGCAGTTCTACAAAGGCAAGGATGCGGCTCCGCGCCCGCGCATGGCGATCTACTGGCGTTCGAAGAACACCTGGAAGTCGATGGCAGCCAATATCGAAGGGCTGCGCACGCTCTGGCAGAAGGCCGGTATGGCCGAACTGCTGCCCGCCGACAAGAAGCCGATAGCCGATGCGATCGAGGCCAACTTCAAGACGCTGCTCGATACCGTGCCGAAGCTCAATCCCGATATCGATGTCGCGACCAGCGATGCCGAAAGGGCCAAGCTCGATGCGTTTCTGGCGACCAGCCGCGACCTGATCACCAAGATCAGCGACGATTACGGCGGCGCGATCGGTCTCTCGGCCGGCTTTTCTTTCTCCGACGGGGACTGAGCCCGATGTGGCGCAGCGCGGCGATCGACCGGCGCGGCTTCGTCAAGGCCGCGGGCGTGACCTTCCTGGCCGCCCTGCAGCCGCGCAGCCTTTTCGCGCTCGAGCGCGCCGACGCCGTCTATGCCTCCGGCATCCGTGCGGCGGATGGCTCCTTTGCCGTTGCCACCGTCACCGAGCGTGGCGAGATCATCGATCAGGTCGAGCTCCCTGCCCGCGCCCATGGCATGGCCTTCAGCAAGGCGACCGGCAAGACCGTGGCCTTCGCCCGCCGCCCGGGCACCTATGCGATGATCTTCGATCCCTGGAACAAGGGCGAACCCATCGTCATCACCTCGATTGAGGGGCGGCATTTCTACGGGCATGGGAGTTTCTCGCCCGATGGCCGCATCCTCTATGCCAGCGAGAACGATTTCGACAGCAATCGCGGCATGATCGGCCTCTATGACGCCACCAATCGCTTCGCCCGGATCGGCGAATACGAGACTTTCGGCGTCGGCCCCCATGACATGACCGTTTCCGATGACGGACGGATGCTGATCGTTGCCAATGGCGGCATCGAGACCCATCCGGATTTCGGCCGCACCAAGCTCAATCTCGACGCCATGCAGCCATCCCTTGCGCTGATCGACGCGGCGACCGGCGCGCTGATCGAGAAGCGGACGCTGCCGCAGCAATGGGCGCAGGTCTCCACCCGCCATGTCGATCTCGATGCAGATGGCCGCGTCTGGTTTGCCTGCCAGTATGAGGGATCGCGGCGCGACCTGCCGCCGCTCGTCGGGCATTTTTCCAAGGGCGAGGATCTGACCCTCATCGACCTGCCGGAGGAGACGACGCGCCGCCTCGGCAACTATGTCGGCGCCATCGCCGTCAATCGCGCCGACCGGCTGATCGGCATCACCTCGCCGAAGGGGCTGTCGGTGACGATCGATGCCCGCACCGGCCGGATGGTCTCCGAGGATGCCCTGCCCGAGGCCGCCGGGGTCGCACCGGCCGCACATGGTTTTGCCGTCTCCTCCTATGACGGCGAATTCCTCTCGGCCCGCAGCGATGTGGCATGGGATCAACACATCGTGCGAATTGCGCGCCAGCGCGCCTAAGGGCGCTGGACCCCCGAATATGCCGCCCTAGCTCCGCGGCATGAGCAAAGCCCTCACCTATCTCGTCTTCATTGCCGTCTCGCTCGGAGGCGGGCTGTTGATCGGCACCAACAATCTTCCCGGCGAATGGTACCAGTCGCTGGCCAAGCCGGCCTTCAATCCGCCGAACTGGGTTTTCGGACCGGTCTGGTCGATCCTCTACATCCTGATTGGCATTGCCGGCGCACGAACCTGGATGCGTGGCCATCTTTCGGCGGCGATGCTGATCTGGGCGGTGCAGATGGTTTTCAACTTTCTCTGGTCACCCTTCTTCTTCGGCGCCGAAATGCCGCTTGCAGCCCTCTTTATCATCATCCTGCTGCTGGCATTGGTCATCGCCTTCATCGCTAACCGATGGCAGGCGGACTGTCTCTCGGCCGCGCTTTTCCTGCCCTATGCCGTCTGGGTCGGCTTTGCGACAGTTCTCAACGCCTCGATCGCCTACCTGAACTGAATTGCCTTCCGCCATCCTTGTCGAATCCGGCGCGCCATGCCACTTTCGCCGCTCGAAGGGGACAAGGTATGAGCGTCGGCAATAGCGGAGACTTCCGCGAACGGATCAGGCAGAGCTTCTCGCGCCAGGCGGCGATGGAGACGATCGGGGCGGAATTGACGCGCGTCGAGCACGGCGTCGTCGAGATCGAGCTGCCGTTCGACGTGAAGCTGACGCAGCAGCATGGCATCCTGCATGCGGGCATCATCTCCGCCGCGCTCGACAGCGCCTGCGGTTTTGCCGCCTACACGATGATCGACGCGGATGCCTCGATCCTCACAATCGAATTCAAGGTCAACCTGATGTCTCCCGGCCGGGGCGATCGTTTCCTGTTCCGGGGAGAGATCACCAAGCCCGGCAGCAACATCATTGTCGCGGACGGCCGCGGCTACGCGATCGGCGACGGCCCCGCGAAACTGATTGCATCGATGACGGGCACGATGATGGTCGTGCGAGGAAGAGAGGGAATTACCGGATGAAGTTCGAGCTGAAATCCGTTGCCGGAAAATCGATCCTGTTCGTGATGGCAGCGGAGGCTGAATACGGCCCGTTCCTCAAGTCCCGCTTCGAACCACTGATGACCGGTATCGGCCCGGTCGAGGCCGCGATTGCGATGACGAAGACGCTGGCTAGGCTCGACGCGACCGACGATCTGCCGCAGCTCGTCGTCTCCCTCGGCTCGGCCGGTTCGGCTAAGCTCGAGCAGACCGAAGTCTATCAGGTCTCGTCCGTCTCCTACCGCGATATGGATGCCTCGCCGCTCGGTTTCGAGAAGGGCAAGACGCCGTTCCTCGATCTGCCGGCGACGCTCGACCTGCCGCTGCGCATTCCCGGCATTCCCGAGGCGACGCTTTCGACCGGCGGCAACGTGATCTCCGGTGCTGCCTATGTCGAGATAGCCGCCGACATGGTCGACATGGAGACCTTCGCGATCCTGCGCGCCTGTCAGGGATATCAGCTGCCGCTGATCGGGCTGCGCGGCATTTCCGACGGCGTCGAGGAGCTGCAGCATATTTCCGGCTGGACCGAGTATCTTCATGTCGTCGACCGCAAGCTTTCCTATGCCGTGGACAGCCTGTTTACGGCGCTGGAAGACGGCGTATTCTGGTTCTGAAAGCCTTGCAGGCAGGGACAATCGGGACAATAAAATCCGCCACGCCCCGATTTCCCGCATTGCAAGAACGGGTGCTTTTCATTAAAGGCTCGCCATGACCCAGACAGCACATCCCGACAGCGTTCTCATCGTCGATTTCGGCAGCCAGGTAACCCAGCTGATCGCGCGCCGCGTGCGCGAAGCGGGGGTCTACTGCGAGATCGTTCCCTTCCAATCTGCCGAAGAGGGCTTCAAGCGCCTCCAGCCGAAAGCCGTGATCCTGTCCGGCAGCCCGGCCTCGACGGTCGATGAGGGATCGCCCCGCGCGCCGCAGATCATCTTCGACAGCGGCCTGCCGGTGTTCGGTATCTGCTACGGTCAACAGACGATGTGCATGCAGCTCGGCGGCAAGGTCGAGAGCGGCCATCACCGCGAATTCGGCCGTGCCTTCCTTGAGGTCGATGAAGACAGCAAGCTGTTCGAAGGCCTCTGGTCGAAGGGTTCGCGCCATCAGGTCTGGATGAGCCACGGCGACCGCGTCACGGCTCTGCCTGAGGGCTTCAAGGTCGTGGCGACATCGCCGAACGCCCCTTACGCCTTCATCGCCGACGAGAAGCGCAAATATTACGGCGTGCAGTTCCACCCGGAAGTGGTGCACACGCCCGATGGCGCCAAGCTGATCGGCAACTTCATTCACAACATCGCCGGCATCAAGGGCGACTGGTCGATGTCGGCCTACCGCCAGAAGGCGGTCGACGAGATCCGCAAGCAGGTCGGCGACAAGCGCGTCCTCTGCGCGCTCTCGGGCGGCGTCGACAGCTCGGTTGCGGCCCTGCTGATCCACGAGGCCATCGGCGACAAGCTCACCTGCGTGCTCGTCGATCACGGCCTGATGCGCAAGGACGAGGCGGCCAATGTCGTCGCCATGTTCCGCGAACACTACAATCTGCACCTGATCCATGTCGATGCCTCCGACAAGTTCATCGGCGAACTCGAAGGCGTTTCCGACCCGGAGACCAAGCGCAAGATCATCGGCCGCCTGTTCATCGAGACCTTCGAGGAAGAGGCCAAGAAGCTCGGCGGCGCCGACTTCCTCGGCCAGGGCACGCTTTACCCTGATGTCATCGAAAGCGTTTCCTTCACCGGCGGCCCGTCGGTGACGATCAAGTCGCACCACAATGTCGGCGGTCTGCCGGAGCGCATGAACATGCAGCTCGTCGAGCCGCTGCGCGAACTCTTCAAGGACGAAGTACGCGTACTCGGCAAGGAGCTCGGCCTGCCCGATAGCTTCATCGGCCGCCACCCCTTCCCGGGTCCGGGTCTCGCGATCCGTTGCCCGGGCGGCATCACCCGCGAAAAGCTGGAGATTCTGCGCGAAGCCGATGCCATTTATCTCGACGAAATCCGCAAGGCCGGCCTCTACGACGCGATCTGGCAGGCATTCGCCGTGCTACTGCCGGTCCAGACCGTCGGCGTCATGGGCGACGGCCGCACCTACGAATTCGTCTGCGCGCTGCGCGCCGTCACCTCGGTCGACGGCATGACGGCGGATTTCTACCACTACGACATGGAATTCCTCGGCCGCGCCGCGACCCGCATCATCAACGAAGTCCGCGGCATCAACCGCGTGGTCTACGACGTGACGAGCAAGCCGCCCGGCACGATCGAGTGGGAGTGATCCTCACTCCCACGGCCTAGAAGCCAAGCGACTGCTGGGCCGGCTCGGGCGGGCCCAGGTTGACGCCTTCGAGCTCCAGCATCCTTAACTTCGAATTCGACCCGCCAGGGGCCGAAAAGCCGCCGATCTTGCCGCCGGCGGCGAGGACGCGGTGGCAGGGGATGATCAGGGCGACCGGGTTCTTGGCCATGGCCTGGCCGACGTCGCGGGCCGCTTCCGGGCCGCGGCCGAGCTCCCTGGCGAGCGTGCCATAGGTCGTCGTCCGGCCCCAGCCGACGCGGCGGGCGGCGGCATAGATTTCCCGGAAGAACTCGTCCTGATTGGACAGATCCACCACCACATCCGAGAAGTCCACGGTCTCTCCGGCGAAGTAGCGTTTGACGGACTCGATCGTCGCTGCGACCGCGGCCGGCGGATCGGCGCTCACGCCTGACGATAGGCGTCTTAGCAAGAGCTGCTCGGTCGAGCTTTCAGTCTTTGTCGGCAGCTGGAAGCGGGTGATTCCGGCCGCATTCCAGGCGATGCCGCAATAGCCGCCAGCGGTCTTGAATATGCAGTAGTGATGCGTTGCCTCGCTCATGACGCAACCTCCATGATTGACTGTTCTCAAGATCGTATGCGCACGGCGGTGCTTCAACCCGTTTCTTGCCTGATGCACAGGGGCAGCATTGGAGCGATTATTCGTTCTCTTTTTGTTCTTGTCAACCACGGTCCAGCTTGCTAGCCTTTTGACCTTCACGAGGAGGCGGCGAAGGCCGATTGACGATGGGAGCACAAAACCAGAGCGAATTCGCATTCGGGCCGCAGGCGGATGGAATGCCGCCAAGCCGTGGCGGTGGACCGGCGCATAAGCCCTGCAATGTCTATTTCGCGCTGCGCCCAGACGAGCGCGCCGCCGAACAGGCAAGGCGGCTGGCAGGCGAGCTGCGGCGCCGTTTCGGCCTGCGGGAGAGAGCGCGGCCGAAGCGGCTTCTCCATGTCTCGCTCTGCCATCTCGGCGAATGGGACGAGATTCCGCCGAGCATGCTTTTTGACGGGCTGGCGGCGGCAGCGGCCGTTCGGATGCGGCCTTTCAAGCTGACCTTTCGCCGTGCGGTCAGCTTCCGTCAGGGCAAACCGGCGCTCGTGCTGCGGGTTGATGAAGGACGGCAGGAGATCCTGGCACTTCATGCGCAGCTGGCGCTGGCGCTGATGAACCGCGGTGTCAGCGTTCGGGTTCAGCCGAAACTCGAGCCGCATATGACGCTGCTTTACGACTATCGCAGCGTGCCGGAAACGATCCTGGCCGAGCCGATCGCCTGGACGGCCAAGTCCTTCGTGCTGATCAACAGCCTCACCGGCGAGGGCCGGCATGTGGACATCGAGGAATGGCCGCTGCTGGGCTAGCCTCCATTGGCGCTTGCGCCGCGCCGGTGGAGTTGCTTAAAGCTCCTGCACAGAGAATTTGGGAGTGCTGAACAGTGGATATTCGCGAAATCATCATTCCCGGCGACACGCCGGGTATCGAGTGGCGCCTGCCGGTGCTGCATTTCAAGGGCAACGATCCGCAGGCACCGAAGATCTATCTGCAGGCAGCGCTCCATTCCAACGAACTGCCAGGAACGGCCGTGCTGCACTTTCTCTGCGGCAAGCTGCGCAAGGCCGAGAGCGAGGGACGGATCGCAAGCGACATCACCGTCGTGCCGCAGGCCAATCCGATCGGCGCCGCGCAGTCGCATTTCGGCGAGATGCAGGGCCGTTTCGACCTGGGCACGCGTACCAATTTCAATCGCGATTTCCCGCTGATTTCGCTGCGCGACCGCGCCGGCCTGATCGAGAACCTCGACCGCTACCGGGCCGCCGACCGCCTGAAGCGCGAACTGATCCACATGGCGCTCGGCGCCGATCTGGTGCTCGACCTGCATTGCGATGACGAGTCGCTGCAATATGCCTATATCGACGAGGCCTTCTGGCCTGAAGCGAGCGATCTCGCGAGCGCGCTGTCCATGGATGCTGTGCTGCTGTCGGATGGCGAAAGCTCGGCCTTCGAGGAGGCTGTCGGCTTTGCCTGGAAATACGAAGTTCCCGGTGAGAAGCGCAGCCGTCTGCCCGGCAAGCTTTCCACCACGCTGGAGCTGCGCGGCCGCCGCGATGTCTATCCCGGCATGGCAAGCGCCGATGCCGATGGGCTCTATGCCTTCCTCGCCGCGCGTGGCGCGGTGACGGGCGAAACAGAGCCGCTCGCCGCCTTTGCCGGTCCAGCTGCACCGCTCGACAATATCGAGATGATCCGCACGCCGGTGGCCGGCACCGTACTCTTCCACCGCAATATCGGCGAGACAGTTGCTGCCGGCGACCTGCTGGCGACCATCGTGACGAAGCCCGGCATGGCTGACGGCGAAGTCGAAATCCGCGCACCGCAGGCGGGCCTGATCGTCACACGCATCTCCGATCGCCTGGTGCGCCGCCGCGGCGACCTGATGAAGATTGCCTGCGACGCCCCGAGCACGGCGCTGCGCAAGGCCGGAACGCTGGAAGACTGATCATGGCAACGACGATTTACGGCATCAAGAACTGCGACACGATGAAGAAGGCCCGCACCTGGCTCGACGAGCATGATGCAGCCTACGATTTCCACGACTACAAGGCCTCCGGCATCGACCGGGCGCATCTGGAAGCCTGGATCGACAAGGCCGGTTGGGAAACGGTGCTCAATCGCGCCGGAACGACCTTCCGCAAGCTGCCGGATGCTGAGCGCGAAAACCTCACGCGCGAGAAGGCCATTGCCCTGATGCTGGCGCAGCCGTCGATGATCAAGCGGCCCGTGCTGGAGCATGGCGGCAAGCTGCTGATCGGCTTCAAGCCTGAAGCCTATGCCGCGGAATTCGGACAGTAATCATGTCGAAGACGACGCGCGCCACTCAGGTTCTGGCAAAGTCCGGCGTGCAATTCACCGTGCATACCTATGACTACGACCCGAATGCCGAGCGCGTCGGCCTCCAGGCCGCAGAGGCGCTCGGCGAAGAGCCGCACCGCGTGCTGAAGACGTTGATGGCCGAAGTGGACGGCAAGCCGGTCTGCGTCGTCGTGCCGTCCGATCGCGAAGTCAGCATGAAGAAGCTGGCGGCGGCCTTCGGCGGTAAATCCGCCAACATGATGAAGCCCGCCGATGCCGAGAGATTGACCGGCTATCATGTCGGCGGCATCAGCCCCTTCGGGCAGAAGAAGCTTGTTCCCACCGCCTTCGAGGAAGCGGCGCTTGCCGAGCCGCTGGTTTACATGAATGGCGGACAGCGCGGACTGCAGGTGAGGCTTGCGCCCGCGGATGCCCTGAAGGCGCTGAACGCCAAAGCAGCCTCGCTGATCGCTTAGGCAAACCTCTTCAGAAGCCCCGAGATCGCGCCCGCAGAGGCATCGTCGAGCTTCGAGCCGACATGCCTGTCGATCGCCTTCCCATAGATGGTCCACATCCGCTCCCGAAGGGCGCGACCGCTGTCCGTCACGGCAACCCATCTGCCGCGGCCATCGTCCGCAAATGTCTCGCGGATCACCAAGCCCTCGCGCTCGAGACGATCGATCAGACGGGAGAGATTATATTGCGCCAACAGCGTCCGCTCTTCGATTTCGAAGGGACGCAAGCGGCCATCCTGCGCACGAACGAGCTCCCACAGAACATCATACCACCCAAGCGGCGGCATCCCCGCCTTCTTCAGGTCGGCCTCGATTGCCTGCAGCAGTTTCTGCTGGGCGCGCATGATGCCGATCCAGGCTTGGGTGACGGCATCTGGTGGGATCGTTTCTCCGGACATGAATGTAATTACATCCATCTTGACCGGTGCCGCAATCCTATTTATATGCATCTGCATCTATTGTGGAGAACCCCATGCAGAAGCTTACCCTGATCTCCCATCATCTCTGCCCCTATGTGCAACGCGCGGCGATCGCGCTCGGCGAGAAAGGCGTGCCCTTCGAGCGGATACTGATCGACCTCGCCAACAAGCCGGACTGGTTCCTGAAGATCTCGCCGCTCGGCAAGGTTCCGCTGCTGGTCATAGAAGAGGACGGAGAAAAAGCGGTGCTCTTCGAGAGCGCGGCGATCTGCGAATATCTGGACGAGACGCAACCGGGTCCAAAGCTGCATCCCGCAGATGCGCTGTCGCGCGCCCGGCATCGTGGCTGGATAGAGTTCGGCTCCTCCATACTCGCCGATCTCTGGACCTATGAGACCACAAGCGATGCGGCGCAGCTTGAGGACAAGCGCAAGATCATTGCCGGAAAGTTCCAGACGATCGAGGCAGAGCTTTCGGCCGGACCATTCTTCGCGGGAGAAGACTTCAGCCTCGTCGACGCCGTCTTTGCGCCGATCTTCCGCTATTTCGACGTCTTCGACACGCTGGCGGAAAGCCATATCTTCGACGGGTTGCCGAAGGTTCACGCGTGGCGGCGCGAACTTGCGCAGCGGCCGAGCGTGCGTGCGGCGGCCTCCCCGGATTATGCCAGACGGCTGATGGCCTTTCTCGAAAAGCATCAATCCGTGCTGCTCCGGCGGAATGCGGCCTGAGCATTTGTTCCGGCGCGGCGAATCCGAAGCGTCGAGCTTCAATTTCGCCGCAAACGGGTCTAAGTCTGCTGCCTGCAATTCTATCAGGAGGTAGCGACCATGAACTTCATGCCACAGGGCCATTCCGTCGATCCGGTGAAGCTGGACAAGCTTGCGGAGGTGGCGGTGAAGGTGGGTCTGCAGCTGCAGAAGGGCCAGGACCTGGTGATCACCGCGCCGGTGGTTGCCATACCGCTCGTCCGCCTGATCACCAAGCATGCCTATCAGGCGGGCGCGGGCCTGGTGAACTCCTTCTATTCCGATGAGGAATCGACGCTGGCGCGCTATCAGTATGGCAGCGACGAGAGCTTCGACCGGGCATCCGGCTGGCTCTACGACGGCATGGCGAAAGCCTATGCCAACAATGCCGCGCGCCTGGCGATCGCCGGCGACAATCCCATGCTGCTGTCGGAGCAGGATCCAGGCAAGGTCAGCCGCGCCAACCGAGCCAATTCAACAGCCTACAAGCCGGCGCTCGAGAAGATTTCGAATTTCGACATCAACTGGAACATCGTTTCCTACCCGAACCCTTCCTGGGCCAAGCTGGTCTTCCCGAACGATCCGGAAGCGATTGCGGTCGCGAAGCTTGCCAAGGCAATCTTCGCCGCATCGCGCGTCGATCTGGACGATCCGATCGCCGCCTGGGCCGAGCATAATGCCAACCTGCGCAAGCGTTCGGCCTGGCTGAATGGCCAGCGCTTCTCAGCGCTGCATTTCCAGGGACCGGGCACAGACCTGACCGTCGGCCTCGCTGACGGCCACGAGTGGCATGGCGGCGCATCAACGGCGAAGAACGGCATCACCTGCAACCCGAACATCCCGACCGAGGAAGTATTCACCACGCCGCATGCGCTGCGCGTCGAGGGCCATGTGTCGAGCACCAAGCCGCTGTCTCACCAGGGCACGCTGATCGACAACATCCAGGTGCATTTCGAGGGCGGCCGCATCGTCGAGGCGAAGGCAACGCGCGGTGCCGAAGTGCTGAACAAGGTGCTTGATACCGACGAAGGCGCACGCCGCCTCGGCGAAGTGGCACTGGTGCCGCATTCATCGCCGATTTCGGCGAGCGGCATCCTGTTCTACAACACGCTGTTCGACGAAAATGCCTCGTGCCACATCGCGCTCGGCCAGTGCTATTCAAAGTGCTTCCTCGATGGCGCCAACCTGACCCAGGATCAGATCAAGGCGCAGGGTGGCAATTCCAGCCTGATCCATATCGACTGGATGATCGGCTCCGACAAGGTCGATATCGACGGCATCAACCCGGATGGGTCGCGCGTGCCTGTCATGCGCAAGGGCGAGTGGGCCTGAGCGGCCCGGCGTCATACCTCCGATAATGCCTTGCGGACGCGCTCCAGGTGGGCGCGCCGCTTCTCTGCTGTTGCACGGTCCATATCGTGCAGGCTGAGCATCCGGAAATCGAGCCGTTTCGAGCAGAAATTGGCGATGCCGCGCTTCAGCAGCCGGCGCACCGGATTGCCCATATGATATTGGTCAGTTGCGGAACGATCCGCCCGCCGGCAGGATCATGCGTGAACGCGACGCCGGGCACGAAGACGCGATCGAAGAAGCCCTTGAGGACCGCCGGAAAATTGAACCACCATTGCGGAAAGACGAGGATCAGGCCATCTGCCGCTTTCAGCCTTTCGACCAGGCCCGCGACGGCTGATGTATCATAGGGATCGTCGAAATATCCGCCGCGCTCACTACGGCTGAGCCGCGGATCGAAATCCTCCTCATAGAGATCGAGAAGATCGACCGTATGTCCGCCACCGGCGAGCGTCGCCTGCGCTTCCGCTGCGACCGATGCGGCGAAGCTGTCTCTGAGCGGATGGGCAAGAACGAGCAGGATGCGCATCGAGGCTCCCTAGAACAGGCTGCCCTGTTTCGGCGGCGTTGCCGGCTCGTCCGGCTTAGCCGAGCGTTTCTTCGCAGGCTGTGGCGGGCGTCCGTCGGTCGTGACGGCGCCGATACGGCCATCCGAGAACTCGATCGAAATCCCGGCACCGGCCGACAGCATCGCGGCCTGCGAGACCGGCCGGTTCTCATCGTCCCGGATCACGGCATAGCCACGCTTCAGGACGTTCTTGTAGGACAGCGACTGCAGCACGCGGTCCTGAGCTGCAAGCTCTCCCTTCGCCCGTGTCAGCTGGTGACGCACGGCTGTATCGCCGTGGCGGGAGAGATTTGCCAGGTGATCGCGCATGCGGGCCGTCTGGGTGGTCAGGCGCGCGGGGACCGAAGAGAGCGTGACGCCGAAGCGCTCGACGCGGCCTTTCAGAGCATCGAGGCGGCGCTCGACAATCCGTTCGGCACGGGTCATCCGCTCGGCGAGCATCTGCCGCCGCTCGGTGATGCGATTGGAGAGCACATCCGGACGCAGATGCGATGCGGCCCGCTCGAAGCTGCGGCGCTTGTTGATGGTGTTGAGCTCGAGACCGCGGCCGAGACCCGATGCCGCTTCATCGAACCGGCGGCGCGGCAGGGCAAGCAGTTGATCCAGCGACGGCAGGGCACGCATGAGCGCACGCACCGACTGGCGGCGATGATCCATCTGGCGGCTGACGCAGCCCTGAAGACGGGCCGAGAGACCAGCGAGCTGCGCCTCAAGCTCGGCCCGAACGGGCACGGCCATTTCTGCAGCACCCGTCGGCGTCGGCGCGCGCACGTCGGCAGCGTAGTCGATCAGCGTCCAGTCGGTTTCGTGGCCGACGGCCGATATCAGCGGGATGGTGCTTTCAGCGGCGGCGCGCACGACGATTTCGTCGTTGAAGCTCCAGAGATCCTCAAGGCTGCCGCCACCGCGCGCAACGATCAGCACATCCGGCCTCGGAATTTCGCCGCCGGGTTCGAAGGCATTGAAGCCGCGGATAGCGTTTGCCACCTCTTCGCCCGAGCCATCGCCCTGTACCTTCACCGGCCAGACGAGAACGTGGACGGGGAAGCGGTCGGAAATGCGGTGCAGGATATCGCGGATGACGGCGCCGGTCGGCGAGGTCACGACGCCGATCACCTTCGGTATATAGGGCAGACGCCGCTTGCGGGCCTGATCGAACAGGCCTTCGGCGCCGAGCTTGCGCTTGCGCTCCTCGATCAGCGCCATCAGCGCGCCCGCGCCGGCAGGCTCCAGCGTTTCGATGACGATCTGATATTTCGACGAGCCCGGGAAGGTGGTGACCTTGCCGGTGGCGATGACTTCCATGCCCTCTTCCGGGCGAAAACGCAGGCGCGAGAACACGCCCTTCCAGATGACCGCATCGATGCGCGCCCGGTCATCCTTCAGCGAGAAATAAGCATGCCCCGAGGAATGTGGCCCGCGATAACCGGAAATCTCGCCACGCACCCGCACCTGATCGAAGGCGGTCTCGACCGTGCGCTTGATCGAGCCTGACAGTTCCGAGACCGAATATTCGGCGAGATTGGTGGGCGAATCGCTGTCGAAGACATTGCTCATGCCTTCGTTCTATCCGAAGTGCCGAAAAAGATCAGCCCGAAGATCGCGCCTCGACGCGCTGCTTGGCTTCAATCCACCGGCTTGAAGAGGAAGTACTCGACCCCACTCGCCGTCGCATAAGGCTGCAGGTAATTTGGGATGTTGCCCTTAGCGAGCTGGGCGTAGAGGCCGTCTGGTTTCAGGCGCTGGAGCTGTTGCGACGAGATATCGCCCTGACAGAAAGCCAGGGCCATGGCACCGGCACCCCGCAAAAATGCCTCGGCTTCCTTGGGTTCGGCAAGGCCGATATGCAGTTCAGTCAGCATGCCACGTGGATTGCGATGATAAGGCGCGGTAATGACATGCTGGGCGCTGAAGCGCAGGATAGGCACGCCCATTTCAGAGGGGGCGACGACCATGCCCACCGGCAATTCTTTGAGCGGTGCAATCGCCTCGCGCGACTTGCAGGCAGCCTGTTTTTCTTCCTGCGCCGCCTTTTCGTTGGTCAACGCCTGTTCGTCTCGCCGCAGTGCAATCAGATCTGCAGTAATAGCCCAGACAGCAGGAACGCTTGCGAGAACAACAAGGATGAAACAAAGGGCCGCAGCGACATTCTCGCGATCAGCGTTGGACACTCGACGCACATCGATGATGAGCAACGCGAGCGGGAGGATGGCAAGCAGGCTGGAGAAGGGAGCGCCGCGAACCTGTATGAGCGCGATAATCCAGCTGACCGTAATCAGGAAGAGCAGGATCAAATGGATCTCGACGCGATCCCGCTGGACAATACGGAAGAGGCAGGCAGCCATCGCGAAAGCGCCCGTCGCATAGAAGGCGCCAAGCGCATAGGGTTCCGTATGACTGATGCCGATGACTGATTGTGCTTCGGAAATCCCGCTCAGCCAAAGCTCGATGAGCATCGGGTCAAGATCATTCAGCGGGTTATGCAGGCATTGCGGCGCTATCAGAACCGCCGAAATCGCCACGCAGATGCCGATACCGGCAAGAGCGACAAAGCGGCCAGGCCGCGACAATCGGCGAGTGAAAACGGCGGATACGAAAAGCAAACCACCACCGATCGCGGAAAGGCTATAGAAGCCGAGCGAAAGGTTGTCGCAGGTCACCGCAGAATAAAGCCGTGGCGGCACAGTGCCGAAGAAAAACAGGCTGATGAACAACGCAAACGAAAGACCGAAGGCTTTTGCCGCGGCTGCATAAATCTCACCGTGCCACGCCCAGGCGATCGCGACGATGATGCAGATGGAGGCTACAGCCGGCGTGGTCTCGGCGCCGATTGCCATGGCCACGGCAGCACAGAAGCCGGCAACAATAGAGCTCCGGGCTTGATATTTGGGATCGAGCAGCATGGCTGCCATCATCATGACGAGGGCCTGCTGCGCGTTGTGATGGTCGATCGCGCCGGGCAGAAAGCGGCCGCTGGTCATGACGGTTAGGGATGTCAGGCAAAGTGAAATATGCATTGCCATTGCGCCGCCAATCCGCCGGCCAGCAATACCCATCGCCAGCATCAGCGGAAAAATCAGCGAAACCGGCCAGATCGCCAGGGCAATCGCTTCGGCGCGCTCAGCGACAAAGAACATGCCGAAGAACTTTATCAGCGAGGCGATCGGCAAATCGATCAACCGCGACCAGTGCATCAGCGTGCCATCGACCCCCAAGCGATATTGCATGAGATCGAACCAGTTTTGGCCATTCAGCAGATCACGAACCTCGACAAGGCGCATACCGTCGTCGTTGTCAGGACCAACATAGTCCTTCATGTTCGGCAATTTCAGCACGAGAACCGCAACCATCAGCACCGCACTATAGGCAAGCACCGATGGCCACAGACGCGAAAACAGCGTCTGAAGTTTCGCGAGCTTGCTTTCCGAAGGTGAATTGGCAGTCATCTCTGCGGCGTTCGTCATTGCGGGAATCCGTTGCCAGTTCGCGCGAGTTTATTCGAAGCTGATCAAGAAAGAGTAAAACGTCCCATCCCAGTGCATAGACCTGCCTGCGTCATAGCGTCTTATTAACACTGGCTGACTTATACTGCGCCCCGGTCAAACCCGGTGAGAAGATCATGAACAGATCGCAGAACGATACTCCGACCATTGCCGTCCTCCTCCCCTGCTATAACGAGGCAGCGACGATCGGGGCCGTTGTGCGCGGGTTCAAGGCAGCGCTGCCCGAAGCGCAGATCTATGTCTATGACAACAATTCCACCGATGGTACGGCGCTGCATGCGATGCTGGCAGGCGCCAGCGTGGTGCGCGAGCGGCGCCAGGGCAAAGGCCATGTGGTGCGCCGGATGTTTGCCGATATCGATGCCGATATCTATCTGATGGCCGATGGCGACGGCACCTATGCGCCCGAAGACGGCGAGGACCTGATCCGCACGCTGCTGACCGAACGCGCCGATATGGTCGTTGGCACGCGCCGCAACGTCAAGGCAGACGCCGGGCGACAGGGCCATGCCTTCGGCAACCGCATTTTCAACGTGCTCTACCGCACGATCTTCGGCCCCGATTTCACGGATATCTTCTCCGGCTACCGCGCCTTCTCGCGCCGGTTCGTCAAGAGCTTCCCGGCGGTCTCCGGCGGCTTCGAGATCGAGACTGAGATGTCCGTCCACGCCTCTCGCCTGAAGCTGCCGGTCAGCGAGCTCGAGCTCGATTACGGCCGCCGCCCGGAAGGCTCGCATTCCAAGCTTTCGACCTTCAAGGATGGCGGCAAGATCCTCTGGATGTTTGCGATGCTGATGAAGGAAACCCGGCCGTTCGCCTTCTTCGGCATTATCAGCGCGTTCTTCATGCTGGCGAGCATGGGCTTCATGACGCCGGTGCTTGCCGAATATTTCGCGACCGGCCTCGTCAGCCGCATGCCGACATGGGTGCTTTCGATGGCGCTGATGATGATCTCGTTCATGCTGTTTACGGCAGGGACGATCCTCGATTCCGTTGCCCGCTCGCGTGCGGAACAGTTGCGTATCCATTACATGGCCGCAGGCAAGGTGGCCCGCCAGGTGGAAACGGCCGCCAAGGCCGCCCCCGATGTCATCACAGCACCGCGCAGACCTGCGCAGCGCAAGGCAGGTGTGGCGTGAAGAAGCTGCTACGCTTCGGTATTGCCGGTGGCATCGGCTTTGTCGTCGATGCCGGGCTGCTGACGCTGCTCCTGCATTTCACGCCGCTTGGCCCCTTCATCGCGCGGCTGATCGCCATCGCCGTCGCGATGGTGGCGACCTGGATTTTCAATCGGACCTTCACCTTCGACCGCTCGCCGCATTCGCTTGCGGTCGAGGGCTTTCGTTACGGCTCGGTCGGTATCACCTCCGCGCTCGTCAATTACGGCCTCTACGCCGCGCTGCTGCTGACCATTCCGGCGCTGCAGCCGCTCGCGGCGCTGGTGCTTGCCACCGCCGCGTCGATGTTCTTCAGCTTTTTCGGCTATTCCCGCTTCGTCTTCCGCAGCGAGTGATCAGACCGGCTCCCAGCCGTCCTTCTCGCTGGCGCGATAGATCGCGTCGATCACCTTCTGGTTCAGCCTGGAATTTTCCAGCGTGACGATCTCTTCCTGTTCGCCCTTGGCGGCGCGGGCGAAGGCTTCGGCCTGCTTGCGGTACTGTCGGCTGTCCTGGAAACGGAAGATGGTGGACTGGTTGTGGCCGCGATTGCTGAGTTCGATCTCCTCTGGGCCCCAGCGGTCGGCGTTGAAGGGCGACTTCACCTCGATGAAGCCTTCGGTGCCGTGGAAAACCATCAGCTGACGATTGGCCATCTGCGTCGAGATGTAGAAGCTCAGTTCGAAGTCACCGAAGTCGGCCTTGACGCTCGAATAGATGTCGGTGCCGAATTCCGGATCCCGTTCGGTGACGGCCTGGATGCGCAGCGGCTCCTTGCCGGTGGAGAAGCGGGTGCTGATTGTGGGGTAAACGCCAATGTCAGGCAGACCGCCACCGCCGAGCTCGGGAATGTTGCGCATGTTGCCGGGGTCGCGGTTGAAGTAAGTGAAGACGCCCTGCACATGACGCAGCTTGCCGATCGCGCCTTCGGCGATCAGCGAGCGCACCTTCCGCCAGACGGGAGCGTAGGTGACCATGAAGGCTTCCGAAATGATCACCTTGTTGCGATCGCGCGCAGCGATCAGGCCGTCGATTTCTCCCGCCTTGAGAGCAATCGGCTTTTCGCAGAGCACGTGCTTGCCGGCATCGGCAGCCTTGATCGCCCATTCGATATGCTGCGAGGTCGGCAGCGGAATGTAGACGGCATCGATCTTGTCGGATGCCAGCATCTCCTCGTAGGAGCCGAAGGCATGCGGTGCCGAAAAGCGGTCCGCCATATCGCGGGCACGCGCCAGATCGCGGCTGGCGACCGCAGCAACGACGCAGTTCTCCGCGTCCTGAATGGCTGGCACGACCGCGTCGCGGCCGATCTTTGCGGTGGAAATGATGCCAAAACGCAGCATGGATGAAGCCTCCCGAATGTTGATTGCGGGCACATTATTCACCCCGGGCCGGGCAGGCAATGGCGCGGCCAAAGATCACGAAAGTTTGGTTTCCTTCAGCCGGAAGCTGCACTAGTTTATTTCACGGCGGCGTTCTGCCGCGTCCGCACTTTCAAATAAATCAGCACTTTAGGAGAGCGCCATGAATATGCGCCGGCTTGGAAAAACAGGTCTTTCCGTCTCCCCGATCGTCTTCGGCGGCAACGTCTTCGGCTGGACTGCAGACGAGAAGACGTCCTTCGACATTCTGGATGCCTTCTTCGATGCGGGTCTCAACACCATCGATACGGCGGATGTCTATTCGGCCTGGGTTCCCGGCAACAAGGGTGGCGATTCCGAAGAGATCATCGGCCGCTGGCTGAAGAAGGGCAAGGTTTCGCGCGACAAGGCCGTCATCATCACCAAGGTCGGCTCGGACATGGGCCAGGGCAAGACGCTGAAGGAACAATACATCCTGAAGGCGGTGGAAGACTCCCTGCGCCGCCTGCAGACCGATTACATCGACGTCTATCTCTCGCATTGGCCGGATGCCGATACACCGCACGAGGAAAGCCTCACCGCCTATGCCAAGCTGAAGCAGCAGGGCAAGATCCGCTCCTTCGGTTGCTCCAACTATGATGCCGCGCTGCTGCAGGCATCCTTCGATGCCGCAGAGAAAGCCGGACTGCCGCGTTACGATGTACTGCAGCCGGAATATAACCTCTATGAACGCGCCAGCTTCGAAGGGCCGCTTGCCGATCTTTGCGTCAAGGAAGATATCGGTGTCATCACCTATTTCAGCCTGGCGGCAGGCTTCCTGACCGGCAAATATCGCAGCAAGGCCGATACCGAGGGCCGGGCGCGCGAAGGCCGAGTGTCGCAATATCTCGATGCCAAGGGCATGAACATTCTCGATGCGCTGGACAAGGTTTCAGCCGAGACCGGCGCCAAGCCGGCCGAGATCGCGCTTGCCTGGCTTCTCAACAAGAAGGGCGTGACGGCGCCGATCGCCAGTGCTACCAGCCTGTCGCAACTGGAAAGCCTTGCGAAGGCTGCCAAGCTCACGCTGTCAGGCGAAGCGATGGCGCTGCTCGACAAGGCCGGAGCCTGAGGAGAGCACCGATGACCGTGACCATCCGGGACGCAAGACCCGAAGACGAGAACCGCTGGCGGGCACTCTGGAAGGATTATCTCGATTTCTACGACGTCACGGTCGACGAGAGCATCAGCGATTCCACCTGGCGCCGGGTTTTCGATCCGGCGTCGGCGATCTTCATGCGCGTCGCAGAGATCGACGGCAATGTCGTGGGCTTCACGCTGTCGCTAACCCATGAGGGAACGTGGATCCACGGCAAGGATTGCTATCTCGAAGATCTCTTCGTCGATGGCACCATCCGCGGCAAAGGCGTTGGCCGGGCGCTGCTCGACGATCTCGTTGCGCTCTGCAAGGCCAATGGCTGGTCGCGGCTCTACTGGCATACGAGCGAGAGCAATGCCCGGGCACGGTCGCTCTACGACAGCTATGTCGAGAATGACGGGCACATCCGCTATCGCATCAATTTCTGAGCGGCGGGAAATCCGGGTAGAATTCCGAGTGATCGCCATCCCAGTTCGCCATGCCCCGCTTGGTCAGGATGCCGCGCGGGCGGACATAGCTCTGTATGGTACGGCGCGGGCGCTCATGCCACTGGATGTTGAAGGCCCATAGTTTCGGGAAGAAGCAGAGCGCCGCATAAGGCAAATGGTCGTGGATCCACCAGGCGAGCCGCTGCCAATCGCTTTCATCGCTGTAGCGGTCGACAAGCCAGGGAACGGCGACACAGGCGGTTGCGCCCATGCAGCCGTCGAAATCCCTGAGATCCCAGATATGATCGGCGGCCGTTGCGGCATTCGTGGAGCAGTTGAGCTTGTTCCTGTTGCCGAACTCGTTGACCGCGGCGGAGCGGTAACCGGAGCGAATATGCAGCCGGCCGAAGGTCGCCTGCAGCGGCTCCAGCAGCTCCTCGCAGAGCCTCTTGCCTGCTTCGATCGCCAATTCAGGATCGTCAGGGATATTGGGTATGCGGTAGAAGTCGGCGATCTCGGAATGCAGGAAATCGCGAAAGAAGAAATTCTTGGAGAGCCGGGCGCGGCCCATGTCTTCCAGCGCTTTCATCGATCCCGGTTTTTTCATCGGTTTCCTCCCTTGATATCGGAGAGCATCGGCGGATTCGCCGGAGGAAGCCACCCGATTTCTTGGAACGATCGGCAGAGCCCGCACTTCGGAAGTCACGAAGCCCGGCGAAGACAGGGATGGCATGGGCATAACTTCGGGCCGAACCGCCCAAAGTAGATCACTCGCAACTTACAATGTAAGTTTCGGTTTCATTTTCGCACAACCCGCCTTCTCATTACTTACATTAGCTCTAGTTAAACTTCCTGGTGAGAAGGGGAGTTGCCCATGCCTTTGGCAAGACGGGACGGGAAGAACAATACTGCGGCAAGCCTGGCCGAGATCGAAGGACGTATGCTGGTGCTCGAGGTCGTGGCGATGACGTCTCTGGCGATGGTGCTCGATACATCCGAGCCCGAGAAGGCCGATATCGGCCGGGGCGTGCTTTATCTGATCCGCGAGGCGGTCGAGAACAAATGCGCGGAGATGGACCTCTCCGAGGATGCCACGTCGACGGCGCGGGAGTATGTCGATGAATTGTTGAACACGGCGATGCACTCGCTGTTTCCAGAGAGGCATTAAAAACCCGCGGCGAGCGCGGGTTTTTCTTTTCCGTTCTGATGGTCCTAGCTGCGAAGCACGCCACCGGTGAACTTTGTCACGCTGGCGATGATCTTCTGCGTCAGCGCCTCGAAATCCTCGTCGGTCAGCGTACGTTCTACCGGCTGGATCTGAACTTCGATCGCCACAGACTTCTTGCCCTCACCCAGCGAGGCGCCTTCGAAGATGTCGAAGACGTTGACGCCGGTGATCAGCTTGCGGTCGACGCCGCTTGCGGCCTTCAGGATCGCGCCGGCTTCCACCGACTTGTCGACGACGAAAGCGAAATCGCGCTTCACCGCCTGGAAGGCCGAAAGCTCCAGCGCCGGCTTGGTGCGCGTCGCCTTCTTCTTCGGCTCGGGCATGGCATCGACATAGACTTCGAAGCCGCAGAGGGCGCCGGAGACATCAAGCGCTTCGAGCGTCGAGGGATGGAACTCGCCGAAATAGCCGAGAACGACCTTCGGACCCATCTTGATCGTGCCGGAACGGCCCGGGTGATACCATTCGGGGCCGCCCTGCTCGATCTGGATATTGCCCATCGGCAGGCCGCAGGCTTCGATCACGGCGAGGGCATCGGCCTTGGCCTCGAAAACGTCGACCGGCTTGCCGCCACCCTTCGAAGCGTTCGACCACATGCGGCCGGCACCGGCCATCGTTGCCGTGCCGCGGCGGATACCGCCGGCGACGCGGCGCTGGCCTTCCGGCCGGTCGTTTTCATAGGTGCCGGAGACTTCGAAGATCGCGACGTCGCCATAGCCCTTGTCCGCATTGCGCTGAGCAGCCGTCAGCAGGCCCGGCAGCAGCGAGGGGCGCATGTCGGACATTTCGGCAGCGATCGGATTGGCGAGCTTCAGCGCCGGCGAACCGCCGCCGAACAGCTTCGCCTGATCTTCGGAAATGAAAGACCAGGTGACGGCTTCCAGCATGCCGCGCGAAGCGAGCGCCCGCTTGGCAACGCGGGTGCGGATCTGCAGCGTCGTCAGGATGCGGCCGTTGACCGCCGCGTGGCTTTCCAGCGGCGCCGGCTTGATCTTGTCGACGCCGTGGATGCGCATGATTTCCTCGACGAGATCGGCCTTGCCATCGACGTCAGGACGCCATGAGGGAACGGCAACCGAAACGCGCTCGCCGGAACCCGAAACCTTGAAGCCAAGGCGGGTCAGGATAGCGTTGCTTTCCTCGGTAGAGACTTCCAGGCCGGTCAGGCGCTTGACTTCCGCATAGGGGAAATCGACCACCTTCGGCTGGTAGCCCTTGTAGCCCACGACTTCAGCCTTAGCCGGCTTACCACCGCAGAGTTCGAGCACCAGTTCGGTGGTGCGTTCGAGACCCGGGATCATGTATTCCGGGTCGACGCCGCGCTCAAAGCGGTAACGGGCATCGGTAATGATGCCGAGGCCACGGCCGGACTTCGCGATGTTCATCGGATCCCAGAGCGCGGATTCGATCAGCACGTCGACGGTGTTCTCGTCGCAACCAGAATGTTCGCCACCCATGATGCCGCCGATCGACTCGACGCCGTTTTCATCGGCGATAACGACGTTGTTGCTGCTGAGCTTGTATTCGCGCTGGTCGAGCGCCAGCACCGTCTCGCCATCCTTGGCGCGGCGGACCGTCAGGTTGCCTTTGACCTTGGCGGCGTCGAAGACGTGCATCGGACGGCCCTGGTCGAAGGTCATGTAGTTGGTGATATCGACGAGCGAATTGATCGGACGCAGGCCGATAGCAAGCAGCCGCTGCTGCATCCACTTCGGGCTCGGGCCGTTCTTGACGCCACGCACGATGCGCAGGCCGAAGCCCGGGCAGAGCTTCTCGTCATCGAGATCGAGCGTCAGCTTGACCGGGGTTTCGCCTTCGACCGCGAAAGACGGCGCGGGGCGGGTCTTCAGCGTGCCGAGGCCAGAGGCGGCCAGATCGCGGGCGATACCGTAGATCGAGGTGCAGTCCGGACGGTTCGGCGTGAGATTGATCTCGATGACCGGATCATCAAGATGGGCGTAAGCGGCGAAGGAGGTTCCGACCGGCGCATCCGCAGGCAGATCGATGATGCCGTCGTGATCGTCGGACATGTTGAGCTCCTTTTCGGAGCACATCATGCCGTGGCTTTCGACGCCACGGATCTTGCCGACGCCGAGCGTCACGTCGATGCCGGGGACATAATCGCCCGGCCGTGCCAGCGCGCCGACGAGACCGGCGCGCGCATTCGGCGCACCGCAGACGATCTGCAGCGGCTTGCCGCCGTTGACGTCAGGGCCGGCATCGACCGACAGCACCTTCAGGCGATCGGCTTCCGGATGCTTTTCAGCCGACAGAACCCTGGCGATGACGAAGGGCTTGTAGGCCGCCTTGTCGTCGACATCCTCGACCTCGAGCCCGATTTCCGTCAGGCGGGTGCAGATTTCATCGAGCGTGGCATCCGTTTCCAGATGATCCTTGAGCCAGGAGAGCGTGAATTTCATAGGTCCAATCCTCCCTTACGCGCTCAGACCGCCGAACAGCGTCGGCATGTCGAGCGGGCGGAAGCCATAGTGGTTCATCCAGCGGACATCGGCGTTGAAGAAGTCGCGCAGGTCCGGCATACCGTATTTCAGCATGGCGATGCGATCGAGGCCCATGCCCCAGGCAAAGCCCTGATACTCGTCCGGATCGAGGCCGCCATAGCGCAGCACGTTCGGGTGGACCATGCCGCAGCCGAGGATTTCCATCCAGTCGGTGCCTTCGCCGAACTTGACGATCGGGCCGGAGCGGTCGCACTGAATATCGACTTCGAAGGACGGTTCCGTGAACGGGAAGAAGGACGGACGGAAACGCATCGTCACGCTGTCGACCTCGAAGAAGGTCTTGCAGAACTCTTCGAGCACCCAGCGGATGTTGGCGACATTCGCCTTCTTGTCGATGACCAGACCCTCGACCTGATGGAACATCGGCGAGTGCGTGGCGTCCGAGTCCTGGCGATAGGTCTTGCCCGGGATGATGATGCGGATCGGGGGTTTCTGCGCTTCCATGGTGCGCACCTGGACCGGCGAGGTATGCGTGCGCAGAACCTTGCGCTCGCCCTTCTCATCCGGATTGAAGAAGAAGGTGTCGTGCATCTCGCGGGCCGGATGGCCCTCGGGGAAGTTCAGGGCCGTGAAATTGTAATAGTCGGTTTCGACATCCGGCCCTTCGGCGATCGAGAAGCCCATGTCGCCGAAGATCGCGGTGATTTCATCAACGATCTGGCTGATCGGATGGATGCGGCCGCGCTCGGCCGGCGAGGAACGGACCGGCAGGCTGACATCGACCGTCTCGGCCTTCAGGCGGGCGTCGATCGCCACGCGCTTCAGGTCCGCCTTGCGGCTGGTGATCGCGTCGGTCACAACGGTCTTCAGCGCGTTGATGGCGGCGCCGCGCGTCTGGCGCTCTTCCGGCGACATGGTGCCGAGCGTCTTCAGGAGCTCGGAGACGGAGCCCTTCTTGCCGAGCGCTGCAACGCGCACCGCTTCGATAGCAGGCTCGTCCGCGGCGGCGGCGACATCGGCCAGGAGTTGCTTTTCCAGAGTTTCGAGTTCGGTCATCTTTTCCTGCCTTGCGGGCGTCAATTGCTTCAGGAAGCGTGTTTCAAATAGCTGGTTGCCATGATGAACTGCCGCAGATCACTACCCATGTGAACGCGGCCAATCAACCGGGCTAACCATAAAAAGGCGCCCAGAAATCCAGTGAGTTTGCGCAACTCGGCAACGGCGGCGGCCGGAGCAGCAGCGGACCATGCCTCGAAGGCCCGATCATGGGTCTCCTTGCCGAGACGGGCGCGGCTGGCGAGCTGCAGAAAGAGCAGCCAGATGTCGCGCGCCTGCGCCGTTGCGAGCGGCATGACGCTATCCGGCTCTTCCTCGAAATCCATGAAGCCGATACGGCTGTCCCTCACGAACATGTCACGCGGGAACGGGCGTCCGTGGCAGAGGCCCTTGGCGTGCAGCCGGCCGAGTTCGGTGGCGCAGAGTACGAGAAGTTCGTCATGCGCCTTGGGATCCTGTCGCGCCAGCGCTTTGAGCTGCTGGCCGACAGTGAAGCCGACATCGCCGAATACGACGGCCGAACCGGAGGCGTAGATAATCGGCGCCGTCGGGATGCCGTTGTCGGAAAATTGCCTGCTGCGGCGAATTTCGCGGTCGGCCATCGCCTCATCGTCGAGGACAGGAGAAGGACGCAGGAATGGGGCGCCAATCAGATTGGCGATCATCCGCTGCAGGACAATCCAGCGCGAGGTCCGCTCGGTGCCGTAGCGCTTGATCCAGACGGCACAGCACGACAAGGGCACGCGCTCCACTCTCCGCGAGCCGGATAGCAGGGCGGCGAGCAGGACCGGGATGTCCTCCTCGCTCAGGCCGCTTCCGGCTTTCAGATTGTCGATCGCATCTGCCACGTTCCCGTGACTCCCGCTGTCAAAACCACAAATAAAAACCCGCGCCAGCTAGCCAGCGCGGGTTTGAAAACATCGAAACTGAAGTTCGATAGCGCCGGCTTACTTGACCGTCGCTTCAAACTCGTTCGTGGTACCGGCTTCCTTGAGGTACTCGAGGGCCTTCTTGGAGGCCTTGACGAGCGCGCCGAATGCTTCCGGCTCATGGATTGCCATGTCGGAGAGAACCTTACGGTCAACTTCGATGCCAGCCTTGTTCAGGCCGTCGATGAAGCGGCCGTAGGTCAGGCCGAATTCGCGGACAGCAGCGTTGATACGCTGGATCCAGAGCGCACGGAAGTTGCGCTTGTTGACCTTGCGGTCGCGGTAAGCGTACTGCTTGGCGCGATCAACGGCAGCCTTTGCGGTACGGATGGTGTTCTTGCGGCGGCCGTAAAAGCCCTTTGCTGCCTTCAGAACCTTCTTGTGCTTGGCATGGGCGGTAACGCCTCTTTTTACACGTGCCATTTCATGATCTCCTTAAATCTAAAGCGTTCGCGGAATAGTCTTAGAGACCGTTCGGCAGGTAGTTCTTCACGACCTTGCGGCCATCGGGTTCAGCCAGAACCATCGTGCCACGTGCATCGCGAATGAACTTGTTGCTACGCTTGATCATGCCATGGCGCTTGCCAGCAGCGGCAGCCTTGACCTTGCCAGTTGCGGTGATCTTGAACCGCTTCTTGGCAGCAGACTTCGTCTTCATCTTGGGCATTTTGCTACTCCGTTTCTGTCCTCCCTGCGTGTTTCAAAGAAACCCTCAAGCGATGCCCGGAAACCGGCCGTCGCAACAAGGTGCGGGAGCGTTTGTTGTTGATCTGCGGCACCGGTGACGAAACCTGTCCGCAAGCATTCGAAACTGCCACGGCATGCCCTGCCGGTCAGTTCGGACGCGCGCTTATACCCGCAGTGTCATGAAAGTGCAACGGGGCGGCCTGCGGAATCTTGCGCTTCGGTTGCCGGGGCCAAATTCTTCGGCGCAGGCAGGGCTAGCGCCACTTCCAGGCCGCCAAGATCAGACCGCGAAAGCACGATCTTGCCGCCATAGGCTTCGGCGATATCGCCCGATATGGCAAGCCCCAGGCCCGAGCCGGCATGGGCGTCATCGGCGCTGACACCGCGCTTCAGCATCCTCGCATAGTTTTCGGGTGCGGCGCCAGGGCCATCGTCGCCGACGCGCAGGATGATGGCCTCGCCCTCCTTCGCCGCGGAAACATCGATACGCGAGCGGGCGAAGCGGACGGCATTGTCGAGAATATTGCCCATCGCCTCGGCCACATCCGCGGGGTCCGCCTCGATCGTCAGGGCGGGATCGATATCGACCTTCCAGCCGATCCCCTTGCCGTCGGTAACCGGTGAAAGAACACTGACAAGCTTTCCTGAAATGCCGAGAAGCGAAGTCGTCGCCATCCGCTCGACGCCCATGCGCGCTGCCTGCAGCTGGCGGTCGGCGCGCTGGCGGACGAGCTCGATCTGCTGCAAGGCCGTATCCCTCTTATCCTCCGGTAGACTTTCCACGAGATGCGACAGCACCGTCAGTGGCGTCTTCAATCCATGCGCTAGGTCGCTTGCCCGGGAGCGGGCACGTTCGACGGCGGTTTCGCGTTCGGCAAGCAGCAGATTGATTTCGTTGACGAGCGGGCGGACCTCGCTCGGCCCCTCGGCGCCAATGTGAGCGCTGCGGCCGGCGCGGATGCTTGCGACTTCATTGCGCAGCCGCACCAGCGGCTTCAGCCCGATCAGACCCTGCAGGAAGGCGGCTGCGAGCAACAGCAGACCGGTCGCGGCCAACATCAGCTGAAGCGGACGATGATAATTCGAGAGCGAGCTCTCCATCTCGTCTTTCGAGAAGGCGGTGTAGATAGTGAAGCTCTTGCGGGCATCGCCCTCGCCCACCGACATCGCCTTCACCGTCACCAGGATCGTCGCGCCATCCGGTCCCTCGGCTTCGTAGAAGCCGCAATAGAGATCCTTGGAAAGGCTGGCCTTGGTCAGTTCTTCGTCCCAGAGCGATCGCGATCTCAAGGGCGGCGCACCGGGATCATCGGGCGTTATCTGCCAGTAGCGCCCACCCGCCGGTGTCTGAAAGCGCGGATCGGAGGGCTCGCTCACCAATGAGAGAGCGCCGTTTTCGATTGCAAGGCGGGCGCCCAGCGCATCGGAAACCGCGGCCATCTCATTGGCATATTGGTCGGCCAGATAATCCTCGAAGAGATGGCCGAGCACGAACCAGACCATCGCAAGGGCAACCGCAATGGCGACCAAGGCTCCTGCAGCGAGACGGAAGCGCAGCGACTTCGTCATCGCGCTTTTCCCGGCAGGACGTAGCCGAAGCCGCGGCGCGTCTCTATGGCGTTGCTATCGGTCTTCTTGCGCAGCCGCGCCACCATCGCCTCCACGGCATTCTTGGCGGCATCGTCGTCGCGGCCCTGGACCTGACTGGCGAGCTCGGCAGGGGTGAGCACGGCGCCCGGCCTGTCGATGAACAACGAGACCATGCGATATTCGAGGGGGCTGAGATCCAGTTCACGGCCATCGAAGGTGACGCGGCGGGCATGTTCGTCAAGCGTGAAGCGATCGGCGGATTTCACCCGCGGCTGCACGCGGCCGGCACGCCGCAACAGGGCGCGGAGACGTGCAAGCAGCTCCTCGCTGCGGAAAGGCTTGGGCAGATAATCGTCGGCTCCGGCATCGAAACCATCGACGCGCTCCATCCAGGAGCCGCGAGCCGTCAGCACGAGAACCGGCGTTTCCACGCCATTCGCCCGCCAGCGCTTGAGGATCGACAGGCCATCCATGCCGGGCAGACCGAGATCGAGCACGATCGCTGCATAGTCACCGGTTTCGCCCTGCTCCCATATTTCGGGGCCGGAGCTCAGCGTCTCGACGAGGTAGCCCTCACGGCCAAAGGTTTCGGCAAGGTGGACAGCGATATTGGCGTCGTCTTCGGCAAGCAGGATTTTCATCGGTCACTTGTCCCCGATCACTTCGCCGCTGCGTGCATCGACGCGCAGCGTTCGGATAGTGCCTTTGCCGTCTCGAAGCTTGAGCTGGTAGACGTCGCTGAACAGCGAGCGGCTGAGGCTGACATCGATGACGCGGCCATAGCGGCGGGCGTCGATCTTCTGCAGCAGCGACTTGAGGGGCAGGATGCGGCCTTCGCGAACGGCGTCGCGGGCGCGGTCATAGTCGGACCGGCCAGAGCCGGAGCTGCCGCCACTACCGCTGCTTCCGCTGCCGCCGTGATCGTCTCCGCCGCCGTCGTCATCGCCCCCGCCATGACCGCTGTGATCATCGCCGCCGTCATGACCGGAGCTGCCGGAGCCTGAATTCGAGCCCGAGCCGGAAGAGCCGCTCGATCCACCGCTGCCGGAGCTGCCGCTGCCCGAACTGTCACTGCCGCCATCTTTCGCGGCCACCTCATAGGCAGGCGCAGAGGCCGCCAGGAGGACGGCGGCCGACAGTAAGAGAGCGGTCAATCTGCGGCGGGTGAAATACATCCTTGGTCCGGACCTCATGTACGGCTGATAAACTGAACGCTTCGCCCCTCCTGCACAAGGGCGCTTGTCGCCATCTGCAAACGGCTGATGCTCCGCCGGCAAGCGGCGGAGCATCGATCTTCCGGGGCGGGCGGAAGAACCAGGCATTTACGGCGTTGCCGCGGGCCTGATGGAGACATCCGTGATCGGGCCGGGATTGAGGATGGCATCGGAGCGATGCGGTTTCACTTCGACGGTCTGAACGCCGTGTTCGTTTTCGACCTCGACTTCCAGCCGGCGTCCCAGCTGGTCAACGGCGATCAGCGAGCCATTCAGCAGCCCCTGAAGGCTGGTTGCTGAGACGGAAAGGGTGACGCGGGGACGATCACTGCGATCATTGTCGCGGCCGTGGCGGCCGTTGTCATCGGTACCGGCGGCAGCCGACCGGCCGCCATGGCGGTCTCCACCATTGTCGTCGTCGCCGGAGTCATCGCTGCCACGGCCATGGCCGCTATTGCCGCCGCTACTGTCGTGGCTGCTGCCGCCATGATCGTCTCCGCCGGAATCGTCGCTGCCGCCGCGGCCGGAACTGCCGCTGCCACCGTCATGGCCGCCGCGGGCATAGGCGGCGGACGAGAGGAGCGAAAATCCGGCAGGCTGCAAGGCAGGCAAAGCAGCGGCCAGTGCCAGCGCCGCGGCTGACACCATCATGATCTTTTGAAGACGAAGGGCCATGATCGTTTCCTTTCCATCCGTGTTTCGATGGAAGGAGAATGGCATTGCGACGCTGACAGGGCGCTGAGCGCTTCTGTCAGCATCCTGTCAGAAAAGCCCAAAAACACAAAAGCCGCCCTTGCGGACGGCTTCGATGCATCCTGATGGACCGCGCTCACTTGGGCGCGAGCACCATCATCATCTGGCGGCCTTCGAGCTTGGGCTCGGCTTCGACCTTGGCGAATTCGGTCGTGTCGGCCTTTACCTGCTGAAGCAGCTTCATGCCGAGTTCCTGGTGAGCCATTTCGCGGCCACGGAACTTCAGGGTCACCTTGACCTTGTCGCCTTCTTCGAAGAAGCGGCCCATCGCCTTCATCTTCACCTCATAGTCATGGGTGTCGATGTTCGGGCGCATCTTGATTTCTTTGACTTCGACGATCTTCTGCTTCTTGCGCGCCTCGGCGGCCTTCTTCTGGTTCGCGTATTTCAGCTTGCCCAGATCAAGGATCTTGCACACAGGCGGTTCGGCATTGGGGGAAATTTCCACCAGGTCGAGACCGGCTTCTTCAGCCATCTTCAGGGCCTGATCGGTGGGCACGATGCCCAGGTTCTGTCCTTCTGCGTCAATCAGCTGAACACGGGGTATGCGAATTTCCCGGTTCGAGCGCGGCCCTTCCTTAACGGGCGCGTCGGCTTTAAAGGGTCTGCGAATGGTCGTACTCTCCTCGAGTTGTTGAATGTTGCAGCTCGTACTCCCACGGGGGCACAAACGGGGTCTCGTTATCGCTGCAACGGAGTCAGTAGCACGCTTTAGCGGAAAAATCACCTGCTGTCAGCCTGTCAAGAATCTGTTTTATAGGCTCAAACGATAGGAGTTCCGCCATGTCCGAGATGCAAAACGCCCCCGACCCGCAGTTTCTCTCCGTCGGCGATGGCGATGCGAGCCGCCAGATTGCGTTCATCCTGCGTGAAGCAAGCCGCGCCGAAGGTGCTCCGACGCTCGTCTGGCTCTCCGGCTACCGTTCCGACATGAGCGGCACGAAGGCGATCGAACTCGACCGCCTGGCGGCCGAAATGGGCCTGGCCTGCCTGCGTCTCGACTATTCGGGGCACGGGCTTTCCGGCGGCGAATTCCGGGACGGCACGATCTCGCGCTGGCTCGAGGAGGCGCTGGCCGTCGTCCGTCATGCCAATCCGAAACGCATCATCGTCGTCGGATCGTCGATGGGCGGCTGGATCGCCCTGCGGCTGGCGCAGGAACTCGGCAAGCATGCCGATGGACCGAAGCTCGACGGCATGGTGCTGATCGCCCCCGCCCCCGACTTCACCTCCGATCTGATCGAGCCGCACCTGACAAAGAAGGAACGGGCTTCGCTGGAAGAGCGCGGCTATTTCGAAGAGAAGTCGGAATACAGCGCCGAACCCAATATCTATACGCGGGCGCTGATCGACGACGGGCGCGCCAACCAGGTGCTGACGGGGATCATCGAAACGGGATGCCCAGTGCATATCCTGCAGGGCATGAAGGACCCGGATGTACCCTATGCGCATGCGATGAAACTGATCGAGCACCTGCCGTCCGACGACGTGGTGCTGACCTTTGTGCGCGATGGCGATCACCGCCTTTCGCGGTCGCAGGATATCGAGCGGATGCTCGCTGCGGTGACGGCGCTCGTCCGTCAATAGGTCCGTTCGAACGTTCTAATAGTATCTCCGGTTGAGAGAGCGCCACGCAAGCCCGCCTTCTGTGGCATTTTAACCATGTCCGAGAGTTGTAATTCCCTACCAAGAAGTAACGATTGACTCCTGAGCCCCCTCCCCGTTAACTCTTTGTTAATAAATACAAGGGCGATGCAGGGAATACGGGCGTGCGTATCAAGGGTTACCTCGTGGCCATGATGGCCATGCTAGCGATGTCTTCGGCCGCCTTGCCGGCTTCGACTTCCAACCTGTCCATGGTGACGGGTGGAGCGACATCGCAGCCAATCGGTCATTACGATTTCTGTCAGATTCATCGCGATGAATGCGGCCCCAACCGCAATACGGCGACCATGCAGATGACGCCCGACCAGTGGACGCTGGTGCGCTCCGTCAACACGACCGTCAACACCACGATCAAGCCGATGACCGACAAGGAAATCTACGGCAAGGACGAGGTCTGGGCCTATCCGACGACAGCCGGCGACTGCGAAGACTATGCGCTGCTGAAGCGCCGCATCCTGATCCAGCGCGGCTTCTCGCCGGCAAACCTTCTGATGACCGTCGTGCGCAAGCCTGACGGCGAAGGCCATGCCGTGCTGACGCTGCGTACCACCGAAGGCGACTTCATCCTCGACAACCTCGCGACCAATGTGAAGCCGTGGTTCGACACCAACTATTCCTTCATCAAGCGCCAGTCGAGCTACAATGCCGGGCGCTGGGTCACCATCGAGAACGGCCGCGACGTTCTCGTCGGGGCCCTGCAGTAAGCAGACCGATTTCAGCAAAAAGGCCGGCATTTGCCGGCCTTTTTTCGTTTCACGGTTTAGTTCGTTCAGCCGTTGCCGATCAGGATGCCGGCGCCGAGCACGAGGCCGCCACCGACGACGACCTGGAAAGCGGCCCTCAGGAACGGCGTTTCCATATACTTGTTCTGGATGAAGGCGATTGCCCAAAGCTCGAAGAAGACGACGACGGCGGCGGTGATGGTCGCGGTCCAGAAATGCGGGATGAGATAGGGCAGCGCGTGGCCGAGGCCGCCGAGCGCCGTCATGATGCCGCAGGCCAGGCCGCGCTTGATCGGCGAACCGCGGCCGGAAATCTTGCCGTCGTCATGCGCCGCTTCGGTAAAGCCCATCGAGATACCGGCGCCGACGGAGGCCGAGAGACCGACCAGGAAGGTCTGCCAGGTATCCTGCGTCGCGAAGGCAGCGGCGAAGATCGGCGCCAGCGTCGAGACCGAGCCGTCCATCAGGCCGGCAAGACCGGGCTGCACATAGGTCAGCACGAACTGGCGGCGGGCGCCCTCGTTTTCCTCTTCCTTGACGCTGTCGGGCGTGTGCTTATCGCCGAGCATACGGGCGATGTCTTCGTGGCCCTGTTCGGCCAGCGCCAGATCGCCGAGAAGCTGGCGCGTCGACGCATCCGATGTCTGCTTTGCTGCCTCAACGTAGAAGCGGTAGGCCTGCTCTTCCATCGCCTCGGTTTCCTGGCGCATGGCATCAAGTGTCAGGTTCTTGCGCAACCAGTCGGGCTTGCGATCGTAGAAGCCCTGGACGTGTTCGCGGCGGATCAGCGGGATACGCTCGCCGAAACGCTGGCGGTGGATCTCGATCAGCGACTTGCGATGGGTACTCTCGACCTCGGCCATATCCTCGAAAACCTTGGCGCTGGCGGGAAACTGATCCCTCAGCTGGTCGGCATAGGCGAGATAGATGCGGGCATCGTCTTCTTCCGAGGCGATGGCGAGTGCCAGAATTTCCTGTTCCGACAATGATTTAAAAGAACGCTTCTGCGATCTGAAAAGGCGCGCCAGCATGGCAATGCTCCATAACTTAGAATTATTCTAAATCTAAAGTGCTACGACCCACCGGTCAAGGCTGGAGGGGCGGGATTTGACAGATTGCCGCAACCGGGCCTTCCCTGCTTTAGTCTCGCGGTTGCAACGCCTATATGAAGGGCGCCGCAGATGCGGCAGAGCCGGGGTGGTTTCTGAGATGAGCAATGAATTGCAGGGCCGCGCTGCACATGTCGCGGCAATCCGCGAGCGCGCGGAAGCGGATATGAAGGCGATCGGTATCGACGAGGCCTTCGTCAGCAAGCTGGTCGATACGTTCTATGGCCGCGTTCTGGAGCATCCGGAACTCGGGCCGGTTTTCGACGCGCGGCTTTCGGGCCGCTGGCCGGAGCATATGGAAAAGATGAAGAGCTTCTGGTCCTCGGTCGCCTTCCGCAGCGGCGCTTACGGCGGAAAGCCGGTACAGGCGCATGTCGGCGTCGCCAACATGACGCCGGAACTCTTTCCGAAATGGCTGGCGCTGTTTTCCGCGACGCTCGACGATATCGCGCCGAACCCGGAGGCGAAGGCCTGGTTCATGGCGACGGCGGAGCGTATTGCGCGCAGCCTGACGCTGTCGCTGTTCTACAATCCGGCGATCGACGATCTGAGCCTGAAACGGGCCTGATCAGCTCTTGGCCGACATAAAGGTGGCGCCGGCGCTTGCGGCAACGACGAGCGCCGTTCCCATCATCTGCAGCAGCGTCATCGGCTGCGTCAGGATGACGAAGCCTGCCAGGGCACCAATCGCCGGCTCGAGGCTCATCAGAATGCCGAAGGACGCAGTCGGCATGCGCCGCAGCGCGATCATTTCAAGCGTATAGGGCAGCAGCGGCACGAGGATGGCGAGGCCTGCCATCTCGATCAACCCGAAGCCATCGAGCTTCGGCACGGCACCCATGAAACCGAACGGCGTTGCGACGACGGCGGCAACAAGGAGAGACATCGACAGTCCCTCCAGCCCCTTAAAGGCGGCGCCGACCTTTTTCGTCAGCAGGATATAGATCGCCCAGCCCGTTCCGGCCCCGGCGGCGAAGAGGACGCCGGGCAGGTTGCCCACCCAGCCCTCGCCGTCATAAGCCAGAAACAGAACGCCCGCGGCCGCAATGACCGGCCAGATCAGGCGGCGCGTCAGCCCGTAGCCGAAGGTTGCCACCGAGAGAGGCCCCAGAAAATCGATCGCCACGGCAAGGCCGAGCGGGATGCGCTGGATCGAGGCGAAAAAGGAGATGGTCATCAGCGCGGTCGTCGTGCCGAGGACGAGCGCACTGATCCACTGTTCGCGGCTATATCTGAGAACCGGTGGACGGACGACCAGCGCGAGGATCAGCGCCGCAAAGACGAGACGCAGCCAAGATGCACCGGCCGGGCCGTAGGCGGCGATTGCGGGCGCGGAAAGGGCTGCACCGAACTGGATCGACGACATGGAGAGCAGGCACATCAAAGCGCCCGATGCGACGCTTCCCGATGACGGAGCCGCCTCGCCGCCATTCACCACCGTATTGTCAGGCTGTGCGCCCATGATCCCTCTCCCCATTTCCGCCCTGCTTACGGCGGCAGTGCGCGCGGGACAAATTCAAACTTCTGATGGAAAGGGTCAGCGGACTTGATGGCTAGGGCCAATCGACTGAATGTCGATCGGTCCTAGAGGTGGCGCCGTTCGTCGAGCGCTTCCTCGGCCTCTTCCCGCTGCATGGCGAAAATCCGCTTGCCGAGCTCGAAGCTGAAGCCGGCGCGGGCGAAAGCCGAGAGTTCCTTCGTCTGGCGCTTCTCGTCGAGCTCGCATTTGCGGAATGGCCCGAAGGCGCGTTTGCGGGCGAGAACCAGCGCGGCATAGAAATCGTCGGCTTCGGCTACGGCCGCCGCCACCGTCGCCTTGGCGACGCCCTTCTGCGACAGTTTCTGGGCGATGGCGCGCTTCGACTTGCCGCTGCGCATGCCCGAGCGCGTTCCGATCTCGGCATAGGCGGTGTCGTCGATCGCCTTGTTGTCATAAGCGAACTTGACGGCGGAATCGGCGAGCGCCTTGACCTGCGCCTCGCTGATATCCTCGAACTTCTCGCGCGCCTTTCGGGCGATCGCGTCGTAGAGCTGCTTTTCCGTATGCATGCGCCGTTCGAGCCGATAGATCGCCGAATTGCGCGCCCATGAAAACATGCGCGGCGTCGGAATATCGGATGCTGGCGTTTCCTCGTCCAAGCCGGCTAAGCCTCCAGGCCCTTCAAGACATTGGCGACGTTGAGGCCGATCTCGGGCACGCCATAGCCCCCCTCCATGCAGGCCAGCACCGGCAGACCGGATGCGGCGATCATCGCGCCCATGCGGGTGAAGTCATCGGAATTCAGCTTGAAGAAGGAAATCGGATCGCGCTCGAACGTATCGACACCGAGCGACACGACGATCGCCTCGGCGCCGAAAGCCTTGATGCGGGTGAGCGAATCCGAGAGGGCTGCCGCCCATTCGCTCCAGGCCGTTCCGCGCGGCAGCGGATAATTGGCATTGCTGCCCTCTCCGGCACCCTCGCCGGTTTCATCGGCATAACCCCAGAAATACGGGAAGGCATCGGCCGGTTCACCATGCAGCGAGGCGAAGAAGATGTCGCCGCGGCGGTAGGTGATATCCTGCGTGCCATTGCCATGATGGAAATCGACGTCGAGGATCGCCACCTTCTTCGTGCCGAGATCAAGCAGGCGTTGAGCCGCGACCGCGGCATTGTTGATGAAGCAATAGCCGCCGAAGAGATCGATACCGGCATGATGGCCGGGCGGGCGGCAGAGCGAAAAGGCAAAACGGTTTCCAGCATTCAGCCAGTCGACGCCGGTGACCGCACATTGCATCGAGGCGACAGCCGCCTGATAGGTACCGTCGGTAATCGCCGTTTCGGCAGCATTGGCATAATAGCCGAGCAGCGCGTCAATATCGTTGGGAATCCGGAGCGTGGAACGGCGAACCGGAAAGGATGTCGGGATCGCCTCGCCTGCCGCACCCGTCGCCTTCCACATGTCCCAGGCCTTCGACAGGAATTCGAGATAGCCGCGGTCGTGGACCTTCATCGCGGTTTCGAGACCATGACGCTCGGGCGCCACGACATCGGCAAAACCGGCAGCCTGCACGGCATCGAGAATCCACTCCGCACGAAACGGCCCTTCGAAGGGCGTGACCAGCTGCCCATTATGCAGCTCGGTCTTCGCGTCACGCAGCTTGTGATCTTCGGAATAAATGACGCGCATCGTGCGGTATCCCCTGTTCGTTGTCCGGATAAGGCGCGGCGAAGCGCCGATTCGTCAATGGCTTCAGCGCCTCACGCAGCGACCCGTTTATAAAACAGCGTCGTGGCGCAGTAGCCGCCGTCGGGCCAGAGGGCATAATCCGGGATAACGCCGGCGCGTTCCCAGCCGAGGCGGGGGTAAATGGCTTCGGCATCGCTGCCGGTTGCCGTGTCGAGCACCAGCAGATGCTTGCCGTGGCGGGCCGCTTCCTGTTCGATCGCCGCCATCAAGAGCCGCGCGATGCCCTTGCCGCGGGCGGAGCGGTGGACGAGCAGCTTCTTCAGGTCGCCGCGATGCGGTTGGTTGGGCATGGAGGCGAAGCCGACCTGGACGGTGCCGACCACGCGGCCGTCGATTTCGGCGATGGCAAGCAGATTGGCTCCGGCCTCGACGGACTCCACGACGCCTTGCCAGTAGGGCAGCGCATCGGCCGCGGTGTAGGGCTGCATGAAGCCGACGGAGGCACCGCCTTCGACGCAATCGGCGAGCACCTCGCAGAGATCGGGAATGGCGGCGCGGGCCTCAGTGGCGTTCAAGATGCGGATGGCGGGCATGGTATTCTCCTGAGACATCACCGCGTGCTGCGGCTGAGCACGACGCAATAGCGAGCGGGCTTGCTGGTGGGATTGTGGAAGACGTGACCCTCGCCGACAGGCATGAAGAGGCAGTCGCCGGCGAAGAGGTGGTGAACCTTCTCGCCCGCCGTCATCTCCATTTCGCCTTCGAACACCCAGATATGCTGGGTCATGCCATCGCTTGCGGCATGGGGCGGGAAGCTGACGCGGGCGCCGGGCGGAAACTCGACATCGACGATATCGACCTCCGAAGCGGTGCCGGGCGGCGAGACGGAGCGCCTGACATAACCGGTCTCCGGATCGCGCCAGACCTGCTGCTCGTGGCGGCGGGCGAGAGGCGAGGCATCTTCGTCCTGCCCGGCGAAGAAGGTCGAGAGCGACAGGCCAAGCGCGGCGCAGACCCGCGCCAGCAGCGATGCCGTCGGGCTCGCCTCGGCGCGCTCGATGCGCGAGATCATCGCCCGGCTGACGCCGGAGCTGGTGGCGAGATCATCCAGCGTCAGCCCCTTTTCCAGCCGGAGCTTGCGGATTCTGGCGCCGATCGCGGCTTCGAGTTCGTCTTCCATTCGATCTCCAAATTTCTACTATAAGAGAAATACAGGATCTAATGATGGAATCAAGAGGCATTCTGCGGCGCAACTTATCCTAAACAAAGTCCTGCTTTTCCCCTATGCGTCAGGGGAAGGCGCTGCTATATGGCGCCCATGAGCACCAATTCGACGACTCCGCTTTCCCATATCCGCAATTTCTCGATCGTGGCCCATATCGACCACGGCAAATCGACGCTTGCCGACCGCCTGATCCAGACGACGGGCGGCCTTGCCGAGCGCGAGATGTCCGAGCAGGTTCTGGACAATATGGATATCGAGCGCGAGCGCGGCATCACCATCAAGGCCCAGACCGTGCGTCTGCACTACAAGGCCAAGGATGGCGATACCTATATCCTGAACCTGATCGACACGCCCGGCCACGTCGACTTCGCCTACGAAGTCTCGCGCTCGCTGTCGGCCTGCGAAGGCTCGCTTCTGGTCGTCGACGCGTCGCAGGGCGTCGAGGCACAGACGCTTGCCAACGTCTATCAGGCGATCGACAACAACCACGAGCTCGTCACCGTCCTCAACAAGATCGACCTGCCGGCGGCCGAGCCCGACCGCATCAAGGAACAGATCGAGGAAGTGATCGGCATCGACGCCTCGGAAGCCGTGCTGATTTCGGCCAAGACCGGCCTCGGCATTCCTGATGTTCTCGAAGCCATCGTCCAGAAGCTGCCGGCGCCGAAGAGCCCGGGCGGCGACAAGGCACCGCTGAAGGCGCTGCTCGTCGACAGCTGGTACGACACCTATCTCGGCGTCATGGTTCTGGTACGCGTCATCGACGGCGTGCTGACCAAGGGTCAGACCGTCCGCATGATGGGCACTGATGCCAAGTATCAGGTGGAGCGCGTCGGCGTACTGACCCCGAAGATGGTCAATGTCGACAGCCTCGGCCCCGGCGAGATCGGCTTCATCACCGCCTCGATCAAGGAAGTGGCCGATACCCGCGTCGGCGACACGATCACCGAAGACAAGCGACCGACGGGCCAGGCGCTGCCTGGCTTCAAGCCGGCTCAGCCAGTGGTTTTCTGCGGCCTTTTCCCGGTCGATGCGGCCGACTTCGAGGACCTCCGCGCTGCCATGGGCAAGCTGCGCCTCAACGATGCGTCCTTCTCCTTCGAAATGGAATCCTCCGCCGCTCTCGGCTTCGGCTTCCGCTGCGGCTTCCTCGGCCTGCTGCATCTCGAAATCATCCAGGAGCGCCTGGAGCGCGAGTTCAATCTCGACCTGATCGCCACCGCTCCGTCGGTCGTCTACAAGCTGACGATGACTGACGGATCGGAGCGCGAGCTGCATAACCCCGCCGACATGCCGGACGTGGTCAAGATTTCGGAAATCCAGGAGCCGTGGATCAAGGCGACGATCCTGACGCCCGACGATTATCTCGGCGGCATCCTGAAGCTCTGCCAGGACCGCCGCGGCATCCAGACCGAACTGACCTATGTCGGTACGCGCGCCATGGTGACCTATGAGCTGCCGCTCAACGAAGTCGTCTTCGACTTCTACGACCGCCTGAAGTCGATCTCCAAGGGCTATGCCTCGTTCGACTACCATCTGGCAGGCTATCGCGAGGGCAACCTCGTCAAGCTGTCGATCCTCGTCAACGGCGAGCCGGTCGACGCGCTCTCGATGCTCGTTCACCGCACCTCCGCCGAAAAGCGCGGCCGCGACATGTGCGAGCGGCTGAAAGACCTGATCCCGAAGCACATGTTCAAGATCCCGATCCAGGCCGCGATCGGCGGCAACGTCATTGCCCGCGAGACGATCTCGGCGCTGCGCAAAGACGTGACGGCTAAGTGCTACGGCGGCGACGCCACCCGCAAGCGCAAACTTCTGGAAAAACAGAAGGAAGGCAAGAAGCGCATGCGCCAGTTCGGCAAAGTGGAAATCCCGCAGGAAGCGTTTATCGCAGCACTCAAGATGGGCGACGAGTAATCAGCCGCTTCGGCTGGGTGCGACAGGGGAGGCTCGCGCCTCCCTTTTTGTTTCGCCACGTTGTGCTCGGTCAGTGATTGCGGCATAAATTCGTGGTCAGGCAAGATTGCGCCATTCTGTTTTCGAGTTGTGCCATGGCTACAGATAAGCAGCACCCGGAAACGGACGAAGTACCAATCGCAAGCCGCGCGACAAGCGATGATGCAACGCTTCCTCGTGAAGAACGAAGGCGGCTCTGGCTCATCGAAAATGCAGAGGCGATCGCCGAAGAGAACGCGTACGTCGAGAAGCACGGACTACCACTGGCGCGCTACCGCACGTTCTAGATCTCCTGCGCCATATATTCCTTCACCAATCCCTCATAGGCATCCATCTCTGGCAACGCCGGATAGCTATGCCTGGCGCTGGTCTCGGCGAAGACAAGCTTCTCGCTCGTCCAGGTCTCGATGAAGGGGGTGAACCAGCCGAGATCATCGAGCATGGTCGGGCGGACGTTGACGAACCAGTCCATGCCTTCGGGCCTGGTGAACATCCAGGTCATGCAGTTCGGGCAGAAATAGTGGTGGGCCTCCGGGCCGTGCAGGCCGCCGATGACGGGTTCGCCCTTGGTCACCTCGAAGCCTTCCGTGGGAATGGCGGCGCTCAGCGAATAGGCGCTCGACGACATCTTCTGGCAGCCTGTGCAGTGACAGGCCATGGTCAGCAGCGGCTTGGCACTGATCTTCAGCCGCACCTGGCCGCAACGGCAACCGCCCTCCCAGTGCAACGCGTTCTCGCTCATCCTATCCTCCTGTTGTCTTTCTGATCTAGGCCGGCAAAGCGGCGCTTCCAGCGCTAATCGCGCCTGACCGGCCGGGCCGGGTTTCCGACGACGGTTGCGCCGGCGGCAACATCCCTCGTCACGACGGAACCCGCGCCGACAATGGCGCCATCGCCGATCGTGACGCCGGCCAGAATGATCGCGCCGCCGCCGATCCAGACATCGCGGCCGATCGTCACCGGACGGGCGATCTCGATGCCCTGGCTGCGCAATTCGGCATCCCTGTGATGGTCGGCGCAATAGATCTGCACGCCGGGGCCAAGCATCGAGCGATTGCCGATGCTGACACGGCCGGAATCGAGAATAGTGCAGCCGGCATTGAGATAGACGCGCTCGCCGAGGCTGAGATTGATGCCATAGGAGCAGTGGAACGGCGCTTCGATGAAGGCGCTGTCGGCGACCTCGCGGAAGAGCGCCCTGAGTGCCGGCGCCATCATGCCGCGCTCATCCGGCGGCATCGTGTTGTGCTGATGCACGGCGCGCCGGGTCTTGACGCGCAGAGCATCGAGCTCGGCATCCAGGCAGCAATACCATTCGCCCGCCGCCATCTTTTCGGCTTCGCTCGCCATGCTCAGGCGCTCAGGCGGCTATCGGCAGCATCCTGCTTGGCCACAGAGGGCCTGATCGTTCGCACGAAGGCGCGGGCGAGCGCCAGGCCGGCGCGATCGGCATCGGCGGAATATCTGGCCGATGTCTGCGGGAAACGCTCATGCCAGCCGGGCTCGAGCACCTCGGCTAACTCGCGAAACTCGACATTCCAGCGATCGACAACGGACGAATCCGCCTCGAAATGAAACTGGGCGCCGTAGACGGCCCTGCCGATCCGGAAGCACTGGTTCGGCACGGCTTCCGTCGATGCCAGCCGCACGGAACCGGCGGGCAGCGTGAACGTGTCGGAATGCCACTCGAAAATCGGAAAAGCGTCTCCGAGATCCTCGAACAGGGGATCGGCCCGGCCCTCGCCGGTAACGTCGACAGGCTTCCAGCCGAATTCGCGGGTGCCGTTCAGGATGTTTTCTCCGCCATAGCCGCGCGCCAGAACCTGGCTGCCGAGGCAGATGCCGAGAACAGATTTTTCAGCGTCGCCATAGCTTCGCATCAGGGCGGCGAGTGCCGGGAGATAGGGATAGTCCGCGTCGTCGACGGCGCTCTGTTCGCCGCCGAGCACGACGAGCGCATCATAGGCTTCCGGGCCGGCCGGCAGTGCGCCATCGCTCCACGGACGGTACCAGTCGATCGTGGCGCCAGCCTCGGCAAGGGCCGTGCCCAGCGCGCCGATATGGGTGTTCGGCATATTCTCGACGACGGCGACCCGCATCATTCTCTCCTCGATTCCATGGCCGAGTGTGACCATGCGCCGACCGGCTATGCAAGCGGCAAGATTGCGCGCTCCTGACGAAACCCCTAAACCGGAGCAAAGACGAAAGGAAACTCCCCATGTCCGAAAAGGCCCGCGTCACCATTCTCTACTGCACCCAGTGCAACTGGCTGCTGCGCGCCGGCTGGATGGCGCAGGAGCTGCTGCAGACCTTTACCGACAGCCTCGGCGAAGTGGCACTCATTCCCGGCACCGGCGGCAATTTCGAGATCCGCGTCAGCGGCGACCTGATCTGGGAGCGCAAGCGCGACGGCGGGTTTCCGGGACCGAAGGAACTGAAGCAGCGCGTGCGCGACATCATCGAGCCCGGCCGCGATCTCGGCCATACCGACCGCGCCTCGCTGGAAAGCTGAGGTTCAGTCGAAGGGCGAATTGCAGGTGCGGTAGATGCCCTGATAGGTGACGAAGCGATCGGTTTTCGGATTGTAGGTCCGGTACTGATTGCGACACCACTCGACATGCATGCGCGGATCCTTGGCGGCCGGGCGCAAGGTACGAATCGGCGGCGGATCATAGGTGAGCTGCGGACGCGCCTGCGTCCTCGGCTGATAATAGGTCGGCCCCCTCGCCGTCGGCGGCCGGTAATTCGGCTGCACATAGGCCGGGCGGTGCCATTGCCGCGGCCCGAAGCCGAAGCAGCCGCGATAGTCGCAATAGGTCGACTGCGTGTTGACGACCGGGCCTCGCCCCGACAGCTGGCCGAACGCCGGCTCTGCCTTGGCAGCAAGCGGCATGAGGAGGGCGACGGAGGCGATCACGGCACTGCGCAAAGCGGACATGGATGATTCCTTTCCCATCACTTTTATATAGGCAACGCGCGCTCCAAGAAAATCCAGGTGCCGAAAAACTGGCAATCAGTTCGCCGTGAATGCGGTTCTGCGGGGATCGTCACAATCTTTTTTGCCGACTGTCAGGAAAACTTCAAAAAGCCAGTTGACAGTCGCAGGCCACCCCCGTACATGGCTCTCCGTCGCCCAGATGGCGGAATTGGTAGACGCGCCAGCTTCAGGTGCTGGTACCCGAAAGGGTGTGGAGGTTCGAGTCCTCTTCTGGGCACCATCCGTTTTTGTCCCCCTTGAAATCGTTATAGTAATAGCATTTCAAGGGGTTGACTGCTCCTCACTGTCACACAGGAGCGCCCCACAATGGTAATGCGGATCTCCCGTCCAATGAAGCGCGCTGGTACAAAGAACGAGCAGTTTAAAAAGCGCGTTCCGTCCGATTTGCTTTCGGTTTTACGCGGCAAAAAGCTGACAATTCCCCTTCCAGAAACGTCCTCCCATGACAGCCCGATTTACATTGTCGAGGCGACGATCTCAGACATGGTCGCCTTCTCTTTGGGAGTCCCGGCATCAACAATCGCCAAGGTTCGACATGCGGTCGCCCTACGCCATGTTGAGGCTTTCTTCGAAGCGACTCGGAATGGACCCAAAGACCTTTCGCATATGCAGTTGATGTCACTCTTGGGCGAGATACACAGCGAGCTTATCCGCCAGCATGAGGACAATCCTCCCGCACGTCATCGCATTTTGGTCGAAGACGACTCGGTCGAGGAGTTGGATGAACTTTCAGAGTGGCGCGAAATGATCTCTGAATGCGAGCTAAACGTCTTCCAGCAGTCCGCACAAGGCCGAGCTAACGCCCTGGCCGTTGTCCGCAGGATCATAGACGTAAATGCGTTCCTGACATCCCGCGCTGTCTTGCTTTCCGAGAAGTCTTACGCTGATCTAATCGAGGGTTTGCCAGAGACCTTGCGGCGGGTGACCGACACCCTCTCGGAACGCGTGAAGGGCAACTACGCGCCTGACGTTCACTTAGCCAACTATCCTAAGCGAAGCCTACCAACCGGAACAGGGCCAGCCAGCGATAAGCGCGTCAAAACCTTTGATGACCTTTTCGAAAGATGGAAGGTTGCGGACAAGCGTTCGGCCTCGACGATTTCGACGTGGCGCGGCTACCTCGCTCGGTTCAAGAAGTTCGTGGGGCACGACGACCCACATCGTGTCGAGAGGACCGACGCACTCCTTTGGAAGGACTCTCTCCTTGAAGAGGGCCGGAAGAAGATCAACACCACATATCTTGCGACCTTCAATGCGCTGTATCGCTTCGGTCTGGAGAACCGCGAAACGACCGGGATATCCTTCAACCCGTTCGACGGCGTAAAGGCCGCTCAGAAGTCTGTTGCGGGAACCGGAAGGATACCATTTAGTCGGGCCGACGTAGCTTTGATATTGAGTGCCGCGCGATCCGAAACGCTACCTCATCTTCGCTGGATACCTTGGTTGCAAGCGCAGTCAGGGGCGCGTGTCGCTGAGATTGGACAGCTATGGGGCAGTATGATCGTGAAAGATGATAACGGGCACCCATGCATGTACATTGGACCCTCGCCAGATGGTGGATCTATCAAGAACGACGAGTCCGAGCGAACTGTGCCGCTACACCCCGACATCATTGAGGACGGCTTCTTGGAGTTCGTCGCCAAGCGCGGCTCGGGTCCACTGTTTTACGGCGGCAGCGCGGGAAAACCAGCCAAGCGGGTTAGAGACGATCAAAAGCATCCGTCCAAGGGCGTAAGCAATCGCGTTGGGCAATGGGTTCGCGGCTTGGGTATAACCGACCCGCGCAAGGCCCCAACGCACTCCTTCCGCCATTGGTATAAGGTAGAATTGCAGCGTCGCTCGAAATGCAGTGATCGCCTCGTGGACGCTATTCAGGGTCACGCTGCAGCGAGCGACGCCGGTGGTTACTATAAGGCCGAAACGTCCGACATGCTGCAAGCCATCTCTCAGCTGGATCTTATGGCCCTTGCCGACAGCGCGCGCAGTTCTGAGGTAGCGGTGTAGCCGTAACGAGTGGACTGGGAATGACTGGGAATGGCCATTGGCTCCCGTAGCCTCCACGTGGCGTCAAGGTAGTTGGCGGCCCTGCATGAGAGTACTGCCTGAATAAACCTTGCACTCTTGATGCTACCCGCCACACGCCATAGCGTAGCGGGGAGCAGTGCCTATGTCCTTCGCACACCTGAGGCAAGCCGAACGCCGCCGTCCCAATGTTCCGTAGTAGAACGCCGAGAGGTTGTTAAGCCGTCATCGCTCACTACCTTCGTCGTCTCTCCGCTGTGATGCCCGTGTTGATGCACTAACGCCGTTCAGCATTAACCTTGCACTATAGGACATATCCAGGAAGCCAGCTGAGGCTCAGCGCACTCTGGGCGCTTGCGATCACGTGATGGCCAGCCCGCCCAGGACCACCTTCCCGCCCATGCACGACGCCATTGCGTAGGTCCTCCACCCCGGCTGCCGTGAGCGTTCGTTGCCCTTCACTTCCAATCACCATGCGCCGACTTGCGGCAGGGAAACTCCATGAGCATCAAAAGGAAAGTCGAGGCTGCGACCCGCGCTCGACAGGAAACGCGCACGTTCAACCATCAGTGCGCCCTTGCATTGGCCGCCTATGGCTATCCCGTCGCTCGCATCGCCGAGACCATCGGGACCTCGCCACGCAGCGTTCAGCGTTACCTTGCAGGGCCCTGCGCCGAATACATGGCCGACCGGGAGGCGCACACTTCACGATTGAGCCGCATGGACAAGAGTCGTGCGGCGATGGCCGTCAAGCCCTTCTGCCACCCCGACGACCGCCTTACGGATCAGGAAATTAAGTCCCGAAATCTCCGGCATCAGATAGCTGCGCTGCTGGCCGATGGTGTGCGGAAGGCGGAGATAGCGCGACGCCTGAGTATGTCGCGTAGAATGGTCTCGTATCATTCCGACAAACTGCCTCCGATTGACGTAAGAAACGACGGTGACAATACGTGGGGTGTCGAGAGACCATTTCCGAACGATATGCCATTGTTAAACAACGACAAATACGGAAATTGCGTGCGTTACACTTCCTTATAATAGGACTTAACGCTACCCCTTTGCTATTCTGTCGGACAGTTAGGCGGCTCACTCGTGTCAATCTTAAGCAGACAGTGAACACCCGAATAATCCTAACATCGCTCTGTGTGCATTGCTCTGAAAAGCGCTCGCGCGCTGAGACCCTAATGTTTGTTGCCTTCTCCACCTGACACTCACAGCACACGCTATAGCGAGCCCTGTGAGCAGCGCTGTAGCAACCGTCGAGACCGCGCCACCTTATCGGGTCTCCCAATACGCAATAGCGTCCGACAATCGCTACCTTACCCACCATCGCCACCCCCAAGCGCCGACTTCCGGCAAGGACATCCCAATGCCCAAAATCTTCGCAGTTGCCGCTGATCGCATTGGCTTCTTTGAAAACGAGATCGCTACCGTCAATGAGGTGATCACGGCAAACACCGCGGAACTTGCAGGACTTGCCATCGCCTTCAGCCAGCCGAACGCCGTCGCCCTCAAGGCCGAGTTCGATTGTCTCATCGCCCAGCTTGGGGACCTGAAACGCAGCTGGTCTGAGGCGGGCGAGGAATTGGTGTCAGGGTCTGAAAGCGATCAGGCCTATCGCCTCGCAGCAGCATCCGCGCTCCGCAACAAAGGTTTCGAAGTCTGCGCCGCAGCGCGCGCCCTTTACGCCTCCCTCCAGAACTAACGCCGACCTCCAGCAAGGACATCCCATGACCATCATCACCCCCAACCTTCAGGACAAAACCAATGGCTGATCTACCGAGACTTCAAGGCGTAGCTCTCCAGCCCCGCGCCAGCACATCGCCCCGCCCTATGGTCCGCACCGAACAGGTAGACACTCGGTCCAGCGTCGGGGATTTCCTATCCTCGCTCGGCACCCTACAGCCATCCGTAGCCAACCTTGGCCAAGCCTTCATCCAGCAGAAGAACGATCCCGACCGCGTCCGTGACGAACAGGCCCGTGTCGAGATGTCGATGATGGGCAAAACCTCGGCTGAACAGGCGAACATCGATGTCTCCGAGCTATCGCCCAAGGCCAAGCAAGCGGCTGGCTATAGGATCGGCCAGACGGCAGCTATTGAGGCGACTGATGCCATCAACAAGGCGGTTGCCGGTCAAGACCCCTCCACCATCGACGTCAACGCTCTGATCGCTGAGCAGACCGAGAAGTATCGCAAACAGTTCGGCCCCAACGCCTCGGCAATGCGCGGCTTCGTGGAAGGGACTGCCAACCTTCAGTCTCAGCTTACGCAGCACAAGACGAGCGCTGCGGCGCAGAACTTCATCGCCAAACGGGACGACAGCGTCAACGCCACCTTCAATGCTGGCTTCGATGCGGCCTACAAGTCCAAGGGCGTCGATGCGGGCGTCGAGACCGTCAAGAAGCTGATGAAGGAGAACACCGACTTCCTGAACATGCCGCCTCAGGCACAGGGCAAGTTGCTGCAGGGTCTGATCCTGAAGGCAGCTGATGCCGGTGAAGTCGATAAGGTCAACGCCCTCGGCGGTATTGATGCCGGTCAGGGTAAGCTCTCCGACGTCATGGGTCTGGTTTTCCGGAACGCGGCGCAGAAGGCCCAGTTGGTCACCGACCAGAGGGACAAGGACGATCTCCAGCCGAAGCTCCTCAGCGCAATGGAAGCTGCCTCTGCTGGTCAGATGACCGCTGAACAACTGGACGAACTGAAAGCCATCTCCACGAAGAAGCCGAAGATCCTTCCCATCACCACGGTCAAGACGCTGGAGAACTCACAGGCGGCAGCGCTCAAGGCTCAGCAGAACGCCCTCGCCGAGGACCAGCGCGACAATGCCTTGGAACTGTTCACCACCAACAACGCGCCCCGGCTATCGAAGGCCGTTGCTGACGGGACCGTGAAACAGCTTGTAACTGACGACGGTGTGGTGCCGCTCGCCAACGGCAAGTACGCCTCGGTTCCGGCGAAGAAGATCATCGACACGGCCCTCAAGCAGAACGCCGAGGCCACCGCTAACGCTGTCGTATCGGATTTCCAGAGGAAGAACCCGAAAGCATCTGAAGGCGAGGTTGCGGAGACCAGGCAGAGGTCCATCCTGATGACCTATGCCAAGAACAACGAGATCCCCGAACAGCAGAAAGAAAGCGCCATCGGCGTCTTGCGCCGTTCACGGGATAGCGTTGAGCCGACAGACGTGGACGTCGCCGGTGCTCAGGATCTTCTCCGCATCAAGCGTAATGCTCCGGGTCTCATCGACGCGATCATTCCCGATCCGAAGGACCGGGCGTTCGTGGACAGCCTCGACGTCTCTGACAGCTACGGCATGGACATCAAGCAAGCCGTGAAGCGAGCGACCCTTGACCGCGACAACTTCAGCAGCACCGTTCCACTCGACCGGTCAACACTGAACGACGCCACCAAGCGGGTCATGGAGCAGACCAACAGCGACGGTTCCGGTTCCTGGCTGAAGTACATCGCCTCGGCCACGTTGGCGGGTGGCGACATCAAAAGCGTCAATGAGGCGCAGATGCAGTACCTCGTTCAGAAGCAGCTTAAGCAGCTCTATGCTCGCGGTGTTCGCAACGACGACTTGGTAGATCAGGCGGTGAAGGCGATTTCAGCAAACACGATCAACTTCAACGGCCAGATGATCGATCTCACCGGCCTCCACGTCAATGACCCGAAGTCCACCGGCTCGATGTTCCAAGCGGCTACCGCGATGCTCCTCAAGACCAAAGCGTATAAGGATATCGACCCCAGCACCATATCTTGGCAACGGGTCGGAGATCGTGACGCGTTCGTAGCGGTCAGCACCAGCGGTCAGCAGCTTCACGCCCCTGCCATCAACCTTGCTCAGATGCACACCATGTACATCCAGAAGCTCAAGGAAGACCGAGCCACGGCGTTGGTTGAGGGGAAGCAGAAGGGCGCGGACCTTCAGCGTTACCAAGAGTACGATAGCACGGACCCGTACAGGCTCAACGGTCTCCCACAATAACCACCAAAGGATCGCCCAATGGCAAACCCAAAGACTGCCTTGGGCGGTCCCCCTCGGAAGCAAAGCGCATTGTCCGAAGAATACAGGACCATTGACGCTTACCCCGGCTACATGTTCTCGGAGACCGGCGCAGTTCTCTCTTTAGCTCGCGTAGATGCTGGCGCTCGCTTGCCGACCGACACCGGAGCGTATCGTCTGCTCGCGCGGTCGGCCACGAAGGCCCGCATATGCAAGCCGTTCGCCTACGCGGGTCAATGGTGTGTATCCCTAAAGCTTGGCGGTTCCTACACTCGCCACCGCGTCGCCGACCTAATCGCTTTGGCGTGGCTTGGGGATCGGCCCGACGGCGCGCGCGCAGCGTTGATCGATCCGGCAAAGCCTCCGGTCCTGTCCAATCTCTTTTGGCTGCTGAAACAAAGTGACTCTGCAGCGCGCGCGGCTGAGATCGCAAAGGCGCGTCACGAGCGGGCGAGGAGAAACGCGACACTCCGCGAGATGCATGGTCAAGGACATTCTGATGCCGACATAGCGCGGACGCTGCACATCTCCACTGCGACCGTCGCCCGTGTCATCGGAAAAGACCGCTGCCATCGTCGTCGTGTAGATGCCACAGAAGTCCTGCGGCTTTGGCATGAGGGACTGCGGAAGGTGGACATTCAGTGCCGTATGAAAATCTCGGAAGGTACTGTTCACCGCATTCTCAAGGACTACCCATCGCCCAGGCGTTAGGCACCACATAAAATTTTCTACAAAAAATGCGAGATGGCATGACTGACATACGCGCGGCAGTTTCCCCCGTATGCCCGCCCATGCCCCCCGAATACGGGAAGGCTTGTCCTCTTCCCCAGACACTGGCTGCCCTGTCGTGGCCTATCATCCGGCCAGCCCCACGCATGGGCATCCAGTTAGCCCAAGGCTCGCGCTGCCCTCCTTACTTGCTTAATGGTCATGGCAAAGTTGGATGGACGGCTTCGGGCCTTGGGCATCAGCCGCACAGCGCAAAGCCGCCGCTTGCCGCGTTTCCATCAATCATACGAGTTGCGTATCTTAGAACTCTACCAGTCGAGATCTCCGCTTGCTTCAGAATTGATAGCAGCAGTCCAGAATTCGGCGGATGTATGCCGGGCATCGTTCAAATGCCGTTCGATATGTTCAGCCGAGTCCCGGTATAGTAGATTTAATTGGTGGAGAAGTTCGCATTCGATACGCACCAACCGTTCCAAGGCGCCGTATGTGACCCTGAGTTTCAGTTCTTCCCAGGTTGCATGAGCCAACGCCTCATTCCGGAAGCGCTGGATCTGACCAAACTCTTTCCAATCTATCTGCTGATATGCGGCAATAAAATTGTCGCGCGCAGTCTTTGCTCCGAAGGACACTGAGCGAGAATGATCGCCATCTCGAAGAGACTCGTGAACCATTGGAAGGGCATCCGTGAAGGCGAGTAGTCTGTAGACGCTCTGGAAAGATACCAGTCGATCTCGATCCATGATCGTATGCGCGCGCAATACCGCCATCAATGCAAGCTCCTGCCGATAGTCGCTGGCAAGATGAGCGGCCTTACGCCATTTCTCTTCAGCCGCAGATATAGCGTCGTTCATGCCGAGATATCCGCCATAGGCTCTCGCAGCCATGATTGTCCATTCCCGCAATCGCGGAAAAATAGCATGGAATTGAGACGGGGTCATACTTGGCGGCAAGCTCATGGGCGGAATGGTTTCAGCTTGGTCGGGTCCGCGCAAGACCCAAACTGATAACGCACTCTTCAGTGCCGATGACCCATCTCCGGTCAAGCTCATTGACTGTCCATTCGCCACGACAATATCCTCGCGTTCAACAGGAGCTGAGCCAATGGCGCGTTCAATCGCAGTTCTTTTTGTTGGGGTGCTGCTCGCGAGTCCCGCCTGGGCAGACGAGCCCAGTCGCGGCTCCGTGGTTCACAACTTACAGGACCTTAGGGATGCAGTAGATATGCACTGGTCGGCTCCGCCAATTGCTGCTCCAGTGGGAATGAGGATCAAGGTTCGCTTCAACCTCGATAGAAGCGGCGCGATCACCGGTACAGAGAGGCTTCAAGCCATAGGCGCTGATCCGGCCACATTGGAAGCTTTCACGGGCGCACTTATTAAGGCCGTTCGCGACGCGTCACCATTCTCCGGCTTTCCGGACGAAAACTACGACGCTTGGAAGGTGATGGATCTCGCCTATGGCTCTCCAAATTAAACTGAGCGGCAATCCCGATGCACTCATTGAGGGGAGTGGGTGGGCGTCAGTAGGTCCTATTTGGGTATACCGCAACGAGTCAGCGCCACGAGACAGAAAGAGCGTCTCATTAGGGTTGACTTTCAAGTTTCGAGACAATACCCATTGCACATCTAAGACCCTGTCGAGACACTTTTGTCTGATGTGCAAGGAAACTGAATATGACCATCTACGGCTACGCTCGTGTATCGACCAACGAGCAGGACCTTCAAATCCAGCGCGACACGCTGCTCAATGCTGGCTGTGAGCTTGTCCGTGAAGAGAAGAAGAGCGGGACCACCGTCCAGGGACGCAACGAGCTTGCCACGCTGATGGACTTCATGCGCAGCGGTGACACGCTCGTGATCACCCGTATCGACCGCCTCGCACGCTCGCTGGGAGATCTTCAGGATATCGTCAGGCAGCTTAAGGCCAAGGGCGTGGCGCTCCGCGCTACAGAGCAGCCCATCGATACCGGGACAGCAGCAGGAAAAGCTTTCCTCGACATGCTTGGAGTGTTCGCTGAGTTCGAGACCAACCTCCGTAGGGAGCGCCAGCTTGAAGGGATTGCCAAGGCGAAGGCCGATGGAGTCTACAAAGGGCGCAAGCCCAGCGTGGATGTCGAGAGGGTGAAGGCATTGGCTGGACAGGGCATTGGCGCGACGGCAATTGCGAAGGCCCTAAAGATCGGCAGAGCGTCGGTCTATCGGGTGCTTGAGGCTGAGCGCGGCGTGTAGCGAGCAGTTTGCGTCTGCCCACGCTTATTGCAGGTTGTCATGATCTATAGCAGTATGCCGCTGACGAAAGCGCTTAGAGGGATGAATGAGCGACTTCCTGGAGGTTTGGGCCAGAAGCTTCCAATTCGGCGGGAGGCTGGACCGTAAGGCTTATTGGACCGCGTTCATATGGCATATCGGGGTCGTTGCATTTCTGTCTGTCCTCGACATTCTTTTTGGCCTTTTTCCTGTTAGGCCAAACCTAATGATAGGAACGCTGGGCTTTCTCTACCTCGTTGTAGCCATACCCGCTAACTGGACATCGACAGTCAGACGCTTGCATGACGCAAACTATAGCGGTTGGTGGGTTTCTCTATGCCTCATCCCGTATATAGGAACGCCTATTGTCATGCTCTTGTGTGCTCGGGCGTCAGTTGGGGAAGCCACACGATTTGATGGCGAGGACGCGTCTCTTGCGCCGGGTTACGCAGTGTTGAAGGGTGGCAGATTGGAGATGCCCGAACCAAAGACAAGCGATAGCCGACAGGCATAGACCCTGTAGACCTCATGGGTCCGTCCACGCGCGCTGCCTTCGGTCGAACAAGTGATCTCTTCTTATGTCTTCGACCGTCTGTTTTGTTTTCCTGTCACCGACTACATAACGCCCTCCTTACGCCTCCCAGCGGCAGCCTCTGGAAAAGCGCAAGCCCGCAGTGGTCATGCTGCGGCCTCAGACAATAATCAAGCTGGCGTCAGGCAGTCAGTTCGCTCCCAAAGCGCCACGTACGATCGTTGCGCATAAATACGAGCGCACGGTCTTCGATGGTCATGAATACATCCCGCTTGCCAAGCCGTGCGTAAAGCATCTGCCGCGTAATCTCGATTTCGAATTTCCGTCCAAAAGCAATCTTCATGGTCATTGTTCCTATGCGTTGCCTACCAACGCCGTGACTACGTACACCGGTTAGGTGCTGAGTGACAACGGGAAATCACATAAACCACAATGATTTCAATTACTTCACTTCCATAAGTGAGAATGACCGTTACAGGCCACAGCGCTAACTACAATATGCGTAGGAGTGAATCAGCTCCAGGTGGCCCCCTTCATAGTGATGACAACGGCGGAAATTCGAAGTCGATCACCGAGATTGCCAAGTAGCGACGGTTGGAACATAATACGAACAGAATATGCAGAGGGGGCATACGATTCGAGACGAGCCATCATACTTTCCAATCTTTGGCCTTGGATTTCTATTGGGCTGCATCGCGATGGTGTGTGCGCTCATGGGGGTCGGCGTTACTCCAAATGGCATGAGTGGTATCCAGATGAGCTACACAGACTTGGTCGCTATCCTGCTGACTGCGACCTCCACGATAATCACGATTCTCGGCGTCTTCGTCGCCGTCTTGGCGATATGGGGCTATTCTCAATTCGAGAAGATGACCCGAGAGGCTTCAACCCGTCATCTTGAAAAGCTTCTACAATCCGGAAAGTTTCGCGACGAGATCGATCAAACCATTTTGAAGCACGTGAGCAGTGAGTTGGCGAAGGAGAGCAGTCCATTCAGGGATCTGCTGCGCCAGCAAATCGAAACGATGATGCTTACCGACGCCTCAAGAAGACAGGGGGGTGAACCGGCCAACGCTGAGACCCCATTCAGAGACTAACCACGAGGTTAATATGACCAGCAGAGAATGGGACGGCCTCCCAGACGATATTCTTCAGAAGCTGTCTCCGCTAATGGCGCAACCGCCAATCAAGCTTTCCCGCATCGCGGAGTCGATCGGAGGCGTCCGCGTAGTCGCCGCCGCCCTCCCCAAGGGCATCTCTGGTGAAATACGACCGGACCCAGAAGAGCCGGGCGCATTCCTCATCAAGGTAAACAAGAACGATTCGGCCCGCCGTCAGCGGTTCACCGTCGCTCATGAGCTTGCACACTACCTGTTGCATCGAGACCAGATTGGCGAGGGAATCGAAGACGATGTCCTGTACAGGTCAACCCTGACAGACAGCCGTGAAGCTCAAGCCAACCGATTGGCCGCAGACCTCCTTATGCCGCAAGCCTTGGTGAGTGAGTGGATCGACAAAGCAAAATCTCTCAAGGTTGAAGATATTGTTGGATTCCTCTCGGATAAGTTTAATGTATCTCCAGCAGCAATGAAGATTCGGTTAGGCATCAAGTAAGGTTACACTATGGAGTTCATGGGATATCGTTACATTCCAATATTGGGCGTCCGACCGGCTGAGATGAAAGCGCTCGAAGAACTCCCCATACAGACGAAGGACGAGATGCTACCGTACATCGTCCTCCAACCGTGGCTCTCAGCCAAGGAACTGGCAAGTACCGTGGCGAGGATCAATGCGGCAGTTGGCGAACGAAGTATCCTTGCCGACATCGCTCCTGAGGGTGTTATCTCCGGCAAACGCCGTGCCGTGCACGATGCGTTCGATTTGCTGCGAGTCTCCGATAATGGGTATGCAAACTACCTCGCCTTCGTCGCTGAGAATGAAAACTTCATCCCATCGGTTCAACTGGCGGATCTCACGCAACTCAACCCCCAAATTGCTGGCCTTGCTGCTTTAGATCGGGGCGTTGCGGTAAGGCTGCACGAGCCGATGTTGCCTTACGCTGGTGATATAGCGGCGCGGTTCGCTGGGCAAATCCCGGGGGATAAAATTCACTTCATTCTCGATTTCGAAAAGCAAAACAAAGAGATCCTGATCAAGGCCCTCGCAGCGACTCAAGCAATTACCGCCATCAGGGCACACCTCCCCGATTGCAGCGTTTCGGTCAGTGCATCAACATTTCCAGACAGCTTCGTTGGGCTCGACTATCAGGACATCTTCGAACGGCAGTTCTTCAACGCAGTAAATGAAGCAATTAGCGCCGAAAACATTGTCTATTGTGACAGGGGCAGCGCAAGGGCCGAAGCGCTGGGAGGCGGAGGTGGTCAGCCCGCTCCCCGGATCGATCTTGCCAATTTGAATAGGTGGAATTTCTTCCGCGTCGATGACGAAGACGATAAGTTGGACGGGTTTCGCCAGGCAGCGACTAACGCCGTTGCGTCACCGTCATGGGATGATATCGGAATCTGGGGTACGGAGTACATTAAACGCACGAGTGATGATAGCGAAAGCGACATCATCGACTCTGCAGCGAAGTGCACTGCTGCACGAATTAACATCCACCTCCATGTTCAGGCAACCCACGGACTTGAGGACGACGGCGCTGACGTGGGTTGGTCCGACTAAATTACCCAAAGGCTGCTTCGGCCTGTCGAGACCAATCCCGCCAAAAATCGGCGCGCACTTGTTGAGCATACCGAGCATCGGCACGGATCTCAGCGAATCGACTGAGTAGCTCAAGATGACTTGGCGCTACTCGCTTACCAGCCACAGCTTGCCAGAAGACTGCTGAGCTTGGCCAGTAAGTGGACCTGAAACCATTGATGAAGATCGACCTAACGTCTATCGATCCGTCCACCATTAGTTCGCGTTCAGCCTCTTTGCGGAGCAGCCGGTCAGAATTCCGAGAACCCAAGCAGGACTGAAGCTGCTTGACTGTCAAAGCCTTTATGAGCGTCTGACGATCAGGCCTGCCCCGCGTAGATGCTTGGTGCTCAACGATTATCGATCTTCGATCCCATACGTAGAGGGACGTGTTCTCATCGCACATGACGGATGCTTTAGCGAAATGCGTCCTGTCGCAGACCACAATCACGTCATCGAAAACGTTACGGTAAGCGGCAAGCTGAGCGGGAAGTCTTAATAACGAATCGCGAGCGCTTTTGACCTCAATCCCGATGAAACGCTTCCCATTCCAGATCGCGAGGTCGGCCCTGCATCCTGTTTGGCCGAGGACAAACTCCGAAGCAAGGATCGACGTAGAATCGAGCACGCGCACCCGCCTAAGGTGCGCGATCACCTGAGATTTGAGTCTGTTTTCGTCTATTGCCATTTCACTTCACCAAACGCAGCAGCTACCTTACATGACGCGGGGTTGACTCGGAGTAAATGTCGGCACCACCACAAGGCCTTCACCGACGCTGGAACTCTTTTTGGGCTACCGGAAAGGGGGCGGGTGTGGAAGCCCCTGTGCGCCCTTGTATGCATCAGGAGGGAAGACTGCCGGTTGGCGCAGTCGATGCAAAGCCTCTTCCCGGTCGCTGTGTCACTTTGCACAGTTATTTCGAAACTCTCAAATCATGGCCGCCCGGATATCCACATTTGCTTCGCGTGGACCGCCAACGAGATCGCCACTTTTACCGCTACCGCATTGCACTCCACGGCAGCGTTGTGCTACACGCCACTGTCACACAACCATGTAAAATAATTGAAAAAAATGGAATTAAATCAATGAAAGAGTGGCGCTTGAGGTCAGTCCTCTTCTGGGCACCATTCCCATTGAAAATTAGCAGCTTAAGCCGGTACCAACGGCTTTTTCAGTCTGCTGTTTTCCCTCCCTCACCACCGCAGATATCGTGATCCAATGATAGCGCCGAGTGCCGTTACGGCGGCGGTGGCGGTCGTGTACCAGGTTGCTAGGAAAAGCGGGCTGTCGTCGGGGCAATGCCAAGCGTAGAGCGCTGCGGCAAGGCCGGCCGAGGCGAGACCTGCGACGGCACCGCCGAGGGTGGGGTTCTCAGGTGCGGCATTCTTCAGCGCCCATAGAAAGCCTGCGAGCGGGGCCAGTGACAATACCGGGATGAAGAAGACGCAGAAGGCGGCGTTGCGGCCAAGCAGCGCTGCGCGCCAGGCGTCTTCCGGAATGGCCGTCAGTTCCGTTGCGACGCCGGCGATCACCAGTGCCAGCGGCAGCAGCAGAGCCAGGGACGCAAGCTTCAAGGGAACGCCGGGGCGGCCGATGCGGAAGACGAGGCCGCAGGCGGTGACTGCGAGCGTCAGCGTGGTGACGATCTTGAAGAGCACGCGGGCGGTTTCGATTGCCGTTCCCATGTCGCGGCGGATGCCGATAGTGGAGAGCAGCAGAACCGCCGAGATGACGACGCCCGCCACGAGCGCGCGGCTGAGCAGCGGACCGAGGCGGGATCGCACCGGCGCATCGGCGGCAAGCATGCTGATCAGGTCATCGGTCTTCACGCGTCTCACTCCGGTATAGGGCCGCCAGCGCCTTCAGCGCCCGGTGCAGGGAAACACGCACCGCACCCTCTGTCATCTTCAGCCTCTCGGCCGTCTCGCGGATGCCCGCCCCCTCGATCGAGATCGAGCGGACGATATCGCGTTGCGGGTCTTTCAGCCGCTCCAGCATATGTTCGGCATCGAGCCGGTCGAGATTGCCCGCCTGCTCTTCCGCCTCAAGCGTCGCCATCACGTCGTCGATCGGCACGTCGATATGGCGGCCGCGGCGGCGTAGGCTGTCGATCAGCTTGTTGCGCACGATCGTCGACAGCCACGGGCCGATCGGGCGTGCCGGATCCCACGTACCGCGCTTCAGATGCACCGCAAGCAGGACTTCCTGCACGACATCTTCCGCCTCGCTGGCCGGCGCGCCGAACTGATCGCAGCGGCGGCGCGCCATGGCGCGCAGGTGCGGTGTCACGGCGGAAAGGAAGCGATGATAGGCCTGCGTATCGCCATCCATGGCGCTGCGCATCCAGCCTGCCCATTCCTCTTCACGCGCCGAATGTTTCACCCGACATAATCCTCTACGGAGGGCCACACGTTTTTGTTACCGCCCGGGCAGAAATATTTCAGACAGGCCTCACACGCCTTTGTTTTCAGGCTTTTCGCTTGCCATCGCGTAAACGGCAAGGGCGCGTCCCGTAAAAAAATCGTGGGAGCCGTGTAACAACGGCTGCCATGCCTCCGTAGCCCTCAGTGCAAGCCAATCACGGCTCGCCATTCTACGGAGATGAGAAAATGAAGAACAGCATCGTTACACTCGCCCTGGCAGGCTCCATCGCTTCGGCACTCGCAACCATCGCAGCACCGGCCGCCTCGGCCGCCGACAGCAAGGAAAAGTGCTACGGCGTTGCCATGAAGGGCCAGAACGATTGCGCCGCCGGCAAGCATGACTGCGCCGGCAAGTCGACGGTCAGCTACGACAAGATGTCCTTCAAGCTGGTTCCGACCGGCACCTGCACGTCGATGAAGACGCCGAAGGGCCACGGCTCGCTGACCCCAGCCTGATCGACCCGCAACGCCCCCAGAAATCAAGAGATACCGGAGAAGACCATGACCAAACTCCCCGCCACTGTCTTTGCTGCCTCGGTCGCGACGGCGCTGTCCCTGATCGGCAGCGTCCAGACCGCTTCGGCTCAGGATGCGTCCAAGGAGAAGTGCTACGGCATCGCTCTCAAGGGACAGAACGATTGCGCCGCCGGCCCCGGCACGACCTGCGCCGGCACGGCAAAGATCGACTACCAGAAGAATGCCTGGAAGCTCGTTCCCGCTGGAACCTGCATGTCGATGAAGACCCCCGACGGCACCGGCTCGCTGAAGCAGGGCCCGGCCCCGGCCTGATCCGGTTCCAGCACTCACCGGCGGCGCCGCGAAGGCGCCGCCAATCCAATCGAGGAGAGACAGGATGAAACCCTCTGCATTGCCCCACCGTCCCGGCATCGGTTTCAAGCCCGAACATTTCGCCAGCATCATCGCCACACCGCAGCCCGTCGGCTTTTTCGAAGTCCATGCGGAGAATTACATGGGCGCCGGCGGCCCGCCGCATGCGCAGCTCGGCAAGCTGCGCGAGGACTATGCATTGTCGATCCATGGCGTCGGCTTGTCGATCGGCTCGATGCAGCCGCTCGATCAGGATCATCTGCAGCGGCTGAAGACCATCTGCGATCGCTATGAGCCGGAGAGCTTTTCGGAGCATCTCGCCTGGTCGACGCATGACACGGTATTCCTCAACGACCTCCTGCCCCTGCCCTACACATCCGAAACGCTGTCGCGCGTTGCGGATCATATCGACCAGGTGCAGGACACGCTGAAGCGGCAGATGCTGCTTGAGAACCCGGCGACCTATGTTCTGTTCGAGCAAAGTACGCTCGAAGAGACCGAATTCCTGGCGGAGATCGTCAGGCAGACCGGATGCGGGCTGCTGCTCGACGTCAACAACGTCTTCGTCGCCTCCACCAATCACAACATGAACCCGCGCGACTATCTCGCGCGCTTCCCGGTGCAATGGGTGCGTGAGATCCATCTCAGCGGCCATTCGGAAACGACGGATGACGAAGGTGCGCCACTGTTGATCGATTCGCACGACACGCCGGTCAAGGACCCGGTGTGGGCGCTCTACGAAGAACTGATCGCCCGGACAGGGCCGATCGCCAGCCTGATCGAATGGGACAACGACGTGCCGGAATGGCCGGTCCTGCGCTCCGAAGCTGAGGCCGCGGGAGCGATCCTCGATCGCGCCGCGCGGCTGCGGGCGGCCTGAGGCGTGTCATGGCTACCATCACACAAGAGCAATTCGCGGCGGCGCTGCGGGACAGTTCGCTGCCAGTTCCCGAAGGGATCGCCGCCTGGAATGCGGCACGCCCGCTGCGGCGCTTCGGCGTCTATCGCAACAATGTCGTCTCGGGGCTGATCGGCGCGGTCGCATCGCGCTTCCCGGTTGCCGAGAAGATCGTCGGCGAGGAGTTCTTCGCCGGCATGGCCTACGAGTTTATCTGTCTGCATCCGCCGCGCTCGCCGCTACTGCTTTCCTATGGCGACGGCTTCGCCGATTTCGTCGAGGCTTTCGAGCCGGCACGGGAAATCGCCTATCTCGCCGATGTCATCCGCCTGGAGGTGGCGCGCGGCAGGGCCTATCACGCAGCAGATGCGACACCGCTCGCCGCCGATCGTCTGGCGCCGCTCGACGAAGGGCAGCTTGCGTCGCTGGTGTTCACGCCGCACCCGTCCGCATCCATCCTCCGCTCCGTCCATCCAACGGTGACCATATGGGCTATGAATGCCGGCGAGATGGCCTTTGCGCCGATCGACGACTGGCATGGCGAGGACGCTCTCATCGTCAGGCCGCAGATGATCGTCGAGGTACACCGGCTGCCGCCCGGGGGTGCTACATTTCTCGAAGCATTGCTCAGCGGCTCGACGCTTGCTGCCGCCGCGGGCGCAGCCTTTGCGGCGGCGCCGGATTTCGACCTTTCCGCCAATCTTGCCGGAGCGCTGCAAGCCGGCGCCTTTTCGGACCTTTTGACAGGAGATGACCATGAATGAGGATATGACGCTTGCCACGCCCTCGGGCAGCGGCCTTGCCTATCGGGTCCACAGCCTGATGACGGCTTTCGGGATGATCCCGCACGATCTGATCGCGACGGTCGCCCGGCTTTCGATTGCCGCAGTGTTCTGGCAGTCGGGGAAGACGAAGGTGGATGGCTGGCACGTCACCGACAATGCCGTCTATCTGTTCCAGACCGAGTACAAGCTGCCTTTCGTCGACCCGTGGCTGGCGGCGCATCTGGCAGCCTTTGCCGAGCACTTCTTTCCGCTCTTGCTGGTCATCGGTTTCGCCAGCCGCCTTTCAGCGCTGGCGCTGCTCGGCATGACGCTGGTGATCGAGATTTTCGTCTATCCGGATGCATGGCCCACCCATGGCACATGGGCTGTCTGCTTTCTGGTAATCATCGCCGGCGGGCCGGGGCGGCTGTCACTCGATCATCTGATTGCGCGTTATTTTGCACGCAGCGCCTGATCAGCGCACCGGCTGATAGTGGCCACGCAGGGGAACCTGCGTGCCCTGGCTGATCTGGCCATCGCGATCGCAAACGTAGACGATCGTCGGCATGCCGCCGGAACGGAAGATCCAGTCACCGTCGCGGCGGACATGGCCGGTCTCGGTGTGGCAGGCATATTGCTCTTCATCCTTCTTGTCAGGCTGAGCCTTGACGCCGGGAAGATCGGTATAGGGATAGAGTGGCTGAACATCGGCCTTGCCCGCGCGCGCCCAATCGGTCGCCGAGGCCTGCAGCGGCAGAATGGCCGCAAAGGCGAAGGCGGCAATCACGATCGATGACAGGATGCGCATGTTCATTTCTCCCGGCATTGAGCCATGGAACCTGTCTCCTGATGTAGGATGAAGACGGGGCCGCATCAAGCGCGGCGGAAATATCCGCGGATGACAGGATGGGCGAAGAGCGCGGCCAGGATGGCAAGTGCCGCACCCAGCGCGAAACCGCCGAAAAGCCCGCCGATCAGGCCTGCGATCATCAGCGTCTTCTTGCCGGGACCATCCGGCTTTACCGGCGGCTCTGCCTGCGAGATCACGCGAATATTACTCTGCGGCAGGTTCTGCTCTTCGGCCGTCTGGCTGGAGCGCTTCAGCAGCGTCTCGTAGATGTTGCGGACGGCGGTCGCCTTGCGCTGCAGCTCGTTGAGCTCGACCTGCTTGTCGGAAGCTGTCGCCTGCAGCGCCTTCTGGATATTCAGTTCCTTGGAGACGGCGTCTTCCGCCTTCTTCGCCTGGTCGTACTCGGTCTTGGCCGAGGTCACCATGCGCTGCAGTTCGCCCTTGATCTCGTCCTGGATGCTCTGCAGCGAGGAGCGGGCGGCCTGGAGGCGCGGATGACGGGCACCCATCTGGCTTTCGAGGCTGCCGACGATGGCCGCCTGCGTCGCATACTGCTGGCGCAGGCTGGCGAGAGCCGAATTGACGGAGGAAGCGCCGCTGTCGTTCGGACCGCTGGCGACGATGGCTTCGAAGCTCATGTTCTGCGCAGCGTCGGCGCGGGCCTTCGCCTGGATCGTCTTGTCCTGCGCGGTTACGAGCAGCGTATTGAGGGAGGCGAGGCGCTGGTCGGAGATCAGCTTGCCGTCGGTCTCCGACATGTCGTTGTCGGCGCGGAAGGTCTCGACCGCCTGCTCGGCGTCCTGCACCTGCTTGCGCAGGTCGGTCAGGCGCGTGTCGAGCGTTGCGGTCGTGTTCTCGTAAAGACCGCTCGAGGCGCTGCTTTCCTCCTGCATGAAGGAGGCGACGACCTGGTTGGCCAGTCTGGCGGACTTTTCGGGGTCGTGGGTCACGGCTGTCAGCGACACGACATAGGTGCCGGTCTGGCGGGCGATGGTCAGCGACTTCTGCAGCGCGGTGATGACGGCCGCGTCATCGGTGCGGCCGCCGTTGAAATCCGGGTCCTGATTGAGCTTCAGCGTATCGGCGACGCGCTTCAGGACGTTGCCGGAGGTCAGGATCTGCACCTGGCTGTCGATCATCGAGGAGATCATCTCCGGCGAGATCGTCGATTGCTGGGCGGCCGGATCAGCCAGGCCGATCTGCCGCGGATCGAAATAGAGGCTCGTCGTCGCCGTGAATTTCTGCGGCAGCATCGGCAGGACCGCCGCACCGGCAACCGCGCCGAGGACGGCCAGACCGGCAATCATCAGCTTGCGGTTCCAGATCGCGAAGATCGCCGAGCGCACGTCAAGCAGCGGCTCGTCGGCGGCAACGACAGCAACCGGTGCGGCTTCGACGCGAGGGGTTGTGGCAACAGGCTCGGTCACGGGCGGCAGCGGCGGTGGGGCAGCGGGCTCTTCGTGGCGGATCTGCGGTTCGGGAGCGGGTGGTGGTGCCTTGGCAAAGTCGGACGGGCGCAGGACAGGGGAACGCGGGCGCGCGGCCTCAGGCGCAGTCTGCGCAGGCTCGTAGCTTCGCCAGCCCGGCAAGCGGCTTACCCTGTTCCTGTCGAATTGGCTCATCAGCGCTCTCGTCACCCGCCGGCAGAGTGCAGCGAGGGTAGGCGAGTTTTAGAAATCCTTAGCTAACGGACCGTTAAGATGGAGGCACCGATATTAGCCGCCGCTGCTGAAACCACGGGAAAGCAATTGAGAGCCTCATCCTCCAAATGGCGCCGCCTGCTGACGATCGCCGCGATACTGCTGCCCTTGCAGGCGCATGCGGCCGGCGCTGCGGGACCCTGCCTTCGCGGCATCAACCTTTCCGGCGCCGAATTCGGCGAGCCGGGCGGCACCGTCTTCAAGGACTATGCCTATCCTTCGGAGGAGACGATCGCCTATTTCCAGAAGAAGGGCATGAATACCGTTCGCCTGCCCTTCCAATGGGAGCGGCTGCAGCCGGAGCTCGGGCAATCGCTGAAGGAGGACGAGTTGCAGCGGCTGAAGGATACGGTCGCGCTGCTGCGCAAGCACAAGATGACGATCATCCTCGATCCGCATAACTACGCCTATTACAAGAAAGTGCAGATCGGCACGGCGCCGGTGACGACGCTTGCCTTTGCGGATTTCTGGACGCGGCTTGCGGCCGAGTTCTCGGACCAGCCGGATGTCGTCTTTGGCCTGATGAACGAACCGCACGATATCTCCGCCAAGAAATGGCTGGAGGCGGCCAATACCGCGATCCGCGGCATCCGTGCCGTCGGCGCCAACAACTATATCCTCGTACCCGGCACGCGCTGGACCGGAGCGCATTCCTGGCAGAGCGGCGATGACGACGCCAACGGCACCGTCATGCTCGGCATCAAGGATGCCCGCAAGAATTTCGGCTACGAGGTTCACCAATATTTCGACAGCGACTCCTCCGGCACCAAGGACGAATGCTCCGGCAACGACAAGGCCAAACAGGCAATCCTCGACATGTCGGACTGGGCTCGGAAGAACGATACCAAGCTGCTGCTCGGCGAATTCGGCGTGTCGCAGGCACCCGAATGCGTGGCAGGCTTGAAAGACGTGCTCGGCGCGATGCAGGACAATGGCGACGTCTGGCTGGGCTGGACCTATTGGGTTGCCGGAGACTGGTGGCCGGAGACCGAGCCCCTGAACGTCCAGCCGCATGACGGCAAGGACCGCAAGCAGCTGGCCGCGCTACAGGCCGCCGCCAAGGCACCGGCGCCCGACAAAGCTGCCTGCCGGCTGATGGCGGAGTGACCGTTATGACCGAGGCTGGCGTTGCACCGAAGGAGCCGATCCAGTGGGGCATTCTTGCCGCTGGCGTGCTTGCGGTGACCTACAATGCCATTCTCGCCTTCATCAATCACAACATCATGCCGCTCTCGCCCGCCTATGTGGTGATGAGCGAAATGCTGATCCTCGCCTACAGCTTCGCCTTCATCCTGCGCAAAGGCATATTCGAAGAGGACCTTGCGCCGCTCGGCTATCTGCTGGCGACGATCCTGCTGACGGTCTACGTCATGGTGATCAACCGGTCCGGCTATATCGATCATCTGCGCAACATCCTGATCGTCTTCGCCTTCGTCGTCATGGGGCGCTGGACCAACGAACGGACCCTGAAGCTTGTCTTCAAGATCTGCTGCATTGCCGTGCTTTCGGTGCTGATCTGCGAGATCGTCTCGGTCACCGCCTATGTGGCGCTGTTCCATCCGGCCGAATATTTCGAGAATACGCGCGGCGTGCCGCGGGCGACCTATAGCGACCTCGGCCTGTTCCGCGGCGCGCTCGGCTTTCCTGACCGCTTCTCCTTCGGGATCATCGACCACCGTTCCTCCTCGATCTTCCTCGAACAGGTGTCGCTGGCGAATTTCTGCGGCGCGATGGTGATCTATCTCGTCAGTTTCTCCAACCGCTTGAGGCTTGGCGACCGGTTGATCTTCATCGCAACGGTTGTGCTGATCCTGCTCACCAACGACACGCGCACGATGCTGATCTTCAGCATCGTCTGCCTCGGCGGCTATGTCATTTATCCCTGGCTGCCGAAGATCCTCGATTTCCTAATGATGCCGGGGATCATCGCCATCGGCTTCATCATCCACGCCTTCAAGCCGAATGCCCACGACGACGATTTCGTCGGCCGCATCAGTGGCACGATCCGCAGTATCAACGCGATGGATATCCCGGCGACGCTCGGTCTCGAGCTCGAAAAGGGGCTGGGCTATGTCGATAGCGGCTATGTCTTCATCACCTACAGCGCGACGATCTTCGGTCTGATCCTGTTCTGGCTATTCGTGTCTTTCTTCCCGGCCGGCCAGACGCCTAACCAGAAGCGGCTCTGCCACTCGCTGTCACTCTTCATGTTCTTGAACCTGATGATCGGCTCGACCGCGATCTTCTCGATGAAGACGGCCGGGCTTGCCTGGCTGCTCGTCGGCTTCCTGAAGGTCAATGAGGGAAAGCAGCGCGCTGCATCTCCGATTTCCGTTCCGGTGGCTGCCGCAGCCCGGTAGCTGCGCGGCGGGGATATGCGACGACGCAGGCGGAACGGACTTTCCCTAAGGCTAGCGTCATTTATATGAGCATCAACAGGATGCGGGGCCTTGCAAGCACTTGATGGCTTCCCTTGCAAAATGTTGCATGAATGAAAGAGCCGCGGCCTGTTCGGCGGGCGGCGTTTGATCTAAGCAGCCTGCCGGCGAAGCCGTGAGAGGGAAGACGGACATGACCAACTATGTTTTGACGGTGACGTGCAAATCGACGCGCGGGATCGTGGCGGCAATTTCCAACTATCTTGCCGAGCAGGGCTGCAACATCGTCGACTCCAGCCAGTTCGACGACCTCGACACGGGCAAGTTCTTCACCCGCGTCAGCTTCATCTCCGAGGAGGGCGTGAAGCTGCCGACACTCGTCGAAGGTTTCAAGCCGATCGCCGAGAAATTCGAGATGGACGCCGAAATCCATGACGGCCAGAGCCGCATGAAGATTCTGCTGATGGTCTCGCGCTTCGGCCATTGTCTGAACGACCTGCTCTACCGCTGGAAGATCGGCGCGCTGCCGATCGACATCGTTGGCGTCGTCTCCAACCATTTCGAATACCAGAAGGTCGTCGTCAATCACGACATTCCCTTCCACCACATCAAGGTGACGAAGGAAAACAAGCCGCAGGCGGAAGGCCAGTTGCTCGATCTCGTCGAGCAGACCGGCACCGAGCTCATCGTGCTCGCCCGCTACATGCAGGTTCTCTCGGATGCGATGTGCCGGAAGATGTCTGGCAAGATCATCAACATTCACCACTCGTTCCTGCCGAGCTTCAAGGGCGCCAACCCCTACAAGCAGGCCTACGAGCGCGGCGTGAAGCTGATCGGCGCGACGGCGCATTACGTCACTGCCGATCTCGACGAAGGCCCGATCATCGAGCAGGACACCGCCCGTATCACCCACGCACAGTCGGCAGACGACTATGTCTCGATCGGCCGCGATGTCGAAAGCCAGGTTCTGGCACGGGCGATCCACGCCCATATTCACCACCGCGTCTTCCTGAACGGCAACCGTACGGTGGTGTTCCCGGCGAGCCCGGGCTCCTATGCATCCGAACGTATGGGCTGATTGCGCCCGAAAGGCGTGTTGCCATACGCTTGCCCATAGCATGCATTCGATTATCTGCTTAGTGTGAATAATCGAATCATGCCCTGGGGGATGCGATGACCGATGAAGCGCTCACCGATCGTATGGAACTGCCGCGACCGGACGTGACACCGGAAGAAGCCTTAAGCATCCTGGAAACCCACTATGGCTTGTCGGGCACGATCAGCGAGCTCGGCAGTCAGCAGGATCGCAATTACCGGCTCGATACCGGCAACGGCCGCTTCGTCCTGAAGATCTGCCACATGGCCTACGAGACGCTCGAGCTCGAGGCACAGAACGCGGCGATCCACCATCTCAATACGATCGAAGGCGCGCCGCGCGTTCCGCATCTGCTGACGTCCACCGATGGGCAGGCGATCGTCGCGGTGACCGTACGCGACCAGACCTATCAGGTGCGCGTTCTCGAATATCTCGAAGGCGAAAGCCTGACGCATCGCAAGCATTTACCGAAAAGCACGGTGGCAGCACTTGGTGCACTCTGCGCCCGGCTGGCAAAGGCGCTTGCCGATTTCGAGCATCCGGGCCTCGAGCGCAGCCTGCAATGGGACCTGCGCCGCGCCGGCCCCGTCGCCGTTCAACTGCTGTCGGCGATCACCGATAGTGCCGCCCGCGATCGCATCGCCAAGACGATGGTGCTGGCCGTGCGCCGCATCCAGCCACTTGCCTCCTCGCTTCGCGTTCAGGCCGTGCATCACGACGTCACCGACGACAATGTCGTTAGCCTGCCCGACGCACATGGGCGGCTGATCCCCGATGGCGTCATCGATTTCGGCGACATCATCCGCGGCTGGCTGGTCGGCGATCTCGCGGTCACCTGTGCCTCGCTGCTGCATCATGCCGATGGCGATCCGCTCTATATCCTGCCGGCGATCAAGGCCTATCAGGAGACCTATCCGCTGACACCGGAAGAGCTGAAGGCGCTGTGGCCGCTGATCGTCGCCCGCGCCGTGATCCTGGTTGCTAGCGGCGAGCAGCAGATTTCGATCGATCCTGAGAACGATTACGCGCGCAACAATCTGGAGCATGAGCGCATCATCTTCGACACCGCGATGTCCGTGCCCTTCGAGCTCATGGAAGCGGCGATCCAGAAGATCGGCGGCATCGAGCAACCGCTACCGCAGAATTCGGGCTGGCAGGCGCTATTGCCCGAGATCAATACAGCCGACATCGCCTACCTCGATCTCGGCGTTCAGAGCCGCCATTTCGCCGGCGGCAACTGGCTGAATTCCGAGATGGACTGGCGCCTGCTTGCCCGCGTCGCCAATGACAGCGGCGTTGCCGCGACGCGCTACGGCGAATACCGGCTGTCGCGCGCCAGCACGCTGAGCGCCAAGCCGCATTCGACCTTCGCTCTGCATAGCGACATCTGCCTTTCCGGCGGCAATCCAGTCGCCGCGCCTTTTGCCGGCCGCATCGATTTCAGGAACCATCATCTGGTGCTGATCGGCGACGGCATCAGCCTGCATCTCGACGGTATCGAACCATCGGTCGAGGATGGCGCCGAGGTCGAGGCGGGCCAGACGATCGGCACGGTTTCCGGCGACAGCAATTCGCTCGGCGGGCTGCGTATCCAGCTTTGCACCATCAATGGCCTGGAGCCGCCGCTCTTTGCGACGGCACACGATGCCGACGCATGGTCGGCGATCTGCCCGTCGCCCTCGCTCCTGCTTGGCGACAACTGCAATGCCCCAAGGCCCGATACGGCGGCGCTGCTGACGCGGCGCAAGGCACATTTCGCCAAGCCGCAGAAGAACTACTATGACGCTCCGCCGCAGATTGAACGCGGCTGGAAGGAGCATATGTACGATGTCGAGGGCCGCGCCTATCTCGACATGGTCAACAATGTCAGCATCCTCGGCCACGGCCATACGCAGCTTGCCGATGCGATCGCCGACCAGTGGCTGAAGCTCAACACCAATTCGCGTTTCCATTATGAGGCGCTGGCCGAGTTTTCCGAACGGCTGGCGGCACTCGCCCCGGAAGGGCTCGACAGGGTCTTCCTGGTCAATAGCGGCTCCGAGGCCAACGACCTCGCACTGCGGCTGGCCTGGGCGCATAGCGGCGCGCACAACATGCTTTGCCTGCTTGAAGGCTATCATGGCTGGTCGGTGGCGAGCGACGCTGTCTCCACCTCGATCGCCGACAACCCGCAGGCGCTCTCGACGCGCCCGGCCTGGGTACACCCTCTCTCGGCGCCGAACACCTATCGCGGCGAATTCCGCGGCTCCGAAAGCGCCAGCGACTATCTGGCCGGTGCCATTCCGGTACTGCAGGCGATCGACAATAGCGGCCAGGGGCTAGCCGGCGTGATCGCCGAGCCGGTCTATGGCAATGCCGGCGGCATTCCACTGCCGGACGGCTATCTGGCCGGTCTCTATGCCGAAGTGCGCGCCCGCGGCGGCGTCTGCATCGCCGACGAAGTGCAGGTCGGCTATGGCCGGCTCGGCCATCATTTCTGGGGCTTCGAGCAGCAGGGCGTCGTGCCGGATATCATCACCATCGCCAAGAGCATGGGCAACGGCCACCCGCTCGGCGCCGTCATCACCAGCCAGGCGATTGCCGATTCGCTGGAACGCGAGGGCTATTTCTTCTCGTCATCCGGCGGCAGCCCGGTCAGCTGCGTTGCCGGCATGACGGTGCTCGATATCCTACGGGAGGAAAACCTGCAGGAGAATGCCCGCCAGGTCGGCGACCACCTGAAGGGACGGCTGGCAGCGCTGATCGAAAAATTCCCGATTGCCGGGGCGGTCCACGGCATGGGCCTCTATCTCGGCCTCGAATTCGTGCGCGACAGAACGACGCTGGAGCCGGCCACCGGCGAGACGGCGGCGATCTGCGAGCGGCTGCTCGATCTCGGTGTGCTCATGCAGCCGACCGGCGATCACCTCAACGTGTTGAAGATCAAACCGCCGCTCTGCCTGACGATCGAGAGTGCCGACTTCTTCGCGGACATGCTGGAAAAGGTGCTTTCGGAGGGCTGGTGATGCACCGCTCGCGCCATTAACGAATTAGGTGATTTCGCGGCCTACCGCTTTTTAATGAATTGCCCCATTGCCGGAATCAGGCACGCTTCCTATGTCTGCTGCGGTGATCGAAACAAGTTCTCGACCGTCACGCGAATTGCACAAAGTCTTGATATGTTCTTTCTGCAAGTTTGGGTAAGATGGAATGAAATTTTTCCGATCGCCGATATTTTGACACGTTTCGGAATATGTTTCTGACTGATTATCGCCTATTCTCTACTACATTAGTAGATTAATAGAGATAGTTATCGCCGGTCCCGGCTCTACGGGACCACCACGAGTGCAACGCCAACGCAAGGAACGAGACATGATTGAAATCGATATTCTCGCCTATCTCCTTGGGCGCTCTGTGCTCGGCAATGACCGTCCGGGCGCCCTCTCCCGCCCGAACTGTCGAATGTGACGTTCGTCCCCCTCTCAACGGTACAAGACAAGTCAATTCGCCATCGCTCGCGCAGTCCGCGCGGCAGGAGTTCTACGCATGAAAAAGCAAGTTATCGAATATGCAGGCGTTCCCGTCGGGATCGTCATTCCGGATGAAGACCGGCTGAAGTTCATCGCCGTGAAGTTTCACGTTCACGACCTCGATGAGCAGCGTTTCCGTTCTCCCGACGAGGTGAGGGTCGCTATCCACGACCTGATGACCCGCCGCCATCCGAAGCCGCTTCATGCCTGATTGCAGGCACAGGCTTTTCCGCTTCATTTCAACCGAAGTTTTCTGACCGGCCCCCATCATCATCGGGGCCGGTCTTGTTTTTTGCCTGTCGTTGCGCTCCTAATCGCCGCCAAAGGGGACCGACTTGCTCAATCTCATCACCGATATCGAAGGCCTCTCCGTTGGCCACGCCACCGACCTGACGCTCGGATCGGGCGTTACCGCCATCATTTTCGACCAGCCGGCGATTGCCTCGGGCACCGTTCTCGGCGGTGCACCGGGCGGGCGCGATACCGCCTTGCTCGACCCGTCGATGACGGTCGAAAAGGTCGATGCCTTCGTTCTCTCCGGCGGTTCGGCTTTCGGTCTCGATGCCGCAGGCGGCATCCAGTCCTGCTTGCGCGAAGCCGGACGTGGCTTTGCGGTCGGCGATGTGCGCGTCCCGATCGTGCCGCAGGCGATCCTCTTCGACCTCCTGAATGGCGGCGACAAGGACTGGGGGCTGCATGCGCCCTATCGCGATCTGGGCTATGGCGCCTGCGCTGATGCCTCGACTGGACGCTTTGAGCTGGGAACGGTCGGCGCCGGCACCGGTGCGACGACAGCGACCTTCAAGGGTGGCCTCGGCTCGGCGAGCACAGTCGGCAGCGGCGGGCACAGGATCGGGGCAATCGTCGCCGTTAACGCGCTAGGTTCGGCGACGATCGGCGCCGGCCGGCATTTCTGGGCGGCACCCTTTGAGCAGGATGATGAGTTCGGCGGGCTCGGCATGCCCGCAACGATCGATCACCGCATGCGCCTGAAGGGCATGAGCGCCCCGGCGACGACGATCGGCGCTGTGGTGACCGACGCGATACTGACCAAGGCGCAGGCCCACCGGCTTTCGATTGCTGCCCATGATGGCCTGGCACGCGCGCTGCTCCCGGCGCATCTGCCGCTCGACGGTGATACCGTTCTCTCAGCCGCAACCGGCGCAAAGCCGATCGAGGCGCCCGGCTTCATGGAGCTCTGCCATCTGGCCGGTATCGTCATGGCCCGGGCGATCGCGCGCGGCGTCTACGAGGCAAGCGCCCTGCCGCATGAAGGCGCGCAGCGCGCATGGCGGGACGGCTAGCGGGACCTTCTGCGATTGCCTAAAGAGAAGCGGCAGACGAGAGGCAGGAGAACCGCATGCAGATCCGGGCGCTGATGTATTTCGACGAGCTGGTGAGAACCAATTCGATGCGGCAGGCGGCCGAGAACCTCAACGTTGCGCCGACAGCCGTCAGCCGCCAGATCGAAAATCTCGAAGACTATTTCGGCACGCCGCTCGTCGAGCGCAGCGCCCGGGGGGTTACGCTGACGGCTGCCGGAGAGCTGCTTGCGGCGCGCGCCGGGCGAACGCTGCGCGAGCTCGAACATGTGCAGCAGCTGATCGAGGATCTGAAGGGGCTGGAGCGTGGAAGGGTGACGATCTTTGCCAATGGCGCGATCGTGGCCAGCCTGCTCACCCCGGCGCTTGCCGAGTTCAGCAAGACCTATCCCAGCATCCGCTTCGAGGTGATGATCACCAGCGCGCGGCAGGCGGTGGAAGCCGTCAATTCAGCGCGTGCCGATATGGCGCTGACCCTGTTCGCGCCGCAGATGACCGAGGCCAAGGTGATCGCCCGCTCCGAGATCGCCTATGAGGTGATCGCCTCCAGCCGCCACGCGCTCGCCGGACGCAAGGAAGTGACGCTTCGCGAATTGGCGCGGCACGCGCTGGCGCTGCCGGAAACATCGTTCGGCTTTCGCCAGGCCTTTGACGCCGCAGCGGAGCGCCAGGGCCTGACCTTCGAACCGGCCTTCACCGTCAGCGCGCTGGAGATGCTGAAGGAACTCGTGCTCAGCGACATGGCCGTAACGCTGCTGCCGCGGCTTTCGGTGCGCCGCGAGCTCGAGGCTGGCACGCTGACCGCCATTCCGCTTGCCAGCGAAAGCACGATTCGCACGCATGCGGAGCTGTCGATCGCGCCCGACCGGCAATTGTCCTTCGCTGCCGCCAAGCTCAGCGGCTTCATCGAAGAGTTCATGCGCTCGAACGCCAGCCGCTAGCGTTCCGCCTTTCCAGACCTTGCGTTTCCCGCGTTTTTGGTGTGTATCGCTTTTTAGTACACAGAGAACACAAAACGTGTTCACCATATAAGACGGGATATACATGCTCCGCCTCATCCGTTCCGCCCGCCGCATGCAGGCTTTAGCTGCGGCCTGCGCCATCGCAGCCGCAACCGCCCTTCCCGCCCATGCCGCTCCCAAGACGACGTTCAATCTCGGCATGGCGGTCGAACCCACCGGTCTTGACCCGACGATCGCCGTGCCTGTGGCGATCGGCCAGGTGACCTGGCAGAACGTTTTCGAGGGCCTGGTCTCGATCGGCGAGGACGGCAAGGTCCAGCCGCAACTGGCGAAGAGCTGGGAGGTCTCTGCTGACGGGCTGACCTATACGTTCAAGCTGCAGGATGGCGTGACTTTCCACGACGGTGAGCCCTTCGATCCGGCAGCGGCGAAATTCTCGCTGGAGCGGGCGCGCGGCAAGGACTCGGTCAATCCGCAAAAGCGCTTCTTCGCGTCGATCGCCTCGATCGATACGCCGGATGCCAGCACGCTCGTTCTGCATCTCTCGGAACCGACAGGCAGCCTGCTTTACTGGCTCGGCTGGCCGGCTTCGGTCATGGTCGGGCCGAAATCGGCCAATAACGACAAGACGGTGCCCGTCGGCACCGGACCGTTCAAATTCGTCAACTGGGCGAAGGGCGACAAGGTCGAGTTGGCGAAAAACGATGCCTACTGGAACAAGCAGGTTTCGGTGAAGCTCGACAAGGTAACCTTCCGCTTCATAGCCGACCCACAGGCCCAGGCGGCAGCACTGAAATCAGGCGATATCGACGCCATACCGGAATTCGGCGCTCCTGAATTGATGAGCTCCTTCGACGGCGATCCCCGTTTGACGACGGAGATCGGCAATACCGAACTCAAGGTCGTCGCCGGCATGAACAATGCCAAGAAGCCGTTCGACGACAAGCGGGTGCGTCAGGCGCTGATGATGGCGATCGACCGGCCGACGGTGATCGAGGGCGCATGGTCGGGTCTCGGGACCGCGATCGGCAGCCACTACACACCGAACGATCCGGGCTATCAGGACATGACCGGTGTGCTCGCCTACAATCCTGAAAAGGCCAAAGCGCTGCTTGCCGAAGCCGGCTACCCGAACGGCTTCTCCTTCACCATCAAGGTGCCGCAGATGGCCTATGCACCGCGCAGCGCTCAGGTGATGCAGGCAATGTTTGCCGAGATTGGCGTGACGATGAATATCGAGCCAACCGAGTTTCCGGCGAAATGGGTGCAGGATGTGATGAAGGACCGCGCCTACGAAATGACCATCGTCGCCCATGCGGAACCGATGGACATCGATATCTATTCGCGCGATCCCTATTACTTCAACTACAACAATCCCGACTTCAACGCGCTGTTGAAGAAGGTGCAGCTGACGGCCGAGCCGGCCGAGCAGAACAAGCTCTATGGCGAGGCTCAGAAAATCCTGGCGGAAGACGTACCCGCCCTCTATCTCTTCGTCATGCCCAAGCTCGGCGTCTGGGACAAGAAGCTGAAGGGGCTATGGAAGAACGAGCCGATCCCGTCGAACGTTTTGACGAATGTTTCGTGGGAGGAATGATCGAATGCTCGGCTGGAGGTAGGGTCATCAACCGGGATTGCCATAGCGTAGTGTCTGCGCACGCCCTTCACCCTCCCTGGAGCGCTGAAGACTCCTCTCTCCGATTTCGATTCATTCACCGCGCAGACACGCGGTGGCTGAACCTCTGTGACGAGCACAAGGATGAGGGAGAAACGCCGGGCCGCCGCGTGCGAACTCAAGCGCTGTCGCACAAGGCGCGAGCTACATGATCGCCCTGCTCTCCCGCCGCATTGCCGGCCTGGTCGTCACCCTCCTCGTCGTCTCCTTCCTGATCTTTGCAGTCATGGACCTGCTGCCCGGCGATCCGGCGTCGATCATGCTCGGCACCTCGGCGGCGCCCGATACGCTTGCGGCACTGCGCCATGATATGGGTCTCGATCAGCCGCTGATCGTCCGCTACGGCCATTGGGTCGCCGGCGTTCTCCGCGGCGACCTCGGCCAGTCCTATACATACAGCGTGCCGGTCGCCGGGCTGATTGCCGAGCGGCTTGCCGTCACCCTGCCGCTTGCCATCTTCGCCATCCTGATCTCGATTGCCATTGCCCTGCCGCTCGGCACTTTCGCCGCCGCCCGCCGTGGTGGCATCGCCGATATCGCCGCCACCCTGTTCTCGCAGATGGGCATCGCAGTTCCGGGCTTCTGGCTGGCGCTGCTGATGATCATCCTGTTTTCGACGACGCTCGGGCTGATGCCGGCCGGCGGCTTTCCCGGCTGGGAAAATGGCATCGCCGCCGCCCTGCAGGCGCTCGTCATGCCCGCCTTCGCGCTCGCCCTGCCGCAGGCAGCGGTGCTGACGCGGGTGACGCGCTCGGCGGTGCTCGACGTGCTGCACGAGGATTTTACGCGGACCGCGCGGGCCAAGGGGCTGTCCGACAAGGGCGTGCTGTGGCGCCATGCCGTGCCGAATGCGTTGGTCCCGATCCTGACGGTGCTTGGCCTGCAGTTCACCTTTCTCGTCGCCGGTGCTGTGCTGGTCGAGAACGTCTTCAACCTCCCGGGGCTGGGGCGGCTTGCGCTGCAGGCGCTTGCGCAGCGGGATATCATCGTCATGCAGGACGTCGTGCTGTTCTTCGCAGCGCTGGTCATCATCATGAATTTCATCGTCGACATGTCCTATCTCGCCATCGATCCGCGGCTGCGGCGAGAGGGGGCATGATGGCATTCTTTGTCGCGACGGGAGCGCAGCTCGGAGTCAACAGAATTAGCCGGCGAATTAGTCTGATCGCAGGAGTCGTGATCGTCGGCATCCTAGCAGCTATTGCCGTGCTCTCGCTGTTCTGGACGCCATTGCCGCCGGCGAAGATGCAGATCATTCACAAGCTGCAGCCGCCGCTTGGCTACGGACTGCTCGGCACCGATCAATTCGGCCGAGACGTCCTATCGATGCTGATGGCAGGGTGCTGGAATTCGCTATCTATAGCGGTCACCGCAGTTGCCATCGGCGGAACGATCGGCTCGATCGTCGGCATTTCGGCTGCAGCGATCCGCGGACCGTTCGAAGCGGTGCTGATGCGCGTCTGCGACGTGATATTCGCGCTGCCGCCGATCCTCTCGGCGATGATCCTCGGTGCCTTTCTCGGCCCCGGCCGGTTCACGGCCATCACAGCGATTGCCGTCTTCATGATCCCGGTCTTCGCACGCGTGACGCTGGCGACCTCATTACAGGCTTGGAGCCGCGACTATGTGCTTGCGGCACAAGCAATCGGCAACAGCCGGCTGACGATCTCGATCCGGCATGTGGCGCCGAATATCATGAGCCAGATCATCGTTCACGCCACGATCCAGCTGGGGCTGGCGATCCTGACCGAGGCGGGCCTGAGCTTTCTCGGTCTCGGCATGGCGCCGCCGGCGCCGACCTGGGGCAAGATGCTGGCCGATTCGCAGACCTTCATGGGCATCGCGCCGTGGCTTGCGATACTGCCTGGCCTGGCGATCGCGCTTGCTGTTCTCGGATTCAACATGCTGGGCGATGGGCTGCGCGACTGGCTGGATCCAAGGCAGCGCTAGAGATTAGAACGGGCGACGGTAGCCGGTCGGCATCTCGTAGAGCCAGCCGATACGCTTGACCGCTTCTTCGAAATTCTCGCGGGCGACGGTCATCGTGTGGCCGTTGGCATGGATGATGGTATCCGGGTCTTCCATGATCGCCACATGACCCTTCCAGAACACCAGATCGCCGCGTCGAAGCTCCGAGCGGTCGATCGGCGCACCAAGAGCTGCCGCCTGCATGTCCGTGTCGCGCGGCGTGCTGCGGCCGGTCATCAAGGCGGCGAGCTGAACGAGGCCGGAGCAATCGATCCCCAGTCCAGAGCGGCCACCCCAGAGATAGGGTGTGTTCAGAAACTGCAGCGCGACCTCGACGTAATCGGCGCCCTCACCCGCGCCGATCGGCTGCAGGTGCTTTTCGAAAATCGCCGTTCCATCGGCCAGCACATGGTAGTGATTGCCCCGCGCCTCGGCCTGACCGGTGACGCGGACACGGCTGCCCATCGACAGGATGGTCTGGTAGGGCTTTCGGAGCTCAGGCTCGGGATAGATGAAGGTGCGCTGGACATTGACGACATGCGTCGGCTCGACATCAACCGTCGCCAGCATCGCCTCCGGCAGGTAGCCGACATAACCGTCAGAGACCGCCTTGACCCAGCACCAACCGTTCGAACGGTCGAAGACGGTGACGTCCTCGCCCATCAGCAATTCCGTATCGATGCCGCGTGCCAGATCCGGGACCGGGCGAAGCGGCGCGACGGGAACAGCGATCCGTGCCGGCATGCCCTCGACGAAGCGCTCGGCCTCGACCTTGCCCTTGAGGGAGGCCTCCGCGAGATCCGGTCTATAGGCGTTCAGGCGCCGGTCGAACATGGTCATGACAATCCTTTACTCTGGCCCTTATACCGGAAGCTTGCGGCCCTGCTCGCGCACGAGATCGCCCAGCTTCTCGAGATAGAGCGCGCCGCCGACGGTGCGCTTGATGATCACATTACGCCGATCTGCATCGTCGCGCACCCTGTCGACGAGGCCCATTTCACCCATGGTATCGAGAGCGCGGGTGATGACGGGCTTGGTGACGCCGAGGGTGGCGGCGAGCCCGCGCACGGTATGCGGCGGCGGGACGAGATAGATATGCAGGAGAATCGCCATCTGGCGCAGCGTCAGGTCGCGATCGTCGTGGCGCACCTGATCGAGCGCCACGCCATGCCAGAGCCCCAATGCCTGGGATGCACTCAGTTCGATCGGCACGGCCTCTCCGGAAAATCGTTACGCTAACGTTCCTATTTTCGCAGCCTGCCGCTCTCATGCAAGAGGCGGCATGAACTGCCGCCTCTCAAGGTGAATAAAATTTTAACGATCGGCTCAGGCGCCCTGGCGGATATGGTGATAGAGCGCGCGGATCGCCTGCGCCTCGCCACCACCCGGGGAATGCGCACGCTCGGAGGGCGCCCAGCCGTAGATGTCGAAATGCGCCCAGCTCTTTGCCTTGCTGACGAAGCGTTTCAGGAACAGGGCAGCCGTGATGGCGCCAGCCATGCCGCCTGCCGGCGCATTGGTGATATCGGCGATCTTGGCGCGGATGTCCTTGTCGTAGCCCATATAGAGCGGCAGGCGCCACAACGGATCGTCGGTCTCAAGGCTGGCTTCCGTCAGATCGTGAGCAAGGCCCTCGTCATCGGTGAAGAAAGGCGGCAGATCAGGACCCAGCGCAACGCGGGCGGCACCGGTCAGCGTTGCCATGTCGATCAGGAGATCCGGGGATTCCTCGTCGGCATAGGTGAGCGCATCCGCCAGAATGAGACGGCCTTCGGCATCGGTATTGTCGATCTGAACGGTCAGGCCCTTGCGGCTCTTGTAAATGTCGCCCGGACGGAAGGCATTGGCCGAGATGGAGTTCTCGACAACGGGGATGATGACGCGCAGGTCGACCTTCAGCTTGGCATCCATGATCATCAGCGCCAGGCCCATGACGTTGGCCGCCCCACCCATGTCCTTCTTCATCAGCAGCATGGACGATGCCGGCTTGATGTCGAGGCCGCCGGTATCGAAGCAGACGCCCTTGCCGACAAGCGTAACCTTGCGATGACCCTTCTTGCCCCAACGCAGCTCGAGCAGACGCGGCGCATCGGCGCTGGCGCGGCCGACGGTATGGACCAGCGGGAAGTTCTCCTTGAGCAGGTCATCGCCGATGATGACGGACATCTCTGCCTTGTAGTGCTCAGCGAGCCCACGGAAGGCTCCTTCCAGCTGCTCCGGTCCCATATCGTTGGTCGGGGTGTTGATCAGATCGCGGGCGAGGAAGACGCCGGCAAGCTGACGCTTGATATCGGCAGCATCGGCATCGCGCGGGATCATCAGCGTTGCTGCGGCGGGCTTTTCGGAGCGGTAGCGATCGAAGCGGTAGCTGCCGAGACCAAAGCCTAGAGACAGGCGGTTTGCCGTCAGCGGCGCGGTTTCGATATGCCAGTCGCCGGCCGGCAGCGAGCGCGCCAGCTTGCCGGTGATGTAGGGCTGTTCCGAAGGATTGGTGCCGAGGCCGAACAGCGCGCCACCAAGATGGCCTTCCGCAGTCGGGATCAAAAGCAGCGAGCCGCTTTCAGCGCGGTAACCTGCCTTCTTTGCCCAGTCGAGGGCGATCGGATCGATCGTGCCGGTCTCGATATGCGCGGGGGTGACGGCGAAAATCGGAAGCGTCGAGCCGCCCTTGTTGTTGAAAGGGGTCGGTCTCTCAATAAATTGATAGGGGGCCATGATGTCCTTCGGCGGTATCGGAATCGTTTTTTAACGGTCTGTTAGGGTTAACAGACTATTGCTGGAGCGAAGATTGCGTCACACCTTTCCCTGTTCCGCTTAGAGGTCAGGCGCCTGTTTCTGAATTCAGGAAAGCGCCATGCCTCGTTCGGCTACCACTCCGTTCAAGAACCGTATCCTCCAGGGGGCCGCTTTGGCAATGATCGGCCTGGCGCTTGCCGGCTGCTCGACCACCAAGGACAAGATGACGACGGGCTCGATCCCAGCCTCCACGAGACCCGTAGAGAGCATGGACGCCACCGAAGTACGCAGCGCGACCGAACGTGCAGGCCAGATCTACGAGAAGAACCCGCGCGATCCCGTCAGCGGCGTCTACTACGCGACGCTGCTGCGCTCGGCCGGCCGCGACGCGCAGGCGTTGGCCGTCATGCAGCAGGTGGCGATCTCCAATCCGAATGACCGCAATGTTCTTGCTGCCTACGGCAAGGCGCAGGCCGCTGCCGGACAGCTGCAGCAGGCGCTCGACACGATCGGCCGTGCTCAGACGCCTGATCGTCCGGACTGGAAGCTGGTTTCCGCTCAAGGCGCCATTCTCGACCAGATGGGCAAGCCGAGCGAGGCCCGCGCCCGCTACCGCGACGCGCTCGACATCATGCCGAACGAACCGTCCGTCCTCTCCAATCTCGGCATGTCCTATGTGCTGACCGGTGACCTTCGCACCGCGGAGACCTATCTGCGCCAGGCGGCTGGCCAGCCGACCGCCGACAGCCGCGTCCGCCAGAACCTGGCGCTGGTCGTCGGCCTGCAGGGACGCTTCCCCGAGGCAGAGCAGATCGCCCGCCGCGAGCTTTCGCAGCAGCAGGCAGACGCCAATGTCGCCTACCTGCGCTCGATGCTGTCGCAGCAGAATTCTTGGCAGAAGCTCGCTTCCAAGGACGGCCAGCAGGCGAACAACACCAACTGACGCCCAAGATAGAGCCTAGCGCAGCATCATGCCGGAAACGATCAGCCTCAACCCGAGGCCACCCATGACGAGCCCGGCTGCGCGATCGATCCAGGCTTTCGCAGCCAAATAGGCTTGGCGCGGGCGCTGCGACGAGAAAGCCAGCGCCACGATCGCGTACCATCCAGCCTCGATTGCGAAGATGCCGATCGGCAGGCCGATGATGACGCCAAGCGGAATGACTTTCGGCAGGAAAGCCGCAAAGATGCTGGCATAAACGATGATTGTTTTCGGATTGCTGAGCTGCGTCAGCAGCGCCGTTGTGAAGCTACGGCGGATCGAAGAGCGACCGTCCACGGCATCGCCAACCGTCAGCGGCTCTTTTGCGCCCCGCCAGATCCGGTAGGCGATGTAGACGAGATAGGCACCGCCGGCGACCTTCAGAACGATATAGAGCCAGGCGAATTGCGTCAGCAGAGCCGTCAACCCCGCAAGAGCAAGAACGCTGAAGGTGATGCCGCCGACGCCCATGCCGACCGCGGCGGCCAGCCCATCCAGGCGAGAGCGGGAAATGGCAATGCGCGATACGACCACGAAGCTTGGGCCAGGGCTCATCGCACCGACGAGCATGGCGGCAAAAATACTGAAAAGAATGGCAGCTGAAGACATAGGGGCTCCTTTGTGACTGAAGGTGCCCAGGCGAGCGGCGTAAAGCCCGCGCTCCCCGATGGTCATCCATCTCAATCGCCAGTCACGCGGAGCCTATGGCTAAACCCATTCGCCGAAGCCTTCAAGAGACATCAGAAGCGATCGGCAACCTGGATACCGGCAGGGCCAAGAATGACGGCAACGAGCACCGGCAGGAAGAACAGGATCATCGGAACGGTGAGCTTCGGCGGCAGCGCGGCGGCCTTCTTCTCCGCCTCGTTCATACGCTCGTCACGGCCTTCCTGCGCCAGAACGCGGAGCGCCTGGGAGATCGGCGTACCGTAGCGGTCTGCCTGGATCAGTGCCTGGGTGACGGACTGGACGAGCGGGATCTGCGTGCGAGTGCCAAGGTTTTCGAGCGCTTGGCGACGGTCAGGCAGGAATGAGAGCTCAGCAGTGGTCAGGACCATTTCCTCAGCCAGCGGCGGCGACTGCTCGCCAAGCTCTTCCGAAACGCGGCGCATCGCAGCTTCGATGGAGATACCCGATTCCACGCAAATCAGCATCAGGTCGAGCGCATCCGGCCAAGCACGTTTGATCGAATGCTGGCGCTTGCTCATGCGGTTGGAGATGAAGATGTTTGGCGCATAAAAGCCGAGATAGGCAATGCCGATAACTGCAAAAATCCTGATCGGCATGGGCTTTTCGATCAGATGCCCGAGACCGAAGATATAGAACGCGCCAACTGCGAGAAACAGAAATGGCAACAGGAAACGGGCAACCAGAAAGGTATTGAGAGCGTTTTCGGAACGGTAGCCCGCCGCCCTCAGCTTGTTCATAGTGTTCTCATCGACCAGCGCTTCGCGCAGATTGAAGCGCTCGACGATCTGGCGGACAGAGCGGTTATTATGAGCGCGAAGGGATGCCTTGCTTGTAGACCCCTCCGAATTCATGCGCGCACGTTCGCGAGCACGAATCTGGTCACGCTCGGACGAGACGGCACGCATGCGCTTGTTAAGGTCACCGCGTTCGAAGAACGGGACGGCGATCGTGTAGAGCGTTGCGAACACCGCGATCGCGACGAAGAGCGCGACAAGCATGGCCGGATCGGTCAGTCGCGTGGCAAGATCCGAAGACATGGTTCGCGTCCTCTCCGTTAGATGTCAAAGCTGACCATGTTGCGCATGACGAAGATGCCGATCGACATCCAGACCGCCGAGACGCCCATGATCAAGTGACCGCGCGGGTCGGTAAAGAGAATGAGCATGTATTGCGGCGAGGTCAGATAGACGAGCGTCGCGACGACGAAGGGCAGCGCGCCGATGATGACTGCGGATGCCTTGGCTTCCATCGACAACGCCTTGACCTTGGCTTTCATCTTCTTGCGGTCGCGCAGCACCTTGGACAGATTGCCGATCGCCTCAGACAGGTTACCACCGGCCTGAGACTGGATGGCGATGACAATCGCGAAAAAGCTGACTTCCTGAAGCGGCATGTAATTGGTCATGCGCATGCAAGCATCGGGTACGCTGAGGCCAACCTGCTGCGATTCAACAACACGCCGGAATTCGCTCTTGACGGGGTCACGGCCTTCGTTGGCGATCAGGCGGATTGCATCGTTCAGGGGGAGACCCGACTTGATGGAACGAACGATGACATCGAGCGCGTTCGGAAATTCATCGAGAAACTTGTTCTGACGGCGCTTGATGAGGAAGCCGAGAATCCAGCGCGGCAGGCCGAGGCCGGCAACAACGGGGATTGCGAGCGTGACCAAAGTCGGCGCGCCTGCAAGGAAGGCGATCGTCATCAGGAAGAACCCAACGAAACCGCTGATCGTATAGAACCGTACAGGCGTTATAGAAAAACCGGCCTGGATCAACCGCGATTTCAAAGACAATTTACGTTTGGAGTTTTCCTGCTGGCGCTTCTCCAAATCTTTCAGATTGTCCTGGACCGACTTGCGGCGCTTGGACATTTCCTGAACCCGGTCGCGTGCCGCCTTAGTCTTTGCGTGGTCCACTTCAGCCGAGCCAACACGGCTCACGCGGCTTGCGGCTTTCTTCTCGGTTTCCATCCGGGTGAAGAGAACGCCGTAGCAAACTGCACCCGCGGCAACTGCAACGAGGAGAATGATACCGAGAACGACTGGATCAAGCCCGAACATCATGCCCCCTTCGACTTTGCTTCCATCTCATCGAGAGCAGCGGCCAGGCGCTTTTCTTCATTGTAGTAGCGGGCGCGGTCCCAGAAATTCGGCTTGCCGATACCGGTCGACATATGGCGGCCGAGGAGGCGGCCGGCGGCATCTTCGCCTTCGATCTCGTAGCGCATCAGGTCCTGGGTGATGATGACATCACCTTCCATGCCGATCACCTCGGTGATCGCCGTAATGCGGCGCGAGCCATCGCGCAGACGAGCCGCCTGGATGATCACATCAATAGAGCCTGCGATGATTTCGCGGACGGTCTTGGCGGGCAGGCTGAAGCCGCCCATGGCGATCATCGATTCAATACGGCTCAAGCATTCGCGCGGCGAGTTCGAGTGGATCGTGCCCATCGAGCCATCATGGCCGGTGTTCATCGCCTGCAAGAGGTCAAAAACCTCGGGTCCGCGCACTTCGCCGACGATGATGCGTTCAGGACGCATACGAAGGCAGTTCTTGACGAGATCGCGCATGGTGATCTCGCCTTCACCTTCGATATTCGGAGGGCGCGTTTCGAGGCGTACGACATGCGGCTGCTGCAGCTGAAGTTCGGCCGTGTCTTCGCAGGTAATGACGCGTTCGTCACGGTCGATGTAATTCGTCAGGCAGTTCAGCAGCGTCGTCTTACCGGAACCGGTACCGCCGGAGATAACGACGTTGCAGCGAACGCGGCCGATGATCTGCAGCAGCGTCGCGCCCTCGGGCGTGATCGCGCCGAAGCGGACCAGCTGGTCCAGTGTCAGCTTGTCCTTCTTGAACTTACGAATGGTCAGTGCCGGACCGTCGATCGCCAGTGGTGGCGCGATAACGTTGACACGCGAACCGTCAGGAAGGCGGGCGTCGCAGATCGGGCTCGATTCATCGACGCGGCGGCCGACCTGACTGACGATGCGCTGGCAGATCGACAGGAGCTGCGAGTTGTCACGGAAGCGGATTTCCGACTCCATCGTCTTGCCGCCGACTTCGATGAAGGTCTGGCCGGCGCCATTGACCATGATGTCGGCGATGTCATCGCGCGCCAGCAGCGGCTCGAGCGGACCATAACCGAGAACGTCGTTGCAGATATCTTCGAGCAGTTCCTCCTGCTCGGAAATCGACATCGCGAAGTTCTTGATCGTGATGATGTCATTGACAATATCGCGGATTTCTTCGCGCGCACTCTCGCCATCGAGCTTGGCAAGCTGCGACAGGTCGATCGTATCGATCAGCGCCGAAAAGACCTGCGTCTTGGTGTCGTAATATTCTTCGGTACGAACCGGGCGGCGGCGCTGCGGCGTCTGCATCGGCGGCGGCGCCATCTGCTGGCGGGCATTTTCCCTGGCGGGCTCGACGAGGACCTGGGGCGAGCTGGATGCCGGTGCGGCAGCGGCAACCGGCGGCGGTGGCGCTGCTACGCCGCCGGCCTTTCCGAAACCATCATTTCCGCGTTTTCCGAACATGCCAATTCCAATCTACGCTTTACGTTACTTGCCGCGCTTCAGAAGTCCGAGAAGGCCGCCGCGCTTCGCCTTCTTCACGGCAACGCGGCCGGTGACGATGTGCGAAAGCTGCGAGAAGGTTTCCGCTGTCGGCGACTTGGGATCCATTTCGGAGATCATCCGGCCACTGTTTGCGGCATTGCCGAAGAGGTTGATATCGAAGGGGATGATCGCGATCGGATCGGTCTCCAGCGGCTCGCAGAAGTCGCCGGGAGCAATTTCAGGGCGCTTCGGCATGCCGACCTGGTTGAGGATCAGATGCGGCGCCTTGTCGTTCGGGCGCAGCTTGCGCAGCGCGTCGAGCATGTTCTTGGTGTTGCGCAGGTTCGCGAGGTCGGGCGCGGCGCAGATCACCACTTCGTCTGCGGCGCCAAGCACGGAGCGCGTCCATTCCGACCAGACATGCGGAACATCGAGAACCGTAACCGGGGCGCTCCGCTGCAACACGTCGAGAACCGGCTGGAATGCGTGACCATCAAAATCATAGGCGCGATCGAGGAGCGATGGCGCCGCCAGCATCGACAGATGCTCCGAGCATTTCGTCAGCAGGCGATCGAGAAATACTTCGTCGAGGCGCTCCGGCGCGTAGACGGCTTCGGCAATACCCTGCGTCGGATCTTGGTCGAAATCGATGTTCGCCGTGCCATAGGGAAGATCGAGGTCGGCAAGGATCGTTTCTGTCGAGAACAGGCTGGAGATGCCGAAGGCGCAGTTGTGGGCGATGGTCGAGGCACCGACGCCGCCTTTTGCGCCGATGAAAGCAATGCTGCGGCCAAGCGGCTCGGCATCCGGATCGACGAAGATCTGCGCCATGGCCATCATGACATCGGGCATGGAGACCGGCTGCACCATATATTCGGAGATGCCGTTGCGGATCAGTTCGCGGTAAAGCGCGATATCGTTGTAATAGCCGACGATGACGACCTTGGTCGAGGGATCGCAGACGCTGGCGAGCGGCGCGAGCTCGGCGAGCAGGTTTGCAGCGTTCGCCTTGGTCTCGAGAATGATGAGGTTCGGCGTCGGCGTCGTCTGGAACATATTGGCCGCAGCTGCGATGCCGCCGCTGGTGATGCGCAGGCTGACCTTGGAGACACGGCGGTCGTTGCCACAGCGCTCCATCACTTCCTGCAGCGCTTCGCTCTCGCAGAAGGCGTGAACCGAAATACGCGGCAGGGGCCGCATATTCTCGAGATCGGCCATGCGAACGGATTCCTCGGCGTTGCGAAGCTCCGTCGTGTTCTTGATCTCGTATTCGACTGCGCTCATCGTTCGATTCCGTACTTAGAAGCCAGAGTTGGACTGATCGAGCGTCGTCCGGTAGGTGCGATACTCGGTAATAGCGTCGTTGCGGCGCGCCGCATCGATCGGCGTCATGCCACGCGGCGCAATGAAGTCCTCAGGGTTGGCAACCTGCGCCGCCAGGTTGTTCTGATAGGCGCAGCCGAAATTGTAATAGTTCTGATTGTCGAAGCCGCCGCCGATATCCTTCGGCCACTGGCCGCATTGCGTCGTGACGGCGGTCGTACCCGTGAAGGTCAGGCGGATGGGTGCCGCATCTCCGCCGCCAGCCGCAGCATAGGAGGCGTAGACAATCTTGGAGGTCGAGATGCCGCGCGAAGCAAGCTCGGCGCGAACCTGACCGCGCAGCTGGCTGACCGCCGAGGCGTTGGCGGAGCCCTGCGGCGACATCAGGTAAACCGGGCCGGACGCGCGCGACATATACGTCGTTGCGAATCCGCGAATGAGATCCTTTTGAGCGATGGTCAGCCGGCGATCCGTGGTGGCAACCGGGATATCGACAGCCTGCTCCGCTTCGGTCACGACGATCGGGTGGCGCTGGCGGTAATCGTCGGGAATGCCGCCGGTCGTCAGATTGTCGCGCGGCGCCGCGCAGCCCGTCAGAGCGGCCGCCGCCAGCAAGCCGGCCATTGCCAGCAATCTCGGAGCGTTTGTCTTCATCTGTGTCATACCGGCCACCGCCTGATTGGACTTCATCATAATCGTTTCCAGCCGCGCCGTTCTCATTTGTAGATAAACCCGATGGAGCCATGGAACTGCGCGTCGGCGACCGGCGCCTCTCGGCTGCCGTACACCTTGTTCACACGGTTCATGAAGAAGGCCTGGCCGTCGTTCTCCGGGCTAAAGTTATCGTCCGGACGGTTCAGCTGATTGCGGGCAACCGGGCGCACCAGATAGGGCGTAGCGATGATCACCAGCTCGGTCTCTTCGCGCTGAACGCTTCGCTGGCGGAAGAGCGTGCCGAGCAGCGGGATCTTGTTGACGCCCGGCGTGCCATTCGAGGTCTGCGAAACGTTGTCGCGGATCAAGCCGGCAAGGGCGATCGAGCCGCCGGACGGAAGTTCCACCGAGGTTTCGGCCGAGCGGCGCTGATAAGTCGGTGCAGAGCCTGTCGCCGACGGAGCGGGCTCGGAAACATTGGTCTTGATCTCGAGGCTTATGCGGCCCGATGAGAGGACGACCGGCTTGAAGCCGAGATTGATACCGTAATTGTATGGAACGACAGTGACGTTGCCGTCATTGTCAGTCGTGGAATACAGAACCTGACCACCGGAATTGAAGGTCGCGGCCTGCCCAGAGATTGCGGTCAACGTTGGCTCGGCGAGCGTTCTGACGACCTTGGCCTGCTCAAGCGCATTCAGGTAGGTCGAGATATCGTATTTCCCGATCGACGACTTGAAGAGCGCTGCGAGACCACCACCAGCGACAGACGCGGCGCCATCGACGGCCGGCGCTCCGAGCTGCGCGACCGTCAGGCCCGATGAGCCGGAAACAAGATTGTCAAAGCCGATCTGCTTGAGGATTTCGCGGCGAACCTCAGCGATCGTCACCTTCAGCGTTACCTGATCCTCGCCCTGGATCTGCAGCAGATTGACCACTTGGGACTGCTGGCGAGCTTCGGCGAAGAGGGCTACGTCGCCCTGTTGCGCGCTGCTCGATGCCGTCTCCGTACGCGTCGTCGCTTCGCCACCCTTCAGGAAGGCGCCCGCCAGGTCAGCTGCCTGCGACGCATCCTGGGGCGTACGCACCGTGCCGGTCAGCACGATATTGTCGGAGACGATCTCGACATTGATGTTCGAGTCCGGAATGAAGCGCTTCAGATTTGCCTCGAGACCGGAAACGTCGCGCTCGATTTCGATATCGAGGCTGACGACTTCCTGACCGTCAGCGCCAAAGATGAAGATGTTCGTCTGGCCAACCTTCTTGCCGAAAAGATAGATGCGGCGCGACGTACGCGTCACGGCATCCGCCATCGACGGATCGGAAACGAGGATATCATGCGCGTCCTCAGGCAAATCGACGACGACCGCCTTGTTGAGGCCGAGCTTCAGGCGGCGATGGGCACCAGGACCGCTTTGCGAGATGCGGACAATGCCGTCGGCGTCGGCAAATGCACTTCTGGCGCCGAAGACCGGCGCCATGAATTCCGGCACGAGACCCGTCAAGGTCACTGTCATGGACAGAACAGTATTGAGCAGAAGTTTCGTGCGCCGTGTTGTCTTGATCATCCCAACGTCCTCATTCTGCCTTTGGCGCGGCGCTGTCGGTGACGATCGCGCCTGACTTGATGATCTGAACCATCGCGTTACCGTTATCGCCGCTCAGCAGGTAATCGGCGGCGCCCGTATCCTGTTCCTGCGCATCGGCGACGGAGCGCAGCGTCAGCGAGAGGCGATCCGCCATCTGCTGTGCGACAATCAGAACCTTTGCCTGATCGGGGGTGAGCTCAAGTGTCGCGGTCGAACCAACGACTGCCTTGGAACCGTCCTCCTTTTCCTGGATCGACTGGTCGATCGCCAGGACGCGCACATTGCTCAGGACGCTTTCGGTGACAAACTTGTCCGACCCCTGCCCTTTGCGAACCATGATGACGTCAACACGGTCGTTCGGAAGAATGAAGCCACCGGCGCCAGTTGCGACCGAGATTTCGGTCGCAACTGCGCGCTTGCCGGCAGGCAGGAGCGCAGAGAGAATCCGACTGTTGGAGTCAGCCACCTTCTCCGGGCGGATCGGCTCGCCCTCGAAGATCGGCAGGCGCACGACGGCGCCTTGCAGGTCCTTGAGAGCATCGGGCTTGTCAGTCTCGGTGATAAACCCTTGTACGACACCGTCCTGCGGCCAGGGCATCCAATGGACGGCCTTGTCGTCGATGCGCGCGCCGACGGGAAGATTGGCGCTGGAGACCAGTACGTTAACCGTCGGTTCCTTTTCGACGACCGACTGAACCTGAGTGACCACGCCACCGCGTCCAGCGAGCTGCATCGCCAGCAGGCCGGCCAAGCCGGCGGCGACGACGGCCACTGAAAGAATAAGAAGACGGGCGGGTTTCATCGATCATTCCTCGGGACGATGCATATTCGTCCCGCAGAATGCTCAGGAATTGGTGTAATTATAGTTAACGGAAGCCTTACATTTTAAGTTAACAGGCACTTAAAATGCCGTTATTTCAGGGCTTCCAGCGTTGTCATGAAGATTGGGGAGGATGGAAAGGCAACAAAGCCGCCGGCCGCGATCGCGATGCCGTAAGGGATTTTCTTGGCCAGAATCAGCGAATTCGGCAGCGGCAGGCCCATCGCCAGAATGGTGTTCGATTGCGTTCGCATCAAGAGGATGGCAAACGTCAAAACGCCACCAAACAGACCGACGGCTGAAACGAAGAGCAGCTGCGATTGCGTAAAGCCGAACCAGAGAGCGGTGGCCGACAGCAGTTTTGCGTCCCCTCCCCCCATAATGTTCGAAGCAAAAAGCGCAAAGCAGACGGCAAATACAATCAGTGCCGCAAGCAAACTCATGGCAATCGCGGCAATAGGAAGACCGGCCAATGGTGCGATGATGAGGAAGGCGGCGGCCATGAGAAGCGATACGCGGTTGGGTATCGTCATCGTCAACAGGTCAGATGCCGCGGCCATGGCCAGGCAGAGCGGAAATACGACGAAAACAAATGCCGCTATCATGAGGCTCCTCGCACCAATTAAGAAGGCCCACCGCAAGGTGAGCCTTCAGGGAGGCGTTGTCACGCAGCTCCGAACACGGCCATTAGTTCGTCTTGTTGGCGAGCGTCTTGGACAGGTTCGAGAACGTGTTGTTCAGCGTGCCGCCGAGGCTCGTTGCGCCAGTGATAAGTGCTACGGAAATGAGCGCTGCGATCAGGCCGTATTCAATGGCGGTCGCGCCAGATTCGTCCTTCAGGAAACGGCTTACAAGCTTGGTCATGTCTAACTCCTAACTCCAGTTGATGTTCAGCACGTCCGCCAACTGTTGCCGTTGATCGGATTGCCTCAACCTAACGAGGCGCTGTTTCAATCGGCTTAAGGAAATGGGTTACTGGATCGTTAATGCTAAAGTAGAGCAGCCCATGGTAATTGATTTATTAGCGGATGTATTACTATTTTATCCATATGCAAAAGACTATGAAACGCAGCTCCTTCAGGATGTTCTATTCTAGCTCACACGCTTCCTTGAAATGATACACACTTGCTAATGGAGCTGGGAAAATGTCCGGTTTCAGGATGAATTCCCCACCGGGCTGACGAATTGAGGGACTCTTAAGTCTTCATTCACCAATTTTTTCCATGCTGTTTTGAAATTCTGCCGGAGTTCATAGAGAGAGCCCATGTCGTCACGCGGCAAGACCATACTCATTGCCTGCATTGCCGCTCTGCCGTGGCTGACGGGATTTAACGCTGCAGTAGCAGAAGAAGATATGCTTCGGGTCTATATGGATCACGCGCGCGTGCTGAAGCTTGACCGTGCGGTCAGCAAAGTGATCGTCGGCAACGCCAAAGTCGCCGACGCTACCGTCGCCGATGCAAAGACGATCGTTCTGACTGGCCGAAGCTACGGCACGACCAACATCGTGCTTCTCGACTCCGATGGGAACGCCATTCTCGACCAGACGATCCTCGTGTCGATTGACGAAGGCAACACCGTCCGCGTCTATCGCCAAACGGACCGCTCCGTTCTTTCCTGCTCGCCGGCTTGCGAGCAGCATACGCAGCAGGCTGAAACGCCCGCTAGCGGCGGATAAAGACATCTTTACAGTTCCGTTAAACTATTGATCCGCTCTGAAACGGAAAATCAACGAACGCGCCATAGGATCGGTGCATGACAAGCCTGCCGACCAGAGCCGATCCAGAAAATGGCCATATTGCCCTGCCGGCGAAGCCGCGCCCTGGGCGTTGGCGGACATTTGCGCGTTCGCGTGACGGCTCCGCGGCAATCGAGTTCGCGCTGCTCGCAATTCCCTATTTCATGGTGATCTTTGCGATTATCGAAACCTTCGTTGCTTTTGCGGCCGAAGAACTGGTTTCGAATGCGGTTGATACTATGAGCCGCAGGATGCGTACCGGCCAGATCACTTACAATCTTGGGCGAACCACCGACGTGAACACGGCCGTCGCTTTTCGCACCGCGTTCTGCAACGAAGTATCGATCCTGATCCAGTGCTCGGCTGCCGAGATCGCGACGCCGAGCAAACTCTTTCTTGACGTGCGGACGTTCACGAACTTTTCGGATATGCCAACGACGATCCCGATGAATGCGACCGGATTGGATCCGTCAGGAATGCAATACAGCCCTGGTGGATCAGGAACACGAAACATGGTCCGGGCCTATTATAAATGGCAGGTCATCACTGACCTCGTCCGCCCCTACATCACACCCTATACAACAACGACCGGTGCCCGGCTGAACGAATACCTGATCGTAGCAACCGCCGCATTCCAGAACGAGCAATATCCGTGATGATGTGCGCGCTGAATCGCTCCCTTCGCCTCAAATTCATGCGGCTGTTACGCGATCGCAGCGGTGTCGGTGCGATCGAGTTTGCGATCCTGTTTCCAATCCTAGTGATGCTCTACATCGCGGCGTTCGAGATCACGGTTGGCCTGAGCGTCAGCAAGCGGGCGGCGCGCGCCGCCGGTTCCGTTGCCGATATTGTCACCCAGCAGCAGAGCGTTACGAAGAGCTCGCTGGCGCAGATCAGCTCGGTCGCAAACGCGATCTTTTTCCCGTTCAACACCACGAAGGTGCAGATCAAGCTGACAGGTATCACGATGGATACGAGCGCCAACGCCAAGGTTCTGTGGTCGTGGCAGAATAGCTCGACGACGGCGCCCTATGCAGTAAATTCCACGGTCTCGACCGTTCCGGCGGATATGGCGAAGCCAAGCAGCTTCCTCGTTCGCGCAGAGCTCAGCATTCCATATCGCTTGCTGGCGTTTACGCCCGCCTTCCTGCCTGGCGACATGCAAACCCTGACAATCAGCCGGACCTATTATTACCGCCAGCGCCAGAACGACAATATCCCCTGCGGCGACTGCTGAACCCCTCCCTACAATTTGCCAAGCAAGCACGGGCGTTATATGCCTGAGCGCCATCGCGGCGTGATGCCGCACAGCAATTGGTCTGATGATGGCACGTGCATTTCTTTTCGTACTCGATTCCTTCGGTGTGGGCGGGAGCCCGGATGCCTCCAGCTATGGCGACGAGGGCGCTGATACGCTTGGGCATATCGCCGAGTTCTGCGCTGCCGGCGCTGCCGATCGCGCCGGGCTGCGGTCCGGGCCGCTCCTGCTTCCGAATATGACGGCTCTCGGGTTGCTGCAGGCGGCGAAGGCGGCGACCGGGCGGTTTCCGGCGGGGATGCCGATGCCGGAGAAGGTTTACGGCATTCATGGATGCGCGAGCGAAGTGTCCCGCGGCAAGGATACGCCATCCGGGCATTGGGAGATCGCCGGTACGCCTGTCACCTTCGATTGGGGCTACTTCCCGACCGAGGGCGACGCCTTTCCGCCGCAGCTGGTCGAGGCGCTCTGCTCGGCGGCCGATGTGCCCGGCATTCTCGGCAATTGCCATGCTTCGGGAACCGAGGTGATCGCCCGCTTCGGCGCGGAACATATCCGCACGGGCAAGCCGATCTGCTACACGTCGGCTGATTCCGTCTTCCAGGTGGCTGCCCACGAGAAGCATTTCGGGCTTGAGCGGCTGCTTGGCTTCTGCCGCATCGCCCGGGCGCTGCTCGACAGCTACAATATCGGCCGTGTCATCGCCCGGCCCTTTATCGGCGAGACGGCCTCGACCTTCGAACGGACCGGCAACCGGCGCGACTTCTCCGTACCGCCACCGGAGCCGACGCTGCTCGACCGGCTGGTCACCGCCGAGCGCAAGGTCCACGCTGTCGGCAAGATCGGCGATATCTTTGCCCATCAGGGCGTTTCGCGGGTGATCAAGGCGAATGGCAACGAGGCGCTGATGGATGCGTCGCTGGCCGCCATGGACGAAGCCCAGGACGGCGAGCTGGTGTTCACGAATTTCGTCGATTTCGACATGGTCTACGGCCATCGCCGCGACGTTCCGGGCTATGCCGCCGCGCTCGAAGCCTTCGATGCGCGCCTGCCCGATGTTCACCGCAAGCTGATGCCCGGCGATCTTGTGATCCTGACGGCCGATCATGGCTGCGACCCGACCTGGCGCGGCACCGACCACACGCGCGAACGCGTTCCGATCCTTGCCTATGGACCCGGTCTGCGCTCGCGCGATATCGGGATCCGCAGAACATATGCCGATATCGGCGAAACGGTTGCCCGGCATCTCGGCATTGCCGCCGGGCCGCATGGGAGAAGCTTTTTATGACATCGCATTTGAGGAAGGTTGAGCTGCACTGCCACCTGGAGGGCGCGGCGGCGCCGGCGCTGACGCTCGATCAGGCACGCAAGTACAATATCGACATCACGCCTTATCTGAGGGATGGCGCCTATGTCTGGCATGATTTTGCAAGCTTCCTGGAGTGCTACGACAAGGTTTCCGAGGTCTACAAGACCGAGGGAGACTATGCGCTGCTGACGGAAACCTATCTCGCCGAGCTCTCCGGCATCGGCACGATCTATAGCGAGCTCATCGTCTCTCCCGATCATGGCAAGCGTATCGGCCTCGGCGCCGATGCCTATATCGAGGGCGTCTGCGAAGGCATTCGCCGCGCCAAGGCCAAGAGCGGTATCGAGGCGCGGCTGATCGTTACCGGCGAGCGCCATTTCGGCCCGGAAAGCGTGATCGGCGCTGCCGAATATGCCGCGAAGGCGAAGAACCCGCTGATCACCGGCTTCAACCTTGCCGGCGAAGAACGAATGGGCCGCGTGGCGGATTATGCCCGCGCCTTCGATATCGCCCGCGATGCCGGTCTCGGGCTGACGATCCATGCCGGCGAGGTCTGCGGCGCCTTCAGCGTCGAGGATGCGCTGAACGATGTACGCCCTGCGCGCATCGGCCATGGTGTCAGGGCAATCGAAAGCACCGATCTCGTCAAGCGGCTGGCCGATCTCGGCACCGTGCTGGAAGTCTGCCCGGGCTCGAATATCGCGTTGAAGGTTTTCCCGGATTTCGCCTCGCATCCGCTGCGCAAGCTGAAGGAAGCCGGCGTGCGCGTGACGATCAGCTCGGACGATCCGCCGTTCTTCCATACCTCGCTGAAACGGGAATATGAGCTGGCCTCCGATGCCTTCGGCTTCAGCGACGCCGAGATCGACAATCTGACCCGCACCGGCATCGAGGCGGCCTTCGTCGATGACGACACGCGCCGGGCGCTGCTCGCGAAGCTCTGACGCTCGCCGGCGCTGGGGATGATGCTGTGAAAATCGCCTGCACTCTTGCAGTCCGGGCGATTTAGATGGAAGAAACGTCGGATAACAATAATCAAAGGAAGGCTTGGCCATGGAAGGCGTAACCGTCATCGATCATCCGCTCGTCCAGCACAAACTGACGATCATGCGGCGCAAGGAGACATCGACGGGCAGCTTCCGCCGGTTGCTGCGCGAAATCTCGACGCTGCTCTGCTACGAGGTCACCCGCGATCTCGAGCTGACGATGGAGACCATCGAAACGCCGCTGCAGACAATCGAGTCCCCGGTCCTTGAAGGCAAGAAGCTGGTTTTCGCCTCGATCCTGCGCGCCGGCAACGGCCTGCTCGAAGGCATGCTCGACCTGGTGCCTTCGGCCCGCGTTTCGCATATCGGCGTCTATCGCGATCACGACACGCTGCAGCCGGTCGAGTATTTCTTCAAGGCGCCCGAGGACATTTCCGAGCGTCTGATCATCGTCGTCGACCCGATGCTGGCCACGGGCAATTCGGCGATCGCGGCAATCGACAAGCTGAAAGAGCGCGGTGCGCGCAATATCCGCTTCCTCTGCCTGCTCGCGGCACCGGAAGGCCTGAAGAATTTCCGCGCGGAACATCCCGATGTGCCGGTCTTTACCGCGTCGATCGACAGCCATCTGAACGAGCAGGGCTACATCATGCCCGGCCTCGGCGATGCCGGCGACCGCATGTACGGGACGAAGTAACGTCAATTTCCGATTTACCAAATCGGTGCACAAACATGGCCCGGATCCGCGATCCGGGCCATTTGCGTTTCGGCGTTAGCAACTTGTCAGCAATTATGGCGTAGCAGCTTGAGAATGAGGCCTCGCATGATGCGCGGTTTATGCAGGAAGGATTTCTGTTTCATGCTCATGCGTACAGTCATTTTCGCGAGCATTGCCGCGGCTCTGGCGACCCAGGTGCCCTCGCTGTTTCTGGCGATGAGCCCGCAGCCGGCCGATACCCCCGTTTCCGCAAATTACGTTTCCGCCGCACCCGATCAGGCTGCAGCGCCCTCGCCCATCGCAGGCAGCGGCAGCATGCGCCTGCAGGCTGACGCCCAGGGCCATTTCAACGGCGACTTCAAGATCAACGGCAAGCCTGTTCAGGGCATGATCGACACGGGCGCGACCTATGTGGCACTCAACGAAAGCCTTGCCCGCCGTCTCGGCTATGGCGGCAATCAGCTCGACTTCCGCTATGCGGTCAACACAGCGAACGGCCAGACCAAGGCCGCCCATGTCACGCTCGATCGCATGGAGATCGGCGGCATCCGGGTTCAGGGCGTCGAAGCCTTCGTTCTCCGTGATGATGCCCTGTCGCAGACGCTTGTCGGCATGAGCTTCCTGAAGAAGCTCGACTCCTATTCCGTCGCCGACGGCGCGCTCAGCCTCAAGCAGTAAGATCAGACGCGGCCAGATATGACCGGTGGCAGCTTCGGCTTGTCGCCGGATATCTTGTAATTCGCGATTATCGCAGCCGCGGCCCGCTCTGCCGCCGCATCGTCGGCGGCGTGGACGAAGGCGATCGGCTGGCCCTTTTCCACCTGCGTGCCGAGCGGCAGCAGGCCGGAGAAGCCGACGCGATGGTCGATCCTGTCGGATGGATGCCGCCGCCCGCCGCCGAGATCGATGACGGCCATGCCGGCCTCTCTCGCATCACAGCTTGCCAGCCAGCCGCTCTCCGGCGCCAACACCGGCTTCTGCACCGGCGCGGCCTTCAGATATCTGGCGGGGCTTTCGACGAAATCCGCCGGGCCGCCCAGCATCGAGACCATTCGTGCAAAGGTTTCCATCGCGTGGCCTGAGGAGAGCGCCTGGCGGGCGCTCACTTCACCATCCGCAAGCGACGCCGCAACGCCGCTCCCGACCAGCATCTCCGCAGCAAAGGCCAGCACGATTGCTTCCAGCCGTGTGCCGGCCTTCTTGCCGGACAGAAAATCAAGGCAGTTCCAGATCTCGACCGCATTGCCGGCAGCGTCCGCCAGCGGCTCGTTCATATCGGTCAGCAGCGCCGAGGTCTTCACGCCGGCCCCATTGGCCACTTCGACCAGCGAGCTCGCGAGCGTCTTCGCCTCATCGGCATCCGTAAGGAAAGCGCCGCTGCCGGTCTTTACGTCGAGGATCAGCGTCTGCAATCCGGCGGCAAGCTTTTTAGACAGAATGGAGGCAGTGATCAGCGGGACGGAATCCACGGTCGCGGTCACATCGCGCACGGCGTAGAGCTTGCCATCGGCAGGGGCTAGCGCACCCGTCTGGCCGATGATGGCGCAACCGGCTTCCTTCACCACCTTGCGGAACAGGACGGCATCCGGAGTGATCAGATAGCCTGGTATGGATTCGAGCTTGTCCAGCGTGCCACCGGTATGGCCGAGCCCGCGGCCCGAGATCATCGGCACGGCAAGGCCACAGGCTGCCGCGATCGGGGCCAGCATCAGTGAGACGTTGTCGCCAACGCCGCCGGTCGAATGCTTGTCGGCAATGGGGCGGTCGATGCCTTCCCAAGTCAGCATATCGCCGGAATTCGCCATGGCCAGCGTCAGCGCCACCGTCTCGGCCCGGGTCATCCCCTTGAACCAGACGGCCATGGCAAAGGCGCCGATCTGCCCCTCGGACAGATGCCCCTTTGCCAGCGCCGTGACGAAGGCTTCGATCTCTCCGGAAGAGAGCGTCTCGCCGTTTCGCTTTCGCCGGATGATCTCCTGCGGGATCATGCTCAGTAGCTCGAGGCCTTGGCGGGCGCGGGCTGCGTGCCGCCGAGAACCGCCAGGATATCGTCCAGCAGGCCGGACGCGCCGAAGCGGAACGTCGAGGGCATCGGCCAGTCCGGCGTCATGATCGTTTCGGCGAGGCTGAGATAGAGTGCTGCGTCGGCGACCGAACCGATCCCGCCTGCCGGCTTGAAGCCGACCTTGCGGCCGCTCTGGCGGATGGCGCGGATCATGATATCGGCGGCCTCGAGGGTGGCATTGACCGAGACCTTACCGGTGGAGGTCTTGATGAAATCCGCACCGGCTTCGATCGCCAGCTCTGAGGCGCGGCGGATAAGCGTGGGATCCTTGATCTCGCCGGTTTCGAGGATGACCTTGAGCAGAGTACCGCTGCCGCATTCGGCACGGATGGCAGAAACCATGTCGGTGACGGCCTTCTCGTTGCCAGCCAGGAACTTGCGATAGGGGATGACCAGATCGATCTCGTCGGCGCCGTCGGCAATCGCTTCGCGCGTTTCGGCGGCGACATCGGCGATTTCCATGTCGCCCGACGGGAAGTTGACGACGGTTGCGATCCTGACCTTGTGACCCTTGCCGAGCACGGTGCGGGCGCGGGCGACGAAACGCGGCCAGATGCAGATTGCGGCGCTGTTTCCGAAGGGCGTCTGCGCACGTTCGCAGAGCGCATCGATCTGCGCTTCGGTGCAGTCGTCCTTGAGGTTCGTCAGATCGAGCAGGGAGAGCGCGACTGCCGCCGTCTCCTTGTGCGTGTGATTAGTCATTGTTGCTTCCTCCACCCGCGACCATTTCCTTGAGGATGGCTGCGAGACGCGCGCCGCCAACGGGCGCCATGTCTTTCGTTTCGTCGTGGCTGAGTTCGGCACCGGTCATGCCGGCCCCATAATTGGTGATTACCGACGCTGCTGCAACCCTGAGGCCCAACATTCGGGCGATGATCACTTCCGGCACCGTCGACATGCCGACGGCATCGGCGCCGAGAATGCGTGCCATGCGGATCTCGGCCGGTGTCTCGAAGCTCGGGCCGGAGAACCACATGTAGACGCCGTGCGACAGCTTGATGCCGAGCTTCTCGGCGGCCTTGCGCATGGCGACCGTGAGATCGGCATCATAGGCATTGGTCATGCCGACGAAGCGGCGATCGCTTTCCTCGCCGATCAGCGGGTTGATGCCGGAATAATTGATGTGATCGGTGATCTGCATCACCGAACCCGGCGGCATTTCCTCGCGCAAGGATCCAGCCGAATTGGTCAGAAACAGCGACTGGACGCCGAGGCCCTTGAGAACCTCGATCGGCAGGCGCATGGCATTGGCATCGCCCTTTTCGTAGAAGTGCACGCGGCCCGAGAGCATGATGACGGGTACGCCGCCGAGACGGCCGGCAACGACCTCGCCTGCATGGCCGGATACGGCGCTCACGGGAAAGCCGGGCAGATCCTTGTAGGCAACGCGAACCGGGTTCTCCAGCTCGCCGACGAGCGAGCCGAGGCCGGACCCGAGAATGATCCCGTGGCGCGGCACGAGCCCGCCGAGCTTTCCGACGAGCAGGTCGATCGCCGCGTTCATCCGAGTTCGGTCTCGAAGCTGAACGGCAGAAGCTCTTCCATGGTCATGGTCTTCTTCACGCCCACCTCGTCACAGAGATAGATCTTGGTGTCCTTCGAGGCGAATTCCGAGATCTTCTGGCGGCAGCCGCCGCAGGGCGGGCAGAGCGGCAGCTTCTCGGCAATGACGGCCATCTCGACGATCTTCTTGGCGCCGCCCATGATCATGGCGCTGATCGCCGTCGGTTCGGCGCACCAGCCCTGCGGGAAGGAGAGGTTCTCGATATTGGCGCCGGTATAGACCTTGCCATCCTCGGCGCGGATGGCCGCGCCGACGGGGAATTTCGAATAGGGCGCGTGGGCGAAAGCCATGGCGCCGCGGGCGGCCTCGAACAGGTCGTGGGACATGGATCAACGCTCCTTCGTATAGGGCACGCCGCCGGCCTTCGGCGGGATTGCTACGCCGATGAAACCGGCCAGCAGCACGCAGGTGAGGACGTAGGGCAGCGCCTGGAAGATCTGCACCGGCACTTCGCCGATCAGCGGTACCTGCTTTCCCTGCATGAAGTTTGCCAGCGCATCAAGGAAGCCGAAGAGCAGGCAGGCGAACATGACGGGCACCGGCTTCCACTTGGCGAAGACGAGCGCGGCGAGCGCGATATAGCCCTTGCCTGCCGACATGTCCTTGATGAAGGCCGCCGACTGGGCGATCGCCAGATAAGTGCCGGAGAAACCGCAGAGGATGCCGGCGCACATGACGGCGCGGTAGCGCAGCCAGGTGACCGAGATACCGGCAGTATCGACCGCACCCGGATTTTCTCCGACTGCGCGCAGGCGAAGACCGAAGCGCGTGCGATAGAGGATCCACCAGGAGAGCGGCACCGCCACGAAAGCGAGATAGGTCAGGATGTTGTTGCCCGAAATCACATTCGCATAGAGCGGACCGATGACGGGAACTTCGCGCATTGCATCGGCGCCTGGCAGGATGATCGGCGAGAAGCGCGCCTCGCCTGCCAGCTGCGGCGTGCGCCCGCCCTGGCCGAACCAGGCTTGGCCGAGCACGATTGTGATACCAGCAATGAAGAAGTTGATGGCGACGCCCGAAATGATCTGGTTGCCGCGATTGGTGATAGAGGCGAAGCCGTGTACCAGGCTGAGCGCCACCGAGCAGAGGATGCCGGCAACGAGGCCGAGCCAGGCGGAATCGGTGACATAGGCGACGCAGGCGGCGGCAAAGGCCGAGCCCAGCATCTTGCCCTCAAGGCCGATATCGAAGACGCCTGCACGTTCGGAGAACAAGCCGGCAAGCGCGGTGAAGATCAGCGGTATCGACAGACGGATCGTCGAGCTGAGAACGCTGATGAAGATGTCATAATAATCCATCGCTCGCCCTCACTTGCCCGTTAGCCGCTGATAGATGTGAACCATCGCCGGGCGGAACATGTATTCCAAAGCACCGGCAAAGAGGATGACGAGACCCTGGATGACCAGGATCATCTCACGGGTGATGTTCGGCATCTCGAAGGAAATCCAGTCGCCGCCCTGATAGAGAACGCCGAAGAGGATTGCCGCGAAGATGATACCGAGCGGATGATTGCGGCCCATCAGCGAGACGGCGATGCCGACGAAGCCGGCGCCACCGACGAATTCGACCTGCAGGCGGGCAGACGCACCCATGACCGGGTTCAGTGCCATCATGCCGGCCAGTGCGCCCGAGAGCAGCATGGCGATCATGACCGTGCGGGCATAGGGGATGCCGGCGTAGGCGGCAGCCGTCGGGCTGACGCCGAGCGTACGCATTTCAAAGCCGAGCTTGGTGCGCCAGATCAGCAGCCAGACGAGCCAGGCGACGACAAGCGCGATGATGAAGGAGACGTTGAACGGCGCAGCACCGAGCTTGCCGCCGAATATCTCCATGATCCATCCGAGCTTCGGCAGCTGGCCGCCATCGAGGAAGGTGCGTGTTTCCGGCGCCATCTTGCCCGGCACGATCAGCACGTGCACCAGCAGGTACACCATCAGCGCCGCGCCGATATAGTTGAACATGATCGTGGTGATGACGATGTGGCTGCCGCGCTTGGCCTGAAGGTAGGCCGGGACGAAGGCCCAGGCAGCGCCGAAGATGCCGGCGCCGAGGACGGCGATCGGCATCGTCACATACCAGGGCACGTAATTGTCGAGCGCCAGCGCCACCAGCGCGCAGCCGAGACCGCCGAGATAGGCCTGACCTTCCGAGCCGATATTGAACAGGCCGGCATGGATGGCGACGGCGACCGAGAGGCCGGTGAAGATGAAGCTCGTGGCGTAAAACAGCGTGAAGCCGATGCCTTCGCCGCTGCCGAAGGCGCCTTCGATCAGCAGGGAGAGCGCATCAAGCGGGCTCTCGCCGATCAGCCAGACGACGAAGCCGGAGATGAGGAAAGCGACGAGAAGGTTCAGGAACGGGATGAGGCCGTAATTGATCCATCGCGGTAGGGGTACGGAAGCAGTGCTCATTCAGGCCTCACGCGGCAATGCCGGCCATCATCAGGCCGAGGGTCTGTTCACCGGCATCGGGCGTCTTCTCGCCGACGACATGGCCGGCAAACATGACAAGGATACGGTCGGAAAGGGCACGGATTTCATCGAGTTCGACGGAGACGAGCAGGATCGCCTTGCCCGCGTCGCGCATCTCGATGATCCGGCGGTGAATGAATTCGATGGCGCCGATATCGACGCCACGGGTCGGCTGACCGATGATGAGAGCCGACGGATCACGCTCGATCTCACGCGCGACGACGATCTTCTGCTGGTTGCCACCGGAGAAGTTCGCAGTCTTCAGGCGCGGGTTCGGCGGGCGGATATCGTATTTCTCGATCTTCTCCATGGCATCCTTACGGATGGCATCGAGATCGAGCAGCGGGCCTTTGCTATAGGCCGGCTTGCGGTGATAGCCGAGGACCGAGTTCTCGTATTCCTCGAATTTCAGGACCAGACCCATGTGATGGCGGTCTTCGGGAATGTGGGCGAGACCGAGTTCGCGCAGGCGCGCGGGATCGGCCTTGTCGATCGGCTGGCCGTCGAGCAGGATTTCGCCGGATGCCGGCTTGCGAATGCCGGCGATGGCTTCGAGCAGTTCCGACTGGCCGTTACCGGCAACGCCGGCAATGCCGACGATCTCACCGCCCCGGACATCGAAGGAGACGTTGTCGACCATGGTGACGCCGCGGTTGTCCTTCACCGTCAGGTTCTTGACCGACAGGATGACCTTGCCCGGATTGGATTCACCCTTCTGGACGCGCAGCAGAACGCGGCGGCCGACCATAAGCTCGGCGAGCTCTTCGACCGTCGTTTCCGCCGTCTTGCGGGTTGCGACCATCTCGCCGCGGCGCATGACCGATACCGTATCGGTGATCGCCATGATCTCGCGCAGCTTGTGGGTGATGAGGATGACGGTCTTGCCCTGATCGCGCAGCACCTTGAGGATGCGGAACAGGTGATCGGCTTCGGCCGGGGTCAGAACGCCCGTCGGCTCGTCGAGGATGAGAATCTCGGCGCCACGATACATGGCCTTCAGGATTTCGACGCGCTGCTGCAGGCCGACCGGAAGCTGCTCGATCAGCGCGTCAGGATTGACCTCAAGGCCGTATTCCTTTTCCAGGCGCTTCAGCTCGGCGCGAGCAGAAGCCACGCCCTTGGCGAGCAGCGCGCCGCCTTCGGCGCCGAGCATGATATTCTCAAGCACAGTGAAATTGTCGACCAGCATGAAGTGCTGGTGCACCATGCCGATACCGGCGGCAATCGCCGTCTGGCTGTCGCGGATCGAGATCGGCGTGCCATTGACGCGGATTTCTCCGGCGTCAGCGTGATAAAAACCGTAGATGATCGACATCAAAGTCGACTTACCGGCACCGTTTTCTCCGATGATGCCATGGATCGAGCCCTTGGCGACGGTAAGGTTGATGTCCTTGTTTGCGTGGACGGCACCGAATTTCTTATCGATGCCCACGAGTTCGATTGCGGGCGTGTCTGTCACAGCAGGCTCCAAATAAGAAAAGGGCGTATGGCGGTGAAATCAACACGCCATACGCCCATCTCAATCGCGGATCACTTCGGGCAAGCGTTGTCCGACGTGTAGTCGTGAACCTTGATGGTTCCTGCGATGATGTCAGCCTTTGCCTTGTCGACAGCAGCCTGCATTTCCGGCGTGATCAGCGACTTGTTGTTTTCGTCGATCGCAGCGGCAACGCCGTCTTCCTTGACGCCGAGAGCCTGAACGCCACCGGTGAACTTGTCGTTCTTGGTGTCGGAATAGGCGTTGTAAACGGCGAGGTCGACGCGCTTGACCATCGAGGTCAGGACCGAGCCCGGATGCAGGTAGTTCTGGTTGGAGTCGACGCCGATCGACAGCTTCTTGTTGTCGGCAGCCGTCTGGAGAACGCCGAGACCGGTTGCGCCAGCTGCCGCGTAAACGACGTCAGCGCCCTGGTCGATCTGGTTCTTGGTGAGCTCACCGCCGCGAACCGGGTCGTTCCAGGCAGCGCCGGTCGTGCCAGTCATGTTCTGGAACACTTCAACGTCGGCCTTGACCGAGCGAGCGCCCTGCTCATAGCCGCATTCGAACTTGCGGATCAGCGGAATGTCCATGCCGCCAACGAAACCAACCTTGCCGGTCTTCGATGCCATGCCGGCGAGAACACCAACGAGGAAGGAGCCTTCTTCTTCCTTGTAGACGACCGAACGGACATTCGGCTTGTCGACGACAGCATCAACGATGATGAACTTGGTGTCCGGGAATTCAGCAGCAACCTTTTCGACCGCCGAGGTCCAGGCGAAGGAGACGGCAACAACCGGGTTGAAGCCGCGGCTTGCGAAGTTGCGGATAGCCTGCTCGCCCTGCGTATCGCCGGTCGGCTCGAAATCGCGATAAGCGATACCGGTTTCCTTCTTGAACTTCTCAGCGCCATTGTAGGCAGCTTCGTTGAAGGACTTATCGAACTTTCCGCCGGTGCCGTAAACGAGAGCCGGCTTGATGTCAGCGGCGAGCGCCGTCGTGGACATCGCGGCCACGGCCAGGAGAGAAAGGAGGGTTTTTTTCATGAGTTGCAGCCCTGTTGTTGCTATTTGTTAGGGGTCCTCCCGCAAGCCTTCTGCGAGGCATGTCTGCGGAACCACCGGCCTCCCCCCGGAGGCCTGGCTTCGCGCATCCTTGCATGGCTGAATGAAAATTTCACGAGAAATTTTTCGGGTGGTAAAAATTTGCCGGGGATGCCGAAAATCAGTTCAATCAGGCTGATTTCTGCGCAAAAGCCGCTGCGAAACTGCTTTTTCGGTGATCAGGCCGTGAAGCGGCCTGCAACCGGGGGCTTCTTATATCCGACCATCCAGAGCAGCAGCGCAAGCACCAGAAACACGCCGAAAGCGGGCTGCAGCATCAGCCACTGGAAGATGAAAGCGTAGAAGCGCGGGTGGATATAATAGGCGGTTGCGGATTGCAGCGCCAAAAGCGAGGCGGGACTGACATCCTGCCAGGCATCGCCCATCGGCGTCATCACCACGGCGGAGGCCGCAACGGACTGGATGGAATCGATCGTCCCCGCGATCACCGCAACGGCAAGCGCGACAAGACTACTCAAACGCAACAAGAAACGCATAAAACCCTCCGGCGCACCCGATGCCGAGAACCCCGGCCAGCCACGCCATTTTCCGCCCTCAGCGCCACGATAAGTCCGTGTCCTGGAAAGCGCAATGCATGACGCGGGCGGAGTTTTATCCGAAGAAGTCAAAAATCTGTTAGATTTAGGTTGATCCTCGAAAATTCATCGGTATATATCGCGCCGTTCCAACGATTTGCGTCCACTGACGCCAATCAAAAAGCAGGACAGGTGGCCGAGTGGTTTAAGGCGCACGCCTGGAACGCGTGTGTACGTGAAAGCGTACCGTGGGTTCGAATCCCACCTTGTCCGCCATTTTTCTTTTTTCCCGACATTGCCATGCCTCGCGGTTGCGGCGCCACACGACAGATTGCCTGTCGAGCCACAGATTTTCTAGAATTCCCGCTGGCTCGTTAGCACCTTATTCAACCAATGAGAGCATATTCCCTGCGTTGCGGCGGGGAACTCAACTTCATGACTATATTCGGCGAGTCCAAGCTGGGACGGATTGGCTATGCAATCCTGCTGGTCCTCATGTTCTGCTTCGATTTCGCCAAAGACCCGATCGAGCGCTTCATCATGGCCCAGCATGACCAAGCCGCACGCGAGCTGATGGCGCCGCGGCCGGTTAGCGATGCTGCGGTTGCTGCGAAACGACCGGCCGGCAACGGCAAGAACATGCCGCTGATGTTTCCAGGGCAGGAGAAAGCTCTGAACGACCTCGTTGCTTCCGGCCGCAAGCCGACGCCGGAGGACATGGAGAAACTGCGAGCCGCTACGGCTGCCGGCGCGATGAACATGATTCTGGGCGGCGGCGCCTCGGTCGATCGCCGAGCGGCGGACCTTGCGGCACGCCGGTCGATGTTCGAAACGCTTCACTTCATTTCGGTGATCGCGATGACGGCCGTAACCGTCATCGGTCTCCTTTACATGGTATCGAGCAGAATTCGGCACATCGGCTGGCCGCAATATGTGATGCTGGTGCCGCTTGCCCCCGTCTTCATCCCGAAATTCGTGGCGATCCCGCTTCCTGACGTTGCGATCCAGGGGATCGCGATATTCTTCTACGCTGTGCTCCTGGTTCTGGCGCTTATTCCGGGAGACGGCCCGCGCCCTTCCGGTCGCTACCCGATGGGAGCCAGAGCGCCTGTACCTGCCAAGCGCAAGCCGGGGCAGTTCGGCAGGCTCGGCACGGAATAACTACCGCTCCTCCCCCTCCCAGCCGAACACGCTGCGACCGCCCCATTCCGGCGAATTCCTAAATTCGCCGGCAACGATCTCCTTGAGATCGGGGCCCGTGACATAGCGCTCCAGCTGGCGGGACTGGTCGTCGAGGCGTTTGAGGGCCTGAAGCTCTTCCTCGCGGCCGAGGCGGCCCTTCTGGACCGCCGATTTCATCACCTTGATGGTTTCGTCGTAAACCTTCAGCGGCACGGGGAATGGGTGGCGGTCCTTGCCGCCGTGGGCGATCGAGAAACGGGCGGGGTCGGAGAAGCGGTAGGGCGCGCCGTGGACGACCTCGGCGACCATGGCGAGCGCCTGGACGGTGCGGGCGCCGACACCGGGGACGAGGAGAAGCTGCTCGAAATCTTCAGGGCCACGATCCGCCGCGGCCGCCAGATTGCCGTGCAGACGCTTCATGTTGACGTCTTTTTCACGGACATCGTGATGGGCGGGCATGATCAGGTGCGGCAGGAGCATCTGGTCGGGGAGCGGGGCAGGCTTTCTCGTGTCAAGCGCCAGTGCTGCGGCTTCGCGGACGATGCGGTCGGGGCCGAGCGTTGCGAGGAGATCGAGCTGTCCGGCGCGGGAATGCTCGGCACGCCTGTCGGCGAGGTTGACGATGTTGCCTTGAGTGCGGCCTTCGATCGCGGCATGCGGCGAATTGACGAAGCTTTCCAGGCCCTCGGACAGCCAGTGATAGCGGCGGGCCTGCCTGTTGTCGCCGTTCATGCCTTGTTGAACTACCACCCATTTGCCGTCGTCGGTGACGATGAAGCCGTGGAGATAGAGGTCGAAGCCATCCTGGAGGGCGGCACTATCAACCTTGGCGACAAGGCGGCTTGCCTGCGCCAGCGCAGTGCCGTCGATGCCGACGCGGTTGCCGATCGCGGCCAGCTCGTCCGGGGTGCGCCGCGACTGGGCGCCGCGGCCGCCGCAGACATGCAGGCCGAGCTCGCCCGAGAGCGGCGTCAGGCCGCGCTTCAGCGCGCCGAGAACACTGGTGGTGATGCCCGAGGAATGCCAGTCCATGCCCATGACGGCGCCGAAGGACTGGAACCAGAAAGGGTGCGCGAGCCGCCGCAGAAATTCGTCGCGGCCGTAGTGATGCACGATCGCTTCGGTGACCAGTGCACCGAGCCTCGTCATCCGGTCGCCCAGCCATTTGGGAACCCTGCCGCCATGCAGGGGAAGATCGGCGCTGCCTGCTCTTTGAGCCATGGACGCAATTATAGCTGCGTCGCGCAGCCGAAGGAATCCGGTGCATCAAAAAGAAAACGCCGGCTGCAAGCAGCCGGCGCCCTTGGGAGGAAAACCCTTCTAGCCTCAAGCAGCAGCCGAAGCCGAACCCGACAGCGGAACTTCCGAGATCGTCTTCAGAACCTGGGAAGCGATCTGGTAGGGGTCGCCCTGAGAGTTCGGGCGGCGATCTTCCAGGTAGCCCTTGTAGTCGTTCTTGACGAAGGAGTGCGGAACGCGGATCGAAGCACCACGGTCAGCAACGCCGTAGGAGAACTTGTTCCACGGAGCCGTTTCGTGCTTGCCGGTGAGGCGCTTGTCGTTGTCCGGACCGTAGACAGCGATGTGAGCGTCGAGGTTCTTTTCGAACTGCGCCATCAGGGCTTCGAAGTAGGCCTTGCCGCCAACTTCGCGCATGTACTTGGTCGAGAAGTTGCAGTGCATGCCCGAGCCGTTCCAGTCGGTGTCGCCGAGCGGCTTGCAGTGATATTCAATGTCGATGCCGTACTTTTCAGTCAGGCGCTGCAGCAGGTAGCGTGCCATCCAGATCTGGTCGGCGGCCTTCTTGGAGCCCTTGCCGAAAATCTGGAATTCCCACTGACCCTTGGCCACTTCGGCATTGATGCCTTCGTGGTTGATCCCGGCAGCGAGGCACTGGTCGAGATGTTCTTCGACGATTTCACGGGCAACCGGGCCAACGTTGGACGAGCCGACGCCGCAGTAGTATGGACCCTGCGGAGCCGGGTAGCCCTGCTCCGGGAAGCCGAGCGGACGGCCGTTTTCGTAGAAGAAGTATTCCTGCTCAAAGCCGAACCATGCATCTTCGTCGTCGAGGATGGTCGCGCGGCTGTTGGAAGCGTGCGGGGTAACGCCGTCGGGCATCATGACTTCGCACATGACGAGAACGCCGTTCGTGCGTGCCGGATCCGGATAAACTGCGACCGGCTTCAGGACGCAATCAGAGCTGCGGCCTTCGGCCTGCATCGTGGACGAACCATCGAAGCCCCAGAGCGGGAGCTGCTCGAGCGTCGGAAACGCGTCGAATTCCTTGATCTGCGTCTTGCCGCGCAGGTTCGGTACAGGAGTGTACCCATCGAGCCAGATGTACTCGAGCTTATACTTTGTCATTGGCCAGTCTCTCAAACGTGTGCGTGTCACAAATCCTGAGGGTGCGTTTCACCAGCGGATGCACACTAACAAGCACGTAGCGTGCCAGTTCGAAATTCGCCCTTCAGGGTGCGTCAAAACGCGCAGGCAGGGCGCCGGCGAGACCGGACGTTACTTTCAATGAAAGCGGGGGGTTAGGCGGGAACTGGCGGGCGATGGTTGCGTTTTTCTTTCAAAGGCCCAAACGCCTGAAAAAGATGCAGGAGCCACAGAAGTTTTCACACATTTTATCAACTGCTTACGAAGCCCACACTAATTGCCTATATTTTGAGCCATTTGCGCAAATCATGGGCAATCTGTTATTATCACTGCCCGGATGACCGGTACGCATAGATAATGGAAGGCGATAGGATGCCGACAAGTTTTCAAGGCGAATCCGCAAAGATCTACCAGTTCCCCGTCAAGTTCCGCCGTCCCGGCGAGCGCTTTGGTGCGAAGGATCCGCTCGCGATCGATCCCAATATCTGTGATGCGGCTTTCGACAGCTGGTATCACCAGGATGCGATCCGCGAAGAGGAAGAAGACAAGCGCAAGCCGCACGCCTGATCACATCAGACGAACACTTCCTGGTCGACGCGATCTTCCGCGCCGAAGAATTTCAGATAGCGCTCGACTTCGGCCGGCTCACCTGTAGCCTTTTGCGGATTGTCTGAGAGCTTGACTGCAGGGCGGCCATTGGCGTCGCTGACCTTGCAGACGACGGAGATCGGGTTCAGCCCGGAGATCTCGGTCGGTGCGCAGCCGGCAAAATCATTCGTCAAATTGGTTCCCCAGCCGAAGCTCATGCGGACCCGTCCCTCGAAATGCTTGTAGGTGTCGATGATCGCGTCGACATCGAGGCCATCCGAGAAGATCAGAAGCTTCTGGCGCGGATCGCGGCCCATCTTCTTCCACCACTCGATGATCTTCTCACCGCCCTCGACCGGCGGCGCGCTGTCCGGACGGAAGCCGGTCCAGTCGGCAACCCATTCCGGCGCGTCGCGCAGGAAGGCCGTGGTGCCGAAGGCATCCGGCAGGACGATCAGCAGGTTGCCACCATAGAGGCGGTTCCAGTCGCGCAGAACCTTGTAGGGTGCCTTGGCAAGGTCGTCATCGGTCTGCGCCAGCGCTGCGGCGACCATCGGCAGTTCGTGGGCGTTGGTGCCGACGGCTTCCAGATCGGAGTCCATGGCGAGCAGAACATTGCTGGTGCCGGTAAAGGCCGGGCCGATGCCTTCCTTCAGCGCCTCGACGCACCAGCGCTGCCACAGGAAACTGTGACGGCGGCGCGTGCCGAAATCGGAAATCCTGAGACCCGGGAGTTCCTTCAATCGCTCGACCTTGGTCCACATCCGGGCCTTGGCACGGGCATAGAGAACATCGAGCGTGAAGGGACCGAGCGCCTTCATCGCCGAGCGCGAGCGCAGCTCATTGATGATGGCCAGCGCCGGGATTTCCCACATCGTCGTCTCCTTCCAGGAGCCGTGGAAATCCAGAACGTATTGGCCATCCTTCTTGGAGAGCTCGTATTCGGGCAGCTGGAAATGCGAGAACCAGGCGAGGAATTCAGGCTCGAAAATCTGGGCGCGACCATAGAAGCTGTTACCGGCGAGCCAGATCATCTCCTTCTTGGAGAGACGCAGCGTGCGTGCGTGATCCAGCTGTTCGCGCAACTCGCCCTCGTCGATCTCTTCGGCGAGGAGTACCCGCTTCGTGCGGTTGATCAGCGTGAAAGTTGCGTTGACGTCGGGATAGAGCTTCCAGATCATCTGCAGCATCAGAAGCTTGTAGAAGTCCGTATCGATCAGGCTGCGGACGATCGGGTCCAGCTTCCAGGCGTGATTGTAAACGCGTCTTGCGATATCGGTCTTGGCCATGCTCCACCCCATGCATACCGGCCGGGTGCGCGGCACATGACGGCCGGTCCTGTGCGTCTTCTTATCGAAAAATCATACGGTAAAGTCCAGTGCAAATACAAAGCCCTGCCGCGGGAAGCGGCAGGGCCTTTGATAATCGCCTGGACCCAATACCCCATTACTGCGCAGAGGGCGCTGCCGGTGTCGCCGGGGTCGCAGGCTGGGCGTTGCCAGCGGGAGCCGAATTGTTCGGCGTTTCGGTCGGTACGCCATTGCCATTCTGCAGCGACGGGGCTGCCGGCGGCGCCGGCTGCTCAGACTGCAATTCCTGGCCGGGCTGCTGCGGCGCAACTTCGTTGGCCTCACGCTTGCCCCAGATCTCGACCGGGATCCAGACAATGAAGGCGAGCACGAGGGCGACGATCAGAACCGTCAGAATACGCTTGCCGGTGCGGCCCTGCTTGGCCTTGACCGGAGAAATCTGCTCTTCTTCATGAAGCTTGCCATCGGATTTTTCCCAGCGGGTTTCCATCTGATGCGCCATGCCTGTCTCCTTCCGATTTCTGGGCAGCCGCGATGCGGTCTGCTGCAGAGCCTACGGAAGAACAACGAAAAGAGGCTGCGAAGGTTCCCGGCCGGTCAGTAACCGGCGGTGCGATCGACCAGGAACTGCAGGGGCTCGCCGCTCTCGAAGCGGGCGATCTGCTGCTCGACATGGCGGAAGAGCGCATTTTCTTCCGAGATCGCCGCGTCATGGGGGGTGATGAAAACGCTGTCGAGACCCCAGAGCGGATCGTTGGCCGGCAACGGCTCCACCTCGAAGACGTCGAGCGAGGCGCCGCCCAGAATGCCACCCTCGATCGCCGAAACGATATCGGCCTGAACCTGGCTCTTGCCGCGCCCGGCATTGATGAAGACGGGCTTGCCGAGGGCGCCGCCCTGGCGGAGCTTGCCGAACAGGCCGGCATTGTAGAAGCCCGTCGTCTCCGGCGTCAGCGGCAGCAGGCCAACGAGGATATCGGTCTTCGACAGGAAGAGATCGAGGCCTGCAGCATCGAAAGTCTCGACGCCCTCGAGTTCCTTCTTCGTGCGCGACCAGCCGATAACGTTGAAACCCATCACCTTGAGCTTGCGGACGGCGTCCTGGCCGAGCACGCCGAGGCCCATGACGCCGACGGTGAGTTCAGCCGCTTCCGGAGGCGCCATCTTGCCCCAGATGCGATCGCGCTGGTGCTGGTCGTGGCCGCGCTGATCGCGCAGGTGCATCAGGCACTGCATGACCACCCATTCGCTCATCCGCACCGTCAGGCTGCGGTCGACGAAGCGGACGATTGGCACATTGGGAAGGCCCGGCAGCGTCATGATGCTATCGACTCCGGCGCCGCCGGAAAAGATGATCTTGAGGTTCGGTGCGCGGTCGAAAAGATCGGCATCCGGCTTCCAGAGCAGCGCGTACTCGCAGGCGCTGAGATCCCTGCCCTTGGTCTCGGGATCGGCGAGATTGATGCTGCCGCGATCCGCAAAGGCGGTTTTCAGGATGCGGGCGATGCCCTCAGGATTGAACTTGAGATCGACGAGAACGGGCGGTCTTGCGGACATGGTCTTCTTTACTGCTGGACGGCAGGCGTCGGCACTGCCTCGATGTTGAACGCGGCGGCCATCAGCGCCTTGGTGTAATCGTCCTTCGGCGCGCTGAAGATCTCGGCCGAAGGCCCCTGCTCCACCACCTTGCCGAAGCGCATGACGATGACATCGTTGGCGAGCGCTTTGACGACCTTCAGGTCATGGCTGATGAAGAGATAGGCGAGATCATGCTTCTTCTGCAGATCGCGCAGCAGATCGACGACCTGCGCCTGGACGCTCATGTCCAGCGCCGAGGTCGGTTCGTCGAGCATCACGAAGCGCGGCTTCAGCACCATGGCGCGGGCGATCGCGATGCGCTGCCGCTGGCCGCCGGAAAATTCATGCGGATAGCGCCAGCGGGTCAGCGGATCGAGGCCGACTTCCTCCAGCGCCCAGCAGACGCGCTGGTCACGCTCTTCGTGCGACAACGCGCGCTCATGCACCTTTAGGCCTTCGGCGATGATATCGCCGACAGACATGCGCGGGCTGAGCGATCCGTAGGGATCCTGGAAGACCACCTGCAACTGGTTGCGCAGCGGCCGCATCTGCGTGAACGAATAGCTCGCTATATCGTTGCCGACAAAGCTGATGCGGCCCTTCGACGAGATCAGCCGCGTCAGCGCCAGCCCGAGCGTCGTCTTGCCGGAGCCGGATTCGCCGACGACGCCGAGCGTCTGGCCGGCGCGCAGCGACAGATCGATGCCATCGACCGCCTTCACATGATCGACGACCTGGCGCATCAGCCCGGCCTTGATCGGGAACCAGACGCGGACATCGTTGCCTTCGATGACGACAGGCTTCGAAGGATCGGCGAGCGGCGGCTCTCCGCGCGGTTCGGAAGCCAGCAGGTGTCGCGTATAGTCGTGCTGCGGGCGGGTGAAGACTTCCTCGACCGTGCCGGTCTCGACGATCTTGCCCTTGGTCATGACACAGACGCGGTCGGCGAACTTTCGGACGATGCCGAGATCGTGGGTGATGAAGAGCATGGACATGCCATGCTCGCCCTTCAACTGGCGCAGAAGCTCCAGGATCTGCGCCTGGACGGTGACATCAAGCGCCGTCGTCGGCTCATCGGCAATCAGCAGTTCCGGGCGGTTGGCGAGCGCCATGGCGATCATGACGCGCTGACGCTGGCCGCCGGAGAGCTCGTGCGGATAGGCCTTCAGCCGCTTTTCCGGTTCGCGGATGCCGACCTGATTGAGGAGCTCGAGCACGCGCTTTCGGGCGGTGGCACCGGTTACTCCCTGATGCAGATCGAGGATTTCGGCAATCTGCTTTTCTATCGAGTGGAGCGGATTGAGCGATGTCATCGGCTCCTGGAAGATCATCGTGATGTCGTTGCCGCGCACCTGGCGCAGCTCCTTGTCCGATGCCTTCAAGAGGTCTTTGCCCTTGAACAGGATCTGGCCTGTCGGGTGGCTCGCCGAGGGATAGGGAAGCAGCCGCAGGATGGAGTTGGCCGAGACGGATTTGCCGGAGCCGGACTCGCCGACCAGCGCCACGACTTCCCCCTTGCGGATATCGAAGGAAATACGATCCACAGCCAGCGATGTTTCGCCGCCCTGATGAAAGGCGACGGACAAATCCTTGACCGAGAGGAGGGTTTCAGGGCTCTCGCTCATTGGAAGGTCTTTCTTGGATCGAAGGCGTCGCGCACTGCCTCGCCGATGAAGATCAGCAGCGAGAGCATGATCGACATGGCAAAGAAGGCGGTGAGCCCGAGCCACGGCGCCTGCAGATTGGATTTGCCCTGCGCGATCATCTCACCCAGCGACGGCGAACCCGGCGGCATGCCGAAGCCGAGGAAGTCTAGCGAGGTCAGCGTGGTGATCGAGCCCGAGAGAATGAAGGGCAGGAAGGTCAGCGTCGCGACCATGGCGTTCGGCAGCAGGTGGCGCCACATGATGGTGCGGTTGTTGACTCCAAGCGCGCGGGCGGCGCGGACATACTCGAAGTTTCTGGCGCGCAGGAATTCGGCGCGCACGACACCGACAAAGCCGACCCAGGAGAACAAGAGCATGATGCCGAGCAGCACGAAGAAGCCCGGCGGCAGGATCGCGGCGATGATCAGCAGGATGTAGAGAACCGGCATCGACGACCAGATCTCGATGAAGCGCTGCAACAGCAGATCGGTCCAGCCGCCGAAATAGCCCTGCACCGCGCCCGCCGTTACTCCGACGACCGCCGAGCAGATCGTCAGCGCCAGACCGAAGAGCACGGAGATGCGGAAGCCGTAAATGACGCGAGCCAGCACATCGCGGGCCTGATCGTCGGTACCCAGCCAATTCAGATTGCCGTAGTTGCAATTCGGATCGTTGACGCCCTGCGGATAGCCGGCGCAACGCTCCTCGGCGCTCATCAGCCAGAAAGGCGGCGTCGGCGCCGAGCGCGGGATGTTGGAATTGACCGAGCGGTAGGAATAATGGATCGGCGGCCAGATCATCCAGCCATTGGCATTGATTTCGTCGGCGATGACATCAGAGCGATAGTCCGTCTCCGCCAGGAAGCCGCCGAATTTCTCTTCCGGGTAATCGACGACAACGGGGAAGAGGATCTCGCCCTTGTAGGACGCGATGATCGGCTTGTCGTTGGCGATCAGTTCGGCAAACAGGGTCAGCACGAAGAGGATCATGAACAGCCAGAACGACCAGTAGCCGCGCCGGTTCGCCTTGAAATTCCGCCAGCGGCGGACGTTCGTCGGGGACAGCAGGCCCTTGCGCGGCGGCTTGACGGGTGTCGCCGTCGCCGGATTTGCAGCGGTATCCATCAGACGTCCCTCCGCTCGAAGTCGATGCGGGGATCGATCCAGGTGTAGATCAGGTCCGAGATCAGGCTGACGAAGAGGCCGAGCAGCGAGAAGATGTAGAGCGTCGCAAAGACGATCGGGTAATCGCGGTTGACGACCGAGAGATAGCCGAGGCGGCCGAGGCCGTCGAGCGAGAAGATATTCTCGATTAGCAACGAACCGGTGAAGAAGGCCGAGATGAAGGCGCCGGGGAAGCCGGCGATGATGATCAGCATGGCGTTGCGGAAGACATGGCCGTAGAGCACCTGGCGTTCATTCAGCCCCTTGGCGCGCGCCGTCGTCACATACTGCTTCTTGATCTCTTCGATGAAGGAATTCTTCGTCAGCAGCGTCGTCGTGGCAAAGGCGGCGAGCGACAGCGAGATCAGCGGCAGCGTCAGATGCCAGAAATAATCGAGCGGCTTCTGCCACCAGGCGAGCTGGTCAAAATTATCCGAGACCAGGCCGCGCAGCGGGAACCAGTCATAGAAGGAGCCGCCGGCGAAGAGAACGATCAACAGGATACCGAACAGGAAGCTTGGAACTGCATAGCCGACAATGATCACGCCCGATGTCCAGACATCGAAGGTCGAGCCGTCCTTGACCGCCTTGCGGATGCCGAGCGGGATCGAGATCACGTAGGAAAAGATCATGATCCAGACGCCGAGCGAGATCGAGACCGGCAGCTTGTCCTTGATCAGGTCGAGAACCGAGGTGTTGCGGAAGAAGCTCTCGCCAAAATCGAAGCGGATGTAGTTCCACATCATCTCGCCGAAGCGAGTGAGCGGCGGCTTGTCGAAGCCGAACTGTTTTTCAAGCTTGGCGATCAATTCAGGATCGAGGCCCTGGGCGCCGCGATATTTCGAGCCTTCATCACCGCCCTGCCCCAGCAGATCGCCGCCACCGCCGGAAAGGCGCTGGTCGGCGCTGTCGGCCTGGCCGGTCAGCTGGGCGATCACCTGCTCGACCGGGCCGCCGGGCGCAAACTGGATGACGGTGAAGGAAATCGCCATGATGCCGACGATCGTCGGTATCATCAGAAGCAGGCGGCGAAGGATATAGGCTCCCATCAGCGCGCGGCCTTCCAGGTCTTGAATTTCGCCGGGATGCGCATCCTGTCAGAAGTCGTCAATCCATAAGCCTTTCGCCGGTTAGCCCGGCTTCTTCATGGTGATTCGAATGGACCATTTGGACCCCAGCGGCCCTGCCAATGCAAGTCCGCTATTTCGCGTCCTTCGACCACCAGACTTCGGGGAAGCCGATGGAATATTCAGGGTAAGCGGCCGGATGCGTGAGCTTGTCCCAATAGGCGATCCAATAGGTTTTCCGGTAGAACAGCGGAATGACGTAGTGATTGGCCAATAGCACGCGATCCATCGCCTTGATCGCGGCGACCTGCTCGTCGCGGTTGGGCGCAAAGATGATCATCTTCACCAGCGCATCGACTGCCGGATTAGCGATGCCGGCATAGTTGCGCGAGCCCTGCTGATTGACAGAACCAGAACCCCAGTAGTCTGCCTGCTCGTTACCGGGGTTCATGGTTTCACCCCAGACATTCCAGATCATGTCATAATCGAAGCTGCGCGCCCGGTTTGTATATTGCGAGGCATCAACGGTGCGGACCCGCGCATCGATACCGATCTTTTTCAGGTTATTGGCATAGGGCACGGCCCAGCGTTCCAATATCGGACTGGCAAGCAGGATTTCGAAACTCATCGGCTGACCCGTCGCGGAGTTCACCATCCGGTTGCCCTTGATTTCCCAACCAGCCTCTTTCAGCAGAGCAATCGCTTTGCGGAGATTGTCCCGGCTCTTTTGCGGATCGCCACCGACCGGGTTGGTATAGGGCGTCGTGAATATCTCCGGCGGCACCTTGTCCTTGAGACCCTGCAAAAGCTCCAGTTCACGGCCCTCGGGGAGGCCGGAAGAAGCGAGATCGGTATTCCAAAAATAGCTGTCGACGCGCGTGTAGCTGCCAAAAGCCACTGTGCGATTGATCTCTTCGAAATCGAAACCGTAGTTCAGCGCTTCACGTACGCGCTCATCCTTGAATAGGTCACGCCGCATGTTCGGCACCAGCGCCTGCATGATCCCTGCCGCGCGAAGCGGATTGGGGACGTCTTCCTTCTTGACCCGCCCATCCTTCACCGCGGGAAAGTCGTATCCTGTGGCCCAGCGGCTGGCCTGTGTTTCCTGCCAGTAATCGGTATTGCCGGCACGAAACGCTTCGAACTCGACGTCGCGGTCGCCGAAGTATGTGTAGAGAATATTGCGGAAATTGTTCTGGCCGACGTTTACGGGAACATCCTTGCCCCAGTAGTCGTCACGCAGTTCGTAGCGGACGGTCGCCCCGGCGGAGAAGGCGGCAATTTTGTACGGTCCCGACCCCATAACAGGCTCAAGCGTCGTCTTGGAAATGTCGCGTGGCTTCCCGTCGGCGCCCGTGGCTTCCCACCAGTGCTTCGGCAGGACAATGACCTGGCCGAGAATGTTCGGCAGTTCCTTGTTGTTCTTCTCGTCGAAGGTGAATTTCACGTCGCGGTCGCCGACTTTTTCGGCCTTCACGACGTGCTTGTAGTAGTTCGACAGAAGCGGATTGAGCTCTTTCGATTTGTCGAAGCTGAAGATCACATCATCCGGGGTGACCGGCTGGCCGTCCGCCCATTTGGCCTCGGCGCGGAGCCGGAAGGTGGCGCTTGACACGTCGGCGGGATAGGAAACCCCTTCGGCCAGCAAGCCGTAGGATGAAAGCACTTCGTCGTCGGCTGACTTGAGCAGCGTCTCGAAGACAAGGCTCAATCCAACCGCGGCATCTCCCTTCGAGAGCAACGGATTGAATGTATCAAAAGTGCCTGCGGTCGAGAGCTTGGCATCGCCGCCCTTCGGCGCATCCGGATTGACGTAGTCGAAGTGCTTGAAGCCGGGCTGGTACTTGAGTTCGCCGATTGACGACGTGCCGATCTGGAAGGTCTGCTCCTGGGCTTTGACGGGCAAGGCCAGTGCGCTCAGTGCCACGAGAGCAACAACCAGACTTTTCTTCGACCCCACAAATGCCATTCGCCAACCCCTATTGTTTCGGTTTCGGCGAGAATAAGGAAAATGGCGGCGAAAAACAGGAGAGAGTTTGGTTTTTGCCGTTCTCGCGAAATTTTGACTAGTCGTTCGGAGCCCCGTATGTCCCTTTACGATCCCAAGACTACCGCGCTTATCTCAATCGATCTGCAGGCCTTTATCACCAGCCGGCCGGTTGCGCCTCATAGCGCTCAGCAGGTCATTGAAAACACGGCAGCGATTGCCAGGCAGCTGAAATCACAGGGCGGAACGGTCATTCTGGTGACCGTCGGTTTCTCTGCGGACTACGCTGACGCCGTCAACCATCCAGCCGACGAACCGGCGAGCTTCCCGAAAGGCGGCTTGCCCGCCACTGCACTTGAGGCGCCGCCGGAGATCGTCGCGCTGACCGTGGATGCCCATGTCGTCAAGCGCCAGTGGAGCGCCTTCTACGGCACGGATCTCGACCTCCAGCTTCGCCGCCGCGGTATCAAGACTGTGATCCTCGCCGGGATCGCAACCAATTTCGGCGTCGAGTCGACCATTCGCGATGCCTATGCACATAGCTACGCGGTCATTGCCGCTGAAGACGCGATGACGAGCTTCACGGCAGAGATGCACGGATTTTCGTGCGAGAAGATCCTGCCGCGGCTGTCGCGGGTCAGAATGACTGCCGATATCCTCGCCAATCTCTGAGCGGAGGCGAAGCACCTAGGCGCGCGCCATGAAAACATCGATTCACCCGAATGGCTTTTCACGGTAAATTCGACCGCAAATCACGGCAATTTCGGGAATTCGCATGACGCTCCGCCTCGCTTCCTCCAAAATCTTCGGCAAACTCGCCTGGGCGGGTGCGCTGGGCGCCGGTCTCATCTCGGCCGATGCGGGCGCGCAGCAGAAGCAGCCGAGCCCGGGAAGCGCCAAGGCGATCTTCGGCTCGGTATCGCTTCCGTCAGAGGGGCCCGCACAGCCGATCGGCTTCTATGCCAAGGGCTGCATGTCGGGCGCCGTGGCGCTTCCCGCCGACGGGCCGACCTGGCAGGCGATGCGGCTTTCGCGCAATCGCCGCTGGGGCAATCCGGCGATGATTTCGCTGCTCGAGCGCTTCTCCCGTGATGCCCGGCAGCAGACCGGTTGGTCCGGCCTGCTTGTCGGCGATATCGCCCAGCCGCGCGGCGGGCCGATGTTCAACGGCCATGCATCGCATCAGATCGGCCTCGATGCCGATGTCTGGCTGACGCCAATGCCGACGCGCCGATTGAGCGTGCAGGAGCGCGAAGACCTGCCGTTCACGACGATGCTGCAGAAGGGCAAGTTCCTCAGCGTCGATCCGAAGATCTGGACGCAATCGCGCGCCGAACTTCTGATGCTTGCCGCAAGCTATCCGCAGGTCGAGCGCATCTTCGTCAATCCGGCGATCAAGAAGAAGATGTGCGACACCTGGACCGGCGACCGCACCAATCTCGGCAAGCTTCGTCCGGAATATGGCCACGACTCGCATTTTCACATCCGCATCAAGTGCCCGCCGGGCGCCACTGCCTGCAAGCCGCAGGCGCCCGTTGCCGCCGGTGACGGCTGCGACAAATCGCTGGCGTGGTGGTTCACCAAGGAACCTTGGGCGAAGCCCGCACCGCCGAAGCCGAATGCGCCGCCGCCGAAGCCGCCGCGCGAGGGCAAGGTCTCCGATCTGCCAAAAGCCTGCGCTGCCATTTTGGCCGCCCCGTCCGTCTCCTCGGTTGCCGAAGCAACCTATGGCGGCGGCTCGGCAGCGAGCGCTCTGACGGCGGTACCGGCAGCGGCTCCCGCCGTTTCCGACCAGGGCCTTCCCGCCATCGGCCCGGTTCCTGACGACAAGCCGATGCAATGATTACCGTGAGGCTTGTGTTTCAAATCACCGGCTTGGTATAGAAGCGGCCAAATCGATTGAAACCCGGGATGGAGGTCCTTTCTCATGGCCGGCGGCAAGTGCCTTGCATTGATTGCTCATGACCAGAAGAAGGACGACATGGCGGAATTTGCTCGCCGCAATCGCGACCTTCTCGCCAAGTGGAAGATCGTCGCGACTGGCACGACGGGCGGCCGCGTTCTCGACGCCGTCCCCGACCTCGATGTTACCCGTCTGAAAAGCGGCCCTCTCAGCGGGGACCAGCAGATCGGCGCGCTGATCTCGACAGGTGAAATCGGCGCCCTGATATTCTTCGTCGACCCGCTGACCCCCATGCCACATGATGTCGACGTCAAGGCGCTGATGCGGCTGGCGATCGTCTACGATATTCCGATGGCGCTCAACGAAGCGACCGCCGAAAAACTCATCCCGACCCTGAAAGCTTGAACGGAAGAGGCCCAATCCATGCTTGATGCCAGCGATGCCCATATGCCCTTCCCGATCCTGATCGGCGATATTGGCGGCACGAATGCGCGCTTCTCCATTCTCGCCGACGCCACAGCCGAAGCGGTCAATTTTCCGAATGTCCGGACGGCCGATTTCGAGACGATCGACGATGCCATCAAGGCAGGCGTTTTTGCCAAGACGGCCCTACGCCCGCGTTCGGCCATCCTTGCCGTTGCAGGTCCGATCAACGGCAACGAGATTCCGCTGACCAACTGCGACTGGGTCGTGCGTCCGCATACGATGATTTCCGGCCTGGGCATCGAGGATGTTCTCGTCGTCAACGATTTCGAGGCGCAGGCACTGGCGATCTCTGCACTTGGCTCCAATGACCGCGAGCAGATCGGCCCCGCCTCGGGCGACTTGATGGCTTCGCGTGCTGTTCTCGGACCGGGCACCGGCCTTGGCGTCGGCGGTCTCGTTCATGCCCGCGGTAGCTGGATCCCGGTTCCCGGTGAAGGCGGCCACGTCGATCTCGGACCGCGCTCCAAGCGTGACCTGGAGATTTTCCCCTATATCGAGACGATCGAGGGCCGCGTTTCTGCCGAACAGATCCTCTGCGGCCGCGGCATCATCCATCTTTACCGCGCGATCTGCACCGCCGATGGGCTGGACGTGAAGTACAGCGATCCGGCCGACGTCACGTCCCATGCGCTCGCGGGCACAGACAAGGTGGCCGAGGAGACGATCTCGCTGTTTGCGACCTATCTTGGCCGGCTGGCCGGCGACATCGCCATGCTCTTCATGGCCAAGGGCGGCGTCTATCTCTCCGGCGGCATCTCGCAAAAGATCTTGCCGGCACTGCGCAAGCCGGAATTCCGCGCCGCTTTCGAGGACAAAGCGCCGCACTCGCACTGGCTGCGTGCCATCCCGACCTATGTCGTGACGCATCCGCTGGCAGCCCTTGCCGGGCTTTCCTTCTATGCGCGCGCACCGGAAACCTTCGGCGTATCGACGTATGAGAGACGCTGGCGCGCCTAAGCCCTGTCTAGCCAAGCCGCCGCCAAATCTTTATAGAGCCCCGCGAGTGCGCGGTTTTGCGCGCATAGGATCCGGTACGGGAAGCGCAATTTTTTGGAAAAGTCCGCAAACAAGAGCGTCAGTAGCGATACAGTCACCGGCGTGCTGAAGCGCATCATCGCCGAGAACGGCCGCGATCACATCATGGGCTACGCATTCGCGATCGCCTGTCTTGTGATCGTCGCGCTTTCGACGGCTTATACTGCCTGGATCATGCGCACGATTATCGACGAAGCCTTTGCCAACCGGCGCGGCGATATCGTCTGGGTCATCTGCCTGTCGATTTTCCTCGCCTTTGTCGCCCGCGGCTTTGCCAGTTATGGCCAGGCCGTGGCGCTTTCCAAGGTCGGCAACAATATCGTTGCGCGGTACCAGAAGCGCATCTACGCGCATCTGATGACGCTTTCCGTCGGCTTCTACAACGATACGCGTTCGGCACAGATTGCCGCTCAGGTCAGCCAGAATGTCAGCGGCATCCGCGACGTCATGAACCTGACGATCACCTCGACGGCACGCGACCTGCTTTCTTTCGTCTCGCTGGTCTCGGTGATGGTCTATCAGGATCCGCTGCTCAGCCTAATCATCTTCGTGATGGCGCCCCCACTGATGCTTGGCCTTCGATATCTTTCCAAGCGCCTCCGCCAGGTGACGAAGGAAGCCATCCACCTCAACAGCCGCGCCTTTGGCGCGATGCAGGAGTCGATCCAGGGCATTTCCATCGTCAAGGCGTTCACGATGGAAAGCGAACTCGAAAAGCGAGTGAACAAGATCATCGACGTTGCCGAAGGCCGCTCCAACAAGATCGCGCGCCTGTCGGAGCGCAATGCGCCGATGACAGAAAGCTTTGCCGGTCTGGCGGTCGCAGGCGTCCTTGCCTATGCGGCTTACCGGTCGATCTATCACAATGTCCCGCCGGGTGCTTTCTTCTCCTTCGTCACCGCACTGCTGCTCGCTTACGACCCGCTGCGCCGCCTGGCCAAGCTGCAGGTGCAGATGGAGCGCGCCGCCGTCAATGCGCGAATGATCTACGAACTGCTCGACATGGAGCCGCGCCAGCGCGATCTGCCGGATGCCAAGCCGCTGAAGGCGACCGAGGCACGGATCGAGTTCCGGAATGTATCCTTCGCCTATGGCAAGGAACCCGTACTCAATGGTGTCAGCTTCGTCGCTGAAGGCGGGAAGACGACGGCGCTTGTCGGCCCGTCGGGTGCCGGCAAGTCGACGATCATCAATCTCATCCCACGCTTCTACGATCCCACGAGCGGCGAGATCATCATCGACGGGCAGGACGTTGCGCATGTGACGAAGCAGTCGCTGCGCGAGCAGCTCGCCTATGTCTCACAGCAGCCCTATCTGTTCGAAGGCTCGATCCGCGACAATATCCGCTACGGCCGTCCGGATGCGACGGATGCGGAGATCGAGGAAGCCGCCCGTCTCGCCTATGCGCATGATTTCATCATGGCACAGCCCGACGGTTACGATACTGCCGTCGGCGAGAATGGCGTGACCCTATCGGGCGGCCAGCGCCAGCGCCTGTCGATCGCCCGCGCACTGGTACGCAACGCGCCGATCCTACTGCTCGATGAGGCGACCTCGGCGCTCGATACGGAATCCGAAGCTGCCGTCCAGAAGGCACTCGACGAGGCGATGACGGGCCGCACCGTCGTCGTCATCGCACACCGCCTCTCCACCGTCGTTCGCGCCGACAAGATCGTCGTGATGCAGCAGGGTCGGGTCGTCGAGGAAGGCAATCACGAGACGCTTGCGAAGCTCGAGGACGGACTTTACGCTCGCCTCAACAATCTCCAGAGGCCGGCGGCCTCGAATACGATCTGATACGGGAATACTGAGGACATGAGCGACGCTGCTATGAAACTGGTTGTGGTTGGGGCAGCAGGGCGCATGGGCCAGACGCTGATCCGGCTGATCGATGCCATCGACGGCGTGACGCTGCATGCGGCGATCGAGCGCGCGGGCTCGCCCTTCGTCGGACGCGATGCGGGCGAGCTTGCCGGGCTTGGACCGAATGGCGTGATCATCGGCGACGATCCGCTCGCCGCCTTCCTGCATGCCGAGGGTGTCCTCGACTTTACTTCGCCGACGGCCAGCGTCGAATTTGCCGGACTGGCAGCACAAGCGCGTATCGTCCACGTCGTCGGCACGACCGGATGCTCGGATGCCGACGATGCCAAGATCCAGGCGGCCGGGCGCCATGCGCGGATCGTCAAGTCGGGCAATATGAGCCTCGGCGTCAATCTTCTCAGCGTCTTCATCGAGCAGGCCGCCCGAGCGCTCTCGCCCCAGGATTGGGATATCGAAGTTCTCGAAATGCATCACAAGCGCAAGGTCGATGCGCCCTCGGGTACCGCGCTACTGCTCGGCGAGGCCGCTGCCAAGGGTCGCAATGTGGACCTGAAGACGCAGTCGGTCCGGGTCCGCGATGGCCATACCGGCGCCCGAGAGGCGGGCACGATCGGCTTTGCGACGCTGCGCGGCGGCTCGGTGATCGGCGAGCATTCGGTGCTCTTTGCCGGCGAAGGCGAGATCGTTTCGATGTCGCATAGCGCGGCGGATCGCTCGATCTTCGGCCGCGGCGCCGTCAAGGCAGCGCTCTGGGCGCGCGACAAGAAGCCGGGTTTCTATTCCATGCTCGATGTCCTCGGGCTCTCTTCACAATAATCCCTACGGAGGCAGACTTTTATGAGCGGCACACTCGTTCTCGTTCGGCATGGCCAGAGCGACTGGAACCTGAAGAACCTCTTCACCGGCTGGAAAGATCCTGATCTGACCGAGCTCGGCATCCAGGAAGCGACGGCCGGCGGCCAGGCGCTTGCCGATTATGGCATCAAGTTCGATGTCGCCTACACCTCGGCGCTGACCCGCGCGCAGCACACGCTGAAGCTCATCCTCGACAAGGTCGGCCAGCAGGGCCTGCAGACGATCAAGGATCAGGCGCTGAACGAGCGCGACTACGGCGACCTCTCCGGTCTCAACAAGGATGACGCCCGCGCCAAGTGGGGCGAGGAGCAGGTTCATATCTGGCGCCGCTCGTACGACGTCCCGCCTCCCGGCGGCGAAAGCCTGCGCGACACCGGCGCCCGCGTCTGGCCGTACTACCTGACGGAGATCCTGCCGCGTGTCCTGCGTGGCGAGAAGGTTCTCGTCGCGGCTCACGGCAACTCGCTGCGGTCGCTGGTCATGGTCCTCGATCGCCTGACCCGCGAACAAGTTCTCGAGCTCAACCTCGCGACCGGCGTTCCGATGGTCTACAAGCTGAAGGCCGATTCCACCGTCGCTTCCAAGGAAGTGCTGGGCGACATGTCCGCCGCACACTGAGCCGGATTCATATCGATCAGAAGAGCCGGGCCAAGTGCCCGGCTTTTTTAGTTTTCGATTGTGAACTGTACCCGGTCGGCAGCGAAGCGGGTGATGGAATATTGAACGGGAACGCCGTCGAGATCGGTGTTCATCGCCTTGGTGATCAGCAGGATCGCGCCCGGCGTCAGCTCCAGGTCGGCTATGTCTCCGGCGTCTGCATGCGCAGCGGTGATCTCGGTCGTTGCGCGGACATAGTCCTGCAAGCCGAGCAGCGCGAAAGCCTTGGTGATCGATTCCGTCTTGCGGTAGGTTTCGGCGATATCGCCGAAGCGTCCGGCCGGAAACCAGCTCGTTGCCCGTGAGACCGGGCGCTTGTCAGCCTCCCGCGTCGTTTCCAGCCTAATGACCGGATCGCCGGCACGCATCTTCAGCCAGCGGGCGACCTCCGCATCTGCAGGTTCCGCGGCGGCCGCCAGCAGGAAGCCGCGCGTTTCCCTGGCCTGGCCGCTGATTCCTGTGGTGAAGCGCGTGCGCTTGCTGATCGGGAAATTCAGCCGTTCCCGGCGCTCGATCAGCGTGCCGCGGCCCTGCACGGCTCGGACGATTCCTTCCTGAGCCAGCGCCGCAAGCGCGCTTCGAACCGTATGCCGATTGACGCCGAACTGTTCGGCGAGCGCCGTTTCCGGCGGTACCATGCCCGTTTCATCATAGGCGCCGCGGGTGATTGCCTCGCGAATGCGATCCGCTATCTGGCGCCATAGCGCCACCCCCGTCTGCCTTTGCACCTGCTTCAGCCCAGCCATTTCACCCCTGCCATGTCACACGCTTGTCATGTCCCCGATTTAAGCGTAGCTATATCTTGTATGGTTGTCTATATCAATAGACATTTCGAAGGATGTGGCGATGAAACCAGCAGAAAAAATCGAGGCCGCCGACGGCAGGAAGAGGGTGGTCGATCTTCTCGCCCGCTCCGAGCTTGCCGAACTGAATGACGCCTGGGAGGCGCTTGCGAACAAGCCCGAGGCTCAGGCCGTGCGTGGCCCGGAAACCGGACTGGTAATGGTCCGCGGCCGCATCGGCGGTGGCGGCTCGGCCTTCAATCTCGGCGAAGTGACGGTCACCCGCGCCACGATCCGGCTCGCCAGCGGCACTGTCGGCCATGGTCAGTCGCTGGGCACCGATCGCAAGAAGGCGCGGCTTTGCGCGATCTTCGATGCTCTCTGGCAGGAAGAGGCAACCAAGGCATTCGTCGAGGAAAGGCTGCTTCAACCGATCGCCCAGCGCATTGCCGCCGCGACGCAGCAGAAGGCCGACGAGACGGCTGCAACCCGCGTCGACTTCTTCACCATGGTTCGCGGAGACGACTGATGGAACTCAGGAACGATACTTTGACCGGCGGCTTTGCCGAGCCGGTCTTCCAGGCTCAGAGCGTCTTCAAGGCGATGATGGATGCCATGGCCCGCCCAGGCTCGATCCAGACGCTGTCGCCCGATGCTGCCCCGCCTACGCCGATGGGTGCCGCGGCCGGCGCCATCGCGCTGACGCTCTGCGATCATGACACGCCGGTCTGGCTTTCGCCTGCGCTGAACAAGTCTGCCGTACCGGGCTGGCTGAGCTTCCATACGGGCGCGACCGTCACCACCGAAAAGGCCGAGGCGCGTTTTGCCTTTGTCGACAGTGGCATGGTCATCTCCTCGTTCGGTCTCTTTGCTCCGGGAACGCAGGAATACCCGGATCGCTCGACGACTGTTGTTATCGAGATTGCTTCGCTCGAAGGCGGCAAGACGCTGGCGCTGATGGGACCTGGGATCAAGACCGTGACGGAAATCGCCCCGGTGGGGCTGCCGGAGACCTTCATCCGCCTTTGGAACGAGAACCGCGCCCTCTTCCCGCGCGGCGTCGACATCGTGCTTGCCGCAGGCAGCAGTTTCCTCTGCCTGCCGCGCACCACCAAGATCACCGCAACGGAGATGTGAACCATGTATGTTGCTGTCAAAGGTGGCGAAGCCGCCATCGCCAATGCCCATCGCCTGCTCGCCGACCGCCGCCGCGGTGACCGTTCGCTTCCGGCAATTGGCATCGAGCAAATCGTCGCGCAGCTGGCGCTTGCCGTCGACCGCGTCATGGCCGAGGCATCGCTCTACGACCGGACCCTTGCCGCGCTGGCCGTGCGTCAGTCGCGCGGCGACATGATCGAGGCGATCTTCCTGTTGCGTGCCTACCGCACGACGCTGCCGCGCTTCGGTTACTCGAAACCGCTCGACACGAGCCGGATGACGATCGAGCGCCGTATCTCGGCGACCTACAAGGACCTGCCGGGCGGCCAGCTGCTCGGCCCGACTTTCGACTATACGCACCGCCTGCTCGACCCGTCGCTGCTGACGGACGAAGAGGTTGAGGAGCCGGCTCAGCGTCAGGCCGAAACCGGCCGCTTCATGCGCGTCTCCGAAATCCTCGGCCAGGAAGGCCTGATCGAAGGCGATGGCTCGATGCCCGAAGACCACGAGATCGGCGACCTGACGCGCGAGCCGATGGAATTTCCGATGAGCCGGGATCTGCGCCTGCAGGCGCTGGCCCGCGGCGACGAAGGCTTCCTCCTGGCGCTCGGCTATTCGACGCAGCGCGGCTATGGCCGCAACCACCCCTTCACCGGCGAGATCCGCATCGGAGAAGTCGAGGTGGAATTCGACGTGCCGGAGCTTGGTTTTGCAGTTTCGCTCGGCACAATCCAGGTCACCGAATGCCAGATGGTCAACCAGTTCAAGGGTTCGGCCAAGGCGCCACCGCAGTTTACCCGCGGCTATGGCCTGGTCTTCGGCCAGAGCGAGCGCAAGGCGATGTCGATGTCACTGGTCGATCGTGCACTGCGCGCCGGCGAACTCGGCGAAGACGTGACGGCACCGGCGCAGGACGAGGAATTCGTCATCTCGCATGCCGACAACGTTCAATCGACCGGCTTCGTCGAGCATCTGAAACTGCCGCATTACGTCGACTTCCAGGCCGAACTCGATCTCGTGCGCCGCATGCGTCGCGATTTCGAGGCGAGCCGCAACAATGGCGAAGCAATGAAGGAAGCAGCAGAATGACCGATCTTGCCAGCTACAATTTCGCCTATCTCGACGAGCAGACGAAGCGGATGATCCGCCGGGCGATCCTGAAAGCGATCGCCATTCCCGGCTATCAGGTCCCCTTCGCCAGCCGCGAAATGCCGATGCCCTATGGCTGGGGCACCGGTGGCGTTCAGGTGACGGCGTCGATCATCGGTCCCGATGACGTGCTGAAGGTCATCGACCAGGGTGCCGATGACACGACGAATGCCGTCTCGATCCGCGCCTTCTTCCAGAAGGTCGCCAATGTGGCGGTTACCACGCATACCAAGGATGCGACGATCATCCAGACGCGCCACCGCATTCCGGAAGAGAAGCTCGGCCCCAATCAGGTTCTCGTTTACCAGGTGCCGATTCCGGAGCCGCTGCGTTTCCTCGAACCGCGCGAGACCGAGACCCGCAAGATGCATGCGCTTGAGGAGTACGGCCTCATGCATGTGAAGCTCTACGAGGACATCGCCCATAACGGCCGGATCTCCAAGACCTACGCCTATCCTGTGAAGGTTGCCGGGCGCTATGTCATGGACCCGTCGCCGACCCCGAAGTTCGATAATCCGAAAATGCACATGTCGGATGCCCTCCAGCTCTTCGGCGCCGGCCGAGAGAAGCGCATCTATGCGGTGCCGCCCTATACGGAGGTCGTCAGCCTCGACTTCGAGGACTACCCCTTCGAGATCCAGCGCTTCGGCAAACCCTGCGCGCTCTGCGGCGCCGAGGAGGTCTATCTCGACGAGGTCATTCTTGACGACAAGGGCGGGCGCATGTTCGTCTGCTCCGATACCGACCATTGCGAAGACCGCCGCGAGCACGGCCATGCCGGCGAAATGCTTGCGCCCAAGGAGGCTGCGGAATGACCGAAACACCGCTTCTCAAAGTCAACGACGTCTCGAAATTCTACGGCAACCGTATCGGCTGCCGGAATGTCTCCTTCGAGCTCTGGCCGGGTGAAGTCCTGGCGATCGTCGGCGAGTCCGGCTCCGGCAAGACGACGCTGCTCAACTGCATTTCGACGCGCCTGATGCCGACCACCGGCAGCGTCGAGTACCACATGCGCGACGGCAGCTATCGCGACCTCTACCGCATGAACGAGGCCGAGCGACGCTTCCTGATGCGCACCGACTGGGGCTTCGTGCACCAGAACCCGGCCGACGGCCTGCGCATGACGGTTTCGGCCGGCGCCAATGTCGGCGAGCGGCTGATGGCGATCGGTGACCGGCATTATGGCAAGATCCGCTCGACGGCCATCGACTGGCTGGAGCGCGTCGAAATCAATGCCGAACGCATCGACGACCAGCCCCGCGCCTTTTCCGGCGGCATGCGTCAGCGCCTGCAGATCGCCCGCAACCTGGTGACCGGCCCCCGCCTGGTCTTCATGGACGAGCCGACCGGCGGTCTCGACGTCTCGGTTCAGGCCCGCCTGCTCGATCTCGTCCGCGGCCTCGTCAACGATCTCGGCCTCGCGGCGATCATCGTGACCCATGACCTCGCGGTCGCGCGCCTGCTATCGCACCGGATGATGGTGATGAAGGACGGCAATGTCATTGAGCACGGTTTGACCGACCGCGTGCTCGACGATCCGCGCGAGCCCTATACCCAGCTTCTCGTTTCCTCCATCCTGCAGGTGTGACCATGGCAACGCCACTCGTCGTTTCGGAAGTCGCAAAAAGCTTCACCATGCATCTGCGCGACGGCATCAAGCTGCCGGTCGTTTCAGATGTCACCTTCTCCGTTGCAGCCGGCGAATGCGTCGTGCTCGGCGGCCCCTCGGGCATCGGCAAGAGCTCGCTCCTGAAGATGATCTACGGCAACTATGCCGTCGACACCGGCCAGATCCTGGTCAACCACCAGGGCCGCGTCGTCGATCTTGCATCCGCCGATCCGCGCACGATCATCGATGTGCGCAAGCGCTCGCTCGGCTATGTCAGCCAGTTCCTGCGCACGGTACCGCGCGTTGCGGCGATCGATGTCGTGGGAGAGCCGCTCGTGGCACGCGGCGTGCCGGTCAGCGAAGCCCGTGAGAAGGCAGCCGAGCTTCTCACCAAGCTCAACCTGCCCGAAGCCCTCTGGCAGCTGCCGCCCGCAACCTTCTCCGGTGGCGAACAGCAGCGCGTCAACATCGCCCGCGGCTTCATCACCGACCACACCATCCTGCTGCTCGACGAACCGACGGCGTCGCTCGACGCCACCAACCGCGCTGTCGTGGTCGGCATGATCGCTGAGAAGAAGAAGGCGGGCGTCGCCCTGCTCGGCATCTTCCATGACGAGGAAGTGCGCGAGGCGGCTGCCGACCGCATTCTCGACGTCCAGAAGTTCTCCCCCAGAAAGGCCATTGCGGCATGACCCGGAAAATCGGCGAAAAGCCCTATATCCACGAGACGGCATCGGTCAGCGATGCCACGCTCGGCCGCTATACCGAGGTCTCGGAGCGTTGCCGGATCAGCGAAGTCGAGTTCGGCGACTATTCCTACATCATGCAGGATGGCTCGATCTGGTGCGCGACGATCGGCAAGTTCGTCAACATTGCCGCCGCGGTGCGCATCAACGCCACCAACCATCCGACCTGGCGGGCGACGCTGCACCACTTCACATACCGCGCCACCGACTACTGGCCGGATGCCGACATGGAGACGGAATTCTTCGAATGGCGCCGCTCCAATCGCGTCACGATCGGTCACGATGTCTGGATCGGCCATGGCGCCACGATCCTGCCAGGCGTCACCGTCGGCAATGGTGCAGTCATCGGCGCGGGCGCCGTCGTCTCCAAGGATGTTGCCCCCTACACGATCGTCGGCGGCGTTCCCGCAAAGCTCATTCGCGAGCGTTTTGCGAAGGGTGTCGGCGAGCGGATGGACAAGCTTGCCTGGTGGGATTGGGAGCATTCGAAATTGCGTTCGGCGCTCGACGATTTCCGCGCGCTTTCGGCCGAAGATTTCCTTAGCCGGCATGGTGCGTAAAGCACCTTCGCCGGCGCCCTTTATGACAGTCATTACACAAAACTGACATTGGAGGTTCATCAAGCAGGACTAATGCACTCCGAGACGAAGGCCCTGGATTGCAAGGAAGAGCATGATGTTCGAGCTGAAGAATGTCACCCGCCGTTTTGGCAACAAGCTGGCAGTGGATTCCGTAACGCTCGATATTCCCCAGGGTCAGATGGTCGGCATTATCGGCCGTTCGGGCGCCGGCAAATCGACGCTTCTGCGGATGATCAATCGCCTGCAGGAGCCGACCTCCGGCTCCATCCGTTTCGGCGGCGTCGAAGTCTCCTCGCTGCGTGGCGAGGCGCTTCGCAACTGGCAGCGCGACTGCGCCATGATCTTCCAGCAGTTCAATCTCGTGCCGCGTCTCGATGTCCTGACCAACGTCATGCTCGGCCGCCTGAACCATCGCCCGACGATGCTTTCGCTCCTCAACATCTTCAGCCGCGAAGAGCGCATCCACGCGATCGCCGCTCTCGAGCGCCTCGGCATCGAGCAGACGGCGTTGCAGCTTGCCGGTACGCTTTCGGGCGGTCAGCAGCAGCGTGTGGCAATCGCCCGTGCCCTGATGCAGAAGCCGAAGATGGTTCTGGCCGACGAGCCGATCGCCTCGCTCGACCCGCTGAACGCCAAGATCGTCATGGACGCGCTGCGCGACATCAACGAACGCGAAGGCATCACCGTCGTCACCAACCTGCACACGCTCGACACGGCGCGCAGCTATTGCGAGCGGATCGTCGGCATGGCGGGCGGGCGCGTCGTATTCGACGGCAAGCCGGCCGATCTCGACGCTTCGGCAGTCAAGGAAATCTACGGCACCGACAAGGACGGCGCCGGCATCGACGAAACCATGACGTCGACCTCGATCAACATTCCTGCGGCAGCTGCCGCCCATCAATCCGCCGGCCTGCAACCGCTGGCGTTGGCCGGTCTCTGAGCGAGACGGCTGCGATCGACCGCCCGCGTCAAGGGCACAGTTCTTCGTAACAGAGAGACCACCGGGGACACCGGTCAATCAGGAGAGTACCATGTTGAAGAAAGCACTCTTTGCCGCGACGGCGCTTTTCGCGCTGGCCGGCGTCTCGCATGCTGCAGACCTCAAGGAATTCCGCGTCGGCATTCTCGGCGGCGAAAACGAAACCGACCGTCTGCGTAACTACGCCTGCCTCGCCGACCACCTGAAGCAGGAATTCGGCTTCGAGAAGGTTTCGCTCTTCCCGGCCGCCGATTATGACGGCGTTATCCAGGGCCTCCTCGGCGGCACGCTCGACTTCGCAGAACTCGGCGCTTCCGGCTACGCAGCCGTCTACCTGAAGGACGCAAAGGCCGTTACCCCGATCCTGACGACGCAGCAGAAGGACGGCTCGACCGGCTACTATTCGATCGGTCTCGCTCTGAAGTCCTCCGGCATCAAGACGATCGCCGACGCCAAGGGCAAGAAGCTCGGCTACGCCGATCCGGACTCCACCTCGGGCTACCTCGTTCCGCTGACGCAGATCCCGAAGGACACGGGCATGCCGAACGACCAGTTCTTCGCCTCCACGCAGTTCAACGGCGGCCACGAGAACAACCTTCTCGCTGCTTATGACGGCAAGGTTGACGTTGCTGTCGACGACAGCTCGGGCATCGGCGATTTCAAGGACGGCTACACCTCCGGTACCTTCCGCAAGGAAGTAGACAAGGGCGCCGTCGACCCGAACAAGCTCGTCGAAGTCTGGCGCTCGCCGCTGATCCCGAACGGCCCGCTCGTCGTTCGCAACGAACTCGGCGAAGAGTGGCAGAAGAAGCTGGCTGCCTTCTTCACGGCCCTGCCGGAGAAGGACCACAAGTGCTTCACCGCCATCGAAGGCGGCGACTACAAGGGCTACGCCCCGGTTACCCACGAATTCTACAACGCCGTTGTAGACGTTCGTAAGGCTGCCATCGGCGGCTGATCGACCTGCATTCATCGGGGGCGGCCGTCATCGGCCGCCCTTTTTCCTGCGAAGAAGCGGACGAACCCATGACCCTTGCCGATTCCCGGACCCACACGCCCGAACTCCAGCAGAGCAGCCGCGATATCGGCGATGCCTGGGGCCGCATGGTGTCTCGCCGCCGTCTCTATACCGGCATCGGCCTCGTCCTGCTGCTGATTGCCTTCGTGAGCTCCGTGCGCTTTGCCGACGAGAGCAATGCCGGCCATTTCTTCGACCGACTTCCGCATCTCTTCGACTTCCTGAGCTGGCTTATTCCCAAGGACTGGCACGACGTCTGGCGCGCGCTGTTCGACATTGCGAGCCCAAATGACAAGGGCGGCGAGGAGTTCAACTTCGCCAAGGGCCGTGTCTACGTTTTCGGCGATTTCTATATCCCTGAATATTTCGAGCTGATGATCATCACGATCAACGTCGCTCTCGTATCGACGATCATCGGTTTCATCTTTGCGGTGCCGCTGAGCTTTTTTGCCGCTCGCAACCTCACCAAGAACTGGCCGCTGCGCGTCTTCGCCAAGCGCGTCATGGAATTCCTGCGCGCCTTCCCGGAGATCGTCATCGCCGGCCTGTTTTCGGCCATTCTTTCGATCGGCCCGGTCGCCGCCATCATCGCCGTGTCGCTGCATACGATCGGCGCGCTGGGCAAGCTGTTCTACGAAGTCGTCGAGAATATCGACATGAAGCCGGATGAGGGCATGAAGGCGGTCGGCGCCAATTGGCTGGAGCGCGTGCGCTTCGCCGCCATGCCGCAGGTTCTGCCGAATTTCGCCTCCTATGCGCTGCTGCGTCTGGAGATCAACGTGCGTGCCTCGACCATCATCGGCGCCGTCGGCGGCGGCGGTATCGGTGAAGAGCTGAAGCTCTCCATCTCGCGCGGCTTCGGCGCCAAGACGGTCGCTCTCGTGCTGCTGCTCTTCATCACCATCGTTGCGGTCGACCAGTTCTCCGCATGGCTGCGCCGCCGCCTGGTTGGCGAGCACGCTTTCCTTCTGCAACATTGAGGCCCGCCATGACGGTTATCGACGCAAACCGGATGCACGAGATCGAGGCGCGCTATCCCGAATATTTCCATCGTTCATTCCGCCAGCGCTTCGGCGGCCTGCTCGCGGTCATCGCGACGCTGCTCTATGGCATGTATGCGGTCTGGTTCTTCGATCTGCCGAAGCTGCTGGCCGAGGCCCATTGGGAGCGCGTCGGCATTTATATGAGCCAGTGGGTGAGCTACGACGTTCAGCCCGAATTCCGCATTCAGGAAGACGGCTCGATCGAGACCCGCTATCCGCGCTTCTCGCCGCTCGGCGATGATCCGCATCCGGATTGGGTGAAGAACGAGCCCGGCAGCGTCACCGTCTTCGTCAGCGGCACGAACCGCACTGTCGTGGTCACCAAGGCGATGACGACGGTGACGGCGCATGGCATCAGCGTTCCCGTCGACCTGTCGTCGGGCCAGCCGAAGGTCGTCGGTGAAGTGCCCTCCTGGATGACTGTCTATGACGACAACGTGCTTGCCGACCTTGGCTTTGCCGGTGATGTCAGCATCGCATCGGACCGCGTGAAGGTGCGTAAGCGCTTCCTTGGATGGGCGAACTTCGTCTTCGACACGCATTCGCCGTTCTTCGACAAGCCGGCCAGTGAAGTCGCCAGCTTGATCGTTTCAGGTCCGCGTCTCGACCCCAGCCAGTCGAACCTGTCGCTTGCCTTCGACAATATCTGGAACAACTCGGCCTGGCAGCATGGCGACGTCTGGACCAAGCTCTTCCAGACGATCGTGATGGCCTTCCTCGGCACGCTGCTCGGCTCACTGGCGGCCTTCCCGCTCGCCTTCCTTGCCGCCCGCAACATCACGCCGAACCGGTTTCTGAACCAGATCCTGAAGCGCTTCTTCGACTTCCTGCGCTCGGTCGACATGCTGATTTGGGCGCTGTTCCTGACGCGCGCCTTCGGCCCTGGCCCGCTTGCAGGCTCCGGCGCGATCTTCCTGACGGAGACCGGCACGCTCGGAAAGCTCTATTCCGAAGGTCTCGAAAACATCGACAACAAGCCGCGCGAAGGCATCAAGTCGACGGGCGCCTCGACGATGCTGGTCCATCGCTACGGTGTCATGCCGCAGATCGTTCCTGTGATCGTCAGCCAGACGCTCTACCAGTGGGAATCGAATGTTCGTGGCGCGACGATCATTGGGGCCGTCGGTGCCGGCGGTATCGGCCTCAAGCTCTGGGAAGCGATGCGCACGAATTCCAACTGGGAAAACGTCGCCTACATGGTCATCCTGATCCTGATCGTCGTCTTCCTGTTCGACATGGCCTCGAACGCACTGCGCCATCGGCTGATGGGCACCAAGACGCATTAAAAAGATGATGGCGCCACGGCGTCATCATCATTCTGTCACGGGAATCTTTTAGCCGGAAGCAAGCTTGCAGTCCGCGGTCAAATCACTGACATTGCGACCCCTGCCTCAGACATTTTTCCGGGATAAGACCTTTGCGATACGCCCTCTATTTTTCGCCGCCGCAGGATGATTCCCTGACGCGCGCCGCTGCAGAATGGCTCGGCCGCGATGCCTTTTCTGACGAAACTTACCCGGCTCCCGAAGAGCCCGGCCTGCCCGGCGCGGAGCAGTTCGAGCTGACCGCCGATCCCCGCCGCTACGGCTTCCATGCGACGATCAAGGCACCCTTCGCGCTTGCCGCTTCGGTGACCGAAAAGGATCTGATGGCTGTGGTCGAGGATTTTGCGGCGCGCACGCCGGCCTTCGAAATCCCCGAGCTCGTGCTCGGGCAGCTCGGCCGCTTCTTCGCGCTCGTTCCCGGCTCGCTGCACCAGCCGCTTCAGGATTTCGCCGCAAGCGTGGTAAAGTCCTTCGAGCCGTTTCGTGCCGCCCTTTCGGAGGCCGACATTGCCCGGCGCAAACCCGAGAAGCTGACGGAAAGCCAGCGCGCCAATCTGATGCGCTGGGGCTATCCCTACGTCATGGACGACTTCGGCTTCCACATGACGCTGACCGGGCAGGTTCCCGAGGAGCGCTCTGCGCTGATGAAATCGATCCTGGAAAAGCGCTTTGCCGCCTTCACCGGCCGGCCGCTTCCGATTTCCGGCATCGCCGTCTTCACCGAGGAGACGCGCGGCGCCCCATTCAAGGCTCATAGCTGGCTGCCGCTTGCCGGCGCCAAACGCTGAAAGACGACACAATGACCAAAGAAACCGTTTTTTCCAATGCACGCATCGTTCTCGAGGACGAGATCGTCAACGGCTCGCTGCTGATCCGCGACGGCAAGATCGCCGATATCTCCGAGGGCAATTCCGTCGCGGGCGAAGACTTTGAGGGCGACTACCTCATTCCGGGTCTGGTGGAGCTTCATACCGACCACCTCGAAGGCCACTACTCGCCGCGCCCCGGCCTGCGCTGGAACATGACGGCGGCGATCCAGGCACATGACGCGCAGATCGTCACGTCGGGTATCACCACGGTTTTCGACTGCCTGCGCATGGGCGCCGATGAAGACGGCGGTTTTGACCATGGCGAGATGCGCGGTATGGCTGACGCCATCCAGAAGGCCGAGCAGGAAGGCCGCCTGCGTGCCGAGCACCTGCTGCACCTGCGCTGCGAAGTCTCGGCCGACAACGTGCTTGAGCATTTCGCCGATTTTGAAAACGATCCCTATGTCCGCCTCGTCTCGCTGATGGACCATGCACCGGGCCAGCGTCAGTTCCAGACCATGGACCAGTACATCTTCTATTACCAGAAGAAGCGCGGCCTCTCCGACGAGGCCTTTGCCAAGTTCATCGAGAAGCGCCTTGGCGAATCCGCCCGCAACTCGACCCCGCACCGCATTGCCATTTCCAAGGTCTGCAACGAGCGCGGCATCACCATTGCCAGCCATGACGACGCGACCATGGAACATGTCGACGAGGCGATCGAGAACGGTGTTCGTCTGGCGGAATTCCCGACCAGCTTCGACGCCGCCAAGGCTTCGCACGAGCACGGCATGAGCGTTCTGATGGGCGCGCCGAACATCGTGCGCGGCAAATCGCATTCCGGCAATATCGCTGCCCGTGATCTCGCCGAGCGCGGCGTTCTCGATGTTCTCTCGTCCGACTACGTGCCGCTCAGCCTGCTCTATGCGCCGTTCATCATCGCCGACGAGGTCGAGTCGATCTCGCTGCCGAAGGCGATCGCCATGGTCACCTCGACCCCGGCCCGCACGGTCAGCCTCGACGACCGCGGCCGCATCGCAACCGGCCTGCGCGCCGATCTCGTGCGCGTATTCCGCGACGAGGGCGTTCCGGTGACGCGTTCCGTCTGGCGCGAAGGGCGCCGTGTCGCATGAACCCGTCGCACGAACCCCACATCGTTCCGGGCACCGAACACGGCATCATGGTCGTCGTCGTCGGACCGAGCGGCGCCGGCAAGGATACGCTGATGGCGCTCGCCGCCCAGCATTTCGGCAGCCGCCCCAATGTTCACTTCGTCCGCCGCGTCATCACCCGTGACGGCGATGCCGGCGGCGAGGATCATCTCGCCGTTTCCGAAGCCGGATTCGCATCGATGGAACAGTCCGGCAGCTTTGCCGTCTGGTGGGAAGCGCATGGCCTGAAATACGGCATTCCGGCTGAGGTGTCGGTTGCGCTCTCGAAGGGGCACTTGGTGATCGCCAATGGCTCCCGCTCGGCGCTGCATCGTTTCCACGCTGCCTTCCCGCGGCTGAAGGTGATCAATGTCACGGCGCGTCCGGAAGTGCTCGCCGGCCGCCTGGAAGCGCGTGGCCGCGAAACGCACGAAGACATCATGGCCCGCCTCGCCCGTGGTTCGCTGACGGTGCGCGGCGACTATGACGTGATCAATCTCGACAATAGCGGGTCTCTGGCCGAAGCCGAGCGCAAGATCATCGACACGATGAACGGTTTTCTGGCGGAAGTCGCCTGACGGAGAGAGATCATGGCCATCGTCGTCCTGCCTTATGATGACAGATGGCCCGAACTCTTCGCACAGGTCTGCAGTGAGCTTGCGCCGGTCTTTGCGGGACTGGCGCCGGCTTTCCACCATGTCGGTAGCACGTCCGTTCCCGGTCTCGCGGCAAAGCCGAAGATCGACCTGCATGCCGCCTTCGCGGATCTGGCGGCCGTCGCCGCAGCGGTCGAGCGGATGCAGGCCGTTGCCGGCTACACCTATCACGGCGACAAATACGGCGATCAGAGCTGGACCTTTACCAGCGGCAAGGGATCGTATGGAGCGCGACTGTATCTCTGCACGCTGGATAATCACGTGCTCCGCGACCGTATCCTGTTTCGCGACTATCTCAGGACCCATCCCGAGCGGGCCTATGCCTATGCCGCACTAAAGCTGCGACTGATGAGCGAGGCCAATGACGATTGGGATTATTATACCGGCAGCAAAACGGAATTCGTTCGCGAGACCGTGCGGCTGGCGCAGCTGTAAGGTTTGAGGGGCTTCCCCCCTCAAACCCTGATCCTTATTCGCCCTCGTTCCGGGCCGAGACGATCTCGCGCTTGCCGACATGGTTTGCCGGGCCAACGAGGCCTTCCTTTTCCATGCGTTCGACGAGCGATGCGGCGCGGTTATAGCCGATGCCGAGGCGGCGCTGGATGTAGGAGGTCGAGCACTTCTTGTCACGGAGGACGACCTTGACGGCCTGCTGGTAGAGCTCGTCGCCATCCTCGGCGCCCATGGCGCTCTTGTCGAAGACGGCGCTGTCTTCGGCTTCCTCTTCGTCCTCGTCACCTGCCGTGACCGTATCCAGATATTCCGGACGTCCCTGGGTCTTCAGGTGGGCCACGACCTTCTCGACCTCGAGGTCCGAGACGAAGGGGCCGTGGACGCGAGCAATGCGGCCGCCGCCCTGCATGTGCAGCATATCACCCTGGCCGAGCAGCTGCTCGGCACCCTGTTCACCGAGGATCGTGCGGCTGTCGATCTTGGACGTCACCTGGAAGGAGATGCGGGTCGGGAAGTTCGCCTTGATCGTACCGGTGATGACGTCGACCGAGGGACGCTGGGTGGCCATGATCAGGTGGATGCCCGCGGCACGCGCCATCTGCGCCAGACGCTGGATCGCGCCTTCGATGTCCTTGCCGGCGACCATCATCAGGTCAGCCATCTCGTCGACGATGACGACGATGTAAGGCATCGGCGTCAGGTCGAGTTCCTGCTGCTCCTCGATCGGCGCACCGGTGCCCTTGTCGAAGCCGACCGGGACCATGATGTGGATCGTCTCATCCTTCTCGCGGGCCTGCGCCACGCGGCCGTTATAGCCGTCGATATTGCGCACGCCGAGGCGCGACATCTTGCGATAGCGCTCTTCCATCTCGCGAACCGCCCATTTCAGCGCCATGACGGCCTTCTTGGGGTCTGTAACGACAGGGGTCAGCAAATGCGGGATGCCGTCATAGACGGAGAGTTCCAGCATCTTCGGATCGACCATGATCAGGCGGCACTGTTCCGGCGACATGCGGTAGAGCAGCGACAGGATCATCGTGTTGATGGCGACCGACTTGCCCGAACCCGTGGTACCGGCAACGAGCAGATGCGGCATCTTCGCAAGTTCGGCGATGACAGGCTCGCCGCCGATCGTCTTGCCGAGGCCGAGCGCCAGCTTGTAGCTGCTCTTGGCGAAATCCTGGCTTTCGATCATCTCGCGGAAATAGACGGTTTCGCGCGTCTGGTTCGGCAGTTCGATACCGATGACGTTGCGACCGGGAACGACGGCGACGCGAGCAGAGAGGGCTGACATCGAGCGGGCGATGTCATCCGCAAGGCCGATGACGCGCGAGGACTTCACGCCCGGTGCAGGCTCGAATTCATAGAGCGTGACGACTGGACCCGGGCGGACATGAATGATCTCGCCCTTGATGCCGAAATCTTCGAGGACACTTTCCAGCAGGCCGGCATTCTGTTCCAGCGCTTCCTGCGTCATGATCTCGCCCAGCCGTTCGGGCGGCTGCTGCAGCAGTTCGTTCGGCGGGAATTCGTAGCCGGATGCGTCGACCTTGGCAGCTACGGGCTTTGCAGCGGCAAGACGCGGCGCCGGCATCGTCACGGGCGCGACGGCGGGCGTGCGGACCGGGATCGGCGCGATCGGCTGTATGCGGGCTTCTACCGGCACCGGCTGCGGCGCGGGAGCGGCGGCCTCAACTGGCTTTGCCACGGGCGGAGCGACCACGAGGGCTGGCGCGACAGGCTGCGGTGCCACGGCGACGGGCGCTGGTGCAACGGCGATTGGAGCGACGACCGGGGCCGTCTCGGTGCGCCGATGCGGGTGCCATTCCATGACACGGAAACTGGCGATGATCGACTCGGGCGATACCTCGACCCTCGGCATCGGAACCGGCTGGAACTGCGGCACGGCGGGCACGGCGCCATCTTCGAAAGCCATGACTTCCCAGAAGGCGAAATCCGAAATCGACGCGAGCTCACCGGCTGCGTGATACGGCTCAGCCGCGACGGGCGCTTCGGGGAGCGGTGCGACCTGAACAGGTGCGGCAGGCTGGACCGGTGTGCGGACGATCGGCAGCAGCGGCGCCCGGGTCGGCTGAACCGGAACGCGGGCAACAACAGGCGGTACCGGCGTGCGGACGATGGGCGCGGGCTGCGGCGCGTGGGTGTGGGCGTCGAAGGGTACGTCGACGACGATCGGCGTGCGGCTCTCGGCAGCCATAGGCGCCTCGTCCATGTATGGCGCGGGCTCATCCAGCTGCGGGATTTCGGGCGGGGTACGGCGCAACAGGTTTTCCGGCGTGCGGGTGAACCGGACGTTCGGCGCCAGGGAAAAATTGCTCTGCCAGATCGGCGCCGACGGGCGCTCGCCTGCACCCTCTTCAGCGTCATGCACGTCAACTTCCGCGGAAAACTCCGCGGCATCCGTCAAGTTCGTTCTGGGAAAACGCATACGACCTGCTGCTCACTCAAATTACCGACCTGAACGGATTAGAAAATGAAGGTTAATAAGTTCCTTCCGTCGGCACTAAAATTGCGCAGGCATTTCGCCCTTAATGTAGCGAAATCAGATACTTGTCTCTTTAAGAAAAATCTTCGGGAAAGTTGGACGAAGCGCTTAGTGCGCTTCATCCCAGTTGCTAGCCGCGCGCGCATCAACCTTGAGCGGAACGCGCATTTCGAGCGCCGGCATGGTGGCGTTTTCCATGACCGAGACGATGATCGGCATGGCCTTTTCAACCTCTGCGTCCTCGACTTCGAAGATCAGTTCGTCGTGGACCTGCAGCAGCATGCGCACGCGATCGCCAATACCGGCCTCGGCAAGCGCCGGTTCCATCTTGATCATGGCGCGGCGGATGACATCGGCGGCCGAGCCCTGGATCGGCGCGTTGATCGCAGCTCGTTCGTTGAAGGCACGGACGGAGGGATTCGAAGAACGGATTTCCGGGTAATTGATTCGCCGGCCGAAGATCGTCTCGACGTAGCCCTTGTCGCGCGCCATCTGCTTGCGGCTGTCCATGTAATCGCGGATGCCGGGGAAACGCTCGAAATACTTCTTGATGTAATCGCCTGCTTCCGAGCGCTCGATCGACAGCTGGTTTGCCAGACCGAAGGCGGAAATGCCGTAAATGATGCCGAAGTTGATCGCCTTGGCGCGGCGGCGCACTTCGCTCGGCATGCCTTCGACGGGCACGCCGAACATTTCCGAAGCGGTCATCGCGTGGATGTCCACACCATCGGCGAAAGCCTGCGTCAGCTGCGGGATATCGGCAACGTGGGCGAGCACGCGTAGCTCGATCTGGCTGTAGTCGGCCGAGATCAGCTTGTGGCCGGGCGTCGATATGAAGGCGGTGCGGATCTTGCGGCCTTCGGCGGTGCGAACCGGAATGTTCTGCAGGTTCGGTTCCGACGACGACAGACGGCCGGTCGTGGTGGAAGCCAGCGAATAGGAGGTGTGCACACGCTTGGTCTGCGGGTGGACATATCCCGGCAAGGCATCGGTATAGGTCGATTTCAGCTTGGTGAGCTGACGCCAGTCGACGATCTTGCGCGGCAGTTCGAAACCGGCGGCGGCCAAGTCTTCGAGGACACTTGCCGAGGTCGACCACTGGCCGGTCTTGGTCTTGGTGCCGCCCTCGAGGCCCATCTTGCCGAACAGGATGTCGCCGAGCTGCTTCGGCGAGCCGATGGTGAAGCGCTCGCCGGCGAGCGTGAAGATCTCGTCTTCGAGACGCGCAGCACCCTGCGCCAGCTCGCCGGAGAGACGCGACAGGATCTGCCGGTCAACGGTGATGCCGCGCTCTTCCATATTGGCGAGCACCGGCAGCAGCGGGCGCTCCAGGCGTTCATAGATCGTCGTCAGCTTGTTGGCCGCAAGCCGCGGCTTCAGCACCATCCAGAGCCGCAGCGTCACATCCGCGTCTTCGGCGGCATAATGCGTGGCCTTGGCGATATCGACGAGGTCGAAGGTAGCGTTCGACTTACCGCTTCCGGCAACGTCCTTATAGGCGATCGGCTTGTGGCCGAGGAACTTTTCGGACAGCGGGTCCATGCCGTGCGCGCCGGTACCGGCGTCGAGCACATAGGAGATCAGCATCGTGTCGTCGAAATTCTTCGTCTCGACGCCGTAGCGCTTCATCAGCAGGTAATCGTACTTCAGGTTCTGGGCGACCTTCAGGACCGATTCGTCCTCAAGCAGCGCCTTCAGCCGCGGCAGCGCATCGCGCATCGGGATCTGATTTTCGGCGAGCCCGCCGCCCAGGAGATCGCCGAAACCCGTCTTGTGGCCGATCGGCACATAGGCGGCGCGGATCGACACGCCGGTCGGATCCTTGGCATTGTCGGCAATCGCCAGCGAGAAGCCGACGAGCTCCGCCTGCATCGCATCAAGCGACGTCGTCTCGGTGTCGAAGGCGACGAGGCCGGTTTCACGGGCGGCGGCAATCCACTGGTCGAGCGTCGCGAGATCGCGGATCGTCAGATAGGTCGAATGATCGAAGGGCAGCGATGCGAAGGCGGCAGCTCGCTGTGCGGCGAGATCGTCAGGCACGAAGCTGCCTTCGACGGCGGCAGCCTTGGCCTTCGCGGGCACCGGCACGGCAGCGCCGGCAACCTCGGGAATGCCACCGGCGACGGGCGCGGGCTCGGCCGCATCGAGATCGGGACCATGGGCCTTGTCGCCCCATTCGACCTGGACATCCGTCGCGTCGATGGCGCTGGCGTCGCATTCGCAGGCCTCGGCGACACGGCGCGTCAGCGTGGTGAACTGCATGGCCTTCAGAAAGCCGATCAGCTTCGGGCCGTTCTGCGGCTCGAGCACCAGATCCTCAACCTTAAGCTCCAACGGAACGTCGAGACGCAGACGGACGAGCTCTCGGGAAAGACGCGCCTTGTCGGCATTCTCCATGATCGTCTGACGGCGTTTTTCCTGCTTGATCTCGTGGGCGCGCTCGAGAAGCGTGTCGAGATCGCCATACTCGGCGAGCAGCGAGGCTGCGGTCTTCGGACCAATGCCGGGAATTCCCGGCACATTGTCGACGGAATCGCCGGTCATCGCCTGCAGATCGATCATCTTTTCCGGCGGCACGCCCCATTTCTCGATGACGTCAGGAATGCTGATCTGCTTGTCCTTCATGCTATCGTACATGTGGACATTCGCCGTCACCAGCTGCATCAGGTCCTTGTCCGAAGAGACGATGGTGACATCGGCGCCGATCGCTTCAGCCTGACGGGCGTAGGTGGCGATGATATCGTCGGCCTCGAAACCTTCGGTCTCGATGCAGGGTAGATTGAAGGCGCGCGTCGCTTCACGGATCAGGCCGAATTGCGGAACAAGCTCCTCGGGCGGCGCCGAGCGGTTCGCCTTGTAGGCGTCATAGAGGTCCTTGCGGAAGGTCTTCGAGGAATAGTCGAAGATGACGGCCAGATGCGTCGGCGTGACGCCCACGGACGTGTCGCGCGCATCCGTCAGAAGCTTCCACAGCATGTTGCAGAAACCGGAGACGGCGCCCACCGGCAGACCGTCTGATTTGCGGGTCAACGGCGGCAGCGCATGGAATGCGCGAAAGATGAAGCCCGAGCCGTCTACGAGGAAGAGATGATCGCCTTTTTTCATGGCAGCATGGATAGCGTGGAGGCCTCGCGAAATCCATATAAAGTTCTGTTGCGTTTCGGATTCAGCCCTTCACCGAACTGTTACCAATTTGTAATCGGCGGCTTATTCGCCTTCCCTTGAAAAACCACATTCCGGATCACAATTCAGAGTCACCGGCGTTTGATCGCGCCGAGGGTTTGGTGACCGGCTTGTCCCCCGCCGCATCAAACTTGGACAAAGGCCTTATCCCCCTCTCCGGGCCTTTGTCCCCATTTTTGAGCCGCCATGGTCCACCTCCTGACCATGGCGGCTTTGTTTTCTGTATCAATGGATAAATCTGAAGCAAAAAGGCCACTTTTGATCCATCGCATGCGATTTGTTGCATTGTTTCAGTCCGGCTTTTGGGCCTAACTACAATCATGGGATTTAATCGGATGGATTCGGGAGCCTACCTTGCCAGCCAGCTGGCGAAGGGTTTTGCTCGCTCGCTGCAGCAGCGCGCGGGGCGGCTCGGATTTTCGCCCGGGCAGTTTCCGATCCTGCTCGAACTCTGGGCCGAAGACGGGCTCACGCAGAAGCAGCTTCTCGAGCGGGTAGACATCGAGCAGGCAACGATGGCGAACACGCTGTCGCGCATGGTGCGCGACGGTCTGATCGAACGGCGCCCCCACCCGAGCGACAAGCGGGCACAGCTGATCTTCCTGACGCCGAAGGCACAGGCGATGCAGGACGAGGCCGTCGATACGGCCCGCGAGGCGGATCTCGCCCTGTTCGACGGCTTCAAGACCTTCGAACGCGAGCTGATGCTGGAATACATCCGGCGGCTTCTGGAAAACGCCAAGAAAATCTGACGTCAGCTCTGACGGGCGGTAGTCCGCTGGAGCTTCAGCACCTCGGTTCCCGCATGAGCCGAGAGATAGCTGTCACGCGCCGCCTGCTTGATGCTCGGCTCGATATCCGGCTTGCCGAGCAGCAGGCCCTGGACCTGGGCGCAGCCCTCTTCCATGACGATCCGGCGCTGCACCTCGGTCTCGACGCCTTCGGTGACCACGGGCATGCCGAGGCTATGGCCGAGACCGATGATGGCACGGACGATGGAGCGCGCCGCGGCATCATGTTCCAGCGCGCCGGTGAAGCTGCGATCCACCTTGATCTTGTCGAAGGGGAAGGTCCTGAGGTTGCTGAGCGAGGAGAAGCCGGTGCCGAAGTCATCCATGACGATGCGCACGCCGAGCTCGCGCAGCCTGACGAGCGTTGCCATCACCCGGGCGCGGTCGCGCACCAATGCGGCCTCGGTGATCTCAAGTTCCAACCGCTGCGGCGCCAGCGCCGTCTCGGCAAGAATGCCGGCTATCTGATCATAGAGATTGGGCAGCATGAACTGCACCGGAGATACATTGACGGCTATCGATAGCGGATCGGGCCAGCGCGCCGCCTCGGTGCAGGCCTGCCGGAGGATCCACTCGCCGAGCTGCACGATCGTGCCGCTCTCCTCGGCGATCGGGATGAAGATGTTCGGCTCACTCATGCCATGTCCCGGCCGGTTCCAGCGCATCAGCGCCTCGTAGCCGCTGATCTGATCGGTCTTGGTGTCGATGATCGGCTGGTAGCTGACATGGATCTGGTTGCGGATGATGGCGTGGCGCAGATCATTCTCGATCTGGCGGCGGGCGCGCACCGCTTCATCCATCTCGGCATCGAAGAAGCAGGCGCTGCCGCGGCCGGCATGCTTGACGCGGTAGAGCGCGGTATCGGCATTGTTGCAGAGATCTTCGGCCGACTTGCCGTCGGACGGGTAGAGCGCAATGCCCATGCTGACGCCGACGGCGGTGGGATCGCGTGCGGTATCCATGGCGGCGGTGAATTCATCGAGAATGCGGCTTGCAAGCCTGCGGGCCGCTTCCGGCTGCTTGCCCGGCTGGATGATAGCGAACTCATCACCGCCCAGGCGGGCAACCGTTTCGCCATCGGCGGCGCAGCGCTTGAGGATCGCCGCCACCTTGCAGAGGATGCGGTCGCCTTCGGCATGGCCGAAGATATCGTTCACCGCCTTGAACCGGTCGAGATCGAGGCAGAAGACGGCGACCTGGCCGCGCTTACGATGCGCCACCTGCAACGCCTGACGTATGCGGGTATCGAAGAGCGAGCGGTTCGGCAGATCTGTCAGCACGTCGTGATGGGCGAGATGTTCGATCATCTCTTCGGCGCGTTTTCGCTCGGTGAGATCGCGGATGACAAGAACCTCGCAGCCGCGGCCGCGATAGACGATCTTCTTTGCGGCAACCTCGACAGAGATTTCAGTCTCATCCCGCGCAATCAGCAGCATCTCGCGGTGACCGTCGTCTCCAGTGCCGTGCGGGATGAGGACGATATCCGGGACGTTGCCCTGCAGCTCGGCAAACTTCCAGCCGGACAGTTCCTGAAAGCGCTCGTTGGCATCGATGATCCGGCCGTCGCGCAGGATCAACAGGCCTTCGAGCGAGGCGTTCGCAAGGCCGCGCAGATCGGTCAGATGGCTTTCGAGGAAGACAGCACAAAGCGCGACGAGGATCAGCGCGGTCGAGACGGCCATGACGACGGCTGCGAGCACGTCGGTGGCGATCGCCATGCCGGCAACGTCCTTGGTGGGATCGGGCACCAGCACGATGCCGCTCATCGAGGTGAAATGCAGGGCGCAGATCGAAAGAACGAAAATCAGCGACGAGGCGACGATCCGCCTGGTGCCGCTGAACTTGAAGAAGGCGAAGAACGCGAGTGCGGCGAGCGCGGCACCCGACAGAACGGCGGCGAGCGTGACATAGGGATCATATTCGATCGTTGCCTGCGCCTCGATCGCCTGCATGCCTGTCAGGTGCATGGCGGCAATCGCCAGCGCCATCAGCACGCCGCCGGAAGCAAAGGAATAACCGCTGGTGCCTTCCGAAGCGATGAGGATGGCGCCCCAGGAGCCGACGATCGCCAAGACGACCGAGAGACTGGTGAGCCACAGGCCGTAGCTGATCGGCAGGCCGCCGTCATAGGCGAGCATGGCAATGAAATGCGTCGCCCAGATGCCGATACCGCAGGCGAAGGCGGATGCACCGATCCAGACCCGCCGCTGACCGGCGTCGCATTCCTGCGCCCTGGAGAGGAGCAACATGGTGGCGAGACTGCCGACCAGGCAGACGACGGCTGCAGCGCCGACCAGGCGCCAATCGTGATAATCCCTGATGCAAGCGATCACTGAAAACATCGGCCACCTCACCCTGTTTCCAGCCAAACTAGGTTGCGTTTGCTAAATAACCGTAAATTGCATTAGCAGTTTCTGTTTCTCGATTTACTCGATATAGGACACATATGCCTGAAGCCGCGCCTTTCCTCTAGGGGCGCGCAGGCAGGGTCTTTTTTCTCCTCGAAACCGCCCGGTCTTTGGTCTATCGTCCGGCCGAAATTTCAAGAGGAGTCGGAAATGACTGACGTCACCCCGGTGCTTTCGCGCGCCGACCAAAATCTCAATTCAAGCCTCGAAAAGCTGTTCGAACTCCTGCGGATCAAGTCGATCTCGACCGATCCGGCCTATAAGGCGGATTGCCGCAAGGCGGCCGAATGGCTGACGGCCTATCTCAAGACGCTCGGCTTCGAGGCCTCGGTGCGCGATACGCCCGGCCACCCGATGGTGGTCGCTCATCACGCCGGCGCGACGGCGGATGCGCCGCATTTGCTGTTCTACGGTCACTACGACGTGCAGCCGGTCGACCCGATCGAGCTTTGGGAAAACGACCCATTCGAGCCGGCGATCAAGGATGCTGGAAACGGCCGCAAAATCTTGACGGGCCGTGGCACGGCTGACGACAAGGGCCAGCTGATGACCTTCGTCGAGGCCTGCCGCGCCTACAAGGAAATCAACGGCGCGCTTCCCTGCCGCGTGACGATCCTGTTCGAAGGTGAAGAAGAATCCGGTTCGCCGTCGCTGAAGCCGTTCCTCGAAGCCAATGCTGCCGAGCTGAAGGCCGATTACGCGCTCGTCTGTGATACCAGCATGTGGGATCACGAGACCCCGGCGATCGCCGCCGCCCTTCGCGGTCTGGTCGGCGAAGAGGTGGTCATCACGGCCGCCGACCGCGACCTGCATTCCGGCCTGTTCGGCGGTGCGGCTGCAAACCCGATCCATATCCTGACGGAAGCGCTTGCCGGCCTGCACGACCAGACGGGCCGCATCACGCTCGAAAACTTCTACGAAGGCGTCGAGGAGACGCCTGCCAATATCAAGGCATCCTGGGAAAAGCTCGGCCAGACGGCGGAAACCTTCCTCGGCCAGGTCGGCCTCTCGGTACCGTCGGGCGAAAAGGGCCGCTCGGTTCTCGAGCTCACCTGGGCCCGGCCGACGGCAGAAGTGAACGGCATCTGGGGCGGCTATACCGGCGAAGGCTTCAAGACCGTGATCGCGGCCAAGGCTTCGGCGAAGATCTCGTTCCGCCTCGTCGGCAAGCAGGATCCGGCGGCGATCCGCGAAAGCTTCCGGGCCTATATCCGCTCGAGGATCCCGGCCGATTGCTCGGTCGAGTTTCATCCGCACGGCGCCTCACCGGCAATCCACCTGTCCTACGATTCGCCGGTCATCACCAAGGCGAAGAACGCGCTCTCGGACGAATGGCCGAAGCCGGCCGTCGTCATCGGCATGGGCGGATCGATCCCGATCGTCGGTGATTTCCAGAAGATGCTCGGCATGGAATCGCTCCTCGTCGGTTTCGGCCTTGCCGACGACCGCATTCATTCGCCGAACGAGAAGTACGAGCTCGCCTCCTATCACAAGGGCATCCGTTCCTGGGTGCGTATCCTTGAGGCGCTCGCCTGAGACAGAAAGGCGCGCAGCTCGAAAGAGCGCGCGCCATCCAGACAGACAAAAAGGCCGGCGAAAACCGGCCTTTCGTCATCTGCTTCGCTTCGGTGCCAGTACATCCGTGGTCAAGGAGGAAGCAGATATTGCAGCCAGACTGATCCCGAAAGGTTAACAAACCATTAAAGGCGTTCCGCCTGTCGGGACCGGAAACCGCCGGCGTCTTGCGCCGTTTGCCGTCTCCAGGCTGCTATCCGTTGATCCCTATATCGGTATCGAGCGCCGACGTTTCAAGAGGCAACCGGACCATTCCTCGTTCAACCTGCATTCATCGGTCAACAGCTACAAGTCTTTGAAAGACAAAGTGAATGAACGCCGGCTGATAAAAGCCGGCAAGCGCTCTAGCTATGTCTGAAGCTGGCAGGAAGCCAGATGCAGAAACTTCAGGCGACGGTTTTGCCGCGCCCAATTAGGGAGTTGAAACGTGAGAAACACCCTTCTCAAGATCGCGGCTGCAGGCATGCTTTTGCTCGCTCCCGCAATCGCACAGGCGGCCGAGGGCTTCGCCACGGCGAATGTCAACATGCGCGCTGGCCCGAGCACCGGATACCCGGCCGTTGCCGTGATCCCGGCCGGCGAATCCGTCGAGATACATGGCTGCCTGGCCGATGTTCCCTGGTGCGACGTCGAGTTCTATGGCGGGCGCGGCTGGGTCGCGGGCCGTTACGTTCAGGCGCTCTACCAGAGCCGCCGCGTCTATGTCGGCCCCGAGTATTACCGGCCGCTCGGCATCCCAACCGTCGTCTTCAGCGTCGGCAACTATTGGGACCGCTACTACCGCAATCGCGATTTCTATCGTGACCGTGACCGCTGGCGCCGTGGCCCGGATTTCTACCGTCCGCCGCCGCCACGCGATTTCGATCGCCGTCCGGACTTCGACCGCCGTCCTGATTTTGACCGGCGTCCCGATTTCGACCGGAGGCCAGATTTCGACAGGCGCCCCGACGCGCTTCGACGTCCCGACTTCAACCGCGATCAGGATCGGCAGCGCGACTTCAATCGCGATAACGACAACCGCAGGCAGGATGCCGATCGCGATCAGAACCGCCGTCCGCCGTTCAATCAGCAGCAGGACTTCCGCCGCGACAACAATGACGGAAACCGCGACCGCGGCAATTTCGAGCGCCGGGGCAACGACGATAACGGCCCGCGCGTCATTCGCCGCGGCGACGGCAACAACAACGATCAGGGGAATGATCGCCGCAGACCGCCGCGCGGCGCCTGCCAGCCGGGCGATCCGAACTGCAACAACTGAACCGGAGGGCGGCAGAAATGCCGCCCTTCTTCTTTCCTTGATGGCGAAGACGAAAAAAGCCCGGCGCTCCGAAGGAGACACCGGGCCTGATTTCGATCGGCGCGTGTTGAGGGGAGACGGCCGATCATGAGCGGAACGTGAGGGGCTGTCCCGCTGCAGAAGAAACAGCCGGGACGCCTAAAGGTTCCAAATTACCAGATAACGACGCTCTTATGCGTCGACACGAGATCACGCATGGCGGCGAACGGGCCGTGAAGCATCTTCAAACGGCTCTCTTCCATCTTGGTAAGGCGGTACTGTCGAGCGAATTCGGTGACGCTCCAGATTTCCCGCAGACGGGTTTCTTCGATTCTATTGAGATCTATGCTCATAACAAAAATGCCTATGCATTACGCTTATTGCTTTTTTCTTGGGCGCAACATGGCGGCATATATGTCAGTTTTGTGACATGCGCAACGAATGGCAGCCATGCATAAAAGCGGGGGCTGCCGGCGCGTCAAATCGCCTTCGCCAATAATGTTAACGCCCCCTTAAACCGCCGTAATTACAATTCAATCGGGTAGCTCCGCGACGGCGAATTTGGCGCGGGCGGCAGAGGGTGCGACCGGTCCGGAATGGCAGGCAGAAGCAGATCACGCGACAGAATTGAACCGTCCTTCAGCGGCCGGGAGCGCCGTGAAGACGACGAGGACGATTTCGCGCTCGATGACGAAGACCGCATCGACGGCCGCCGTGGCGCGAGACGTGCCTCCCCGCCACCGAAATCCTCATCCCGAAGCCGCGCCCCGGAGCGCAAACGCCGCGACCGGCGCGAGCCGCCTGAACGCGAGGGCGGCGGCCTCTTCGCTCTGCTGCGCCGGATGATCTACTGGTGCATCGTGCTCGGCATCTGGGCGGGCATCGGCCTTGCCGGCGTGGTCTTCTACTATGGCTCGCGCATGCCGAGCGCCAGCACCTGGTCGATCCCGGAACGGCCACCGAACGTCAAGATCACCTCGGTTGATGGCAGCGTCATTGCCAATCGCGGCGCCACCGGCGGCGAAGCGCTGCCGCTCGAGCAGATGTCGCCCTACATTCCGCAGGCGATCGTGGCGATCGAGGACCGCCGCTTCTATTCGCATTTCGGCGTCGATCCGATGGGCCTTGCCCGCGCCTTCGTCAACAACCTGACTGGTCAGCCGATCCAGGGTGGCTCAACGCTGACGCAGCAGCTTGCCAAGAACCTGTTCCTCTCGCCGGACAGAACGCTGGAACGCAAGGTGCAGGAAGTCCTGCTCTCCTTCTGGCTGGAGCAGAAATACAGCAAGGATCAGATCCTTGCGATGTATCTGAACCGCGTCTATTTCGGCTCGAACGCCTATGGCGTCGAGGCCGCTGCCCGCCGCTATTTCAACAAATCGGCCCGTGACGTGAACCTTGGCGAGGCAGCGCTGCTTGCCGGTCTGGTCAAGGCGCCGACGCGGCTCTCCCCGGCGCGCGATCCGGAAGCCGCCAATGCCCGCGCCCAGGTGGTGTTGCAGGCGATGCGCGATCAGGGCTATATCACCGACGACGAAGTCAAAACCGCGATGACGCAGACCCCTGCCAAGGCCAAGAGCTATTGGTCGGGCGCCGGGCAATATGTCGCCGACATGGTGATGGATGAGCTGCCGGGACTGATCGGCGGCGACGTCAAGGAAGACGTCATCGTCGACACGACGATCGACAAGGGCCTGGAAAAGAAGGCAGATCAGGCGCTGAACGACATCCTCTCCAAGGAGGGCGTGAAGCTGGCGGCGTCGCAGGCTGCCCTCGTTTCGATTGACGGCACCGGTGCGATCCGGGCGCTTGTCGGCGGCAAGGACTATGCGGAAAGCCAGTTCAACCGCGCGGTCAAGGCCAAGCGCCAGCCGGGCTCGTCCTTCAAGCCGTTCGTCTATGCGGCGGCACTCGAGAAGGGGCTGACGCCTGCTTCCGTCTTCAACGACGCACCGATCCGTATCGGCAACTGGACGCCGGAGAATTACGAGAAGAAATACAATGGCGAGGTAACTCTGGCGACAGCGCTGGCGAAATCGCTGAACACGGTCGCGGCCCAGCTCGTCATGTATGACGGCCCGGATCAGGTGATCAAGCTTGCCCACCGGCTCGGTATCGAGAGCGAGCTGCAGCCGAATGCCTCGATCGCGCTCGGCACCTCGGAAGTATCGCTGGAAGAGCTGACAGCCTCCTACGCCGCCTTCATGAACGGCGGCTACAAGGCGACGCCGCATGTCATCCGCCGCGTGACGACCGCCGAGGGCAAGGTTCTCTACGAGAACACCTACGACAATCCGCCGCGGGTGCTTTCCGAGACCATCGCCGCCAACATGAACGCGATGATGATGGGCACGATCGAATTCGGCACAGGGCGCAGCGCCAGAATCCCCGGCTGGCAGGCAGCCGGCAAGACCGGCACGACGCAGAATTCGCGCGATGCGCTGTTCGTCGGCTTTACCAGCAACCTGACGACAGGTGTGTGGTTCGGCAATGACGACGGCACGCCGATGAAGAAGGTGACTGGCGGCGGGCTACCGGCCAAGGCCTGGCAGGAATTCATGATCGCCGCTCATAAGGGGCTGTCGCCCGCGCCGCTCTTCGGCAACGGCCAGTTCGTCACCGATCCCAATACGATCGGCAACCAGCCGATGGCCCAGAACGGCGAACCGCAGCCGATGCAGGAACAGCCCTCGACGATCGGCGGCATCATTTCCGGCGTCTTCGGTGGCGGCTCGGCAGAGCAGTATCCGCCGGCACCCGTGCAGCAACAGCAGACTGCCGGTGGCCCGATGCCGCCCGGCGATATCGGCCCGGACGACGGCTATGACGGCGATGTTCCGCCCGGCGATGTCGGCCAGGACCAGCCGGTCCATCAGGGCCAGCCGAAGCGCACGACGCTGCTTGATCTGATCATGGGACAGTAGAGCCAGAAAAGGACGATCTGCAACGCGCAGTTACGCTGCCTTGCGCCTGAAAACCTTTGTTTTCCGGCTACTGTAAAAATTGAAGGCAACACGCTCGTTTTGCTGGATTTCGGGCTATTTCTCGCCTTGCAGTCCAGAAAACCGCTCCTTATATACGCCGCATCACCGCAATCACGATTGCGTTAGTTCGAAGACCCCCATCCCGTAAGGGGCTGTCAGGGAAATGCCTTACCAAGGGTTCCGACAGCTTGCTTCAAGGAGTAAATGACATGGCAAAAGTAATTGGTATCGACCTCGGAACGACAAATTCCTGCGTCGCTGTCATGGACGGCAAGGACGCAAAGGTCATTGAAAATGCGGAAGGCGCGCGTACGACCCCTTCCATGGTGGCATTCTCCGATGACGGCGAACGCCTCGTTGGCCAGCCGGCAAAGCGCCAGGCGGTCACCAACCCCACCAACACGCTCTTCGCAGTAAAGCGCCTCATCGGCCGCCGCTACGACGATCCGACCGTTGAAAAGGACAAGAGCCTCGTTCCTTTCAAGATCGCCAAGGGCGATAACGGCGACGCGTGGGTCGAAGCTCAGAACAAGGGCTACTCGCCCGCTCAGATCTCCGCGATGATCCTTCAGAAGATGAAGGAAACCGCTGAATCCTACCTCGGTGAAAAGGTCGAGAAGGCCGTCATCACCGTTCCGGCCTACTTCAACGACGCGCAGCGCCAGGCAACCAAGGATGCCGGCCGTATCGCTGGTCTCGAAGTGCTCCGCATCATCAACGAGCCGACGGCTGCTGCACTCGCTTACGGCCTCGACAAGAAGGACGGCAAGACGATCGCCGTTTACGACCTTGGCGGCGGCACGTTCGATATCTCCGTTCTGGAAATCGGCGACGGCGTCTTCGAAGTGAAGTCGACGAACGGCGACACCTTCCTCGGCGGTGAAGACTTCGACATGCGCCTCGTCGAATATCTCGTTACCGAGTTCAAGAAGGACCAGGGCATCGACCTGAAGAACGACAAGCTCGCTCTGCAGCGCCTCAAGGAAGCTGCCGAAAAGGCGAAGATCGAACTGTCGTCCTCGCAGCAGACCGAAATCAACCTGCCGTTCATCACGGCTGACGCTTCCGGTCCGAAGCACCTGACGCTGAAGCTGACGCGCGCCAAGCTCGAAAGCCTGGTCGATGATCTCGTCCAGCGCACCGTCGCTCCGTGCAAGGCAGCCCTCAAGGATGCCGGCGTCACCGCGGCCGAAATCGACGAAGTCGTTCTGGTCGGCGGCATGAGCCGCATGCCGAAGGTGCAGGAAGTCGTCAAGCAGCTGTTCGGCAAGGAGCCGCACAAAGGCGTCAACCCGGATGAAGTCGTCGCACTCGGCGCCGCCATCCAGGCCGGCGTTCTCCAGGGCGACGTCAAGGACGTTCTGCTTCTCGACGTTACCCCGCTGTCTCTCGGCATCGAGACCCTCGGTGGCGTCTTCACCCGTCTGATCGAGCGCAACACCACGATCCCGACGAAGAAGAGCCAGACCTTCTCGACCGCCGACGACAACCAGCAGGCCGTCACCATCCGCGTTTCGCAGGGCGAGCGCGAAATGGCACAGGACAACAAGCTGCTTGGCCAGTTCGACCTTGTTGGCCTGCCGCCGGCACCGCGTGGCGTTCCACAGATCGAAGTCACCTTCGACATCGACGCGAACGGCATCGTGCAGGTTTCGGCCAAGGACAAGGGTACCGGCAAGGAACAGCAGATCCGTATCCAGGCTTCCGGTGGTCTGTCTGACGCCGACATCGAGAAGATGGTCAAGGACGCGGAAGCCAATGCTGAAGCCGACAAGAAGCGCCGCGAAGCTGTAGAAGCCAAGAATCAGGCCGAAAGCCTTGTTCACTCGACGGAAAAGTCGCTCAAGGATTACGGTGACAAGGTTTCCGAAGCCGACCGCACCGCGATCTCCGACGCGATCGCTGCCCTGAAGTCCTCGATCGAGGCTACCGAGCCCGATGCAGAAGACATCAAGGCAAAGACCCAGACGCTCATGGAAGTGTCCATGAAGCTCGGTCAGGCTATCTACGAAGCGCAGCAGGCCGAAGCCGGCACGGCTGACGCGTCTGCAGGCGATGACAATGTCGTCGATGCCGACTACGAAGAAGTCAAAGACGACGACCGCAAAAAGTCCGCGTAATCCGCGGCAAAGCGGTTATGCTCACCAGTGTGATCCGGCTGCCTAACGGCAGCCGGAAATCCATTTTCGGGGTTTAAATTGGCAAAAGCGGACTTTTACGAAACTCTGGGCGTCGCCAAAACGGCGGATGAGAAAGAGCTGAAAAGCGCCTTCCGCAAATTGGCAATGAAGTATCATCCGGACAAAAACCCGGACGATAAGAGCGCCGAAGTCAAGTTCAAGGAAATCAACGAAGCCTACGAGACGCTCAAGGACCCGCAGAAACGCGCGGCCTATGATCGCTATGGTCATGCAGCCTTCGAACATGGCGGTATGGGACCGGGTGGTGGCGGCGGCTTTGCCGGCGGCGGCGGCTTCTCCGATATCTTCGAGGACATTTTCGGCGAGATGATGGGCGGTGGCCGCGGACGGCAGCGCTCTTCGGGCGGTCGCGAACGCGGCGCCGATCTTCGCTACAACATGGAAATCTCGCTGGAAGAATCCTTCTCCGGCAAAACGGCGCAAATCCGGGTTCCGACCTCGATCACCTGCGACGTCTGTTCCGGTTCGGGCGCCAAGCCAGGCACGCAGCCGAAGACCTGCGGCACCTGCCAGGGGTCCGGTCGCGTGCGCGCTGCACAGGGCTTCTTCTCGATCGAGCGGACCTGCCCGACCTGCCATGGCCGCGGCACGATCATTCCCGACCCGTGCACCAAGTGCCATGGCCAGGGCCGTGTGACGGAAGAGCGCTCGCTCTCGGTCAACATCCCGGCTGGCATCGAAGACGGCACCCGTATTCGTCTGCAGGGCGAAGGCGAGGCAGGAACGCGCGGTGGCCCGGCGGGCGACCTCTATATCTTCCTGTCGGTCAAGCCGCATGAGTTCTATCAGCGCGACGGAGCGGACCTCTATTGCGCCGTGCCGATCTCGATGACGACGGCCGCGCTCGGCGGCACCTTCGATGTGGCGACACTCGACGGGACGAAATCGCGGGTCACCGTTCCCGAGGGAACGCAGGCCGGCAAGCAGTTCCGCCTCAAGGGCAAGGGCATGCCTGTGCTGCGCTCCAGCCAGACGGGTGACCTCTACATCCAGATCCAGATCGAGACGCCTCAGAAGCTCTCCAAGCGCCAGCGCGAGCTTTTGCAGGAGTTCGAGCAGCTGTCCTCCAAGGAGAACAATCCTGAGTCGACGGGCTTCTTTGCCCGGATGAAGGAATTCTTCGAGGGCTGAGTCAACACTCATCAGACAATCGAAAGCCGGTGGCGCTCCCACCGGCTTTTTTGTTGCCTTAGACCGGTTGTCGGATGCGGCTCTGATAGTGTTTGGGGGCACAGCCCATCGCCCGCTTGAAGGCGGCGCTGAAGGCGCTCTCGGATTCGTAGCCGACCGACAGGGCGATCTCCGCAAGCCGCGTGCGCTCCGGCGAGAGCAGTGCACGAGCCGCAAGCCGCATGCGCCATCGCAGCAGATAATCGAGCGGCGGCCAGCCGACCAGCGCCTTGAAATGAAGCGCGAAGGCCGTTCGCGACATGCCGGCCTCGCTGGCGAGCTGCTCCAGCGTCCAGCGCCGTGCAGGCTCGGCGTGAACCGCTCTCAGAGCTCTGCCAATCCGCGGATCATTCAGCCCCTTCAGCCAGCCTGGTGCCCCCTCGCCTTCGCTTGCCATATGCAGGCGCAGGGCGTTGACGAACAGGATGTGGCCGAGATGCTCCGACATCAGCGCGCCGCCGGGGCGCATCTCGGTGAGTTCCTTTGCCAGCTGCTTCAGCGTCCAGCGCAGCGTTTCCGCCTCGTCGGCAGCAGCCGGAATATGCATCACCGCCGGCAGGGCGCCTGTCAGCAGCACCTGATGGCTGGCATCGAACATCAGACGGCCGCCGACCAGGAAGGTGTCGTCATGCGGTCCATGCTGCGCGACGCGGGTTTTCAGATCGACGAAGATCGTCCGGGCATCGGTACCAGGGAACTCGAGGTCGGTTCCGAGCCAATAGGGTTGGCCGGTCAGCAGGTAGCAATCGCCCTCCTCCAGCTTGAAGGGCTGCGGCTCGCCGGAGACGCGCAGCCAGCAGCCGCCGCGGGCGACGGCACCGAACTTGATGCCCTCATAGCGGCGCGGAAAGTCGAGCGCCCAGTCGCCGCCGGAGACGACTCCGTAGGTCTCGACGCTTTTCGGCTGCAGCAGGGCTAGGATATCGGAGAGCGGATCCATATCTGAACGATCAAGCAAGAAATCGGAACTTTGTTACATGGATCATCCCGAAACCGCAATCTATATCCGGCTGTGTTTGCAGAAGGAGCTTACCTGTGACGACTGAACAGCAGCCTATTCATTCGGGATTCAATGCCAAGAGCGCGGCACGCGACGTGATTGCCGGGATCGATCTGAGCGGCAAGATCGCCATCGTCACTGGCGGCTATTCCGGCATCGGCGTGGAGACGACGCGGGCGCTCAGCGAGGCCGGAGCGACGGTCGTCGTTCCCGTCAGGACGCGCGCCAAGGCGGAAGCCAATCTCGCCGGCATTGCCCGCGTCGAGCTCGCGCCGCTCGACCTTATCGATCCTGAAGCAATCGACCGCTTCGCGGAAGGCTTCCTTGCGAGCGGCCGGCCGCTTCACATGCTGGTCAACAGCGCCGGCGTCATGGCGTCGCCGCTGACGCGGGATGGCCGCGGCTATGAGGTACAGTTCTCCGGCAATCACCTCGGCCATTTCCAGCTTACAGCCCGGCTCTGGCCTGCCCTGGCGAAGGCCAGAGGTGCGCGCGTGGTCGCGGTGTCGTCGCGCGGTCACCGGTTCGCTCCCGTCGATTTTGCAGATCCGAACTTCGAGAAACGCGAATACGACAAGTGGAAGGCCTACGGCCAATCGAAGACCGCCAACGCGCTCTTCGCCGTCGGTCTCGACGAACGCGGCAAGGCGTCCGGTGTGCGGGCCTTCTCGGTCCATCCCGGCGCGATCATCACCGATCTGGTTCGTCATCTGACCGATGATGACTTCAAGGCATTCGGCATTACCCGGCATGCCGATGGCGGGATGGATGTCAGCGAGGAAAGCCAGCGCAGCTTCAAGAATGTCGAGGAGGGTGCGGCGACCTCCGTGTGGTGCGCGACGAGCCCGAATCTCGACGGCCTCGGCGGCGTCTATTGCGAAGACTGCGACATCTCTCCGCTGGTTCCGGAAGGTCATAGCGGGCCGACCGGCGTCTGGCCCTGGGCCTGCGATTCGCAGGCGGCCGACAGGCTCTGGGCACTCAGCGAGAGGCTGACCGGGTGCAGCTTTACGGCGTAGATGGAGGCGCCGCTACACGTCCTACAATCAGTCAAAGGCGTTTCATAGCGGCACGAGTGGTCTTTCCGTGCCGTTTTGAGACGCTGCGAAATGCCCATATGTCCGGCGTTAACGCAGGCCCTGAAACGGACTTGCAACTTCTCTAAATCACTTCACTCTTCAGCACGGAATTGGGGAACGAACCAAAGGGCACTTCACATGACCGCAGCACTTTCCATGTCCAATCCGGCGGATGATGTCGATGTCCTCGCCGGCGCGCTTTACTCCTGGTGCGCAGAGCGAAACATCAAGCTTCGCAGTCAGCAGGGCCTGTCGATCGCCAGCATCGCGATCGATCTCTATCACGCCGGCCATCATACGCAGGACGAGCTGCTGACGGCGCTGCACGAGCGCGAACTGCACTGACGAAAAGAAAGCCCGCCACGAGGGCGGGCAAAATTTACCGGGAAGCGAAGTGGCCCTGGCAACGCCGGTTTGCGGGGCGGATTAAGCCGCCGTCTCGTTGCTCATCAAAGTCAGGATGGTCTTGACCGCTTCCTTGCCTGCCGGCGAGTGAAGCTTGTCGTAATGCAGGGCGAGTTCGTAGGCTTCCGGGCTCAGCTCGATCTTCTCGGGCTGATTGGTCTCGGCACCTTCGAACAGAGCGGAGATTTCCACGCCGAGAAACTGCGCGATCTGGTGCAGCTTGCTGGCGGAGACGCGGTTCGTCCCCTTCTCATATTTCTGGATCTGCTGGAAGGTCAGCCCGAGGGCTTCCCCCAGTTCGAGCTGGGAAACGCGGCGCCGGGCGCGCAACTGTCTTACATTGCGACCGACTAGGATATCGACTGGATCTGGCACGTGAGCGTTCCCTCATTTAGAAACGAATTGCTCACCATAATATGCCGGGTATTTTAAATATCGCAACCCGCGAGTTGCAAAATTCAACCGACTTTTTTTGGTCTTTACGTTGCGTCAGGCCAACCCAGAGTAAGGGCGTAGACCGGCGCATGGGCGGGATTGCCAATTTCGAGCAATTTGCAGATCGCGCTATGGCTGAGTGCGGCCGTGGGACAGGCGGTCAGGCCATGCGCGGTTGCCGCGAGCATGATGTTCTGGCCGATGTGTCCCGCCTCGATCATCACCACCCTGTAGGCATTGGCATCCTCGTATTTCCACATGGTGCGGTCCATATGGGCGACGAGCACGATCATGCAGGGCATGGTATCGGCCCATTCCTGGCCGCCGACTAGGGTTGAGAGCTCGGGCGTCTCATCCGAGACGCGCGCCAGGGAATGTTCCAGCGCCGAATAGTGATAGATGCCCGGCTCCAGCCCTTCGACGTTGCGGGCGAAAACATAGGCTTCATAGGGATTGCGGGCGCCGCCTGACGGGGTCATCGACAGCGGCAGCTCGACCACGGCGTTGCGCGCCTTGCCGGTGATGCCGAGGCCGGCGAAGAGTGCTTCGGAAAGCTCACTGACCGAAATCGGCTTCGCCAGGCCCTTTCGCTGCGTGCGGCGGCGCGACATCAGCTGCAGCAACGCATTGCCGTTCAGCGCCGGAGGCAGCTGGATGACGTCCTTGCGGCCGGAATTCAGGCTGTAGAGTTCGATCTCGCCCTCCGCCGCCAGCGTCGAGCGCTGCAAGTCCTCGGCCTCGTTGAGCGACATATAGTCGGGATCCTGGACGCAGAAGTGCAGGAGAGCAGCCGGCACGCCCCATTTCCAGTTCCGGGTAAAGGCGTCTTCGCGCGCATGCAGCGCCGAATTCTCTTCGACGAGAGCCGACATCTCGACCAGCGAGGCGAGCGTCTCGGTCAGTTCCTCTTCGCTGTAACCCGGCGCCAGATCGCGGATCGCAACGGTCGCGCTCCAGTCGTCGAGGGCGCGAAGGAACTCCAGGAGATCAGGGCTGCACTCGAAAACAGCCTTGGTGAGGAAGTTGCAGGCGACGAAGGCGTCGCCCTCGTTGTGAAAGACGAGAGTGCGTGAGGAGCGGTAGCGCATTCGAATCACATGCGCCCGCCGCGGAGCCCGCAGCAGGCGCTTATGAACTTAATCAATACGGAACATCATGCCGCGGCTGACAAAGGTCGGCTTGGCCTTGACCGGCGTTACCTTGAGGTTCGGCTTCGTCTTGTTCTGCATGATCCATCTCCACGGTTGTAGGAGCGATCCCCTTGATCGCGGCTGGAGGATGAAACAGCAACCAGAAATATTCAATTAATACGGAAATATTGTTTTGACACATCAGAGTGATGCATTGCTTCAATTGAAGTCAAAAACAGGAAATTTCTGAATTAAATCCGTTATTTTTGCGTTTACATAGAAATGTGTAGCCCAAAAATGCGAACTATGACAATCATAGTCATGAGAATAATTCGGTAGGACCGCCGGAGAAGCAGAATGGGCCTTAAAAAGACTGCGCAAGCCAAAGAAGAGCTGACTTTGGATGATGCCGTCGGTGGATACACCATCGACATGCTGAACACGCTGATCGCGCAGAGCAGGAGCGCGAAGCAGCCGATGCTGACCTATCTTCTGTCGATGGCACTCATCGAGGCACACCGCGTCAGCGTCGAGCCGGCGGCGGCCACCCACGATATGGGGTTGTCGCTGAACTAACTGAGGTCGCGCGTGACTGCGGAGATGAAGTCGGCGCGCTGTTGAACGATCATATCCCTGACGATGCGGGGCACCGCATCATCGGTGGTGCGGTAGACCTTTGCGAGACGGAGCGCGGTGCGCAGGTTAATCCTGCTGTTGAGTGGCACCATGACGACGGCGCTGAAGGATGGACCGGCTGGCGTGAAGATCATCGAATGGCCGCCGAGCAGCTTTTCGGAGAAAGGCAGCCATCGGAGCCGCATCAGGGTCGGTTCCTGGGTGCCTATCTGGTTTGCGGCAGCGAATGACAGGCAGTTCAGGCGCTCGACGACGATGCCCTTGTGATCGCCGGTGAAGCGGGACCAATATTCGCCCTTCTTCACCGCCCGGTTCGTGAGGCGGCGAAACGTAGTGGCATTGCCCTGCTTGGCAATGACGATGACGGCGCAGAGCAGGCTGTCCGGCGTACTCGGGATCGTCATATAGGCATGGTATAGGCCCGGAGCGATACCGGCAGCAGGATCCGCGAAGAGCAGCGGCTCCAGCGCGTCACGGGCGGCCGACAGCACACGCTGCGCCGACGGGCGGCCATGATCGAGGTCGACCGAGATCGGCCGCTGATACATTTCTTCCTCGGTGACGCCGAGGTACTGACAGATTTTCTTGACCGAGGCACGCCCAGGCGCCCGGCGAGCCTGAAGATAGGATTCGATCTGCGAGCGGCCAATTTCCATGCCGCGCGCGGCAGCGCTGATGCTGCCCGCCTTTGCGAGGCACAGCCGCCGGAGATTTTCGGCAAAGTTCTCGAGTGCAGACATGTCCGCAGTGGCTTTCAGGAGATGAGTCGGTGCTCAAACTATCTGCAAGCCAAGCGGAATACAAAGGGGGATAGGCCACAATTTGCGGGCTGATCCAATTGACAGATGGCTGCGTAAGGATAGGTAATTCCCGCCGGGAACAAAAAGAATCCGCCGCCCAATGGAGGCACGATCACTGCAATGAAATTCGATATTGAATTGCCTGAAGCGCCGCCGAACATCGCAGCCGATGAAACGCAGCGAAACCTTTCCACGATACTTGATGGACTCTCGGCGCTGCGCTTAAATATTAATCACCAGCCCGAAATTCTTTACTGGATTGAACGCGCGGTCGCTGAAACTGAAAACCAGTTGCGAATGATCGCACCTCCCTTTCACTAATCGATTGAATCGGAATCCATCTCATCATCTTTCGATGACACTTCGCCGTTGATCCCTGCCATCATCTGAGACGATCAACCGCATCCGGCCTGCGCCCGTAGCGCAACATTTCCTCGACAACCGAATCGCATAGGATGCTGCCCAATTCGATATTGGGAGTGTTTTCGTGTTTCTCTTTTCCAAGCTTGTCTGGGTCTTCGGCCAGCCGCTGTCCCTCGCGTTTTTCCTGACCGCTCTCGGCTTCCTTGCGCTGGCCTTCCGGCTACGCAAGAGCGCGCTCCTGCTCTCCGGGTTTGGCGCCGCAGTGCTGTTCGTGACGCTTTACACGACGGCGGGCAACTATCTGCTGCAGGGACTGGAGAACCGTTTCCCCAAACCGGCGCAGGATCCCGACAGCCTGCAATGCATGATCGTGCTCGGCGGCGCTTTCGAGAACGAGGTGAACACCGTCCGTCACGGCATCGAATTCAATGCCGCGGCCGACCGCTTCATCGAGACGCTGCGGCTGGCGCAGAAATTTCCGCAGTCACGGATCCTGATTTCAGGCGGCGATGGCTCGATATCGGGCCACTATGAGGGCGACGCGGCCGCCTCGGCGCGTTTCTTCCCGCTCTTCGGCGTGGCGCGGGAGCGGCTGGTCGAGGAGACCACCTCGCGGACGACCTTCGAGAACGCCACCAACACCAAGGATCTGCTCGCCACGAACGGCCTGTCGAACTGCCTGCTGATCACCTCGGGCTATCACATGCCGCGCTCGGTCGGCATCTTCCGCAAACTCGGGATCGACGTGGTGCCATGGCCGACCGATTTCCGCACCGATGGGGAGGTCCATCTCGGGTTGGATTTCACCCAGCCGAGCCTCAACGCCCAGAACACTGCGACGGCCGTGCGCGAATGGTTCGGCCTGGTCGGCTACTATCTGGCAGGGCGCACCTCGGAGCTCTATCCGAAGTAGTCGCTATTTCTTGGAGATGGTGACGAACTTGGTGCCGCGGACGCGGGCCGTGACGATGCAGGGGTCACCTTCCGTGCGATCGCAGAAGCGCGGATGCATCTTCATGGCCAGAACCATGTTGCCGAAACGCTGGACGAAGTCGTAGCCGTAGATCTGCGCCGTGGCGATCATGAAATAGCCGCCCTCGGCCACTTGGAGATAGAAGTTATAGGGGCAACCGTCATCGTTGCACTGCGGTCCCTTTTCGCCGTCGCAGGTGAGCTCGCCCTCGTTGACGACAGCATCGATGAGGCCGTCATTGTTGATGTCCTGGCGGGTCACGTAGCCCTCGCCGAACTCCGCCTTGGTGCATTGTTCGGTGAAATGCTTCTTCTCGTAGATCTCCGGATCGGAGATCAGGGACTGCTGGGCGAAGGCGGCAACCGGCACCACGAGCAGCGCTGCGAGATTGAGGGCGATGAGAAGCGCTTTCACGGCTTTCCTCTTTTTGGCGGATAAGGACACTGACAGCGGCGCATTCTCTACGCCGCGCCTTGCGCCGCCCTTGCCGCCGTGATTCAGTCGCCCGACGATCTCCGCCGCCTTGGGACCCTCAAATGTCGCTGCTCGCCTATCTCGATTATGCCGGCATTGCGCTTTTCGCGGCGACCGGCGCGCTTGCAGCATCGCGCAAGCAGCTCGACCTCATCGGCTTCCTGTTCTTCGCGACGGTGACGGGTATTGGCGGCGGCACCGTACGCGATATCGTGCTCGGCCGCGTTCCGGTGTTCTGGGTCTTGAACCCGGCCTATATCGTCATCTGCTGCATTACCGGCGTCGTCGTGTTCTTTACCGCGCACCTGGTGGAATCGCGCTACCGGTTGCTGATCTGGCTCGATGCCATCGGCCTGTCGGCCTATTGCGTCATGGGCGCGGCGAAGGGACTGGCGGCCACCGGCTCCCCCACCATCGCCGTCGTGACGGGAACGCTGACCGCGACCTTCGGCGGCGTGCTGCGCGATCTCATGGCGAACGAGCCTTCGGTCCTGCTGCGGCCGGAAATCTATATCACCGCTGCGCTGATCGGCGCCGGCGTCTTTACCGGCGCAACGGAGCTCGGTGTGCCCCTCTATGCCGCGTCAGCGCTCGGCGCCGCGGCAGCCTTCGCGATCCGCGGCGGCGCGCTGTGGTTCGGATGGACGTTCCCGACCTACAGGCACAGGCCCGGCCGTCACCCAGACGATGTGATGTAAGATTTAGCGGTTTTTCGGACGCAGACGGATCACCACGTCGACATGGGCGATTTCCATGCCTTCGGGCGGCTCCGGCAGATTGCCGATCGTCAGATTGCTGACGGGGATATCGAGCACGTCGTTTTCACCCTCGACGAAGAAGTGATGGTGATCGGATACGTTGGTGTCGAAATAGGTCTTGGCGCTTTCCACGGCGAGAACGCGGATCATCCCGGCCTCGGTGAACTGGTGCAGCGTGTTGTAGACTGTCGCCAGCGACACGGGCACGCCGGCGGTAACGGCTTCCTCGTGCAGTTCCTCGACCGTCAGGTGCCGGTCGCCCTTGGCAAACAGGAGATCCCCGAGGGCAACGCGCTGGCGGGTCGGACGAAGGCCGGCACTGCGCAGTCGTGCTTCGATGCTAATCGGGGCTTCTGGCGCCATCAAGGAGGAACTCCGGTTAATTCTAGCGTCAAGTAATCAGGTTTCCTAAGCCATATAACTTTTGCGCAAAAGCCTTTCAATAGTTTCAATGGGGACAATAGGGGCGGAAATGCCTTAAAATCCGGCCTTTGACGCATTTAGCTCTGGCCGCGGCCTTGGCCTTCCTGTATGCGACCACCAAATAAGGCAGATCGCCGGTCCGGCGCGGAATGAGAGGCAGCCATGCTTATGCTTCATTTTCCGAAGAACTTGGACTAAACACTCACTCCATCAGCACGTTGCGGGGGACACAGACTTTTCATGACGACGAGACAATCCAGCTTCAACTATGAGGAAATCCTGTCCTGCGGCCGCGGCGAACTGTTCGGCCCCGGCAACGCACAGCTTCCCCTGCCGCCGATGCTGATGGTCCATCGCATTACCGACATCTCCGAAACCGGCGGAGCGTTCGACAAGGGTTACATTCGCGCCGAGTACGACGTTAAGCCCGACGATTGGTATTTCCCCTGCCACTTCCAGGGAAATCCGATCATGCCGGGCTGCCTCGGCCTCGACGGCATGTGGCAGCTGACGGGCTTCTTCCTCGGCTGGCTCGGCGAGCCCGGCCGCGGCATGGCACTGTCGACAGGCGAAGTGAAGTTCAAGGGCATGGTTCGCCCGGAGACGAAGCTCCTCGAATACGGCATCGACTTCAAGCGCGTCATGCGCGGCCGCCTGGTTCTCGGCACTGCCGACGGCTGGCTGAAGGCTGACGGGGAAGTCATCTACCAGGCAACCGACTTGCGCGTCGGTCTGTCCAAAGCCTGAACCGCGGTCACGATCGCTCCAAATACAAAGACGTTTTAGAAGAGGTCATCGACATGAGACGGGTTGTTGTCACAGGTCTGGGTATCGTTTCTTCCATCGGCAATGACGCACAGGAAGTCACCGCGTCGCTGCGCGAAGCCAAGTCCGGCATTTCCTTTTCGAACGATTTCGCCGAGCACGGCTTCAAGTGCCAGGTCTGGGGTTCGCCGAAGATCGACGTGACCGACCTCGTCGACCGCCGTGCAGCCCGCTTCCTGTCGCAGGGCGGCATGTGGAACCACGTCGCCATGAAGCAGGCGATCGCCGATTCCGGCCTCGAAGACAGCGATATCGGCGGCAACGAGCGCACCGGCATCATCATGGGTTCCGGCGGCCCGTCCACCCGCACGCTGATCGAAGCGGCCGACATCACCATCAAGAACAACAGCCCGAAGCGCATCGGTCCGTTCGCCGTGCCGAAGGCGATGTCCTCGACGGCGTCGGCGACGCTCGCCACCTGGTTCAAGATCCACGGCGTCAACTACTCGATCTCGTCGGCCTGCTCGACCTCGGCGCACTGCATCGGCAATGCCGCAGAAATGATCCAGTGGGGCAAGCAGGACATCATGTTCGCCGGCGGCCACGAAGATCTCGACTGGACGATGTCGAACCTCTTCGACGCCATGGGCGCAATGTCCTCCAAGTATAACGATACGCCCGATACCGCCTCGCGCGCTTATGACGTCAGCCGCGACGGCTTCGTCATCGCCGGCGGCGCCGGCGTTCTGGTTCTCGAAGAACTCGAGCATGCCAAGGCACGCGGCGCCAAGATCTACGCCGAAATCGTCGGCTACGGCGCGACCTCCGACGGTTACGACATGGTCGCTCCGTCGGGCGAAGGCGCCATCCGCTGCATGCGCCAGGCACTCGCGACGGTGAAGGGCAGCGTTGACTACGTCAACACGCACGGTACCTCGACGCCCGTTGGCGACAGCAAGGAAATCGGCGCGATCCGCGAAGTCTTCGGCGACAAGATCCCGCACATCCAGTCGACCAAGTCGCTGACCGGCCACTCGCTCGGCGCGGCCGGCGTTCAGGAATCGATCTACTCGCTGCTGATGATGCAGGCGGGCTTCATCGGCGAAAGCGCCCATATCAAGGAACTCGATCCCGAGTTCGACGGCGTGCCGATCGTTCGCAAGCGCATCGACGATGCCAAGATCGACATTGCTCTTTCCAACTCCTTCGGCTTCGGCGGCACGAACGCTACGCTCGTCTTCCAGCGCTACAACGGATAATACCATGACGGGATTCATGCAGGGTAAGCGCGGCCTCATCATGGGCGTCGCAAACAACCATTCTATCGCCTGGGGCATTTCGAAGGCGCTGGCCGCCCAGGGCGCCGAACTGGCCTTCACCTTCCAGGGCGAGGCGCTCGGCAAGCGCGTGAAACCGCTTGCAGCTGAAGTCGGCTCCGACTTCGTCCTGCCCTGCGATGTCGAGGACGTCGCTTCGGTCGATGCTCTCGTCGAGTCGATCAAGGAGCGCTGGGGGAAGCTCGATTTCGTCGTTCACGCCATCGGTTTCTCCGATAAGAACGAGCTGAAGGGCCTCTACGCAGACACCACGCGCGAAAACTTCAGCCGCACGATGGTGATCTCCTGTTTCTCCTTCACCGAGATCGCCAAGCGCTGTGCACCGCTGATGAGCGACGGCGGCTCGATGCTGACGCTGACCTATAACGGCTCGACGCGCGTCATCCCGAACTACAACGTCATGGGCGTTGCGAAGGCTGCTCTCGAAGCCTCCGTGCGCTATCTGGCGGCCGATTACGGTCCGAAGGGCATCCGCGTCAACGCGATCTCCGCCGGCCCGATCCGCACGCTCGCAGGCGCCGGCATCTCCGACGCCCGCGCGATCCTCTCATGGAACCAGCGCAATGCGCCACTGCGCAAGACCGTCAGCATCGACCATGTCGGCAATTCGGCGCTCTACCTGCTCTCCGACATGTCGGCCGGCGTCACCGGCGAAATCCACTTCGTCGACGCAGGCTTCAACATCACCTCGATGCCAACGCTGGACGCGCTGCGGACTGCAGACGTCGAGTAAGCTTTCCAACATCCAGATATGAAAAAGGCGGCCATTGGCCGCCTTTCTTATTTCTTCGCCCAGAGAACCTTGAAGCGGGCGTTGCGGCAGGTTTCGCCGCTTTCGCGGAAGCTTGCCGCCAGGACCGGCTCATAGGGAAGGCCGCGGTTGGCGACGAGCATGAGGCGGCCGCCGCCGCGTAGTGCCGAGGCTGCGGTCTTGATCATCGCCTGACCGAGCGAGGGCTCAGCGGCGTGGCCTTCATGGAAGGGCGGGTTCATGATGATGAGGTCGTACTTGTCCTTGACCGGCTCGGCCGCCAGATCGTGCCAGAAGAAGCGAGCGGGCGCCTTCGGGAAGTTCTCTGCCAGATTGTCCTTGGCGGCTTCCAGCGACGCATAGTTGGCCTCGTAGAGATCGATGCGCTCGAGGCGCGGCGACTTCTCCATCAGTTCGACCGAGAGATAACCCCAGCCGGCGCCGAAATCGGCGGCGTCGCCGGTGAAATCGGTCGGAAGGCGCGAGGCGAGCAGTTCCGAGCCGTCGTCAATGCGATCATGCGAGAACATGCCGGGGGCGGCGATGAAGCGGCCGTCGACACGCACCGACGCCTTGGCGAATTTGGCGACAGCTTCGCTGACATCAGCCGGGCGGATGAACCAGAAGGCGACGCCGTGATATTTCGGCATGTGCTCGATATCGAAGCCGAAGCCGTCCATGCGCTTGCGCAGCGGCTGGATGCCGTCTTCCTTGCCACCGGCGACGACAATGAGGCCGCCTGTTTTCACGAGAGAAAGCGCCGAAGCGATATTTGCCTCGTTCTCGCCCTTGTGCTTGGTGCAGAGAACCAGAGCCGCATCGTAATCCTCACCCTCGATCTCAGGCGCGGTTTCGATGCGCTGGGCCTGCAGCTGCCGGAACAGCGGGCGGAAGCCCTGTACGGCGCTCAGCGAGGCCGCAAAGCCCTCCGGCAGTGCGAAGCCTGCCTCGGCGCCGAGAAACAGCACACGCTGCCCCTCGCCCGGCGCATCGACGGTGCCGCTGGCAAAGGGGTGGAACAGGGTCTTCAGCGTTTCGCGGCTCATGGGCTCATCTCGTCTTTGAATACAAAAAGGGCGCGGAAACAGTCCCGCGCCCATGAAGTCCTGGAAAGGCGCAGCTTACTCGGCTGCTTCTTCCTTCTTCTTGTCGGCCGGGATTTCCTGGCCGGTCGCCTGATCGACAACCTTCATCGACAGGCGGACCTTGCCGCGCTCGTCGAAGCCGAGGAGCTTGACCCAGACCTTCTGGCCTTCCTTGACGACGTCCTGCGTCTTGGCAACGCGCTCGGAAGCGAGCTGCGAGATGTGGACGAGGCCGTCACGGGCGCCGAAGAAGTTGACGAATGCGCCGAAGTCGGCGGTCTTGACGACCGTGCCTTCGTAGATAACGCCAATTTCCGGCTCGGCAACGATCGAGTGGATCCACTTGCGGGCCGCTTCGATTTCCTTGCCCGAGGACGAGGCGATCTTGACGGTGCCGTCGTCTTCGATGTTGATCTTCGCGCCGGTCTTTTCGACGATTTCGCGGATGACCTTGCCGCCGGAGCCGATGACTTCACGGATCTTGTCGACCGGGATGTTCATGACTTCGATGCGCGGAGCGAATTCGCCGAGCTGGCCGCGGCTCTCGGTGATGGCCTTGGCCATTTCGCCGAGGATGTGAGCGCGACCGCCCTGTGCCTGGCCGAGAGCGACCTTCATGATCTCTTCGGTGATACCGGCGATCTTGATGTCCATCTGCAGCGAGGTGATGCCGTCAGCGGTACCGGCAACCTTGAAGTCCATGTCGCCGAGGTGGTCTTCGTCGCCGAGGATGTCGGAGAGAACGGCGAAGCGGTCACCTTCGAGGATCAGGCCCATGGCGATACCGGCAACCGGCTTGGCAAGCGGAACGCCTGCGTCCATGAGTGCCAGCGAGGTGCCGCAAACGGTTGCCATCGAAGACGAGCCGTTCGACTCGGTGATTTCGGAGACAACGCGCAGCGTGTAGGGGAACTGTTCAGCCGACGGCAGCATCGGGCGGATAGCGCGCCATGCGAGCTTGCCGTGACCGATTTCGCGGCGGCCCGGGGAGCCCATGCGGCCGGTTTCGCCGACAGAGTAGGGCGGGAAGTTGTAATGGAGCAGGAAGCGCTCCTTGTACATGCCCGTCAGGCTGTCGACATACTGTTCGTCTTCGCCGGTGCCGAGCGTGGCAACGACGATCGCCTGCGTTTCACCGCGGGTGAAGAGAGCAGAACCGTGGGTGCGCGGCAGGAGGCCGACTTCGGAAACGATCGGGCGAACAGTTTCGAGGTCGCGGCCGTCGATGCGGCTCTTGGTGTCGAGGATGTTCCAGCGAACGATCTTGGCCTGCAGGTGCTTGAAGATCGCGCCGACTTCTTCAGCCGTGTACTTGGCTTCGCCTTCTTCCGGCAGGAAGTGTGCCTTGACCTTCGCCTTGACGGCGTCGACGGCAGCGTAGCGTTCAGCCTTCTGCGTGTTCTTGTAGGCGGTGCGGAGTTCGGCTTCGAAATGCTTCAGCATTTCGCCTTCGAGTTCCGAATAGTCTTCCGGCTGGAAGTCGCGCGGTTCCTTGGCAGCCACTTCGGCGAGCTTGATGATCGCGTCGAGAACCGGCTGGAAGCCCTTGTGGCCGAACATGACGGCGCCGAGCATGATTTCTTCGTTGAGTTCCTTGGCTTCGGATTCAACCATCAGAACGGCATCATGCGTACCGGCAACGACGAGGTCGAGAACCGACTCGTCCATCTCGTCGAGATGCGGATTGAGGATGTATTCGCCGTTGATGTAGCCGACGCGAGCGCCGCCGACCGGGCCCATGAAAGGAACGCCGGAGAGCGTCAAGGCTGCGGAGGTCGCAACCATCGACAGGATATCCGGGTTGTTTTCGAGGTCATGCTGGATGACCGTGACGACGACCTGGGTGTCGTTCTTGTAGCCTTCCGGGAAGAGCGGGCGGATCGGGCGGTCGATCAGGCGGGAAACGAGGGTTTCGTTTTCCGACGGACGTCCCTCGCGCTTGAAGTAGCCGCCGGGGATCTTGCCGGCTGCGTAGGTCTTTTCCTGGTAATTGACGGTGAGCGGGAAGAAATCCTGGCCGGGCTTCGGAGCCTTGGCGGAAACGACGGTCGCGAGAACGACGGTTTCGCCGTAGGTGGCGAGAACGGCGCCGTCAGCCTGACGGGCGATCTTGCCGGTTTCGAGCTTCAGCGGGCGGCCTGCCCACTCGATTTCCACGCTATGGGTATCGAACATATGTCTTGTCCTTCAATGCGGGAACAGGCGCCACGACCCTTTCAAGGCATAGCGCGCGATCGACCGCAATTATGTGACGCATCATGGGCAAGACAACGGGAGGCTTTGCGGCAGCGGCTTTCGAGAAAGCCGGGCCAAGGCTTCGGTACCTTGGCCGGAAAGCATCCGGCAATCCTGCCCCATGACAGGTCAACGGTTGTTTTGGCAAAACCGGCCCATCCGGGTCTGCCTCAGTTCCGCCACGCGAGATATCAAACGGGGCGGGCAGTCTGTGGGGCACCAAGCCCCGAATAAGCAACCGGCGGGCGTCCGAAGAGCCCGCCGGAAAACATTAGCGACGGATACCCAGGCTGGTGATCAGCTTGGTGTAACGGCCTTCGTTCTTCTTCTTGAGGTAGTCGAGAAGCGAACGGCGGCTCGAAACCATCGTCAGCAGGCCACGGCGGGAGTGGTTGTCCTTCTTGTGGCCCTTGAAGTGTTCCGTGAGGTTGTTGATCCGCTCGGTCAGGATAGCAACCTGGACTTCCGGAGAACCGGTGTCGCCTTCGAACGTTGCGTATTCCTTGATCAGGGCGGTCTTGCGCTCAGCAGTAATCGACATCGGATGTTCCTTTCAATGAGAGGAGATAAGGTCGCCAAAAGCCGGGATGTCGTCCAGCTTTGGCCGCGAATTGCATTCAGGCCTGCCTGATGCTGGCGCTGCCTATAAACCATTCAGACAGCGAAGGGAAGAGGCATGACTGGCACGCCTCCTCAAGGCTCCTGTGGCCTCAGCCGAAGACGCGCTTCGGGCGGAATTCGCCCTGGCCGATCTCGCCGATGGCGATCAGTTTGCCGCGCGCCGTCGCATAGGCTTCGCTCTCGGTGATCGGTGCATCGCGGCCGCGCACGAGGATCGGATTGCCCATTTTCAGGCGGTGCGCCTGGTCGTCGTTGACGATGAGATGCGGAAGTGCGGAGAGCGCCTCGCTGGTGTCGATCAGCAGCGCGTCGAGGGCGGCCAGACGCTCGTCCTGATCCTCGATCGCTTCGAGAGCGACCAGATCGGCGAGCGGGATCATGCTGTCTTCGGCGAAGGGAGCGACGAAGGTACGGCGGAGACCCGAGATATGGCCGTAGCAACCGAGTTCGCGGCCGAAGTCGCGGGCGAGAGCGCGGACATAGGTGCCCTTGCCGCATTCGACTTCGAAATGCGCGGTGCTGGCATCCGGGCAGGAGAGCAGCGTCAGGCGGAAGATCTCGACTTCGCGCGACGGGATCTCGACGGCCTCGCCCTCACGGGCGAGGTCATAGGCACGCTCGCCGGCAATCTTGATCGCCGAAAACTGCGGCGGGACCTGATTGATGACACCGGTATAGCCTGGCAGCAGGGCGCGGATCTGTTCTTCCGACGGACGCTTGTCCGAACTCTGGGTGACGTCACCCTCGAGGTCGTCAGTGGCGCGCTCTTCGCCCCAGGTGACGGTGAATTCGTAGATCTTGCGGCCATCCATGACATAGGGAACGGTCTTGGTGGCGTCGCCAAGCGCGATCGGCAGCATGCCGGAGGCAAGCGGATCGAGCGTGCCGGCATGGCCGCATTTCTGCGCCTTGAACAGCCACTTGATCTTGGAAACAGCTTCCGTGGAGCCGAAATCCACCGGCTTGTCGAGGATCAGCCAGCCGGAAACCGGGCGGCCCTTGGGTTTACGTGGTTTGGACATGTCTTCTTCTGTTATCAGGCGTCAGCGTCGTCATCGAGGTCGCGGCTGACCTCCGGAGAGCGCAGGAGCTCATCGATCTTCTTGTAATTGTCGAAGCTCGTATCGTCGCGGAAGCGGACTTCCGGCATGTATTTCATCTGGCGCAGCTGATTGCCGAGGCGGCCGCGGATGTATTTCGCATTCTTGTTCAGCGCCGCGATCACCTTGTCATGATCGGAGACGCCGAGCGGCGTCACGAAGGCGGTCGCGATCTTCAGATCGGGCGACATGCGCACTTCGGAGATGGAGATCACGGTCTTTTCGATCACGTCGTCGCGGACTTCGCCGCGCTGCAGGACCTGCGTGATCGCAGCGCGCACCTGCTCGCCGACGCGCAGCATGCGCTGGGAAGGAGCCGAGGTTGTCGGTCTTGTTGCCATTTTTCTTTGCCTCAAAAGGTTCGGGCGCCGGCCTTATGTGATCCGGCGCCCGTCCATGATACAGGTCCGCGCGATCAGAGCGAGCGGGTGATATGCTCGACGCGGAAGCACTCGATGACATCGCCGGCGCGGATGTCTTCGTAGTTTTCGAAGGCCATACCGCATTCCTGACCGACCGGAACTTCCGATACTTCGTCCTTGAAGCGCTTGAGCGTCTTGAGCTTGCCTTCGTGGATGACAACGTTGTCGCGGATGAGGCGCACGCCTGCACCACGCTCGACCTTGCCTTCCGTGACGCGGCAGCCCGCGACCTTGCCGGTCTTGGTGATGTTGAACACCTCGAGGATCTCGGCATTGCCGAGGAAGGTCTCGCGACGTTCCGGCGACAGCAGGCCCGACATCGCTGCCTTCACGTCATCCACCAGATCGTAGATGATGTTGTAGTAGCGGATCTCGATACCACCGCGCTCGGCAGCGGTACGAGCCTGTGCATTGGCACGGACGTTGAAGCCGATGATCGCCGCATCGGAGGACTCGGCAAGCGAGATATCCGACTCGGTGATGGCGCCGGCGCCCGAATGAACGATGCGGGCACGCACTTCGTCGGTACCGAGCTTGTCCAGGGCGCCGATGATGGCCTCGATAGAACCCTGCACGTCACCCTTGATGACCAGCGGGAATTCCTTGTAGCCGGTGTTCTGCAGCTTGCTCATCATCTGTTCGAGCGAACCGCGCTGGCCGGACTGGCGGGCAGCGGCCTTGTCGCGCGCCAGACGCTGGCGGTACTCGGAGATTTCGCGAGCACGGGCTTCGTTTTCGACGACGGCAAACTTGTCGCCTGCAGCCGGCGTGCCGGAAAGACCGAGAACTTCGACCGGAGTCGCCGGACCGGCTTCCTTGACGTGGTCGCCCTTGTCGGTGACGAGCGCGCGGACGCGGCCCCACTGATCGCCGGCAACGATGATCTGGCCCGGCTTCAGCGTGCCCTTCTGGACCAGAACGGTCGCAACCGCACCACGGCCACGGTCGAGCTGGGCTTCGATGACGGTGCCTTCGGCAGTACGGGTCGGGTCGGCCTTGAGGTCGAGGATTTCGGCCTGCAGCAGGACGGCTTCGAGCAGCTTGTCGAGGTTCGTCTTGTTCTTGGCCGAGACTTCGACGTCGAGCACTTCACCGCCGAGCGATTCCACGAAGACTTCGTGCTGCAGAAGCTGCTGACGGACGCGGTCCGGCTTGGCTTCGTGCTTGTCGATCTTGTTGATCGCCACGATGATCGGAACACCGGCCGCCTTGGCGTGGTTGATGGACTCGATCGTCTGCGGCATCACGCTGTCGTCGGCCGCGACCACCAGGATCGCGATATCCGTCGCCTGCGCACCACGGGCACGCATGGCCGTGAAGGCGGCGTGGCCGGGGGTGTCGATGAAGGTGATCTTCTGGCCGTTCTGTTCGACCTGATAGGCACCGATATGCTGGGTGATGCCGCCGGCTTCGCCCGAGACGACGTTTGCCTGACGGATGGCGTCGAGCAGCGAGGTCTTGCCGTGGTCGACGTGACCCATGATGGTGACGACAGGCGGACGCGAAACCATTTCGCCGGCATCGTCGGCCTTGTCGAAGATACCTTCTTCGACGTCGGATTCCGAGACGCGCTTGACGGTGTGGCCGAATTCGCTGGCGATGAGTTCTGCGAGGTCGGCGTCGATGACGTCGCCCGGCTTCATCATCTGGCCTTCCTTCATCAGGTACTTGATGACGTCGACAGCGCGTTCAGACATACGCTGCGACAGTTCCTGAATGGTGATGGTTTCGGGCAGGATGACTTCGCGAATGACCTTTTCGCGGGTTTCCTGCATCTGGCTGCGGCGGAACTTTTCCTGACGGCGGCGGGTGGCAGCCATCGAGCGGCCGCGCGCACCTTCGTCGTCAACGCCGGCAGTGCCGATCGTCAGCTTGCCGCGACGGCGGTCTTCCTCGCCCTTCGGACGGGTGGTGACGGGCTTTGCCGGTTCCGGGCGGACAACACGGCCGCGTGCCGGAGCACCGCGCGCAGCGCCGCCGCGATCATCTTCCTCGCCTTCGCGGCGGCCACGGGCGGCTGCCGGAGCAGCTGCAGAGCCGGGACGCGCAGCGCCAGGTGCCGGTGCGGCATCGGGGCGGCGGGCAGCAGGTGCCGACGGCTAAGCCGCACGGGCCTGAACAGGCTCTGCAGCCGGAGCCGGAGCAGGAGCTTCAACGACCGGAGGTGCCGGCGGACGGGCAGCTTCTTCAGCGGCGCGGCGCGCAGCCTCTTCAGCTTCAGCGGCCTGACGGGCAGCTTCTTCGACAGCGCGGCGCTTCTCTTCCTCGACACGGCGAGCGGCGTCTTCAGCTTCGCGAACCTGCGCCATGGCAAGAGCGCGACGGCGCGCATCCATTTCCTCCGGCGACAGATGGTTCAGAACCACCGGACGCGGACGGTCCTGCTGGCGCGGAGCCTGCTGCTGAGAGCTGGGCTGCTGGATACGGGGTGCCGGTGCCTGCGGCTGCGGACGAGCCTGGACAGGCGCGGGTGCAGGCTCGGCTGCGCGCGGCGCTGCCGGAGCAGGTGCGACCGGACGTTCATCTTCAGGGCGCATCGGGCGCCGCTTGCGGGTCTCGACGACGACCGCTTTGGTGCGACCGCGACCCATATCCTGGCGCACGGTGCCCTGGCTTATCCCCGACGGTTTCAGGGTCAGCGTCTTCTTGCCCGTTGCACCAAGTGTCTTGTCGTCATTGCTATCGGTCATTCGATCCCGTTCCTTCGGACAGGGATCGATGACGTCATCAGACCCTGTCAATCACATAAGTCGATCAATGATGGGCCGGCAGATGCCGGTCGCCCGTATCATTGTTTTTGCCGGCCAGCGCTGCCCGGCGCTCGCGACTGACCGCCATTGCGGTACTGCTCGAGCATCTTTGCGCGCTTCACTACACCCTCACCTGCCTGCCCTGCAAGCACTGCGGCATGGATAAAAGCATTCTGGCCCATCACCCCTTCCATTTCGCTCTCCGAGAAGAGACGGAAGGAAGGTATTTCTTCCTCGGTTTCCATTCCGAGGTGCCAGGCCTTGCGAGCCTGGTCTATCTTTCGCACGCCATCATCGGCCGCTCCGGTCGAATGGAAGACCGCGATCGCCGCTCCAGCGCGGATCGCAGCATCCACTTTCGAGGCGCCGGTGATGAACTGACCGGCCTTGCGGGCCATATTCATCATCTGCATCAGCTGCTGTGCCAGCAGCCGGTCGACGGTTTCGCCGAGATCATCGGCAGCCTTCACGTCGGCCTTCAAAGCGCGGGCGAAGGTCTTCTTCGCCACCGCCTTGTCGACCAGGGAACGGTCGACCTTCACCCAGCATCCCCGACCCGGAAGCTGACGCTTCAGGTCCGGAATGATGGAGCCATCGGGAGCGGCCACGAAGCGGATCAGCTCATCCGGCGATCCGCTTTCGCGCGTCACGATGCACATGCGGCCGTTCACGTCGTAACCTGCAAGATCATCATCCTCAGGAGAAGTGTCCGGCTGCGCGGTCATTATGCGTCCTGCTCGGCAGCATCGGCCTCGGCTTCGCCTTCGGCGTCCTTCGCAAGATCTTCCTCGGTGATCCAGCCAGCCAGCAGGCGGGCCTGAACGACCATCTGTTCAGCTTCGACGCGCGAAACATCGAACTTCGAGAAGAGACCCTCGAACTTCTTCGTTTCGCCGTTCTTGCGCTCGGTCCAGCCGACGAGATCGTCCGCTGCGCAACCGGCGAAGTCCTCGACCGTCTTGATGCCGTCTTCGCCGAGGGCGACCATCATCTGGGCGGTGATGCCGTTGATCTGGCGCAGTTCGTCGGTAACGCCGAGCGCCTTGCGCTTCTCGTCCATCTCGGCTTCGAGCTTTTCGAGATATTCGCGGGCGCGGGTCTGGATTTCCTGCGCGGTGTCTTCGTCGAAACCGTCGATCGAGGCGATTTCGTCGAGATCGACATAGGCCAACTCTTCAACGGCTGCGAAGCCTTCGGAAGCCAGGACCTGACCGACCATTTCGTCAACGTCGAGAGCATCCATGAACAGGTTGGTGCGCTCGTTGAATTCCTTCTGACGGCGCTCCGACTCTTCGGCTTCCGTCATGATGTCGATGTCCCAGCCGGTCAGCTGCGAGGCCAGACGAACGTTCTGACCGCGGCGGCCGATGGCGAGCGACAGCTGCTCGTCGGGAACGACGACTTCGATGCGCTCTGCATCTTCGTCGAGAACGACCTTGGCGACTTCAGCCGGCTGCAGGGCATTGACCACGAAGGTCGCCGGATCCTGCGACCACGGAATGATGTCGATCTTTTCGCCCTGGAGTTCGCCGACGACGGCCTGAACGCGCGAACCGCGCATACCGACGCAGGCGCCGACCGGATCGATCGAGCTATCGTTCGAGATAACGGCGATCTTGGCGCGCGAACCCGGGTCACGGGCAACCGAGCGAACCTGGATGATGCCGTCGTAAATTTCCGGAACTTCCATGGTGAAGAGCTTCACCATGAACTGCGGATGCGTGCGCGACAGGAAAATCTGCGGGCCGCGCTGTTCGCGACGGACATCATATACGTATGCGCGGACGCGATCGCCATAGCGGACGTTTTCGCGCGGGATCATTTCGTCGCGACGGATAATGCCTTCGCCACGGCCGAGATCGACGATAACGTTGCCGTACTCGACGCGCTTGACGGTGCCGTTGACGATTTCGCCGACGCGGTCCTTGAACTCGTCGAACTGGCGGTCACGCTCGGCTTCGCGAACCTTCTGGACGATGACCTGCTTTGCGGACTGCGCCGCGATGCGGCCGAAATCCATCGGTGGCAGCGGATCGGCGATGAAATCGCCAAGGGCTGCGTCCGGGTTGCGGTCGCGGGCCAGTTCCAGCGGGATCTGCGTGGAATAGTCTTCAGCCTTCTCGACGACTTCGAGCAGACGCTGAAGGCGGATTTCGCCGGTCTTCGGGTTGATGTCGGCGCGGATGTTCGATTCCGAACCGTAACGGGAGCGGGCCGCCTTCTGGATCGCGTCGGCCATTGCGGCCAGCACGATTTCGCGGTCGATGACTTTTTCGCGCGCCACTGCATCTGCGATCTGCAGAAGCTCAAGCCGGTTCGCACTGACTGCCATTGTTTTATCTCTCCGTCTTGGCCTTCCGGGTTCCCGTCCCTGGAGCCTGTAGTTGATCGGTTATTCTTGGTCTTCCGCGTCGTTCTGGTTCGCGGCTTCCGCCTTCGCAGCCTTATCGGCGCGAAGGGCGTCGCGGATCAGATCGTCGGTCAGGATAAGCTTGGCGTCGGAAAGGGCCGTGAAGGGGATTTCCACCTTCTGCTCTTCGCCATAAGCAACCTGGTCACGCTCAAGCGTGAAGCCATCTGCATTCGATTCCAGAATCTTGCCGCGGAACCGCTTGCGGTTGCCGATCATGATCGACGTTTCGCACTTCACAAGATGTCCCTGCCAGCGGACGAAATCCGACTTGCGCACCAGAGGGCGGTCGATACCGGCAGACGACACTTCGAGATGATACTCCCGATCGATCGGATCTTCCACATCGAGGACCGGCGAAACGGCCGTGGAGACCTCTTCGCAATCCTCGACGGTCATGGTGCCATCGTTCTTCTCTGCCATGATCTGCAGCGTCGCGCCGTTCTGGTTCAGCATGCGGACGCGGATCAGGCGGAAGCCCATGCCGACAAGCACAGGCTCGATGATGTCGGCAAGGCGCTGGTCAAGCCCGGTCTCGGTAATCAGCCGCGGCTCAAGTTCGTTTTCTACGTTTGTCTGGTCCGACAAGCGGTGCGCTCCTCGCAAATTTCAAAGCATTTTGCATGATCGAGCTAATAAAAAAGAGCGGGTCCTTGCGGCCCACTCTTCATCGTACGATCAAGAATTTGAGTGGCATATAGGCCCGTTTTTCCGAAAATGCAAGCTCTGGCGCCAAATGCGCCCCGGATGCAAATCCCTGCCTAGCCTCGGCCTCGCATCGTCATATATTGGGCAGGACGAGAACAAGACAAGCCGGAGCAAATCCGGACGGAGGGGACGTGCCGTCGAATTCTTCCACGCTGGGGCCGCTGAAGCATGAAACCTATCGCAGAATCTGGTTTGCGAGCCTTGCGTCGAATTTCGGCGGACTGATCCAGGCCGTCGGCGCCGCCTGGATGATGACGACGATCACCGCCTCCGAGGACATGGTGGCGTTGGTGCAGACATCGACGGCGCTGCCGATCATGCTGTTCTCGCTGGTCTCGGGCGCGCTCGCCGACAATTTCGACCGGCGCCGCGTGATGCTGACGGCGCAATGTCTGATGCTCGCCGTTTCGGCCGTGCTGACGGCCTGTGCGCTGATCGGCTGGATCACGCCCTGGCTTCTGCTGATCTTCACCTTCCTGATCGGCTGCGGCACGGCGCTCAACAATCCCTCCTGGCAGGCTTCGGTCGGCGACATGGTGCCGCGTGAGGATCTGCCAAATGCAGTCACGCTGAACAGCATGGGCTTCAACATGACCCGCAGCGTCGGCCCGGCAATCGGCGGCGTCATCGTTGCGGCGGCGGGTGCTGCGGCGGCCTTTGCGGTCAATACGGTGAGCTATCTGGCGCTGATCTATGCACTGAAGCGCTGGAAGCCCGCCCTGCCCGCCTCGACGCTGCCGCGCGAGAGCCTCGGCAGCGCAATCTTCGCCGGGCTCCGCTATATCTCGATGTCGCCGAACCTCGAGAAAGTGCTCGTCCGCGGCTTCATCTTCGGCGTCGGCGCGAGCTCCATTCTGGCGCTGCTGCCCATCGTTGCGATCAATCTCGTCTCCGGAGGCCCGCTGACCTACGGCTTCATGCTCGGTTCTTTCGGCATCGGCGCCATTGGTGGTGGCGCGCTGAACGCGCGGCTTCGCGATGCGCTGAGCAGCGAAACGATCATCCGCTATGCCTTCGCGGGCTTTGCTCTCAGCATGGCGATCACCGCCGCCAGCCCTTTCGCCATCCTCACCTGCGCCGGCCTGCTGATCTCGGGCGGCTGCTGGGTTCTGGCGCTGTCGCTCTTCAACACGATCGTGCAGCTCTCGACGCCGCGCTGGGTCGTGGGCCGGGCGCTCTCGCTCTACCAGACCGTGACCTTCGGCGGCATTGCCGGCGGCAGCTGGCTCTGGGGTATCGCAGCCGACGAGTTCGGCGTTTCCAATGCGCTCTATGGTTCGGCGGCGGTGATGCTCGTCGGCATCGTCATCGGCCTGCGCTTCTCGATGCCGGCCTTTGCGTCGCTCAATCTCGATCCGCTCAACCGCTTCATCGAGCCGGCGCTCGGCCTCGACATCACGCCACGCAGCGGCCCGATCGTCATCCAGATCGACTATATCATCGGCGACGAGGATCTTCCTGAGTTCCTGAAGCTGATGGGCGAGCGGCGGCGGATCCGCATTCGCGATGGCGCGCGGGCCTGGGCGCTGATGCGCGATCTCGAAAATCCCGGCATCTGGACGGAGAGCTATCATACGCCGACATGGGTCGAATACATCCGCCACAATCAGCGCCGCACCCAGGCCGATGCCGAGAATACCGACAGACTACGAGCGCTGCATCGGGGCACGGAATTGCCGCATGTCCACCGTATGATCGAGCGCCAGGCGATACCGCCATCCGACGACGTCTTCCACAAGCCGCCGATCGACATTCATCACTAGGTGCCCGTGCGATGTTCAGACGAGCCAGGGAAAGCGATCTCCCCGCCATCATTGCGATGCTGGCCGACGATGCGCTCGGAAGCGGCCGGGAGGCAATCTCCGACCCGATCGACGAGCGCTACACTGCAGCCTTTACCGCCATCGACGCAGACCAGAACCAGCTGCTTGCCGTCGCGGTCGACGATCGCGACAATCCGGTCGGCTGCCTGCAGCTGACCTTCATTCCCGGGCTTTCGCGCACCGGCATGTGGCGCGGGCAGATCGAGAGTGTACGCATCGCCTCGGCGGAACGCGGCAGCGGGCTCGGCACGCGCTTCATCGAATGGGCAATCGAGGTCTGCCGCGAGCGCGGGTGCAAGCTGGTGCAGCTCACCAGCGACAAGGCGCGATCCGATTCCATCCGCTTCTATGAGAAGCTCGGATTCACGGCGAGCCATGAGGGCATGAAGCTCAGTCTCTGACGACTATTTCAGCTTTCCGATCATCGACGCCTCGGGATAGCAGGTCGGCTTCTCACCGTTCTTTGTCTGCCACTGGCCGATCGAACGGCGCGTCTTGTAGCCCGGCAGCCCGTCGGAGCCGCCGACATCGTAGCCCTGGCGCTCCAGCGCCTTCTGCATCGCCGCCACATCCGAGCGCAGCATCTTCCCGACATCGCCCCAGGCGCCCTGGAAGGCGCCGGAACCATAGGCGATGCGATCGGCGAGATTGCCGATATAGAGGGCGTAGAGGTCGGAGTTGTTGTATTCCTTGATGACGTAGAAGTTCGGCGTGACGATGAATTCCGGGCCGTCGCGGCCGGCCGGCACCAGCATCATACCATCCGCCTTCAATTCCGAAGACGGGAAACCCTTACCGGTGATGCGGTCTATGCCGAGCGAGGCCCAATGCGACAGCGGCTTGGCGAGATCGGGGCCTTCCTGGGCGCAGGAGACGGAGGCGGGGATCGTCACCTCGAAGCCCCAGTCCCGGTCGCGCTGCCAGCCCTTCTTGACCAGATAGTTGGCTATCGATGCCAGCGTATCCGGCACCGAGGTCCAGATATTGCGGTGGCCGTCACCGTCGAAATCGACGGCGTATTTCAGATAGCTCGTCGGCATGAATTGCGGCTGGCCGAGCGCACCGGCCCAGGAGCCCTTGAAGTCCGCGGGCGTCACGTCACCGCCGTCGATGATGTGGAGTGCCGCGATCAACTCGGTGCGGAACATGTCCTTGCGGGTCGACATGAAGGCCTTGGTCGCCAGAACCTGGATCGCCGAATTGGGGATCTTGGCGGCGCCGAACCCGGTCTCACGGCCCCAGATAGCGAGCACGATCGAACCCGGAACGCCGTAGGTCTTCTCGATACGCTTGAGGGTAGAGGCGTATTGCGAGGCGAAGCCGCGGCCGGTCATGGCGAGCTTCTTCAACCGATCCTCGTTGAAATAGGGTGCAGGGGAGGAGAACTCGGCCTGCGTCTGCTTGCGCTCCTTCGGCGGCGGGAAACCGGGCGGCGCCAGATCGGGAAGATCCCAGTTGAGCTCGACGCCTGAAAAGGCAGCCTGAAAGGTCTTGGCCGAGATGCCGTTCTTCTCGGCTTCCGGCCGCAGGTCGTTCTGCACCCATTTCTCGAACTGCGCTTCGACGGCGGCCTTGGATGGCGCGGCTTGCGCTGGAAGATGAAGCAAGACAGCGAGTGCGGCGGTTAGGATCGAAAGACGCGCAAGAATCTTCAATTCGGACATTCCCCCTCAGATGGCCGTTCGTGCACGAAGTGCCGCCGCCAGCGTTCCCTCATCAAGATAATCAAGCTCACCGCCGACGGGCACGCCATGGGCGAGACGGGTGATCTTCACATCGAGCCCGGAGAGCTGGTCGGTTATATAGTGCGCTGTGGTCTGCCCCTCGACGGTGGCGTTGACGGCGATGATCAGCTCGCGGATGCCGCCCTCGCCGACCCGGTCGATCAGCCCGCGAATGTTGAGATCATCAGGCCCGACTCCATCGAGCGGCGACAGCGTGCCGCCGAGAACATGGTAGGCGGCGTTCATGGCGCCGGCGCGCTCCAGCGCCCAGAGATCGGACACGTCCTCGACGACGATGATGACGGATTGGTCGCGGTGGTCATCGGTGCAGACGGTGCAGGGATCGACAGTATCGACATTGCCGCAGCGCGAGCAGACCTTCACCTTCTCATAGGCATCGCCCATGGCATGGGAGAGAGGACCGAGAAGCTGGTCCTTCTTCTTGATCAGATGCAGCGCGGCGCGGCGCGCCGAGCGCGGCCCGAGGCCCGGCACCTTCGCCAGAAGCTGGATGAGTTTTTCGATTTCGGGGCCGGTGACTCGCTTTGCCATGCGCCGTTCTTAGCCCATATGTCGTCAAAACGGAATCGCGGAAGGAATGCCGCCGCCATGAAAATAAAAGCGGTCTGCACCGGAAGCCCAGAGCGGCTGCCAGGCAAGAAATACAAGACCGGTATCTTCAAGCATGCGGTCGGCGGCGGCGTGATGATCGATGCCGAAGGACTGCTGGGCGACGCGGTCTGCAATCGCACCTATCACGGCGGCGTCGATCAGGCCGTCTATATCGAGGGGTCGCTAACGCTCGACTGGTGGAGCAATGAGCTCGGCAGGGAGATCGCGCCCGGCGCCTTCGGGGAGAACCTAGTGATCGAGGGGCTGGACAATCGCGACGTTTCGGTCGGCGACAGGTTTATCGCGGGCGATCTTGTTCTGGAGGTCACTTCGGCCCGCATCCCCTGCGCGACCTTTGCCGCTAGGATGGACGATCCGCGCTTCGTCAAGCGCTACACCAAGGCTGGACGGCCGGGCATTTATTGCCGCGTGCTTGCCAATGGGATCGTAGAAGCCGGGATGACAGTCGAATATCGCCCGTTCTCCGGCGCGAAGGTGACGATGCCTGAGATGATGGAGACGTTCGGGCGAAAACTTTCTGCCGAGGACCGCGAGCGCTACCTGGCAGCGCCCATCCATTACAAGCTGCGGGCACAGCTGGAGGCCTAGCCGAAAATCAGCGGGTAGCGATCACCATGGCGGCACCGGCCATGGTGGCAGCGCTGGCGCGGTTGGCGATCATCACGGCGCGGCGGCTCTTGAGAAAGCTGCGGGCCTTCGCTGCCAGGAACATCCAGGTGAAATCGACGACCGCGAGAACGAGGAACAGTGTCACCACCAGTTCTGCCCAGCCACCGAGGGAGACGGCGCGGATGTCGATGATCGACGGCAGCAGCGCGATGTAGAACATCATGATCTTCGGATTGCCGAGCGCGATCGCCAGGCCCGTCAGGAACATCCGGCCGCGCGAGCGGGCCTGCGGCAATTCCTCTTCCTCGACGTCAGGCTTGGCGAACCACATCTTCCAGGCGAGGTACAGGAGATAGAGAATGCCGAGCCACTTGATGACGACGAAGGCGTGGTAGAAGGTTTCGGCGATCGCCGATAGGCCGGCGATGGCGCAGGTCAGCCAGATGGCATCCCCCGCCCACATGCCGAACAGGAAGGGCAGCACGTCGCGCGCGCCCTTCGAGATGACGCGGGCGACGAGGGCCGCAACGCTTGGGCCAGGCGTACCGGCAGCGATGAAAAGAGCGCCGGCAAAAACCAGCAGCGTCGTCAGCGTCAGCACCTCAGTCCTCCTCCCGGCAATCCAGTTCCAGCGATCAGAACGGCATCTTGAAGCCGGGCGGGATCGGCAGGCCAGCGGTCAGCGCCTTGGTCTTTTCCGCAGCGACGGCTTCGGCCTTGTCCTTGGCATCCTTGTGGGCGGCAACGATCAGGTCTTCGAGGATTTCGACATCGTCTTCCTTGAAGAGCGACGGATCGATCTTCAGGCTCTGCATCTCGCCCTTGCCGTTCAGAACGACAGTCACGAGGCCGCCACCTGCCTTGCCTTCGGCCTTGAGCTCGGCGATCTCCGCCTGCATCTGCTCCATCTTGGCCTGCATTTCCTTGACTTTGCCCATCATTCCCATGAGGTCGCGCATCGTCTTGTCCTTCTCTAAAAGTCTAGAATTCTATGTCATCCCCCGGGAGGATGTCACCCTCGGCGGATTCGGCAGCGGCGGGCGGGGCGATATCGCCCTCTTCCTCCGGCTCCGGCGCCCTGACGCGGACGTCGATGATCTTGGCACCGGGGAACTGGGCGAGGATCGCCGCCACATCCGGATCCTGGCGGGCATCGATGACCTGCTGTTCCTTGGCCCGAGCCTCGGCCTCGACCATGGTCGGCTGACCGGGCTCACGGCTGAGGCTGACGATCCAGTGGATGCCCGTCCATTCCTTGAGCTTGACGGCAAGCTCGTTGAGCAGCGTCGATGGCGCGCCCTCGGTCAGGTTGACATCAAGGTGGCCGGGCTCGATCTTGACGGGACGAACGAAGGTCCGCACCAGCGCCTTGACCTTGGCGTCGCGCTTTTCACCGGCCAGATTGACGATATCGGCAATCGAATTGACCGCGACCAGAGGCTTCGGTGCCTCGGCGGGCCGGCTTTCGATGCGCCCGGCCTGCATCGGCTGGGGATTGGGATTGGGCACGGCGCGCAGCATCGCGGTCGGGCCGCCATTCGGCTGCGGGCGCGGCGTGGTTTCGGGCGCACGCGCTAGAGCCGCCGACTGATAGGAGACGTGCGCGCCGCCGCCATTGCCCGACGGAACCGGGCGACCAGAACCGCCACCATTGTCGGAGAATTCCGCAAGCCTGCGGGCGGCATCTTCCGGTGCGGGAAGATGTGCAGCATGGGCAAGACGGATCAGCACCATTTCGGCAGCACCTGCTGTGCGCGAAGAACCTTCCGTCTCCGGAATGCCCTTCAGCAGCATCTGCCACATGCGCGACAGCGTCGTCACCGCCACGCCCTGTGCGAATTCGGAAGCCTTGGTGCGCTCGATCTCGCTCAGCGACGGATCATTGGCGGCATCGGGCACATATTTCAGGCGCGTCACGAGATGCGTGAAATCGGCCAGATCGGTGAGCACGACGACGGGGTTGGCGCCGGCTTCATATTGCGCCTGGAATTCGTTGAGCGCCGAGGCGACATCGCCCTTCACCACATGCTGGAAGAGATCGACGATCCGGGCGCGATCGGCAAGACCCAGCATGCCACGCACGGCTTCGGCCTGAACCGCGCCGCCGCCATGGGCGATCGCCTGGTCGAGCAGCGAGAGGCCGTCACGCGCCGAACCTTCGGCGGCACGGGCGATCATGGCGAGCGCATCCGGCTCAGCCTCGATGCCTTCCTTGGCGGCGATCGTCGTGAACAGGCCAACGAGATCCGAGGCGCTGATACGGCGCAGATCGAAGCGCTGGCAGCGCGACAGGACAGTGATCGGAACCTTGCGGATTTCGGTCGTCGCGAAGATGAACTTCACATGCTCGGGCGGTTCCTCGAGCGTCTTCAGCAAGCCGTTGAAGGCTGCCGTCGAGAGCATGTGCACTTCGTCGATGATATAGACCTTGTAGCGCGCCGAAACCGGACGGTAGCGCACCTGCTCGATGATCTCTCTGATGTCATCGATACCGGTATGCGAGGCGGCGTCCATCTCGATGACATCGACATGGCGGCCTTCCATGATCGCCTGGCAATGTTCGCCGGGGACACGCAGGTCGATCGTCGGCTTGTCGATGTCAGGGGTCTTGTAGTTCAGCGCACGCGCCAGAATGCGCGCCGTCGTGGTCTTGCCCACGCCGCGAACGCCGGTCAGCATGTAAGCCTGCGCGATGCGCCCGGTCTCGAAGGCGTTGGTCAGGGTGCGGACCATCGGCTCCTGGCCGACCATCAGGTCCGTAAAGTCCTTGGGGCGGTATTTGCGTGCCAGCACCCGGTAACCGGTGCCCGTCGAGGCGGCATCTTGTGATTGTCGCTCGGTGTCGCTCATCGCCCTGCTTGTCGCCCGGCAATGCGGGCAAAGAATGGAGAGAAGGGTGGGAGGCTGGCACGATGACCCGTGCCGGGCTCGTTAGGGCTGCTTCCTTCCGGACCTGACCCGGTTGGCGAGTGGCTCGTCCACCACCAACCTCCCGGAGCCACATATCGGCAATATCGTCATCAAAAGCAAGCCAAGCTCAAAAAAAACTGCTAATCATTGGAAAACAATGGAGGAAAGCACTTTGGCGGATTTCGCGCTCGACCCCCGGCTCGAAAATGACAGCACCAGTATCATGCTCACAGGCCTCTGCGATCTCCGATTGTCGAAGGATGCGCGCTGGCCCTGGCTGATCCTCATTCCCCGCCGTGCGGAGATTACCGAGATCTTCGAGCTGACACCGCTCGACCAGGTGATGCTGGCCTTCGAGACCGACATGGTGGCGAGCGCGCTGAAGACGGTGACCGGCGCCACAAAAATCAATGTCGGGGCCCTTGGCAATGTCGTGCGCCAGCTTCATGTTCATGTCGTTGCCCGCTTCGAAGGCGATGCCAACTGGCCGGGACCCATCTGGGGGTTCGGCAAGGTCGAGCCCTACGAGGACGAGAAGCGAGCGCAGTTCATAACGACATTGCGGGAAGCCCTTTCATCATGAATTCTTCAATTTTCGATACGGACATTCCGCATCCGGAGCCGAGCAACCTCACCGCCTTTGCGGCAAACGACCTGAACCGCGATTCCGAACATCGCGACGAGAAATCGGTCGAGACGGCGCTCGCCAAGGACGGCACGCATATCTTCGCCTTCGCCAAGGACAAGCTGGTCCTGAAGCATGACGGCCAGGTGCTCGATCCGCTCTTTGCGCGCTATGAACTGCAGGAGCTGCAGCCGCATTGGGACGAGACAATTCTTCTCGGCTATCGCAAATCCGGTGAACCGCGGCTTGCCGTCCCCGTCGGCGTGCCGGAAGAAGAGTTGGCCAGCCACTACAAGCCGGCAGACGGGCGGACGCTCTATCGCGACCAGCTTCTCGACGACGTGCTGCTTGGCGAATTCGCCCAGGCAGCGAGCCTGATCCGCTGGAACGGCGACAACAAATTCTGCGGCCGCTGCGGCGGCGGCATGGAGCTGAAGATCGGTGGCTACAAGCGGATCTGCAGCGCCTGCGAGCACATGATTTTCCCGCGCACAGATCCTGTCGTCATCATGCTGACGATCGACGAGAAGCGCGATCTCTGCCTGCTCGGACGCGGGCCGCATTTTGCGCCTGGGATGTATTCCTGCCTCGCCGGTTTCGTTGAGCCCGGCGAAACCATCGAGAACGCCGTGCGCCGCGAGACGCTGGAAGAGTCCGGGATCAAGACCGGTCGTGTGCGCTACCATGCCTCACAGCCCTGGCCGATGCCGCATACGCTGATGATCGGCTGTTATGCCGAGGCGAAGTCGAGCGAGATCAACCGCGACGAGGCGGAGCTGGAAGACTGCCGCTGGTTTACCCGCGAAGAGACGATCGAGATGCTGGAGCGCCCCGGCGCCAACGGCCAGGCCTCGCCGCCGAAAGGCGCCATCGCCCATCGCCTGATGCGCGACTGGGTGGAGTGGAAGCGATAGGTCATGCCGGTCTCGCGCTCGGAAAGGCTTCTTGCTCTTCTCCAGGTGCTCCGGCGGCACCGCCGCCCCGTCAGCGGCGTGATCCTGGCAGAACAGACCGGCGTCAGCCTGCGCACGCTCTACCGCGACATCGCCAGCCTGCAGAGCCAGGGCGCGATGATCGAAGGCGAAGCCGGCGTCGGCTACGTGCTGAAGCCCGGCTTCATGCTGCCGCCGATGATGTTTTCCGAAGAGGAACTCGAAGCGCTGGTGCTGGGATCGCGCTGGGTCAACCGCTCGGCGGAGCCTCGGCTTGCCGGTGCGGCTGCCGATGCGCTGGCAAAGATCGCTGCCGTCCTGCCCGAGGAGATGCGCGAGATGATCGAATCGGCAACGCTGCTCGTCGGCCCCAAGCGCGCCAATGAGGACAAGGCCGACGTTGCCCTGATCCGCAAAGCGATCCGCACCGAACGCATCCTCGAACTGCATTACAGCGACGAGCAGGGCCGCATCTCGCTGCGGCGGGTCTGGCCGTTTGCGCTCGGCTATTTCGAGCATATCCGCATGGTGATGGCCTGGTGCGAACTGCGCCGCGGTTTTCGCCATTTCCGCACCGACCGCATCATCGACATGACGCCTCATGACGAGCGCTATCCGCGCCGCCGCAGCGCGCTAATGAAAGAATGGCGCGAGATCGAACACGTGCCCGTCGAACGCTGAAGGCTACTGCCAGAATCTGACAGTAGAGCGCGCTATTATCGGTACCAATCCAGAAGGAGAACCGATGATGACGAGCGTGAAACTCAGCACCGCGAAATACAGCGACCGGCTTGTCGAGACATCTTCTGCCGATGCGGGTTATCCGCAGTCCCTGATGCTGCGCATGATGCAGAACGCATCGCGCAACATGGCGAGGGGCGACATTCCCCGCCTCGATCCGCAGTCGATGTCGTCGGGCATGCGGCGCGACCTCGGTCTGTCCGCCTGGACCTGCCAGGAAGCCGAAGCCTAGCCGGCAACCGATAATACCCAAGACCAGAAATTTCATTCCGCCGCAGCGGATCGCCGCGGCACGCATTCATGCAGCCATCTCCAACAAAAGGATACGACCATGACCAGCCCCAACCTCATCATTCTCTATGTCAAGGACCCGGCTGAAAGCGCCAGTTTCTACAGGGACATCCTCGGCCGCGAGCCGGCCGTCGCCGCACCGAACTTCGTCGCCTTCCCGCTCGATGGCGGCTTCACGCTCGGCCTATGGCGCCGCAGCAATGTCGAACCGCAGCCGTCCGCGATCGGCAATCGCGGCGAAATCGCCTTCATGGTGTCCGGCGATAACGGTGTCGCCAAGCAGTATGACGACTGGCGCAAGCGTGGCCTGCCGATCGCCCAGGAACTCGTCGATCTCGACTTCGGCCCGACCTTCGTGGTGCTCGACCCCGATGGTCATCGCCTGCGGGTTTGCGAGCCCGACAAGTGAAACGAGAAAAGGGCGCCCATGGCGCCCTTTTTGTTACTTGTGCAGCAGGCCGCGCATCGGGTGACCCTTGTAGACCCCGAGAATGCGGACCTTCTCCGAGAAGAAGCGCAACTCCTCCAGCGCCTGGCGGACATTGCTGTCGTTCGCATGACCTTCGATATCGGCATAGAACTGCGTAGCAATGAACTTGCCGCCGATCTGGTAGCTTTCCAGCTTCGTCATGTTGATGTTGTTGGTGGCGAAGCCGCCGAGCGCCTTGTAGAGCGCGGCCGGAATGTTGCGGACGTTGAAGACGAAGGTCGTGACGATCTTCTCTTCCTCGTTCGAACGGCTCGCCCACTCCTCATCGCGCGACAGCACGACGAAGCGCGTCACGTTGCTCTCGGTGTCTTCGACATTCTCGGCGACGATATCGAGGCCGTAGAGATCGGCGGCGAGACGCGGCGCAAGCGCTGCCATCGTCCGGTCTCCGGTTTCCTGCACCATCTTGGCAGCACCCGCCGTATCGCCGGCGATGACCGGCTTCCAGCCATTGGCGCGAACGATCTTGCGGCACTGGCCGAGCGCGTGGATGTGGCTGTGGACCGTGCGGATCTCATCCTTGGAGACGCCCGGCAGCACCATCAGCTGAAAGCGGATCGGCATGAAATATTCGCCGACGATATGCAGCCTGGAATCGGGAAGCAGATGATGAATATCGGCAACGCGCCCAGCGATCGTGTTCTCGATCGGGATCATCGCGAGATCCGCCTCGCCGCTTTCGAGCGCCGTGAAGGCATCCTCGAAGGTCTGGCAGGGCAGCGGCTCCATGGTCGGGAACATGTCGCGGCAAGCCATGTCGGAGTTGGCGCCGAACTCGCCTTGGAACGAAATCCTGTTTGTCTTGGTGTTCATGTCTATGTCCTCAAGCCTGTCTTGCCGAAAGAATGCGGCGGGCCTTTTCGAGATCGGCGGGCGTATCGACGCCGAGCGGCACGGTGTCGACGATCTCCGCATCGATGCGCATGCCGGCTTCGACTGCTCGCAGCTGTTCCAACGATTCGCGCAGCTCGAGCACCGACGGGCCGAGCGAGACGAAGCGCTCGAGGGCCGACCGGCGGTAAGCATAGAGGCCGATATGATGATAGAGCGGGCCCTTGCCATAGGGCGCAGTCGCACGGGTGAAATAGAGGCCGCGCAGGCGCGTCTCGGAGAGTGGCGAACCGACGACCTTCACGATATGCGGCGCCGTCTTGTCGTCTTCGTTGTCGATCTCGATCGTCAGCGTGGCGATATCGACGGATGCATCCTCAAGCGGACGGAGAGACGCGCGGATGGTTTCCGGCTCGATGGTCGGCAGGTCGCCCTGGACGTTGACGATGATCTTCGCCTTGCCTTCCGGATCGACCTTCTGCAGCGCCTCGTGAATGCGGTCCGAGCCGGACTGGTGATCGGAACGCGTCATGATGACCTCGAAACCGGCTGCGGAAACGGCATCGAAGACACGCTGATCGTCGACCGCGACGACCACGCGGCCGATGGCCGCCTCCTCGGCGCGCTTGGCGACCTGAACAATCATCGGCAGGCCGCAGATATCGGCAAGCGGCTTGCCCGGCAGCCGGGTCGAAGCCATGCGTGCCGGGATCAGAACGAGGACGTCATCTAAATTTGAACCAGTCATCTGTCGGGCCTTCTATTCCGGGCGGAAAAGTGTCAAAAAGTCTCACGTACAGGACCATTTAGACAGTTGCAACGAACAGCCAAAAGACATAGGTTCCGCGCGATTTCAAGATGGTACCTTTTTAGGGTCTGCCGACTGCACGGGGAGCATTGCAGATGAATTCTTACGTCAATACGGCCGTTGGTGCGCTGCTCGGAACGATTTTCGTCCTGATGTCGGTCTCCATCGCGTCCGAAGGAATCTTCCATTCAGAAGCACCGGAGAAGGAAGGCTTCACGATCGTCGCCGAGGAGACGCCAGCTGCTGGCGGTGGCGAAGCGAGTGCTGCCGCTGCAATGGTTCCGATCGCAAAGCTGCTGCCGACGGCTGACGCCAAGGCCGGCGAAACGATTTTCAAGAAGTGTCAGGCCTGTCATGACGCGACCAAGGGGGGGCCGAACAAAGTCGGTCCGAACCTCTATGGTCTCGTCGATCGCCCGATCGCTTCGCATGAGGGCTTCGCCTATTCGTCCGCTATGAAGGACTTCTCCAAGGGCGGCGCTGAAAAGTGGACCTTCGACCACCTGAACCACTTCCTGATGGCTCCGAAGAAGCAGGTCCCTGGCACGGCCATGGGCTTTGCGGGTCTGCCGAAGGAACAGGATCGCGCCAACGTCATCCTTTACCTGCACACGCTGGCCGATTCACCGGCCCCTCTGCCGGACCCGAACGCTCCGGATACGATCACGCAGTAAGCTGATCGACATATCGGAAAAGAGATTGAAGCCCGGCCGCAAGCCGGGCTTTTCTTTTGCGCGCCTGCGGCGTCAGGCGCCGAGGATATAGGCCCATAGCGAGACCGAAATGGCGCCGAGTGCGGTGGTCACGGTGATCGTCGAGGCCGCGAGGCTGTGGCCGACGCCGAAGCGGTTGGCGATCAGCCAGGCATTGACGCCGGTCGGAACCGAAGCGATCAGCACCAGCGCCGCCGTCCAATCAGGCGCGAGCCCGACGAGGTGGCTGGCGATCCAGACACAGCAGGGCAGCAGCAGAAGCTTGCAGGCGGAGGTGACGCTGGCGATGCCGAGATTGCCCGATACGCCGTATTTCTCCAGCGCCATGCCAAGCGAAATCAGCGCGACCGGACCGGCAACACCGGCAATCTGATCGACGATATTTTCGACCGGACCCGGCATCGTCAGGCCAAGCAGGTGCATGGCAGCACCGGCCGCCAGGCCGATCACCAGCGGATTGCGGATGAGATTGAGGCCGATCTGGCGCAGAAGCTTCAGGATGCTGCGGTCGGCGGCGCCGGAGATCTTGTGTTCGGCGCGCTCCATCAGGATCGTGCCGACGATCATCATGACGGGGAGATGCACGGCAATCAGGATCGAGAGCGGCACGAGACCCTTGTCGCCGACGGTGCGCTGCACCAGCGGCAGGCCGACGAAGATCGTATTGGCGAAGGCCGAGGAGACGCCGGCGAGAACGCCGATGCGGGCATCGCGGCCGAAAAGCCTGGTCGCGGCGATATGGCCGACAGTCCAGGTGACGGCAACGCCGGAGAAATAGGCGATCCAGAGGCGGAAGGGCGAAGCGCCGTGGAAGTCAGCCTCGGCGATGGTGCGGAAGAGCAGCATCGGCACGGCGATCTTGAAGACGAAATCGCTCAGCGCATCGCCGGTATCGGCCGTCATCAACCCCGCTTTCACGATCAGCCAGCCGATCAGGATCATGATGAAGATAGGGAGAACGTCGAAAACGATAGCTGTCATGCGGTGAGAACTGCCTTGGCGCGGGGAGCTCAAGGTCTAACAGCAAAGGCGGCGCGTTGACAAACCCGTTGGTCCCAACATTCGAAGCCGCGAAAACAAAAAAAGCGGGCAAGGCCCGCTTTTCCGCATCCGGTCTTGCCGGACACCCGGTTCGCGATGCTGCCAGTTCATCCGTGGTCAGCGCCGCTTCCGGAACAGTCGAAGGGCATCATCCCTTCTCACCCGGCCACATCCTTGGATGCTCATGCCGGTCTGCTTGAGAGCTTATTTAGGTGTCCATGGTGACAACGGCATGACGGATTGGCGGCATTTTTGCGAAGAAAACCGCCGCCAAAGCCTTTTTCCTTTCCATCAGCGGAAATTCCGCTAAGACCAAACCCCGGCTATCACAAAATCCGGGACCTCCCATTTCATGACCAAATTCGATGTTCTGACTGTCGGCAACGCCATCGTCGATATTATCGCGCGTTGCGACGACCAGTTCCTCATTGACAACAAGATCACCAAGGCGGCGATGAACCTCATCGATGCCGAACGCGCCGAGCTGCTCTATTCCCGCATGGGACCGGCTCTGGAAGCGTCGGGCGGCAGCGCCGGCAACACGGCAGCCGGTGCCGCAAGCCTCGGCGCCAAGGCCGCCTATTTCGGCAAGGTCGCCGACGACCAGCTGGGCGAGATCTTCGCGCACGACATCCGCGCCCAGGGCGTTCACTACCAGACCAAGCCGAAGGGCAAGTTCCCGCCGACGGCACGCTCGATGATCTTCGTCACCGATGACGGCGAGCGTTCGATGAACACCTATCTCGGCGCCTGCGTCGAACTCGGCCCCGAAGACGTCGAGAGCGATGTCGTCGCCGATGCCAAGGTCACCTACTTCGAGGGCTATCTCTGGGATCCGCCGCGCGCCAAGGAAGCGATCCGCGAATGCGCCCGCATCGCCCATGAGAATGGCCGCGAGGTGTCGATGACGCTCTCGGACAGCTTCTGCGTCGGCCGCTACCGCGCAGAATTCCTCGACCTGATGCGCTCCGGCACTGTCGACATCGTCTTCGCCAACAAGCAGGAAGCGCTGTCGCTCTATGAGACCGACGATTTCGAGGAAGCGCTGAACAAGATCGCCAAGGACTGCAAGATTGCGGCCGTGACGATGAGCGAAGACGGCGCGGTGATCCTGAAGGGCAGCGAGCGCTGGTATGTGGATGCGATCCGCATCAACGAGGTCGTCGATACGACGGGCGCCGGCGATCTTTTCGCCTCAGGCTTCCTTTACGGCTACACGCAGGGCCGTACGCTCGAGGATTGCGGCAAGCTCGGCTGCCTGGCGGCCGGCATCGTGATCCAGCAGATCGGCCCCCGGCCGATGAAGTCGCTTGCCGAAGCGGCCCGCGAAGCGAAGCTTATTTAAAGGCTTCGCCGGGGTAGGCACCCCAGATTTCCGACTGCGCCACCCATCCTTCGGCGCCGTAGGCATCTGCATGGCACCAGTCGCCATTGCACTCGCCGATATGGATCATCACGCCAGGCTCCAGCTTGGCGACGATGGTTGCCGAGGACTGCGGCTCGCGGCGCATGTTGACGAAGACGGATTTACCCTTGCCCTTCATCCACGGCGCAGCCAGCGCCGAGCGCTGGCCCGACAGCAGCGACTGGTTGACCCAGCCTTCCGTGCCGTCGGCATCGCGGATGCGGCGCCAGTTGTCATATTCCTGGATGATCTCCACCGGCAGGCCGGCCTTGAGGTACATCCAGGAAGCGGCATAATCGGTTCCGGGGCCGATGCGCAGATTGACGCGCTTCGACTTCAGCGTCACGAAGCGCGGCAGCGGCAGGCCGCTCGGGCCCTTGGCCGCTTGCGCATACGCAGATTCGACGGCGCTTGCCGACAGCATCAGACCAACCGCAATAGCAAGGCAGGACTTCAGAGTGATTCCACGCATGGAGTTTCCGTTCGCTCGAAATGGTAAGCGGGCGCGCCCGCTCATCAGCCGGGCCGTGACATTCGCCGGAAACCGCTCGCGAGTTTTGTTTGTCTTCGCGTGCGGGTCTGGTAGAAATTGCCCGAACGTTAAAATTATCCCCCGTCTTGGTTAAAGACATCTGAACAAGGCATGGCCGGCCGCGATGACATCGAAGAAAAAACCGAAGGTCTACATCACCCGGAAACTGCCTGACGCGGTCGAGACCCGCATGCGCGAGCTGTTCGACGCGCAACTGAACATCGACGATTCGCCGCGCTCCATGCCCGAGCTTGCCGAGGCGGTGCAGACTGCCGACGTGCTGGTGCCAACGGTGACCGACCGGATCGATGCAGCGCTGATCGAACAGGCAGGGCCGCAGCTGAAGCTGATCGCCAGCTTCTCCAACGGTACCGACCATATCGATGTCGAGGCTGCCGCCCGCAAGGGCATCACCGTTACCAACACGCCGAACGTGCTGACCGAAGACACGGCCGACATGACGATGGCGCTGATCCTCGCCGTACCGCGCCGGCTCGGCGAAGGTGCGCGTGTCCTTACCGACAAGCCCGGCGAATGGGCCGGCTGGTCACCGACCTGGATGCTGGGACGGCGAATTCACGGCAAGCGGATCGGCATCGTCGGCATGGGCCGGATCGGCACCGCCGTTGCGCGGCGCGCCAAGGCCTTCGGCCTCTCGATCCACTATCACAACCGCAAGCGCGTGAACCCGGCGACCGAAGACGAGCTGGAGGCGACCTATTGGGAAAGCCTCGACCAGATGCTGGCCCGGGTCGACATCGTCTCCGTGAACTGCCCGTCGACACCGGCGACCTTCCACCTGCTCTCGGCCCGGCGCCTCGCGCTTCTGCAGCCGACTGCCTATCTCGTCAACACCGCGCGCGGTGATGTCGTCGATGAAGCGGCGCTGATCAAATGCCTGCGGGAGGGACGGATCGCGGGTGCGGGCCTCGATGTCTTCGAGAACGAGCCCTCGGTCAATCCGAAGCTGATCAAACTCGCCAACGAAGGCAAGGTCGTGCTGTTGCCGCATATGAGCTCGGCAACGATCGAAGGCCGTATCGACATGGGCGACAAGGTGATCATCAACATCCGCGCCTTCATCGATGGGCATCGGCCGCCGAACCGCGTGCTGCCCGGCCGCTAGCCGAGCGTCTTACGCATCTCGACATAGGTGACGCGATCAAAACCGGGATGCGCTTTCTCGGCCGTCCTGACAAAGCCCATCGCGGCGAATGCGGCATGGTTGCCGGTCAGCTCGATGCGGGTGTCCAACCGGATCATCTGAAGCGAGCGTTCCCTGGCCGTAGCCTCGGCTGCAGCAAGAAGTCGTTTACCGATCCCCCTGCCCTGCAATTCAGGTGCGACAGCGAGCTTGCCAAGATAGAGGCAATCGCTTTCCGGGCGAAGGAACATGCATCCAGCCAGCGCGCCATCATCAAGCGCGACATAACCGATTTCCGCCACCGCCTTGGCTCGTAGCGCGTCGGCCGTCAGATCCAGCGCCGAGGACGGCGGATCGATCCGGCCGTTCATATAGGCGAAGGAGGAGAGGATCAGGTCGAGCAGCTCCGCCCAGCCGCCGAAGCTTTCATCCAGTCTGACGATATCGATCATGCGGTCCGCCGGCGCTTGTATCTTATGGTATCGAAACGGGCGCTCAGCGCGTCGTAGAGCAGCAGGCGGCCGATGAGCGGCTCTCCGTTGCCGGTGACGAGCTTGATCGCCTCCATGGCCATCAGCGTGCCGATGACCCCCGTAAGGGCGCCGACAATCCCGGTTTCGGCGCAGGCGGGTATCAGCCCCTCGGGCGGGATTTCGGGGAAGAGATCGCGATAGGTGGGGTTCAGGCTGCCATCAGCAGCCGTCTCGTAAGGCTTCAGGACCGTTACCGAGCCGTCGAAGCGGCCTACGGCACCCGTTACCAGCGGTATCTTTGCCCGCTCCGCGGCATCGGCGGCGGCATAGCGGGTGTCGAAATTGTCGGAACCATCGATCAGCAGGTCGAAGCCCGAAATCTGGCGTGCCGCCGCCTCCGGGCAGAAGCGCTCCTCGAAGCGTATGACCCTTACATGCGGATTGAGGCGGGCGATGGCGAACGCTGCACTCTCGGTCTTCATCTCGCCGATCGTGCCGGAATCGTGGATCACCTGGCGCTGCAGGTTCGACAGCGACACCCGGTCATCGTCGGCAATGCCAAGCGTGCCGACGCCGGCCGCCGCCAGATATTGCAGCACCGGGGCGCCGAGGCCACCGGCACCGATGACGAGTACGCGCGCCGCCTTGAGCTTCTGCTGGCCCGCGCCGCCGATCTCCGGAAGCAGGATATGACGCTGATATCGTGCGATTTCTTCGGGACTAAGAGGTTCCATGGGAGCGATGCTATCATGGCCGGGCGCGAAGAAGGAAGCGCCGCCGCTCATGCGCCGACATGCCCTTCGGATACGGTGAAGAACTGCGCCCGCTCGCCGAGCGTCGAAAACATCGACCGGTCGGTGCCGGTCATGAAGGACTGACCGCCGAGACCATCGATGAGATCGAAGAGCGCCGCGCGGCGGCCTTCGTCGAGATGTGCGGCGATCTCGTCGAGCAGCAGAATGGGCGCGTGACCCGTCAGATTGGCGACGAGGCGCGCGTGCGCCAGGATGAGGCCGACCAGCAACGCTTTCTGCTCGCCGGTCGAACAGCGCGCGGCCTCCATCTGCTTTTCGCGATGACGGACGATCAGATCTGCGCGGTGCGGGCCATCGAGCGTGCGGCCAGCCGCAGCATCGCGATAACGGCTTGCCGCCAGCATCGCCGCATAGTCATCCTCGAGATCGACGGCCGGGCGTGAAAACTGGCCGTCCATGAAGCCGGACAATTCGAGCGCGGCGGAAGGAAACGGCGAGGTCTCGCGTGTTTCCTCGATCAGCCTGGCCAGCAGGCCCAGCATTTCCTGGCGGGCAAGCGCCATCGCGATACCGAGACTTGCCATCTGCTGCTCGATTCCCGAAAGCCAGGAGGGATCAAAGCGGCCATCGTCGAGCAGCTTGTTGCGGCTGCGCATGGCACGCTCGAAATCGCTGGCGCGGCGGCCGTGGGCCGGATCGAGCGACAGGACGAGACGATCGAGGAAGCGGCGGCGATCCGAAGAGCCGCCGGTAAACAGACCATCCATGGACGGCGTCAGCCAGAGAACGCGAAGGTGATCTGTGAGCTCGTCGGCGGTCTTGGCTGTCGTTCCGTTGATGCGCAGCCGCCGCGCGGCATTTTCATCGGCCGTGTCGGCGCCGGTGCCGATCTCGACATTCCCCTCGATACCCTCAAGCTCGGCAAAGATCGAAAAGCCGTTCGACGCGCCGACGCGCGTGACATCGGCGTAGGTCGCGCGCCGCAGCCCGCGCCCCGGCGACAGAAACGACACCGCTTCCATCAGGTTGGTCTTCCCGGCCCCATTATTGCCCGTCAGCACGACATGGCGCCCATCGAGCGCCAGCGACACCGCCGCGTAGTTGCGGAAGTCGGTGAGCTTGAGCTGGGAGAGAAAGACCTTATGGGGCATCGGCGATCCGGATTCTTAGGCCGCAGAGCTATGCCGAACGGGGGGATATGGCAAGGCTATCGATGAAACGAGTGCGCTGGCCACTATGTTGCAAGCGCCTGGCGCCCGATACTGGTCGCGGCGGCGCGTACCCGTGACGAAGCCCGGCTTTTCGGCCGGGCTCGTTTTCATCGATAATCGCGGGCCAGTATTAGTGGCCGGACTTGCCGCCACCACCGTGACCCTGATTGTCATTCTGGCTGTTGTCGTTCTGGTGATTGCCGGAGCTACTGTTGTTTCCCGGCTTGTCACCGCCCGACCTATCGTCGCCGCCTGACTTGCCACCACCCGACCGGCCGTCACCCTGCTTGCCGCTCGGCTTATCGCCGCCGGACTTGTTATCGCCGGGCCCTTTATCGCTGGACTTGCTACCGCCGGGATTGCCGGCACCGGACTGGTTGTCATCAGACTTTCCGCCGCCAGGCTTGTTATCGCCAGGCTTGTTATCGCCAACCTTGCCGCCGCCCGATTTGTTTCCGTCCGATTTGCCGTCACCGCGCTTGTGATCGCCAGACTTACGGCCGTCGTCCTTCTTGCCGCCATTGCCGCCCCAGGATTTTCCGCCATTCGGCTTGTCGCCTGAGTGCTTTCCGTCACCACCATGCTTGCCATTACCCCGGTCGCCGCCATGCTTGCCATGGTGCTGGTTGCCGTTGCCGCCATCGCCATGGCCGGAACCGTGGCCGCTATGGCCGTTGCCACCATGTCCGGAGCCTTGCCCTTCATGGCCAGAACCTTGTCCGCCATGGCCGCTACCACCGTGGCCGCCGTGGCCACTGCCACCATGACCGGAACCCTGGCCACCATTATCGGAACCATTACCACCGTGGCCAGAACCATGGCCGCCATGGCCGGAACCGTGACCGTGGTGTTCACTGCCATGCCCGGAACCACCGCCACCATGACCATGACCATGACCGTGACCGCTACCGCCGCCCCCAGGGCCACTGCCACCATTGCCGGGACCGCTACCGCCATCACCAGGACCGCTGCCGCCGTTGCCCGGGCCACTACCACCATCGCCGGGGCCGCTACCGCCATCGCCAGGACCGCTACCGCCATCGCCAGGACCGCTGCCGCCATCGCCGGGGCCGCTACCGCCATCGCCAGGACCGCTGCCGCCATTGCCGGGGCCGCTACCACCATCGCCAGGACCACTGCCACCATCACCGGGACCACTGCCCCCGTTGCCCGGACCAGAGCCACCGTTGCCGGGGTTCCCGCCGCCACCCGGATGGCTGCCGGAGCCGCCGCCAGATGTCGAAGCCTGTTGAGAATTTCCGAAACCGCCTGAACCGTCGCCGAAACCGTGATAGTCATCGGTCGGGATCGCAGCTGTGGGACGACAGAGGCGAGCCTCGATGGTTCCCGGCTTGACGATACGGCAATCGATCTGAAGAGGGGCAGACATCGCGAGGCTGGTTGAAGCCATAAGATAAGCGATGGCTATGCTGTATTTCGCTGCTGTTCTTAACATTGGGCAACTCCCTAGGTTAACGAAGCGCTAACGAAATACATTTTATATTAGCTATTCATTATCCCTAGTCAGCAAGCCCGCCAGTAATAGTACATCTTAATACATAGCAAACCTCGAATGCATAAAGTTTTAGCTTAAACGGACTAGCACTTTCGAAGGGAGGACAGACGATGCGTTACTTCCTGTTGACTAGCGTTGCTGTTGTGTTGAGTTTTGTTTCACAAAATCAGTCATTTGCCGGAACGCCCCTGCCCCAGGCGCGATCGATCGGCGCGCCTCCCGGCTTCGCCGGAGCCTGCGTGCGGTACGGCTGGGTCTGCAGGAACGGCGGCGGCAAGGCGCTGGATGACGCTTCGGCAATGGCGCTGATCACCCGCGTGAACAGAAGCGTCAACGCCGCAACGAGCGCTGCACCGGATACCGCAACGTCAGGCAAGATCGAATACTGGTCTCTGCCGATCGGCAACAAGGGCGATTGCGAAGACTACGCACTTCTGAAGATGAAGACCCTGCTCGACGCCGGCTTCCCATCGCGGAAACTGGCGCTGTCTGTGGTCATCGAACGCCACGGCCAGAATCACGTCGTCCTCGTCGCACGGCTGAAATCCGGCGACTACGTGCTCGACAGCCTCAACGGCTCGGTAAAGCTCTGGCAGAGCACCGGCTACACCTTCCTCGCGACCCAAAGCTTCACGAGCAAATCATCCTGGCGCGTTTCGCTGGCAGGCCCGAGGGCGAGCGAGTTTTCGGGGATCTAGGCGGATTGTAACGAACCGGCTGAGACGGCGGCTCGACAAACAGCGGTCGCCAGAAATTTCTGCGCAATGCCAACAGGCCAGGAGTGCTGCGTTTATCTGGAACAGTAAGTTAGGAAAGATTTGGTGGAGCTAAGCGGGATCGAACCGCTGACCTCTTGCATGCCATGCAATGGGCCGTCGTTTCCGCCAGTTTCCGAGCGTTTCCGCCTCTCCTCAAAAAGTCTTTTATTTCAACAAAATCCTAGTAGCATGTAGTCGTGCGTTTCCGGTGGTTTCCGTTTTCGTACTTCCCTGGTGCTTCCCCGGATAACTGAAATGGCAAAAAAAGACGCCTCTCCTATCAACTCGTCAATCTCGGCCGAAATCACCCTCACGCTGATCAAGCGCATAGAGGCTGGCGAAAAGGAATTCTTCGTCTCGGACACCGCCGTCACCGGCTTTGCAATTCGGGTCCGACCGACCGGCGCTATGACGTATCTTGTCATCTACCGGTTCGGCTCTGGCAGAGATGCGCCGGTGCGTCGATACACGATCGGGAGCACAAAGAAGGTCACGCCCGACGAAGCCAGGCGCATCGCAAAAGGCGTTGTTGCAGAAGTCGTGCAGGGGAAAGATCCAGCCAAGGAGAAGAGCGCGGATCGCGCTTCCCCGACATTCGACACAGTAAAGGACGAGTACCTTCTCTCGATCGACGCCAAGAAAAAGAGTTCGACCTACAAGCTCTATGCCCACTGGCTGAGCCTTGCAGCGGAGACGCTGGGACACAAGAAGGCGAAGGACGTCGGCAACGGCGATGTCGAAAAACTCCACGTTTCCTTGAAAGACCGATCCACCACAGCCAACCGGGTGCTCTCAACCGTCAGCTCGATGTACACATGGGCTATGGACACCAAAGCCATCCCCAAGATGGAAAACCCAGCGGCCGGCATTGCGAAGTACCCCGAAGACAGTCGAGAGCGATATCTCACAAGCGAAGAACTCGCGCGGTTGGGAGACGCTATTCGGGAAGCAGAGACCGACGGCATCCCATGGGACCCCGATCCGGAGAAAAAGGCCAAGCATGCTCCGAAGGCAGAAAATCGCCGGATCAAGATCGATGCCTCCGTCGCCGCAGCACTTCGGCTATTCATCCTGACAGGGGCGCGCCGCGGGGAAATCCTGAAGCTCAAGTGGAGCAACGTGGATCTGCAGCGTGGCTTGCTGTTCCTGGACGATAGCAAGACCAGAAAGAAAACCATCATTCTCAACGGCCCGGCGCAGCTCATCCTCACCGATTTGCCGCGTCTCGGTCCGTACGTCATCCCGGGCGAACCAAAGGTCGGTGCCGACGGCAAGATAGAACATCGCCCCCGATCCGATTTGAAGCGCCCATGGCACCATGTCCGCAGGCGTGCTGGCCTCGATGCCTCGGATGACAACCCGAACGTCAGAGTCCGCATTCACGACCTCCGGCACACTCATGCTTCCGTCGGCGTCGAGGCCAACCTTAGCCTTCAAATCATAGGCAAGCTACTCGGCCACACGCAGGCGAAAACTACCGAGCGCTACGCCCATCTTGCGGACGATCCGAAACGCCACGCCTCCGATCTCATTGGCTCGAAAATTGTGGATGCCATGGGCGATCGACCACGACGGGAGAACGTTCACCCATTGCGGCCAGGGAAGTCCTGATGTCGGTCTGCACCAAAATCCCTGCCTTCTGTTGTCGACGTCATTCGAAAGTGAATCCATGAAGAGCCCCAAGAAGACGCCGCAATCAGCTCGTTTGCGAGTACCGGCGGGGATATATCGCCACGACGTCACCTTAACTGTCGACGGCGTTATGGTTGGCCTACTGAAAAGAGGGAGCAAACTGCACGCGGCTCATCGGAAACTCAGCAAGGAGGAAGTCATCGCTCACGGACGCCGCGCGCTTGAGGCCGCGATTCATCGGGCCATTGACGCCGAGCAGACGTTGGAACTTGGCGCATATAAGCAAGATTGGATCGATGCCCAACATGCGGCCGAGCGAGCTCGTAACAGCCTTCTGGCGTTCATAAAGACATTAGTTCCAGGCTCTACAGACCGATACACGTCACGCCTCAAGGAGGCGCTAGTACCGGCGATGATGGATTTCCGGCTGAATCATCCGGCTGCTCGGGATCTTCCACCACGAGGGATCGAAGACGATTATGAGGAAACCAGCTACGACGACGAGTTGGCGTCGATCTATGAAAAGCATCACCCTGAAGACAGTGAACGTCCCGAGGAAGTGCCACAGCAGACATCCAAGCCCGAGAGAAAAGGCGCCGAGGCCTTCAGCCGCAGGCTTGAGCTAGCTCGGGCCGATTCGACATTCATCTACTCCGCATATGAGGTTTTGGCGGGATTTGTTGACCACGCAGAAGAGACCTCCAAGCGGATTGGCTTGAACCGACCAAATCCAGGAGCGCCGGCTAAGAAAGCCTTTGTTGCTCTCCTTGCTGACGTTTGGTCCTATTTGACAGGGGGCCGGCCAGGCACCCAGCCTGAGCGAAGTCCCTTCCTTGATTTCGTCCGCGCCGCCTGGGTTGATGCCGGTGGCGATGAGAACGAGGAATTTGCTTACACGATCCGTAGGTTGATTGATGAAATGCCAGACAGATCCGGCGAGGATCTGACTAATTCTAAACGGCCCTACTGGCTGTAGGGTGTGAGACCCCCCTATCATTTTCTTGGGGGTCTCGCATCCCTGGCGACCTCTTCCCCGTCCTACACGGATTTTACCGGACACACGGTAACGGAAGAGGAAACCAGATGACCGAACAGCAAAGCACCATCCGCCCGAAAATGCGCGTTGAAGATGCGGCCAACTACACCACGGTTGGGGCATCCACTCTGAACAAGCTGCGCCTCACCGGCGGCGGCCCTGCTTACAGCAAGGTCGGCAAAATCGTGGTCTATGACCCGGCGGATCTTGACCTCTGGCTTGCCTCAAAGCGTCGTCTTTCGACTTCGGTCGCGGCGTAGGAGGGCGACCAATGCATATGAAAAGCCCGGCTGCGCGGCTTGATCGCGCGAACCGGGTTCTCGGAAGTATCGACGTCTTTGGCGAGAGCTTCGATGCCCGTGAACCTATCGTAACTACCCCGCAAAATCAATCTCATCAGCTCGCAATCCGGGCCGTCCTTCGGCGGTTTTCGGTGTCGGCAGCACATGCAAAAGTCATCTGCGAGCTTTCCGGACTTGGAGGCCGCTACTGATGGCAAAGCGTCTTGTAATCACTGCGCGCATCCTTCCCGACGGCCAGCCGATCAAGGTTGTTGGCCGCGATGCCTGGGCGCTCCGCAATCTCGTCAATGCCGGGGTCCGCGGGTGCACGCCGATTGACCACCCCGGCCCACGCTGGTCCCACTATGTGTTCAAGCTGCGCCGTTTCGGCTTCGTCATCGAGACGATCGACGAGCAGCACGGCGGCCCATTCGCGGGAACCCACGCACGGTATGTCCTCCGTTCTGAAGCCGAGATTATCGCTGCAGACGAGACCGAGAGTGCCGCCGCATGAACCAGATCGTTGCACCTATCGACTTGGAGAAATGCGGTCACGTCATCGAGATCGAACAGGAAGTGCTTGGCGCCGTGTTGTCCTCTGGGCAGCATAGCGCCGTGCGCGGCACTGTACGACCTGAACACTTCATCGAGCCGCTTCATAGGCGGCTCTTCGAGATGATCGAGCTTGCAGCCGAGCGCTACAACAGCGCCTCGATTGGGCTTGTCTTCAAGATGTTCCCCGCGGAAGAGGCAAAAAGCTGGTCTGACTTCCTGAAAGAACCGCTGTCCTCCTACATGGCGCGGCTCGTTGCGAACAGCGTGTACGGCGCCGGCGGCCTGAAGATCAGCGTGCCCAACCTGATCCAGCAATGGGCACGGGTGTCGGTTGGCGCTGAGGCGCAGCGTGTCGCAGCTGCGGCGACAGATCCTGCAACCGACGCGTCCGAGCTGATCAAAGCGGCAGCACGCGCATTCGACGGTGTTGCCGCCGAGTTACGCGGCACCGGCAGAGGAAAGACGCGCTTCTCCCTCTCCGAGGCGGCTGACACAGCGCTGGACCAAGTCCAGGAAGCCATGCAGTGCGGTAGCGGCATTACTGGCATCACATGGGGCTTGGCCGACATCAACGCTCTCACCGGTGGCATTCACCGCGGCGAGATGGTGCTACTTGGTGCAAGGCCATCCATGGGTAAGACAGCCGTTGCCTTGGGGATTGGCATCAAAGCAGCTCAGGCTGGCGCCGGCGTCGGGTTCATCTCTTTGGAGATGGGCTCTCCTCGCCTCGCCATGCGAGCTTTGACCGATATCGCCTACGACCGGAATATCCGTGTCCCCTACAACGATCTGATCACCGGCCGCGTGACAGAGAAGGACTTCGAGGATCTTGTTGCCGCCAAGCAGGAGATGAACCGGCTTCCCCTCTGGATCGAGGAGCAGTCAGGGCTCTCTATCACGGACCTCCGCGTCAAGGTCGATCGCATGCAGGACGTTGCCGACCGAGCAGGAAACCCTCTCGATCTGCTTATCGTCGACTACATGCAATTGCTCGCCGCGTCGTCCCGCTACTCCGGCAACCGAAATAATGAAGTTTCGGAGATCAGTGCTGGCCTGCGCCAGATCGCCCGGGAAAACAATTTGGGCCTGATCGCGCTCTCGCAGTTGTCCCGACAGGTCGAGAGCAGAGAGGACAAGCGTCCCCAGCTCGCAGACCTTCGCGATTCCGGTTCGCTGGAACAGGACGCGGACACCGTCGCCTTGCTTTACCGCGAGGCCTATTACCTGGAAAAGGCCAAGGGCAAAGACGAGGCGGCCGAGATGGAGCGTTCTGAGCGGCTGGAAGCCTGTCAGAACAAGCTTGAATTCATCATCGCCAAGCAGCGAAATGGAGCGGTCAGGACGGTTGACCTCTTCATTGACGTCGCCTGCTCGGCGGCGAGAAATGCCGCGAGGTAACTCTTATGGCCCAGTTCCCAATCCTGCCAATCTGGACGGATGCCTACATTGCGGACACGCAACACCTCACCAACGAAGAGCATGGCGTCTATCTCAGGCTGCTGATGTTTGCCTGGCGGACCGTCGAATGTGCCCTGCCCGATGATGACCGACGCCTCGCCCTTATGGTGGGAGTAACCGCCAAGAAGTGGGCGACGCTGAAGCCAGTGGTCATGCGGTTCTGGACGCTCTCGGAAGGTGGGTGGACGCAAAAAAAGCTGACGGCCGAGCGCGGAAAAGTTGAACGAACTCGCGAACAAAAAGTCGCCGCAGGGTTTGCGTCTTCGCGCTCTAAAGGATTGAAAAACAACGATAGGGCTTCAACGGCTGTTGTCCAGCCGTTACCAACGGCGCACCCAACGGCAGATCAACTATCCATATCCATATCCATAGAAGAAGATAAATCTTCTTCTCTCTTGTCCGAAACGAGTTCGGACGAGCGGGGCAAATCCGTGAAGGTTAAGCCCTATTCGGAAGCATATGAAGCATTCTGGCTGGAGTACCCGCGAACCCCCAACATGTCGAAGTCTAAGGCATATGCGGGATGGCAACGACTGACGATCGACGAAAGGGAAAAGTGCGCAGAAGCCGTGAAGCCATACAAGGCATTTCTGGCCTCGAAAGCCGATCACCCAGTGATGCACGCGGCCACTTTCATCAATGAGCGCCGCTTCGAGGGTTTCATCGCCGCGGCGACAACAGCTCGATCCGCCGGGCCGGTCACAGACGACGACTGGCTGAAGCGTTTGGGCTATGGCCGTCGTGTCGGCAGATGGAACACAGCGAATTGGGGTCCGGCGCCAGGCTTCCCTGACTGCCGAGTTCCCGATCACTTTCTTCAGCCTAGCGACGGCGTAGGCTGGCGGGAAATGGAGCTAGCTGCATGAGCGACAATTCCATGGAAATCGCCGCCAAGTGGCTTGCCGATCAGCTGGCCGGCAATCCGCGCGCCATCCCAGACCTGAAAGTGCGGTTCGGCTTCACGGCCAAGGAAGCCTGCGAGGCGGTTGCCCGCGCCAACGCCATCCGAGCTGAAAGGGCGCGAGCATGAGGACTTTACCGGTTCACATGAAGCCGGACGAGATTATCAACATCCGGCAGGCGGCATTTAGGGCAAGCGTTTGCACCAAGACTATTCGGCGCTGGGTTGCCAGCGATGGTATCGGCCGCCAATCGCGGCCTGGCGCCCCGCTGCAGATCTCTGCCGTCGCGCTGGAAATGAAGGTTTGCGGCGACCAAGAGGCGCTCCAGCTACTCCGGGAAAATCAGAGGCTGGACGCACGAGTGCAAATGTACTTCTCGCGGATCGGCGTCATGGGGTGATGTCCAAACATGTCCAATCCCCAACGACTCCACCATGGGATAAGATTCCCGCATTCCGATCGAGGAGGTACCGATGAGTATGCAGGCATTAACGCCGCGGGAATCGCGGGTCCCCGTCCTGCTTCGGGGCGCAACAGTCATGTCAGGCTTCAGAGACAATCTCTTCGACGCCGCCAATCGCGCGGGCATGAGTGTCAACGAGTTCGTTCTCCAGGCGACGGCTGACAAGCTGAAATCGTCGGGCCGCGAATTCTCTGGCCTATTCGCTCCCGGCGACCTGACCAACTAACAGGAGAAACCACATGCCATTCCTTCGACCCCAAAATGACGCTGGCATCATGTTCCCGCCTGCGCCGGTCCGTCAGCAGCAGGCGCAGGATAACGACATGGGTATGTTCAACATCCCGACGGACGAAACGCCGGGACAGGCTGCATTGCGCAAGAGGCGCGCTGTTGCTCAGGCGCTCAGCGGACCTGCGCCTATGACCATTGGTGCCGGGCTAGCTGCAATCGGCGATGGCCTTGAGCTTCGCCAGCAGCGTCAGAACGCGATGTTCCCATCAGCGCCCGGGGGCGCGCAGCCCGACTTCATCACCGCCATGCAAAACCTGTTTTCCGGCGGCAACAATGGGGGCCTCTACTGATGGCAGACACCGATCTTATCACGGCAGCAAAGCAGGAGCTTTATCGACGCCAGGCGCGCGCGGAACTTAACCGCCGGCAGGGTCTGCCTAACCGAACAGCGCCGAACCGGTATCAGATCGATATCGACGGCCAGAAATACGAGATGGAGGCACCGGACGACGAGTCCGCGAAGACGGCGGCCTTGAGCCTGAAATCATCGATGGCGAGTACCGGCCTCGATGCTCAGCAGGTCTTAGCCCTGCAGAACGCTCGAAAGAAGGTGTCAGATGCCTCGACTGGCGGCGACGGCCCCGCCGCCCAAGCGCTAGAGCCATTGCTGTCCGGCGAAGATTGGTGGAAGGACGCACCGATCGTAGAGGGAGAGTGGTGGAGAGACGCGCCAATCGTCAATGGCAATACGCCCCCTAAATCTCACCCTTCGTTCGAGGAAAGCCAGAGGCTGATCGACAAGCAGCAGCAGGAAGGCGTCAACGGCGCGGTTGGCGCCGCGCTGTCGGGAACCCTCGACGGCATCCCGGTGGTCGGCCCAATCCTGAAAGGCGGAACGGAACGCGCTGCCGCAGGGATCGGCACACTTATCAACGGCGACACGTATTCGTCAAATCTTGAGCGTGCCCAGAACATGACGGCGGACGCTGCTGAAGCGCATCCGGCCATCCACACCGCTGGCGAGGTCGCAGGCGCTGTCGGCGGTACCATTCCTATGGTGATGGCTGCTCCGGGGATGTTTGGCGCTGGCGGTGGATCGCTTGCCGCGCGGGGGTTGGCCTCGACAGCGACAGGTGCGGGACTCGGTGCGACAGATGCGGCTGTTCGATCGGGAGGCGATACGGACGCAGCCGTCTCTGGCGCGGTATGGGGCGGCGGTACCGGCCTTATTGGCCCCGTGGCAGGTCAACTCATCGGCAAGGGCGTCAAATCGCTGATCGACGTAGGGCGCGCACGCTTTGCAGCTCGCGGCGCCGGTATCGATCCAAAGGCCTTCACTTTCCTGCGCCGCGCCGTGAGGGCGGATGATATCGATCCGGCCACGCTGGAATCGCGACTGGCAGAGATGGGGCCGGACGCCATGCTCGCCGATCTTGGGCCTAACCTTCAGAAGCAGGCGGGCGCATTGGCTGGGGCTCCCGGCCGTGGACAGGAGATTGTCCGAAACGCGCTGCTGGGCCGCTCGGCGGGCGCTAACGCTCGCATCGGCGCTGCCGTGGATGAGAGCTTCGGTCCCGCCGTTGTCCCTTCTGAAGTCACCGCCGGCATTCGGGCTAACCAGGAGGCCCTTGGGCAGGAATACGCGAACGTCTTCAGCAATGCCCGAGCTGTCGATACCGCGCCAGTTGCCGAGGCACTGGAAGCTCAGGCGGTCAATCTTCGCGGTCCTGCGCAGCGTGCCGTTCAGCGGGCTCGAGAAATGTTAAACATCACCGGCACGGATACTCTCGATCCGAACCCTCAGACGCTCTTCCAGACGCGCCAAGCGCTCGACGGCATGCGAGCAGCGGAAACGGACCCGAACGCACTCCGAGCCCTCACCATGGCCCGCCAGAGCGTTGATGAGGTGCTAGCAAACAGCGTTCCCGGCCTGAAGGAGGTGGATGCCCGCTTTGCAGAGCTGGCGAGGCAGAGCGAGGCGCTGCAGCGTGGGCAGACGGTCCTCGACGGCAAGCGAACGTCTCCGCGGCCTTCGGAGCTTGTCGACGAGGTTGAACGAGGCGTCCAGCCGCAGGGGGAGATGGTCGGACCTTCGGCTGTCCCGCTCCGCCTATCTCAGGGTGCGCGCGCTGAGCTGGACCGTATTCTCGGCAACAATGCGAACGACATCGCGGCCTTGAACCGGGAAATCAAGTCCTCCGGCGACTGGAACCGGGACCGGCTTGCGACCCTATTCGGGCAAGAGCGAGCCGATCGCCTCTTTCGCGTGCTGGAGAACGAGACGGCATTCGCCAACACTGCAAAGACAGTTACCGGCAACAGCGAAACGTTTGCCCGCCAGGCCGCCGAACGCGAGCTTGGTGGCGGAACGGATGGTTTCGGGCTGAAAGAGTCTTGGAAAGCCGGTGGCACGATGGGCGCCGTGCGATCGATTGCACTCGACAAGGCTGACGACTTGCTTCGCGCAATCATACCCAACAGAGGTGAGGCAACCCGCGACGGCCTCGCTAATGTGCTGGTTGGAAGGCCTAACGCTGCGATTATCAAGGCGCTCATCGCTGGATCGCGTGAAAGCCAGGCTGATCGCCTAATAAGTCCGGTCGTCCGGGCCCTGCTGGCCGCCGAAGGAACCTCTGGGGCGCGATGAAGGGTCTATCCACATAATGAGGGCGTAGACCAACAACACAGCGCCGGCGCCAACTAGAACGCCGGCATGGAAGGTTCCGCCCAGTAAGCCACCGACGCCCTCGACCCCCATGTTGAAGGCATAGGCAATGCCCGCCAGCAGTAGAATGCAGATCACTTGGATGGCGCGGTAAAGCATGAAGCAGGTCCAAATAGGGAATGCCTAAGATGCGCACAGGTCACGCTGAAATTCAATCTCTCTCGGATCTCGTGGAATCCATAGATGCGCTGAAGCTCCAAGCAGCTGCGGGTGAAGACGTGTTTTCCGACGTCGAGCATGCGCTTGCTCTGATCGATATCGCAGACATCAGGACGATCGACGACGCAGCAGCGCTGACCGGCCTAATTGGCCGCTTGCTCGGCGCAGCAGTCGAGGAACGAGCGCTTCGAAACACGGACGTAGGTGCCGGCGTCTGTCAGGCCTTCCTGTATATCCGGCGTATCGAGACCGCCCTGAGAGGCATGGACGGCTCTATCGCCCTGCCCGCGCCGGCAACATTTAACTGAGGGAAGGCAATGTCTGCACTTCGACACAGACTCAAGAAGCTCGAAGAGGCCCACGGCGAAGCAAGGGTAATCGTCGTGAGCACTGGGCACGGGCACGGGGATGATGCGATCGATATCGTCCTGAGCGAGCACGGCATCAGGCTCACGCCGCAGGACGATTTAGTCGTGTTCCGAACGATCTATGAGGACCGATCCGGGCAGCCCATCCCGGCATCGAGGCCGCCCGTTCTTCTCTATGCAAAGCCGCAGCTGCGCCGCTGAATACAATCAGGAAAAATCAGACGAATGGCGAAAATTGGTGGATCGAGGCCAGGTGCTGGCCGCAAACCGGGAACGCTCAACCAGCGAACGGCGGAATTGGCTGCAGACATTCTCGGACAGGGCAAATCTCCGCTCGCCTACCTTTTGGAGGTCATGATGGACGATCAGGCAGACCAAAAGCGCAGGGACTGGGCAGCCGAGAAAGCTGCAGCCTTCCTTCATCCGCGGCCGGCGCCGATCCCTCGATGCATTTCGTTCTCGCTTCCGAAGATCGACGGCGCGAATGACATGCCAGCGGCCATCGCCGCGATCCTGAAGGCTGTCAGCAACAGCGAGATTGCCCCGTCTGAAGCGCAGAATGTCGTCGCAATCATCGAAGCGCATCGCAAAGCTCTTGAGACTGAAGAATTGCTGAAGAGGATCGAGGACCTGGAGGCGGCGGCGGCCCGCAAGATCTAGGCTTTCCCGGTGTGTGAGCCGCGATTCCGATCCAAACGGCGTTTTAGGAAGTAACGGGGGGAATGATCTCCTCACGGTCTACCAGTAAATGATGCTTCCGCTGGAAATTCCACCGTCCCCTCGTGTATTTTTCAACCAGGTCCTCGATCGCCCCCGCAGCTTGTGCTGGGTCGAAACCAAATTCCGTCAGCTCGAAAAGGATCGCCTCCTCGGCGGCATCTAAGAATCGTGGCCCGCGCTGGAAGGCAGAGACAATTAGCCATCGCAGCGCCACCCTGGCGACGTCGTCGCGGCTTGGGCGCTTCAGACGCTTCTGCTCCTCGCGATATGCCTTCTGCTGTTCCTTGGTCCTGCCTTTCGACTTCCTCCGCATTCCTGTCTCCCGCAAACGACGTTTGAACAAGGATGCATTGGGGCGATGCAAGAGACCAGATTGCCAATCAGGACCCGAGGCGCTTCGCTTCTTCGAAAAGTAGGTCTCTGACCCAATCGCTCAGGCTCGCCGACCCGGCAGCCTTTGCTGCGGCGGCAAGCGTATCGGTTTCAGCTTCAGTCAACATGACGACGAGACGCTTGTCGCGCTTTAGGTGCGTAGGCACCGGGGGTCTACCCATGGAAATCTCCTGTGATTGCAGGCGTTATATAGCCTGTGCATTTCTATGGCAATAAAAATAGCAATACCTATTGACGTAGTTAACTACTGTAGTTAATATGCACATAGAAACTCGCAATAGGGATTAACCAAATGTCGATCACATCGATTCCGGCCGCCGCCGAAGGTATGCCCAAATTCGACCTGGCCCTCATCATGGGCTTAGCTTGGAAGATCTACCGCCGCGATACCGCACTCGCTCGCCCTGTCAACGCTGAGGCCCGCCGCAAGGCTTTCTCTCGCGCCCTGAAGTCCGCATGGATGACGGCGAAATTTGAGATTGCCGAAGCCCGCAAGACCGTCCAGCAGCGCGCCGCCGATCGGGTGCAGAAGCTGACTACCGAACTGATGCGGGATGACGCCCGCGGCTGGCGGGTTGCTGGTCGCGCCGATCGCCTCGCAGTGCTTGCCGAAATCTCATCGCTTGAGAGGTTTGCCGCCTCATCGAGCCGCCAATAACCCACACCCTTTGAGGAGACTGGAAATGACAAACCGGATTCATTCGGTCGGCGGAGCTATGCCCGCGCGAAAGCTTGATATTGCCGACTTGGAAGACCCCATCGAAAACGCTCGGCGCATGGCGTCGATCCTCTCGGACATGGTGGAAGTGATGGTAGGTGGAAACCGCTGCAAGTGGCCGGATAGACATGACCTCTATCACTTCACGCCTGATCAACGCGAAAACCTCGTCTTCGCTGCGTTCCATTGCGAAGAGATGGTTGGGAAGATCCGCGAGATGTGGGAGCCGATCAACTCGGATTACTTTGATCGCCGCGCCGCCGAGCGTGAGACGAGCAGCCTTCTTCAGGCGATCCGCGACTATCAGGCCAGCCTAGAGGATTTCAACAAGAACGCCCCCCGCGACGACGCTGGCGCGAATGCCTACAGCAGCGTTTCCTATGGTCCGAAGCTTGACGTTCTGAAGAACTGGTCGAAGCCCGCGGAAACTCGCGAGGCGGCAATTGCCGCTCTGCAGATCGCACTGACGGATGATGGCGGCGTCTATAACAGCGATGCCGGCGACGCGATGATGAAAGCTGCACTCGGCTACCTGGAAGGAGCCGCAGCATGACCGGCGCCTCTCCCGAATATCGCTGGCTTCTCGATGTCGTCGACACGCTCGATACAGCCATTGCTCTGAACCGCGCTCTCATCATGGCGTCCGGCAACATCGGCTTCGTTACCAAATCGGGCGGTGAAGCTCTCGGCGCTGTCGCCATGGAGCTCCATGAGAAGCTCGCGAGCATCCATGCCGACCTGGAGGAGAAGATGGAGGGCGACAGCGAATGACAAAGCCAGCTACCAAGCTCCACCCGATGATTGTCCAAGCGGCAACAAACGCGGACCTGCGGCGAGTGCAGATTGATGCAGTGGCCGCGCATCTTGCCGACCTCATGAGGGAGGTGCACGGCGGCGACTGGCGCATTCAGGCTGAGCATGAACTTCACTTCATCGTGGTTGCGATGAAGCCGTCGAGGGCGCGCTCATGAAGAGCCCCGCCATTTACCGCTTCCGCCGCTGCGAGCTTGAGCGCCGGATCGAAGAGATGATCGAACTACTCGACCTGCTGGACGGCGACGCGGATTTCGAAGACGACGAGATTGAGGACATCGACGAGCGCGAGCCTCGGCTGCCAAAGGTTGGTGGAGGGATTGGCGCATGATCTGGAGTATTATCCGCCTGCGCGCCGCGCGCCGGATGCTCTACCTGTCCCGATGGCTGCTGCAGACCGGCGAGGCCATCGTCGACGGGGAGATGGCGAAGGCGATCAACCAGCGGACGCAATCACCCACAATATGACGTATAAATAGATCCCAAGGTTTATTAGAACCAAAGCTATTCGCATGTGCATGGCCGACCAAACACCGTCAATCAGGACGGGATCGTTCGAGTACTTTCGGGTGAACCTGTACTCATGCACGGCCATCCGCACGAGTAGGACGACAAGGCCAGCGTTCCCGGCAATTGCTAAAAAGCAAAGACCGGTGACGTGCTCTCTTGCTGCGGCAAGTGCCTTCTCCCCCTGACTGAGAGCCAGATAGACGCCGAAGGCGGCGGCATAAATCAGGGCAACGACCTGATTGGCTGACTCCCAAAACTTGTGAGCGTACGGTTGCATCGCCGGAAGGTTAGTGGCGTCAGTCTCATAGTCGTAATTTGGCTTCGGATCTTTGATCTTCGATTTCAGTTTTGAAAGACAGGTCATAATGCCCCCAATTGTTCGCGAGAGCATGACCAGATTTCCTGAAGCGGTCCAGAGGTGTTGTGTTCGCGAACAGGCCCCGGCAGCTAACTGGGGGAAGCGCCGAGGCCCATGGGAGCAGCGCGCATGATGGAACGCTGCAATCAATGAACCGATGGCGGGCGCAGTTGTTCCGAAATGAAGCGGGAAAAGAAAAAGGCGCGTGCCACTTGGGGAGACACGCGCCGAGCAAAGAGCTGCACTCATGGGGGAATGCAGGCGCAGGATGGCAACATGCGGTTAACAGTCGGTTAACTCCGATTGCGCGGGGTCGGCGAGCCTGTCCATGAACGTCATCCCGTCGCAGCCATTGATTGGCGCATCCAACGACATTGTCTTGAAGTGGTCGTACTCGCGGTTATAGGACGTGACGAATTTCCTGGCCTCCTTATTGATGTTCTCGACGAACAGGTTTCCTTCCAGCACGCTAAACACATAGCTGCGATAACGTCGTCGCGGACAAAACGAGGCAGCGCTTTCGAGACGGCCTTGTCTATTGTGCGGAACACGGCGCCCGGGGAGAGCGTAATCTCTTTTTGCGAGCGCCGCCGCGCCGAGCGCCGACGCAGTCTTTCGAGCTGCTTATCGTGGTTCCGCCAGTATGATCTTTGCCACACAACGCGCACCCTCTCGACGTTGGCGGCGTAATACTCTCTCTCCTTCCGGCGCTCTTCCTCAATGTTCGCACGACGGCGCGCCTTGGCAAGCTCATAGGCTCGAGCCTTTTGCTCGGGCGACATATTGGCCCAAGAGTTGCGGCCACTGGCGAGTTTGTACTCGCGTTCCTTGATCCGCCTCTTCTCAAGATTGTCTTGGCGCCATTGGCGAGCTTTAGCGAGTATCCGGGCCTTTCGCTCTGGGGAGACCCTTTTCCAAGCGGCCTTCGAGCACTTCTTCCGGGATAGCTTGTTGTAGCAGTAGTTCTTCTGAGCCGAGTTGAACGTTTCCCACATGCTGAGCGGAACGCCATACTTGTTCACTTCTTCGCCGGCCAATTCTGGCGGGATAGGTGGTGGCTTCTCTGTCTTGCTAGGCATAGGACTGCCCTCCCTTCGACCGCGTCACACCAACTCGCAGGCATGGTCAGAAGGTGGCGACACGGCGGCAATCCAAGGAATCCCCGCTTTCCGTCCCCGAGATCCACAGCAACTTGAGGAGGCCGCTGCGGCCAATGAGCTTGCTCGATACGAGGGCTTCCCATTTTCCGGGCTTTGTAGGGGTAGTAGAGTTTGCGCGCTCACATAAGGAGGAGCGGCAATGAAACAGGCTGTTGCAACCATAGGACTAGACATCGCAAAGGACGTCTTTCAGGCCTTCGGAGCAGATGTCGAGGGAAACCAGATCTTCAACAGAAAACTGACGCGTTCAGAGGTGTTGCCTTTTTTTGAAAGGATGCCCCAGTGCAAGGTCGGAATGGAAGCTTGTAGTAGCTCACATCACTGGGCGCGCCACCTTAGCAGGCTCGGACATGATGTTCGCCTGCTTCACCCTGCATACGTCAGGCCCTTCGTTAAGAGGGATAAAACTGACGCCAACGACGCAGAGGCGATAAACGAAGCCCTGCTATCGAAGAGAATGTGGTTTGTTCCGGTAAAGACGGTAGAGCAACAAGCTACGATTATGTTGTTCCGAACGCGCGCGATGTTCATTCGGCAACGCGTAAAGGCAGTAAACGCGTTGCGCTCGCACTTTGCTGAACTTGGTTTCGTTGCCGCCAGGGGTCGCGCCAACCTGAAGGCCCTCAAGGCCTTGATGGAGAGCGAGTCCGGAAGAAAGCTTCCCCATGGGGCCAAATTTGCGCTCAACCTCATCAGAGAGCAGCTCGACTATATCAACCTGCAAATCGAGAAAATTGAGGGTGAGATCCAAGCACAGGTGAAGGAAGATGAGGAATTGAAGAGGCTGACCACTGTGCCTGGAGTCGGGCCAATCATCTCGGTTGCCGTTCGCGCCTTCGTAACGGATGCCAGCAGTTTCAAATCTGCCAGACACTTTGCCTCATGGGTCGGCCTGACACCCCGATCCCACTCCAGCGGAGGCAAGGAGTTCCTCGGCCACATGTCAAAACGTGGTAATCGGCAACTGCGGGCATTGCTAATAATCGGAGCCATGTCGGTGCTTCGTCGAGCAAAAGACAGCCAAACTTGGATATTCCGTCTGAGAAAGCGTCGACCTTTCAAGGTCGCTGCGGTCGCCCTAGCAAATAAAATCTCTCGAATCCTGTGGGCACTCATGGTCAAGGGAGGTACCTATCACTCGTCCGGGATAACTCCCGCGGCGTAAGCATTGACCTGGCAGGCGGATAGAGCGTTTTCAAGGGCTCATCGAAAGGCAAGAACGCCGGGATGGCGGCTGTGGTCCAGCCCACGGAAGATTTTGTGGCGCTTGCCTCGCGACACTCAAAATGGCCGACTGCTTCGCAGCTTCCAGGCCGCTCTCTTACTTGCAAAGCGTTTGAGAATGACTCTTAAGCCGGTCAAGTCAGGCGGAACGCTCGCGAATGAGCGTTCCGTTTCCAAACAAGGACAACCACCCTGCTGGTAAGATGCCGATTCTATTCCCGTGAAACGGCTGAACATTTTCGTATCCCTTCGGACGTGCGGAGGCCGCTGCACATGACAGCTATTTCGGGAGCAGTAGGTGCGGGCTCTGATCAAGCGCGATTGAGGAACTCAATCACTCGGCTGGTGAGTAGTGCGGTTGCATCCGCGTCGAACGACGGGAGCGAGCTGTCAGCGAAGTAATGCTGGTCACCGGGGTACAGGAAGAGTCGGGGCGGCTGACCCCTCTACTGGCGCGACCGTGATGGCGCGGGTCGGATCGTAGTCAAAAATCTCCAGCATGTTTGCCGGACGGACGTCCGACTGCGGTCGAAAGCGCCGGAGTAGATAGACTATGCGGTCGGTCTTTGCTTCAACCCAGGCTTCTCCGGACGCAGAGCTTCCTTGTCCATGCCATTCAAACGAGTAACGAACGGTATTGCCAACGGACAGCAGTTGATTACCCAAGAGCTTGCACGATGTGAATTTTGGACCGCCAGAGGGAGACAACAGAGATGAGGGCGGCCGACTGATGCCAAACCACTCTATCTTTGGCGGCTCTTGCTGGTACGAGGATGCCGAGGCGACCCGGACCTCAAATGCGCGCCGTCGAGTTCCGTTTTGCTCAACACGATAGGCATCGCTGGAATAGTATGGCGTCGTCCGCGAATTAACGTAGGCCTGATTCAAGGCGGCGCAGGTCACATCCAACCCGCCGTCGGCGGCCCGTGCACAATCGATCGCAAACTGTGCTGCTACAAAGGCGCATAGGAGAAGACAAAGCTGCCGAAGAGTTGCTGAATGTGTCTTCATGAAATCACCAAGGAAGATCTGGCTTCGCGTCGGGCTTGGCGATCAAATCGCGGCGGGTCTCCCATATCTCAAACGTCCGTTCCGTCCGAAAAGGTGAATGTCCGACGAAGCGGCGATCAACCCTGAGGATTCGGCCTTCTTGTTCGGAAAGGACCACTGTCGCAACGGCACGAAGGCTTCCCCGCTGCCATTCCGCATCGGTATAGATAGCTGTATCGCCTCGGTACGTCGTCGCAGCCGCCACCTCCGTGCAATTCGTGAACACCGGTTGCCCATCCTCTACCGTATACATTTCCCATCGTTGGCGGATTGACCAACCCATTACCGTATTGAGGAGATACATGAAACGGCCATTCGACCGTTGCTCGAATGCCAAGGTGGTGCGTCCATCCGGCCATACTTCCCATTCTTGAACTGAGTAGCGGCCGCTGTTGTATCCACGCTGCAGCGCGCGATCTAAGCGGCTGCACGAGGGGTCCTCCCCCTGGGGCTGCGCGAGTTCATGCGACCGCCTGTCCTCCCTCAGCGGCGAACGCCCAGCAGGGACGTCCTCTCGTGCACTGCTGCTGGAAACCAGGGCAACGACCGCAGCTATTGCAGTAAAGGTATTTCTGAGGCTGAACCCCTTTGATTGAGAGTTCATCGGGACGTCCCCCTGATCGTCGTAGATGCTCGGTTAATTCAAGGGTCGCTGGCTGTTGCTTCCGGCGAGCCAGTATCTGTGCCTTGCCCAGATGTCGCAGTGCCCGCCGTGTTGCTCGCCCCGGGGGCCGCCTCGCTAGGCGTCGTTCCCATGGCATCGGTTTCATTCGACGGGGGATTGCCGCCGGCCGCGTCTGATGCAGTCGGCTGCTCGGCTCCTTGGGCCACGGCCGGGCTGCCAACGGGCGGCGCACTCTGCAGCGCTCGCACAACGGCCATTTTGGCATGGGGCTTAGAAGCGGGTCTTTTAGTCGGATCGGTCAACACGAAAATTCGTCCAGTGCGGTCCCGGACCTTCAGATGCCCGTTTTTGTCGTAGGCTACAATCACGCCCACGCCGCCATTGATCCAACTGGCGACTACGACGTTCATGCCTCCGATATTTTCAATGTGCAGGCCAGGCCATCCGAACGCTGGCTTATCTGCTTTCGGCTTTTGCGTCTCGGAGCGATGGGTGTCGGTTCGAGAGTCGTTATGCCGGCAGGACGCGTAGGCTATATCGCAGGCCTCTGCACCTAAGGGAAACATAACCGTCAAGATTGCTGCGACGTTGAAAATCCGCATATAATTCTCCCACTAATTGAAGAAACGAATAGCGAATACCAGCCTATAAGATATAGCTAATTCTTGGGATTGCGCTGAGCGCCGCTCGCTACGGCTCGGCGGGGGTAGAAGCAGCAGTCGCTGGCCCAGCATGTCATTCTATTACCGTGATGTTTATGGTGTTTTCTACGTAGTGACCGTCGTCGTACAATACCCGCACAAGAATCGTGTCCTTGCCGCTATAGCCCGAAGCTGCCGTATAGTAGGCCACCAAACTCTCGATTTTCCTCGCGCTGCACTTTTCGAAATTTCCTGTCGCGGGCGGATTAACTCGCTCTCGTTTGAATTCAACACGACCGTGAGCGGGAGCTTTAATTACTTTCGTGGTGGGCACGCCATTCGACGTGCAGCTTTGTGAAATGCTGTATGCAGCCCCAAGTCGAATCTGTTCGCCGCTCACCACACTCTGGCTCGCTGTTGTCTTGCGATTGCCAGGAGGAGAAGCTCCCGGTACGGAATTGCAGCTTGATAGGGTAACAATCGTAAAACCCACTATTGCAACGAGCGTTTTTCTCACGCAGTCTCTCCGTTAGCCAATATTGATGTAACATACGCGCATATGTTGAGTTGCTTTTCCAGTGGAGACGGGATTGAGAACCTCTTTTGCAATAGCAGCCGCCGTCCTGATCGCGACGCCACTGATGGGCACCTCGGCCTACGCGAGTTCGGACGGAATCCGCCATCGGACCGTAACCCGCACTGCTGTCAGCGGACAAAAATATCGGTTGGGATCAAACAACCTCGTCACGGCAAACTGTGGGAGCGACCAGGTTCCTAAGGTAATAATCCGCGAAGCGCCAAAACACGGCAGTGTTAACACCCAGATCGAGCCGGACTTTGCAAAGGGGACAGGTCCTTACGCGAAGTGCAGCAAGACGAAGATCAAAAGTGCCGTTGTCTACTACACCTCAAAACCGGGGTATGTCGGCAAGGACCGAATTGTCATTCGGGTCCTATTCTTGAATGGCCAAGTTGATGACAATATCGTCAACATGGTCGTCGTTAAAAATTAGGCCTGCTTCCGCTCGGTCCATGACATTCAGGTCGCATATTTATCTCGAAAGCTTCAAAGTTGCCGCAGGCAACTAGTGTGTGGAACGAGCCATGCATGAAAGACGACCGACTCAGCGCTGCTCGCTCCCGATCGGGACTATCGCCAGGTAGCACCCCGCAACGGCCAGCGTGAGCACTACGAATATTGCTGCAAGCGTTACCATCAGTCACCCCTCCAAGCTTGATCACAGAGTGAACCGCTTCTTTGCAGGAAGCAAGCGCGGGTTAGCCTCAGCTCGCACGCTTGCATAGAGGCGCTCACGGATTTTCTCTGCATGAACGCTCGTTGGCACTAGTCGTTCTTCGTCAATGCACACTTCGGCGAGGCTGCGGCAGCATGCCGGCGGCACGGTTGGCGACAAAATGATGCGTTTACGTCCGGAACGCCGCGAGGCTTGTCAGCGTTATCGTCACGAAGGCTAATCAAGGACTGAAGATGATGAAGAAATTAGTGACTGTCGTGCTGCTTTCAGTGGGGATTGTCAGCGGAAGTTTGATGCAAGCGAGCGCTACGTCGGTTCCTGATCGCTCTCAGGTTAGTTCCCCTTGGATATTGAAAGTTCAGGACTCGCGAGACCGTGGCCTCGGCAAGTTGCGCGGCCCGGCTTGGCGCGACTACAACGAACGGTTTGAACCGCGAAAGAAAATTCGCCGCGGCTATTACAACGGTTACCGCGGATATCCGGAGCGCCGGCGGGGCTTTCGTGAGTACAAAGGATATTGGTATCCACGTGAGGCTTTCATCCTGCGCTTCTGACTGAAAGAGATAATTGCCACATAAAGCCCCGCGAAACGTGGGGCTTTATGCATTCTGCGGTGTCCGACTTCTTGAAACATGGGGATGGGGCAGGGAACGCTGCTCTAACGGCGAAAAATCCCAGACCCGATCGAAACTTTGAATTGGAGGTCACCAATGACAATCAAGAGCCTTCTTCTCGGCTCCGCTGCTGCTCTGGCAGTAGTATCTGGCGCACAGGCTGCCGACGCAATCGTTGCAGCTGAGCCGGAAGCAGTAGAATACGTTCGCGTTTGCGACGCATACGGCACTGGCTACTTCTACATCCCGGGCACCGAAACCTGCCTCAAGATCGAAGGCTACGTTCGTTTCCAGGTTGATTTTGACTTCGGCGACGAAGACGGCACGGAAGACTGGTCTGCCCTGACCCGCGGTCAGGTTCAGTTCACGGCTAAGAGCGACACCGAATACGGCCCGCTCACCGGCGTAATCGTTTACCAGGCCAACCACCGCGGTGGTTCGGACACGACGGGCACCGACTTCTCGCTCGATACCGCTTACATCGACATCGCGGGCCTCCGCGTTGGTAAGCTCTTCAACTGGTGGGACGACGACTTCTCGGGCGAATTCGACGTAACCAACTCTGGCTACACCTCGTTCAACTCGATCCGTTATCAGTATGAGTCTGGCGACTTCTACGCTGGTATCGCTGTTGAAGAACTCGGTGACTCCGGTCTCAACGCTGAATTCGGCACGATCGACGCCCTCGGCGGCACGACGTACCAGGAACATGGCAACAACGTTGGCGTTGACGCTGCTGTTGGCGGCACGGTTGGTGGCTTCACCTACCAGTTGATCGGTGGTTACGACTTCGACGCTGAAGAAGGCGCAATCCGCGCTCGCATCACCGCTGATGTCGGTCCGGGCACCTTCGGCCTGGCAGGCGTATGGTCTTCTGGCCCGTCTGCTTACTACCTGAATGGCGAATGGGCGATTGCTGCTCAGTACGCTGTTAAGGCAACCGACAAGTTCACCATCACCCCTGGCGTTCAGTACACGGCTAACATCGATCCGGACGTATCCGGCACGGGCGTTGCTGGCGACTACGTCGGCGGCGGCTGGGACGGCGGTCACGAGTGGCGCGCTGGCGTAACGCTCGACTACCAGATCGTCGACAACTTCTCGGCTAAGGTAGCAGCGACTTACGTCAACCGCGACTCTGACATCGTCGGCAACGACGTCGATGGCGTTGAAGGCTTCTTCCGCCTGCAGCGTGCATTCTAATCTGATCTGACTTCGGTCTCATCAGGAAAGCCCGGCTCTCTGAGCCGGGCTTTTTGTATTGCGGGTGTTGCTGGGGTAGTTCGTTAGAAAAGGGCGTTGTTCGTCTATCCGCAGGCATTGACGAACTGCACGACGTGCTCGCCAACCCCATCGACATGCAGCAACGGCGCATGCCCTTGCCCGGCGGCGATTAGCCCCCCGCTGTTCGGATGCCGCTTCACCATCTCCCCGACCGTCTCTTCCGACAGCAGCGTCGAGTTCTCACCCCTCACGACCAGCAACGGCACCAGTCTCATCGCCTCGAATTGCGCCCACATATCCGGCAACGGTTTTGTGAGATCCGCCGCAATCATCGCTTCCGCAATCGCCGGATCGAAATCGCTGACGATCCGGTCGCCATCGCGGCGGTAGAGCGCCTCCGCCATCTCCCGCCAGTCATCGGTGCCGAGCGCCGGAAACGCCTTGCCGTGTAACTCCTGCAGGATGGCCGCTGCATCGTCCCAATCATGGGGCGCTCTGGCATGGCCGAGATAGTTTTGGATATGCCGCAACCCTTCGACTTCAAGCACCGGCCCGACGTCGTTCAGCACCACGCCCGCCAATAGCTCCGGCTTCATCACTGCGATCAGATGCAGAATCAGTCCGCCGCGGGAGGTGCCGATGAAGATGGCGCGGTGGATGCCGAGGGTCTCGCAGAGGGCAAGCACATCCTGCGCCTCGACGGCGATGTTGTAGTTGGTCTTGTTGTGATCCCAATCCGATTGTCCGCGGCCGCGATAGTCCAAGGCGATGACGCGGCGGGGGGGTCGGGGATCGTTCGAGAGGATCATCGCCAACTGGTGGAAGTCGCGGGAATTGCGCGTCAGGCCGGGCAGGCAGATGACGGGGAGCGCGTCTCCATGCGCGCTGCCATAGTCCCGGGCATGCAGCGTGAGGCCGTCGGCCGTGGTGATCGTCTGCGCTACGAAGCCGGTCTTGAAATTCGTCGTCATCGCCATCTCCCTGTTGCCAGGGAGGTTAGCGCCGGCGCGTCAATCTGCAAGCGGTCTCAGGAGGAGCGGCCGCCGACCAGGTCGCGCACGATGTCCGGCGTCTGCCCCAGCCGAGCCTTATACACTTCATAGTTCTCCAAAACCCGCTGCACATAGTTGCGCGTCTCGGGGTGTAAACCTCGTAATTCGGCGCCGGAAACCCAGCGTCAGTTCGCATTCCCGCGGCAGGAGGATTGCCGTGACCTCCCGACTGGCGTGACATCTCCGGAAACCATCCTTCGATGCCAATCAACTCCATGAACCGGTGCTCCGGCTCACCCGCTATCGAGCCAGTGGACCCGACGGGTCGGCGAAGATCCGCCGACGGACTGCGCGCCTGCTGCGCCGCCGCTATCAATCCGATGGACGCTCCCTCCAGGCTTCCCAATACATGCCTTCCTTTCCTCACGGGTAGCGGTCGGGTGCCACTGGGATGCCTTGCCCGGATTGTATCCAGACGAGAGGGAGCGTAGTTCGGATTTTATCATCGCACGACGGGCGATGACCACGGCCGCCGCATGATGAATGCTGAGACCATACCTTCGGGCGAACCGCTGATGGCCGGAACGAGAAGAATTGTGGGAATCCACCTGGAAGAGACGCACGCCGTTCCGCGCCGCCGCAGAAAGCATGGCCTCCCGAAACTTGGCGTAGGGTAGCCGGTAAAGCGACCGCATGTAAGGGGGGCCGCGCCATCTCTCGGCAACGATACGTCGATAGGAAAAGTCCAGATATTCTATAACGATCGGCAACCGTGCCGCTTTGGCTTCGGAAACTAGCCGCGCCGCACTCTTGCGTATCAAGTCGGTCGATTGAGTTGCTGACCTGCCGCGCGTTGAGGCTGGCACCGACAACGACCGGCCCGGGTTGCCGGCTTCATCGACTACGACGGCAGCTACATGGCTAGAATTGAAGTCAACACCGATTGCGCCGGCGTTCGAAAGCGATAGGACTTCCGGCATCCCCTGGCGCAACGTTGCGATGATGCGCCAGGACTTTGCATCGCTTATGAACTTGATCGTGATCGGCCGATGGGAAGCCAGGGCGCCCTTGAGAGCAGCTTCGCCGTGAGGAAACCTGAGCCCGCGGAAGAGAACTGTATGAAGACGGTAGCGGTTAACGGTGTAGGTGGTCTCCGAAAGCGCGCGAAGTGCCACGGGTAGACGCAGTTCCAGGTCGAAGGCGCCATCCGGCCGTTCCTTCAACCGGGCGAACGGGTTTCCGCCCTCCCGACTGCTGTCCCCTTCGATTGTGAAGCTTCGCTCGCGGAGATACCTCCAACGGACAGCGCCGTCGACGGGACGAGTAGGGCCGAGAAAGCATGCCCTGAACGCCTTTCGCGTGCCGAAGCACAGCGACGGCTTTTCAAGCTGCGCACGCTCCTTGTCGAGACGGTGTGACAGCCGCTGCACTTTGCGCTGCCCGAAATGAAGACCTCGCAGCAATTTCCGCCGTTTCGAGCGCACACGATTTAGTAGCCGCCGTTTGCGATACCAGTCGTCGAGAAGCGTCTTGAGGGGACGAATGCGCAGCGCCTGGTGCTTCATTGGCCCTAGCGTTTGGCGGAGACCGCGTATCTTGCGGCTCAAAGCCGCCTCCTCAGCTCCAAGTTTGGCAAGTGACTGAACTGTTTTTCGTAGAGCCTGCCTCCGTCGGTCTAGTGTAAGGCGCTCAGTGGCAAGCCGGATCTCAAGTTCCCGGACATGGAGGCGGCCGAGGTCGCGTGCCGATCGGAGGCGAGCAAGCAGCTGTCGATAGACCATATCGAGATGCGTCGCCGAAATTCCTAAGTCAGGATAAAGCGTCCGGTGAAGGTCACCCTTCCACTGCCGGCCAGCCTGCATGAGTGCAAATAGCTTGCGTTCAGCACGCGACATGACTGCCGCGTAGCGCTCAAGAACTGGCTGATCACCCAGAATGCGCGTCTGGAAAGAACGGAACATCGTCGAGCACAACGTTTCACTGGTGAAACTATGCCAATGGAATCCTAACAGGCCGTTCGTTCAGGCGGTCGCCAGAGGATACGTATCTAAGTTTATTTGGAGGCATACCGGTGATAAGCGGTTGCTAACGCATGTCTGAATGCTATGTCACCCTCGATGGGGAATACACGATTTCCGACTGCACTGCAGATAGTCGTCACGGTTGCCACGAATGAGGCGGCCGGCATCCGCACGACCAGCCCTTCTCTGGCCGACGGCCTAAACACCAACGCCAGTTTTGTGCGAAAAATCGTAGCTACCCTGTGCAAAGCGGCCCTGCTATCGACTTCTGGCGGGGTGAGCGGCGGTATCCGCTTAGCGCGGTCTGCCCAGTCAATATGTCTTCTCGATATCCATGGCGCTGTACTGCCGGATTCAACGGCATGGACGGCCCGGCATTGTCTGCCGGGGATGGATAGGGTCTCACGAAACATAGAAACCATCGCCGACGACCTGGCGGCTCGTGCCGACAAGGCGATAGCGGCCGAGCTCATAAAAACGACCGTTCAGGACTGCATTGACGAAATTGCAAACCTTGAAGGCAAACGCGCTGTGAAAACGGAAGACTGAAGAAAATCAGCGGTGCTGACTAAAACCACAGTTAGAAGAGCTTCAGATCACGGAAGCGCGATACACCGCGTGACGCAGTTCACCAATACATTCTGGTCACCTTGGATTAGCGTATGACAGCTTCCGCGCCGCGCTGACGCAGAATGCTGCTGAACCCGGTTCACCGTACGCTCTACGCTTGAGGATGGCCAGAGCTTACTATCTCTTCGCCCATACATATGGCAAAGGCCCGATCCATTCTCGTCAGATCGGGCCCTCCCTATGCCGCCCCATGGCTAAACGAGCACGGCCGCGGCCAGTTACGGGAAAGCCTCTAGTCGGTCAAGCTGGAGGTTCACTCCTCGATCTCATTCCCATCATCGTCATAGTCGGCGCTCCTGGACGGATCTTCCAAGTATGTCTTGCAGCCCTCCTCAAATGACGAGGAGTTCCCCGAGCAGTCGCTCTCGCTGGTGACGTTGTTTTCTTCTGCCCACTCATAGCCTGCCTTGTGACCCGAGCAGTCATCGGTGCAGTCGTTGCCACCGAACGTCTGTGCAAGTGCCGGTGAAGCCGCCAAGCATAGTGAGAGAACCAATGCTGTCCGAGTTTTCATCTTCGTATTCCTCAGTATCCGCCCGGTCTGGACCAGGCGCTGCGCCGGCCGCAACGGTGTCCTGCCGCGTCGTATTGCCAGTCGTACCTACAGTTGCCCTGATAGTAGCTTGACGGGTAGTAGCCGCCACCGCAGTTGTTGTTGGCGCAGACCGCCACCGCAGTGCCGACGAGCGCCACAGCGACAAGAGCCGCGGCAGCTTGCCTCTGCTGGGCGACCATCTGCTCGCACTCCAGCATGCTTAAGCCACGCCGGTTCACCTCAGACACGAGCTGGAATTGGAAAGCTGGGTCTTTGGTCTCAAGCGCGGTTTTGCAAAGCGCGGCCTTGCTTACGGCAGAAGGCTTCTTATTGAAGTCGGCTTGCGTCGTAGTGCAGCTCGCCAGCGCGAGCGAAATCGCCGCGGCGCCGAAGCATCGCGTTAGATAGGTGATTTTCACGGATAACCCCTCAGTTGCCCGCGGCCAAAATCGCAGAAATCATTGCGACGTCAAATTGCAAGTTAATATATCGTTAACACGTCCAAGGAGTGCAGCGAGCGATCAACGGTCCCAGTAATTTGCCTTTGCCGGCGGGTCTCCTTCCGGGTCATGCAAAGGATCTGGATCCGCGAAAAGTTCCTTCTCCATCAAAGTCGATTGGATTTGGGCGACAGTGGTCAAGGCCTCAAGCGATGCTAAGCGCACTTGAGCCCAAGCAATCATACGCGCGTAGTCTCTTGGTATTTCGTCCTCCTGCGGGACCAGTGCAATTGTAGCTCGAAGGTCAGCAACCTCTCGTCGGGCGTCCGCTATCCACCTGAGATAGGCTAGCCTTTTCTCTTCACGCTTATGACGGAGTTCGGCCATCTCCCGACGATTGGCCATATGAGCAGCCGCTGCGGCTTCCCGGCGGTTTCGCTCGTCCCGCTCTCGTTCGGCGACGTGATTAATCGGAAAGCTTTCGACCACCTTGTCGATAGAGTCTTCGATCTGTTTGGTATCTGTGTCGGCCCATTGCTTCTTGATACCGTCAGCCCATCCGTAGATGCGCAAGCTGAGCCGACCAACATGGATATAGCTGAACTGTTTCCAGCCGTTTTTCGTGATTTCGGTCACCCGCTTTCGAGGCGCCTCTATCCCCATGTCGACGGTTGTACCGTCCTTTGAAAAACCGATCCGGTTGGATTTATGATCGAAGACAAAGCCATAAGCCTCCAGCTCGAATGCCAGCGCACTCAAAAAGCTTCCCACCCTCGTAACGTCGCGAGGCGCGACCTTCACATATTTCAGATACACAAACCCGTCTCGATCTGTCTTGCACGCACGCAGGTCCGACAGGAATGGGCGTATGTCCCTATGGATTTTACCTGGCGGCTGGGATGAAGATGACGGCGGCGTACGGACTGTTGCCGGCTCCGGGGGCTTATGGGGCGTGGCGTCAGGTTGGAGCAGGTTTTTCGCCAGCTCCCGATTTTCATCCTCGATCTCACGCTGCGCGATTGCGAGGACCTGTTCGAGGTATGGGCTCGGTGAGCGTCCAGGATTGCCACCAATATGCACGGTGTGAAGCGCAGTGTTCTCGACGGCTCTCAAGGCGGTCCGCTTAGCCGATTGTCCAGCGTCGATCTTGGCCCAGTAGCCACGCGGGGGTACCGGAACGAGATAGCGCTCGCACGTCTTCGCCAAGCCCCGATCGGAAAGCCCGTAAATCTCGGCGAGCTTTTGCATTGGGGTGGACCAGACCAAGTCATGCAATTCCTCACGGCTCATCGTTCGCTTCGGTTCGTCCATTTGTCCCTCCATCGAGGGGAACGAAGACTGCAAACGCTAGGGCGAGAGTCAAGTCGGCCGCTCTTCAGCATGCTTTAGTATCCGGGGAGATTACGTTCTCCATCATTACCCCCGGTGCCGCGCGCGGTTGGGTCATAGATGGAAGAGAGCACGAGACGGGACTCCACATAGACGAGGGCAAAATCCGCTACGCGGCGGCTTAACGCCGTGCTGGGAAATGCGACGCCCACAACCTGACTTCGTGAGTCTTCTCGTTGATGTCGTAGAGGATGTAGACTGCCGGAATACGTCTGATAGGTGGAGAACTATAAACGTAGAGTCCAGTCTCCTCGTAGGCCGGATGACGTGAACCAAAGGCATAAGGATTGAACTGGAGGCCGCTCTCTATGCTGGCCAGAAGGTCCTGCAGATCGTCGACGTCAAACCGACCGATGTCCATGCATTTTAGCCAAGCTTGCTCGCAAAGCTCGGACATCACGATTCGCCATCTGTAGCTTCGAGGGTTCCGATCGATAACTATCAAGAGCCTCTATTTCCGTCTTTGCCCAGGCCATCGCATCCGCGCTGACCTCGTTTGGAATCAGATGCAATGCGTTATGGTACGGAATTACCTCGCCGAAATCCACCATCTGCCAAACCATGTCGTGCGAGAAGTCGCTAATCGTCTTTGCCGTGTGGTTGCGGCAAACGAAATCGATCATGTCATCCAGAAGTTTCTTTTCGTCCGCGCTTAGAACGTTGGTTGGGCTATCGCTGGTGGAGGCGAAGCTCTTTTTTGCATAGCCATGATAGTCTGTTTCGGAAACTGAGATGAGGTGTTCCCGCTCAAGCTCGTCTACGACGGCCAAGAGCGGCTCGCACGTCGGGCCGAAGGGCCGCTTTCGATAAGGCGAACCCGTGACCGGCAGACCCGTTTCGAGATAGGACAGCATGTCAGTGTAGTAGAGGACCTTGTGGAGCTTAACGGCGCCCAACTCGTCGTGACCGGCGCGCTGGATGATGTAGCGCACAGCCGTCCGGAGCTTTTCCCAATCAAGTCGAATCTCTCTGGAACTCATTCCCAGATCGTAATACATGGTTGGGCAACTTTCAAGTATCTGTTTTTGCTAATCTTTTTTCGAGAAAATTCGAGTCATAACAACGCGATAGTCGATTGGTTGGCTCCCGGACACAAATTTTAGTCCGTAGGATTCGGGGGAGTTAGCACACCGAGGCCAAAACTTCTCGCGCTTCCCCGGTGCTTCCCCGGCGCCATCAGCACGCAAACACGCACTCTAAAACTCTAATAACTATTTGAAAATCAACAATGAATTTGGTGGAGCTAAGCGGGATCGAACCGCTGACCTCTTGCATGCCATGCAAGCGCTCTCCCAGCTGAGCTATAGCCCCATCAGGGTGGTCCGGTATTTTCCGGTCCTGGGATACTCCGAAGCGGGTTAACCCGGTGGAGTGGCGGCTTATTACTTGCGGTTTTCGCAGATGGCAAGCCAAAAAAACGGCCCGGAGAATTTTTGTTGTCCGGGCCGTGGATTATGCGGGATCAGACTTCGTCTTCGTCGCCGGTGACGCCGATGATGTCGCTCATGTCGTCATCTTCATCGTCTTCGTCGGCTTCGAGGAAGGTATCGTCGTCGTCATCGCCTTCGATCTCGACGTCATCGTCGCCCATATCAGGAATGTCGTCGCCGCTTGCGCCTTCATCGGCGTCCTCAAGCGAAACGAGTTCGACTTCGGTGTTCTCGGTATCGACTTCCTGAACTTCGTCCTCGTCGTTCAGCTCGGCAGCAGCGGCGGCCGAGGTTTCCTGGAAGAAGGACAGGGGATAGGATTTGCCGGTGTAAGGAGAAACGATCGGGTCCCGGTTCAGATCGTAGAACTTCTTGCCGGTTTCCGGATCGGTACGCTTGGTTCCAAGTTCCGCTTTCGCCACTATAAGCCTCGTGAGAATGGCCGAATGCTAGATTCGGCAAATGCCGTGTAAACCGGCGTTCTATTCGGAATTTATATAAGCCGGTCCCCTTAATCGTTGCGGCCAATTATGTCAAAGCGAAACTTCGCGGCTGGCGCACGGCGTGGCCGTGATGACGGGATGACCGGCTGGCGGCAGTGTGTTAGGAAACGCCGAAACGACAAAAACGGCGAGAAAACCATGTATCAGCCGCCCCATTTCCGCGAAGAGGACCTGGCAACGCAGCAGGCGCTGATCCGCGCCCATCCGCTGGGTCTGCTGATCACAGCCGGGGCAAGCGGGCTGATCGCCAATCCTGTCCCGTTTCATATCGATGCCGAAGCATCGGAGAAGGGAACGCTGCGGCTGCACCTGGCGAAAGCGAATGCGCAGTGGCGCGACATCGCTGACGGCGCTGACATTCTCGCCGTTTTCCAGGGCGCCAACTCCTATGTGACGCCGTCCTGGTACAAGACCAAGCAGGAGACCGGCAAGGTCGTGCCGACCTGGAACTACGCGATCGTCCAGGCGCGCGGTGCGGCCCGCGTCATCGACGATGCCGGCTGGCTGCTGTCGCAGATCAACGCACTCACCGGCCAGCATGAGGCCAGCCGCGAGAAGCCATGGGCGGTTGCCGATGCGCCCGACGATTTCATCCGTGCGCAGATGAAGGGCATCATCGGCATCGAAATCGAGATCACTGCGCTTGAAGGCAAGTGGAAGGTAAGCCAGAACCGTCCCGTTGCCGACCGCGAAGGCGTTGCTGCCGGACTGGACGCGGCTGGCGGCCAACAAGACATGATCGAGCTCGTCAAACGCTATGGCGGGCTGGAAGGAAACCATTGAAGACGACATTCACGATTGCCATCGACGGCCCGGCTGCGGCCGGCAAGGGCACGCTTTCGCGCCGGATTGCCGATGAATACGGCTTTCACCATCTCGATACCGGACTGACCTACCGGGCGACCGCCAAGGCGCTTCTCGATGCCGGCCTGCCGCTCGACGACGAGGCGGTGGCAGAAAAGATCGCCCGCGAGGTTGAACTCGGCGGCCTCGATCGCGATATCCTGTCGAAACACGAGATCGGCGAAGCTGCCTCGAAGATTGCCGTAATGCCCGCAGTTCGCCGCGCGCTGGTCGAAGCGCAGCAGCGGTTTGCGCAGAAGGCGCCGGGAACCGTGCTCGACGGCCGTGACATCGGCACCGTCGTCTGCCCGGACGCTCCGGTGAAGCTCTATGTGACCGCTTCTGCGCAGGTGCGCGCAAGGCGCCGTTACGACGAAATCACCGCCAAGGGAACGACGGCCGATTTCGAGGCGATTTTCGAGGATGTGAAGCGGCGCGACGAAAGGGACATGGGAAGGGCCGACAGCCCTTTGAAACCAGCCGAAGACGCGCACTTGCTTGATACGTCGGAAATGAGTATAGAGGCCGCGTTTCAAGCTGCGAAATCGTTGATCGACGCGGCCTTGAACCGAAATAACTGAATTCGAGCACGCTTTCTGCGCTTTGCGCCGCGAGATGCTTTTGAGAAAGCCTGAAATTCCGTCCAAGCGCCGGATTGCTTCCTTCGAGGAAGCGGACTGGGTTCAGGCCTGTTCAACACGAACCAACCGGCGCATACGTGAGCCTTGAAGCTATCGAAGGCCACGCAGGAGATTTTATGTCAGTAGCTACTCCCTCTCGCGAGGATTTCGCGGCCCTTCTCGAAGAATCCTTTGCCAAGAACGATCTGGCTGAAGGCTATGTCACCAAGGGCATCGTCACGGCCATCGAAAAGGATGTTGCCGTTGTTGACGTCGGCCTGAAGGTCGAAGGCCGCATCGCGCTCAAGGAATTCGGCGCACGTGCCAAGGACGGTTCGCTGAAGGTTGGCGACGAAGTCGAAGTTTACGTCGAGCGCATCGAAAATGCACTTGGCGAAGCTGTTCTGTCGCGCGAGAAGGCTCGCCGCGAAGAAAGCTGGATCAAGCTCGAAGCCAAGTTCGAAGCTGGTGAGCGCGTTGAAGGCGTGATCTTCAACCAGGTCAAGGGCGGCTTCACGGTCGACCTCGACGGCGCGATCGCCTTCCTGCCGCGTTCGCAGGTCGACATCCGTCCGATCCGCGACGTTTCCCCGCTGATGCACAACCCGCAGCCCTTCGAAATCCTCAAGATGGACAAGCGCCGCGGCAACATCGTGGTTTCGCGCCGTACGGTTCTGGAAGAATCCCGTGCCGAGCAGCGTTCTGAAATCGTTCAGAACCTCGAAGAAGGCCAGGTTGTTGACGGCGTCGTCAAGAACATCACCGATTACGGTGCGTTCGTTGACCTCGGCGGCATCGACGGCCTGCTGCACGTCACCGACATGGCATGGCGCCGCGTCAACCATCCGTCGGAGATCCTGAACATCGGCCAGCAGGTCAAGGTTCAGATCATCCGCATCAACCAGGAAACCCACCGCATCTCGCTCGGCATGAAGCAGCTCGAGTCGGATCCGTGGGATGGCATCCAGGCCAAATACCCGGAAGGCAAGAAGATTTCCGGTACCGTCACGAACATCACCGACTACGGTGCGTTCGTCGAGCTGGAGCCGGGCATCGAAGGCCTGATCCACATCTCGGAAATGTCCTGGACCAAGAAGAACGTACACCCCGGCAAGATCCTGTCCACGAGCCAGGAAGTCGAAGTCGTCGTTCTCGAAGTCGATCCGTCCAAGCGCCGTATCTCGCTCGGTCTCAAGCAGACGCTGGAAAACCCGTGGGCAGCATTCGCCCGCAACCATCCGGCTGGCACTGAGGTCGAAGGCGAAGTCAAGAACAAGACCGAATTCGGCCTGTTCATCGGCCTCGACGGCGACGTTGACGGCATGGTGCACCTCTCTGATCTCGACTGGAACCGTCCGGGCGAACAGGTCATCGAAGAGTTCAACAAGGGCGATGTCGTCAAGGCTGTCGTTCTCGATGTTGACGTCGAAAAGGAGCGCATCTCGCTCGGCATCAAGCAGCTCGGCAAGGATGCAGTTGGCGACGCCGCTGCCTCTGGCGACCTGCGCAAGAATGCAGTCGTTTCCTGCGAAATCACCGCAGTCAACGATGGCGGCATCGAAGTGAAGCTCGTCGAGCACGAAGACATCACCTCGTTCATCCGCCGTGCAGATCTCGCACGCGACCGCGACGACCAGCGTCCGGAACGCTTCTCGGTTGGCCAGGTTGTTGACGCCCGCGTCACCAACTTCTCCAAGAAGGACCGCAAGATCATGCTGTCCATCAAGGCTCTGGAAATCGCAGAAGAGAAGGAAGCCGTCGCTCAGTTCGGTTCGTCCGACTCCGGCGCTTCGCTCGGCGACATCCTTGGCGCGGCTCTGAAGAACCGCGGCGAGTAATCGCTACAAGCTTTGAAATAAAGAACCCGCCGGATCGCTCCGGCGGGTTTTTCTTTGTCCTGATTTCTTAAAGCGCCGTTATTCCCAGCCGACCATGCGCTGGTAGAGCGCGAAAACCGGATCGGCGACACGCGGCTCTTCCGGGCGCGCCTCGATCTCCGGCAGATCGGCGGGCACCCTGCCCTGCGGACGCTGTTGTTCCTGCTGGCCGGCGGACTGCTGTTCTTCGCCCGACTGGGCTTCCTGCTCATCGTCGCCGGCACCGCCCTCATAATCGCTGCGATGCATCTGCGGATCGCGGCGCTCGGCGCCGTCCTTGGCGAAGTGATAAGGCGTCGCCACGTAGCCGACGCCATCGGCTGGACGCAGGAGACCAGATTTTTGCGCCATCTCGGTGAGATCGGAGGGAAGTACCTGCGGCTGCGCGGCAATTTCCTTCTGCTGGCGGGCGATCTGGGCAGCGTCGGCGGCGACAGCGCGTGCCGCAGCGGCATCTGCTGGCTGTGTCTGCTTCTGCGTGGCGGCATGTTCCGGACCATCCACCGCCTCTTTCATCTCGTCGCTCATTGCCTGCTCGGGCATGGCTTCGGGATCGTCGGTTTCAGCGGCCAGCGCATCGAGCAGCGTCGCCACTTCCTGCTCGCCGATGATGGCGACCAGGAGCTCTGAGGCTTCCTCGGTGATCGATGCCAGGACGGCGGGCCAGATCTTCGGGATCACAGGCTCAGCGCGATCCTTCACGACCATCGGCGCAGTTTGATGTGTTTCGGCTTCGGCAAGCTGCTGCGGTTCTTCGGCAGCAGGCTCCTTAGCTTCTATTACCTCATCCGCGGTTTCGACCTGCAGCATCTCGCCCGCCATTTCCGGCTCGGCGGCGATCTCCTCGATCGTCTCGACGGGCAAAGAGGAGAGGGCTGCGAGCGGCAGTTGGGCGGCCGGTTCAGCCGTCTGCCGGGCAGGTGCCTGGGCCTGCGTCTCGCGAGCCGGGACGGTATCGCCCTTCGGCTGCGGCAGGATGCTGTCTTCCTGCAGAACGATATCCGGCCGCTGCTCGGGGCGCAGTGGCGAGGCATCGTTCTGGCGATAGGAGCGCACGACCGCGCGAGCGGCAAGATCGCGATCCTTGTAGCGGATGGTTTCGAGATAAGCGACGACGCGCGCGGCTTCCGGACCGGCCGGGTTCCTTAACGCCTCGGCGATCAGCCGCAGCGGCAGCGTGTGGCCGTCGGCAGCAAGCTGCGTTTCGATCTCGTTGATGCGGGCGGCCGGAAGCTTCTGGATCGTATCCGCGAGGCGGGCGGCGAAGGCGAGATTGGTCTCGCCGTCCTGACGCGGCAGCGGCAGGGCTTCGGATGCGGCATTGATCGCATCCAGAAGCGCATCGAACATCCGTTCGCGCGCGGCGGCCAGAAGCAGGTTGAGTTTGCCGGCGATTGCCGAATTCAGATCGGAGCCTTCGACGGCCTGAACCGGGGCCGGGGCAACGATGGAACGGGCAAGACCGCTCGCGACGATCGCGACAGACTGGCCGTTGGAAGAGAGACTCGTATTTGACGCTGCACGAACCGGAGTCAACATGGCATGCTCCTACTTTCGCAAGTGACAATCGAAGCAGAGGACAGGAAGACCGTGCTCATCCGGCCCTTCGCATTCCCGCGCGGCTCCTCCCGCCCGCTTGGCGCGTCATCGCGCCGCCGAATGCTTAAAAATTGATGATGATTCTACCGATTGGCCGTTAATGAAAAACTAACGGCCGGGCGGGATGCGAAATCCTGCCCGGCCGTTCCGGCGTAAATATGCGATTTTGCTCAACTATGCGCGAAAATATCGGCCTCTTCCCAGCCGAGAAGATCGAGCTTGGCGCGGGTCGGCAGGAACTCGAAGCAGGCGGTGGCATGATCGAATCGGCCATCGCGCAGCAGGCGCTCGGTCAGCTTGTCGCGCAGGGCATGGAGATAGAGCACGTCGGAGGCCGCATATTCGAGCTGCGCCTGCGACAGCGTGGCCGCCGCCCAGTCCGAAGACTGCTGCGCCTTGGAGATATCGACCTCGAGCATCTCCTTGAGATTATCCTTCAGGCCATGACGATCCGTATAGGTGCGGCAGAGGCGCGAGGCGATCTTGGTGCAGAAGACAGGGGTCGTGGTGACGCCGAAAGTGTGGAACAGCACGGCGATATCGAAGCGGCCATAGTGGAAGATCTTCTGGCGCGCCGGATCGGCGAGCATCATCGTCAGGTTCGGCGCTTCCTTCTGGCCGGAAGCGATGCGGATGACATCGGCCGTACCGTCGCCCGGCGAAAGCTGCACGACGCAGAGGCGGTCGCGCCGCGGCACGAGGCCCAGCGTCTCGGTATCGATCGCGATTGCGCCCTTGTAGCGAGCGGCATCCGCCGCGGAGATGTCGCCTTCGTGATAACGGATGGTGGCGGCCATGGCTGTCTCTTACCTCGCGTGTTTCTTCCGGCGCTATAGCGCAAAGGCAGCGGCGGCGATACCGGCATTCGCCTTCGGACCCTAGAAGGTCGGCGGCGTATTGATCCAGAGCAGCACCGTCTCGCCGTCGTGCTGGTTGCGCCAGGAATGATAGCGGCGGCTCTCGAAATAAAGCGAGTCACCCGGGCCGAGATCGAAGAACTGATCGGAATCGAGCACCAGCTCCAGGCGGCCGGAGAGCACATGCATGAACTCCTCGCCCTCATGCCGGTAGGCGCCTTCGCTGGTGGCGCCGGGTGCCAGCACGAAGCGGTGGCAATCCATCATCCGTCGCCCCTCGGCGAGAAGCTGCACGGTGACGCCGGGCGTTGTTTCCGGCCAGGTCCGCCATTCGCCGGAGCGGACGACGGCGGTCGCATCATCGGCTTCCTCGCCAGACAGGCGCGAGACCGTGGTTCCGTAATATTCGGCGAGGTCATGCAGTGTCTTGAAACTGACGCCCTGCGAGGTGCGCTCCAGCGTCGAAAGCGTCGACGAGGTGATGCCCATATCGCCGGCGACCTGATCGAGCGTCTTGCCGGCGGCGTGCCGCAGGCTGCGCAGCCTGCGGCCGATATCCGATGCACCGCCGCTTTCGCCGGTATCGGCGGACGGCTCTTCGCTTTCCAGCGCTTCGCGAATGGCTGCAGGGTTAAGACCACGCTCGACGCGGTACCAGGAAATCTTCTTCAGCCGCGCGACGTCATCGGCGCTATATTGCCGGTGGCCGGTCTCCGAACGATCTGGCACCAGCAAGCCCTGGCTCTCCCAGAGGCGGACCGTGGACGCAGAGATGCCTGCCAGCCGCGCTGCCTCGGCGACCTTGTAGCGCACCGGCCCGTTATTGTTCATTCGCCAATAAATCCCTGATTCCGTGGTGCTTTATGCATCCTGCCGCGACAGAATCTCTTGTCCCGAGCATCCATCAAAAGGCGTGATGTTTGAAGCAAAAAATGCCGCTTGATTTCTTGCAGGAAAAATGTAGGACTTTTCTACATATCTTGCAGAAGTTATGCAAGATAATTCACAAACCCTTTTGAGCGCAGGAGCGCATCGATGACCGCAACCACTCTTACGGACCGGAAGAATGCCGCAATTTCCCGCGGCGTCGGCATGACCACGCAAATCTACGCCGATCGCGCAGAGAATGCCGAGATCTGGGACAAGGAGGGCCGCCGCTACATCGATTTTGCCGCCGGCATCGCCGTTCTCAACACTGGCCACCGCCATCCGCGCGTCATCGCCGCCGTCAAGGATCAGCTCGATCACTTCACCCATACCTGCCACCAGGTCGTTCCCTACGAAACCTACGTGCATCTCGCCGAACGCCTGAACGAGATCGCGCCGGGCAACTTCGCCAAGAAAACGATCTTCGTGACGACGGGTGCGGAAGCTGTCGAAAATGCCGTGAAGATCGCCCGTGCCGCGACCGGCCGCTCGGCCGTCATCGCCTTCGGCGGTGGCTTCCATGGCCGCACCTTCATGGGCATGGCGCTGACCGGCAAGGTCGTGCCGTACAAGGTCGGCTTTGGCGCCATGCCGGGCGACGTCTTCCACGTTCCCTTCCCGGTCGAGCTGCATGGCGTCACCGCCGAGCAGTCGCTCGCAGCGCTGAAGAAGCTGTTTGCCGCCGATGTCGATCCGCAGCGGGTTGCGGCGATCATCATCGAGCCGGTTCAGGGCGAAGGTGGCTTCTATCCGGCACCCGCCGCCTTCACGAAGGCGCTGCGCGAGCTCTGCGACCAGCACGGTATCCTGCTGATTGCCGACGAAGTGCAGACCGGCTTTGCCCGCACCGGCAAGATGTTCGCGATGGATCACCATGAGGTCGCTCCCGACCTGATGACCATGGCCAAGAGCCTTGCCGGCGGCTTCCCGCTTGCCGCCGTCACCGGCCGCGCCGAGATCATGGATGCGCCCGGCCCCGGCGGCCTTGGCGGCACCTATGGCGGCAATCCGCTCGGCATCGCTGCAGCACACGCCGTTCTCGATGTCATCAAGGACGAGGACCTCTGCAACCGCGCCAACCAGCTGGGCGGCCGCTTGAAGCAGCGCCTGGAATCGCTGCGCGACAGGGCGCCCGAGATCGTCGATATCCGCGGCCCGGGCTTCATGAACGCCGTCGAGTTCAACGACAAGACAACCAAGCTGCCGAGTGCCGAGTTCGCCAACAAGGTGCGCCTGATTGCGCTGGAGAAAGGTCTGATCCTTTTGACCTGCGGCGTGCACGGAAACGTCATTCGCTTCCTTGCCCCGATCACCATTCAGGACAATATCTTCGGCGAAGCGCTCGATATCCTCGAAGCCTCCATTCTTGAAGCAAGCGCGGGCAAGTAACCGTCCCTTCGGAGTAAATGACATGGCATTCACGACTGCACTGACGAAACACGTCCCCTTCTCCTCGCAGTTCCTGCGCGACACCGGCTATATCAACGGTGAATGGACGAAGGGCGATGCGACCAAGACCTTCGACGTGCTGAACCCGGCGACCGGCGAAGTGCTGGCCTCGCTGCCTGACATGGGCGCTGCCGACACCCGCAAGGCGATTGACGCGGCCTATGCAGCCCAGCCCGCCTGGGCGGCAAAGCCTGCCAAGGACCGCAGCGCCATCCTGCGCAAGTGGTTCGACCTGATGGTCGCCAATGCCGACGAGCTGGCCGCCATCCTGACCGCCGAAATGGGCAAGCCGTTCGCGGAAGCACGCGGAGAAATCCTCTACGCCGCCGCCTATATCGAATGGTATGCTGAAGAAGCCAAGCGCATCTACGGCGAGACGATTCCAGCACCGTCTGATGACAAGCGCATGCTGGTGATCAGGCAGCCGGTCGGCGTCGTCGGCACGATCACGCCCTGGAATTTCCCGGCGGCTATGATCACCCGCAAGATCGCTCCGGCGCTTGCCGTCGGCTGCACAGTCGTTTCGAAGCCCGCCGAGCAGACGCCGCTTTCGGCGATCGCGCTTGCGGTTCTCGCCGAACAGGCCGGTGTTCCCGCCGGTGTCTTCAACGTCATCGTCGGTGAAGACGGCCCGGCGATCGGCAAGGAACTTTGCGGCAACGACAAGGTGCGCAAGATCAGTTTCACCGGCTCGACGGAAGTCGGCCGCATCCTGATGCGCCAGTGCTCCGACCAGATCAAGAAGGTGAGCCTCGAGCTCGGCGGCAACGCGCCGTTCATCGTTTTCGACGATGCCGATCTCGATGCGGCGGTCGAAGGGGCGATCGCGTCCAAGTACCGCAATGCCGGCCAGACCTGCGTCTGCGCCAACCGTCTCTACGTCCAGTCCGGCGTTTATGACGCCTTTGCCGCCAAGCTGGCTGCCAAGGTGGAAGCAATGTCGGTCGGCGACGGCTTCACGGCGGGCGTGACGATCGGTCCGCTGATCGACGAACAGGGTCTCGCCAAGGTCGAAGACCATGTCAGCGACGCGCTCTCGAAGGGCGCCAAGGTTCTGACCGGTGGCAAGCGTATCGAAGGTGCCGGCACCTTCTTTACGCCGACGGTTCTGACGGGCATTGCCAAAGGCATGAAGGTGGCCAAGGAAGAAACCTTCGGCCCGGTTGCCCCGCTCTTCCGCTTCGACACCGTCGAGGAAGTGATCCAGCAGGCCAATGACACCGAATTCGGCCTCGCCGCCTATTTCTTCGCCGGCGATCTGAAGAAGGTCTGGAAGGTGGCCGAAGCGCTCGAATACGGCATGGTCGGCATCAATACCGGCCTGATGTCGACGGAGACTGCACCCTTCGGCGGCATCAAGCAGTCTGGCCTAGGCCGCGAAGGTTCGCGCCACGGCGCCGACGATTATCTCGAGATGAAATATCTCTGCATCGGCAATCTCTAAGATCAAAGGGCGCCTCCGGGCGCCCTTTTCATTTCCGCTCAGTAATGCGGTGGCCTGGTGACCGCCGGCGCTTCCAGCGATTGCTCTTCCAGCGACAGGAAGCGTTCCGTCAGCCGATCGAGCTTTGCCCGCGTCTGCTCCACGACCTTCCACTGCTCGGCAAGCTGGTCGGAAAGCTCGTCGATCGTCTTTGCCTGATGCGCCACCATTTCTTCGAGCGCTGTGATGCGGCTGATATCCTCGGCCATAGCTTTCTCCTGCCGTTTGCTGCCCTTCCAAAACGCAAAGCGACGGCTGCGTCAATGGGCCTCTTATAGCGTATTCTAAAGTGAACCGTTTGGTTACCGATAGGCCTTGCCGTGTCCCTTGAGGTGGAGTAGGCCCTACGCCAACAGGGAGGAAATCTGATGGACGTAGGAAACGGCTTTCTTCATCCGGACCGGCTTTTTCCAGCCGATCCCGCAACGCGGACGATCGCGCGCGATCTCTATGAGACGGTCCGCGCGCTGCCGATCGTCAGCCCGCACGGGCATACCGAGCCATCCTGGTTCGCCGAGGACAAGCCCTTCGAGGATGCCGCCTCGCTGCTCGTCATTCCCGACCACTATCTCTTCCGCATGCTGCACAGCACCGGCACGAAGCTCGACGAGCTTGGCGTTCCCCGGCTCGACGGCAAGCCGGTCGCCAAGGGCCGCGACATCTGGCGCGCCTTCGCCGCGAAATATCACCTCTTCCGCGGCACACCTTCCAGCCTCTGGGTCGACCACGCAATGTCGGCCGTGCTCGGCTGTACCGAGCCGCTGACGCCTGAGAATGCGGACACGCTGTACGACCATATTAACGAGCAGCTCGCCAAGCCCGAGTTCCGCCCGCGCGCCCTGCACCAGCACTTCGGCATCGAGACGATCGCCACGACGGAAGGCGCGCTCGACCCGCTCGTGCATCACCAGAAAATGCAGCAGGACGGCTGGATCGGTAAGGTCCGCACGACATACCGCCCTGACAGCGTGACCGATCCGGATGCTGTCGGCTTCCGCGACAATCTCGTCAAGCTCGGCGAGATCACCGGTTGCGACGTCACCAAATGGGACGGGATGATCGACGCGCATCGCAAGCGCCGCGCCTATTTCCGCCAGTTCGGCGCCACAGCGACCGACCACGGCGTACCGACCGCCTTCACCGCCGATCTCTCCGCCAGCGAGCGCCAGGCGCTGCTCGACAAGGCGCTCAAGGGACCGCTCTCTGCCGCCGATGCCGAGCTGTTCCGCGGCCAGATGATGACCGAGATGGCGGGGCTTTCGGCCGAAGACGGCATGGTGATGCAGATCCACGCCGGATCGCGCCGCAACACCGATTCCGGTCTTTTCGCCACGCGCGGTCCGAACATGGGCGCCGATATCCCGACCCGCACCGACTGGGTCGGCGGGCTCAGCGCGCTGCTTTCGAAATACGGCCATGCGCCTGGCCTTCACGTCCTGCTCTTCACGCTCGACGAGACGACCTACGCTCGCGAGCTGGCGCCGATGGCCGGCCATTGGGAATGCCTGATGATCGGCCCGCCCTGGTGGTTCCACGACAGCCCGAACGGCATCCGCCGCTATCTCGACCAGGTCGTCGAGACTGCCGGCTTTGCCAATCTCGCCGGCTTCAACGACGATACGCGTGCCCTGCTCTCGATCCCCGCCCGCCACGACGTCTGGCGCCGCGAGGCCTGCGGCTTCCTGGCGCAGCTGACGGCCGAGCACCGGATCGGCAAGAAGGACGCCGAGATCGTCGTGCGCGAACTCTCCTATGACAACGCGAAGAAGGCCTACAAGCTGTGAGCGATCGACTGAAGGACCTGAACGGCCTGGCGCCGACGGCAAAGCTTCCCGCCTATGACCGCAGCAAGCTGAAGGCCGGCATTCTGCATCTCGGCCCAGGCGCCTTCTTCCGCGCCCATTTCGCGCCCTTCACCGATGCAGCACTCGCCGCCACCGGCGGCGACTGGGGTATCGAGGTCGCGAGCTTGCGCACGCCTGACGTTGCCGACAACCTGACGGCGCAGAACGGCCTCTACACGGTGCTGATCCGCGACACGTCGGGCACGACGGCCGAGGTCATCGGCCCGATCCTGAAGGCGCATGTGGCGCCGCGCGATCCGGCGCTGCTGCTGTCGCGGCTCGAAGATCCGGCGATCCGCATCGTCAGCCTGACGGTAACCGAGAAGGCCTACGGTCTCGACGTTCGCACCGGCGGCCTCGACCTGACGCATCCGGATGTTGCCGCCGATCTTGCCAACCGCCACGCACCGCGCGGCGTCGTCGGTTATCTCGTCGAAGGTCTCGCGCGCCGCCGGGCAAAGGGTGTTGCGCCCTTCACGCCGCTCAGCTGCGACAACCTTCCGAGCAACGGTGCCGTGCTGAAGCGCCTCGTCATCGATTTCGCAGGCCGCGTCGATCCGGAGCTTCGCGCCTGGATCGAGACCAACGTGCCCTTCCCCTCGACCATGGTCGACCGCATCACACCGGCCAGCACCGACGCGACCTATGCCGATGCCGAGCGCCTGACCGGACGGCAGGACCTTGCCGCGATCGAGACCGAGCCCTTTACGCAATGGGTGATCGAAGATCATTTCGCCAATGGCCGCCCGGACTGGGACAAGGCCGGCGTACTGATGGTCGATGAAGTCTCGGCTTACGAAAAGATGAAGCTGCGCATGCTGAACGGCGCGCATTCGCTGCTCGCTTACCTCGGCTACATAGGCGGCTATGAATATATTCGCGACGTCATGGACGACGAAGGGTTGGCGGCTCTGGCGCGGCGGCAGATGAACGCGGCGGCCAAGACGCTCGATCCGGTTCCCGGCATCAATCTGGAGCACTATGCGGACGAGCTGATAGCCCGCTTTGCAAACAAGGCGATCGCCCACCGCACCTACCAGATTGCCATGGACGGCACGCAGAAACTGCCGCAGCGTCTGCTCGAACCGGCAACGGAAGCACTCGCCCGCGGCAGCCAGGCCGAGACCTACGCCATCGCCGTCGCCGCCTGGATGCGCTACGCACTCGGCACCGACCGCAACGGCAAGGCCTACGAACTGCGCGACCCCCGCGCTGAAGAGATCGCCACGCTGCTCGTCGATGTGCCGCGCAACGGCGGCGCGGTTTCGGCGGCGCTGTTCACGCTGCCGGGACTGTTCCCGAAGGCGCTGACGGACAATGTGGTCTGGACCGAGGATGTGGCGAACAAGCTGGATATTCTGATCCAGGATAACAAGTTGCCGTTATTCTGAGCCCCGCTAGCGGGGGTCGGCAGTCGCAAAACTGCCCACCCGCCGCCCTCATCCCTGTGCTCGTCACAGGGATCCAGCAGGCCCAAGTCTTTGGGCCGGGAAGACCCTTCCTCTAGCTGACAGATTCATTCACCGCGCAGACGCGCGGTGGCTGGATTCCTGTGACAAGCACAGGAATGAGGGAGAATCCGGGGCGCTCGGCTACCCCTTCACCCTCTTCATCTCGGAATCATACAACGGCTTCAGCGACACCGAGCACGGCACCCGCTCCCGCGCGACATCGAGTTCATACCTACCCGACAGCACAAAATCCTCCGTTACACCCGCTGGGTTGCGGACATAGCCAAAGCCGATCGCCTTGCCGATCGTGTAGCCGAAGCCGCCGCTGGAGAGCCAGCCGACGCGCTGGCCGTCGCGATAGATGGTTTCGCGGCCGAGCAGGACGACATCAGGGTCATCAGGCACGAAGCAGGCGAGCATTTTTTTGACGCCGCCGGAGAGTTGCCGCTCGATGGCTTCGCGTCCGCGGAAGGGGGTGGCTTTTCTCGTCTTCACCGCCCAAGCGAGGCCTGCCTCAACGGGCGTATGATCCGGGCCGATATCCGATCCCCAGGCGCGGTAGCCCTTTTCTAAACGGCAGCTCTCGATGGCGCGGTAGCCGGCGTTGATGAGGCCGAGGCCGGCACCGGCCGCCATCAGCGTATCGTACACGGTGGTGGCGTATTCTACAGGCACATGCAGTTCGTAGCCAAGCTCGCCGACATAGGTGATGCGCAGCGCCCTGACGGGGCAGCCCGCGATCCCCACGGTCTTGATGCGGCCGAAGGGGAAGGCGGCGCTCGAGACATCCGAGGACGTGACTTTCTCCAGCACGGTGCGGGCATTCGGCCCCATCAGCGACAGAACCGAATAGGCGGAGGTGACATCGACCAGCTCGGCCTGCATGCCCTCCGGAATATTGCGGGCTATCCAGTCGAAGTCGTGGGTCGCGAAGCCGGTGCCGGTGACGATGTAATATTCGTTCTCGGCGATGCGGGCGACGGTGAGGTCGCATTCGATGCCGCCCTTGTCGTTCAGCATCTGGGTATAGACAAGCGATCCCACCGGCTTTGCCACGTCGTTCGACGCGATCCAGCCGAGCGCTGTCTCGGCATCGCGGCCCTTCAGCACGAATTTGGCGAAGGACGTCTGGTCGAAGATGACGGCGGCTTCACGCACCGCCTTGTGCTCACGGCCGACGGCATCGAACCAGTTCTGCCGGTTGTAGCTGTAGATATCCTTCGGCTCTTCGTTGGCGAAGAGATCGGCGAACCAGTTCGGCCGCTCCCAGCCGAGCTTTTCGCCGAAGCAGGCGCCCTGCGCCTTGAGGCGGTCGTAGAGCGGCGACTTGCGGCAGGGGCGGCCGCTCGAATGCTCCTCGAAGGGGAAGGCCAGCGTATAGTGCTTGCCGTAAGCTTCCAGTGTGCGGGTGCGGACCCAGTCGGTGTCGAAATGCGGGCGGCCGAAGCGACGGATATCGACCGGCCAGAGATCGTAAGGCGGCTCGCCCTTCGCCACCCATTCGGCAAGCGCCATCCCGGCACCGCCGCCGGAGGCAATACCGAAGGCGTTGAAGCCGGCGCCGACGAAGAAGTTCTTCAGCTCCGGCGCTTCGCCGAGGATGAAATTGCCATCCGGCGTGAAGCTTTCCGGCCCGTTCAACAGCTGCTTGACGCCCGCCGTCTCCAAGCCTGGAACGCGAGCCAGCGCCTGCTCCATGATCTGCTCGAAGTGATCGTAATTGCTGTCGAGCAGCGTGTAATGGAAACCCTCGGGAATGCCGCCCGTGGCCCAGGGGATCGGGTTCGGCTCATAGCCACCCATGACGAGGCCGCCCACCTCTTCCTTGTAATAGGTCAGGCGATCGGGATCGCGCAGCGTCGGCAGGTTCGAGGGAACGCCGAAGGATTCGGTGATCAGATATTGATGCTCGACGGAGACGAGCGGAACATTGACGCCGAAGCGTGCGGCGAAAGGCCGTGTCCACTGACCGGCGCAGACGACGACGCGCTCGCATTCGATCCGTCCATTGGCGGTGATGACGGCGCGGATGCGGCCCTTGTCGATTTCGAGATCGATGACTTCGGTGTCTTCGAAAATAGAGACCCCAGCCATGCGGGCACCGCGCGCGAGCGCCTGGGTAATGTCAGAAGGGTTCGCCTGACCGTCGGTCGGCAGATAGGCCGCGCCGACGAGGTCATCGATGTTCATCAGCGGCCAGAGATCGAAGGCCTCTTGCGGCGTCAGCAGATGCATTTCGAGGCCGAAGGACTGGGCCGTGGTCGCCTGACGCTTTACCTCCGTCCAGCGTTCCTCATTGCAGGCGAGCCGCAGGCCGCCATTCATCTTCCAGCCGGTGCCGAGCCCTGTTTCGGCCTCCAGCCTCTTGTAGAGATCGACGGAGTAGCCGAGCAGCTGGGTGATATTGGCGCTGGTGCGCAACTGACCGACGAGGCCGGCGGCGTGGAAGGTCGTGCCTGATGTCAGCTTCTTGCGCTCCAGCAGCACGGTATCCGTCCAGCCGAGCTTGCCGAGATGATAGGCCGTCGAGCAGCCGATAATGCCGCCGCCGATGACCACGGCCTTTGCCGTCTTCGGTAATTCCTTCGTCATTCTACTGATCCTGTTCAAATGCCTTATAGGCGCGCTCGAAACGCGCGAGATTTACGGCGGTATAGGCGGCGTAGTCGAAATCGATGGTCGAATGGGTCTCGGAGACCATGCTCCAAAGCGTTTCGCGCAGCAGCGAGGCGCATTTCATGGCCCGATAGCGGCGCCACAGATCCGGCGTCAGCGGTGTCTCGAAATAGCTCTCCAGCATCACGCGCTCGGCTGCTTCCGATAGCTCGTTGTTGGAGGCGAGACCGCCGAGATCGAAAAGCGGGGTATTGAAGCCGGCATAATCCCAGTCGATCAACCAGAGCCGCTTGCCGTCATCGAGGAAATTGGCGGCCAAGAGATCGTTGTGTCCGAAGCCGATCTCGAACGGACCGGCAGCGGTCTCCAGTCGCTCCGCCTTTTCGAGAAAGCCCGGCAGCAACGGTGAATAGTTGCTGCCCGCAGCCGCAAGGTTGGCCGCATAGTCGCGGATAACGTGAAATACCCAGAAGATCATTGCCTGGCCGCGGAAGTGGCGGGCGATGTCGCGATGGCAGGCGCGGATCAGCGGCAGCGTCCGCTGCAGGGTTTGCTCATCCTGCAGATCTGCAGCGGTCAGCGACCGCGCTTCGATGAAGTCGAGGACGAGAATACCGGGCGCATGATGGATGACGGCTGGCGACAGGCCTGCGGCATGGGCGGCAATACTGGCTGCGAGTTCGTTCGGCCGGCTGATGTGATGGATCGGAATATCGTCGCCGAGCCGGACGACCCGGCGCGTGCTGCGATCACGGACGAGATAATTGCGGTTGGTGATGCCGCCGGTGATAGGTTCGATCTCGACCGGCCCGTGCCAGATGCCGAGTGCATGAATCCTATCTTCAGGCGTCACGCTCGTCCCCCTCGCGGCCCATTTTCAAAATGATGGGCCAGAGGAGGATTAGCTGTCAAGCTGAGCAGCCGCTCAGATGGTCGCGCCCGAGGCATCGAAGACGTGACAGCGGGCGGGATCGAAGGACGTCTTGACGTTGGTGCCGCGTTCGACCTTCTGCTGGCCATCGAGCGCGATCGTCAGCTGCTGGCCATCCGGCGTCGTGCTGTAGAGCATGGTCGCGCCGCCGAGATTCTCGACGAGATCGACATTGACGGTCGCGAGCTCGGCACCGCCTGCGGCAACGGTCAGGTGCTCCGGACGGATGCCGAAGGTGACGTCCGATCCCGCGGCGCCCTTCAGGCGGCGTGGCAGGCGGATCGAGGTGCCGCAGACGTTGATGACCGTATCGCCATCATTCACTTGCTCGATCTTCGCCTTCAGGAAATTCATCTTCGGGCTGCCGATGAAGCCGGCAACGAAGCGGTTGGCCGGGTTATTGTAGAGATCGAGCGGAGCGCCGACCTGCTCGATGCGGCCGGAGTTCAGCACAACGATCTTGTCGGCCATGGTCATGGCCTCCACCTGATCGTGGGTAACATAGATCATCGTGTTGCCGAGATTGCCGTGAAGGCGCGAAATCTCGACGCGCATCTGCACGCGCAGTTCGGCATCGAGGTTCGACAGCGGCTCGTCGAAGAGGAAGATGCGCGGCTCGCGGACGATGGCACGGCCGATCGCGACGCGCTGGCGCTGACCACCGGAGAGTGCCTTCGGCTTGCGCTCGAGCAGCTTCTCGATCTGCAGGATCTCGGCGGCACGGCGCACTTTCGGCTCGATCTCAGCCTTCTTGTAGCCGGCTGTCTCCAGGCCGAAAGCCAGATTCTTGTAGACCGACATATGCGGATAGAGCGCGTAGGACTGGAAGACCATGGCGATACCGCGCTTGGCGGGCGCCACCTCGTTCATCCGCTCGTTGTCGAGCAGCAGCGTGCCGCCCGAGATCTCCTCGAGACCAGCGATCATCCGCAGCAGCGTGGACTTGCCGCAGCCTGACGGGCCGACGAACACGACGAATTCGCCGGGATCGATCGTCAGGTCGATGCCGTGAATGACATCAAGCGACCCGTAACGCTTCTCGACCTTCTGAAGAACGACACTCGTTGCCATCTCCCAAATCCTCTCTGATCCCGTTATCGCGTTTTTGCACGCCAGTCGGCGTATTTGGGGCTCTCCGGCCCGATCGGCAGCGCGACGTCAGCCCCGCTGTCCGAGGATTGATAGATCGCCGTCACCAGCTCCAGCGCCCGTCGCGCGTCTGCCGAAGTGACCGGTAGCGGCCCGTTACCACTGAGATAATCATGGAAGCGGACCATCTGCGTGTTGAAGCGCGGAGCGACTGGCTGCCAGTCCGCGAGGGCGGCATCGATCCTTGCCTGCACCTCGTCGTTTGCAGCGAGGATCTGCCATGGCCCCTTGCCGGGCGAATAGGCTTCGTAGTTGCTCTCGAAAGTGACGTTTTCGAAATGCAGCCGCAGGCGGCTGATTTCCTGCTGCGAACCCAGCGTGCAGGAGAGCGAAACGAAGGCGCCGTTCTGCATCTCAAGGCTGACCGACGCGCAATCCTCCACCTCGATATCGTTGACCCGCGTCGCAACGCGGCCGAAGACGCGAGCGGCGGGGCCGGCGAGATGAAAGAGCATGTCGTGGAGATGCAGGGCGTGGGTGACGAGCACGCCGCCGAGCTCGGTCGCCCATTTGCCGCGCCAGGGAACGGCATAATATTCCGGCTTACGCAGCCAGAAGGTCTCGACCGAGCCCATGTAGAACTTGCCCGCGATCCCAGCATCGATGATGCGCTTGGCCTGCTCGATGCCATCGCCGTAACGATACTGGAAGATCGGCATCAGCGTGCCCTTGGCGGTCTTCTCGGCGCGCATGATCTCGTCGACGCCTGACAGCGATCCTGTCAGCGGCTTTTCGCAGACGACGTGCTTGCCGGCGGCGAGTGCTGCGATCACCTGCTCCTTGTGGATGCCCGGCGGCGTGCAGATATCGATGATGTCGATGCTGTCATCGGCCAGAAGCTCGTCGAAGGAGGTGCTGCGGCGCTCGATGCCGAACTCGTCGCCGACGGTCTTCAGCCGTTCTTCATTGAGGTCGCAGATCGCTGCGACCTTGAAACGATCAGGGTGCGGCAGATAGCCTTCGACGATGTGCGAACGCCCGATACCGCAGCCGACGATGGCAACAGTCTTGATGGTCATGTCATTCTTTCCCATTGGCATCAGCGCTTCATGCCGGTCGTCGCAATGCCCTCGATCAGCAGGCGCTGGAAGAACAGGAAGAAGAAGAACACGGGCACGAGCGTCAGTGTCGACATGGCGAACAGTCCGCCCCAATCCGATGCGCTGGTCGAGTCGACGAAAGTGCGCAGACCGAGCTGGATCGTGTAGGTGTTCATGTCATTCAGATAGATCAGCGGACCGAAGAAATCGTCCCAGGTCCAGATGAAGGAGAAGATCGCGGCTGTCGCCAGAACCGGCAGCGACAGCGGCAGCATGATCTTCCAGTAGATGCGCCAGGCGCTGCAGCCGTCCATCATCGCCGCCTCGTCCAGCTCTCGCGGGATGCCGCGGAAGAACTGCACCATGAGGAAGATGAAGAAGGCGTCGCTTGCCAGGAATTTCGGCACGACCAGCGGCAGGATGGTGTTGACCCAGCCGAGGTTGAGGAACAGCACATATTGCGGGATCAGCGTCACGTGGTACGGGATCATCAGCGTGCCGAGCATGATCGCGAACCAGAAGTTACGGCCGGCAAAACGCAGGCGGGCAAAGGCGAAGGCCGCGAGCGAGCAGGCGATGACATTGCCGGTCACTGTCAGCAGCGAGATGACGAGCGAGTTCCAGAAGAAGCGGCCGAAGGTGATATCGAGGCCGGTCCAGCCGCGGACGTAGGAGCTGAAATCGATCGACGACGGAATGATCGAGGTCGATGAGAAGATTTCGTTTTCCGGGCGCACGGAGGCCGAAACCATCCAGAGCAGCGGGTAGAGCATCAGCAGCGATGCGCCAATCAACAGGATATGGACGACGATCGAACCCGGCAGGCTGCGCTTGTTGACGTCGGATGGCGGCCTGGCCGCGGTCACTGTAGCGGTCATCTCAGTCATCGTAGTGAACCCAATAGCGCGAGGACAGGAACGAGAAGGCGGTGAAGATCGCGATGATGACCACCAGGATCCAGGCGAGCGCCGAGGCATAACCCATGCGGAAATTGCCGAAGGCTTCCTGGTAGAGATAGAGCGTGTAGAACAGCGTCGAATTGATCGGACCGCCGGTGCCGCCGGAAATGATGAAGGCCGGCGTGAAGGCCTTGAAGGCTTCGATCGTCTGCACCACCGCATTGAAGAAAATCACCGGCGTCAGAAGCGGCAGGGTAATCTTGTAGAACTGGCGGAATTTCGAGGCGCCGTCGAGGCTTGCGGCCTCATACATATCCTGCGGGATCTGGCGCAGACCGGCGAGGAAGATGATCATCGGCGAGCCGAACTGCCAGACGGACAGCGCTACCAGCGTATAGATCGAATAGCTCGGATGCGAGATCCAGCTCGGGCCCTGAATACCGATCTGTGCCAGCGCCGCATTGACAAGGCCGTCACCGGCAAAGAGCTGGCGCCAGAGAACGGCGATCGCCACGCTGCCACCGAGAAGCGACGGCAGGTAGAAAATGGCGCGGTAGACCGGCAGGCCACGGATACCGCGGTTCAGCGCCATCGCAACCATGAGCGCGAAGGTGAGCTTGAACGGTACCGAGAGCACCACATAGGTGAGCGTCACCGACATCGCGGCTGCGAATTTCGGATCGGCAGTGGCGATGCGCACGTAGTTGGCAGTGCCTACCCAGCCTGGCGCCCTCAACATGTCGAAGTCGGTAAAGGACAGGTAGAGCGAGATCAGGGCAGGTCCGAGCGTCAGCCCGAAGAAGCCCAGAAGCCAGGGCAGAAGGAAGAGATAACCTGGAGCATTGGCATTCCACAGCCGCCTGAAACGGCTGTCTGCCACTGCTCCCTGGTAACGTTCCACCATCACGGCTCCGTCAGCCGTCGTGCGCATCGCATTGTTCATATGGTTCAACCCCGCGCGAGAACGCGCGTAATTTCATCCACAAGCTGCTTGCCGGCATCGGCAGGGGTTACCTGACCGAAGGCGACCTGCTCGGCGAGCTGACGCAGAACCGTCTGTCCCTCGCCTGCGCCTGTCGGCGGCGGCGGCGGCAGTGGCCCGGCGAGATCACCGAGATTGGCCACGTAGTTCAACGGGATCTTGCCGACATCATCAAGCGTGCCGGCGACGACATCACGCATCGACTTCGATTCCGGAATGCCGCGCTCGACATCGAGCACCTTGGCAGCATCGGGATTCATGACGAAGAAGTTGACGTAATCGACGGCCTGATCGAGCACCTTCGACTGCGCTGACACCGAGAAGAACATCGACGGCTTGCGGTAGTGGCCGCCCTTCGAGTCCGCCTTAATGCGCGGGTAGTTGCTGAGCGTCAGCTTGTCCTTGACGACGGCCTGGAAGCCGACGAACTGGTTGCTGTGCGCGTAGTCGATAGCGGCCTTGCCCATCGTGAGCGGAGCCGTGTCGATCGTGTCCTTGTAGAGTGCCTGAACGTCAGGCGGCACACAGGCACCGGCTTCGCGGAACTTAGCCCACATGTCGAACCATTCGGAAGCGTCGTCGACACCGAAGGCAATCTTCGAATCCGCCGTGTACAGCGCCTTGCCGCGCTGGCGCACGTAGTTTTCGAAGAGCGGCTCGGCGCCGCTGCCGTCGGCAAAGCCGAAGAAGCCCTTGCGCTTGCCGGATTTGGTGATCTCGGCGCCCATCTTGCCGAGTTCTTCCCAGGTCGTCTTGTTGTTCGGCGGCTCGATGCCTGCTTCCTGCAGGGCAACGGTATTGACGACCGTGGCTGCAGAATTGGCGCCGAGACTGATACCGTAGAGATGGCCGTCGACCTTGCCACCTTCGATCTGGGCCGGATCGAAATCACCGAGCTGCAGCTTCGAGGGCATGTAGGATTCCAGCGGCGCAAGAGCGCCGCGCCGGGCATATTCGACGATGTAACGATAATCCATCTGGATCACGTCGGGGGCGTTCTTGCCGGCGACCTGGGTCGCGAGCTTCTGCCAGTAATCGCCCCAGCCCAGGAATTCACCGGTGATCGAAACACCGGAATTCTTGGCCTTGTAGAGATCCGACACCTTGTTGGTGCGGTCCGCGCGGGGCTGTGAGCCCCACCAGATAAGGCGCAGGCGGGCATCCTGCGCAAATGCTGGCATACCCATACCCGAAAGCGCGAGAAGCGAGGCCCCTCCCGCCATGAAACCACGTCTATTAATGCTGAATGTCATCTGTTTTTCCTCCTCCCTTGGGGAGCGCCTCCACACGCTCCTTGCTGGTTTCTCTTGCAACAAATAACTAATTGGTTACAAGCTATGGACAAGCATCGAGCCTGTCAAGCGGTCATAATTCAGCGAGGTTTCCTCCTCGAATTTCGCTTGTACAACCTCGCACCGAAGCCTTATGAGCGCAACATTAGCGTCTGGGGAGATAAGCCGATGAACGATACCGGCCAGACTGGTGAAAAGAAAAAGTCGAAGCGCGCCGCCGGCGAACGCGTGCTGCAACGCGACCCGGAAAGAACCAAAGCTGCGATCCTCGAGGCGGCAACGCAGGAGTTTGCCGAAAACGGCATGGGCGGCGCCCGTGTGGACGCCATCGCCGAGCGCGCCGGCACCAACAAGCGCATGCTCTACCACTATTTCGGCGACAAGGAGCAGCTCTATCTGCGTGTCCTCGAAGAGGCCTATGTCGGCATCCGCACCGCCGAACGCGAGCTGCATATCGGCGACCGCAATCCGGAAGAGGGCATTACCGAACTCGCGCTCTTCACCTGGCGCTATTTCCTCAAGCATCCGGAATTCCTGAGCCTGCTCGGAACCGAGAATCTGCATCGCGCCCGCTGGCTGCGGCAATCGGTGCGGCTGAAGGAACTGCATTCGCATCTGATCGGCGAACTCGCCCAGGTGCTCGAGCGCGGCAAGAAGGAAGGCGTCTTCATCGAAAGCGCCGATCCGCTGCATGTCTATCTGACCATCGCATCGCTCGGATATTTCTATCTTTCCAACCAGTACACGCTCTCGACAATCTTCGGCCGCCCGCTGATCGAGCCTGAAAATCTCGATACCTGGGAGCGCCATATCGTCCATGTGACGCTCGCCTCAATCAAGCGCTGAAAAGTCGAATCCGGATTTGCCTATTGACAGGTCCGGTTTTCATCTGCCATCAAGTAACTGTTTAGTTACTGGCTTGGGAGGGCCGGGCCAAGCCCGCTCCCCGCTGGAAACCGATTTGCAGGGAGGAAAAAATGGCGCGTCTCGGGATCATTTTGCACGGCGTTACCGGCCGCATGGGATACAATCAGCACCTGGTGCGATCGATCCTGGCGATCCGCGATCAGGGCGGTCTTCTGCTGAAATCCGGCGAGAGACTGGAGATCGATCCCATCATCGTCGGCCGCAACCGCGACAAGATGGAAGAGCTTGCCCGCAAGCATAACATCAAGCGCTGGTCGACAGATCTCGACGCAGCGCTCGCCAATCCCGACGATCACATTTTCTTCGATGCCGGCACGACGCTGATGCGCGCCGAGCTGCTGTCGCGAGCGCTCGATGCCGGCAAGCATGTCTATTGCGAGAAGCCGATCTCCGATGATCTGCAGGTGGCGCTCGACCTGGCGCGCAAGGCCCGCAAGTCTGGCCTGAAGCACGGCGTGGTGCAGGACAAGCTCTTCCTGCCCGGCCTTCGGAAGCTGGCGCTGCTGCGCGATTCCGGCTTCTTCGGCAAGATCCTGTCGGTCCGCGGCGAGTTCGGTTACTGGGTCTTCGAGGGCGACTGGGGCGTTCCGGCGCAGCGTCCGTCCTGGAACTACCGAAAGGGCGACGGCGGCGGCATCATCCTCGATATGCTCTGCCATTGGCGCTATGTGCTCGACAACCTGTTCGGCGAGGTCAAGGCCGTCTCCTGCCTCGGCGCTACCCATATCGGCAGCCGCGTCGACGAACAGGGCAAGACCTATAATTGCGATACCGACGATGCCGCCTATGCGACCTTCGAGCTCGATGGCGGCGTGATTGCGCAGATCAATTCTTCCTGGGCAGTGCGCGTGCGCCGCGACGATCTCGTGACCTTCCAGGTCGACGGCACCCATGGATCGGCCGTTGCCGGTCTGACGAAATGCTGGACGCAGCATCGCGTCAACACGCCGAAGCCGGTGTGGAACCCCGACCAGCCGCAGACGATCGATTTCTACAAGACCTGGGACGAAGTGCCGGATACGCAGCTCTTCGACAACGGCTTCAAGGCGCAGTGGGAAATGTTTCTGCGCCACGTCGCCGAGGATGCACCGTGGCCCTACGGCATGGAAGCCGGCGCCAAGGGTGTGCAGCTTGCCGAACTCGGCCTGAAATCCTGGGCCGAACGCCGCTGGCTCGACGTTCCCGCACTGGAGTTCTGATCATGGCAGGTACGATCAACCTTCCGCTCGATGGCAAGATCGCCGCCTACCAGCTGACCGGCACGCCGATCGAAGTGAAGAAGCGCAAGGCCAAGGATTTTCCGCGCGTGGTCTATGCGGCGGCACATGTGGTTGCCGATCCGCTGGCCGACAACGATCCCTGGCTGACACCGGCGATCGACTGGGAGCGGACGCTCGCCTTCCGCCACCGCCTCTGGGATCTCGGGCTCGGCGTTGCCGAGGCGATGGATACCGCGCAGCGCGGCATGGGTCTCGGCTGGCCCGAGGCGCGTGACCTGATCCGCCGTGCGCTGCGCGAGGCGCGCGGGCGCGACGATGCGCTGATTGCCTGCGGCGCCGGTACGGATCACCTGACGCCCGGACCCGATGTGACGATCGATACGATCATCAAGGCATACGAAGAGCAGATCGAAACCGTCGAAGCCGAAGGCGGCCGGATCATCCTGATGGCGAGCCGGGCGCTGGCGGCGGCGGCCAAGGGGCCGGATGACTATATCCGCGTCTATGACCGGATCCTTCGCCAGGTAAAGGAACCGGTGATCATCCACTGGCTCGGCGAGATGTTCGATCCGGCGCTCGAGGGCTACTGGGGCAACGGCGACCACATCAAGGCGATGTCGACCTGCCTAGAGGTCATCGAGGCCAATGCCGCCAAGGTCGACGGTATCAAGATCTCGCTTCTTTCCAAGGAGAAGGAAGTGGCGATGCGCCGGCAGCTGCCGAAATCCGTGCGCATGTATACCGGCGACGATTTCAACTATGCGGAGCTCATCGCCGGCGACGAACAGGGCCATTCCGACGCGCTTCTTGGCATCTTCGATGCGATCGCGCCGGCGGCCTCCGCCGCCATGGAGGCGCTCGGGCGGCAGAGCAACAACGAGTTCTTCGAGCTGCTCGATCCGACCGTCCCGCTTTCGCGGCATATCTTCAAGGCGCCGACCCGCTTCTACAAGACCGGCGTCGTCTTCCTCGCCTATCTCAACGGTCTGCAGGATCATTTCGCGATGGTCGGCGGGCAGCAGAGCACGCGGTCGCTGACACATCTTGCCGAACTCTTCCGGCTCGCCGACAAGGCGCGCGTGCTTGCCGACCCGGATCTCGCCGTCAGCCGCATGAAACAGGTGCTCGCCGTTAACGGCGTGCAATGACCGGTCAGGCAGGGAGGACAGGACATGCAGGTTGAAGGTCTTTCGATCAATCTCGCAACGATCCGCGAGCAATGCGGCTTTGCCGAAGCAGTCGATATCTGCCTGAAGCACGGCATCACAAGGATTGCGCCATGGCGCGATCAGGTGGCCAAGGCCGGTCTGGACGAAGCCGTGCGCATCGTCCAATCGAACGGCCTGAAGCTGACCGGTCTCTGCCGTGGCGGCTTTTTTCCGGCGGCCAATGACGGCGATTGGCAGAAGAACCTCGACGACAACAGGCGGGCGATCGACGAAGCGGCGGCACTCGGTGCTGATTGCCTAGTACTCGTTGTGGGTGGCCTGGCAGGTGGATCGCGCGATATCGGCGCTGCCCGGCAGATGGTGTCCGATGGCATTGCCGCTGTCCTGCCCCATGCCAAGGCATCCGGCGTGCCGCTGGCGATAGAGCCGCTACATCCGATGTATGCCGCCGATCGTTCCTGCGTGAATACGCTGCGCCAGGCGCTCGACATGTGCGAGCAGCTCGGCACCGATGTCGGCGTCGCTATCGACGTCTATCACGTCTGGTGGGATCCGGAGCTTGCCGAGCAGATCGCCCGCGCCGGCCGCATGAAACGCATCTTCGCCCACCACATCTGCGACTGGCTGGTTCCGACCAAGGACATGCTGACCGATCGCGGGATGATGGGTGACGGTGTGATCGATCTCAAGAGCATCCGGCGCATGATCGAGAAGGCAGGCTTCTTCGGCGCCCAGGAGGTCGAGATCTTTTCGGCAGACAATTGGTGGAAGCGTCCGGCGGAAAAGGTCATCGCGACCTGCGTCGACCGGTATCATAGCTGCTGCCTGGTTTAATTGGATATATTCGTTTCAGCACGTATTAAGGAGGATCATTCGATGGAGAAGCGCCGCTTTGCACTGATCGGGACCGGTAACCGCGGGACCACCATGTGGGGGAAGGACCTGCTTGCCGGCTGGCGGGAGCATGTCGATCTCGTCGCCATCGTCGAGAAGAATGCGCTGCGCGGAGAACGCGCCCGCACGATGATCGGCAGCAACGCCCCGATCTATGACGACATCGAAGCGATGCTGAAGGAGGTCAAGCCCGACCTCGTCATCGTCTGCACCCCTGACCACACCCACGACGCAATCGTCGTTCGGGCGCTCGAGGCGGGCATCGACGTCATCACCGAAAAGCCGATGACGACGGCGGTCGACAAGATCCGCCGGATCATGGATGCCGAGAAGCGCACCGGCCAGCGCGTCGACGTGTCCTTCAACTACCGCTACGCGCCGACGGCGGCGCGCATCAAGGAACTGCTGAATTCCGGCGAGATCGGCCGCGTCACATCGGTCGATTTCCATTGGTATTTGAACACCAAGCATGGCGCCGACTATTTCCGCCGCTGGCATGCCTATACAGAGAATTCCGGCAGCCTTTTCGTTCATAAGGCGACCCACCATTTCGACCTGCTGAACTGGTATCTCGACAGCGATCCGGAAGCCGTGACGTCGTTTGCCGACCTGCAGAACTACGGCCGCAAAGGCCCGTTCCGCGGACCGCGCTGCAAGCTCTGTCCCCACACCGCCGAGTGCGACTATTATCTCGACCTCGGCGCCGACCCCTTCCTCGACACGCTCTACGAGGATCCCTCAAAGGTCGATGGCTATTTCCGTGACGGCTGCGTCTTCCGGGAGGATATCGACATTCCCGATACGATGGTCGTCAGCATCCGTTACCGCAACAACGTCCACGTTTCCTATTCGCTGAACACCTTCCAGCCGATCGAGGGCCATCACCTGGCATTCAACGGCACCAAGGGTCGCATCGAAATCCGCCAGTATGAGGCGCAGCCTTGGGAGATGAAGCGGGAAGACGAAATCCTGCTGATCCGAAACTTCCCCAACGGCAAGGAAGCCGTCGAGCGTATCACCGTTCCGCATTCGTCGGGCGGCCACTATGGTGGCGACGACCGGATGCGCAACATGATCTTCAAGCCCGATATGAACGACGCCCTGCATCAGCGCGCCGGAACGCGGGCCGGCGCCATGTCGGTTCTGTGCGGGATTGCAGCACTGCAGAGTTCACGCACCGGCAAGGTGGTCTCGATCGCCGACCTGATGCCGGAGCTTGCCAATGACGGCTCGCCGAACAGCATAAAAGCCGGCTAATAAAATCAGGCCTGGGGCGTCGCTTTGCCGCCTCAGGCAACCCGGTCGAGATCGGCGAGCGTTAGCGCATAGCGCAGCGGCTCGCCTTTCAGAAAGCGCTCCACCTCGTCCACGGCCATTTCGCCCAACCTCGTCCGCTCCAATCCGACCGCCCCTGCAATGTGAGGCGTCAGGAAAACGTTCTGCAGGTCGTAGAAGGGCGATGCCTTCTCCGGAACTTCCGGATCGGTCACGTCGATGATCGCATCGATGCGGCCGGTGGCGAGGGTCGCGAGCAGCGCGGCCTCATCGATAATCGCGCCACGCGCCGTATTGATCAGCGCCGCGCCGTCCTTCATCAGCGCCAATTTCCCCGCATCGATCATGTGACGTGTCGAGGGCAGCGATGGTGCGTGCAGCGAAACAATATCGGAGATGCGCATCAGTGTATCGAGATCGCATTTTTCGGTGCCAAGGGCCGCGCATTCGGCGGCGCTCAGCGTCGGATCGAAGAGGACGATCTTGAACTCGAACGGCTTCAACAGCTCGATCAACCGGCGGCCGATCCGCGAGGCGCCGATGATGCCGACGGTGCGACCATAGTTGCCGATCGCCAGCCGCTGCATCGGATAGGTGCGGTCACGGTCGCGGTCGGCGGTATAGAAATCCCGGAAGCGGAAGACCTGCTTACCGGCGAAGAGAATGGCCGCAAGCGTAAACTCGGCCACCGGCACGGCGTTGGCTTCCGCCGCATGCGTGACCTTCACACCGGCATTGAATATCTCCTCGCCGACAATGCCTTTCACCGTGCCCGCCGCATGCGCCACAAGCTTCAGGTCCTTGGCGAGCGAAAGGACGTTTTCTCCGGCAAAGGGGGCGCCCCAGCCGGTGATCAATATCTCGGTGTCCGCCAGAACCCGCCTGGCGCGCTCGTCATCGAAATTCTCAAGCGGCTGCCGGTCGAGAAGCATGCCGAGACCAGCCAGCCGGTCGAGAAGCTGATCCGGCAACACGTGTTCGGTCCGCTGGCCGGGCTGCATGGCAAGCGCAACGCCGGGACCTGTCATGGCATCTGCCCCGGCGCTTCGATGGCGCTGACGGTAACGCCTTCCTTGGCAACCAGCGCCTCAAGCGCCGCAAGATCGGGTTTTGCGGGAGGCTTCAGCCAGGCCGTCTTTGCTGCCTGCTGGTCTCGGGTGGCAATCACGGCCGTCACAAGCACGGTTTCACCGGCCTTGATCGCACCGCGGAGCTGCGGCACGAGGGTCTTGGCAACGATCATATTGGTGTTGGGCAGCGCCTTCTGCACGAGGCCCTGTCGCTCGATGCTGGAGCCGAGATCTACTATACCGGAGAAATCCGCTTCACCGATGGCATGCGCAGCGCCGGTCTCCGCCTCCAGTCTATCGCGATCGAAATCCCGCTTAGCAATCGCAAACCCACCTTCGGCGATCTGCAGAGCGCGATCCGATCTGATGCGATGAACGCGCAGATGCCACGGCGCGGCAGGCACCAGCCAGGTTTCCACGCTGACATCGCTGAAGGGCGACCACTTCGCATAGAGCACGTCGCCGGCGATCTTCGCCTCCCTGTTGGTTTCCCTGACGCGGTAATGCAGGCCGTCATCGCTGAAGGCCAGCGCGGAATCGAAAGCGGCGCCGGAAAAGCTGCGCTCGTCTGCCTCGACACTGAAGCCGTAGCGGGCCGAATATGCGAATTTTGCGTATTTTTCGGTACCAAATCGCATCTGGAGATTTTCCTGCCCTGATGACAGGGCCACCGCATCTTCCCCGGTATGCATGATGACCATGCCCGGATGACGCTGCGGCGTCACGGCGGCGGCTGCAGGCACTTTCTCTTCGGCGGTCCAGAACGGATGGTTCTCGGGGATCGCCAGCGGCAGGAATGCCTTGAAGGCCCAATAGGGGGAACCGGCGGAATTATAGCTCTCCGACATCAAGAGGTTCGGATAGGCAAAGCCGATCGACAGGATGCCGTCGCGATTGGTCATCGGCTTGTCGCGCCACCAGCGCAGATGCTGCAGGCAGAGATGCTTCACCTCGCCCCAGGGCAGCGCCTCGAGATCGGCAAAGGCAAGGGCCGACCAGAAGCCAGCGCAGGCAAAGCGGTAGGTAAGGCTGCGGCCGAACGGTATCGTCGCGCCATCATCGGCAAACCAATGGCGAAAATCCCTGGCGAACAGCAGCGCCCGCTCGCGATAGCGCCTGGCATAGTCGTCATCCACCAGCTTCGAGTAGATCAAGCCGTAGAAGTGCATGGCGAAGGGAATGTAGTGATCGACGCGACGCACATTGCCATCGCGATACCAGCCGTCGCCGACATAGAAGCCTTCGAGCTCTTCGAGATATTGCCTGGTCAAGCTGCGATCGAAATCCGCGCCGACGCGATCAAGCGCGATATCGACGAAGATGCGGAAGAACTTCCAATTATTGTCGGCATAGTCGAACTGCCGGGCATGCTTGAGATAGGCAATCACATTGGCGCGCTGCTTCGCGTTCAGCGGCTCCCAGACCTTTTCGGGTGTGAGTGCGATTGCAAAGCCAAGCGCAGCGAACTCGACCATGCGCTGGTCGCGGCCATTGACGGTGCCCCAATATTCCGGGTGATCCGGATCGGTACCGTTGGCGATGCCTTCCGCAAAGCGGTGCCAGTGCCCGAATTCCCCCTTGCCGGCGCCCAGCGGCGCAAGGCCCCAGAGCGGCCGGGCAAAACCTTCGAGATCGGCTGCTGCCCGGTCGAAATGCGCACCGGCGCCATCAAGCCGGACACGCGCATTGCCTTCCGAAAAATAGGGCAGCAGCGGATCAAAGAGAGCATGAAGCGCGCGGCTCATATCGTCGCGCGTCTTCAGGGGATTGCCTGCAAGCGGATTGGCGCTGGCCGGATCATATGTCATCTGCATCACTCATCGATTTTTTGCATCTGGCACAGTCCCCCCGGAGACCGGGACGACCGCTTGGCATAGGTGGCGCGCAGGCGCAGTCCTGTCGCGGAAGCGGGCAATCATCAGCGCGATCGCTTCGCGCCCCAGCGCAGCCCGGTCGACACGCATCGTCGACAGGGGCGGATTGGTCATCATCGCGCAGGGAAGATCATCGAAGCCGACGATGGCGAAATCTTCCGGCACGCGAAGACCCGCCTCGGTGACGGCCTCGAGAACGCCGACGGCGATGAAATCATTCATGCAGAAGGCGGCCGTGTAGCTCTTGTCCTTGGCAAGCAGTGCTGCGGTGCGCTCATGGGCTTCCCGGGTCGCGCTACCGGAGAAATCCATCGGCACCAGCAGGCTTTCCGCACCGCGGGCCGCAACTGCCGTATCGAAGCCGCGAACGCGCTCGCGGATCGTGTGGCGATGCGAGCCGGTCAGATGCAGGATCTTCCTGTGCCCTGCGTCGAGCAGCCGCTCAGCCGCCTGGAAGGCACCGAAGAAATTCGAGGGCGATACGCCATCGAGCTTCAGCTGCGGATCCGTGCCGTTGACCAGCACGACAGGCACATTCTCCTCCTCGATCCATTGGCGCAGCACGTCCGAAGGGTCGATACCGACGAGAAAAAGCCCCTCGGACTTGGTGGCTTCCATATGGCCCCGGATCACATCTGGAGACGCGCGGTCTTCACGCAGCAGCCGGACTTCGAATGGCATGCCCGCTTCCATCGCCCCGGCGCGCAGGCCTTCTACGATCGATTCATAGAAGACGCTGAGACCGCCGGTAACGCTGTCGCTGGCGATCAACGCCAGACCGCCCGCCGGCGCTTCCATCAGTGACTTCGGCTGATAACCGCGCTCGGCCGCCACCCGCAGAATATGTTCGCGCACGCTGCCGCTAATGCCCGGCTCATTGGCAAGTACACGCGACACCGTGGAGATGGAGACGCCCGCCAGCGCCGCAATATCGGCCTGGCGCGGCCGTTTGGATTTCGTTTCGCTCATAGGGTGACATTATGCAAATAATGCAAATTTGCAAGTTTTATATAATTTCTTGCAAACGGATATTTTTTGCGTAGGCTGTGCCGCCAGATGCCCGGACAAAGTTGGAGGACGGCGAGGGCAGCCAAAGGAGGAACATCATGCAGATCAACAGGCGTTCATTTCTGATGGGCACGGCCGGCGTGACGGCGGGCCTGGCTTTCGGTGCCGGCGGCGTACCGGCTTTTGCGGCGGATGCGCAGCTGCGCGCCATGTGGTGGGGCTCGAACGACCGCGCCAAGCGCACGCTCGATGTCGCCAAGCTCTACCAGGACAAGACCCCCGGCGTGACGATCGTCGGCGAATCCATGAGCGGCGACGGCTATTGGACCAAGCTTGCGACACAGATGGCCGGCCGCGCCATTGCCGACGTCTTCCAGCTCGAGCCCGGCACGATTTCCGACTATTCCAAGCGCGGCGCCTGCCTAGCGCTCGACGAATTCGTGCCCTCGACGCTGAAGGTCGATGCCTTCGGCAAGGACATGCTGAAGCTGACGACCGTCGATGGCAAGCTCTATGGCGTCGGCCTCGGCCTCAATTCTTTCGCGCTGTTCTTCGACCAGGCTGCCTTCGAGAAAGCCGGCCTGCCGCTGCCGACGACGGATCTGACCTGGGACGAATATGCGAAGCTGGCCGTCGAGCTCACCAAGGCATCGGGCAAGGACAATTACTGGGGCGGCCCTTATGGCGCCCGCTATACCTATGTCTTCGACGCCTGGCTGCGCCAACGCGGCAAGAGCCTCTATGCCGATGGCAAGCTCGGCTTCGGTGTCGACGATGCCAAGGAGTGGTACAGCTTCTGGGAAGATCTTCGCAAGAAGGGCGGCACAGTCGGCGCCGACGTCCAGACGCTTGACCAGAACACGATCGACACCAACGCGCTGGCGCTCGGCAAATCGGCGATGGGCATGGCCTATTCCAACCAGCTCGTCGGCTACCAGCTGATCTCCAAGAACAAGCTGGCAATCACCACGCTTCCGCGCGAAAAGAAAGGTGGGCCCTCGGGCCATTACTACCGCCCAGCATTGATCTGGAGCGTCGGCGCGACGACCAAGAACGGCGAGGCAGCGGCGAAATTCATCGACTTCTTCGTCAACAGTCCCGACGCCGGCAAGATCCTCGGCGTCGAACGCGGCGTGCCGATGTCGCCTGCCGTGCGCGAAGCAATCCTTCCGGCTCTCAACCCGACGGAACAGGCGACGGTTCAATATGTCAACCTGCTCAAGGACCAGGTCGGCGATTACCCGGCGCCGGCCCCGCTCGGCTCGACCGAGTTCGACCAGCGCCTGTTCCGCCCGATCGCGGACGAACTTGCGTTCGAGCGGACGACGCCCGCGGAAGCGGCGCAGCGGCTTGTCGATGAGGGCAAGGCGACGATCCGGAGCTGAGTGGCAATCGAAAGAAACAGGGAAGCCCGCGAAAGCGGGCTTCTTTCATTTTCAGCGATGCCTTGAGCAAGCCGCACTCCGGTTTGTCCGTCAGCTTCGGTCCAGCCTCTTCTGCGATTGGTCTCGCAAACCTTCGTCAGAATCAGCCGCGGCTGTATTGGAGAATTCATGCAAGACCTCTTACAGGCATCGGGTTACCGCAAGAACGGCAAGGTCTGGAGCCACGAGACGACGCGCGACGCGTTCCGCTACAATGACGGCGACGCATCGGAAATGCGGATCCTCGATGTCATGCGCTTGTCTGCCGATACCTCGCTTTTCTCCAAGGAACTTGAGCGGGCGATCACCGACTGGCCTTCGAACTACCATCTCAATCCGACGCGCACCAATCTGTTCCGGCCGATCAAGCACCTGATCCACGGCCCCGTCCTGGAAATTGGCGCTGGCGCCGGCGCCATGACGCGCTTCCTCGGCGAAGAAGGCCACGAGGTACTTGCCCTCGAAGGCAGCCCGCGCCGTGCCGCGACGATCGCCGAGCGCTGCCGCGACCTGCCGAACGTCACTGTTCTCGCCGAGCCGCTGCAGAATTTCGAAGTCGATCAGAAATTCGCGACGGTGACGCTGATCGGCGTGCTGGAATATGCCCGCGTCTTCTTCGGTGCCGAAGATGGCCAGGATGCGATCGAGCGGATGCTTGCCAAGGCGCGTTCGCTGCTTGCACCGGGCGGCGTGCTGATCATCGCCATCGAAAACCAGATCGGCCTCAAATATCTTGCCGGCTTCCCCGAAGATCACCTGGCGCGGCCGATGGTCGGCGTCGAGGATCAGTATACGCAGAACGGTCCCGTTACCTTCGGCAAGCGCGAGCTGTCGCATCGCGTCACGGCCGCCGGCCTGCCACATCAGAAATACTGGTTCCCCTTCCCGGATTACAAGCTGCCCCGGTTCGTGCTGAACGAGGAAGCCCTGACCGCGGACCTGCCGACCGATTTCTCGCCACTGATCCGCGGCGCGACGGCGACCGACCCGCAGCGCCCCGGCATTCTTGCTTTCGAACAGGACCTCGCTTGGGACGTCATCGCGCGAAATGGCCTGCAGGGCGATCTCGCCAACTCCTTCCTGCTTGTCTCCTCCGACCAGCCGCTGGCCGCGGACGATGTCATGGCCACGCACTTCACCGGCGGCCGTGACGCGCAATATCAGAAGCTGGTGCGCTTCGTGCGCAAGGGCGAGCAGCTCGTGGTCGAGCGCGAAGCCATTCAGGCTGACAACAACGGCATGAATCTATCGCCGCTGAAGATCAATCTTGAAGACGAGGTCTTTGAAACCGGTCTGGTGTGGCGCGATATCGGCAAGCGTTGCCTGCTGCAGGACGGCTGGTCCGTCGAGCATCTTGCGAACTGGACCAATGTCTGGAAACAGGCGCTCGACCAGCATCTTGCCGGCATGGGCATCCCCGCGCCGATGCAGCTGCAGGACCGCGTCCCCGGCTCGCTGCTCGATGCGATCCCGCGCAATCTCATCGTCGGCGAAAAGCTGAGCTTCATCGATCTCGAGTGGGTCTACGATCAGCCGATCGAGTTCGGCTACCTGATGTTCCGCGGTCTGTGGGATCTGATTTCCGACACGCGTGCCGCTGCAACGCCGGCCGCCGGAACCCCGAACAAGGTCGGCGATCTGATGTTCCAGATCATGGAATATCTCGGCTATCCCGTCGCCGCGCAGACGGTGATCGATTATCACGCTCAGGAAGTCCGCTTCCACAGCTCGGTGACCGGCCGCGCGCTCCAGACCAATTCAGCCGACCTCCTGTTGACCATCGGCCGCCGCCTCAACTTCGCCGATATCCGCGAACTGCAGGTCCAGATCCAGCGGCTGAACGCACAGAACCAGGCGCTGACGCAGGAACTCGAGGGCGAGCGCCGCAAGGTCCGCGATATGCTCGATGCCGTGAACGGCTACAGCCTGCGGGCAGGCTGATCCGGCTTCGATTGCCTTAATGAAGTGCACGAGGGCGCGGCAGATGCCGCGCCCGTTTGTGTTTCCGTATTGGAAGAAGCTGGGCCGGACTGCAGCTATGGCGCGCACGACCTCCAAGGAGCAGCAATACACCTTGCTAGTCCTGCCCGGCATGCCGGTCGAAGTCTTCATCTCGACACATGAGCGGACGGCGATGTCGTTTCTGACGAAGCCATTGACAGATCAGTTGAGCCGTGCGTTTCGGGAGGAGTGAGGGTGCGGTTTATCTCTAGCCCAGAAACGCAAGAACGCGCCGGATGGCGGGCTGTGATGTGTCGGGGATCGTTGGTTGCGGGGGCAGGATTTGAACCTGCGGCCTTCAGGTTATGAGCCTGACGAGCTACCGGGCTGCTCCACCCCGCGCCAGCGCAAAACCCTTTGGGTTTTGTCGCGATAGCGTAAAGCGCCGAAGACGTTTTACGCTTACTGCCGGAGCAACTCCAAAGGAGTTGTCTCCTGTAAGGGACGCACCATTATAGATCCGGTGCATCGCTATTTCAGTCTGCATATAGGGCTCGAAAGCAAAAAGGCCGCTTTGCGAGCGGCCCTTTGATCGGCCAGGGGCCGTAATTTCGTTCAGAGAAGATTTATGTTGCGTTTAGCAGACCTGGCAGCGACCGACTCTCCCGCGTCTTAAGACGAAGTACCATAGGCGCTGGGGCGTTTCACGGCCGTGTTCGGAATGGGAACGGGTGCAGCCACCCCGCCATGACCACCAGGTCAGCGAAGCGCAACAATTGAGAAGCTGGCGCAGCCGCTAGGCTGCATTTTTTGAACACGTCTTCGGTGCAACAAACCGGACGAACACTGCGTGTTCGCCGCGCCCGTCGCAAAGGCTTTCGCCTTCGCTCTGTCGGGACAACCGCTTTGCGGTTGCCCTGAGATGAGCACAAGCAATGAGAACGATCAAGCCAATCGAGCTATTAGTACCGGTAAGCTTCATGCGTTGCCGCACTTCCACACCCGGCCTATCAACGTGGTCGTCTTCCACGGCTCTGATAGGGAACACTCGTTTTCAGGTGGGTTTCCCGCTTAGATGCCTTCAGCGGTTATCCCGTCCATATATAGCTACCCTGCTATGCCCTTGGCAGGACAACAGGTCCACCAGAGATATGTCCATCCCGGTCCTCTCGTACTAGGGACAGATCCTGTCAATATTCCTACACCCACGGCAGATAGGGACCGAACTGTCTCACGACGTTCTGAACCCAGCTCACGTACCGCTTTAATTGGCGAACAGCCAAACCCTTGGGACCTGCTCCAGCCCCAGGATGCGATGAGCCGACATCGAGGTGCCAAACAACCCCGTCGATATGGACTCTTGGGGGTCATCAGCCTGTTATCCCCGGCGTACCTTTTATCCGTTGAGCGATGGCCCTTCCACGCGGGACCACCGGATCACTATGACCGACTTTCGTCTCTGCTCGACTTGTCAGTCTCGCAGTCAGGCGGGCTTATGCCATTGCACTCGACGACCGATTTCCGACCGGTCTGAGCCCACCATCGCGCGCCTCCGTTACTCTTTCGGAGGCGACCGCCCCAGTCAAACTACCCACCATACACTGTCCCGGATCCGGATAACGGACCGCGGTTAGACATCCATGACGATAAGGGTGGTATTTCAAGGATGGCTCCACGGAAACTGGCGTCCCCGCTTCAAAGCCTACCACCTATCCTACACATGCCGACACGAATGCCAGTGTAAAGCTATAGTAAAGGTGCACGGGGTCTTTCCGTCTGACCGCAGGAACCCCGCATCTTCACGGGGAATTCAATTTCACTGAGTCTATGTTGGAGACAGCGGGGAAGTCGTTACGCCATTCGTGCAGGTCGGAACTTACCCGACAAGGAATTTCGCTACCTTAGGACCGTTATAGTTACGGCCGCCGTTTACTGGGGCTTCGATTCAAAGCTTGCACCTCTCCTCTTAACCTTCCAGCACCGGGCAGGCGTCAGACCCTATACGTCGTCTTGCGACTTCGCAGAGCCCTGTGTTTTTGATAAACAGTCGCTACCCCCTGGTCTGTGCCACCCCATCTCACTTGCGTAAAATGGGGTCACGCTTCTTCCGAAGTTACGCGTGCAATTTGCCGAGTTCCTTCAACATAGTTCTCTCAAGCGCCTTGGTATACTCTACCTGACCACCTGTGTCGGTTTCGGGTACGGTCTATACGGTGGAGCTATTTCCTGGAACCGCTTCCCTGCCCACTCAATCCAATAAGAATGAACAAGTTACGCAATCCGTCACTACCACCAGGCCCACGAATATTAACGTGGTTCCCATCGACTACGCGTGTCCGCCTCGTCTTAGGGGCCGGCTAACCCTGCTCAGATTAACTTTAAGCAGGAACCCTTGGTCTTTCGGCGAGAGGGTCTCTCACCCTCTTTATCGTTACTCATGTCAACATTCGCACTTCCGATACCTCCAGGATGTCTCACGACTGTCCCTTCACAGGCTTACGGAACGCTCCGCTACCACTTGCATTGCTGCAAATCCTCAGCTTCGGTG